>NZ_CP031167.1:330000-2730000 GCF_004346925.1 Stenotrophomonas sp. ASS1 | reverse complement strand
TGCCCGGATCCAGGCGGCAGGGGAGCGGTACCAGGTCCGGCCGATCGTGGTGAACTCCTGCGTGGACCAGAGCCTGAGCCTGATCCTGGCCGACAGCGGCGCGCTGATGCTCGATGTGTTCGCGCCGTTCATCGAGCCATTGGAGCGTGAACTGGCCAGTCCGCGCCTGGCCCGGGTCGGCCAGGCCCACGGCATGGTCGATTTCGACACCTACCACCGCCGCATCAACGCGATGAACTTCGCCCTGACCCATGACGACGGCATCGCGGTGAACTACGACGATGCCGACGTGATCCTGGTGGCGGTGTCACGCGCCGGCAAGACGCCCACCTGCATCTACCTGGCCCTGCATTACGGGGTGCGCGCGGCCAATTACCCGCTGACCGACGAGGATCTGGAAAGCGACCGCCTGCCGCCGCGCCTGCGCAACTACCGGCGCAAGCTGTTCGGCCTGACCATCGACCCGGACCGGCTGCAGCAGATCCGCCAGGAGCGCCGCCCGAACTCGCGCTACGCAAACCTGGACACCTGCAAGCGCGAGGTGGCTGCGGCCGAGGTGATGTTCCAGATGGAGCGGATCCCGACCCTGAGCACCACCCATACCTCGATCGAGGAGATTTCCAGCAAGGTGCTGGCCACGCTGGGGCTGCAGCGCGAGCTGTATTGATCCTCATCTGGTAGAGCCGGCCGCTGGCCGGCTGGTGGATGAACCTTCGGCCGCGATGCAGGGCTGCCGGCCAGCGGCCGGCACTACCCAGGGGTTGGCTTGCACGCGCGCGCCCCCACGTTGAAGCACCAACGTGTAGGATCGACCCATGGCCCGAGCCTTGCCCCGCACCGAACGCATTCCCCGCCTGAGCCGGCTGAGCTGGCTCATGGGCCTGTACGCGGAAAACTACCGCCATCTGGTGCGTCTGTTCGAACCGGCCGGACTGGTGGCGGGCAGCTACATTTCCTCGATCGGCGACGGCCTGGATGTCCGCCTGGACGTGATCGAGTGCCACCGCTACACGGTGGAACTGCGCCTGACCTACGACCTGGCCGACCCGGTCACCGGTGAGCCGGATCCGTCGGCCTATGTGCGTCTGTACCGTGACGCGCGCCAGGCCGAGACCACCCATTGCTACGTCGGCCGCCGCTGGCAGGACACGATGGGTCTGTACCCGCCGCCGGCGGAGCTGATCAGCCACCGCATGCGGATGAACACCTTCCTCGGCAAGTGGCTGGAATACCTGGCCGAACGTGGCCACGGCGTCGCCACCCTGCGCCGCGATCCCGACGGCGCCAGCACGCCGGCAGAGCGCCACCTGTCGCTGGTGCGCTGATCGGCCATAATCCACGGCTGACCTGCCGCTGGATGCTGCCATGCCGTATACCCCGATCGTCGCCACCCTGGGCTATGTGCTGTCGCCCGATCGTCGCCAGGTGCTGATGATCCACCGCAACACCCGTCCCGGTGACCATCACCTGGGCAAGTACAACGGCCTGGGCGGCAAGATCGAACCCACCGAAGATGTGGCGGCTGGCATGCGCCGCGAGATCGCCGAGGAAGCCGGCATCGACTGCACGGACATGCGCCTGCGCGGCACCATCAGCTGGCCAGGCTTCGGCAAGCACGGCGAGGATTGGCTGGGTTTCGTGTTCGTCATCGATGGATTCGAGGGCACCCCGCACGGCGGCAACCACGAAGGCACGCTGGAGTGGGTGGACCTGGACAAGCTGGACACCCTGCCGATGTGGGAGGGCGACCGCAACTTCCTGCCGCTGGTGTTCGACGCCGACCCGCGCCCGTTCCACGGCGTGATGCCGTACAAGGACGGGCGCATGGTGAGCTGGTCCTTCAGCCGCCTGTGAGCCGGGAAATCGGGTAGCTGCCAACCTTTGGTCGGCACGCTCTTCTGGCATATTAATACCCGGGCAATATTGACGGGAGAGAATTACCCGGGCAATATTCGCGCACCGCCTCTGATGCCGTTGCCATGCCTGCGTCCCGACTTCCTCCCTTCAGTTGTTTCGACGGCCATCACCTGGTCGCTTCCGGTACGCCGGAAGTGGCCGCGCTGGCGCTGAAGCAGCTGCGTGCCAACAACGCTGCCGGTCCGCTGCTGGTGTTCGACAACGCCACCGGCCGCACCCGTGATTTCGATACGCGTGGCAGCGACGCAGAACTCCTGGCGCGGGTAAACGAAGCGTTTCCCGCCGCCGTGGAGACGGATGCCGACGTCACGGCCGAAGAGGCGCCCGCAACCCCACGTGGCCGTGGCCGCCCCAAGCTGGGTGTGGTCGCCCGAGAAGTGACCTTGCTGCCGCGCCATTGGGCGTGGCTGGCCGAGCAGCCTGGCGGTGCCTCGGTGGTGCTGCGCAGGCTGGTGGAGGCGGCCAGCCGTGCCGGTGCTGACAAGGACCGCCAGCGTCGTGACAGCGAGCGTGCCTATCACTTCCTGCAGGCCATCGCTGGTGACCTGCCTGGCTTCGAGGAAGCCATCCGCGTCCTGTTCGCGCATGACCGCGCGGGCCTGGAAGCAGCGCTACGGAGTTGGCCCGAGGATGTACGCGCCCACGCCCTGCGCCTGGCCTTCGACGATCCTGCGGACCACGCCGACGGCTGAGCCATCGCGCCGTTCCTGAGCGACGGCCCCACCTGACCGCGGGTCCAGGCCCGCTTCCCCTGTGCGTGCTTTGCTGGCGGAAACGCCGGGCAGGGCGGCGCGTTGCCCAGAGAACCCCATGAGCACCCCTGTACATCCGATACCTCCGGCAGCACCCCCGCTGTGGCGCACCTATCTGACCCTGCTGCTGCCGATGCTGCTGACCAATGCGCTGCAGCTGGCCGCAGGCACGCTGGACAACATTTACCTCGGCCATCTGCTCGGCACACAGGCAGTGGCTGCAGCGGCTGCGTTCTTTCCGGTCTTCTTCCTGCTGTTGGCCCTGGTAATGGGCCTGGCGACCGGTGCGATGGTGCTGATCGGCCAGGCTTGGGGCGCGGGCCGCCCGCAGCAGGCACGCGCCGTGGCTGGCAGCGCGGTGGCGCTGATCCTGCTGCTGTCGGTGCTGGTGATGGCTGTGGGCGGCGGCTTCGCGCCACAACTGCTGGTGGCGTTGGGCACGCCGGCAGCGGTCCTCAGTAAGTCCATTGTCTACGCACGCGTGCTGTTGCTGACGGCACCGGTGTTCTTCCTGCTGTGGCTGGCCACTGCGGTGAGCCGCGCGGTGGGCGATGCGAAGACACCGCTGCATGCGCTGCTGCTGGCAACGGTGGTCGGCCTGCTGTGCACGCCGCTGCTGATCCTCGGCTGGGCCGGCCTGCCGCAGCTGGGTTCGGCCAGTGCGGCAGTCTCGGCGGCGTTCGCCTCGCTGCTGGCCCTGGCCTGCCTTATGTGGCGGTGGCAGAGGATGGAGCACCCGTTGGCGCCGGGACGTGAGCTGCTGCGTGCCATCCGTTTCGATGGCGTGCTCATCCGCGCGATGCTGCGCATCGGCGTACCGTCATCGCTGCAGATGCTCAGCCTGGCCATTGCCGAAATCGTGTTGCTGGGCTGGATCAACCGCTACGGCTACACGGCCACGGCCGCCTACGGTGCGGTCAACCAGTTGATGAGCTGGGTGCAACTGCCTGCGATGTCGCTGGGGATCACCGCCACCATCCTCGCGGCGCATGCGATGGGCGCGGGGCGTACGGCACGGCTGCCCGCCATCGCTCGCACCGGTGTGCTGCTTGGGCTGGCGATGCTGAGCGTGGTGGTGCTGCTGGTGATGGCGCTGGCGCCCTGGCTGACCGGGCTGATTCTGGCGGCCGCAGAGGTGCGCGAATTGGCCGCATCGCAGCTGCGCACGGTGGTATGGGGCGTGCTGGCGATGGGAGGCAGCGCGGTGCTGGTCGGAGTGATGCGAGGCAGTGGCACGGTGATGTTGCCAGCGTTGCTGGGCATGGCAGCGGTACTGCTGCTGGAGCTGCCGTTGGCGATGTGGTTGCAGGCGCGGCATGGTCTGGCCGGCCTGTGGTGGGCGTGGCCGCTGGGGTTGCTGGCGATGCTGGTGATGCAGGTGTTCTGCTTCGCGCATTGGCGGCGGCGGGTGCAGGCTGGGTAGTGCTGGCCGCTGGCCGGCAACGCGGAACGGCCGGCTCTACCACTTCAGCGCCGCTGTGCCAGCAGCAGATGGAAGTGCTTTTCGCGGATCTGGCCGTCATTGCCGGCTGCGGATTCCCGGTGGCTGCGCCAGGCCGAGACGCGGAAGCCCGACACACGCAGCGCCAGCTCCACCGCGTCCAGCTCATGCAGTTGGAAGTCGGCAGCAAATGGCAGGCTTCGCATGAAGCTGGCGTCGCCAAAGGCCAGGCACAGGCGGCCGCCCCGGCGCAGCACCCGCGCCAGCTCGTCCAGCACCGACGCCAGGTTCGGCCAGAAGTACAGGGTGTTGACCGCCAGCGCGGCATCCATCGCGGCATCGGCGACCGGCAGCGCATGAGCGTCGCCGTGTCGCATCGCGGCACGCTCGGCCAACCCGGCGCTGGCCAGGCGCTGGTTGCCGGCCTCGACCATGGCGGTGGACAGCTCAATACCCAGATAGTGGCTGCCGGTGGCCTGCAGCATCAGCGGCGCGAAGGCCGCATTGCCGGGGCCGATCTCCAGGACCCGTTCGCCAGTACCGACGGCCAGCAGCCCGATCGCGGCCAGGTTGAGTGCGCTGTTGCTGCGGTTCATCGAGTCAGCCACCGCCAGCGCGGCCTCGCCATGGGGCTGCCGCAGCTGTGCGGCCAGAGTGGGAGCATCCAGCATCATCATCGTCCGTTGCAGAGTTTCGGGCGTGGCGGCGGCGGGTCCGCCGGTGACCATAGCGCCGACCTTGTGGCTTGGGAAGTAGGGAAACCCCGCTTCGGGGTGATGAGGAAATGTCCAGCGTCGCAGTCGGTGAGATCTGGTTGTCCACAGGGGGTGTGGATTACGCGTGGGCAACTTTGTGGATAAGCCGCGACAGGCGCCACCCCCCTAGGCTGTCAAGATGGGTGGCGAAAAATTCACCGCCGGTGAGGACAGGTGAGGGAGCGGTGAAGGCTGGGGCCTGCCAACGCTGTCGCCAGCGGCGGCGCTCGCGGTAACCTGTGGGCCTTGATGCTCCGTGAGACCCCATGAAACGTCACTTCTCGATGCTGCGCGAATTCCAGCTGGCCGACTGGTTCACCCTGGCCAATGCTTTCTGCGGCACCGGTGCGGTCTTTGCCGCAATGCGCTTCCTGCAGGACGGCGAGCGCGGCTACCTGCTGTTCGGCATGGCGTTGATCCCGCTGGCTTTCATTTTCGACGCCCTCGATGGGCGCATCGCGCGCTGGCGCAAGTCCAGCTCCACCCTGGGCCGCGAGCTGGACTCGCTGTCCGACGTGATCTCCTTCGGTGTGGCCCCGGCGGCGCTGGCCTACGCCTGCGGCATGCAGGGCGGCTGGGACTGGCTGGTGCTGAGCTATTTCGTCTGCTGCGGCGTCAGCCGCCTGGCGCGCTACAACGTCACCGCCGAGGCGCTGGCCGGCGACGAGGGCAAGGTCGCGTATTTCGAGGGCACCCCGATCCCGACCAGCCTGGTGCTGGTGATCGTGCTGGCGATCGCCGCCGGTACCGATGCCATCGGCCAGAACATCTGGTTCGGCCAGTGGCAGATCGGCCCGTGGCAGCTGCACCCGATGGTGCTGTTGTTCGCCCTGTCCGGGTCGCTGATGATCAGCAAGACCCTGCGTATCCCCAAGCCATGAGCCAGCCCTGCGGAGGCCTGCGATGACCAGCTCGGCCCACGACGCCGGCAGCAGTGATTTCGAAACCTTGGCCCGGCAGTACTTCGGCGCCTGGGGCGATGCCCTGCGCCACGCCAGCACGCCCGGTGCGCCGGCAGGTGACGACCCCGGCAGCTGGCAACGGCTGTTCGACTGGTGGGGCCAGCTGTTGCCCGAGCAGGGGCAGGGCGCGCCGGAAGATGCCGTGCGCCGCTTCCGCGAACAGGCGGGCAGCTGGTACGGCACCATGCAGGAAGTGGCCGCGCGTTTCGCCGGCCGCGACGCCAGCAGTGCCGATGTGGCACAAGCCTGGCGCGAGGCGGTGCAGGGGCAGGGCGACGGCATGCTGCAGTGGATGCTGCAGGGCGCCCGTGGCAGCACCCACGCTGGCGCCGCTGTACCGGAGTTTGCCGCCTGGCTGCAGCAGTTCCAGCTGCAGGCCGGTCCGTGGCTGCAGAGCCCGGCGTTCGGGCCCGGCCGCGAGCACCAGGCGCGCTGGCAGGCGCTGCTGCGGGCGCAGGAGGAATACCAGCAGCATTCACGCGCCTACGTCGATCAGATCAAGCAGGCACTGGACGAGGCCTTCGCGCTGTTCGAGCAGCGCCTGGCCGAGCACGAGCAGCCGGGCAGCCAGCTGACCAGCGCCCGCGCAATGTTCGACCTGTGGATCGAAGTGGCCGAGGAGGCCTACGCCAAGGTCGCCATGTCCGAACCGTTCCAGCAGGTGTATGCCGCGCTGGGCAACGCTCAGATGCGCCTGCGCGCCGGCCTGCAGCGCGAGGTGGAACAGATGAGTGAACGGATCGGCCTGCCGACCCGCAGTGAGATGGACGCCGCGCACCGCCGCATCGCCGAGCTGGAGCGCAGCCTGCGCCGCCTGCAGGCACAGGTGGCGGCCATGGCCGGAAGGGGCGAGGTCGATCCGGTGGCACAGCCGGCGCCGGCGAAGGTGAAGCCGGTCGCGCGCAAGGCCGCGAAGAAGGCCGCGCCGGCAAAGAAGGCGCCTGCGAAAAAGGCTGCACCAAAGGCAGCGCCCCGTACTTCCACGCGGACGCGTGACCGATGAAAGGACCGCTGGGCTTCAACGCCGATGACCTGATGCAGGAAACCCTGGCCATGCAGCGCAAGCTGATGGAAGGGCTGAAGCTGCTGCCGCAGGTGGAAGACGTGGACTACGGCGTGACCGCGCGCGAGGAAGTCTGGCGCGACGACAAGGTGGTGCTGTACCGCTTCGTCGGCGAACAGACACCGACCCGCCGCACGCCGTTGCTGATCGTCTACGCGCTGGTCAACCGGCCGTACATGGTCGACCTGCAGGCCGATCGCTCACTGGTACAGAAGCTGCTGGCGCTGGGGCAGGACGTCTACGTGCTGGACTGGGGTTACCCGGATCGCTCGGAGCGCTTCCAGACCCTGGAGGACTACCTGCTGCGCTACATCGATGGCGCGGTCGATGCGCTGCGCGCGCGCAGTGGTGGACCGGTCGACCTGCTCGGCATCTGCCAGGGCGGCGTGTTCGCGCTGTGCTATGCCGCGCTGCGCCGACAGAAGCTGGGCAAGCTGATCACCATGGTCACCCCGGTCGATTTCCACACCGCCGACAACATGCTCTCGCACTGGGCGCGGCAGGTGGATGTGGACCTGCTGGTTGACACGCTGGGCAACATCCCGGCCGACCTGATGAATGCCAGTTACCTGATGCTCAAGCCGTTTCGCCTCAACGTGCAGAAGTACGTCGGCCTGCTCGACATTCTCGATGACAAGGCCGCGCTGGAGGATTTCCTGCGCATGGAGAAGTGGATCTTCGATTCACCGGACCTGGCGGGCGAGGCGTTCCGCGACTTCATCAAGCAGTTCTACCAGGGCAACGGGCTGGTGAACGGCACGGTGCGGATCGGCGAGGAAGCGGTGGATCTGTCGCAGGTGACCTTGCCGGTGCTGAACATCTATGCCGAGCAGGACCATCTGGTGCCGCCGGATGCCTCGCGCGCAATGCGTGGGCGCCTGGGCACCGAGGACTACACCGAGTCCAGTTTCCGTGGCGGCCATATCGGCATCTACGTGTCCGGTCGCGCGCAGCGCGAAGTGCCGGCCACGATCGATGGCTGGTTGAAGGCGCGCGACGTGTAAGGCTTGCTTCGCTTTTGTAGAGTCGAGCTTGCTCGACTGCCTTGGAGAATAATGATGTCGCAACGGTTCACGCTGCTGCTTGCCACGCTGCTGCTGGCAGCACCTGTTGCCCACGCCGCACCCAGTACGGATGCACGCCGGGAGATCGCCCAGCTGATCTCCAGCCTGGACGGCTCCCAGTGCCGGTTCCAGCGCAATGGCAGCTGGTACGACGGCAGCGATGCGCGGTCGCACCTGCAGCGCAAGTATGATTATCTGCTGAAGAAGAACATGGTGGACAGCGCCGAGCAGTTCATCGAGCGCGCCGCCAGCCAGAGCAGCATGAGCGGCAAGCCCTATCGCATCCAGTGCCCGGGGCAGCCTGAACAGACTGCAGCCGCCTGGTTCGGCGCGCGCCTGCAGGCCCTGCGCCACCGCGCTCCGTAGACATAGGAGCGGTGTAGAGTCGAGCCTTGCTCGACTGCTTTTTCCCGTAGCCCAGGAGAACCGCCATGAACACCACGCCGCGCACGCTGTCGCGTTCATTGAACGACCGCATGATTGCCGGCGTGATGGGCGGCATTGCCCATCGCTTCGGCTGGAATGCCACCCTGGTACGGATCGTGTTCGTGCTGGTCTCGATCGGCTCGGCGGCCTTCCCCGGCATCCTGGTCTACCTGATCCTGTGGCTGCTGATTCCCAACGAGGCCGATTGAAGACTCCCGTGACGCCCTGGCCGGTCTGGCTGCGCGCGCTGCAGGTGCTGGGCGCGGTGTGGACGTCCCCCAATTCACTGCTCGGCCTGATCGGTGGACTGGCCGGCATGCTCGGCGGCGCGACGCTGCGCTGGAGCGGCCGTGACAGCGCGTTGGTGTTCGATCGCTGGCCGTGGGGGCCGGGTGGGGCGATCACCCTGGGCAATGTGATCCTGCACACCGGGCATGACCTGGGCATTTCCTGCCGCACCTATGCACACCAGGCGGGGTGGGGCGTGGAGCCGCTGATCCGGCTGGATGACCACGAACGCGCGCACGTCTACCAGTACATGGTGCTGGGGCCGCTGTACCTGCCGGTGTACCTGCTGTGTGGCGGGGTGAGTGCGCGCAACCCGTTCGAGCGCGCGGCCGATCATTTCGCCCGGTTCGGGCGTGGCTGGTGGCCGTAGTTTCCAGCCAACGGCGCAGCCCCTCGTGGGTGGTCGCGGAATGCGTTCATGCGATTGGGCCGGGCGGGGTGGGTTCGCGGGACACGCCGTAAACCCGTCCCTGGGGGCTCGATGGCGCCATCCATGGCGCCAACGGTCCCGCGAACCCACCCCGCCCGGCCCCTGACAGTTTCCTGCGCGGCCCGCCACGGAGAAGAAAAAGCAAGGCAAAAGCGGGTCGCGCGCTGCGCTTGCTCGCGAGCGGGGCATGGCTTGGCTTGGCTTGGCTCTACAGGAAGCAACAAATCAGCCGGCCAAGCTGTTTTTGCTTTTGATCTTCTTTTTTCTTTTCCGTGGGGGGAGGCAGGCATCAGGAACCTGTCAGCGGCCGGGAGGGTGGGTGGGGCGGGGTGTCCGCGGCATGGATGCCGCGGCCAAGCCCCCAGGGACGGGTTCACGGCGTCCCCGCACTACCCACCCTCCCGGCCAGCCCCCGGGAAACCAGCTTTCCGCGAACAACCAAACCACCCACGAGGGGCTGCGCCGTTGGCTGGAAACCCCCGATTCGTTAGTCGGAAGTTAAAGATCCGTAAGCATTCTGCTGCGATCCCGCAGTCATCTGCATGCAACCGATCGTCATTAGCCTTCGTGACGTTCCAGTCAGGTTCGACGCGGTAAGCTCTCCCTCGATGAGCTCGCAGCATCGCTCATCGAGTGCAGTACGCAGTAGCAATTTGGAGGAATACATCACATGGCAATCGTTCTTTATGTCGGTGGTAGCAAGGATGGCGAGAAGGGCGTGGTGCCCTACGGCTTCAGCAAATCCCGCGCCGACACCGCGCTGGGGCCGGAGTTCTACACGGAGCGGTTCATGGAACTGCAGGGTGTCGGCAAGGTCCGCCTGATGGCCCTGGAAGGCATGCGTGACGAGATCGTCATGCAGCGCGCCGCCCGCCACTACCGCTGACCTCCGCAACACGCGGCAGGGCGCGCCCACCATCGCGCGCCCGCGCCGGCATCCCAGCCCAGGGCCAGTCCGAGCCCTCTTTTCGCCAGGATGCCGGCGTCCACTCCGGCCTCGCTGCTGAACCTCGCCCCCTGTCAATGCCTTGTCCGGCTCCGTCGTGGATTGCCAGAATGGGGTCTTCCCGTAACGCGGCACAGACCTGAAGCAATGCACGACGCCAAGAACGCCCAGAGCGCGCTCGCCCAGCAGATCGCCCAGACCATCGCCGACGAGATCGGTGCCCAGTCCGCCCAGGTACGTGCCGCCGTCGGCCTGCTCGACGAGGGCGCCAGCGTTCCGTTCATCGCGCGCTACCGCAAGGAAGTGACCGGGGGCCTGGACGACACCCAGCTGCGCAACCTGGAAGTGCGCCTGACCTACCTGCGCGAACTGGAAGACCGTCGCGCGGCGGTGCTGGCCAGCATCGGTGAGCAGGGCAAGCTCAGCGACGAACTGCGCAACGACATCCTGGCCGCCGACACCAAGAGCCGGCTGGAAGACCTGTACCTGCCGTACAAGCCCAAGCGCCGTACGCGCGCCCAGATCGCCCGCGAGGCCGGTCTGGAACCGCTGGCTGATGGCCTGCTGGCCGACCCGACGCAGGACCCGCAGGTCTTCGCGGCCACCTTTATTGACACCGACAAGGGCGTGGCCGACACCAAGGCCGCGCTGGAAGGTGCACGCGCGATCCTGATGGAGCGCTGGGGCGAAGATGCCGCGCTGGTCGGTGAGCTGCGCACCTGGCTGGGCGAGACCGGCGTGATCCGTGCCCGCGTGGCCGAGGGCAAGGAAACCGAAGGCGCCAAGTACCGTGACTATTTCGAACACGCCGAGGCGCTGGCGAAGATTCCCTCGCACCGCTTGCTGGCGCTGTTCCGTGCGCGCCGCGAGGAAATCCTGTTCCTGGAACTGGACCCGGGCAGCGAGGCCGAGGCCGGTCACCAGTACGCCGAAGGACGCGTGGCGCGCAAGGCCGGCATCGCCGATCAGGGCCGTGCCGCCGACCGCTGGCTGCTGGATGCCTGCCGCCTGACCTGGCGTGCCAAGCTGCACACCCATCTGCTGCTGGACCTGTTCAACCAGGCTCGCGAAAAGGCCGAAGCCGAAGCCATCGCTGTGTTCGGCGACAACCTGAAGGACCTGCTGCTGGCCGCCCCGGCGGGCCCGAAGACTGTACTCGGGCTGGATCCGGGCATTCGTACCGGCTGCAAGATCGCCGTGGTTGATGCGACCGGCAAGCTGGTCGCCACCGACACCATCTACCCGCACGAGCCGCGCCGCCAGTGGGAGCAGTCGCTGCAGACGATCAAGCAGCTGTGCGCCAAGTACAACGTGGAACTGATCGCGATCGGCAACGGCACCGCCAGCCGCGAAACCGACAAGCTGGCCGGCGAAGCGATCAAGGCTGCCGCCAACCCGAAGCTGCAGAAGGTGGTGGTCAGCGAGGCGGGCGCGTCGGTGTACTCGGCGTCCGAGTTCGCGGCCAAGGAATTCCCGGGGCTGGACGTGTCGCTGCGTGGCGCGGTGTCCATCGCGCGCCGCCTGCAGGATCCGCTGGCCGAACTGGTGAAGATCGAACCCAAGGCGATCGGTGTCGGCCAGTACCAGCACGACGTGGACCAGTACCGCCTGGCGCGGGCACTGGATGCGCGGGTCGAGGACTGCGTGAATGCCGTGGGCGTGTACGTGAACACTGCCTCGGCCGCGCTGCTGTCGCGCGTGTCCGGCCTGTCGTCCACGGTGGCCGAGAACATCGTGCGCCATCGTGACGACAATGGCCCGTTCAAGCGCCGCAAGGACCTGCTGAAGGTCGCGCGCCTGGGCGAGAAGACCTTCGAGCAGTGCGCCGGCTTCCTGCGTATCGCCGATGGTGACCAGCCGCTGGACGCCTCGGCGGTGCACCCCGAAGCCTACCCGGTGGTCGAGCGCATCGTGGCCAGCACCGCGCGCCCGATCAAGGCGCTGATCGGTGATGGCAGCTTCCTGCGCGGCTTGAAGGCAGAACAGTTCACCGACGACACCTTCGGCGTGCCGACCGTGCGCGACATCCTGAAGGAACTGGAAAAGCCGGGCCGTGACCCGCGTCCGGAGTTCAAGGCCGCGCGCTTCGCCGAGGGCGTCGAGGACATCAAGGACCTGCGCGAGGGCATGGTGCTGGAAGGTGTGGTCAGCAACGTGGCCGCCTTCGGCGCCTTCGTCGATATCGGCGTGCACCAGGATGGCCTGATCCACATCTCGGCGCTCTCCGATACCTTCGTGAAGGACCCGCGCGACGTGGTCAAGGCCGGCGATATCGTCAAGGTCAAGGTGCTGGAGGTGGACGTGGCGCGCAAGCGCATCGCCCTGACCCGGCGCCTGGACGACACCCCCGGGCAGGCCACCAGCCGCCCGGGCCAGCGTGATGACCGCGGCCAAGGGCAGGGGCCGCGCCGCGACGCAGGCGGCCAGAACCGCGGGCCAAACCGGGGCCAGGGCAATGGCGGCCGTCCCGCTCAGTCCGCGCCCCCGGCCAACAACGCCCTGGCGGAGGCCTTCGCCCGCGCCAAGCGCAGTTGAGGACCGTGTCCCCCGTCACGCTTGATTCGTGGCGGGGGACTTGTCGATTTTCCCCGTGATTGCGCACACTTGCGCCTGAGGGGGGCGTTTGGCCTCCCCGCTGTCGCTGGGGAGGGCCATGACGCCAGCAGGACCCGTTGTCTTCGTTGAGGGCTGCAGCGTTGTGCTGCGGCTGCTGCCCGCCTGTGCGGGCCGGGGACCGGATTGATGGCGGGCCAGGGAAACAACGGCAACGGGCTGCTCGAGCGGCGCCTGCAGGAACTGGCAGAGGAGCGCCGGCGCCTGGCCATGATCATCGACGGCACCGCTGCCGGTACCTGGGAATGGAACGTGCAGACCGGCGAAATGCGGGTCAATGCGCGCTGGGCGGAGATTGTCGGCTATCGCCTGGAAGAGCTGGAGCCGGTGTGCCAGAAGACGTTCCTGAAGCTGGTCCACCCCGACGACATCGTCCTGTCCGACGCGGCGCTCGAGGACCATTTCGAAGGCCGCAGCGACAACTACGTCTGCCTGTTGCGCATGCGCCACAAGAATGGCCAGTGGATATGGATCCACGACCGTGGCCGCGTGTTCGAATGGGACGGGCAGGGACGACCGCTGTGGATGGCCGGTGCGCACGCCGACGTGACCGAGCTGCAGCAGGCGCGGCAGGATGCGGCCGAGAGCCGGCAGCGATTGCAGGCCGTGGTCGACGCGTCCGATGAGGTGGCGGTGATCGCGACCGATACCGAAGGCACCATCACCCTGTTCAATACCGGCGCGGAACGCCTGCTGGGTTACAGCGCGGAAGAAGTGGTCGGCCAGCGGCGACTGGGTGATTTCCACGATCCGGACGAGCTGGCGGCCTGGCTGCGGCCGCTGGCGGCTGCGGATGGAAGCCTACCGGGCGCGTTTGAAGCACTCAGCGCCCGCGCCGATGAGCAGACCTATTCACGGCAGTGGACACTGCGGCGCAAGGATGGCCAGCCACGCCAGGTGCGCTTGTCGATCAGCCGCATGGATGGTGCCGGCGGCGCGCGGATCGGCTATGTCGGCATGTCCATCGACATCACCGAGATCCTGCAGGCGCGCGCCGAAGCACGCCTGTCGGCAGAGAAATTCGCCGGTGCGTTCACGTCGGCGGCGCTGGGCATGGCGCTGGTGTCGCTGGAAGGACGCTGGCTGGACGTCAATGACGCACTGTGCCGGATCCTGGGCTACCCCCGCGAAGAACTGCTGCAGGTTGATTTCCAGCGCCTGACCCACCCCGATGACCTGCAGACCGACCTGGCCCTGGTGCAGGATCTGCTGGCCGGGCGGCGCAGCCACTACCACCTGGAAAAGCGCTATCTCGATCGCGACGGCAAGGTGATCTGGGCGCGGCTGTCGGTGTCGCTGGTGCGCACCGAGCACGGTGAACCGCTGCATTTCGTGTCGCAGATCCAGGACATCAGCGCCCAGCGCAGCAGCGAGCAGCGCCTGTTCGAGAGCGAGCAGCGCAGCCGTATCACGCTTGATGCGGTTGCCGACCTGGTGCTCAGTGTCAGCCTGGATGGCCGTATCGACTACGCCAATGCCGCCGCAGTACGCACCCTGGCGGGTGATGGCGCGCTGTCGCTGGCCGGGCACAAGGTGCAGGACGTGCTGGCACTCACCACCGAATATGCGCCCGGCTCGGTACTGGATGTGTCGGTCCTGCTGGACCCGGAAAGCAATGCGGTGGACCTGCACGCCGATCTTCTGCTGCGCCTGGGCACGGCCACGATCCCGGTCGACCTGACCCGTGCCTGGCTGCGCGATGATGAAGGTCATGTACGCGGTGCAGTGTGGGTACTGCGTGATGACACCCAGCAGCGCGCGCGCCAGCGCGAAGCGCGCCATCTGGCCGAGATCGATCCGCTCACCGAGCTGAGCAACCGTCGCGGTTTCGAGGTGCATCTGCAGCAGGCGATCACCCGCGTCGAGCGAACTGGCCAGGCCGCGTCGTTGATGTACATCGACCTGGACCGCTTCAAGCCGGTCAACGACACCTGGGGCCATCTGGCCGGCGATGCCGTGCTGTGGGCGGTGGCCAGCGTGCTGCGCCACGGTGTGCGTGATTCGGACGTAGTGGCGCGTCTGGGCGGCGACGAATTCGCAGTGATCCTGTCCGGCTGCACGCCGCGTCGTGCCGCGCGCATCGGCGGTGAACTGCTGCACACCCTGGCGTCGCTGTCGATTCCGTGGGACCGGGACCGCCTGCATGTGGGTGCCAGCATCGGTATCGCGCCATTGGCGGGTGGGATGAGCGTGGACCAGGCCGTGGCAGCGGCTGATGCCCAGTGCTACCGGGCCAAGGCAATGGGTCGCAACAACGTACAGGTGCAGGGCGAGGCCAGTGAGCTGCCCGGCGATGATTCCGAAGCCGCCGAAGGCTGATCTCAGCCTGTGAGAGGACGTGCGCGAATACTGCGCGCACATCCACTCATGCAGGTGATCCCATGAAGGTCTGGAACCCGGTTGCGATGCGGGCCTACGCCCCGGCGATGGTTGGCTGGTGCCTCGCGCTGGCCGCCTGCCTGCGTGCGGAACAGCTGCGCGGCGACCTTCACGCGCAGGCCCTGCTGCCGGTACTGCAGGGCGGCGCGGTCGCCCTGCTGGTGTTCACGCTGTCCTGTATCGGTGCCGCCAGCATCGTGCTGTGGCGGACGGGCGGGAAGGAAGTACCGCCTCATGCTTTTGATGCTCAGGCCCATGCTTCACGGGAAGGCGCAGAGATCACCTGAAGGGAAAGAGATGTTACCTGTCGATAGAACGCCTGCAACACCACCCTTTGCATTGATGCCGTTGCAGTTTCCAACACCCAAGCGACGATTCTGAATGAACCGGTTGGAGCGGAATGTTGCCGTGGTACCGCCCGATGTCTCAAACACCGCTCCACCATAGTTCGCACCGCTTACAGCATTGTTTTCTGCAAAAAAGCGCTGTGAACCCTGTACGACGTCAATACCCCATTCACCAGGGCGTTCGATCACCGAGTTCTTGATGGTGCAGTCGACGCAGTTCACCAGATAGATGGCGCTGGCGCCGGAGTCGATGACGCGGGCGCCATCAATCATGACGTTGCTCGAGTTGTAGATGGCCATCTCGCCATCGCCCCCCGGGCCATCCTTGCGTCCGGTCAGCTGCCCATAGAGGATGGTGACGTCGCGGGAATCGGTGATCCACAGATTCGGGTCTGCCACATTGTTGCCCGCTATGCCGTTGGCACGCATGAAGGTGTCCCATATATCCACACCTTTCCCGCCCACGACACCAGTGCTGATCTGGAAGCCGACGATATCGAGGCTCCAGATGATGATGCGGTCCTGATGATAGGCCAGTACACCGAAGTTTCCGCCTGCACCGGTGGACAATGTGAAGTTGTGCAGCATGGTGCCGCTGCCGAGCCCGATTGCCTTCTGTGGGGAGCCATGGGCGGAGATCACGACGTCGGCCATGCTCGCACCCAATCCCTCGATGGTCGTGCCGGAGGGAACTTCCAGTGGTGCAGGCCCAGTGACGTAGGCGCCAGGCCGCAGGCAGATTTTCTTGCCAGGTGCGGCGGTCACTGCGGCAGCAAGGTCACCACCACTGTCGAGAGTGAGATCGCATGCCGAGGCCTGTGCAGCACCGGCCAGGCCTATGGCAAAGAGTACGGCGGAAATGCGTTGTTTCATTATGGGTTCCTTCCGTGGAGTGGTTGAAGTTGCATCCAAGATACCGCAGCCGACCGGCTTGACGTCAACGCAGTACTTCATCCGAACTGACCAGCTGCACGTCATGCATCAGGTTGAGGTAAGCCTCGTAGTAGCCCTTGTGCGAGGCACCGACGATGGTCAGCATGCGGGTGCCTGGATGCTGGCCCAGGATGTCGCGCATGTTGGCGACCATGCGCAGGTTGCGGGTTTCCCAGAAGCCCACGTAGTTGCGGCCGAAGCCTTCCGGCGAGGGCTCGACGAGGGTCGCGCCGAAATCGCTGTTGAAGGCCACCATCGCGGCCGCGGGGGCGTTGTAGGCGCGATACATTGCGAGCAATCCATCCGGTTGAGCAAGATTGGCCTCCAGTCGTTCATCGGCCGCCCTGCGCGCTTTGACGAAGGAATTGTCCCAGGCACCGCGTATGGCGGCAGCGTAGGCCTTCTGCTGCGATTCCGGTGTTGGCGAATCTGCAGTGTGGTCGTCGACCGACCACAGGCGCTCCAGCCCCAGGCGTGCCGCAAGTACGCCGGCCACCAGTCCGGCCTCGTTGCGGCGGGCCATGCGCGTGTCGAGGAACTGCACCAGTTCCGGTGTCAGGCTGTCCGAAGCACGTCGCTCTTCCCTGGGCAGCCGCAGCCATTGGACGACTGCCGAGCTGCTTTCGCCCGCGGCCAGGAACACGGCGGCCAATCGGCGCCGCTGGGCAGCGGTCGGCGCCTTCGGCCAATCCGCAAGCAGGCGTTCCATCTCCACGTTGGCGCTGGGCACGTCCAGGCCGGTGGCGGCCTGCGCCGGTGCCGGATCGACGCAGTAGTCCGCTACGCTCTCCGCGTATCGGGCCGGATTGCGGCGCATGAAGTCACACTGCAGGCCGGACAGGTTCTCCACCGCGATCGCGGTGGGCCGCCAGGCTTCCAGGCGCTGCAGCAGAGGTTCCAGCATCGCCGGCGTGAAGGTCTCCGGCAGGCTGGACAGGTGCGGGCTGCCCAGCACCAGCACTTCGTTCGGGCGTCCTGCGGGTGGTCCCTTCAGCTGGTCGGGGTGGAAGGCGGGTCGATAGGCGGCGTCGTTGGCCAGCGCGCTGCTGCTGCACAGGGCCAGGAAGAGAAGGCTGGCTAAGCGAGGGAACATGCGATCTCCATGTCGATAAGCATCCTGCGGGACCTTCATGCTGGTCATTTTCTCCTGCTGGGGAATCCCGCATTGGTCATGTAAACCTTTCTGCCTTGAGCTGCATCCTTCTGCTGAGCGATGCTGCACGCAATGCCCAGGCGATGCAGAAGATGACATTGGACGACTGGACCATCGACAGTCCGCGGCTGCACCTCCGCCCTTTCACGCCCGGTGACGCCGACGAGGCATTTGTGGCAATCACACCCGGGCTGACCCGCTATATGGCGTTCGAGCCGCCACCCTCGAAGGAGGCGTTTGTTGCCGTCTGGCGGACGTGGCTGCTTACCATCGCCGACGGGACCGACATCACGTTGGTGATCCGCAGGCGCGGGGATGGGGTATTCCTTGGCCTGGCAGGCCTGCATCGAGCCCGTGAAGTAGAACCCGAACTGGGCATCTGGATCGCAGAAGTGATGCATGGGCACGGCTATGGCCGCGAGGCAGTGGCGGCGGTGTGGTCGGCGGCCTCCGGGCGCCTGCGCTGTGCTGCGTTCCGCTACCCGGTGGCGGAACGGAACCGGTCCAGCCGTGCATTGGCTGAGTCCCTTGGTGGGCAGGCTGTGGCACGTGAGCAGGGCGTGAAGTACACGGCAATCGTCTACCGCATTCCGGCTGCAATGCACAGAGTTGCGACGGACGTCGCGGAATCCCGCTAAAGCGGCCGACGGCGTCGCCGATACTCCCTCTGGATCCCGCTCCAGTCACCCGCCGCAGGACCCCAGGCTGCCCCCGACGGGTGGTCCGCGCAGTGTGTTCCGCCGTTTCCAGATGCCGATCGCACCCGCAGCAGACGTTCTTGGCAGTCGCTCGAGAGGTGCCCGTTGGCACCTGTAGTCCCTGGCAACTGATGTTGCCGCCGGGCATCCCGCCCGTCGGGTCACAACCGCTTACCGGACACCGAGGATCAGACAATGCTCATTCCAGGCTTCACGGCAGGCGCGCAGGCGCCGGCCGAGCTGCATACCCGTTGGTCGCCCTGGCGTGCGCTGCTTGGCGTGCTGGCGCCGCAGCAACGCACCAGCACAGAGGCGGCGATGACCGACCGCACCGAGCTGGAAGCGCAGGTGGCCGCGCTGCATCGCGTGCAGGCCGTCATCGAGTTCGCTCTCGACGGCACCATCCTGCGGGCCAATGACAATTTCCTGCAGGCGATGGGTTACCGGCTGGAGGAGATCCAGGGCAAGCATCACTCCCTGTTCGTCGACCCCGAGCAGGCGCGCAGCGCGGAATACCGCGACTTCTGGGTGCGCCTGGGGCGTGGCGAATATGACGCCGGACAGTACCGGCGCTTCGGCAAGGGCCAGCGTGAGATCTGGATCCAGGCCTCGTACAACCCGGTGCTGGACCGCCAGGGGCGGCCGTACAAGGTGGTCAAGTTCGCGACCGACATCACCGCGCAGAAGCTGCAGGCGGCCGACTCGGCGGGGCAACTGGCCGCGATCGCCAAATCGCAGGCGGTGATCGAGTTCAGCATGGATGGCCGCATCCTGTCGGCCAATGACAATTTCCTGGCCGCTACCGGCTACAGCCTGGACGAGGTGCGCGGGCAGCACCATTCATTGTTTGTCGAGCCTGAGCATCGCAGCAGCGTCGAGTATCGCCAGTTCTGGGAGAAGCTCGGGCGCGGCGAATATGACGCCGGCCAGTATCGGCGCCTGGGCAAGGGCGGGCGCGAGGTCTGGATCCAGGCATCCTACAACCCGATCCTGGACCTCAATGGCAAGCCGTTCAAGGTCGTCAAGTACGCCACCGACATCACTGCGCAGGTGCACGAGAACCAGGCCATGCAGCGCGCCGTGGCGCAGACCCGCGAGGTGGTGGCTGCCGCCAAGCAGGGCGATCTGACCCGGCGCGTGGCCACCGCCGACAAGAACGGGTCGATCGCCGAACTGTGCGAAGGCGTGAATTCGCTGGTCGAGGCGATGGCCGCGATCATCGGCCAGATCAAGTTCGCCGCGGACACCATCGCAGTCGGCGCGACCGAAATCGCACAGGGCAACAGCGACCTCTCGCAGCGTACCGAGCAGCAGGCGGCCTCGCTGGAGGAAACCGCTGTGTCGATGAAGGGCCTGGCCGAGACCGTGCAGCGCACGGCCACCAACGCGCGCCAGGCCAGCCAGCTGGCCGGCGGAGCGGCCGACGTCGCCGCTCGAGGCGGCACTGTGGTGCATGAAGTGGTCGAGACGATGGCGGTGATCAATGCCTCGTCGCGGCGCATCGTCGACATCATCGGAGTGATCGACGGCATCGCCTTCCAGACCAACATTCTCGCGCTGAACGCAGCGGTGGAGGCTGCGCGTGCCGGTGAACATGGCCGCGGCTTTGCCGTGGTCGCCACTGAGATCCGCGAGCTGTCGCAGCGTTCGGCCAGCGCAGCCAAGGAGATCAAGCACCTGATCGATGAGTCGGTTGCCAATGTGGGCGCCGGCACGGCGCAGGTTGAGAGCGCGGGCCGTACCATGGATGAAATCGTGACCAACGTGCGCCGGGTCAGTGACCTGATGACTGAAATCAGCACGGCCTCGCAGCAGCAGAGCGACGATATCCAGCAGATGAATCATGCGGTCGACCTGATCGATCAGGGCACCCAGCAGAACGCGGCCCTGGTCGAGGAGGCGTCGGCGGCGGCGCGCAGCATGGAAGAGCAGTCGGCGCAGCTGCTGCAGACCGTGGCCAGTTTCCGCGTGCAGGGCGGGGCCGGGCACCGGCACGGAACAGCGGGGCTGCACGCGGTCTAGGCGCGGCGACCGGACGGGTCTTCCTTGCTATCGGTGTCGCCGCGTACGCAGTTGCGACCGGCATGTTTGGCGCGGTACAGGGCCTGGTCGGCGCGTTCGACCAGGTCGCGCGGATCGCGGTCTTCGCCGGGTGCCTGCCAGGCCACGCCGATGCTGATGGTGACGGTGGCCTCGGGGGCGGGCAGGGCTGCGGCTTCGACCGAAGCGCGCAGCCGTTCGCCCAGGCCCAGGGCGTGGGCGGCATCGGGCGAGGGCAGGGCGGCGATGAACTCTTCGCCGCCATAGCGCGCCAGCAGATCGTCACCCCGTTGCAGGCAGCCATCAAGAATGGCGGCGACCGACTGCAGGCGACGATCGCCCTCCGGATGGCCATAGGTGTCATTGAGCCGTTTGAAGTGGTCGATGTCGATCATCAGTACCGCCAGCCCGAGTCCCTGGCGGCGTGCGCGGCCACGGGCATTGCCAAGAGATTCGTCGAAGCTGCGGCGGTTGCCCAGCCCAGTCAGCGGATCGCGCCGCGCCAGCGTTTCCAGCTCATCGCGCTGGCGCTGGATCTCCACCTGGCTCAGCACGCTGCGCAGGGCATAACCGAGCATGGCACCAATGAAGCCCACCGTGGCCAGGGTGGGCTGCAGGCGCGCGACCAGCAGCGCCACCATCATCAGCAGCAAGGGCAGCATCAACGGCACGCCGGCGTCGACGATGCGGCGCAGGCTGCGCGATACCTCCACCGCCGGATAGCGGCGCTTGCTGGCGGCCATGACGGCCAGCATCACGAACAGTCCGCTGATCAGCAGGTCCCCCCAGTTGCCGTCAGGCAGCTGCGGCTGGCAGGTGTTGATGTAGAACGCCAGCAGGAAGTAGCCCAGCGCGTAGATCGCAAGTGTCCGGAAAAAATCGCGGCGGTCGGGATTGTCCTCGGCCAGGAAGCGGATCAGCGCGAAGCAGAACACCAGGCTGTTCTGTAGGTTGCTCATGGCGTTCAGGCACTGCGTCCACAATGCGGCGTTGAAATGCGCCATCGCCCGCGTGTGCCCGAAGTACAGCAGCCACAGCAGTGCGATGATCAGCAGGTCCACCGCGCGGATGCAGCGGTTGCCGCCGCCCGGGCTGGCGGCCACGTAGGTCAGGGGGATGCGGTAGAACACGTACAGGATCAGCGAAGACACGGTCATCTGCGCAGGATCGAGGCCGGCCACATTGCGGTACAGCAGGGCGAGCAGGGCCAGCGAGAACAGGCCCACGGCAGCGCCCAGCGTCCGCCATTTGCAGGCCGCCTGGCGGCTGTCACGTGCACGCCGCACGCAGGCCAGTGCAGCCAGCAACGGGGCGGTGATCAGCATCAGGTAGGAGCCGACCGGGTCCTGCGGGCCAACAAAGGCAATGACGAGCGCGTGCGTGACCAGAAAAAACAGTGCCGCACGCAACGTCATGCATTCCCCCGCCCCCAGCTCCGGCTGGGATCACGATAGGCAGAAGCACGTGTGGCTTGCAAGAAAAGTGTGCGCTGCGTCTATTTCGAAGCTTGCCGGAAGTCGCAGTTGTGTTTCAGCATGGTGACGCGGAGCCTTCGACGCGGGCGTACATCCAGAAGTCACGGGGCTGTCCTCGAACCCGCCGGTAAGCGCGCAGCAGGCCTTCGCGCTGCATGCCGAGGCGTTCCAGCACGGCGATCGAGCGGGCGTTGCTGTCCAGGACAGTCGCCTGGATTCGGACCAGGGCGAGTGCGGCATGGCCCCATTCGAGCACCGCGCGTGCTGCGTGCGTGGCCAGTCCCTGACCCTGCCAGCGCGGATCGAGATCATAGGCAAGTTCGCCGCGGCCATGCGACAGGTCGATTCCGTTCAGGCCAACGGTGCCGATCAGCTGGCTGTCGGCGCCCACCAGCGCCCAGCGCTGGTCCGTTGCCGTGGGCAGGTAACCGGCGATCTGGCAGCGCAGTGCTCTTTCGGAAACGTCGCCCCAGCTGGTGTGCTCGGTCACGCCCGGCAGCGAGAGATAGCCGGCCCAGGCGGCAGCATCATCCACGTGCAGTGGACGCAGCCGTGCGGGCAGGGTGGCAGGGAGCGTGGGCAGGGCGGGCGTTGGCATCGTCGCCAGTGTCGGCGCACGGGCCCTGAAAATGCAAAAGGCCAGGTCGGTGACCTGGCCTTTGATGCAGTGGTGCCGGTGAAAGGACTCGAACCTTCATGGGGTCACCCCCGGCTGATTTTGAGTCAGCTGCGTATACCATTCCGCCACACCGGCAGGCAGCGTGCGAGTGTAACCGAGGTCGGCATGGCTTTCATAGTGGGGAGGCCGATCGGGGCGCGTCCTGTCGGCTTCGGCCCTGTCATGGCTATACTGCGGCGGCTTGAATGCCTCCAGGAGCGGTAGCCGATGACAGTGTTGCAGGACCTGAGGGTGCTGGTGGTCGAGAACGACGAGATGAGTGCCGCACTGCTGCAGATGCAGCTGGTGCATGCCGGTGCGACGGTGGTGGGGCTGGCCGCGAGCGTGGCTGAAGCGCTGCGCCTGCTGCAGGCGTCGACCCCGGACGTGGCCCTGCTCGACTACCGCCTGGCCCGCAATGAGACCAGCGAGCCGGTGGCTGCGGCACTGTCGGCGCGCGGGGTGCCGTTCGTGCTGGCCACCGGGATGCAGGCCGAGCAGCTGCCCGAGCCGATGCTGGCCGGCGTGCTGCTGGTCAAGCCCTATCTCTCGGCAGAGCTGAGCCAGGCGCTGGTACGCGCAGTGGGCCGCGCCAGCGCCAGCGCTTGATTGGCGCGTGCTGAAGCGGTGGGCGTATCCTGCCCGGGCCTGAATGCTCAGGCCTACAAGGAGAGTGGCATGAAGAAGTGGATCAAGCGCATGGTTGCTGCGGGTGTCCTTTCGATGGCGGTCTTCGGTGGTACGGCCTCTGCCGCGTGGTGTGGCCAGCCCTGTTTCCAGCTCTACAAGAGCTGCATCGCGCGGGGTGGAGAGGTCGAACAATGCCTGCAGGAACAGGCCTTCTGCGAAGAGGCGATGTGCGGCGGCAATCCCTGATCCATGAACCCCGCCCAGGCGGGGTTTTTCATCTGTGCGCGGTGTTCAGCCCGCTTCTTCGTATACGTAGCGGATCTCCTCGCGGTCGTCGAGGATGCGGTACTGCCGCGCCAGGTCATCCGGATCGGGATTGAGCCAGGCATCGAGGTGTTCCTTGCGGATGGGAACGACGCCGCGGTCATGGCCCGCAGCGGCGACGTCGTGCGGAGGCGTGTCGGTGATCGTGGCAAATGACAGGAGGCGACCTTCCGGTCCTTCCCATTCCGCCCACAGGCAGGCCAGCAGCAGGTCGCGCGGGGGATCGGGCCGGAACTCCAGCACCACGTCCTGATCCTTCTCATCGGCACCCAGTGTATGGCCGGCGATGGCATGGCGTGGCACATGCTCATAGAACGCCTGCACCACCACCACGCCGTGGCGCAGCCCGAATGCACCGCGCCAATAGCCTTCCAGGCTGTCGCGCCGCGCGTTGTAGGTGCCGGGATAGAGGATGTCGTTGCGCGCAGGCTTGTCCGGCAGCCGGCACTGGTAGCGCATTGGCTTGATCACACGTTTGCCGCCCTCGCCGACCATCACCGGTGCGTAGGTACCGGGGAAAATACGGTTGTCGCGCGGCAGCAGCTGCACCCGGTGCAGGTCTTCCAGCCGAGCCTGCGCACGATCGATGCGGTTGCCGGCCACGCGCAGGTCGTTGCGTGCCTTCTGGGTGGGGCGGGTCGCCAGCGTGGCATTGGCAATATCGCGTCGCTCGCGCTGGCGGGCCAGCTCCGCTTCCAGATCCTGGCGTTCCTGCGCATGCCACTGCTGGATTTTCGCGACGATGTCGCGGCCCTGCTCGGTGCGCGCGCCGGCGAAGCCGTCATCCATCGCCTTGGGAGTTCTGGGGCGCTTCTTGCCAGGATCGTGCGCGTACAGCTCCGCGAATTCTTCCAGCGACAGGATGGCGCCGAACTCGCGCACCAGCTTGGCGTAGTCGGCGCGGATGAGGGCGGAATAGCACATGGGAACTCTGCGGGCGTGGGTCGCAGCAGCTGCGACATGGATGAGGCAGGATAGCCCGACCTACAGGGAGATAGCGCATGAATGATTCCGTCGCCTGCCAGTTCCGCGACGCCGTGCCCACGGTCGAAGACTATTGCCAGCTGCGTGTGCTGGCGGGCCTCAGTGCCAAGAGCCAGGAGGCGGCGGCACGCGCGCTGCCCAATACCCTGTATGGCGTGTGTGCCTACCAGGGTAACGAGCTGGTGGCGATGGGGCGCATCGTCGGCGATGGGGGCTGCCACCTGCAGGTCTGCGATATCGCTGTGTTGCCGCGCCTGCAGGGGCAGGGCCTGGGCAAGGAAGTGATGCGTCGCCTGGAGGGCTGGATGCAGGCGAACCTGCCGCCGTCGGCATACGTCAGCCTTCTGGCGGATGGTGAAGCGCACCGGTTGTACGCGCAGTTTGGTTTCGCACCCACCGCACCTGCATCGATCGGGATGTATCGCCGGTTCTGAGGTGTGGCCGAGTTGAAGCCATCCACGCATGGCGTGGATCTACTGGGCCAACCGGCCGCCGGATCCATCCCGGCCCTGCAGTAGATCCGCGCCATGCGTGGATAGGGCCTTCCCAGGAATCACAGGCAAAGAAAAACCCCGGCCGAAGCCGGGGTTTTAAAGAATTGGCGTCCCCACGGGGATTCGAACCCCGGTCGCCACCGTGAAAGGGTGATGTCCTAGGCCTCTAGACGATGGGGACGCACGAAAACTTCAAGTTGTAGATCCTTCGACGGCCTAATGTCGAAGTGGTGGAGCCAAGCGGGATCGAACCGCTGACCTCCTGCATGCCATGCAGGCGCTCTCCCAGCTGAGCTATGGCCCCAATGAAACTCCGGATGATCTGCCGGGAGCAGAGTCCGTTTTGAAACTGGCGTCCCCACGGGGATTCGAACCCCGGTCGCCACCGTGAAAGGGTGATGTCCTAGGCCTCTAGACGATGGGGACGCACGAAAAACTTCAAGTTGTAGAACCTTCGACGGCCTAATGTCGAAAGTGGTGGAGCCAAGCGGGATCGAACCGCTGACCTCCTGCATGCCATGCAGGCGCTCTCCCAGCTGAGCTATGGCCCCGTGTTACCGAGCCGCCTATCATACCTGCGTGTTCACGTTTGTGGAAGCTTTTTTTTGAGCTTTTTTCGTTCCGGTTCAACCGCGACCACGAGGGCAGGGGAACCGCAACGCCACAACCTGAATGCCGGTAGGCGGTGAACAAAAAAGACCCGGTTATCGGCCGGGTCCTCGTTGTTCGTGATGAGTGGCGTCCCCACGGGGATTCGAACCCCGGTCGCCACCGTGAAAGGGTGATGTCCTAGGCCTCTAGACGATGGGGACGCAATTCTCATCAATGTTCTTTAGCGACCTTTCGACGGCCTAATGCCGAAAGATTGGTGGAGCCAAGCGGGATCGAACCGCTGACCTCCTGCATGCCATGCAGGCGCTCTCCCAGCTGAGCTATGGCCCCACGTCGCTGAGGAGCGAAATAATAGCCTTGCCCCAGGGGGTTGGCAAGCATTTGTTGCACTTTTCTTCACGCGTGTTGCGAAGCCGATGTCAGTCGCCTGCGGCCGTAGTGTCGTCGGTCAGAGCGGCCAGGATCGGGCACTGGTCCAGCGCGCCATGGCCGGGGCAGGCGTCGACCAGCTGCGACAGCGCGATGTGCATGCGCTGCAGTTCGGCCATCCGTTGTGTGATGTCCTGCAGGCGGGCCTGCGCGGTGTCACGCACGCTGCCCATGTCCTGCTGGTGGTGATCACTGAGCGCGAGCAGTTCTCCGATTTCCTCCAGGCTGAAGCCCAGTGCCTTGGCGCGGCGGATGAAGCGCAGCCGGCGCAGATCCGGCTCGCCGAAGATGCGGTAACCCCCCGCCGAGCGCGCCGCCGTCGGCAGCAGCTGCTGCCGTTCGTAATAGCGGACCGTATCGATCGGCACGCCCGCCTGACGGGCCAGTTGTCCAATGTTCATGGCAGCTTTCCTGCGGATCCTGCCGGCCATTGTGAAGCCTGGAGTCTGGTCGAGAGTCAATGCTTGGCCCGGGTGCGCGCATTCAGCGCACTTTGCAACTTTCTTCATAGCCCCGCCGATGGACCAGTTCCTACCCTTCGCCTGAACCGGCCGTTCGATGGCCTGCAACGAACCGAGGAGGTGGTCTGTGGAAGGATTCAGGAACGAAGGATTCGTCGAGATCGCGGTGGTTGAATACCCGGGAGGTGATCCGTCTGCCGCCTCCGTACTGGCCGAAATGGCGCACGTTGCCAATCGCCTTGCCCAGCAGCAGCGTCGGCCGTTCAAGCGGGTGCTGGTCACCCGCTGGATCGTGCCGGCCAGCCAGACAGGGGTGCATCGTATTGCGGGTGCGGAAATGCTCGATGCGGCCATCCCGGCTGTGATCGCGGTTCCCGGCCAGATCAGTGCCGGCGCGTGCCTGCGCGCGGACGAGGTCCTGCTGGACTGGCTGCGTGCGCACTATGACGGCGGCAGCCTGCTGGCCGCCGCCAGTGATGGCGTCAGCGTGCTGGCACGCGCCGGGTTGCTGGCCGGGCGTACGGTCAGTGGCCCCGATCTCGGACGCCATCCAGGCCTGCAGGCGCAGGCCGCGAGCTGGGTGCCGAGCGAGCGGGCGCTGGTGGATGACGGTGACCTGCTGACGGTCGGCGGGGCCCAGGCCTGGCGCTTCCTTGGCCTGCGACTGTTGTACCGGCTGCACGGGCAGGGCGTGGCCAGTGCGGTCGCACAGCAACTGGGCATCACCGTGCCCGCCACGATCCAGCAGGACCTGGAGCGCTTCAGCGCCAACTTCGCACATGGCGATCGTGATGTGCTGAAGGCACAGCGCTGGCTGCACACCACGGCGGCACGCGGCGCCACCCTTGCCGCGATCTGCGAGGTCGCCGGGCTGGAGCCGCGCACACTGCAGCGGCGGTTCCTCAAGGCCACCGGCCTGCGGCCGATCGAATACTGCCAACGGCTGCGCATCGCCAAGGCGCAGACCCTGCTGCAGCAGGGGGCGGGTATCGATGAGGTGGCGTGGGGTGTCGGCTATGCTGATCAGAGTGCTTTCCGCCGGTTGTTCCTGCGCATCGTTGGCATGACGCCGGCCAACTATCGGCGTCACGTCAGCAGCAAGCGTCGCGAGCGGCCCTTGATGCCGTCGGTGGCAGGCAGCCTGCGCGGGCTGCAATCGCCGTCGGTGATGCAACTGGGGCGCAGCGCGGCCTGATGTCGGCGGCATCGTCGCGCTTGCAACCGGAGCGCGACACTTCGACCATGCAGTCAGTGGACGATTGAACAGGTGGTCTGATGTCGAGCGTTGGGCCGGTGCCGATGCCGGTGGTGTTGATTCTCGTGTGCGTAGTGATTGCCATGGCCGTGGCGCGTCTGTGGTCACGCAGGAAGGACGGCATGCCGCTGCCTTCTGCACCCAGCATGGTTCTGGACATGCTGCTGGTGGGCCTGCTGTGTGGTCGCATCAGCTTCGTGGCCTTGAACTTCGCCCTGTATCGCGAGGCGCCGTGGAGCATTCTGCAGATTGCCGATGGTGGCTACCACCTGGTGGTTGTCCTGGTTGCGGGATCGGCATGGGGGCTGTGGCGGGTGCGCCCATGGCGGGCGTTGCGCGCCCCGGTGCTGGGCGCGGCGTTGGCGGGTGTGCTGCTATGGGCGGGCGGTAGTCAGCTGCTGTCCGCATGGCAGGAGCGGCAGATGCCCTTGCCGGTACTGCAGGTTGCTGATCTGCAGGGGGGCAGGGTTGATCTGCAGCAGTTCCGGGGAAAACCGCTTGTGCTGAATCTCTGGGCGACCTGGTGCGGGCCCTGCCGGCGCGAGATGCCGGTCCTGGCTGCGGCGCAGCAGGCGCATGCGGACGTGCAGTTCGTGTTCCTCAATCAGGGTGAAACCCTTGAGGAGGTCCAGGGTTTCGTTGCGCGCGAACGGCTCCTGCTGCACAACGTATTGCTGGACGATGACGCTGCGGCATCCACGGTGCTGGGCGTGCAGGCCTATCCCTCGACCCTGTTCTTCGACGCCGAAGGGCGCCTGCGTGAACTGCACCTGGGCGAACTGACGGCAGCCGGTCTTGAACACAAACTGCGCCGGCTGCGGTAGCCTGCGCGGGCATCTCACTACGGAGTTCCCATGTTGTCGACTTCCCTGCGCACCGCCCCGGCGGTGCTGTTGCTGCCGGTCCTGCTGGCATTGGCCGCCTGCAGCCAGGCACAGACGCCACCGGGCAAGACCGCCGCGGCACCGGCAGCGAGCGCCACAGCCACGGCTAACAAGGGCGATCGCCCTGCGGTGCTGAAGGGCATCGAGAAGCATGGTTTCGAGGTCGTCGCAGAATTCGATGCCCCCGGTGGCCTGCGGGGCTTCGCCGGCGTGGTCGGCGGCCAGCAGCCGGCAGCGGCCTATGTCACCGCTGATGGCAAGCACGTACTGGTCGGCAGCCTGTTCGATGCGGAGGGCAACGATGTAGCCGCTGAGGCCGTTGAAAAGCTGGTGGCTTCGCCGATGTCGGCCAAGATGTGGACCAAGCTGGAAGCCAGCGCCTGGGTGCGTGATGGCAAGGCCGATGCGCCGCGCGTGGTCTATACCTTCAGCGATGCCAACTGCCCGTACTGCCACAAGTTCTGGGAAGCGGCACGGCCGTGGGTCGATGCTGGCAAGGTGCAGCTGCGTCACATCATGGTCGGCGTGATCCGCGAGGACAGCCCGGCCAAGGCCGCGGCGATCCTTGCCGCGCGTGACCCGAGTGCGGCGCTGCTGCAGAACGAGCACGATTTTGATCGCGGTGGCATCAAGGCGCTGCCGAACATCAGCCGCGAGATCGCTGGCAAGCTCGACGCCAATCAGGTGCTGATGATCGAGATGGGCTTCCAGGGCACCCCGGGCATCCTGTTCCAGGACGCACAGGGCCAGGTGCAGCGTCGTGCGGGTCTGCCGCAGGGTGCCGATCTGCAGACGGTGCTTGGCCCGCGCTGAGTGGCGCCAGCCCCATGAAACATTGCGCAGGCCCGCATGGCAGCATGCGGGCCTGTCACATTCCATGGCGGGCATTGCGGTTGCGGGCCCGCGCAACAGTGGTTCATCGTCACGTATGAATCGTGACTGACATCAAGCATCCCGCCTTGATTCCAATCAAGGCCAAAAACGACAGGCGGATTAGCCTGTGACGCATGGAATACAGCGTCAATGCGCGATGGATGCCGCGCTCGCCACGCCCTGATCAGGGTCGGCTGGCACAGCCATTCACGACACTCTCACTCTGTGCTTGTTACCCAGACCGCTGCGGTCGTCACCTCTCTGGCAGCGCGGCCTTGATGGCGTCGACATCGGTGCGGGCAGGGCAGTGTCATCGTCCTGTTGCCTGCCATGCGCAGGCTGGCCGGTGTCGTCGACGCAGTATCCGCATTTCCAGCAACGGCAGCACGAGGCCGGAGTGGCGCATGCGTGCGTCCCGTCTGCGTGCTGCGAACAGGGGTCGTCCAGGGAGGATGCAATGCGCGCGGCGGTACTGAGCCTGGCCTGTGTGACAGCACTGGCGATCACGCCGGCGTATGCACAGGTGGATGACAAGGAGTACGCACAGGCGCTGCGTCGCGAGATTGCGGCCATGCGGCAGGCGCTGGAGGGCATGCAGCAGCGGTTGGACCGCCTTGAGCAGCACGATGCAACCGTTGGGCCTGCCACCGCGCAGGCACCCGCCGCCGTGGTCGCGCCTGCCAGCACTGCCAACCTGCTGCACCCCACCCAGGTACCGGGCGTGGCACAGCCGGTGCTGCCGCAGCGCGAATCGGTGGCCGATCCGTCCACCGCCGCGTCGCGACCGGACAGTGCGGCCGGCCCGACCGATCCGGATCTGAAGGGCTTCTTCGCCATTCCGGGTACTGACACGGTGATCCGTATCGGCGGCTACGCCAAGCTGGATGCCATCGCCGATTCGCGTGCAGCGGGGGATGAGGATCAGTTCATTCCCTCGTCGATGCCGGTCGGTGGCAGTCATCGTGATGTCTCGAACTTCAACATCCATGCCAAGCAGACCCGCTTCAGCTTCGAGGCGCGACGTCCGACCACGCACGGCAACCTGCGCTTCTACCTGGAGAACGACTTCTTCGGCAGCAGCGATGGCTACGAGTTCCGCCTGCGGCATGCTTATGGACAGCTCGGCAATACCTATGCCGGCTATGGCTACTCCAGCTTCATGGACCCGGACAGCCTGCCCGACACGCTGGACTTCGCCGGGCCGGGCGGCGCCGGCTATCTGCTGGTGGCCGGCATCCACCACAGCTTCACGATGGGCAAGGGCAACACGCTGACCGTGGCGGCCGAAGACCCGAAGACTGAACTTGCCGGTGCCAGTGATGAGCGGGCTGCGGTGAACCGTCTGCCGGACGTAACCGTGACCGCGCGCATGGAGCGCGACTGGGGCCACCTGCAGGTGGGCGCGGTGGCGCGCAGTCTGGCCTATGACGGCGATGGCGAGCACGACCGGCGAATGGCCGGCGGCCTGCAGCTGAGTGGCTCGGCCTCGGTGGGCGAGCGCGACCTGCTGCTGTTCGGTGCGCTGGGAGGACGCGGCCTCAGCCGCTATACCGCCGACCTGACCGGCTCCGGGCTGGACGCGGTGGTCGGTGCCGATGGCCGCCTCGACGCGTTGGATCTGCACGGCGGCTTCGTCGGCTATACCCACTACTGGTCCGAGTTGTGGCGATCGAACCTGATCTTCGGCCAGCTGACCCTGGAGCGGAACGCCGCACTGGCGGCCGATGCCTTCCGGCAGAGCCGGTACGGCGTATTCAACCTGATCTGGAGCCCCGCGCCGTCCTGGACGATGGGCATGGAGCTGTTGTACGGCCGCCTGGAACAGCAGGGCGGCGCACGCGGCGACACGGTCCGGGTGCAGGGCAGCCTGCAATACAACTTCATCAAATAGGCGCCAGCGGTCGTACGCCAGCGCAACCGTCCCCACGCCCGGTGCTGCCGGGCTCATGCCAGTACCGGAGATCGTCATGGCAGAAGCAAAGAAAATCGGGGTGGTCGGAGCCACCTTCCTCGTCGCCGGCAACATGATGGGCTCAGGCGTGTTCCTGCTGCCATCGAGCCTGGCCAAGATTGGCACCGCCTCGATCTGGGGCTGGTTGATCACCACCGCCGGTGCGCTGTTGTTGGCCTTCGTGTTCGCCAAGCTGGGCAAGCTGGCACCCAAGGCGGGCGGCCCGTACGCCTATGCGCGCGACTGGTTCGGGCCGTACATGGGCTTCCAGACCAACACCATCTACTGGTTCGCCAACTGGATCGGCAACGTCGCCATTCCGATCGCCGCAGTGGGCTATTTCAGCTACTTCTTCCCGATCCTGTCCGAGCCGCTGGTGCGCTGCATCGCGGTGCTGATCCTGGTGTGGGCGCTGAGTTTCGCCAACGTGATCGGTCCGGCGTTCGTCAGCCGGGTGCAGACCGTCACCACCAGTTTTGCGCTGGTGCCGATCCTGGGTATCGCCATCTTCGGCTGGTTCTTCTTCGATGCCGACATCTTCAAGGGCGCCTACAACGTGTCGGATGAATCCAACTTCGGCGCGATCTCCAGTGCCGCGGCACTCACCCTGTGGGCCTTCATCGGCGTCGAATCCGCTTCGGTGACTGCCGGCGTGGTGGAGAATCCGGAAAAGAACGTGGCCCGCGCCACCCTGGCGGGTGTGTTCCTGGCCGCCATCGCCTACATCGCCAGTTCCTCGGTGATCATGGGCATGGTGCCCAATGGCGAACTGCAGACTTCCGATGCGCCGTTCGCACTGGCTGCGGCCAAGGCCGTCGGTGGCTGGGGTGGTGCGCTGGTCAGCCTGTGTGCCTTCATCGGTGCCGCCGGTTCGCTGGGCGGCTGGATCCTGCTGACCGCGCAGAGCGCCAAGGCGGCCTCCGATGACGGCCTGTTCCCGAGCATCTTCAGCAAGACCAACAAGGACGACGTGCCGGTCAAGGGTGTGCTGATCGTGGCCGTGCTGATGACCCTGGCGGTGCTGGTCACCTCCACCTCGGAAACCGCGTCGGCACAGTTCGACGTGATCACATCGGCGGCGGTGGTGCTGACCCTGCTGCCCTACATCTACTCGTGCGTGGCCTGCTACTTCGTGGTCGAGCGCTCGCACACCCTGGTCCACACCGGTGCGTTCTGGACCCTGACCAGCCTGACCGTCGTTTACTGCCTGTGGGCGATCTACGGCTCGTCGGGAACCATCGTGCAGTACGCGTTCCTGTTCGTGCTGTTCATCACCGTGTTCTATCCCTTCTTCAGCGAGGAGCGCCGCCAGCAGCGGCAGCGCGCCCGCGAGGCATCGGCCATCAGCGCCGGCGCCCAGCGTTCCTGAGTTAGTCAAGGAGAATCAACGTGTACTTCAAGTCCCTGGATTACCCGGTCATTGTCATCGACAACGACTACGAGTCGCCGCGCATCGGTGGCATCCTGATCCGCGCCCTGGTGGAAGAGCTGCGCAGCAACGACCAGCGCGTGCTGTGCGGCCTGAACCTGGATGATGCCCGCGCCGGTGCCCGCACCTACGTGGCGGCCTCGGCGGTGCTGATCTCGATCGACGGCAGTGAAGAGGTGGATGGCGAGTTCCAGCGCCTGACCGCCTTCCTGCGCGAGCAGAGCGCACGCCGCGCCAATCTGCCGGTGTTCCTGTACGGCGAGCGCCGCACCATCGAGAAGGTGCCGAGCAAGCTGCTCAAGTACATCCACGGTTTCATCTTCCTGTTCGAAGATACCAAGAGCTTCATCTCGCGGCAGGTGATGCGCGCGGCCGAAGACTACATGAAGAACCTGCTGCCGCCGTTCTTCAAGGCATTGATCCACCATGCGGCCGAGTCGAACTACTCCTGGCACACGCCAGGCCATGCCGGCGGCGTGGCGTTCACCAAGTCGCCGGTCGGTCGTGCATTCCATCAGTTCTACGGTGAGAACACGCTGCGCAGCGATCTGTCGATCTCGGTGCCGGAACTGGGCTCGCTGCTCGACCACACCGGCCCGATCAAGGATGCCGAGAACGAGGCGGCGCGCAACTTCGGTGCCGACCATACCTTCTTCGTCACCAATGGAACCTCCACCGCCAACAAGATCGTCTGGCATGGCACGGTGGCCCGTGGCGATGTGGTGTTCGTCGATCGCAACTGCCACAAATCGCTGCTGCACGCGCTGATCATGACCGGCGCGGTGCCGGTGTATTTCACTCCCAGCCGCAACGCGCATGGCATCATCGGCCCGATCAGCCTGGACCAGTTCACGCCCGAGTCGCTGCAGCAGCGTATCGCCGCCAACCCGCTGGCCAGCAAGGCCTACAAGGCCGGCTCCAAGCCGCGCATCGCGGTGGTCACCAACTCCACCTACGATGGCCTGTGCTACAACGCCGAGAAGATCGCCGACGAGATCGGCAGCGCGGTGGACTTCCTGCATTTCGACGAAGCCTGGTACGCCTACGCTGCGTTCCATCCGTTCTACGAGAACCACTACGGCATGGCCAAGGGCAAGCCGCGCGAGCAGGATGCGATCATCTTCACCACGCATTCCACGCACAAGCTGCTGGCCGCGTTCTCGCAGGCCTCGATGATCCACGTGCGCAACTCGGCGCAGCGCGACCTGGATGCCGAGCGCTTCAACGAATCGTTCATGATGCACACCTCGACCAGCCCGCATTACGGGGTGATCGCGGCCTGCGATGTGGCGTCGAAGATGATGGAAGGCGATGCCGGCCGTTCGCTGGTACAGGAAATGCACGACGAGGCGATCGCGTTCCGCCGCGCGATGCTGCACGTCCGCGATGATCTCGGCCGCGACGACTGGTGGTTCAGCGTGTGGCAGCCGACCCAGGTCGAGCGCAGTCTGGACAAGGGCGATACGCCGGCACCGATGGTGGCCAAACGCGAGGAGTGGTACCTGCAGCCGGATGCGCACTGGCACGGCTTCGAGAACCTGGTGGATGACTATGTTCTGATCGACCCGATCAAGGTGACCCTGCTGACGCCGGGCCTGGTGATGGACGGCAGCATGGGCAAGCTGGGCATTCCGGCGGCGGTGCTGAGCAAGTTCCTGTGGGGCCGCGGCATCACCGTGGAGAAGACCAACCTGTACTCGGTGCTGTTCCTGTTCTCGATGGGCATCACCAAGGGCAAGTGGAGCACCCTGGTCACCGAACTGATGGCGTTCAAGGAACTGTACGACCGCAATGCGCCGCTCAGCCAGGCACTGCCGACGCTGGCCGCCGACTATCCGAATACCTACGCCGGTTGGGGCCTGCGTGACCTGTGCGACGCGCTGCATGCGTTCAACCAGGAGTTCGCGGTGGCCAAGGTGATGCGCGAGATGTACGTGGATCTGCCAACCCCGGTGATGACCCCGGCCGATGCCTACAACCACCTGGTGAAGGGCGAGATCGAGCGGGTCGACATCGAGCAGGTCAGTGGTCGCATCGCCGCGACCATGCTGGTGCCGTACCCGCCGGGCATTCCGACCATCATGCCGGGCGAGCGCTTCGGCGACAGCGATGAGCCGATCATCCAGTCGCTGCGCATCGCCCGTGAGCAGAATGCCCGCTTCCCGGGCTTCGAGTCGGACGTGCACGGGCTCATCATCGAGAACGACGGCGATGTGACCTCGTACAAGGTGGAGGTACTGAAGGCCTGACCGGCGACGGTCGGCCCTTCGGCGAACGATGGATACCGCGCGCGAGCAACGCATCCTGAAGTTCTCGATCGGGGTCACCATCGCGGTCAGCGTGGTCGGCTTCAGCGGTGGCCTGCTGGTGGGATCGCAGGCCATCCTGTTCGACGGTGTGTACAGCCTGGTCGACGTTGCCCTGACCCTGGTGTCGCTGTCGGTGCTGCGGCTGGTGGCGCGGGAACAGAGCCCGCGCTTCCAGTACGGCTACTGGCACCTGGAGCCGATGGTCGAGGCGCTGGGCGGTGTGATCCTGTCGCTGGCCTGCGTGTATGCGCTGGCCAACGCGGTGATCGGTTTGACCACGGGCGGACACGAGGTGAAATTCGGGCCCGCGCTGTGGTGGGCGGCGCTGCTGAGTTCCAGCAACCTGGCGATGGCGGCGTTCGTCGCCCAGCGGGCGCGGCATCTGCGCTCCGCGCTGTTGTGGCTGGATGTGCGCGGCTGGCTGCTGGGCGGGTTGATGAGCCTGGCGGTGGTGCTGGCCTTCGTGTTGGCGCTGGTCCTGCACGGTGGCGAGTGGCACCACTGGGTGCCGTACCTGGATTCGATCGTGCTGGCGTTGATCAGCCTGGCGGTGTTGCCGGTGCCGGCGCGGAGTGCCTGGAAGGCCATGCGCGAAGTGCTGCAGGTGGCACCGGATGATCTGGACCGGCGCGTGCAGCGGGTGATGCAGGCGTTCGTCGCCGAGCGTGGCTATGCCGGTTTCACCAGCCATGTGGCGAAGATGGGGCGGATGCGCTTCATCGAGATCCACGTGCTGGCCGACCCGGCCACGCCGCTGGGTTCAGTGGGCGAGGTCGATGCGATGCGTGACGAGATTGCAGTGCGGCTGGATGCGCGGGGCAGCACGTTCTGGTTGACCATTGATTTCACCGCAGACCCAGCGTGGACGTGACCACGCTTCTGTAGAGTCTTGCTCGACTGCTTCTGGTCGGTGGAAGTCGAGCAGGCTCGAGTCCACGGGAACGCGCGATCGTTGCGCATGGCGGACTACTCTGTTGCACAGGACCCATTTGACCTCAACCGGAGTTGAGGTCACAGACTGCCGGCATCCCCCACGAGGCGCGCGGCATGAACCTGCTGACCACACCGGACCTCAGCCATGGCCTGATGGAACTGTTCAATCCACCGGGTCTCTACGATCCTTCGGCCAACGGCTACTCTCACGTGGCGGTGGTGCGCCTGCCGGCGCGGGTGATCCATGTCGCAGGGCAGGGCGGCGAAGATGCCCAGGGCCGCCTCTCGCCCGGCTTCGAAGAACAGGTCGGGCAGGCGCTGGACAACCTGCAGACCGCGCTGCGATCGGCGCAGGCAAGTCTGGCCGATGTGGCGCGGCTGCGCATCCTGGTGGTCGACCACGATGAGGACCGGCTGGGCATCATCGCCCACCAGGTGCGACGGCGCTGGCCGAACCGCGCGGCGCCCACCTGCACGCTGATCCCGGTGCCGCGACTGGCGTTGGACGGCATGCTGTTCGAGATCGAGGCGGAGGCCTACGCCGCCTAGCGCAGGTAGTACTCCACCGGCACCACCAGTTCCTGTGGTGCCTTCAGTTCATCGGGAATGGGCGGCAGCGGCTGCGCGCGACGGAAGGTCTGCAGCGCAGCGTCATCGAGCATCGGCTGGCCACTGGACTGCTCCAGCCGCAGCGCCAGCAGGCGACCTTCGCGGTCGATGCTGGCCCTGACCCAGGCAGTGCCCTGCTGCCGGCGCGAGCGCGCGGCGGCAGGGTAATAGCGGTAACGCTCCAGCCGCGCCATCAGGCGGGCTTCCCACTGGTCGCTGGCGGCGCCGGCCTGGAAGTCCGCCGGTGGCGCGTCTGGAGCGGGCGGCGCGGCCGTGATCGATGCCGGTGCGGGACTTGCATCGGTCGCGGCCGCAGGCGGGGCGACCGGCAGCGGCTTTCGACCCGTCCCGCCCGTTTCGCTGGCGGCCAACTCGCCCTCGCGCGCGGCGGTAGGCTTCGGTGGTGGCGGCGACTTGGTCGGTTGCGATGCACGCGCCTGCTGCGCCTGGCTGGGGGTATCGGCCTGGCGCTCCTCTACGGGCTGTGGCGGCGTGGCCGGTGCCAGCAGGCGCAGGCTGATGCGCACGTCCTGCTCCGGCGGTGGCAGCATCGGCGGCATTGCAACCCAGTGCACCAACAGCAGCAGGGGCAGCAGGTGCAGGACGACGGTGATCACGATCGCCTGCCAGTGTTGGCCGCGCTCACTCATCGTCCAGCACCCACAGCAGATCGGCATCAGCAGCACCGACGGTTTCACCCGGCGAGGCCAATGCGATCACCAGCGCAGGCGTATCCGGTGACAGGTAGCCCGGCACCCCGGTGCCGCGCAGCACATGCCAGCGACCGGCTACCAGCAGCGCGGGTGTGGGTGCTGCGGTCAGCACCTGTGCCATGCGCGTGTCGCGGGCCTGTTGCACGGCCAGCATCCCTTCCAGCATCGGTGCCGCGTCTGCGTGCTGGGCCAGTACCACATCCGACAGGCGTTGGCGGGCGGCGGGCACCGGGAACCGCGCCGCATCAGCGGACGCCAGGTGGGCGTTGACCTCGACGCGCGCGAGATTGCCGCCGAACAAGGGGATGCCGGCAGCGGTGGCGTCCTGCACCAGCCCGCCGTAGGCGGTCCACGGCCATCGTGTATCCCAGCCCAGCAACTCCTGCAGGCGCGCACCGTCGGCATGGTTGCCCTTGGCCAGCCAGCGCTGCACCCGCTGCAGGCGCGGCTGGCGTTCGCTGGCAATCATCTCCAGCACCAGCGCGCCTTGTGGACGCTGCTGCTGCAGCGCGTGCAGCAGCCAGCGCTGGGCAGCGTGGTCACCGGCCAGGTCGTGGCGTTCGCCCAGCAGCAGTCGCGGAGCGTTCGCTGCGCGCTTCACGAACGCAGCTTCGTCCAGGGTCTGGCCGCTGGCGAGGTCCAGCACCTTGCCGGGCATCGGCTGCGCGCTGGCCATCGACGCGAGCGCGAGCAGGCACAGCGGCAGCCAGTGGCGGCTAGAACGCCACATTGACGCCCATCGAGACGGTGCGGCCACGGCCGTTGCCGCGGTCCAGGATCGGACTGAAGATGCTGTCGATCGAGGCATTGTTGTCATAGGCCTTGTTCTGCAGGTTTTCGATGTTCAGCCACAGCGTGGTGTTGGCCTGCGGCTTGAAGCTGGCGTAGAAGTCCAGCAGCACGCCGGTGCCGCCGGTCTTGCGGGTCTGGAAGAAGTCGTAGCCTTCCTCGGTCGGGCCGGAGTACTCGGCGCGCAGGCCGGCCTGCACGCGCTGCTGCCACCAGCGGCCGCCCACGTCCAGCGTCCAGTAGCGGTCGGGCAGGGCAGTGATGTCTTCCAGGTTGACGAACTCGATGGCCGGCGCGCTGGTGCGCGAGCGGGTCCAGCTCAGCGTGGCGTGGTAGTGCTCGCTGGCGTAATGGGCTTCCAGTTCGATGCCGCGCATGCGCACCACGCCGGGGTGGTTCATCCAGCGCGTGGTGGCGCTGAAGTCGTCGGCGTCCAGCACATCGGTCCAGGCATTGAGCTGCGGATCGCTGTCGATCGGCACCACGAACGGTTCCACTTCCGGCGGATGCACGATCAGCAGGTACTGCGGCTTGATGTAGTCGCGGATGCGGTTGTCGAAGCGGGTGACCCGCAGTTGTGCCAGGTCACCGTCGACCAGCAGCGAGTCGGTGCTGAGGTTGGCGCCGAACTGCAGGTTGCGCGAGCGCTCGCGGCGCAGGAACGGATTGGCGCCGATGCCGTCGGCGACGCTGGCGTCCTCCAGCGGGATCTTCTCGAAGAACATTTCCTGCACGCGCGGCGGCCGCGACGTGCGCGAGACCTCGGCGAACAGCTGCAGCCAGTCGGTGGCCTGCAGTGAAACCGCCAGGCTCGGGCTGAGTGCGCGCTCTGTGCGACGCACGTCGATGTCGCCGCCATTGATCTCCGCGCACTGGCCGGGCACATCCGAGCACACCGGGATGTGACCACGGATGCCGAAGCGGTCCTGGCGCAGTCCTGCGGTCAGGGCATAGATGTCGTACTGCAGCTCCAGCGTGCTGAACACACTGTCCAGCTGGCTGCGACCCTGCGGGTTGGCACCGCGCAGGATGGGCGTATCGGCCACATAGATGTCCGATTGGTGCTTGATGCCGGTGTTCCAGCGCGCCTGCAGTGCACCGATGTCGAAGCGGCTGGTGTTGTCCACGGTCCAGCTGCTAAGGCTGCTGTGGGTGCGGCGGCCGATGTAGCTGGAGTCCTCCACCGGCGGGTAGAACAGCCGGGTCTTGTTGCTGGCGAAGGTCGCACGCAGGTCGATCCACGGCGAATAGGGTGTGTAGTGGTAACTGGCGCGCTGGTTGCGCGCGGAAATCTGCCACGGATAGTTGTGGTAGAAGTCGTTTTCGTAACGCATGTGGCTCAGGTCCAGCCGATGCTGGTCGCTGGGCTGCAGGCGCGCCTTCAACAGCCAGCTGCTGGGCTGCTGGCTGCCCGGATCGGCGTTGTTCTTCTGCCCGCGTGCGGTCGCGTATTCGCTGCTGCGGCTGCTGCTGGCGGCGGCCAGCAGGCCGAACTGGCGGTCGCCACCCTCTTCGCTGTGGCGCCAGGCACCGGCGAAGGTACGGCCACTGCCGTAGCCGTTGTTGCCGTGGCGGTAGCCCGCACGCAGGCCCCAGTCGCGCCCCTCGCCGAGCAGATCGTCGATGTCCAGCGTGCGGAAGTTGGCACTGCCGGCCAGCGTGCCGGCGCCATCACCACCGGCGACCGCACCGCGCTGCACGTCCACACCGGCCAGCAGGAAGGGATCGACATAGGCGAACGGGCCGCCCGAGCCGTGCCCGGCATTGTTGCGGAAGGTCTGGGTGACACCGTCGATCATGGTGTTGACCCGGCCGGCACCGGTCATGCCGCGGATGTTGACCTGCAGGCCAGGTTGACTGCGCGAATGGAAGCTGTGGGTGCCCGGCATCGAACGCAGCAGGCTGTTGCCTTCCTGGCGTTCGGCCATCGCCACGCGCTCGCTGCCCACCGAGGGCGCAAAGCCATCGCGGGTGGCCGGTACATATTGACTGGCGCCGGCACCCGGTGCCTGACCGTGTGCGGTAGTACCCTGCACACGCAGCGGGCCAGTGCGACGGCTGCCATCGGCGCGTTCAGCCGGTGCCGGCTCCAGGGCGGCACGACGCGCATCGACGAAGCGCGGGCGCAGGCCGCTGCCTGCCAACAGGCGCGACAGGGCCTGCGCATCGTCGAAGTCACCGCGCAGCGCAGGCGCCGAATGGCCAGCGGGCAGCGCCGCGCCGATCACCAGATCGACTCCGGTCAGCCGGCTGTAGGCATCCAGCGCGGCAGCCAGCGGCTGTGCGGGCAGATCGTAGGTACGGGTGGCGGTCTGTGCGTGGGCACTGCCGGGCAGCAGCGGAAGGGCACTGGTACAGGCCAGCGACAGGGCGAGGACAAGGGGGCGGGGGCACAGCATCGGGGGCTCCAGGGGCTGACGCAGAGCGTCGTCATCCTGGGTAGACGCAGCCGCAGGCCGGATGTCAGGGTCCATCACGCTGTTCCCTGCGTGGCGGCAGCCACACCTGTATGCCCGCGCCGAGGCGCAGCACGCGCACCTGCAACTGAGTGGCCAACTGGTCGCGGTTGCCGGCCGCACCGTCGGCACTGCCAAGCAGGGTGACCGGCTGCTGGCGCAGCTGCTCGCCGACGACCCACGTGTGCCCGCCATGCCAGCGGTCCAGGCCCTGCGTGACGTCGGCCAGTGGGGCCGAGACCCAATGCAGGCGCCGCTCGCGCCAGGCCAATGCTCCGGGGGCGGTCGTTGTTGCATGGGCTGTTGCCTGCCCATCGAAGCGCAGCTGTTCGCCGTGGTCAGCCAGCATGCTGACGTTGCCGCTGTCCACGCGCACGCGATGCTCGGTAACGGTGACCACGCTGCTGTTGCCCTGCACGGCAAGATCGAATGCGGTCCCCAGTGCAGTGACGGTGCCCTGTGGGGTATGCACCTGGAAGGGCCGGTCGGCATCGGCGGCGACCTGGAACCAGGCCTGGCCGCGCTGCAGCTGGAGCTGGCGGCGCTGCCCATCGATGCGCACCTTCACTTCGCTGCCGGGTGACAGCAGGACATGCGAGCCATCCCGAAGGGTCTCCTCGCGGATCTCGCCAGCGGCCGTTCGCAGGACCTGCGCTACAGGCGGCGACACATGGCGGCTGTAGAGACCCAGCGCGCACAGCAACAGAACCGCAATGCCGGCTTCGCGCAGGCGACGGCGTTGCCTGCGCTGCTGTTGCCGCTGCAGGCTGGGCAGCGTCGCACCGGCCTGCCACAGGTGTTGCAGATGCCGGTACTGCGCAGCATGGCGGGGGTCGGCCTGGTACCACTGCTCGAACGCGTTCTCGTCGCGGCCACCGTCGTGCCCGTCCAGCCACCAGCGTGCAGCTTCGCGCGCGATCGCGTCCAGGCTCATGCGCCCGGCACCTGCTGCAGGGCGACCAGTGCGCGCAGCAGATGGCCATGCGCGGTCTGCCGGCTGATGCCGAGCTGGCGCCCGATCTCGGCCAGCGCCAACTGTTCAACCCGCGCCAGCAGGAACACCTGGCGCGAGCGCGGTGGCAGCGCGGCGATGATCGCGTCGAGGCGGCGCAGCTGTTCGGCGTCGAGCAGTCGCTGCTCGGGCAGTGGTGCAGGATCGGCGATGGCCTGCAGCTGCGTGTCATCCAGTACCTCTTCGCGACGGCGCTGGCGCTGCCGGTAGTGATCCGCGATCAGGTTGTGGGCGACGCGGTACAGATAGGCGCGGCCGTTGCTCAGCAGGCCGCTGGCGGCGACTTTGACGACACGCAGCCAGGTTTCCTGGACGACGTCATCGGCGTCGCTGCGTTGCGGGAGTTTGCGGCGGACATGGGCGTGCAGCGGCCGGTAATGGGCCGCGCACAGCTGCGCGACATCCGTCGGTTCGACAGGCGTGGACACGGGGCGGGCGACAACTGGGAAAGGGAACAGCCCGCGGCGGCAAGGGCAGCGGCTGCACCTTACAGCAAAAGAGAATCATTTGCATCCATGGCGCGAGGCACGGCACGCATGGGTCACCGCGGCGTCAGCGCGGACGATAGTCGCAGTGGATCTGCAGGGCTTCGGTGGCGTTGTGATGCAGCTCGAAGCCGCACTGCTGCAGGCTGCGCTTCACCTGCGCGACGGCTTCGGAATGAAGGGCAACGCGACGATCCTGCCAGCGCAGTGGGGTGAACACGCCCAGGGGCAGCAGCCGCAGCCGCTTGCCGTGCAGTACCAGTGAGACATCGACATGACGGCCATCGATGTCGTGGCCGTTGGCACCGAAGATGGCGTCGACTTCATCCCGGCGCTGCGGATAACAGGCACGGAAGAGGGTGATGCCGAGCCGACGCACCAGGCGGCGGAAGCCACCGAGACGGCTGTGGCTGGGTTCGAAGCCACGGGTGAGCAGTAGCCGCAGCCCCACAGGCAGCATTGCCTGCGCGTCGAGCAGGCGTTGCAGTACCTCTTCTTCCAGTTGGATGCGGGTGGAGGGCCAGCGCGGGGCGATGAGCAGTCCGTGGTGGTTGCCGCGTTGCAGGGTCAGCATCGGTGAAGCTTCGCACGCGGCCGAACAGCCGCGGTAGTGCCGGCCGCTGGCCGGCAGATTCGAGTACCGGCCAGCGGCCGGCACTACCGTGACGATCATCAGAGGTCGCGGTACTGGATCTGCGAAGCCAGTACGCGCAGGCCGTCGGCATTGCTGGACAGGATGCGCTCTTCGCCAACACCTTTCTGCCGTTTCAGCTGGAAGCCCTGATCCGCAGGCAGTTGTGCCGCGATGGCGTCCATGCGCTGCAGGGCATCAGGGCCGCTGCAGTCGAAGTGGCCCCAATAGACGCCATCGCGGTGGATCTGCAATCGATAGTTCATCGCGGTGTCTCCGGCAGGTCCTGCAGCCAATGGTCGAACATCGCGGTGGCGGCCGCGGCCAGTGGTGCGCCATAGCGACGCGCCTGCGCGCGCAGATCATTCGGATCGATGCCGGCCTGGGCCAGCTCCAGCGTGTGGCCGACCAGCCAACGCTCGAACTGGCGGGCGTCCAGTTCCGGATGGCATTGCAGGGCCAGTGCGTGGTTGCCGATGGCGAAGGCCTGGTGGCGGCAGGCCGGCGTGCTGGCCAGGCGGCGTGCACCGGCCGGAAGGTCGAACGCCTCACCATGCCAATGCAGTACCGGAATGCCCTGCAGGGCCTGCAGCGGCGAGCGCTGGCCTTCATCGGTCAGCAGCAGTGGCGCAAAGCCGATCTCCTTGCCGCCGCTGGGAGCGACACTGGCACCGAGTGCACGCGCCATCAGTTGTGCACCCAGGCAGATGCCCAGGGTTGGCCGCTGCTGCTGCAGCCGGCGCTGCAGCAGGGCGATGCTGTCGGTGACGAAGGGATAGGTCGCTGTGTCATTGGCACTGATCGGGCCGCCCAGCACCACCAGCAGGTCGGCTGTTGCGGCGGAGTCCAGCGCGTCGATACCGGCCTGCAGCACCTGCAGCTGCCAGCCTTGGGCCAGCAGCAACGGTTGCAGGGTGCCGAGGTCTTCAAAGGCAACGTGTTGCAGCACAACCGCGTGCTTCATGCCGGGGCTCCGCTGTTCGGCCAGTAGAAGCTGTCCGGGGTGGCGCGGGCACCGAAGATGGCCTGGCCGACGCGGACCACGGTGGCACCTTCCTCGATGGCCACTTCGAAATCACCGGACATGCCCATCGACAGCTGCGACAGGTCAAGGCCGGGTGGGGCGACGCGCTGCAGCTGGTCGCGCAGGTCACGTAGGCGCACGAAGCAGGCGCGCACGCGCTCGACCTCGGGGGTGAAGATGGCCAGGGTCATCAGGCCGCGCACGCGCAGGCGATCGAAGGCCGGCAGCTGCTGCACGAAGGCCTCGACTGCGTCGGGTTCCAGTCCGTACTTGCTCGGTTCGGCCGAGGTGTTGACCTGCACGAACACATCCAGCGTGCGGTCTTCCAGTTGCAGGCGCTGCTGCAGGGCCTCGGCCACGCGCAGGCTGTCCAGCGCCTGGAACTCGCTGGCGAAGCGTGCCACGTAGCGCGCCTTGTTGGTCTGCAGATGGCCGATTATCGACCAGTGCACGCCCAGGTCGGCCATTGCTTCGGCCTTGCGCTGCGCCTCCTGCACCTTGTTCTCGCCCAGTTCGTGACAGCCTGCGGCCACCGCCATGCGGATGCGGGCGTCATCGACGGTCTTGCTGACCGGCAGCAGGCGCACGCTGGCCGGGTCGCGGCCGACACGTGCACAGGCGTCGGCGATGCGTTGGCGCACCGTGACCAGGTTGGCGGCGATCTGTTCAACGGACTGGGCGACGGGCCAGTCGGCAGCGGCAAGGGGCATGCGGGTACCTCCAATGCAGGGTGGCCAGGGTGGGATACACTGGCACAGGACAAGAGATATTTTGGCATAGGACAAAATGAAAATCACCGGGCATAGCGCCGAGTCGATCTTCGACAGCATCCGCGACGGCATCGGCAAGGGCCGTCTGCTGGCTGGCAGCGTGCTGCCGCCGGTGCGTGAGCTGGCCGAGCAGCTGGGGGTGAACCGCAATACGGTGGCCGCTGCCTACAAGCGATTGGATGCGGCGGGCCTGGCCAGCACGGCGGGCCGTCGTGGCACGGTGGTGCGCGGATTGCCGCCGACGCTGGCGCGCGAGGGCAGCACACCAGGGCTGGCGCTGCAGGACCTCGCCGGTGGCAACCCGGACCCGCGCCTGCTGCCGAACCTGCGCCTGGCGCCGGCCGCGCCGCGTTTGTACGGCGTAGGCACGGTCGACCCGAGGTTGCAGGCGCTGGCAAGGGCCTCGCTGGATGCGGACTGCCCGGAGGGCTATGCGCTGGAGCTGACCCATGGCGCGGTCGACGGCATCGAACGCCTGCTGGCGGCGTGGCTGCTGCCGGGGGATCGCATCGCGGTGGAGGATCCGTGCTTCCTCGGCAGCCTCAACGTGCTCAATGCGGTGGGCCATGCGCCGTTGCCGGTGGCGGTGGACGCGCATGGCATGCAGGTCGATTCGCTGCGGCAGGCGCTGGAGGCCGGCGCACGCGCGGTGCTGCTGACCCCGCGGGCACACAACCCGACCGGGGCCAGCCTGGATGCGAAGCGGGCGCGGGCGTTGCGGCAGCTGTTGGCGGCCTACCCGCAGGTGGCGGTGCTGATCGACGATCACTACGCGCTGCTTTCGCAGCAGGCCTATCACTCGGTGCTGCCGCTGGATGGTCGTCGCTGGGCCGTGCTGCGTTCGTTGTCCAAGCCACTGGGTCCGGACCTGCGGCTGGCCTGGCTGGCCTGCGATGAGGAGACCGCATCGCGGTTGCGGTTGCGGTTGGCGTCCGGCACCGGCTGGGTCAGCCATCTGCTGCAGGATGCGGCGACTTCGGTGCTGGCGTCGGCGACGCAGCGGGCGAAGATCGCCTCGGCAGGTGAGCGTTACCAGCAGCGCCTGCAGTCGCTGCAGGAACTGCTGCGTGCGCGGGGCGTGCCGACACCGCAACCGATGGAAGGATTGAACCTGTGGCTGCCGTTGCCAACCGACAGCCATCCGCAGGTGCTGGCACTGGCTTCGCGCGGATGGCATGTGCGCGCAGGCGAAGTGTTCGCGGTGGCAGCGCCGGGACATGGGCTGCGCATTACGTGTGCGGCGCTGGGATCGGCGCAGCTGCGGCAGCTGGCCGATGACCTGGCAGCGGTGTGCGGTCTGTAGCGTCGAGCTTGCTCGACTTTGCTTCGCTTTTGTAGAGCCGAGCCATGCTCGGCTGCTGTTGTGTAGAAGCAGTCGAGCATGGCTCGACTCTACATGACCGGCAGTCGAGCATGGCTCGACGCTACAGAAGCCGATCAGGGCGCGGCGTTGGCGCCGGGGCGCACGTAGTAGGACTGGCCGCTGTCATCGACGAACATCAGCTCCGGCTTGCCCTGCCAGGAGGTGAGCATGGCGCCGGTGTTGTTCTGGTGCTTGACCATCAGGCTGGCACCGCGGTCGGGGTTGGCGACGACCTTGAACACTTCGGTGGTGCCGGTGGCATCGTCCAGGGTGAGCAGGGCTTCGCCGCCGCGGTCGCTGGTGCCGTAGCCGCCGCGTTCGGAGCCGTCGGGGCCGAGCAGGATCAGGCCGGACAAGGCGGTGGCGCGCGGCCCCTGGGTGCGGCCCTGGCTGAGCGGATCGGGAACCGGTGCGCCGAGGATTACCCGCGGTTGGCCGCTTGCATCGTGGATGATCAGCCCGCGTGCCTCGATGATGCGCTGTGGCGATTGGCTGCGATGCAGGTTCCAGGCGGTCCAGCCGGAAACAAGCAGGGCGAGGGTCGAGACCACCAGGGTGGTCAGCAGCAGCGCACGGGACATCGGGTCGTCCTTCCTTGGATGTGCCGACGATAGCGGATGCGGACCGGCAATGGCCAGTTCGTTGTGTGACGTTGTGTATCGTCAGTGGAAATCGCGACTGTGGCTGCGCAGTCCCTGCAGCAGTTCATCCAGGCAGTGCATGCGCTGCACGATGACGTGCTGCACGCCATCGACGCGTTCCAGGCGGCCATCGATCTGCATCAGCTGGGTATCGACCAGCACCCGGTGCTGGCGATCGGCCAGGTGCCGCCAGACCACGGCGTTGACCATGCCGGTCTCGTCTTCAAGGGTGAGGAAGGTGACGCCACTGGCGGTCTGCGGGCGCTGCCGCATGCGCACCAGGCCGGCGATGCGCACGCGCCGGCCATGGCCGTGGGCAGCCAGTTGTGCGGCATCCAGGCAGCCACGGCTGCGCAGTTGCGCGCGCAGGAACGAGATCGGATGGCGGCCCAGCGTGGTGCCGGTGCTGCGGTAATCGGCCTGCATGTCTTCCCAGGCGCTGGGCAGTGGCAGTGGCACGCGGGCTTCGGTGGTGGCGCGGGCCTGGTCGAACAGCGGCAACCGGTTTTCCACACCGGAGATATCCCAGCGCGCACGATGGCGATGGCCGCTGAGCCCACGCAGCGCCCCGGCATCGGCCAGCAGGCCCTGCTGGCGGCGGTCCAGAGCGGTACGCTGGCACAGGTCACCCACATCGTCGAACGGGCGCCGCGCACGTTCACGCATGATGGCCTGCACGGCGGGCTCGTTGCAGCCATCGACCAGGCGCAGGCCGAGCCGGATCGCCGCCGCGCCCTTGCTGAAATCCAGCGTGCAGTCCCAGTCGCTGTGGCGCACGTCCACCGGCAGCACGCGGATGCCATGCCGGCGCGCATCCTGCAGCAGCTGGTCGGGGCTGTAGAAGCCCAATGGCTGGCTGTTGATCAGGCTGGCGGTGAACGCGGCCGGGTGATGGCACTTCAGCCAGCAACTGTTATAGGTCAGCAGGGCGAAACTGGCGGCGTGACTTTCCGGAAAACCGTAGTCACCGAAGCCCTTGATCTGCTCGAACAGGTGCTCGCCGTACTCGCGGCTGAAGCCGTTCTTCAGCATGCCGGCCAGCAGCTTCTCGCGATGCGGTTCCAGACCGCCACGGCGCTTCCACGCCGCCATCGAGCGGCGCAGGGCATCGGCCTGGCCCGGCGTGTAGCCGGCCGCTTCCACCGCCAGCTGCATCACCTGTTCCTGGAACAGCGGCACGCCCAGCGTGCGTGCGAACACGCGTTCCAGCTGCGGTGGGTAGAGCGGGTTGTCCGGGTCGTTCAACGCGTCCGGTCCCTTTTCGCGCAGGATCCGGCGCCGCTCCAGATAGGGGTGCACCATGTCGCCCTGGATCGGGCCAGGGCGCACGATCGCCACCTCGATCACCAGGTCATAGAACGTGCGTGGCTGCATGCGCGGCAGCATCGCCATCTGGGCGCGCGATTCGATCTGGAACACGCCGATGGTGTCGGCGGCGCAGATCATGTCGAAGGTCTTTGCATCCTTGGGCGGGATCGCATCCATGCGTCCTTCATGCAGGCCGTGCTGCTTCAACATCGCCAGGCATTTGCGGATGGCGGTGAGCATGCCCAGCGCCAGGCAGTCGACCTTCATCAGGCCGGTGGCATCCAGATCGTCCTTGTCCCACTGGATGACGGTGCGGTCGGCCATCGCCGCGTTTTCCACCGGCACCAGGGTCGACAGCGGATGCTCGGAGATGACGAAACCACCCGGGTGCTGCGACAGGTGGCGGGGGAAGTCGATCAGTTCGGTGGTCAGTGCCAGCAGGCGCTGCATCAACGGCGTATCCGGATCGAAGCCGCGCTCGCGCAGGGTCTCCGGCAACGGTACGTGGCCGCCCCAGTGGTCCATCGCCGCCCCCAATTCGTTGACCTGGTCCATCGGCAGGCCGAGCGCGCGGGCCACGTCGCGGATCGCGCTGCGGCCACGGTAGCTGATTGCTACTGCGGTCAGTGCGGCGCGCTCGCGGCCATAGCGCTTGAACACGTACTGCAGCACTTCCTCGCGGCGCTCGTGCTCGAAGTCGATGTCGATGTCCGGTGGTTCGTCGCGCTCGGCGGAGATGAAGCGCTCGAACAGCAGGTTGCTGCGTGCCGGGTCGATCTCGGTCACGCCCAGTACGAAGCACACCGCGGAGTTGGCCGCCGAGCCACGACCCTGGCAGAGGATGTCCTGGCTGCGCGCGAAGCGCACGATGTCCTGCACGGTGAGGAAGTACGAGGCGTAGTTCTTTTCCCGGATCAATGCCAGTTCGTGCTCGATCTGTTTGCGCTGTGCCGGTTCGATGCCGCCTTTCCAGCGCCACGGGATGCCGCGCTCGACCAGCACGCGCAGCCAGCTGTCCGGGTCGTGGCCCTCGGGTACCAGTTCGCGCGGATAGGTGTACTGCAGCTGCTCCAGGGTGAAGTGGCAGCGCTCGGCGATGCGCAGGGTCTCGGCCAGCAGTTCGGGCGGATACAGTTGGGCCAGCGCGGTACGCGGGCGCAGGTGGCGCTCGCCGTTGGGAAACAGGCGCCAGCCGGCCTCGGCCACGCTGCAGCGGTGGCGGATGGCGGTCAGTGTGTCCTGCAGGGCGCGGCGGCGGCGCACGTGCATGTGCACATCACCACTGGCCACCAGCGGCAGGTGGTGGCGTTCGCCGAAGGCCTGCAGCTGCTGCAGGCGACGCGCGTCGTCATGCTCATGGTGCAGTTCCACCGCCAGCCACAGCCGATCATCGAAGCCGGCGCGCAGCAGTTCCAGATCGGTGGCGGCCGGTTGCCGGTCCAGCCACAGGCACAGCAGGCCCTCGGGCAGGCCGAGCAGGTCCTCGCGCAGGCAGCGGTATTCGCCCTTGGCCGCGCGCCGCCGGCAGGTGGTGATCAACTGGCAGAGACCGGCGTAGGCGGCCTGGTCGGTGCACAGCAGGGCCAGCTTCGGCCCGTCCTCGATCTGGAATTCGGCGCCGACGATCAGCGCCACGCCATGCGTCTTGGCGGCCTGCCAGGCGCGCACGATGCCGGCCAGCGAGCATTCGTCGGTGATCGCCAACGCGCGGTAGCCCTGGCCGGCAGCGCGCGCGAACAGTTCTTCGGCGATCGAGGCGCCACGCTGGAAACTGAAGGCCGACAGGCAGTGCAGTTCGGCGTAGCCGGGCAGTTCGCTGTGCATGGCGGCTCAGCCGAACCAGCCGTGCAGCATCCACGGCGCATGCGGATCGTTGCGCTCACGGAAAGCCCAGCCGCGCTGGCCGTGTGCGGTTTCCACCACGTAGTAGTCGCGGCGCGCGTCGGCCTGGTCCCACCAGCCCGATTCGATCCGCTCCGGGCCGGTGACGATGCGCAGCCGCGGATCACGCAGCGGTTGCGGGGTGTCCAGCAACCAGCCAGGGCGCAGCGGCCAGTACGACGGAGGCTTGGCCGCAGGCTGGCTGCCACTGGCGCGTTCGGGACGATGGTCGGCCTGCACCGCCAGCGGCTGCACGGCGTCATCGCCCAGCCGCGCGCGCAGGCGCTCGCGCAGTTGGTTCCAGGGCATCGCCTGTGCCGGCCGGGTATCGAAAAGATCCCGCGCAGCGGGCACGAATGGTGGCAGTTGCTCGGCCTGCAGGCGCAGTGCACGGCTGCCGGCGGGCAGGGCAAAGGCTTCCATGCGGTTGCGCGCGATCTCGAACAGCAGCGCGGGATCGCGCTCGGGTGCCAGCAGGCCGATGGTCAGCACGCTGGCCGGCAGCAGGTCATGCTCGAAGTGCAGGTCGAAGCGCTGTACGCCGCCATCGCGCGAACACAGGAACGCGGCCAGGTCCAGCAGCAGGCGACGCAGCGGGAACAGCAGGGCCTGGCTGGATTCGATCTCGTATTCGAATTCGATGCGCGCATCGAAACGGTCCGGTGGCTGGTAGTAACGCAGTGGCGCGGTGGGCAGGCCGCGCAGCGCATCCAGTTGCTGCAGTACCTCGGGTGAGAAGCGCCGGGCCAGGCTGTCGCGCGGCAGTTCGAGCACCGCACCCAGCGTGCGCAGCCCGGAACGACCGAGCACGGTCACCGCGTCGCTGGGCAGGCCGCAACGCGGCAACGGCAGCTGCGCCAGTGCTGCTGGCAGCTGCTGCGCATCGATGCCGAGGCCGTCGTGGACGTTGGCCAGCACGCGCGCGGCATGCGCGGTGGGTGCGGCCACCAGGCGATGGCGGAAACCAAGCTCATGCAGTTCGCCGCGCAGGCGCTTTTCGATCGTCAGCCAGTCACCGAACAGGGCGCGACTGGCTCCGATCTCCATGACCAGCGCGTGCGGAAAATCGAGGCTGACCTGCGAGCTGTAGGCGTAGGCCCAACTGGCCAGCAGCTGCCGGGTGTGCTGTTCGGCGTTCGGGTCGTAGTCGTGCAGGTGCATGTCCTGCACCAGCACCTGCGCAGCCGACAGCAGCATGCCCGGGCGCAGCCCCGCTGCGCGTGCCGATGGGCTGACCGCACGCAGTACGCGACGCTGTGCCGGCCCCTGCAGCAGCACCAGTGGCCGCTGCGGGTCCGGCTGCAGGCGCAGCACGCTGTCCAGTGCCAGCTGCGGCAACAACAGGCAGGCCCAATGCATGACGCGGCCTCAGTGGGCGATGGCCAGTGGCAACGGCTGTGCGGGTGGCAGGCCGCCACGGCACTTCAGCACCCGCACCTGGCCGTGGTCGAGCTGCAGGCGCAGGCTGGCCGGGGAGGGGTTGCGCGCTGCCTGCGCCTCGCGGAACACGAAGCCCAGGCACTGGCCGCTGTCGGCAGCCACCTGCAGGCGGCGCAGTGAGCGGTCGTCGGCCTGGTGTGGCCAGCACAGCACCGCCGCGCAGGCGGCCGAGCGCAGGCACTGTTCGGCAGCCCACAACGCCTGCTTCGGCGCGGCGTGGATGATCTGCAGCTGGGCCAGGTCCAGCCCGGCTGCAGCCCAGGCCGGGGCATGCGGGCGGTAGGGCGGGGCGACCAGCACGATCGGGCGGTCGCGCTGGCTCAGCTTCGCCAGCGCCGGCCAGACCAGGGCCAGCTCGCCCACGCCGGGCGCGGCCTGCAGCACCTCGCACAGCCCGCTGGCTGGCCAGCCACCGCCGGGCAGGCGTGCGTCCAGTGCCGGGTGACCGCTGGCCAGGTGGTCGCTGGCCGGTCCCTGGCGAGCCGGGCCGCGCCACAGCTGGCGCCCGTCCAGCAGCCGGTCGAGGGCGACGACAGCACCCATCAGCCGGTCCTCCAAGGGAGGCGCCGAGCGGGCTGGAAGCGGCAGGAACGGGCGGAAACGGCGGGCATGGCGCGAGTATCGACGAGCCGGTATCAGGGGCTGAGACCGGACATGCTACTCGCCTTGTGAGTAGAATTACTAATGAAATCGGAAGGTCGGGTTTCAGGTTGCTGAAGGGGTAAAGCATCCACGCATGGCGTGGATCTACCAGGGTTCTCTCCAGTAGATCCACGCCATGCGTGGATGGGAAAACGGTGCCGACCAGGGTCGGCACCTACAGGCACGGGCACTCCCGGTTACGGGCGCACCGGCAGCGCGACCGGGCGCAGCGGCGCGGCATCGCCGCCGCGGATCTTCAGCGGGCCGCCGATGAAGGCGAACTCATAGACCTTGTCGCGGGCCAGTTCGTCCAGCGCCACCAGCTCGATGATCGGCGCGCCCTGCTGGGCCAGCAGGTAGGTGTGCAGCGGCACGTAGTCGTCGGACACCTCCGAGGGGAAGGTCTCGAAGCTGAGGTTGTCGGCGCCGACGATCATCGCGCCGCTGTCCTCCACCAGGAAGCGCGCCGCGTCCAGGCCCATGCCCGGCGGGTTGGCCATGTAGGCCTTGGGCTGTTCGAACAGGCGCATGCGGCCGGTGCGGATCAGCACCACGTCGCCCTGCTGCAGTTTCACCTGCTGGCGTGCCAGCGCATCCTTCAGGTCCTGGCGGGTGACGCGGTAGCTGTCAGGCAGCATGTCCACGCCCTTGGCGCCGGCCACGTCGATCAGCACGCCACGCGCGATCAGCGGCGGGAATTTCTCGATGCCGGTGACATTCCAGCCACGGTCGCCGAGGTGCTTGTCGGCCTCGAAGCCGTTCCAGATCTTTCCGTGGATGCCGAAGTGGTTCAGCGCATCGATGTGGGTGCCGGTGTGGCTGTACATCGAGAACGCGGTGCCGGTGTAGCTGCGGGTGAGGTTCATGGTTTCACCCACGCCCATCGGATCATCCATCACCGTGCCGCGCGGGGTGTGGGTCATCCAGAACTGGTAGTGCGGGTCGCCGGCATCCTGCCAGCTGGGCATGCCAACGTAGTATTCGGTGGCCAGATCATAGGCCTTGCCGCCGCTGACCCGCGACAGGATCGCCGCACGCGAGGCCTCGGTGATCAGGTTGAGGCGGCCGATCTCGTCCTTCGGCCCCCAGGGGCTGGTGCCGACCTGCTGGCCGGAGGGAACGCGTTCGTGCGCGGACACGGTGGTGGAAGCGGCGGTGCCGGCCAGCAGCAGGGCCAGCGCGGTGGCCAGGGTACGTGAGGTCATGGGGAATCTCCTTGCAGGGTGGGGGACGGTGCGGCTCAGGCCGCGACCAGGTGCGCCAGGGCCTGGCGCAGTTGCGGCAGCGGCAGGGTCTGCAGGCGCAGGCCGTTGCCGCCGATCACGGTGGGAATGGAGCGGATGCCGAGGGTCGCGGCTTCGGCACGGTCAGCCTGCACACGCCGGGCTGCTGCGTCGCTGCGCATGTGGTCAGCGAAGGCGCCACGCGGGTGGCCCAGTGCTTCGGCGATATCCAGCAGTACTTCGGCGTCGCCGATGTTGCGGTGCTGGTGCAGGTGCGCCCACTGCACGGCATCGAACATCGCGCCATGGGCGTCGTTGCCACCGAGCATGCCGGCGGCCTGGCAGGCCAGTGCGCCGAGCCAGCCGGACGGATACTCGAAGTCCTGTGCACGCATGCCTTCGATATCGATGCGCGCAGTGTCTTCATGCGCGGCGCAGTCGGTCCAGTGGCGCAGGATGATCGCCTTGGCGCGCTCCATCGAGCCGAACACCTCGATCATCTGCGCGCGCGAGTCCTGCAGCACGAAGCTGCGGTGACGCACCTGGATGCCGAGTTCGGCGGAGACCTGCTGCAGGCGCGGGGCCAGCACGAAGCACCAGCCGCAGACCACGTCGTGGAAGAAATCGACCACCGGCGCGGCGGTGGCGGGGGAAGGAACGGAAGACATCTGCCTGCCATCGGTGAGAGGGGAGGCGGCAGAGTAGGCAGCGCGGCGCGTCTGAAACAGCACGCCGCGGGCAGCTCAGTTTTCGCTGGCGGTTACGAATCCAGGCCAGCGCAGCCGGGCAGCTCGGCGTGCAGGAAATCGATGAAGGCACGCACCTTGGGCTGCAGGTGGCGCGAGGTGGGGTAGACCGCATGCACGAAGCGCGGCGGATAGCGGTGGTCGGGCAGCACCTGCTGCAGTTCGCCACGGGCCAGCGCCGGTGCCGCCAGGAACGAGGGCAGGGCGCCGATGCCCATGCCGGCCACCAGCAGGTCGCGCAGCAGCAGGCTGTTGTTGACGGTGACGCGCGCCGGCAGGGTGATCGTTACCTGCCCATCAGGGCCGAGCAGCGGCCAGCTGCCGGGCGAGTCGGACAGGCTGTAAGCCAGCACGCTGTGCGTCTGCAGATCGTCCACCGCCTGCGGTGCCGGATGCTGCCGCAGGTAGGACGGGGCCGCGCACAGCACCTGCTGCAGCGAGGCCAGCCGGCGCGCCACCAGCCGCGAGTCATCCAGCTCGGCACGCAACCGCAGCGACACATCGAAACCTTCGCCCACCGCATCGAGCAGGCGGTCTTCCATCACAAGGTCCAGCGACAGCTGCGGGTGCTGCTGCAGGAAGCGCGGCAGCAGCGGCGACAGCGTGCTCAGCGCGAATGATTGCGGTGCATTGACGCGCAGGCGCCCGGCCACGTCGCCGCGCTGTTCGGCGATGCCGCGTTCCAGCGCCTCCAGCTCGTCGAGCAGGCGGCAGCATTCGCGGTAATAGGCGTGGCCGGTCTCAGTCAGGCTCATGCGCCGCGTGGTCCGCTGCAGCAGCACCACGCCCAGGTGCGCTTCCAGGGTGCGCAGCTGCTTGCTCAGGCCGGCCGGCGACATGCCCAGGTCTTCGGCGGCGCGGGCCAGCCCGCCGCGTTCGACGATGCGGCGGAAGGCACGCATCAGGTTGAAGGAATCCATGCCGGTCCCGGGCGCGATGAGGGCGCCATTGTAGATCCACGCCATGCATGGATGTGGGAAACGTGGTGCCGTCCACGATGGTCATCCACCGGGGAGCGCGCCGGGTTGCGCCGTTTGTTCAAGCCGGCGCCCCATACGCGGCGCCAGCATGCAGGCCCCTTACTTTCCGGATTGCCCATGAAGCACTGGATGCTCCGCCTGTATGCCCCGTTGTTCCTGCTGGGTTTCGTTGCCGCCGCCGTGGCCTGGGTCGGCCACCTCCACGGCGACCCGCTATGGCTGCTGGCCTTGCTGGCGGTTGCCATCGCGGTCTCGTTCGCTGCCGAACGTGCTTGGCCGTATGACCCCGCGTTCAACCACGATCACGGCGACAGCCTGCGTGACACCCTGCATGCGCTGGTCAACGAGAGCCTGAACCTGCTGTCGATCGCGGCGGTGCCACTGCTGGCAGCCATCATTCCGTGGCAGGCCTGGCCGCTGCAGTGGCCATTCGCGCTGCAGGTGCTGCTGGCCGTCATCTGCGCCGATCTCGGCATCACCCTGGTGCACTACGCCAGCCATCGCATCGGCTGGCTGTGGCGGCTGCATGCGGTGCATCACAGCGTGACCCGCATGTATGGTTTCAACGGACTGATGAAGCATCCGCTGCACCAGGCGGCCGAAGCGGTCGGTGGCGTGCTGCCGCTGCTGGTGCTGGGCCTGCCGATGCCGGTAGCCGCGGTGCTGGCCTTCGCCATTGCCATCCAGCTGCTGCTGCAGCATTCCAACGTGGACATGCGCCCCGGCGTGCTGGGCCGGGTGATGGCCTGGGCACCGCTGCATCGCTTCCACCACATGCGTTACGGCACCGCCGGCGACGTCAACTTCGGCCTGTTCCTGACTGTCTGGGATCACCTGCTGGGGACCGCCTTCGATGCGCCCGGCTATCGGCTGCAGCAACGCGACCTCGGCATCGGCAGCCAGCCGGACTATCCGCGTGACTATCCCGGGCAGCTGCTGGCGCCGTTCCGCGAACTGCCGCATGGCGAGGTACCGGAGCTGCCGGAAGGTCTGCGCAGGCGCGAATGATCGAACATGTCAGACCGCGTGCAGCTGCAGGCCCTGCAGCTGCGCGGCACCGATGCCAAACATGCGGCGCAGGCTGCGTGACAGATGGGCCAGGTCAGCGAATCCGGCCGCGTGCGCGCTGTCGGTCAGGCTGTGCCCGCGCAGATGATGCATCAGTGCGCGGCGCAGCCGTTGCCACAGTACCCAGCCGCGCAGGGTCACCGCCAGATCGGACTGGAAGCGCCGATGCAGCTGGCTGGCCGACAGATGCGCCGCCTCGGCGATATCGGCAGCCGGCACCGGGCCGGGCAGGTGCTGGTCGATACGGGACAGCGCGGCCTGCACGCGGCGGTCCAGCGGTTGCGGGCGACTCAGCCGTGGCAGCCAGTCGTGCAGCTCCAGCGCGTTGCCCGGCAGCGCGTGCAGGTGCTGCTCGATCTGCCCGGGATCGGCATGTGCGGGCTCGAGGAACACCGTACAGCCCGCTTCCGGCGCCGACAGGATTGCGTGCGGCTGGAATGACGGCAGCCACAGCCGTTGGCCCTGGTGCCGCACGCCATCAACCTCGACCTGCCAGGGCGCGGCTTCGCTCAGCAACAGTTGATGGGCGTAGTGCGCGTGCGTATCGCTGCCACCGGCGTGGCCCTGCAGCACGGCCACGTGAGCATCCAGCAGCAGCGTGCCATTCCAGGGCAGGGCGGGAGAGGACATGGAGGGATTGTAGATCCACGCCATGCGTGGATGAATCTCCATCGAAATCGATTGATTCGACGATTGATCGAAGAGCATCCACGCATGGCGTGGATCTACTGCAGATTGCGGCGAATTGTCGAAGGCGGGGTGGGTCCGGTTGCGGGGGCGTGAGCCGCATGGATGCGGCGACCGAGCTTACATGGACGTACTTGCAGCGGCCCCCGCAACCGGACCCACCCCGCCTACCGGCAGGAGCCCAGCTTTTGCTGTTGCTCTGGCTGTTGACGTTGATGTCGCCTCTGCGGGTGCCGGGCGCAGCCCGGCCGTCACCTCACCGCCCCTGCGGATCCGGCCGGTGATGCACGTACTCGACCACGGTGCCATCGGGATGCACCGCATTGAACGCCGCCCCGGTCGGTACCACCTGCAGCGGGAAGATGATTTCAGCGCCAGCCGCCACCAGCTTGTCGTGATAGGGCCGAACGTCATCGACCAGCAGCGTCCCCGTGGTCGAAGTGAACGGCGCCAGCGCCGCCTTGCTGCCCTCGATCAACAGGAACGCACCGACCATCGCCAGACGCAGGCCGGCCTCCGGAAACGGGAACCCGGCATCGGCCACCACGCCCTGCAACTGCTCGTAGAACGCCACGCTGCGCTCCAGCTCACCGGGGGCCACGAACACCCGGATCAACACGCGCGGCGCGCGCTGGCTGGAGGTATCACAGCGGTCGCGCCAGAGATGGTCGAAGTCGCGATGGACGGTCATGGGCTCGGTTCGTGGCCAGGGACCCTCATTATCGGCAGCCTCGCGCGGCGCGCTGATGACCGCCGGTGATGGCCTGATAACCGCTGGCCGGGTTGCCCCTGTGACTTAGGTCCTGTTGACAGGTGTGAACGCCCTCGCACAATCTTCACAGGATTGGGTCGCCCTGCGCGGCCCGGGCAGGCAGGTTGTCACGCCGGGAGGAGGGTCCCGCGCGCAGACCGGCCCGTCCATCGGCCTGCGGGACGTTGCCTGGCAACCCCTGCGCGGCATGAACGCTGCACCCTTCGGCGGCACTTTCCCTGGACCGATTGCCTTGGCAACGGAATTACGCCTGCCGATGAAAACGTTTACAAAGCCGCTTGCACTGTCCCTGGCCCTGTCTGCCGCACTGGCCGCCCCGGCCTGGGCCGACCCCGCCGCGTTCACTGTGCTGACCCTGGAACAGGCCCCGACCGCCGAGGCGATGCCGGCCCTGGCCGCCCAGCTGAAGACCCTGCAGGTGGACGCGGTGAGCGTGCGCCAGGTGCAGCGCGGCATCGGCCAGGTCGATCCGCTGCAGGTGCTGGCCGATGGCCTGGGCTACGCGTACCGCTTCATTGCTGCCGGCAAGGACGATGGCCAGACCCAGCGCGGCCAGGCAGTGCTGACCCGGCTGCCGATCGCCGCTGAATCCGGCCCCGACCAGCCGGGCCTGAACTACCTGCGCCTGGACGACGGCCGCCACACCGTGGCGGTCTATACCGATGCCGGTGCAGGTGCGGCGCAGCTGCCGGCGCTGGTCACCCGTTCGCGGCTGGGTGCACCGGCGGTGCTGCTCGGCGCGGTGGCCGGTGAATCGGCCAAGGCCGCAGGCTTCGATCCGGCGCGTGTCGCGCTGGAAGCCGATGCCAGCTATTTCAGCGATGGCTTCCAGGCCGCCAGCAGTGCGCCGTTCAAGGTGGAAGGCAGTACCCTGCGCGCCACCCTGCTGACCCTGGCTTACGCCGCCGACACGCATGGCGACAGGCCGTGGATGGACACCACCCTCAACGCCGACGCGCGCGCTGCGCTGCTGCTGAAGGCGATGACCGAGGATGAGAAGTTCCAGATGCTGCACAGCTACTTCGGGCTGGGCAAGGACGGCGGCCCGCTGCCGGAAGGCGCAGTCGGTTCGGCCGGTTTCGTGCCGGGCGTGGCGCGGTTGGGCATTCCGTCGCAGCAATCAGCCGATGCCGGCGTCGGCGTGACCAATCCGGGTGGCATCCGCCCGGGCGATTTCGCCACGGCGATGCCGTCGGGCCCGTCCACCGCATCGAGCTGGAACCGTGAAGTCGCCTTCGCCGGTGGCGCCACGATGGGCCGCGAGGCATGGCAGCAGCGCTTCAATATCCTGCTGTCGGGCAGCGTCAACCTGCAGCGCGACCCGCGCAACGGCCGTAACTTCGAATATGCCGGTGAAGATCCGCTGCTGGCCGGCTCGATGGTTGGCGCGCTGATCCAGGGCGTGCAGAGCCAGCACGTGATCTCGTCGATGAAGCACTTCGCGCTGAACGACATGGAGACCCGTCGCAACTTCCACGACGTGCGCATCGGCGAACAGGCCATGCACGAGTCGGACCTGCTGGCCTTCGAGATCGCGCTGGAAGCCGGTCGCCCGGGCGTGGCGATGTGCTCGTACAACAAGATCAACGGCACCTACGGCTGCGAGAACGGCTACCTGATGAACCAGGTGCTGAAGCAGGAATGGAAGTTCCCCGGTTTCGTGATGTCCGACTGGGGCGGCGTGCACAGCGGTTCCAAGGCAGCGCTGGCCGGCCTGGACCAGCAGTCGGCCGGTGAAGTGTTCGACGCGGCGGTGTTCTTCGACGAACCGCTGCGCCTGGCCGTGCACGGCGGCGTGGTGCCGCAGGCGCGCCTGAACGACATGGTGGCGCGCATCCTGCGCACGATGTTCCTGCATGGCAACTTCGACAACCCGCCGCAGCACCAGAAGGTGGATGCCGAGGCCGGCTTCGCCGTTGCCCAGCGCACGGTGGAAGAGGGCAGCGTGCTGCTGCGCAATGAGGGCAACCTGCTGCCGCTGGCCGACAGCGTGAAGCGCATCGTCATCATCGGCGGCCATGCCGACAAGGGCGTGATCGGCGGCGGTGGTTCGTCGATGGTGGGCGTCACCGCCAAGGGCACCAATGCGGTGCCGGGCGTGATGCCGACCACCTGGCCGGGCCCGGTGATCTTCCATCCGTCCTCGCCGCTGGAATCGCTGCGTGCGGCGCGCCCGGACGCGACCATCGAGTATGTGGACGGGACCAATGCCGCCGCTGCGGCCAAGGCCGCAGCGCAGGCTGACGTGGCCATCGTGTTCGCCACCCAGTGGGCCGCCGAATCGGTGGACCTGCCGGACATGCAGCTGCCGGACAACCAGGATGCCCTGATCTCGGCAGTGGCCAAGGCCAACCCGAAGACCGTGCTGGTGCTGGAAACCAATGGCCCGGTGCGCACGCCGTGGCTGGCGCAGGTGCCGGCGATGCTGCAGGCCTGGTACCCGGGCATCCGTGGTGGCGAAGGCATCGCCGCGCTGCTGACCGGCCAGGCCAATCCGTCCGGCCGCCTGCCGGTGACCTGGGTGACGGACGAATCGCAGCTGCCACGCCCGCACATTGATGGCCTCGGCTTCAAGCCGGCCAAGCCGTTCGGTGATGTGTTCGATTTCGATATCGAAGGCGCCAACGTCGGCTACAAGTGGATGGCGGCCAAGGGCCTGACCCCGACCTTCGCCTTCGGCCACGGGCTGTCCTACACCTCGTTCACCTATGAAAATCTGAAGGTGAGCGTGGAGGGCTCGCGCCTGGTCGCCAGCGTCGACATCCGCAACACCGGCAAGCGTGCCGGCGCCGACGTGGCCCAGCTGTACCTGAAGCTGCCGGCCGGCAGCACCACGCCGATCCGCCTGATCGGCTACGACAAGGTGACCCTGCAGCCGGGCGAACAGCGCCGCATCCGCATCGAAGCCGAGCCGAAGACGCTGGCTCACTACGATGCGCAGGCCCGCCAGTGGAAGATCGATGGCGGCACCTACCAGGTGCAGCTGTCGCGCAACGCTGCCGAGCCGCTGCAGACGGTGGATGTGCAGCTGGTGGAGCAGGTGCTGCGCTGATGCCTGAAGGCATGGCCCCGCAAGGGGCCATGCAAAAAAGGGGACGGAGGGGATTAAGTCGTTTATGCATAAACGACTTAATCCCCTCCGTCCCCTTTTTTCAGGTGACAAACCACCCGCGCAGGAAATCAATCAGCTGCCGCACCTTCGGTGAGGGCTGCGTGCTGTGCGGGTAGACCGCGTACACGCTCTGCTGCGGGAACCGGTGCTGGCGCAGTACTGGCCGCAGCCGGTCCTGGGCCAGGTCGTCCTCGATCAGCCAACGCGGCAGCACGGTAACCCCGGCGCCGGCCAGGGCGAACGCCCGCAGGCTGCTGGCGCCATCCACGCGCACCACTGCGTTGCCCGGGTTGGTGGCAAACAAGGCGTCGCTGCCATCCGGTGCCACCACCGGCACGTCGGCCAGGCGCGGGTAGCCGAGGCGGGGCAGGGTGCCCAGCTGCACGGGGTCATCGGCAGCATCGGCAGAGGGCAGGCGTGCCAGCAGGCACGGCGCCGCTACCGCGCACAGTGGGTGCCGTTCCAGTTCGCTGGCGTGCAGGCCCGAATCGGGCAGACGGCCGAGGCGGATCGCCAGGTCGAAGCGTTCGGGAATCAGGTCGGCCGGCGCCGGTGAGGTCGACAGGTGCAACTGCAGGGCCGGATGCCGCGCACGGAAGGCTTCCAGTGCGGGAATCAGGCGCAGCTGCGCGTACTCCGGGGTGGTGGTCAGGCGCAACACACCCTGCAGCTGGTGCTGGTCGCGGCGGGCGGCATCGATCGCCGCCTGCGCTGCATCCAACGCCTGCACGCAGTGCTGCAGGAACTGTTCGCCGGCGTCGGTCAGGGCCAGGTGACGGGTACTGCGCAGCAGCAGGGTCACACCCAGCTCCTGCTCCAGCCGCTTCAGGTTGAAGCTGACCACCGCGCGGCTGAGGCCGAGGCGATCGGCCGCAGCGGTCAGGCTGCCGGCCTCGACCACGGCGCGGAAGATATCGAAACGATCGAGGCTGACCATGGCGGTCCATTGTCAAAACATATTTGACAGTGTTGCAGCTGTCGTCGTGTTTTTCCAACAAGGCCCGGACCGCATGCTGGCCGCTTGCCCGCTGGAGTGCCGCCGATGCCGTCCCCCCGCCTGCGCCATGAGGCGATCTTCCTGCTGGTGTTCGCCCTGGATCTGGTCAACATGTTCATCGCCACGGTGGCCTATCCGGCATTGGCAGCGGAGCTGCACGCCGATATCAGTACCCTGGCCTGGGTGGGCACCGCCTACATGCTGGGCCTGAGCGTGGTGATTCCGCTGGCGCCCTGGCTGGCCGCGCGTTGTGGTGAGCGCCGCCTGCTGCTGGTGGCGTTGCTGCTGTTCGCGGTTGCCGCTGCGCTGGCCGGCGCAGCACCGGGTATCGGCTGGCTGCTGGGCTGGCGCCTGCTGCAGGGCCTGGCTGGTGGCCTGCTGATTCCGGTGGCACAAGCGGCAGCGTACCGACAGTGCACGCCTGACCAGCGTGGCGCGCTGACCCGCCGCATCCTGCTGGTGGCGCTGCTGGTGCCGGCACTGGCGCCTGCGCTCGGTGGGCTGCTGGTGCAGTGGTTGTCCTGGCGCGGTGTGCTCTGGGCCAGCCTGCCGCTGGCCGTGGTGGCGATTGGACTGGTGCTGGCGTGGATGCCGGCCGATGGCGCGCGTAGTGCGCCACGCCTGCAGGCCTATGCGCTGTCCACCGCGATGGCGGCGCTGGGCGCGCTGCTGCTGGCGTTGACCTGGCTGGGCGAGCCCGGACATCGCGGCGCCGGTGCCGTGTTGCTGTTGGTCGCACTGCTGCTGGCGGCGGCCCACCTGCGGCATGCACGGCAGCAGGCGCAGCCCCTGCTGCGCTGGTCGCTGCTGTCCCATCGCGGGCTGCGCCTGGCGATGCTGATCTATCTGGCCGTACCCGGTGTGTTCATCGGCAGCCAGCTGGTCAGTACCCTGCAGTTGCACCAGGCCGGCTATAGTGCCGCGCGCATCGGCGCGCTGATGCTGCCGTGGGCGCTGGCCTCGGCCATTGCGATCACGGCCAGCAAGCGCCTGCTGGCTCGCTTCGGACCAGCCTCGGTGCTGCGTGCGGGCATGCTCCTGCAGGCCTGCGGCCTGTTGTTGATGGCGCTGCTGCCACACCCGGTCTTTGCCATTGCAGCATGGCTGTTTGCCTTGATGGGCGCCGGCGGCAGCCTGTGCAGCAGCACGGCGCAGACGCTGGCCTTCCATGGGGTCGAGGGCGAAGCATTGGGCGATGCCAGTGCGCTCTGGAACCTCAATCGCCAGCTCAGCTTCTGCCTGGGCACCGCGGCCATCGCGCTGCTGCTGGCCTTGGCCATGCAGTGGCTGCCGGCCCGCGCCACCGGCGCGGCGCTGGGTCTGGCCGCCGTACTGACCCTGCTGCCGATGGCGCTGCTGCGCCGGCCGCAGTTGCTCACCCTTTCACAACCGGAGGACACCTGATGGATACCATCGCAGAACACGAAGTCCACCACCTGCACGACAAGCTGCAGGCCTGGTTCCGCGCCGACGCCGGCACCGACGCACTGGAGGACCTGATGGCGCATTTCTGCGCGGACTTCAGCATGGTCGGCATCGCGGGTCGCAGGCTGGATCGGAATGCCTTGCAGGCACTGTTCGCGGGTGGCCATGGCGCGCGTCCAGGGCTGCAGATTTCCATCGACGCCGTGCAGGCGGTGGAGGCGCCATCACCGCTGGCGGTGCTGCGCTATCGCGAAGGGCATGCGATCGATGGCGGCGAGCCCGTATGGCGGGAATCGCTGGCGGTGCTGCGGCGGGAAGAGGGGCGTTGGCGCTGGCTGGCGCTGCATGAGGTAACGGCAGCCTGATCGGTAGTGCCGGCCGCTGGCCGGCAACCGCGTACCGTGCCCGAGGTGGATGAAGTTGCCGGCCAGCGGCCGGCACTACCGGTTGCCGACGAGCGCAGCAGCTGGTCGCACATGTGCCATCAGTCCTGCCTGCATCCACCGCAGAATGCAAAGCCTGCACACACTTCACGGCTCAAGGCAGGAGTAGGCTTGAGGCTTTCCTGCCGGGAGGGGTTGTCCATGCGTGTGCGTGCCGTCGCTGTAGCCATTGCCCTTTGCCTGTCCAGCACCGTGCTGGCCGCCGAAACCCCGCCGATGACCCCGGACATCAGCGGCAAGCCCTTCGTTGCCCCTGATGTCGGTCGTGACTACGACAAGCGCGTGGTGATGGTGCCGATGCGCGATGGCACCAAGCTGTATACGGTGATCGTGGTGCCCAAGGGCGCGCGCAATGCCCCGATCCTGCTCACCCGCACGCCTTACGATGCTGCCGGCCGCGCCAGCCGCAGTGATTCGCCGCGCATGCGCGACCTGCTGCCGCAGGGCGACGAGGTATTTGTCGATGGCGGTTACATCCGCGTATTCCAGGACATCCGCGGCAAGTATGGCTCCGAGGGCGATTACGTGATGACCCGGCCGCTGCGCGGACCGTTGAACAACACCAAGGTGGACCACTCCACCGACGCCTGGGACACCATCGACTGGCTGGTGAAGAACGTGCCGGAGAGCAACGGCAAGGTCGGTATGCTCGGCTCGTCGTACGAGGGCTTCACCGTGGTGATGGCGCTGACCGACCCGCACCCGGCGCTGAAGGTGGCCGCGCCGCAGAGCCCGATGGTGGATGGCTGGATGGGCGACGACTGGCTCAACTACGGCGCGTTCCGCCAGGTCAATTTCAACTACTTCGCGATGCAGACCGAGAAGCGCGGCAAGGGCACGCCGCTGCCCAGCCTCGGCTACGATGACTACAGCACCTTCCTGCGTATCGGTTCGGCCGGCGACTACGCGCGTTTCACCGGCGTGGACCAGCTGACCTGGTGGAAGAAACTGGTGGAGCACCCGGCCTATGACGGCTTCTGGCAGGGTCAGGCGCTGGACGCGGTGATGGCGAAAACACCGTTGAAGGTGCCGACCATGTGGCTGCAGGGCCTGTGGGACCAGGAGGACATGTGGGGCGCCAACCACGCCTACCAGGCAATGGAAGGGCGCGACAGCGGCAACAACCGCAATTACCTGGTGATGGGGCCGTGGCGGCACAGCCAGGTGAACTACAGCGGCAGCGAACTGGGCGCGCTGAAGTTCGACGGCGATACCGCGCTGCAGTTCCGCCGTGATGTACTCAAGCCGTTCTTCGACCAGTACCTGGTGGACGGTGCGCCGAAGGCGGACACGCCGCCGGTGCTGATCTACAACACCGGCGAGAACCACTGGGATCGCCTGAAGGGTTGGCCGCGCAGCTGCGACAAGGGCTGTGCCGCCAGCAGCAAGCCGCTGTACCTGCGGGCCGGCGGCAAGCTGGCATTCCAGGCGCCGGCGGCGGGCGAGGGGGACTTCGAGGAGTACGTGTCCGACCCGGCAAAGCCGGTGCCGTTCGTGCCGCGCCCGGTGCGTTTCGGTGACCGTGACATGTGGACCACCTGGCTGGTCAAGGACCAGCGCTTCGTTGATGGCCGCCCGGACGTGCTGACCTTCATCACCGAACCGCTGGCCGCGCCGCTGCGCATCGGCGGCGCGCCGGTGGTGCACCTGCAGGCCTCGACCAGTGGCACCGACAGTGACTGGGTGGTGAAGCTGATCGACGTGTATCCGGACCAGGAAGCGTCGACGCCGGAGATGGGTGGCTACGAGCTGCCTGTGTCGCTGGCGATCTTCCGTGGCCGCTACCGCGAAAGCTTCAGCGATCCGAAGCCGCTGGCGGCGAACCAGGTGCTGCCGTACCGCTTCGACCTGCCCAATGCCAACCACACGTTCCAGAAGGGCCACCGGGTGATGGTGCAGGTGCAGTCCAGCCTGTTCCCGCTGTACGACCGCAACCCGCAGACCTACGTGCCGAACATCTACCTGGCCAAGCCAAGCGATTACCAGAAGGCCACGCAGCGGGTCTGGCACAGCGCGGCGCAGGCCAGTTACATCGATCTGCCGGTGTATTGAGGTTGATGGGGTGCGCCGGGTGCGCGATACCCGGCGGTGCGCGGTCGTGCCGTCCGCTGGCCGGCATCCGTGATGGTGTGAGAGCGTGTCGACCAAGGTCGACACCTACCAGAGGGGAGCCATGGAAGGTCGATTCAGGCGGCCGCGATCCTGCCGGCCGCTTGCCGGCATCTGGGATGGTGTGAAAGCGTGTCGACCAAGGTCGACACCTACCAGAGCGGAGCCATGGCAGGTCGATTCAGGCGGCTGCGGTCGTGCCGTCCGCTGGCCGGCATCCGCGATGGCGTGAAGCAGAAGCTGCTATCCGACCTTTGAGGGTCCGGTGCGCCAGCGGCTGGGTACCAGGCCGAAACGCTTACGGAATGCAGCCGCGAAGTTGCTGGGGTGGCGGTAACCACTGGCGGCCGCAGCCTGCTCGACAGTCCAGCCGTCCTCGCGCAGGCCCTGCTCGGCGTGGCGCATGCGTTGTTCGTGCAGGTAGTCGAACACCGAGCAGCCGTACTGCTGGGCGAAATGACGGCGCAGCGAACTTGGGCTCATGCAGGCCAGCTGGGCCAGTTCGATCAGACTATGGGCGTGGCTGGGATCGTCATGCAGGTAGGCACGCACGCGCTCCAGGCGCTCGCGCTGGCCAGCCCGCAGCGTTCGTACATGGTCGGTCTGCAGATCCTCGGCCTTCAGCCCAACGGCCAGCAGCTGCAGCGCGACGCCTTCGCGCCACAACGCGTCGATGCCGTCCTCCCATGGGCTTTCGAACAGCTGGCCCAGCACCGGCAGCAGGGTATGCGGAATGGCCCAGTGGCGGCATTCCAGGTGGGTGTTGAGCGCGGTCTCCAACTGTGGCAGCTGGAACAGGTCCGGATCGATCTGGCCGGGCACCATCACGCTGACGCCGCGCATGCGCGTTTCGCCAGGATGCGCACCGGTCATCTCAACCTGTTCGCGGTGGTGCGCGGTCATCGCCGTACCAGCACGCAGGGTGAAACCACCACGTCGCGGAATGCGCACATCAACCTGGCCCTGCAGCATCACGCGGATGGCCAGGCCGGGACTCTGCTGGGCGGTGGCGACATAAGGGAAGCGATTATGGACGTCGGAGGCGATCAGGCTCATGCCGCCGCGCAGGAACTGCTCGTTGACCTCGCCATGGCCGGCCCACTGGTCGTCACGCAGGTGTTCCGGGTCGGCGCGGTAATCGAAGCCATGGCGGTGGCCGAAGCGGCGGTAATCAGCAAAAGTGAAATATCGGGACATCGCTCGGCACGTGCTTTGGAGGTGGACGCTGGCATTACCTCGCCCACGCGCTCTGCAATGCAGATGCAGATCCCGTCGTTACCCGTGCAGACATGCTGGGAAGCAGGGGCGTGGGCACGCTGGATGGTGGGGGAACACCAGGTTGAATGGAATGTGTCGAAGAAACTGGAAACGTTTCCCATTGTCGCCTTGATTCGCGCGCTTTTGATTTCAATATGGTCAAAACGATTGACGATTACGGCCAAAGTGAAAATGCCGCCGAACATACGCCAGCGTTTTGCATGCATATCCGTACGCAATTCCATACATCAACTTGAGTTGAGGTTTCATGGCTGGAACGATCACCCGTAGACGCGATGTCGGCCGGGCCATCACGAGCGGGCGCGTAGGGTGGGGCGGTTGGCCATTGCAGGTCACATCGATACCCCCACTGATGGAGAACGCAGATGATTGACTACCAGCTCACCGGCAAGACCGCGATCGTGACCGGCGGCGTGTCCGGCATTGGTCTGGCCGTGGCGCAGACCCTGGCGGCGTCCGGCGCGCGGATCTCGGTCTGGGACCTGAAGCAGGATGCGGTGGATGCCACCGTGGCGCAGTTGCGCGATGCCGGTGCACAGGCGATTGGCATCGCGCTGGACGTCACCGACGATGCAGCGGTGGAAGCGGCGGTGCAGCGCACTATCAAGGAACTCGACGGCCTGCATGTGGCGGTCAACAACGCCGGTATCGGCGGGCCGGCCGCCAGCAGCGGTGACTATCCGATCGATGGCTGGCAGCGGGTAATCGACGTCAACCTCACCAGCGTGTTCCTGTGCCAGCGTGCGCAGATCCAGGCGATGCGCACGGCCGGAACCGGTGGCAGCATCATCAACATGGCCTCGATCCTGGGCCAGGTGGGCTATGCCGGTTCCACCGCGTACGTGGCGGCCAAGCACGGCGTGGTCGGGCTGACCCAGACCGCCGCGTGGGAACATGCCGCCGACGGCATTCGTGTCAACGCGGTCGGCCCGGGCTTCATCAGCACACCCCTGCTGGAGAAGATGGACCCGAAGGTGCGCGCCACGCTGGAAGGCCGTCACGCCTTGAAGCGGCTGGGTACGGCCGAGGAAGTGGCGGCGCTGGTGGCCTGGCTGGCCAGCGACGATGCCTCGTTCGCGACCGGCGCGTACTACGCCATCGATGGTGGCTACCTGGCGCAGTGAGCGAATGCGGTCAGTAGATCCACGCCATGCGTGGAGGAATGCGTGCGGTGAAGAAGGCGTGCGGTGAAGAAGGCGTGCCATCGCCTTCACTCCCGCCCTACGACCGCCGAGCAAGGCTCCGGGAAAAACCGCCGGAGCCTTTGCCATGGAACTCACCCAGGATGTCTCGATCCTGCTGCGCGTTGCCGCAGCGATGCTGTTCGGCGGCGTGCTCGGCGTCGAGCGCGAGATGGGCAAGCACGCCGCTGGCCTGCGTACGCACATGCTGATCGCAGGGGCCGCCGCGTTGATCGTCGGCCTCGGCGACTCGGTGGCCGAGCATTTCCAGCAAGAGCGTTACCGCGACCTGCTGCAGGTTGATCCGGTGCGCCTGATCGAAGCGGTGGTGGCCTGTGTCGGCTTCGTTGCCGCTGGCACCATCCTGCGTGGGTCACGCGAGGACCAGGTCAGCGGCCTGACCACGGCCAGCTCGCTGATCATGGCAGCGGCCATCGGCATCGCCGTGGGCATCGGCAAGTACGTGATTGCCATCGGGGTGAGCGTGCTGTGCGTGCTGGTGCTGGCGGTGATGCGGCGGTTGGAGAAGAAGATCTAAGGGGTTGAGGGAGTGGGATCAGAGTCCCTTCGGGGGATCTGATCGTGATTCCAAGGCGGAGTTGAAGCAGTCAGGTCTGCTGCGAAGTGTTGCGCTGCAGGATGGCCAGTGCTCTGGCCAGCATCTGGTCAGGAACATCCGTCGTAGCGCCGTACAGATCTGCGATTCCCACTTCAACGCAGGAACAGATCAGGTCATTCAACTCCTCGTGCTTGTCTGTGGCGATCTGCCCCAACAGAGATGGCGGCAATGGATCGCCTCGACCCGCGATCTGAAGCTCTGAGCCTGCCTGATCCCAGTCTGGCAGGGCCATGGGTTCGCCCGAATCCGGATATGCGCGCAGGTGGGCGATGAGCGCATCCAAGCCTGCATGATTGAGAAGGTTCGCTTCAGCGTAGCCGGCCAGGCAGTCAGCTGCCTGTTGCTGCATGGACTGCAGGTCGCGGGTGGGGGCGAGTGTCATTCGTGTACCAGAGATGGGGCAGGATCCAGTGTGGTGGATGCGCGCCACTGTCTCAACCGTCTTAATGGTCGTACCAATAATTGATTCTAGCCCTATGGTCTAATAGGCTCTTCGCGCAATCAGCGGTTCAATCTGCGTCCAGTGGCTCCATAAATCCATTATTGGTACGACCAGTAATGCTGGAGCCCATGACCGCCTACCCCTGCGGTGTTGAACCCGTCCCCAGTCGAGAGTCTTCATGCAGCCCTGGCAACACCTGTACGACCCCGCCGGCAACCTGTGGTTGTCCAGCCTGATCGCGCTGCTGCCGATCGCGTTCTTCTTCGTCGCCCTGGCCGTGCTGCGCATGAAGGGCTGGCTGGCCGGCACGATCACCGTGGCCATCGCGCTCGGCGTCGCCCTGCTGTTCTACCGCATGCCGCTGAGCCAGGCGCTGGGCGCGGCCGGTTTCGGCTTCGTCTACGGCCTGTGGCCGATCGCCTGGATCATCATCGGCGCGGTATTCCTCTACAAAGTCTCGGTCAAGACCGGGCAGTTCGACATCATCCGCGCCTCGATCCTGTCGGTCACCGAGGACCAGCGCCTGCAGATGCTGATGGTCGGCTTCGCCTTCGGTGCCTTCCTGGAGGGTGCAGCCGGTTTTGGTGCACCGGTGGCGATCACCGCGGCACTGCTGGTCGGGCTGGGCTTCAAACCGCTGTATGCCGCCGGCCTGTGCCTGATCGTCAACACGGCGCCGGTGGCGTTCGGTGCAATGGGCATTCCGATCATCGTGGCCGGGCAGGTCACCGGCCTGGATGCATTCGAGATCGGCCAGATGGCTGGGCGCCAGCTGCCGTTCCTTACGATCATCGTGCTGTTCTGGATCATGGCGATCATGGATGGCTGGCGCGGCATCAAGGAAACCTGGCCGGCAGTGCTGGTGGCCGGTGGTTCGTTCGCCATCGCGCAGTATCTGACCTCCAACTTCATCGGCCCGGAGCTGCCGGACATCACCGCGTCGCTGGCCTCGCTTGTCTGCCTGACGCTGTTCCTGCGCCGCTGGAAGCCGGTGCGGATCTTCCGTTTCGATACCGAAACCAGCGCCGAGGCGGCCGCACAGGCGCTGGAGGCGCCGCGCTACAGCGTCGGCCAGATCGCCAAGGCATGGTCGCCGTTCCTGATCCTCACCGCGATGGTCACGCTGTGGAGCATCAAACCGTTCAAGTCGCTGTTCGCGGCGGACGGCCCGCTGGAAAGCTGGGTGCTGAAGATCCCGGTGCCGGGCCTGGACCAGATGGTGCAGAAGATGCCGCCGATCGTGGATGCACCGCTCAGCTACGAGGCGATCTACAAGTTCGACTGGTTCTCGGCCACCGGCACCTCGATCATCCTCGCCGCTGTGATCGCCATCATCGCGCTGCGCATGCCGGCCCGTTCGGCGCTGCAGACCTTCGGTGAGACCGTGCGTGAGCTGCGCATGCCGATCTACTCGATCGGCATGGTGCTGGCCTTCGCCTTCATCGCCAATTACTCGGGCCTTTCGGCGACGCTGGCGCTGGCACTGGCGCACACCGGTGATGCGTTCCCGTTCTTCTCGCCGTTCCTGGGCTGGTTGGGCGTGTTCCTGACCGGCTCGGATACTTCGTCCAATGCCTTGTTCTCGGCACTGCAGGCGACCACCGCGCAGCAGATCGGCGTGTCCGACGTGCTGCTGGTGGCGGCCAACACCACTGGTGGCGTGACCGGCAAGATGATCTCGCCGCAGTCGATCGCCATTGCCTGCGCGGCGGTCGGCCTGGCCGGCAAGGAATCGGACCTGTTCCGTTTCACGGTCAAGCACAGCCTGATCTTCACCACGATGGTCGGCCTGATCACCCTGGCCCAGGCTTACTGGCTGACCTGGATGATTCCCTGAGCCATGCACGGTCAGCCGACCACCCGCTGCGCGCTTCGGGCCACAATGACGCCATGAGCACGCAACGTATTTCGGACAAGGTGGCCGCGCAGCTGCGCGGCCTGGTGCAGGAACAGCGGCTGCAGCCGGGTGACCGGCTGCCGGCCGAACGCACCCTGGCGGTGCAGCTGGGGGTCTCGCGAACGGCGTTGCGCGAGGCCATCGCGCAGTTGGCCAGCCAGGGCCTGCTGACCGCACGGGTCGGTGGCGGCACCTACGTGGCCGAACCCGCGGCGCGCGCGCGGCAGGCGCTGGATGAACCGCTGGCGCCGTACCTGCCGCTGTTCCAGGGCGACCCGGAATACCGCTTCGACGTGCTGGAGATCCGCCACGCGCTGGAAGGTGCCACCGCCTGGCACGCCGCGCTGCGCGCCACCGGTGAGGATCGTACGCGCATCGCGCAGGCCTTCCAGACCATGATGGACGCGCACGGCAAGGACGATCCCACCGGTGAAGCCGAGGCCGACGCGGCCTTCCACCTGTCCATCGCCGAGGCCTCGCACAACCTGGTGCTGCTGCAGGTGATGCGCGGCCTGTTCGAGCTGCTGCAGACCAACATCTCGCAGAGCCGCGAGAAGCTCTATACCTCGGCGAGGACCTTCTCGCCGTTGTCCGACCAGCACCGCGAGATGATGGACGCGGTGCTGGCCGGCGACCCCGAACGCGCGCGCGCCGCCGCGCATGCCCATCTCGAGTTCGTGCACACCACGCTGCGCACCCTCGATGACAACGAAGCCCGGCGTGCGCGGGCTTCGCGTCTACCTTCCCCACACGGTTGACCCCATGATCATCTCCGCCTCCACCGATTACCGTGCCGCAGCGCAACGCCGGCTGCCGCCGTTCCTGTTCCACTACATCGATGGCGGCGCGTATGCCGAGCACACGCTGAAGCGCAACGTTTCCGACCTGTCCGACATCGCGCTGCGCCAGCGCATCCTGCGCAACATGTCCGACCTGAGCCTGGAAACCGAGCTGTTCGGCGAAAAACTGGCGATGCCGGTGGCGCTGGCCCCGGTCGGCCTGACCGGCATGTATGCCCGGCGCGGTGAGGTACAGGCGGCGCGCGCGGCCGACAGCCGAGGCATCCCGTTCACCCTGTCCACCGTATCGGTGTGCCCGATCGAGGAAGTGGCACCGGCCATCCAGCGGCCGATGTGGTTCCAGCTGTACGTGCTGCGCGATCGTGGCTTCATGCGCAATGCGCTGGAGCGCGCGCAGGCTGCGGGCGTGACCACCCTGGTGTTCACCGTGGACATGCCGGTGCCGGGTGCGCGCTACCGCGATGCCCACTCCGGCATGAGCGGTCCGAACGCCTCGCTGCGCCGCATCGGCCAGGCCATCACCCACCCGCACTGGGCGTGGGACGTGGGCCTGTTCGGCCGCCCGCATGATCTGGGCAACATCTCCACCTACCGCGGCAACCCGACCGGGCTGGAGGATTACATCGGCTGGCTCGGCAGCAACTTCGATCCTTCCATTTCGTGGAAGGACCTGGAGTGGATCCGCGAGTTCTGGAAGGGCCCAATGGTGATCAAGGGCATCCTCGACCCGGATGACGCACGTGATGCGGTCAAGTTCGGCGCCGATGGCATCGTGGTCTCCAATCACGGTGGCCGCCAGTTGGACGGCGTGCTGTCCACCGCACGCGCACTGCCGGCGATTGCCGATGCGGTACAGGGCGATCTGAAGATCCTCGCCGATTCCGGCATCCGCACTGGCCTGGACGTGGTGCGCATGCTGGCGTTGGGTGCCGATACCGTGCTGCTGGGCCGTGCCTTCGTCTATGCACTTGCAGCGCAGGGTGAGGCGGGCGTGGCCAACCTGCTGGACCTGATCGCGAAGGAAATGCGCGTGGCGATGACACTGACCGGTGCGCGCCGCATCGCCGACATCGGTCGCGATTCGCTGGTCAGCCTGCCATGAGTGGCCACGATGCCGTGCTGGCGCAGTTGCGCGATGCGGTCGGCAACCGCCATGTATTGACCGGCGACAAGGCCACCCGCCGTTTTCGCCGTGGCTACCGTTTCGGCGACGGCCCGGTGCTGGCGGTGGTGCGCCCGGGGACGCTGCTGGAGCTGTGGCGTGTGCTGCAGGCGGCGGTGCAGGGCGGAGCGGCGATCATCCTGCAGGCGGCCAACACCGGCCTGACCGGTGGCTCGACCCCGGATGGCAGCGACTATGGGCGTCCGATCGTGCTGGTCAGCACGCTGCGCCTGACCGGCATCCAGCTGTTGAACGAAGGCCGCCAGGTGCTGTGTCTGCCTGGCGCGACGCTGGACCGCCTGGAGCAGACGCTGGCACCGCTCGGCCGCGAACCGCATTCGGTGATCGGCTCGTCCTGCATCGGTGCCTCGGTGCTGGGCGGCATCTGCAACAACTCCGGCGGCGCGCTGGTGCGTCGCGGCCCGGCCTACACCGAGCTGGCACTGTATGCGCAGGTCGATGCGCAGGGCCAGCTGCAGCTGGTCAACCATCTGGGCATCGCGCTGGGCGATACGCCCGAGCAGATCCTGCAGCGCCTGCAGGCGGGCGACTACCGTGCTGCCGACGTGGGTGACGGTGATGGCCGTGCCGCCTCCGATCCGCGCTACGCCGAAGAAGTGCGCCGGGTCGATGCCGATACGCCGGCACGCTTCAATGCCGACCCCAGCCGCCACTTCGAGGCAGCGGGATCTGCCGGCAAGCTGGCAGTGTTCGCGGTGCGCCTGGACACCTTCGAGAAGGAGGCGGCCGAGGTCTTCTATATCGGCAGCAACCGCACCGGCAGCCTCACCGCGATCCGGCGCCAGCTGCTGACCGGCTTCGAACGCCTGCCGATTGCCGGCGAATACATCCACCGCGATGCCTATGACATCGGCGAGCGCTACGGCAAGGACAGTTTCCTGCTGATCGATCGCCTCGGCACCGCGCGTGTGCCGGCCGCGTTCGCATTGAAGAGCCGGGTTGACGGCTGGTTCGAGCGGCTGGGCCTGCGCGGGGTGACCGACCGGGCGCTGCAGGTGCTGACCGGCCTGCTGCCCTCGCACCTGCCCAAGCGGATGGGCGAGTTCCGCCAGCGCTACGAGCATCATCTGCTGCTGAAGGTCTCCGCGCAGGACGCAGGGGAAACCGAGGCCTGGCTGCGCGACTTCTTCGCCGACCATGAGGGTGGTTACTTCCACTGCACGGCCGACGAGGGGCGCAAGGCGTTCCTGCATCGCTTCGCCGTGGCCGGTGCCGCGGTGCGCTACCGCGAGGTGCATCGCGACCAGGTGCAGGACATCGTGGCGCTGGACATCGCCCTGCGCCGCGATGATGCCGACTGGTTCGAGCAGTTGCCGGTCGATATCGATGGCCGCCTGCTGCACAAGCTGTATTACGGGCACTTCCTGTGCCACGTGTTCCACCAGGACTACATCGCGCGCAAAGGCGAAGACCCGATGGCGATCGAGCATGCGATGTGGGCGTTGCTGGACCAGCGTGGCGCCGAGTATCCAGCCGAGCACAACGTCGGCCACCTGTACCCGGCCAAGCCGGCGCTGGCCGGGTTCTACAGGCAGCTGGACCCGAGCAATACCTTCAACCCGGGTATCGGCCAGACGTCGAAGGCGAAGGGGTGGGGTGGCTGCGACTGTAGTGGGCATTGACGGATACAACGTGGCTTTACTGTAGAGCCGAGCCTATGCTCGGCTGCAATTCCCGACAGGCACAGTCGAGCAAGCTCGACTCTACAAATGCAAAGTCGAGCAAGCTCGACTCTACCGGAGCAGCGGTTACCATCTGGATTCCACGAGCAGGAATCTCATCCATGCCCCCCGTCCTTGCCCGCACGACCGTGTGCGTTGCACTGCTGGCGACCCCGCTGCTGGTGCTCGCCCAAGGCTCGATCCTGCCGCAGCAGCGTGACGCTGCGGGCAACGTGATGGAGCCGCTGGGGCAGGTGCTGATCGCCAATGAGACGGGGCCGGCGGGGCTCTACGAGTGCACGCGGGACGGCAACTGGTGCGTGCGCGTGCAGCCGGTTGCCAAAGATGGTGACCGGCCGACCGTGCTGGAAGTACTTGAGAAGGAACCGGGCCAGGGCACGCCACACACCTACCACGTCAGCATCGACGTGCCGCAGGAAAGCGAGCTGTCGCTGTGGCCGTGGATCGTGCGGCTGGCACCTGGCGTGGGCAGCGATGAACCGGTGACCGACCCGCAGCAGCGCGCCCGCCAGAATGTGCTGGTGGGTGGCATCGTCACGTTCAGCGCCATGTACTCCGGTGGAGGTGCCGACGCGTCCACGCTGCAACTGGCACGCGTGCGCCACCTGCAGGACGACATCCAGGTGGACGACGACGTGTTGACCGTGCCATGGCTGGGCAATGCGATGATCCGCGCCTGTTTCAGCGAACAGGACATCAAGCAGCGCGCAGGTGCCTGCCATGACGAATACGGCTTCTCGGCGAAGCTGGCGCTGGATACGGTCGCCGAGGGCATGCCGGTGCTGCGCTACCAGACCGTGGCGACCCGGTTCCCGGCCGGTGTTTCGCGCTTCGAGGATTCGCTGGCCAAGGGGCCGTTGAAGAAGCAGGATCTGCGCACCGAGCAGGACCCGGCGTGCACCTACACGCGGCTGTTCCGCTTCAGCGATGGGGTATTCCACCCCGACCAGGCGCTGCCGGATTGCGCGGGGTATACCGAACCCTGAAATGTAGAGTCGAGCCATGCTCGACTGGTTTTCTGCGCGACCCATCCGAAAACCAGTCGAGCATGGCTCGACTCTACAAAAGCCTGCTGCCGCGCTTACTCGCAGCGGGTGGACGTGATGATGTTGTCCTTGTCCACGAACACGCGCAGGCGGTCCGGGCGGATGTCCTTGGTGGTGATGGTGCTGGGGCCGATCGGGTTGACCAGGCCGGCACCGCTCTCGCGGGACAGGCGACGGATGTTGGGCTCGTTGGCCGGCTGGCCGATCGCCCAGCCCAGCTGGCTGGCGTCGCAGCGGCCACTGCCTTTGACTTCCGGGCCAGGGGTGCTGACGCAGGCCGACAGCAGCAGGGCGGAGGCCGGCAGCAACAGGGACAGACGGAATGCAGACATGTGAGCGCTCCTGCGCAGGGGACGATGGCGGGAACGATAGCACCGAGCGTGCGAAAGGCGTCAGCGCCCCGGTCATTGCCGGCACAGCGTGGTCATTGCATAGTGGGAGGAATAGCTGGCAGTACGCCAGCGGGCAGGCCGGGCCTTTCCGGCGCAGGTGTTGGATACGGTATGACGGCAGGCAGTTTCCGCGGCAAGGACAAGACAATGACGGCCCTGATGTTGTCGTTGCTGGGCGTGGCGTTTGCCGCCTCCGCTGCCGATCCGGAACCCGAGCAGGTCCAATCCCCGGTATTCGGCGCCTGGCGCAACCTGCAGACCGAATCCGGCTACGCGCCGGCGCAGCGTAACCTGGCCTTCGCCATGCTGCCGCAGGCGGCTACCCGCGGCGACCGTTTCGCCATCCTTGACCGCGAGGGCAAGCGGGCGGTGTGCTGCCTGCAGGTGGCCAGCCCCTCGCTGGGCGTAGCTGCGCTGCGCGGGGAGTACCACCTGCCGCAGGCCTGGGTGACGGACCTGAGCAATGGCCGTAGCCCTGCACGACCCTATGTGCCGCACGTCTATGCGATGCAGCGGGTGGACGAGCTGGCCGACTACAGCTTCGCCGATGTACCTGGCGCCTACAGCGACCTGGGCGGTCTGCTGATTCCGGAAGGTGCCGCGCTGGAGGCCGACGGCAGTGCCGTGCGCCTGGGGGACAGCCGCTACCCGCTGCATTTCCAGCGCCAGCCGCACGCCGATGACGATGGCGCGCTGGACCGCTACAGCCTGCAGGCCGGCGAGGGTGCCGCCCCGATCGTGGTTGAAGTGCCGTTCGGCACCTACTGATTGCAGCGTTGCACTGGCTAGAATGCAGCGCGGCGCTGTCTGCCGTGCCTGCTCCGTGAGTCGTGCCGTGTCCTTGCGCCCCTTCCTGCTGTCGTCCCTGCTGCTGTTGTCTGCCTGTGCCAGCGCGCCTCCGCCGCCGGCCCATTCCGATGCATTGTGGCGATTGATTGAACGTGACTGCCAGGGCGCCGAAGGCCCGCGTGGCGATTGCCTGCGGGTGGAGACGGCAGCAGACCGCCGCGATGTGCTGGTCAAGGACGCGCACGGCGACTACCAGTTCCTGCTGATGCCGCTGGACAAGGTCAGCGGCATCGAGAGCCGCAGCCTGTACCAGCGTGGTGCACCGAACTACTTCGCTGCAGCCTGGCAGGCGCGCAGCCACACCGAACGGGCGCTGGGCCAACCGCTGCCGCGCAACGTCGCCAGCCTGGCGTTGAACTCGCCGCACGGCCGCTCGCAGCACCAGTTGCATATTCATGTGGATTGCCTGCGTGCCGACGTGCTGCAGGCGCTGGATACGCATGCTGCCGCCCTGGGCAGCCAGTGGGCACCGCTGCCGGTGCTGCTGCGCGGCCATCAGTACCAGGCACGCCTGCTGCCGGGCGCAGAACTGACCGCCAATCCGCTCAATCTGCTGGCCTATGACCTCGCAGGCGTGGACGACGTCGGCCAGTGGAGCCTGGTTGTGGCGGGCCGGGACGCCGTGCAGGGCGGCCCGGGCTTCATCCTGCTGGCCACCCGTGTGGACGCCGGCACCGGCAACGAGGCCAGCGCCGAAGAGCTGCAGGACCACGCCTGCTCGGTGCTGACCGGTGCCGGCAACGCGCTGGAGCGGGTGCGCTAGTCCAGCATCCTGTGCTTGCTCCGCCACATGGGTGCGGTCAGCGCCAGCAGCTGGCGATCCTGCCAGCCATCCAGATCCAGATGATGGTCGCGCAGCAGGCCTTCCTGCTCGAAGCCGAAGGCCCGCAGCGCGGTGGCGAACGGATCACTGCAGTCCGGTGGCAGCATCACGAACAGGCGATGCAGGCCGACGTCCTCGAACAGGAACGGGCACAGCGCCTGCAGCGCCGCGTCGGCATGCGGGTGCCAATGCTGCAGCGACAGCAGTTCGGCGCTGCGCGCGTGTAGTGATTGCAGCCGTACGTGCAGCTGGTCCAGTACGTTGCCGTGCTCGTCATCGAACACCCCCAGCAGCAGCTGGTCGTTGTCCTGTTCCAGGCGTGAGCGATGCATGTGGGCGAGGAAGCGCGCTTCCTCATCGATGACGGACGGATCGCGGCGGCCGCGCCGGCGGCGGTCATCGAACAGGCGCCAGCGTGGCAGATCGGTGCGTTGGAACGGGCGCAGGGTGACCGGTGCGGCCTGCAGCTGCAGCAGGTGACGGCGCAGCACTGGGCGCAATGGGGGAAGGAGGGAAGTGGGGTACGGGGTCATCATCCCCGGCACGATGGCCGTGCCTGCAGCCCTGCACCATTCAAAACATTGCAAAAGTGTGGTGGATGGCACTGCGGGTCTGATTCGGTTCAGGCATAAGGCCATCAGGCCTGGTCATTTCCGTTGAAACCCCCCATTCAGGACACTTTCGTTACGGGATCGTTATGCGCCGTACAGGCCGCTGCCCCCGTACCACAACCGCCCAACTCCCCAGGAAGCCCATGTCCGCCTCCCACAAGGCGCTGCGCCCGCGTCCGCTGGTGCTCGCACTGTCGTCCCTGATGCTGGTCTCGATGCCGGCCTTCGCGCAGGAAAGCGCACCCACCACATTGCAGGAAGTGAAGGTCACCGGCTCGCGCATTCCACGCGCCAGTGTCGAGGGCCCGTCGCCGGTGACGGTGATCAGCCGCGAGCAGATCGATGCGCAGGGCTACCGCAATGCCTTCGACGCACTGAGCGCGCTGACCGAGAACACCGGCAACGTACAGGGCGAGGACTTCGGCAACACCTTCACCCCGGCCGCCAACACCATCAACCTGCGCGGGCTGGGCCCGAACCGCACGCTGGTGCTGGTCAACGGCCGCCGCCAGGCCGACTACCCGCTGGCCTACGAAGGGTCGGTGAACGTGGTCAACCTGGCCAACATTCCCAGTGCGCTGATCGAGCGCATCGAGGTCCTGGCGGCAGGTGCGTCGGCGGTATACGGCTCCGATGCGATCGCCGGCGTGGTCAACATCATCCTCAAGGACCGCTTTGAGGGCGTGGATGTGAACGTGCGCGCCGGTGGCACCCAGCAGGGCGGCGGCGACAACCAGCGCGCGCAGGTGGTCGGTGGTAGTTCCGGCGAGCGTTGGGATGCGCTGTTCGGCTTCGAGTTCGATGTGCGCAAGGCGATCCACGCGCGCCAGCGCGATTTCATGGATTCGCTGGACGATGATCCGGCCGGCAAGGCACCGCAGGCGACCGCGATCGCCTATCGCCGCAATGCCGCCACCGGCCGCAACATCGATCCGGGCGTCACTGGCTGCGACGGGGCGTCTGACATCTATGGCGGCAGCGTGTTCCGCGCCTTCAACCCTCGCCAGGGCTGGTACTGCGGCAGCAACGAGGCCGCCGCCAGCTACTGGACCGTGCAGACCCAGAAGCGCAACCTCAATGGCTATGGCCTGCTGACCTTCCACGTCAACGAGACCACTGACCTGTTTGCCGATGTCGCCGTGGGCAGCGCGCGGATCTACAACAACACGCGTGCGCCGACCTGGACCTCGGCCCGCAACTACTTCTACAACCAGACCACCGGCAACCTGGAAAGCTGGTACCGCCGCTTCGCGCCGGAGGAAATCGGCGGCCTGCCGCGCAATGCCAACCGCTTCCTGGAAAACTCGTGGTCGTTCAACGTCGGCGCACGTGGCCAGATCGGTGACAGCGGCTGGGACTATGAGGCGGTCTACAGCCGCTCGCGATACGAGAACCGTACCCGCCGCCCGGTGCTGCTGGCCGGCATCAACGAATACCTGCTCGGCCCGAAGCTGGGTGTGCGCAACGGCGTTGAGGTCTATGCGCCGGATCCGGCGCGCCTGTTCCAGCCGTTGACCCCGAACGAATACGAGGGGCTGTCCGACTACCAGGAAAGCCGTAACGCGGCATGGCTGCAGACCTTCAGCGCCAGCGTCAACGGCCGCCTGTTCGCGCTGCCTGGGGGCGATGCGGCGTTGGCAGCGGTGGTCGAGGCCGGCAGCCAGGGCTATCGCAACCGACCGGACCCGCGCCTGGGCAGCGGCGAGTTCTGGAACACCAGCGCCGGCATCGGTGCCGGTGGCGAGCGTGACCGCTACGCTGCAGGTGTGGAGCTGCAATTGCCGCTGCTGCAGTCGCTGACCACCACCCTGGCCGGTCGCTATGACCAGTACCGTGCCGGTGGCGAGCACATCGGCAAGGCCACCTGGAGTTTCGGCGTCGAGTTCCGGCCGATCGAGAGCCTGCTGATCCGTGGTACGGCGGCGACCAGCTTCCGTGCGCCGGACATGAACTACGTGTTTGCCACCGAAACCCGCGGCTACAATCCGGGCATGACCGATTATTGGCGCTGCCGCACTGCGGGCCAGTCGTACGACAACTGCGACTACAACGGCCTGTCGATTGATTACAGCAACCGCGCCAATGCGCAGTTGCAGCCGGAATCGGCCAAGTCATATGGCTTCGGCGTGGTCTGGTCGCCGCTGTCCGGCCTGGATTTCAGCGCTGACTACTACGACATCCGCATCGACAACGAAGTGACCAGCCTCGATACCAGCCGCATCCTGCGTGATGAGGCCGATTGCCGCCTGGGCCGGACGCTGGGCGGCGAAGCGCGCGATATCGGTTCGCCGCTGTGCCAGGACGCGCTGTCGCGGGTGATCCGCAATCCGTCCAATGCCACGGTGCAGCCGGACCAAGTGACCCGCGTGCTGATCAATCCGATCAACGCGGCCTCCGAATCGGTTCGCGGCCTGGACCTGAAGGGCAACTGGCGTTTCGATGCCGGCCGCTATGGCCGCTTCACCACGCGCCTGGCCTACACCGTGGTGCTGGAGCACAAATACCGACAGTTCTCCGATGATCCGGAGCGTGACATCCGCAATTCGCTGGATGACTACCAGTGGCGCAGCAAAGCCAACGGCAGCATCACCTGGAACCAGGGTGACTGGACCACCACGCTGTACGGCAACCGCTTCGGCTCGCTGCCGAAGACCGATGGCAGTGGCCGCATCGCGCCGTACATGACCTACAACGCCAGCGTGTTCCGCCAGTTCGGCGAGAACCTGTCGGTGGGTGTGATCGTCAACAACCTGCGTGACAGCCGCCCGCCGGCGGACAAGAACGGAGGCGGCTGGCCGTTCTATCCGGTTGGCAACTACGACCCATATGGCCGCCAGTACTGGGTGCAACTGGACTACCGGTTCCGCTGATTCCGCAGGCGAACGAAAGGCCCAGCATTGCTGGGCTTTTCTTTGTGCAGTGCACCCGTGTTGCCGCTGCGCGCGTGGCATGCTGTGGCGCTACCCGGAGGAGGATGCGCACGGATTCAGGGTGTGGAGTGTGATTGCAGTGGTGGCCATTGCAGGTTGCAGTGGCAGGCAGGCGGCCAGCGTGGAGGATGCCGCGGAGGTGGCCAATGCCGCGCCTGCGCAGTCTCACGCGCAGCCAGCGGAGCACGCTGGGCCATCGCGCGCGGCAACGGCATCGAGTGCCACGACGGCGGCCGCTGGGCTCGCGCAACCGGAGGGGCACTTCCTCGAGGGCGAGCGGATGCTGCTGAGCGAGGGTGCGGTGTCCGTGCAGAAGAGCGAGGCGCTGCTGGGTTCCGACAAGGCTTTCGCGCAGGCGATCAGCCAGTTCGAGCGCGATGCGGCTGGCCACCCGGAAGTGCAGGACCTGACCCGGCTCTACAGGACGGCCGCGACCCGGCTCATCGGCAGCGACGGCACGCTGGTGTCTTTCGCCTGTGGCTACAGCCTGTGTGTTGGCGAGATCCGAAGCCGTACCGATGAGGATTTCAGTGCCTGGTCCGAGGCGATCGGCACGGACAAGGCGGCCCCGGTCTACAGTCTGACCACGGCGCCGATGACATGGGGCAGGGACCAGCGTGGTGGGCGCTTCGTGTTCCCGGTGGATCCTGCAGCCAACGCCATCACGGGCCCGTAGCCGGCGGATGCCCGGCGCCGCGGCGCGTTACGGAAGCGTCTGCTGCAGGTACGACTCGATGACGTAGCTGAAAGGCTGCTGCTGGCGGTCGCGCAGCAGGGCACGCACTTCCAGGATCACGCCGTGATCGCCTTCGCCCCGCGGCGGCCAGAACGTCTGGTCAGCCAGGGTCTGGCGCTGGAAGCCGAGCGGGCCGACCACGCGACCGAACGGTTCGTCGGTGCTGTCCAGCACCTGGTTCATGGCCGGGCTGAGGTGACCAGGCAGGTACCAGTTGTCGGCCTCGGACAGCACGCGGCTGCCGCAGACCAGCTGCACGCGGCGATAGCGCAGGTCGGTACCCGGCTTCACGCCCAGCGCCTGCAGCACGTCGGCGGGGGCAGGCTTGTCCTGGCCGTGTATGCGCACGGCGCGCACCCGCGCCTGTTCGGCCAGGCCGTGCTCGGCGCACCAGTGTTCCAGCGTGGCGGTGGCGCTCTGCCCGGACAGCACGCGCTGGTGCAGGCGCTCGACCAGCGCAGCCGGGGCGATCCGCTGCTGGCCCGGCGGCGACTGCAGCGGCGCAGCGGCCGCAGCATCAGTGGCGGACAGGCTGGCGATCGGAGCGGCGGCAAGCAGGGACGCGGCCTGCCAGCGGCGGAGACGATCGTGGCGGTCGGACGGGCCCATGCGGCATCACAGCGGAAACAGGCGCCCATGTTACCCGTTCAGGGGTGTGCACGGCGTGGCTGCGACCGGTTGTCGCAGGGGGAATCATCGTTCTGGTGAATGCGTGCCATCCAGATATTTCGTTGGCCGATGGCGCTATCGAGGCGCAGGATGGCGCCAGTCTTGGCTTTCCGGGAATTCCCGATGACCCTGCAGTTCATCCACGGTGGTGTCGACCGCGACGGCGCGCCACTGCATTTCCATATCCGTGATGGCCGCATCAGCGGGCTCAACGGCCATACCGGCCCGGCTGAAGGGGCGGAAAGCGTCGATCTGCAGGGCTTTGCGGTGCTGCCGGGGTTGGTGGATGGCCACATCCACTTGGACAAGAGCTTCGTCGGCGACCGTTGGCACCCGCATCAGCCGGTGAACAGCCTGCGTGAGCGGCTGGCGGTGGAAAAGGCGGCAGTGGCGGCTGCGGCGCCGATGGTCGATCGCGCCGAGGCGCTGATCCGCCAATGCAGCGGCTTCGGCACAGTGGCGATGCGCTGTCATGTTGATATCGATGGCAGCACCGGCCTGGGCCACCTGGAAGCGGTGCGCGAGGCCGCGCTGCGCTGCGCCGGCATCATGCGCATCCAGCTGGTGGCGTTCCCGCAGGCCGGGGTGATGTCCTGCGCGGGTACCGCAGCGGTGCTTGAGCAGGCCCTTGCAGCGGGTGTGGACGTGCTGGGCGGCATCGATCCGACCACGCTCGATGGCGATGCCGAGGGCCAGCTGGCACTGTTGTTCGGCCTGGCCGAGCGCTATGGCGTGCAGCTGGACATCCACCTGCATGAGCCTGGCGAAACCGGCCTGGCCCAGCTGCTGCGTATCGCCGCGCGCACCCGGGCCGCTGGCCTGCAGGGTCGGGTGGCGGTCAGCCATGCCTATTCGCTGGGCGAAGTGCCGCTGGCGCGCGCGCTGCAGGTGGGCGAGGCGCTGGCCACGGCCAGCGTAGCGATCATGAGCAACGCGCCGGGCGATCATCCGTTCCCGCCGCTGCGCGCGTTGCATGACGCTGGTGTGCGCGTGTTCGCCGGGAACGACAACATCCGCGACTGCTGGTGGCCGTATGGCAACGGCGACCTGTTGCAACGCGCGATGCTGCTGGGCTACCGCTCCGGCTTCCATACCGATGCCGACCTGATGCTGGCGCTGGACATGGTGACCACCCATGCCGCGCAGGTGATCGGGCTGCCGCAGTACGGTCTTGTGGAAGGGCATCCGGCCACTTTCGTGGCGGTGCGTGCCGACCACGGCCCGGCCGCTGTGGCCGGGGTGCCGGTGGAGCGACGCGTGGTAGTTGATGGCCGTTGGCTGTAGATCCGGGCCATGCGTGGATGAATGTGGCCGCGAGGTGGTTCCATCCACGCATGGCGTGGATCTACCCACGACGCCACGCCAGTTCCGGTTGCGCCGAGCCATGCTCGGCAGCTTTTCAGGCGTAATCGTCGGCGCGGGTGGCGACAAATTCCTCAAGCCACGCCAGCAGATGGGCGATGTCGATGAGCTCGCCCTGCTCGATGCGCTTGAGCAGCAGCGTGCTGGCGCCGATCTGCAGGCTGCTGTCGGCATAGCGCAGCACCGCGTCGATGCCCCAGGCATCGGTGACCTGCATCCAGGCCAGGCCCGGCACGCGCTGGGCCAGGGTGTCACCGAACGCCACGCCCAGTGCTTCCCAGCCATCGCAGTCGTCGCGGTCGATCAGCTCGGCATCGACCACGCGCTGCAGCGTGGTGGCCGCCAGCGGCCACTGCACCGGCAACGTCGGAAAGCCGGCGGCCACGCGCGCAGCGATCAGCAAGCGCTGGTGCTGCAGATGCGTCTGCAGTGCAGCGGGCAGGGGATCGAAGCGGGTGGGGATTTCGTCGGACATGGCGAGGCGCCGTGGGGCACGGAAACAACGGGCACTCTACGAGGCGATGTTGCCCGCCGTGCGGCCGGATTGGCCAAGTTTCGATGCTTGATGCGCGAAAGGCATCCACGCATGGCGTGGATCTACCGTGCTCAGTCCGGTTCGCGCTGCACCTGGCGCCACAGTTCGCTGGCCAGCGCTCGCACGGCATCATCGGCATCGGAGCGATGCAGCAGGCCGATCTCGTAGTTGTCGATCACCGGCAGCTCGCGCTCGCCATCGATGATGCGGTGTTCGCGGGTGACCGCGCGGCGCGGCAGCAGGCTGATGCCGATGCCATCGGCCACCGCACCCTGGATGCCACTCAGCGACGAACTGGTGAAGGCGATGCGCCAGCGCAGGCCCAGCGCTTCCACGGCGTGGATCATCTCGTCGCGGTACAGCCCGCGTGGCGGGAAGGTCACCAGCGGCAGCGGGTCCAGCTGCAGGCAGCTGCTGCGCAGGCTGTCGATCCAGTGCATCGGCTCGCGCCGGCAATGCACCGCCTGGCGGCTGTTGCGGCGTTGCTTGACCAGCACCAGGTCCAGCTCGCCGTGGTCGAAGCCCTGCGCGAGGTCACGGCTGAGGCCGCTGCTGATCTCCAGCTTCACCTGCGGGTGGCGACGGCTGAAAGCGGCCAGCATGCGTGTGGTCTGCGCGTTGACGAAGTCCTCGGGCACACCGATGCGCACCGCGGTTTCCACGGTGGCGCCGGCCAGCGCCTGTGCCATTTCCTCGTTCAGGTCGAGCATGCGCCGCGCGTAGCCGAGCAGGGTGTGGCCGGCATCGGTGGGGTGTACGTCGCGGTGGCCGCGTTCGAGCAGGCGATGCCCGGCCAGTTCCTCCAGCCGGCGCACCTTCTGACTGACCGTGGACTGGGTCGAATGCAGGCGCGTGGCCGCCGTGGTGAAGCTGCCGCAGTCGGCCACCATCACCAGCGCCCGCAGCAGGTCCAGTTCGAACAGGGTTCTATTCGATTTGGCACTGTCTTGCATTTGAACATTTCACTTCTGGATACCAATGCCGACTTCTACCATGCAGGGCAGGGGCCGGCAATGCCCGGCTGTTGCTACCGTCGCACGGCGTTCCGTGGCGACGGTCATGAGGAGACACCGTCATGCGCGTCCATCGTTCCCCTGGCTGGCCTGCGCCGTTCGCGCGCGTGCTGCTGTTGTTCCTGCTGGCCATGGTCTCCCCGGCCTGCACCGCAACGTCCAAAGCCGACGTCGATGGCCGCCTGCGCGATGCTGCCAGCCGTGGCGATGCCGATGCGGTGCGACAGGCGATCGAGGATGGCGCCACGCTGGAGGCGCGTGATGGCCAGGGCCGTACCGCGCTGCTGCTGGCCACGCATGGCAACAATGTAGACGCCGCGCGTGAACTGATCGAAGCCGGCGCCGACGTCAATGCCAAGGACGCCATGCAGGACAGCGCCTACCTGTACGCCGGCGCGCGTGGACTGGACGAGATCCTGGCGGTGACCCTGGCGCATGGCGCCGATCTGCGCAGCACCAACCGCTATGGCGGCACCGCACTGATTCCTGCCGCTGAGCGCGGCCACGTAGCAACGGTGCGCACGCTGCTGCGCGCCGGTGTTGAGGTGGACCATGTCAACCGCCTGCACTGGACCGCGCTGCTGGAAGCAATCCTGCTGGGTGACGGTGGTGCGCGCCATGTACAGATCGTGCAGCTGCTGCTGGAGGCAGGTGCCGACCCTGAGCTGGCCGACGGCGACGGCGTAACGCCGCTGGCGCACGCGCGCCAGCGCGGCTATACCGGAATTGAAACCCTGCTGCGCCAGCACGGCGCGGTGCGCTGAATGCAAACCCCTTCCACCCGCACGCTGGGCGTGCCCATCAGGATGCTGTCCATGTTCCGTTCCCGTCCGTTGTCCCTTGCCATCCTCCTTGCGGTGGCGCCGCTGTCGGCGTCTGCTGCCGAGCGCGCCGACCTGCTGATCCGCAATGCCACCGTGGTCAATGTCGAGCACGCCAGCACCCTGGCGGGGCAGAGCGTGGTGATCCGTGGCGAGGACATCGTCGCCGTCGGCCCGGACGCGCAGCTGCGCAGCCAGTGGAGCGCGGCCCGCCAGATCGATGCCAAGGGCAAGTACCTGATTCCGGGGCTGTGGGACATGCACGTGCACTTCGGTGGTGGCCCGGCGCTGATCGAAGAGAACAAGGCGCTGCTGCCGCTATATATCGCGCACGGCATCACCACCGTGCGCGACTGTTCCGGTGACCTGCCCGAGCAGGTGCTGCAGTGGCGCGGCGAGATCGCCAAGGGCACGCTGTTTGGTCCGCGCCTGCTCAGTTCGGGCGCGAAGATCGAAGGCATCAAGCCGGTCTGGAAGGGTACGATCGAAGTGGGCAGCGAGGCCGACGCCGACAAGGCGATCGCCCGCCTGCAGCACGACAAGGTTGATTTCGTGAAGATCACCGACAGCACGCTGAAGCCGGAGCTGTTCCTGTACTCGGCCAGTGCTGCGCGCAAGGCCGGGTTCAAGGCCTCGGGTCACATTCCGATGGCGCTGACCGTGGAACAGGCGGTCGATGCAGGCCTGGCCTCGATCGAGCATCTGGACTACGCATTCAAGGCAGGCAGCAAGGACGAAGCGCAGATCGCCGCCGACTTCGGTGCCGGCCGCATCGACCGCGCCGAAGCCAACCGCCGCCTCGACGCCAGCTTCGACCGTGACACGGCGATGCACGCCTACCGTGATTTCGCCAAGCGTGGCGTATTTGTGACCCCGACCCTCAACGGTGGCCGCATCCTCGATTTCCTTGACCAGGATGACCACGCCAACGATCCGTACCTGGCCTACATCGGCCCGGGCCTGCGCGCGACCTACCAGTGGCGCGTGGACCGCGCGGCGAAGGCCACGCCGGCACAGATCGAAGCGCGCCACGCGCAGTACCACCAGGTGGCCGCGGTGCTGCCGATGCTGCAGGAAGCCGGTGTGACGATCATTGCGGGCACCGATGCGGGCTTCCTCAACTCGTTCAACTTCCCGGGCATCGCCCTGCACCAGGAATTGCAGCTGTTCGTGAAGGAAGGCCTGAGCGCACCGCAGGCGCTGTCGGCCGCAACCCGTTCCGGCCCGGCCTGGTTCGGCCAGATGGACCGCTACGGTGGTGTCGCACAGGGCAAGGCCGCCGATCTGGTACTGCTGACCGCCAACCCACTGCAGGACATTGCTGCCACCGAAAAGATCGACAGCGTGATCCTGCGCGGCAACGTGTATGACCGCGCCGCGCTGGACAAGATGCTGGCCGACACCAAGGCCAGGGTCGCAGCGTGGAATGCCGAGGCGGCCAAGGCCAACTGATTGCGGGGCGGGGCAGAATCCACGCATGGCGTGGATCTACCCGTACCATCAGTAGATCCACGCCATGCGTGGATGATGCGGCCGATGACCTAACGCGGCGCCGGCCGCATTCCATGCAATTGCGGCAGCGCGGCCTTCATCGCATCGATGAAGGCGCGCAGCCGCGGCGGCTGCTGGCGCGCGGCGGGAAACACCACGTGTACCGGCAGTGCCGGCGCCTGCCAGTCCGGCAGCAGCTGCACCAGCCGCCCTTGTGCGAGATCGTCGGCCACCAGCCAGGCCGAGACCACCGCTGCGCCCAGCCCCGCACATGCGGCCTGCTGCACCACGAACAGGTTGTCGCTGAGCAGGCGCGGGCTGATCGACAGCGTATGCGCGCGGCCCTGTGCGTCATGCAGCAGCAGGCGTTCGCGGTAGTAGGTGACCAGCGAGATCCACGGCAGTGTCTGCGCCTGTTCCGGCGTACTGACTGCTGTGGCGTCCACCAACGAGGGCGCTGCCACGACGATGCGCGGCACTTCGGCGAGCGGTAGTGCGACCATGCGCGGTTCGTCGACGGGGCCCACCCGCACCGCGCAGTCGATGCCTTCCGCGATGAAATCCGGGCGGCGATCTTCCAGGATCCACTCCAGGCTCAGCTGTGGGTGCTGGGCGAGGAACGCGAGCATGGTCGGCAGCAGCTGCGCCTGGCCGAAGGCGTGCGGCACCATCACCCGCAGGCGTCCGCGCAGCGTTTCCGGTTCGCCGTGCAGTTCGGCCTGCAGCGATTCCCATTCGTCGACCACGCGTTGCGCATGGCGCTGGCAGCGCAGGCCATCCTCGGTCAGCTGCAGGCCATGTGTGGAGCGCTGCAACAGGCGCAGGCCGAGCTGTCGCTCCAGGGCCTGAAGGCGACGGCTGACCGTCGGCTGGGTGGTGCCCAGCTGCACGGCCGCAGCAGACAGGCTGCCGGCATCGACGATGCGCAGGAAGGTGCGCAGCAGATCCAGGCGATCGGCGCCAGTGGCGAGGTCATTCATGCGTGTGGCGTATGAAGTGTATGTGCGGAAGCCTACTACAGACGCCTCGCGAATACCGGCAGGATACGTCCACTTCCCCCACCGGACTCTCCCATGTCTACCCGCTCGCTGTCCGTCGCTGCGGCACCCACGACCGCACCCTCCACCCCGCTGGTGCTGGCAATGGCGGCCGGCGCTGGCTTTTCGGTCGCTTCGCTCTATTACAGCCAGCCGATGCTGGGGCTGATCGCCCGGGACCTCGGCGCGGGTGAGCGCGCCGCCGGCCTGGTACCGACCTTGACCCAGCTCGGCTATGCACTTGGCATCCTGCTGCTGGCGCCGTTGGGCGACCGCTTCGACCGCCGCAACCTGATCCTGTGGAAGTCCGCGTTGCTGGCGTTGGCATTGGGCGCTGCTGCGATGGCTGGCCACCTGCCGGGCCTGCTGATGGCCAGCCTGCTGGTCGGGCTGATGGCCACGCTGGCGCAGGACATCGTGCCGGCTGCAGCGGTGCTGGCGCCGGATGTGCAGCGCGGCCAGATCGTCGGCCGGGTGATGACCGGCCTGCTGCTCGGCATCCTGTTGTCACGGGTGGTCAGTGGCGTAGTGGCCGAAGCGTGGGGTTGGCGCACGCAGTTCGTGCTGGCCGCGGTATCAGTGGCGGCGATGGGAGCGGTGATGGCGCGTGCGCTGCCGCGCTTCGCACCGACCAGCACACTGCGCTATCCGGCGTTGTTGGGTTCGTTGCTGGCGTTGTGGCGGGAGCAGCCACAGCTGCGCCGTGCGGTGGCCAGCCAGTCGCTGCTGGCGGTGGGCTTCAGCGCGTTCTGGTCAACCCTCGCGCTGATGCTGCATGCACGGTTGGGGCTGGGTAGTGCCGCAGCGGGTGCATTCGGCATTGCCGGTGCGGCCGGCGCATTGGCCGCGCCGTTTGCGGGTCGATTCGCCGATCGCTTGGGTTGCCACGCCGTGGCGCGGCTGGCGATCGCGGTAGCGCTGCTGGGCTTTGGCCTGCTGTTGACCGAGTCGTGGCTGCCGGCCGCTGCGCTGCTACCGCTGCTGGTGGTGAGCGCGCTGCTGTTCGACTTCGGCTTCCAGTCGGCGCTGGTGGCGCACCAGACGTTGGTCTACGGACTGGTGCCGCCGGCACGCAGCCGGCTCAATGCGTTGCTGTTCACGGGCATGTTCATCGGCATGGCCGCCGGTGGTGCGCTGGGCAGCCTGGCGCTGGCGCAGTGGGGTTGGAACGGCGTGGCCTGGCTGGCGGTGGTGTGCGCGGGTGGCAGCTTGCTGCTGCGTTTGAGGTAAGGATGGTGTTCGGCAGGGCTTGCAGCCCTGCACCTGCTGGAAGCTGGAGCAACAGCAACAGCAACAGCAACAGCAACGGCGGGTTTCCTGTGGGGTGGTGGGGCGGTGTCGGAGTGCGGGGACGCCGCAAGTACGTCCTTGTAGGCTTGGCAGCCGCATCCATGCGGCTGACACCCCGCACTCCGACACCGCCCCACCTCTGACAGTTTCCGGTGGCTGTTGGTAGGTGTCGACCTTGGTCGAAATATCTGTCAGATATCGAATGAGTCATCCACGCATGGCGTGGATCTACTGTGTCGACCAAGGTCGACACCCACCAGGGCAATACGCCGTTCCGACAGATCGCGGCCAACTGTCGAAGGCGGGGTGGGTCCGGTTGCGGGGGCGTGAGCCGCATGGGTCGGGCGCATGCGCCCGACGGGTTGGGCAGGACGCCCAACCCCGGTCTTGCCGTGTACGCAGGACAGCGCACACGAGCAAGCGGCGACCGAGCTTACATGGGTGAGGGCGCTTTGCTTGCGAAGCATTGCTTCGCAAGCGCCCGAACGCACAGCCGCCAGCGGCTGGGCCGGGCCCCGGAGGGGGACTTGCAGCGCCCCCCGCAACCGGACCCACCCCGCCATCCCATGGAAAGCCCGCTGTTGCTGTTGTTGCTCCTGAGGTTGCCGGCCAGCGGCCGGCACTACCGCGGGTGCAGGGCTGCAAGCCCTGCCGAACAACCCCCTAATCGTGACCGCTGTCGTCCAGGCTGATGATCCCGCGCCGCAGCGCCTGGGTCACCGCATGCGTGCGATCACCCACGCCCAGCTTGTCCATCAGGCTCTTCATGTGCGCCTTCACCGTCTGCTCGGAAATCTGCATGCGCTCGCCGATGCGCTTGTTCGACAGGCCCCCGGCCACATGCCTCAGTACCTCGGTTTCGCGCGGCGACAACCGGTCTTCCACCACATGCGCGGCGATGCTGGCCGCCACCGCCGGGGGAATCGGTGCGCGACGGCCGCCAGCGACCATGCGGATCGTATCGACCAGCTCATGGCGCAGCATGTCCTTCAGCAGATAGGCGCTGGCGCCGGCCTGCAGCGCGCGGACCGCGCGTACGTCACCACGGTAGGTGGTCAGCACGATGATGCGCGCGCGCGGGTCCATCGCGCGGATCCGCACGATCGCTTCGACGCCATCCAGCCGTGGCATCTGCAGGTCCATCAGCACCACGTCGGGCTGCAGCCGCTGGTAGCAGGCGATGGCTTCCTCGCCATCGGCGGCTTCGCCGAGCAGGCGCAGATCGGGTTGTGCGCCCAGCAGCGCCGCCAGGCCGTCACGCAGCAGCGGGTGGTCGTCGACCACCAGCACGCCGATCAGGGCAGGGGACTCAGTCATGGTTTGCTTTACTCCAGGGCCAGCGCCAGCGCGATGGGCGGCGGTGATACAGGCGCCGGGCGGGAACCGCCAGCGCGACTTCGGTTCCCAGTCCGGCGCGGGTCCACAGCTGTAGTTCCGCACCGAGGCGCTGCGCGCGCTCACGCATGCCCTGCAGGCCCCAATGACCATGGCCGGCATTGTCGTCGGCGATGCCGACGCCATCGTCGCGCACGTGCAGCAAGAAGCACCGCGTGCCGTAGGACAGCTCCACTTCGATGGCGCTGGCGTTGGCGTGACGCAACGCATTGCGGATCGCCTCACGCCCGATCAGGAACACTTCTTCGGCCGCGTCGGCCTGCAGCGGTGGCGTTGCACCTTCCACGGTCAGGCGCAGTGGGTTGGTGCCATGCCCGGCGTACTCGGCGTGCACATCGGCCAGTGCCGAAGCGAGGTCGCGGCCAGCGAACGGTCCCTCACGCAGGGCATTGACCCGCTCGCGGCCCTCGGCCAGGTTGCGCTCGGCCAGTTGCATCGCCGATTCCAGCTGGCCGCGTACCTGCTCCGGGGTCTGCGGCGACTGGCTGATCGCGTGCAGGCGCAGGATCAGGCCCTGGCTGCCCTGCAGCAGGGTGTCGTGCAGGTCGCGTGCGATGCGTTCGCGTTCGCCATTGCGTTCCTGCAGGCGCGCGCGGAACAGCGCGGCCAGCTGCCCGCTGCGGATGCGCACCGCCATCACCAGCAGTGCGAGGATCGCGGCCGCACACAGCAGCTTGAACCACACCGTCTGCATGAAAGTGGGGGCGATGCGGAAGCTGCGACTGGCCGGTGCAGTGCTCCAGATGCCGTCTTCGTTGGCGGCTTCCACCTCGAACCGGTAATTGCCCGGGGCGAGGTTGGTGTAGTACGCCCGCGTGCTGCTGCCGGCATCCTGCCACCCATCGTCGACGCCGGACAGGCGATAGCGGTAGCGGTTGCGCTCCGGACGTGCCAGCGACAGCGCGACGTAGTCGATCTGCAGCTGGCTGGTGCCGGCCGGCAGGCGCAGGCCGTCACGCAGCGGCTCGTGTGCGCTGCCGTACAGCACTTCGCCGATGCGCACGCTGGGCGCCATGGTGTTGATGTGCGAGCGCGTGGTATCCAGCCAGGCCAGGCCCTGGTTGGTGGCCAGCCACAGCAGTCCGTCATCGGCCAGCGTGGCGGTGGCGATCGGTCCGCTCTGCAGGGCGATGCCCGGCATGCCGTCGACCGCATCTAACAGGCGTGGCGTCACCGGCTGCCCGGTGCGCAGCGCCCGTCGCAGCTGATCGCTCCCCAGCCGGACCAGGCCACGGCTGCCATTGAACCAGAGGTGTCCGTTCGGATCGGCCACCATGCCGGTGATGCCTTCCAGCACGCCGGCCATGTCGGTTCGCACCGGAACGAAACGACCGTTGCCAACGCGCGCAGCCAGACCGGCTTCGCCGGCGACCAGCAGCAGGTCCTGGTGATGCAGCATTGCGGTGATCGGCCCGACCGAAAGGCCCTGGCTGGCATCGAAGCTCTCGATGTGGCCCGCGCTCATCCGGCGCAGGCGGCCGTCGGCATAGCCGAGCAGCAGCTGGCCATGGGCATCCAGCGCCAGCGATGAGCAGGCCTGCTCGGGCAGGCGGACCTCGCGCTGCCATTGGCCATGCAGGTAGTGCAGGACGCCGCGTTCACCCGTGCATACCCAGGCCTGCGTGTCGTCGGGGAACAGCAGGGCGTGCAGCGGTTGCCCGGTGAACGGGGCCGGCAGCGGGATCAACGAGGTGTGGCCGGCGACCGTGTGCGCAAGATTGACCCAGTCGAACTGCCAGATCGGCGTGGGTGCCTGGCGCGCGGCGGCCTGCAGCTGCGGGGCACTGCCATCCAGCAGAGTGCGCCGCAGATCGTAGGGTTTGAGGTCTTCGCCATAGCCATACACGCGGCCATCGCTGGCCCGCACCAGCGAGCGGTAGGGATCACTCGGGCCCACTGCCAGGGTGTGCACGCTGCGTGCGCGGAAGCGGTTGAGGCCGAGGTTGGTGCCGACCCAGAGATTGCCTTCGCGATCGACGATGATCGGCACCGCGGAGGTGGCGGTCAGCCCGTGCGGCGAATCGAAACGCTCCATGCGCACGGCGCGGCTGCCGTCGAAGGTGATGCGGGCGACGCCGCCGTGCGGGCTCATCGTGGCCCATAACGCGCCATCGGCAGTGAACTGCAGGCGTGCAGCAACCAGTTCCGGAAGACGCCGCGCTTCACGTTCGCTGGCCGCCAACAGGCCCTGCGCGTTGGCCAGGGGTGAGGTGCCGCGCACCCGGTCGGCCAACCACACTTCACCCTGCGGGCTTTCGGCCAGCGTTGCCATCTGCGAGACCGCGATGCCGGTGTCCTCGAACGTGGTCTGGCCGGTCGCACGCATCCAGATCTTCAGGTCGGCCAGTACCCAGAACCTGCCCCGGCTGTCGTGCAGCACCCACTGCACACGGCGCTCGGGCAGGCCGGCTGCGGCCGGCAGTGGCTGCCAGCGCTGTCCATCAAAGTGGCGCAGCCCGCCATTGATCGCCGCCCACAGCTGGCCCTGGTGATCCTGGCTGAAGCGTGGGACCACGCCGACCGGCACCCCCTGCTCGCGGCCGTAGTTGTGCAGCCGCCCCTGTGCGAGCCGGCTGATGCCGGCCTGGAAGTAGCCGATCCACAGGGCACCGTCGGCGGCATGCGCCAGCGTGACCATGTTGGTGGACGGGAACTGGCTGCCGACGGGCGCTGCCTGCCGTTCGAAGCGACGGCCATCAAAGCGGTACAGGCCCGAGCCGGTGGCCAGCCACAGCAGGCCGTCGCGGTCCTGGGTGATGTCCCAGATATCGCCGGGTGCACCCTGGCCGACCCGCCACGCGGTGTGCTCGTAACCGGGCAGCCCGCCGCTCACCGGCGGGCGCTGCACGGCAAGAGCGGGCAGGGCGGTCCACAGCAGCAGGCACGTCAGCAGCGTCGGCAGGCGACGCAGGAACGGGAAGGGGCGGCCACGCATGGCGCGCATTCTGGCAGGTGCGGGGCAGTCCGGGGTGACCCGAACGGGGTAGGCGGCGGCCGCCGCGGTCGGTTATCACCCCGGCATGCCCTGTGGAGCCCGGCCATGCAGCGCCTGTTCGTGATGTTCCCCGACCGCGGGCCGGGCATCGGCCTGCTGTGGTTGCGGCTGTGCCTGTCCGCGGCACTGTGCACGCCCGGCACGCATGCGGGCGGGTGGTCGGCGCTGTGCCTGCTGGCAGTGCCGATGCTCACGCTGGGTGTGTTGACGCCACTGGCCGTGCTGATGGCGGCCGTGGGCCTGTTCGCGCAGCAGGCGCCGTGGTCACAGGTGGTGCTGCCCTTGGCGCTGTTGATGTTGGGCCCTGGCGCCTATTCACTGGATGCGCGGTTGTTCGGTCGTCGCCTGCTCGGGCGTCGGCCTCCCCCATTCGGGTAGGTGCTGGCCTCGACCGACGGGGGTAGGGCATCGTGCGGCGGCCACGCACCATGGGGCACCCCCTCGCGGCGTCCCGCATGGCCACCGTCTTTTCGCCCGATCCGCCCGCCGTGGCGCTGGCACCGCAGCAGGCCGCCGCATTGCAGCGCGCCCTGCGCTATGTCGATGAGCACCTGTCGCAGCCGCTGCGGGTGACCGAGCTGGCCGCAGCCGCCTGCGTCAGCCGCTTCCATCTGGTGCGCCTGTTCCGGACCGGTACCGGTGCAAGCCCGCTGCGCTACGTGCGCCGTCGCCGCATCGAACGTGCGCGCCAGTTGTTGCCGGTCGCGCAGCTGCCGATGTCCTGCCTGGCGCAGCAGCTGGGCTTCTTCGACCAGAGCCATTTCGTCCGCAGCTTCCGCGCCGAGACCGGCTGCAGCCCCGGCCAGTACCTGGCCGGCGATGCGGCCCTGTTGCTTCCCCCTGATCGTGTTTCCAACGGAGTCCAACCATGAGCCTTGCCACCGCCACGCCCGCCCCGGCCCTGTTGTCGCCCACCGACCATGCCCTGGTGCTGATCGACTTCCAGTCGCAGATGGCATTCGCCACCCACACCATCGATATCTCCGCGCTGCGCAACAACGTGTCGTTGATCAGCAAGGGCGCCAAGGGCTTCAACGTGCCGGTGCTGCTGACCACCGTCGCCGAAGCGTCGTTCTCCGGCCCGATGTTCCCGGAACTGCCGGAGATCTTCCCGGGCCAGACGGTGTTCGACCGCACCTCGATGAACACCTGGGAAGACCAGCCGGTGATCGACGAGATCAACCGCATCGGCAAGCGTCGCCTGGTTGTTGCCGGCCTGTGGACCAGCGTCTGCATCGTGGGACCGGCGCTGTCGGCGCTGGCACAGGGCTTCGAGGTGTATGTGATTACCGATGCCTGCGGCGATGTCAGCGAAGAAGCCCACGAGCGTGCGATCACCCGCATGGTGCAGGCCGGTGCGGTGCCGATGACCAGCGTGCAGTACCTGCTGGAGCTGCAGCGTGACTGGGCGCGTGGCGAGACCTACGAGCTGACCACCGGCATCGCCCGCGACCATGCCGGCGGCTATGGCATCGGCATCCAGTACGCCAAGCGCATGTTCGGCGCGCAGGAAGGCAGGCACTGAGCATGCTGGCTGGCCATGGCCTCGACCTGGCCCTGCTGATGCTGCGCGCGGCAGCCGGGGGATTCCTGCTGCCACACGCGCTCGGCAAGCTGTTCGGTTGGTTCGGCGGTCCTGGGCTGGCCGGCTTCGCCACCGAACTGCGCGGCTTCGGCCTGCCAGCGGTGGCACCGCTGCCGCTGCTGCTGGCCCTGCTGCAGGTGCTGTCAGGGCTGGCCGTGCTGCTGGGCTGGCAGACCCGCGTCGCCGCGCTTGCAGCGGCGGCCTTCATCGGCTTCACCGTTCTGTTGGCCCTGCCCAAGGGCTGGTTCTGGATGCGCGGCGGCAGTGAGTACCCGTTGATGTGGACCACGGTACTGCTGGCCCTCGCGCTGACCGGGCCCGGCGCCTGGGCACTGGACGGCCAACGCCTTCCGGGAGATCTCGCATGAGTCACGATCCACTCGATCACGGCCGCCGCAACGTGGTGCTGGCCGGCAGCGCCGCGGTGGCGCTGGGCCTGGCCGGCCGTGCCGGTGCCGCACTCGATTCCACTTCCAAGGAGCGCCGCATGAGCACGCTGGTCATCCGCAATGCCCGCATCACCACCCTCGACCCGCAGCAGCCGCATGCACAGGCGCTGGCCGTGCAGGAAGGGCGCATCGTTGCCGTCGGCAGCGACGAGGAGATCATGCGTGGCTGGGGCAATGAAGCGACCCTGATCGACGCCCAGGGCCGGCGCCTGCTGCCCGGCCTCAACGACAGCCATACCCACCTGATACGTGGTGGCCTGAACTACAACCTGGAACTGCGCTGGGACGGCCTGCGTTCGCTGGGCGATGCCTTGGACATGCTGAAGGCGCAGGTCGACCGCACGCCTGCACCGCAGTGGGTGCGCGTGGTCGGTGGCTTCACCGCCACCCAGTTCAACGAGAAGCGCCTGCCCACGCTGCAGGAGCTCAACGACATCGCGCCGGACACGCCGGTGTTCCTGCTGCACCTGTACGACCGGGCGCTGCTCAACCGTGCCGCGTTGCGCGCCTGCGGCTATACCAAGGACACCCCGGATCCGCCGGGCGGCCAGATCGTGCGTGACTCGCTGGGCAACCCGACCGGGCTGCTGCTGGCCAAGCCGAATGCGCTGATCCTGTACGCGACGCTGGCCAAGGGGCCGCGCCTGCCGATCGAGTACCAGGCCAATTCCACCCGTCATTTCATGCGTGAGTTGAACCGTCTCGGCATCACCTCGGTGATCGACGCCGGCGGTGGTTTCCAGAACTACCCCGAGGACTACCAAGTCATCGAGCAGCTGCACCGCGATGACCAGCTGACGGTGCGCATCGCCTACAACCTGTTCACCCAGAACAAGGGCAAGGAAGTGGATGACTTCCGCGGCTGGAGCGAGATGCTGCGGCCGCGGCAGGGTGATGACCTGCTGCGCCACAACGGTGCCGGCGAGATGCTGGTGTTCTCGGCGGCCGACTTCGAGTTGTTCAACGAGCCGCGCCCGGAACTGCCGCCGGAGCTGGAGCCGGAACTGCACGATGTGGTGAAGCTGCTGGTCGAGAAGCGTTGGCCGTTCCGCATCCATGCGACGTACGACGAGAGCATCACCCGCATCCTCGATGTGTACGAACAGGTCAACCGCGAGGTGCCGTTCGATGGCCTGCACTGGTTCATCGATCACGCCGAAACCATCACCCCGCGCAACATCGAGCGCATCCGTGCGCTGGGTGGCGGCATCGCCGTGCAGCATCGCATGGCCTATCAGGGCGAAGCCTTCGTCGAGCGCTACGGCGTGCAGGCGGCGCGGCATACGCCGCCGGTCAAGCGCATGCTGGCCGAAGGCGTGCCGGTCGGTGCTGGAACCGATGCCACCCGTGTGGCCAGCTACAACCCCTGGGTGGCGCTGTCTTGGCTGGTGACCGGGCGCACCGTCGGCGGGCTGGCCCTGTATGGCGATGAGAACCTGCTCGAACGTGAGCAGGCACTGCGCCTGTGGACCCAGGGCAGTGCCTGGTTCTCCGGCGACGAAGCAGTGAAGGGTACGTTGAAGGTCGGCCAGTTGGCCGATTTCATCCTGCTCTCGGCCGATTTCTTCCGCGTGGATGATGCGCAGATCGCCGACATCACCAGCGTGTTGACCGTGGTCGGCGGCCGCATCGTGCATGCCGACGCCGACTATGCAGGGCTTGCGCCGCAGCTGCCGCCGGCCATGCCCAACTGGTCGCCGGTCAACCGGTTCGGCGGCTACCACGTCGGCGGTACCGCCACCGGGTTGGCCGCCGCCCATCGTCACCATCACGGCGTAGCCTGCAGCACTCACGGTGCTCATGGTCATGCTGCACGGCACGCGGCGCCCACCGATGACCTGACCGCGTTCTGGGGCGCGATGGGATGCTCGTGCTTCGCATTCTGAGCCTGGCACTGCTGGCCGTGCCATCGCTGGCGCTGGCCTGCGAGGGGGGCCGCTGCAGCGACGCCGGTGACGGCCAACTGCAATGGGATGCGTCGCTGCGTGTGCGTGGGCTGTACTACGACCCGACCCGGTTCGGCATTGGCGGCAGCGAGGATGCCTATGGCCTGCTGCGTGCCTTGGCATCGGCCACCTATGTGGAAGATACCTGGCAGGCGAAGCTGCAGCTGGGTGTGCATGGTGAGAGTGGCAAGGCTGGCGGCCCGGGTCGCACCGACCGCAGCGCGCTGGATGTGCAGCAGGCGTACTGGCGCTGGCAGCGCGATGGCTTCCACCTGCAACTCGGCCGGCAGGAAGCCGGCTATGGCAGTTCACGGCTGCTGTCAGTGCGCGACGGGCCGAACATCCGCCTGGCGTTCGACGGTGCGCGTGTGGGTTGGAAAGGCCGCCTGGGTACGCTTGATCTGATGGCATTGCGGCCAGTGGAAAACCGACCGGGTGCCTTTGATGATCGCGGCGAGCACGGTGCCCACCTGTGGGGTGCCTATGCCACCACGGTGCGGGGACAGGGCGCGGGACAGTGGGATCTGTATCTGCTGGACTACCGCCGCGAAGGCGCGCGCTTCGCCGCAGGCAGCGGTACCGAACGTCGGCAGACCCTGGGCGCGCGCTGGTTCGGCCAGGCCGGTGCACTGGACTGGAACAGCGAGCTGGTGGCGCAGGGCGGTGAGCTTCGGACGACCGCCGGCACCCTCGATATCCGCGCCTGGACGCTGGCGACCGATACGGGGTGGCGCTGGACGAACCTGCCGCTGCAGCCGCGGCTGGGGTTGAAGGCAGACATCGCCAGTGGCGATGGCAACCTGCATGACGGCCGCCTGGGAACCTTCAACGCCTTGTTCCCGAAATCGGCCTACTTCAGCGAGGCCAGCCTGCTGGCCCCGGCCAACCTGATGGACCTCCAGCCGACCCTGACCCTGCGCCTGCACGACGCGGTGACGACGGAACTGGGCGTACAGATGGCCTGGAAGCATCGTCGTGCCGATGCGGTCTACACCACGCCGGCACCGCTGGTGGCGTTGCCAGGCAGCGCCGGTGGCGCGCGCCGCATCGGCAATCAATACAAATCCGAAACACGCTGGCAGGCCAGCGAACACTGGCAATGGCAGCTGCAGCTGGCCTGGGTCGATGCCGGTCCTGCACTGAAGCAGGCCGGAGGCCAGGACACGCTGTTCGCCTCGATCGTTGGAGCATGGCAATGGTGAACGCAACCGCGTCGCACCCCCCCGCACAGGCCGCAGGTGCCTGGTCCCCGCTGAAGATCCGGATGTTCCGCTCGATCTGGCTGGCGATCCTGGCCAGCAACATCGGCACCTGGGTCAACGATGTGGCCGCCGCCTGGGTAATGGCCGAGCGCACTGGCTCACCACTGATGGTGGCGCTGGTGCAGTCGGCCACCACGGTGCCGATCGTGCTGCTGGCGCTGGCCGCCGGCACCCTGGCCGACATCGTCGACCGCCGCAAGTACCTGCTGGCCACCCAGGGCTGGATGCTGCTGGTCGCCGCGGTGATGGCGGCCCTGACTGCGTTGGACATGCTGACCCCGCAGCTGCTGGTGCTGCTGACCTTCTGCATGGGCTGCGGTGCGGCGATGGCGATGCCGGCACAGGCCGCGATCGTATCCGAACTGGTGCCGCAGCCGATGCTGGCCTCGGCGGTGGCGCTGAACTCGATCGGCATCAACATCGCGCGCTCGATCGGCCCGGCCATCGGTGGTGTGATCGTCGCCCAGCTCGGTGCGGTCTGGGCATTCGGCTTCAACGCCATCACCTTCGCCGCGATGCTGTTCGTGGTGTGGGGCTGGAAGCGCGACCCGAAACAGTCCAGCCTGCCGCCGGAAGGCTTCGGTGCCGGCCTGAAGGCGGGCCTGCGCTATGCCAGCCGCGCCGGGCGCCTGCAGGCGGTGTTGATCAAGTCGGTCGGCTTCTTCTTCTTTGCTGCAGCAATGAATGCACTGCTGCCGGTGGTGGTACGCGGCCAGATGCAGGGTGGGGCGGGGCAGTACGGCATGCTGCTCGGCTGCATCGGGATCGGTGCCGTGGGTGGTGCGTTGTTGCTGCCGAAGCTGCGCGCGCAGATGGATCGCGACCTGCTGGTGCTGCTGGCCACGCTGTCGCTGGCGCTCAGCCTGGTCGGGCTGGCGCTGACCCGCAGCTGGTACGTGCTGCCCTTGGTGATGCTGATCAATGGCTTTGCCTGGATCACCGTGCTGTCGTCGCTGCAGATTGCCGCACAGACCGCAGTGCCAGCGTGGGTACGGGCGCGTGCACTGGCGCTGTACATCATGGTGTTTTCCGCTGGCATGGCGGCTGGTGGCCTGAGCTGGGGTGCACTGGCGCAGCGCACCTCGCCGGAGCTGGCGTTGCTGGTGGCGGCTGCCGGCGCGGTGATCGGCGGATTGCTGGTGTGGCGCGTGCGCATCGCTGGCACCGAGGATCTGAACCTGCGTCCGGCCGGGCACTGGCCTGCACCGGAACTGTCGGTGCCGGTATCCAACGATCGCGGCCCGGTGCTGGTGACCATCGAGTACCGCATTGACGATGCTGATCGCGCCGCATTCCAGGCGCAGATGCGCGCACTGGGCACGATCCGCCGCCGCGATGGCGCGGTGGTCTGGGGCGTGGTCGAGGATGTGGCCAGTCCGGGCATCCACCTGGAGTATTTCGTGACCCCGTCGTGGCTGGAGCACCTGCGCCAGCACGAGCGCATCACCGCCGATGACAAGGCGATCCAGGAAGTGCTGCGCGGGCTGCATCGCGGTGAGCGTGCACCGGTGGTACGCCACTTCGTGGGCGGGCATGACCCGCTGCCGAAGACCGGGGTCCCGCACCACCACAGCGATATCTGACAAAAAAGGGGACGGAGGGGATTAAGTCGTTTGTGCACAAACGACCTAATCCCCTCCGTCCCCTTTTTGCGCGATCAATCCATCCCGATCCTGCGCAGCCGGCCAGCGGCCGGCTCTACCACAGGGGCGGCGGCGCTGGGTGGCGCCGCCGCAGTGCCTCACCCGCGTGCGAACGCCAGCAGGTCGGCGTTGAACCGGTCGGCGTGGGTGACGGTCAGGCCGTGCGGCGCACCGGCGTACACCTTCAACTCGGCGTCCTTGATGATCTGCGAGGACAGCTTGGCCGAAGCATCGAATGGCACGATCTGGTCGTCATCACCATGCACCACCAGCGCTGGCACGTCGATCTTCTTCAGGTCTTCGGTGTAATCCACTTCCGAGAATTCGTGCACGCAGTCGTACTGGCCCTTGACGCCACCGAGCATGCCCTGCAGCCAGAACGAATCACGCATGCCCTGGGTAACGCTGTTGCCGTCGCGGTTGGCGCCGAAGAACGGCGTGGTCAGGTCCTTGAAGAACTGCGAGCGGTCACCGCCGGTGCCCTTGCGGATGCCGTCGAAGACCTCCAGCGGGGTACCGGCCGGGTTGGCATCGGTCTTCAGCATCAGCGGCGGCACGGCGCCGACCAGCACCACCTTGGCCACGCGCTTGCTGCCGTGGCGCCCGATGTAATGGGCCACTTCGCCGCCACCGGTGGAGTGGCCGACCAGGATCGCGTCCTTCAGGTCCAGCGCCTCGAGCACGGCGGCCAGGTCGTCGGCGTAGGTGTCCATGTTGTTGCCGTCCCAGGTCTGGCTGGAGCGGCCGTGGCTGCGACGGTCGTGAGCGATCACGCGGAAGCCGTTCTGGCCCATGAACAGCATCTGCGGGTCCCAGGCATCGGAGGACAGCGGCCAGCCGTGGGCGAACACGATCGGCTGGCCGGTACCCCAATCCTTGTAGAAGATGCGGGCGCCGTCGGCGACGGTGACGAAGTTGCTCATTGTGGTTTCCTTGGCGGAAGGGAGGGAAGGCGCTGGCGTGGATGCCGGTGCCTTCGGCAGTACAGCGCAGCGCCAGACCGACGACTTGCACGGCTGTGCTGGATTACGCCGGATGTGACGTGTATCGCTCTGGCACGAAGCCGTGCCGGCATCGAGGATGGCGGCAGCCCTGACGAGGAGCCTGTAATGTCGAACGCGTGTTGGAGCCCGCTGTTGTACCTGCTGCTGGCCACGGGCGCGCATGCTCAGACCAACGTCTACAAATGTGTGGACGGGCCGCATCCGGTCTACCAGCAGACGCCGTGCCAGGGGCGCGCGGAATGGCGCTGGGAGGTGCCGGCGGAGCCGCCCTCAACAGGTGCGAGCGCGGCCAAGGCAGCGAGCCCAGCTTCAAGGCGTCCGCGTGTGGTGCAGCAGCGGCGTGCGCGGGCTGCAGTGATACCGATCAGCGCGGATCCCGCCGCCTGTGAGCGCGCGCGGCAGCATCGTGGGAAGGTGCTGGCCAATGGCAAGCGCATGGACTTCGTGCAGCGCCGGCAACTGGACGATGCCGTGCATGAGGCGTGCCGTTGAAATGGAATGGTGCCGGAAACGACAACGGCGCCCGTAGGCGCCGTTGGACGGCACGCCAGGCGCTGGACCTCAGCGACCGTCGCTGGCGGCCGCCGGTGCCGGCGAGGGCACGCTGTCCGGCTTGGGCAGGCTCAGCTCCGGGTTGCCCTGTTCGGCCTGCAGGATCTGGATGCGGCGCTGCAGGGAATCCAGCTGGCTGTTGGTGCTCTGCACGTCGCTGCTCAGGCTGACCGCCTGCTGCTGGGCCTGCTGCAGGGCAGCGCTGACCTGGGCCGACTGTGCCTGCTGCTGTTCCATTTCCTGCTGCAGGGTGCGCAGGCGCTCCTCGTTGTAGGCCACCAGGCGCTCGGTATAGCGCTTGCCGGCTTCCAGTCGGGTGGTGTCGATGTAGACCTGGGCCAGCTGCTCTGACTGCTGCGCGAAGGTGCGGTAGACACGCTCGGCGTTGTCGACGGCATCGGTCTTGATCACCCGCCAGAAGTTCTTCTCCTGGAACAGGGCGACGTAGTAGGTCAGGGTGTTGGCATTGAACAGCAGGCTGGCGCCGTAGTTGCCGTTGTAGGTGGTGCGCAGCTCGGTCAGCTGGCGGGCATCCATCAGCTGCTTGAGCTCGTCAACGGTGTTGCGCACCACCGGTGCGGTACGTGCGGCCGGCTCTGCGGCTGCCTCGCGGTCGCCACGGGCAGCCATCGCCGCCGGTGCCACCAGCATCATGGCCACGGCCAGCAGTGCCGCGCCGCGCGCGTGCCGGGCGAAGACCGCGCCCCCTGAAGTTTCTCGCATGTCTAGACCATCCACGGATGAGTGTGGGTTGAGATGAAGGTGGTTCCCCGCCGGGAGTCTAGCATGTGCGCGGGCGCCGCCAAGGGCGCCCGTCACGGGTCAGTAGACCAGCTGTGCGGGCGTGCACTGGATGGACTGGACATGCACATCCGTACGGCCCAGTTCCAGGCCCAGCACCTGCGCCAGCAGCGAGCGCAGCAGGGAGCCGACGCTGTTGAGCAGCGGCTTCAGGACGTCCAGGGCGGGCTTCAGCAGCAAGCACAGCAGGCCCGAACAACTGACCGGGCCATTGCCGGGGGCGGTGACGCCGTCGCCGGCGAACTGGTCCAGGAAGCCGGCATCGGCGGTCTGCAGGTAGGAAGTCAGGTTGTACTTCATGCAGTTGTTGTAGGTGGTGTCATCCAGCGCGCCAATCAGGCTGTTGCACTGCTTGACCAGCAGCCCACCCACAAGCGCTCCCAGTACGCCATCGAGGAGCCCCGAGCCAACCCCGGTCACTGCGTTGCGGAATCCTTGCCAGACCTTGCCGTCGACCATGCAGGTCACCAGCACACAGCTGGTAGGTACCCCCTTGGTGATGTCCCAGTTTCCAAGTGGCTTCAATCCCTGCGTGCTGTCTCCGAATTCCAGCAGCTTGATGGTTGCGTCAACATCGTATCGCTTGCGACCAACGTTGGCTGCTTTCAGGTAGCGATCGGCCAACTGCGCTGCGGTCGAGCCCTGGCTCATGCCATCGTCGCGCGGATCGAGCACGCCGGACAGTACGCGCAGCAGTTCGCTGACCAGCTCGGACACCGCGGTGCCCACCTCCAGGGAGTTGACCTGGGTTGAACCGGTCGCGCCGGCGGGGAGGGTGAGGCTTTGCGTGTCGGTCAGCGTATTGACCTTGATGCTGTCATTGATCAACGGCGCGCCGAGCAGTGTGAGCATCTGTTCCTTCTGCAGGGTGTCGCCACAGACATTCTGCTTGGAGAACCGCTCGCTGTCGGCCACCTTGCCGACGCAGGCGCGCAGCACGGAAGACTCGACCTTGATCGTCGCCGTGGGAGGCGTGCTGCCACATTGCAGGCTGGTCAGGGTCGCCATTGCATTGGTCACGTCCGCATGGACCGGCAGCTTCAGGCGGATGCCCAGCAGTGAAAGCACGCCGCCTGCAACCGGAATGTTGTTGGTGTCGATGTCGAGGAAGACACGGATCTGCGCGTTGTAAGCGCGCGAGCCAATGCCACCGATGGCGATGGAAGGCGGTTCCACCACAGCGGCTTTGGCATTGACCAGGCCCAGCAGGTTGAGTTCATCGACCGAGACCGCACGGCCGCCATTGGCGATGCTGATGCTGGTGCCGATCAGGTCCAGCACATTGACATCGGCCTGCAGCGCGCTGGAAATCGTTCCATCCGGCGCGACCACGCGTGCGAACAGGCCGCCACCGCTGTCATCGGTGCCGAGTTTCACCTCCAGCTGCTTGAGGTCGATGCCCTTCACCACCAGGGCATTCTCCAGTGCACTCAGGTCCACGTGGGCAACGCCCTGCTGGGTGAGCAGGTCAACGGTCGCCTGAAGGATCTTGCCCAGCTTGACCTTGCGGCCGGCCAGCAGATTGTTGAACTCCGCCACGCCCATGTTGACGTCGATCGGAATGCCCAGTGCCTGCAGCAGTCCGTTCGGGGTGATATGCGCCTGTGCAAGGCCGTCGTAGCCGAGCAGGGTGGTCTTGTCGAGGTCGGCACCCACCAGTTTCAGGACATTTCCCAGTGGCGTGTTGCCATTGATGCGCAGCAGTTGCGAGCCGACACTGAAAACCGCCGTCGGTTCTGCACGGCGCGCTACCGCCTGGGCGGTCACGGTCGGCAGGCTGCTGTTCTGCCCGAAGAAGGGAAGCACCGCGCGGCGGGTGATGACACGGACAGCATTGCGTTGATTCGCTGCATCGACGACCGGGCTGAAGTGCCCTTCGGTGGCGCGGGTCACGTTCCAGTTTCCGCAGCGGATTTCCAGGCTTCCTGCGAAGGTGTTCTGGGTGAGTGCGCTCTGCCGCGCAGCACTGTTGTCGCTGTTGTCCGAGGTGCACAGTTCCAGTCGCTGCGCTCCGGCCAGTGCAGCCAGATCAGCGACCTTCTGTGCATCGCGCTTGGCCCAGAACAGGTAACCGATCTCGATCAGGCCCAGCATCGCCAGCAGCGCCAGCATGACCAGCATCATGGTGATCGACATGCCGCCCCGTGGGCGGCTGAAACTGAACTGGCGTGGGCGTTTCATGGCCTACCTCAGCGTCCGGATGAGGATGATCCCTTGGACTTGGCGACATCGGCTTCAAAGAAGTCCGGGATCTCGTGTTCGAAACTCTTCATGTAGCGGGCGTAGCTCAGCGTCGCCTGGTCGCCGAGGATCGGCAGGTGCTGTCCGGCCTGTTGCCCCGATGCCTGCAGGCGGAACAGATTGCGCGTGGTATCGCCGATCTGGCTGCGGCCGGGCCGCGGGGCTGCAGTGCTGCCGTCGGTGTTGGCCACTGCTGCAGGCGCCGCCTGAGGCACCGGTGCTGGCGGGGCCGCCAGGTCCACGGTGGGCAGTGACTCGGACTGCAGCGGCTGCGAAGCCGACGCAGCCGGCGTGCTGCCGCCAAGCATCTGCCCGGTCAGCGGCTGTTGCTGCGCCTGCACGGCGGCGGCTGGCAGCAGGCAGATCAGAACGGGCAGCAGGCGTCGGGTCAGGGGCGTCGCGGTCATGGTGTGTTCCCGTTCGGGTGGTCGGAGGCGCTGAAGCGTTCCAGCATCGAGGGCGGCAGGCGCTGCGGATCGCGTTCATCGCGGCTGGCGCGGCGCGGTTCCGCCGCCAGTCGCGTGGCGCCGGGCGGGTTGCCGGCGGCATCGCTGGCGAGAGCACGGGCAGCGGCCGGCACGACTGCGGCGGCTGCCGCTGCGGCCTGGCGCTGCTGCAGGCGGGCACGGATCTGCGCCGCCTGCTGCTGGATGCTGAGCCGGGTCTCGTCGTTGAGGTTCGCTTGCTGGGCGAGGCGTTCGGCAGTGGCGGTGTCGCCCCGCAGTACCGCCCAGAGGGCGAGGTTGGCGGTGGCCTTGGCATTGCCCGGCGACAGCTCCAGCGCCTTGGCCAGGGGTTCGCGCGCGCGCTCGAACTGCCCGGCGCGCAGCCGCGCATAGCCCAGGTCGCCGAGATAACTTGTATTCAATGGCTGCAGTTCGGTCGCCCGCGCCAACGCCTGCTCACTGCCGGCGTCGTCGTCGCGGCGCGCGGCAATCAGGCCCAGGCCATGGGCGGCCGCGGCGGCCTGGGGGCCACTGGAAAGATCGCGGTACAGGGTGACCGCGGCATCGGCCTGGCCGGTCTCGCGCAGCGCGTCGGCCTGCAGCAGGCGCAACGCCGGCGGATCGCCGTAGCGCTGGCGGAAGGCGTCGACGTGGGCGAGCGAGGCATACCATGCGCCTTGCTGCTGCATGCGCTCGATCAGCTCCAGGTAGGCATTGCGGCTGTCCTGCGGTGCCGGTTCGGGCGCGGCCAGGCTGGGCGCGCGCAGGTACTTCGGCGTGGTCGATGCACAGCCGCTGGCGCCGGCAACGGCAGCCAGGGCAACAATCAGGCAGGAAGTGCGCAGGGCAGGCATCAGGGGGACCCCATCTTGGACATGGTGGTGGCCAGCGCGACCAGCGCCGGACCGGCAAGGACCAGCATCAACGCTGGCAGCAGGGTCAGCATCATCACCACGGTCATCTTCACCGAGAGCTTGCCGACCTTTTCCTTCAGCGTGTTGCGACGCTGTTCGCGCAGGCGGATGCTGAACTGCCGCAGGGGCTCCTGCACCGCGCCGCCATGGGCGTGCACCTGCAGGATCAGCTGCATCAGGCTGGTCAGGTCATCGTCGGCATAGACCTCGCTCAGCCGGCGCAGGGATTGTGCGCGGGTGCGGCCGTGGGTATAGGCGATGTTGGCCTCCTGCAGCTCGCCGCCGAGGACCGGCAATGCATCGCGCAGCTTGTCGCCGAGCGTCTGCAGGCTCTGGTCCATGCTGAAGCCCACGCCCTGCAGCAGACGCAGCAGGTCGATCAGCAGCGGCAGCTCGTTGTCGACCGCTCGTCGGCGCCGTTTCACCCAGGAGGAGAGAACGAACTTGGGCAGGAGCAGGCCGGCGGCGAGGGCGCCGATGATCACCATGATCCTGGCCAGCCCGGTGACGCTGCTGAATGTCAGCGCCAGTACCAGCACCAGCACGGCCAGCAGCAGGCGCAGGCCGAGGTAGATGGCCGTACCGCGGCGGGTGTTCCACCCGGCCAGATCCAACAGCAGCCGGTCTTCATTGGCCAGCAACGCCGTTTCCAGCCGGCCGCCGCTGAGGGCACGGCCGAAGCGTTCCAGCCAGCCCAGCGAATCGTGCCGCGCAGGCTCGGTGTCACGGGACGCCTCGCGCGGCTGCAGGGCAGTCTTCAAGGTGGCCGTTGTACGTTGCTCACGATGGCTGCGTACCCAGCCGCCGATACCGAGCAGGGCGATACCGGCGGCCAGCACGAGCAGGGAGAGGGCGAACCAGGCGCTGGCGCTCATCGGTTGTCTCCGGCGGGGCGAAGGGGGTTCATAGCGACTTGGCCAGGCGATACAGCAGGAAGCCACCGACAAGTTCCATGCCCAGTGCAAGCAGCAGGATCTTGTGGCCGAGCGGAGCGTGCAGCACCGGCTGGAAGAAGTCCGGGCTGGTGATCGCCATCAATACCGCGCAGGCCGGTGGCAACAGGCCCAGCACCCACGCTGACATCCGCGTCTCCGAGGTGGTCGCTGCAAGCTCCTGCTGGGCCTGTTCCAGATCGCGCATGAAATCGCCCATGCGCTGCAGGATCTGGTCGGAGCGCCCGCCGATGCGCACGCTGACACCGATCACCACCGACAACACCTTCAGCACATCCATGCGATAGGGATGCGAGGCCTGTGCGAGTGCACGGTCCAGCTCCATGCCGCTGCGTGCAAAGCGCACCGTGGTGTCCAGCAGCCCGCGCAACGGCGCGCTGGTCTGCATCGACGCAACCTGGAACGCTGCCTGCAGGCTGTTGCCCAGTGCGGTCAGCCGCACCAGGTTGTCGAGGAAGTCCGGCAGCTGATGCAGCAGTTGCGCACGCAGCTTCGTGGTCCGCCGCATCACCCACAGCCAGCAGCCAAGCAGGTACAGCAGCAGGGTCAGCGGAAACATCCAAGCGGTGCCCAGCCGCAGCATCGCCACCACCGACAGTATCAGCCCCGGTACCAGCAGCATGATGGGAATTTTCCAGCCGGTCTGCAGCCCTGCGCGCTGCAGCAGGCCATCCAGCGGCAGCACGCGGCGCCCGGCGCTGGCGGGCCGCGCCGGGTCGTTGGCAGCGGTGACGGACGGCCCGGCGGGTGCTCCGCCCGTGGCGCTTCCGCGCGAAAGCTGCTGCTCGGCGTGCCGCATTGAAACCTGGCGCTGCTCACGGCTGCTGGCCGTGCCCCACAGCCAGGCTGCCAGCGCCAGCAGCACCGCGATGATGCTCAGCATGCCCAGCAGCGCGCCGGTTCCCATGCTCAGAAGTCTCCGTAGAGCGATTCGCGCAGCTGCTGGCGGAACGGCTCCAGCTTGTGCGAGTGCGGATGGAAGCCCAGCCCGACCCAGCGATCGATCTCTTTGCCGTTGCCGTCGATCTGCAGCTCGTGGCGGAACATTTCCTGGGTGGTGATCAGGTTGTCGCTGACACCGGTAATCTCGGTGATCGAGACCAGCACGCGGCGCCCGCTGCCCAGGCGGGAGATCTGCACGATGAAGTCGATGGCACTGGCGATCTGCCGGCGCAGGCTGTCCTCGCTGCCCTGGAAGCCGGCAAAACCGGCCAGCATCTCGATCCGGTACAGGCAGTCGCGGGGCGAATTGGCGTGGATGGTGGCCATCGAGCCGTCGTGGCCGGTGTTCATCGCCTGCAGCATTTCCAGCACCTCGGCACCGCGCACCTCGCCGACGACGATGCGGTCGGGGCGCATGCGCAGGCTGTTGCGGACCAGATCGCGGATGCTGACCGCACCGTGCCCTTCGGCGCCGCCGATACGGCTTTCCAGGCGAACTACATGCGGGTGGTTGAGCGAGAGCTCGGCGGTGTCTTCGACGGTGATCACGCGCTCGTTCGCGGGGACGTAGCTGGCCAGGGCGTTCAGCAGCGAGGTCTTGCCCGAGCTGGTGCCGCCGGACACCAGGATGTTGCAGCGACCCAGTACCATCGCCTTCAGCAAGGCCTGCATCGGCGCATCGAAGGTGCCCTTGGCCAGCAGTTCATCGGGGGTGAACGGGTCCTTGCGGAACTTGCGGATGGACACCATCGGTCCATCCACCGCCAGTGGCGAGATGATCGCGTTGAGACGGCCGCCGTTGGGCAGGCGCGCATCGACCATCGGATTGGAGTCATCCAGGCGGCGCCCAAGCGGGGCGAGGATGCGGCGCAGGATGCGCAGCAGATGCGTGTCATCGGTGAAGCGCTGGGTGGCCCGCTTGAGCTGGCCGCCCTGGGACACGTGCACATCCTTGAAACCGTTGATCAGGATGTCTTCGATGGACGGGTCGTGCAGCAGGTCGTCCAGCGGGCCGAAACCGGTCAGCTCCTTGACCAGGCCGTCGGCAACCACCTGCATCTCCTCTTCGTTGATCGGGATGCGCCATTCCTGGATGAAGCTCACCGTCTGCACCTGCACCCAGCGGGCGATGGTGTCGGGGGCCCAGGAATCGATGTCGATGCGCTCGTCCTCGATGCTGTTGAGCAGGTGCTCATGCGCGGCCGACAGCACCTTCTGGTACTGCTCGGTCTGCGCGAACGGCTGATGGCCGGGCGAGCTTTCGGGCAGCACCGGCCGGGCAACGGCATGCGGGAACGGGGTTACCTTGTCTTCCATTGCGATCCACCCAGGGCAAGGGAGAGTCTTTCCCGCAGGCCCTGCGCCTGGACCGGGCAGGCAGCCGGATCCAGGCGCGAAACCAGCGGGGCGAGGGCACGCAGGTAGGGGTCGCGCGGCGCATCCTGCAGCAGCAGGTGGCCCTGGCTGGCAGCCAGGCGCACGCGCGGTCGTTCGGGAAGCGTGGCCAGCAGGGGAACCTCGAAGCGGCGCGCGATCTGCTCCGGGCCCATGCCGCTGCTGTCATCGTGGCGGTTGATCACCAGCTGCAGGCGCTTCTCGCGTTCGCGCTGGCCGGCAAGATGCTTCAGTGCCTGGTCGAGCGACACCAGTGTGGCAATGGAGGCATCGGTGACCAGCCAGATCTCGTCGGCCTGGTCCAGCAGCAGCGGCGGCAGCTGACGCAGCGGGCAGCCACCGGCATCACACAGCACGCTGGCGAACACGGTGCGCAGGCGCTGCAGCAGCGCACCCGGATCGGACGGCGGTACCGCATCGCTGCCGCTGGCGCGGTCCAGCAGAACCAGTCCGGAATCGTGACGGGCCATGGCCGTACGGGCGAGGGTGGCGTCGATGCGACTGGCGTTGCGCAGCGCGTCTTCGTAGTGGAAGCGGCTGTCCAGGTTGAGGTACAGGGCGAGGTCGCCCGAAGGCTGGGCCAGCTCCATCAGCAGGCCATCCTGCTGCAGTGCCTCGCCCTGTGCCAGTGCACGGGTCTGCTGTGCCAGCACCGAAAGATGCGCGGCCAGCGTACTGGTGCCGACCCCGGCGCGCACGCCCAGCAGGACGATCAGACGGGCCTTGTGCGCCTGCTGCGCGGCGGCGGCCGGTCGTGGTGACAGGGCGCGACGCAGCGCGGCCTCGATGCCGACGTTGTCGCTGTCCAGGTCCAGCACATCACGCAGGCCCGCCCGCAATGCGATGACAACGCCTTCCACCTGGCCGGCACTGGTGGCACCGACGGCAACCAATGCCAGATCCGGCTCGGTCTGCTGCAGTTGCTGCGCCAGCACGCTGGAGGCGGCCGCATGTTCCGGGCGGAAGTCGAGCAGCACAAGGCTCTGCGGCCCGCGTTGCAGGTCCTGGGCGGAGGTCGGCGTGCTGCTGTCCTGCCAGTGCAGGGTGGTGGTTGGCGGCAGTTTCGCCGCCAGCCGGGGCAGCAGTTCGCGATCCATTCCGTACAGGACCAGGTTCATCGGCGGTCCTTGCGGATGCAGCGGCTGGGCAGTGGCGTAGGGCATGGGCGTGGTATCGCAGGCATCATGGAATCAGCGTGAGAAGCCGGGCACCGGGTCCTGGCTGATAGGACCCAGCAGCCAGGCGCCCCATTCGGGCATGTGCGGCTTGGCCTCGCGGTCGCCGGGCAGCGGCAGCTCGGTGTTGCGTGCCAACGGCTTCACCAGGCGTGGCGTGACGATGATCACCAGTTCCTTGTCCTGGCGCTTGTAGTCGAAGTTGCGGAAGAACGAGCCGATGATCGGCAGGTCACCCAGCAGCGGGATCTTGCCGACGCTGGAAACCACGTTGGAACTGACCAGGCCACCGATCACGAAGCTCTCGCCATCGCCCAGTTCGACCGTGGTATCGGCGCGGCGGGTGGTGATCGAGGGAATCTGTACGCCGTTGAGCGCGATGGCGTTGCTGTAGTCCAGGTCGCTGGCTTCCGGTGCGACTTTCAGGGCGATGCGGTTCGGTGCCAGTACCGTCGGTGTCACGGTCAGGCCGATGCCGAAGGGCTTGTAGGTGATGGTTGTGGTGCCCAGCCCCTGCGGTTCCAGGATCGGCAGCTCGCCGCCGGCCAGGAAACTGGCGCTCTGCCCGGACAGCGCGACCAGTGTCGGTTCGGCCAGCACACGCGCCATGCCATTGCTCTGCAGCAGGTCGATGTCGGCATTCCACAGGCCCTTGGTCGAGCCGAACACCAGGCGGAAGGCCGAAGAAATGGGCGATTCGGCTTCGTTGCCGGAGTTGCCTTCCTTCATGCCGGGCAGGATGCCGGTATTGCCCGGCAGCTGGCCGCCCGGGCGGGCGAAGCCGTAGGCGAAGTTGCCATTGCGGTTCTGGAAGCTGATGCCGATCTGCTTCAGTGCGGTCTTGTTGAACTCGACCACCTTGACCTCGACCTGGACCACGCCGCCGCTGCTCACCGTGGATGCGTCGGCAAGCAGGCCATCCTTGCCCAGGGCCATGGCGGCAGTCTTCTGCTCCTGCATGTGCGACAGCACGCTCTCGGTGCTTCCCTGCAGCAGGCCCTGATTGTCCTGCTGGGTGAATACCAGCCCGTTCGCGCCGGCATCGGCCGCACCCTGCACCGCACTTTGTACCCGCACCTGCAGGCGCTGTGGTTCGGTCTGCTTGCGGTGCCAGAGCAGGAGCGTGGTGGTGCCCGGCGCCTTGCCGACCAGCAGGGCCTGGCGTTGGCCGCGCAGCATCACGATATCGGCCACGCCCGGATCGGCAATGGCGACCCGCTCCAGATCACCCGGCAGGGTCCAGGGGCGCTGCTCACGCGCCTGCAGCACCAGGTCGTCGGCGGCCACGCTTGTCGCCGGTGCCAGCAGCACCAGCAGCAGGGCCAGCCAGCGCTGGCGGGGGGAAGGGCGTGGACTGCGGCGACGTTCGGTCATGGATGCGCTCGATGCAGGTCAAAGGGAACCACGGGGGGCGGAGCTGTCACCTCGGATGATTTCGATGCCCGATGCGCGTGGGGCGCTGCGCCGTGGTGCGGGTGCGCGTGCCGGGGCATCCTGGGTGCTGCGCGCGGGCGCGTTGCTGCGGCCGGCCAATGCATCGCCGTCGATGCCGGCGAAGGCGTGATTCTCTGGCCGCTGCAGCGCAAGCTGCTGTTCCGCATCCAGGCCACGCAGGGGATCAATCACCCCGCGTGCCTGCGGGAACAGCGCCAGATCGGGCTGGCCGGAATCGGCAGGGTTGCGCAGGGCGAGGAACAGCTTGCCCTGCTGTGCACCCAGCAGCAGCCGGTTGGCATCGGCCACCGACACCGCCAATACCGCGCTGCGTGCCGGCTGGGCGGTCCCGCTGCCCGTGCTCTGGGTGCTGCTGCTTCCGGTGATGTCGGCGGCGCGCGGATCGTTGCGGCCATCAGCCTCGTTGCTGGCAACAGCGTCATGGTTGGCCGGGGCGATGTCCTGCTGGCCATAGCTGAGCACGCGCAGGCGCGACAGCAGCAGGCGCGTCTGCGCTGCGTCGGCCGGGCCGCTGGGGTTGGATTGGGCAGTGCGCAAGTTGAGGAACACGTCGACGAAATCACCGGGCAGGATGCGGTTGCCGGCCCCCACCAGCTCGTCGACCGGGACCGCCAGTGCGCGTTCCCCGGGGCGCAGCTGCAGCGAGAATCCCTGCGCGAGTGCGTTGCTGCTGATCGCCGTGCCTTCGGCGATGTCCTGCACCGGCACCTTTCCGACCACGGCGGAAATGCTGGTGGCGGCACCGGAAACCGGGGCGCTGCGCTGTGCGAGACGCAGTCCGTTGGCAGAGATCGGTTCGCCAGCCGGCAGTCGCGCCACCGCTTCCACCACGGTGATCGCCTGGGCTTCGCTCTGCGTCATCGGGGCAACCGTGGCCGGTGCGGCCGGCTTGCGCCCGATCATCAAGGCGATCACCGCCAGCAGCACGGCCAGCCCGATCAGGGCGACGGCAGCAATGCGGGTCAACTTGAGCATGGAACCGTCTCCTGTACCGAACGTCAGTTGCCGCTGCCGAGGTCGAGCTGAGCGACCGCGACGCTGCGGATGGGAGCCCGCATCACCCACTTGTAAAGCGTGGCCGTGCCTGGCAGGAAGGGATGGCTTGCGTAGTCGTAGCTGACCGTCACGGTCATGCACTGGGCGCTGGCCAGTCCGGCGCAGGGGGCCTGCGCGGAGACCAGAATGGCGTTGTTTCCGCCATTGCTGCAGTCGACCGGCTGACCCGAGAAGTTCAGCAGCCACTGCATCGAACTACGCGCTGCAACGCAGGCGGCAGTACGGCGTTCGTTGGCGCTGCCATAGCGCAGCGATGCACGTGCACCCTCGGCCGAGGCGGTTGCCAACGTCTGCTGGGCCGCCATGATCATTACGCCGGAGAACGTGAACAGCAGCAGCGGCAGCAGGCCCAGCATCAACATCAGCGCGAACTCGATGCTGGCCGCGCCACGTTGCCGGCGTCGGTTGTGGATGTTCATGCCACGCCTCCGTACGTGCTGATCAGGACCCAGGCGATGGCGGATACCGCCAGGTAGGCGGCGTAGGGAATGCCTTGGCGTCCCTGGCGGGCGCTCTGCATCCCGCGCAGCGCCGGGTGCGAATGCCATTGCGAACTTGCCCGATGCATATGGGCTTGAAGGCCGATGGGCAGTACTGGGCCCAACCGGCGCGATACCAGCACCAGTGCGGCATGTGCGCCCGCTGCCAGGCTGGCCGCGATCCAGATCGGCAGCAGTGCCTGCCAGCCCAGCATCAATCCCAGTACCGAAAAGAATTTGACATCGCCGGCGCCCATCCAGCGCACTGCGTGGAAAGGCAGCAATGCGACCAGGCCGAGCGCCGCGCCGGCAACGTGGGAAGCCCACGGCAGGCGCGGCGCGTTGAACTGTCCGGCGATGAGCACGACAACGGTGATCGCGCATGCGGACAGCAGCCAGGCGTTGGGCACCCGACGGGCGTACAGATCGCTGATCGCGATCCGCAGGCACACACCGATGGCCAGCAATCCCAGCAGTGTCATCGCACCCTCCATTGTCCGTCAGTGGACGCTCAGCAGTTGCTGTCCCTGATCAGCCTGGGACGCGGCTCAGGCCGGCGTGTTGCCCGATGCCTTGTCGGCAAGCTTGGTGAGATTCTCAAAGAGCGTTTCGAAGAAATCCTTGATCTGCGTGCTGCCCAGTGCGATCAGGACACCCGCAATCACAGCCGCCAGCAGGCCGTACTCGAGTGCGGTGACGCCATCTTCTTCCTTCAGGAACTTGCGGATCGATGCGTTCATGACGTTTGTCTCCCTCTACCTGTCTGCTACAGGACACCTGTTGGGCGGTGGCCCGGCTCCGCCGGGATCGTCCGTGGACCTCCGCACGTCCTGGCGGAGGAGGCACGGCGGGATGGACCCGCTGTGCTCAAGCAGGGTGATCGTTTCCAGGCGGGACGCCGTTCGCGCAACCGCGACCGCGCGGCGCGGGGCCGGTGGTCGACGTGTCGAGCGATACGTGCATGGTCATGCTGTCCCCCTGGGTGCGGTCATTATCAAAGACCGGATCACCGTGTTATCGACTTTGCCTGAATGGCGGCCGGCTGCAACCGGAACCTATATGCAAATTCGGCAGAATCCCATTGCTCCTTAATTTTCAGGCCGGGTTCTGTGACGGAAATCCGTTCGTCCGCACAACGATTCATCGACGTGCAGATAATGTGAGGCAGGCTTCAGGTCGCATGCGAAAACTGTGCCAAACGCGACAATCTGATTTTCACCTCTGTATCCATCTTATTCAACGCGGTGCAGATGTTTACCCCGTTGAATTATCGGGCATACTCGCATTCAAGTACTCGCGTTTCTTTTGGGGTGCGCACCTTGGCGGCGCGCATCCCGGTGATGGAAGAGATTCCATGAGAGGTGCGCGCCCTGTCAGGCAGTGGGGGCCGTACCGCACGGCGGATAATCGGGGGGACGACACTGTCATGGTCGATGGTGGGGTAGGAGACAGCGACGACAGCGGCCTGCGGTCGATCGACCTGGCGACGCTGAGCGGCGTGCTTCGTGTATGTGATGTCGAACTGCTTCTGCTCGATGGCAATGGGCCGCGGGCGGCCTTCGCGTCACGCGTGCACGAGGAGGCGTTGTTCTGCAGCATCAGCTGTGGATTCCATTGCCGTGGACGTTTCATGCTGCCGCCGGACTGGGCGATGCTGGGGTATCTGCATGCGACCGATGAAACCCTGAGCTGGTGCCATGGCGTACCGCTTGCCCCTGGGATGGCGCTGACCGTGATGCCCGAGGGCATCAGCGAGTTCACCCTGAGCCCGGGCACGCACATGACCCTGATGCTGGTGCCGGTGGCACGGGTGCAACGCAAGCTGACCGAACTGAGCCTGCGCAGCACGCCGCCGGCCGGACAGGCGCTTTCACTGTTCAATCTCGCCAGCGAGGCCGCCCCGCTGGCACAGCATTACCAGCAGCTGCACCTGCAGCTGGGCCAGGGCACGGGCCTGCAGCCGGAGGAAACTGAGCGGCTGCTGCACGAACACGTGCAGGCACTGCTGGGTGCGGGTTCCGCCGAACGCCCGGGTTGCAGCCGTGCGCGGCGCACGCATTATCTGATCGCACAGCGGGCGGAAAACTTCATGCGCCTCAACCTGCGCCGCAATATCTACATGAATGAGATCTGCGACGCTGCCGGTGTCAGTGAGCGTGGGCTGCGCTACGCGTTCGAGGACCTGTTCGGTACGTCGCCCAATCGTTACCTGTCGATGCTGCGCCTGTGCGCAGCCTGCCGCAGCCTGTCGATGGCCGATTCCAGCCGCCGTTCGGTCAAGGCCATCGCCCTCAGTTGTGGCCTGTGGGACCTTTCGCGTTTCGCCGACAACTACCGCAAGGTCTTCGGTGAACTGCCGCGTGACACGCTGATGCGCGCACCCGCGCAGATCGGCCAGCCCGCCTGATCCAGGCCCCATAAGGGTTTCCCGGCGGTTCCTGCCGGAATTGCATATCCGCTTGCCGATATGGTTGCCGCTTCTGCATAACTGGCTGCCGATTCCGACCGTGGATTTGCCGGAATGCGCGATTGCCGTGCCGGAATGAAGTGCGCAGCCGCCGTTGCAAACGCTGAAATGTCAGTCACCTGCCTAACGGCAAGTCCACTGACATTCCAGTTGTTCGCCTACGGGGGAAATGCTCATGAACCGCATCTACCGGCGTGTATGGAACCGCCAGCTCAATGCTCTGGTTGTGGCCTCGGAACTGGCCACCGGCGATAGCGGCGGCAGCGCCGCTCGCGATCCGCGCAGTGTCCTGCTGATGCCGACCGCACTGGCCCTGGCCCTGCTGTGTGCGCTGGCCAGCGGGCATGCAGGAGCATCCGAATCCAATCAGTCGCTGCGTGATCTGCAGGCACTGGCCGCGAAGTACGCGCAGCCGATGCCGGTCAAGGTCGACGCAGAAGTCGCGCTGGCCGCGGCATCGCGCCAGGCGCAGAGCAGTCCGGCGATCAGCGCAGACGCGCGTGTGGGCCTGCAGCTGAGTACGACCTCGCTGCCGATCGTGCGCGACGTGCTGCCGGCTACCGTACAGGTGAAGCTGGCGGCGAACGCCGCGCCGAAGCAGGTCGCGGTTCCTGCACTGGCCGCCGATGTTCGCGCCAATGTCGGGCTGGGGCACGCAGCGTCCAATGTGGCGAAGATGGATGCCTCACTGGCGGCCAACGTTGCGCCGTCCGCGCATGCGCCGCTCGGTGTGGCTGCGGATGCGCAGGCGAAGGCCAGGGTTGGCATCGCCGGTGCCCAGGTGGCCTCGATCGATACCGGTGCCAAGGCGGCTGCCGCTGTTGCTGGCGCATCCGCTGGCTCGCTGTCCGGCCTCAAGGCGTCCGTTGACGGCAAGGTGGATTCGCAGCTGAAGCTGGCGGGCCACCAGATCGACGGTCAGGGGCAGGTCAAGGCGACGGCAGCGGTCACGTTGCCGGCAAAGGAGGAGCTGCCGGGCGAGACCCATGATCGTGCGATCACCGCAGCTTTCGATACCGGTGTTGCCGGCAAAGTGCGCGTGCAGGCGCCCGATGGCCAGGAAGTCGTGGCCGACCGCAATCTGAAGCTGGCCGGCCAAGCGACTGTGGCAGCGCAGAACAGCGCACTGGGCGTGGGTGGCCTGGTGGGCGGCGTTGTCGGCGCGGCAGGTGGCGCCGTGGGTGGCGTGCTTGATGGCACCGTCGGCAACACGGTTGGTGCGGTGGGCGGAGCAGTGGGCAGCACGCTCAATGGCGCCGTTGGCACGGTTGGTGCAGTCGGCGGCACTGTGGGTGGTGCACTCAACGGCACGGTCGGCTCGGTCGGCAGCACCGTCGGCGGGGCACTCAACGGTGCGGTTGGCACGGTTGGTGCAGTCGGCGGAACTGTGGGTGGTGCGCTCAACGGCACGGTCGGTTCGGTCGGCAGCACCGTCGGCGGCGCACTCAATGGTGCGGCTGGCACGGTGGGTGCAGTTGGTGGCGCCGTGGGCGGCACGCTCAACAATACAGTGGGTGCGGTGGGCAGCACCGTCGGCGGTGTACTCAATGGCGCTACAGGTGGCAGCACCGGCGGCCTCGGTGGCCTGCTGGGCGATACGCTCGGCAATGTCGGCGGCGCCGTCGGTAACCTGCTCAACGGCAACCTCAATGGCACCATCGGCAATCTCGGCAGTGCCGTGGGTGGCCTGGTCGGTGGCACGCTGAGCGGCCTCGGCCTGACCAAGCCCTCGGCGATTCCGCCGACCAGCCCGAAGGCGCCGGCTCCGGCCGATCCGAACGCGGGCCTGATCATCGGCACCGGCGGCCTGGTTGGCAACGTCGGGCAGCTGATTGGCCCGACCACCACCAGCCTGTTTGGCGGCAACGGCTACCTGAGCAACGGCAACCTCAAGCTCAGCAACGCCAACGTGATGCAGACCTACTCGACGGTCAATGTGCTGGGCCTGCCGGTGGTCAACCTGTCGCCGGTCGGCAGCACCCTCAATGGCCTGGGCGGCGCCGTCACCGGCGGCAGCTCGCACCTGACCCTGATCGGCGGTGTCACCTCCGACAGCTACATCTACAACATCAACAACGGCAATCCGGGCGGCCTGCTCGGGCTGCTGCTGCCGAAGGATTCGCCGGCATGGGCGGCCAAGTGCCTGGACATCGCCCTGGCCGACATTTCCTGCTGGGCCGTCAACGCAGCGCAGGACTACCAGGTGCTGATGGGTGACGGCGCCTTTGCCAACGGTTCGAAGGAAGTGGTGATCGGTGCCAATGCCCGCCACGAGCTGCCGAAGGTCGATGCCAACGTCGCCTTCCCGGGCGCCGGCACCAATGATCCGAGCAACCCGACCGGTGTGCCGACCGCGGACTACGCCGCACGCATGGGCCATTCGGTGATCGTCGGCGACAGTGCGGTGGGCACGGCCAACGGGCAGACCCTGCTCGGTGCCGAGGCGACGTCGAACCAGGCCAACTCGGTCGCACTGGGCTACCGCTCGGCCGCGCTGCGCGGCGCCCAGGCCAGCTACAGCGCCTATGGCCTCACTGCGCCACAGGTCTCGGCCGGTGAAGTGTCGGTGGGTACCGCCGGTGGCGGTGAGCGCCAGATCACCAACGTGGCTGCCGGTAGCGTCAACACCGATGCGGTCAACGTAGCCCAGCTGAAGGGCGCGATCAGCCTGATCGATGATGTGGCGGCCGCTGCGGTGACCTACGATCTGGACGGTGCCGGCAATCCGAACTATCGCCGCGTCACGCTCGGTGCGGGCACCGGCACTACCACCATCGGCAACCTGGCCGGCGGTGCGGTCACCGCCGGCAGCCTGGAAGCGGTCAATGGCGGCCAGTTGGCGGCGACCAATGCGGCCATCGCCAGCTTCTTCGGCGGTCGCGCAGCCTTCGATCCGGCCAGCGGTGCATTCACCGCACCACTGTTCGAGATCAGCACCATCTCCACCGGCGGTGCGATCGCCAAGGGTCTGTATGAGAACGCCACCGATGCCTTCGCCGCGGTCGATGGTTCGCTGGTCAACCTCAACACGCAGATCACCGACATCCGCAACGGTGGCACCAAGTACCTGCGGGTGAACTCGACCGGTACCGAGGCACTGGCCAGCGGCGCCGACTCGATCGCGGTCGGTACCAACGCCCGCGCCACCGCCGCGAACAGCATCGCGGTGGGTGCCGGCAGCCTGGCCGACCGTGCCAACAGCGTGTCCATCGGTGCGGCCGGTGCCGAACGCCAGGTCACCAACATGGCCGCGGGTACCGCCGCCACCGATGCGGTCAACGTCGGCCAGCTGCAGGCGTCGGAGCAGGGTGCCCTGCGCTATGACCTCAACGGCGACGGCAGCGTCAACTACGCCAGTGCCACGCTGGGCCAGAGCGGCACCGCCACCACGCTGCGCAACCTCGGCCCGGGCCAGGTCAGTGCCACCAGCAGCGAGGCCATCAACGGTGCCCAGCTGTTTGCGGCCAACCAGGCCGTGGCCACCCACCTCGGTGGTGGCGCGGCGGTCAACGCCAGCGGCGTGCTGACCGCACCGACCTACTCGATCAACAACGTCGCCGCCAACGGCACCGTGACCAAGGGCAGCTACAACGACGTCGGTACCGCCTTCGATGCGGTCAGCAATTCGCTGGCCAACGTTGCCGACCAGACCGGCGAGGTCGACAAGCTTGCGGTGAAGTACGACGTCGATGGCGCTGGCAACGTACTCAACAGCGTGACGCTCAAGGGCACCGGCACTGGTGCGGTGAAGATCACCAACGTCGCCGCCGGCAGCATCCTGGCTGGCAGCAGCGATGCCATCACCGGCGACCAGCTGTTCAGCACGAACAGCACCATTGCCAACTACTTCGGTGGCACCACCGCGTACAACGGCACCACCAACGTGTGGACTGCGCCGAAGTTCAGCATCTCCAGCATCGCCACCGATGGCACCTTCACCAGCGGCGACTACAACAATGTCACCGCCGCCTTCACTGCGGTGGACGGCTCGCTGAAGGTCCTCAACCAGCGCATCACCAACGGCGGCGGTGGCAGTGCCTACCTGGCGGTGAACTCGACGGCAGCGGCCGCTACGGCGGCGGGTGCGGAAGCGGTAGCGGTCGGCCCGCAGGCCAGTGCGGCCGGTGCCAACAGCGTGGCGGTCGGCAACGGTGCCAGCGCCAGTGCCGGCAACAGCGTCGCCCTGGGTGCCGGTTCTGTCGCCAGCGTCGGTGCACAGAGTGGCTACACCGGCGCGTACGGCCAGACCGGCGCCAGCAACTCGGCCGGTGAAGTTTCGGTCGGCAGCACCGGCGGCGAGCGCAAGATCACCCATGTTGCCGATGGCTCTGATACGTACGACGCGACCAACGTCGGCCAGCTGAAGAACGGCGTGAACTACGCCATCGACGAGTCGAAGAAGTACACCGACCAGAAGATCCAGAACATCACCAACGTGGCCGGCAGCTTCCGCGCCAACAACACCAACAACCTGGCCGATCCGTCTGCCAGCGGTGCCAACTCGGCCGCCGGTGGCGCAGGCTCTACCGCCGCCGGTGCCAACTCGACCGCGCTGGGCAATGGTTCGCAGGCGCAGGCCGACAACTCGGTGGCGCTGGGTGCGGGTTCGGTGGCGAACCGGGCCAACACGGTCTCGGTCGGTGCCGCCGGTGCCGAACGCCAGGTGGTCAACGTGGCCGACGGTTCGCAGGCCACCGATGCGGTCAACGTGCGCCAGCTGCAGGCTTCGCAGCAGGGTACGATCCGTTACGACACCACGGTGAACGGCGCGACCAACTACAACAGTGTCACGCTGGGCAGCACCAACAGCGGCCCGACCACGGTGCGTAACGTCGCCGCCGGCACCGCCGGTACCGACGCAGTCAACGTCGACCAGCTGAAGTCGGGCATGGCGCAGACCCTGGACTGGTCGAAGGCATACACCGACGAGCGCATGGGTGGCTTCGAGCGCGACCTGCGCAAGACCGACAACCGCGCCTCGGCCGGCATCGCCTCGGCAATGGCCACCGCAGCACTGCCGCAGCCCAGCGAAGCGGGCCGCAGCATGGCCTCGGTCGCCGCCGGCAGCTACAACGGCGAGTCGGGCGTGGCGGTTGGTATCTCCGGTGTCTCCGAAGGAGGGCGCTGGATCTACAAGTTCAGCGGCTCCACCAACAGCCGTGGCGAGGCCGGTGTGGCCGTCGGTGCAGGCATCCAGTGGTGATCCCCGCCGCCGGGCCGCACGCGCGGCCCGGCATCGCGGAAACGTCCAAAGGGGGAATGACATGAAACAGCATCGCATCGCCCGCACCGGCCAGATGGCCGCAGTGCTGGGCCTGGTCCTGGGAATGGGCCTGCTGGCCGCCTGCCGCAGCCATGCGCCGGCCGCCGAAGGTCCTGCCGAAACCACCGCCGTGCAGTTCCCGGAGGCCTCGAAGGCCTCGTTGAAGGAAGGCATCTATCCCGACGTCGCCGACCTGCGCCGTTTCGCGCCGGGCATGAGCAAGCGCCAGCTGTACACGCTGCTGGGCACGCCGCATTTCAATGAAGGCATGTGGGGCGTGCGCGAGTGGAACTACCTGTTCAACTTCCGCACCGCACAGGGGGCCGAATACTTCACCTGCCAGTTCCAGGTCCGCTTCGACAGCAAGGGCATTGCCCAGGGCGGCTACTGGAAGCCTGAATCATGTGCGGCGGTGCTGGACCCGCCGCGGCCGCCGGCCCCGCCTGCACCGGCGCCGTTGCCGGAGCAGCCGTTGCGCCTGTCCGCCGATGCGCTGTTCGGTTTCGACAGCGCGGTGCTCAGTGCCGAAGGCCAGCAGGCCGTGCAGGGCGTACTGGCGCAGGTGCGCGAGGCCAGTCAGGTGCAGTCAATCCGGGTGACCGGGTATACCGACCGTATCGGCAGTGCCAGCTACAACCAGGCCCTGTCGCAGCGACGTGCCGAGGCCGTGCGCAGCGCGCTTGTGCAGGGCGGCGTGCCTGCAGCCAGCATCAGTGCCGAAGGACGCGGCGCGGCCGAGCCGATCGTGCAGTGCGAGCAGCGCAACCGTCGCGAGCTGATCGCCTGCCTGGCGCCGAACCGGCGCGTGCAGATCGCGGGTGTGGCGCAGCCACGCTGAGAATCCTGCGCCGGGGCAAGTCCCCGGCATCCCGAGTCCCCCCTGACCGCCGGCAGGACGTGGCCACGTCTCCCCCGTTGTCCACGCCTGCCGGCGGCTCAGGTTTTCCATGGTGCACGCGATGAACGCCCAATTCCTGCCTCTTTCCATGAAGACGGAAACCACACTGAGTGTGTACGGCCAGCTCGGCAATCATGCGGTGGTGCGCATTCCCGGGCGGCGACTGCCGGGATTGATACTGCAGGCAGACACCGTGGCCGGCTTCCTGGCCCAGCTGCAGGAAGCCCAGGCCTGCCTGCGCAGTGGGCGCGCGCAGCGCACCGACGCCGAGCTGGACATGCTGATCGACGTGCTGCAGCAGTGGTATGCGCTGATTGAATCGCGCCTGGCGGACGCCGGCGAGGCGCTGTAGTAGAAAAAGGGGACGGAGGGGATTAAGTCGTTCTCGCCCCGGCTGTGCCGGAAACGACTTAATCCCCTCCGTCCCCTTTTTTGTATCAGGCGCGGGCGCGGACCAGCCAGCAGGCCGCATCCACACGCACGCGGTCGCCCTCGATGAACGGGGTGAATGCCGCCACAGCCTTGATCCGGAGCGAGGTGGCGCGGTCTTCGGGCAGGTTCCGCAGCGCCAAGCCCAACGGGCCCAGCTGGCCGACATAGGTCGGCAGTTCATCGCGGGCGATCGAGCAGGGCAGGTCTACCGCGACCAACTCCACATCCTTCCAGCCGGCGGCCTGCAACAGGCGCTGCACGCGCTGGCCATCGGCAAAGGCAAATTGGCCGGGTGCTCCTGGCACCCGCGGCGGAAGCTCAAGTGCATCGCCGATCGCGCGTTCGGCCGTGGTCATGAACGGGTTCTCGTCGGCACTGCGCCAGGCGATGAAACGCAGCCCAGCGCCTGGAGTTGCAGCACGATGCAGGTTGGCGAAGGCGGCCTCGGTATCTTCGAAGAACATCACACCCAGCCGCGACTGGATCCAGTCGAAGTGCGCGGAGGGCAGCGGATGCTGCTGCGCATCGGCCACGATGAAGTCCGCGTCCAGTCCGGCCGCCTCGGCGCGCTGGCGGGCCAGTGCCAGCATCGGCGCGGAGATGTCCAGGCCGGTGCTGTGTGTCGCCGGGCGCGCAGCGGCCGCGGCCAGCAGGCTGGCCCCGGTACCGCAGCCGATGTCGAGCAGTTGCGTGACGGTATCCGGAAGTTCGGCCACCAGCAGGTCGGCCATGGGCTGGAACAGGCCGTCGAGGATGGCCTGCTGGGCGACCCAGATCTGGCCGCCAGGGCCATTCCAGAGCGCATGCTGATCAACGGGGGATGTACTGGCCATGGCCTTGTCCTGCCGGGAAGTTGCCCATAGGTTGATGCTTGAAGGCGACTTGAGGTCAAGCCCATGCGTGAACTGGATATCGGCGAGGTGGTGAAGCGCAGCGGCGTGCCGGCCTCGACCCTGCGTTACTACGAGCAGCTCGGGTTGTTGCAGTCGCTGGGCCGTCGTGGCCTGCGCCGGCAGTACGACGAACAGGTGCTGGAGCGGCTGGCGCTGATCGGCCTCGGCCAGGCGGCGGGGTTGTCGCTGCAGCAGATCGGGTTGTCGCTGCCGCCTCAGCGCGGATGCATTACGCTGGATCGCGAAGCCCTGCTGGCGCAGGCCGAGGTGCTGCAGCAGCAGATCACCCAGCTGCAGCGGGTACGCCGCCATCTACAACGTGCGGCGGCCTGCCCGGAAGCGCAGGACGCGCGGCAGTGCGGTTCATTCCGCAAGTTGCTGCGGGCACAGCAGCGCATGGCGGGTGGATGAGAGACGAGCATCCACGCATGGCGTGGATCTGCTGCGCCGCGACCTCGGTAGGTCCACGCCCTGCGTGGATGAATCAGTCGCGGGTGCTGACTTCCCAGGTGGCATGCAGCACGCCCGGCACGTGTTCCATCCGTGCCAGCACCACGTCCAGCTCGTCGGCACTGACGGCGGTACTGACCAGCACGGCGATCACATCGGTGGGCGCGTCGGCATGCTCGACCACCTGTACGTCGCCGACCGGATACTGCGCGGCCTCCAGCGCATCGACCAGGCGCTCGCGCACGCGCGGCACGGCTTCGGCATCCACGCTCAGGCGCACTTCGTAGGTCGCTTCGGTGGCGGCCTCGTTGATCGGGATGCGGTTGATCGCATTCACCAGCGGCCGCAGCAGGGTGTTGCCGGCGATGATCAATACCGTCAGCAGCACGCCTTCGGCCAGCATGTCCGCGCCGGTACAGCTGCCGACCGCCGCCGAGCACCACAGGGTGGCGGCGGTGTTCAGGCCGCGCACGTTCATGCCTTCCTTCATGATCACGCCGGCGCCGAGGAAGCCGACCCCGGAGACCACGTAGGAGATCACCCGCACCGCCTCGGCACTGCCGGCGATGCGCATGCCCAGGTCGACGAAGGCGGCGGCGCCGACCGCCACCAGCACGTTGGTGCGCAGGCCGGCGGTGCGTTGCCGGTACTGGCGCTCGGCGCCGATCAGCGTGCCGAGCACGAAGGCGGCCAGCAGGCTGACCACGGTGTCGGCGAAGGGGCCGGCCTGGAAGGTTTCAATGAAGCGCATGGCCGGAGTCTACCCGGTCGAGGTGACAGTAGATCCACGCCATACGTGGATTTCGAGGGGGCCAGAAACGACTTAATCCCCTCCGTCCCCTTTTTGCGGGGTCAGTCGGCGTCCTCGACGCGCTCGCCCATCAGTTCGCGCTGGCGCTTGTCCAGTTCCTCGGCGTAGCGCTTGCGTACGAAGGCTTCGGAGACCACGCCCAGCACCTGGCCGTCGGCGGCGACCACGGCCAGTTCGTCGGCCTGGGTCTGGTCGAAGCGTTGCATCACGCTGACCACGTCTGCGGCCGGCGACAGCGAAACGTCACGGTTCTCGGCCAGCTCGCCGATCGCGGTCTCCGGCTTCACGCCGTCGCCGTAGACGCGCGGGATCTGCACGATCCCGGCGTAATGGCCTTCGCTGTCGATCAGGATCACGCGGCTGCCCGAGCCCAGCGGGAAGCGCTGGCGGAAGGCGGCGGCATCGAGGTCGGCCGGGGCGGTGGCCACGCCCTTGCGCATCAACCGGCCGGCGTTGAGGTTCTGTACCCAGCCGACGTCGCGGGCGCTCTTGATGGTCTCGCCGCGCAGGTGCATGCGCCAGGTCGAGAACGAATAGCCGAACCACTGCCGCACCAGCGTGCTGGAGACCAGCACCGCGCTCATCACCACGCTGGTCAGCAGGAAGTCGTGGGTGCCTTCCAGCACCAGCATGGCCATGGTCATTGGCGCACCGACCACGGCGGCGGCCAGCGCTGCCATCCCGGCCAGTGCGGCCGAGGTGGCGTCGATCACCGGCACGCCGGTGGCCATGGCGAGCAGGCCGGCGAACAGGGCGCCGACCAGGGTGCCCATGAACAGCGAGGCGAAGAACAGGCCGCCACGGAAACCGAACCCGAGCGAGATGCCGGAGGCCAGGCACTTCAGGGTGAGCAGGCCGCCGATCCAGATCAGCGGCAGATGCGTGGTCAGGTCCAGGTGCAGGGCGCCATGGCCGGACGACAGCACCTGCGGGCTGGCCAGTGCCAGCGGTATCAGCAGCAGGCCGCCCACCACCGGCCGGCCCCACAACGGCAACGGGCTGCGCTTGACCGTGCCCTCGATCGAGGCGATCAGCCGCATCACCGTGATGCCGACCATCGCGCAGCAGCAGCCCAGCAGCCCGTAGATGGCGTAGTCGGCGGCGCGGACATCAATCGTCGAGGCGGCGGGCAGCAGGTAGGCCTCGATGCCGGCCTGGTCGGCGACGAATGCGCCAGCCAATGCAGCGACCGCCACCGGGGCCAGCGCGGCCGGGGTGTAGGCGCCGATGACGATCTCGAAGGCGTAGAACGCACCAGCCAGCGGTGCACCGAAGGCGGCGGCGATGGCGCCGGCGGCACCGGCGCCGACCAGGATGCGCACGTCGTTGCGGCGCAGGCGCATCACCCGGCCCAGTTGCGAGCCGCTGCCCGCGCCCATCTGCGTATACGACGCCTCCAGCCCGACCGAGGCGCCGCAGCCGTTGGACAGCAGGGTCTGGGTCAGCACGATGAGGTTGTCGCGCATCGACATGCGGCCGCCATGCAGGGCATTGGCTTCCACCGCATCGAGCAGGGGCCGCTTGAGCCGGGTCGCGGCCAGGCTGACCAGGCCGACCAGCAGGCCACCCAGTGGCAGTACCAGCAGCGCGGTCCAGGTCAGCGAGGGCAGGGAACTCAGGCGCATGCCGTCGTCCAGCCCGTACAGGGTGCCCTGCAGCCAGCGTGCGATGCCGGACTGCAGCAGGGTCAGGTAGCCGGCGATCAGGCCGACCAGCAGGGCAAGCGCAATGAACCACAGGTCACTGCCGCGCAGGCGCAGGCGCAGGCCCTGGAAGGCCAGATGCAGGCGCGATGGCGAAACAGGCAGTGACATGGTGGCGGCATGATACGCCGCCACTGTGATCGCCGCAGTCACTGCATCGGGCGGTTACTGCGTCAGAAGCGGTAGCGGCCCTGCACGTAGAAGGTGCGCGGCGCAGCCACCATGCGGCCGGCGTTGCCATCGACGTTGCGGGTGTACCAGCGCTTGTCGGCCAGGTTGTTGACCCCCAGCGCGATCTCGCTGTCACCCAGTCCCGGCACCTGCCAGGCCACCTGCGCATTCCACAGGCGTACGCCCGGCACGCGGCCCACGCGCGCATCGGCGCTCTCGGCCCAGGTGTTGGCCGCATCGGAGAACTGGCCGCTCTGGTGGGTGCTGGAGACATTGAAGGTCCAGCCGGCCAGTGCATAGCGTGCGCCGACGCTGTCGGTGTCGCGCGAGTAGAACGGCACGTCCAGGCCACGGTTGTCGCCGGACTGCTGGATCGCCTTGGTCCAGGTGTAGTTGGCGTACAGCTCCAGACCGGCCAGTGCGCTGTCTTCGGCGAAGCGGTACTCCAGCGCGCTTTCCACGCCCTTGTGGTCGGTGGCGCCGATGTTCTGGAAGGTTGGCGGGGTGATGCCCGGCACCTGCAGGATCTGGTTGTCGAAGCGCATCTTGAACACGGTCACTTCCGCGCGCAGTGCACCGTCCTGCCAGCGCGCACCGAGTTCGGTGGTCTTGGCGATTTCCGGATTCAGCGGGTTGCTGGCGGTCTGTGAGTTCAGCTGGATGTTCTGCACCGGCCCGAACGAGGTGGTGTAGTTGCCGAACACGGTCAGCTGCGGGGTCAGCAGGTAGGCGACGTTGATCGAGGGCAGGGCCTTGTCGTTGCGGCTGCTGAAGGTTGCCGTACCACCCGCCTGGCGGCGGTCCATGTCGATCCACTCCATGCGCACGCCCGGGGTAATGCGCCACTGGCCGATGGCGATGCGGTCGTCGATATAGAAGGCGTGTGCGTCGGTGGCATTGTCGAAGCGGTTGGTGGCGCTGGCCACGCCGGTACGGCGGGTGACGGTGTAGCTGCGGTCGTTGCCGCGCTCGCGCAGGAAGCGGTAGCCGGCGGTGATGTCGTGCACGCTGGCGCCCCAGTGCAGGCGCTGGGTATAGCGCGGCTCGATGCCGAGCACACGGTAGTCGCGCGGCTGCACGGTCAGCTGGGTGTTGGCGGCGTTGATCAGCGAGCTGGCACGGCTGCTTTCGTTGTAATAGGCCAGTACCTCGAACTCGCTGTTGGCCGACAGCGTGTTGGTGTAACCCAGGTCGATGCCGGTGCGGTGGCCTTTCCAGAAATCGGTGGGGCGGGTGTTCTGGAACGGGTCGGCCTCGTACTGGGCGCGGGTCAGGCCACCCGGGGTCAGCGAACGCACATCGTAGTAGGACAGCTTGGCGCGCAGTTCCTGCTGTTCGTCGATGGCATAGGCGAACTTCAGCGCGAGGTCGTTGAAACGGTCATCGCTGCCCTGCCGCCAGTCGCGGCCATCCTGGCCGGAGTACAGCAGGGCCGCGCCCAGGCCGTTGTCGCCGGTGCCACCGAGGAAGGCGTTGTACTGGGTGCTGTCTCCGCCGCCGTGGTCGTAGGCGGTGTAGCGCACGCCGGCCTCACCGTGCAGGCCGGCCTCGGTGGGAATGGCGCGGGTGCTGAAGTTGATGATGCCGCCCACGTTCTGCGGGCCGTAGCGCACCGCGCCGCCACCGCGCACCACGTCGATCGATTCGATGTTGGACAGGCTGGTCGGCGCGAACGACAGCTGCGGCTGGCCATACGGCGCCACTGCCAGCGGCACGCCATCGAGCAGCACGGTCGAGCGCGGCGAGTAGCGCCCGGTCAGGCCGCGCACGCCGATGTTCAGCGAGACCGAACTGCCGGCGGTGCCGGAGTTGTCGGTGACCTGCACGCCGGGGATGCGGCGCATGGCATCGCCGATGCTGGCCGCGCCGCTGGCTTCGATGCGCTGACGGTCCACCACGGTGCGCGCGCCAGCGAAGCTCTTCACGCTGTCGTGCAGGCCGGTGCCCAGCCAGCTGCCGGAGACCTGGATGCTGTCCAGCGTGGTGGCGCCGTCCTGGGCGAAGGCGCGGGTGGCCGGGAGCAGACACAGGGCGAGGGCGGCAGCCAGCGGCAGGCGGGCCGTTTGCGGGGCGTGGATGGGCATCGATGCAGGTCGTGGAAGGGCGTAAATGAGAATTATTGCTGATTCCATTCGCCAATGGAATGCACCTCCGGTTCATGCTGATGGGCCGGTGGTAAAGTGGATGATTGCTTCCTGACTCGCTGAGATCTGCCATGTCCCAAGCCGCTTTCTACCCCGTCGGAACCCCTGGCCAGCCGTGGGGAGCGGCGGAACGGGAGGCGTGGCGTGGCCGCCAGCAGCGCCTGCGTCGCTATGACGAGGAAGTGCTGCCGCGCATCGAGGCACTGGCTTCGCGCTTCGACAAGGTGGCCTATGGCCAGCTCGACTACGCCGGCGAGACCTATACCCTGTTCGCCCTGCGCAGCCGCGACTGGAACCCGGCGCTGCCGGCCGCGCTGGTCACCGGTGGCGTGCATGGCTACGAGACCAGCGGCGTGATGGGCGCGCTGGAGTTCCTCGAAAAGCACGCTGCCGACTATGCCGGCAAGGCAAACCTGTTGGTGGCGCCGTGCGTGAATCCGTGGGGCTTCGAGCGCATCAACCGCTGGAACTTCGATGCAATCGACCCGAACCGCAACTTCCGCGCCGATGGCCCGGCCCGTGAGTCGACCGCGTTGATCGAGCTGATCACACCGATCAAGGACCAGTTCGTACTGCACATCGACCTGCACGAAACCACCGACAGCGACGAGAGCGAGTTCCGCCCGGCGCTGGCCGCGCGTGACGGCAAGCCGTTCGAGCCGGGCCTGATTCCGGATGGCTTCTATCTGGTGGACGACAGCGAGGCCCCGCAGGCGGCCTTCCAGCAGGCGGTGATCGCCGCAGTGGAAAAGGTTACTCACATCGCGCCGGCCGACGACAAGGGCGAGATCATCGGTTCGCCGGTGGTGGCCCATGGCGTGATCGAGTACCCGCTGGTGAAGCTGGGCCTGTGCGCCGGCATTACGGGTGCGAAGTACACCACCACCACCGAGGTCTACCCGGACAGCCCGCGTGCGACCCCGCAGCAGTGCAACGACGCACAGGTGGCCGCAGTGTGCTCGGCGCTGGATTACGCGCTGGCCCATCGCTGATCGGTAGTGCCGGCCGCTGGCCGGCAACTGAAAAAGGGGACGGAGGGGATTAAGTCGTTTGTGGCACAAACGACTTAATCCCCTCCGTCCCCTTTTTCGGTTCACCCCAACGCGTCGGCCCACCATAGTGCGGCTGGGCCTGGCGGCGTGTCGCGGCGCCACAGCAGGTCGCTGTGGATGCGCCGTGGCCAGCCGGGCAGCAGCAGTTCCACCAGCCGCCCGCGGTCGTAGCGCTGTACCAGTGCGCGCGGTAGTTCGGCCCAGCCGAGGCCGTCCTCGGCCATTTCCATCACCATCAGGTAATCGGTGGCGGTCCAGGCCAGGCCAGTGACCACGCGGGATTGATCGACTTCCGCGCTCAAGCGCACCTGTCTATGCCGCGCCAGCTGTGCGGCGGCGCGACGGCCAGCGCTGGCCAGCGGATGCTCGCGCGCCACATACACCGACAGTTCGCTGTGGTGCGCCAGCGGACGTGCCACCAGTCCGTCCGGATAGTGCTCCTGCCGTGGCAGCAGACCCAGCGTGGCGCGTCCGTTGCTCACCAGTTCCAGCACGTCCTCGCCCTCGGCATCCAGCCATTCCAGCTCGATCTCCGGGAACGCCTCGGCGAAGCGTTGCAGCACCCGTTGTTCCGGGTCCAGTTGGTAGACGTCGGAGAACGCCACGGTCAGGCGCGGTTCGACCGGTGCGGCCAGGCGCACGCTCAACTGCTGCAGGCGGGCATCGGCAGCCAGGATTTCCTGCGCGTGCCCAAGTACCTGGCGCCCGGCCTCGGTCAGCTGCGGGTAGCGCCCGCTGCGGTCGAACAGGCTCACGCCAAGGTCGGCTTCCAGGTGGGCAATGGCGGTGCTGACCGTCGACTGGGTCTTGCGCAGGCGCCGCGCCGCCGCCGAGAACGAGCCCAGCGCCGCGGCTTCCACGAAGGCCTGCAGGGATTCAGGGGAGTAGGGCATTGATCCATCGCTCCTGTCGATGGAATCCATTTTGATACCACCGTAAAAGGCGATGATACTGGCTTCCGTCGCCCCCGTGTGCGGGGCGTTCCGGACCCTCCACGCTCGGCGTGGATCCATTGATGAGGCGGCGTGGTCCCCGCCCTGCAAGGAGCTTCACATGTCCCGTACTGTTCCCGCCCGTGGCGCGCTGGTCGCCTGGGCCTGCCTGACCGTGGCGATCGTCGCCGAAGTGGTCGGCACCTCGTTCATGGCCCATGCCGCTCGCGATGGCGGCTGGACCGGCTATCTGATCATGGCCGGCGCGCTGGCGCTGTCCTACTTCTTCCTCGCGCAGTCGGTGCGCCGCATCGCCGTGGGCGTGGCCTATGCGGTATGGGAAGGCCTCGGCCTGACCCTGCTCACTGTGGTCGGCCTCACCGTCTTCGGTGAAAGCCTGTCGCTGCAGCAGCTGGCCGGCCTGGTGCTGGCAGTGGTCGGCATCGTCTGCGTCACCCTCGGGGAGGCGCACTGATGAATACCCTGGCCCTGTTTTTCGTGATCTGTTCGGCCTTGATCGACGTCGCCGCCAACATGATGGTGGCCAAGTCGGAAGGCTTCCGCCGCTGGCGCTGGGGCGTAGCTGCGATCGTCATGGTCTGGATCGCCTTTGCCCTGCTGGGCCAGGCCGTGCGTTACATGGACCTGGCCACCGCCTATGCGATGTGGGGTGCGATCGGCGTGATCGGTACCGCTACCTGCGGCCGCCTGTTGTTCGGCAACCGCCTGCGTCCGATCGGCTGGGTCGGCATTGCGCTGGTCACTATTGCAGTGCTGCTGCTGAGTACCGCGAAGTGATGCATCGTTGCGCCAACCAAGGTTGGCGCCTACCAGAACCACGGTTGGCCTCTTCCAGAGCGTGAGCGGCCGCAAGCAAGCGCCCCGGGGATGATCTCCCCGGGGCGTTGCTGTTTCTGAAGCACTCAGAAGCGTGCGGTGAAGTTCAGCCGCGTGGTGCGCCCCGGGCCCGGCATCAGGCTCATCGCCAGCGTGTCCATGTAGTAGGTGTTGCGCAGGTTGCTGACCACCAGCTCCACTTCGCTGCGCGGTGTGAACTGCCAGCGTGCGTAGAAGTCATAGATCGCGGTCGGCAGGTAGATGTTCTGCAGGCCGGTCGAGCCGGTGGTGTTCCAGGGCTTGTCCAGTTCGTGGGTGGGGCCGCTGTTGTAGGTGCGGCGGATGCCGGTATCCAGCCGCTTGTCGAACAGGCGGAAGCCCAGCGTGCTGTGAATCGAGTACTTCGGTGGGTTCTGCGCGTTGACGAACGAGGTGCCGAAGCCGCCGTCCACGCAGTCCGGAGTGGTGTCCAGCTTGCTCCACTTCGCATAGGGGTCTTCGCGCAGGCGCTTGGCGGTGGCCGCATCGCAGGTACGCGCGCGCTGGTAGTAGCTGGCCGACAGGTCCAGGTAGGCGATGCCGGCGTCATAACCGGATTGCAGCTCATAGCCAGACACCGTGTAGTTGTCGACGTTGTCGACGTAGAACGCCCAGTTGCTGGAATCGAAGCGACGGGTGATCGCGTTGTCGATATCGTTCTTGAACCAGGCCACCTTGAACGCCAGGCGGTCACCGTCGCGCCACAGGTCCTGCTTGAGCAGGCTGAAGCCGATGTCCCACGAGCGGTTCTTCTCCGGCTTCAGGTCAGCCACCGGCGCCGAGGTGCTGTTGCCCAGCGTCGACTCGAACAGGCTGGGCATCTTCCAGCCCTGCGCGTACTTCACGTAGAAGAACATGTCCTGGTCGAGGTTGAAGCGCGCCTCTGCATACGGAGCGAAGCCGTGGCCGGAACGCCGGATCGCCGGCTTGTAGCCCCAGGCGGTGGGAATCTGCTTGGTATAGAAACCGTTGGCGCCGCGCGGATCAGGAGTGAAGCCGTCGAAATCGTAGGCCTGGCCCAGCGTGCTGTCGCCATAGGGCGTGGCGCGCAGCGAGTCGTAGGTGTAGTTGCCCTGTGCATCCGGGTACCACTCCTTGTACCAGCCCGGCAGCAGCTGGCCGCCCTTGCTCAGGCGCGCGAAGGTGTAGCGCAGGTCGCGCGATTCACTGACGAAGGCCACGCGGTTGCGGTCGCGGGTGCGGTAGTCGGTGAAGCGGCCGCCGGCAGTCAGCGACAGCCAGTCCCACGGCTGCCATTGCAGCGAGGCGACGACGCTGGCCTCGCGGCGCGTGCCCGAGCGCAGGTAGCGGTTGTTGTTGAAATCCACCGGCAGCACCGGTGAGTTGGGCGCGGTGTCCTCGTGCTGGAAGGAGGCGCCATAGCGCAGCGTCCAGTCGCCCAGATCATTGCTGAAGCGCGTGGTGTTGCTGCTGTCCACGCCCCAGCGCTGGGTCTTCACGTCCGACTGCAGTCCGGGGCCGTAGGTCTCGCCCAGCGTGTCGGGCATCTGGTCGTTGGGCACGTCCTTGAACAGCGGCGTGTTGGCGATGTTGCTGTTGAACATGCGGCTGGTGGCGGTGGTGAACCACAGCGTGCTGCTCAGGTCCAGCCACGGATGTGCCTCGGGCCGGTAGCGGTGGCGCAGCGAGGTGGCGTTGACCCGCATTTTTCCCGGCTCGAACTGGAACATGGTGTTGGCCTTGTCCACGTAGGTCACCCATTCGTTGGACTCGCCCACGCGTCCGATCGCCGACGGCATGATCTCGCCGAAGCTGGAGTTGAAGTAGCGGTGGCTCAGCTCCAACCGCTGGTCCGGGTTGGGCGTCCAGGTGAATTTCAGCAATGCCGATTCGTTGTCGGTATGCGTGTTGAGCACTTCATCGCCCGGATGGAAGAGCTTGGATACGGCCTGGCTGGACATGCCGGTACCGCCGCTGGACAGGTGCTGGTTGTCGTAGCGATGCGCACCGTTGCTGCCGGCGAAGAAGTTGCCCTGGCGGCGCCGCGCATAGGCCGCGACCAGCTGCCAGTCTTCGCCACGCTGGGCGAAGGCCACGCTGCCATTCCAGTCGCGCGGGTCGCGCAGGCTGTTGCGGTTGTCGCTGCCGCGCGCGATCTGCTTGAAGGTGCGGGTGCGGTCGATGCTGTTGTCGGCCACGCCGCCGCGCACGCGCAGGCCCCAGGTCTGGCCATCGTCGAGGATGTCATCGACGTTCAACGTTTCCATGTAGACCACGCCGCCGATCGCGCTGGCGGCATTGGCGGCCAGGCTCGGCCCCTTCTCGATGCTGATCGCGCTGATCAGGTCCGGGTCGAGATAACTGCGCTGCTGCACGCCGGCATAGCCGCGGTACACGTCGATGGCCTGCTGGCCGCCGTCGATGATCACCGGCACCCGGTTCTGGCCCTGCAGGCCGCGGATGTTGACGTCCAGCGCACCGCCGTTGCGAACGTCAGCGGTGTGCACGCCCACCGCACCGGCCAGCACGTCGCCGATCGACTGGCCGCGGAAGCGTTCCAGTTGCTGATGGTCCAGGTGCACGCGGGAGCCGCTGTCACGGTAGACCGCATCGGCATCGGCAAGCCCCCACGGTGAAGCGCCTTCGCCGGCCTGGCCAGCCACGCGCAGGGTGCCGATCTGGCGTACCCCGGCTTCAGCGGTAGGTGCCGCCTGCAGCACCACGCCGCTGGCATCACGCTGGAAGGCCAGGCCGGTGCCGGCCAGCAGCTGCGCCAATGCGGCGTCAGTACCGAGCATGGCCTGCACACCGCTGCTGTGGCGGCCGCGGGTCAGACGCGCATCGGCAGCGATGGACAGGCCCGACTGCTGGCCGAACGCGGTCAGGGCCTGGTCGAGCGGGCCAGCCGGGATCTGCCAGCGAATGGCGGCCGCAGTGTCCTGTGCATGGGCGGCGGCCGGCAGCAGGCACGGGGAGGCCATGGCCAGGCACAGCGCGATGGCCAGGGGGCGAGGGGAGGGGCAGGGCAGTTTCATGGGGGCGGCAACATCCGCAATGGGTTCCCTTGTAGTGCCCGGTGAGCGCGCAGAAAGGGAACCGCGATTTCAAAGCGGACGCACGACGGTCCACCACGGCCAGCGCTGCTCGACACGGATCGGCAGGGCACGGGCCAGCAGATGCAGCGCCTGGGTGCTGTCCAGGCGTGGCAGTACCGCCGTGACTTTCAATGCGGCGAGCGCCGGATCACAACCGAGATAGCCCTGATGGTGGCGGGCCAGCTCATCGATGACGCGGATCAAAGGCGTGTCCTGTACCTGCAGGCGTCCGTCCTGCCAGTCACCGCGCAGAGGATCGGCAGCGACCGTTGTGAGCCCGCCCATCGGGCCGATCCGCACCGCGCCTCCGGCAGCCACATCCAGCGCCACACCGAACATCGGCAGGCAGCGCACCACGCCCTCGAACACATCCAGGCGGCTGCCCTGCGCCTCACGACCGACCGCGAAGCGGGTGCCGATCGGCTGCAGGCGTGCTCCCGGCACATGCACGGTCAGCGGCAGGCCGGTGAATGCAGGGTGGTGGCCGGTTTGCAGCAGCAGCTCGCCACGCAGCAGATGCAGGGCGCGGCGGCCGCTGCCGATGTCGATGTCGATGGTGACTTCGCTGTCGGCGTTGAGCCACAACTGGCTGCCATCAATCAGCCTCCAGTGCCCGGTGCGCCCGGCAACGGTGCGCTGCGTCTGCAGGCCGCGTTGCGCCTGCAGGCCATGCAGGCCCAGCAGTGAAACCGCGCCGATGCCAAGTGCACCACCGAGGCTGCGCAGAGCCTGCCGGCGACGACGGCCTGCGGCATCCAGCGCGGTGGCGGCGGCCGGCGCCGACAGGGGCGCAAAGGACTGCCAGACCGACTCGACCCGACGCCACGCATCGGCGTGGCCGGCATCAGCCTGCAGCCATGCGCGCCAGCGGTACTGCTCGTCATCAGTCCAGCCCTGCTCGCGCAGCGCGAACCACTCTGCCGCCTGCTCCAGGGCCGGGCCAGCCAATGCCGCACTCATGCCGCCGCGTCGCCGGACAGGCGCAGGCAATGCAGCATCGCCTGCGCCATGTACTTCTTGACCATGCGCTCGGACACGCCCAGTTGTTGGCCGATCTCCGCATAGCCCAGGCCAGACAGTCGTGCCAGCAGGAACGCACGGCGTGGCCGCTCGGCCAGGCCGGACAGCATGTCGGCGATGGCATGCAGCAGCTGCAACGCCTGCGTGCGTTCTTCCGCCGATGGATGCACCGGCTCCGGCTGCGCGGCCAAGGCCGTCAGGTAGGCGCGCTCCAGGTCCGCACGCTGCCAGTGGTTGACCAGCAGCGCATGGGCGATGGTGCTGAGGTAGGCGCGCGGCAGGCGCAGTTCGGACGGATCGACGCGACGGCTGAGCAGGCGCAGGAAGGTGTCCTGGGTCAGGTCGGCAGCGCAGTCGGCGTTGTGGGTGCGGCGGCGCAGCCAGCCCAGCAGCCAGCCATGGTGTTCGCGGTAGAACCCCGCCAGCGCGGTGCTGGAGGCGCCGGGCACGGCCATCGGCATCGATCATTAATGAGAATGATTCCCATTATAGGGTGATCGAGCGGTGTACGACAAACCCTGCGCACGTGGCAGCAGGCCGGAGGCGTGCATTTGCGATGCCCGCCGGGCTCGCCGACACTGCGGTCTTTCCACAAGGAGTGCCCGCATGTTCAGTCACATCACCGTCGGAACGAACGATATGGACGTCGCGCATCGCTTCTACGATGCCCTGTTCACCGCATTGGGCGCCCGTCCGGGTGTCTTCGATGACAAGGGTCGGCTGGTGTACTTCAAGGACGGCCGCATGTTCATCGTCACTGCACCGATTGATGGGCAGCCGGCGTGCCATGCCAACGGCGGCACGATTGGTTTCACCCTCGACAGCGCCGAGGCCGTGCGTGGCTGGCAGGATGCGGGCGTGGCCCATGGCGGCACCGCCATCGAAGACCCGGCCGGCATCCGCACCATGGCCGGGCGCCAGCTGTTCCTGGCCTACCTGCGCGACCCGGATGGCAACAAGCTGTGCGCGGTGCATGTGATGTCGTGATTGGACAGTACGCGCGTGGCCGCGATGCACGCGGTCCGCGCGCGGCTGCGCTCGCAGGCACGCTTCGGCGCGCGCGTGATAACACGGAATGGTGGGCCGAGCCTGCGACCGCAGGCCGCAACTTCATGCTCTGTCCACTGCGATTCAGCCAGAATCGGTCGGCTAACCCTTTGATCTACCGGAGAACGCCGCCCCATGGAAGTACTGGAGCCGCAACAATCCCCGGTGCGCACCCTTCGACCTGTGTTCGCCTTCGCGGCGATCGTTGTCGTGGCGTTCGCGCTGTTCGTCAGTCTGTTCCCGCTCGGTGCGGGCCGCCTTCTGGTCAAGGCGCAGGACTGGGCCGCACTCAATGTCGGCTGGTACTACCTGCTGGCGATGACCCTGTACCTGGTGTTCGTGGTCGGCGTGGCGCTGTCCAAGTACGGTGGCATCAAGCTCGGCGCCGACCATGACGAGCCGGAGTTCAGCTACCTTTCCTGGGCCGGCATGCTGTTCGCCGCTGGCATCAGCATCACCCTGTTCTTCTTCTGCGTCTCCGAACCACTGACCCACTACCTGCAGCCGCCGCAGGGCGATCCGGCCGCGGGCGAGGCCGGCGCGCGCCAGGCCATGCAGCTGCTGTTCCTGCATTGGGGCCTGCATGGGTGGGGCGTGTTCGCGCTGGCGGCGATGGCGATGGCCTACTTCGCCTACCGCCACAACCTGCCGCTGGCGCTGCGTTCGGCGCTGTACCCGCTGATCGGGAAGCGCATCAATGGCCCGATCGGCTACACCGTGGACGCACTGGGCATTGTCGCCACCGTGTTCGGCATCGGCGCCGACATGGGCTTCGGCGTGCTGCACCTCAACGCCGGCCTGTCGCACCTGTTCAACATCCCGCACTCCAACCTGGTGCAGATCATCCTGGTGGTCAGCATGATGGGCGCGGCGGTGGCCGTGGCCGTTTCAGGCGTGGAGAAGGGCGTGCGCTGGATGGCCAACATCAACATGCTGCTGGCGATCGCGCTGGTGCTGTTCATGCTGTGCGCCGGCCCCACCCAGTATCTGCTCAGCACGCTGATGCAGAACCTGGGCGACTACCTCGGCAGCGTGGTCGGCAAGAGTTTCGACGTGTACGCCTATGGCGGCCGACCGGAATGGCTGGGCGGCTGGACGGTGTTCTACTGGGCCTGGTGGATCGGCTGGGCGCCGTTCGTCGGCCTGTTCATCGCCCGCATCTCGCGTGGCCGCACCATCCGCGAATTCGTGTTCGGCGTGCTGCTGATCCCGCTCGGCTTCACCCTGGCGTGGCTGTCGATCTTCGGCAACAGTGCACTGGACCAGGTGCTGCACCATGGCCAGCAGCAACTGGCGCAACTGGCGGTGGATGATCCACCCACCGTGCTGTATGCCCTGCTGGATGGGTATCCGTGGAGCAAGGCGGTGATCGCGGTGACGGTGTTCGTCAGTTTCATTTTCTTCGTGACATCGGCTGACTCCGGCGCGGTGGTGCTGTCCACGTTGTCCTCGCATGGCGGGGCGCCGGAGGATGATGGTCCGCGTTGGCTGCGCGTGTTCTGGGGCACGGTCATCGCGGTGCTGACCGCTGGCCTGCTGCTGGCCGGCAGCATCGATGCGCTGAAATCGGCGGTGGTGCTGGCGTCGCTGCCGTTCTCGGCGGTGTTGTTGCTGATGATGTGGGGCCTGACCCGCGCCTTCAGTGACGAATCGCACCGCAAGCGCGCGCTGCAGTACCGGCCCTCGCCGCTGATCGGTGACGACCGCCACCACCAGGGCTGGCGCCAGCGCCTGAGCCAGGCCATGCACTTCCCGGTGCGCGACCAGGTCTACCGCTTCATGGACGACACCGTGAAGCCAGCGATGGAGGCGGTGGCCGAGCAGCTGCGCGGGCAGGGCTGGGATGTGGCCACGCGGTTCGAGGCCGGCGACATGGAGTTGACGGTGAATCACGGCGAGCAGCAGGACTTCCTGTACCGGGTGATCCTCAGTGGCTATCTGACGCCGTCGTTCGCCGCGCAGCAGCTGCGCAACCAGCGCTACTACCGCGCTGAAGTGCACCTGTTCGAAGGCAGCCAGGACTACGACCTGGTCGGCTACAGCCGCAAGCAGATCATCAACGACATCATCAGCCAGTACGAACGGCACCTGCAGTTCCTGCACCTGAGCCGCTGATGCACGACCGCCGGGCTGGCCCCGGCGGTCAGTGGTAGTGCCGGCCGCTGGCCGGCAGCACAATTGGGGCGGCGCATCACCGCCGCCCCGATATCGCATCAGAACCGGTAGCGCGCGCCCAGCGAGACGAACTGCCCGCGCAGGTTGTACTGGCTGATGTCGAAGCCATTGGAGCCACCCGCCGGGTCGAACGGCGGATCCTTGTCGGTCAGGTTCAGCACCGACAGCGACAACGTGGTGTTGGCGATGCCTTCGTACGCCACGTACAGGTCCAGCTGGTGATACGGCTTGATGCGGTCGCGCAGCCCCGGGTTGCTGGTCGCTGTCGCCACGCGCTGGTCGTAGCCGCTCACGTACTGCAGGCTCAGCGTGCTGCTCCAGTCGCCCACCGCCCAGTTCAACGAGGTGGTGCCGCGCGTACGCGGCAGCGCGCCGTGGCGGTTGTTGCCGGCCCCTTCGTACGGTGCCTGGCCGGCCACCAGCGGCTGCTTGAAGCTCAGCAGGTGTGTCCAGCTGCCGGCCACGGTGAAGCTGCCCCAGCCATCCGTGCGGAAGGTGTGGTTGGCGTCCAGGTCCAGGCCCGAGGTGGTCAGTTCGCCCTGGTTGGCGTACTGGTTGGTGATGAACGTGATGCGCCCCTGTGCATCACGTTGCACACGCCCGGGGAACAGTGTCGGGTTGTCGACGATGAACTGCGCACTGTCCGGCTTGACCAGGTTGTCCTGCTCGATGCGGTACCAGTCCAGGCCGATGCTGGTGTCGCCATCCGGCGACCACACCGCGCCCACGTTGAAGTTGCGCGAGCGCTCGGCCTTCAGGTCCGGGTTGCCGGTGCGGATGTTGGTCACGCCACGGCTGCCACCGGGCTGCAGCGGATCCAGCGGATCGATTACCGAGCCGTAGCTGACGGTCTGGCCCGGCGCGATCTCCGGCAGCGAGGGGGCGCGGAAACCACGCGAGAACGAGCCGCGCAGCAGCAGGCTGTCCAGCGGCTGCCAGCGCAGCGCCACTTTCGGCGAGAACGCTTTGCCGAAATCATCGTAGTGGTCGCCGCGACCGGCCAGCTGCAGTTCCAGCGTGCGGTGCAGTGGCACGCTCAGTTCGGCGTAGGCGGCACTGACCTGGCGCTCGCCGTTGACCACGTTGATGGCCGGGCGCAGTTCGGTGCCCGACAGTACCTGCGCACTGGTACGCGCATCCAGCGATTCCTTGCGGAACTCGGCACCCCAGGCGAAGCCGACCGTGCCGGCCGGCAGTTCCCACAGAGAGGTCGATGCTTTGACGTTCAATGAGTGCAGCTTGTACCAGCCCGGTCGCTTGGTCTGCAGGCGCAGGGCATCCAGCGCCCCCGGCGTGCTGGACGGGTTGAGGAAGTTGTAGCTGCCATCGCGCAGGATCTGCTCGAACGCGTAGCGGTTGACGAAGTTGTCGACGTACTCGCGCTGTGCACTCTGCGAGGTCAGCGCTGCCACTTCCCAATCCCAGCGCTCGCCACTGCCGCGCACCCCGGCCAGGGCACGGTAGAACACCTGGGTATTGTCCTTCAGGCGTGGGCCGAGATCGAAGAAGGTGTACTCGAACGGCAGCGGCGTGCTGCCCGGGTTGTTCGGGTGGCCGACCGGCAGCACCGCCGGCACATCGATCAGGGTGCCGGTGGCCGGGTTGTAGGCGCGCAGGCCGGGGCCGACGGTCAACGGCGCGCTGAAGATCTGGTCGGCCTTGTTGTGGCTGTACAACACATCGGCAAACGCTTCGACGCTGTCATTGAAGCGGTAGGTCGCACTCAGCGACGCCTGCAGGCGCTCGGCGCCGGGCTGCAGGGTCTTGAACGGCTGCGCATTGAAGGCGCAGGCCTGGCCGGGCAGGGTGCTGCCGAAGTCGCTGTACGGGCGCAGCTGGCTGCCGTCGGGGCAGTTGCCGAACGGTTGCGGCGCACGCGGGTTGCTCAGCCAGTTGCCACCGGCAGTGGACCAGCCGGCAAGGCGACCACCGGGCTTGTCGCGGAAATCGCCGCTGCGGGTATAGGCACGATCATCGCCATCGAGGCGGTCGCGCTTGAGCAGGTCCAGCCCGAACAGCACGTTCCAGCCCTGCTGTTCCAGATCACCGAAGCCGGCCAGCAGGTTGGCCTTGCGTTCGTCGAGGCCGCCCTGGGTGGCGGTACCGAAGCCGCCGCCGACTTCCACGCCCTGGAAGTTCCTGCGCAGGATGATGTTGATGACGCCAGCGATGGCGTCGGAGCCGTACACCGCCGAGGCGCCATCCTTCAGCACTTCGATGCGCTCGACCGCACTGATCGGCAGCGCATTGAGGTCGACGAAGGTGTCCTGGGTGTTGAGCGCGAAGCCGAAGTTGGAGACGCGGTAGCCGTTGACCAGCACCAGCGTGTTCTTCGGCGACAGGCCGCGCAGGCCGATTGATGCAGAACCGGCGGCGAAGCTGCCGGTGTACTGCTCGTCGAAGCTGTTGCCGGCATTGGCCGACAGGTTGCGCAGCACGTCGGTGAGGGTGGAACGACCGGTCTGTTCGATCTGTTCGCGGCTCACGATCTGCACCGGGTTGGGCCCGGCGGTATCGCTGCGCTTGATGTTGGAGCCGGTCACCAGCACGGTGCCGAAGGTGGTGCTGTCCTTGCCGGAATCGGCGGTTTCAGCGGCGCCGGCAGCGCCGGCGGTGAGGCCCAGCGCGATCGCGCCGGCAAGCAGGTTCAGGGTGGTGCGGTACATGGAAGCGACAACGCCGAACGGGGGAGGAGCCGTCAGTACCGCACGCAGCCACGTGCGCCTTCCAATGACGAAAGCGCATTCAGTTATACATCACAGGTTCTTAACGAAGTGGCTGCTTCTTGCTCTCGGTGGGTGCGGACCGTTGGTCCGCACGCTCCTGTAGAGCCGAGCCTACGCTCGGCTCCGCACACTGACAGGAAAGCAGCCGAGCATGGCTCGGCTCTACAGAAGGCAGTGCCAGCCCATCACGGCCGCAGCAGCACCTTGCCATTGCGGCCCGAACCCGCACCGGCCTTTGCCGCCTGGGCGATGTCGTCCAGTGCGAAGATCTGCTCCACCGGCAGGGTCAGTTCGCCGCTCGCCGCGCGCTTCAGCAGTTCGCCAACCAGCCGGCGCTTGTCCTCCACCGCCATCGCCTGGCTGACCTTGCTGCCCCAGAAGCCCTTCACCGTGGCTTCCTTGTAGATCAGGCCGCCGGCGGGAATGCGCATCGGCTCGCCGCTCATCACACCGAACGACACCAGGGTGCCGTGGTGGCCAAGCAGGTCGACCAGATCGCCGCTGGCGTCGCCGCCAATGGAATCCACCGCGGCCGCGGCCTGCGCTTCGCCGGTCGCCTCACGCACGCGATCCTTCCAGCCGTCCACCGAGGTGTCGAACACATGATCGATGCCCAGCACTTTCAACTGTGCGACCGCATCGGCATTGCGCACCAGGTTGGCCACATGCACGCCACGCGCCCGCGCCAGCATCGCCAGCGATTTGCCCACCGCGCCGTTGGCGGTGTTCTGCACGATCCACTGGCCTGCTTCGACGTGCAGGAATTCCAGCAGCATCAGCGCGCTCAGCGGCATCGCGATCAGCTGCGCGGCCATTTCGTCCGGGATCGCCTCCGGCATCGGAATCACCATGCGTGCCGGGGCGATGAAGGCCTCGGCCCAGGTGCCGTGCACCGAGGCGGCGGCAACCCGCTGGCCGATCTGCAGGCCGTCGACGCCGTCGCCAAGTGCATCGACCACGCCCAGTGCTTCACTGCCCCCGATCGCCGGCAGCGTTGGCTTGTAGCCATACAGGCCGCGCACGGTCAGCAGGTCGTGATTGTGGATGGAGGCCAGCACGGTGCGGATGCGCACCTCGCCGGGGCCGGGCTCGGGCAGGGCGGCATCGGCAATGGCAAGGACGTCGGCCGGGTCGCCGAAGGAGGGGTACTGGGCAGCGCGCATGGGCGGTGTTCCGGGGAAAGTTGATGTTGTACCGAACTGGGGACGAAGGCGCTGTCGACAAGGCGCCGCAGGTGCAACACGGCATCCTGCGACTGATCGTCGCGACATGTGTTGATTACCGCATCTTGTGTTGACGGGCTGGAATATCCCCACTATGTTGTGTCCGTCACTCCCGGTCAGCCGCCGCCGCCGGACATGCAGCAAACGTCCCGCGGCCCGCCCCTGAAGGCTTGCCGTGTCGACGCGGCCGCCACCGTGCGGACGCAGGTCGCCCCCACGGCCCGGATACCGGCCGCAGGCGCAGGCAGATGCCGACGACCTACGTTCCCGTGCCTTGGCAATCCACCCGTTCGCCCCGTGCGCCGGTATCGCGTGCAGGGCCGCCATGGCATCGACCGCCAACGCGCGTGCGAGCCTGGAGTTTCACCACCATGACCGACAGTACCTTCCGCGTGGCCGATCTGGCCGGCGCTGGCGACGCCTTGCGCGCCGGTGGCGAGCGCGTGCCGACCTGGATCACCAAGGAGGCTGGCAATCGTCGCCTGCCGTTCGAGGCCGAGCGCCTGCAGCGCAGCATCGACGCCGTGCATGCCGAGTTCCCGCAGCTGGATGTGAGCGACTACCGCCGCGTGGTGCAGTCGATGGTCGAACGCAAACCGAGCATCAGCGCCGATGATCTGGTCGATCTGCTGATCCGCGAGGCCGAATCGCGCGTGGACCTGGTCGCGCCGGAGTGGGAACAGTTTGCCGCACGCATCTACCTGCGCCGCCTGTACAAGCGCGCCAGCCGCAACCGCTTCTACGACGTTGGACTGAAGTACGGTTCCTACGTGGGCCTGCAGGAAAGCCTGGCCGACCGCGGCATCTACAGCAACGACATCCTGCGCTGCTATTCCAAGGAAGAGCTGCAGCAGGCCGGCGAAATGATCGACCCGGAGCGCGATCGCCTGTTCGCCTACAACGGCCTGTACCTGCTGGCCACGCGCTACCTGGCCAGCGACCGCAGCCGTGAGGTCTATGAACTGCCGCAGGAGCGCTGGCTGACCATCGCGCTGTACCTGATGCAGGAGGAAAAGCCGCGTGAGCGGCGCATGCAGCTGGTCGGCGAGGCGTACTGGGCGCTGTCCAACCTGTACATGACGGTGGCCACGCCGACGTTGGCCAATGCCGGCAAGGTCGGCGGCCAGTTGTCCAGCTGCTTCATCGACACGGTGGACGACAGCCTGCAGGGCATCTATGACTCCAATACCGATATCGCCCGCGTGTCCAAGCACGGCGGCGGCGTTGGTGCCTATCTGGGCTATGTGCGCAGCAGCGGCGCGCCGATCCGTGGCGTGGCCAATTCCTCCGGTGGCGTGGTGCCGTGGATCAAGCAGCTCAACAACACTGCGGTGTCGGTTGATCAGCTCGGCCAGCGCAAGGGCGCGGTGGCGGTGTACCTGGACATCTGGCACCGCGATATCGAAGCCTTCATGGACCTGCGCCTCAACAACGGCGACCAGCGCCTGCGCGCGCACGATGTGTTCACTTCGGTCTGCGTGCCGGACCTGTTCATGGAAGCGGTCGAACGTCGCGCCGACTGGTACCTGTTCGATCCGCACGAGGTGAAGCAGGCCAAGGGCTGGTACCTGCAGGACTTCTACGACGAGAAGCGTGGTTCTGGCAGCTTCCGCGACCGCTACGCCGAGCTGGTGGCCGATGAGCGCATCAGCCGCCGCACGGTGAAGGCCATCGATCTGTTCAAGCGGATCATGCTCAGCCAGCTGGAGACCGGCAACCCGTTCCTGTTCTACCGCGACGAGGTCAACCGCCGGAACCCGAACAAGCACGCGGGCATGATCTATTCCAGCAACCTGTGCACCGAGATCCTGCAGAACATGAGCCCGACGCGGATGATCCAGGAGATCGTCAGCGGCGACCAGATCGTGACTACGCGCCGCGCCGGTGACTTCGTGGTCTGCAACCTGTCCTCGATCAACCTCGGACGTGCGATCAGTGCGCCGGATGACCTGCTGGCCACCGACGTGCTGGAACGCCTGATCCCGATCCAGGTGCGCATGCTCGACAACGTGATCGACCTCAACGCATTGCCGGTACCGCAGGCCACGATCACCAACCGCAAGTACCGCGCCATCGGCCTGGGCACGTTCGGCTGGCACCACCTGCTGGCGCAGCAGGCGATCCAGTGGGAATCGCCGGATGCCGAAGAGCTGGCCGACCGCCTCTACGAGCGCATCAACTTCCTGACCATCCAGGCCAGCGCGCAGCTGGCGAAGGAAAAGGGCAGCTACCCGATGTTCGCCGGCAGCGACTGGCACAACGGACGCTACTTCAGTGACCGCGACTACAGCGGCGCGGCCTGGGAGAGCCTGGCCCGCGAGGTCGCCACGCACGGCCTGCGCAACGGCTGGCTGCTGGCGGTGGCGCCGAACATGAGCACCGCGCAGATTGCCGGTTCCACCGCATCGATCGACCCGATCTACAGCGCGTTCTACTACGAGGAAAAGAAGGATTTCCGGCGGCCGGTGGCCGCGCCGGGCCTGTCGCTGGAAACCTGGCCGTACTACGAGAAGGGCGCCTACAAGGTCGACCAGTTCGCCAGCGTGCGCCAGAACGCACGCCGCCAGCGCCACGTCGACCAGTCGATCAGCTTCAACCTGTACGTGCCAAGCACCATCCGCGCCAGCACCCTGCTGGAGCTGCACCTGAGCGCCTGGCGCGAAGGCCTGAAGACCACTTACTACGTGCGTTCCAACGACATCGACATCAGTGAATGCGAGTGGTGCTCCAGCTGACCGCCGGCGACCCACGGTAGTGCCGGCCGCTGGCCGGCAACCCCGTGATCTTCGGTAGTGCCGGCCGCTGGCCGGCAACCCCGCGATCTTCGGTAGTGCCGGCCGCTGGCCGGCAACACGATAGAAAGAGAACGAAGGCAGAAACCCATGGCAACCCCCCTCGACCGCATCAAGATCCTCGAACCGCGCCATCCCAACCGCAGCACCGGCATCATCAACGGCCGCACCAGCGGCATCCTCAACTGGAACGACATTCCGTACCCGTCGTTCTATCGGGCCTACAAGGAGCTGTCGACCAATTTCTGGATTCCCGACGAGGTCGACATGAAGCTCGATGCCCGCCAGTACGGCGAGCTCAACGCACGCGAAAAGAACGCCTACGACTCGATCATCGGCCTGCTCGCCACGCTCGACTCACCGCAGACCCGCTTCATCTACAACGTGGCCGAGTACATCACCGATCCCGCCGCGCATGCCAATGCAGCGATCATCGGCCAGCAGGAAGTGATCCATAACGAGAGCTACAGCTACGTGCTGGCCTCTATCACCGACCTGCCGAACCAGAACCGCATCTTCGAGATCGCCCGCACCCACCCGACCATCATCAAGCGCAACGCACCGATCATGGGCGCGTATGACGACTTCATGCGCGAGAAGACCGCCGAGACCCTGCTGAAGTCGCTGATCCAGTCCTCGATCCTGGAAGGCATCAACTTCTATTCCGGTTTCGCCTACTTCTACAACATGGTGCGGCAGAACCGCATGAACGGTACGGGCAAGATCATCAGCTTCATCAACCGTGACGAGCTGGCGCATACCAAGTTCATCAGCGAGCTGATCCGCGCCATCATCGGCGAGAACCCGGAGCTGCAGACCAACGAGCTGACCGCCTACGTGCACCAATCATTCGAACACGCGATCGAGCTGGAGACGCAGTGGTCGTCGGAGGTGCTGGACGGTATCGACGGCATCGACGTGGACGAGATGGTGCGCTACGTGAAGTACCGCGCCAACAAGATGGCCGGCATGCTCGGCATCGAGCGCCTGTACAGCGACACCACCGACAACGTGATGCCGTGGATCAAGGCCTACGCCGACAACTTCACCGAAACCAAGACCGACTTCTTCGAGATGCGCAATGCAAGTTACAAGAAGACCAACGTCGACAACGGCTTCGACGACCTGTGAGTCCGGCGCCGCGCTGAGCATCCTGGTGGTGGTCGCCTCGTTGAGCGGCAACACCCGCGAGCTCGGCCGGCAGATCGCCGAGCGTTGCCGCGCCGCAGGTCATTCGGTTCACTGGCAGGAGGCTGACGACCTGCGCCAGGCGCCGCCGCTGGCGGCCGATGAGGCCGACCTGGTGCTGCTGGGCTGCTGGACCGACAACGCCGGCCGAACGCCGTCGGAGATGAAGGCATGGGTGGCCGGTATTGCCGAACGCGGTGAGCGGCCGCGGCAGCTGGCGGTGTTCGGCACCGGCGAAACGCAGTGGGGGCAGGAGTACTACTGCGGCGCCGTGCACCGCCTGATCCGCTACTTCCGCAGCGACTATCCGCCGCTGGAAATCGAACAGATGCCGCATGGCCAACGCCATGCGGGGGCCATCGAGGCTTGGACCGACGCGGTCCTGGCCCACTATTGGAGCAACACCGATGCAGATCATCCACGCCACCACGCCTGAGCAGTTCCGGCAGCTGCTGGCCGAACATCCTAGGGTGCTGGTGGATTTCCACAAGGACCAGTGCCCGGGGTGCCGGATGCTGGAGATGTCGCTGCACCGGGTGGCCAACAGCATGGCGGGGCAGGGCACGACCCTGCTGCGCGTGCAGCTGGAAGTGCTGGGTGAGGCGTTCTTCAGGGAGCTGGGGCTGCGGCAGACGCCGACGCTGTCGCTGTTCCGTGACGGTGACGAACGTACGCGCCTGGCGGGGTTCCAGTCGCCTCAGCAGATCGAGGCCGCGATCGCGTTGCATCTGTAGCGTGGAGATGGTGGGGTCGGATCCCTTGCCAGCGGCAAGGGCTCTGACCCCGCATCGTGTAAAGGCATCCACGCATGGCGTGGATCTACTGGGTCCAACCCCTGGATCTGGCATCACCCGCCGCTGAAGGTATCCACCAGCAGCTTCACGTTCAGCGCCACGATCACCAGCGCGATCACCCAGGCGATCGCGCCCAGCCAGCGCGGGGCTACCAAGGCGCCCATCGTCACCTTGTCGGTCACGATCCGCACCAGCGGGATGATCGCGAACGGCAGCTGCATCGACAGCACCACCTGGCTCAGCACCAGCAGCTTCACCGCGCCCTGGTCGCCGAACAGCATGATCACCACCACCAACGGAATGATCGCCAGTGCACGCGTGATCAGCCGCCGCAGCCACGGTGGCAGGCGCAGGTGCAGGAAGCCTTCCATCACGATCTGGCCGGCCAGCGTCGCCGTCACCGTCGAGTTCAGGCCGGAGGCCAGCAGCGCGATCGCAAACAACGTCGCCGCCGCGCCCACGCCCAGCATCGGCGCCAGCAGCTGGTGTGCCTGCTCGATGTCCTCCACGTCGAATCGGCCATTGGCATGGAACACCGCCGCCGCCAGGATCAGGATGCTGGCGTTGATGAACAATGCGAGGGTCAGCGCAATGGTGCTGTCGGTGACCGCCCAGCGCAGCGCGCTGCGGCGACCGTCATCGGTACGCGGGTAAGCGCGGGTCTGCACGATGGACGAATGCAGGTAGAGATTGTGCGGCATCACCGTGGCACCGATGATGCCGATCGCGATGTACAGCGCGTGCGGATCGGTCACCACCTGCGCACGCGGAATGAAGCCGCCCAGCACCGCCATCACCGGCGGTGCGGCCAGCGCGATCTGCACCACGAAGCAGCCGAAGATCACCATCAGCAATGCGATCACGAAGGCTTCCAGCGCACGGAAACCGCGGTTCATCAGCAGCAGCACCAGCAGCGTGTCCAGCGCGGTGATCACCGCGCCCCACAGCAACGGCAGGTCGAACAGCAGCTTCAGCGCGATCGCGGTGCCGATCACCTCGGCCAGGTCGCAGGCGATGATCGCCGCCTCGCACAGCGCCCATAACGCCAGGTTCACCGGCTTCGGGTAGCGGGCACGGCAGGCCTGCGCCAGGTCCATGCCGGTAGCGATGCCGAGCCGCGCCGACAGCGCCTGCAGGATCACCGCCATCAGGTTGGAAATGAGGATGACCGACAGCAGCAGGTAGCCGAAGCGCGAACCGCCGGCGAGGTCGGTGGCCCAGTTGCCGGGGTCCATGTAGCCGACCGAGATCATGTAGCCGGGGCCGAGGAAGGCCAGCAGGCGGAACCACCAGTGGCCCTTGTCGGGCACCGCCACCGAGGCGTTGAGCGCACCCAGGCTGGCCGGAGTGGAGGCCGAAGGGTCGCGGGGCGCCAGCGTGTTCATGGGTTCGAATATAGCTCCTGCTATAGTCATTAGCAATGTGAAACAATCGTCTTTATCGCGTTACTGGTCCAGAATTCAGGTTCAACACCGGAGTACACCGGAAGGACAGGCGCAGGCGTGGGCAAGACCGACGATTCGACATCGCTGAAAAGCACCCCCTTGATCGAGGCCGAGCGCCAGGTCGAGAGCTTCCGGCAAGTGCGCGAGGCGCACCGGATGGAGCTGGTGGAGGACTATGTCGAACTGATCTCGGATCTGCTGGCCGACGGCGGCGAGGCCCGCCAGGTCGACATCGCCACCCGCCTGGGCGTAGCCCAGCCCACCGTGGCGAAGATGCTGCGGCGGCTGGCCCGCGACGGTTGGGTGGTGCAGCGGCCGTACCGCGGCGTGTTCCTGACCTCGGAAGGCGAGGCGCTGGCGCATGCCAGCCGCCAGCGCCATCAGACCGTGGAGCGTTTCCTGCTGGCGCTGGGCGTGGACCCGGATACCGCGCGGCGCGATGCCGAGGGTATCGAGCACCATGTAAGCGAGCAGACGCTGGCGCTGTTCGAAGCGTTCGTGCGCAAGGCGGAGGGCGGGGCGCCGTAACGGTTGCGTCGGGCCATGCCCGGCGGCTGTTCGCGCGGTGATGGAATGAGTCGAGCGTGGCTCGACTCTACAGATCGGGCGGACAATGGGCCTGCTGCTGCGCGCACGCCCGTTTCGTCCATTCCTTCAACACGGGCTGCAGGCCTTCGTAACGCCGGCCTTGCCAACCATTGGCCAGCACCTTGCCGTCGGCATCGATCAGCACCAGATTCGGCGGTGCCAGCCCGGCCAATGCCTGCAGTGCCGGCATGCGCGCGGCACGGCGCGGGTCCAGCACCGGCCACGGCATGTCCTGCGCGTGCATGTAGCGGCGCAGCGCGGCCTCGCTCTCATCCAGGCTGACGTACACCACTTCGGTATCGGCGCCGGCCTCGCGCAATGCGTCACGCACGCTGCGCAGTGTGGGTACGAAGGCATGGCAGGGCGCGCACCAGTCGGCGCCGAAGTACAACGCCACCAGCTTCGGTGGCGATGACCATTGCATCGGCCGCAGCGAGCGCTGTTCCGGCCGCATCAGCGAGGCCGAGACCTGCGCGTGCAGGTCCGCAGCCATCGCCGGTGCGGCCAGCAGGACGGCACAGGCCAGCAACAACGCTCGTAGTGACTTAGAACGCATAGCGCAGGTTGACGTACCACGAGCGCGCGAAGCGCGGCCCATAGACATAGTCGCTGTCCCGCAGCGCGCCCACTTCCAGATCCTTCTGGCGCTGGTCGAACACGTTCTTGACGCCTGCGGCCACCGACACTTCCTGCTGCGCCTGCGCGCCCAGGTGACGGTGCCAGCGCGCACCCAGATCGGTCACCAGGAATGAACGCGTGCGGTGCAGTTCGCCCAGCCGGTTGTTCAGCACCGACATCGGCCCGGTGTGGCGCAGCGCGACGAAGGTCTCCCACGGCTCGGCCGGCATCCAGCTGAGCTGGGCCAGGCCGGTCCAGCGTGGGGTCTTCAGGTAGTCCCGGCTTTCGATCACGGTGTCGCCGCCGTCGCCGGTGTCGTCGAAGATGCGCTGCGGTTCGCGGAAACGCGAGCGGTACCACGATGCACCCGCGGTCAGGCGCCACTGCGGCGACGGCTGCCAGCCGAGGTTGGTTTCTGCGCCCAGCACATTGGAGCCGGACGCGTTGTAGCGCAGCTGGCTGAGCTGGCCATCATCGCCGCGCTGGATCTCGCCCAGCGCGAAGGTGTCGCGGATGCGCGCATAGGACGCAGTGGCATCCCAGCTCCACACCGGATTGGCCGGGTCCGATCGCCAGTCGAAGCCGAACAGGGTGGTCAACGCGCGCTCTTCCTTCAGGCCGTCGGTGTTGCGCACGCGCACCTGTTCGCCACCCAGCGTATCGACATGTACGTCCTCGACGAAGATCTCTGGGGCACGGAAGCCGGTGGCAATGCCGGCGCGCCACTTCAGGTTGGGCGTGGCCTGCCAGGCCAGCGCGATGCGCGGCGAGAACACCGCGCTGTCCAGTTCCGAGCTCTTGTCCACGCGCGCACCCAGCACCAGGTCGACGTTGTCGCGCAGGCTCCACTCGTCCTGGATGAAGGCGCCCAGGTTGTGGAAAGTAGCGTCCTCCAGCACTGCCAGCCGCTGGCCGTCACCGGTGCGGTTGTCGTCGCGCAGCGCCTCGTGCTTGTACTGCACGCCGAAGGCCAGCGCGTGCGCCCCCAACCGCCAGTTCAACTGGCTGTCGATGTAGTGCAGCGGGTTGTGGGTGCGGCCGTACTGGCGCCACGAACGCGAAGCCGCGCTGCCGGCGACGTTGGGGTCCAGCTGCGACGGGTCATAGCCAGGGGCAGAGGGATCGGTGACCACGTCACCCAGACCGCCATAGAAGCTGTCACGGTCGATGTCGGCGAAGGCATAGGCCAGGCGGAAATCGACGTCGGCATTGATCTCCTGGTCCCACGACACGCTGCCGCGCCGGTACTTCGTATCCAGCGATTCGGCGATGTTGGCCAGGTACTCGGGCTGGTCCAGGCGGTTGCCGCCGCGGCGGGTTTCATCGGTCACCTGCAGGTCCAGGCGCAGCCGTGTGCCCGGTGTGGGCGCATACCAGGCCTGCAGCCCGCCGACCTTGAGATTCTTGCGGGTGATCTCGGTATAGCCGTCACCGTTGTAGTCGATGCCACTGTTCCAGTTGCGCTGGGCGATCACCGACAGCCCGGCGTCGGCGTCCTTGGCCACCAGGTCTAGGCGCACATCGGCATTCTTCTGCGGCGTGCCTTTCAGCACATCCACGCCGGCCTGCACATGGCCACCGCTGCGCGCCGGCAGTGGCGGGATCAGGTTGATCACACCGGTCACCGCGCCCGGGCCGTACAGCGCCGAGCCGCCGCCCTTGACCACTTCGATGCGGTCGACGAATCCGGCCGGAATCTGTTCCAGGCCGTACACGCTGCCCAGCGTGGACAGCAGCGGGATGCCATCGAACAGCAACTGGTTGTAGGCGCCGGGCAGGCCCAGCAGCTGTACCTCGCTGGTGTTGCAGTTCTGGCAGTTGCTTTCCACGCGCAGGCCATTGATCAGCTCTGCGGCACGCGAGAAGTCGGTGGCCGCGCGCAGCGCGATGTCTTCCTTGCGCAGCACTTCGGTGCGGATCGGGACATCGGACAGCAGGCGTTCGCTGCGGGTGGCAGTGCTGACCTTGACCTGCACGCGGTCCAGCTCGGTCGGCTTTGGTGTGGCTGCCAGCACGGGCAACGGCAGGGTCAGGGCAATGGCGGCAGCCAGAGGCAGCCGGCGGGAAAGGGGTCTGGAAACGGGCATGAGGGCGTCGTCCTTGGGAGAGGAAAGGCGGCGAGGGCGACCTGGCTGACGCATATGAAAGCAGAGGGTCATAGATATAGCAATGGCTATATAAATAAGTCCGTGCAATCACGAGGCCGGAAGCAGGATCAGAACATCGCGGACGACGGTGTTATAACATTACAGTTAAGCGCCAGAACCCTGCCGGATGTCATGCCCGGCAGGGTGCGAGGGAAATCGAGGAACGCCGCCCTGGGGTGATCCCAGGGCGGCGAGGGGCTTACCAGGCGGCGCGCAGGCCGACCTGGGCACCGTGGTTGCGATAGCCGCTGTCGCCGCGCTGCACACGCAGGTCACCCCACGCGCTCCAGCGCTGGCCCAGCTGCAGCTGGGCACCGGCCTGCACTTCGTAACGGTTCTCCGGCGTCTTCGCGCTCAACGACTCGCTGTTGAAGCGCATGGCCTCATCGCGCTGGCCACGCAGCCAGTTCGCCGCCAGGAACGGCTGCACGCGGTTGCCCTGCAGCGTGCCCTGGCCAAACAGGCGTACGCCGAGGCGGCTGTTGAGGCCGCCGCCGCGGCCATCCTCGACCGTGGTGCCATTGTTTTCGACCAGGCTGTCACCGTCGTAGTCGGTCCAGGTCAGCTGCGCCTGCGGCTGCAGGTACAGCGTGCTGGCCTCACTGCTGCGGATGGCCCAGGCATAACCAGCTTCCAGCGATGCGCTGCGGGTCCTGGAGTCGTAGCTCTCGCGGGCGATGCCTTCGCCCTGCACCTCGTTGTCGAAGCGCGCCGCCTGCAGCCAGCCGTCCACGTACAGGCCGGCACTGCTCTGTGCATCCTGCACCCAGCCCAGGTAGACACCGGCCGACTTGCCCTTGACCTTGCCGCGGGTGCCATAACCGCTCAGATTCGACACCGCCTGCGTGGTCGCCTCGCCGGTGCCCAGCATCACGCCGATCTGGCCACGGCCATCGCCCCAACGCCAGACATCGCTGCCCAGCTGCAGGGTGTTGATGTGGGTACGGGCGTCAACCTGGCCGGCCACGTTCGCCTGCAGCTGGTCACGCCCGGCGCGCACCCAGGTACCGATGCGGGCGCGGTCGAAGCCGGGCTCGCCGCGGTCATGGCGGCGCAGCTGGAACATCTGCACGGCCCCGGCCTGGTTGGCCAGGTACGCGCCCGGCTCCGGACGCAACACGGGGACCGGATCGACGGGATTGACCGGATCCACCGGATCGACCGGATCGACCGGATCGATCGGGTCAACAGGATCGACCGGATCCACCGGACCAGTGCCCTGGCACTCCGGCAGCGCCGGATTGATGTCGCACGGATTGCCGGTGTAGGCCGAGGTCAGGTACCAGTTGCCGTTGGTCGCGCCCGGAGTGCCCTTGCGCAGGAAATACTCGTACATGCCACCGATGGCGCGGCCCTGCATGGCGAAGGTTGCGGTGGAGGTGCCATCGACCTGCACCAGCGGAATGCCGTTGACGGTCTGCGCACCGGCGCCATTGATGTTGTTGACCACGATCCGGGTGCTGCCGCTTGCATCGCCGGTGACGTGCACCTTCGAAGTCGGCGCATCGTCGGCGGCCATCACCGTATTGAAGTGCAGCGTGCCGCCCTGGCCGACATAGTTGCCGTTGACGGTCAGCTGGCGGAACTCACCCGGCCCGAGCAGGATGTCGCTGCCTGCACCCAGAGTGAGATTACCCGTGTTGCTGTCGCCGGACAGCGTCCAGCGGCCGCCCTGGTCGACGATGACGTCGGCCGGGCCGAGGATACGGCCGGTGAGGTCGAGGCCGTCAAGGAAGCGCAGCGTGCCGGTGGCGGTATCGGCGATGGTGATATCGCCCTTGAGCGTGGAGGTGCGGGCGGTGACGTCAAATACTGAGCTAGCGCGCCCTTCGATCACGACATTATTGCTGCTGGAAAGCGTCGATCCGTTTTGGATTGCTACGCGGACAGGGTATCCCGTCGTGGTGCCGCCAATAAGAAGCGCCGGCCCGCTTGTTGCTGCAACATGTGAAGAATCGAGGAGCAGTCCCCAATCCTGCATGCCCGCCGAACCTGCGATTGCGCTGTTCGTGAGGCTGATGCCATAGGCACTTCCGACGACCTTTGTGTTGGCTTTCAGGTTGAGGATTGTGCCAAGGCTGCGAATCCCTTGCGCAAAAGTGCTTCCCTCCGAGTCCAGTCGGCCGCCGCCGCTGCCGGTGAAGGGCCCATTGAAGGTGCTGCCTGCCGTCGTAAGGTGTGGCCGAGTAAGTCCAGCATAGCCTGAGCCGACGAAGATTGAGAGGGTGAATTGGCCATTCACGGTCGAGTTGTGCAGCGTGCCAACACTATTGAGCAGCCGCATGCTGGAAATACTTGCGCCATTCGCAATGACCTGTGCGGGTTGACCTCCAGAATAGTTGGTGTCGATTCGGTTGGTCGTGGCTCCTTCCACAATCAGCGTGCCACCGTTTACGTCGTAGGGTTGAGGTAGTGAGCCTGCATTCACCACAAGAGTCTGGCCTGGATTGACGGTTGCTGCGCCGGCTGCACCAGAAGTGGCAATTAGCAATACTGTGGCGATAGCCCGAGCTAGATCGGATTGGTTCTTGGTGGAAGGAAACTTCGGCGTGAACTGCATCATGCGCATGGGTGTTTCTCCTTGAAGCCTATTGGGGGGACCTGCATCCGCAGGGCCGGAGGCGGCACTTTGCGGATCGGGTCTTGCCTGGGCCATGCAATTAATCTGAAACGACTGCAGCGGCACTTGCCGGATTCAAACCCCGTTCAATAACTCACCAAACTGAATGGAGCGCGTGGTCTGAATAATTCAGCGTGCGTGAGAGCGCAGTGAATGGCGCGTGCAGGATGCTCAAGCTGCGCATCTGCAATCTAAATCCGTGACAGTGGCCACAGTTCATCGGCGCCGTGGCGCTGCGTGGCGGGGTTCATGGAGTCGGGTACGGCTCAAAGCCCTTTCCTCTGGAAAGGGATCCGACTCAGGGGCCTCGATCAGCCGCGGCGGAACGCGGCGGGGGTACGGGCGCCGACGATGATCATGCGGATCATCGTGGAGATCTGTTCGACCAGCTCCGGATCCTTCTCCGGTGGCAGGTCCATGGCGGTGGCACCCATCGCGAACACCAGCCGGGTGATGGCCTTGGCCACCAGTTCCGGGGCATGCAGTACGGCGCCATCCAGTGCGGCCAGGCGCACCAGATCGTGCTGCAGCTCTTCCTCGAAATAGTGCAGCTCGCGTTCGACCGCATGCTTGAAGTCGTCCGAGCCGACCGCGCCCTCGCGCAGCAGCACGTGCAGCAGTTTGTCGTCGGCGCGCAGCTGCTCCATGAAGGTCTCCACCGAGACCCGCACCACGCTGGTGGCGGTGGAGGTGGCGCGCTGCCGGGCCTCGCCGATGATGGTGCGCAGCGAGCGGCCGGCCGCATCGATCAGCGCCACGGCCAGTTCGTCCATGTCGCGGAACTGCCGGTAGAAGCTGTTCGGCGCGATGCCAGCCTCACGCGCCACTTCGCGCAGGCTGAGCGTGGACAGGCTGCGGTGCGGCCCGATCAGTTTCAGGGCAGCAGCCAGCAGATCCTCACGGCTCACCGTACGGCGGGCCGGGCTGTTGGCATCTTCGGGCGTCGACAAAGCGGTGGCGGCGGCCATGGGGGTTCCGGTGGGGCGAGGCTGAATCATACCCAATCCGGTTCAATATACACATGTATACACAGGTGTATGTGCGCCCGTATAGTGCGCCCATGAGCGCTGTCGTCCGTCCGTCCCTGTTTTCTCCATACCGCTGGGTCTCGCCGTCGCTGTTCGATTTCTGGGCGGGCCAGCTCAATCCCCTGTGGACCCTGCGCGAGCCGGTGGCCCGCCTGGTCCGGCGCGAGCCGGCCGGCGAGGGCGCGGCGACCCTGGTCCTGCGCACCAACCGGCACTGGACTGGCATGCGCGCTGGCCAGCACGTCACCCTCGGCGTCGAGATTGAAGGACGCCTGTGGCAGCGCAGCTACAGCCCCACCGCACTGGGTCGGCGCGAACTGGCGATCACCGTCAAGGCGGTCGATGGCGGCCGGGTCAGCCAGCATCTGGTCAATCATGCGCAGCCGGGCGAACTGTTCCGCCTCGATGCCGCCTTCGGCGAATTCCATATGCCGGCCGCGGCGCCAGTGCTGCTGCTGGCGGCCGGCAGTGGCATCACGCCGATGCGCAGCCTGCTGCGCGACACCTGCCAGCGCCCGCTGGCCGCGCCGGTGGACCTGTTCTACTGGGAGCGTACCGCTGCCCATCTGCAGTTTCGTGATGAACTGCAGGCGCTGGCCGCAGCGCATCCGAACCTGCGCGTGCATCTGCTGACCACCCGCGACGGTGAGGCGCCGGCCGCGCGTATCGATACCCACGATCTGCAGGTGGCCGGCGATGACACGCCGTTGGCGCAGCGCCATGTGCTGGCCTGCGGCCCGGACGGCTTCGTTGCCGCCGCGCGCGAGCGCCTGGCGCACCAGGTGGCCGGTTTCCAGGCCGAAGCCTTCACCCCGCCAGCGCCGCTGCGCGATGCCAGCAGCGAAGGTGAGGTGTCGCTGACGCTTGCGCGCAGTGGCCGCCAATTGAGCGTGCCGCGTGGCCGCTCGCTGCTGGAAAGCCTCGAAGCCCATGGCATCAAGCCCAAACACGGCTGCCGCATGGGTATCTGCAACAGCTGCAGCTGTGACCGCGTCAGTGGCGCCACCCGCCACCTGCGCACAGGCGACCTGCAGTCCGAATCGGCACAGCCGGTGCGGATCTGCGTGAGCGCACCGACCACCGACCTGACCCTGGATCTCTGAGGACGCCTGCCATGACCCGCGCTACCGACCGTGCCCTGAGCACCGCCGAGATGCATGCCTTCGGTGAGGAACTCGACGCGATCCGCGACCGTGTGATCGGCAGCCTCGGCGCCTCCGATACCCGCTACATCCGCCGCGTGGCCGCCGCCGTGCGCTGGTTCGGCGTGGGTGGCCGTGGCCTGCTGTTCCTGGCGGCGTTCTCGCCGTTGTTCTGGATGCCGCTGCTGTGGCCGGCCGCGATCACCGGCACGCTGCTGCTGGCGCTGTCGAAGATCTTGGAGAACATGGAGCTGGGCCACAACGTCATGCACGGCCAGTTCGACTGGACCGGCGACCCCAAGCTCAACGGCAACACCTACGAGTGGGACATCGTTGCCACCGCCGACAACTGGCGCAAGACCCACAATTTCCGCCACCACACCTACACCAACGTGCGTGGCATGGACGATGACATCGGCTACGGCCTGCTGCGCATCTTCCCGGAACAGCGCTGGAAGCCGTTCTACCTGCTGCAGCCGATCATCGCGCCGATCTTCGCGCTGCTGTTCCAGTGGGGCGTGGCCGCGCAGGACCTGCGCCTGGGCCGTTGGCTGAAGGGCCGCATCAGTGGCCGTGCGATGTGGATGCAGACCCGCCCGGTGGCGCGCAAAATGGCCCGTCAGGTGCTGAAGGACTACGTATTCTTCCCACTGCTGGCCGGCCCGTTCTTCCTCACGGTGATGCTGGGCAACCTGGTCGCCAACGGCCTGCGCAACATCTGGACCTATGTGATCATCTTCTGCGGCCACTTCACCGCTGAATCGGAAACCTTCCCGAAGGAGTGCCTGCGCAATGAGTCGCGCGGTCACTGGTACCTGCGCCAGCTGCGCGGTTCGTCCAACATCAGTGGCGGTTTCCTGATCAACGTGCTGTCGGGCAACCTCAGCCACCAGATCGAGCACCACTTCTATCCGGACCTGCCGGCCAACCGCTATGCGGCCATCGCCAAGGAAGTGAAGGACATCTGCCGCCGCTACGGCCAGCACTACAACAACGGCTCGCTGCCGCGCCAGTTCGGCCAGGTGGTCTGGCGCATCCTGCGCCACGCGTTCCCGAGCAAGCCGCGCCGCCTGCCGATGTCGGACATCATGTCCGCACCGGCATCGGCCAACGCGGGCTGATCGACTCAGCCCGCTTTCGCCAGATCCGCCTGCTCGCGGTCCAGGCGTCGCAGGAACACCTGCATTTCCTTGCGTGCCTGCTGGTCGCCCTTGCTGCCGGCCACGCTCAGCCCGCGTTGCCACGCTTCGCGCGCCGCCTGCGGCTGGCCACTGGCCAGCCAGGCCTTGCCCAGCAGCTTCCACGCCGCCGAATACTGCGGATCAAGGACCACGCAACGGCCCAGATGGGTTGCCGCGCGCACCGGGTTGCCGGCATCCAGCCAGCCCTTGCCCAGGCCGAAGCGCAGCAGCGCGCCGTCCTTGCCGCTGGCGAGCATGCATTCCAGAGCCTCGATGTTCATCAGCGCACCTCCACCAGCAGCTCGGCCGGTCCCGGCTGGAAGCGGCCGCGATGGAACAGCAGTGGCGCGCCGCCGTTCTCGTGCACTTCGATGATGCGGCCGGCCAGCAGCAGGTGATCGCCCACCGGCCACTGCGCATGGCGGGTGCAGGTGAGATGCGCTACCGCACCGGCGATGCGTGGCGGGGCGTCCTCGTCGTCATCCAGCAATGCCAGACCGTCGAAGCGGTTGCGTACCTGCGGATCGGCAAAGCGCCGGGCCAGTGCTTCCTGGTCGGCCGCCAGCACGCTGATCGCAAAGCGGGTGGCGCGCTGGAAGGTGGAAAGACTCTGCGCGTGCAACGCCAGGTTCCACAGCACCAGTGGCGGCTGCAATGACACCGGCACGAACGAATTGATGGTCAGGCCGATGGGCTTGCCCTGCGCATCGCGCGCGCAGACGATGGCCACGCCGGTAGGAAAGTGGCCGAGCAGCCGCCGCAGGGCACGCGGCGGCATCTCGACCGACGGCACCGGGGCCGGGGCGGGGAAGACCCCCGCCCACGGCCCGGCGTACGGCAGTGTCTCGCCGCTCATGAGGCCCGGGCCTGGCGGTAGCGCCGGCCGACCTCGGCCCAGTTGATGATGTTGAAGAACGCACCGATGTAGTCCGGGCGGCGGTTCTGGTAGTGCAGGTAGTAGGCGTGTTCCCAGACGTCCAGTGCGAGGATCGGGGTATTGCCGGACAGGCCGACCGTTGCACCCATCAGCGGGCTGTCCTGGTTGGCGCTGCTTTCAACCTTCAGGCGGCCGTCGCGATCGCTGGTCAGCCAGGCCCAGCCACTGCCGAAGCGGGTCTGCGCGGCCTTGGTGAAGGCCTCCTTGAAGGCATCGAAGCCACCCAGATCGCGGTCGATGGCGGCGGCCAGTTCATCATCGGGTGCACCACCCTTGATGCTGAGTACGGTCCAGAACAGGCTGTGGTTGGCGTGGCCACCGCCGTTGTTGCGGACTGCGCCACGCTGCGCCTCGGGCACTGCATCGAGGTTGGCGATCAGCGCCTCGACCGGCTGCTCGGCGATGCCGGCCTGCTCGATGGCGGCATTGAGGTTGTTGACGTAGGTCTGGTGGTGCTTGCTGTGGTGGATCTCCATCGTGCGCGCATCGAAATGCGGCTCGAGGGCGTCGTAGGCGTAGGGGAGCGGGGGAAGCGAGTACGACATCGAAGCAATCTCCGTGGGGAAGGCCAGAGGGCTGGCCGTGGGGAGACTGTTATCGCACCTCAACATTGGTTGAGGTCAAGGGGCGGGATTGAAATGCGTGCGCGTTCGTCGCCTTGATTCTTCCTGTCCTGCAGGGGCTGATGGGTCAGCGCAGGACACGCCGTGAACCCATCCTTGGGGGCTCGATGGCGCCATCCGTGGCGCCAACGGTCCTGCGCTGACCCATCAGCCCCTGCAGGACAGCTCCCTGCGCTGGCGCGGAGACGGAGTCAAAGGCAGGAGCAGGAGCGACGTGGTAGTGCCGGCCGCTGGCCGGCAATCAGCGAAGGTCGGGTTGCCGGCCAGCGGCCGGCACTACCAGAACCCGCTTTCCGAACCCTCACCGGCGCGCTGATGTGCTGCCCGCGCTCACAGGAAACCTTCCGGTGGCGGGGGGAGGGGCTGGCCGGGACCGTTGGCGCCATGGATGGCGCCATCGAGCCCCCAAGGATGGGTTTACGGCGTGTCCCGGCCAGTCCCTCCCCCCGCCACAACCGATATCAACAAAAGCGCCGGCAGGCGAACCCGCCGCCAGCGCTTTCATCAACTCAGCTCAACCAGTCCTTACAGGCGCCATCCACCTGGTCACCGCACGCCTGCTGCATCCGCTGCTGCAGCCGTGCCAGCGTCTCCGCACCCTGGTGCTTGCCGCTCCACGCCTTCAACTGCCCGGCCAGGCGCTCGAAACGCTGGCGGGTACGCTGGTGGTAACCCGACGGCTGTGCCTCCAGCTCGGCGATCAGCGACGCGGTCGCCTGCTCGATGCGCGGTGCATCGTCCGGCGCCAGCTTCAGCAGGCCTTCCACGTACAGCACGCCCCATTGCACGCGGGTGGCCGGGCCCTGTGCACCATCGTAGGCGCGCTTCAACCACTCCAGCGCACCGGCGGTGTCGCCGCGCTGCTCGGCCAGTTCGGCCAGCTCGGGCATGTAGTAGTACGGCTGCTCGCTGCGCTTCAGCTCGGCCAGCAACAGCGCCTCGGCACCCGCGTCGTCACCTACCTCGCGCAATGCGTACACCGCGCTGCTGATCGTGGCCTGGCGTGCATGCGCATCGGTGGCGGCGGCATCAGCAGCGGCCACGCGCTGCTTGACCCGCTCGACCAGCGCCGCGGGCAGTGCGCCCTTGGGCTGCTGCTGGCGGGCCAGCGATACTTCGGTCAGCGCACGCGACAACGCGTCGTCGGCGCGGTCACCGCGCTCGGCGTCGGCACGCTCCAGTGCGACCAGCAGCTGCTGTCCGAGCGTGTTGCTGGTGGCCGGGCCGGCACTGGCCTGCTTGACCAGCTGCACGCCTGCATAGCCGAGCAACTCACGGTTGCGGCGCACTTCCGCCGGTTGTGCCAGTACGGCCTGCAGCAGCTCGCGCACTTCGGTGGGCGAGGCATCGGGCTTTTCGGCTGTAGCCAGAGCCAGCAGGGCGAAACGGCGCTGCAGGGCGGCGTCGGGTGCCGCCTTGGACAACTGGCGCAGCACATCCTGGCTCCTGCGCTCGCCGGCCAGGCGGTTGGCGTCCACTTCCCAGCCGTAGTCGCCCAGCACCTGCCAGTCTTCGGCGGCCAGCCGGTCCGGCGTTGCCAGCGCGGTGGCCAAGGTGGCGGCAACAGCACTGCGGCGGCCTGCAGCGACGGTCAGGGCCCGGGTCAGTTCGGCGGCGTCATTGCCGCCAGCCACGCGGGTGATTTCGTTGCGCTGTGGGTCCAGCACGATCAGCGTGGGATAGCCGCGCACGCCGAAGCGTTCGCCCCAGGCCTGCGCACCTTCCTCGTCGCCATCCAGGTAGACGGGAACGAATTTGCTGGTCAGCGCGATGAAGGCCGGGTCCTTGAACAGGCCCGCCTTGAGCTGGTTGCACGGCGGGCACCAGACCGCACCCCAGTACAGCAGCACCGGCTTGCCGCTGTCGGCGGCTTCGGCGAAGGCATCGTCCACATCGCCCTGGCGCCAAGCGATGGCGGATGCCGGCGCGGGTGCCTCGGCGGAGTTGGCGGTGGATACCGGGGCCGGGGTGCAGGCGCTCAGCGCCGAGGCCAGCAGCAACACGGAAAGCGCGACGCGCATCGGCAGCATCTCGAAGGGCAGGGTGACAGGCCATTGTAGGAACCGCCGGGGAGCCTGCTGATTCAGTTTGCTTATGACAGGCGTGCCGCAGGGCATGACGCCCACCGGGCATTGCCGGACGGATGCCTTCAGGCCGCTGCCCGCACCATCTGCTGGTACACCAGCCCGTTGATCTCGCCGACCTCGCCATCCAGCACAAAGCCATAGCGCAGGTAGGTAGGTACTGCGTTGAGCGAGGCGCGCACCGTCAGTACCGGCTCGCGTACCTGCGGCAGCACGGCTTCGAACAAGGCATGGCCGATGCCCTGGCCCTGGCAGGCGGGATCGACGAACAGCATTGCCAGGTGCCGGCCCTCCTTCAGTTCGACCACGCCGACCACGCGCGCATCCTGTTCGGCCACCAGGATGTGGTTGTCACCCTGCAGGCGCGCACCAAATGCGTCGGCTGCTGCGACACTGCCGAAGGTGGCGATACCGGCAGCGCTGAGCGAAGGCGCCACCGCTGCAGTGAACGCAGCCAGGCACACCGCGCTGATCGCGGGCAGGTCATCGACGTGGGCAGGGCGGATCGTCAGCATGTAGTGTTCTTCCAGTGGTGGGCGGCGCGTCATCGTTGCCGCAGGCCTGCAGGCTAAGCTGGCGGCATGAGTGAATTCAATCCCGCCCATGCTTCGTTGTTTCCTCAACAAGGACTGAGCCTGGGCCTGATGACGCCGGTTGCGGCGCATGGACTGGCCGATCCGGACGAGGCGCGGCGCATCGCACGGCTGGCCGATGATCTTGGCTTCGCCGCGCTATGGACGCGCGACGTGCCATTGATGGTGCCGCAGGGCCCGGATGCAACAGCGAGTGCGCTGGATGACCCGTTCCTGTGGCTGGGCATGCTGGCTGCAGCGACCGAGCGCATCGTGGTCGGCAGTGCAGCCATCGTGCTGCCATTGCGCCAGCCGCTGCAGGTGGCGAAGTCGGCCTTGAGCCTGGACCGGATCAGTGGCGGCCGCTTCGTGCTGGGCCTGGGTTCGGGTGACCGCCCGGAAGAATTTGCCGCGTTCGGTGAGGATCTGGAGGGCAGGGCGGCGGCGTTCCGTGAGCGCTGGACGTTGTTGCGCGCAGCGTTGTCACCAGAGGCCGATGAACGGACCGCCGTACTGCAGGCGACCGGTGGTTTCGACGTGTTGCCGGCGCCGGCAACGCGGATTCCGATGCTGGTGGTGGGTACTGCACGGCAGAGCCTGCAATGGATCGCGCGTGAAAGCGAAGGCTGGGCCACCTATCACCGCGAGGAGGTTGCGCAGGAAGGACGCATCGGCCTGTGGCAGCAGGCGCTCGTGCAGCGCGGCGGGCCAGGCAAGCCGTTCGTGCAGTCGATGCTGCTGGACCTGCAGGCGGATCCGCAGGCGCCAGCCGAACCATTGCCGCTGGGCCTGAAGGTCGGCCGCGACGGGCTGCGCGACTATCTGCGGCGCGTGCATGCGCAGGGTGTGGCGCACGTGATGTTCAATCTGGTCGACAACGGACGGCCGATGGACGCGGTGCTGCGCGAGATCGGCGAGCAGGTTCTGCCGGATGTGCTCCGGTAGGTGTCCACCTTGGTGGACACGTTCCAGCAATCGAGCACGGCTCGACTCTACATGGGGTTCGCATCTGCGTATCATTCGCATTTGATATCCCGATGCTGGAGCTCCGCATGACCCAACGTTCCCCCATGCACTCGGCTGGACGCCTGTTCGCGGCGGTCGCTTTCATCGAGGCCGTGACCTGGGCCGGCCTGCTCATCGGCATGTGGATGAAATACGGCCCGATGGCCAACGTGGCGCTGGTGAAGTTGTTCGGGCCGCTGCATGGCGTGGCCTTCCTGGTCTACGTGGCGGTCACTCTGTTCGCGGCGGTGCGGCTGCGCTGGCCGTGGTGGGCCAGTGCCCTGGCCCTGCTGGCAGCGATCCCGCCGCTGGTGACGCTGCCGCTGGAGTGGTGGTTCAAGCGCCGTGGTCTGCTGGGCCTGCGTGCAATGCGCTGAACCCACTGTTGCATGCCCATTCAAGAGAATGGGTATCAAATGCAAATACGAGCCGTTATCATTTAAGGATGGCATCGGGCCCTGAGCAGGACCGGTGCCGGGCGGGGGCGTACAGACGCGCCCGGCCATCCTTTCCTGTTACGGCTGGTGTTTCATGCACGCACGTCCCGTCGTTCCCGGCTTGCCGGCGCTGGTGTTGGCTGCCCTGATCGGCACCATGGCGATGATGTCCTTCGTCGCCGTGATCGGCCCGGTGGTCCGCATGCTCGGTTTGTCCGAGTGGCATGCCGGCCTGTCGGTCACCGCCGCCGGTGTGTTGTGGATGCTGGCCGCGCGCCCGTGGGGCCAGCTCAGCGACCGCATCGGCCGCAAGCGCGTGCTGATGCTGGCGATGAGTGCCTACACCGTGGTCTACATCGCGCTGGCGGTGTTCATCGACGTGGCCCTGCAGGCGGTGCCGCCTGTGTTGGTATCGGTGCTCGTGCTGGTCGGTGCGCGTGGCCTGATCGGCCTGTTCTACGCCGCGGTGCCTCCTACCGCTGCCGCGCTGATCGCCGACAAGGCACCGACCGGGCAGCGTGCGAAATTCCTAGCCCGCCTGGGCAGCGCCAACGCACTCGGCATGGTGCTTGGCCCGGCCGCCGCTGGCTGGCTGGCCTATACGAATCTGTCGCTGGCGCTGTATGTGGCCGCATTGTTGCCGCTGCTTGCGCTGGCATTGCTGGCGTGGCGGTTGCCGGCCACACCGCCGGTGGAGAGCGCTTCTGCGCAACGCCGCCAGCCGATGAGCCGTCTCGACCCGCGCCTGCGCCTGCCACAGCTGGCGGCGTTCATCGCCATGGTCTCGGTGACCATCGCGCAGGTGACGGTCGGCTTCTTCGCGATCGACCGCCTCGGTCTGGATGCAGCGGCGGGCGCGCGCATGGCCGGCATTGCACTCACAGCGGTTGGCGTCGGCCTGATCCTGGCACAGGCACTGGTGATGAAGCTGGAGGTCCATCCACGCCGCTGGATCGTCCTTGGCGCCCTGATTTCCGGCATTGGCTTTGCCTCGGTGGCAGGCGTGCAGCAGGGCTGGCAGTTGCCGGCGGCGTACGCGCTGGCCGCGTTCGGCATGGGCTTCGTATTCCCCTCGTTCCAGGCGCTGGCCGCCGATGCGGTGGAGGCGCACGAGCAGGGCGCCGCCGCCGGCACCGTCGCTGCCGCGCAGGGGCTGGGCATGGTGGCCGGGCCGATGCTCGGCACGCTGTTGTATCGCGGCGGGCCAAGCCTGCCTTACCTGCTGGTCGGCGCGCTGCTGCTGTTGCTGTGCGCGCTGGCCGCAGCGCATCGGATGAAGGAGACCCCATGAACGATTCCCTGATGCAGGGCGCGTGGCCAGAGGCTGCGCCAGCGCCGCAGGAGAACACCGACGACGCGTCGCTGTTCCTGCTGCAGCATGCGGGCCAGCACGTGCACGCACGCGGGTGCCGCGCCGCGCTGCCGAGTGGCGCGCTGGCAACCCTGGCTGAGCGCGTTTCGGAGTTCTTTGCCCAGCAGCGCGGTGGTCCGGGCCTGTTGGTTGGCGCGGTGCCGTTCGAACCGCGCGCGGACGATGCGTTGTACCAGCCCGAGCGCCTGCTGCCTGCGCTGGCACTGCAACCGCAGGCCGCACCGCCGCTGGACGGCGCCCTGCGGGCCGAGCCTGTGCCGCAGGACTATGCGTCAGCGGTTGCCGCGGCGGTGCAGGTCCTGCGTGCGCCCGAGCAGAACCTGCACAAGGTGGTGCTGGCGCGCAGCCTGTTGGCGCGCACCCGCCAGGCGCTGTCGCCGGACGTGCTGCTGGCACGCCTGGGCGCGGATCCGTCGGTGGCGACCTACGCGGTGCCGTTGCCGGTGGAGCTGGGCCAGGCGCCGGCGTGGCTGGTGGGGGCAACCCCGGAACTGCTGCTGCGCAAGCGCGGTGCCGAACTGTTGTCGCATCCGCTCGCCGGGTCAGCACGCCGCAGCGCCGATGCTGCCGAGGACGAGCGTGCCGCGCAGGCGCTGCTGGCCTCGACCAAGGACCATGACGAGCATCGCCATGTGGTGGACGCCATCGTCGAGGGCCTGGCACCGTACTGCAGCCACATCGATGCACAGCCTCGGCCGGTGCTGCATGCCACCGCCAGCATGTGGCACCTGGGCACCCGCATCCATGCCACCCTGAAGGATCCGCAGACGTCTGCCGCCGAACTGCTGGCACAGCTGCACCCCACGCCGGCGGTCTGCGGTACGCCGCGGCTGGCGGCACTGCAGCGCATCCGCGAACTGGAACCGGTGCCGCGCGGCTTCTACGCCGGCGCCGTGGGCTGGCTGGATGCGCAGGGTGACGGCGACTGGTACGTGGCGATCCGCTGCGCACGCCTGCAGGGCACGCAGCTGCGCCTGTATGCAGGTGCCGGCATCGTCGCCGACTCGGAACCCGGGGCCGAGGTGGCCGAAACCGCGGCGAAGTTCGCTGCCCTGTTGAACGCGCTGGGTGTCCAGGAATCCGCGCCCGTCATCGAGCCTGCCGCATGACTACCTCCACTGATTCCTCCCGCCTGCCACTGCAGCAGGTGTGGCCTGATGAACTGATGGCGCGCTATCGCGAGGCCGGTCACTGGCGCGGCGAGACCTTCCCGGCGTTCCTGCGCGAGCGCGCGGAACGCTATGCGGATGACATCGCGGTGGTCGCCGGTGACGTCCGCCTGAGCTACGCGCAGCTGTGGCACGAAGCCGGTCGCATCGGTTCCGGACTGCTGGCCCTCGGCCTGCAGCCCGGTGAGCGGGTGCTGGTGCAGCTGGGCAACACCGCCGGATTCATCACCACCATATGCGGGCTGTTCCGTGCGGGTCTGGTGCCGGTATACGCGTTGCCGGCGCATCGCATCACCGAGCTGGTGCACTTCGCCAACAAGGCCGAGGCCAGTGCCTACATCACTGCCGACCTGCACGATGGCTTTGATCATCGCGGGCTGGCGCGGGCGCTGCAGGTCGAAGTGCCGGCCGTTCGCCACGTGGTGATCGACGGCGATGCGGCGGAGTTCGCCGCGCTGCAGGCGCTGCAGGGCGATCGTAGCCAGCTGCCGGCCGACCCGGACCCGCAGTCGGTGGCGTTCCTGCAGATCTCCGGTGGCAGCACCGGCCTGTCCAAGCTGATCCCGCGCACGCACGACGACTACATCTACTCGTTCCGCGCCAGCAATGACCTCTGCGGCATCGATCGCGATAGCGTCTACCTGGTCGCGCTGCCGGCCGCGCACAACTTCCCGATGAGTTCGCCCGGCTTCTTCGGTGCGCTGTATGCCGGCGCCCGCGTGGTGCTCAGCCCCGGTCCCGGCCCGGATGCGGCCTTCCCGCTGATCGCCCGCGAACAGGTGACCTGCTGCGGACTGGTGCCGCCGCTGGCGCTGCTGTGGGCGCAGGCAGCGGCTACGAGCAAGCACGACCTGTCCAGCCTGCAGGTACTGCAGGTAGGCGGCGCCAAACTGGTACCGGAAGCCGCACGGCGAGTGATCGACGGCCTGGGCTGCACCCTGCAGCAGGTGTTTGGCATGGCCGAAGGCCTGGTCAACTACACCCGGCTGGATGATCCGGAGGAACTGATCGTGGCCTGCCAGGGCCGTCCGATCAGTCCGGACGACGAAGTGCGCGTGGTCGATGACCACGACCAGCCGGTCGCCGAAGGCGAAGTGGGCCATCTGCTCACCCGTGGCCCGTACACCATCCGCGGCTACCACAACGACGCGGTGGCCAACGCGCGCTCGTTCACCGACGATGGGTTCTACCGCACCGGCGACCGCGTGCAGCAGCTGGCCGGTGGCTATCTGGTGGTGCAGGGCCGCGCCGGTGAACACATCAACCGCGCGGGCGAGAAAATCTCCGCCGAGGAGATTGAAGATCACCTGCTGGCCCACCCCGGCGTGTTCGACGCCGCCGTGGTCTCCATTCCTGACGAGTATCTCGGTGAGCGCAGCTGCGCGTTCGTGATCCAGCAGGGGGAGCCGATCAAGGCGCCGGCACTGAAAGCCTGGATGCGTACGCGCGGCCTGGCGGCGTTCAAGGTGCCGGACCAGGTCGTGTTCGTCGACAGTTTCGATACCACCGCGGTCGGCAAGATCAGCCGCCGCGAACTGCGCGCGCAGCTGCGTGCGCGTCATCTGCAACAGACAGGAGGAACGCGCTGATGGCGCTGCCCCGCATCACCAACTATTCCTTGCCGACCGGTGCCGAACTGCCGCAGGCGCGCGGGCCCTGGCGCCCGCAACGCGATCGTGTCGCGCTGCTGGTACACGACATGCAGCGCTACTTCCTGGCCGCGTTCGATGCCGGAAACGCGCCGCTGCGGCCGGCGGTGGACAACATCGCGCGCCTGCTGGCGCATTGCCGCGCACATGGCATTCCGGTGTTCTACACCGCCCAGCATGGCGACCAGGATCGCCGTGACCGTGGCCTGCAGGCCGACCTGTGGGGCCCGGGCATGCGCCGCAGTGCCGATCATGAGCCGATCATCGAGGCGCTGGCACCGCAGCCGGGCGAGCATGTGCTGGTGAAGCACCGCTACAGCGCGTTCCAGCGCAGCAACCTGGAGACGCTGATGCGGGTGCGTGGGCGGGACCAGTTGCTGGTGACCGGCGTGTACGCGCATATCGGCTGCACTGCGACCGTGGTGGAGGCGTTCCAGCGTGACATCGAGGCCTTCATCGCCGCCGATGCGGTGGCGGACTTTTCGCGTGCCGATCACGATCAGGCGCTGCACTGGATCGCACGCACCTGTGGCGTGCCGATGACCACCGATCAGTTGCTGGAGGTGCTGTGATGGCTGCCACGGGTGATGCGCTGGATCTGGAGCGGATGCGTGCCGACGTTGCGCGCGTGCTGGAGTGCACGCCGGCCGAGATCGGTGACGACGACAACCTGATCGATCTGGACCTGGACTCGATGCGCATGCTCGGCCTGGTCCTGGCCTGGGGCAACACCGGGTTGCCGCTGGAGTTCTCGCAGTTGGCCGAACACACCACGCTGCGCCAGTGGTGGGGTGTGGTGCAGAAGCTGCAGGCCGCGCAGAACGCATGAACGTCGCTGTGCTGGCCACGCCGGTGGCACTGACCGAGGCCCAGGCCGGACTGTGGTTCGCGCAGCGGCTGGCACCGGAGAATCCGTCGTTCAATACCGCGCATGCGGTGTGGATCGAGGGTGCGCTGGACGTGGCCGCATTCATGGCGGCTGCCAACCGGGCGGCGGTTGAAACCGAGGCTTTCGCACTGCGGTTTGCCGAGGCGGGCGATGGTCAGCCGCTGCAGTGGCATGACCCGGCACATGTGCCGCTGCTTTCGCTGCGCGATCTATCCGTCGAGGCCGAGCCGGCATCGGCGGCGCGTGCCGTGATGCAGGCCGACCGGCTCAGCGCGGTCGATCCGACCCGCGACCGCATAAGCCAGCAGGTGTTGTTCGATCTGGGTGGGCAGCGCTGGGTCTGGTATCTGCGTGTGCATCACCTTGCAGCCGATGGCTATGGCATGGCGCTGTTCACTGATCGCGTATGCGCCTTGTATGCCGGTCGTGCGGGTGAGGCACTGCCGGGACTGGCGGGCGTGCTGGCCGATGATGCCGCCTATCGTGCCGACCCGCGTCGCACGCAGGCCGGGCAGTGGTGGCGCGAGCAGATGCAGGGCGCGCCGGCGGGCGCGGGCCTGGCCGGTACGCTCGCGGCCAGTGACGACGCGCTGCGCTGGGTGCAGCCGCTCGATGCTGCATTCCGTGAGCAGCTGCTGCAGGCATCGGTGCGTTGGCTGCAGCCCTGGCCGGATGTGCTGGCCGCGTTGTCGGCCGAGTACCTGCGGCGGATGAGCGCCGCCGATGAAGTGGTGCTGGGGGTGCCCTACATGGGGCGGCTCGGCAACGCATCGGCGCGGGTGCCGGCGATGGTGATGAATGTGCTGCCGCTGCGGGTGGCGGCCGGCGAGGGCAGTGTCGAGGCGTTTACCCGGGCATTGGGCCGGCAGCTCAGCCAGGGCCGCAAGCACGGCCGCTACCGTGGCGAGCAGTTGCGCCGCGACCTGGGCCTGGTGGGCGCGCAGCAGCGCCTGCACGGTCCGCTGGTGAATGTGCAGCCGTTCTACAAGCCGCTGGCGGTGACTGGCGTGCAGGCGACGCTGGAGGTGCTGTGCACCGGTCCGGTGGATGATCTGACGTTGGGTTTCCGTGGCGATGGCCAGCACCTGCTGGACCTGGAGATCGAAGCCAATCCCGCGTTGTACAGTCGGGAGGATGTGGAGGCGCACGCGACCCGGTTGCTGCATTTCGTGTCGGCGGCGCTGGAAGCTGAAGATATCGCGGCGGTGCCGCTGGCTACCGTCGCAGAAGCGCAGCAGGTGGTGCATGCTTTCAATGCCACTGCACATGCGCTGCCACCCACCACGTTGGTTGAACTGCTGCAGCAGGGCATGGACCGTGATCCGCACGCGCCCGCGCTGGTCTTCGGCGATGCCGAGCTGGACCACGCCACGCTGGAGGCGCGCAGCTTCGCACTGGCCGCGCAGCTGCGCTCGATGGGTGTTGGGCCTGGCAGCGTAGTGGCGGTGGCGCTGCCACGCTCGCTGGAATTGGTGATCGCGCTGGTGGCGGTCCTCCGTGCGGGCGCCGCCTACCTGCCGCTGGATCTTGCCCATCCCGATGAGCGCCTCGCGCGTATTCTCGCCTCGGCGCAGCCGGCGTGCGTACTGGCTGCGGCAGAGGTATCGGCGCGCATGGACGGCGTGCCGGTGCTTGCCCCCGATCAATGGACCGCGCTGAGTTTCGCAGCACCGTGGGCCGATCCGGCGCCCAGCGATGCAGCCTATGTGATCTATACCTCCGGCTCGACTGGCGAGCCGAAGGGCGTGGTCATCGAGCACCGTGCCATCGTCAATCGCCTGCTGTGGATGCGCGAGCACTACGGCATCCGTTCCGATGACCGTGTTCTGCAGAAGACCCCGGCGACCTTCGATGTTTCGGTCTGGGAATTCTTCCTGCCGCTGCTGTGCGGCGCGACGCTGGTGGTGGCGGGTCCGGACGCGCATCGTGATCCGACCGAGCTGGCACGGCTTGTGCGTGCCCACGACATCACCACCGCACATTTCGTGCCGTCGATGCTCGACGCGTTCCTTGCCGCGCCGGCCTCCGAAGGCCTGCAGCTGCGCCGCGTGTTCACCAGTGGCGAGGCGCTGGACGCATCGCTGCGTGATCGTTTCCATGGGCGCGTGCAGGCCGAACTGCACAACCTGTATGGCCCGACCGAAGCGGCAGTGGACGTAAGCTACTGGCCGGCTTCGGCGCAGGACCGCTCACGGCCGGTACCGATCGGCTTCCCGGTCTGGAACACCCGCCTGTACGTGCTGGACGCGCGGATGCAGCCGCTGCCGGTGGGTGTGCCGGGCGACCTGTATCTGGGGGGCGTGCAGCTGGCGCGCGGCTATCTCGGTCGCGATGACCTGACCGCCGAACGCTTCCTGGCCGATCCCTTCCTGCCAGGGGAGCGCATCTACCGTACTGGCGACGTGGCGCGCTGGCGCAGTGACGGCGCAGTCGAATATCTGGGCCGCAGCGACCACCAGGTGAAGCTGCGCGGCCTGCGCATCGAGCTGGGCGAGATCGAGGCGGCACTGCGTACGCTGCCGGGCATGGAGCGGGTGGAAGTGCTGCTGCGCCAGGATGCACCCGGTGATGCCCGGCTGGTGGCCTATGTGCCAGCGGCGCTTGCCGATGCCGTGATGCTGCGCAGCCACCTGGCCACGCGCGTGCCGGACTACATGGTGCCGTCGGCGTTCGTTGGCGTGGATCAGTGGCCGGTGACCGCCAACGGCAAGCTCGACCGCAACGCGTTGCCGAAGCCGCCGCAGAACGAGATTGCCGGACTGGCGCCGCGCACGCCGCTGGAACAGGAGCTGGCGGTGCTGTTTGCCCAGGCACTCGGGCGTGAAGTGCCCGTGGCGGTCGATGCGGACTTCTTCAGCCTCGGCGGCGACTCGCTGTCCGCGGTGCACCTGCTGCTGGCGATCGAACAACGCTGGCGCTGTGACCTCGGCCTCGGTGCCTTGTTCGCGCAGCCGACCGTGGCCGCATTGGCGACGCGCATTCGCGAACCGCCGGCGCTGGCCGACCACGCGTTGGGGCCGGTGATCTCGTTGGCTGCCACTGATGCTGACGGGCCCACTCCGTTGTTCGTGCTGCACCCGGCCGGTGGCATCGCCTGGAACTACCGAACGCTGGCGCGCGCCCTGCAGCCGGCACGCCCGGTATATGGCCTGCAGTCGCCCGCGCTGGATCCGAAGCAGCCGTTGCCGTCCAGCATCGAAGCCATGGCCAATGACTATGTGCAGCGGGTGGTCACGTTGCAGCCGAAGGGACCGGTGCATCTGCTGGGCTGGTCGGTGGGGGGCATCCTCGCCCAGGCGATGGCGGTGCGCCTGCATGAAATCGGGCGTGAAGTCGGTGAACTGGTGCTGCTCGACGCCTACCCCAGCGAATGCTGGCGGGCTGAGCCGGAACCCGATGCCATCGCCGCATTGCGTGCGCTGCTGGCGATTGCAGGCCATGACCCGGAGGCGCATCCGGAGCTGGACAGCCGTGAACGCATTCTTGGTTTCCTGCGCCGTGGCGGTAGTGCGCTCGGTAGCCTGCCGGATGTAGTGCTCGATGGCGTGGTGCGTGCGGTGACCGGCACCAACCGGTTGATCCGCGAACACATCCACCAACCGTTCGACGGCACGCTGGTGCACGTGCGCGCTGGCCGGGATCATCAGGCGCGGCCGCAGCTGCAGTCGGCGTTGTGGCGCACGCACGCGCGCAAGGTGCAGGCGCTGGAACTGCCGTTCCTGCATGCCGAGCTGACCGGACGCGATGCGGTGGCGCAGCTGGCACCGTGGTTGTCGGCGCGCCTGCGCCACTGGGATGAGCAACAGGAGATCGCAACATGCAGTTGACCGGCTTTGAAGGTCGCGTGGCACTGGTGACCGGCGCCGCCGGCGGCATCGGCGAGGCCCTGGTACGGCTGCTGGCCGAGGCCGGCTGCACGGTCGTGGCAACCGATCGCGAGGCGCCCGTGGTAGTGGATGCACGTGTGCAGGCGTTTGCGCTCGACGTGACCGACAGCGCGGCGGTGGACGCCCTGGTGGATCGTGTGGAAGCCAGCATTGGGCCCATTGGCCTTGCCGCCAGTGTGGCGGGTGTTCTGCATGTGGGAGCTGTTGCGGAGACCACGGATGCCGATTGGCGCCGGGTGTTCGCAGTCAACGCCGATGGCGTGTTCCATGTTGGGCGTGCGCTGGCCAGGGTGATGTCACCGCGAGGCCAAGGCGCGATCGTCACCGTCAGTTCGAATGCCGCCGGCGTGCCGCGGCACGGCATGGCGGCCTACGCCGCGTCCAAGGCTGCCGCCACGATGTTCACCCGCTGCCTCGGGTTGGAACTGGCGCCGCTGGGCATCCGCTGCAATATCGTCGCCCCGGGTTCAACGCTGACCCCGATGCAGACCGGCATGTGGCAGGACGCGCACGGTGCCGAGCGGGTGATCGCCGGCAGCCTGGAGACGTACAAGGCCGGCATCCCGCTGCGCAAGCTGGCCACCCCGGAAGACATCGCTCATTCGGTGATGTTCCTGCTCTCCGAGCAGGCCGGGCACGTGGCAATGAGCGACCTGTACGTCGACGGCGGCGCCACCCTGCGCGGCTGAGTCCTGTCGATACCGGCCGGCAACCCATGGCCCCGGTAGTGCCGGCCGCTGGTCGGCAATCCATGGTCCCTGGTAGTGCCGGCCGCTGGCCGGCAATCCATGGTCCCTGGTAGTGCCGGCCGCTGGCCGGCAGCCCATAGTCTCCGGTAGTGCCGGCCGCTGGCCGGCAACCTCATTCAACTTCAGACATCTCCGAACTTCCATCGAGGCATGGCCTGACGTTCAACGCGCAATGATCGCTCCACCATGGGGCATGAGCAGCCATCGCCTCCGCCTGGGCCGGCGTTCCATTGTCGGTCAGGTCTACGTTCTGACAACGACCACACATCAGCGCCGCCGGCTCTTTGAAAGCGAAGCTGCAGTGGCATGTGTAATCGACCAGCTTCATTACATCGAACAGCGCGGGCTCGTACAGTCACTCGCATGGGTCGTCATGCCGGATCATGTCCACTGGATGTTCGAGCTGCGTGCAGCTCATCTTCCAGACATTGCGCGCCGAATGAAGTCGTCGAGCGCGCTTGCCCTGAATCGCCTGGCGGGTCGTCGAAGTACGGTGTGGCAGCCTGGCTACTTCGACCACGCCGTGAGGGCCGAGGAGTCGCTGGCGCGGCAGGCGCTGTACATCCTGGGGAATCCGGTACGCGCCGGTATTGCCCGGCAGATTGGCGAGTATCCGCATGCGTGGTCGGCCTGGACGTGATGCCGGCCAGCGGCCGGCACTACCGGTTGCGGTGAGGGCTGAGCAGGCGCTGTACATCCTGGCGAACCCGGTACGCGCCAGTATTGCCCCGCAGGTTGGCGAGTATCCGCATGCGTGGTCGATATGGGCGTGATGCCGGCCAGCGGCCGGCACTACCAGGGGTTCGAACATGGCGGTTGCCGGCCAGCGGCCGGCACAACCCGTTGCAGTCAGGGCAGGGTCAGTCGGTAGACCAGAACGCGGTTGTCGTTGTCGTACGCGCTGTCGCAGGATTGGCCCTGCATGCGGCAGTGGCGGGCGATGAAGTCGTTGTCGTTGCCGATCAGCAACAGCACGTCGTTCGGATGCTGGGGGTCCAGCGCCGGCAGTACGTCCATGGCCTCCCACTTTTCGGAAAGCAGGCCGGCATGCGGGCCGCGCTTGGTGTCCAGGTCCAGCCCGGCACGCGCGAGCTGGGGGCGGTCGAGCAGGTTCAGCAGTTCGTCGCTGCGTGCGGGCACGATGCCGGCCTTCAACGTGGTATCCGCTGGATCAGCCAGCACCGAGGCCGTGCCGGTTTCGTAGGCGCTGCCGGCCAGGTTGCTGGCTTCGGCCACATCCACCAGCAGCACCGACTTGTAGACGATCGGGTCGTCGCCATCCTTGCCCAGGCCGTTGCCGTCGCGGGACAGCAGCAGGAAGCGGTGGGCATCCAGTGCACGCAGCTCGCTCTGCGCGGCGGTACGGTCCAGCTTGCCCTTGCCGTTGTGTGCATAGGCGGGCAGGGCCATCACGTAATGGCCGATCGGTTGCAGCGGCGTCGGCGAGGCCGTCACGTCGTAGGCCAGCACGCGGGTGTTGATGCGCCCGGCCGCGTTGCCTTTTGCGCTGTCCTGCAGCGTCGCGCTCTGAAGGGCCACGAACAGGCGGGTACCGTCGGGGGACAGGCCCATGCCTTCCACGCCCTGGTTGTTGCGGCGCCCAGTTTGCGGCGCCGCCAGCGAACCGAAGGCGGGCTTGCCATCGCGCTGCGGACGGATCGCCGGCGGCGCCATGATCACGCCCTGCAGCTGGCCCTGTGCATCGAAGTAGTAGACGTTGGCGGTGTACTCATCGCCGATGTAGAAGTGGCCATCGGCGGTGAACTGCAGCGACTCCGCATCCAGCGAGACCTTGCCCGCGCCTGCGCCGCTGGCCGGTGAGGGCAGCACCACCTCGCGCTGGGTGATCGTGTGCTCACCCGGGTCGGCACCGGTGAACGGCTGCCCCTTGAAATCCTTAAGTACCACGCCCTTGTCGGGCACCATGCTCAGCGTGCCAAGCGCAGGCTTGCCCGGGGTAACGTCGATGCGCAGTTGCATGCGCTCCACGCGACCGGCGTAGTCGTAGAACAGGCCGGCCTCGGGATCATTACGACCGCGGTCGGGCAGGGTCCAGAGCACGCCTTCGTAGCCGCTGGCGGTGCGCTTCCAGGTGCCGGGCTGCACCGCCAGCGACGAAAACGAGCCCAGCGTATCGCCGAGGAAGTCCACCGTGCCCGCGGGCAACCGTCCGGCAGCGACCAGGCCCTTGTCCACATAGGTACGACCGCCCAGCTGCAGGGTGCGCGGTGGTGCACCCGTTGCCTCATGCGGAGCGGAGTATCCGCTGGCGGAGAGGGTGGCCAGCAGCAGGGCGGTCGTGAGCATCAGTGGACTCCGGGCGGAAGATCAGAAGCGAAGGTCGATCGTACCGAACACCTGGCGCGGTGCCGAGGCATGGAACACGTACAGCTTGCCGGCCGGGTCGCTGGGCGCGAACACGCTCGAATCCAGGTTGCTGGCGTAGCGCTTGTTGGTCAGGTTGGTCACGTTGAACGACAGGCGCATGCCCTTGGCGAAGCCGACCTCGCCGAAGTCATAGCCACCGGCGAGGTCGAACACGGTGGAGCCGCCGAAGCCCTGGTCGTTGGTGTAGGTGTAGAAGCGTTCGCCCGTGTACTTGCCACGCAGGCTGGCGAACCAGCCGTTGTCGCGCCAGGTGATCTCGGTGGCCAGCAGCTGCTTGGGCGTATCGGTCTGGATCTTGCCCTTGATCTGCTGCTCGACACCGGCCTGCACGTAGTTGGAGGCGTAGGTCGAACGGTTCAGCGAGGCCGAGGTGTACCAGCTGAAGTGCTCGTTCGGGGTCCACAGCACGGTCAGCTCGGCACCGCGGCTGTCGACACCGCCGACGTTGTAGAAGCGGTTGCCGCAGGTTGGACCCACCGGCTGGCGCGAATCACAGGGGTTGTACTGCAGCAGGCGGTTGTCGAAGCGCACGCTGTAGGCCGCGATCGAGGCCTGCAGGGTATCGGTGACGAAGCGGTAGCCGGCTTCGAGTGAGCGCGATTCCTCCGGCTTCAGATTGCCCTGCGCGTTCCAGGTGGCCTGGCTGACGGCCTGCGGGCCCAGCTTGAAGCCACCCTGGAACATGGCGATGTTCTCGGCGTAGCTGGCGAAGAGCTCGTGGTGCTCGGCCAGGCGGAAGTTTGCGCCGATGCTGGGCAGGAAGTTCTTGCTGGCCTTCAGCGAGCCGGTGGCGAACTGGTTGTTGGAGGTCGGCGAGATCGGCGTCTTCGCATCGCCCGGCAGCGCTTGTGCATCGGAGGTGGCGTGCGGACTCTTGGCCCCGAACTCCAGAGTCAGGCGGTCATCGAGCAGGCGCCAGGTGTCCCTCAGGAAGAACTGGTGAGTCTTCCAGCGGGTGCGTTGGGCAAACACGCCGACATCGGAGGGCAGGGTGTTCATGCCACTCAGGTCACGCGGGCCGTCCACGGCGGTCTGGTAGCGCTCGGCGCTGCTGGTGTTGCGCTCGTACCAGACGCCGCCTTCGATGCGGTGCGCGCCCAGCTCCCAGTCGAACGACAGCGTGCCGCCATCGCGGTCGATGGTGTAGATGGTGTTGCGGAAGATGATCGGAATCTCCTGTGCGGTGCCTTTGTTCGACCAGGCGCCGCTGTTCCAGTTGTGGCCTTCGCCGCGGTCATCGTGGTGGTAGGCCAGGGCGCGCAGGCTGAAGCCATCGGCCAGGAAGAAGTCGCCGGCCAGGTAGTACAGGTTATCGTCGCGCAGGATCTGCCCGGCGGTGAAGGCACCATCGGCATCCTTGTCCGGGCCGCTGCTGTCGCACTTCTTCGCATTGAAGCTGGCGGTGTTGCAGTAGGCCTTGGCCACGGCCTTGTTCCAGTCCGGCGCGTAGCCGCCCCAGTCCCAGCCCAGGCCGCGCGACATCTCGTCCTTGGACAGGTAGAAGTAGTCCGCCTGGGTGGTGCGTGAGGTATCGACGAAACCGGTGATCTGGCCGCGGCCAAAGTTCCACACGCCCTTGGCGTTGAACTGCTTGGTGGTGGATTTGTTGTAGGCGGTCTGGTCGTTCCACAGATCGGAGACGGCATTCATGCCGGAAACGTAGCCGGAGAAGCCGTTGTACTCGCCGCTGTCCACGCGCACGAAGGTGCGGCGGTTGGCATCGCTGCCGAAGGTCTGCACCACGCGGCCGCCGAGTTCCTGGGCCGGGCGGTCGGAGGTATAGGAAATCGTGCCGCCGAGGTTGCTGGTGGACGGCGTACCGAGGCTGCCGATGCCCACCGCCAGTTCCGCGCCGGCCATGTTCTCGCTGATCAGCGCACGGTTGATGGTCAGGCCGTTGTAGTTGTTGTACGCGCCGTCGCCCAGCGGCACGCCGTCGAGCGTGTAACCGAGACGGGTGGAGTTGAAGCCGCGCAGGTTCAGTGTCATCGACTGCTCGTTGGTGCCCAGCGCATCGGCCGACTGCGCGTTGACGCCAGGCAGTAGATTGAGCGTCTTCTGCAGGCTGGTGCCCGGCGGCAGGATGTCGAGGTTCTCGCGGGTGATGCGCTGCACCTGGCGCGCTTCACCGCTGCCGATCACCGAGACCGCATCGAGATCGGTGGCGGAGGTGCCAGTGGAGGTCGGGGCAGCATCCTGCGCCCAGGCCGCGGGAGCGAGCGCGATCGACAGCGCAGCGGCCAACAAAGTCTTCGTCATGTTACGGACACTCAGGCAGGCACGAGCCACCGCACGGGCGCGGAGCTCATGGAGTTCAAAAGGGGAGACAACCGATGCGACCGGTGGCGCTGCAGACGCGGTGGGTCAACGTGAAAATGGTGCGCTAAACAGATGACTGTCTGGTGACACTGCTATGCGCGTGGCATGCGGACGCATGCATTGGTAGATGCCAACCTTGGTTGGCATGCGCAGCGTCGTTGGTGGAGCGCCAACCAAGGTTGGCATCTACCAGGAGCGCGGAACAGGATTGTCGTATCCAGGGGTGCCGAACGAGGTCGGCATCAACGCGCGATCAACCCGCGTTGCGCGGCTTGCGCGTGCGCTTCGGCTTCGCGGTATCGCCGCCGCTGGCGGCGCCATCCTGCAGCGCCTGCAGCCAGGACAGGGTGTCCACGTAGTCGATGAAATGCCGCAGGTAGCCAGGGCTGGTCGCCTGCATCGTGTCCAGCATGCGCTGCACCAGCACCGCCGAGTTCAGCGGGCCGCCGTCGGCGGGGGCTTCGGTGCGCAGCGAACGGCGTACCTGCAGCTCGCTGCGCAGCTCCGACCACTCGCGCTGCACCTGCTGCAGCATCGGCACCTGCGGGTAATGCGGCAGCGAGCGCGACCCCGCATCGAGGTCGCGCACCAGTGCGCGCAGGCCATCCAGTGCGGGCGGCTTACTTGGCATCCGCGGCCTTGGGCTTGGCAATCGGCGCGATTTCCACGCGACGGTTGCGCGCGCGGCCGTCTTCGCTGGCATTGGAGCTGACCGGCTGCTCGCTGCCGAACGCGGCGGCGAACACCGCATCGGCCGGTACGCCATCGGCAATCAGCGTGCGGGTCACGGTCAGCGAACGCTGTGCCGACAGCTCCCAGTTGTCGGCGAAACGCCGGTTTCCTTCGCGCACCGGCGCGTCATCGGTGAAGCCGCTGACCATCAGGATCTCTTCGCGCGTGCCCAGGTAGGCGGCCAGCGGCGCAGCCAGGCTGCGCAGCAGCTCCTGGCCTTCCGGCTGCAGCTGGTCCGAGTTCAGTGCAAACAACACGCTGCCACTGATGCCGATGCGTCCGTCGACCAGGGTCACGCGACCGGCGGCCAGCGGGCCCGCCAGCGCCTGTTCCAGGGTCTGCAGGCGCTTGGCTTCGGCCTGGCGCTGCTTCACTTCCTGGTCCAGTCGCTGCGACAGCTCCAGCTGCACGGCAACCACACCGACCAGTATCAGCACGAACGCGCCCAGCAGCACCGACATCAGGTCGCCGAAGGCGGCCCAGATCGGGGCGTGTGAGCCGCCATCGACCTCCAGCTCGTCGCTCATGCGCTACCGGCCTTGCCGCGGCGCGTGGCCAGCTGCTGCAGTTCTTCCATCACCTGCTTCTGCGACAGCAGGCTGAGGTCGACCACCTCGCGTGCCTGCGCCACGTAGTAGGCCAGCTGCTCGTCGCTGCGGGCCAGCGAGGCATCCAGTGCGCCGCCGATCTGTTCCAGGCGGCCGGACAGCTCGGTGGAGGCGCTGCCGAACTGTGCGACGGCTTCGCCGAAGCTGCCGGCCAGCTGGCCGACGTCGCCGGCGCTGCCGCTGAGCGCTGCGGCAATGCCATCCAGCTTGCCGGTCTCGGCGGCGATATGGTCGGTGAAGCGGTTGCCGACGCGTTCCAGCAGCTCGGCCGAACCACCGACCAGCGCGTCCACGGCGGTGCGCTGTTCGTGCGAGGCATGGTTGATCGCATCGAGCAGGGTCTGCACGGTGGCCAGCAGCCGGCCGCGTTCTTCCAGCATCGCGTTGTCGCGCACCAGGCTCTCGGAGAGCGTGCTGCGCAGCTCGTTGATGACGTCGGCGGCGGCCTTCGGTGCAGCGGCCGCGGTCTGCAGCAGGGTGGACACTTCCGCCAGCGTGGCACTGGCCTGGGCGCGACCGTTCTCGCCGATCTGCTGTGCGGTGGCCGCCAGCGTGTCGCAGACCTGCTGCTGCTGCGCGGCCAGGCGTTCGCCATTGGCCTGCAGGCGTTCGGCCAGATCGGTGGAAACATGCTGCAGGGCATCGCTCCAGCGCTGCAGGCGCTGTTCGTCGCCGGCCTGCAGCTGGGCCTGCAGCGCGGCGTGGGCCTGCTGCAGTTCGGCACTGACCGCATCCCAGCGCGCTTGGCGCTGCTGCTCGCGGCTGTCCAGGCTGGCCTGCAGTTCGGCGTGCGCGGTGGCGGTGGCGGCCTGCGCGGCCTGCCACTGCTGCGAACGCTGCAGTTCGTGATCCTGCAGCAGCGCCTGGCTGGCGCTGTGGTGCTGTTCCAGTGCCTGCAGCAGCGCCTGCGCACGTGCGTCCAGATGCTCGCTGGCGTCCAGCAACGCCTGCTGCTGGCGTTCGACCAGCGCGCTGTTCAGTGCCTGCTGCTGTTCGGCGGCGGCGCGCCAGGCCTCGGCATTGCCGCTGGCATCGGCCTGCAGGCGCTCGCCGATGCGCGCGACCAGTGCTTCGGCCTGCGTGCCCTGGCCGTCGCTGAAGGCCTGCAGGTGCTGCCGCAGATCACTCACCAGCGCCTGTTGTGCCTGGGTCTGCTCGCTCACCACCTTGGCCCAGCTGGCTTCGGTAGCGACGCGGCTGCGCTCGAAACCGTCGCTCAGGCCAGACAACTGCTGCTGCACCGCCTGTTCGACACGGGCATGCAGCGCCTCACCATGGTGGGCCAGGCCGGCCAGCGTGGTTTCGGCCATCGGCTGCAGCGCGCCACCGATGGCAGCGGCGCTGGCCTCGGCGCCTTCGCGCAGCGACTGCTGCAGCGAGACAGCCAGGCGTTCCTGCAGCGCCTGGCTCTGGGTCAGGAACTCGGCCTGGCCGGCCAGCAGGCGCTCATTGGCGGCCGCACTGTGCTGTTCGAAGGTGCTGGTCATCGCCTGCAGGCGGTCGACCAGCGCCGGCAGCGCGGCGGACTGTGCCTGCAGCAGCCGCAGCGACTCGGCGCGCTGCCAGGCCTGCGAGTACGGGTGCAGGTCGCCGGCAATGGCACGGTCCAGCTGCTGCACGGCCTGCAGGCGGTCACGGCGCAGTAGCGCTGCCAGCAGGCCGAGCATGGCCGAGCTGGCCACACCGGCGATCGAAGTGCCGAATGCCACGGCCAGGCCTTGGACCGGCGACGCCAGCGAGCCGCGGATGGCGGCCATGTCGGTTGCGCTCTGCAGGGCCAGGCCGGTGCCACGCAGCGTGTCCATCATGCCCAGCAGGGTGCCGAGCATGCCCAGCAGCACCAGCAGGCCAACCAGGTACGGGGTCAGCACCGGCGCGGGCAGGGCGGTGCGCTCGCCTTCCACGCGCAGGCGCACGGCGTTGCGCAGGCCCATCGGCACGCGCTCCAGCCAGGGCGCAAGGCTCTCCTTCGCGCTGGACAGGTCACTCAGTGCGCTGCGCAGGCCGTTGCTGGCCTGCCGATAGCGGTACAGCTCCACGCCACCGGCGATGTAGCAGGCCGCGATGATTGCCGCTACCGCTGCACCCAGCGGATGCACCGAAACGTAGCCAATGCCGATCCAGCACACGGCCAGCAGGCCGACAAGGAAAACAACGACATGGAAAGCAGTTCTGGACATGGTGTTCCGGTCAGTGGGAGCGCAGGGCGTCTTGCAGCCCTTCGATCGGGTGGAAGCGCAGCTGCAGCTCGGCAAGCAGCAGGGTGCGCATGTCATGGCGGAAGGCCGTGCGCCAGCCGGGCTGGCCGTGCACGCGTTCAAAACGGGCGCCGAGCACCGCCGGCGCGGTGGCCAGCAGGCTGTGCTCGCGCGGGGTGAGTGTCTGTTCCATCACCGCATCGACCTCGGCCAGCCGTGCCAGCTCGGGTGAAGCCTGCACCAGCTGATCGCGCAGGCGGCCCCGCAGGCGCCCGGTGGCGGTCTGGATGGCCTGCTGCAGTACCCGGTAGCGCTGGCGCAGCGAGGCGAAGTTGGGTGCGGTGGCGGCTTCGGCCAGGTCCAGCAGGCGCTCGGCCTCGGCATCCTCACTGATCGAGGCCAGCAGGCTGGCATGGGCCTGGGCGCAGTCGTCCAGCACATCCCCGGCCGCTTCGGTGGCCTCACCCGGCTCGGGCAGGCGTCCGCCGAGCGCCCCGGACAGGGCCACGGCACGGCTCCAGTCCACCCATTGGCCGAGGCGATCGGTCAGGGCGGGACTGCTGGCCGGCATCGCGCCGTCGCTGAGACGGGCGAGCAGGCGGAGGAATTCCGGTCCACCCAGGACCGGCTGCGCTGCGTTCGCCATCAAGGGGTGAGGGGCCAAAAACCGTTGATTTTACAACCAGATGACCCTGCCTGGATGAAGGCGGGGCGGGGGGAGGGGACCCGCAGGCGCGACAAGGCTTAGAATGACCGGCTGCACCCATCCCGTTCGACCCTTGGAGTACCCCATGACTGTTGCGCAGTTCTACCCGATCGGCACCCCCGGACAGCCCTGGGGCGACGCGGAACGCGCACAGTGGCGGGCGCGCCAGCAGCGCCAGCGCAGCTACCACGACGACGTGGTGGCCGCGCTCGAGCGCCTGGACGACAGCTTCGATGTGATCCAGTACGGCCAGCTGGACTATGCGCCGGACCACTACCCGCTGTTCGCGGTGGTCAACCACAACTGGAACCCGGCGCTGCCGACCGCGCTGATCACCGGCGGCGTGCATGGCTACGAGACCAGCGGCGTGCATGGCGCCCTGCAGTTCCTGGAACAGCAGGCCGAGCGTTACCTGGGCCGGTTGAACCTGATCGTGGCGCCGTGCGTCAGCCCGTGGGGCTACGAGCGCATCCAGCGCTGGAACCCGGATGCCATCGACCCGAACCGCAGCTTCCGTGACGGCGGCCAGATCGAGGAAGCCGCCGCGCTGATGCGCTGGGTGGCCGAGCGCAAGCCGAACCTGCTGGTGCACCTGGACCTGCACGAGACCACCGACAGCGACCTGCACGAGTTCGATCCGGCGCGCTGCGCCCGTGACGGCAAGCCGTTCGAGCGCGACACCATTCCGGATGGCTTCTACGTGATCGGCAACAGTGAAGATCCGCAGGCCGAGTTCCAGAAGGCCCTGATCGCTGCGGTCGCGCCAGTCACCCATATCGCCCCGGCCGACGCCGAGGGCAACCTGGTCGGCCTGCCGCTGCAGTCGCCGGGCGTGGTGTGGGGTGAGTCGCGCTCGATCGGCGCCTGCGCCGGCTTCACCGACGCGCGCTTTGCCACCACCACCGAGGTCTACCCGGACAGCCCGCGCACCAACCCGCAGGAGTGCAACGACGCCCAGGTGGCGGCGGTGTGTGCGGGCCTGGATTTCGCCCTGACGAAGTAAGGCACGTGGGTGTGCAGGCGGACCCGGCAGGTTCCTGCACGATGCGCCGGGTCATAGGATCGATTGTCGGGTTACGATCGGGCGATGACCACGACCAAGATTCTGCTCCGGCCATCACTCGTGTCGGTCCTGGTGGCGACGACCGCACTCGGTGGATGCAAGCTGTCGGCGCTCGATCTGACGCCGCCGCGGGTGATCCAGCTGTCCTGCAGCAGCACAAGCGCCACGCCCCAGGCGCCGATGGTGTTGATCCTGGACTCCGGCCAGGCGTCGGTGGTCTGGGTCAACCGTCCGAGCGCGCGCGCGGGCAGGCTGGAGGTGGAGGCAAACGTGTATCGGCTGGATTTTCCGCCGGTCGCTGGCGCGGGCAGGCTGCTGGCGGTGATCAACCGCTACGACGGTAGAATGGCGTTGAGCGGGCCCGGCACAGATGTGGCCGGCGCTGCCCAGCCGCAGATGTCCTGTGAGGTACAGCCTGTGCAGCCCAAGGTATGAACATGCCCGATACATCGTCTGATCTGATTGCCGTGCTTACCGGCGACCTGGTCAAGTCCACGGAGATGGACGCGGCCACCATTGATGACGTCCGTGAAGTGATTTCCGTTGCCGTGGCCCAGGCCATGGAGTGGCCTTTGCCGGGCATTGTCGGCCCCGAGTTCTACCGGGGCGATGCCTGGCAGCTGGCGGTCACCCAGCCGCACGGTTTCCTGAGGTTGGCGACCTGGATCAAGGCCAAGCTTGCCGCATCGGAGTCGCGGGCGCGCACGCGGATCGCGATTGGACTGGGTACGGTAGAGGCATTGGACCGGAAGGCGGTGTCGCGTTCGCTGGGTGAGGCATTCGTGCTGTCCGGTCGGTTGCTTGAATCCATGGGGCGCACGCAGGACATGGACGTAGCCCTGCCAGTACAACGGGAGGATCTGTACTGGTTACCGGCAGTGGTGTCTGCCTGTGATGTTATTGTCGCGCGCTGGACACGCAGTCAGGCTGAGGTGGCGTCGTTGTTTCTGATCCCCGATGCCCCCTCGCAGTTGGAAGCTGCCAATGCGTTGAACCGGCACCGACAATCGGTGAACCGGGTCTATCACGATGCTGGCGTCTTTGCCTTGCTGGCGCTGATCACCGCGGCTGAACGTGCACTGATGCAGCCGTACGGGAGCGTTCACGGTTCTGGAAAAGCAACTAAATAGCGTTGCTTTGGCTTAAGCAACTAAATTTCGTTGCTTTTGGCGGCGGCTTGGCTATCGCGACGCGAGCCACAGGAAGGACTCACAGGCAGAAAGGACATGCTTGAAACGCTGCTCGTACTGTTGACCGCTCACCTTGTCGCCGATTTCGTGCTGCAGACCACGAAGATGATCGCGCGCAAGCAGGAACTGCATGGCCTGCTACTGCACGTAGCAGTGGTGCTGCTCGTCATCGCCGCGCTGACCGGTTCAATCAACCCGTGGGTCTATCTCATCATCGGTTTCAGCCATGCGGTGATGGACTGGATCAAGGTGCATTGGCTCCCCGATGGCGTGCACGCATTCGTCATTGACCAGTTGGTGCATATCGCCTTCATCGTGTTGATCGCGTTGATGTTCCCTCACGTTGCCCGCGATGGCTGGTACGGGATGATCCCGACCCAGGTCCAACTGTTGATGTATCAGGGCATGTCGATCGCGAGCGGCTTGATCCTTGTGGTCAACGTCGGCGGCGCCCTGGTGGAGAAGCTGCTTGCGCCGTTCACGGCAGGACTCAAGATGGGAAGCGCCGAATCGGCGCCTACGACCGCAGCCGTGCAGAGCGACGATCACAAGGGCATGCAGACCGCAGGGCGCTATATCGGGCGGCTGGAAAGGGGCCTGATCTTCATGTTCCTGCTGCTGGGCCAGCCGGAGGGCGTGGGGTTGATGCTGGCCGCCAAATCGGTGCTGCGCTTCGCCGACCGGCAGGCGCGGGCACACACCGAATATGTGATCATCGGTACCATGCTCAGCTTCGGTTGGGCCATCGCCGCAACCATGTTGACCAAGCTCGCCATCTCGCATTGGCGCTAGCGGCTGCGGCGTTGTGGCGCCGGGCCATGCATAGTGGGTTGGGCGCGAGCTAACCCAGCAGGATCACGCCCCACACCGTGCCGACCATCAGCAGTGCGGTGGTCTGGGCCGCGCTGCCCATGTCCTTGGCGTTCTTGGACAGTGGGTGGTGGTCAAGCGAGATGCGGTCGACCACCGCTTCGATGGCCGAGTTCAGCAGCTCCACCAGCAGGCTGATGAAGCAGACCGCCAGCACCACGGCGCGTTCGACCTGGCTGATGTCCAGCAGGGACGCGGTGGCGATCAGCAGCGCATGCAGCAGCAACAGCTGCCGGAAGGCGGCTTCGCCACGGAAGGTGGCGATGAAGCCGTCGCGCGAATGGATCAGCGTGTAGAAGATGCGGCGAAGGCCGGTCTTTCCATGCGGGTATTTACCGCTGTCCTTGGGGGAGGGTGGCTGCATGCCGGTCCTGCCATGAAGTGATCTCACGACAGGATGTGCAGGCGGGCGTCGGGAAAGCGTCGGACGCCCGTTGGATTTTCCTTCAGCCGGCCTGGCGCTGCGCCTGGATGGTCTGGTCGAGGGCATCCAGACCGTCCGTCGGCGAGGCCAGCCATGCCGGGTACGCCTCGGTCTCGACGAAGGCGGAGGATCGCAGCACATCATCGAATGCCGGATTGTCCTTCTGCGCATGGCGCAGCAGTCCGGACATCAGCCCGCAGATGCGGACGGCCGCCTGGAAGGCACCCTGCAGCGAACCGGCCGGCTCGGTGACCGTGTTGAGGAAGGCCGCATAGGCCGGGCCATCGAAGATGAAGTCCTCGCGCTGCTGGAAGGCTTCGCCGCTGAGATTGGTTTCGCCGGAGACGTGCCGGGAGAATCCCCAGGACCAGATGTCGAGGAAGCGCAGGTCATCCAGCATCCGGCGCGCATCGTCATTCAGTGGAACGGCGCCGGACAAGGCGTGCTCCAGCGTGGCCGCTGCGAACGGCTCGGTGCCCTGGTGGGCCAGGAAATCGCTCAGGCAGCGCAGTGCAGAGGGATGATGCGGGTCCAGTTGCAGCGCACGGTAGATCACGCGGGCGCCTTCCACATGGCGGCCCTGGGCGATGAAGATGTTGAGCGCGTGGTGGGCGAGCTGGTCGGCGCTGAGGTCGGCAATCCGGGTCATCGGGTCTGGCTGGCATGGACGAACGGTGGGCACCAGTCTGACAGATCACTCATTCGGCCGGGCTGCGTGAATCGCGGATCGAATAGATCACCGAGAAGATCTTCCAGCCCTGTTCGGTGCGGATCAGCTGCCACATCTCCTTGCCCCAGTTGGTCTTCACTCCATCGTCGTGGAAGCTGTAGTCGAACGACACCGAGGCCACATCGCCATCCGTCTCGATCTTCGTGTTGGAGAATGTCTCCTCCTTCGGCTTCGGCGAGGCCACCGCCCCGTCGATCAGCGCGATGAAGTTATTGGCGGGAATCCGGCGTGCCTTGATCGCATCGGGCTTGGCCTTGCGGATGTCCTGCAGGCGCACATCCTCGGAGACAAACTGCCAGCCGATGTCTTCCGGTTTGTCCGAGAAGAACAGGCCCATGTAGGTCGGCTTGTCCTTGTTGATCAACGAGGTGCGGAACGATTCGACCACCTGTTCGATGGCTTTTCCATCGGCTGGACTGTGGGCTGGACTGTTGTTGCCGGCATGGCCTGGCGAGGCTGACAGCAGAAGCGCGAGGAGGGCGAGTGGTGCTCTTGATGTCTGCATCTGCAGCTTCCGGGGACAAGGGGATGCTGCCGGGACGTTTCGTCACATCAGTGCCCCGGCGCATCCCCTCATTCAACGATGCAGCGCGTCGATGATCAACCCGGTAGCAATCTCCACCAGCAGGTACTCGCTATCGGACTGCCGGACCCAGCGCTGGTCGCGGCCCGGCTCGCGCAGGTGGTAGCGCGCATAGTCATCCACCCAGTAACGGCGGTCCACTTCCGCCCATGGCAGGCGCTCGCCGCGACGCCAGGCCTTCTTCTGCCAGCCCGGCGGCGGTGCATCACGGTTGTGCGGGCCACCGGCGTGCGGCGGTGGCCCGTTGCCGCGCGCATGGTGCGGCGGATCGGCGAAGGCGGGTGCCGCGGCCAGCGCGGCAGCCGCGGTCAAAGCAATGGCGAACAAGCGTGCGGTGTACATTGCAACCTCCGGGCCTTGCCGCTGCATGCGGCGTCGTGCCGTGGAGTATGGATCAAGGAATGTGAACGGACTTCTGAGCTGTCACCGTAGCAGCAGGGCGCATTCCACGGCGTTGCAACTGGCGGCTCGGGCACGACGCCGCCGCCTCCGGCATGGCCGCCTCAAGCGCGCTCGCGCACCTCATACCAGTTGCGTGACCGGTTCACGATCTTCACCACCGAAAGCATCACGGGGACTTCAATCAGCACCCCCACCACCGTGGCCAGCGCCGCACCGGAGTGGACACCGAAAAGGCCCACGGCCGTCGCCACCGCCAGTTCGAAGAAGTTGCTTGCGCCGATCAGTGCCGACGGCCCGGCCACACAATGCGCCACACCCAGGCGCCGGTTGAGCAGGTAGGCCAGGCCGGAGGTGAAATAGACCTGGATCAGGATCGGGACCGCGATCAACGCAATCACCAGCGGCTGCTGCACGATCTGCTGGCCCTGGAACCCGAACAGCAGCACCAGCGTCAGCAGCAGCGCCGACAGTGACAGTGGCCCCAGCCGGCGCAGCGCCGTCTGCAGCCCGGGCTGGCCATGGCGCGACAGGATCCAGCGCCGCAGCAATGCGGCCACCAGTACCGGAACCACGATGTACAGGCCGACCGACAGCAGCAGCGTATCCCACGGCACGGTGATGGCCGACAGCCCCAGCAGCAGCGCCACCACCGGCGCATAGGCCACCACCATGATCGCGTCGTTCAGTGCCACCTGGCTCAGTGTGAAGTTGGCATCGCCGCGGCACAGGTTGCTCCATACGAACACCATGGCCGTGCAGGGCGCGGCCGCCAGCAGGATCAGGCCGGCGATGTAGCTGTCGATCTGGCCGGCGGGCAGCCAGTCCGCAAAGACGTGACGCAGGAAGAGCCAGCCCAGCAGCGCCATCGAGAACGGCTTCACCGCCCAGTTGATGAACAGCGTCACCCCGATGCCTTTCCAGTGCTGCCCCAGCTGGCGCATGGCACCGAAATCCACCCTCAGCAGCATCGGGATGATCATCAGCCAGATCAGCACCGCCACCGGAAGGTTGACCTTGGCCACTTCAGCCGCCGCCAGGGAGGCGAAAGCACCTGGCAGGAAGTGCCCGAGCAGCGTGCCGACGATGATGCACAGCGCGACCCAGAGCGTCAGGTGGCGCTCGAACAGGCCCATGGGTGCCGCTGTGCTCATGGCGTGCGCGCTGCCGGCAGCAGGTGGCCGATCTGGTCCAGCGCCTGCTGCAGCATTCCGCGGTCTTGCCACACGTGCCCGGGCAGTGCCAGCAGGGCCTGCACGCGTGCCTTCACGATGGCATGCGCGTGGGCGAAGGCGGCGGCCTTGTCGGCATCGCTGCCCTCTGCCTCGGCTGGGTCCGGCAGACCCCAATGGCTACGGATGAAATCACCAAACACTACGGGGCAGGCTTCCGCTGCCGCTGCATCGCAGACGGTGATCACCAGATCCATCGGAGCCGCGTCGGCGAACTCATCCCAGGATTTGCTGCGCAGTCCCGCGACCGGCATGCCTTCGGCGCGAAGCTGTGCAAGCGCGAATGGATTGACCTGGCCGGTCGGGTGGCTGCCGGCACTGAAGGCCGTGAAGCGGTCGCCACCCCATGCGCGCAGGGTGGCTTCGGCCAGCACGCTGCGGGCGCTGTTGCCGGTGCAGAGAAACAGGATGGAGCGGGACATGATGGCGTTTCCGAATCAGCAGCTGCAGGGATTGCCCAACGGCGCGCACTGTTCGCTGGGCGAACCGGCGCAGCAGTTGTGCGTGAGGTACTCGATCAGGCCGCTCATTGCCCTGAAATTCGCTCGGTAGCAGACGTGGCGGCCCTGGCTCTCGCTCTCGACCAGGCCGGCCTGTACCAGCTCCTTCAGGTGGAAGCTGAGGGTGGCGGGAGGAACCTGGAGCGTTGCGGCGATGTCGCCGGCCATGCGACCGGCTGGGCCAGCTTCGACCAGCAGGCGGAAGGCTGCCAGGCGGGTGGCGTGGCCGAGTGCGGTGAGCGCAGTGATTGCATTTGATGTTTCCATATTTCTAGAATAGTCGAATGAACAAGCCGATCACAAGTCCTTCGCTGCCCCATCTGAGGGAGGCTTCGCTTCCCCAGCCAGATCACCAGCGGTTGGCGGCCGAACGCCAGGGACCGCCACGCATCCTGCTGCTGTATGGCTCACTGCGTCCGCAATCGTTCAGCCGCAAGCTGGCACTGGAGGCCGAACGCCTGCTGCAGCATCTGGGCTGCGAAACGCGCGTGTTCGATCCACATGCCTTGCCGCTGCTGGACAGCGTGGACAAGGGGCATCCGGAAGTGCAGCGGCTGCGCGAGTGGTCGCACTGGTCGGAAGGGCAGGTGTGGGTCAGCCCGGAGCGGCACGGCACGGTGACCGGCGTGTTCAAGAACCAGATCGACTGGCTGCCACTGGAAGACGGCAGCGTGCGGCCGACCCAGGGCCGGACGCTGGCGGTGATGCAGGTCTGCGGCGGTTCGCAGTCGTTCAACACGGTCAATACGCTGCGGGTACTGGGCCGCTGGATGCGCATGCTGACCATTCCCAACCAGTCGTCGGTGGCCAAGGCCTGGCAGGAGTTCGACGAAGACGGGCGGATGAAGCCTTCGCCCTACTACGATCGTGTGGTGGATGTGGTCGAAGAACTGGTGAAGTTCACGCTGCTCACCCGCGGCCGCGCCGACTACCTCGTGGACCGTTACAGCGAGCGCAAGGGCGATGCGTTGGCGGTGGAGCTGGCGCGGGCGGCGGGAGCGACCGGCGTCTGACTAGAACTTCACGCGCATGCCGCCGTTGACCACGAAACCCTCCAACGGCGCCCAGGCATCCACCGTCCACTGCCCGTCGTCGGCGCGGCGTGGGCGCAACATCGGGTTGTAGCCGCTCTGTCGCACGTTGAGCAGGTTTTCCAGGTTGAGGAACAGGCTGACCTTGCCCAATACGATTTCACCCAGAGCGCCCAGCTCTACATACGGCCGGCTGCGCTGGCGCCACGGGTTGTCATCCAGTGCCTGGATTCCGGTGTAGTACGCTTCAAGGCCGACCCGGCCCCGGCCATGCTGCTCCCACATCGCGACCAGTCCGGCAGTATGGCGTGGAGTCAGTGCGACCGTCCTGCGGCCAACTCCCTCCACGCCGGGCTCCCGCGCGTCGGTGTAGACGTAGCTGCCGGTCACCGTGACGTCCTGCCAGCGGTAGCGCAGCAACAGTTCGCTGCCACGTGTGCGGGTCATGCCCTGCACATTCACCAGTTGCACGCGCTCGCCGGGCATCGTCGTGGAATCGACCAATCGGACCGCATGATCGATGTTCGATGCGAACAGACTCAGATTCGCTTCCCAGGCGCCCTGCGCATAGCCGACATCGATGGCACCGGTGGTCGCCGTCTCGGCGCGCAGGCCTTGTAGTGGTTCGAGTCGTGACAATCCTGCAGCCTCGATCTCTTCCACGAAGGGCGTGGGTGCATGGAATCCCTTGCCCAGCGATGCACGCACGGTCCAGTCGCGAGGGCGGAACAGCAGTGACAGGCGCGGGCTGAAGTGGTTGCCATAGGCACTGTGCTCATCCCAGCGTGCGCTGCCTGACAGGATCAGATCATCGAGCAGCGTCTGCTCTGCCTGTACGAATACAGCGGGTACCGTATAGCGGTAGTCGAAGGACTGGAACTGGCGCGAGCGGAAGCGGTCCTGCTGCGCGGCCACGCCAGCCAGCCAATTCGTGTTGCCGAAACCTGAGCCATAGCTCAACTCGGCGAAGCCGGTCTGATGGGTGTCGTTTTCCGGCGATGCGCCGTAGCGGTGCCGATGGCGTGTGGTCATTGCCGAAGCGCGCAGCTGCAGGCGATCGCTTTCACGCATGGGCAGTTCGACCACGGCGCCAGCGTCATAGCGTTCGGTGTGCTGGGTCAATGTGAAGGGCTGCCCATCAGCCACAACCCGGCCGGGCAGGGTGCCGCCCTGGCGGTTTTCCCGGGTAGCACCCGCGGTCAGCAATGCACGCGCGCCGTCCTCCGATTCCCAGAACACGCGGGGGCGCAGGGTCATGCGTTCGTAGCCAGGCATGTCCGCCCACCCGTCGCCATCCAGGTCCTGCCGATCCTGGCGGTGATAGCCGCCCACCATCGACAGGCCCCAGTGTCCGTCCAACGGGCCGGCCACATAGCCGGTAAGGTCCTGGCCGCCACGGCTGGTGGCATTGAGCAGTACTTCGGCCTCGCGGGTGTCGCGAGGGCGGCGCGAGATCAGGTTGACCACGCCGCCCAGCGCAGCCGGCCCATACAGCGCCGAAGCACTGCCCTTGATGATCTCCACACTTCTCAGATCGGTAGGCGGGATCTGCAGCAGGCCGATGGAAGACGATTGCCCTCCATACAGCGGCAGGCCGTCTGCAAGCAACTGCGTGTAGCGTCCGCGAAGTCCCTGTATGCGGATGTTCGATCCGCCCATGCCGGGTGAGGTGTTCTGCACGCGCACGCCGGCGGTCTCGGCGACCAGCATCGATACGTTGCCGGGCGACATCAGCTGTTTTTCTTCGATCTCTTCCTGCGATACCACGTCCACGCGGATGGGCTCGTCCGATACCCGGCGCCCCGAGCGTGTGGACTGCACCGTCACCGCGTCCAGTTCCACTGCTTCGTCGCCATGGCCTTCATGCGCCGCAGGAGGCTCATGCGCGAAAACGGGGGCGGTGCTGGCAAGGAGTGCGCTATTGAGTGCCAGGAACAGGGGCGTGGAACGCAGGTACTGGGGCATGGTGTCGTCAGGGCGGCCAGGCCGCACGGTGGCGAAGTGACCCGGCGTTGTAAACCTTGAAGCGGCTACAAGGTCAAGCTGCCGGCGCGGGCCGCAGGGCTTCCAGTACCCGGCAGTCGGCCACGCGCCCGCCGGGGCAGTTGCCGATCATCCGCTGCAGTTCGCCCTGCAGCGCCTGCAGGTCGGCAATCCTGCGCGCGATGTCGGCAATGTGTGCCTTCACCACGTCATCCACCGAACTGCATTGGTGCTCGCGTTGTTCGCCGAAGGCGATCAGTTCGCGGATCTGCTCGATGGCGAACCCCAGCTCGCGCGCACGGCGCACGAATGCCAGCCGCCGTTGGTCCTGTGCGTCGTAGCAGCGGTAGTTGCCCTGCGAACGCAGCGGCGGCTGCAGCAGGCCGATCTTTTCGTAATAGCGGATGGTCTCTGCCTTGGTGCCGGTCTGGCGGGCCAACTGGCCGATGGTGAGTGGGGCTGTCATGGGCTTGACCTTGTAGGGGCTACAAGGTTGATAAAGGCAGCTCCCTTTCATTTCAAGCGCCCCCATGGACCAGTGCTGCGGCCACAAACGCCAGGAGCTGGCATCGATAGCGCTGCACAGCGCCCAACGGCGCGTGCTGGTGGCGGTGCTGGCAATCAACCTGGCGATGTTCTTCATCGAGTTCGGCGCGGGCCTTGCCGCGCGATCCAGCGCCCTGCAGGCCGATGCGGTCGACATGCTGGGTGATGCCATCGTCTATGGCCTGAGCCTGTGGGCGGTAAACCGGGGCGCGCGCTGGGAAGCGGGCGCGGCGCTGGCCAAGGGCCTGCTGATCCTGGCCTTCTTCGTGTTCATCGTGTTCGAAGTGGCCGGCAAGCTGGTCAACGGGGTGCCACCGTCCAGCACGCTGATGCTGGTGTTCGGTGGCATTGCCCTGGTGGCGAACCTCACCTGCCTGGCGCTGCTATGGCGTTTCCGCAGGTTGAACATCAACATGAAGAGCACGTTCGAGTGCTCGCGCAATGACGTGGCCGCGAACCTGGGCGTGCTGGTGGCCGCGGGTGGCGTGGCCATGACCGGGCGCGGATGGCCGGATATTGTCGTCGGCGCAGTGATCGCCCTGTTGTTCCTGAGGTCGGCAGTGGGCGTGATCGCCGAAGCGTGGCCGGCATGGCGTGCAGCACGCCGCCAGTGACTCAGTTGCGGTGATGCCTGCCCGTGCAGATCGCCACCTGCTGGCTGCGCTGATCGATCAGCACCACTGCTTCCTGCAGCGCATGGGCGCCCACCACCGCTTCGGGATAGCGGTCGGACACCCGTACATGCAGCCCCTGCAGCGCCAGGCCACCGATCAATACGGTGGCATCCAGCCGTGCGCGTCCGCCATCGACCTCGCCGTGGCTGAGGGTCAGTCGATCCCCGGTGGTCACTGCGGTACCGGCGACCTGCCGGAAGAGCGCAGTGGGCAGCACCATTGCGACGTTTGCGCCGGTGTCCAGCTGCGCCTCTGTGGTCACTGTTCCAATCGTCACCGGGATGCGGAAGGCGCGTGAGTAGGCGAGCGTGTCCGGTTGCGCGGGCAGGAGGTCGATGTCGCGGTGGAACTGCAGGCGCCGTTGGGGGTAATCAATGATCAGCACGCCATCAGCGAAGAATCCGCGCGCAAGGATGCCGTCGAACACTGCGTCTTTGGATTGGCGTGCGTTGTAGTCGCGGGTGAGCGCGGTCACGTCGCTGTGGCGCAGCCCTCCGAGCGCGAGGGCGTTGATGCGCACCGTATCGGCCCAGGCTGTCTGCACGCCGTCGGAGTGGCGGGTGCTGGCGTCCGCGGGTAGCGCCAGTTTCCGCACCAGACGGCTGTCCGCGCGGGCCATGCCGCTGGCGCCGGTATCGATGGCGAAGCGGTACGGGCCGCTGCCGTTGACCTGCACCTGCACATGGATGCGCCCGTCGATGACGTCAAAGGGAACGTCGATGATGCGCTCGCCCGGGCGGGCGGGGAGGGAACAGGCGCTCTCCAGCACGGGTGAGGCGAGGGTGGGCGCAGCGAACGGCCACAGAGTGAAGATGGCAATGCTGCGCCAACGGCGAGTGCCGAGTGCGCTATGGCGATGCGGGGGAATGCGCCTCATGATCCTGTTCCATGGGTGTCCAGGATCTTCTGATGCGTGAGGGATGCAGGCGGTTGCAGGTTTTTCCTGCTCCGCAGGCCGCTCCGAAAGCTGTCGCGGAGATCGGCTGGATCTGAAATCCGCGCGGGCGGAAATGTGACGGGTGTCGCGGGCCTTGACTTGAATATGTCATCACCTTCAACGATAAAGGCGGCATGTGGCACTGCCGCATTCCGGACCAGGGACGATCCGAAGCATGACGTGATGGGGCTCTACCCCCGCGTTCTCGTTCCCGCCGGCGCTGTGTTCGTCCAGGAAGGAGAACAGGGATGTTGGAACGACTGAAGACCCTCTCGCGTGCCGTGCTGGCGATTGTTGCCGTCGGCTTCGTCGCTCCTGCTGTGGCACAGGCGCAGGAAAGCAAGATCACCTGGCGTATTTCGCAGCCCGGCGGCGATGCGACCCAATACAAGACCCAGCAGGCGGCGGTGGCCGCCATCAAGAATCTGCCGGCGCCCAGCCCGTTCCCGCCGGAGTTCCAGTTCGGCTGGCAGTACGTCGACAAGATCAAGTCCAAAGTCGTGGACTTGAACGGAAATACGTCGATCACCTACTGGATGGGTAAATCTCAGCCAGCAGATCCTGAGTGGACTTACCATGGCGCAGGAAATGGTGGCTTCCAGTCCGAAGAGGATGTGCTGGAAGCGCTCATTGCAGACTTGCAAGACATCAATCCCCACTGTCCTGGGGAAACCGCTGTGCCGGAAGGAGGCTGGGTCCCAACTGCTCCAGAGATGGATGGGATTTCGGAGTTCAGGGAGTACCGCGTCACCGGAATGCTGGGCAGCAACACGGCGGAGTCTCCGTGCGTACCCTTCGACGCAGGAACGACAGGGCTCGCTCGCATGCGACGCTTGAACTGCCCCATTCCGTTCACGCAATGGTCCAACAAGCACAACGCCTGCGTCAGCGAGGAATTCGTTGCGACCATCACCTCCAAATCGCAGAAATGCGACAAGGACAGTTCTGGGACGAATTGTCCTTCGACAGAAGAGGGCGAGGCGGCGAACAAGGCACCTTGCGACGGCACCGTAGGCAATCCGTGTGATGTCAAAACCGGCGAGAAGTACGAAATCGCGCAGGACTTCGATCTTGGCTGGATCGCACTGACGCGTTTCTATCACTCCGGCATTTCCACGTCCTCCGGTGGCTTCGGTTATGGCTGGACCCATTCGCTGGGCGCCCACCTGGCACTGGATGGCGTTGACAGTGTGGGCATCATTGAAAGCACCGGTTTCCAGCGTGCATTCAAGAAGATCGGCCCAGCCTATGAGGCGGACGACGACAGTGGCGATCGTCTCGTGCAGAACGGCAACTGGACACTGTATTCGGCGGATTCCATCTCGATCTTCGGCGCGGACGGGCGCCTGACCACCAAGCGCTTCCCGGATGGCACGTCGCTGACCTATATCTACGATGACAGCGATCGCCTTGCGGCCGTCATCCACAGCAGTGGCCGCACGCTGGAGTTCGTCTACCAGTCCAACGACTATGAGGCGTTGATCAGTTCGGTACTGGTCGAGGGCATTCCGCTCGCCACTTATACCTACACGCCGCAGAACCAGGTCGCCACGGTGACCTATGCGGGTGGCGGTGTGCGCACGTATCACTACGAGAACCAGGCTTTCCCCCAGCACCTGACCGGCATCACCGCCGAGGACGGCCGGCGCTACAGCACCTTTACCTATGATTCCGACGGTCGTGTCATTTCCAGTCAGCACGCCGGCGGTGCCGATGGCGTGACACTGGCCTACAGCCCCAATGGCGGTGCGGTGGTGACCGACGCGCTGGGGCGGCAGACCGACTACACCCTTACACCCGGAGGCGATAGCGCTCCGTCGCGCAAGGTGACCGGCCTGACGGATTCGCAGGGAACGGTCAGCCGAACCTACTACGACCAGAGTGTCGACTTTCGTCGGCGCCTGGATACCTACACCGATCGCCGCGGCATCCAGACCAAGCACGCCTATGCGCAGGGCACCGATCCGGTAAGCGGTCGTGCCATCAGCATCCATACCGTGACCGAAGCGGTCGGCTTGCCCGAGCAGCGGGTGGTGACCACCGCGCGCGACGTCGAAACCAATGCGGTACTGACCACCCGGATCGGTAGCCGCGAAACCCGCACGGCCTTCAATTCCCGACGCCAGCCGACGGCCAACACGGTGACCGACACCGCTTCCGGTCAGACGCGCATCACCAGCTACACGTACTGCGAAGCCGCTGATGTGGCAGCGGCAGGCAGCTGCCCGGTGGAGGGGCTGCTGAAGAGTGTGGATGGCCCGCGCACGGATGTGGCCGATGCCGTTACCTATGCCTATTACTCGGCGGATGATGCAGGGTGCGCGACCGGAGGTGCCTGCAGCTATCGCAAGGGCGACCTGCGCAGCGTGACCAATGCGCTGGGCCAGACGGTCGATACCTTGGCCTACGACGCGTTCGGGCGGCCGTTGTCGGTCAAGGACGCCAACGGCGTGGTCACCGATTACACGTACCATGCTCGCGGCTGGCCGACCTCGATCACCGTACGCGGCGCGACCACTGCCGAGGATCGGGTCACCCAGCTGAGCTATTGGCCGACGGGCCAGGTGCAGAAGATCACCGAGCCGGATGGCAGCAGCGTTTCCTACGTCTACGATGCTGCGCTGCGCTTGACCGACATCGAGGACAACGCAGGCAACACGATTCACTACACACTGGACAATGCCGGCAACCGCCTCAAGGAAGACACGCTGGACACCGGTGGCACGCTGCGCCGTACCCTGGCACGCACGTTCAACACACTCGGCCAGCTGACCGCACTGAAGGATGCGGGCAATCACGCTACTGGCTTTGCCTACGATGCCAACGGCAACCCGCAGACGGTGACCGACGCCCTGCAGCGCGTGACCAGCCAGCAGTATGACCCGCTGAACCGCCTGGCCCAGACCCTGCAGGACGTCGGCGGCGTGGCGGCGGAGATCCGCAGCCAGTACAACGCGCTGGACCAGGTCACCCAGATCACCGACCCGAAGGGACTGCACACCACCTACGCCTACAACGGCTTCGGTGACCTGACCGGCCAGGTCAGCCCGGACAGTGGCGCCAGCAGCTTCACCGTGGATGCGGTCGGCAATCGCAAGACGGCCACCGATGCGCGTGGCGTCACCGCCACCTATCACTACGATGCACTCAACCGGCTGATCGGCATCGCCTATCCGGACCCCAATCTGGACGTGGGCTACAGCTACGACGTGGCGCCCGCTGCGTGTACTGCCGAAGAGCGCTTTGCCAAGGGGCGCCTGGGGCAGGTGCTGCACGCCAATGGCAGCACCCAGTACTGCCATGACCGCTTCGGTCAGGTCACCCGCAAGGTGCAGACGCTCAATGGGGTGGCCAGTACCCTGCGCTATGCCTACAGCAAGTCGGGCCGCCTGACGGCGTTGACGTACCCCGATGGCAGTGTGGCCGACTACGTGCGCGATACCCTGGGGCGCATCAGCCAGATCGGACTGACCCGGCCCGGCCAAGCCCGCCAGATCGTGGTGAACAACGTGACCTACGCGGCCTTCGGCCCGGTGACCGGTTGGACCTATGGCAATGGTCGCCAGCTACAGCGTCCGCTGGATCTGGACTACCGCCCGCAGGCGGTACATGACCCGGCCGCAGGTGGCCTGTCGCTGGGCTACGGCTATGATCCGGTCGGTTCGATCACCGAGCTGAAGAACGGCACTGGCTCGACGGTATTGGCCAAGTACGCCTACGACGCGCTGGGTCGCCTGACCCAGACCCAGGACGGCGCGACCGGCACGCCGATTGAAACCTATGCCTACGACGCCACCGGCAATCGCACCGTGCTGACCACTTCGGCGGGCACTGCCAGCTACACCTATCCCGCAACCAGTCATCGCCTGACTGCGGTGGATGGTGAAGCGCGCAACCATGACGCGGTGGGCAACACCACCAGCATCGGCGGCAAGACGTTCATCTACAACGATGCCAACCGCATGAACGCGGTGAAGCAAGGCAACGCCGTACTGGAAAGCTACGCCTACAACCATCGCGGCGAGCGCGTGCTGCGCACCCCGGCTGGTGGCGCTGCACAGATCACTCTGTATAACGAAGCAGGGCAGTGGCTGGGCAGCTACTCAGCCACGGGCCAGGCGCAGCAGCAGGCCATCTGGCTGGACAACTACCCGGTGGCGCTGATCAGCGTGCCAAGCGCAGGTGTGCCGGAGTTGGCCTACATCCAGCCGGACCATCTGGGTACGCCGCGCGTGGTGATCGACCCGGCGCGCGATGTGGCGATCTGGGAGTGGAGCAACAAGAGCGAGGTGTTCGGCAACCAGATTCCGAGTACCGACCCGGACGGCGATGGCGTGGCATTCGAGTTGGCGCTGCGATTCCCGGGCCAACAGGCGACGGATGCGAGTGGGCTGTTCTACAACTATCGGAGGGAATACGACCCGGCAGTGGGGCGGTATACCCAGAGCGATCCGATTGGGTTGATGGGTGGACTGAACTCGTTCGCGTATGGAAGCGGAGATCCCACTGGCCGTGTCGATCCGCTAGGCTTGGCCGATAAAAAATACATACCTCAGGCCGTACCTGTTTCACCGGAGTTGCAGGCGGTCGGAAATCGGCTCCAGAGGCTGGCAAACCAAGCAGCGTCCACCATTGACGCCACCTGTGGATGGCGTTGCTCACTGCCTTGGATACGCGGAACGCTCATCCATAGTGAGTTCAAGCGCCTGGTGGATACCACATGCCCGACGTCTCAGTATGCGACTGAGGTGAGCTACGCTGGCCGTAGGGTTGTTAGGTATGGGTACCCGGGGTCCTCACGGGCGGACGCTGTGTACGGCCCAGTTGATGCACCTCAAGCCATCTTCGATCTGAAGACTGGTTGGGCTTACATCTCCTGGGATCAGTACAATAAGTACGTCAAGAATCTCCCCGAGGGAACTCTCGTGGTGGAACTTAAGCCTGAAGGCCGTTGATAAGATGAACAAGCGATACATTTGCAGCCTTCTGCGGAAAAGGTCCGGCCTGATCGGCGGGTCAAGCGGATATTTTTTCCGAAGTGACTATGACTATGTGGCACAAGGAATTGTTCTGGAGTTCGTCCCAAGGGGGCTCTATGTATGGAATTTTGTATTTCCATTGTTTGACTCCTTTGGGCCGCATCTTTCCTACAGCAGCCGAATCGCGGATCGGCCGTTTATCGGAAGGGATCAAATGGCAGACGATGATGTGGTTGAGAGCATTCTTTCATCGATCGAGCTGCGAAACGTTATTGAAGCGAAGTCTTCAATGACCTTGATGGAATTTGCATCATTTCTTGAGACGCGGGGCTTGAGAGGTGCTCACGCTCATATCAATCATGCAACTGCATTGGCGCTATTAGGCAAGACGGATCTAGCGCTGAAGTTGCTGAAGGAACTAGTCCCGGCGTTGGATGATCATGATCTGAAACTTTGCGATTCTCTAATAGTGGCCCTGAATCATGGAGTTGAGGCGGTCAAATCGATGCTGGACGTGGTGAAGGAGAAGAATGTTAAGAAGCTGGGCGGGGCCTGATCCAAAGGTTAATCGTCCAGTGTTCCCCGGGTAGCCATCAGCCGCCAAGTGCCTGCTGCGTCTCGAACTTTATTGGGGCGGCTCGTCGCTGGAGCGGTGGCGCTGTCTTGGGTTCTAGAACATCTCGATGTGCAGGGCGACGTTTGCGCGTGTCTCGTCGTGATTGCTTTAGATCCTCTGCTTTGTATGTTCCCGCTACTGTCGCTGGAAGAAGTTCTCCATCGATGCGTTGTCATGGCTGTTTCCTATCCGGCTCATGCTGCACAGGATGTCTGCTCGCGCAGAACGCTCTGCCAGTTTTACTGGGTGAAGAGCGAATTGAGTTCGCCAGGGTTGACGATAACGAGCCGGGACTTGCTGATCTTCTTGATCGTTGGAAGGCGGTCGGCTATCCGCTGTCCGGCCTGAAGTGTTTCCGTCTCGAGACCAGCTCGACCGGAAGCGTCATTCTCATCTACGCCAGGACATGGCGGATCGAGCATCTGCCGATGGCGGGTGCAGTGCCCTGAAGGACATCCCGTGCCCAGATTCCTCACCCCCGACGAGGTCTCCCTCATCCACAGGCTGCTGCCTGGGGCGACCGAGCTGTCCGAACGGTTGTTGAAGGATCTGGCGCTCGCCCAGGTGGAGGACGTGGAGGTCGTGGGATTCGGGGGCGTGGTGTTCCTCTCCAGCACGACCCAGCTTTTCGGCAGTGACATTGCCACGGCCATGCTTGCCGATGCTGACGGCGTGCCGGTGAGAGTCACCCTGTGCCTGGATAATCACGATCAGCTCTTCGAACTGGAGCTGTGGAAGGTGGACTTCTCGCCGATCATCGGCGTCGATCTGAGAAGCGCTTTCAGCGAGCATTGACGCCTGCTGAAAGCGGTCCTCGCTGAAGGCCGTGGCGCATGGCATTCACCCTTCAGGCTGCAACCGCCCCACCGCCTGCGCGCACAATGACTGGCTGGCCAGTACCAACCCCTCCATCACCCGGTCGCCCACGTATTGCCCGGGTTCGCCGTTCTGGCGGGTGCGCTCCGCCGCCAGCAGCATTTCCAGCACCACACGCAACCCGCTCAACGCGCAATCGGCATCGGCCAGGGCCAGGCAGCGACCGGGCAGCTGATGCCGTTCCGGCCAGGGTTGCCCGTCAGCCGCCGCACCGGAGCCGATGCGGTTGAGATTGGCAATGAAGGTGTTCCTGTCCACTGCGGGCGCAGCCTGTGGCGAACCGTCGTCGTGGGCGGTACTGCGATAGGCGTGCAGATGGGGGAAGTCCGATTCGTTCATGGCAGAGCTCCGTGCAGGGCAATCGGTAGCCGCCACTCATAAAAGTGGCGGACGGTACGTGGTTCGAACACCGGGTTGATGTCAGTCCGGCGGGCCCGAAGGCCCCCACGCACCGCCCGCCATAGCCGGCAGACGGATTGCCAGCCGGCGCCACGCAGAGGTGACGCCGGCTGGCAAGCGCATACATCAACATCAACTCGGGTGTTCGAAGCCCGGCCACCCTTTTCCGGTGGCACGCCATCTGAGCCCCTGGCGCTGTGCAATGCCAATCAGAAGAGTTGCAAACATCACTCGATTGGAGACGCTTTCGGCATTCTCCCACGCTGCTAAGCACTGCCAGCGCGGGCTGGCGTGGTGATCCGCCCGAACCGCGCAATCTGCGACAGGTGTCGAGGTTGGGGGAGGGAAGGGTGCGGGTGGGGAAGGGCGATAGCGACAGGCTCCGCGCGAGCCTGAGTCGAGCCCGGCGGCGCCCCACCGGTGCCAAAGCGTGACGTGCGACTCGGGTTGACGTTCCCAGCCACCAAGCGCAGGCTGGTCCGGCACGTTTCCTAACCAGAAGGAGACTTATGACCGCCACCGCTTCCCTGCACCCGGCGCCCGATACCCCGGGGCGTTCACGGCTCTGGAGTGTGTTCTGGCTGCAGGGCGTCATTCCCAGCAACATTCTGTGGGCCGCGGCCCTCTGGGCGTTGGCCAACCAGCGCACGTCGCTGCTGCTGGGAGTGTTTGCCGTGCTGCTGCTCTATACGGGCTGGATCATCCCGGCGGTCTGGCGGGCGGCGCCCACCGCGCACAACCCCAACCTGGGCGTGGCCGCACGCGGGCTGACCGTGGCCTGGGGCCTGAACACCGTGCTGGTGATCTTCTTCCTGACCCTGCAGCTGGTGGCTCAATAGAACTGAACAGGCTCGCCGCCCCGGTCGAAGGCGGCGAAGCGGCCGATCTGACCGTCATGGATGGCGTTGACCATCAGTTTCAGCGGGCGCGCGGCCTCATCGCTGTTGGGGGCGAAACCGGCGCGGCCATCCAGCGCCGCTACGAAGACCAGATCCCAGTCGATGCCGGTGGTGGTCGACTCGGTCGCCAGTGCCTGGAAGCTGGGCACCTCGGCCGGCAGCTTGTCCACGCACAGCACCGGCGACAGGGTGCCGCCCTCGCGACGGTCATGCCGGTCGCGCTGGTCGCTGGTGGGCGATTCGGGCAGCTCGGCGCGCACGAATACGAACAGCAAGCGTTGCGGTTCAGCCTGCTGGCCTGCGGCGTGCAGCAGCTGCTGGAAATCGTTCATCATCATGAGGGTTGTCACACGCCCGCTGCACGGAAAGCCGCATGCTGCCATAACGCCTGCCGCGCGGGGCCGAAGACGATTGATTTAAGTCATGCCCATGGAACTGACTGCCGCGTACTCTGGCAATCGTTCCAGCAGACGAGGGTTTCCGGGCCGTTCCGGGCACAGGCAAGACGGTGGAGCAACAAGGTGGACCAGCCATGAGCCAACTCACCGACGGTTTCGGACGCAGCTTTCCGTACCTGCGCCTGTCGTTGACCGAAGCCTGCAACTTCCGTTGCAGCTACTGCCTGCCCGACGGTTACCAGGCCGATGGCCGCCCGCGCTTCCTGCAGGTGGATGAAATCGCGCGCCTCGTGCGTGCGTTCGCCGCGCTGGGCATGAGCAAGATCCGCCTGACCGGTGGCGAGCCCAGCCTGCGCAAGGACCTGGACGAGATCATCGCCTCCGTGGCGGCGGTGCCGGGCATCCGCAAGGTGGCCATCACCACCAATGGCACGCTGCTGCCGCGGCGCCTGCCGGGCTGGCACCGCGCCGGCCTGACCGCGCTGAACGTGAGCATGGACAGCCTGCAGCGCGAACGCTTCAGGACCATCACCGGGCATGACCGCCTGCCGGAGATCGAGCAGGGCCTGGCGCTGGCGCAGGCACTGGGCCTGCCGGCGATCAAGCTCAACGCGGTGCTGCTGCGTGGCCTGAACGACGACGAGCTGCCGCAGTGGATGGACTACCTGCGCGACCGCCCCTTCAGCGTGCGCTTCATCGAGCTGATGCGCACCGGCGACAACGAAGCCTATTTCCAGCGCCACCACCTGCGCGCCGACGTGGTGATCGAGCAGCTGCTGGCGGCCGGCTGGCACGAGCGGCCGCGCGCCGCCGATGCGGGCCCGGCGCGTGAGTTCGGCCACCCCGACCATCGCGGCAGCATCGGCATCATCGCCCCGTATTCGCGTGACTTCTGCAAGGGCTGCAACCGCCTGCGGGTAACCGCCAAGGGCGACCTGCGGCTGTGCCTGTTCGGCGAGTTCGGCGTGCCGCTGCGCCCGCTGCTGCAGAGCGACGATGACCACGACGCGCTGCTGGCACGCATCACCACACAGCTTGGCCTGAAAGCGGCCGGGCATGGACTGCACCAGGGCCAGACCGGGCTGACCCCGCACCTGGCCTCCATCGGAGGATGAGCAACACGATGAGTGGGGAATTGAATGCGGCCTTCCACATGGCCGATGTCCGCGACAAGCGCATCACCCGCCGCCGTGCGGTGGCGGTGGGCGAGCTGCATGCCGGTCCGGTGGCCTATCCGCTGATCGTCGAGCGCCGCCTGCCCAAGGGCGATGCGCTGGTGATGGCCGAGATTGCCGGCCTGCAGGGCGCCAAGATGGCCTCGATGCTGATGCCGCTGTGCCACCCGCTGCCGCTGGAGCTGGTACAGGTGTTCTGCGCGGCGGTACCGGAACGGCAGGCGATCCGCGTGTGGTGCGAGTGCGCCAGCGAGGCGCGCACCGGCGTGGAGATGGAGGCACTGGCCGGCGTCAACGCGGCACTGCTGACCCTGTACGACCTGAGCAAGCCGGTGGAACCGGCGCTGCGCATCGAAGGCATCCGCCTGCTGTTCAAGGAAGGCGGCAAGCGCGGCGTGTGGCTGCACCCGGATGGCATGGACGATGCCGAGCGTGCACGCTTCAAGCCGCGTGCGCCGAAGGGGTTGGAGGGCGCGGCCTGCGCGGTGATCACGCTGAGCGATCGCGCCAGCGAGGGCACCTATGAAGATGTGTCCGGCCCAACCCTGGTGAGCGGCCTGAAAAAGCTGGGCGGTGAGGTCGTGGCCGCCGAGATCTTGCCCGACGGCATCGAGCCGTTGGCTGGCCGCCTGCAGGCACTGGCCGCCGAGGGCGTGCGCCTGTGCCTGTGCACCGGCGGTACCGGGCTGGGCCCGCGTGACCTGACCCCGGAGGCGCTGCGTTCCTTGAACGCACGGCCGGTGCATGGCCTGGCGCAGATGGTGCGGGCACTGAGCGCACAGCACACGCCGATGGCCTGGCTGAGCCGCGCCGAGGTGGTGCAGCTGGGCAACATGCTGGTGTTCGCACTGCCGGGCAGCCCGAAGGCGGCGGCGCAGTGCCTCGATATTCTGGCGCCGGTGCTGGGCCACGCTTTGGTGATGGTCGATGGTGGTGGCCACTGATGATTGCCTATAGCGAAGCCCTGCAGCACCTGCTGGATGCGGCCACGCCGCTGCCGGCCGAGCGCCTGCCGCTGCATGAGGCCGGCGGCCGCACTCTGGCCAGTGACATCATCAGTGGGCAGTCGCTGCCGCCGTTCGACAATTCTGCGATGGACGGTTTCGCGCTGCGCGCCAACGGCACGACGTTCGAAGCCGGTACCGAATTCGCGGTGCAGGGTTGGCAGGCGGCCGGCGATGCCGGCGCCGAAGGCGGCGAGGGTGCCTGGGAAATCATGACCGGTGCGCGCATGCCGGTTGGGTTGGATACGGTGGTGCCGGTCGAGAACGTGGAGATCCTCGCCAGCGAGGACGGCCGCCCGACCCGCATCGCCTTGAAGGGCACGGTGAAGCCGGGCCAGAACGTGCGCCTGCGCGGCCAGGATGTACGCGAAGGCGAGCGCGTGCTGCAGGCCGGGCAGGTGCTGGATATCAATGCGCGGACCCTGCTGCATGCCATCGGCCTGGGCCAGGTGGCGGTGGTGGCGCGGCCGAAGGCGGCAGTGATCGCTACCGGCAAGGAGTTGGTGACCGAGGCGGCGCAGACGCTGGAGTCCGGCCAGATCCGTGACAGCAACCGGCCGTATCTGGTTGGCCGCCTGCAGGCCGCCGGTGCCGAAGTGGTGTGGCAGGGCACGGTGGGTGATGACGTGGCGGCGTTCAATGCGGTGCTGGATGACGCGCTGGCTGCCGGCGCGCAGCTGCTGATCAGCACAGGCGCGGTGTCGGCCGGCCGCTACGATTTCGTTCCCGATGCGCTGCGTGGACGTGGTGCGCGCATCGTGTTCCACAAGGTGGCGATCCGCCCCGGCAAGCCGCTGCTGTTTGCGGTGCTGCCCAATGGCGCGCTGTATTTCGGTCTGCCCGGCAACCCGGTCTCGGCCGCCGTGGGCCAGCGCTTCTTCGTCGAGCCGGTGCTGCGCCGCCTGCTGGGGCTGGCACCGGAAGCCGTGTTGCAGCTGCCACTGCAGGCCGACGTGCGCAAGCCGCCGGGCCTGCGCTTCCACGCGCGTGCGCGGGTGGAAGTGGACGCGCAGGGCCACCTGAGTGCGCGGGTGCTGTCCGGGCAGGAGTCGTTCCGTTTGATGTCCATGCTGCAGGCCAACGCCTGGGTGGTGCTGGAGGCCGAGGGCGACCTGGCCAACGCTGGCACCTACGTGCGCGTGCAGGGCTGGGGTCACCATGACCCGGTGCAGCTGGCGAGCCAGGAGTCGTGATGAAACAGGTGAATCTGCAGTTGTTCGGTGCGTTTTCCGATCTGGATGCCAGCCGCGAGATCGCGGTGGAGGTGGCCGGTGGCACCGTGGCCGATCTGCGCCAGGCGCTGCGCGAGCTGCTGCCGGTGCGTTGGCCAGGATTCCGCGCTGGCCTGCTGGACTACTCGGCGTTCGCCGACCAGCAACGCGTGCTGCGTGACCACGAAGCGCTGCCCGACGATGGCCGGGTGGCGATCCTGCCGCCGGTGAGCGGGGGCTGAGCCATGAGCGAGAAGATCATCGCCAAGGTGGTGGATCGCGCGCAGGCGTCGATCGATCCGGCCGAGGGCATCGCTGCGGTGTCCGATCCGGGGTTCGGTGGCATCGATGTGTTCATCGGCAAGGTGCGCGACGTCAATATCGGCCGACCGGTGACCGGGATCACCTACGACCTGTTCGAGCCGCTGGTGCTGAACGAGTTCAAGCGCCTGGCCGCAGAGGTCGAGGCGACGTTCGGTCCGAAGCTGAAACTGTATGTGGCCCACGCCAAGGGCCGGTTGGGCATTGGCGATGTGGCGGTGGTGGTGGCGGCGGGCAGCCCGCACCGAGACGAGGCGTTCCGGGCCTGCCGGCAGTTGATCGAGGTGGTGAAGCACCAGTGCCCGATCTGGAAGCAGGAGCATTACGAGGACGGCGACAGCGAGTGGAGCGAGGGCTGCAGCCTGTGCCACGCGGACAACGAACCCGCACATGCCCATGACCATGCGCACGACCACCACCATTGAGTCCGCTGCAGCCACGCATGGCGTGGCTCTACCACCGAATGTCTGGATGGCCGTGGGGTTCAGTAGATCCACGCCATGCGTGGATGCGGCCTTCCCGATGAATCCGGCCGACGCAGCCACGCATGGCGTGGCACTACTTCGATGAGCATCAACGGCATCGTGCTGGCCGGCGGCCTGTCCAGCCGGATGGGGCGAGACAAGGCGCTGCTGCCGTGGCAGGGGTGCACCCTGCTGGAACACATGCGTGGCCTGCTGCTGCAGGCCGGCGCAGAACGGGTGTGGGTGAGCGGCGACTATCCGGCCTTCGGCGGCATCCCCGATCAGGTCGCGCGCTGCGGCCCACTGGGTGGATTGCACAGCGTGGTGCAGCAGATGCCCGACAGCCAGGCCTGGGTGGTAGCGGTGGACACGCCGTTGCTGGCACCGCGGCTGCTCCAACGGTTGGCCGCCGAGGGGCGGGGCGCATGTACGATCTTTGACGGGCATCCCTTTCCCATGCTGTTGAATGTGGACAATGCCACTCGTAGCGTGCTGGCCGCGATGCTGGATGATGCGCAGGGGCCGCGCTCGGTACAGGCCTTCCAGCGTCGCCTGCAGATGCACGTGCTGGCGCTGGAAAGCGTTGACGAAGCCTGCCTGGTCAACTGCAATACCCCCGAACAATGGGAGGATGTTGCGTCATGAAAGTGCAGTTGCAGGACCAATCGGTACGGCTTCGCCTGGACGAGGCCGAACTGGCGCGCCTGCTGGCCGGTGAGTCGGTCGAGAACATGACCCGCTTCGGCGGTATTGAAGGTTGGGGCATGGCGGTGTCGCTGCATGGCGGCGATCAACCGGTGCTGCTCGATGGCGGCACCTTCTGCCGCCTGGTACTGCCGCGCCCGGCAGTCGAGGCCCTGGCGGCGCGGCTGCCGTGCCGGGATGGGCTGCCATTCGACATTGCCCTGGAAGATGGCGGCCAGCTTCAGCTGCAGTTCGATGTGGACGTGCGCGACAGCGTGCGCCAGCGCGGGGTGACCCGCCGCAACACCGCTTCACCGGTTTGACATTTGTCAGGGGCACGGCGGAAACCGGCCCCTGATTGATCCAGATCAACCCCGTCGCTGTTGCTGCACGGCCTAATGGCTGCATGACGACGGGTCACAACTTGAAAGCAGTACCCACGTCATTCCACAGCCTTGGAGCCATGTATGACCGTCGGTAGCGATCCTGTTGTCCGCAGCACTGCCAGTCCAGGTCGCGTCATCAGCGACTGGACGCCGGAGGACCCCGGCTATTGGGCGCGCACCGGCAAGCGGGTCGCCACCCGCAACCTGATCATCTCGATCCCCTCGCTGCTGCTCGCCTTCTCGGTCTGGGTACTGTTCTCGGCGGTGTCGATCAGCCTGCCGAAGATCGGCTTCAACTTCAGCACTGACCAGCTGTTCTGGCTGGTGGCGCTGCCCAGCCTGTCCGGCGCCACGCTGCGCATCTTCTATTCGTTCGTGATCCCGATCTTCGGCGGCCGCCGCTGGACCGCGCTGTCCACGGCCTCGCTGCTGGCGCCGACGCTCTGGCTCGGCTTTGCGGTACAGAACCCGGCCACGCCGTACGGGGTGTTCGTGGCCATCGCAATCCTGTGCGGCTTCGGTGGCGCGAACTTCTCCTCGTCGATGTCCAACATCTCCTTCTTCTACCCCAAGCAGAAGCAGGGCCTGGCGCTGGGCCTGAACGCCGGCCTGGGCAATGTGGGCGTGTCGGTGGCGCAGGCGGTGATCCCGCTGGTCATCACCGTGGGCGTGTTCGGTGCGCTGGGTGGTGCACCGCAGCCCACGGTGGAGGGTGGGGCGCCGTTGTTCCTGCAGAACGCCGGCTTCATCTGGGTGCCGGCCATCGCGCTGTGCGCCATCGCGGCCTGGTTCGGCATGAACGACCTGACCAGCGCCCGCTCGTCGTTCTCCGAGCAGGCGGTGATCTTCCGCCGCAAGCACAACTGGCTGATGTGCTGGTTGTACATCGGCACCTTCGGTTCCTACATCGGTTTCTCGGCCGGCTTCCCGATGCTGGTGAAGAGCCAGTTCCCGGATGTGAACCCGCTGGCCTACGCCTTCATCGGCCCGCTGCTCGGTGCACTGATGCGCTCGGTGGGTGGCAGCATGGCCGACCGCTGGGGCGGCGCACGCCTGACCTTCTGGGTGTTCGCGCTGATGATCGCGGCGGTGTTCGGCGTGCTGCACTTCCTGCCCAGCCACGGCCAGGGCGGCAACTTCCATGGCTTCCTGCTCAGCTTCATGGCGCTGTTCGTGCTCAGTGGCATCGGCAACGGAACTACGTTCCGCATGATCCCGGTGATCTTCCGCACCCTGCATGAGCGCTGGTCGGCCAACGACAACGCCGAGGGCAAGGCTGCTGCTGCCCACCAGGCCAGCATCGAGTCGGCCGCGGTGGTCGGCTTCTCCGGTGCGATCGGCGCCTATGGCGGCTTCTTCATTCCCAAGAGCTACGGCTCGTCCATCACCTTGACCGGCAGCCCCGACATGGCGCTGTACGGATTCGTTGTTTTCTACGTCACCTGCCTGGCCGTGACCTGGTGGTGGTACTACCGGCGCGGTGCCGAGACACCCTGCTGACGACATGAAAACGCACCGCAGCCAGATGATACACACAGCCACGATGCCGATGTCCGCAAAGGGAGACCCCCGATGAGTTATTTCCTCGATCGCTTGCAGTTCTTCAAGCGTGACCCCCAGACCTTTGCCGATGGCCACGGATTCGCCAAGAGCGAAGGCCGCGACTGGGAAAACAGCTACCGCGCCCGCTGGCAGTACGACAAGATCGTGCGTTCCACCCACGGCGTGAACTGCACGGGTTCGTGCAGCTGGAAGATCTACGTCAAGAACGGCCTGGTCACGTGGGAAACCCAGCAGACCGACTACCCGCGTACGCGCCCGGACCTGCCCAACCACGAACCGCGTGGCTGCCCGCGTGGCGCCAGCTATTCCTGGTACCTGTACAGCGCCAACCGGCTGAAGTACCCGCTGATCCGCGGCACGCTGCTGCGCCTGTGGCGCGAGGCGCGCAAGAGCAAGGGCCCGGTCGATGCCTGGGCCAGCATCGTGGAGGACAAGGAGAAGGCGCGTTCGTACAAGACCCGCCGCGGCATGGGCGGCTTCGTGCGCCTGCAGTGGGAAGAGGCCAACGAGATCATCGCCGCCTCCAACCTGTACACGGTGAAGCAGTACGGCCCGGACCGCGTGGTCGGGTTCTCGCCGATTCCGGCGATGTCGATGGTGTCCTATGCAGCCGGTGCGCGTTACCTGTCGCTGCTGGGCGGCGCCTGCCTGTCCTTCTATGACTGGTACTGCGATCTGCCGCCGGCCTCGCCGCAGATCTGGGGCGAGCAGACCGACGTGCCCGAATCGGCCGACTGGTACAACAGCCGCTACATCATCGCCTGGGGCTCGAACGTGCCGCAGACGCGCACGCCCGACGCACACTTCTTCACCGAGGCGCGCTACAACGGCACCAAGACGGTGGCGATCTGCCCGGACTATTCCGAGCTGGCCAAGCTGACCGACCATTGGCTGCACCCCAAGCAGGGCACCGATGCGGCGCTGGCCTTCGCCTTCGGCCATGTGATCCTGCGCGAGTTCCACGTCGATTCGCCCTCGCAGTATTTCCAGGACTACTGCCGCCAGTACTCGGACATGCCGATGCTGGTGCGCCTGGAACGCCGCGACGACGGCCGCCTGGTGCCGGGCCGCTTCCTGCGCGCCAGTGAACTGGGCGGGCTGGGCGAAGCCAACAACCCGGACTGGAAGACGCTGGCCTATGACGAGACCAGCGGCCAGATCGTGGTGCCCAACGGCTCGATCGGCTTCCGCTGGGGCGAGAAGGGCAAGTGGAACATCGAGGAAAAGGAAAGCAACGGCGCCGATACGCGCCTGCGCCTGAGCCTGGCCGATGGCCATGAGGGCATCGAGGCGGTGAGCTTCCCGTACTTCGGTGGCATCGAGACCGACGGCTGGACCGCCGCGCCGGCCGACGACGTGCTTGAGCGCAACATCCCGGTGTGTCGCCTGGCCCTGGCCGAGGGTGGCGAAACCCTGGTGGCCACGGTCTACGACCTGCTGCTGGCCCAGTACGGCGTGGACCGTGGCTTTGGCGGCGGCAACGTGGCATCGAGCTTCGACGACATGGTGCCGGGCACCCCAGCCTGGCAGGAGCGCATCACCGGCGTGTCGCGCGCCGAGGTGATCGAGATCGCCCGCGAGTTCGCACGTACCGCCGACAAGACCCATGGCCGTTCGATGATCATCGTCGGCGCCGGGATGAACCATTGGTTCCACAACGATATGAACTACCGCGGCCTGATCAACATGCTGATCATGTGCGGTTGCGTGGGCCAGACCGGTGGTGGTTGGGCTCACTACGTGGGCCAGGAGAAGCTGCGCCCGCAGACCGGCTGGCAGCCGCTGGCGTTCGGCCTGGACTGGAGCCGCCCGCCGCGCCACATGAACGGCACATCGTTCTTCTACTTCAACACCGGGCAGTGGCGCTACGAGAAGCTGCAGGTGGACGAGCTGCTGTCGCCGCTGGCGGATGCCAGCAAGTACAGCGGCAGCCTGGCCGACCTGAACCTGCGCGCGGTGCGCATGGGGTGGTTGCCGTGTGCGCCGCAGCTGGACCGCAATCCGCTGCAGCTGGTACGTGAGGCCGAAGCGGCGGGTGTTGCCCCGGCCGACTACGCGCTGGGCAAGTTCAAGGACGGCTCGCTGGACTTCGCGTTTGCCGATCCGGATGCACAGCAGAACCACCCGCGGATGATGTTCATCTGGCGCTCGAACCTGCTGGGTTCCTCGGGCAAGGGCCACGAGTACATGCTGCGGCACCTGCTGGGTACGCGCCATGGCCTGCAGGGCAAGGACCTGGGCGAGATGGGGGCGATCAAGCCGGAGGAAGTGATGTGGCGTGACGAGGCACCGGAAGGCAAGCTGGACCTGCTGGTCACGCTCGACTTCCGTATGTGCACCACCGCGCTGTACTCGGACATCGTGCTGCCCACGGCCACCTGGTACGAGAAGGACGACCTCAACACCTCGGACATGCACCCGTTCATCCACCCGCTGTCGAAGGCGGTGGATCCGGCCTGGGAATCGCGCAGCGACTGGGAAATCTTCAAGGAAGTCGCCCGCGCCGTGAGCGAGATGGCGCCGGGCGTGCTGGGCGTCGAGAAGGACCTGGTGCTGGTGCCGACCCTGCACGACACCCCCAACGAGCTGGGCATGCCGTTCGGCGTGGCTGATTGGAAGAAGGGCGAGTGCGAGGCCATTCCGGGCCAGACCATGCCGTCGATGACGGTGGTGGAGCGCGACTACCCGAACCTGTACCGCAAGTTCACCTCGCTGGGCCCGCTGCTGGACAAGCTGGGCAACGGCGGCAAGGGCATGAGCTGGGACACGAAGCACGAAGTCGAATTCCTCGGCAAACTCAACCACACCGTGCACGACGCGGGCGTGAGCCAGGGCCGCCCGGCCATTTCGACCGCGATCGACGCGGCCGAGGTGATCCTGCACCTGGCACCGGAAACCAATGGCCACGTCGCAGTGAAGGCCTGGGAATCGCTGGGCACGTTCACCGGCCGCGAGCACACCCACCTGGCGGTGGGCAAGGAGCACGAGGCGATCCGCTTCCGTGACATCCAGGCGCAGCCGCGCAAGATCATCTCCTCGCCGATCTGGTCGGGCCTGGAAGACGACAACGTCAGCTACAACGCCGGCTATACCAACGTGCACGAGCTGATTCCGTGGCGCACGGTGACCGGTCGCCAGCAGTTCTACCAGGACCACGAGTGGATGATCGACTTCGGCGAGGCCTTCATGGGCTACCGGCCGCCGGTCAACACGCGCACGGTGGAGCCGCTGCTGAACCAGCGCCCGAACGGCAACAAGGAGATCGTGCTGAACTGGATCACCCCACATCAGAAGTGGGGTATCCACAGCACCTACAGCGACAACCTGATCATGCAGACGCTGTCGCGCGGTGGTCCGATCGTGTGGATCAGCGAGGACGACGCGCGCAGCGCCGGTATCGTCGACAACGACTGGATCGAGCTGTTCAACGTCAACGGTGCGATCGCCGCGCGTGCGGTGGTCAGCCAGCGCGTGATGCCGGGCATGGCGATGATGTACCACGCCCAGGAACGCATCATCAACGTGCCGGGCTCGGAGATTTCCGGGACCCGCGGCGGCATCCACAACTCGGTGACCCGCATCGTGCTCAAGCCCACCCACATGATCGGCGGCTACGCGCAGCTGGCCTACGGTTTCAACTACTACGGCACCTGCGGTACCAACCGCGACGAGTTCGTGATCGTGCGCAAGATGGACAAGATCGATTGGTTGGACGATGAACAAGGAAGTTCGAGTGTCGCGGGCGCAGGACGCGCAGGAGCGACCGATGAACAGCCCGCTGGCGCTTCGGCATCGGCCAGCAAGGAGGTGGTGTGATGAAGGTCCGTGCACAGATCGCGATGGTGCTGAACCTGGACAAGTGCATCGGCTGCCATACCTGCTCGATCACCTGCAAGAACGTCTGGACCTCGCGCGAGGGCGTCGAGTACGCCTGGTTCAACAACGTGGAAACCAAGCCGGGCATCGGTTACCCGAAGGAATGGGAAAACCAGGACAAGTGGAACGGCGGCTGGGTGCGTACCCGCGCCGGCAAGCTGGTGCCACGCGCCGGTGGCCGCTGGCGCATGCTGGCCAAGATCTTCGCCAATCCGGATCTGCCGCAGATCGACGACTACTACGAGCCGTTCGATTTCGACTACCAGAACCTGCACACCGCTAAGGACAGCCAGCACCAGCCCACCGCGCGGCCGCGTTCGCTGATCAGTGGCGAGCGCATGCAGAAGATCGAGTGGGGCCCGAACTGGGAGGAGATCCTCGGTTCTGAGTTCAGCAAGCGCTCGCGCGACTACAACTTCGACCAGGTGCAGAAGGAGATCTACGGCGCCTTCGAGAAGACCTTCATGATGTACCTGCCGCGCCTGTGCGAGCACTGCCTGAACCCTGCGTGCGTATCGGCCTGCCCGTCGGGTGCGATCTACAAGCGCGAGGAAGACGGCATCGTGCTGATCGACCAGGACAAGTGCCGCGGCTGGCGCATGTGCGTGTCGGCGTGCCCGTACAAGAAGATCTACTACAACTGGAAGAGCGGCAAGTCGGAGAAGTGCATCTTCTGCTACCCGCGCATCGAGATGGGCGAGCCGACCGTGTGCTCGGAAACCTGCGTGGGCCGCATACGCTACCTGGGTGTGATGCTGTACGACGCCGACCGCATTGCCGAGGCGGCTTCGGTGGCCGCCGAGAAGGACCTGTACCAGGCCCATCTGGACATCTTCCTGGACCCGAACGATCCGGCGGTGATCGCTGCCGCGCGCAAGGAGGGCATCCCGGACAGCTGGCTGGACGCGGCCAAGCAGTCGCCGGTGTACAAGCTGGCGATCGACTGGAAGCTGGCGCTGCCACTGCACCCGGAATACCGCACGCTGCCGATGGTCTGGTACGTACCGCCGCTGTCGCCGATCCAGTCCGCCGCCGAGCGTGGCCGCGTGGGCATGAGCGGCGAGCTGCCGGACGTGGCTTCGCTGCGTATTCCGATGCGCTACCTGGCCAACCTGCTGACGGCCGGTGACGAGGCGCCGGTGGTGCGTGCGCTGGAGCGGCTGATGGCGATGCGTGCCTGGCGCCGGGCCAAGAACGTGGACGGCGTGGAAGACACCGCCGTGCTGGAACAGACCGGACTGAGCATCGCCCAGGTGGAAGAGATGTACCGCTACCTGGCCATCGCCAACTACGAGGACCGTTTCGTGATTCCGACCGGCCACCGCGAGTACGCCAACGATGCCTTCGGCGAGCGCGGCGGCTGCGGCTTCACCTTCGGCAACGGCTGCAATGGTGACAGCCCGGCCGATCTGTTCGGCCAGCGCAAGAGCACCACCTTCGTGGTGGACAAGGGGCCGAACCACCGCCGCAAGGAGGTGGTGTGATGAGCGTGCTCAAGCTGGTCGGGGTGCTGCTGGATTACCCCCGTGAAGAACTGTGGCAGCACGGCGAGGAACTGCTCGCCGCCTGCGACGACCCGGCGCTGAACACCGCCCGCCGCCAGCAGCTGCGCAGCTTCGTGCAGCAGCTGCTGGACACCGATGCGCTGGATGCGCAGGCGGCGTGGCTGGCCAGTTTCGACCGCGGTCGCTCGATGAGCCTGCTGCTGTTCGAACACATCCATGGCGAGTCACGCGACCGCGGCCAGGCCATGGTCGATCTGGTCGAGACCTACCGCCGCAACGGCTTCGAACTGGATGCGCGCGAGCTGCCGGACTACCTGCCGCTGCTGCTGGAGTTCCTGGCCCATCGCCCCGGCAGCGAGGCCCGCGAGTGGCTGCACCACATCGGCCATATCGCAGGGATGCTGGCGGCGCGTGCCGCCGAGCGTGAGCTGCCGCACCGCGTGCTGTTCGAGATCCTGGTCGAAGCCGGTGATGGCAAGGCCGATCTGCAGGCGCTGCGCCAGCGTGCCAGCGAGGAAGTCCGCGACGATACCGCCGAGGCCATGGACCGCTTGTGGGAGGAGGAGGCGGTGCGCTTCGGCGCCGAAGCCCCCGCCGAAGACTGCAAGCCGCCCGTGCGTTCGCCGGCCCGTCCTTCGCATCGAGAGGTCCAGCCATGAGTTACTCCCTGCATCAATTCGCCTTCCAGTACTACCCGTACATCGCCGTGGCGGTGCTGCTGATCGGCAGCTGGGCCCGCTACGACAAGGCCATGTACACCTGGCGCACCGGCTCCAGCCAGATGCTGTCGGACAAGGGCATGCGGATCGGCAGCAACTGCTTCCACATCGGCATCCTGGCCATCCTCGGTGGCCATCTGGTCGGCCTGCTGACCCCGCATGCGGTGTACGAGCACTTCATCACCTCGTCGCAGAAGCAGATGCTGGCGATGGTGGTGGGCGGCGTGTTCGGCGCGCTGTGCTTCATCGGCATCAGCATCCTGCTGGTACGCCGCTTGTTCAATGCACGTGTACGTGCCACCGGCAGTTTCGGTGACACGCTGGTGCTGGTGCTGCTGTTCGCCCAGCTGTGCCTGGGCCTCTACAGCATCCGCATCTCGTCCGGCCACCTGGACGGTGGGGTGATGGTGCAGCTGGCCGAATGGGCGCAGCACATCGTGACCTTCCGCGCCGGTGCCGCCGACTACATCGAGGGCGTCAGCTGGGTCTACAAGATGCATATCTTCCTGGGCCTGACCCTGTTCCTGATCGCGCCGTTCACCCGCCTGGTGCACGTGTGGAGCATTCCGATCAGTTACCTGTGGAGGCCGTACCAGGTGGTGCGCCGCCGCCAGGCCACGCTGCGCTACGGTCCGCGGGAGTAAGCCATGGGCAACCTGCCGAAATTCCTGCCGATCACCGTGATCGACTCCGCCGCACCGGTGCCTGCCGAGGCGCATTCGCATCACCACGACGCGGCGGAGCAGGGGCCGCGCTCGCTCGGGCAGCCGGCACCGTGCCGGCTGTTCGTGGACGAGACCGCGATCAGCGAGGCCGACATCGCCCGCGAGATGCAGCACCACCGGGCGATGCGCCCGGAACAGTCACGCGCCGAAGCGGCGCGTGCACTGGTGGTGCGCGAGCTGCTGCGTCTGGAAGCGCAGCGGCTGGGCCTGCAGGCGCCGGAGGGCAACCGGGTCAGCGACGAGGAAGTGCTGATCCAGCAACTGCTGGAAGACGCGATCGAAGACCGCGTGCCGACCGATGAGGACTGCCGCCGCTACTTTGAACAGAACCCGGAGCGCTTCCGCTCGCCCGATCGCGTGCGCCTGCGCCATATACTGCTGGCGGCGCCGGCCGACGACGTGGCCGGGCGATTTGCCGCACGCACCGAAGGCGAGCGGCTGGTCGGACTGCTGAAGGAGTCGCCGCACCTGTTCGCCGATTTCGCCCTGCGTCATTCGCGCTGCCCCTCCAGCAGCGAGGGCGGTGACCTGGGCTGGTTGCAGCGCGGGCAGACCACGCCGGAGTTTGACCGCCAGGTGTTCCGCCTGCGCGAGGGCCTAGCCGGTTTCCCGGTGGAATCGCGCTGGGGCTACCACGTGGTCTGCGTCGATGCCCGCGAGGAAGGCCAGCCGCAGCCGTTCGAGGCGGTGCTGCCGCAGCTGCGTGATTACCTGGAACTGCAGGTACGCCAGCGCGAGGTGCAGGCCTACCTGCTGCAGCTGCAGGAACGCTACCCGGTGCGCGGGCTGGACGAGATCGAAGCCGACGCGGATATCGGCTGACCCCCATTGAACGAGGAGACCCCATGAACCAGGCCCTTGCCCCCGCCAGTGCCGGGCAGCAGCAACGTGCGCTGTGGCTGAGCACGTTTGCCTTCACCGTGTGCTTCGCGGTGTGGATGATCTTTTCGATCATCGGCATCCAGATCAGCCAGCAGCTCGGTTTGAATGACACCCAGTTCGGCCTGCTGATCGCCACGCCGGTACTGACCGGTTCGGTCAGCCGCGTCTTCCTCGGCATCTGGTCCGACCAGTTCGGTGGCCGCAAGGTGATGGTGCTGGTGATGCTGTGTGGCGCCGTGGCCACCTGGATGCTGACCTATGCGCAGACCTACACCCAGTTCCTGATCGCCGCGCTGTGCGTGGGCATCGCCGGCGGCAACTTCTCGGTGGGCGTGGCCTACGTGTCGAAGTGGTTCCCGGCCAGCAAGCAGGGCACTGCGCTGGGCATCTTCGGTGCCGGCAACATCGGCTCGGCGGTGACCAAGCTGTTGGCGCCGCTGGTGATGGTGGCCGCGGGTTGGACCATGGTTGCCAAGGTCTGGGCGGTCGCGCTGGCGGTCACGGCGGTGCTGTTCTTCCTCTTCAGCAAGGAAGATCCGTCGCTGGAGCAGCGCCGCCGCGAGGGCGTGAAGCCGGTGCCGTTCGCCGAGCAGATGGCACCGCTGAAGAACCTGCAGGTGTGGCGGTTCTCGCTGTATTACTTCTTTGTGTTCGGTGGCTTCGTGGCTCTGGCGCTGTGGCTGCCGCACTACCTGGTGGGCGCCTACGGCATGGACGTGGGCCACGCGGGCATGCTGGCGGCGTGCTACTCGATCCCGGCCAGCCTGTTCCGCGTGGTCGGTGGCTGGATGTCGGACCGGATGGGTGCGCGCCGGGTGATGTACTGGACCTTCGGCGTGTCGGCCATCTGCACCTTCCTGCTGGCCTACCCGGATACCGAGTACGTGGTGAAGGGCATCCATGGCCCGATCCACTTCCATCTGGCCATCGGCGTGGTGATGTTCACCGTGCTGGTGTTCGTGCTGGGCTTCTTCATGTCGCTGGGCAAGGCCGCGGTCTACAAGCACATTCCGGTGTACTACCCGCAGCACGTGGGTGCGGTGGGCGGTGTGGTCGGCATGATCGGCGGCCTGGGTGGCTTCATCCTGCCGATCGTGTTCGGGGCATTGAACGACGCCGTGGGCATCTGGAGCAGCTGCTTCATGCTGCTGTTCGTGCTGGTGGCGGCTGCACTGGCGTGGATGCACTTTGCTATTCGCCGCATGGAGCGCCGTCACTTCCCGCAGATCGACCGCGAGACCGACCTGCCCGAAGCCATTGATGCGGCCGCCGCCGAGCGGGTACGCGGCGGGTGAACGGGGTTGCCGGCCAGCGGCCGGCACTACCGGGTAGCGGGTGAGAGGGTAGTGCCGGCCGCTGGCCGGCATGAACCGACCGATGCGCCACGCTTGATTTCAATCAGGGCCACGCGAAGAGGAACGCCCGAAGATGTGTGCCATGAGCTTCCACGTCGATGAGAGTGAGGACACTGCGCTGCAGGCGGCATTGCTGCGGCAGCCCCGGCATGTGCTGTTCCCGGCGGCTGACCAGTTCAGCACCGGGTTTGGCGAAAGCGGCTGGCGCGCCGCCGTGCGCGCCAGCAACGAGCACCTGATCCCGCGTGGCTTGACGCTCGGCTTCCAGGCCGGTCGTGGTGGGCGCGATGTGCCGCCACAGGCGTATCTGGACACCTTGCTGCTGGCCCTGCAGCTGCAGGCCGATGCCCTGGCCGAGGACCGCGAAGTGGTGGCGATGGTGTTGCAGCTGGGATTGGCCGAGACGTTGCCGCCGCCGCAGCTGGGCCAGCTGCTGGACGCCGTGCCGCAGCACCTGCGCACCGTGGCGCGCCCGCAGGTGGAAGTGCGGCTGGACGCGGGTAGTGCGCTGTCGCCGGCGCAGCTGCGCGCGGTCGGTTGCACCCGCCTGAACGTGATCGACCGTGCCGATGCGCCGGGGCCGACCCTGCTGGCACAGGCGCGACAGGTGGGCTTCACCGCGCGCTACTACCAGCTGCGCGTGCCCGCCAGTGAGGACACCGGCTTCATCGAACGTCTGCATGAGGTGCTGGCCGAAGCGCCTGAGCGCATCCTGCTGCCGGCACCGTGCGCGCTGCCACGGGATCCCTCGGCGGCGCACTGGCTGCAGGCCTGGCGCCTGCTGCGCGATGCCGGCTACGAGCCGATCGGTGGCGATCACTATCAACGCGGCGACCTGCCGAACCCGCATGGGCCGGGTGACGGCCAGCGCCACTGCGACCTAGCCGGCGTGCCACGCCGCGACCGCAGTGATTTCATCGGGCTTGGCCTGTCCGCCTGCAGCCAGATCGGCGAAGTGTTCTACCGGCTGGAGGACGAACTGGGCGAATGGCGGGCGCGATTGCAGTCCGGTCACATGGGCGTTGCCGCGGGCCTGATCCTGTCCGAGGACGAGCGGATGGCGGCCGAGGTGGCACAGAGCATCGCCTGCGACCATGCGCTCGATGCGGCCGCCTTCGAGTGGCGCAATGATGAACCGTTCGAGGAATGCTTCGCCGAACAGCTGCCGGCGCTGTCGCCGTTGCTGGCGCGCGGTTGGGCACACTGGGATGCACGCGTGCTGCGGCTGGCCGAAGAAGGCCGCCTGCTGTGGCGTATGATGGCCGCATGCTTCCGGCCGGCGGCCGCCATCGCTTGAGTCCTGCCTCGATGTCTTCGAATCCGCCTTCCCAGGGCCGTCTCGGCCGGGCCACGCCGAACCCCGCCGCCGCCGATGATGGCGACGCGCTGCACTTCTGCAGTACCTGTGCATTTTCCGATGCCTGCATGTCACAGGGTTACGACAAGACCGCGCTGGGCGACCTGCACGTACTGGTCGACCACGTCGGCCCGTTCCATGCGAGTGACTACATCTTCCGCGCCGGCGAATCGTTCGATTCGATCGCCGCGGTACGCGCCGGCATGGTCAAGACCTTCGTCGATGACAGCCAGGGCAACGAGCAGGTGCTGGGCTTCAGCCTGCCGGGCGAAGTGATCGGCCTGAATGCGATCCACGGCTCGCGCTTCCCCTGCAATGCGGTGGCGCTGGATACCGTGCACCTGTGCCGCATTTCGTTCCCCAAGCTGAGCCTGTTGGCCACGCGCATGCCGGGGCTGCAGGCCAAGCTGTTCAGCCTGCTCAGTGCGGAGATCGGCAAGGTCGCCACGCTGGCCGCGAATCACCGTACCGAAGAGCGCATGGCGGCCTTCCTGCTGGACATGTCCGAGCGTTACGCGCGTCGTGGATTTTCAGCCACGCGCTTCAACCTGACGATGGCGCGTACCGAGATTGCCAACTACCTGCGGATGGCGCCGGAAACCGCCAGCCGCGTGCTGCGCCGCCTGAGCGATGATGGGATCATCGCGGTGAAGCAGCGCGAGATCCTGCTGCTGCAGCCCGAGCGCCTGGCGGCGCTCGCGGTGGCCGACGAATCCGATCCGAACTGAACCTGGCCGGGAGCCGACGATGAAGCGAGCTGGACTGTTGTTGCTGGGACTGCTGGCTGCGATGCCGGCCTGGGCGGCCGAGCTGACGGTGTCGGCGGCATCGAGCCTGACCGAGAGCTTCCGCGAGCTGGGCACCGCCTATGAGAAGGCGCACCCGGGGACCAAGGTCGATTTCAACTTCGCCGCGTCCGGCGTGCTGCTGCAGCAGATCAGCCGTGGCGCACCGGTGGATGTGTTCGCGTCGGCCGATGAAACCACGATGGACCAGGCCCAGCAGCAGGACCTGCTGGCTGCCGGCACCCGCGAGGTGTTCGCGGTGAACGCGCTGTGGGTGGTGGTGCCGCCGCAGGCCAAGGCCGCGCCGCGTAGCTTGAAGGACCTGGCCGGTGCCGGTGTGCAGCGCATCGCACTGGGCAACCCGGACAGCGTGCCGGTCGGCCGCTATGCCAAGGGCGCGCTGGAAGCGGCGGGCCTGTGGCCGTCGGTGCAGGGCAGGGTCATCACCACGCAGAACGTACGCCAGTCGCTGGACTACGTGGCGCGCGGTGAAGTGGATGCCGGCTTCGTCTATGCCACCGATGCGCAGGCGATGCCCGACCGCGTGCGTCGTGCCTTCGCGGTGCCGGTGGCGGGGCGCATCGCCTATCCGCTGGCGGTGACCAAGGCCAGCGCGCAGCCGGCCGAGGCCAAACGCTTCGCCACCTTCGTGCGTTCGACGCAGGGCCAGGCGATCCTGGCCAGGCACGGGTTCGGCAAGCCCTGAGGCATGGATCTCGACTGGAGCGCGCTGGGGTTGTCGCTGAAGGTGGCCGGTTGGGCCACCGCGATCAATCTGGTGCTGGGCGTGGCACTGGGCGCGCTGCTGGCGCGTCGGCGCTTTCCCGGCCGTGAGCTGCTGGATTCGCTGCTGACCCTGCCAATGGTGTTGCCGCCGACGGTGCTGGGCTATTACCTGCTGGTGCTGATCGGCCGTAACGGACCGATCGGTGCGTGGTTGCAGTCGTGGTTCGGCATCAACCTGGTGTTTACCTGGCAGGCGGCGGTGATCGCTGCGGCGGTGGCCTCGCTGCCGCTGGTATTCAAGCCGGCACGCGCGGCGTTCGAGGAAGTGGACGGACAGCTGGAACAGGCCGCACGTACGCTCGGTGTGTCCGAAGCGGCGGTGTTCTTCCGCATCACGCTGCCGCTGGCCTGGCGCGGCATCCTCGCCGGCCTGCTGCTGGCGTTTGCCCGTGCGATGGGTGAGTTCGGTGCCACTTTGATGGTGGCTGGCAGCATTCCGGGCCGCACGCAGACATTGTCGATCGCCATCTACGAGGCGGTGCAGGCCGGTCAGGACGGCAAGGCCAACGCGCTGGTGATCCTGACCTCGGTGGTGTGCATCGTGATCCTGCTGCTGGCCGCACGGCTGGTGGGCGGGCGTCGCCGGGAGCTGCGTGATGTGGCTTGACCTGCAGGTGCAGCGCCGACTGCAGGCGGCCGGCCAGGATTTCGTGCTGGACGTAGCTTTGCAGTGCACGCAGCGGCAGGTGGTGCTGTTCGGGCCCTCGGGCGCGGGCAAGAGCCTGACCTTGAAGGCGGTGGCCGGGCTGCTGCGGCCGGGCCAGGGCCATGTGCGCCTGCAGGGGCAGACCCTGTTCGATGCGGCCGCCGGCGTGGATCTGCCGCCGCAACGCCGCCGGCTGGGCTATGTCTTCCAGGACTATGCGCTGTTCCCACACCTGAGCGTGCGCCAGAACGTGGCGTTCGGTCTGGAGAAGGGGTGGTTGAATCCGCGGATCGGCCAGCGCTTCGATGCGGTGGAGCAGTGGTTGCACGCATTCCGCATCGACGCGGTCGGTGATCTGCTGCCGTCGCAGATATCCGGGGGACAACGCCAGCGCACGGCATTGGCGCGCGCGCTGGTGACGCAGCCGCAGGCGCTGTTGCTGGATGAGCCGTTCTCCGCGCTGGACCACGACCTGCGCCAGCACCTGCGCCAGGAGCTTGAGACGGTGCTGGACAATACTGGCATTCCGTTGCTGTTGATCAGCCACGACCCGCAGGATGTGGCCATGTTCGGCCAGCAGGTAGCACGCGTGGTGGATGGTCGTATCGTCGGCGGTTGACCCGCGATGGACGCAAGGGCGATGGAAGGCTACATCTGATGGTAGTGCCGGCCGCTGGCCGGCAGCCATGGAATCCGGAGCAGCCGGCCAGCGGCCGGCTCTACCGGTTCAGGAGTTCCGCGACGCTCAGGCGATGAATGGTTGCATCTGATGGTAGTGCCGGCCGCTGGCCGGCAGCCATGGAATCCGGAGCAGCCGGCCAGCGGCCGGCTCTACCGTTTCAGGGGTTCCGCGACGCACAGACGATGGTTGACTACAGCTGATGGTAGTGCCGGCCGCTGGCCGGCAGCCATGGAATCCGGAGCAGCCGGCCAGCGGCCGGCTCTACCATTCCAGCGTTCGCGCAATCCAGTGGAATGGATCAATACAGCTCGCAATGCGTGCGGCCTTCACCCCGCAGCGTGTCCCAATGCCCTTCGCCACTGATGGCATCGATGGCCTCGCGCACCGCGCTTTCCAGGTGGCTCTTGTTGCCGCACAGGTACAGATGCCCACCGCGGGCCAGTACATCGCGCACTTCATCGCCCCGCTGCTGCAGCACATGCTGCACATAGAGCTTTTCGGCGCCATCGCGCGAGAACGCGGTATGCAGGCCGGCCAGCACGCCACGCGCGTGCCAGTCCTGCAGCTGTTCGCGGTACAGGTAATCGTGCTGGCTGTGCTTCTCGCCGAACACCAGGTGCACTTCGCGCGCGCAGGCGCTGGCCTGCAGCTCCTGCATCAGGCCCATCAACGGTGCGATGCCGGTGCCGGTGCCGACCAGCAGCAGCGGTGCCTCGCCGGTATCGGGCAGGTGGAAGCCGGGATTGGAGCGGCAGTACACCCGAGCGGTATCGCCGCCGTGCAGCAGACTGCCTGTGGCGGTGCCAAAGCGCTCGCGACCGCGCAGGGTGTAGCGTACTTCGCGCACGCACAGGCTTAGCTGGTCGTTGCAGGGGTGCGAGGCGATCGAGTAGGCGCGCGGCAGGCGCGGTGACAGCAGCTCGCGCAGGCGGGCCAGCGGCACGCTGGCCGGCGTGGCGTGGTCCTGCAGCACGTCCAGCAGGTCCAGCCCGTGCAGGTAGGCTTCCAGCTCGCGCTTCTGGCTGACCTTCAACAGGCCCTTCAGTACCTCGCTGCCACCTAGCTTGGCCAGCTCGCGCAGCACGCCCTTGCTCAGCAGGCGCAGCTCCCGGTCATGCAGCGCAGCCACAGCGGCGGTGTCGCCGTACCAGGTGGCCAATGCCTGCAGCAGGGCAGGGTCGTTCTCGGGTACCACGTGCAGGGTGTCGCCGGCGCGGTAGGCCATGCCACTGCCGGCAATGTCCAGCTGCAGGTGCCAGGCGGCCGGGTCGCTGCTGTTCAAGCGGCGGCGTTCGAGAATGCGGGCGGCAAAGGCATTGTCTTCGCCATAGGCGGTGACCTGCAGGTGCAGGTCCTGGCCAGCGTTGAGGTCGCCATCCAGAACCTGGCCCAGCACCGGCTGCCATTGCTGGAAGAACTGCTCGTAACCCAGGTCGGCATCCACGCGCTGCAGCAGCGGCTGCGCCTGGCGCTCGCTCAGCGCGGCATCCAGCGCCTTGGTGAAGCCGCAGAAACGGGGGTAGCCGGTGTCACCAAGGCCGAACACCGCATAGCGCAGGCCGCTCAGCGTCGGAGTCTGGCGCAGTGTTTCGAAGAACTGCTCGCCGTTGGCCGGCGGTTCGCCATCGCCGAACGAACTGGAAATCGCCAGCAGCACATCGCCCTGGCCGAGGCTGGCCACGTCGATGTCATTGAAGGGGAGCACCTTCGGCGCGTGCGGCTGCAGGTCCGCGCCCAGGCGCTGGGCCAGGGCGCGGGCATTGCCCGACTCGGACGCGAAACCCACCAGCAGGCGGCTGAAGGGCGTACTGGTCGGGAGGGCGTTCACGCGGCCTCGTAGAAGTCGTCGAACTTTTCCTTGCTGAACTCGACCAGGTCGTAGTTCTGCATCAGGTCGTTCACCACGCGGCGGATGCTGATGTACGAGGTGATGTTGCCGTCGGCGTCGAACAGCGGCTGCACGGTGGTGTCGACCACGTAGAGCACGCCACCCTTGCCAAGGTTGGGCACGATGCCGGTCCAGGTCTTGCCGGCCTTGATGGTGTCCCACATGTCCTTGTAGACCGCCTTGGGCACGTCCGGATGGCGCACGATGCTGTGCGGCTGGCCGATCAGTTCCTCGCGGGCGAAGCCGGTAAGCGTGCAGAACAGGTCGTTGGCGTAGGTGATGTTGCCCTGCAGGTCGGTGGTGGAGATCACCATGACGTTCTGCATGGCATTCAGCAGCTGGGCGTTGTCGGGGGTGTAGCTCATCGCAGGTCCTTTGGATGCCGGTAACGCCGGCGTATTGGGTTCCTGCATAGAGATACGCCCGCGCGGTGGCGGGCGGTTTGACATTGGTCAAGTAGGTGGCGGGATCGACTGCGACTAGGTGTCGCAGGGGGGCCGCCGGGCATGGCCCGGCGCTATCAGGGTGGCGGTACAAGTGTAGCGCCGGGCCATGCCCGGCGAAGAGGTATCAGCCCATCAGATAACGCAACACACCCGCCGAGACCACGCCGATCAGCACCGTCGGCAGCATCGACAACCGCGTGGCGGCCAGCAGGGTGATCGCCAGCGCGGCGAGGTCGGCGGGCTTGTCGGCAACGAAGTCCGGGGCGATCACCGAGATCAGCACGCAGCCCGGCGCGGCTTCCATCACCGTCACCGCGCGCTTGCTCAACGTGCGGTTACGCAGAGCGAGAAAGCCGACGATGCGGGTCAGGTAGGTCGCCGCGGCCATCAGCACGATGGTCAGCACCGAGGTCCAGTGGATCAGTCCGTTGAAGATCATGCCGCGTCCTCCGCCAGCAGCCAGGCTGCGGCCAGGCCGGCCAGCGCGCCGCTGGCCACGTACCAGGCGCCGGGAACCAGCAGGTAGGTGGCCGCGGCCACCACCAGGCTGACCAGCCACGGACGCGCTGCCTTCATGCCCTGCCACATGCCGCGCAGCAGCACCAGGAACACGGCCGGGAAGGCCATGTCGAAACCATAGGCGTGGATGTCGCCCAGCATCGGCCCAACGATCGCGCCCAGCGCGGTGCAGGCCACCCAGACCGTGTACAGGCCTGCCGACACGCCCAGGTAATAGGCCAGGCTGAAGCCGAGCGCGCGGCGGCGCGCATCGGCCACGCCCATCGCCCAGCTCTCGTCGCACATGAAGAACAGCGCCGGCAGCACCCGGCGGCGCGGCAGGTGCTGCAGCAGCGGGGCCAGGCTGGCGCCCATCAGCAGGTGGCGGCTGTTGACCAGCGCGGTGATCGCCACGATCAGCGCGATATGCGGCGGCGAGGTCCACAGTTCGACGGCGGCGAACTCCGAGCCGCCGGCGAAGTTGAGGCCGGTCATCAGCGGCACTTCCAGTGCGCTCAGGCCTTTCTGGGCGGCCTGGGCGCCGAGCACCAGGGCGAACGGAATGAAGCCGATCATCACCGGTACGGCGGCGCGCAGGCCGCGCAGGAATTCGGCGCGCGGGGCGGTATCGCAGGTATCGGGCAGGGGGAGGGTGGTACGGGCGTCCATGGAACGGCACAACGAGGTGGGGGTGGCCCATGCTAGCGGCCTGATCGCGAAATCGGGTTGCGTTGATGCCATTCAATTCGGGAATATTGAGATTCCATGCGGCCAAGGTCGCCAAAGGTGAAATCCCGTGCAGTATCAGCTCGACAACCTCGATCGCCGCATCCTCGATGCCCTGCAGCGTGACGGACGGCTGCAGAACCTGGAGCTGGCCCGGCTGGTGGGCCTTTCGCCCTCTGCCTGCCTGCGGCGGGTGCGGTTGCTGGAGGAGGGCGGCTACATCGACCGCTATGTGGCCTTGTTGAACGAGGCGAAGGTGGGGCGTGGCTTTACGGTGTTCGTGCGGGTCTGGCTGCGCGGGCAGGACGAGGACACCACCAACCACTTCATCAACAGCATCAAGTCGTTCCCGGAAGTGCTTGAATGCCATCTGATGGCGGGCGACTGCGACTTCCTGCTGCGGGTGGCGGTGGCCGATCTTGATTCCTACCGGCAGTTCCAGATGCAGCACCTGAACCGGATTGCCGGGGTGCAGAACACCAAGACCGAGATTCCGATGCAGCGGATCAAGCAGACCACCCAGCTGCCGCTTTGAGGATGGATGGTTTCCGGCCGGGTTGCACCCGGCACCCGCGGTAGTGCCGGCCGCTGGCCGGCAACCTCAGGAGCAACGGCCGAAGCAACAGCGTGCATTCCGTGGGACGGCGGGGTGGGTCCGGTTGCAGGGGGCGCTGCAAGTACGTCCATGTAAGCTCGGTCGCCGCATCCATGCGGCTCACGCCCCTGCAACCGGACCCACCCCGCCTTCGACAGATTTCCGCGATCTGCCGGAACGGCATGAGCTGCACTTGGTGGGTGTCGACCTTGGTCGACACGTTTTGGCCGCCAAGGGGTCGGATCCCGTTGCTGCGCAACGGGCTCTGACCCCACGCCTGGAGGACATGGCCTGTTCGATTCGTTGTTTCATGATTCGTGACTGGCTCCAGGAAGGCTGGCCTGACGGTCGGCCGTGGGCGGCGGTCATCGCAATGACATGTGCCCCCGGTACGGTTTGAGCCCGCTTGCTGGTCGCGCGCGGGCCGGGGTTCCGGTCGTGCCGCGCGTCCACTGCAGCTGCTGTCGCTGCCGAGGGTCATGTGTTCTACGTCAGGGGGCTGAATGGACACCATGCGGTCAGAATTTGGAAGGTGGCCATCGCCGCATGGCTGCTGCTGTCCTTTGCCGCTGTGGGGCAGGACGGTGTTCATGCCTACGACATCCCCGCGCAGCCGCTGGAACAGGCGGTCGAGCGCTTCAGCGTCATCAGCGGGTGGTCGGTGATGTACCCGGGCGATCTTGCCGCCGGCCGTAGCAGCCATGCGCTGCGCGCCAGCCTTGCGCCGCTGCCTGCCTTGCAGATGCTGCTGCAGGATTCCGGTATCGAGGCCGAGGTGATCGGCGAGCAGCGCGTGGTGCTGCGCCGGGGCACGCCCTCGGCAGCCGAACCCGGTATTGGCGCCGAGCTCCCGGATGCTGAACGTCGGCGTCGCTACGGCGGCCTGCAGCAGCGCCTGCGTGCGGCGTTCTGTGACGACCCCGAGATCGCGCCCGGCCGCTATGCCGCAACGCTGCGCTTCCGCGTCGACGGCGAGGGCCGGGTGCAGCAGCCCGAGCTGCTGTCGGGCAGTGGCAGTGCCCGCCGCGATGCGCGCCTGTTGCAGGCGCTGCAGAGCCTGGTGCTGGCGCCCGATGCCGCCGCGCTGCCGCAGCCGGTGACGCTGCAGATCCGACCTTCCGGCACCGACCACGACTGTGGCCGGCGCGCGCCCCTTCCATGACTTCAAGGATTCGAACATGAGCAACGGTACGGCTGGGGCAGTTGACCTGATGGACCACCTTCTGGGGGCCTACGACGAGCTGAAGCGCCGCCTGGTACGCAAGCTGGGGTCGGAAGAACTGGCCGGGGATGCACTGCAGGACACCTGGATGCGCCTGAGTGCGCGCCGTGACCGCCTGGATGCCGTGCAGAACCCCGCGGCCTACCTGCTGCGCATGGCGATGAACACGGTGATCGACCGCCAGCGTGCCGACCACCGCCTGCTGAGCCTGGAAGAGGTGGATACGCTGATGGAGATGGCCGACCCGGCACCGGGCCCGGCGCAGGCGGCCGAACTGGATTTCGCGCTGGAGGACATGGTCGGCCTGCTGCAGCGCATGCCCGAGCGCCGACGCCGCATCCTGCTGGCGATCCGCGTCGATGGCCTGCAGCAGCGCGACGTCGCCGACCAGCTGGGCGTGTCGCTGCGGCTTGTGCAGCGCGAGCTGAAAGCGGCCCAGGACTACCTGGCCGAGCGCAGCGGACAGGGGCGTCAGGTGCGGTTCTGAGCGGCGGCATCCGTCTACACTTTGACGCCGAGCAGAACCCCGCAGCGTGCGGGTCCGGCATGAGCCCCCATGGATCCTGACGATCGCCCGCAACGCCCGCTGGATGCCGTCGAGCGTCAGGCCCACGCGTGGGTGGTGCGGCTGACCTCGGGCGAGGCCACCGCCGCCGATGGGCGCAGGTTCCGTGAGTGGTGCGAGGCTGACCCGCGCCATCGCGAAGCATTCGGCCGTGCGCGCCGGCAATGGGAACAGGTACGCCTGGCCGGCGAACAGCTGCCCGCCGCTGTGCGCCAGCCGGTCGCGCCGACGCCGGCCCAGCGCTGGAGCCGGCGCGCCTTCCTGGGCGCCGCGATTGCCGCACCGGCCAGTCTGGTGGTGGTGGCGGCGATCCGCCCGCCGCTGGGGCTGTGGCCCTCGGTGACGGCGATGGCGGCCGATTTCCACACCGGCACCGGTGAACGGCTGCAGATCGCGCCCTTGCCGCAGCTGAAGATCGAACTGGATACACAGAGCAGCCTGCGCCGTCGTTCGGACACGCTAGGCGAAGGCTTCGAGCTGGTGCAGGGCCAGGCCGCGATCGAAACCCAGGCAGGCCTGCGCCTCGCCCTGTTCGCGGGGCCGGGCTGCGTGATCGCCGATGAAGGTGCGGTGCGCCTGGACGTCCGCAACACCCACGGCCAGGTACGGGTGACCTGCCTGCAGGGCAGCGCCCGCATCGAGCACCCGCAGGGCCGCCTGCAGCTGCAGGCGGGCCAGCAGACCCAATACGACGAGCGCCTCAGTGGCGTGGTGGCCGAAGCCCTGGCCTCGGAAGTGAGCGCCTGGACCGAGGGTATGCTGGTGTTCCGTCGCGCCCCATTGCGCGAGGTGGTGGATGAAATCAACCGCTACCGCCGCGGCAAGGTGCTGCTGGGCGAATCGGCATTGGCGCGGGCCCCGGTCAGCGGCCGCTTCCGCATCGATGATCCGGACGCGGCGCTGGAGCAGCTGCGACTGACGATGTCGCTGGATCTGCGTCGCTTTCCGGGTGGCATTGCCGTCCTTGGTTAGATGAAGACGCTGGCCGTGCGCGCCGTGCAGGGCTGTTGCAAGCAAGGAGACGCCAAGGATGCGCAACGAGACCATCGGTGTGCTGGATCTGCGCCGCAACCTGTCGGCGTTGCTGGAAACCACGCAGCGACGGCCCTTGATGGTGCATCGCTACGGCTCGCCATGGGTGTGCGTGGTGTCCGACGCGCAGTGGCAGCAACAGGCCGTGCTGCTGGACTTCGATCCGCAGTCGCACCCGTTGGCGATGCTGCTGCGGCTGCAGCAGCAGGTGCTGCCCCTCGCTGAGGCCGGCACGCTGCCGCCTGCGGCGATGGCGCGCGTGCTGCTGCTGATGGGCATGCACGGCATCGACGATCTCGTGCAACTGCACGAGCAGGTACAGCATCATCGTCTTTGGCACTGGTTCGTGGCCGGCACCCATGGCGTGATGGATGGCTGGCAGCTGCCAGCGCTGCGTGTTGCGATGGCGTCATGGCTGGATGACGTGGACATGTCCGACGCGCTGGCGGCGTTCGCGCAGCGTAGTGAGGTGGCGATTCTTGCGCGGCGCTGCGGCGGCGACGTACCGCGACTGGAGCGCGAAGCCTGCAGGCAGATGACGCTGCGATGACGTTACTGATGAAGCGCCACGCAGCGCACAGAGATGCATTCGCGTTGTCGCTTCACCTGCCTTGCTGACGTCTTCTGCAGAGTACGACGCACCACGCGTCGCGGAGCACGGGCGGCGCCGATGGCAGACAGTCGCAGGATCAGCATGCTGGAGCTGGATCGTCACCTGAGCCAGTCGCTGGAACAGGCACGGCATACGCCCGTGAACGTGCAGCGCTATGGGCACTCGTGGGTCTGGGTGCTGTCCAGTGATGCCTGGGCCGATGCGGCGCGCTGGGCGGCACTGGACAGCAGCGCGCATCCGCTGGCCGCGCTGCGGCGCGCCCTCGATCTGCAGCTGCGGCCCTGGCCCGAAGCGGCCATGAACGCGCTGCCGCTTGACGCGGGCGATGTGCGGCAGCTGCAACGTGCGGCGTTGCTGGTGGTCGTGCGTGATCTCACCAGTGCGCAGCGCGTGTACGACGATCTGCGCTACCACCAGGCCTACCGGATGTTCATCGGCCTCGACCATGGCACCGCGTGGTCGCCGATGCAGTGCGTGCGCCTGCTGCAGGCCTGCGCGCACCCGTTGCTGCGCGGCTGCATCGACGATGCGCTGGCCAGCGTGCCGCAGCACTTGTTCGAGTCTGCATGTGTACCTGCGGCACGTGCTGCGCCTGCACAGGCACACGCGCAGCGAATAGCAGGCGGATGTTTATCGTACTGACACATGCACCGCTGACCATGGCGCAGCGGTCTCTTCCAGGATGACGAGGGCGGAACAATGGCAAGGCAAGTGGGTGGTCGCAGGGCTCGGCAGCAGGGCTTCAGCCTGATCGAGATCATGGTGGTGGTGGTGATCATCGGCATTCTCGCGGCATTGATCGTGCCGCGGTTGATGGACCGTCCCGACCAGGCGCGCGTGGTGGCGGCGCGCCAGGACATCGCTGCGCTGATGCAGGCATTGAAGTTGTTCAAGCTGGACAACGGTCGCTATCCCAGCGCCGAACAGGGCCTGCAGGCGCTGGTGAAGCCGCCGCAGGGCAGCGGTGCGATGCCGGTGACACCGTATCTGGATCGCCTGCCGAATGACCCATGGGGCCATCCGTACCAGTACCAGATTCCCGGAACCCATGGCGACATCGATGTGTTCTCGCTGGGTGCGGACAGCAAGCCTGGTGGCGACGCCGGGAACGCGGACATCGGCTCCTGGCAGCTGTGAGGCGTGCAGATGACAGCCCGGACGCGTTCGGTCCCGTGCACCCGCCAGCGCGGCATGGCGGTGATCGTCGCCCTGCTGGTGGTGGCATTGGTGGCGGTGATTGCCACTGCACTGCTGACCCGGCAGTCGGCACAGCTGCGTGCGCTGCGTGGCGACCAGCTGCGTGCGCAGGTGAGCATGGCGGTCGATGCCACCCTGGAGCGCGCGGCGCAGCAGCTGCGTGACGATGTAAAGGAGCAGTTGACCACGGTGCGCAGCGGCCGTTGGGCGCGTCCACTGACGCTGCAGGCGCCGCTGCCGGTGCAGTTGCAGCTGGTCGATGCACAGTCCATGTTCAACCTGCGCAACCTGCTGGCCTATGGCAAGCCGGACCCGGAGGCACGGCGCGCGTTCATCGCGCTGTGTGCCGGGCAGGGGCTGGGGCAGGGTGCCTGTGCATCTGCTGCCGATCACATCCAGGCGAGGCTGCGTGATGGCGACCTGCAGGCGCAGGCGCCGTTGCCGCGCGAATCGCTGATCGCGCAGGTGCTGCCCGGTGCCGATGCGGTGGCATTGCAGGCGCTGGAGCGGCGCACCGTGGTGCTGCCGGCGCAGACCCTGGTGAACGCCAACACCTGCGACCTGCGCGTTCTGCAGGCGGTGACGCCTGCGGTCGAGCCGGCACGGCTGCAGGCGCTGCTCGGTGAGCGCGACGCTGGCCATTGGCTGCTCAATCGCGGCGACATCGCCAACCGACTCCAACTGAGCAACGAACAGATGGCGGTGCTTCCCTTGGGTATCCATAGCGAGTGGTTCCTGGCAGTCGGCCAGGTGCAGGCTGACGGCAGCGGGGTTGATTTTCGCGCGCTGCTCTGGCGCGAGTACCGCGACGATGGCGTGCGTGTGCAACGCGTGTGGACGAGGATCGGCGCATGAACGTGCAGCTTCGGGTGCGCCTGCCGGCGTTGGAGCGTCTGCGCGCCGACAGCGCGGTGGACTGGGCACAGCTGCACAAGGGTGAGGTGCTGGCTCACGGTTGCGATACGCTGGCGGCGCTGGGCCTGCGGCATCCGCAGGCTGCGGTGCATGCCTGCCTCGATCCGAACGACCTGATCCTGCTGGAACTGCAGCTGCCGCCGTTGTCCGGGCGCCGCCTGCAGTCGGCGTTGCAGGGTGAGGTGGAGGCGATGCTGCTGGATGACCTGCAGGAGGTGGCGCTGGCCCACGGTGCGCAGGCGGCGGACGGCACGGTTCCTGTGGCCTGGCTGGGCCAGCAGGCGCTTCTGCAGGCGCAGCAGTTGCTGGCTTCGTGTGCACTGCGGCTGCAGGCACTGTATCCGACGCCGCTGCTGCTGCCCTGGCAGGACGGACAGGCCACGCTGCAGGTCAGCGGCGAGCATCTGCTGGTACGCAGCGGGCGCGACCGGGGTTTCGTTCAATGGTATGGCGGACGTGACGCCTGCGCGGTGATGCAGACGCTGGCCGTGCGCCTGCAACAGGCCGGCGTGCAGGCCGTGCAGTGGATCGACGGTGTGCCGCCGACGTGGCCAGACAGCCTGCCGGCCACCGCCGTCACACATGAACGGCAGGCCTCCGGCCCCTTGCCAGGCTGGTCATTGCCGCTGCCCGGCGCGGGCCAGAAAGCGCCGCGGCTTGCGATCGGGCTGGCTTTGACGGCGATGCTGCTGGCCGCGCTCGGTCTGCAGCTGCAGGTCTCGCGCTGGCGCAGCGAGGGCGAGGCGTTGCAGCAGAACATGGCGCGGCAGTTCAGCTCGCACTTTCCGGAGATCACCGATGTGGTGGATCCGGTGCTGCAGGCGCGGCGCGCGCTGGCCGTGCCGTTGCCGGCGCCGCCGTTGCCACCGGTGCAGCGGCAGGTCGCAACGACGCTGCAGGCGATTCCGGAGTTGGGCGGCCAGGTGCGCGGCCTGCGCTATCAACCCGGCCAGCTGGAACTGGAGCTGGACGCCGATGCGCAGGCGGTAGCCGATGACGCACAGCGGCTGGAGCAGTGGCAGCAGGCGGCGCAGGCGCAGGGCCTGCAGCTGGCGCGCGAGGCCGGTGGACGCCTGCGGGTGAGCGGGGGCGGACAGTGACCGCCAGAGCCGTGCGCCTGGGAGAGGGCCTGGCCGGTCTGCAGCGACGCTGGCAGCACCTGCCGCCGCGCGAGCGCTGGATGCTGGGAGTGATGGCGCTGGCGCTGCTGGCAGCGGGGCTGTGGTCATTTTGGCTGGAGCCGCTGCTGAAACAGCGTGCGCACTGGCAGGCTGAGCTGCCGCGGCTGCAGGCGCAGGCGCGCGCACTGGCGCCGCTGCTGCGTGCACGCGAACGCCAGCAGCAGGTGCAGGGGCAGCGCCCGACGCTGGCCTCGCTGCGTAATGGAATCAAGTCCGCCGGCCTCGCCGATGGACTGCATGTCGAAGCACGCGACGGGCGTTGGCACCTGCAGGTGCAGGCCGTACCTGCTGACGCACTGTGGAACTGGCTGCTGCCCGTGCTGGCCGATCCGGCCATCGAACTGCAGCAGCTGCAACTGACACGCACAGGGGATGCGAACATGCCGGCGGCACGGATATCCGGAAACATCGTGGTGGCACTCACTGCGGGTGGCCATTCATGAGGGCGATGCGCAGCCTTGCCTGCAGCACTGTACTGGCCCTGATCGTGGGTTCCGCTCACGTTGTTGCACCGGCACAGGCGCAGGACGCCCCCGATGAGCCGGTGCAGCTGAACCTGGTGGATACCGATATCGGTGGCGTGCTGCGCATGGCAGCACGGTTCACCGGCCGCCAGTTCCTGGTCGACCCACGGGTGACCGGCAAGATGACGGTGGTCTCCGATGGCCCGGTCAGCCGTTCCCAGGCCTACCAGCTGCTGCTGGGCGCGCTGCGCATGCGCGGCTTCGCCGTGGTCGAGAACGGCGGGGTCAGCCGGGTGGTGCCGCAGGCCGACGCCAAGCTGCTCGGTGGCCGCGTGGGCAGCGGCGGTGCAGGGGGTGAGATCGCCACGCGCACCTTCGCGCTGCGCTACGAGAATGCGGCCGCGCTGGTGGCAGTGCTGCGGCCGATGATCAGCCCGGACAATCCGATCACTGCCAACCCGGGCAACAACACCCTGGTGATCACCGACTATGCCGACAACCTGGAGCGCATCGCGCGCGTGATCGCCAGCGTCGATACACCGGCCGGCATGGACACGGATGTGGTGAAGCTGCAGCAGGGCATTGCCGTTGACGTAGCGGCGATGGTCGCGCCGTTGCTGGATGCGCAGGGCGCCGAGCCCAGCCAGAAGGTGGTGGTGATGGCCGACCCCCGCAGCAACAGCGTGCTGCTGCGCTCCAGCAGCCCGGGCCGAACGCGCCTGGCGCGGCAGTTGGTGGAGAAGCTGGACCGTGCCCAGGACGAGTCCGGCAACCTGCATGTGGTCTACCTGCGCAATGCCCAGGCCAACCAGCTCGCCGGTGTGCTGCGCGGCGTGGTGGCCGGGCAGAGCGATGCACCGGCAATGGGCAGCAACGAAGGCATCACGCCACTGCCCGGCGATGCAAACCGTTCCACACCCGCGCAGCCGTCGCAGCCACAGCAGGCCAAGACCGGTGGCAATGCGCTGGAATCGCAGCGGCTGGACCCGAACCGCCGCGACCCGATCGACGCCGGAAGCACGGGCTTCAGCCAGAACGGCATTTCGGTGCAGGCCGACGTGGCCACCAACACGCTGCTGATCTCGGCGCCGGAGCCGGTCTACCGCAACCTTCGGCGGGTGATCGACCAGCTCGACCAGCGCCGTGCACAGGTGCTGGTGGAAAGCCTCATCGTGGAGGTCAACCAGACCGACGCGGCCGAACTGGGCGTGCAGTGGATGCTGGGCAATGGCCGCACCTTCGGCGGCACCCATTTCGGTGGTGTCACCGGCGGCAGCGGCCTGAACACCGCCGCGCGCACCACCCTGGACGTGCTGCCCAAGGACGGTCTGAAGATCGGTGTCATCGACGGCACCATCAACCTGCCCGGTGTCGGCCAGATCCTCAACATGAAAGCGTTGGCCAATGCGTTGCAGAGCAAGGGTGGTGCCAACATCCTGTCCACGCCGAACCTGATGACGCTGGACAACGAGGCGGCCAGCATCATGGTCGGCCAGACCGTGCCGTTCGTCAGCGGTCGCTACGTGACCGACGGTGGCGGCGGCAGCAACAACCCGTTCCAGACCATCGTGCGCGAGGACGTGGGCCTGAAGCTGCGGGTACGCCCGCAGATCTCCGAGGGCGGCACGGTGAAGCTGGACATCTACCAGGAAGTCAGCAGCATCGACGCGCAGAGCGCGAACAGCACGGCCGGCATCATCACCAACAAGCGCGCCCTGGATACCAGCGTACTGCTGGACGATGGCCAGATCATGGTGCTGGGTGGCCTGCTGGAGGACAACGTCAGCCACGGTCGTGACGCGGTGCCGGGGCTGGGAAAGATCCCGGTGCTGGGGGCGCTGTTCCGCAGTGATACGCGCAAGCGCGCCAAGACCAACCTGATGGTGTTCCTGCGCCCGCACGTGGTGCGCGACCCCGCCGCTAGCCAACGCCTGACCCGCGACCGCTACGACTACATGCGCAACGCGCAGGCCGGCGCGCAACCGGTGCAGAGCTGGGCATTGCCGGCGCTGTCGGCACCGCAACTGCCGCCGCAGGACCTGTCTGTACTCGGCCAGGGCAATGCGCGCGATGGCCAGGGCCAGCCGCTGCAGAGCAGCAGCCTGGCGGCGCTGTACCCGTCCGGTGACAGCGACGCACAGCTGGTGCAGTTCGCGCAGGGGCTGGACCCGGCACGTGCCAGTCAGGGCGTGGCGCAGGTGCGGGCACTGGGCCTGCAGGCCTATGCCGAAGCGACGCCGGGCGAGAGCGGGCAGCGCCTGCGCGTGCGACTGCCGCGCGATCCGGCGACGCTGGACCCGGCACTGCAGCAGCTGCGCGGGCTGGGCTACACGCCGGAACTGGTGATCGGGCCGTGAGCGCGCCTGCGCCACTGCCGTATGCATGGGTGCGCAGCCATGGCGTGATGCTGTCCGAAGCCGGTGGCGAGCCGGTGCTGCTGGGAACGGCCGACACCGCCGCGTGGGCGGTGGCCGAACTGCGCCGCCGGCATGGCCCGTTGCCGTTCCATGCGCTGGATGCGGCGACCTGGCAGCAGCGGCTGGGTGAGCAATACCGTGACGGCGGCGATGCCGCTGCCGTGGTCGGTGCCGCCGAAAGCGAAGTCGATCTGGATCGGTTGATGCAGGACATGCCGGAGGTTACCGATCTGCTGGATGCGCAGGACGATGCGCCGGTGATCCGCATGATCAACGCGCTGCTGGCACAGGCCGCACGCGATGGCGCCAGCGATCTGCACATCGAGCCATTCGAGACCCATTCGGTGGTGCGCTACCGGGTGGACGGCACGCTGCGCGACATGGTGCAGCCACGGCGCGCACTGCACGCGGCGCTGGTGTCGCGTATCAAGATCATGGCCCACCTGGACATCGCCGAGAAGCGCCTGCCGCAGGACGGGCGCATCGCGATCCGGGTGGGCGGGCGGCCGCTGGATATCCGTGTCTCCACGGTGCCGACCGGTCATGGCGAGCGTGCTGTGCTGCGCCTGCTGGAAAAGGATGCCGGTCGCCTGCAGCTGCAGCGCCTGGGCATGGCCGATGACACTCTGGCCACGTTCACCGGGTTGATCCGTCAGCCGCACGGCATCGTGCTGGTCACCGGCCCGACCGGCAGTGGCAAGACCACCTCGCTGTACGCCGCGCTGGGCCAGCTCGACAGCAGCACCAGCAACATCCTCACCGTGGAGGACCCGGTGGAGTATGACTTCGCCGGCATCGGCCAGATCCAGGTCAACGCGCGCATCGGCATGAGCTTCGGCACGGCGCTGCGTGCAATTCTGCGCCAGGATCCGGACACCATCATGATCGGTGAGATCCGCGACCTGGAAACCGCGCAGATTGCGGTGCAGTCGTCGCTGACCGGCCATGGCGTGCTGGCGTCCCTGCACACCAACGATGCGATCTCGGCGGTGACCCGCCTGGCCGATATGGGCGTGGAGCCGTTCCTGTTGGCCTCGTCGTTGCGCGGCGTGCTGGCGCAGCGGCTGGTGCGGCGGCTGTGCACGCAGTGCCGGCGCGCCGAGGTGGATGGCGACGGCCGTACCGTGTGGCGTGCGGTGGGCTGCGCGGCCTGTGCCAACAGCGGCTACCGGGGGCGTACCGGCATCCACGAGCTGTTCGTGGTGGACGATCGCGTGCGTGCGCTGATCCATGAAGGGCAGGGTGAACCTGCGCTGCGCGAGGCGGCGCGGCGTGCCGGCATGCGGACCTTGCGCCAGGACGGCCAGCGTTGGGTCGACAGCGGGGTGACCACGCTGGAAGAGATCCTGCGCGTCACCGGCGACGACTGAGGCAGCGATGGCATTGTTCGACTACCAGGCCGCCAACGCGCAGGGCCGCATCGAGAAGGGCCAGCTGGACGCCGACAGCCCGCGCGGCGCGCGCCAGGTGCTGCGCGGTCGTGGGCTGACGCCCGTGCAGGTCAGCGCGGCGCGCAGTGCGGGCAGTGGCTGGGGCACGCGCCGGCTGTCCGCCAGCGAGCTGGCGTGGGCCACGCGGCAGCTGGCCAGCCTGCTGGCCGCCAGCCTGCCGCTGGAAGGCGCTTTGAGCGCGGTGATCGAACAGGCTGAGCGCCCCCATGTCGCGCAGGCGCTTACTGCCGTTCGTGCCGATGTGCGCGCTGGCCAGCGCCTGACTGTTGCACTGGCAGCGCGGCCACGCGATTTTCCGCCGATCTATCGGGCGCTGGTGGGCGCAGGTGAAGACTCCGGTGACCTGGCGCGGGTGATGGAGCGCCTTGCCGACTACATCGAAGAACGCAACGCGCTGCAGGCCAAAGTACTGACCGCCTTCATCTACCCAGCGGCAATCAGCCTGGTGTCGGTGGCGATCGTGATCTTCCTGCTCAGCTACGTAGTGCCGCAGGTGGTGACCGCGTTCGTGCAGGCGCGGCAGACGCTGCCGATGCTGACCCAGGTGATGTTGGCGGCCAGTGCATTCGTTCGCAGCTGGGGAGTGTGGGCGGGGCTCGGCATCGCTGCGTTGGTGGTGGCATGGCGGTTGGCTCTGCGCAAGCCCGAGCTGCGCCTGCGCTGGGACGCGATGCTGCTGCGGGTGCCGATGGTCGGGCGTTTCGTACTGGGCGTGAACAGTGCGCGCTTTGCCTCGACCCTGGCGATCCTGCTGGATGCCGGTGTGCCGCTGCTGCGTGCGCTGGAAGCGGCGCGACAGACCCTAGGAAACGCGCTGCTGGCGCGTTGTGCCGATGATGTGGCTGCGCGCGTACGCGAAGGTGCGGCACTGGGTTCAGCGTTGAAGGTGCAGAAAGTGTATCCGCCGATCCTGGTGCACCTGGTGGCCAGCGGCGAGAAGACCGGTTCGCTGGCGCCGCTGCTGGACCGCGCTGCACAGACGATCTCGCGCGAGATCGAGCGCCGCGCGATGGCACTGACCGCACTGCTGGAACCGACCATGATCCTGGTGATGGGCGGCGTGGTGTTGACGATCGTGCTGGCGGTGCTGATGCCGATCATGGAAATGAATCAGCTGGTGCAGTAGATCCACGCCATGCGTGGATGGATCAACCGACGCGCGACATGGGCGGCACATCCACGCATGGCGTGGATCTACTGGTGCCTGGATTTCTCCACACAATCCTCCACACCTTTTTTCGATCTTCCACAGGTTTCTTAAGCGGCCTGTCATCGGCGCGGACCAGCATAGCCACGTCGCCGCAGAGTGGGCTGGGAGGCCCTCGGCGGCAGCAGGCGTGTAGTGACCGTTCCTCCCTTGGTGTTTCCCTTCGCAGTAAACCCTTCAGGAGAAGATCATGAACAAGTACAAGACCCTGGCCGCGCTGGTTGCTACCGCGCTGCTCGCCACCGTTGGCGCCGCCTCGGCGCAGACCGTTACCGGCGGCGGCGCTTCGCTGCCGGCCGACCTCTACAAGGGTTCGTCCGACAGCATCCTGCCGGCGAACTTCACCTACGCCGTGACCGGTTCGGGCACCGGCAAGAAGGCCTTCCTGGAAAACAACTCGCTGCTGTTCTCGACCACCGGCACCGTGCACTTCGCCGGCAGCGATTCGGTGCTGAGCAGCACCGAGCTGAGCACCTACACCACCAACTTCAACCAGCCGACCAACGCCAACCGCTACGGCGCGCTGATCCAGGTGCCGTCGGTGGCCACGTCGGTCACCATCCCGTTCAACAAGGCCGGTTCGGCGGTGGACCTGAGCGTGGCGCAGATCTGCGGCGTGTTCTCGGGTGCGATCAGCGACTGGTCGACCATCGATTCCAACCGCAGCGGCCCGATCCAGGTGGTGTACCGCCCGGAAAGCAGCGGTACCAGCGAAATGTTCAGCCGCTTCCTGACCGCCGCCTGTGCCGCTGAGAACGCTGAAACCTCGAAGCTGGTGGGTGGCAAGTTCGCCATCAAGTCGACCTTCGCCGACCTGTACAAGCGCGATGACAACGGCGCCCTGCCGGCGTTCCTGGTGGCCGCCCCGGCCACCGGAGGCACCTCGCTGTACAACGCTGTCTACGCTTCTGAAGGCCGTATCGGCTACGTCGGCCCGGACGTGATCCCGAGCCTGACCGATGCGACCAAGGTCGCCAAGGTCAAGGGCTTCTCGCCGGACCAGGTGAGCGTGCAGGCTACCCTGGACACCGTCGCTCCGCCGACCGGCGCCGCTGCTGAGGACCCCGCCAACTGGGTGCCGGTGTTCGGCAACCCGTCGGCCGGCTATCCGATCGCAGGCTACACCAACCTGGTGATCGGCCAGTGCTACAAGGATTCGAGCGTCGCCACCAGCCTGCGCGGCTTCCTGGCCCGCCACTATCCGGCGACCTACACCGTCGCGTATGAGAAGTCGATCACCGACCACGGCTTCATCCCGCTGACCAAGGCCTGGCGCGATGCGATCCGCAACCGCTTCGTGCTGGCCAGCAGCGCTGCCGGCCTGAACAACCCCAGCACCTGCTCGGGCATCGGTCGTCCGCTGTAATCCGCAGCACTGGTTGAGTCCTGCTTGACCCGACGCCGGCCTCCTGGGCCGGCGTCGCCATTTCCGCGACGGTGCCACTGCAGCGTTTCGCTGTCGGCTTCGTGTCACGTGAACCGTCTATCAGGGGCAGGGCATGCGTTGCGCGTGCCTCCCCGATCGTCGCCGCAGCCGCGGCCCCCAGGTTGATGAGGTTCCGATGTCGCACCCGCTCCCGTCCGCTGTTCATCCGGCCGCGCCGATGCGCCGCAATCATCCGATGGCGTGGGCCATCGCGGTCGCACTGGGCAGCATGGTGGCCCCGGCCAGCCAGGCGCAGCAGGCGTTCAGCCCGGGATGGTTCGCCGAACGGGGCGCGGCTCAGGGCAGCGCGGCACAGAGTGGCCGGATGCCCAACGGCGTGCCGATCCAGTTCCAGTTGCCGGCCCAGCAGCAGGATGCAGCACGGCAGAAGCTGCAGCAGTCGATCGACAATCTCGGCACCGCGGCGCAGGCGATTGCCTTGCAGCAGCGCTTGCAGGAACAGGCGCGGCAGGCGCGCCGCGAGGCTGGCTTCATCGTTGCCGATGGCCTCGGCAAGGACGGCCTGAGCGTCGACCAGAACCCGCTGACCCGCGGCTGGCTCAATGCGCGCGAGGCGATCCAGTCGCAGGGCAGCGACGGGCGGGTGCAGGTCACGGTCGAGCAGACCGCGGACAAGGCAATCCTGAACTGGGAGACCTTCAACATCGGCGGCAACACCACGCTGAACTTCCTGCAGAACCCTGACTGGGCCGTGCTGAACCGGGTCAATGATCCGCAGGCGCGGCCCAGCCAGATCCTGGGCCAGCTGAAGGCCAATGGCACGGTGTTCGTGGCCAACCGCAACGGGGTGGTGTTCGGCAACAACAGCCAGGTCAATGTACGCAACCTGCTGGCGGCTGCAGCACGGATCAGCGATGCGCAGTTCCTCGACAACGGCCTGTACAGCCCCGATGCCAGCAGCAGCGCGCTCAGCGATGCATTCGGCAAGGTGATGGTGGAGCAGGGCGCCCGCATCGCGACCCATGAGCCGACCAGTGCGACGCGCGGCGGTGGTTACGTGCTGCTGGCCGGGCACAGCGTGGAGAACGCCGGCCAGATCGAGGCGCGCAAGGGCCAGGTGCAGCTCGCTGCCGGTGACAGTTTCGTGATCCGGCGCGGCGTGGGTACGGCGACCAATACCAGCTCCACCACCCGCGGCAATGAAATCGCGCCGCGCTTCATCGCGGGCAGCACGGCTGGCAGCGTGCGCAACACCGGCCTGCTGCGCGCCCGCGAGGGTGACGTGACCTTGGCCGGGCGCAGCGTCGAGCAGGCCGGTGTGGCCGTGGCCAGCACCACGCTTGCTCAGCGCGGCACCGTGCATCTTCTGGCTTCGGCCAGTGATGCCGGCAGCAGCGTCACGCTTGCCGATGGAGCCACCACGGCGGTGCTGATCGAGGACGATGGCAAGGCCACGGTGCTGGATACGCAGCGCGACAGCCTCATCAAGGAATCGGCAGAGCAGGACGCGATCCGCGCCGGCGCGCGCTCGGCAACTTTCGACAATCTGTCCCAGCACAATGATCGCCGGGACCAGTCGCGGGTGGAGATCGTCTCGGGTGGCAACATCCATTTCAGTGCGGATTCGCTGACGGTTGCCACCGGCGGCCAGATCATCGCCGATGCGGCGGCCCGCAGCTACGTAGACGACGCCGCGCGCGTGGACGTGTCCGGCGCAGTGGGCGTACAGGTGTCGATGGAGAGCAACAATGTCCAGGTCAAGGTGCAGGGCAACGAACTGCGCGATGCCCTGGACAACCGCGACAGCGGCAAGCTGACCAGCAGCGAAGTCTGGGTCGACCGCCGCAGGCTGGTCCACGTTCCGGCCGGTACCGGGGGCTACGAGGGTGAGCGCTGGTACGCTGCAGGCGGCCTGCTGGAAATGGGTGGCTATCTCGACAACCAGGGGCACTCGATCGGCGAATGGGCCGCGCAGGGAGGCACCGTCCTGCTGGGCGGCAGGGAAGTGGTCACGCATGGTGGCTCACGCATCAACCTTGCCGGCGGCAGCCTGGATGTGCAGAGCGGCGTGATCCGGCAGAGCTGGTTGCGCGGCGTCGATGGCCAGGTCTACCGCATTGATGATGCGCCGGCGGAGATGCTGTTCGATGGCCTGTACAGCGGCCATGAAGTGAAGCAGGAGCGCTGGGGCATCACCGAGACCTTCCGTGATCCGATCGTATTCGCGGCGCAGCGTGTCGATAATGGGTACACGGTCGGCCGTGATGCAGGACGCCTGATCGTCTCCGCACCCACTGCGGTGCTGGACGGGAAGGTTGAGACTGCCACCTTCCAGGGCGCGCAGCAGAACCGCAGGCCGGATACCGGGTTGGACGGCTATGCGCAGGCGCAGACGGCGGTCGCGCGCAATGCGCAGCTGTACCTGGGGCGCTACGACGGCCAGGGTCGCAGTGGTGTGTTCGGCTCGGACGTGCGCCTGGATGACAAGGCGCCGACGAAGGCGGCATGGTCATTGCTGGCTCCGGTCAACGAGGAGCGGCGTGACACGGTGTGGCTGGATATCGCAGAGTTGAGTGCCCAGCAGTGGGGACGGATCGACCTGGCGACCGCCGATCGCATCCGCCTCGACGGCAACCTTCGGCTTCAGGCAGGTGGACAGCTCAACCTGACCGGCAGCGAGGTGGAACTGGCAGGCGACATCGGCATTGCCGGCGGCCAGCTGTCGGCGGGCAACCTGCTGGATGTCCAGGGCCGGCCGACGGCGCTGCTGCACGATGGCCGCGCCCGCACCGCCATCGCCGACGGCACGCGGATCGATCTCTCCGGTGAATGGAGCAACGCGTCACTGGCGATGCCGCTCGACGCGAGCGGTGCCTGGACGGATGGCGGCCGCCTGAGCCTGAGCAACAGTCATGACGTGGTCGTGGGCGCCGAGGCAACGGTCGACGTCGAGGCCGGTGCCGCGTTGGACCTGCGCGGCAAGGGCCACATCGGGAAAGGGGGCAGCATCAGCCTGCAGGCGAACAGCAGCACGGTTACGACCGACGGCAGCGGCCGGGTGCAACTGGGCGAGGGAAGCCGGTTCAGCGGTCGAGGACAGGGCAGTGGTTCCTTCTCGCTGGGGACCGGTGGCCAGGTGCGGGTGGGCGATGCGGCCCTGGCGGGCGCGTCGCTGCGACTGGACCCCGGCCTGTTCGGCAGTGGCTTTGCGCAGTACGACATCAATGGCCATCAGGGCCTGGAGGTGACCGATGGCGCGCAGCTGGTCGCTTCCCTGCCGGGCCTGCAGCTGACCCAGGGCGCTCGGATGGCAACCGATCGGGCGAGCGCGCTGGCGGCGTGGGATGCGCCGCTGTACAGCGCCGATCCGTCGAGCGGGCGCATCAGCCAGCGCGCGGGCGCGAGCATCAGCCTGCGTTCGGACCGCAACAGCGTGGGCGGTGACCTGCGGGTTGACAAGGATGCACTGGTGGCGGTCGATCCAGGGCAGACGATCTCGCTGCTCGGTGCAGGCAACATCGATGTTGAAGGCACGCTGCGGGCCAAGGGCGGCCGCATCCTGATCGACGATGTGCGCCCGGAAACCGCGCTGTACGCCGGGCAGCGCACCGAACGCACCTGGCGTTTCGCCGAAAGCGCGCTGCTGGATGCCGATGCAGACGCGATTTCGCTGCCCGATGCCAGCGGCCGCCTGCGCGGGCAGGTGCGCGCGGGTGGACGCATCGAGATTGGCGGGACGCTGGACTGGGAGGCCACCGCATTCGTCGACAACCGACCACCGGAAGCCTTCGTGGTGGTCGAACGCGGTGCGCGCCTGCAGGCGCGGGGCGCGTCGGCCGAACTGGACATCGATGGCCAGGGCCGCGTGCGCGTGGACAGCGACGGCGGGCAGATCGTGCTGCGTTCGGCCAATGCGCTGTACCTGGAGGGCGGGATGGACGCGGCCGCCGGTGGTGCCGGCGCACGCGGCGGCACGCTTGGCCTGGCCTTTGGCGGCAGCATCCATGCACGTGGCGCCAGCGAGGAGGTACTGCGGGCGCGTGCGATCAGCCTCAGCCAGCACAACGCACCGGCGCAGCCACTGCCGGCCGCATTGGAATATGGCCACGCCGCGTTGTCGGTCGAGCAGCTGCAGGCCGGCGGCTTCGGCAACCTGTCCGTGTTCGGTGACATCCGCGCCGTCGGCGATGTCGACCTACGCCTGGCCCAGAGCCTGCGCATCCACGGCCAGGGAACGTCGAGCCTGGGCATGGCCATGGATGCCGGGCTGTCCTCGGGGCTGCGACTGAGTGCGCCCTACGTCAGTCTGGCGCAGGCACGCTGGCGCCAGCTGCCGGGCGAGAACTTGCTGGTCACGGCCGAGGTTGCCTCGGCGGCGCCGGACCAGCATGCGCTGGCGGTGCTGGCCGAGCTGATCGACATCCGCGACGTCACCTGGCTGCCCGGGTTCGAACACGTGGCGCTGGAAAGCCGCAGTGATGTGCGCCTGACCAACAGCATTGCCAGCAATGGCAACACCAGCGCGTTGATGGCGGCCGGTTCGATGGATGTGACCGCTGCCCGCCTGTACCCCACCACGGGTGCGGCCGGCACGCTGGTGGCCGGCGCTTCGGCGCAGACCGTGCAGACCGCTGATTACTGGGCTGATCCAGATGCCGTGCTGCGCATCCACGGCATCGGTGCGGGTACGCAGCCGGCGCCGGAATCGGCGCGGGGCACGCTTCGCCTGGTGGCCGCCACGGTGCAGCAGGGCGGCAACGTACAGGTGCCGATGGGCACGCTGCAGCTGGGCGGCCTGATCCAGAACGGAACCGTCGGCAGCCGGGTGGAACTGCTCCCGGGCAGCGTTACCTCCACCAGCGGTGCCGGCCTGTCGCTGCCCTATGGTGGCACCGTCGATGGTGTCGACTGGCGGGTCGGCACGCGCAGCATGAGTTCGCTGACGCCGGCCGGCATCTCCTCGATGGGGGTGACCCTGAAGGCGAACGAGATCGAGGTGGCGCCGGGGGCACTGCTGGACATGTCCGGCGGTGGTGAGTTGACCGGTGCGGCCTTCGTGTCGGGGCGCGGCGGCTCGGTCGACGTGCTGCGAACGGCGTTGGCCGACGCCAATCCGCGCTATGAATTCAGTGCGTCGGGCAACCCGGTGTATGCGATCGTGCCGGGACGCGCCGGGACATTCGCCCCCAGCGGCGAGGAAGGATTCGCCGCACCGGGGGTGGGTCAGCAGATCACCGTGCCGGCGGGCGTGCCCGGCCTGGTGGCAGGCACCTACACGCTGATGCCGGCCAGCTATGCGCTGCAGCCCGGTGCCTTCCGGGTGGAGCTGGGCGCCACCGGTACCTCGGGCATCGCGCAACCCATCGCGACCGGCACCGGCACCTGGCGTGTGTCCGGGCAGCAGCGCACGGCGCTGGGCGCGGCAATCTCGCCGTTGCTCACCGACATCCTGCTGACCCCCGCCGCGGTGGTACGCCGGCACTCGGGCTACAACGAAACCTCCTACAACAGCTTCGCGCAATCGGTGGCCGACCGCCGCGGCGAGTCGCGCGGCTGGCAGACCATCGATGCGCTCGGATTGACCCTGGCGCTGGGCGAAGGCGCAGGTCGTGCAGACACGCCTGCTATCCGCTTTGCCGGCACCGCGCGGTTCGGCGCCGCCACCGACAACGGGCGCGGCGGCACGCTGACAGCCACGTTGGCCAGCCCGGCGGTCGGTTCACTGGAGATCGTCGATGGCGGTGCGCAATCGCAGGCGCGTGATCGCGGTGCCACCTTCAGCGACGACGCGCTCAATGCCTTCCTGCCTGCGCGGATGATGATCGGCGGGCAGTTCAACCAGGTGGCTTCGCAGGTGGCGGTGACCGGCCAGGCACGCAGCGTGGCGATCCGTTCCGGAGTCACCCTGAACGCACCGGAAGTGCTGGTGGCAGCGGCCTCCGGTGGCAGCGGCGTGCTGGTCGAGGCCGGTGCGACCCTCGATACACTGCCGTTCGCATCCGCCAACGCGGATGCCAGGGCGACGCTGCCTTACCAGGTCTCCGGCGGCCTGCTGGTGGTGTCCAACCAGCGCCTGAACCTGATCACCGGCACCACCGGCGTGGAGGCCGGTCCGGTGGCGATCGACATCGGGGGGTGCCAGACGGCATGCGACGGCCAGACCCGGCTGGTTTCCGATGGCAGCATCGCGGTAGCGACCGATGGCACGCTGCAGATGCGCGACTCGGCCAGCTATGGCACCCGTCAGCTCGGCCTGAGCATGGCGGCGCTGAACCTCGGCAGTGCCGAAGCGATCGCGCAGGCCGCTGCGGCAGGGGCGCTGCCCAGTGGCATGACCATGAACCAGTCCGTGCTGCAGCAACTGCTGCGCGGCAATGATGCCACCGGCGCGCCGGCGCTGGACACGCTGAGCCTGGTCGCGCGGGATTCTGTCAACGTGTTCGGCAGCGTCGACCTGGACGCGCGCGACAGTGCCACCGGCCGCAGTGGCCTGCAGACGCTCGTGCTCGGTGCGCAGGCCATCCGCGGCTACGGTGCGGCGACCGACCGTGCGCGCATCCTGGTGGACACGCTGGTCTGGGACGGCTCATTGGCGGCGAGCCAGGCGCCGGGCAGCGACGCGTCGGTGCCGCCGGCCGATCCGATGGTGGACCGGCTCGGCGCCGGGCAGCTGGACATCTTCACCCGACAGCTGCAGCTGGGGCGGGCGCCATTCAGTCGTCCCAGCTCTGAAGTACCTGCAAACCGGCAGGTGCTCGGATTCAGTGCGCTGAACCTGAGTGCTTCGGAGCAGCTGTCGTTCTCCGCGCAGGGCACGCTGGACGTGTTCCAGCAGCGCGGCGACTATCTGGCCGACAAGGGCTGGCAGTACAGCGGAGGCAGCCTGGGTATCGATACACCGCTGTTGGCCGCCGATCCCGCCGCGCAGCTGCGGGTGCGCGCCGGCGGCGACTTCCGCCTGCAGGGGGGCACGGGCAAGGCGGGTGGCGATGCACTGGGTAGTGAGCTGAGCATCGATGCCAACCGGATCACGCTGGACAGCACGATCGCGCTGGCGTCCGGACGGCTGTCGGCGAACGCACGCGAGGGCATCACGCTCGGCAGCCGGGCTGCGCTGGATCTGGCCGGGCGCAAGGTCCCGCTGTACGACGTGGACAAATTCAGCTGGGGCGGCGATGTCCTGCTGTCCAGCGACACGGGGGACATCCGCGCCGATGCGGCCTCCCGCATCGATGTGTCCGCCCGCAACAACCGCGGCGGGCGCCTGACGGTCACCGCAATGGCCGGCCAAGCCGATCTGGCGGGTGTTCTGCAGGGTGCCGCCACTGGCCGCTACGACGCCGGCGGCACGCTGGTGCCCTACGACGGTGGCGAACTGGTGGTGCGGGCACGCCAGCTGCAGGACTTCGCCGGCCTCAACCAGCGACTGACCGCTGGCGGTGTGGTCGGCGGTCGCAGCTTCCAGATCGGCGAAGGCGATCTGCGGATCGGCGACGAAGTGAAGGCGCGCCGGGTCGACATCAGTGTCGACGCGGGCAGCCTGACCGTGGCCGGCCGCATCGATGCCAGCGGCGAGCAGGTCGGCAGCATCCGCCTGTACGCCCGCGATCAGCTGCAGTTGGACGGCACGCTGGACGCGCACGGTACCGGCCTGCGCGTGGACAGCCACGGCAAGATCATCGACAGTCCCAACCGGGCCACCATCACGCTGGGCAGCGCCGAAGGCGCCGTCGGCCTGGGCAGCGCGGCGCGGCTGGACCTGCGTGCCGGCAGCGACGTCGCGGTCGGTGAAGGCCCTGGCCAGAACGATGGGACGCCGCGCGGCACGCTGAAGATCGATGTGCCGCGGCTGGGCAGCAACGACGCGGCGATTGCCGCGGCCAGCGGCCTGCGCATCGATGGCGCGGCCGACACCCAGCTCAATGGCGTCCGCCGCTACGACGATGCGCCCCTGGCCACCACCGCGGATGTGCGCGGCAACCGCGCGCAGCTGGTCACCCAGCAGTGGCTGGACCAGGTGGTCGATCCGCACAGCGTGGCCTGGATCGATGGCGCGTTGGGCAATCCGGATCTGCAGCAGCGCACGGCCGCGCTGGGCGACGTCCGCCTGCGTCCCGGCGTGCAGGTGGTGGCGCGGCGCAGCGACGCCAACCCGGACGGAGACCTGACCATTGCCGGCGACATCGATCTGTCCGGCTACCGCTATGGGCCCGAAGCCAACCGCGCCGATCCATCGCGGCGTGGCTTCGGCGAATCGGCCTCGCTGGTGCTGCGCGCCGAAGGCAACATCAACGTCTATGGCAGCATCAATGATGGTTTCGCCCCGCCGCCGTCCACGCCGGACGAGGGCGGTTGGCAGTTGTATGAGGCTCGCAATGGCAGCGCCGGGCACACGCCCTTCGGTAGCGGCCTGGTGGTGCCGGTGGACGGAGTGAAGCTGCAGCCCGGCACCGAGTTCCAGGCCGGCACCCGCCTGAACTATGACGTGCCGGTCGAATCGGTAACGCTTCCGGTCGGTACCGTGCTGCCCGCGGCGATGGTGATCTCGCAGACCCTGCGCCTGCCTGCGGGCACGGTGCTGGGTGCGGCGGTGACCACCGATTCCGGGCAGACGCTGGCGGCGGGTACCGTGCTGCAGAAGCCGCTGGTGCTGGCGGCCGGTGCGCGCCTGGGGGCCGGTTTCCGCCTGCGCAGCGCCGTACAGATGGCGGCACAGGAGTGGCCCGCCGGCGCGGTGCTGCCGGTTGCGCTGCGCCTGGCACGCGAAGTCGAGCTCAAGGTGGGCGCGTACATCCCATCGTTGACCAAGGTGGAGCTGCCCGGCAACGGGCCGGTGAATCTGCGGCCGGCCGATGCCGACGGCAACCAGGGGCGCAACTGGGCGCTGGCGCCGATGCTGGCCGAGGGCACCACCTCCTGGGACCTGACCGTGGTTGCCGGCGCCGATGCCGGGGCAGCCGATCCACGCAGCCGGCGCTGGGGCAGCGAAGGCAGCGTGGTGCTGGCCGACACCCACCAGGGCTCGATCGGAACGGTCAAGACCGAAATCATCTGGGTGGGTGATCGCGCGCTGACCGAGCAGGCATCGCTGGACTGGATCGGCGACACCTCCTATGCGGGCCGCCCGATCGCGGAGCTGGCCGACATGTTCGGCTTCACCGAAGATGAGTTCTGCGCGATGTCGGCCGACTACTGCGGCCCGGCACCCCGCCAGGTGGCCGCGCAGGGCTCGCTGGATTACTGGGGCGACGAATCCTACGTGGGCACCCCTGCGAAGGACTTCGCGGCGATGTTCGGCATGACCGAAGACGAGTTCTGCAGTACCGCACCCAGCTACTGCGCCGGCGGTGGCACGCAGACCGAAGTGACCACCTACGGCAAGCGCGCGGGCACGCCGGCCTGGAGCGTGCTGCGCACCGGCAAGGGGGACCTGGAGCTGCTCGCTGCCGGTGACGTCGTGATGAAGTCCGGCTTCGGTGTATACACGGCCGGCACTCCCACAACGCTGGGCGAGGGCCGCGACGCGGCCTTCAATTCGCCCCGTGCAGCAGCCCCCAGGAACACTGCACTGCTGGGTCCGAACCTGGTGCCGGGCAGCTATGACGCCGCGTTGGCCGGCTACCAGGCCTGGTATCCCGATCATGGCGGCAACCTGCGCGTCGAAGCCGGGCGCGATATCGTCGGTGACGTCTGGACCGGGCGCGCAGAGTCGGGCACCAGCGAGCGCGACTGGGCGCTGTACTCCAGTGCCGCGGTCGGCAATTGGCTGTGGCGGCAGGGAACCGGCAGCACCACCGGCGTGGAGCCGGTGCCGACCAGCTGGTGGGTGAACTTTGGCGCCTACACCAACGTGTCCGCTACCGCTGGCGCCTCTCCGCGGATGGTCGGCTTTACCGGCTTCGGTACATTGGGCGGCGGCAACATGACGCTGGAGGCCGGGCGTGACGCCGGCGTGCGTGATGCGATAGGTGATGCGCTGGGCTCGATGATCGCCCCGCGCTCGGGTGCGATCATCGCGGCGGTAGGATCGACCGGCCGGGTCAGCGATGGCCAGCTGCACCTGACCGGCGGAGGCGACCTTCAACTGCGTATCGGTGGCGCACTGAATCCGAATCTGCGGGCGACGTTCTCCAGCCTCAATGCCTCCAGGGCGGGACAGAATCTCGACCTCAACGGTACCTTCAGCAATCTGCGTGGCAGCCTGCAGCTGGATACGGGACGCATCGGTGCAATGGGCGTCACCCTGGAAAGCTACGCGACGCTGGGCCAGCTGCGTGCGGCCGATCTGTTCGCCGCCGACGCCGCTCGCCCGATGGGCGGGCCGGTGCTGGTGCTGGGCGATGCGGTCGCTCAGCTGCAGGCGCGGGGTGACGTCGTGCTCGGCGGTGTCGCCGATGCCGGTCGGGTTCCACTGGCCAACTACAGCGCGGTGGTGCAGGACAACGGCAGCCGCGCTGCGGGCAGCACCTGGTTCTCCCTGTGGACCGACACGACCGCCGTGGACCTGTTCAGTGCCGGTGGCGACCTCGCGCCGGGCCTGGCCGGGCCGGAGAACGTGACCGGCAGCAATCTGTGGCCCGAGCAGGTTGCGCTGGCACCGGGCAGCCGGGAGGAGCTGCTGAACTACTGGCTCTATCCTTCGCGCTTCAGTGCCATTGCTGCGCAGGGCGACATCAAGCTGGACCGGATCAGCACCACGCCGGGGACGCAGGATGTGATCCTGCTGGCACCCTCGGCGACAGGACGGCTGGACGTCCTGGCCGGTGGCGGCATCTTTGCCCAGCGTGGCGCGACCCAGATCGCGCGCTCCGCCAGCGACGCGCGCCTGCCGGGACCCTTCGACCCGGCATTCATGGCCGAGCAAGGGGATTCCAGCGGCAATGTGACCCGCTCGCGGCACAACCTGTCGGTCGACGGCAACATTGCATCGCCGGAGGCATCGCTTCCGCTGTTTGCGTTTGGTCCGAATACTCCGCTGTCCACCGTGTCTGCGGCCCTGGCGCCGAGCCGTTTCTACGCGGTGCAGGGCGACATCATCGGTCTGGCCACCGGCGCCCAGCGCACGCTGAATGCCAACGTCGGGCAGCGCACGCAGCTGAACTGGTTCGAGGCCGCCGGCGCCGTGCAACTGCGGGCAGGCCGGGACATCCTCGGGGTGTCGATGACCGCGCTGAACACCGCGCCCACCGACATCACGGTGGCGGCGGCGGGCCGCGACATCGTGCATCTGAACGCGACCATCGCGGGCCCCGGCAACACCGAGATCAGTGCCGGCCGCCAGCTGCGCCAGGAGGATGCGGGCAGCATCGTCAGCCTCGGTGGCATCGTGCAGGGCGACACCCGTCCCGGTGCCAGCATCACGCTTGCGGCCGGCAGCCAGCAGATCGATTTCGCGGCCCTGCGTGCCCGCTATCTGGACCCGGTCAACCTTGCCGATCCCGCGCAATCGCTTGCGTCGCAGCCGGGCAAGGCAGTCAAGGTATACGACCAGGAACTGAAGCAGTGGCTGCAGCAACGCTTCGGCGTGGCTGCCGACGGTGACGGGGCGCTGGCTGCGTTCGATGCGCTGCCGCAGGAACAGCAGCGCATCTTCCTGCGCCAGATCTATTATGCCGAGCTTCGCGAAGGTGGGCGCGAGTATACCGATGCAGAAGGGCCCCGCTTCGGCTCCTACCTGCGCGGGCGCGAAGCCATCGCCACGCTGATGCCGGACAAGGATGCGACCGGTGCGACGATCGACCGGACCGGCGATATCGTGATGTACGGCGGCTCCGGCGTGCGCACCGAGGCGGGCGGCCACATCGAACTGATGGCGCCGGGCGGCCAGATCGTGGTCGGCGTACAGGGCGTGGTGCCGCCTGCCAGCGCTGGCCTCGTCACCCAAGGGCAGGGCGATATCCGGCTGTTCAGCCAGGACAGCGTGCTGCTGGGTCTGTCGCGGGTGATGACGACGTTCGGTGGTGACATCCTGGCCTGGTCGGAGCGGGGTGACATCAATGCCGGACGCGGTTCGCAGACTACGCTGCTGTATACGCCTCCGCGTCGCGTCTATGACGGCTGGGGCAATGTGATCCTGTCGCCGCAGGCTCCCGCCAGCGGTGCTGGCATCGCCACCTTGAACCCCATCGCCGAAGTATCGCCGGGCGACGTCGACCTGATCGCGCCGCTGGGCACCATCGATGCGGGCGAAGCAGGCATCCGTGTCTCGGGCAACATCAACCTCGCCGCGCTGCAGGTGCTCAACGCGGCCAACATCCAGGTGCAGGGTGAGAGCAAGGGCCTGCCGGTGCTGGCCACGGTGAACGTCAATGCGCTGGCTTCGGCCAGTGCAGCGGCGAACAGCGCCAGCCAGGCGGCACAGGACGTGATGCGCAAGAGCCAGGACGACGCGCGGCGCAACCAGCCATCGGTGATCAGCGTGCAGATCCTCGGCTTCGGCAGTGGCACCAGCAGCATTGCGCCGCCGGCACGCGGTACCACTGCCAACAGCGGCTACGACGCCAACAGCGCCTTCCAGTTCCCGCAGGCAAGCCGCGACGAAGGCACGCAGCGCCGATAGGCATAGCACGCCCCGGTAGGTGCCGACCTTGGTCGGCACGCATTGCCCGATGCAGCGCATCGGGCTGCAGCATCGGGCCAGCCGCCAGGGAGCGGTGGCGGCCCCAGCCAGGACGGCACGGAGGGCAGGGAGAGGCCATCAGCGGTGAGGACCACCGACACAGCGCCGCCGGGTGCAGGAGAGCACCCGGCGGCAGGAGGGACGCGCGCATGTGTCACGGTAGATGCCGACGTTGGTCGGCAGTAGATCCACGCCATGCGTGGATGGCTTGGCCAGCTTCAGTGCCGACCAAGGTCGGCACCCACCAGAGCAGACCGCGCAGCAGGAACAGGCTCGGCAGTAGATCCACGCCATGCGTGGATGCGGTGCCACGAACCAATCCTAAAGTTCCAGCACCCGCCGGTAACTCAACGGCCCACGCCCATCGCGCAGGCCCAACCGCAGTTCAAGTCCGGTGGCCGGCAATACCTCGCCCTCGCTCGGCAACACGGCCCATCCCGTTCCAGGCTGCCACGCCCGCACCTCGAACCGCTGCACATCGCGCGCCACCGCAATGCCCTTCGACGGATCCGGTGCGGGCAGGGGATACCGGTCTGTAGCCGCACCACTGGCCCGCCACAGCGTGCTGCCCTGCCGCCACCAGCGCACCCGCTGCCAGTGCAGCCCATCACTGCCGACACTGCGGGTGATTTCCAGCGCGAAGCTGCCATCCGGGTGCCGCTCGCTTACCAGCGACGGGGGCAGCAATCGCTGCGGACGATCTGCCGGGCGCACTGCGCCATTCATCAGCGCATCGTCGGCACGCATTTCAACATCGCGCTGGAACTGCTGCAGCACGCGCAGCGCCGTCGTGGTCTCGGCATCGGCCTGGCGCAGGCGCTGATCGCTGTTGGCCACGCTGTCCAGCGCACGCCAGCAGATCAGCGCCAGCACGCCCATGATGGTGATCGCGATCATCACCTCGATCAGGGTGAAGCCACGCACGGCGCGCCTCATTGCGCCGCAGTCCACGGCAGCTGCATGCGGACCAGCGACTGCCGCGGTGCATCTTCGGCCACCACGGTCAGTTCCAGTTGCGGCTGCCCGTCGCTGCCGGTGCCCAGATGCTGCAGGACCAGGAAGCTGCCGCGTCCCTGCACACAGTGCTGCCGAGCATCCTGCGGCGGCTGCCCGGCGAGGCGCAGCTCCTGCCAGCGGTCCTGTGCACACAACAGCGCCAGGCGACGGTCGCGCAGCCGTGACTGATCGTCGGTCGCCACTGCCACCGAGCGCATCACCGCAGCCAGTGCAATCGATACGATCGCCAGCGCGATCAGCACCTCGATCAGGGTGAATCCGCGCGCCGTCTGCTTCACTGCACGACCTGCAACTGTCCGCTGCCATCATCACGAAGACGCAGTGCGCGGCCGTCCAGCGACAGTCCAAGCTCCCAGGCGGTACCGATCCACTCCGGGCTCAGCTCGATGGCGTTGGTGGGCTGCACCGTGATGCCTGCAGCCTGCCACTTCTGTGGACGCAGCAGATCATCGCGTTCAACGGTGACCCAGCGGCTGCCTTCGAGGCGGCTGAAACGATAGCCGGCGGCGTCGGCCTGCCAACGCAGGGGGCGGCCATCGATGCGGGCCTCGTCGCGCGCCACCTGCAGGCGCTGCGCCAGCCGCTCGCCTTCCTGCCGCAGCTGCCGGCCCGGGTCGAGCAGGCTGCCCAAGCCCAGACCGATCCCGGCCGTGCAGATGCCGATGATCACCAGCACCACCATCAGTTCCAGCAGGGTGAACCCACGCGGCACACGCTGCATCGACGTTGCCTCCTGTCCTGGCCGATACCTGCCAGCGTAGGCCCGCATGATGAAACAAAAGCGTCAGCCGCACCTGCTAGCGTGGGCGGACACGAACGTGGCGATGATGTGGAACATGGACGGCAGGCGCTGGGATCGGAATCGGATGTTGACCCTGCTGGCGGCGACGCTGCTGCTGGCCGTGGTGGCCTACTGGAGCGTCACCCTGTCTGCGGTGGCGCCAGCGGCGGCCGCGAGCGAAGCGCATGCCGAGGCGCCGATACGGCCGATGTTCGATGCAGTGGCCAGCCTGCCACTGGTGCGGCTGCTGTCTCCCGGCGCGGTGCAGACCGAGGTGGTCGTGCTGGGCGTGATGGCGGGTGACCATGCGCCATTGGCCCTGCTCTCGGTAGATGGACGCCCAGCGGAAGCGTATGCGCCCGGCCAACGACTCGGACCCTGCACGGTACTGGCCAGCATCAGCGCCAGCGCTGTGGAACTGAACCAGGCCGGGCAAACGCGCAGCCTGCCGGTGCCTGAGCTGCCGCCGGTGCCGACCGATGGCATCGTGCCGGGCGGGTCCCTGTAGAGCCGAGCCCGCGCTCGGCTGCGTCTGGAAGAACAGTCGAGCAAGGCTCGACTCTACAAAATCCAGTGGAGCATGGCTCGACTCTACAAAATCCTGCCGAGCGCGGGCCCGGCTCTACAGCTGCGCAGGCTCAACGCGCCGGACGCTGCGGTTCCACCGAACGACCAAAGGCATCGCCCATGCGCTGTCGTGTGCCTTCCAGGTTGTACTGCATCAGCTGGTTGCCCGGCTGCCGCATCAGGCGTTCGGCTTCAGGCAGCGCCGGTGACTTCGCCGATTTCGGCGCCGGGGCCAGTTTGCGTTGCAGGCACTCCCAGGCGGGGATGCGCTCGCCGTTGACCTGTACTTCGATGCAGGGTGCGGCATCGTCCTGCTTCTTCGTCTCTCCGGCCCAGACCGATGGCAACGCCAGCAACAAGGCAAGGGCGAGGGCAGGGCGAAGGCCCGCCTTCAACGACTCACTCATCTTGAATCTCCTGCGAAAACCGACGCTCAGCAATGAAGACGTATGGCGAAGACAGTGTCCGCCTGCAACTGTTCCGGCGCTGTCAAAAGATGACAGCACTGTCACAAAACTATTGGCGGTTTTGACGCGACGTACACGTCCTGTTGATAGACCCACGCGCCGCTCCCTGGCCACTCCCTTCGATACGACGCGATGCCTTCGATGACTCCTGTTCCGTGCCGAGCCGTCCGCCTTCCGCTGCGCCTGCATCCGCTGGTGCTGGCTCTGGCCGCGATGCCGCTGCCATTGTTCGCGCAGGACGCGGCGCCTGCGCCCAGCGTGAACATCAATGAATACATCGTGCGCGGCAACACCGTGCTCGATCCGCGCCAGATCGAACGTGCGGTGGAGCCGTTCCTCGGCCCGGGCAAGACCCTGGCCGATGTCGAGAAGGCGCGCGATGCCGTCAATGCGCTGTACCAGCAGGCAGGCTACCAGTCGGTCTACGTCGAGCTGCCCGAGCAGCAGGTCAGTGGTGGCGTGGTGCTGCTGAAGGTGCAGCAGACGCCGATCGGGCAGCTGCGGGTCGTAGGCACGAAGCACGAATCGCCCGAACGCATCCGCGAACGCGTGCCGGCACTTGCCGAGGGCAAGGTGCCGGACTTCGACCAGGCGCAGAAGGAACTGACCGCGCTGAATGAAGGCGGACGTCGCCAGGTGATGCCGCTGGTGCGAGAGGGCCAGGTGCCGGGCACGATGGATGTGGACCTGCAGGTCGAGGAGAAGTCGCCGTGGCGTGCCAGCGCGGCGCTCAACAACGACCACAGCGCCGATACCGAGAAGCTGCGCCTGAGTGCATCGCTGGCCTACGACAACCTGTGGAAGCGCGGCCATAGCGCCAACATCGGCGTGTACCTGGCGCCGGAAGATACCAAGCAGGCCAAGGTGTTCTCGGCCTCGTACATGATGCCGTTCGAGGGCACCCCGTGGAGCCTGGAAGCGTCCGGCTACAAGTCCGACAGCCGCGTGCTGAACGCGGGCGGACAGGTCGGTACCGGCACCGGAACCAATGTGATCGGCAACGGCCATTCGATCGGCCTCAAGCTCAACTACCGCCTTGCCGGCAGCAGCCAGTGGTGGCGCCAGCTCAGCCTTGGTGTGGATTTCAAGGACACCGAGGAAGACACGCAGATGGGCGGGGACAGCCTGAAGACGCCGCTGAAATATGCGCCGATCACGCTGGCCTTCGTCGGCGTGCGCCAGGGCGAGCACGATCAGCTGAGCATCAACACCCAGCTGGTGGCCGGCACCCGCCGCCTGTTCGGTTACGGCAGCGACGCCACCGCCTTCGGCCAGAAGCGCTACTGGGCCGACCCGAGCTTCGTGGCGTTCAAGGCCGATGTCGCCAACACCCATACCTTCGGCAGCGACTGGCAGTGGTACGCGCGCGGCTCGCTGCAGGTGACCGACGCGCCGCTGGTGTCGGCCGAGCAGTTCGCCGCCGGTGGCATGTATACCGTACGTGGCTATCTGTCGGCCGAGGCGATCGGCGACTACGGCGGCCTGGCCAGCCTGGAATGGCGCACCCCGTCGTGGTCGCTGTGGAATGGCAGCGATCTGCGCGTCTACAGCTTTGCCGACGCGGCCTACCTGCGCCTGCGCCAGCCGCTGCCCGAACAGCGTGACAAGTACAACCTGGCCTCGGTCGGCCTGGGCGCGCAGCTGCGCCTGGGTGAGCACCTGCAGCTGCGCCTGGACTACGCCTGGCCCTATGCCGATGGCCCGGTCACGCGCAAGGACGACCCGCGCCTGCATTTCAACATCAGCACCAGTTACTGACCCATCCCTTGAACATGCGTTCTCCGGAGACCCTTCGCATGGACCGTTTGCTTTCCCGAGTGTTGCTGCTGCTGGCCGCGCTGGTTGCGTTGCCTGCTGCTGCGGCCGATGCCAATTGGTGGCAGGCCGAATGGAAGTACCGCAAGCCGATCACCGTCGACGCCGGCCCGCAGGGCGCGGGCCTGGCCGGTGACCCGGGCCGCACGCCGCTGCTGCTGCGCCTGCATACCGGCAACTTCGGTTTCGACGGTACCCAGGACGCGGGCAACGACCTGCGCTTCGTGTCGGGCGATGGCCGCACCGTGCTGGCCCATCAGATCGAACAGTTCGATCCCAAGCTGGGCCTGGCCCTGGTCTGGGTGGACGTGCCGGCAGTCAGCGCCGCCGCGCCGCAGACGATCTGGATGTACTACGGCAATGAGAAGGCACCGGCCAGCGGCAACGGCCAGCAGGTGTTCGACCCGGACTACACGCTGGTCTACCACTTTGCCGAGGCCAATGCGCCGGCGCGCGACACCACCGCTTACGGCAACAACGCCGGCGCCGTCGTGCCGCCGTCCGAGGGCGCGGTGATCGGTCGTGGCGTGCAGCTGGGTGCGGGCCCGCTGCCACTGCCCGCCAGCGCGTCGCTGGCCCAGGAAGCGGGTGCGCCGCTGACCGTCTCGGCCTGGATCAAGCCGGACAGCAACAATGCCGCGCAGGCGATCTACGCCCGTCGTGATGGCGCGTCCGAGCTGGTGCTGGGTATCGAGAACCGGGTGCCGTTCGTGCAGCTCAACGGCCAGCGCAGCACGCCTGCACAGCCGATTCCGGAAGGGCAGTGGGCGCACGTGGCGCTGACGGCGGAGAAGGGCGCGTTGCAGCTGTACCTCAACGGCCGTGTGGTGGCCCAGCTGAGCGGCGAGCTGCCGGCGCTGGGCACCGCGCCGGTGGTCGGCGCCGATGCCCCGGGTGCGGCGCAGCCGCTGGCCAACTTCGAAGGAGCGCTGGATGAGCTGCGCGTCTCGCGGGTGGCACGCCCGGCGGCGCTGCTGCTGGCCGACGCCACCGCGCAGGGCGCCGATTCACGCTTGATCAGCTACGGTGCCGACGAGCAGTCGGCTGGCCAGAGCCACTTCGCCTTCATCCTCAAGGCGATGCCGTTCGATGCCTGGGTGGTGGTCGCCATCCTTGGCCTGATGATGCTGCTGTCGTGGGCGATCATGATCGCCAAGAGCCGCCACTTCGGCCGTACCAGCAAGGCCAATGCGGTGTTCACCGAGAGTTTCGGCAAGCTGTCCGGCGTGCCGCTGCGCACCCTGTCGGACATGGATCGCCAGGGCAAGGCACCGACTGCGATGCACGATGGCTCGTTGTGGCGCATCTACCAGGTGGCCATCGAGGAAATGCAGCAGCGCCACCAGCGCGATGGCAACAGTGGCTACCTGAGCGGCGCCACCATCGCCGCGATCCGTGCCTCGATGGATGCGGTGATGGTGCGCGAGCAGGAAGCAATGGCACGGCGCATGAACTGGCTGTCGACCACCATCGAAGGCGCGCCATACGTGGGCCTGTTCGGCACCGTGATCGGCATCATGCTGGTGTTCGTGGTGGCGGCGATGGCCGGCGCGGTGGACATCAACTCGGTGGCGCCCGGCATGGCCGCGGCGCTGCTGTGTACCGCAGCCGGCCTCGGCGTCGCGATCCCGGCGCTGTTCGGCTACAACTACCTGGGCGCACGCGCCGAGGCGATCGGCGCCGACATGGCGGTGTTCATCGACGAGTTCGCCGCGCGCCTGGCCGAAGAGCAGGACGGGCGCGGCCCGGCCGCGGTCCAGGGCTGAGGGGCGCGCCATGGGCCAGAAGGCGAAGTTCGGCATCAAGAAGCGCGAGAAGGGCATCAACGTAACGCCCTTCGTCGACGTGCTGCTGGTGGTGCTGGTGATCTTCATCCTGACCAGCAACGCCTCCATTCCCGGCATCGAGGTCAATCTGCCGAAGGCCAGCAACAGCGTGGCCCTGGAAAAGCCGAAGACCAAGGCGATCACCATCGACCCCAGTGGCCAGGTGTTCCTGGATGCCTATCCGGTGACGATGGCCGAGCTGGAAGACCGGCTGCGTACCGAACGCGCGACCACGCCGGATTTCCCGGTGATCGTGCGCGGTGATGCGCAGGTGCAGTACGCCCGCGTGGTCGAGGTACTGGACCTGCTGCGGCGCCTGGAGCTGGCTCAGGTCGGCCTGGTCACCGGCAAGGCGCAGGGCTGAGGCATGACGGCCCATCAACCCCCTCGACCGGAGCCCGGCATGCGCGGTCGCCAGTTGCTGGTGACCGTGGCACTGGTGCTGGCCGCGTTGCTGGTGCTCGGTATCGCGGTGTGGTGGCTGTTGTTCAAGGACACCGCCAGCACCCGCCGGCCGGTGGTGCAACCGCCGATGCTGGCGCTGCCACCCCCTCCGCCGCCGCCCCCGCCGCCCCCGGAAAAACCACCGGAGCCGGAGACGCCGCCGGAAGAGACGATGCCCGAGCCGGAGCCGCTGGATCAGCCGACGCCGGCCGAAGAGCCGACGCCGACGCCGGATAACAGCGATCCGGTGACGATGAATGCCGACGCGCAGGCCGGTGGTGACAACTTCGGTATCCAGTCCGGCAGTGGTGGCGGTTCGTCCGGCGTTGGCCGTGGTGGCGCCGGCAACGCTACCTACGGCCGCTATCTGGGCTACCTGATGCAGCAGGCGATCTCGCGCGACGACAAGGTCAAGCGCCTGGCGTTCCAGCTGCAGGTGAATGTGTGGCTGGCCAACGACGGCCGCCTGGAAAAGGTCGAACTGGTACGCGGCAGTGGCAACGAGGAGGCCGACGAGGCCGTGCTCGATGCCCTGCGTCGCATCGGCAAGGTTGACCAGGCACCGCCGCCGTCACTCGATTTCCCCGCCCGCGTCCTGATCCAGGGCCGCCGGCCCGGGGCCTGACTCCGACTTCCGTGATTTCCCTTCTTTCGATGAGAACCGTGATGAACGACCACGTCCGCGCACGAACCGACTCCCGCCGCCCGCGGCCGGCCCGACGGGCGCTGCTGTGCTGCGCCGTGCTGCTCAGCCTGGCCGCCCCGGCCGGTGCGATGGCGGCCGAAACCACCATGGTCAAGCTGATCAAGGGCCTGATCGCCAGTGGTGCACTGAAGCCCGAAGACGGCCAGGCACTGCTGGTGCAGGCCGAGGCCGAAGCAGCGGCCGCACAGCGCAGTGCAGCCACGGGCAGCACCGCGGCGAGCGGTGGCGTGGCACTGGAGGCCGGTGACGTGCGCGTGCCGTACGTACCGCAGAGCGTGCGCGACGGTATCCGTGACGAAGTGCGCCAGGACGTGATGGCGCAGGCGAAGTCGGAAGGCTGGGCGGCACCCAACGAAGTGGCCGAGTGGACCAAGCGCATCAAGGTCACCGGTGACATGCGTGTGCGCAGCGAGTCGCGCTTCTACTCCGAGCGCAACAGCGACATCGTGAGCAACTGGTCGTCGATCAACGCCGGCAACGGCTTCGACACCAACACCAATACCAACCTGCAGCTGCCGCCGCTGCTGAACACCCGCCAGGACCGCCGCAACCTGTGGCGCATCCGTGCCCGCCTGGGCATCGAGGCAACCATTGGCCAGCACACCACGGCCGGCGTGCGCCTGGCCAGCGGCAGCAGCAATGGCCCGGTGTCGACCACCGAGCAGCTCGGCGGCGGCCTGAGCAAGAAGGACGTGTGGCTGGACCAGGCCTGGCTGGCCTACAGCCCGGCGGACTGGGTGACGGTGCGTGGCGGCCGCTTCGGCAATCCGTTCTGGACCAGCGACACGCTGTTCTCCAGCGATCTCAACTTCGATGGCCTGGCCGCGAACCTGAAGTATGACTTCGATGGTGGCGACCTCGACCTGTTCGGCGACCTCGCGGTGGTGCCGCTGGAGTACACCTCCGACAGCTCGCCGAGCCAGAGCAAGGTCAAGACTCCGAACGAGAACAAGTGGCTGTCCGGTGCCCAGGTAGGCGTGAACTGGCGCTTCAACGATGACAACGCGCTGCGTGCCGCGCTGGGCTACTACGACTTCAAGAACATCAGCGGCCGCCTGTCCTCAACGTGCTCGCTGTATTCGGGCGCGGTAGGCTGCGACACCGACTGGTCGCGCCCGGCGTTCATGCAGAAGGGCAACACCCTGATGCTGATCCGCAACATCGCGCGCAATCCGGTGGATCCGGCCGGTACGCCGACCCCGCAGTATGTCGGCCTGGCCTCGGCCTTCCGCCTGGCCACGCTGAACCTGCGCTGGGATACACAGCTGGCGCAGGGCATCGGTCTGCGCCTGGATGGTGACTACATCCGCAACCTGGCCTACGACAAGCAGGCCATGTTCAGTCGTGCCCAGAACGGCATCGTCAACAACTACGGCGCCGGCGATACTGTCGGCATCGATACCTTCCGCAGTGGCGACACCGCATGGATGGTGCAGGCCACCTTCGGTGCCACCGAGCTGAAGGAGAAGGGCCAGTGGCAGGCGCTGCTGGGCTACAAGCACATCGAGGCCGACGCACTGCCCGATGCCTACAACGATCCGAACTTCCACCTGGGCGGCACCAACGCCCGCGGCTACTACGTGGGCGGCGCCTACGCGCTGGATGCACGCAGCTGGATCAGCGGCAAGTGGATGGCGGCCAAGGAAGTGTCCGGCGCGCCGCTGTCGATCGACGTGTTCCAGCTGGAGTTCAACACCGGGTTCTGAGTGGCGGGCGTGATGCGGATCACGTAGTGCGTGGCGGGGGCGCAGCGATGCGCCCGTCTAAGGAAAGGAGACCACGCGTTGTTCAAAAGGAGGAGTGGATGAGCCGTCGCAAGCTGTTCGAGAGTCCCGAACCGTCCAGCCAGATGCTGGGTGTTGGACCGGCCTATGTTTCAGTGGAGGGCCTGCGCCAGCACCTGGCCGAGTTCCTGCTGTATGCGGGCCGGCCGGTGGTGATCATGCGCGGGCGCAGCGAAGTGGGCTATTTCCTGCCGGCGCGCTGCTGGCGCCAGCGTGACGATGATCCGCTGGCGGCGGCTGCCGCCGACCAGCTGCTGGATGCGGCCGGCTTCCAGGCCGAGGACATCCAGCAGGTGGAGCAGGAATTCAACGCCATGCGCCAGCGTACCGTGCTGCATTCACGGCGCTGAGCCTTCCGCAGAGCCGGGCCCATGCTCGGCTTTTCGGGCGGTTGCACGCGACGTTGGCAACAGCCCCTGCCGTTGCCTTCGGCTCTACAGTAGATCCACGCCGTATGTGGATAGGCCACACCCGGCGGCAGCTACAACGCCAGCACCTGTCCCGGCTCCAGCGCCTGCAGAAACGCGTCGTCATGCGACACCACCACCAAAGTGCCCGGGAACACCCGCAGCACCTGCAGCAGGTGCATCCGCAGCGTCATGTCCAGGTTGTTGGTTGGTTCGTCCAGAACCAGCAGCGCTGGGGGCTTGGCCGCCATCAATGCCAATGAAAGCCGCGCCCGTTCGCCACCGGACAATGCGGACACGGGCGTCTGCGCCGTGGCATCGCCGCGGAACAGGAAGTCGGCCAGGTGCAGCCGGCACTGGGTCTGGCTCCAGTCCGGCATCTGGGCAGACAGCGCCTGGAGAGGCGTGGCCTGCATCGGCAGGTCCCGGTAGTGCTGGTCGAGCAGGGCGATCTGATCAGCTGGCGGCAGCAACCAGTCACCATCACGGCGGATGCTTGGGTCGCCGCACAGCGCGCGTGCCAGCGTGGACTTGCCGCTGCCGTTGTCACCGGTGATCGCCAGGCGATCGCCGACATCCAGGCGCAGATGCAGTCCACCCAGCACCGTTTCCGTGGCATGCGCCACGCTGGCGTCGGTCAGCTGCACCACCACTCCCTCACGTCGCCAGCCGGCCGGCAACGCGAAGGTAGGCTCGATGATGGTCTCGCGCTGCAGGTCATTGCGACGAGCCACGATGTCTTCCTGCTGCTCACGGATCAGCAGTTGCTTGCTGCCGGCGGTGGTATTGCCACGGCCGAGCTTGGTGGCTGAACGCACGCCGCCCCACTTGCGCTGTTCCACCTTGCGCACACCGCGTTCCCGCGAGCTGGCAGCGCGCTGCTGTTCGCGCATCAACGCCTCATGGGCCTGGCCGCGCTCCTGATCCAGCTGGCGCAGCTGCCGGTCGCTGGCCTCGCGTCGCTGCTGCAGGTCCGCCTGATAGTCGCGGTAGCGGCCGCCGAAGTGGCTCACGCGCCCGCCACGTATGTGCCAGAGCTCATTACAGAGCGCATCGATCAGGGCTTCATCGTGGGTGGCCACCAACAGTGCGCCGTGGAACTGGCGCAGGCGCGCGATCAGCGAGCGGCGTGCACTGCGGTCCAGGTGATTGCTGGGTTCATCGAGCAGCAGTACATCGGGGGCGGCATCGAGCGCGCGGGCGAGCGCATGGCGCATCTGCTCGCCGCCGCTGCGAGAGGAGTCATCCAGCACGTGCTGCGGCACGTAGGCGATGCGTGCGCCATCGCGCCGGATGATGGTCCCGCCACTGGGCACCAGAGTACCGGCCAACATCTGCAGCAGGCAGCTCTTGCCACCGCCGTTGTCGCCGATCAGGGCGATGCGGGCACCTGAGGGCAGGTGCAGGTTGACGTCGGCCAGCAGGGCGCGGCCGTTGAAATCCAGATCCAAAGCATGGGCACGTAACATCGCGTGCGGTCCTCCTGTTGCTGCGCGCTCACTGCATCCGAACGCGGACGCGCAGCTTGGAACAGGGGCGAGGCCGGAGCAAGCGAGGAACCGGCCAAGATCCGCCGCAGGTGGGCCAGACCTCCTTCAGCCGCGCTCACTGGTGATGCGCGCACCTTCGCGCATCACCAGCGTCACCGGGGTCCTTTCCACCACCTCCAGCAACCGCTGCCACTGCGCATCGCTCAGCTCGGCGCTGGCATGCAGCACGCGGTGCACGTGGAAGCGTCCATCTTCGTCGCGTTCCGAGCGCAGCTCGGCATGGAACTCGCCCAGCTCCCAGCCCTTGCGTTGCGCATACATGCGCAGGGTGATGGCGGTGCAGGCGGCCAGCGAGGCCAGGTACAGATCGAAGGGCGCGAAGCCCTTGCCCTGACCGCCCAGCGAGGCGGGCTCGTCAGCGTCTACATCAAAGCTTCCATTGCTGATGTGGTGCAGGTAGTTGTCGCCGGTCGAAACAATGCGCGCGTAGGCCATCACATTCTCCATCTGTCTCTAGCGTCGAGCCACGCTCGACCAAACCCACTGTAGCGTCGAGCCATGCTCGACTGCTCCCAAAGGCGGCGCCAGCCAAGGCCAGCGCCGCCACCCATTCACTCGGTACGATCGTACGAGAACTGGATGCCTGCCGTACCACCGGTTTCAATGAAGAGGTTCATGAACGCCGGCACCGTTTCTGAGCGGGCCCAGTCGCGCTGCAGCTCGCAGAACAACTGCGGCACGCTGATCAGCTGGCCCCCGGCCTGTTCGATGCGGCGCAACGCGGCATCATGCGCCGCCAGCGAAGTGCCGCCAACGGCATCGACCACCACGTACACCTCATAGCCTTCCTTCAACGCATCCAGGGCCGGGAAAGTCAGGCAGGCTTCGGTCCACAGTGCGGTCATGATCAGCTTGCGGCGGCCGGTGGCCTCCACCGCCTTGCGGAACTCGACGTCTTCCCAGGAATTGATGGTGGTGCGGTCGTAGGTGGGGTAGTCGCCCAGCACCTTGCGCAGCTGCGGAATCGGCGGCTTGTTCAGGCCGGTCTTGACGTTGACCGTCGAATGCACGATCGGCAGACCGTAAGCCACAGCGGCTTTGGCGGTGCCGACGATGTTGTTGACCAGCAGCTGGCGGTCCATCGAGGCGATGGAGTTCACCTGCACCGGCTGGTAGTCGATGATGATGAAGGCGGAATTCTTCGGGGTCAGCAGGTGGTCGCTGGCCGGGTCGCGGATCGGTTCACTGGACATGATGGGTCTCCGGTTGGGAGGAGTGCCGGCAGCGGGCCGGCACCCCGGGGGGTAGCTCAGCTGCGCTGCGAATCCAGCTGCTCCTGGTTCTTCTGCACGTCCTGCGCCTTGAGGTAGCTCTCGATCAGCAGCTGGTAGTTCGGGAAGATCTTCGTGTAGACCTCGGCCCACTGCTGGGCATCGTCGCGGTTCCAGCTGCGCTGGATCTCCGAGGCCACCGCGGCGGTGTCCATCGGCACCACGCCGGCCTGCACTACGCGGGCCAGGGTGATCTCTTCGGCCATCTTCGAATAGGTGCCCGAGGCATCGATCACCGCGAACACCCGGTAGCCATCGGCCACGGCGGCGATCGACGGGAAGGCCATGCACACGCTGGTGATGGTGCCGGCAATGATCAGCTGCTTGCGCCCGGTGGCCTTCACCGCAGCAACGAATTCCGGGTTGTCCCAGGCGTTGATCTCACCCTTGCGCGCCACGTACTGGGCATGCGGGGCCGCGTCGTGGATCTCCGGGATCAGCGGGCCGTTCGGGCCCTGCGGGACCGAGGCGGTGGTGATCACCGGCATCTTTGCCAGCGTGGCCATCTTCGCCAGCGCAGTGGCGTGGGCGCGCACGCTGGTGAATGGCATGTCACCGATGGTCTGGAACAGGCCGCTCTGGTGGTCGATCAGCAGCATCGCGGCGTTGTCCGGATCGATCACCGGGCGGGCACCGTTGAAGTTGGCGGGGGTACTCATGGTCAGTCTCCTGGGGAAGGTGGGCGATGGCCCATTGGCGCGGCGGGTCATCGCCCGCCGCGCGGAAGCGCTCAGTGCGCGATCTGGCCGAAGCGGCCGCTGTTGAAATCGTTGACCGCCTGGCTGATCTCGGCCTGGCTGTTCATCACGAACGGGCCGTAGCCCACCACCGGCTCGTCGATCGGCTCGCCGCTGAGCAGCAGCACAGTGGCGTCGCTGTCGGCGTCGACGAACACGTCCTCGCCGCTGCGATCGAAGGTGACCAGCTGCGCCTCGCCGACCGGCTGGCCGCCGTTGATCCGGACCTGGCCCTTCAACACCACCAGCGCCAGCGTGCGGCCATCGGCCACCGGCAGTTCGGCGTGGTGGCCCTGCTGCAGGCGGATGTCCCAGACATCCATCGGCGTGTGGGTACGCGCCGGACCGGCGTGGCCGTCGAAGCGGCCCGCGATGACACGCACGCGGCCGGCGCCCTCAGGCAGATCCACCGAGGGGATCTCTGCGTCAAGCAGGGTCTGGTAGCCCGGTGCGCCCATCTTGTCCCGCGCCGGCAGGTTGACCCACAGCTGGACCATGTCCAGCGTGCCGCCGCGCTTGCTGAATTCCGGCGTGTGGAATTCCTCGTGGAGGATGCCGGAGGCAGCCGTCATCCACTGCACGTCACCCGGGCCGATGGTGCCGCCGGCCCCGGTCGAATCGCGGTGGGCGACCTCGCCCTCATAGACGATGGTGACCGTCTCGAAACCGCGGTGCGGATGCTGGCCGACCCCACGCGGGGTATCGCTGGGGGCGAAGCTGTACGGGCCGGCATAGTCCAGCAGCAGGAACGGGCTCAGGTGCTGGCCGTGGGTGTTGTAGGAAAACATCGAGCGGGCGGGGAATCCATCGCCCACCCAGTGCGGGCGGGGGGCGCTGTAGGTACCGGTGACACGCTTCATGGCGATCTCCTGGCCGGGGCTGCCGGCCGCTGTTCTTCGTTGCAGGAGACGATATCGCCGTGACAATTGGGCCGGTAGACGCCAATATTTGCCGTCATAGTCCTATCTGGTGAACAATGGCGGCAGGCCGTGGGCCGCAGGAGATCGCCCCGTGTTCATCGCAGATATCCGCCGTTGTGACCTCAACGACCTGTTCTATTTCGCCATGGTGGTCGAGCACGGCGGCTTCTCGCAGGCCGGCCGGGCGCTGGCCATGCCGAAGTCGAAACTGAGCCGGCGCATCGCGCTGCTGGAGGAACGGTTGGGCGTGCGCCTGATCCAGCGCTCGACGCGGCGTTTCTCGGTCACCGAGGTCGGCCAGGACTACTACCGCCACTGCAAGGCGATGCTGGTCGAGGCCGAAGCAGCCGAAGAAGCGATTGCGATGTCGCGCGCCGAGCCGCGCGGCACGATCCGCCTGGCGTGCCCGATCGCGATCCTGCACGCGCGCATCGGCCCGATGCTGGCCGACTTCCTGGCCCTGCACCCGCAGGTGACGGTGCAGCTGGACGCCACCAACCGCCGCGTGGATGTGGTGGGCGAGGGCGTGGACGTGGCGATCCGGGTACGGCCGCCGCCACTGGAGGACAGCGACCTTGTGGTACGCGTGCTGGCGCGCCGGGTGTGGTGCACCAGTGCCAGCCCGGCGCTGCTGCAGCGGCTGGGCACGCCGCAGGTGCCGGCCGACCTGGCGATGATGCCGACTGTCGATCTGGCCTCGCCCAGTCAGCAGCATGTGTGGGAATACAGTGGGCCTGGCGAGGTCCAGGCCAGCGTGCATCACCGCCCGCGCCTGGTCAGCGATGACATGATCGCGTTGCGCGCAGCGGCGGTGGCCGGGGTCGGGCTGTTGATGCTGCCGCGGATGATGATCACCGATGAGCTGGAGAGCGGGGCGCTGCTGCCGGTGCTCCCCGAGTGGGTGCCGAAACACGGCATCGTGCATGCGGTGTTCCCTTCGCGGCGTGGGCTGCTGCCGGCGGTACGCGCGCTGATCGATTACCTCGCCGAGCGTTTCGAGGCGTTGGACGAACCGTAGGCTCCGCATCCACGCATGGCGTGGATCTACTGGATCCGCCGCCGCCTGGTAGATCCACGCCATGCGTGGATGATCCTGGTGCCGCGCGACCGGCCTTCGCTTGCCGCCTGCGGCCGCGCAGCCCACAATCCATGTCCGGACCGTCGCCATCACGCCCATCATTCCCCGGTCCGGCCTTGGCACCTATGTCTCCCAATGCCCTGGCGCTGGTCGAGCTGCTGATCCGTGAGCGCCGTGCGTTGTCTCGCTTCATCGCGCGCTATCTCGACCCGGCCAGTACCGAGGACACCCTGCAGAACCTGTACCTGAAGGCCAGCAGCGTGCCCGGTGATCCACCGATCCTGGAGCCGCGCGGCTATCTGTACCGGATGGCCTATCACCATGCGCTCAACCGCAGCCAGGCCGACGCCCGCGAGCGGCGCGCGATGGCCGAGTACGCCGCCGACATGGCCGAGGCGGGCCACGACGGCGAGGCGCAGGCGCTGGACCAGGCACAGCTGCGCGAGATCACCCAGACCATCCTCGCGCTGCCAGCGCAGGTGCGCGAGTGCTTCGTGCTCAACCGCTACCTGGGCCTGAGCGAGCGCGAGATCGCCACACGGCTGGGTATTTCCAAGAGCCTGGTCGGCAAGCATGTGCTGCGCGCGGCGCTGTTGATCCAGCAGCATCAACAGGGAACGCGCCGATGACCGGCGATTGCCGTGGGCAGATCGCGCCCGCCGTTGTCACAACAGGAAAGCGCACCCGTTCGTGGTGCGGCAGGCCACAACCATGACCACGTCCGAACCCTCGCCGCGTCAGGCCAGGCAGGCGTTGCGCTGGGTGATCCAGTGCAGTGCAGGCCCGCTGCCGGAACGCCAGCAACGAGCCCTGCAGCGCTGGCTGCGGGCCGATCCGCGCCATGCGCTGGCCTGGCGCCAGCAGCAGGCCTTCTGGCAGGGGCTGGATGCCGCCGGGCCCGACGTGCTGGCGGCGCTGCCTGAACTGACCGCCGACCGCCAGGGATTGCGTCCGGTCGCACCGCGCCGTCGCCTGCCATGGCTGTTGGCCAGCGCCGCCGCCGTGGTTCTGATGGTCGCGGCCGCACCGCAGGCGCTGTTGCTGGCGCGCAGTGACCTGCGCAGCAGTGATGCGCCGCGCGTGGTGCAGCTGGACGACGGCAGCACCGCCGTACTTGACGCTGGCACCGCACTGGCGATTGAGTTCGACGGCCAGCAGCGCCACTTGCGCCTGCTGCGCGGCCAGGCCTGGTTCCAGGTGGCGCACGAGGCGCGCCCGTTCCAGGTCGAGGCGGCGGGCGGCCTGGTCCGTGACATCGGTACCGCCTTCAGTGTGTCGATGCTGGATACCACGGTCACCACCCAGGTCAGCGAGGGTGTGGTCGAGGTGCGTCCGGGCGATGGCAGCGTACAGCGCCTGCATGCGGGGCAGTCACGGGCGTTCCGTGACGGTCGCTGGCTGCAGCCTGTGCGGCTGGAAGATCCCGAGGCCGTGGCGCCATGGCGGCGGGGCGAGGTAGTGATCGATGATCAGTCGGCCACGCAGGCCATCGCCGATCTGGCGCGCTACCGTCGTGCCCCGGTCTGGGTACTGGGTGGGCAGGGTGCCAGCGTACGGGTCAGTGGCTTGTTCCACCTGCAGCAGCCGGAGACGGCCATCGATGCCGTGGCCGCACAGGCAGGACTGCGCGTGCAGCGCTTGCCCGGTGGCGCGTTGGTGCTGTGGTGAGGTGCCGCCGGTTCATGGCGGAATACGCGGCATGAAAAAAACATGAAAAAACCGTGGGCACCTGCAGTGTCCCGCTGTCTATAGAGGTATAGCCAGAGCGAAACACCGTTTTTCCTCAAGCCAGACACACCACCGGCACCGGATGTGCCCGTGGTCCAGCCACGCTTGAGGAGTTCCTGTCCATGCCGTCCACGGCATCCGCCTGTCATCGTCGCGCCACCGTTCTGGCCCTGGCCGTTTCCACCGCATTGCTGCCGCTGGCCTGGGTGCCGGCCGTGCAGGCACAACCGGCGATCGTCGCGCCGGTGCGCCAGTACGCCATTCCGGAACAGCCCCTGGCCGACGCCGTGCGTGCCTTTGGCCGCCAGGCCGATGTGCAGGTGGTGTTCCGCAGTGACCTGGTGGAGGGCCGCCGCTCCAGTGCGGTGAGTGGCGAGTACAGCCAGATGCAGGCCCTGCAGCAGCTGTTGCGCGGTAGCGGCGTGCGCGCACAGCGCGGCATGGACGGCACCTGGAGCCTGCGGGCCGCAGCGGAGGCGGGTGAAGGGGAAGGGGTGCGGGTGACCGAGACGCTGGACGTGGCCGGTCGCCTGCAGTCGGAAGGGGGCGAGGCCCGCGATCGGCGCGGCTACGATGATGTGTTCGCGCTGGACCTGACCACGGCGTATTCGGGGCGCGACCGGGTGGAGCGCTACCGTGGCTCCAACCCGGCCGACGTGGTCAAGGATCTGGTCGGCGTGTTCAGTGGCGATGCGCGCAACAGCGGCGCGCTGGACATCAACATCCGCGGCATCCAGGGGCCCGGGCGGGTGCCGGTCAGCATCGACGGCGGCGAACAGGCGCTCACGGTCTGGCGCGGCTACAACGGCGTGAGCAACCGCAACTACATCGATCCCAACCTGATTGGTGGCATCCAGGTCATCAAGGGGCCAGGGCTGGTGCGCGATGTGCACAGCGGGATCGGTGGTGCGCTGGTGATCAAGACCATCGACGTTGACGACATTGTTGCTGCCGGCGAACGCTTCGGCGGGGAGCTGAAGATCGAAGGCAGCAGCAATGCGGTGGCGCCACGCCTGCCGCGCCTGCACACCGGCGAGGATTACCGCACGGTGCCGGGGTTCCCGCAGGGCTCGCCGAACTCGCCCTATGATGACCGCACCCTGGTGGTGCCGGTGAAGTCGCGCAGCGGCAACAACCCCTTCGATGGCGAAGACCAGGCCTGGCGGTTGGCACTGGGCGTACGCGGCGACAACGTCGACCTGATGGCTGCCTACGCCTGGCGCAAGCGCGGCAACTACTTCTCCGGCAGCAAGGGGAGCGCGTACTACGACCAGGACCGGCGCGAGCAGTACGAGTACCAGGGCATCGACTACATCACCACGCTGGCGCGTTACTTCAAACCGGGCGATGAAGTGCCCAATACCTCCAGCGAACAGGAGTCGTGGCTGGTCAAGGGCAGCTGGCAGATCAACGACGACCAGCAGCTGAAGGCTACCTGGCGGCGTACCTTGTCCCACTACGGCGAGATCATGCCGTCGCGCATCCTGTCCGCGCCCGACTACGGACGCATCCAGTGGCCGCTCAGCCGGGTTGCGTCCGATGCCTGGAACCTGGAATACCGCTTCCAGCCGGCCGGCAGCCGCTGGCTGGACCTCTACGCCAACCTGTGGCGCACGGAGACGGACAGCGATACCTACAGTGCTGGCGGCTTCCCGAACTTCGCAGTGGGTAATCCGGCATGGAACCCGGACGCCAGCCCGATCCTGCGCAACACCGCGCTGGCCAACGCGCGCAACGACCGCACCGGCCTGATCCTGAGCAACCGCTTCGCCTTGCATTCGACCCTGGACCTGACCGTGGGCGGCAACTGGCAGTACGAGAAGCTCGGCTCGAGCGATCCGTACTTCGGTACCACCGATGGCTGGCGCATGTTCCCGCGTGCCGGGCGCCGACAGGAGGGCGAGGGCTACCTGACCCTGGAGTGGCGGCCGGTCGACTTCCTTACCCTCAATGCAGGCGTGCGCTACAGCCGCTACTGGGCCTTCGACGATTTCCTCGAGGCGCACCCCGAGCTGCTGACCAAGGGCGTAGGTGGCAAGGAAGCGCAGTACACCGTGAACGAGTTGCCGCCCCGTCCCGCCAATCTGCAGGCCCGCATCGACGCGTTGGAAGCACGCCGCGCCGTATGGGAAAAGCGCGGCATGGGCTGGTTCATCGATGACAGCATCCGTGCCTTGCTGGCACCGTACGAGACGCCGCGTCCGGTCAGGTACACGCGGCCCTGGCTGCCCGATGCCGATGGCAACTACACCCGCGCCGGCAATCCCTGCCTCAATGGCGAAGTGGCGGCCATTCCCGGCGTGCAGCCGGTGTTCGCCGGCAGCGACCAGGTCTGCAACATCGGCAACAGCGTACAGTCGCAGTCGGTCGATGCACGCAACAGCCGCCGCCGCGACCATGCCTGGCTGCCGACCTTCTCGGCCACTGCACACCTGTCCCCGGCCGCCCGTGCCTACGTGCGTTACAGCGAAGCGGTGCGCTTCCCGAGCATGTTCGAAAGCACGATCGCTTTCTCCGGCAGCCTCAATCCGCTGCATGCGCTCAAGCCCGAGCACGCCTACAACTACGAAGTGGGCTACGTGCACAACCTGTCGGCCCTGTTCGGCAACACCGCCGATGCCGACGTCAAGCTGGCGTACTACGTGCACAAGACCCGTGACGTGATCGAGCGCGATGGCAACTTCCTGTTCGACAACATCGACAAGCAGACCATCCGTGGCATCGAACTGCAGGCCCGCTTCGACAGCCGGCGCTTCTTCACCGATCTGGGCATCACCCGCACGCTGGAAAACGAGGTGTGTGACGAGAGCACGGCGGTGCTCCTGGATGCGAACCGCGGCCTGGTCCCGAACTGCGTGCAGGATGGTTTCGTCGGTGGCTACCTGCTGACCCAGGCCATTCCCAAGCTGTCGATCAACTGGTCGCTGGGCACGCGCCTGTTCGATGAGCGCCTGGAGCTTGGCAGCCGCATCGTGCACTACCAGCGCCACGAGAACCCTGATCTGCAGGCCTACCGTGACCGCCTGCTGAGCGGTGGCAGCGGCCTGCTCTGGCAGAACGTGCCGTTCACCTGGGGAAACATCACCACCGTCGATGCCTATGCGCGCTGGCGCTTCAACGAGCATGCCAGCGTCGAACTGGTCGGCAGCAACCTCGGCAACCGCTACTACGTCGATCCAGCCACGCGGTCCACGCTGCCGGCCCCGGGTCGCACCCTGAAGCTCGGCGTCACCGCACGCTTCTGATCTCCCACCTTCAAGCGTTGTACCCGTAGTTCCCTCAACCAAGGAGCAATACCATGAAAATGATCTCCCGTTCGGTTCTCGCCGTTGCCGCCTCGCTGGCTCTGGTCGGTGCCGCGCATGCTGCCGATATCGTTGGTGCCGCCAGTGCCAAGACCGATGCCGAGCTGTATGTGGCGGTTGGCGAATCGCAGGTCAATGGCGGCCCGCACCGCGCTGGCAAGGCCGGTATCGGTGTCGGCACCGTGTCCCAGGCCAAGCCGGTGGACTTCCAGGGCCTGAGCGCCTACTCGGCACCCACCACCGTCAATGGCGTGACGGTACGTACCCTGGCCATGCCGATCACCGGCGCACCGGGCAGCCACGCTGGCATGGGCCACTTCAACTTCGTCAAGGTCGGCAGTGGCGATGTCTGGTTCGGTGAATGGTCCAAGGATGGCGCCGCCGGTGGCTTCAACAACCGCCAGGTCTACTTCGTCGGTGACCGCGCCGGCACCACGCTGCCCGCCGGCGTGGCGTCCTACACCGTGGCTGGCCTGAACAAGTTCAACGGCAGCAACCTGCTGAGCGGCACCTTCGACGCCGACTTCGGCGCCGGCACCCTGGATGGTGCGCTGTCGGGCAACGGCCTGAACCTGGCCATCGTTGCCAACATCAACAGTGCCGACGCATCGTTCGCCGGTTCGGCCACCGCCAACGGCAGCGTTGCCGGCACCACCCAGGGGCAGTTCTTCGGCGCCAACGCGGCCGCCCTGGCCGGTATCGCCACCTTCAGCGGCAACAGCCAGTACGACACCGCCTTCGGCGGCAGCAAGAACTGATTGCCACGCCCCTGACGGGGCAGGGCAGGGACAAGCCGCGATCCGCCAGTCCCTGCTTCGGCCCGCTGCATGCACCACCACGGATCGACCATGCGCCATCCCATCTTCCTTGTCGTACTGCTGCTGGCGGCCGCCGACGCTCGCGCCCAGCAGGACGATCTTCGCCGCGTGCTCGAACAGGGCACCGACCTGCGCCACCAGCAGCAGGACCAGCAGCGCCTGCAGCAGGCCGAGTCGGAGCGACCGACCATCACCATCGACGGCCAGACCCTGCGCGTGGAGCGCACGGTCGACGATCTGGGCCAGGCGCTGTACCTGTCGCTGCAGCATCAGCAATGGGGCGCCGCGCAACGCTTCCTGGATGAATACATCGAACTGCCCGGCCACGACCCGTTGCTGCGCCACTATGCGCAGGGCGGCCTGGCGCGGGTGGCCGGCAATCACCACCGCGCGGCCAACGAGTACGAGGCGCTGCTGGAGGCACAGCCGGATTTCCTGCCGGCCCGCCTTGAACTTGCGCGCGTCTACGCCGAGGACCAGCGCGATCGCGATGCGGTGGCGTTGTTCACGGCGATCGAGGATGGCATCAGCGCCGATGACCCTGCCACCGCAGGTGTACGCGGACGGGTGGGCGCCTATCTGGCTGCGCTGCAGGCGCGCCAGCGCTGGAAAGGCGCGCTGTCCGCCGGCCCGGCATGGAGCGACAACATCAATCGCAGTTCGGCCAGCCGCACCTGCCTGTTCGGGGCAGGCGACACCTGCATCATCCAGCGCAATCTTCCCGATGCCCAGCGCGCCATGGGCCTGGACTATGACGGTAACCTCGAACGTCGCTGGGCACTGAAGGGCCACCATGGCGTGTACGTGCGTGGCCTCGCATTCGGCCAGGCATGGCGCGGGCACAGCGCCTACAACGAGCTCAATGCCAACGTGCAGGCGGGTTACAGCTGGCGTAGCGCACGGCATACCCTGCAGATCGCCCCCAGCTATGACTATCAGGGCGTCGGCAACCGGGCCCTGCAGGGCGGCAGCGGGCTGCATGGCGAATGGCAATATGCGCTGGACGCGCGCAGCCTGCTCAAGCTGGAGGCCGACTGGAAGCGCCAGCGCTATCGCCAGCGTGGCCTGGCCAGCAATTACGACGGTGAGCTGGCCGCGGTGTATGCCACCTGGTTCCGTGCGCTCAACCCGCGCTGGACCCTCTTTGCCGGGCTGGACCTGAGTGACAGCAGCGCCGCCAACCCGGCCAACGGCTATCGCCAGCGCGGCGTGCGGCTGGGTGCGGCGCGGCAATGGAGTGGCACCACCGCCACCGTATTCGTCTCGTTGCGCGAGCGCGACTACGACGCGTGGAGTCCGCTGCTGGAGGCGCGGCGTGAGGACAGCGAACAGAACCTGATCGCCATCGTGCGCAGCGAGCGCCTTGCCGTGGCCGGGCTGGTACCCAGCCTGAGCCTGCGCTACGCGCGCATCGACAGCAACGTTGGCTGGCTGTACAGCCACGACCGCAGCCTGCTCAGCCTGAAGTGGGAGCGGGCCTTCTGAACACGCCGCTGCAATGCCGCGGTGAACGGGCCGTGGCCGCGATCTTCATCCATCATCACGCGCTCTTGTAGCCCGGTTCGCGCATCCTGCGGGCGTTGCGGCAGAGCTGGGCCGCGTGTATCGAGGAGCGCCGGTCGTGCTGGAAGCGGGCAACAAACCAGAGGGCCTGAAAGGGCTGCGTGTACTGGTGGCGGAGGATGAATTCGCCATCGCGATGTTCCTGGTCGACTATCTGGAGCTGAAAGGCGCACAGGTGGTGGGGCCGGCCGGTGACCTGCAGGCGCTGGGGCAACTGGTCGATACCCATCCCATCGATGTGGCATTGCTGGACATCAACCTGGGCGGTGAGCAGGTCTATCCGCTGGCCGATCGGCTGGCCGAGGCGGGTACGCCCTTCCTGCTGACCTCCGGTTACGACGACAACCTGCCCAGCCGCTTCGCCAGCGCGCCGCGCTGTACCAAGCCTTATCACATCGAAACCCTGGTGCAGCAGCTGGCCGGGCTGGTGGCGGCGCCGCAGGTCTCTGCGGGCATCGCCTGATTGCGCGGCATGTCGCGCCGTCCTGAAGGCATCCACGCTGCCAAGCTGCGTGGCTCGATGCCACCTGCGCCGCGCCTGCATGCGCGCCACGATGGCATGGCCGCGCGCATCGCCCGCCACGACTGGTCGTCCACGCCATTGGGTGCCTGTGAGCATTGGCCGCCCCACCTGCGCGCCACCGTCGACCTGATGCTGGCCCATGGCTTCCCGATGATCGTGCTGTGGGGCGAGCAGCTGGTGCAGCTCTACAACGATGGTTATGCCGAGATCCTGGCCGACAAGCATCCCGGCGGGCTCGGCCAGCCGACCCGCGAGTGCTGGCCCGAGGTGTGGCATATCAACGGGCCGATCTACCAGCGCGTCTGGCAGGGCGAAACCATCACTTACGAGGACAAGCTCTATCCTCTGGCGCGCCGAGGGCGGTTGGAGGACGTCTGGTTCACCATTACCTACAGCCCGATCCGTGGCGAGGAGGGGCGCATCAACGGCGTGTTGGTGACCATGTTCGAGACCACAGCGGCACATGTGGCCCAATTGGCACGCGAGCGCGAAGAGCAGAAGCGGCGGGAGGCGGACCGGCGCCTGGCATTGGCCTTCAAGGTGCTGCCGGTAGGTGTCTGCATTGTCGACACCGAGGGGCGCTTGCAGCTGTCCAACGACCAGATGCGTGCCTACCTGCCCAGCGGCAAGGTGCCTTCCACGGATGAGGTGAACCTGCATCGATGGCGCGGGTGGCATGCGGACGGTAACGCCATCGAGGCGCACGACTTCGCCATCGCCCGCGCAATGCGCGGCGAGACCGTGGTGCCGGGGCTGGAGTTCCAGTACCTGCATGATGATGGCCGCGCGCGCTGGACCCGGGTCGCTGCCGCGCCCCTGCGCGATGGCGACGGTGAGGTCAGCGGGGTATTTGCCATCGCGGTGGACATCGACGACCTCAAGCGTGCCACTGAGCGTCAATCGGTATTGCTGGCCGAACTGCAGCACCGGGTGCGCAACATCATGTCGACCATCCATGCCATTGCCTGGCGGACCCGCGAGTCGGTCAGCAGTGTGGATGAATACGCTGAACGGTTGTGCGGGCGACTGATGTCGCTGGCACGCACGCAGAGCCTGCTGACCCGTGGTGCCAATGCCGGCGTCTGCCTGCGTGGCATGCTCGACGAGGAGATCGCTGCGCAGACGCCGGCAGCGGCCGCCTACCGCCTGCAGGGCGAGGACGTGCTGCTGCCGCCGAAAGCAGCCGAAGTACTGTCCCTGGCGATCCACGAATTAGCGACCAACGCGCTGAGGCATGGCGCGCTCACCCATGAGGATGGCCGGATCGAGGTCACCTGGGATCTGCAGGTTCAGGCCGGCCAGCCATGGCTGGGCCTGCACTGGTGCGAGCGTCATGCCGAGGTGGAGGACTGGGAGCTGCCCCGCCAGCGTGGCCTGGGCCGGGCGCTGATCGAGCAGCGCGTGCCGTACGAGCTGGCTGGCAGCGGGGAGCTGCGCTTTGGTCCACAAGGCCTGGATGCCTGGATCCGCTTCCCGCTGCGGGAGCGCGACAGCCTGCTGCAGACCGATGCGCCGGGCGCGGCGGCGGAGGGTTCCGTCAGGTAATGGTCCATTTATCCCCAATTGGGCCAAATTGGGCATAATGGCCTCAACTATCCCCGTCTGGAGCCGTGCCATGACCCTGCCGCTGGATCTGCCTGGCCTTGAGAAGGCCCCGGCCTCGTCGGTGAAGACCCGGGGCTGGCCGAGCCTGATGCGCACCGTGCGCGAGAAGCAGGCACTGGTCATCACCAACCACAATCATCCGGAAGCGGTGATCGTGGATATCCGCACGTACCAGGAGCTGCTGGCCAAGGCCGCCGGCGGTGACGCCGGTGAGCGCAGTGAAGAACTGCTGCGCCTGCGCGGTGAGTTCGACCAGACCCTGGCCAGCCTGCAGCGCGGTGAGGGGCTGGGCAAGGTGCTGGGCCAGCCGATCCGCCGTGGCCGCAAGGTCACCCTCGGCCGTCCGCTCTGAACGATGGGGCGGATCCTGGTGCTGGCCGGCGTCAATGGCGCCGGCAAAAGTTCGCTGTTGGGTACCTGGCTGGAAGCCGAAGGACTGAGCTGGTTCAACCCCGATTCGTTCACCCGCCGCCTGGTCGAGGCTGGCTGGCCGCTGCCCGAAGCCAATGCCGAGGCCTGGCAGGAAGGCACCCGCCGCCTGCGCCAGGCCATGGCTGATGGCACGGACTTCGCCTTCGAGACGACGTTGGGTGGCAACACCATTCCGCGCCTGCTGCGCGAGGCCTGCGAGCACCATCACGTCGCGATCTGGTTCTGTGGCCTGGCCACGGTCGAGCTGCACATCGCCCGCGTGGCGGCGCGGGTAGAGGCCGGTGGCCACGATATTCCGGTGGAAAAGATCCACGCCCGCTTCGATTCGGCGCGCGAGAACCTGTTGGACCTGCTGCCGCACCTGGCTGAGCTGCATGTCTACGACAACAGCGCGCCGGCCGACGCAGAAGGCTGCGCCGCGCCCCTCCCGGTGCTGGCGATGGAGCGCGGCCAGCTGCAGTACCCGGTCTCGGTGGCCGAACTGCTGCACACGCCGGACTGGGCCAAACCGATCGTGATGCGCGCGATGGAGTTGGACACCCCGCAGTAGATCCACGCCATGTGTGGATGTCTTTCACGCATCGCGCGAAACCGCGCCGTGCACGACTGGGCGCCACCGGAGCTGCGGTTAGACTGACCGCACACTCGTGGAGGACGACATGCACGGACCTGCGACGTTCCGCTCCACTTCGATCTGCCTGGTGCTTGCTGCGCTGGCGCTGTCCAGCCTGACGGCGACGGCCGCGCCTGCCGCGTCCAAGCGGGTGGCGCCGCCGCCCAGCCTGGTACAGGCCTACCTCGCCGCCGAAGCCAACCTGCGGCTGATTCCCGGCGACGACATTGAATCCGATTTCCGTCCGGTGTGGACCGCTGTTGCCGACCTCGATGGCGATGGCCGTGCCGAGGTCGTGTACTTCTATACGTCCACCTACACCGGCGGCAGCTTCGCGCAACGCAATGTGGTGGCGGTGATGACGACGCTGACGGCAAACGATCCGCGCGGCCAGGAGAACCCGAACAGCCTGTCGCCGGTGGAAGCAGAGGACTATGCCGCCATCCGCCAGTATGGCTATGGTGACGACGCGGTTGAACAGATTCCAGGCGCCATCCGCGCGATCCGCATCCAGGGTGATCGCATCATTGTCGATTTCACCGTCAGTGCCGGGGCGACGGTCTGCGAATGGAAGAGCCCGAACCGCCACGTCTGTCCGCCGGACGGAAACTACACCTGGACGCTGCGTTGGACGCCGGGGAAGCTGACCCGCATCAAGAAATAGCGCCAGGTAGCGCCGGGCGTATCCGCCCGGCGCCACAGGCCCCATGTAGATCCAGGCCATGCGTGTGGCATTTCGCGGCGAGCCTCAGGCCGGCTTCACCTGCTCGGGCTCAGCAACGTCCGGCAGCGGCGGCAGGCTCGGGTCCACCGTGACCGGCACATCGCTCTTCAACAGCGCCGCAGCTTCCCTGTCGCTGCCGACGGCCGGCGGTGAACCACGCAACGGCAGGCCGGCGGTTTCCTTCACGAACAGCATCGTGATCAGGCCGACCACCGCCGCGCCCATCAGGTAGTAGGCCGGCACCAGCGGGTCGCCGGTACGTTCCACCAGCCACGCGGTCACCAGCGGCGTGGTGCCACCGAACAACGATACCGAGACGTTGAAGGCGATCGACAGCGCGCTGTAGCGCACCGGGGTATAGAACAGCGCCGGCAGCGTGGACGGCATCGAACTGGTGAAGCACACCAGCGCCAGGCCCAGCAGCATCAGGCCAAGGAAGATCATCCAGTCGTTGCCGCTGCCGACCAGCAGCAGGCATGGAATCGCCAGTACCAGCAGCGCGATGCAGGCGCCGATGATCATCGGGCGGCGGCCCAGCCTGTCACTGAACAACCCGCCGACAATGTTCAACGGCATCATCACCAGCATCACGATGATGATCAGCAGCAGGCCCTTGCTCTCGGCGTAGCCCATGGTCACGCTGAGGTAGCTGGGCATGTAGGTCAGCAGCATGTAGTCGGTGACGTTGAACACCAGCACCAGGCCCATGCACACCAGCAGCTGGCGGCCGTGCACCTGGAACAGCGCGCCAAGCCCGGGCCGATCATGTTCGCGCTTCTCGGCTTCCTCGGCGAAGGCGCGGAATGCCGGGGTCTCTTCCAGCTTCATGCGCATGTACAGGCCGAGCAGGCCCAGCGGGCCGGCCACCAGGAATGGAATGCGCCAGCCCCAGTCCAGCATCTGTTCGCTGCTCAACAGCATGTGCAGCGCGGTGACCGTACCGGCGCCGGCGATGTAGCCGCCCAGCGTGCCGAACTCCAGCCAGCTGCCCATCAACCCGCGGTTGCGGTCGGTGGAATACTCGGCGATGAAGGTGGCCGCACCGCCATACTCGCCGCCGGTGGAAAAGCCCTGCACCACACGCGCCAGCAGCAACAGCACCGGTGCCCAGATGCCGATCCGCTCGTAGGAAGGAATCAGGCCGATCGCAAAGGTACCCAGCGCCATCAGGATCATGGTGAACGCCAGCACCTTCTGGCGCCCATAGCGGTCGCCGAGCGGGCCGAACACCAGGCCGCCGAGTGGACGCACCAGGAATGCCACGGTGAAGGTGGCGAAGGCCGCGATCACCTGTGCGGTGGGATTGCTCGACGGGAAGAACACCTGGCCGATGGTGACGGCCAGATAGCCGTAGACACCGAAGTCGAACCACTCCATGGCATTGCCGAGTGCAGCGGCACCGACGGCGCGCTTGAGCATGGGCTTGTCGACGACGGTGATCTCATCGACCCTCAGGTGGCGGCGGCGTTTGAACCAGCCGAAGTGGGCATGGGAATCGGGCGTGTCCTGCATAGGGGCTCCCTTGTAGGTATGGAATAGGGGAATGGGTGCTGTGGTGTGTCCCGGAAATCGGAAACGGCGATGCAGGCGCAAGTGGCGCAGGGGCATCGGAAGGCGGCGTGGGGGCCGGGGAATGTGTGCAGGCGCAACGCCACGCGCACGGCAAAGCACCGCCGCAACGGCGGAAACGCGGCAACGGGATCACAACGGCCGCGCAGTTGGCAGCCGCGTGTCACATCAGCGTGTGGGGAAGGCAGGCCGTGGGCCTGCGGGCGTCATCCGCCGGGATCCAGCGCAAGGCGATGGAAATGCAGGGCGGGAGCATTCGTGGCAAGCGAAGCGCCGGTCGGCAGTGCTTTCCACGTAACAGGTGCGCCCGTCACGTAGTGGGTCGTGTCGATCATCCGTTCATCATAACGGCACCGGCGTGAGCGTGCAGCGAAGCGGGCTGATCTGCACGCTGTGTTCCACGTCGCCTGTTCAGAAGGCTCAGGCCGACTTCGCCAGCAAACCGAACACCGTGCAGGCCATCGCCAAGGCGCCCGGCAGTGCCAGTTTCCGCGTGACCAGTGCGGCGCCGATCATCGTGAGCACCGAGAGCATGATGGCCAGGGCGAAGAACGGTTGGCCCTGCAGGAACTGGTGGATGCAGCCGGCGCAGCCGGCAATGGCCAGGCTGGTGGCGAAGCAGACGTGGAACAGTGAGCCAGCGTGCACAGCGGTTCCTCGCGATGATGGAGGCCATAGCGGCAGGCCTCCGGGTAAATTTAGGGCGGATTTCAGATTGCGATGACGGAATCACATCCTGTACGCGCTCTGGTGACATAGGCGTGCATAAGGTGGAGCGCACACCCACTTTTCAAGTTGACGGAGGATGCAATGGCGCGGACGATTCCCGAAGGAACGCTGATCGTGGTAGCCGACGGTGGTTCGGCACGGGTGTTCACCAACGTGGGCAGCAACCATCAGTTGACCCTGAAGCAGGAGGGCGAGCTGCGCCTGCAGGACATCAGTGAGCAGGGCGTGTCCGGGCAGGGGCCTGCGGGTGCAGTGCCGAAGGACATGTCGGTCTCGCAGCTCAACGAGGCGACGTTCGCCAAGCAGGTGGCCGAACAGCTCAATGAGGATGCCTTGAAGAACCGCTATGCGCACCTGGTGCTGATCGCCGACCCGACCACGCTGGGTCGCATCCGTCCGCTGCTGCATAAAGAGGTCCAGGCGCGATTGCTCGGGGATATTGCCAAGGATCTGACCAACGCGCCGCTGGAAGACATCCAGAAGGCACTGGCGGCGTAGCGCTCATGCCGTTCATGCGTGATCACCTTCCGAACGAGCCCACCTTTGCGGGGGTGGCGGTGCAGGCTGGGTGGCAGGTGCTGGAGTTCGGTGCGCCCTGGTGCGGTCATTGCCAGGCCGCGCAGCCCGCGTTGCAGGTCTTCGTCGAAGCGAACGATCTGCCGCATTGGAAGATCGAGGATGGCAAGGGAAGGCCATTGGGGCGAGCGTTCAAGGTGAAGCTGTGGCCGACAGTGGTGCTGCTGCGCGATGGAGAAGAGGTCGCGCGGGTGGTGAGGCCGCTGGACAGTGCGGACCTCATGTCGTTGCAGAGCGCGCTTCCCGGTTGATGATTGAACCCGGCGCGGGACACCGGGCAGTCGCACTGCAGCATGCGGCGTGACAGGCCCAGTGCTAGCATCCGGCTACCACCTGAATCGATCCAAACGCCGATGCCCACGCTGGACCGTCGTCTCCTGATCGCTGTCGCCGCCACGGCAATGCTCGCTTCCGGCCTGGCGTCGGCCGCTCCCGCCAAAACCGCCGCCGACAAGGCCTACGCCTCGGTCGACCCGTTCATTGGTACTGGAGGTGAAGGCCACACCTACCCGGGTGCCACAGTGCCGTTCGGCATGGTCCAGCTCAGCCCGGACACACGCATCCAACCACGCGAAAAGGCCTATGGCTGGGCAGCCGGCTATCGCTACGACGACAGCAGCATCGTCGGCTTCTCGCACACGCATTTTTCCGGCACCGGTCATTCGGACCTCGGCGACATCCTGCTGATGCCGTTCACCGGCAATCCCGGCCTGGAGCGCGGTGATCCGGAAAAGCCACGCAGCGGCTACGCCTCGCGTTTCCGCCACGACGACGAGAAGGCCGAGCCGGGCTACTACGCAGTCACCCTGGATGACTACAAGGTGCGCGCGGAGCTGACCACCAGTGCGCGCGTGGGCGTGCACCGCTATGCCTTCCCCAAGGGCACCGATGCCAAGGTGCTGCTGGACATGCGCACCAGCATGTACGACTACCCGGGCAAGGTGCTGTGGTCGCGGGTGCGGGTGCGCGCCGATGGCACGGTGACCGGCTTCCGCGAAACCCGTGGTTGGGCGCCGGGCCGCCAGCTGTATTTCGCGATGCGTTTCTCGCGGCCGCTTTCCGGGCATGAGCTGCACAACACCGAGCAGGACATTGTCTACAAGGGCTTCCCGCCGCCGGGCGAGAAGGATCCAGCGCAGCGGGCGCAGATCGAAGGCCGTCAGCTGGTCGGTACCTTCGCATTCGGCAAGCTGGACGCACCGCTGGTGGTCAAGGTTGCGATCTCGCCGGTCAGTGAAGCCGGTGCCATCGTCAACCTCGACGCGGAAGTGGCGGACTTCGATTTTGACCGCATTCGCGCGCAGGCAAAGCAGGAATGGACGCAGGCGCTGTCGGTGCTGGATATCGAAGCGCCGGAACATGCGCGACGCAGCGCCTATACCGCGCTGTACCACACGATGCTGGGGCCGACGCTGTTCATGGATGCCGATGGCCAGTACCGCGGTTCGGACAACGCGGTGCACCAGGCCAAGGGCTACACCAACTACTCCACGTTCTCGCTGTGGGACACCTACCGCGCGCTGCATCCGCTGCTGACGCTGGTGCAGCCGGAGCAGCGCAACAGCGATTTCGTCAATTCGATGCTGGCCCACCATGAGCACAGCCCCTACGGCATGCTGCCGGTGTGGTCGTTCCATGGCCTGGAAGACTGGTGCATGATCGGCTACCACGCGGTGCCGGTGATCGTCGACGCCTACGTGAAGGGCATCCGCGGCTTCGACGCCGACAAGGCGCTGAAGGCGATGGTCGAGACCGCCAACTACGGGCCCTACGACGGCATCGCGCAGTACCGCGAGCTGGGCTATGTGCCGATCGACGAGGAAGGCGAAGCGGCCAGCAAGACACTGGAGTACGCCTTCGACGACTGGACCATTGCTCGCATGGCACAGGCGATGGGCAAGACCGATGTTGCGGCCACCTTCGACAAGCGCGCCGGCAACTGGCGCAACGCCTTCGACAAAGACTCCGGCTTCATGCGCGCACGCAAGCGCGATGGCAGCTTCCGCACGCCATTCGACCCCAGCGCCAGTGGATACGGCACCGACTACACCGAGGGCAATGCCTGGCAGTACTCATGGTACGTGCCGCAGGATGTGGCCGGTCTGGCGGCAGCGCACGGTGGCAGTGACAAGCTGCTCGCGCGCCTGGACGAGGTGTTCAACGCCAAGGTCGATCCGTCCATCTTCGAGCACATGGAAGACATCACCGGCCTGATCGGCTGGTATGCGCATGGCAACGAGCCCAGCCACCACGTGGCCTACCTGTATGCGTATGCCGGCCAGCCGTGGCGCACGCAGGCGCGCCTGAAGCAGATCATGGACACCCAGTACGCCGACCGTCCCGATGGCCTGGCCGGCAACGATGACGTCGGTCAGATGTCGGCGTGGTACGTGTTCACCGCGCTGGGCTTCTACCCGGTGGCCCCCGGCTCGGGTGAGTACATCCTCGGCCGCCCGTTCCTGCCGAAGACCGCGATGCGCCTGCCGAACGGCAAGACCTTCACCATCGTGGCCGATGGGCTGGATGACAGGCACACCTATGTGGGCAGCGTGAGCCTCAACGGCAAGCCGCTACAGCGCACCTTCCTGCGCCACGACGAGATCCTGGCCGGTGGCGAGCTGCGCTTCAGCATGCAGGCCGAGCCGAACAGGGACTGGCCGGGGCAGGGCGCGCAGGCGCCGTATTCGATGAGCCGATGATGATGGGTAGGCGCCAACCAAGATTGGCATCTACCGGGATCCGCCGGCTGGGGTGCTTTTGGTAGGTGCCAACCTTGGTTGGCGCGCGGGAGGTCAACAGCGCCCACCAAGGTGGGCGTCTACCGGAATCCGCCGGCCGAGGTGCCTTTGGTAGGTGCCAACCTCGGTTGGCACGCGGGAGGACAACAGCGCCCACCAAGGTGGGCGTCTACCGGGATCCGCCGGAGGGGTGCCTTTGGTAGGTGCCAACCTCGGTTGGCACGCGGGAGGTCAACAGCGCCCACCAAGGTGGGCGTCTACCGGAATCCGCCGGCCGAGGCGCCTTTGGTAGGTGCCAACCTTGGTTGGCATGCGGAACATCAACAGCGCCAACCAAGGTTGGCATCTACCGGGATCCGCCGGAGGGGTGCCTTTGGTAGGTGCCAACCTCGGTTGGCACGCGGGAGGTCAACGGCGCCCACCAAGGTGGGCGTCTACCGGAATCCGCCGGCTGGGGTGCCTTTGGTAGGTGCCAACCTTGGTTGGCACGCGGAGCATCAACGGCGCCCACCAAGGTTGGCATCTACCGGGGTCCGCCGGCTGGGGTGCTTTTGGTAGGTGCCAACCTTGGTTGGCATGCGGGACGTCAACAGCGCCCACCAAGGTGGGCGTCTACCGGGATCCGCCGGAGGGGTGCCTTTGGTAGGTGCCAACCTTGGTTGGCACGCGGGAGGTCAACAGCGCCCACCAAGGTGGGCATCTACCGGGATCCGCCGGTGGGGTGCCTTTGGTAGGTGCCAACCTCGGTTGGCACGCGGGAGGTCAACGGCGCCCACCAAGGTGGGCGTCTACCGGAATCCGCCGGCTGGGGTGCTTTTGGCAGGTGCCAACCTTGGTTGGCATGCGGGACGTCAACAGCGCCCACCAGGGTGGGCGTCTACCGGATGGCGTGACCGGGTAGGTGCCAACGTTGGTTGGCACGCAGGACGTCAGCGGGATCGAAACCGCATCCCCACCCGCGCGCCACCGATCGGGGCGGTATCGATCACCAGCGCCGCATCATGCCGCTGCGCGATCTCGGCCACGATCGCCAGTCCCAGCCCACAGCCATCGCCTTCACTGCTGGCCCGGTAGAAGCGTTCCGTGACGCGCGTGCGCTCGGCTTCGGCAATGCCGGTGCCGTCATCGTCCACCCACACCTGCACGCCCTCGGCATCCTGCTGTAGTCCCAGGGTGATCACGCCTGGCACGGAACCGTAGCGCAGCGCGTTGTCCAGCAGGTTGCCCAACGCCTCGCGCAGCAGCTGCGGATCGCCCTGTACCTGCACGCCGTCGTCGGGCCCGTCATAACCCAGGTCCACGCCTGCAGCCAATGCACGGTCCGCATAGCGCTCCACCACGCTACGCGCCAACGCGGCCAGGTCCACTGGCTGCAGCGGCAGTGCGCTGCCATGTGGATCTTCGGAGCGGCTGAGCATCAGCAGCTGGTTGACCAGATGCTGCAAGCGGGCCAACCCGGCCAGCGTGCCGGACAACGCCAGCTGCTGGCCCTGCGGATCATGCTGGCGCAATGAGCTCTCCAGCTCCACCTGCATGGCCGCCAACGGGGTGCGCAGTTGATGTGCGGCGTTGCTGACGAAGCGCCGCTGCGCATCCTGCATCGCGTCCAGGTGCTGCAGCAGGGCGTTGTAGGCCTCAACCGCCGGCCACAGTTCGCGCGGTGCCTCCTGCGCCGGATCCAGCGGTGCCAACGGATCCGGCCGCGGGCTGGCCAGCTTCCGTGCGACCAGGTTGGCGTGGCCTGCGGCGGCGCCGGTGCCGGACCAGGCCAGCCACGCCGCCAGTGCCAGGATCGCGGCCTGGAACGGAACGCTGGTCAGCAGCAGCTTGCGTTCCAGCCGGTGGCGCTTGCGCAGTGTCTCGGCCACGCGCAGCCGGATGTCATGGCCCGGGCCGGCGCTGACCACCACTTCGACCATGCGCACCGGTTGACCACGCAGGCGCGCATCGTAGTAGACCGCATCGTCATTCGCGGCGGCGCTCGCCGGACGTGGCAATGCCTCGGGCAGGTCGCCATACAGGCGCCCGCCATCCGCATCGACCACCTCGCCATGCACTTCGTCGGCGGTGTCCCAGGTGAACATGCGTGATACCGCCGGGGTGATCTCGATGGATGCGCGGCCGTCCTGCACCGTCACCAGCTCGGACAACGACATCGCCGAATCCAGCAGCCAGCGGTCGTAGACCTGGCCGGCATAGAAGCGCGCCAGCGCGAATGAACCCACCGCACTGCACAGCAGCAGCACCAGCAGCGGCAGCCACAGGCGCCGCAGCAGCAGGCCACGCAGGCTGTGCACGCGCTCAGTCACCCACGGCCTCCAGCCGGTAGCCGAGGCCGCGCAGCATGCGGATGCCGACGCCGGCGCGGGCCTGCTCCAGCTTGCGGCGCAGGCGGCTGACGTGCACCTCGATCACCGACAGGTTGGCCTCGTGGTCCCAGCTGTAAAGCGCATCGAACAGGCGCTGCTTGGTCACGGTGCGGCCAGGGTGCTGCATCAACGCTTCGACCAGCGACAGCTCGCGCGCGGTCAGCTCGATGCGCTGGCCGTCCACCTGCACTTCGTTGCGGATGCTGTCGAAGCACAGCCGGCCCAATCGTTTCTGTGCGGGTGCGTCACTGCGGCGGCGCGACAACGCACGCAGGCGCGCTTCCAGCTCGCCCAGCGCGAATGGTTTTGCCAGATAGTCATCGCCGCCACGGTCGAGGCCAAGGATGCGATCCTCCACGCCATCGCGCGCAGTGAGAATCAGCACCGGCAATGTGGCGCCATCGTTGCGCAGGCGCGACAGCAGGTCGAGGCCATCCACGTCCGGCAAGGAAAGGTCCAGCACCATCACGTCATACGGAGCACTGGCCAGCGCCGCAGGCGCGTGCAGTCCGCGCGAGAGGTGGTCGCACAGATGGCCGGCACCCTGCAGGGCGCGGATCAGTCCATCGGCCAGGGCGGCATCGTCTTCGATCAGCAGGATTCGCATTGCAAGCTTCGTGCAAGGTTGGGGCAAGTTTGGCGCAAGTCCGTCACCTTACCGTGACGTGCATGAATTTCTCCCCTCGTCTTGCGGCCTTGCTTGCCGCCCTATTGTGCGCGCCTGTGGCTTCGGCGCTGTCCCTGCAGGACGCGCAGCGCGCAATGGACGCACACAACCCTGACCTGCGTGCGGCGGCACTGGAGCTGCGCGGTGTGCAGGGCGATGCGCAGACGGCGGCATTGCGCCCGGCCACCGAGCTGTCGCTCGGTACCAGCAAGGTCAGCCCCAAGCATGGCATCGGCCCGGGGCGCTGGCAGGACAAGCGCGTGGACAGCACCGTGGGCCTGGGCTGGACCTGGGAACGTGGTGGCAAGCGTGCGTTGCGCATCCGCCAGGCCGACGCGCTGCTGGAAGTCGCAGGGCTGGAGATGCTCGATACCCGTCGCCGACAACAGGTGGCACTGCATGAAGCCTATTTCGGCCTGAAGGGCGCGCAGGAGCGGGCGCAGATTGCCGACGCCAACCGGCAGAGTTCGGCCGAGCAGATGGCGGCGGCGGATAAGCAGGTTGCGACAGGGGCGATGGCACCGGTGGATCGCGCGCGCCTGGCGGTGGACGACCTGGCTGTGGCGGATGCGGCGCGCGAGGCAGCACTGGATCTGCGTGACGCGCGGAATGTGCTGGGGATGCTGCTGGGCAGCGATGACAGCCGCGGCCTCAGTGCTGATGACCCCTGGCCGGATGCCAGCAGTGTGGCCGATGTACGCGCGTTCGACCCGCAGCAGCGCGCCGACCTGCGTGCCGCGCGTTCGCGCCTGGTCGCGGCCGACGCAGGCGTGGCCCTGGCGCGCAGCGAGCGCCATCGCGATATCCAGCTGGGCGTGGAGGCCGAACGAGAGCCGACCGACATCAGCGGTGTTACCTGGGGCGTGTCGTTGACCATTCCGCTGGGGGGGCCGTCGCGCGCGCGCGGCGCGATCCAGCGTGCCGAGGCCGACCGTGACAGCGCCGCGCTGGAGCTGCAGGTGCTGCAGCGCGAAGCACGCGCCGAGCTGGACCAGCTGCAGACCAGCGCGCAGTCCGCCGCACAGCGCCGCAGCGACTATGAGGGACTGCAGTCCGACGCCGCACGCAAGGCGGTGCAGGGCATCGAACTGGCGTACCGGCGCGGTGCCGCCAATCTGACCGATCTGCTGGATGCGCGCCGCAGCTGGCGCGACTTCGAGGCCGCACTGATCGAGGCGCGCATCGACCATGCCATTGCACTGGCGCGCTGGGAAGCCGCCACATCCGTTGCCGAAGGAGAATCCCGATGAAGTCCACCGTCGCCTATCGCCCGCAGGCGCGATACGCCGTGCTGCCCGTCTTGCTGGCGCTGATCCTGCTGGGCGGCTGTGGTCGAGAGCCAGCTTCCTATCTTGAGGACGCACCTCGGGTCAGTGCCGGCCAGATTCAGTTTCCTTCCGACAGCCGCCAGCTGGACGTGCTGCGCAGCGAGACAGTGAGTGCCGGCGCCAGCGCCAGCCTGCAGCTGCCGGGCCGGGTGGTCTGGGATGAGACGCGCTCCAGCGCACTGCACACGCCGCTGCCGGGGCAGGTAGCGCGCATCGAGGCACAGCCGGGGCAGAAGGTGAAAGCCGGCCAGGTCATCGCCTGGATCACCTCGCCCGAGTTCGGCCAGGCTCAGGCTGAAGGTGCCCGTGGTCGCGCCGAGCTGCAGCAGGCACGCAAGGAGCTGGACCGTACCCGCGAACTGCATGCGGCGGGAGTGGCGTCGGGTCGTGAACTGGACGAGGCCGAGGCAAACTTCGCTGGCAGTCAGGCTGATCATGCACGCGCGGCCGCCTTCGCCAAGGCCTATGGCAACGGCCAGCGCGTCGACCAGCGCCTGCCGCTGCGCGCTCCCATCGATGGCGTGCTGGTGGAGCGGCGGATGAGCCCGGGCATGTCGGTCAGCCCCGACAGCGATCAGCCGTTGGCAATGATCGGCGACCCGGACCGCCTGTGGCTGTTGCTGGACATTCCCGAAAGCCTGGCCGGACGCTTGAAGGCCGGCATGCAGGTGAGCGTGCCCGGCGCCGATGGACAGTCACTTCAGGCGACCCTGCAGCACGTGGATGACTTCGTCGACAGCGAACGCCGCGTGGTGCAGGCACGCGCCGAGCTGGACAATCGCGCACGCGGCTTCAAGGCGGGACAGTATGTGCGCGCCCAGGTGGCGTTGCCGGCCGAGGGCGGTGTCTCATTGCCCGATGCCGCGGTGCTGCTGATCGACGGCACGCAGGTGGTGTTCGTGGAAGAGGGCAAGGGCCGCTTCGTGCGCCACGCCGTGCACGCCGAGGAGCTGGGTGACGGCCGGCTGTGGGTACGTGACGGCCTCGCCGCCGGCAGCCGGGTGGTGGTCGAAGGGGGCCTGCTGCTGCAGCAGTTGGTCGACAGCGCACCGGCCGCCGCCAGCACCGGTAGCGGGCACGCCGCGCCATGATCGATCGCCTGATTGCCTATTGCCTGCGCCAGCCGCTGATGGTGATGCTGGCGTTGCTGTTGTTCATCGGCGCCGGCATTGCCGCGTTCCGCGTGCTGCCGGTGGAAGCCTTCCCGGATGTGTCCGACACCCAGGTGACGGTGGTGTCGCTGCACCCGGGACGTGCCGCCGAAGAGGTGGAGCGCGAAGTGACGATGCCGCTGGAAGTGGCCTTGTCCGGCATTCCGCATTCGGTGCGGGTGTTCTCGCATACCCAGTTCGGCCTGTCGATGATCATCCTGACCTTCGACGATAAGGCCGACGACTATTTCGCGCGGCAGCAGGTGCTTGAACGCCTGCAGGGCGTGGAGCTGCCGGAGGGCGTGACCCCGGAGCTGGAGGCGATGAGTTCGGCGGTGGGCGAGATCTACCGCTACGTGCTCAAGGGCCCGCACATGACGCCGACCCAGCTGCGCACGGTGCAGGAATGGACGATGGAGCGCAGCCTGCGCACCGTGCCGGGCGTGGCCGATGTGATCAGCTTCGGCGGGTTCGCGCGCACCTTCCAGGTCAAGCCGGACCTGGACAAGCTGCGTGACCGCGGGATCAGCCTCGGTGAATTCGCCGAGGCGCTGGAGAAGGGCAGCTCCAATGCCGGCGGCGGCTACGTGGAGCGCGGCCAGCAGCAGTTCCTGATCCGCGGCGTGGGCCTGATGCGTTCGCCGGGTGACATCGGCAAGGTGGTGGTGGCGCAGCGCGGCGGTACGCCGATCCTGGTGCGCGACCTCGCCGGGGTCGCCGACACCGGCCTGCCACGGCAGGGTCTGGTCGGCCAGGACGACAATGACGATGCTGTGTTCGGCATGGTGCTGATGCGCAAGGGCGAGAATCCGTCCGACGTGCTGGACGCCCTGCATGCGCGCATCGCCGAGATCGAAGCGAACCAGCTGCCGGCCGGGGTCAGCATCGAGCCGTTCTACGACCGCTCGTGGCTGGTGTCGACCACGCTGAAGACCGTCTTCCGCAACCTGCTGGAAGGTGCGGTGCTGGTGTTCCTGGTGCTGTGGCTGTTCCTGTACAACGCCCGCGCCGCACTGATCGTGGCGGCAATGATGCCGCTGGCGCTGTTGTCGACCTTCCTTGGCCTGCACCTGTGGGGCGTGCCGGCCAACCTGCTGTCCTTGGGTGCGATGGACTTCGGCATCATCATCGATGGCGCAGTGATCGTCACCGAGCACATCGTCTCGCGATTGTCGAAGCTGCCACCTACGGCCGACCGGAAGACGCGCTTCTCGACCATTCTTTCGGCCGCATCGGAAGTGGGCCGCCCAACGTTCTTCTCGATGCTGATCATCATCGCCGCGCACATCCCGATCTTCACCCTGCAGCGCCAGGAAGGCCGCATGTTCGCGCCGATGGCGTACTCGGTGACCTCCGCGCTGATTGGCGCGTTGATCCTGGCGCTGACCGTGGTGCCGCTGTTCTGCTACTGGTGGCTGCGACGGGACCGCATGCGCGATGGCAATCCGCTGATGGACCGCCTGACCGGCTGGTACCGGCCGATCCTGGAGCGTGCGTTGGCCCGCCCGCGTGCGGTGGTGCTGACCGCGGTCGCATTGCTGGTGGGTACGTTGGCACTGGGTACCCGCCTGGGCTCGGAGTTTCTGCCCGAGCTGGACGAGGGTTCGATCTGGCTGACCGCCACGCTTGACCCCAGCAGCAGCCTGGCCGAAGCACAGCAGCAGTCGCGGCGCATCCGTGAGCTGGTCGGCACCTTCCCGCAGGTGTCGACGGTGGTGGCCAAGCTGGGGCGCCCGGAAGACGGCTCGGATGCCAAGGGCGCCAACCAGATCGAGGCGCTGGTGGCGTTGAAGCCGGAGAAGGAATGGCCGAAGGGGGTGGACAAGCGGCAGCTGGTCAGCGACCTGCAGCGCACCCTGGAGCAACGCATTCCGGGGCCGGAGTTCTCGATCTCGCAGCCGGTGCGCGACAACATCCTGGAGAGCATCTCGCAGATCAAGGGCCAGGTGGTGATCAAGGTCAGTGGCTCGGATCTGGACGTGCTCAACCAGCACGCCCAGGCCATCCTGGGCCAGGTGCGCGGGGTGGAGGGCGTGGAGAGCGCCTTCATCGACCGCGATGGTTCGTTGCCGCAGCTGCAGATCGAGATCGATCGCGACCGTGCAGCACGCTATGGCCTGAACGTGCGTGACATCGACGAAGTGATCGAGACCGCGCTGGGCGGGCGCCAGGTCGGCGAGCTGTGGGAGGGCGACCGCAGGTTCCCGATCACCCTGCGCCTGGACGATGCCGATCGTGACCTGCAGCGGCTGCGCACGGTGCCGGTGGGCATCGGCGATGGCCACGCCGTGACGCTGTCCGACGTGGCCGACTTCCGAATGGCCAGCGGCGCGATCAACATCTCGCGCGAGAACGCACAGCGGGTGAAGGCGGTGAGCATCTTCATCGCCGGGCGCGACATGGGCAGCGTGGTGGCCGACATGCGCAAGCGCGTGGACGCCAGCGTGCAGCTGCCGGAAGGCTACCGGCTGGAGTGGTCCGGCGAGTTCGAGAACCAGCAGCGTGCCATGAAGCGGCTCGGCTGGGTGATTCCGCTGTCGGTGCTGATCATCTTCGTACTGCTGTTCGATGCCTTCAAGGACATCAGCAGCGCTGCGCTGATCCTGGCCAACGTGCCCCTCGCGATGATCGGCGGCATCCTGGCCCTGTGGCTGACCGGTATTCCGCTGTCGGTGTCGGCGGCGATCGGATTCATTGCGTTGTTCGGGCAGGCGGTACTGAACGGTGTGGTGATGCTCAGTCGCTTCGCCCAGCTGCGCGAGCAGGGCATGGACCTGCTGCAGTCGGTGGTGCAGGGCTCGCTGCAGCGCCTGCGCACGGTGCTGATGACCGCACTGCTGGCGATGTTCGGCCTGCTGCCGATGGCGACCTCGCATGCGATCGGTGCCGAGACCCAGAAGCCGCTGGCGGTGGTGGTGATCGGCGGCCTGCTGTCAGCGATGCTGCTGACCCTGCTGGTACTGCCCACGCTGTACTACTGGGTGCACCGGCGTCGCGAGGCCCGCGCCGGCTGATCGGCACCGTAGATCCACGCCATGCGTGGATGCGACCCGGCCGCCAGGCATGGCCCGGTAGGTGTCCACCTTGGTGGGCACGCGGCGACGCGCCCACCAAGGTGGGCGACTACCTACACCATCCCGCCATTGGCGCGCAGCACCTGGCCGTTGATCCACCCGCCATCGGCACCGGCCAGGAAGGCCACCGCACCGGCGATGTCCTCCGGCGTACCCAACCGTTCCAGGGGATTCATCTTCGCCAACCGCTCGATCAGTTCCGGTGACTTGCCCTCCAGGAACAGGTCGGTGGCGGTCGGGCCGGGAGCTACTGTGTTCACGGTGATGTTGCGCCCACGCAGCTCCTTGCTGAGGATCGCTGCCATCGTTTCCACCGCCGCCTTGCTGGCCGCGTACACGCTGTAGTTCTCCAGCCTGATGCCGACCACGCTGGTGGACAGGCTGATCAGGCGGCCGCCGTCGCGCACCCGCCGCGCGCTCTCGCGCAGCATGTTGAAGGCACCCTTCAGGTTGATGCCGATGACCCGTTCGAACAGCGCGTCGTCGCTGTCGGCCAGCGGCGCCAGCTGCAGCACGCCGGCGCTGTTCACCACTACGTCGATACCGCCGAAGCGCGCCTCGATGGCGTCGAACAGCTGGCGCACCGCCTGCGGGTCCGCCACATCGGCCTGCAGCGCGACGGCGTGTGCGCCAGTGGCCGTGAGTTCGGCGGCCAGTGCTTCGGCGTCATCGCGGCGGCCGGCGTAGTTGATCGCCACGGCATGGCCGTCGGCGGCCAGGCGGCGCGAAATGGCCGCGCCGATGCCACGGGAACCACCGGTGACCAGGGCGATGCGGCGGGCGGAGGAGGTGGGCATGGTTGGTTCCAGCAGGGCGCGCCGGACTGGCGCAGTGCCATCTTCGCCATCTCATCAGTTCGGATAATCATGCATAATTCGCCAACATAATCCGGATTGCCGAACAATGGACCGATTCACGGCCATGCGTGCCTTCGTCCGTATCGTCGAGCGCCGCAGCTTCACCCGTGCCTCCGAGGACCTGGGCCTGCCGCGGGCCACGGTGACCGACGCGATCAAGGCACTGGAGCATCGGCTGGGCGTGCGCCTGTTGCACCGGACCACCCGGCTGGTGGTGCCCACCCTGGAGGGCGAGGCCTTCTATGGCCGTTGCCTGCGCCTGATCGCCGACATGGACGACGCTGAAGCCGCGTTCCGTGACGTGCCGCCACGCGGTCCGCTGCGCATCGAGGTACACGGCACGCTGGGCCGGCACCTGCTGTTTCCGCACCTGCCGGAGTTCCTGCAGCGCTATCCGGAGATCGAACTGGAGGTCAGCGAAGGGGACCGCTACGTCGATCTGTTGCGCGAGGGCGTGGATGCGGCGCTGCGTGTCGGTACCCTGGCCGACAGCGATCTGGCGGCGCGGCGGTTGACGCTGCTGCGCGAGGTCACTGTGGCTTCGCCAGGCTACGCGCAGGTGCACGGCGTGCCCGAGACCATCGAATCGCTGGAGCAAGGCCACCAGATGGTCGGCTACCGCTCCAGTGCCACCGGCCAGCTGATTCCGCTGGAATTCCAGCAGGGTGCGCAGGTGCGTTACGTTCCACTGCCGGCCCGGGTGCGTGTTTCCGGTGCGGATGCCTTCCTCGGTGCCGCGCTGGCAGGGCTGGGCATCATCCAGGCGCCGCGCTACCGGATGGATCCGTACATTGCGCGCGGGCAACTGGTCGAGCTGCTGCCGGACACACCGCCGACACCGAGCCCGTTGAGCCTGGTCTACCCGCGCAACCGCACGCCATCGCCGCGGCTGCGGGTGTTCATCGACTGGGTAGCCGGGGTGTTCGATCAGATGAGGTAGTGCCGGCCGCTGGCCGGCAACTGCAACACGCTTGATGTGCCAAGGTTGCCGGCCAGCGGCCGGCACTACCGGGCTGATGCGCTTGGCAGCACCAGCTCGAACACGGTGCCGGTTTCATCGGAGGTCACGCTTACCGTTCCGCCATGCGCCTGTGCAATCGCACGGGTGATCGCCAGGCCCAGTCCGGCACCTTCGTGGCGGCCACGCTCGCCGCGATAGAAGCGATCGAACAGGCGCGGCAGTGCTGCTTCGGCAATCGGCGGGCCGAGATTGTGCACGCTGACCCTGCACACGCCATCGCCCTCGACCAGCTGCACCCGCACCTCGCTGCCCACGGCTGCGTGCTTCAACGCATTCGACAGCAGATTGGCGATCGCCCGGTGCAGCATCAGACGGTTGCCTTCCACGCTCGCCACGCCGTCGCGGCGCAGGGTCAAGTGCCGGTCCTCGGCCAGCAGGTCATAGAACTCCAGCAGCGAATCCACCACCGCATCCAGCGCCACCGGCTCACGCGAGGGCAGTGCGCCCGGCGCTTCGGCCTGCGCCAGGTACAGCAGGTCGCCTACGGTCTGCGCCAGCTGCTGCAGCTCCTCGGCACAGGACGCCAGCGTCTCGCGATAGGCCTCGTTGCTGCGTGGGTGGGCCAGCACCACCTGTACCTGGGTCAGCATGTTGGTGATCGGCGTGCGCAACTCGTGGGCCAGATCACCGGAGAATTCGGTCAGGCGTGCGAAGTCCTGCTGCAATCGTGCCAGCATGCCGTTGAGCGTCTGTGCCAGCTGTTCCAGTTCGGCCGGTGCCGTGCGCGCGCTCAGACGGCGCTGCAATCGACCGGCGGTGATCTGCCGGGCTTCATCGGCCAGCGTGCGCAGCGGTCGCAGCGTGCGTCGCACCACATAGCCGCCGAGCAGGCTGCTGGCCACCGCGGCGCCGATGATGGCGATCGCCAGAAGATGGCGGAAGCGCTGCAGGAAATCGGCATGGCGGTCGTCATCGATGGCCAGCAGGGTGACCAGCTGGCTGCCGTCGGCCAGGGTCTGCCGCAGGTGCAGGGCATGCATGCAGCGACCATCATCGAGAATCCAGTCGTGCCGACGCGGGGTGGTATCGATGGGCTGGCTGCGTGCGTGCTCGCGCAGCAGTGCAGGTGCGGTCGAGAACAGCACGGCTCCGTGGCCATTGACGATGTGGAAGGCGATATCGGGATGATGGCTGAGCGCCTCTGCCAACCGCGGGCCGCGTGCGGCGGCGGGCCCATTGCCAGCAATATCGCGGATCAACGCAACCTTGTTCTCCAGTTCGATGAAGTCCTGGGCAACAAGGTCATGGCGGGCGCTGACATAGATGGCCACGCCCAATGCGGCCAGCACCAGCGTGGCCACGATGGCGAACAGCAGCGTCAGCCGCACCGCGATGGAACGGCGCAGGCTCATCCGTTGCTCACAGCGCCGTCGTCTGGTGCTTCGAGCACGTAGCCCATGCCGCGCACGGTGACGATCAGCTTGGCGTCGAAGTCATCGTCTATCTTCGCGCGCAGGCGTCGGATCGCCACGTCGATCACATTGGTGTCGCTGTCGAAGTTCATGTCCCATACCTGCGAGGCGATCAGCGAGCGCGGCAGTACTTCGCCACGGCGGCGCGCCAGCAGCTCCAGCAGGGTGTACTCCTTCTGGCTGAGGGAGATGCGCTGGCCGCCGCGTTCCACCCGGCGGCGCAGGGTATCCACCACCAGGTCGGCAATGACGATGCGTTCAACCTGCGGCACCGCCTGGCCGCGGCGCAGCAGGGTGCGCACGCGCGCCAGCAGCTCGGCGAATGCGAAGGGCTTGGCCAGGTAGTCGTCGGCGCCCAGCTCCAGGCCCTGCACGCGGTCGGCGATGCTGCTGCGCGCGGTCAGGAACAGCACCGGCAGCGGCCAGCCGGCTCCACGCAGCCGCGACAGCACATTCCAGCCATCCAGACCGGGCAGCATCACATCGAGAATGACCAGCTGGTACTCGCCGCTACCGGCCAGGTGCAGCCCGTCGACGCCGTTGGAGGCGAGGTCGACCACGTAGCCGGCCTCGATCAGGCCCTGGCGCAGGTAGTTGCCGGTCTTGGGTTCGTCTTCGACGATCAGCAGTTTCATGGTGCGCCCATCATCGCAGCTTGGGCGTGGGCTGGCTGCGCAGTCTCATGCCAGCGGATCCAGCGTGCCGAGAATCGCGACACAGGCCAGCACCAGCACGGCCAGTACCGATTCGCAGGCCAGACTGTGGCGGAGCGAACGCAGTGGCCTGGGCTGCCAGCCACCCCGGATGGAGACCGCCAGCGCCGGCACCAGCCGCCAGCGATGCAGCGCGGCCAGGCCCAGCATGCCACCCACCAGTGCCAGCTTGAGCAGCAGCCAGCGTCCATGCGCGGCGCCGGTCAGGGTCTGTATGGAACCGCCGAGATCGACATAGGTATAGGTGCCGGTCATCGCCAGCAGGGCGACGATGATCGTGCCGGGCAGGGCGAAGCCGTGCGCGGCCTGCCATAGTTCGTGGGTGCGCTCGCGCAGGCTCGGCCCTTGCCGCCGCAGTGCCAACTGTACGATGGCGGCGATCGCACCGATCCAGGCACCGGCCGCCAGCAGGTGCACGATGCCGGCAGCAAGACGCAGCCGGCCAGCGACCCCATCGCCAGCAGCGGCGTGGCCGTTCCAGGCGAGGCTGGCCAGGGTCACCGTCGAGAGTGCCAGCAGTGCGGGGCGGCGCAGGCCCTGTACCGGGCGATTGACTGCCAGCAGCGGCAGCATTGCCAGCAGGGCCAGGATGCGCAGCAGTCCCGCCTCGCCCACCGGCGTACCGGTAAGAAACCAGCGCGCTGTCTCGCCATCGATGTCGACCGGTGATATGCCAAGCACGCCGGACAATCGGGTGACCGCATCGATGCCGACCAGCACCAGTGCCACCAGAACGAGGGCCAGCGAGACGCTGCGCGGCAGTCCGGGGCGGACGAACAGCATCCGCCCGAACAGCAGCATCAGGGCCAGATACAGCGCCAGCCGCAGCGCGTATGGCGAAAGCTCGGCCACAGCGATGGCCTTACTTCACGGTGAAGCGGTAGGTGCCGGTGATCGGATGGCTGTCCTGGCCGACCGCGCGCCACTGCAGCGCGTAACTGCCGGCGGGCAGCGGCTTGGCAAAGCGCGCGCGCAGGGTGTGGCCGTCCTCGGAGATCTCCTGCGCCGTGGTTGGCATCGCCATCTTCATGCGGCCGTGGTCCATGCTCAGTTCGATGCGGGTGGCACGCGGCATCACCTTCTCACTGAACTGCAGCTCGATCTGGCTGGCCGGGGCCACGGTGGCATCGGCCGCTGGCGTCGAACGCACCAGGCTGGGATGGGCCAGCGCCAGCGGCGCGGCCGAAAGGCCGGACAGCAGCAGGGCGAGCGGGGCGACGCGGAACAGGGAGCGGGTCATATGCGGATCACCGATGAGGAAGTGGCCTGCAGGGTGACGTCCACCGCCTTTCGAGGCCCTGACCTGGACATTACCAGTTTGTAATGTTGGCGGCCGGCCAGCGGCCGGCACTACCGGGCCCGTGACTGCGCGATCCATGCTGACGGCGAACAACCGACCACACGCCGGAACGCCGCGCTGAACTTGCTGGGATTGGCATATCCGCTGGCCAGCGCAACCTCGGTGACACGCCGGCCCTGCGCGAGTTCGGCGCGCGCCCGCTGCATGCGGTGCTCGGTCAGGAACGCATAGGGCGGCAGGCCAGTGGCCGCACGCAGCGCGCGGCCGAACGTCGCGGCCTCCATCTGCACTGCAGCGGCCAGCTGTGGAACGGTCAGCGCCTGGCCGTGTTGCGCGTCGATGTAGGCCTCCAGTTGTCGCAACCGTCGGGCCGACAGTGGGGACACCGTGCCACGCGCCTGGCGCGGCTGACCGGCAAGCTGACCCAGGCGGTGCAGCAGCACCTGCGCGCCATGCTCGAGGAAGCCGGGCAGGCAAACATCAGCCTGCGCGCTGCACCACAGCGCCTGCAGCACCGAAGTAATCACCGGGTCGTGGTGCAGCCGCGCCGCCAGCGGCTGCAGCTGTTGCAACTGCTGCGGATCCTGCGGATGCAGGTGGGTATCGATGGCGATGCCGAGCAGATCGACCGCGGGGCTGGCATAGGTGCCGGTGTCTCCCGGCAGCACCAGATTGAACTGGCCGGGCCGCCACGGCGCCTGCAGAAGACCGCTGAGGGTGCGCTGCTGCAGCCGACCGCCGCCGCCCACGGCCATGCCCAGGCGCAGTTGCTGCGGATGTCCCATCTCACCTTCGCTGGCATCGAAGCGATGGCGCAGCAGCACCACCGCACCGTCATCGCTGGCGTAGGCCGCAGGGGCCTGCGGGCCGGTTTCCTGCAGCAGCTGGTCGGCGAGGGCGGGCATCACGGATCCGGGAATGGAGCGGCACTGCCGGAAATGGAGTGGCGGCGTCGCGTGAATGTTACAGGATAACACTCTTGCCCGCACTGCCGCCGCTCGCGCGTCCGCCACTCCATTCGCCGAGGTTCCCCGTTGAAGTCGTCCACGCCCGCCGCCGCGCTCGTCGCGGCATCCCTGCTCATTCCTGCAATGCCCGTGCTCGCCCAGCAGGCCGACCCTGCCACGCTCGACGGTGTCCGCGTCACCGGTTCCAAGCGCGATACCCCTTACCTGAAGAGCGATCTGTCGGTGACGGTGCTCGATCGGCAGGCGCTGAAAGAAGCCGGCGTCACCGAGTTCCGGGACCTCGACAAGCTCGCGCCGAACGTCAAGTTCAATGCGATGGGCCAGCTCAGCAACATGTTCATCTCGATCCGCGGCATCGAGTCCAATCCATTCCTGGTCAATCGTGCCTCGGTCTACATCGATGGCATTCCGTTCCGCGAGCTGAGCAATGCCGTGCTCAACCAGGTCGAGTCGGTGGAGGTGCTGCGCGGCCCGCAGGGCACGCTGTACGGCGCCAACAGCGAATCCGGCCTGGTACTGGTGCGCACACGCGGCCCGGCTGATGCACGCGAGGGCGAGATCAATGTGCGCAGCACCTGGTTCGGCAACGGCAATGGCACCGCTCTCGATGGCTTCCTGGCAGGGCCGCTGAACAAGACGGGCAGCCTGTCCGGCTCGGTGGCGTTCATGGGCTCCGATGAGGACGCCTACCTGAAGAACCTCACGCCTTCCGGTGCGCGCGGCAAGGTCGGCGAAGGCTACCTGCAGGGCAAGCTGCGCTGGCAGCCGAGCGATTACGTTTCGGTGAACGCGCTGGCCTACCACCTGCGCACCCGCGCGCCGGGCATGTTCGAGTATGAATACCTGCCGCTGGATACCGGCCTCTATAACCGCACCTACGGCACATCGCTCAATGGCGGCCGCCGTGCCGGAGACTTCACCTACATCAACGATGCCCCCAAGCGCACCGAAAAGGACGAAACGGTGGCGGGCCTCAGTGCGCAATGGCAGCTGCAGGCCGGCACGCTGGACGTGGCCGCTTCCTGGCGGGACGAGGAGGTGACCTCGGCCGGCTACGACTTCGACATGACCAACAGCCCGGCATTGGCCGGCCGCATCTACGACAGGAAGAAGGAATGGACGGCCGAGGCGCGCTTCAGCTCGCCCAGCGACCAGGCGCTGACCTGGATGGCCGGTGTGTCGACCTACCGCAACAGCAAGGATTCGATCCTGGGCACTTTCGTCGGACCGGCGCTGCATGGGTTGGACAGCTACAACCTGGCGCCGCGGCAGACCTCCAAGGGCGAGGACTACAGCGTCTTCGCCACCGCCAGCTACACCTTCCCGGCGTTGCCGAAGCTGACGGCCAGCGCCGGCCTGCGCCATGAGCAGGCACGGCGCTCCACCGAACAGCGTGCCGGTGCGCTGGACCTGGGCGCCGGTGGCCGCGTGCTGTACCGCGATGCAGCGCTGGCGCATATCTTCTCGGCCACGCTGCCGCGGCTGTCGCTGCGCTACGACGCCACTGACGACCTGTCGTTCTACGCGGCCTCGGCCAAGGGCTACATTCCGGGTGGCTTCAATCTGGCTGCGGCGCAGAGCGATGTGGTCAACGACAAGGTGCTGCGCTACGAGTCCGAACGCATGTGGAGCCATGAGCTGGGCTTCAAGATGAACCTGGCCGGCGGTCGTGGCCACATCGGCGGCGCGCTGTTCCACATCACCTCGGACAACTGGCAGGAGATCCAGGTGGCCACCGATGCCAACGGCCGCCCGATCTCGTCGGACTACGTGGGCTCGGATGCCTCGATCCGTTCGCGCGGTGCCGAGCTGGAGGGCGTGTTTGAAGTGCTGCCGGGTTTCACCCTGATGGCGAATGTGGGCTACGTCGATGCGAAGTACACCAAGCTGTGGGTCAGCGTGGACCAGAACCTGGATGGCAAGCGGGTCAAGCTGACCCCTCACTACACTGGCTATCTGGCGGCGCGCTATCAGTTCGACTCGGGCATCCATGCACGGCTGGACTCGCAGTTCACCGGCTCCAGTGCACTGGATGAACGTAACCGCGCGTTCCAGCCCGCGGTGGCCGTACTTGGTGCGCAGCTGGGCTATGAGACAGGGCCGTGGAGCGCGCGGGTGTTCGTGCAGAACCTGACCAACAAGCGCCGCATCAATGGCCTGATCTTCGACAACCTGGCCTTCGGGCGCGACGGAAACTACTACGGCCCGGTCGACAGCCCGCGGATCTTCGGCGCGGAAGTGGGGTACCGCTTCTGAGGAGGCGGGCCGGCATCTTCGGAACGCTACCTGTGGCCGTGCAATGCCCGCCGGTTGCCGATGTGCGCGCATGCCAGCAGCACGCCACCGCAGGCGGTGGCCACGCCATGCCAGAGCAGCGATTCCTTCAATGGCAGGTACAGCGAGGCTGACACCAGCAGGATCGCGCCAACCACGGCCAGCCGCACCGGCAGCCAGCGCCCATGCCGGTGCAGCCCGGCCGTGGTACTGGCCAGCGCCAACGTCGAGGCCATCAATGCGAACAACCATTCCCAGCGCGACATCATCAACAGCAGCGTCATCACGCCGTGGCCGGGGTGCTGGAACGAGCGCAGCGCCATCATTGCCGCCGGTACGAAGGCCAGCAGCAGGGGCAGGGCGATGCAATGGGCGGCGCAGGCCAGTGACAGCCAGGCACCGGCCAGATCGAAACGGGGATGCCAGCGTGCCGAAGTTGGCGGCTGGGCCAGGGCCCTTGCGGGGGTCGGGGGGATGTGGTCCATTATGTTACATAGTAACAATTGGAGTCTCCCCCATGAAGCTTCCTGCTGCTCTTTTCCTACTGCTGGCTGCCAACGCGGCCCAGGCACACGACGTCCGCCAGCACGCGCCACACGTGCACGGCCAGGCCACTGTTGATCTCGCACTCGACCAGGGAACGCTGGAGTTCGCCCTGCAGGCGCCGGGTATCGGCATTCTTGATTTCGAGCGACCGCCCGCCAATGCGACCGAGCAGGCGGCACTGTCGCGCGCCACCGCATTGCTGAAGAGCGGCAGCTGGGTGACCCTGCCCACCGCCGCCAACTGCCGCCTGGCCAGCAGTGACGCCAGTGCCGAAGGCTTCGCTGCGACCGCCGCTGTGCCAGCGGCCGGGCAGCATCGCCACGCCGGTTTCAGTGCCAACCTGCAGTATCGCTGCACGAATCCGAGTGCACTGCGCGCCCTGGTCGTGCGCCTGCCGGTGCTGTTCCCCGGGTTGCACGAAGTCATCGTCAACAGCGCAACCGCAAGTGGCCAGAACCGCAGTGTGCTGACCCCGGACAATCTGCGCGTGGTGCTGGCGCCGTGAGCACGCCAGCGGTGATCGCCCTGGAGGATGTGCAGTTCGGCTACGCAACACGCCTGGTGCTGGACATCCCGCAGCTGCTGATAGAGCAGGGCAGCAGCGTTCTGTTGCGTGGAGTGAGCGGTGGCGGCAAGAGCACCTTGCTCGGCCTGCTGGCCGGCGTCCTGCTGCCCGGCAGGGGGCGCGTCGAAGTAGCAGGTCACGCGCTGCAGATGATGCGGGGTGCTGCGCGTGATCGCTTCCGTGCCGATTACCTGGGCGTGATCTTCCAGCAGTTCAACCTGCTGCCGTTCCTCAGCGTGCGCGACAACATCGCGCTGGGCCTGCGCTTTTCGCGCCTGCGCAGCGCGCGCATCAGTGGGCCGCTGGATGCCGAGATCGCCCGCCTGCTGCAGGCCCTGCAGCTCAATCCCGAGCTGATGCAGCGGCGCGCGGGTACGCTCAGTGTTGGCCAGCAACAACGCGTGGCGGCCGCACGTGCGCTGATCGGCCGGCCGGCGGTGCTGTTGGCCGACGAGCCAACCTCGGCACTGGATCGCGAGGCCGCGACCGCGTTCCTGCAGTTGATGTCCGTGCAATGCCAGGCAGCCGGCACCACGGTGCTGGTGGTCAGCCATGACGACAGCCTGCAGCCCTTGTTCGACCGCACCATCGCGTTGTCGCAGATCAATCACGCAGGTGGCACCCATGCTTGAACTTGCCTGGGCCAGCCTGCGCAGCCGCGCATTGAGCGTCAGCCTCACCGTGCTGGTGATCACCCTCAGCGTGGTGCTGTTGCTCGGTGTTGAGCGCGTGCGCACGCAGGCGCATGAAGGTTTCGCCAGCACCGTCTCAGGCACTGACCTGATCGTCGGTGCCCGCTCCGGGCCGGTGAACCTGCTGCTGTATTCGGTGTTCCATATCGGCGACCCGACCAACAACGTGTCCTGGCAGTCCTACCAGGAGCTGTCCTCGCTGCCGCAGGTGAAGTGGGCGGTGCCACTGTCGCTGGGCGATTCGTGGCGCGGCTACCGGGTGGTCGGCACCAGTGGCGGCTACTTCGAGCACTATCGCTACGGCGCGGGACATGCGCTGGCGTTTGCACATGGGCGGCCGTTCGACGATCTGTACGACGCCGTGATCGGCGCAGAGGTGGCGCACGCGCAGAAGGTCGGCATCGGCGATGAGATCGTGCTGGCGCACGGCACCGGCGCAGTCACGCTGGCCACGCACGCCGACAAACCGTTCCGCGTGGCCGGCATCCTGCAGCGCACCGGCACGCCGGTCGATTCCTCGGTGCTGGTCTCGCTGCCGGCCATCGAGGCGATCCACGTCGACTGGCGCTCCGGCGTGCAGCTGCGCAGCCAGAGTGTCAGCGCCGAGCAGGCGCGCCATCTGGACCTGACCCCGACCAGCATCACCGCCTTCATGCTCGGCCTGAACTCGCGTATCGCCACGTTCTCGGTACAGCGCAGGATCAACGAGTATCCGGACGAGGCGATGCTGGCGATCCTGCCCGGCGTGACCCTGCAGCAGCTGTGGCAATCACTGGGCACCGCCGAGCGGGCACTGCAGCTGATCAGTGCGATGGTGGTGCTGCTGGGCATGGTCTCGCTGGTGGCGCTGCTGGTCTCGACCCTGCAGGAGCGCCGGCGCGAGATGGCGGTGCTGCGTGCCATCGGTGCACGCCCTGGCTATATCGCCAGCCTGCTGGTGGTGGAGGCGGTGGCGACCAGCGCGCTTGCCTGCGTGCTCGCACTGGCCGCACTGGTGGTGGCCAGCCTGGCGGGGCGTGGCTGGGCGCTGGCCAACTTTGGCCTGTCGATCACCCACATCTGGCCGGATGGCCGCGAACTGGCGTGGGTCGCAGGTGTGCTGGCGATCAGCGCGGTGGCCGGCCTGGTACCGGCGCTGCTGGCCTATCGGCGCACGCTGGCCGATGGCCTGTCACCCGGGGGCTGAGCATGCGCTGGTTGCCGCTGTTGCCAATCTTGCTGGTGCTGAGCGCCTGCGAACGCCCGGTCGATACCGGCGTGCAGGCGCTGACACCGTCGCCGGTGGTCGATCGCGATGCCCCGGCAGCTGCCGAGGAACAGGAACTGGACTGGTTGCAGATGATGCCGAAGGAAGAACTGGCGGCGCTGGAGCGTGGCGAGGGCCCGGAGGTCGAGCACAACGGCAACCGGCGCATGCCGCAGTTCGGTACGTTCCGCACCGTGGACACCGTATTGCAGCGGCCGGTGCGCTTGCCGGGTTACGTGGTGCCGCTGGCCAACGCGCAGGACGGGCGGCTGACCGAATTCCTGTTCGTGCCGTACTACGGCGCCTGCATCCATGTGCCGCCGCCACCGCCGAACCAGATCGTGCACGTGGTGCTGCCGCACCCGATCGAGATGCCGGACATGTATTCGCCGTTCTTCCTGGCCGGTACCCTGCGCGCCGAACGGCTGGACGATGATCTGGCCGGCTCCGCCTACACCATGCGTGACGCACAGCTGAGGCCGTATGAACCGTAGCGTCCTGATCGGACTGACCTGCTGCCTGGGCCTGTTGGGGTGTACGCAGGCGGGTGGGGGAGCCACCACCGGCGCCGCAGCACCGGCACAGCCGGCCACGACCGAGGCGCCCATCGACCGCTGGGATGCACTGCGGCCCGACGAAGTGACCTACCAGCGTCCGCCGCCGCAGATCGGCCTGTCACGCAATGGCATGGACGGGGTGGGCGGGCTGATCGATGACACCGGCTCGGGCACGCCACCGGGGCAGGAGATCGACCATTCCAGCCCGGATCGCGCCAAGCAGTTCGGCTCTTCGCGCGTGGTCGACGCTGTCGACGGTCGCGCGGTGGATCTGGATGGCTACGTGGTGCCGCTGGGCACCAACGACGCGGGACTGGTTGAGGAACTGTTGTTCGTGCCGTTCTACGGGGCCTGCATCCATGTGCCGCCACCGCCACCGAACCAGATCATCCATGTGACCCTGGCCACGCCGATCGCACTGGGAGACCTGTGGGACCCGTACCGGCTTGCCGGCCGCCTGCAGGTGAAGCGCTTCGATGCGGATATCGCCAGCGCGTCCTACGACGCGGCGGCGGCGACACTGACGGCGATCCACAATTGAAGCGCACGCGTTGGATCATCGTTGCGGGCGTGTTGGTCACCAGCGTGGTGTTGCTGGTGTGGTGGCACCTGCGCGTCGACATGACCGAGCCACCGGCGATCGCCTTCCCGGCACCTGCGACCGATGCCAGCCAGCGCATCGAACAACGCCTCGGCGAAGACCACGCTTTTCGCAACGACGTGCTGTTCCTGCTTGCGGCAACGTTGCGCGACCGCTGCCAGCCGGCACAGACGGGGCTGCTGGCGCGCATGGCCAATCGTGCATCGCTGCCGGTGCTGGCGGCGGTCAGTGCGGTGACCCAGCAGGATCCATCGCTGGACCGGCCGATCTACCAGTACATCCAGCACCGGGCCGATGCGACGCCGTGTGGCCAGCCGCTGCAGATGCCGTTGGCCGGTGGGCGCAGCATGGCCGTGGACATCGAGCAGTACGCGCGCACCTTCCCGGACAGCTATTTCGACCCGCAGCGCAGCAGCGAGCCGCGGGATTTCGGCGGCCTGTCGCTGCAGCAGCGGGCCGGTAACGCCTGCAACAGCGTGGTGTATTCGGTGTTGCCGCTGGGTGGCACCGATTGGCGATGCAGCAGCCTGCGCGCCAATGCGCGTGCGCGGGTGCGTGGGCTGTGCGAGGACGAACTGCGGCGCCAGCATGGGGGAACGGGCGGGGAACTGGACATGGCCGTGGGGCAGGGCATGCAGGGTGCGGTGGTGTCGGCGATTGCCGCGCTGCCGGAAGACTGCCGATAAGCGTTTACCAGTAGAGCCAGGCCATGCCTGGCTGGCGGTTCAGCCAAGCAGACTCGCCCCTACAGACCCTGAACTGGTGGATTCCGAAGATCATAACTATACAGGACATCCGGTATAGTTATGGCTGTACTCCATCCCACCAGGTTCTCCCATGGCTTTGTCCCAGCCCCTGGCCGGTGCTCCGGCCCTGTCGCGTGCCCGTCGCTGGGCGCTGTTGTTCACCGTCGCCGCCGGCCTGCTGCTGGTTACGCTCGACAACTCCGTGCTCTACACCGCACTGCCCACCCTGACCGAGGAACTCTCGGCCAGTGCCGGCCAGGCACTGTGGATCATCAACGCCTATCCGCTGGTGATGGCCGGCCTGCTGCTGGGCGCTGGCACGCTCGGTGACCGCATCGGTCATCGCCGCATGTTCCTGATCGGCCTGGTGGTGTTCGGCACCGCCTCGCTGGCGGCGGCCTTCGCCGACAGCGCCGCACAGCTGATCGCCGCCCGTGCGTTCCTGGCGGTCGGTGCAGCGGCAATGATGCCGGCCACGCTGGCGCTGATCGGCCTGAGCTTCCACGAAGAGCGCGAGCGCAACATTGCCATCGCCATCTGGGGTTCGGTGGCCATCGTCGGTGCGGGACTGGGTCCGATCATCGGCGGCTGGCTGCTGCAGCACTTCTGGTGGGGCTCGGTGTTCCTGATCAACGTGCCGGTGGTGGTGGTGGCCTTCGTTGCAACCCTGCTGCTGGCACCGGAAGGCCAGCGAGATACCTCGCGGCCGTGGGACCTGGTGTCTTCGTTGCTGGCATTGGCGGCGCTGTCCGGCCTGGTGCTGGCGATCAAGTCGCTGATCGCTACACCGCCGTCGTATGCGCTGGGTGCCGGTGCGCTGCTGCTGGCCGTCATCAGCGGCGCGGCGTTCGCACGTCGCCAGCAGCAGTTGCCGTACCCGTTGCTGGACTTCGCGATCTTCCGCAATCCGGCGTTCCTGGCCGGCACGCTGTCGGCGGTATTCACCCTGTTTGCGATGGCTGGCCTGCAGCTGGTTACCACCCAGCGTTTCCAGCTGGTGGCGTGCTTCACACCGCTGCAGGCAGGCCTGCTGGTATCGGTGGCGGCGCTGGGCAGCCTGCCGAGTGCACTGCTGGGTGGCAGCATTCTGCACCGCGTGGGCCTCCGCCCGCTGATCTGCGGCGGCCTGGCCGCAGGTGCTCTGGGTGTCGGCGTGGTGGCGTTCGGCTTCCCGCACGGCCTTGGCTGGGTGGTGGCTGGCATGGCGATCACTGGTTTCGGCATGGGCTCGGCCATCTCGGTGGCGTCCACTGCCATCCTCAACAATGTGCCGGCACACCGCGCGGGCATGGCCTCGTCGGTGGAAGAGGTGTCCTACGAATTCGGTGGCCTGCTGGCGGTGGCGATGCTGGGCAGCCTGAGTGCGGCAATGTACGGCGCCTTCCTGCCGGCCTCGGCCGACATGCCCGAGCTTGCCCGCGAAGGCTTCACCCAGGCGCTGCACGCGGCACGCGAAAGCGGGCAGGGCGAGTGGTTCGCACTGGCCACGGTCGCGTATGACCGTGGCTACCAGATCGTGCTGCTGGTGATCACGGTGGTGCTGGCAGTGGGCGCGGCGATCATCGCGCGCCTGCTGCGGGGGCGCGTCGGTGGCCGCGAGGGTGCGGCCGATCGCGTAAAATGACGCGATGAGAACCAGCAAGCGCGACCGCATCCTCGACGCCGCCGTCAACGTGATCAATCGTGACGGCGTGCGCGCGGTGACTTTCGAGTCGGTGGCCGCCGAGGCCAAGCTGACCCGCGGCGGCCTGCTGTACCACTTCCCGTCGCGCGAGGCGCTGCTGCGCGGCATCGACGAGCACCTGGTGCAGGCCTGGGAGACGTCGATGGAAACGCTGCTGGGCAAGCGTGCGGAGGAAGCATCTGCGCTGGAGCGCTACCAGACCTTCGTGCGCGTCTCGGCGCAGAGCGCCACCCGTGCCGAACTGATGTTCATGCTTGAATCGGCCGACCCGGACGCCGACGAGCGCCCGTGGGGCCCGGCAGTGCGGCGCTGGGCGCCGCTGCCGCCGTCGGCCGGGCAGAATGACCCGGCCGCACTCGACAACTTCGTGGCGCGGCTGGCCGCCGATGGCCTGTGGATCTACGAGGCGATGTACGAAGGGCAGCTGGATGAAAGCGTGCGCGCCCAGGTGGCGGAGCGGATCGCCGGGCTGCTGGCGAAGTCTGATGGAACGTCCAGCTGAGCCGTCGGCCGACGCGGGGACGCCGCTCCTGGTAGAGCCGACCGCTGGTCGGCTGCTCACGAAAATCCCGCGCTGCGCGCGATAGTCGACCAGCGGTCGACTCTACCCCTCTCCATTTACCCAGCCTGTGCTGCAGTCGCCGCCAACCACGCCCTGGGCGAGGCCCCCAATCGCTTGCGGAACGCCTTCGACAACGACGCGGTGTCGGCAAACCCGACTTCGATCGCCACCTGCTTGACCGCCACACCTGCCCGCAGCTGCGCGCAGGCCAGGCTCAGCCGCCAGTCGAGCAGATAGCTTGCCGGCGTCGCCTGCATCACCTCCTTGAACACGGCTGCGAACGCGCTACGCGACATGCCGGCGGTCGACGCCATGCGCGGCAGCGTCCATTCGGCCTGCGGCGCCTGGTGCATCGCCACCAGCGTGCGTGCCAGCCGCGCGTCGGACAGCCCGCGCATCAACCCATGGCTGACCCCGGCCGCATCGGGATGATCGACCACCCAGCGCAGGATCTGGATCAACGCCACCTCGAACAGCCGGTTGGTCAGCAGCCGCGAACCGCAGCGTTGGCGGTCGGCCTCGGTGAACAGCAGATGCAGGGTGTCGTCCAGCTCGTCGATCGCGGCCAGTGGCACCACCATAACCGGTGGTAGCGACTGCACGATGGGATTGCGCGCGCCGCCATCGAAGTCGAGTGTGGCGCAGGTGAAGTCGGGGCCATCCAGCGGCGCATTGAAGAACACGTGGTGCAGTGGCTGCGGGTACAGCAGCAGGCTCGGGGTGTCGATCTTCAACCGAGGCAGCGCGGTATCGCCATCGGGATGGCGGACCTCCATCTCACCCTGGCGCAGGATGTGCAGGAACGCGCGCCCGGGTTGCGGCTCGAACACCTGCCGTCCACACAGCGGGCCGCTGTGGAACAGCGCGGCCTGCACGCGGAAGCGTTCCAGAAGGGAGGACAGGCGGTCGGGTGCGGAGGTGTCGGTGGGTATGCGCATGGACGAATGGACAACATGTGTGGCTTATTACGGTCAATAAGTCCGTCGAGTCTACCTAGGATGAGCGGGTCGTCCAATCCCGGGCGCTTTCCCAAGGAGATCCACCATGTCCCGTGTCCCCCTGATCGATGCCGCCAACACCACCGCCGACCGCCAGGCCCTGCTGGGCCAGGTCCACGCCGCCTTCGGTGCCACCCCGGCCATGTTCCGCGCGGTGGCCAATTCGCCGGCCGCCCTGCAGAGCATGTGGGGCTCGTTCGGCGCACTGGGCGGCGGTCGCCTGTCGCCGCTGCTGGGCGAGCAGATCGCCGTCGCCATCGCCAACCGCAATGCCTGCGAATACTGCCTGGCCGCGCACACGGCGCTGGGTCGCAAGGCCGGCGCCAGCAGCGAGCAGATGGCTGCTGCGCAGATCGGCCAGTCCAGCGATCCGGCCACTTCGGCGGCGCTCGACTTCGCGCTGAAGGTGGTCGAGCAACGTGCGCAGATCGCCGACAGTGATGTGCAGGCGTTGCGCGCAGCCGGCTTCGATGACGAGCAGATCGTCGAGATCCTCGCCCATGTGGCGCTCAACCTGTTCACCAACTACGTCAACGTGGCGTTCGACGTGCCGGTGGACTTCCCGAAGGTGGCGCTGCGCTGAGGTACGGTCTGGCCCGGGTGGCAATGGGCCGCCCGGGCCGGTCGAAAGGGAGCAGACGGGGTGATCGGCGCTACCTGTCGTCCGCCTGCAGCCGCTCGGGGTGCGTATACACATTGAACCCGCTCTCCCGCGCGAATCCGACCAGGCACAGTCCGGCACTACGGGCCAGGTCGATCGCCAGCGCGGTCGGCGCAGACACCGCTGCCAGCACGCTGGCACCCGCACGTATCGCCTTGCTGACCATCTCATAGCTGGCGCGGCTGGAAATCACCAGCAACCCACCGTCGATGGCGTGCTCGTTGTGATGGAGGGCGCCGATCAGTTTGTCCAACGCATTGTGACGGCCCACATCCTCGCGCACCCAGCCGATGCGCCCGCTGGCATCGGCCCAGGCCGCGGCGTGCGTCGATCCACTCACCGCATTCATCGGCTGATGCTGCGCCAGCGTGACCAGCGCCCGCTGCAACGCGGCATGAGGATAGGTGCGGCGCTCGCGGATCTGCGGCAGCGGGCGCAGCACATCCTCCAGCTGGCGCGTGCCGCACAGGCCGCAGCCACCGCGACCGGGCAGCAGGCGGCCATTGGCCGGATCCAGATCGGCACCGGGTGCGTCTTCGGAAACGGTCATCTGCAGTTCGATGCCCTCCAGCTGCGGGCGGACCTCGATCGACAGCAGTTGCGAGGGCGCAGTGATCAGTCCCTCGCTGAGCGAGAAACCCAGCGCGAAGTCTTCCAGGTCGCAGGGCGTGGCCATCATCACCGCGAAGGCGGCGCCGTTGTAGCGCAGTGCAACCGGCACTTCCTCGGCCACCACGTCGACCTGCTGCTGGTGCCCCTCGCTGCGCCAGCGCTGCAACGGGCGCTGCGCCGTACCGGCAGGCGGGATGTGCGGCGGGGTCGAGTCAGGCATGCAGCGCGTCCGGGCAAGGGAAATACGCAGGTGGTGGACCACCCACGGCTTCGAGAATAGCGCAGTGGCCGGGCGCTGACGCGGGTGTAACCGTTGTCATGGCAGGCTGCGCTGAAAACAGCGTCTGCCTCTGGCGAAGCGGCCTTGTCCGTGCTTGACTGCGGGGCTGGCCGCGCTGCAGAGGCCGCATCCGGCCCGTCTCGCGCCGTTGATTGTTGTGTTCCTCCCGCCAGGTTCCCGAACATGTCCGAGCAGAAGCCGCCGCGTTACAAGCCCTACAACCAGCCGGCCGGTGGCTGGGGTGCCGCTGGCGCCACGGCCAAGGTGCTGCTGCAGCAGAGCGTGATCGGCAAGGGGTCGAAGGCGCTGCTGGCGATGAACCAGCCCGGCGGCTTCAAGTGCCCCAGCTGTGCGTTCCCCGATGCCGATGAGCGCAAGAAACTGGAATTCTGCGAGAACGGCGCCAAGGCGCTGGCCTGGGAAGCCACCCAGTTCCGTGCTGGCCGCGAGCTGTTCGCCCAGCACACTGTCACCGAGCTGATGGCGCAGACCGACTACTGGCTGGAGATGCAGGGCCGGCTGACCGAGCCGATGCGCTACGACGCGTCCACCGATCATTACGTGCCGTGCAGTTGGGATGAGGCGTTTGCCTTGATCGGCCATCATCTGCAGGCGCTGGACAGCCCGCACCAGGCCGAGTTCTACACCTCCGGCCGTACACCCAACGAAGCCGCGTTCCTGTATTCGATCTTCGTGCGCGAATTCGGCACCAACAATTTCCCGGACTGCTCGAACATGTGCCACGAGCCGACCAGTCGCGGCCTGCCGCCGGCCATCGGCGTGGGCAAGGGCACCATCGTGCTGCAGGATTTCGAGCACGCCGAGGCGATCTTCGTGATCGGCCAGAACACCGGCACCAATTCGCCGCGGATGATGAGCAACCTGGTCGAGGCGCGCAAACGCGGCATCCCGATCGTAGCGGTCAATCCGATGCCCGAGCGTGCGTTGATCCGTTTCGCCGAGCCGCAGGATGTGGTGCAGATGGCCACGTTCGGTTCGACCGAGATCACCAGCGAGTTCGTGCACATCCGCATCGGCGGCGACCTGGCCCTGATCAAGGGCATGATGAAGGTGATGTTCGAACGCGAGGCGCAGGGTGAGCGCGTGCTCGACCATGAGTTCCTGTCAGAACACACGGTGGGCCTGGAGGCGCTACGCGAAGACGTGCTGGCGCAGGACTGGGACGAGATCGTGGAGGTCTCCGGCATCACCCAGGCGCAGATCCGCCGCTGCGCCGAGATCTACATCCGCTCCAAGGCCACGGTGATCTGCTATGGCATGGGCCTGACCCAGCATCAGTATGGTTCGACCCTGCTGCAGCAGGTGGCCAACCTGCTGTTGCTGCGTGGCAACTTCGGCAAGCACGGTGCCGGCATCGGGCCGATCCGTGGCCATTCCAACGTGCAGGGCGACCGTACCGTCGGCATCGACGAGAAACCCAAGCCGGCCTATCTGGACCGCGTGCAGCAGGTGTTCGGCTTCGATCCGCCGCGCGAGCACGGTCATCACGTGGTCGAATCGATCGAGGCGATGCTGGACGGCAGCGCCAAGGTGTTCATCGGTATGGGCGGCAACTTCATCCACGCCGTGCCCGATACGCCGCGCGCGTACGAGGCCATGCGCGGCCTGGAGCTGACGGTGGGCATCGCCACCAAGCTCAATCGCGGTCACCTGGTGCATGGCCGCGATGCCTTGATCCTGCCGGTGGTCGCACGTTCGGAGCGCATCGTTACGCCTGCCGGCGAGCAGTTCGTCACTATCGAAGACGCGATGTCGAACGTGACCGCTTCGCGCGGCGTGCTCGAGCCGGTCAGCACGGACGTGCTCCCGGAGGTCGAGATCGTCTGTCGCATGGCGCTGGCAACATTGCCGCACAGCAAGGTCGACTGGGCGGGGTGCATGCATGACTACGAATCCATCCGCGAGCTGATTGCGGCGGTGTATCCGGAGATCTACACCGGCTTCAACGAGCGGATCCAGCAGCCGCACGGCTTCCACCTGGACATTCCGCCGCGCCGCCGGGTGTGGCCCACGCCGAATGGCAAGGCCAACATCCTGGTGATGCCGGGCCTGGACGTGGACGCGCCGGTGGACGACCCCGGGATGCTGCGGTTGGCCACGGTGCGCTCGCACGATCAGTACAACACCACCATCTACAGCTACAACGACCGCTACCGCGGCGTGTACAACGATCGCATGGTGCTGTTCATGAACATCGAGGACCGGCTGGCGCGCGGGCTGGAGAAGGAGGCGCTGGTCAGCCTGGAGACCATCAGCGGTGATGGCGTGCAGCGGCGCATCGAGGGCCTGACCGTACTGGACTACCCGATGCCGCGCGGCGCCCTGGCCGGTTACTACCCGGAACTGAACCCGTTGTTGCCGCTGGACTACTACGATCGAGTCAGCGGTACCCCAGCGGCCAAGTCGATCCCGGTGCGGATGAGCGCAATGGTGGCGGTGATTGCGTGACGTGCGCATCGGCTATCATCAGCGGGTGAACCTGCCTGGCCTGCTGCTGCGATGGATGATGCTTGTTGCCCTGGTGCTGAATGCACCGGCGCTTGCGATTGCCTCATCCTCGTACGCGGCGCAGTCCAGCGCGGACCATTGCGCCGCACCGCATTCGGCGGCCATGGCCGGATGTTGCGACGAGGCAGCATCAACGGTCTGCCAGAGCAATGAGTGCGAATGCCCGCCGGCCAGCCTCGGCATGCTGGCCACCCTGAGCGGAACGCCAGCGTCACCCTGGCGTGAGGCGCCTTTGCCAGCCAGCGCCCAGCAACGCGCACCGCCGCCGTTGCCGGATCCGCTACGGCCTCCCATCGTGTGATTCCCTCCAGGCCTCAAGCGCCTGCCGTAGCTGCTCGACTCATTCTCGACTCTGCCTGTGCCTTCGATGCGCAGGCAGCGGGCCGCGTTGCCCGCATCTGCAAAGGAATCAACACCATGAACCGTTCTCTCTCCCTCGGCCTGCTGCTGGGCACCGTGCTGGCCACCACCGCCTGCGCGCGTGCTGCCGAAGAATCGCCTGCTGCGCCGGTTGCCAGCCAAGCCCCGGCGGCACCGATCAAGGCCAGCCCGTCGCAGGTGGATCCGGCACTGCCCATCGCCATCGTGCACAAGACCGCCAGCTGCGGCTGCTGCGGTATCTGGGTCGACCACCTGAAGGCCGAAGGCTTCCAGGTGGATGTGCGCAATACCGATGACATGAACCCGATCAAGGTCCGGCTGGGTGTGCCGGTCGGCAAGGCGTCCTGCCACACCGCCGAGATCGGTGGCTACGTGGTTGAAGGCCATATCCCGGCCGAGGACATCAAGCGACTGCTGGCGGAGCGGCCGGCAGCGCGCGGCCTGGTGTTGCCGGGCATGCCGGCCGGCTCGCCGGGCATGGAAATGCCGGACGGCTACGTGCAGCCGTACACCGTTGAACTGGTGCGCAACGATGGCACCACCGAGCCGTTCGCGCAGCACGGCCAGGGCGGCTGACAGGCGGCGGTGCCGGTCGTCCTGACCGGCACCCCTCGGAGAGCCGAGCCCACCCTCGGCATGCTCTTTGTAGAGTCGAGCCATGCTCGACTGCTCTGCTTCAGTCGAGCAAGCTCGACTCTACAGAATCAGCGGGCCCCGGCTGTTTCCTTGGCCAGCTGTGCGTCGAACTTCTGTTCGGCCGCATCCGCGTAGGCCTTGCAGGTCAGTGCCTTGGCGCTGGCCTTGCTGCCGGAGGCGTAGTCCCAGTTGCTGGCACCCGGATGAGGGGTCAGCAACACGTCACAGGGCAACGCCCGCACCGTCGCGAAGCTGCGTTTGTAGTCATCGACCAGGCGCGGATAGCGCGCATTGCCCTGCAGCTGGTAGCCCGGTGCACTCAGGCTGTCGGCATAGGCGATGCGCACCGGCTTGCCCTCGCGGGTATCGGTCCAGGTCCACGCGGTGCTGCCCGGGGTGTGCCCCGGCATGAAGTGCGCAGTGAACGCGATGCCGCCCACCGTGATCACTTCGCCATCCATGACGATGCGGTCTGCACTGGCAGGCGGGTAGGTGATGCCATCGCCGAAGTGCAGGTCATCGCTGCCGCCACGCGCCAGCAGCACCGCCGATTCCGCGTTGGCGACCACGTGCGCGCCACTACGGCGCTTCAGTTCAGCCACCGGCCCGGCATGGTCGGCATGCGCGTGGCTGAGCAGGATCAGCCGCAGGTCCTGCGGGGCCACGCCGCGCGCCTTCATGTTGTCCAGCAGGTGGCTGGCCATCTGTGGCATGCCACCGTCCAGCAGCACGGCGCCCTCGGCGGTCTGCACCAGCAATGCGGTCAGGTTCTCGGTGCCGATCTGCCAGGTGTGGTCAGCAATCTGCAGCGGTGCCATCGGCTGCAGCCAGGAAGCATCCACGGTGTAGGCCCGCAACTGCGGCAGGGGTGCCTCGGCGGCGCTGGCGTGCGCGACCGGAAGAACAGCGGCCAGTGTGACGGCGAGCAGGGAAAAACGCATGGTTCACGTCCGATTGAAGGAGGCCCAGAAACTAGCATGGGCCTCCTTCATCGCGTCGCGCATAGATTTCATGGCTCCCATAAGGGCGCCATGGATCAGTACCGGTACTGCCACCCCAGCGTCACCACCCGGCCACGGCCCGAGAAATAGCTCGGGTTCGACGGCGTGGTCTGCGAGTAGTAGCTGATGTACTGCTTGTTCGCCAGGTTCTGCACGCCCAGCGTGAAGGCGTGCTTGTCCAGCGTGTAGCGTGCGACCAGGTCCACCGTGGTGTAACCCTTGAACTCCGCCACCCGCGCGCCACGCAGGTCGAAGTCGCGGTCGAAGGCGTGGCTGGCCTGCAGGCGGGTGCTCAGCTGCGGCGTCCAGTTCTGTTCCCAGAATGCCGTCAGCCGGTTTGGCGCGATGTTGACGCCAGCCAGGTCGCTGTCGAGACGCCCATCGACGTTGGCGTCGTAGCGGCCGTTGGCGCGCGCGTAGCCCAGGCCCAGCCGGCTGTCGCTCAGGCGCAGGCGCAGGTTGCTTTCGAAGCCCTCCACGCGCGTGGCCTGGCGCTGCACCGCATAGGCATCGATGCCCGGATCGTAGATCAGCACCGAGCCGAGCTTGGATTCGGACGTGTAGTAGGCGATGTCGCCGCTGAAGCGGCCATCGTCGTACTCCAGGCCGATCTCGCGGTTGTCCGACACCACCGGTGACAGGTCGATGAGATTGTCGACGCGTTGGCCGTCGCGATTGATTGCACGCAGCACACGGCCGACGTCGGCCACGGTGTAGCCTTCCGAATACGAGGCGTAGGCGTTGAGGCGGTCATTGATGTACCAGACCGCGCCGAAGTTGGGCAGGGTCTCGCTCATGGTCGGCTTGCCGCCAGCCACCTTGCGTGCGCCGTAGCGGGGCAGGGTGGTGTAGTCGCCTACTTCCAGCTCGCCCTTTTCGTAGCGCAGGCCGCCGGACAGCATCAGGTGGTCGGTCGGCCACCAGTGCAGCTGCAGCAGCGGCGACAGGCTCTGGTAGGTGGTCTGCGGCACCCAGTTCATGCCACTGGCCAGCAGCACCTGGTGGGTGCGATCGCGCAGGCCGTCCAGGCCCAGGGTCACGTCCAGCGTGGTGTCGGCGATGCGGGCCCAGCTCTGGGTCAGCTTGAAGCCGCGCTTGTCCGATTCGTTCTGGGTCTGGTCCCAGGCGGCGTTGGCGCCGGTGTTACCCCACGGATCCCACTGGCTGGCGCCATAGCGGCCTTCGAAGTCCACCGCGAAGGCCTGCGCCTGGAAGCGGCCACCGAGCAGGTCGGCGGCGCTGTAGTCCAGCGTCAACGAACGCGAGCGGTTCATCGGCGGCTCCAGCGGGGTATCGCCGGGCACCGAAATGGTCGGGCGGCCGGTGCGGTAATCACCGTTCACCGCCAGGTAGTTGTCCAGCCCGCGCAGCTCGTAGCGGTTGGCCATCAGCTGCAGGCGGTGGCCCTCGGCAATGTTCCAGCCCAGCTTGGCGAACACGTTCGACGAGGTCGAATCCATCAGTTCGCCCTGGGCGTTGGTACCGATCGAACGGCCCTCACCGTCGTGGTACAGGCCCTGCTTCTCATAGGCCAGGCCGGCCACCAGATCGAACTGCTCGCCGCGCACGCCGACCAGTGCCGAGCCGCGCTGTCCATTGTCATCGCGGCGGCTGGGCAGGGCCGAGCTGTAGCTGACGTTGGTGTCGAGCAGGAAGGCGCCGGGCTCGCTGGGCGCGCTGCGGGTGATGATGTTGACGATGCCACCGGTACCGCCGATGCCCTGCAGCGCGTTGGCGCCGTGGATGACCTCGATGCGTTCGATCATCGCCGGATCGATGGTGTGCGAATCACGTGAGCCATCGCGCAGCGGCGTCGACTGCGGCACGCCGTCGACCATGTACAGGATGCCGCGGCCACGCATGGTTTCGCCGTAGTTGGACATCTTCTCGCGCGCCGGGGCAAACGCCGGGATCTGCGCCGACAGCACGCGCGAGACATCCGAGCCCAGCGCCAGCTGCTGCGCGATGTCCTCGCGGGTCAGCACGGTGATGGTGTTGGGCATCGCAGTCTCACCCTGCGGCATGCGCGCGGTCGAGGCCGATACCGTGACGCGGGCCAGCGAAGTGGTCGTGGCAGGGGACGCTGCCGATGACGCGGCCCGGGCCGGAGCGCGGGGCTTGGGCGATGCTGGCGCGGCACTCACCACGAACACCCCCGGCGAGCGCTCCTGCATCGCCAGGCCTTGCCCGGCCAGCAGGCGCTGCAGGGCGTCGTGCGGGGTGTAGCGGCCGTCGAGGGCGGGCGCGTTGCGGCCGCTCACGCTGTCGGCGGCGAACAGCAGCTGGATGCCACTCTGGCGCGCCAGCGAGTTGAGCGAAGTTTGCAGCGGGCCGGCCGGCAGGTGCAGTTCGACGAGTGCGGACGCAGCGGTCTGCGCGGTGGCGGGCAGCGCCGCACACAGGCAGGCGGCGAGCAGGGTGGGGGCCAGCCGGCGCAGCGCGGCGGGCGGAACAGGGCGGGTCATGCGGGGGTCCTTCGGAAGGGTTCAAGCACTTGCCGGATGGGACGGCGCGCAACCCACCCTCGGCGTGGCAATCAATCGCGGGCGCGCAGATGCAGGCTGCCGTCGGCGGCGGTATGCACCTGGACCGGCAGGATCTCCGGCAACAGCGCGACCGCCGTCTCGGCACGATCGGCATCGAACACACCCGACACCTGCAGCGGACCCAGTGCTGGGTCGTCCAGCACGATCGGACGGTCGTGATAGCGCTGCAGGATGCGCAGCACCTCGCTCAGTGGCATGCGGTCGAACTGCAGCCGGCCGGTGGTCCAGTCGGCCCGGTCCGGATCCACGGCTTCCGGAGGAGACAGCGACCCCGGCTGGGCCAGCAGGCGCTGCCCCGGCTTCAGCCGCTGCTCGGTGCCGCCGCCATCCACGCTGACACCGACCTCGCCGCGCCACAGCGTGACCTCACTGAGATCGCCCTGGCGGTCAACATCGAACACCGTGCCGTAGTTGCGTACCTGTACCGGCCCGGCATCAACCTGGAAGCGGCGCCACGCCGAATGCTGCACCTCGAAGCGCGCATGGCCCTGCGCCAGCAGCACCTGCCGCGAACGCAGATGGCGACGGACCTGCAGGTGGGTTCCCGCGTCGAGCAGCACGCGGCTGCCGTCCGGCAGCTCGATGTCGCGGCGCTCGCCGACGGCAGTCTGGTAGTCACGCACCTGCCAGGCCGGGTCGGCCAGCAGCAGCGCGGCAGCCGCCAGCAACAGCACCGGCAGTACCCGTTTCGCGCCAGATCCGCCGCGCCGCCGCTGCAACTGCTCCGGGCCTGGCAACGGGAAACGCTCCTTCAGTGCCTCCCGGTGTTGGTCGAGCATGTCCTCGGCGGACGGTTCGGCGGGCGCCGACGGCGGTGCCGGATCGGGTGATGCAGGGCTCACCGCAGCGCACCGTGCAGCCGGCAGTCGGCCATGGCCAGGCGCAGATGACGTTCCACCGCCTTCAGGCCGATGCCCATCCGCTGCGCCACCTCGGCCTGGGGCAGCTCGTGGATCTTGTGCAGGATGAACACCTGCTGCCGCCGGCAGGGCATGCGCTCGATGCTGGCGGTCAGCCGCTGCAGCGCCTGCTGGCCCTGCGCCTGGCGCTCGGGTCCGGGGCGCTCGCAGGCGCCTTCGGGAAGCTCGGCGCGGGGCTCTACCCAGTGCCGGCGCAGGTCCTCGGCGCGGCAGCGGTCGACCGCCGCATCGTGGGCGATCCTGCGCAGCAGCGCGATCGGTTGGCGGGCGTCATGCGCGGCCGGGCGTTCCAGCAGGCGCACACAGACATCGTGCACCACTTCGCGGGCCAGCCCGGGCGAGCGGAACCGGCGATGCAGGTAGTCCACCAGTTCCTCGTAGTGGCGCACCAGCGAGGTCACCAGCGGCAGCGCAGGTGGGCGGGGAAGTGTCGGCTGGGACATCCGGACGGGAAGCAAGGGTGAAAGGCGGGTGCCGGGAGGTCATCCCTGCGCAATGACGCAATACTAATGGGAACTGTTCTCGTTTGCCATGCCGCGATCATCAGGGCGATTGTTCGCCGCGCCTGGAAAGTGAATCCACGATCATCGGCTGGAGCGCAGAATCGCCCACGGCTAGCCTGCCTGCAGGCTCAAGGAGGTGGACCATGCATGTGCTTCTGGTGATGGTGGGTGGCGTCGTGCTGCTTGGGGTGTTCCTGCTGTTCGGGCGGCTGTGGAGCGTGGGCACCTCACAGCTGCCCACGGCCCTGATCGCGTTCATTGCCACCTGGCTGCTGGTGACGGTGGCCAACCTGTGGGTAGGCGTCAGCAAGGCCGGCTACGGGATGCGCGAAGAACTGCCGATCCTGCTGCTGGTGTTCGCGGTGCCGGCCCTGCTGGCCGGTCTGCTCTACTGGCGCCTGGCGCGCTGAAGGACAGCCATGAGTACACGACTGCGATTGCCAGCCCTGCGCCAGCGCGATGGCCACCATGCGCGCGTGACCTACGAAGAGCTGTTCTTCGACCTGGTCTACGTGTTCGCGGTCACCCAGCTTAGCCACCACCTGCTGCATCACCTGGATCTGGCCGGCGTGCTGCAGACGCTGGTGCTGTGGTTTGCGGTGTGGCTGGGCTGGCAGTACGCCTGCTGGGTCAGCAACTGGTTCGATCCGGAGGCACCGCGCATCCGCGGCCTGCTGTTTGCCACCATGCTGCTGGCCTTGTTGATGTCCTCGTCCATTCCCGAGGCGTTCGCCGACCGTGCCTGGGTGTTCGCCGGCGCCTACGCCACCATGCAGGTCGGGCGTACCGCCTTCGTGCTGTTCGAGGTTGGCCGCACGCACCCGCTGGCGCCGAACTTCCGCCGCATGCTGGCCTGGGTGAGCGTGTCGGCCTGCTTCTGGCTGGCAGGTGCGGCAGCCGAGGGCAATACGCGGTTGGCGCTGTGGGCGGTGGCAGTGGCGTGCGAATACGTCTCACCGATGTTCGGCTTCGCGTTCCCGGGGCTGGGTCGTTCGCACACCCGCGAGTGGACCATCGAGGGCGGGCACCTGGCCGAGCGCTGCCAGCTGTTCGTCATCGTCGCGCTGGGCGAGACGCTGCTGGCGACCGGTGGCGTGCTCAGCGAGGTCGAACAGTGGAGTGGGGCGGTGGTGTCCGCAGTGCTCGCCACCTTCGCCGGTACGATCGCCATGTGGTGGCTGTACTTCGGCATCTCCAGCCGCGATGCCACCGAGGCCATCAGCCATGCTGAAGACCCCGGGCGGATGGGCGCCAACTTCCACTACGTGCATGCGCTGCTGATCGCCGGGATCATCGCTACGGCGGTGGGCAATGACCTGGTCATGGACCACCCGCACGCTGCGGTGACGCCGGTGTATGCGGCCGTGCTGGTGGCCGGCCCGTTGATCTACCTGCTGGGCAGCGCGCTGTACAAGCGGGTGGTGTACGGGCGCGCACCGTACTCGCATCTGATCGGTGCAGTGGCACTGGGTGTGATGGGTTTCGTATTGCCGCAGACCCATCTGCTGACCGCTGGCTGGTTGACCAGCGCGGTGCTGCTGGCGGTGGGATTGATGGATACGCGGTTGAAGCACCGCCTGCAACGGGCGTGATCTTGTCCGGTATCCAGCCTGTGCCGGGTAGAGTCGACTGTTGGTCGACTGCTCTTACACAAGGTTGTGGAAAATCCAGCGCTGCGCGCGATAGTCGACTGACAGTCGACGCTACCGCCGCCCTCTACCGCCTGAGGTGGCCTGGCCGAGCGCGGCGGCCATTGCCGCAAGCTTGCCGACCGTGTTGAGGTTGCGGGCGGTGCCTTGCTGGGCATAGGGAATCCGCAGGCGCGAGTCGGCCATGCCGTCGCCATAGTGGACGAAGATCTCGCGGGTACCCAGCGCCAGCTGCTCATCGCGCAGGCCGGTCACCCCGGTCAAGGGATCGGCGGGCAGTACCTCATCCACGAACAGCGCGACCACGCGATTGCCGGCGGCATGTGGGAACGGATTGCCGGCGGCAACCGCCGCGATCTCGGCTGCCGAGCGCACCAGCACACCCACCGGTTTTCCTGCATAGGCCTGCAGCCGTTGGCCAAGAGCTTTCCGCACGCCGGCTTCGTCAAGTCCGCTGCGGAACACCACGTTGCCGCTGGCGATATAGGTGCGCACGTCGGTGAAGCCGGCGTCTTCGCACATCGCCACCAGTTCAACCATCGGCAGCTTGCCGGTACCTCCGACATTGACTGCTCGCAGCAGTGCGACATGCACGCTCATGGGGAACCTGCCTGCAGGCGGTCGTACATGCGTACCAGATCGACCAGCGTACGCGCGCCCATCTTGCGCATCACCTGCGCGCGGCGCACCTTCACGGTGATCTCGCTGACCCCGAGGTCACCGGCGATCTGCTTGTTGAGGCGGCCGCGTACCACACCGTCAACCACCTCGCGCTCGCCGGCGTTGAGGGTGTTCCAGCGCTGCTGCAGGGCGTCCAGCGCCTCGCCGTCACGACGGCGCTGGCGGTCGATCTCGATGCCCTTGTGGATGGCATCGAGCAGTTCCTGGTCACGGAACGGCTTGGTCAGGAACTCGATGGCACCGTCCTTGATCGCGTTGACGCCCATCGCGATGTCGCCGTGGCCGGTGATGAACACCACCGGCAGCTGCAGGCCGTGGCTGCCCATCGTGCGATGGAACTCCAGCCCGCTCTGGCCGGGCATGCGCACGTCCAGCACCAGGCAGGCCGGTGCATCTTCCAGTTCGTGTTCGAGGAACGCCTGGGTGGAGGCGAAGGCCCGTACCTGCAGGCCCATCGAGGCGAGCAGGTCTTCCAGCGCGGCGCGCACCGACGGATCGTCGTCGATCACATAGACGATGGGCGCTGGATCGGCGGCGGGTGCAGCGGGCTTACGCATGAGGGCGTTCCGTGGCGATGGGCAGGTCGAACACAAAGCAGGCGCCGCCACCTGCCGGCCGCTCAGCACGGATCTGGCCGTCGTTTGCCTCGATCATCGAACGGCTCAGGCTGAGACCGAGACCCAGCCCGTGTGATTTGGTGGTCCAGAACGCGTCGAACACACGCTCAGGATGATCGGCGGGCAGGCCGACACCACGGTCGCGCACACTGAGGCTGACCCGCTGGCCGTCACGCCGGGTCAGCAGCGACAGGCGCCGGTCGGCGGCGGGCACGGCTTCCATCGCGTCCACCGCATTGAGGATCAGGTTGCCGATCACCTGCTGCACCTGCACGCGGTCGGCCTGCACCAGTGGCAGGTCGGCGTCCAGCAGCAGGGCCACGGCCACGCCGTGCTGGTCCAGCTCGCTGCGCGACAGTGCCAGCATTTCCTCCACCGCCTGGTTCAGATCGAAGGCGCGCCGTTCCGGTGCGGCACCCTGGGTCAGGCCGCGGATGCGGGCGATCACGTCACCGGCGCGATGCGCGTCGGCCAGGATGCGGGCCACGGTCTGCCGTACCTTGTCCACGTTCGGTGGGTCCTGTGCCAGCCAGCGCTGGCAGGCTTCGGCGCTGCTGGCGATGGCCGCCAGCGGCTGGTTCACTTCATGTGCGATGGAGGTGGTCAGCTCGCCCACGGTCGATGCGCGCGCCACTCGCAGCAGGCGGCCCTGTGCCTCCTGCACTGCGGCTTTGGCCGCTTCCATCTTCAACGCCAGGTAGGTGGTGATGCCGATCACCAGCATGCCGATCACCGAGTTGACCAGGCCGATGCGGTAGGTGCCGAAGCGGGTGAGGAAGAAGCTCAGGGCGGTGAGTGCGATGGAGGCGATGGCCAGGCTGATCAGCCCGCGCGTGGCGAGTACGCGCGATGCGGCGAGGATGACCGCTGCGTAGAAGCAGGCCGCCGCCACGGCGTAGTCGGTGACGGTATCGACCAGGAAGATCGCCGCCATCACGACGATCAGGGCCAGCAGCACCAGCGGGCGACGGGGCGACAGCGATGGCATCGGGGCGGCTCCCTGGCGTGGGGGGAAAGGATAGCAAAGCTGCCTCTGGCAGGTGCCGACCGTGCTTGGCGTGCTCCTGTGCGGTCGGCACCCACCAAAGCGATGCCTGGTAGTGCCGGCCGCTGGCCGGCAGCTGCAGGATTGTGCCGACCAAGGTCGGCACCTACCAGAGCGGTGCATGAGGGCTGTTGGTAGATGCCGACCTTGGTCGGCAGGCTCTGGCAGGAGTCATGGCATCTGATGGGTCTGTGCCGACCAAGGTCGGCACCTACCAAGCGGTGCATGAGGGCTGTTGGTAGATGCCGACCTTGGTCGGCAGGCTCTGGCAGGAGTCATGGCATCTGAGGGTTCTGTGCCGACCAAGGTCGGCACCTACCAAGCGGTGCACGATGTTGCCGGCCAGCGGCCGGCACTACTCCTCCAGGCTGGCGTTCCAGAACCCCTGCAGCACGCCGGGGGTGGTCGCCAGCGTGGCCAGCACCGCATCCAGTTCACCGGCATCCACCGTGGTGGCATACAGCACCGCTTCGATCTCCACGTCGCGCTCGCCGAACGGGCGCTGGTCCACCGCGCGCACCGGGTAGTGCGCCTGCTCCAGCAGCAGCAACAGCTGGTCCAGCACCTCGGCCTGCTGCTCGCGCTGGCAGACCACGTTGATCGCATAGGTCGCCTCGCTGAACGCCTCCGGCAACGGCTGCCGCTGGATGCGGTTCACTACCGGCCGCAGCAGGGTATTGGCGGCCAGCACGAACACCGCCGCCAGCACCGCCTCTGGCAGCAGCTTGATACCCGCACAGGCACCCACCGCCGCCGAGCCCCACAGGGTGGCGGCGGTATTGAGGCCAGACACCTGTGCGCCGTCCTTCATGATCGCGCCGGCGCCGAGGAAGCCGACACCGGAGATCACATAGGCCACCACATGCAGCGGTGAGGGCGGGCCGCCATACAGGTCATGGAAGCGCACGGCCAGGTCGACGAACACCGCCGCACCCACTGCCACCAGCGTATTGGTACGCAGGCCGGCGGTGCGTTGGCGCAGCTGCCGTTCCAGGCCGATGGCCGTGCCAAGCACGAACGCCACCGACAGGCTGATCAGCGAGCTCAGGGTTGCGCCGGCGTTGAACGCCGGCAGGTTCGGATTGATGTCCATTGTGTTTCTCCCTGGACCAGGCGGCGGGCGCTTACTGCCAGCCGTAACGACGGATGTAGATCTTCTTCAGCACGGTGGTCAGCACCGCGTAGCCGAACAGGATCGCCACCAGGAACGGCCAGTAGCCGGTCGGCAGGGCCTGCAGCTTGAAGTAGCCAGCCAGCGGGCTCATCGGCAGGGCCACGCCGATGGCCATGATCAGGCCGGTCATCACCAGCAGCGGCGGCGCGGCGATGCTCTGCAGGAACGGCACCTTCGGCGTACGGATCATGTGCACGATGAGCGTCTGGGTCAGCAGGCCCACCACGAACCAGCCGGACTGGAACAGGCCCTGGTCGGCCGGTGTGCGCGCATCGAACACGTACCACATCAGCGCGAAGCAGCTCAGGTCGAAGATCGAGCTGATCGGTCCGAAGAACACCATGAAGCGCCCAATGTCTGCCGGGTTCCACTTCAGCGGCTTGCGCACCAGCTCCTCGTCCACGTTGTCGAACGGAATGGCGATCTGCGAGATGTCGTACAGCAGGTTCTGCACCAGCAGCTGCAGTGGCAGCATCGGCAGGAATGGCAGGAAGGCCGAGGCCACCAGCACCGAGAACACGTTGCCGAAGTTGGAGCTGGCGGTCATGCGGATGTACTTCAGCATGTTGTTGAACGTGCGCCGGCCCTGGATGACACCTTCCTCCAGCACCATCAGGTTCTTTTCCAGCAGGATGATGTCGGCGGCCTCCTTGGCGATGTCCACCGCGCTGTCCACGCTGATGCCGATGTCCGCCGCACGCAGCGCCGGTGCATCGTTGATGCCATCGCCGAGGAAACCGACCACCTTGCCCTGCGCACGCAGCTCGCGCACCAGGCGCTCCTTGTGCAGTGGCGTCAATCGAGCGAACACACGATGGTGGTGCAATGCGCGCGACAACGCGCCGTCATCCATGCGCTCGATCTGCGGGCCGGTCAGGATGGTGTCGGCCTCCAGCCCCACCTGGGCGCAGACGCGGGCGGTCACCAGTTCGTTGTCACCGGTGAAGACCTTGACCTCCACGCCATGCGCGGCCAGCGCCTGCAGCGCCTGCGCAGCGGACTCCTTCGGCGGGTCCAGGAAGGCCACGTAGCCAACCAGGGTCAGACCACATTCGTCGGCCTGCGAATAGGTGGTCTGGCTGGCAGCGGTCTCCTTCATCGCCACCGCCACCACGCGCAGGCCCTGTTCGTTCAGTTCCTCGGTGGTCTGCCGCACGCGGGCCAGGCGGTGCTCGTCCAGTGGCATGTCCTGGCCGTTCTCGCGAACGGTACTGCATACCGCCAGCATTTCTTCCACCGCGCCCTTGCAGATCAGCTCGTGGTGGTCCTCGCGCTCGGACACCACCACCGACATGCGGCGGCGCTCGAAGTCGAACGGAATCTCGTCCACCTTGTGGTAGTCCTGCGACAGCCGCAGCGAGCTCTGCAGCTCCACGTGTTCCAGCACCGCGCGGTCCAGCAGGTTGATCAGGCCGGTCTGGAAATGGCTGTTGAGGTAGGCAAACTTCAGCACATCCTCCGAATCGTGACCGAACACGTCGGTGTGCCGTTCCAGCGCGATCTTGTCCTGGGTGAGGGTGCCGGTCTTGTCGGTGCACAGCACTTCCATCGCACCGAAGTTCTGGATCGCATCCAGGCGCTTGACGATCACCTTGCGCCGCGACAGCAGCACCGCACCCTTGGCCAGGGTGGAGGTGACGATCATCGGCAGCATCTCCGGCGTCAGGCCCACCGCCACCGACAGCGCGAACAGAAACGCCTCGGTCCAGTCACCCTTGGTCCAGCCGTTGATCAGCAGCACGAACGGCACCATCACCAGCGCGAAGCGGATCAGCAGCCAGCTGACACTGTTGACGCCGGCCTGGAATGCGGTCGGCGCACGGTCGGTGGCGGTGCTGCGCTGGGCCAACGTGCCGAAGTAGGTGCGGTTGCCGGTGGCCAGCACCACGGCGGTGGCCGTTCCGGACACCACATTGGTGCCCATGAACAGCAGGTTGTGCTGTTCCAGCAGGCCGGCCAGGCCGTCGCCCGGGTGCGCGAACTTTTCCACTGGCAGCGATTCGCCGGTCATCGCGGCCTGGGCGACGAACAGGTCCTTGGCGGTCAGTACGCGGCAATCGGCCGGAATCATGTCGCCGGCCGACAGCACGATGTGGTCGCCGGGCACCAGCTCGCGGATCGGCAGGTCCAGCAGCCGTGCCGGGCGACGGCTGTGCAGGTGCGCACCGAAGTACTGGTCGGCCACATCAGCGGCCTCGGTACCCGGATTGCGGCGCAGCACGCGCGCGGTGTTGCCGACCAGTGCCTTCAGCCGCTCGGCGGCACGGTTGGAGCGGCCTTCCTGCACGAAGCGGATCAGCGTGGACAGCAGCACCATCGCGCCGATCACGATCGTGGCCTTGATGTCCTCGGTCAGCCAGGACACCGCCGCCAGAACGGTCAGCAGCAGGTTGAACGGGTTGCGGTAGCACTGCCACAGGTGCCGCCACCACGGCAGCGGCTTTTCGTGATCCACCTCGTTGGGGCCGAGCGTGGCCAGCCGCTCCTCGGCTTCGTGCGGGCTGAGGCCATCGACGTGCGAGTCGAGCGCGGCCAGCAGGCGCGGCTCGTCCAACTGCGACAGGGTGACCAGGCCGGTGGTGAGTGCGAACGGTGCGGCCTCGGCGCTGCCCGGGCCGAAGCCGGCTTCGGGCATGGCGCGACGACCGAACAGGTTGCCTGCGCGACGGCTGCGCAGGAATGCATTGAACCAGGCGTTGAGCAGGCTCATGGGAACTCCTTGAATGTCAGAGCCGGCCGCGGCCGGAACACGAACGGAACGGATGCAACGGTTCAGGCGTGGCGCATTGCCAGCACCGCCGGTGACCACAGCTGCATGTGCAGGCGCTGGCTGCCACCGATGCACAGCGGCTTCATCGCATCGCGCAGCGGGTAGGGCAGGTGGCGCAGCACATTGATGCGCTCGCTGATCGGCAGCAGCGACAGCGCGTCGGCCACCACGCGTGGCGAGCCGAGCGACAGCGAACGGGCGAACATGACCGGGCCGTGCTGCAGCAGCTGGCTGCGCAGCGCGGCAACATCGCGCTCACCAATCAGGCGGCGCAGGGTGATGTAGAGGATCTTGTAGGACATGGGGGCGATCTCCAGGCAGACGGCACCTGGCGATCCCCCGTCACTCAGGCAGGCAGGGACCGGCGGGCAGGCGCCAGGAACAGGCAACAGGCGGGCATACGGGGCGCGGTGCGCCCGGCAGGGTCGGGGTCCATCTGCGTCTCCATGAGGGGAGGGAGCCAGCCAGGATTGCCCTGGCCAGTGGCGCTATTGTCCGCCCCTGAATGGGGTAGTCCTAGAGGCTCGTGGGTTAGCCCGGCTATACCTTGGTATAGCCAGACCCCGCGAAGTGCCAAGGCGCGGATCAATGGGCGGCCGGCGTGGTCTGCTTGCAGACGTCATATTCGCCGGATGTGAGCGTCTTGTCGCGATCGGTATCACAGGCGTGCAGGCGCTCGGCCCAGTCGGGTGCCACGGCATCCACTTCGGCCAAGGTGACGATGCCGTCCTTGTCCTTGTCCAGCGACTCATAGGACGGAATCAGCTTCACTTCGGTTACGTCCTCGGCCGCGGTGGCCTTGCTGGCTTCCTGGGCCTTGGAGCACGCACCGAGCAGCAGGCCCGCGCAAAGGGTGAGGGCGACGGGAAGATAGCGGACCTCGGTCATGACAGGCTCCAGAAGTAGAGGTGCGGGCCACCGTTGTGGTGGCCACGGCCGGATCTTCTGCGCGGGACTGTAAGCCGGTTGCGAAGAATGCAGGTAAGCGTGCAGGCAAGTTGGTTGCCGTTCACCGCGTGCGTGCAGGTCCTGCAGACCAGGAGCGGCAGACTAAGAATGTTTTCAAACGAGTAGGACATGTTTGATTTTTGCAACTTCTTGTATGTCGAGGTTGTGACGCCGCCGTGAAAATTCGCGCTCGCCTTTCCCCGCGGGCTCGCAATGCATCGTCTTCTCACTTTGATTCTGTTGGTCATTCTGTCTGGTAGCGCGCACGCATCCACCCCACAGATCAACGTCGGCGTACTGTTCGACTACCTGCAACCCACGCACAGCAACCTGCTCAAGCGCATCCGCAACACCGGTGACGCCACGGCTTACGTGCGGGTTGAAGTCACCCAGATGCACTTCGATGCAGACGGCAAGGCCAGCGAAACGCCGGTGGATACCACCGCGCTTGTCCGGAACACGCCGGATGCGCAAGGGGTCATCGCCAGTCCCAGCCGCCTGATCATCGCAGGCAATGGACAGCAGGCTACACGCCTGGTGTATCGCGGTGCGCGTGACCAGGAGCGCTACTACCGGTTGCGCTTCATCCCGGTGGCGCCGACAGCCGAGGAATTCTCGCTCAGCGAAGAGCAGGCCCGGGAGGCAGCGGAGCTCACTTCGGCCATCCGCGTATTCACCGGCTACGGCACGATCTTCTTCGTCGCGCCGGAGAACCCGCACTACGACACGCTCATCGAACAACAGCAGGTGCGCAATCGCGGCAATGCCACCGTGGTGCTGGACAATCTGCGCCAGTGCGAGCGGAACCACCCCGATACCTGCACGCCGGGAATCATCGCCCATGTACGCCCCGGCAACAGCTACGCGCTGCAGGCCGCCGAGCATCAGTACCTGCGTTTCGAGCTTCGCGAAGGCGACAGCCAGCGCAGCATCGACTCGCGCCGTTAAGCCCGATTCCACCGATGGTTTTGTCCCGAACGGGCCTGTCAGGCGCCCGCTGGGACGGCGTTGCCCTTGCCTGGCACCTTGATTCCTACCCTTGAACCTGGAGTGCATCCATGTCCCTGAAGACCACCCTGCTGGCAGCGGCCACCGCCCTGCTGATCACCCCGGCCGTTGCCCTGGCCGCTACCGAAACCAAGTCCATCACTATCAATGTCACCGCCGACGTACCGAACAGCGCCGGCCTGCAGGTGTCCACCCCCGATGGTTGGGAAGGCCTGCCGCAGAACCTGCCGTGGGATACCGCGCGCCAGACCCTGAGCGATCTGACCGGCCGCGTCATCAACATCAAGTCGCCGGCGGCGATCAGTGCCTATCTGTCGGCACCGGCGCAGATGGCATCGGCCGCCGATGTGGTCGACCTGGCAGTGAAGTTGGACAACGTGGTGGTGCCGCCCACCTCGGCCGCGAAGATCGAAGTGGCCAATGCCACCCAGGCGGCCGCCGGCAAGTCACTGGCCTTCGCCATTGCCCCGACCGCGCCGAGCGGTGGCTACAAGCAGGGCAGCTACGGCGGCCAGTTCCACATGATCTTCGAGAGCGACATCTGACGATCATGCAGCTTCGTGCCCTTCCTGCCGCATCGCCGATGCAGCGGGAGGGCACGGGCATCCGCCCATGAAACGACCCCTCCGTCCCGCATCTCCGGCCCTTGCGCGATTGGCTGCTGGCATCGGCGCCGTGGTGTTTGCCGCGTCCAGCCATGCCGCCGGTCTTGCGCTGGGTGAGCTGCCCAGCCTGCTGGAGCAGCGCGAGCGCATGCCTGCGGAGTTCCGCGAGCATCTGTTCGGCAATCCGCTCACCGTGCGGGTGGAGCTGGACGGTCGCTACCTGGGGGACGCCGAGGTGCTGCTGCACGAAGACAATCGTGTGCAGCTGATCGGCTTTGGCGAAGCCCATGACAGCCCGCTTCCGCAGACGGAGCGGACGCGCTGGGTCGAGGCGCTGGCCGAGCCGATGGCGCTGGGCGTGTGCAGCCAGCAATGCCGGGGCCTGGCTGCGCTGCATTACAGCCTGTCCAATTCCCTGCTCAGCCTGCTGAATCAAGCAGGTGCGCACAAGGAAGGTCGCCACGTCGCGCTGCCGGAGCGCGGCAGCCATGGACTGATCGTCCGCAACAGCGTGGCCGTACATGGCGGCCAGGAGCAACAGACGTCCGCACGCTACAGCGCCGAGCTGCGTGGCAGTGTTGGCCGCTGGAGCACTGTCGGCAGCTACCAGTATTACGCCCAGCCGGGCAGCCGCGAGCACTATCTCAGTGCCCTGTATACCCAACGCGAGCTGGGCGACCACTTCGTGCGTGCGGGCTACTTCCTGCCCACCTTCGAAGGCATCATCCGCCAGCCGCGCGCACCCGGCACGCAGAACGATACTGCGCTGGGCTTCATGCTCGGCTCGTCGGACGTACTGCTGGCCGACACGCGCAGCCCCAGTGTGTACCCGGTCTATGTCACTGCCAGCCGCGAAGGCGTGGTGGAGATCCTGCGCGACGGCAACCTGCTGTCCACGCAGGCCGTCAAGCCGGGCATCCAGGAGATCGACACCCGCCGTCTTCCCGGTGGCATCTACGACGTGGAACTGCGGGTCATCGAGGATGGCCACGAGGCCTCGCGTGAGACCGCGTCGATCCACAAGCCCAGTCGCTGGAGCGACCCCACACGCCGATGGCGCTACAGCGTGTTCGCCGGCCAACAGCGTGGCCTGCTCGATAGCGGTCGAGCACTGCAGGAGGGCAGGCTGGCCGCGGGTGCGGTGGTCAATTACCTGGTGCACCCGCGGGCGGTGGCCGGTGCCACCGTGCAGCAGATCGGCACGCGCCGCGCGGCGGGGCTGTCGATGGACTGGCAGGCCAGCGACCGCTTCAGCACCTACACCAATGTCTACACCTCCAGTGATGCCGGGCGCGGCGTCGACCTGCAGGGGTTGTACCGCTACCGCGCCGGGTCGGTAGTGGCCAACCATGCTCGCAGCTGGGCCGAGCAGCGCCAGCGCGTCCTGCCCGGTGACGGCTCCGCACCGCGTTGGGTAACCCGCGGGGGCTGGCAGGACACAACTGCCGTGTCGATCACCCATCGATTCAGCCATCGCGACAACGCCAGCCTGCGGGTGGCGCGCACCTCGGGCTTCACCAAAGGCACTGGCATCGATGTGTCCTATGGACGCCGGGAGACCCTGTTCGGCAGGCACGACGTGAACTGGCGGGTCTCGGCCTACGACCGCCCTGGCAGCCGCTTCACCCATTACCGGCGCCAGCGCGGGGTCGATCTGACCGTCAGCGTATCGCTGGGCAGCGAGCGCCGCAGCTACAGCGGTAGCCTGGGCACCCGTACCGGCGAGGCTGGCCAGCGCGATACGTATGTCAGCGCGGCAGCCACGCAGCGTGTGGATGGCAAGTTAGTGCAGAGCGTGAATGGCATGATCAGTGCCGAGCGCAGCGGCATCGGTGCAGGCGCCGGTGCCTATCTGCAGAGCGCGCTCTTGGAAGGCGATGTACAGCTATACCGTGGCGCGGGCTCGGGCCACGTGAGTGGCAGCGCCAACCTGGACAGCACACTGGTGATCGGCGGCGGCCGTGCAGCGGTGCTTGGCCAAGGCCGCAGTGGCGGCGTGGATACCGGCATCATCGTTGACGTGCGCAGCGACTATTCCGATGTGAGGCTGCGTGCCGACGACAGCCGGGGCGGTGGCGTGGAACTGAAGGCAGGGCGTAACTTCGTGCCGGTGACCGCCTACCGCGCAGGCCACGTGCAGTTTGATTTCCAGGGCCGCCATGCACCCGCGGCCACGCTGCAACCGGCAACCATCAGCTACCACCTCAACAAGGGTGGAGTGATGCACGCCACCGTGGATGTGCTTCGCACGTTCACCGTAATGGGCCAGGTGCAGGATGCCGACGGCAACGGCGTGCGCGGTGTGCAGGTGATCAACCATGCAGGCCGCAGCGTCAGCCAGGAGGAAGGCTTCTTCACATTGGAGCTGAGTGCACGTGCGCCGGTGCTGGAACTGCGCTACCCGAATCAGATCAGCTGCGTGCTGACGATGGAGGAGGGGCGCTATCCGCGAGAAGGCGATGTGCTGATGGTGGGCAGCTTGGGCTGTCCTGCAGCGGTGGTCTCGCGTGGGCAGGTGGGGCCGCGAATCGTAGGAGGGAGGGAATGAAACTGCTTCGACTGTGTTTCGCGCTGCTGATGTTTCTGGTCTCAGGACCCGCCTTGGCGCAAGTCGCTGAGGTGAAGGTGACCGGGCGATTCAGGCCGAGTGCGCTGAATCCCGGAAACAGCGAATTCGAGAACACGACCCCGAGGGGCAGCTTCTGCAACTGGAGACCTGAAGAATGTGACAAGAAAGGAGCCTACATCTTCAACGTCGGAGGCGGTGAATTCTGGAGAAAATCCGGTGATGGGGACAATGCCTCGCGTCGTGACACGACATACGTGCGTTTCCCAAATCCACGCATCATAAACTTGACCGAAGTAGCTACAGGACGTTCATTCCCAGCCAAGATCAGCTTCGCGGCTATCGCGCTCCGACTTGACTTTACCAATGGCGTGGACCCCTGGTACTACGGAATCAGCGGTGGCTGCACGGCAATTCGCGGTGGTGGTGGGCTCGGCTGGTCAAACGGCGGTTGGGGCGTGAGAGATCCTTCGGAACCGAAGGAATGCTTCAGCAACAGGCCTCGAAACTCGCGAACCTACAGGTATCGCAATGTTGGCATTGGCATCAAGGTGGAGTTGCCACGTGCGACCACGTTGTTGAATGGACGCTATGAGGCTTCCGAGAGTTGGTCGACAGGTGGTTTGGACGCCGATATCGACCTCGGTGACAACATCACTGGCACCAGCAGCATCCGAATGAACTTCGTGTTCGACGTGATTCATGACTTTGAGGTGATGTTCTCCAGCGAGTCTCCCACCGCACGACTTGTGCCTGATGGAGGCTGGTCTCAATGGATCGACTACGGTCTGGTGCCGAGACGATTGCATCAGGAGCTCCCTTTCAACCTGACCTCGTCGATGGACTTCAGCATGAAGCTGCGATGTGAGTATGAGGTAGATGATCGTTGCGGGATTCAGAATGCCGCCAATGATGAGCTGGTACCGGTGGACGTTGACGTCACCATTCCGGGAATGAGCAATGTGCGCGATGGACGGCCTGCGCAGAACACAGCGCTGCTGCCGGATGATGCGCGGGCGCCACGCTTCACCCCGGATGGCTATCTGATGCAGCGGCGTTCGACGCTTCGATTTACCGCGGGCCGCGAGGCGGTGACGGAGATGCTGAAGTCGCCCGGCTCGCATTGGCAGGGCAACATGACGGTGGTGTTCGATGCCAATCCGTGACAGGTGGGCAGAGCGCTGGGATGCCGGCCAGCGGCCGGCACTACCTCGTGCCTTCAGAAACGGTCGGCGAACGCATCCGTGGCGCGCACCAGCGCATCCACCGTCGCAGGCTCGTTCGCGCTGTGGCCGGAGGTCACCATCTCCAGCGTGGCCTCCGGCCAGGCCTTGGCCAGGTCCCAGGCGCTGCGCGGCGGGCAGATGATGTCGTAGCGGCCCTGCACGATCACGCCGGGGAGATGGCGAATGCGATCGATGTCGCGCAGCAGCTGGTCCGGTTCCAGGAAGATGCCGTTGCGGAAGTAGTGCGCTTCGATGCGGGCCTTGGCCAGCGTATCCAGCGGGTCATCCGTGGACACGGCATCCACGTCGTGCTGCAGGGTCGCTGCATTGTCTTCCCAGCCCAGCCAGGCCTGCGCGGCCGCGATGCGGGTGGCCTCATCGGCGCTGCCCAGGCGTGCCCAGTAGGCCGCGAGCATGTCACCGCGCTCGACCTCCGGGATATAGGCCTCGTAGCGGTCCCAGCGTTCCGGGAAGATCCAGCGTGCACCGCCGTTGGCCTCGGCGAACCAGCGGTTCTCCATCTCGCGGCCAAGGAACACGCCACGCACGATCAGGCCGGTGGCACGCTCTGGGTGCGCCTGCGCGTACGCCAATGACAGGGTCGAACCCCAGGAGCCGCCGTAAACCAGCCAGCGCTCGATGCCCAGGTGCTCGCGCACCTTCTCGATGTCGGCCACCAGGTCCTGCGTGGTGTTGTCGCGCAGCTCGCCGAACGGCATGGAGCGACCGCTGCCACGTTGGTCGATCAGCACGATGCGATAGCGCGCCGGGTCGAAGAAGCGGCGGTGGGTGGGCGAGATACCGGCGCCGGGGCCGCCATGCAGGTACACCACCGGGATGCCCTCGGGCCTGCCGCACTCTTCGATATGCAGAGTGTGCAGATCGCTCACCGGCAGGGTGAACTCGCGGTAGGGCTCGATGGCGGGGTAGAGGGTGCGCATGGGGCGTGTCTCACAAGCAGGGGCGGCCAGCATAGCGCCGCCGCCCGCTGCCTGCAGTGGCACATGCTTTCGCGGTGCTGGAAATGGGCTGGCCGATGCGCATAAGCTTCCGCGATGCAAGCGACCACGACAGGGATGTCCACGCCCGATCCCAGCCTCAGCAGCGGCGCACGCGAGCTGCTGAAGTGGATCGCGCTGCTGACCATGACCGGTGACCACGTGGCAAAAGTGGTCTACGGCGGCTACCTGCCGGTCATAAGCGAACTGGGGCGCATCGCGTTCCCGCTGTTCGCGCTGGTGATGGCCTGCAACCTCGCCCAACCGGGGGCGGACCTGCGCAAGTCGATCCGTCGCCTGGCCGTATGGGGCGTGGTCGCGCAACCGCTGCATGCACTGGCCTTCGGTTCCTGGTTGCCACTCAACATTTTGCTCACTTTCGCGCTGGCCGCGGTGGCGGTGCATGCACTGGCCAGCAATCGGCCGCTGCTGTTGTTGCTGGCGGCGGGCATGGCGCCAATGCTGGTGGATTACCAGTGGGCCGGTGTCGGCTTCGTGCTGCTGGGCTGGATCGCATTCCGGCATCGCGCGTGGTGGCTGCTGCTGGTCGGTCTCGGGGCGGTGTGCTGGGCCAACCACAATGGCTGGGCACTGCTGGCCATTCCGGTGGTGCTGGCTGCGGCGCGCGTGCCATGGCGGCTGCCGCGCTGGCGCTGGGCGTTCTATGGGTACTACGTGGGGCATCTGGCGGTGCTGGCGTTGATTGCCCATCTGCTTACGTAATGTCGGAACTGGCATGTGGGATGTCCTGAATGCCGGATGCGGTCAAGGAATGCGCGGTGCCGATGCGGGTGAAGCATGCCGCCACCGGCATGGTGCAAGTTATTGAATTTTCGGCGCGATTGTCGATATGCGACAATGCTGCCACTGCGTGAACGTTGCTGTCTTTGCACTTGGGTTGTTGGCGCCTGCCACCCTGTTGTGCACATGATGAGTTGCCATCGACAAAGGATGGCCGGGGGCTGGAATCCCCGTTGGTTGTGTTGTTCGCGCTTGTCAGCCGGCGTCGCCTTGTGCGGCGCCGGCTGACAACCCGTCCGCGCCTTATGGCGGGCGGTGCGTGGAGGTGCGCGCAAGCGTGCCTACCGGACTGTCTTCACGCAACCACCGGATTCCAGCCACGCACCGTCCGCCGCCTTTGTTAAGGGCGGTGGTCCCGCATGCCTTGCACGGAGACCTGCCATGAACGCATCGGAGCTCCCCCATCAGCGCGTCCCGGCCAATGCCGATGAAGGACACGACATCCCGCCCGATCCCAACAACCTGACGGCCCTGCTGCATCGCATCGGGCTGGGCGCGGCTTCTGACGGCCAGCCCTGGCCCGAGCGCCATCAACTGCCGGGCCGATGCATGGCATTGGCCGATGCCGATGGTGCGCTGGCCGGGCTGCGCATCGTGCAGGAAATCCTTCTGGCGGCCGAACGCGCCCGCCAGAATGGCGGCCCGGAACACTACGTCGGCGACCGCGTGATGGAAGGGTTGAAGCTGGCCGCGCTGGCATTGACCAGTCATGCCATCTATCGCCTGCATCCGGAATGAAAGGGTAGGCCGAGGTTCAGTAGATCCACGCCATGCGTGGATGCTTTTGGCGGATCAACATGGCGGCAGCCAGGCATGGCCTGGCTCTACTGATGAAGCGAGTCGAGCATGGCTCGACTCTACAGGTGATGCATGTCTGGCGCGGAGGCCGCCCGGTTCAGAAATCCATCGTGGCCGACAACAACACCGTCCTCGGTGCGCCCAGCGCCAGGCTGGAAAGCAACGGCATGCCCCAGTACGCCTTGTTGGTCACGTTGTTCACGCTGGCGCGCAAGGAAAGTGGTCGTCCGGCCATCGTGGTGTTGTAACGCGCACCCACATCAAACAACGTGCGCCCCGGCACAGACAGGCTGTTGTCGGCACTGATGTACTGCTTCGACATCGCCGTGGCATTGCCGGTCAAGGTGAGGCCCTGCAAGGTCGGCACATCCCATTCCACACCCAGCTTGGCCTGCCGTTGCGCTACGGCAGTGGCGATGCGCCCCTCATTCACACCGCCTGCTGTGCGGGTCAGCTTCGGCTCTACATAGGCCACGCCACCGAGGAGGCGCACGCCATCCAGTGGTGAGCCGAAGAAGCCCCATTCCACGCCACTGTTCCGCTGTTCGCCACCGAACGAGAAGATATTCGTGACCGGGTCGGTGTAGCTGCTCGGGCGCTTGATCTCGTACACGCTGAACGTGTGCGCGAAGCTGCCGAGGTCCAGTTTCAGACCCAGCTCCTTCTGCTTGGTGCGGAAGGGTGCGAACACATCGCCGGCATTGGCGGCGGTCATCGGCGCGGTGGCGCCCTGGCTGAGGCCTTCGATGTAGTTGGTGTAGAGGGAGACCGTGTCGGTGGCCTTCACCAGCAGGGCCGCTGCCGGCGTAGTGGCGCTCTCGTCGTAGCGTGAGGTGCGTGCACCGCTGGCGACATTGAAGGTCTCGCTGACCACCTGCTGGCGGCGCACGCCTACGGTCAACTGCACGCGGTCCTCGGCGAAGGACAGGGTATCGGCGAAGCCGAGGCTGTCCAGCCGCAGCTCGGTGTGCGAGATATGCGGTGCCACGAACGGCGCCGCCGGGCCCCACACCGGGTTGTACAGGTTCGTGGTCCAGTCCCAGCCCGGCACGCTGCGGCGGCCGTAGTCGTTCTGGGTGTGCTGGTAATGGGTCATGTTGGCAGCCCACTGGTGGCCGACGCTGCCGGTACGGAAGCTGCCGCGCAGGCCAGCGTCACCGGACTGCTTCTTGATGTCGAACGCCAGCTGGCCGATCACGGTAGTGAAGTCACCGGCCGGGTTGAGGATCTGCGCACTGATCGAACCGTTGTAGCGGTAGTCGGTCTTGCTGGTGCCGTAGGCCAGGTAGGCCATCAGGTGTTCGTTGATGTCCAGCTCGCCACGCAGCATCGCGCCCTTGTCCTGGCTGTCCACGTAGGCCCAATCCGGGTTGATCAGGGTGTCGCCACGCGGCGGTCGCGGAATCGCCACGCCCGGTGCCAGACCGACGCCACGCGCCGGGCCGTCCACGCGGTCGTCGGCGCTGTAAAGATCGGCCGACAGCCGCGCACGTTCGCCGCGCCAGTCCAATGCCAGCGAACCTAGCTGTACCTTCTTGCTCTGCTTGCCCACGGCGCCATCACCATCACGGTACGCGCCGTTGAAGCGGATGCCGAACTGCTTGTCTGTGCCCAGGCGACGGCCCATATCCACATGGGTGCCGAACTGCGCATCGGAGGCGAAGTTGGCGCTGACCCGCAGCAATGGCTGATCGCCGGCACGCTTGGGCACCAGGTTGACACTGCCACCAACCGAGCCGCCCGGTGGCATGCCGTTGAGCAGCGCGGACGGACCCTTCAAGACCTCGATGCGCTCGAACATCTCCGGCGAGGTGCGGTAGTACGGCGCCATACCGCTGAGACCGTTGAAGGTGGTATCGCTGGTGTTGGAGGCAAAGCCGCGGATGGCGTAGTTCTCGCTCCAGGCGCCGGTGACGCCGTTGCTGAACACCGTGGGGTCAGTGGCGGCGATGACATCGGTCAGGTCCTTGGCCTGGCGGTCGCGGATGAAGGACTCGGTATAGCTGACCGTATTGAACGGCGTGTCCATGAAGTCCTTGTCGCCAAGCAGGCCGACGCGGCTGCCGGCGGCCACCTGGCCGCCCGCATAGTCTGCAGTGACCCGGCGCTGTTCCTGCACCTGCACCGAGGGCAGGGTGGATGGTGCGGAGTCGGCCAGCGCGGCAGACGATGCCAGCAGCCCCAGCGCGAGGGCCGACACCCGGTAGCGCCGGGCCATCGGCGGATGCGGATGCACGCGGGTCGCGGCGGCCGCTGCACGCTGCAGCGGGGAGGAAAGGTGGTACACGGTCATGCCAGGTTCCTGTGAATCGCAGGTGCGAGCGCGCCTGGCGCGCTGCCGACGGCAAGCACGGGGGAGGGCGCGGCGCAGGGTTGTCGGCTGGGTGGGGACCTGGCGGGAAGTGAGCCATGGGCTCGATTGCGGACGGCGGCGGGGTTGCGAACCACACGCATTCCGAATTAGTTGAGTAAATTAAACTAAACCATATGAAGCGGACAAGAGGGTCCCTTTGCTGGCACCCTCACTACGGTATGAACATGCACCCTGAAACCCCGGCGTCGGCCCGTGGCCGTCCGCCCACCATCACCCCCGATCGCTTGGCCGACATCGGCATCACGTTGGGCCTGCCGAACCTGACCATGGCCAACGTGGCCGCCGAACTGGCGGTGACCCAGGCCGCGCTCTACAAGCGTGTGGCCAACCTGGAGGCCTTGAAGCGTCTGGTGGCCGATACGGTGTTCCAGCGCTGGCAGATTCCGTGCGCGTCGGCCGATGCACCGGGCGGGCTGCAGGCTTACCTGCTGGGGTTCGTGGAATCGCTGTGCGAGGTGGTGAAAGCGCACCCCGGACTACCGCCGTACCTGTTGCGCCGTTCGGTGGCGACCACGCCGACGCTGGAGAAGATCGCCTCGCACCAAGCCCATGTGGCCGAGGTGTTCGGCCTGCCGCTGGACAAGGCGCGCTGGCTGCTGGCCACGATTGCTTTCTACTGCATTGCCGGTGCGGACACGGTCTACGGGATTGCCGACGACGAAGAGGGCCAGGTGATCACCGAGTTCAAGCAGGGCATGCGTGCGCTGGTGATCGGTTCGCTGGAGGTGTTGGAACTTCGGTAGATCCACGCCATGCGTGGATGCGGTTGCACGGTTCGCCACGGCCCCCTCCATGCATGGCGTGGATCTACAATGCGGCCATGCCTGCCACGCCCACCCTCGATGATCTGCGTCGCCATGCGGTGGCGCGCACGCTGTTCAAACCCACCACGCTGCTGACCGCGATCCGTCGCCTGGGCTTCGTGCAGGCTGACCCGATCCGGGCGCCGGCACGCGCACAGGACCTGACCCTGCGCCATCGGGTGAAGGACTACCGCGCCGGTGATCTGGAGCGGCGCTATACGCGCCTGCCGGTGGAAGAAGATTGCCTGGTGAACTACGGCTTCCTGCCACGTGAACATCTGGCACTGATGCACCCGCGCGTGTCCAAGCGCGCATGGGATGCCGAAACGCAGCGCCGCGCGGCGGACGTGCTGGCTTTCGTGCGCGAGCGCGGCAGCGTGCACCCACGCGAGGTCGACCAGGCATTCGCGCATGGGCGGGTGACCAACTACTGGGGCGGCACCAGCAATGCCAGCACGCACCTGCTGGATGGCATGCACTACCGTGGCCTGCTGCGCGTGCAGCGGCGCGACAGCGGTACGCGCATCTACGCGGTGGCCGACCACGCGGAAGTCGATGCCAGCGAGCAGGCACAGATTGAACGCGCCGCCGCCCTGATTGACCTGGTGGTGCGCAAGTACGCGCCGCTGCCGTCGGGCAGCCTGACTTATCTGGTGCGCCTACTGGGCTACGGCGCACCGCATCTGGCCGAACAGACCCGGCAGGCATTGATGCTGGCCAAGCAACAGCTGGCCAGCTGCACGCTGGACGGCACCACCTGGTACTGGCCGGCAGACGAGAACCCGCGCTCGCGCCGTCACGCACCGGATGAGCAGGTGCGCCTGCTAGCCCCGTTCGATCCCGTGGTGTGGGACCGCCGCCGCTTCGAGCTGCTGTGGGGCTGGGTCTACAAGTTCGAGGCCTACACGCCTGCGCCGAAGCGCCAGTACGGTTACTACGCGTTGCCGGTGCTGTGGCACGACCAGGTGGTGGGCTGGGCCAATCTCAGTGCGCGCGATGGTGAACTGGCGTCCAGCGTGGGCTACGCCGGCAAGTCACTGGCCCGCGACAAGGTATTTCGTGGCGCGTTGGAAGATGAGCTGCAGCGCATGGCAGCTTTTCTGTAGAGCCGAGCGGCGAATTGGCACCTATCGCTCCCGGTGCCCACCAAGGTGGGCCGCTACCAAAGCAACGCCGCGCAGGCCCGGTAGTCGCCAACCTTGGTTGGCGTCGCTTTCACCAATGCCCACCAAGGTGGGCAGCTACCGATTCCACCGCCCATGCACCACCATCGCCAACACCACCACGCCCGCGGCAACGCTGGTGTGACCGGACAGCGCAGCCAGACCGAAACCCACGCCCAACCCGCGCATGGCAAACACGGTACTGAACACCAGCAGTGCCCAGCCAATCGCGCGCAGCTGCTGGGTTGCCTGCGCGCTCAGCACACGACGCAATACGTCCCGCTGATGACGCTCCATCGCCAGTGCCAGGCAGGCGAACGCGGCCAGCGACAACACGAACAGAATGACGTGGATCATGCGCTGGCCTCCGGTGCCGCAGTGCGTGACGCGGCAGACGGCCGGGCGCGTTTCACCTTCGGCGCATGCCGCCAGGTGCGCCAGGCCAGCAGCGTGTGCAGGGCGGCCAATGCCAGCAGGGTCAGGTCGGTGCCAGCGAATGCCCAATCGCCCGAGGCCAGCGTGCGCCACAGCGGATGCGGCGTGGTCACCGCGGTCAGCACCGGCAGCAGCGCCAGCAGCAACGCCGCCAGCAGGAACTGTTCGATCCATGCGCGCTTGGGTGTACGCAGCGTTGCATGCACGAACATGCCCGCCCAGGCCAGGAAGAACACATGCACCTCCCACGCCGCGCGCGCGTCCATGGCAACGGGCAGCAGGCGATTCGCCCACAGGTAGGCGGTCATCGCCACCGACAGGCCGGCGACGGTGGCGATGTTGAGACGCTCGACCAAGCGGAAGCCGAAGTAGGGGCGCTGCGGATCAGGCAGCTGCGCACGGCGCTTGACCGTCCACAGCACCAGCCCGGTGCCGACCATGGCCGTGCCGGCCAGGCTGACGATGAAGTACAGCCAGCGCAGGGCGGCATCGGCGAAGCGGCCCAGGTGCAGGCCATACAGCACGCCCTGGGTATCGGCGGCAACGCCCGAGTGTTCCTTGATCTGCAGCAGCTGCCCACCGCTGCCGTCGAACAGCAGATAGTTCGGGGTGGTCGAAACACGGCTGGACTGCGCACGCACCACGGCCACGCGTGCGTTCTCGTCGCCGGGATTCTGCACCTGCACGCTGCCCACCGCGCCAGCTCCCCAGCGCTGCTCGGCCTGCTGCACCAGTGCACCGACGTTGGTGAGCGGAGCAGGGTGGCCGGCGGCCTTCTGCGGCGGCAGGAATAGGCGCATCTCGCTGACCACCTCGGCCTGCTGGCGCTTGTCAGGCAGCTTGGCCAGGCCCCACGGCATGTACAGCACCGCCAGCATCACCAGCCCGCTCCAGGTGATCATGAAATGGAAAGGCAGGCCGAGTACCGAGAGTGCCGCGTGACCATCCAGCCACGAGCGCTGGCCCTTGCCCCAACGGAAGGTGAAGAAGTCGGCGAAGATCTTCTTGTGGGTGATCACGCCGCTGACGATGGCCACCAGCATGAACATCGCGCACAGGCCGACGATCCAGCGACCCCACATGGCCGGCATGTAATGCAGGTTGAAATGGAAGGCATAGAAGAAGTCGCCGCCGCCGGTGTCACGTGCCTGCAGCGGCGCGCCGGTGCTGGCATCGAACAGGCCCGAGTCGAAACCATGCCGGCCACGCCCACCCGGGCCGGCCCACATCGCCGACACCCACGGCATGCGCGTGCTCGGCAGGCTGAGGTTGATCTGGCTGGCCGCAGGCGTGTCGGCCATGATCGTGGCGACGGTGCGCTGCGTGACGATAGCGGCATCCGGCAACGTGGACGGTGTGGCGATTTCCGGGCGGGTATAGCGCGAGAGCTCGTCGCGGAAGTAGCTGGCGGTGCCGGTGAGGAACATCGCGTACAGGATCCAGCCGGCCAGCAGCCCGACCCAGATATGCAGGTCGGACATGGTCTGGCGGATGCCGCGTGGCTTGGGGGTGCGATCGACCTTGCTCATGCGCCCGCTCCCCGGCTGACCGTTTGCGCGACCAGCCACAGCGGCAGGGCGATCACGATCAGCCCGATCCATGCGCGCCACGCCGAGCGCACCGCGAACACCCAGACTACGGCGCCCGCATATAGAAGGAAGCTGGCCAGCATGCCGGTGAACACGGCCTGGCGGCCATCGATGGGCAGCGCCAGTGCGGCGATGCTGCACAGCGCGGCCAGCACATAACCGCCGAACAGCGCGGCGACGATGCGTGAGACCAGGGGCAGCCAGGTCAGCACGGAAGCGGTACGGGAAACGGTCAAAGCACTTCTCCAGGGCACCACGCGCAATGGCGTGGCGCCCTTGAAACCAGGATCAGAAATCGACGGTGGCCGACAGCAGGGCGGTGCGTGGCGTGCCCAGCCCCGAGCCGAGGCTGCCGGCCCAGTACGCTTTGTTGGTCACGTTCTGCACGGTGGCACGCAGTACCAGCGGATGGCCGGCCGCTTGCGTCGCATAGCGGGCACCGAGATCGAACACGGTGCGGTCCGCCACCCACTGGCTGTTGTCAGCAGTGATGTAGCCCTTGGACAGGCTGACCGCGTTGCCGGTGAGGGTGAGGCCGGCCACGGTCGGCACGTCCCATTCGACGCCCAGCTTGCCCTGCCATTGCGGTGTGGCCGTCGCCAACCGGCCTTCGTTGATACCGCCCTGGGTACGGGTCAGCTTCGGCTGCAGCCAGCCGATGCCACCGAGCACGCGCAGCTGTTCGGTGGCCTGGCCGAACACGGTCCATTCCACGCCCCGGTTGCGTTGCTGGCCTCCGAACGAGAAGACATTCGTGGTCGGGTCGGTATAGGAGCTGGGCTTTTCGATCTCGTACACGCTCAATGCGCTGGCCAAGCGGCCGAAGTCGAGCTTGGCACCGACCTCGCGCTGGCGGGTCTTGAACGGCGGGAACACGTCGCCCGCGTTGGCGGCGGTTGCCGGGGCGTTGCTGCCCTGGCTCAGGCCTTCGATGTAGTTGGCATACAGTGACAGGCGGTCGCTGGCCTTGAACAGCAGTGCACCGGCCGGGGTGTTGGCGCTGGCGTCGTAGCGTGCGGTGCGCTTGCCTGTGCCGCCATCGAAGGTATCGCTGAGCACGGTCTGGTGACGGATGCCCAGGGTCAGCTGCACACGATCATCGATGAAGGACAGCGTATCGGCGATGCCGAAGCTGGTGGTGCGCACTTCCGCGGTCTTCGGCAGCGACGCATCACTGAAGCTGCGGTCGATGGCAGGGCCCCACTGCGGGTTGTAGATATTGGTTACCCAATCGCGGGCCAGCAGGTTTCGCTTGAAGCCGAACTTCTGGTCGTGCTGGTACCAGGCCGCACTGATCGCCAGCGCATGATCGACCGCGCCGGTGCGGAAACGCGCCGACAATCCGGCTTCGGCGGTGTCCTTGCTGTAGATGAAGCGCTGGTGGGCGAAGTTGTTGCGGAAGTCGCCGGCGGTGATGGTGATCAGCGTGGTAGCACTGGCGATGGAGTCGAAATCGGTATGGCCGTGGCCGTAGCTGGCATGCGCCTGCAGGTAGTCATTGATGTCGAACGACCAGCGCAGTGCGGCGGCCTGGTCCTTGACGGTGCTGAAGGTCCAGTCCGGTGCAAACAGGGTGCTGGCTTTCGGCGGGCGGGGCACGGCCAGGCCGGGCGCCAGCGAGACGCCACGGTTGAGGCCATCCACATGGTCGCGGCTGCTGAACAGGTCCAGCGACACCTGCGAGCGCTCACCACGCCAGTCCAGGCCGAGCGATGCGAGCTGCGTCTTGTGCTGCTGGTGGTCGGTGGCGGTGTCGCCGTCGCGATGCACGGCATTGAGGCGTACGCCGAACTGCTTGTCCGCGCCGAAGCGGCGGCCGACATCCAGGTGACCGCCCCACTGCGCGTCGCTGCCGTAGCTGGCGGTGAAGCGGGTCAGCGGTGTGTCGCCTGCACGCTTGGGTACCACGTTCACCGCACCGCCCACCGAGCCGCCCGGCGGCATGCCGTTGAGCAGCGCGGACGGACCCTTCAGGACCTCGATGTTCTCGGCCAGTTCGGGAGTGACGCGGTAGTAGGGGATCAGCCCGTACAGGCCACCAAAGCCGATATCCGACGAGGCGACACCGAAACCGCGGATGTTGAAGTAGTCGGTGATGCCACCGCTGGAGCCACTGTTGTAGACGCTGGGGTCGGTCAGTGCGATGACCCGCACCAGGTCCGGCGCCTGGATGTTGTCGATGAATTCGGCGGTGTAGCGTGTGGTGTTGAACGGCGTGTCCATGAAGTCGAGCTCGCCGAGCAGGCCGACGCCGCTGCCGCGCGTGACCTGGCCGCCGGCGTAGGTATCGGTGGGTGCGGTCTTGTCGGCGCGCACGTTCACGGTGGGCAACTGGCGGGCGCCATCAGGTGCATCGTTGGCGTGTGCGGCGGTGGCGATCAGCAGGGTGGGCAGCAACGCCGCACGGGCGGCCAGAGACAGCGCCGAGCGGCGTGGGAGGGGCAGGGTTCGCAGGGGGAGGGACATGGCGGTTCTCGTGTGGTGGGTCGTGCGATCGGCCAGCACGGCGCCGTCTGTGACCTGCAGGGGCAGGACGACGCGGGCTGTGGAATGGCTGGCAGAGGGCACGGCACTGCCGGTGTGGCAGTGCTGCACGCGAGGTGCGTGGGCGATCTGTGGCTGGGTGGAACGAAGCGCGGGGCGCGGATACTGCGGGGTGGATCAGATATCGTCGGCGAGGTCGTCGAGGTCCTGCAGGCCACCGCCGCGTGCCAGCACGCGCTCGTAGTTGCGGCGGCGACGCTGGTCGGTCTCGGTGGTGGTCTCGCCACGTTTCCAGTAGCCGGCCACGGCAACGTCGCTGCGTGGCAGGCCGACCGTTTCGATGAAGTGGCGGCGCAGGGCACGCATTTCCTCGCGCTCGCCGGCCGCCCAGACCGTGCTGCCGGGTTCCGGCCGCAGTTGGCGCGCCTGCTGCAGCAACGGCACGTCACCGGTGGCGAGGCGGAGCACGCAGACACCTTCAATGGCGGGCAGTTCGTCTACCGGGAATGCATCATCCGAGGCGATCCAGGCCTCTGCGCGCAGGTCGGCCGGCCACTGCTGCAGCAATGCAAACAGGGCAGGGATGGCGCTTGGGTCGGCGAACAGGAGGGCGCAGGTGCCCTCGCGCTGCGGTACCTGCAGATGGGGGCGCGGTCCGGTCAGAACGAAGGCATCACCGGGGCGCAGCGCACGTACCCAGGCCAGCATCGGCCCCGGCGCCTCGTGCAGCACTACGTCCAGGGTGAACTGGCGGGTGTTGGGATCGAGGCTGCGCACGGTGTAGATCCGTGACACATCGCCGAACGTGGCGCCGAGCTGGATGCGCACGGCGGTGTTGGCACGCTGCCAGGGCGCGAGTTCTGCATGTTCCGGCAGCTGGACCACGAGGCGCAGCAGGCTGGCGCACGGCTGTGCAACCGCGACCACCTGGACCTGCAGCGCCTGCAGGCCGCGATCATGGTCGGCGCCGCGCAGCGGCCCGGCCGGGGTGATTGAAGTGGGGGACGCGGACATCGACAACGATCCTGGACACTGCAAATGCGAATTAGTTACATCATAGTAAACTAAATTGATCGCGCCGCAACCGGGGCCTGTCCACGGACCGCAGCGACGCGTTGACCGCGGCGTCGCTGCGGACCACCATGACAGCCCTTGCCCGCGCACCGCGCAGGAACCGTTACCGCATGGCTGCACCGAAAAAGACCGCTGCCCGTGGGCGACCGCCCAGCATCACCCGCGAGCGCATCGCCGACGCCGGCATTGCCATGACGCTGCCGGAGCTGAGCTTCGTGGGCGTGGCGGCGGCGCTGGGGGTCAGCCACATCGCGCTGTACAAGCATGTGGCGAATCTGGCGGCACTGCGCGAGCTGGTGGCCGAGGCGATCTTCGAGCGTTGGCAGGCACCGGCACTGGATGCCGACGCCGATGTTTCCATCGAAGCGGACCTTCGCGCATTCCAGCGTTCATTGCGGGCGCTGGTGGATGCCAATCCGGGCCTGGCGCCCTTCCTGGTCAGCCACGGCGCGAAGACGCCGGAGATGCTGGCCCGCATCCAGCGCCACCATGCCGAGTTCAGTCGCGTGCACGATCTGCCGCTGGAGCAGGCAGCGTGGCTGCTGTCGACCGTGGCGTATCACGCCGTGGCGTTGGCCGACACCGTGTACTCGCGGCATGCGGTGGTGGATACCACGCGACGCCCGCTGGATCGGAAGGCGCAGGAGGCCGAGTTCGACCGCAGCATGGAAGCGTTGATCATCGGTGCATTGGCGATGTGCGGGCGCATGGCAGGCGCGAGGTAACCGCCAATCCTGGTTGGCACCGTTGCCCCGGTAGTCGCCAACCTTGGTTGGCCCCGCGATGTGTCGGTGCCCACCAAGGTGGGCGTCTACCGGTCAAGCGGCGTCCTTGCGCTCAGCATCCTCCATGCCCGGGCTGACGCGGCGGCCGATGTCCTTCCGCTAGATAATCGCCAATCCTGGTTGGCACCGTTGCCCTGGTAGTCGCCAACCTTGGTTGGCGCCGCGATGTATCGGTGCCCACCAAGGCGGGCATCTACCGGTCAAGCGGCATCCTTGTGCTCCTCGTCTTCCATGCCCGGGCTGACGCGGCGGCCGATGTCCTTCCGCGAGGTAACCGCCAATCCTGGTTGGCACTGTTGCCTTGGTAGTCGCCAACCTTGGTTGGCGCCGCGATGTATCGGTGCCCACCAAGGCGGGCATCTACCGGTCAAGCGGCATCCTTGTGCTCCGCGTCTTCCATGCCCGGGCTGACGCGGCGGCCGATGTCCTTCAACCGCGCCAGCTGATCCACCATCGACGGTGCATCATCCAGGCTGCCGACGAACGTCCACAGATAGGTCATCACCGCATACACATGACCCGGCGTCACACCGTCGGTGGTGGCGAGACGGCCGATGGTCAGCGCGAACAACACCGCCGCCGCCGCACCCACCACCACGAAGGCCCCAGCTTCTCGGTCCGAGAGCAGGATGCGCAGCCGCGACAGCGTGGTGTAGTGGCGACGCAGCACCGAGGGACTGACCCGGTCGACCAGGCGGATCTCATGTTCCAGCCGGTTGTTCAGGCGTCCATGCAGCTGCTCGTTGCGGCGTGCGAACGACGGCATCAACAACACTGCGCCGAGCAGGGCGATCAGGCTCGCGGCGCCCACCAGCGGTTCGATCACCAGCAGCATCACCGCCGCACCAAACATTGATACGAGCGCGGTGGCGATGATCGGCACGTGCTTTTCGAAGAAGTCGACGAACTCACGGGCCAGCACAACACGCGCGGCCGAGGTGGAGGTGGCGTGGCCCAGCCTGCGCTGCGCCTGCACCACGTTCACCGCCAGGTCGGCATAGATGCGGGTGAAGGTACGGGTATCGACCGCACGGCGGGCAGCACCGACCAGCCAGAACAGCAGCACCACGCCGGCGTAGGAAATGGCATGGCCGATGTTGCCGCGGATGATCGCGTCCACCGCGAAGCCGGCAAACAGCGGATACGCCAGCAGCAGCGCATTTTCCAGCGCCACCAGCGAAAAGGTGCCGGTGAGCTGCCACGGATAGGTTCGCAGGATGGCCTTGAGAGTGGCGGCCGCGTTCTGCTGGCCGATGCTGCCGGCGGCGGCCGCCGGATCGTGTGGGGGGGGCATGGGGATGCCTGGGTGGGTCGGAGTCAGGGCAGGGGACGGATGCCTGCCATCTCCCGGATCGCGCCCAGTATCTGCAGCCCTTTGGAGAAGGCATGGAGGGACGATGGAGATTGCGTGGAGAAACCGGCGCCGTTCAGCGATGCGAATGTCCACCAAGGTGGGCCGCTACCAGGGCAGTGTCTACCGCCTCAACGGCGGGCATGCACCGGCCAGCGGATTTCGAAGGCACTGCCACCACGTTCGGTGGCCCGGCATAGCGCTGTTCCGTGATGGGCCACGGCAATCGCACGCACCACGGCCAGGCCAAGCCCGGAGCCACCACTCTGCCGCGAACGCGAGACATCCGTGCGCTGGAAGGCTTCGAAGATGCTGTCGCGAAGGTCGTCCGGCACGCCGGGGCCGCTATCTTCCACCGTGACGGTGCAATGGCCTTCGGCCAGCGTCACGTACACCCGCAGCGGGCAGGGAATGGCATGGCGGCGCGCATTCTCCAACAGTGCCAGTACTGCCTGGCGGATGCGTGCAGGATCGCAGTCGGCCAGCGAAGGTCGTGCGTCCAATGTCACCGAGAAACCACTCTCGGTCAGTGCCTCGGACATCGCTTCAACCACCGCGGCCACCTGCACACTGACATCGCTGCGCTGCAGGCGCAGATCCAGGTGGCCACTCTCGGCCAGGCTGACCACGCGCAGGTCCTCGATGATGCGGGTGAGGCCTTCCAGCTGGGTGAGCATGCTGTTGAACTGCTCCGGGCCAGGCTCGAACACGCCTTCGGCGATGCCCTGCAGGCGGCCGCGCAGGATGGTCATCGGCGTGCGCAGTTCATGCGCGATCGCCGCGTTCCAGAACACCCGGTTCTCGGACATCCGGCTCAGCCGTTCTGCCATGGAGTTGAAATCGCTGACCAGCGTGGCCGCTTCGGCCATCGTGGTATCACCACCGCGTGCACGCGCTTCCAGATCGCCACTGGCGACCCGGCGCAGGCTTTCGGCCACCGAGTTCAACGGCGTGATGATGCGCCGGGTCAGGCGCGAGGCGACCAGCGTGGCGAAGATGACGACCACGGTGGCGGTCAATCCGATCCACAGCCATTCCAGCCCGGACGGCATGATCGTTTCCGGCTCGTCGTACCAGCGCGGATAGAACACCTCCATGAGGTAATAGAACAGGTAGAAGCCGCTGATCGACAGCACCGTCGAACACAGCGAGGCCACCGTGATGGACAGCGTGATCTGGCGTCCGATGCTCTTGCCTTTGGGGTTCATCATTCAGTCCAGGAAGCGGTAGCCGACGCCGCGAATGGTGGCGGGAATGCCGATTACGCCGACATCCTCCAGCTTGCGCCGCAGTTTGCTGACATGGCTGTCGACGGTGCGTTCCTGCGCATCGCCTTCGGGCAGGCAGGCATGCAGCAGATCCACCCGCGCATGCACCTGCCGCGGCGCGCGTGCCATATGCACCAGCAGCCGGAACTCGGTGAGGGTGAAGTTCAGCTCGTGCACCTGCTCGCCATGGCGCACGGTCACCTCGTGGCTGCGCAGGTCGATCTCGAAGGGCCCTTGGCGGATCAACCCGTTGGGCGCTTCGACCAGGGGCCGGGAACTCCGGCGCAGCACGGCCTGGATGCGGGCGACGATCTCGGCCGGATTGAACGGCTTGGCCACGTAGTCGTCGGCGCCCACGCGCAGGCCGGTCAGCTTGTCCACGTCCTGGTCGAGCGCAGTGAGCATGATGACCGGGGTGTTGCCGATCCGTCGCAGTTCGCTCAGCACCTGCCAGCCATCCAGTTTTGGCATCTGCACATCCAGCAGCACCAGGTCCGGACGCAGTTGGCGGTGGCTGGCGAGTGCCGCCTCACCGTCGGCGGCGCGGGCGCTGCGCAGGCCGGAACGGGCCAGGTAGGCACTGAGGATGTCGGCGATTTCGCCCTCATCTTCGGCAATCAGCACCAAGGGTGCCTGTCGGGTACGGAGATCGTGTTTCATTGCGTGCTGCGGGTTCGGGGCAAGGGTGGGCAAGGGCGGGATCTGGGGCAGGGTCATCGTCGGCACTGCATGTCCTGCGCCTCTTCGTTGGCAGCCCAGGCCAGGGTGGCCAGCACCAGCGTGCGCCGCAGACTCGGTTCCACTGCACCTGCGCCGCGCAGCTGCTGCAGCATCAGGGTGGACACCGCCGCCGGCAGCTTGCTCCAGCGCGATGCCATGGGAGTGGTATCTACCCGGGCCTGCAGCCGCAAGGCCATGCCCAGGATGGCGCGCAGGCGCAGTGCCAGCAGGGCGACGACCACGAGAGTGGCTAGGGCGAGCAGCAGATGCAGGGTGGCGTCGGCGACCGGGTGCGTTGCCGCCCAGACCGCCAGACCAATCAGCGCCAGCGACGCGAGTGCGCCGGAACGGCCAGTGCCACCGGGCCCATCGCTGCGGAACCCCACCAGGGCGGCCGCCCCGAAGCCCGCCAGCAGCGGGGGTAACGGATCCGGCGCGGCCAGCATCCAGCTGGTGGTCGATGCCAACACGACGGCGATCAACCACGGCGAAGGCGCACACCACGCCAGGTAGGCACGGCGCACATCGATGGGTGGCAGGTCTGGATGGGAAAGGGACACGGCAGGCGGGCAGTCGGCGAGGCCGACGAGGCTAGCGACCGTTGATGGAGACTCGGTCGAGATTGTGTCGAGATTGCGTGGACGCAGGCCGCAGCATTCAGGCGCGGGGCTGGTGCCTGAACGGCTGCCGCGCCTCCATGCAATCTCCACAGTGGCTCCAAACAACGTCCATCCGCGGCTTCCAGACTGCGGTTTCGGCGGTCGCACTGGGCGACTGCACGCAGCCGGGCGTTTCGATGAGCAACCGCAGGACCTGGATCATTGCCGCTACGGTGGCCACATTGGCCGCCGGCGCTGGATGGTGGGCGTTTGCCGGCGGCGATGATGCCGCGCTGATCACCGCACCGGCAAGGGTGGCGGATCTGGAGAAGACCGTACAGGCGGTCGGCCGGGTTCATCCCAAGGAGCTGGTGGCGGTGGGTGCGCAGGTGTCCGGCCAGGTCAAGCGCCTGCATGTGGTGCTGGGCCAGCGCGTACAGGCCGGTGACCTGATCGCCGAGGTCGATTCGCAGCCGCAGCGTATCGCGCTGCGCAGTGCCGAGGCGGCCACCAACACGCTGCGCGCCCAGCATGCCGCCAGCCAGGCCCGCTATGCGCAGGCCAGTCGTGCTTACCAGCGGCAGTCGCAGCTGGTGGCGTCGCGCCTGGTGTCACAGGAAGGTTTCGAAGCCGCACGCGTGGCGCGCGATGCGGCACGCTCAGAGGTGGCCGCGCTGCAGGCGCAGATCGACCAGGCCGTGACCCAGGTCGAAACCGCACGGATCAACCTGGGCTATACCCGCATCGTGTCGCCCAGCGATGGCTACATCGTGGCCATCGTCACCAAGGCCGGGCAGACGTTGAATTCGATGCAGACCACGCCGACCATCGTAATGCTGGCGCAGATGGATACGATGACCGTGCGCGCCGAGATCGCCGAGGCTGATGTCGAGCTGGTGGCACCGGGACAACCGCTGTGGTTCTCGACATTGGGGCCGAGCGGCCGCCGCTATGAATCCCACCTGCAGCAGCTGGAACCGGCGCCGTCCTCGATTGCCGACGTCGCCTCCGGCAATGCGGGTGGCTCTGCGCAGACGCCGAAGGCGGTGTACTACGCCGGCCTGTTCGACGTGGCCAATCCCGGCCTGAAGCTGAAGCCCTCGATGACGGTGAAAGTGACCCTGCAGCTGGCGCGGGTCGCCAACGCGCTGCAGGTGCCTCTGACGGCGCTGGCCGATTCGGATGGCAAGGACGGCAGCCGTGGAACCGTGCGCGTGGTCGATGCCAAGGGCCGCCCCCAGGAACGTGCGGTGACGACCGGCCTGCGCACCGCCACCGCCGTGCAGATCCTGTCCGGCCTGCGCGAGGGCGAGAACGTGGTGGTCGGCCAGGCGCCCAGCGGCGGCGAATCCGAACCGACCAGCCTGCTGGGGATGTGAGCATGGCCGACGCACTTCTGGAACTGCATGGCGTATCGCGCGCCTATCGCTCGGCCGCCGGCGAGGTGGTGGTGCTGAAGGACGTTTCGCTGCGCATCGATGCCGGCGAGTTCATCGCCATCATCGGCCCCTCGGGCTCGGGCAAGTCCACGCTGATGAACATCCTTGGCTGCCTGGACCGGCCGACCGAGGGCAGCTATCGGGTGAACGGCGAGGCCACCGAGCAGATGGCGCCGGACGCGCTGGCACGCCTGCGCCGCGAGCATTTCGGCTTCATCTTCCAGCGCTACAACCTGATGGAGAACCTGAGCGCCACCGAGAACGTGGCGCTGCCGGCAGTCTATGCCGGCGTGGAGGCGGACGTGCGCACTGCCCGTGCACGCACGCTGCTGGAAACGCTGGGGCTGGGCGAACGCATGGCGAACCGGCCGAGCCAGCTGTCCGGCGGCCAGCAGCAGCGCGTGTCCATTGCCCGTTCGCTGATGAACGGCGGCGCGATCGTGCTGGCCGATGAACCCACCGGCGCGCTCGATCACGCCAGTGGCCAGCAGGTGATGGCCGAGCTGAAGCGCCTGCATGCACAGGGCCACACGGTGATCCTGGTGACACACGATGCGGCGATTGCCGCCAACGCGGCGCGGGTGATCGAGATCGCCGACGGCCGGGTGGTGACCGACCGCGGCGAGCGGGGATCGCGTGCTGTGGCTGAAACACCTGGGACCGAACGCGGCGTGTCGCCGGTCACCGAGCGCCGCGCACGCATGGATGCGATTCGCGAAGCCGCGCGCATGGCCGTGCGCTCGATGCTGGCCCATCGCCTGCGCACGCTGTTGACCATGCTCGGGATCATCATCGGCGTAGCGGCCGTGGTGACCGTGGTTGCGCTGGGCAAGGGTGCACAGGCGCAGGTTGAATCACAGATCAACGAACTGGGCGCCAGTACGCTGGAGATCTTCCCGGGCTCGGATTTCGGTGACCCGCGCTCGGCGGAGATCGAGACGCTGGTGGTGGGCGATGCGGACCATCTTGCGGCGTTGAGTTACGTGGACAGCGTAAGCCCGAACCTGAGCGGATCGGTGGCAGCGCTGCAAGGCAACCGGCGTGCCAACACCCAGGTGCTGGGCGTGGGGGCCGACATGCCGCGCGTGCGTGGGCTGCGGCTGAAGGCCGGCCGCTTCTTCACCGACGCCGAAGTGGATGCGCATCGCGCAGTGGGTGTGGTCGACCAGAAGGCCGCCAAAGCGCTGTTCAGCGGCAGCCCGATCGGCAGCACGGTGCTGCTGGGCGGCATGCCGGTGGAGGTGATCGGTGTGGTCGGGGCCAATGCGTTCGCTGGCGGTGCAACCCCGACGGTCTACGTGCCGTACACCTCGGCGGCCTCGCGGCTGCTGGGCAGCGAGCGCCTGGAGAGCATCACGGTGCGTGTACGCGACGACGTGCCCACCAACGCAGCCGAGGCCTCACTGGGGGCCGAGCTGGAGCGGTTGCATGGCCGTCGTGACTTCTTCATCTACAACGCCGATCAGATCCGCAAGGCGGTGATGAAGTCCAGCCAGACCATGGCAGCGTTGGTTTCGGCCATCGCAGCAGTGGCGCTGGTGGTCGGCGGGGTGGGGGTGATGAACATCATGCTGGTGTCGGTGAAGGAGCGCGTGCGCGAGATCGGCGTGCGGCTGGCGGTGGGGGCGCGGCAGGGCGACATCCTGCGCCAGTTCCTGATCGAGGCCGTGCTGATCTGCCTGTTCGGTGGCGTGCTGGGGGTGCTGTTCGCGTTCGGCGTGGGTGCGCTGTCCAGCCTGCTGTCGCTGGGTGTGCCGTTCCTGTTCACGGCGGGCCCGGTGCTTGCCGCGCTGGCGTGCTCGTCTGCGATCGGGCTTGGCTTCGGCTACTTCCCGGCGCGCAGCGCGGCACAACTGGATCCGATCCAAGCGCTGGCAGCGGAGTAGGCGCAGGCCCGGTGCGGGCATTTGTGGAGCCGAAGGCAACGGCAGGAGCCGTTGCCTTTGGCTCCACAGGTGCAGCCTCAGGATGAGGGGCGCGGATGCGTGCGCACGCGTGCACGCTCGCGATACAGACGGCTGTCGGCGCGCTGCAGGGTGTCGGCCACCGTCTCGCCGGGTGCATGATGGGTCGCGCCCAGCGAGAAGGGCGTGGGTGACTGCCCGGCATGCTGCGCATACCACTGCTCCAGCGCGGCCAGCCGTCCCGGTTCCGGTGCAGTCAGCACCACCATGAACTCGTCGCCACCCATACGCACTACGCTTTCCATTGACCCCAGTGGAGCGCGCAGGAAGGCGGCGAACTCGACCAGCACCGTGTCACCCCGTGCATGGCCCTGGGTGTCGTTGATCTGCTTGAAATGATCCAGATCGAACATCAGGCAGGCCCAAGGCTGGTCGATCAGTTCGTCCAGGCGGGGCAGGAAGCGGCGGTTGTAGCTCTGGGTGAGGGGATCCTTGAAGGACATCTCGCGCAACTGCTGTTCCTGCATCCGCAGTGCGGTGACGTCCTGCGCATGGCCGAGCACGTAGGGTGGGGTGGCCTCGTTGTCGAGCACGTTGTGATACGCCCAGAAATGCCGGGTACCATCGGCGGCGATCAGCTCGATGACGCCGGCATCGGTGTGGTTGACTGCGATGCGTTCCAGATACGCCTTGAACGCGGCCCGCTTCTCCGGCGGCATCAGGTCGCACAAGCTGCGCCCGATCATGTAGCTCTCATCGAAGCCCAGTGACTGCACGGCCGCTGGGTTCACCGAGGTCAGCACGCCCTCCAGCGTGTGGGTGCAGATCAGGCCAAGGCTGTAGTGGAACAACCGCCGGTAGCGGGTTTCGCTTGCTTCCAGTGCATCCAGCGCGGCGCGCTCCTCGGTGATGTCCTGTATGGCCCCGACCAGCCGCGGCCGGCCATCGACCTGCTGCCGGCCTCCAACCACGCGGGTCCAGATGGCTCGTCCGTCGGCGGTGGTCATCGGCAGCTGCACCTCCCACGACGTGCCTTCATCAATGCAACGCTGCACCGCCGTGCGGATGATGTTTCGGCTGTCCTCGCGATAGAACGAGAGCGCAGTTTCGAGCGTCGGTTCGAAGTTGCTGCGCACGCCGTGGATCTGCTTGGTTTCGCGGGTCCAGCGGACCTCGTTGCTGACCAGGTCCATTTCCCAGCCCCCCACCCGGGCCGCGCGGTTGGTGCGCTCCAGGAAGTCCTCGCTGCGCTTCAGCTCACGATGCAGGGCCTTGGCCTGGCCGACCTGGGCCATCAGCGTGCTGCGCTGCTCCAGCACCTGGGTGGTGACCCGGGCCAGATGCACCATCAATTCGCGCTGCGAGGGAGACAGAACGCCCGGCTTCGGGTCGAGCAGGCACAGCGTTCCTATGCGCGCGCCATGCGCCGAGCCCAGCGAGATGCCCGCGTAGTGACGGATGCGCGGGCCACCGGTGACCAGCGGATTGGTGGCGAATCGCGGGTCCTGGCGCGCGTCCGGAATCTCGAACAGCGCGTCCTGCTGGATGGCATGCGTGCAGAAGGAAATCTCGCGTGCGGTTTCGCTGACGCCTTCCAGCCCGATGTTGGCCTTGAACCACTGGCGCTCGTCGGCCACCACCGAGATCAACGCCATGGACATACCGGTCGCGGCGCGGGCGGCGGCGACGATGGCATCGAACACCGGCTCCGGGGGCGTATCCAAGAGGTGCAGTCGTTCGATTTCGAGCAGTCGTTCGGCTTCGTCCATGGCGCTTTTCAGGGCTGGGTGGCGAGGGCGGTTGCGGCGGCTGTCTGGCGCTAAGCTAGTGCACGCGCCGTTATGTATCGCCACGGCGGGGTGATGCGGATGTGAGGTGGGCGCGCCGGCTCAGTGCTGTTGCAGCGATGCCTGCAAGGCGGTGGCCAGAGCGGCGTCTCCGGATACCAGGTCCTGCCAGCGCAGTGTGATGCCTTTGCGCCGCCCCTTCTCAACCAGCTTGAGGCCCTCAGGGGCCACGGTGAGAGTGTAGGGTTGGCCGTCGATGTGCAGTTCGCGGCGCAATGGTTTGTCGAGCGGGGTCATCATCGTTTCCTCGCTGGGGCGGAAGCGCGACGTGGCTGGATCGATACGTGACGGTGATCACGGATGTGCCAACGCCAGGGGAAATCAACAGCGCGGGTGATGCCGATGCGGGGCCCAACCACTGGATCCTCCGGCGGCGGCACGCCATCGCTGGCGATGACAATGCCGTGGTTGCCGGTCACCAGATCAGCGCCGTCGAAGCTGCGGTCCAGCCCGAAGGCCTGCGAGAGCTTGCCGGGCCCGCTGGCCAGATCGTGGTCGCGGCGCGCGGCGGGGCGCAGTTCGCGCATGCGCTCCAGGCCCGCCAGCGGCTCGATGGCCCGCAGCAGCACCGCCACGCCTTCACCCACTTCGCCGCAGACAACGTTGCTGCCCCAGTGCATGCCGTAAGTGAAGTAGACATACAGGTGGCCGGCCTCGCCGAACATGCTGGCCGTGCGCGGGGTCTGCCCGCGATAGGAGTGTGCGGCCGGATCGACACTGCCCGCGTAGGCTTCGACTTCAACGATGCGACCGGCCCGGCTATCGTCACGGACCAGGAGTTTGTTGAGCAGCTCGGGCGCAACCTCGACGGGCGGGCGCCGGTAGAAGCTGCGGGGGAGGATCTGAAGAGCGGCGGGCAACCAATCCGGCACGGTAGAGGCAGGCTCGGGTAAACGGTGATGGCACTGTGGCACCAAACAGGTGAAACGGGCGCAGACGCAGTGTCATTCCTGCGCAGGCGGAACGGCCAGTGCGGCGCGGCGGGAGGCATAGACCTCGGGTGTCTGCGGCTTGATGAACAGTGCCACCAGTTCCGGATACTCACGCTTCACGGCTGATTCGATGCGGGTGATGCACGCCTCGATCTGCGGTGTCTTCCGGTCATCCTCGAACTCGGCGCTGAGCATGGCCACGACCTGTTCGGGGCCCATCTGCATGGTGGTCACGCCATTTGCGCGGCGCAGGTCCGGGTCGGTTTCCGCCACGGCCATGATCCGCTCGGCCACCGCCGGATGGGCTGGCTCACCCACCAGCAGTCCCTTGGTTTCGCGTGCAAGAAGAAAGGCGGTGGCGGCAAGCACGCCGGCGATGCACAGCGACGCCACACCATCAAGCACCGGCATGTCCAGCATCTGGGCAGCCACGAGCCCGATCAGTGCGAAACCCAGGCCCAGCAGGGCCGCGCTATCCTCCAGCAGCACGGTGAAGGTGGACGGGTCCTTGCTGCGACGGAAGGCTTCGAAGTAGCCCAGTTTGCCCTTGGTACGCCGGAACTCCCGTAACGCGACCCACCATGACGCCCCCTCAAACAGGATGGAGATGCCCAGCACGCTGTAGCTCAACGCGTGGTTGGTGGCCGGCTCCGGCCGGCGGATGTGCTGGATGCCCTCGTAGGCCGAAACACCGGCGCCGGCGGCGAACACCAGCAGGGCGACGATGAAGCTCCAGAAGTACAGCTCGCGGCCGTAGCCGAACGGATGCACGGGGTCTGGCGCCTTGCCGGCGCGGCGCAGGCCGTACAGCAGCAGGAGTTCATTCAACGTGTCGACCAGCGAATGCACGCCCTCACTGAGCATGGCCGAGCTGCCGGAGATGCCGGCAGCAATGAACTTTGCGATGGCAATGGCCAGGTTGCCCGCGAGGGCGGCGTAGATGACCAGACGGGAACCGGTGGGGGCAGACATCAAGGCAAGGGGGAGGGCAGGTGGATGCCCGATCTTCCGGACGGGCATGTCCCCGGGATGTGCAGGTGTCCGATGTTCCGGGGCCCGGCAGGCGCCCAACTGCCGCTGCGATCAAGCCGGTTAGGGGGCAGGAATGCAGACGCCAGGCCCTACGCTGGGGTCAGTCCTCGTAGCCAACCGTGTTCGAAGCGACGTTGACTATTCTCCGTAACCTGAAGAGACTTCGATGAATCGCAAATTTCCCTGGTACGACCTCCTCAGTCTGTTGCTCTGCGCCAGCGTCGCGCGGATCTCCAACACCCTCCTGCTCGCTGCGGGTGGCAAGCTTTTCGTAGCGGCAAGCGCAGCCCCGATCGCAAGCTGGGGACGCCCTGGATGCGGGCTGCTGATCGTCATCGGGTTCCTTGCGCTGGCGACCTGGTACTTCGGCGAGCGCACGAAGGCCGTGCATAAGGCTCTGCCGGCCCGTTTCTTCATCTGATACCGTCGTTTCGGCCCCGGGTGCCGGCCAGCGGCCGGCACTGCCGCTCAATCCGCCATCACCCGCCCAATGGCATCGGCCAGCAGGACGCGAACCCGTGCCGCAGGCAGGTCGGGATCGCGCACGGCGCGCATCGCCAGACCTTCCACCAGCAGTCGCAGCAGCAGGGTTCGGCTGGCAATCCGCTCTTCGTCCACGGCGCGGCCCAGATTGACGTCACGCTGGCGCAGCCAGGCATGGATCGCGGCGCTGGTCTGCTTGTCATGGGTACGCAGCACCTCGGCCAGCACGGGGTCGCGGTGTGCCTCGGCGTTGATTTCCGCATACAGCGCCACGCTGGCAATGGCATTGCCGTGGATCGGCAGCACCTCGCCGCGTGCCCATTGCTGGTAGCACGCGAGCAGGCCATCGACCAGATCCGAGGCCGCCGGCATCTCGCTGATCGAGGCCTGGTCGTGACGCAGCTGGCGTTCGATCAGGGCCAGGATCAGGGCGCGCTTGTTGGCGAAATAGCGGTACATCAGCCCCTGGCTGATCTCGGCCTCGGCGGCGATATCGCCGATGGAGCCGGCATGGAAACCGCGGGTGATGAAGCACCTCTGTGCGGCGTCGAGGATGCGCCGGCGCTGGGCTTCGGCATGGGCGGCGGCAGGGGCGTCAGCGGGTACGGCTACGGCGGTTTTCGGCGTCATTGCGTGAAGTCGGGGCGTCCAGAGGCGGGATAGTACGTCACAAAAGGTGTGAATGAACGGTCATTCATTTGTAATTCCCGCCTCCCAGACTGCGCCGGCCTTCTCCTTCCGCGAATGAGTCCGATGCGCCACGCCCTGCTGCACCGCCCGCTGCTCACCCTCGCCATTGCCGCCGCACTGCCGGCGCTGGCCCATGCCGAAGACCGTCCCAGCGCCGACGCCGAGGCATCCGCCGATGCCGCGCGCACCGTGGTCGCCCTTGACCAGGTGATGGTGACTGCGCAGAAACGCGCCACCAACCTGCAGGAGACCCCGATCTCGGTATCGGTGGTCGATGCCGAAGCGCTGAAGGACCGCAGCGCGATTTCGCTGGGCAGCTTGTCCGATGGCTCCATCCCATCACTGCGGGTCACGCCGTTCGCTACCCGCAGTTCCGCGCTGAACATCGGCATCCGTGGCATCGGTGCCTCCGGCGACGCCAACCAACCGGCCCGCGATGCCGGCGTCGGCATCTACGTCGACGGGGTGTTCATGGGCCGTGCGCAGGGGCTGGGCAGCATGCTCTACGACGTGGAGCGCATCGAATTGCTGAAGGGGCCGCAGGGCACGCTGTTCGGCCGCAACACCGAAGGCGGTGCAGTGAGCATCGTCACCAAGGCGCCGACCGGCGAGTTTGGCGGCAACGTCAGCGTCGGCGTGTCCAACTTCAGCGGCTACAACAGTGCGCTGCACCTGGATCTGCCCAAGGTGGGCGATGTCAGCTTCAAGATCGACGCCGTGCAGGCCAAGCGTGGCGGCACCACCGACAATCCGATGCGCGGCGAGCGTGACTTCAACAGTTACGACAAGCGCGGCGCCCGCCTGAGTGCGCTGTGGCAGCCGAGCGATGACTTCTCTTTGTTGTACGCGTTCGATCGCTCCTATGATGCCACCACGCCATATCACACCCAGGTGCTGGTGCCAGCCGCCTACCTCAGCCCCCTGCAGAAGGCCGGCGCCAGCCAGGATCGCCGCGACAGCGCCATCCTGGGCGGGCCTCAGGAAGACAACATCGGCCGCACCAGTGGCCATCTGTTGAACCTGTCGTGGGTGTTGAATGACAACCTTGAGCTGAAGTCGATCAGTTCCTACCGCGAACTGACCCAGGGCCAGTTCGACATGGGCCTGGTCGATGCGATTTCCGCCTATGGTGGCGCAGGGACGCCGTTCGGTCGTTACAGCCTGGCGCAGGTCTACCAGCACCAGTACAGCCAGGAGTTCCAGCTGATCGGCAACACCTCGCAGGTGCAGTTCCTGGGCGGTGCGTTCTACTACCACGAGACTGCCGGTGACAATGCGCAGACCCCGAACATGCTGGTCTGGGGGGCGGGTGGCAACAGCTACACCGTGAATCCGGCGACCAACCCGCTGGATCTCTCGCGGGTACGCATCGACCGCGCCAGCAAGGCCTGGACCGACAGCCTGGGCGTGTTCGGCCAGGCCACGTGGACCCCGGAGGCACTGCAGCGCCTGCACCTGACCGCCGGCGGCCGCTATACCCGCGATGACAAGAAGGGCAGCCTGTACATCGTCAATGGTGCGGCGACCAACCTTGCGTTCAAGGACCGCTGGAGCCGCTTCGACCCGATGGTCAACATCGCCTACGACCTCGGCGAGCACACGATGGTCTATGCCAAGTACAGCACCGGCTTCAAGGCCGGCGGTGCCAACTCGCGCTCGACCAACTACACCGCGTTCGGGCCGGAAGAAGTGACGGCCTACGAGCTCGGCTTCAAGTCGCAGTTCTGGGACAACCGCGCGCGCCTGAACCTGGCCGTGTTCGATTCGACCATCGCGCACAAGCAGATGGACTTCTCGCTGCCGTTCGACCCGAACAGTGGCGAGACCCGCACCACCATGGTCACCACCAATGCATTGAGCGATGGCAGGTCGCGCGGCGCGGAACTGGAGTTCAACGTGATGCCGGTGGACAACCTCACCCTCGGCCTCAACTACGCCTATACGAAGATCGACGCGCAGACCGCGACGGACCCGTTCGGTGCAGGCGTGCAGGTAACGGTCCAGCCGCTGCTGGCGCCGAAGAACGCCGGCAGCCTGTCGGTCGACTACCTGGTGCCGTTCGCGAACTTCTCGGCACTGAAGTTCCATGTGGACGGCAACTGGTCCGATGGCTACTACACCAGCGAGTACGACCAGATGCTGACCGACAGCTCGTTCGTGGTGAACGCACGGGTGGCGCTGGTGGATGTGCCGGTCAACAGCACTGGCACCACCATGTCGTTCTCGTTGTGGGCACGCAACCTGCTCGATGAGCAGCACCTGTTCTACAAGATCAACAGCGCGGCGCTGGGCCAGAGCGGCATCTTCAACGACCCGCGTACCTTCGGCCTGGAAATGGCCGTCAACTTCTGATTCGAACGGAGAATTCCATGAAGCACCGCTCTACCGAACTTGTCCTGGCCCTGATGCTCAGCCTGCCGATGGCTGCGACGGCTGCTGCCGCTGATGCGCCGCAGGTCGCCGCCGCGAAGCCGACGGCCGTTGCGAACGTGAAGCCCGTCGCTGCCGATGCGCAGCGCGTGATCCCGCTGCAGGGCGCCTGGAACGTGCGTACCTTCGCCGGCCTGCAGGGCCGCCACGGTCCGATTCCGGCCGATGCGTTCGTGCGCACCGCAGACCTCGGCCGCCTCACCGATGCCGACCGTGATGCCCTGGCCGCGGCCGGCGTGAAGCTGGATATCGACCTGCGTACTGCCGATGAAGAGGCGCAGTCGCCGGACCTGCTGGCCAGGGATGATCGCTTTGCTTACCAGCGCATTTCGCTGATGGGCACCGAGAAGATGGACCTGCAGAAGATGATGACCAGTTTCCCGGATTCGCTGGGCGAAGCCTATGTGCAGTGGCTGGGCCACAGCCAGCCGCAGTTCAAGCAGGTGTTCCAGCGCATCGCCGCGCAGCAGGACGGTGCCGTGCTGTTCCATTGCACGGCCGGCAAGGACCGCACCGGCATCATCGCTGGCCTGCTGCTGGATCTGGCCGGCGTGCCGAAGGCCGAGATCGTGCACAACTACGCGATCTCCGCGCACTACCTGGAAGGGCAGCCAAAGGACAGCGCGATGAACGCGCAGATCATGGCGCTGGTCAAGCAGAATCCCGAGATCGCCCGCAAGATGGCTCGCATGTCCGGTACCGCACCGGACAACATGGAACAGTTCCTGGCGGCACTGCACAGCCAGTACGGTGGTGCGGAAGGGTACCTGAAGTCGATCGGGGTTAGCGAACAGGAGATCCAGCAGCTGAAGGTGCGGCTGGGGCAGGCAGGCTGAGGACTGCCAGGCTGAAGGCAGGTGCCGGACAGCGGCGGCACCCGCCGTGCATCATCACGGCCGCAGCGGCGCAACCAGGATGGCGGCGTCGAGCACCGGGAATGTCTGCGGTGCCTGGCCGGACGATGCGACCAGGCGGATCTCCAGCGTGGTCGTTCCCTTATCGGCGGCATTCAGTGTCTGCAGGGCCCCCAGCTTCTGCGGCAGCGGCACCGCGAACGTGGTTGGGTGGCTGTGATCCATCCCGGCCATGGTCGGCCCGAAGAACGATACAGTGCCGGCGTAGTACGGACTGTCGGCCGCCACGGAGGCGGTTCCCGCCGGTGCGTTGATCAGCACGTCGAACTCGCGCGTATTGTTCAAACCGCGTGGTCGCTCCAGGGTCACTTCGGCAATCAACTGGCGCGGGCCCGATGTGGTCAGGTGCGCGCGCACCGCCTCATTGGGGACAGCCACGCGGACGGCGCCATCGGAGCGTGTGCCGCGCACCAGCCGCACCGTGCCGGCAGCTGCTGGCAGTGTGGCCGCCTCCAGCAGGTCGTTGCGGCGCGCGTAGACGTAGTCGTAGTCGAAGGCCGTGGTGGAGAAGAACGCGCTGGCCGGACGCTCGCCAACGGGCTTGCCTTGTGCATCGACGAAGAAGCGGAACGGTTCGTTCATGAACTGGCGCCGCTGGTCGACATTGACGGGCATGATCGGCTTGCCGCGGGATTGCTGCAGCTGGTTCCACACATCCCACAGGCGGTCCATGTTGGCGTGGTGCAGGTAGAAGATCGGATCGAGTGGTGACAGGAAGTTGGTCATGTTGCCGTAGGGGCCGGGATCGACCGCGCCGACGCCACCGATGCAGTTGTGCACCTTGTTGTGCGGGAATCCTTCCAGTACCGAGAATTTCGTGGCGCCGTCAGGCTGTACCACGTGCGAGGCCGTACGCGAGCTGGTGAAGCTGCGGCTGACATCGTCGTTGTAGAACTCGACCGGCGACAGCCCCGCGTGGATGGTGTCGGGAGACACGGCCGAAGCGGTCTTTGCATCGAAGCCGGGATTCTCGCGCCAGAGGTAGCGGGCGCCGCAGGTGATCGCATAGGCTGCATTGCCCGAGATGCCGGTCTTTTCCGCGACGCTGTAGCCGGTCACATCGTTCCAGACATCGTCTGCAGTGAGGTAGCCGCGGAACTTGAGCTGGCCGCGCTGGCCTGCATCCAGCGTGTCCCAGTAGCGCTGCAGCGCCGGGCGCATGAATCGGGTGAAGACCGCCAGGTTGCGCGTATACGGCGCATAGGCGCCGTCAGTGGGCGTCAATACGCCGTCGAACATCGCTGGGGGAATCCGTGGCAGCTCGGTCCAGTCCCAGTAGGGCATGGCGAACTGCGGATCACCGCTGAGCGTACGGATGGTCTGTTCGAAGTAGCCGACATAGCCCCGGTGCCAGACATAGAACCACCAGTTGCCGTGCGGGCAGTCCATCAGATGCACGAAGGCGTTGCGGAACCAGTTGCGTGGATCGTCTGCCGGCAATGCCAGCATGGCCTTGATGCCGCGTGCATAGCTGGCCAGCATGCGCTGGCCTTCGGGGCTGGTGACGTTGTAGCGGTGGTAGCGTGCCTGCGCGGCCTTTCCGGCCGGTGCGGCGCCGCTGGCCCAGGCCCCGGGTGCTACCAGTGACGCCAATGAAGCGCTGGCGGTGGTGGCAAGAAAATCACGACGTGTGTAGCGCATAGCCTTCCCCTGGTGATTGGTTGAACCGCGTTGGGTTACAAATCACTGGCAGGGCCGGCGGCAGCGTGGCGGCCGGCCCGACGGGGACATCCAGCCCCGCCGCTTCCACCGGCAGGTGCAACGATGGCCGGGGTGGAAGCGGCGGTAGTATAGTCATGGCAAACAGAGCTGATCTGCGAAGCAGGCCACAGTCGCAGGCGCGTACACATCTGCCCGGCTGAAGCTGTTCACCGTCGTCGTTGCGGCGTTGTCGATCAGCCAGGCATGGCCTGGCTCTACGGGTCGGGTTTCACCCTTGCCACCCGTTTCCGGTACTCGTACACGTTGTCACCGCGTATGCGCTTTTCCTCGGTGCCGGTGACCCGGCCCACCTGCTGGTCCGAACCGGTCACGGGCTGCGCCTCGATTTCGGTCTCGTGCTCGAAGGAATGCGATTTGTCGGTGTTGCGGTAATAGCGGTACAACGCCCAGTACAGCGCGGTTGCGCCGGCCGGACCTGCCGCCAACAGCCAGAGGCCACTGTCGTCGCTCATGTCGATGCCACCAGGAAGGCAATTGCGAGGGCTTCAATGACGGTGCCGGTGGCAAGGGCCGCCAGCAGCATCTTCCATTGCTGCACGGGCACGCTGCCCATGGTTTCGCCGGTACGGCCGTTCACCGCGATGTAGTGCAGCATGCCGCCGTTCTTGCCAGGCTGATGGTACGAGTACAGCCAGACCGGCAGGTACATCGACACCCAGCGGGTGCCATGCACCTCCAGCTGTTCCTGCTCCCAGCGCACGCCGCGGTTGTAGCGCTTCACCGAGCCTTCCACCTGTGCGCGGGCAATCGACAGCAGCTGGTCTTCCAGCCGCGGCCGCAGCTTTTCCACATCCAGGTTGCGCTTCTCCGAAGTGAAGCCGGCCAGGTAGGAGGCGTTCCATTTCACCGCGTTCTTGGTATCGAACGGCAGGATGGTGTTGATGATGTTGTTGGTGTTGGCGCGGGTATCCAGGTTGCCGCGCTCGGCCGAGGATTCCAGCGGAAGATCGTCGACGGTGAAATCGACCTGGCGTTCGACCTGGTAGACATCGGCGTCGTAGAGGGTGCGCTTGTTCTTCTCGCTGCCGACCGTGTACTCACGGGTCTTGATCTCGCCTTTGCCGGCCACCGCAGCGCTGACATTGCTGTCGACGATCATGTAGGGCAGGAACACGCCCACCACGTTTTCCGGGGTGAACTGGTCCTTGAACGCTTTCAGCGCGAACATCCGGCGCTTGTCGACGAACTGGCGGATGCGCGCGACCGCGTCGTCCTTCTTGATATGGAAGGGCAGCACTGCATCAGGTACCGCGCCATTGCTGATCTGTTCGTTGACGCCGAATACGTGGCGGCACCAGTGGCAGCGCGCCGTCATCGTGCTTTCGGTATTGACCGTGACTTCGGCGCCGCAGCCGGTGCACTTGAACGTCATCAACGCCGAGGTGTCGGCATCGATGTCGCGTGCGCCGGACGCGATGACGGTGCCGCGCAGCTGGTCGATGGCTTCGCCCAGCCCGAATTCCTCCTCGACCCGCGCGCCATGCCATTCGTGACGGCAGTACAGGCAGACGAGGATGTCGGTGCCGGCCTTGGGCCGGATGTCGGTGGCGCCGCACTTCGGGCAGCGGTTGAGGCCGTCCTTCAGCTCGCTGGCCGAGGTATCGATGGCCACGGGATCGGGCGCTTCCACTTCATCGCGGATGGCCTGCGGCAGCTTCGAGGTGTCCAGCGGGAAGCTGCCGGGCAGGGGAGGGACGTCCTGCGGCGAACCGGGCCCATCCAACGACGACGCCGGCAGGGGCGGCGGCGTCGCGGGCGCGGATCCGGGCAGCGGCGGTGGGCCGTTTCGGGGATCGGACATGTTCGTTGTGCGTCCTGCTGTTACAGGCCCAGTGCCTTGGCTTTCAGGGCGTCATAGTCGCTCTGGGTGATCAGGCCCAGGTCCAGCATTTCCTTGGCCTTCTTCAGCTTGGCGACCGGATCGTCTGCCGCCGGGGTGACCGGCTGCTGCATGCCACCCACACCGAACATGCCCGACGCCATGCCGACGCCGACCAGGCCCGCCGCGCCGCCGTTCTCACCAGCCGACTGGATGCCCTGGGCGACACTGGCCTGCAGGTTGGAATTGCCGCGCGAACCGGACAACGCATCGGCGCGCTGCACGGTCTTCAGCAGTTCGCGGGTATTGGCGTCGTACTCGATCGAGACGATGGCGGTCTTGACGATGGCCAGGCCACGGTCCGACTTCCACTGGTAACCCTGTTCGACGGCGGCCGACAGGCTCTGCGCGAAGCCCAACGAGTCCTGCTGCAGCTTGGTGATGCGGTTGCCCTTGCTGGGATCGTTCGTATACAGGCTGAAGGCCGGCGCCAGCGAACCGACCACTTCATTGAACAGCTGACTGGCCGCGGCGTTGTCCAGATCGGTGAAGTCGAACACCTGTCCCGGCTGCAGGTAGCTGGCCGGTACGAAGTTCTTCACGAACAGGATCGGGTCGACGATCTTCAGCGTGTACGAACCACGCGTGACCGCACCGACCTGGGTGTTGAGGAAGCCGTCGTCCCAGTAGATTTCCGACTGGGTACCGAAGCGGTTGTCCGGCAGCTCCTTCAGCGAGACGAAGTAGGCCGCCTGCTGCGAGCCCGGCTGGCCGCCGAACTTGAAGCGCTCCCAGCTCTGCTTGATGAAGGTGCTGACCAGGCCGTCGCCGGCGAAGATCGACTGCGAGTTCAGATCGTCCGAACGCCACTCGTAGCCGCCCGGTTCGGCGACGAACGCGGTGATCGCGCCGTCCTGGAACAGCAGCAGGCCATAGCCCTCCGGCACGATGATCTTCGAGCCGTTGGTGATGATGTTGGACGAGCCGCTGGTGTTGGAACCGCGGCCGGCATTGGTGCCCTGCGGCACCGCCGCGAACAGGGCCGCCGTGGACGGCAGGCCCGCCGGCACGGTGTAGAAGTCCTTCCACTGGTCGGCCAGCACACCGCCAACCGCACCCTTCACCGCCTGTACCAGACCCATGACCAACTCCCTGTGATTCGAGGGCAGGCACCATGCCTGCCGAGCTGGACTGAATATAGCAGTAGGAATACGAGCAAGGGGGGCACAGGCTGGGGCTGCGCAAGCGTCCGTGTTCAGGTTGCGGTTGCGGGCTGGGTCCGGGCATGATCGTGGCGTCCGACCACAATTCAAGGAAGAGTATTCATGGTCAGTGAAGTTGATTTTCGAGTGCTGATGCCCGGGGTAGCGGTCAACTTCGGCCTGAGCCCAGGCAAATTCGTCAATACCCAGTTCCACACCGTGGCGCTCGACCCTCTCCTGCCACCGAGTAACGCTTGGGTAATTGCTGCGGCTGAGGATTGTGGCTACGGAACGAGTGGGCTTGGCAAGGCGAGAATCAATGCGTCGCCAGCGGAATGGCTGGCGCTGGCGACGCACCTGGCACGCCGTCGTCAGCTGGTGCATTCCACTCTTGATGTGGTTGCTCCGATACCGGGTGTCGGTTCTATCAAGAAGGCTCAGTTTGCAAAGTTCCTCGAGTCATCGGAAAAAACCAACTGTGCGTTCGTGCTGGGAATGCTCTATGCAAGGTTGGCGGCGGAGCGGTGGTTCATGTTCAACGGCATGGGGGACGTCCTCATGCACTTCTGGCACTACTCGATTCTGCATAACCCGGCGGTTTCCCTTCAAGGATTGATGCCAGCACCAAGTACGATGAACCCCGACTTTGTCCTCGGCAGCCAACTGGGCAAGTGGTCCACACTCGAGTCGAAGGGCACCTTCGGCACGGCCGACCTTGAGAAACTACGGGATGGCCTGGAGCAAGCCAACAAGTTTTCGGGAATTTCCATCACGTGGCCCGGCGCTGTTGTTTCTACGCATCCTATTGGTGAGCGTTCCTGCACGCTGACTTACTTCAACGCGCTCGACGAGCTGCAGTCGATACAGTTGACGCTTCCCCCGCCTCCTCCTGCCCTGGCCCCTCCCGTGGCGCTTGGAGCCGTGCCGGGCCCGGTGATCTTCGCACCCGCTGCTGAATTTGTACGTTACCTCGACGCCTTGGGGCAGCTGGATTGCCATCGAGGTGAGACCGACATAGTCGAGACCGACGAAGCTGGCATCGCCTGGTATCGCTCGGTGCATGTGCCGGGCTTCCTTTTCGGTGTATCGCCCGAGCATCGCAATGCAGAAGGACAACTGAAATGGGCCGTGGCTGCCCTGGGTTTGATCATGCCGGTGATTGCAAAGCTGCGAAGCGGCGAGATGACAGGACGCGCCTTGCGGACCGTCGTGACTGGGCTGCTTTACGAAATTGGCCAGCGTGCTGCCAGTGTCGATCTGACCGAAGCCGAATCCTCTGCATGGAGTGGGCTTGTCGAACACCTGCAGGAACTGATGCAGGCTGACGCGCGCGTACTGTCCTGGACTACGGTGCTCGACCAGGTGTGGAGTGCCCCCGTGCTGGGGGGATTCAACTCGGGCATGCTCGGATCGCCGATCGCAAGTCTCGACGACTTGTGGAACTACCTGGACGTGAAGGTCACCCCCCTGCGCCTCAACAAGGTCAGAGAAGCAAGGCTTGGGAGGATCTTTGATGCGCCGGGCGCGGCAGGAACCGGCGTTACGACGCATGGCCTGTTTGTGAAAGAGTGCAGGGAGGCCGCACCAAAGGGTCCACACGTGCCACGCTTTTGAGTGAGTCGCTGCAAGTAGACGATCCCGCCTGCCTGGCGAGGCCCAGGAAAAGCGGGAAGTGGATGAGCGGCTGCAGCGGCGTTTGGGTCCGGTCCGGCGCTACAACATGTACGGAATCTTGAACGCCAACGTGAAGTCCGGCGCATCCGGGGTCAGTCCGATGCCGAGCAGCGTCACCAGCGTGGTGTGCTGGTTCAACGCATAGGTCACGCCCAGGTTGAGTGATGCCGCATTGGCATCACTGCCGATCACCTTCATCCACTTGCCGCCCTGGAAGCGGGTGGAAGCGCGTGCGCTGATGCGGTCACTGAAGGACAGGCTCAGGCTGGTCCGCTCGTTGAATGCGAAGGCCACGCCTGCGCCGAAGTACACCGAGCCGCCCAGCTTCACATCGCCCGGGTTCACCGTGTCCGGATTACTGTCGATGTCGTTGAACCCGCGCGGGATGGAGTGCACGTAGCCGATGTTGGCAAACAGGATGGCCGGGTCGGCGGTCTTCACCATCGACAGGCCCAGGTTGGCCTGCCATACGCCATTGCCAGTGGGTTGCTCGCGCGGCACGGCGAAGCGGATGTAGTCGTCGTCATCGCGCTCGATCACCTTCCAGTCCAGGCCGTAGGGTGCGCGCCCGGTGGGGGCGGTGACGCCGGCGGTAAGCACGGTCTCAGGACGCCAGCCGCGTTCGCCGAACAACCGGTAGTTCGCACTGAGCCCGATATCACCCAGGCCGTTGCCGTTGGTCTCTTCCTGTGCAATGGCGGCCGCTGCTCCGCCGGCGCCGCCCTTCTGGTATACGGTGCGCCGGGCCAGGTAGGGCACGTCCAGGTTGAGCGTCAGGTTCGGGCTGACACCCCAGCGGGCCGCCACGTTGTAGGTCAGCGAGTCGGACTCCACGTTCTCGATGGCGATATTGCCGAGGAAAATGGCGTCCAGCGCGAGGAAGCCGTTGAGGGTGAGCTGCTTGCGGTCGTAGCGGGCGTAGGTGAGGCTGTTCTCGATGGTGAAGCGGCGGGAGAACAGGGCCGATTGCTGTTGCTTCACGTCGTCCACGCTGCGCCGCGACTCCTGCTTGGCCTGTTGCGCCTCGGCAGCGGTACTGGCGTAGCCCTCGCTGCTCGGAGGGACCGCGGCGGCGGCCGCCTGCGCCAATGGCGCGGCCGGTGGGGCTGTGACCGGGCCAACCCGCCCGCTCAAGCGCGCCTGCATGGCCTGGACCTGCATGTCCAGTTCGCGCAACCGCCGCACTTCCTGTGCGTAGTTGGCCTTCAGCTGTTCCAGCTGGTTGGCCAGGGCCTGCACGTCAGCGCCATCGTCAGACGTCGGCGGTGCGGCAAGGGCGGTGCCCGCCAGCGCCGCCAGCGCCAACGGGGTAATCCTCATCAGGGTGTGCATGTTGGTGTCCTGCGTTGTGGAGCGTTTCCCCCAATGCCAGGCCCTGTTACTGGCCTGGCCCCATACCGCGGTTCAACGCAATCGCCTGGGCCACGTTCTGGCTCAACGGCAGGTTGCTGCCCACGGCGTTGCGCACCAGCTCCAGCCGCAGCTGGTTACTGGCGATCTGGCCGTCACCGGCGAGGGCGATACCCTGGCCGACGCTGCCGTTGCGAATCCACTGCTGCACCAGCCCCTGGCCATCCACCTGCAGCAGCAGGCGTGCCTGGTTGCCTTCCAGCACGGCGGTCGCGCTGGCGCCGGCCTGCTGCGCGGTGACGTTGCCTGCGCCATCAGAGAGAACGGCTGGCACGCCACCCTCGCGGACGGTCAGCGTGGTGACGTTGCGCGCGACATTGCCATCGCCGGCCACCTGCACGCTCTGCACCAGGCCGCTGGCGTTGGCCAGGCCGCTGCTGTCGATGCTGCGTCCGTGGGTATCGGGCAGCGGCGCATCGGCTGCCGTGACATGCACGCTGGGCTGGAAGCTCAGCTTCGGCGCGCCACCACCACGGAAGTCCATGCCCAGGGTGAGGCTGCCCTGCAGCGTCGCGCCGTTGCTGGCCTGCCACTGCGACACCATGGTGACCCCGAACCAGGCAACGTTGTTGCCACCCACGGTGTAGCGCCCCCGCATCAGGCTCAGTTCCGGGTCCGGAATTTCCTTCAGGCCGTGACCGGGAGCACCCTCTGCCGCCTGCAGAGGCAGGGAAGGGAAGGCCAGCAGCAGAGCCATCATCATCGGTTGGCGGAACATGGTCGAACCTCCTTCAGAACAGGTCGGCGTGGCTGAAGCCGAAGTCGACCAGTTCGGCATCGGTGATCGGCCCTTGCCGCGCGTAGAGCGCGCGGGCGCTTGGCCGTTCGCTGGGTTGCAGAAGAGCGGTGTTGCGATCGAAGTCGCTGCCGATCACCACGAAGACCGCGCGCGATGGCCAGGCGGCCAGGAACTCCGGAAGGGCCAGGCTGCGGTTGCCCAGGATCGGGTCGGCCACTTCCACGATGCCGTTGCGCACCTGCTTGAGCACCACGAAATGGCGGAAACCGCGCACGTCCATCAACACAAGTCCTGGCACGCGAAGGGTGCGCAGTCGTGTTTCATCGATGCGGTAGCCCCGACCGCGCATGCCCAGCGATTCCACGTAGCGCTTGATGTCGAGCAGCGAGAAGCCGCGCTCGGCTACCAGAGCGGGATCGGAGACCCCCATCATTCCCTCGATCACCGTCGCCTCGTCGGTATCAAGGTGGTAGGCGTGGCGCAGGATGGTGGCCAGCGCGGCGGCCCCGCAGCTGTAATCGGTGTGCTGCCGCACCACGTTGCGGTAGCGCCGCTCCTGCATGCTCTCCACCTTCTGCTGCAGCAACGCGCCATTGGGCAATACGCCGCTGAAGCGCACCTCGCCCGCCCACGCGGAGGCGGTACCCAGCAGCAACAGCATCGCCAGCAGGCGCATCGAGAGGCGGCAACGGATCATCACGTTCTCCGGCAGCAGGGGGGAGCCCCTGTCCCAAGGGGGAGGAGGAACAGGGGCTCCCAGGGACCCGGCCATTGGCGGACGGCCGGGGTGTTGCGCTTACTCGCCGGTGCCGCCACCGCCACCGCCGCCGGTGCTGGGCTGGGCGACGGCCAGGGCCAGGCTGTTGGCCTGCAGGTTGCCGGTGCCCGCAGCAACGTTCACGCCGATGTTGCCGGAGGCGCCGGAGAAGGCACTGCCGGACAACGCCGAGGTGTTGGTGGCGTTGACGTTCACCCAGCGCGTGGTGCTGACCGTGCCGCTGAGGCTGGCGTACAGATCGGCCACGCCCAGTTCGACGAACTGGCTGGTGCCACTCTCACGCGTATCGAAGCCCAGGCCGCCCACTCCCGGCCGGTTGGGGTTCATCGTGGCGTTCTGGATCTGGTTGTCCAGGTCGATGTGGCCGGTGCTGTTGCCACCCGGATGTGGCAGCTCGCCATTCCATGTATCCAGATAGTAGTTGGCCATCTGATAGGCGTTGCCGGTGCCGCGGTAGGTGCCCGCGCCATAGGCCAGCGTCAGGCCGCTGACGCCGCCACGCATGCCGACCTGCACGGTATCCGTGTAGGACTGCACGAAGCCGGCATTGCTGACCGTGTTGCCGGTGGAGACTTGGTTGGAGCTGATGCTCGACTGCGCCACCGCGGTGGTCGCTACCGAGGCCGCGAGCGCGTTCTTCTGCTCGTTGTTGTTGCCCGAGGCGATGTTCACGCCGATGTTGCCCGAAGCACCACCGAAGGCGTTGCCGCCGAGACCTGCGGCGTTGGTGACCCCGGAGTTCATGGTGGCGTTGCCGAAGCCGGCCTGGTTGACGAACACCTCGGCGTCGGCCATGCCGAAGCTGAAGGACGCGTCGGCAGCGGACAGCGACGCGGCATTGTCCTGCGCGTTGTTGTCGCCGGAGACCACGTTGAAGCCGAGATTGCCCGAGGCGCCGGCACCCACGCTGTCACCGATGGAAGCACTGTTGGTGACCAGGCTGTTGCTGGTGACGTTGTTGCTGATCGACTGGCGGTTGTCGATCACGGCAATGGCCGCCGAGTCGAGGTCGATGTCGCCGGTGATGTTCGGGTCACCGGAGAAATTGATGTCGGTGCTCAGCCGCAGGTCCTTCTCCAGGTTCACGTCGACGCCGTGGTTGTTCTTTTCCTTGCGTTCGTCGGCCTGGATGTTGCTGTGTTTCTGCACATTGACGTTGACGGTGCGGTTGCGTACGTCGTTGTCGGTGTGGTTGTGGGTGTCGTTGCGGGTTTCGCTGACGGTGTGGTTGTGATTGATGTTCGCGTTGGCGTTCTGGTTGTCCCAGCCATTGGCCGCAGCGGCGGTCGAGGCAGTGGCAATCGCCATGGCGAGCATGGTCTGTTTGACGGTCGCTTTCATGGTGCCCTCTCTCTCATCAGGTGGTGCATCGGTTGGGTGGTTGTCACGGGCGGTCCTGCACGACCAGGCCCAATACGTTGGCCGTGTCGTTGCCGTTGCCCGCGATCTGATTGAGTTGCAGGACCCCGTCGAATCCCCGCAGTGCGGTGCTGGCTACACCTGCGCTGCGGGTGCCCGTCGCGACGCCGTGACCGGTGTCGTCCCGCCCCCCTGCCAACGCGGAACCCTCGGCGGCCAAGGCCGTATCGTCGGTTTCGCGTATGCCCTGTCGGGCCAGCGTCGCGCTGACGACGTTGAGCGTCGTGTTGGCGATGCCGCTGGCCTGGTTGATGGATGCGATGCCACTGGCATCGGCCAGTGCGTCACCGCCAATGAATGCAGTGGCCTGCAGCGGCCCGGACAGCACGCGGTTGCCCTGCTGCAGTTGCCGCGCATTGATCGCGACGTCGGCGCGATCACCCTTGGCGATACCCCGTAGGTTGGCCTGCACGTTGAGGTCGCCGGCGGCCTGGTTCACGGCGATGGCGCCATTTGTTCCGGCAAGTGCGTGGCCGTCGATGCGGGCCACGTCGAGATAGGCGAGCATGCCGCTGTAGTCATCGGCCCGGGTCGCCCAGGGCGCGGCAGCGAGCAGCAGAAGCAACCCGTGCAGGGGCTTCATTTTCCACCTGCCGGGGCCGTGCCCTGCAGCGGGAACTGGGCCAGTGCGCCGCGCACGGTATCGGCGATACCGCGGGTGCTGCTGCCGACCGCACCGAGCGGCCCACTCATGGCCCCCCCCAGATTGCTGCCGACCATGCCGTCGCCACTGCGGCCCAGCGTGCCGCCCAGGGCCTGCTGGGTGACCTGTTCAACGGTGGTGCCACCCGGCGCCGTGATGGACGCGGCCTGGCCGGCGCCCATGCCGGCATAGTCCTCATCGCTCAACTCGTCCATGCCGGTTGTTGTGCCGCCGGCACCCAATGCGGTGGCGATCTCGCGCTGCGGCTTCGGGTCGGCAATCAGCGCCATGCCCGGCGGTGCCATGCGATATGCCGGGCGCGCGGATACATCCCGCAGCAGGACGATTTCGCCCGGTTGTGCCTTCACGCCTTGGCGGGCGCCGGATGCGGATGCGCCCGCGCCAACCGACAGCAGGGCCACTGCCAGTGCTGCGGCCAGGCCGCGAATCAGGGTGGAGCCGTCCATGCCGATCTCCCGCGATGGGTGCGGCGGAACCACGCATCAACCGTGCCAACTTCGAAGTGCCCACCGGCCAATGTCGGCACCGTGCCGCACCTGACCGGGCTGCTGCCACGCTGTTACAGGCACGTCGTGGAATTGTTGGGATTTCGAAGCCCCAGGCACTGCAGGGCAAGGGCCGCGGGCGACTGTCGCATCCGTGTTACAGGTGGCGTCGCGGTCTGCAACGGTGCCGCTTCAGCCAGCAATTTCTTGACGCACTGCTCATTGCGCCGCCGTTTAGGGAAGCGCTAGGATCCGCCCAACAAAGGCCGCCCCGGTGGCCGTAGAGGTCCCGGCGGGGGGCGGCACGCCGGTGATTGCCTGACAGTCCGCCGACGGTGTCCGGATGCTGGGGGAAGCATGGCAGCGGTCCCGGAGGCTTCAACGTCACGTTGCGTGCTCTGGTTTGGCGAGCCGTTGGCGAACGAGCGCAGTGCGCTGGCGGCAGCAGGCTGGTATGTGCGCAGCATCCGTCCCGATCCCGCCATGGCGATTGGCCTGCGCGGGCGCGATCGCTTGCTCGCCGTGCTCGATCTGCGCCACCTCGATGCGGTCGCGCTGCAGCTGCTGGTACCGTGGATCGAGCAGCACCAGCATCTACCCTGGCTGGCGGTACTGCCACCGGGTGCCGGACCTGCTTCAGCGGCCTGGCTGCCGTTGCTGCAGCGATGCCGTGCCCGCTTCACGCTGCCGTTCGGCCTGCAGGATCTGGTCTGCGCAATGCGCCAGCAGTTCGACGCAGATGATCCGCCTGTCGACGCAACCTGCAGCGGGCAGGGACCGCACGCATTGATTGGCGAAAGCGCTGCGCTGCATGCGGTGCGCACGGTGCTGCACAAGTTTGCGCCGGTGGAGCTGCCGGTGCTGGTCACCGGCGAAACCGGTACAGGCAAGGAACTGGCCGCACATGCGCTGCATGCGTTGTCGGGGCGTGCTGGCAGGCCTTTCATTGCGGTGAACTGTGGTGCGATTCCGGCCAACCTGGTGCAGTCGGAGCTGTTCGGCCACGAACGTGGCTCGTTCACCGGTGCCGACAAGCGGCAGATCGGCGTGTTCGAATCCGCGCACGGCGGCACGGTGTTTCTGGACGAAGTCGGTGACCTGCCGTCGGAGGCGCAGACCAGCCTGTTGCGTGTACTGCAGGAGGGCACCTTCGAGCGTGTCGGCAGCAGCCAGCCGTTGCGGGCGGATGTGAGAGTGCTGGCTGCCACCCACGTGGAACTGGAACACGCGGTGGCGCAGGGCCGGTTCCGCAGCGATCTCTATTACCGTCTGAACGTGCTGCGCCTGCTCATGCCACCATTGCGTGAGCGCGGTGCCGATGTGCAGCTGCTGGCCGAACACTTCCTGCGCTGTTTCCGGCAGCGGCACAGCGTGCGTGCACGCGGCTTTGGGCCGGCCGCACTGCAGGCCATGCGGCGTTTCGAATGGCCCGGCAACGTACGCGAACTGCTGAACCGTGTGCAGCGTGCAGCGATCATGGCCGAGGGCGAGCTGATCAGCGAGCGCGACCTGGAGCTGGGCGCATCGGTGGCGGTCCTGCCTGGGGCGATGCTGCACGATGCGCGGGGCCAGGCCGAGCGCGATGTGCTGCTGCAGACCCTGCGCCAGACCGGCTACAACGTTTCCGAGTGCGCGCGGCAGATGCAGATCTCGCGGGTGACGGTGTATCGCCTGTGCCGCAAGCACCGGTTGGAGCTGCCTGCGCAGCGCTGATCAGCCGGCCGCCAGGTGCTTGAACAGGCGCAACGGCTTGCCCGCGACGCGCTCGATCACGCCCTTGGCTTCCAGGTCCAGCTGCACCGCCTTCAACCACCAGCCGGCGGTGGCGCCTGCCGGGAACAGGGCGGCGGGCAGGTGCGGCAGCAGCGCCTGCTTGGCCTGCGCAACGGTCAGGCCTGGAGGGTGCGCAGGCAGGGCCCGCAGCAAGGCATGGCGCATGGCGAGATACTTGGCGCGATCCACACGCTGGATGTGCCCGGGCGTGGCGATGCTCTCGATCTCGATCCGCTCGGGCTCAGACATGGGTATCTCCCGCGACTTCGATGCGCGGGCTGCGGAAGCCCATGGCGATCCACGCCTTCATCAGGCGGGCGTAGAACCGCAGCGAGTGGGTTCTCAGGTTCGGCACATCGCCCGGAAGGACAGACGGGTCAGGAAGATCACTGACCATGGTCCGCATCTCCACGGCGGGTCTTGCCGACGCCGGCCACAACAGGCCATACAGGCTCAGCCAATGGCCACCGCTGAACTCCAGGAACAGCGGTGTATTGCAGCAGCCCGCCACGACGCGGCGGCTGCCGCCCCTGCTGGACAACCGCAACGCGCGCAGCATGGCATGTCCGGCATCGATGCTGACGCGATCCTTGCGGTGCATTACGAAGAGCGTCTGGCCGTGCGGGCCCAGGACGTCCGGTGCTCGGGGCATCGACTGCAGCATGGCGCCGGCCTTGCGGCAGCTGTCGCAGCAGCATTCGACGGTGGCAATGGGTTGGCCCGTGGCGGTCAGGCGCACCTGGCCGCAGGCGCAGGCAAGGGACGGGTGTGAGGCCATCTGCGTTTTCTCCTGGGGTTTCATCCTCTCGACGAACCGGGGCGCCGAAAATCGACACCATCTGCCTTCAAGGGCGCATCATCCGAAAGCGGATGCGGTACAGGTCCAACCCTGCACCGTCCGCGCGCCGCGCCGAATAGGTCAAGGTGTCGGGTTGCGAGCCATCCAGCATCGCGCCGTAGCTGTCGCCGGAGGCCTCGTTCAAGGGGGAGGGCAATGCAAGGCCCGCGTCATAACGGCCTCCACGCTCGTAGGCAATGAACTGGCGTACCGGTGCACTGCCGAAGTCCAGGGCGCGGGCAAACACCAGCGTCCGGCCGTCGCCCAGGAAGGTGGCATCGAACTCCTGCGCTGCGGTATTGACGTCTCCCGGCAGCGGCCGTGCCGGCTGCGCCATGCCACGGACCATCGCTGCGACGTAGAGGTCATGGCCACCCGCACCGCCTGCGCGATCGCTGGAGAACAGCAGCGTGGCTGCGTCGGGCGAGAGCATCGGCGCGAATTCATCGGCCGCGCTGTTCACTGCCGGGCCAAGATTGACCGGCTCCCCGAATCGACCGTCGCTCCCCATGCTGACCCGGTACAGATCGTCGCCGCCCTGGCCGCCTGCTCGATCCGAACAGAAATACACCACGCGGCCATCGGCGGAAAAGGCAGGATCGAAGTCACGTCCCGGCGTATTGAACGAGACCGGCTTCGCCGGCCGCCAGCGCTGCCCGTCGTGGCGCGAAACCCATATGTCATACCCGCCCTGACCGCCGGGCCGGTTGCGGCTGAACCACAGTGCGGTCTTTCCGTCCGGGCTCAAAGTCAGTCGGATCTCGTCGTACTGCGTGGATGCAATGCCCGGAGCAAAGCGCTCGGCCGGGCCGACGATCTGCAACACCCTGGATGGAGACGCGCCAGGCGATGCAGACACCAGCAGCATCACGGCCAGCAGCGCCTTCATGCCTGCCGCTCGAAGTCGCTGACCCAGTTGGTTTCCCAGCTGCGTCCACCATCGGTCGAGGCCGCCTGTTCCCAGCGCGCCGAACGCGGGGTAATGCGTGACCAGATCACCCGCGTCTGGATCGCTCGTCCGTCGTGCTGGTCTTCGCCAAAGAAGCGACCGACACCGGCCTTGAAACCACCGCGCAGCGGCGCGCCGATCCGGGTCGGTTCCCGGCCATCCAGCCACCAACTCAGCCAGTGCCGCTCAGCCGCATTCCAGGCGCGGATGCCCATGCCGCGCAGCGGGGCTCCTGGCACGTCCATCAGATTGTCACCTACGTTGCCGAATCCTCCCAGTACCGGCCAGTTGTGCAGGGTGCCGTTGAACGCGTCCCACGCATCGCTGCCTGCCAGCCGGGCGCGCAGGCGACGATGGCGCACGTTCCAATGGCCCACCAGAAAATCAAAATCGCCCGGTGCATCCGGCAGCTTCGGAAGCGGCGAGGGGGCCGCAGCCGTGCGGCGGAACCAGTTGCGCCAGTTCACCTCCCAGTGCGCACCGGCGTCGTCGGAGAATGCCTGTTCCCACCACGGCTCCTCGCCGTGGATGGCGTGCCACCTGAACCACACGTCGATGGGGCGTCCGTCGATCCGGTCGGTGCCGCGAAAGCTGCCGGCATCGCCCTTGAAAGCGCCGCGCACGGGCGCTTCGATATGGGCAGGATTGCGGCCATCGATCCACCAGATCGACCATGTGGAAGACACCGGATCAAAGGCACGCACGCCCAGGCCCCTGTAGGGACCCGAGGGCAGTTCCATGACGTTGTCATCGATGGTGCCGAGCCCGCCCAGGGTGAGCCAGACCGCGCTGGCGCCGGTGAAGGCTTCCCAGCGAGTATCGCCCACCAGCCGCTCCTTCAGGCGTTGGTGCCGGACCTGCCAGTTGCCCTGCAACCATTTCCAGTCTTCGCTGTGACTGGCCAGGGCCCACCCGGCGGGCAGGGCGGTGGACGCGGCCGTGGCGGCCAGGGTGACCAGGAACTGCCGTCGATCCATATGCGTGATCCCCTACCGAAGGTGCCCCCATGGTTGCGGGTACGAAGGGGATTGACCACGCAGATATCGGGGCTCAGGCTAAGTCACACTTATGGTCACCCAACGCCAGCTGCCATCGCTTGCCGCCATCCGCGCCTTCGAGGCGGCGGCGCGGCTGGGCAGCTTCGCGCGTGCCGCCGAGGAGCTCGACACCACTGCGGCATCGGTGAGCTATCACGTGCGGCGGCTGGAGGCCCAGACCGGTACCTGCCTGTTCCTGCGCCACGCACAGCACGTGGAACTGACGGTGGTGGGTGCCAGCGTCGCGCAGGAAGCCACCCGGGCATTCGACGCACTACGCGCCAGCTTCATGCGCGCCGCTGGCATGGATGCTGCGCGACTGCGCCTGTCCGTACTGCCAACGCTGGGCACCAGTTGGTTGACGCCGCGGCTGGGTACGTTCCGCGCCCGCCATCGGCAGCTCCTGCTGGAACTGGATCTGTCGGCAGAGCCGCAGGATCTTGCCGCCGGCCACTTCGATGCCGCCATCCGCAACGGGCATGGCGAGTGGCCTGGGCTGCAGGCCACGCCCTTGTTCCCCAGCGTTTTCATGCCGTTGTGTGCGCCGGCGCTGCTTCCGGCGGCCCGTGGGCTGGGCAGCACCGCGCTGGAGATTCCCCTGCTCGGTCGGCCGGACTGGTGGGCCCTGTGGTTCGCCGCACACGGGCACCTTCCACCGCCGGCACCAGGGAGTCTGGTCACGCCCTTCGCCGTCGAGCATCTGGATGTCGGTGCCGCGATCGCAGGGCAGGGCATCGCCATCGGTTCGCCGATCCTGTTCCAGGCCGAGCTGGAGAGCGGGCGCCTGGTGCAGGCGCATCCGGGTGTCGCCAGCGACGGTCGCAGCTTCTGGTTCGTGGCGCCCTCGGCGCGGAGTGGGAGCGCCAAGGTCATCGCATTCCGTGACTGGTTGGTCGAACAGGCCGCCGAGGCACGGCACGCAGCACGCCATCATCTGGCGCAAGCGGTGACGCCGTGAACCAGAGCCCCGAACTGCTGCGACGCCTGCTGCGTGCCAAGGACCGGATGGACCGGGCCAGCCATGAGGAATGGCCAGTCACACGCCTGGCCGAGGTCAGTGCGGTGTCGCCGGCGCACTTCGCCCGCTCGTTCAAGCAGGCATTCGGGCTGCCGCCGCACCGGTATCTTCTCAGCCGCCGCATCGAACGGGCCGTGGCGATGTTGCGTGACACCGACCTGCCGGTGACCGAAATCGCCGTGCAGACCGGGTGGGGCAGCCTGGGCACCTTTGGCCGCATCTTCCGTGACATTACCGGTGACAGCCCGGGCAATGTGCGTGAGCGTGAGCGTGCAGGCCAGGCGGCGTCGGCCAGCGTGCCGGAATGCCACGCACGTGCCGCACAGCGACCCGACCTGAAGATCGCAGTTTTGGAGAAGCGTCGCCGCGAGGCGGTTGCTAACGTGGACCCCACCTGAGGGAGGTCCCATGACGAACACTGTGAACACGGTCGGCCTGTATGTGCGCGACCAGGATGAGGCGCTCGCGTTCTATGTCGGCAAGCTCGGCTTCGAAGTGCATACCGATGTACGCAACGGCAGCTACCGCTGGCTGACGGTACGCAGCCCGGGCCAGGACGGTTTCCAGCTGGGCCTGTTCGTGCCTGGCCCGCCCACCCACGATGCGGCCACCGCGCTTTCGCTGCAGCAGCTGGTGGCCAAGGGCGCAATGCCGCCGCTGGTGCTGGCCGTGGATGACTGCCAGGCGTGCTACACGCAATGGCTGGCGCTGGGCGTGGAATTCACCCAGGAGCCGATCGAGCGCTATGGCGCCGTGGACGCCGGATTCCGCGATCCATCAGGCAATGGCTGGAAGATGATCGAAGCCCGCTCCGAGACGAGGCGCCGGCAATGAGCCGCGGTGGCTGGACACGGCCCGTGCACCGTTGGACCTCGATCGTGTTCACCCTGGCGGTGATCGCCAACTTCGTAGTGCGCGCGATGGGACAGGGCGAGCCTGCGGCGTGGCTCACCTACTCGCCGTTGCCCCCCCTGTTCCTGCAACTGTTCACCGGCCTTTACCTGTTCGTGCTGCACTACGCCGGAAGGCGCCGCAGCGCCGCACTCGGCGCTACGGGCTGAGGCAAGGTCAGGCGACCGCGTCGACCGCACGGGCGGCAAGCAGGGCGGGCAGGTCTTCCATGCGCTGGAAGATCACCTGTGCACCCGCTGCACGCAGGGCCTCCGGCGTACTGTGGTGCGGACCGCCTTCACTGAAGCCGAACACGGTTGCGCCAGCGGCCACACCGGCCGTTGCACCGGTAACAGTGTCCTCGATCACCGCGCAACGCTTCGGGTCCACGCCCAGCGCAGCGGCGGCGGCCAGATAGACATCCGGATGCGGCTTGGTGTGCGGCATGTCCTGGCCGCTGAACACGTGGGCCCCGAAGGCATCAAGGATGCCGACCTTGCCCAGCTGCAGCTTCACCTTGTGCAGATCGGCGCCGGACGCGCAGGCAATCCGGCCGCCGGTGAGCACCGCGATCGCACGCACCGCCTCGGGCGCACCCTGGATGGCAACCAGGTCACGTTCCAACGCGCGGTTGCGCTGCTGGCGGAACTCTTCCAGCCATTCCTCGGTGAACGGCTTGCCGGTGCGTTCTTCGATCAGGCCGGCCAGATGGGCCACGGACTGGCCCAGGAACACCTCACCGGCCTGCGCCGGGGTCAGCGGCCAGCCGCGCTCGGTCAGCATTTCCGAAAGCACGCGAGCGACCAGCGGCTCGGAATCAACGAGTACGCCATCGCAGTCGAACAGCACGGCATCGAAGGGGAAACGGGACATCTACAGCTCCTTGAAACAACAGCCATGGGGGCGATCAGCGGGTATTTTCCCACGGTGGAGACGGAACGAACGCCTCGACCAGCGCATCCACTGCGGCACGCACCTTGGGAGCAAGGTCGCGGGTGGTAGGCCAGAGCGCATGCAGGGGCGCGCCCGCGCTACCCGAGGCAGGGAATACGGCCACCAGTGCGCCGCTGCGCAGCGCGTCCCCCACCAGCCAGGTGGTCGCTTCTGCAATGCCCAGCCCGGCCAGCAATGCGCTACGCAGCGCATCGCCGTCACTGATGCGGTGGCGCCCTTCAATGCGGTGCTGGACAAGCCCGCCGGAGCCGTCCGGCACCGTCCAGGGCAGCGCGTGCCCCTGCCGGCCGAAGGTGATGCAGTCGTGTCCGGCAAGATCCTCGGCGCGCACCGGGACGCCACGTGCCGCCAGGTATCCGGGTGCAGCGCATATCACGGCATGCTGGCGGCCGAGCGCCCGGACAGAGAGCGAGCTGCTGTCGTCAAGCGGCCCCAGGCGGACGGCCAGATCGACGTTTTCCTCGAGCAGATCAACCCTGCGGTCGGTGAAGCTGACATCGAGCTGCAGCCGCGAATGGCGTTGCGCCAGTCCGATCAGTACCGGCATCACCCAGCGCTGCCCGAACGCTACCGGCAGGCTGACCCGCAACAGGCCGGAAACCTCTTGCCGCCGCGACGCTGCGTTGGATTCGGCTTCGTCCAGTTCGGCCAGGATGCGCCGGCAGACCTGGTAGAACTCGGCGCCCTCGACAGTGAGCGCCAGCCTGCGCGTGGTGCGATCCAGCAACCGGGTGCCCAGTCGCCGCTCCAGCGTGGCCACACTCTTGCCAACGGCCGATTTGCTCAGCCCCATGCGCAGGCCGGCTGCGGTGAAGCTGCCGGCGTCCACGGCCTGGACGAACACACTGATGCCCTGCAGGCGCGCCGCACTGTAGCTGGTCATATGCGTCAATTGGGGAATTTATGGATTCAGTTTATCGACAATATCCCGTCACTGAACACCTCCTTGCGTCAATAGACTTTCCTGGCGCACTTCCGCGCGCCAATGAGTGATTTCCCATGTCTGTTTCGACCATGAAGGTCTGGGAGCTCGATGCCCCGGGCCTTGCTCACCTGCGCTGCGTACGGCGCCCCATTCCCAGGCCAGGCCCTGGTGAGGTACTGGTCAAGGTCGGTGCCGTGTCGCTCAACTACCGCGATCGCCTGGTGATCGACGGCGGACTGTTGTCCGGTCCGCTGCCACACCCGTTTGTTCCCGCTTCGGACATGGCCGGCGTCATTGTCGAAACCGGACGCCCAGCGCGACGCTTCAGCGTTGGCCAGCGGGTGATGGGCAATTTCTGGACGCAGTGGCTCGATGGCGCGCCTCCGCCCGAGATGCTGCAGCACGGACTGTCCCTGGGCGGTCCGCTGCCGGGCGTGCTGGCGGAGTATGTGGTGCTGCCGGAGGACGTGGCAGTCGCTACGCCCCCCTCGTTGTCTGACCTGCAGGCCAGCACGTTGCCGGTGGCGGCGCTGACGGCCTGGTTTGCACTGGTCGAGGCCGGCCAACTCGCTCCTGGCCAGACCGTGCTTGTGCAGGGGACCGGTGGCGTTTCCTTGTTCGGGATGCAGTTCGCCCAGCGGCTGGGAGCCCGGGTAATCGTGACTTCACGCAGTGACAGCAAGCTTGCCCTTGCAGAACGGCTGGGTGCATGGGCGTCGATCAACACGCGGCAACATCCTGCATGGGGCGCGCGAGCGATGGAGCTGAGCGGAGGGCAGGGCGTCGATCATGTGCTTGAGCTGCTGGGAGGCGGCAACCTCGCCCAGAGCGTGGAGGCGCTCGCAGTGGGCGGGCACATCCTGCAGATCGGCTTCCTCGAGGATCCCGACCTGCACATGCCGGCGGTTCCTCTCATGCTGCGCCGCGCGACCCTTAAGGGGGTTTCGGTTGGCCATCGCCGGGCCTTCGAGGCGATGAACGTCTTCATCGAACGCGAGCGCCTGCAGCCTGTCATCGACAGCGTGCATCCGTTCGCCGGCCTGCCTGCGGCACTGGCAGCACTGCAGCAGGGGCCGTTCGGCAAAGTGGTGGTGCAGGTGGCAGAGCACTGAAACCAACTGCGCCGTGCCTGTCCAGGCGAAGTGCGCCTGTGCGGCCGGAATCGCGACCGCACGGGCGTCCTGGCAGCTCAGCTCAGATCACAGCCCGCCGGCTGCGGCCAGGTGGTGGCCGGCAGCATGTTCTTCAGCGAAGCGGGCGCGTTGATCGCCACATAGCTGACGCCCAGCAGCTCCTCCAGGTCGGCGATGGTCACCAGGTAACTGTCCAGGCTGCCCAGGTTCGCTTCGTTCGGGATGATCCAGCTGATCGCCTTGGCGGTGCCGGTGTTCGGGTCGCGGGTGATGATCGTCTTCCAGAAGAACTCCGGGGTCGGAATGCCGTGGCTGGCAAGGAAGTAATCGTTGGACGCGTCGCCGTAGACCACGCCGCCGTAGACATCCACCGGCGCGATGTCGCGGTAGCACTCGGCCACGTTTTCGGCCTTCACCCAGACGCCCTGGTTGAAGCTGGAAACCTGCGGAACGATGTTGGTCATGTAGTTGGCGCGACGGATGTAGGTCGCGTTGTAGTCCATGTGGTTGGAGGTCACCAGATGGCCGCGGTCATAGCCGCTGCGGATGCTGGCATACGACGCGGTGCTGTTCTGACCAAGGCAGCCGGCCGGCAGGTCCGGGTCTTTGTAGAAGCTGGACGGGCGCGCGGCGGAGCCGGTGTCGGCGGTGAGCGTGTACTCGTAGCGGGTGGCGCTGTGGATGCTGCAGTCGTAGGTGAGCACGAAGCCGCCCTTGTTGAGGGTGACCACCTGGGCCTGGGCGGCACCGGCGAAGGTACTGAGGACGAACGCGAAGAAAAAACCTGCAAGGCGCATTGCGATTCTCCAGCAGAGGATTCAGGACGCAGCCGTCCGCCACGACCGGGCCGGAGCGAGGTCATGTGAGGACACTGCGTAGTCGGGTAGTGCGGAATGCGTGGGACGTGACCGCGATGACAGGGCCGCGGAGGCCGTGCGGTGTCGTAAGCGTCACAAGCTGTCGTCTTTCGGTCAATGGCGAAACGACGAAGCTGTGACAGCGCGCAAGCACTGGAGATGTGTCAGATCATGTGGCGCGTGGATGAAACGCAGGCGTGCTAGGACATCGCGCTGCCTGTAGCGATGGTCAGGGGTTCGTCTTCAACACGTAGTCGCCCTTGCGTGTTCCCGGCACCAGCGACCATCCCGGCTTCAGGCTCAGCGACCACCCCGGCCCCTCCAGTGGCGGTTCAGCACTTGCCGGGGCCTGCACGAATACGACCTTCCAGTCGCTCTGCAGCAACGCACCGTCGGTGACATCCAGGCTGCCCCAGATGTCGGACAGCCGCATTGCTGGATACACCATGCCTTGGCCTGGCAACGGCTGCATGGTGTTGGGATCGAACTGGATGCGCATGTTGCGCAGATCCAGGCGCACGACCGGGCCTGTCACGAAGCGCGCACGGTTGTGTTCCAGCTGCGCAAGGCGCTGCTGCTCGCGCAGCGTTTCGGCTTCGTGCAGCTCCGGCCCGTCATAGCGCGCGGCAGCCGCTCCCAGCGCGGTCGCGTCCAGCTGCAATGGGGCCTGCGTCACTTCGGCCAGACGCGTGCCGAGATCGAGAGCCTGGTGGGCGAGGTCGCCGCGCCAGCCAGGTGCCGCCTGGTCCAGCAGCAGGCCATAGGCCGGGCCGGTGGCATAGGCGAAAGAGCGGACGAAGCTGCGATCACCCACGTGTGCGCGAAGGTCATGCAGTGCCGCCTGGATACGTGTCGACGGCGTCGGATTGCCGACGAACACGCCGGTGTACTCGGCCAGGCCCTCGTTCAATTCCAGCGCCGCTTCTTCCTGCGCGGCCGCAGGGAACCGGCGGTAGCGCTCGGCGCGGAATGCGAGTGCGTCCGTCATCGCAGTGTGCTGCGCTACTGCATCGGTGGATTCGAGTGCGTGCGCAAGCGCGCGCCATTCCAGTTGCAGCCAGTAGCGTCCTTCAAGCGTATCGAGGTGTTCGTTTCCACCTGCCGCCGGTGCGATGATGGGCAGCGCCGGCTGCATGCGATGGAACATTTCGTGAGCCAGCAGCGTGCTGCGTCGGGACGCGTCCTGCGGCAATGGCCAGAGCAGCTGCGTCCAGCGTGTGCCGGACCAGTCCACGGCGGTGTTGGCGACGATCGCATCAGACGGAAGCTGGCCTGTGAACACATCGCCGCGCTCCTTCAGCGCACCATGTGCGTCTGCCTGCGAGGCGATGACCTGCCGGCTCTTTGGATCCACCAGCATCATCGGCCCGCACAGGGATTGACCCCACAATCGACCCCGGTCTCCGTTGCAGAGCTGTTCGGCGCGCCGGAAGACCTCGCGGGCCGCCGCATCGGAGAACGCCTGCTCGTTGGCCATCACGGTTCGTTGCGCACATAGCGCCAGTACAGCGAAGAGCAGGAAGCGTGACCTCATGACGTCCATTCATCCTTGGGGCCCAGCTCTCATAGCATCGATCCCATGGGCCGGCAATGCAGCAAACGTCATGTTGCGTCGCAAGGTGCCACCCACCATTCGCACTGGTACGGTCCAACCCGTTGCACCACCACCGACGGGGACAGACGACGATGCGCAAGGTATTGCTGCTGTTGATCCTGCTGACCGGACTGGCGCCCACCGCCTGGGCCGCTACGGTCAAGACCACCCACCGGACCATTCCCAGCTGGGATGGAACGCCTCTCGGGGCCTTCGTCATCGAACCGCAGGACGCGGGCAGCGGGCGCTATCCACTGCTGGTGATGCCCAGCAGCTGGGCGGTACCCAGCGTGGAGTATGTGGGGGTGGCGCAGTCGCTGGCGCGGCGCGGCTATGTGGTGATCAGCTACAGCTCGCGGGGTTTCTGGGAGTCCGGCGGCAGCATCGACATCGCAGGGCCAGCCACGGTCGAAGATGTCAGCGCCCTGATTGATTGGGCGCTGGACAACACCCGCGCCGATCCGGCCCGGATCGGCGTTTCGGGCATCTCCTACGGCGCAGGCACCAGCCTGCTGGCGGCGGCGCGCGATCCACGCATCAAGGCCGTGGCGGCGCTGAGTGGCTGGGCCGATCTGCAGGCCTCGCTGTACAGCAACGACACCCCCAGCGCGCAGGGCATCGCCTTGCTGGTGGCAGCCGGCCTGGCCACCGGCCGCCCGGGACCGGAACTGACGACCATCAATCGCAATGTACTGGTCGGCAACTACCAGGGCGCGGTGGATTCGCTGTTGCCGGTGGCGGCGCAGCGCAGCCCCGGGTCCAGCATCGATGAGATCAACGCCAACCAGCCAGCGGTGTTCCTCGCCAACGCCTTCAACGACAGCCTGTTCCCGCCGGGCCAGCTGGTCGATTTCTTCACCCGGTTGAAAGGCCCCAAGCAGTTGCAGTTGCGCCACGGCGATCATGCGCTCAACGAAGCCTTTGGCGCTCTGGGTGTTCCCAACGAGGTCTACGATTCGGTGGGCGACTGGTTCGACCATTACCTCAAGGGTGAAGCCAATGGCATCGACCGCCAGCCTGCAGTACAGCTGAAATCGCAGAAGGGCAGCTGGAGTACCTATCCGAACTGGCAGGCGACCAATGCCGGCGCTGTCAGCTATGCGCTGAGCGCACCCAAAGGACTTCTGCTGCCCACGGGCGGCCTGGTCGCGAGCGGCAGCAGCACCGGCTGGAGTTACCGGATCGGCAGCGGGCTGCTGACCGCCGCCAATTCCGGCGTGGCGATGGCCTCCGGTGCATTGCAGATGATCAACCTGCCGCCGGGTGCCTATGTGCCCTTCGTGGGCCGCAACGCCGCAGGTGTCTGGCAGGGGCCGATCCAGTGGAGTGCGCAGCGCCTGGATGGAACGCCGGAGGTACGCTTGACCGTCACGCCCAGCCGCGCCAACACCACGTTGTACGCCTACCTGTACGCCGAGGATGTGCTGGGCAACGGCCAGCTGATCAGCCACAAGCCCTATACGCTGCGTGGTGCCACGCCGGGGCAGGCGAAGACCATCGACCTGCGGTTGGAAGCCAGCAGCTGGAACCTTCCGGCCGGCAGCCGCCTGACCCTGGTGGTGGACACCGTGGACCTGCGGTACGCGGGCATCAGCCAGCTGGGTGGCACGGTGACCTTCAGTTCGCCGGCCAATGCGCCTTCGGTGTTGAAGGTGCCGCTGCATTGATGGAAGGCCGCGCCCGTTGCGGCGGGCGCGGTACGCCAGGCAGTAGAACTGCGAGACTGGCGTTTGTTCCGGGGAAGGGAGGAATCCATGGTCATTGCATGGCTGTTGCTCGGTGCAGTGCTTGCGGCACCTACCGCGCAAGGCGCGCCGATCGACTGGTCGGATACGCTGTTGAAGGATCTGGACGCTGCCGACGCCGCCATGCGCGGCAGCCATCCGGGCGCCGTGGACCTGCGCAATCCTGGTTTCGGCGCACAGCTGGACGATGCCCTGGCGCTTGCACGCTCGCGCGCGGAACGGGTCGCCAGCTACCCGGGCTACTGGTGGGCGATGAAGGGCTATGCGGCCTCCTTCAATGATGGCCATGTCAGCCTCAATGCGCTTGCCGATGCTCCCGATCTTCCAACGCAGTGGCCCGGCTTCCTGACCGGCTTCGATGGCGACGCGCAGGTGGTCATGACTGCGGACGATGGCCCGGGGCATCCGCCGCTGGGGGCGCGATTGCTGTCGTGTGATGGCAGTGATGCGCAGACGCTGGCTGCACGCCGGGTGGGTGACTTCAACGGGCGCTGGAACCTGCAGGCCAGCCGCATCCAGGGTGGCGGTGAAGTGCTGCTCGAACAGGGCAATCCTTACGTGCCTGCATTGCGTACCTGCGTTTTCCAGGTGGGCGGACGCGAGACATCCTATGCACTGCGGTGGCAGCCGCTGCAGGCAGCACAGCGCAAGGAGCGCTTGGCTGATACCCGGCGCAGCTTCCGTCCCCCCAACGGCTGGCACGCGATGCCCGATGGCAGTTACTGGATCACCACCAGCAGCTTCAATGCCGACCCTGCGGAGCAGAACTTCAAGGAACTGACCGCGCTGCTTGAACAGCTTGCTCCGCAAGCCGAAGGGCTGCAGCAGGCACCGACGGTGGTGCTGGACGTGCGTGGCAACACTGGCGGTGCTTCGCAATGGAGCATCGAACTGGCGCGATTGATCTGGGGCCGGGCCGCTGTCGATGCGCTGCCCGACCGCAGCTGGGTAGAGTGGCGGACCTCGGAGGGCAACATCGCCCAGCTTCGCGGCTTCCTGCAGAAGCTGGAACAGGCGCCCGACGCGTCGCCCGAGCTGCGTCGCATGCTGGAATCGGTGACGGCAGGCATGGCGCAGGCTCGCGGCCGGGGTGAGGCTTTGTGGCGCGAGCCATCCGAGGCCAGCGCAGATCCAGCATCCGCCGCAAGCCAGGCCGGACCTGTGCGCGAGGGCAGGGTCCTGGTTGTGGCCGATGCTTCCTGTGGCTCGGCCTGCCTGGATGCATTGGACCTCTGGAAGCGGCTGGGCGCGGTGCAGGTGGGCCTCGAGACCTCGGCCGACAGTCTGTACATGGACGTGCGGCCGGAGCGGTTGCCCAGCGGGCTGGCCAGGATCTCGGTGCCGATGAAGGTGTTCCGTGGGCGGGTACGTGGTTCGAATGAACCGCACGTGCCCGATCATCGCTATACGGGCGACATGCGCGACACCCGGGCGCTGGAAGCGTGGCTGCTGACGCTGTAGATGCGCGCAGGACCTCGTGCAGGGCCGAATTCCGCAGGAGAGGATCGCATGAACATCCCGCCACCCAGCGCTGCCAGGCCGCCATCGCGGGCAGGAGGCTTCCGTCGTTGGATGCTGACACCCGGTGCATTGCTCGGCGTGGCGCTGCTGATGTACATGGTCGGCGTACGTGTGCCGCTGGCCAGGCTGAGCGGCCTGTAGGGCGGAGCGAGATCAGCGCCGGACGTCAAACTGCTCGCTCTCCAGCAGCGCCCAGACCTCAGCCTCGCGCACGGGACTGAAGTCTCCGGGAATGGAGTGCTTCAGCGCACCTGCCGCCAGACCGAAGCGCACGGTGCTCTCTGCATCGAATCCGGACGCCAGCCCGTGCAGGATGCCTGCCGCGAATGCATCGCCGCCGCCGATGCGATCAACGATACCGGGCAATGGCCGCGAGGGGGCCTGCGCACGGGTACCGTCGCGTCCCAACAGCAGCGCGCCCAGGATGTGATGGTCTGCACTCACCACGTCGCGCTGGGTGCAGGCCAGCCACTGCAGGTGCGGGAGGGCCGCGAACGCGGCCGCTGCAGCCGCCTCGGTCCGCGCGATGGGGCTGTCCTCGGCGAAGCGCAGTCCCAGCACCAGTTCGATATCGCGATGGTCGGCAAAGACGATATCCGCCTCTGCGAACAGCTCCCGCAGGATGGCGGCGGCGTTGCCGCCCCAACGCTGCCAGAGCGAAGGTCGGTAGTTGCCGTCGAAGGACACTCGCACGCCTGACCTGCGTGCGGCCCGTGCAGCGCTCAAGACGGATTCGGCCACATTGGCGCCCAGCGCGGGACTGACGCCGGAAAGGTGCAGCCACTGCGCATCACGCAACAGCGTTGGCCAATCATGGTCGGCAAGGGCAGTGTTGGCGAATGCCGAACCCGCCCTGTCATACACCACTTCACTGGCGCGCTGCAGCGCGCCGGTGGCCAGGAAATACAGGCCCATGCGGTCAGCCTCCACTTCACGCACACCTGCCACGCCCACACCATGCCGCCGCAGCTCGGCCACGGCATGCCGGCCCAGCGCGTTGCCGGGTACCGTACTGACCATCTGTACATCGTGGCCGAGACAGGCCAGTGAGACCGCCACATTGGCCTCGGCGCCCCCTACGTGGACCTGCAGCTGCGGCGTCTGCAGCAGCAGTTCCCGGCCGGGTGCGCCAAGGCGCAGCAGCAGTTCACCGAAACAAACGACGCGGCTCATCGGTTCTCTCTCACTCGGTGGGGGTGCAGCCCAGCATGCGCAGATCGACGGCATCGGCCATGCGCCGGTAGCCTTCGTCATTGGGATGCAGGTGGTCGCGGGTGATGTCGTTGGGCAACGATTCCACGGCCTTCGGGTCACGCAGCGCGGCATCGAAATCGATGATGCCATCGAACCCGGTCTTCCCACCGCGTGCCCACTGGTTGATCGAGGTGCGGGTCGCTGCGGACACGGGCTCGTAGCGCTCGGAACCACCGAATGGGGTCAACGTACCCAGCCAGGCGCGGATGCCGTGCGCATGCAGTCGCGCTGCAACCTGCTGATAGCCCAGCAGCATGTCCGCCGCACTGCGTCCAGGCAGCGGCTGCGTGCCACCACCGTGGCGGATGTCATTGATGCCCTCGAACAGGATGACCTGATCGGCATCGGCCACCGCGATCACATCGCGATCCAATCGTGACAGGGCGCTGTGGCTGCGGCCATGGTCGAGCAGCTTGTTGCCGCTGATGCCCTGGTTGAGCACCACGAACCGGTTCGGGCAGGCCTGCTGCAGGCGCTGCGCCAATCGCTCCGGCCACTGGTTGAAGGTGCCGCGACGGGCAGTGGCACCTTCCGTGATGGAATCGCCGAGTGCCACGATCACCTGGGGACGATCAGCGCGCTGCACCATCACGGCCGAGAACACGTTCTGCTGGTAGCTCAGCCGCACGCTGTCGGCAACCGATGTCTGCCTGCCGTCCGCTACCCGCACTTCGGTGCGGCGCACGGCGGGATGAGTAGGCTGCGGGAAGTAGGCCGTTACGCTGATCTCCTGCAGCGCCGCCACCGGCATCGGTACCGGGTCGCTCAGCAGCGCGGCACCCACCGGCACCTCGATGACCGCGCGGCCATCCACCGTTACCGGCAGAGGGGCGGACGTGCCGTTTTTCACTCCTGCGCGCAGGTCCTCGACCCGTAACGGCGCCGTACCGAGTTCGTTGCTGATGCGCAGCCGCAACGCATCGCCACGGCTGCCGATGCGCATGTCCTGGCGCACGGTCTGCGCGGCGAACTGTACGGGGGCCTCGGCGGTGCCATCCTTGCGGTCAGGTGCCGGCGAGGCGGTCCAGGCGGTGACCCAGACCGGTGCGGCCAACGCGCCAGGCACGGCCGCGGCGGAACAGATCGTCAATGAAAGCAGGAGCGTCCAGCGCTGCATGGTCAGGATTCCAGTCAGGAGAAGTAGGTGCCGCCGTTGACGTCCAGATTCGCACCGGTGATGAACGCCGCCGCATCCGAGGCCAGGAATACGGCAGCGTCGGCGGCTTCGTCCGGTGCCCCTTGGCGGCGCAGCGGGGTAGCGCCAGCAACGGCCGTGCGTACTTCCGGCTTGGTGAACTCGTCATGGAAACGGGTGGCGATCATGCCGCAGCACAGTGCATTCACGCGGATGCCCTTCGGCCCCAGCTCCTTGGCCATGGCACGGGTGAAGGTCATCACTGCCGCCTTGGCGGTGGCGTAGATCGATGCGCCCGGGCCGCCGCCATCACGACCTGCCTGCGAGGCGAAGTTGACGATGGCCGCGCCGTCACGCATGTGCGGCACCACCGCGTGCGTGGTCAGGTAGGTTGAGGTCAGATTCAGGTCCATCACGGCGTGGAAGAACGCCGGGTCGATGTCGGCCAGCGGCCGACGCTGCACCATGCCACCGGCCACGTTCACCAGCAGGTCGATACGCTCGCCGAACGCGGCCTGTACCGCAGCGACCAGGCCGGCCACGGCGGCGGCATCGGTGACGTCGGCGCGATGCACGATGGCCTGGCCACCGGCCGCCTGGATCTGTGCCAGCGTTTCCTGGGCACTGGCTTCATCATGGGCGTAGTTGATGCAGACGCGTGCACCGGCGGCAGCCAGTTTGATCGAAACGGCGCGGCCGATATCGCGGCCACCACCGGTGACAATGGCCACCTTGTCCTGGAACGACATGCGGAAAACTCCTTGGTTTGCGGGGGAATGGATGTACTTGGAAAAGAAGGAGACCTAGGCTCAGCCGCCGCGACGGTCGAGCTTCTGGATAGGTCCGGTCCACCACCACAGCGCAGCCAGCGACAGCGGCACCAGCGCGGCAACGAGGATGAAGATCGGGGCGTAGGAGTGGCGGGTCAGCACCGGCACCAGCCAGGTGGTGATCAAGGTGCCGGCGACCGCCGCCAGGCCACCCAGGCCTGCCAGCGTGCCCACCGAACGGCCGTCGAACAGGTCGCCGGGCAGGGTCTGGATGTTGCCGATGGCTACCTGGAAGCCGAACAGCACCGCAGCGATCGCCAGCACCGCCAGCAGCGGCTGATTGGCCAGCACAGCACCCAGCAGGGCAGGCGCCATGATCACGCACCCCAGGGTGATGGCCAGCTTGCGGGCGCGGTCCACGCTGTGTCCGGCGCGGATCATGCGACCCGACAGCCAGCCGCCACTGAGGCTGCCCAGCATCGCGCCGACGAAGGGTACCCACGCGAACAGGCCGATCTGCTTGATGTCGAAGCCGAAGGTTTCAGCGAGATAGATCGGCAGCCAGGACACGAACAGCCACCAGATAGGATCCAGCAGGAAGCGGCAGGCGAGCATGCCCCAGCTCTGGCGATGGGCCAGCAGCTCGCGCACGCTGGCTTTGGGCGCCGCCTCTGTCTGTTGCCCGGCCTGGTCTTGCTGGATCAGCCGGCGCTCGGCATCGCTCACCCACGGATGCTTGTCCGGCCCGGCGCGGTAGACAAACAGCCACGGCAGCAGCCACAGGAAGCCGATCGCACCGACCAGCACGAAGGTGCCGCGCCAGCCCAGCCACAGATAGAGGCCGGCGATGGCGGGTGCGGAGACGATCGCGCCGATCGACGCACCCGCGTTGAACACGCCCTGCGCCAACGCGCGTTCGCGCGCAGGGAACCACTCGGCATTGGCCTTGACCGCGCCGGGCCACGCACCCGCTTCGCTGATGCCGAGCATCGCCCTTACCAGGCTGAAGGAGAGCATCGAATGGGTGATCGAGTGCAGCGCGATCGAGATCGACCACACGCTGATCGACAGGGCGAACCCCAGGCGCGTGCCGATCATGTCGAACAGGCGGCCGAACAGGAACTGGCCGGCGGCGTAGAACAGCATGAACACCGTTACCAGCAGGGCATAGTCGTCCTTGGTCGCGCCTACTTCCCTGGCGATTTCCGGCCACATCACCGCCAGTGCATTGCGGTCGATGTAGTTGATGACCGTAGCGACGGCGATCAGGCCCACGATCAACCAGCGCACTGCTGAACGCACCGGCACCTTGCGCAGGTTGGCCACCACGGCAGGGCCGTTCATTTTCCGTCACCCTTGCTGCGGTCCATGCGTGCATGGCTGCCGTTCCAGCGGTAGGCATGGCCGTCCACGGTCACGCTGTGCTCGCCCTTGGCGCTGCTGTCGTCGGCCACGCCGAGGGCGATGCGTGCACCGCTGGCCAGGCGCAGTTCGATCACCTCTGCATCGCTGCCCCGGCTGCGCACGATGTCCTTGATGCGGCTGTCCGCGCCGTGCACGTACTCGGCGGTGCCGTTGTACTCGCCATGCGGCTCCAGCACGCTGAAGAAGGTCACGTCCTTCTGGCCTTCCACGCGCTGCAGCAGGGCCGGTTCACGGCGCAGGTTGAACTCCGGATCGTTGGCACCACTTTCCACCAGCAGCGCCTGTGCCGGCGCACTGCTGCCGAATCGGTAGGTGTAGAAGCGCCCATCCAGCAGCCACGCCAGCGAACGCGGTTCGCTGCCGGGCGTGCTGCGTGCATCCAGCCACAGGTGCTGGTAGCCGTTGTCCTTGCCCAGCACCGGGCGCTGGGTGGGGAAGTGTTCTGCCTCGAAGCCGGTGGTGACGATGTGGCCGTTGAAGTGCAGCGGCAGGTCGTAGCGCGCGGCCTTGTCGCCGTGCACCTGCAGCAGGTCCAGCACCACCGGCAGGCCCAGCCCGGGGTGGCGCAGCAGCGCCTGGGTGCGGGTGAAAACTACGCCGGGGTAGGCGTCGCGCATGGTCGCCGAGGCAACCTGGGTATCGGCATCGGCCTGGAAGAAGCGCACCTGCGGGGCATGCTCCTCGCCGCGCTTCCAGTCGCCCGTGAAGTGGCTCTGTTCGTCCACCACCAGGGTGTTGTGGGCCACAGTCTGTTTGGCCCAGCTGCGGTTCTCGGCCAGGTAGATGCCACCCCGCTTGGCTTCCACGTTGAGGAAGCGGGCAGCGCCGTAGTCAGTCACCACCGGATTGCCGTTGTCGTAGAACAGCCAGTTGAGTTTGTCGAAGTGGCCATGGCCCATGCCCTGCATCGTGTCCTTCTGCACCAGCGCCTGGCCGCGTTCGCCGTTCATGCGCAGGATCGCCAGGCCACCGCGGTCGCCGTCCGGGCCATCGCGCAGCAGCATCGGACGGTAATCGAAGGGCCTGGCCTTGTTGGCGGCCAGTGCTTGCGCCACCTGTAGTCCCTCGGGGGACAACAGCAGGCGTTTCTGCTGCTGGGCCACCGACAACAGGCGGTCGTCACCGGTGCGCGCATAGGCGATGCCGATACCGGCCACCAGTTCCTCGGTATCGATGCCCTTGTCCAGGATGGCATCGTTGATCGGGAAGAACAGGCCGTCATAGCTGGACTGCACCAGCACATCCACGGCCTTCAGCAGCACGCCGTCGCGGCGCGCGAAGATCCTGCGCTGCGGCTCGTTGCGTTCGATGGCGTTGGCGAACAGCAGGAACGGTGCCAGTGCGTAGCGCTGGTAGTACGGGCCTTCCTCGTAATAGCCATCGGGCGAGAACAGCAGGTCGATCTGGCGAAGGAAGCCGAACTGATCGTTCTTCTGGCTGCCGCGCAACGATTTCTCCACCAGCTCAGGGTCGCGCAGCACGTAGCCGGTCATGCCAGTGGCGGCCACCGCCCAGGTGGCGTGGTTGTGGATCTGGTCGTAGTTCTTCGGCTCGCTGACGAGGAACTCAGCCATCGGCCGGAACACCTTCGATTCGATGGTGTCGCGGTCCTCGGCGGACAGCGCGTCGCGGATCGCGTCGTAGCCCTGGATGGCATTGACCAGCCACACCGAATCGTTGAGCACCTGCCAGAACACGCGGCCTGGAATCTGTCCGCGGCCTTCGGGGTGCGGGCCCAGGGTGGGGTAGAGCCTGGCGTACTGCAGCAGCATGTCGCGCGCGTAGTCGACATAGACCTTGTCGCCGGTCAGCCGGTACAGGGTGCCGGCCGCCATCAGGGCCTGGTAGTTGCGCTTGTGCTGTTCATGGGTGCGGCCGCCGCCCTTGTCCTTCGGTACCGGCACGTCGATGCCGGCCTTCATCATCTTCTTCAGCGATTTTTCCGTGCGCGCCTGTTCCTTGGCGAACCACGGGTAGCGGCCGCCTTCGCTGGCCATCCGCTGCCACTGCGCTGCGGTCACCAGCACCGGCGCGGTGTCGGCCTGCCGCGCAGTGGCAGCGGGCGCTGCGAGCAGCGACGCGGTCGGCAGCAGGGCGAAGGGGGCGGCCAGGGCCAGGGAAACGAACAGCGGCTGCAACCTCATCGATCAACTCCATTGCGGGTGCGTGACAGGGCAACTTCGCCCACCTTGGGATACCAGGCGACGCCGGTCGCCTCGCGCGCGGTCATCGCCAGGGCAGGATCGGCGCCCACGGCGGGCAGGGCAGGCGTGGCCACCCACAATCCGCTGGCAGCCTGCTGCAGGCTGACGCCACGGCCTTCTACGCCACCCGGGAACACGGTGCTGGCTGCCGGCGACTGCAGGTTGCCGCTGAAGTCGATGCCGGCCAGCGAACTGGCGGCAGTTGGTGGGTTGCTGCTGTTGCGGTTGACGATCAGGTTGCCGGTGAAGCGGCTGCTGCTGGCGGCGACCACGATGCCCTTGGCTTCATCGTGGCCGACGCCGAAGCTGATCTTCGCCACGTCCACGAAGGTGTTGCGATTGATCGTGGCATTCACCACAGGCGCATAGCCGGACAGCGGAGGACTGGCCTGCGCATCCATCACCGCCAACGCCGAACGGTTGCTGGACCCGGCCAGCCGCTCGAAGTAGTTGTTGCTGACGGTCTGGTCGGCGTTGATGATGCGTACGCCGCCGGTGCCGGCCTTGTCATCGCCGAGGAAGACGTTGTCGATCACCCGGTTGCCGTTGCCATGGCGCAGGGTCAATGCGCCGGCCGAACGGTAGAACACGTTGCCGCGGTAGGTGTTGCCGCCGGACTTGTTGCTGATGATCTCGGTCTCGCCGTCGCAGCCTTCGAACCAGTTGTTCTCCACCGTGCTGTTGGAATCGCTCAGTGAGCTGTCGCTGGTGCCGACGCGGATCGTTTCGCCGCCGTTGACGCCCAGCGCCGGGCGCGGCCCGAACCAGTTGTGGTCGATACGGTGCTGGTTGTCCAGGCCCTGGGTGGCATCGCGCACCACCACCACGGTCGGCCCGGCGTTGGTCTTGCCGCGCAGCTGGCTGTGGTCCAACCGGTTGTTGCTGCCATACAGCGATACCCAGTAGTCCTGGTCGCTGGCATCCGGGTTGGTGTAGTCATCGATCACCAGGCCGGTGACGCGGCTGTTGCTGGCGACGGCCTTGCTCGACTCGCGGAACGCCACCACCGCATCACCCGGCGCATAGCCGTTGCGGAACACCAGGTTGGACACCTGCAGGTAGCTCCCGGCCAGGCGCAGGTCCGAACGTCCGCTGAGGACGACCTTGCCGGCGGTCTGCGCGCGCAACACGATCGGCGCGGCTGCCGTGCCCTGGCCTTTCAGCAGCAACCGCGCGTCGGTCCAGGTGCCGTCAGCCAACACGATCTCATCGCCGGGCTGCAGCGCCGAGGCGGCGGTAGTGAACTCAGCGACATCGTGGACGAGCCAGCTGGCTGCACTTGCCGCTGAAGTGGTCAGGCACATGGCCAGACCAGTGGTCAGGCAAAACAGTGATGGATAGTTGAGCGGATGTCGAGCAAGCGGACGAATGCGCATGAAATCCTTCCAGAGACGGCCGGGCCGTCGTTTCAGGGTGGGTCTGCATACCACTTCCGGGTCCGTTGTAAGCCAGCTTTCGCGCAAAGTCATGCTGCATGAGCACATTAAATTGCATTCAACTGGTATGGATGAAAGGCATTTGAACATTCGCATACCAATTGGTTGACATTTTCATGTCGCCGTGCCGAAGCTGCGTTCCACGCCTGGCATGCAGGCGATCCTTTGGGAGGAGGAAACCATGCGGCGACCCGCCGGAGCAGTGCACAGCATCTCGTTGTCCCCCACGCCCCTGATCGTGGCGTTGCTCGCCGTGCTGGCGGGCCTGTCCACGGCCCAGGCGCAATCCAGCAAGGACGCGGCAGGGCAGGATCCCACCACGCTGGACCAGGTAAAGGTCACCGGCATCCGCGAATCGATGCAGAGTTCGATCAACAAGAAGCGCGATGACACGGTCATTGCCGACGTGCTCTCGGCCGATGACATCGGCGACCTGCCGGCGCCCTCGCTGGCCGATGCGATCGAGACCCTGACCGGCGCCGCGTCGACCCGCGACAAGACCGGCGCCTCGGAAATCTCCATCCGTGGCCTGGGTGCCTTCCTCAGCAGCACCAACTTCAATGGCCGCGAGATCACCAACGGCAGCGGCGACCGCTCGGTGAACTTCAACATGTTCCCCGCCGAGCTGATCAATACGGTGGCCATCTACAAGACCCAGCGCGCTGACATCATCGAAGGCGGCGTGGCTGGCACCATCGGCCTGGAAACAGTGCGCCCACTGGAGTACGGCAAGCGTGCGGCGCAGCTGGACCTGCGCGGCAGCTGGGCCGAGTATGACAAGAAGTACCGCGACGACGACGGCATCGGCTATCGCGGCACCGCCAGCTACATCGATCAGTTCGAGTTCGGCAACGGGCAGAAGCTGGGCATCTCGCTGGGCTTCCAGCGCCTGGACGGCACCGACCCGGAAGAGAGCATCACCAGCGGTTCCACCTGGTATGCCTGCGATGGCACGCAGAACGTGGGCAATGCCAGCTGCAATGAAGTGTCCGCGCAGGCCATCGCCAACGGCGCGCCGTACTACCTGGTGCCAAGCAGCCGCATCTACCGGCTCAAGCAGGAGCGCAACGACCGGCAGAGCGAGTTCGCCGCATTGCAGTGGCGGCCCAATGACGTGGTTGAAGTGAACCTCGACTTCGAACACACCGAGCGCAACTGGTACGAGAACCGCAGCGACCTGAGCCTGTCCAACGCCCGCCGTGGCATCACCCGGCGCGAGGTGGACGAGGACGGCATCGTGCGCCACCTGCATGGCAGCACCTCGATTGATTCCACCTCAAACCGCTACTGGCGTGGCGAGGAGTACACCGGGGGTGGCCTGAACCTGATCCTGCGACCGACCCCGGCCTGGGAACTGTCCACCGATCTTTCGTACTCGCACACCAATCGCCTCGACAGCGAGCGCATGACCCGCCTGCGTGCCAACCAGCGCGACGTCAACAATGCCATCGTGCCGGGCATCAGCAGTGGTGCCACCGGTTACGTGGACTATGACTGGGACTGGCACGGCGAAGTGCCCAGTGTTGCCCTGGCGCCGAACTTCGACCCCAACAACTGGGACGCCTATACGGGGGCGGCGCGGGTGACCTCCAGCGCCACCGAGAATGACCACAGGATCAAGGCCGGCCGCTTCGATGCCAGCTTCATGCCGGAGTCCGGTTTCTTCACCCGCATCAAGGGCGGCGTGCGCGCCAGCCAGGCCGACTACCGCCTGCGCGACAACACCCTGGTAACCGACTACGACCAGCGCGTGGCGGCCGACAAAGCGAAGATCATCGCCGCCAACCAGGCCTGCCGTGCACCCTTCCCGCAGGATGACTTCATGGATGCCGCCAGCGGCAACACGATCTCCTCGTGGGCGTACTTCGATCCGAACTGCCTGTACCAGTCGTTCCGCGGCAGCCTCGACAGCGGGCTGGATCCGGGTTTCCAGGATCCGAACAATGTCGATATCACCGAGAAGACACGCGCGCTCTATCTGATGGGTGAGTTCAGCAGCAGCCTGTTCGGCTTGCCGGTGACCGGCAACCTCGGCCTGCGCTGGGTCAAGACCGATGTTCGCTCCGAAGGCGTGCGTACCGGGTTGCGTATCGAGGACAATGGTGACGGCACGATCCGCCTGCAACCCACCGGCGAGTACAGCACGCAGGTGTTCAAGGCGGGCAACGACAAGTTGCTGCCCAGCCTCAACGCGGCCTTCGAACTGCGCCCGGACGTGTTGCTGCGGGTCGGTGCATACCGCGCGATGTCGCGGCCGGACATCGCCGCGCTGGGTGCCGGGCGCACCATCAACGTGAGCAGTGATGCCACCTACGGCAACCTGGCCGACGCGCTGGATGACATCAGCGCCAGCGGCAACCCCGCCGCGCAGCCGCTGATGTCCTGGAACGGCGACCTGTCACTGGAGTGGTACCCGAACCCGGACACGATGCTGGCCGGCGCGGTGTACTGGAAGCAGTTCAACGGCGGCACCGCCACTGCGCTGGTGCCGGAGACCTACACCATCGACGGCCAGAGCGTGACCGTGCCGGTACGCCAGCAGGTAACCACCGACGAGGACAGCACGCTGACCGGCTTCGAGCTGACCGCCACCCATCGACTGTCGTACCTGCCCAAGCCGTTCGACGGGCTGGGCTTCAAGGTCAGTTACAACTACGCCGATGCCGACTACCGGACCCAGGACTCGCGACTGGGCGAGCAGCTGGCCAGTGACGGTACGATCATTCCGGCGATCGTGCCGCCGGCGGGCCTCAGCGGCTTCTCGCGGCACGTCCTGTCCGGCTCGATCTACTGGGACGTCGGGCGCTTCAACATCCAGGCCATCGGCAAGTTCCGCTCGCACTACTACCAGGACTTCACCGGCAACACCGCACAGCAGAACCGCTACTACGATGACAACACCAGCGTGGACCTGCGCCTGCGCTACCGGGTGAACAAGCGGTTGTCGCTGTCGCTGGAGTTGATGAACCTGACCAACGAGCCGCGCGTGGCCTACCAGCCGCTTTATGGGAACTTCCGCGAAGTGGTGACCTACGGGCGACGTGCGTATTTCGGTGTACGATACAAGTTCTGAACAGGGCGGCGCGGCCAGTGGTCGCGCCGTCGCTCCAACCGGACCCTTGCCGGCCGCGGTGGCAGGGCAGGGACCGGGAAGGAATCGCCAAGGGTCAGCCGCATGTCCGCCAACCGCCTTTACCAGACCATCGCTGCCAAGCTCCGCAAGCTGATCGAGGACGGCGAATTTCCGCCGGGCTCGCGGCTGCCGGGCGAGCGTGAACTGGCCGAACGGTTCGGTGTCAGCCGGGTCACCATCCGCGAAGCCGAGATCGCACTGGAAGCACAGGGCTGGATCGCGATCCGCATCGGTTCGGGCGTGCATGTGAAGCCGCGCCCGACGCAGGCGCCCGGCGGGCTGCCGGATGTCAGCGCCTTCGACCTCACCGCTGCCCGCGCGGTATTCGAGGCCGAGGCCGCCGCTCTGGCGGCAAGCAATCTGGATGATGCCGGCATTGCCGAGCTGCAGGCGTTGGCCGAAGCACTGTGCCGTCGCGACCTGAGCGACGCGGAAGCCGGCGAGTACGACCGCCGTTTCCACCTGGCCATCGCACGGCTTTCCGGCAACCCGGTGGTGGAGTTCTTCGTGCAGCAGATCTGGCGCATGCGCAGCGAACTGCCGCGGGTAACCGAGGTCTATGCACGGGTCTGCCATGATGATGGCGCCAGTCGTGCCGACGAGCACATGGCGATCTTCGAAGCCCTGCGTGCGCGCGATCCGGTGGCCGCGCGCAATGCGATGCGCCATCACTTCCAGCGCTTGTTCGAAGCCATGCTGCAGGCGACCGAAAGCCAGGCGCTGGAGGAGATCCGCCGCCGTACGCAGCAGGACCGCGAACGGTTCATGGCAACGACGCGGATCTGAGCGCCGCGTTCAACACAATCGGCGCTGCGACCTTCAGCAGGGCAGCTCGCGCTCGAAGCCTGATGGATATGAGAAATGGGCATGACTGCGCCGATGCCCAGCCTGTCCGCAATGCCTACACTGCCCGCGGGTCATAGACGGCCCGTTGAGAAAGCTGCATACACACAAGGAGCAGGGTATGAAGTTCTCGCTGTTGGGCGCGGCGCTGCCATTGGTGCTGGCACTGAGTGGAGTCCCCGGTGGAAGCGTCAATGCAGGACCGATCGCGGGCACCGCGACCGCCACTGTAGTTGCGAAGGCCACGTACGCGTCGGATTCGCTGGAAGCCGGCTACATCGTCGATTGGATCAAACGGAATTCGCCCGCCTACGCGCCGGCGTTGCAGACGGGCGAACTGGCCATCTCGCACAGCTATCAGTCTGCTGGCAGCCTGAAGCCGGCCGGTGCGGCGGGCTCGCCTGTTCCATTGCCTGCACGTGGTGTGGAGGGCGAGGTCATCTCGATCTCCAATACCTTGCCGAGCGGTGCTTCCGAGTCGTGGACATACCGATGGTCGAGTGGGTCGTGGAAGCTGATCAAGTACAGCTTTGATGCATGCCAGGGCCCGGCCGGCATCGGTGCGAAGGTGTCCGGCACGGAGACCGCTGCGAAGGGACCCTGCATCGACTGAGGGTGACCGGTCCTGGCAGAACTGAACCAGGTCTGCTGCAGAGCAGTGGTGCCCCGGGAGATCATCGTCCCGGGGCGCCGCTTCATACCTTGGCGTGCCCTGCATCGTGTCCTTCGAGCATAGACCTCGGCAATCGGGCGGAGATCACCCACGGCCCGAGCCAGTCGCTGGGTCATGCAACCCACGCAGCTTCTTCTTGTTGATCTTGCCCACGCTGGTCCGCTCGATCGATTCCACGAAACTGACCCGTTCCGGAATCGCATACCGTGAGATGTCCCCCGAGCGGCTTCGCGCAGCGACCAGTTCGATGATCTCCGCTTCGGTCACCTCACTGCCAGGCTGCCTGACCACCAGCGGCAACGGCCGCTCGCCCCATTTCGTGTCGGCGATGCCGATCACCGCGACTTCGCTGACCGCCGGATGCAGGGCGATGATGTCCTCCAGGGCGAGCGAGGAGATCCACTCACCGCCGGTCTTGATCACATCCTTGATCCGGTCGGTCACCCTCAGGTAGCCGCTTTCATCGATGTTGCCGATGTCCCCGGTATGCAGATAGCCTCCTGCCCACAGTGCTGCAGATGCATCCGGATCGTGCAGGTAGCCCTGGGTGAGCCAGGGTGCGCGCACCACGACCTCTCCGGTGGCGATGCCATCGTGGGCGACATCCTTCATGTCCGGATCGACGATGCGCAGGTCCACCAGCGGTACCGGTATGCCGGCCTTGGTGCGCAGCGACTGCACCTCATCGGCATCGGTCACGCTGTCCACGTCGATCTGGGCGATGGTGAGCAGAGGGCAGGTCTCGGACATGCCATAGCCGCCGAAGATGTCGATGCCCCGCGCCAGCGCACGCTGCGCCAGCGCACGCGGCAGGGCCGCACCGCCGATGATCACCTTCCAGCCTTCCAGGTCGGTCTGCGCCGCGTCCGCATGCTCCAGCAGCATGTGCAGGATGGTTGGCACGCAGTGCGAGAAGGTCACCTTCTCACGCGCGATCAAAGCCAGCAGTTTCGCAGGCAGGTAGCGCCCCGGATAGACCTGCCTGATGCCCATCGCCGTTGCCACGTAGGGCAGGCCCCACGCGTGCACATGGAACATCGGGGTCATGGGCATGTAGACATCGTCACGATGCAGGCGGCCTTGACGGGGTGCACCGCCAAGCGCGGCCATCGCCGCCAGCGAATGCAACACCAGCTGCCGGTGGCTGAAATACACGCCCTTGGGCAACCCGGTGGTTCCGGTGGTGTAGAACACCGTGGCACGGGCGTTCTCGTCGAAGTCCGGGAAGCGGACGATCGGCGTGGCATCGCGCAACCCCGCTTCGTACTCGGTGGCGAAGCCTGGCGGCAGCGGACCGCCTGCATCGTCCAGCAGGATGCGCGTGCGCAGGTCCGGCAGCTGCTCGTCGATGGCGTCCAGCAGCGGCAGGAACTCGCGGTTGGCCAGGATCACCCGCGCCCCGCTGTGGTTCAGCGTGTAGGCGATCTGCTCTGGGGCCAGGCGCACGTTCACCATCATCAGCACCGCACCGATCATCGGCACGGCGAAGTAGGCCTCCAGGTAGCGGTTGCTGTCCCAGTCCATCACCGCCACCGTGTCGCCGTGGCCGACTCCCAGCGAGGTCAACAGGCCGGCCAGCTGGCCGATGCGCGCCTGCAGGGTGCGGTAGTCGAATCGGACCTGGTCGCCGTAGACGATTTCCTGTTCAGGGCTCACCGCCAGCGGCATCAGCAGCAGCTGCTTGATCAGCAGTGGATAGGCATGGGCATCGGGAGTGGGGGCGGATGACATGGCATTTCCTCGTGGGCGGCGTTGCGGTCGCCGGCCTTCTCCGCACCACACTAGCAAGCCCTTCCTGCTGCACCAGCGTACCTAGGTACCTGTTCCCACGCGCACCCGATTTGATAATCTCGCCCGGACATGCCCACCCTGCTCATCGCCGACGATCACCCTTTGTTCCGCGCGGCACTGCATCGCGCGGCGGAAGAGGCGGTCGCCGATCTGCAGATCAGCGAAGCTGATTCGCTGGACAGCGTGCTGGAGGTGATCGAGAACCAGTCGATCGATCTGATGCTGCTGGACCTGCACATGCCGGGCAACCACGGACTTGCCGGGCTGGCCACGATCCGTGCGTTGCAGCCGGGCCTGGCGATCATCATCGTCTCCGCCAACGAGGAGCCGCAGGTGATCCGGCGTGCCATCGACCTTGGCGCCGCGGGCTATCTGCCCAAGAGCTCGGGTTTGAACGAGCTGCAGTCCGCGCTGCAGTCCGTGCTGGAGGGCGAGCGCTGGATCCCGGCGCTGCTGCGCGAACCGGTGGCACGGGTGGCGACGTTCAGCAGGGATGCCGACCTGGCCGCACGCCTGGCCAGCCTGTCGGCACATCAGTACAAGGTGCTGGGCCTGGTGGCCGAGGGCCTGCTCAACAAGCAGATTGCCGACCGGCTGGGCGTACAGCTGCGCACGGTCAAGGCGCACATGACACGCATCATGGAGCGGCTGGGCGTGCGCAACCGCGCGCAGGCCATCCGCGTGTTGCACGAAATGGGATTGGCCGATCCGTCCCGGCAGATCGAAGCGCTGCCCGAGCCCTGAGCGGTCAGTGCGTGGCAGTGGCCGCCAGCAGGTGGTTGATCGCCCAGCGCAGCGCCAACGGCTTGAACGGCTTGTTGAGCAGGGACAGCCCAGCGCCGCGCACCGCCTCGCGTGTATCGCTGCCGGTATCCGCACTGAGGATCACCGTCGGCCGCTGTCCATGCATGTCCGCAAGCCGCTGCCACAGCGCAACACCGGTATCGCCGTCATCCAGGTGATAGTCGAACAGCCACAGCGCCGCCTCGTGCGCTGAGGGCCCGATGGCATCGGCGCTGCCTGCCGCGATGACGTCGCAGCCCCAGGAAAGCAGCAGTTGCCGCATCGCCTCCAGCGCGTCCGGGTCGTTGTCCACTACCAGTATGCGGATACCCTTGAGGGCGTTGCTGCCACCCGTCGGTGCCGGACTGCGCGGGGTCACTGGCGGTGCTGCGCGTTGCACGCTGATCGAGAAGGCCGAGCCGTGCCCGGGCACGCTGCGCAGGTGCAAGGGTGCATGCAGCAGATCGGCGATGCGGTGGGCGATGGTCAAGCCCAGTCCCAGTCCCTGGCCGTTGCTGCGGTCGACCCGGTGGAATTCCTCGAACACCACCGCCTGCTGCTCCGGAGCAATGCCGGGGCCGGTGTCATGCACGCCGATCATCAGTGCCTGCCCCTGGCGGCGCACACCCAGCAACACACCGCCATGGCGGGTGTAACGAATGGCATTGGCCAGGAAGTTCTGCAGCACCCGGCGCAGCAGCAGGGGGTCGCTATGGACCCAGGCCTGGCTCCGTACATGGCGGAACTGCAGGCCGCGCGCCGCCGCCAGTACCGCGAACTCCTGCGCGAGCGGATCCAGGACGGTCGACAGCGCGAAGGGGCGCGGATCGGCGACCAGCCCGCCCGCCTCAAGACGGGAGATATCCAGCAGCCCGGACAGCAGGTCGTCGGTGGAGTCCAGCGCACCACGGATCTGGCGCAGGAAACTGTCGAGGAACTCCGATTCGATGTGCTGCGACATCGCATCGGTCAACAGCTGTGCCGCATGCAGCGGCTGGATCAGGTCGTGGCCGACCGCCGTCAGGAAGCGTGTCTTGGCAACGTTCGCGCGCTCGGCTTCGTGCACTGCCTGTTCCAGCCGTGCGGTGCGGTCCTGTACGCGGCGCTCCAGGGTTTCATTGCTGCGCTTGAGCGCTTCCTCGGCGCGGCGGAAGGCGGTGACGTCGGTGAAGGTGGCCACGTAGCCACCGCCGGGCATTGGATTGCCACGGATCTCGACGATGGTGTTGTCGGGGAAGATCCGTTCGGACAGATGCGGCGTGCCACGCCGCATGTGTGCGACGCGACGCTGCAAAGCCTTGTCGCGAGTGTCACCAGGGCCGTCGCCGATCTTCAGTTCGGCCAGCGCCCACGCTGTCAGATTGACCACCGGCTGCCCGACCTGCAGCAACTCGGGCGGAAACTTGAACAACGCGGCGTAGCGGCTGTTCCAGGCCACCAGCTGCAGCTGCGCGTCGACCACGCTGATGCCCTGGCTCATGTTTTCCAGCGCCGCTTCCAGCAGGCGCTGGTTGAAGCGCAGCGCCTGGGTGGCTTCGCCTACAGCACGGGTTACCGCATCCAAGGGCGCGGCACCGCCATCGCGAGCGGCCTCCACCAGCAGGCGCGCCATGCCCGCGCCGACCACGGCGCTCAGTTCGCGTTCGATGGTGATGACCCGGTCGTCGTCCAGCAGCTGCCCGGCATGCCCATCCATCAGTTGCCGGGCCCGCTCCTGGCCGAGGAAGCGTCCGGCCGTCCTGCGCAGCGAGGCTGCCGCCACCGCATCCCGTCGTCGCGGCAACGAGGGACGCACCGCGCGCGACACCAGCGCAACCGTCAGCAGGTTGACCGCCAGACTGGCGCCCATGCTGATGGCGATATGGCCCGATTGCAGGCGCAGCGAGACCACGGACAGCCAGTGCAGGTCATCGGGCCCCGAGGCGGGGGGCGTGGCAGGGATCACCATCGGCAGCAGCACCAGCCACAGCCAGGCCAACGACCCCAGCACGATGCCGGCGATGATGGCCGGAGAGGGCGTGCGCGGGCGATACACCGCCAGCAGGACCGCCGGCGCCAGCTGCGAGAGGGCGGTGAAGGACATCAGGCCGAAATCGCTGAGTGCCTCGGTGTCGCTCATCGCCCGGCTGTACAGCCACGACATCAGGAACACGGCGAGGATGCCGGCACGGCGGAAGGCCAGCACGCGTGGACGCAGGTCGGCCGCCGTGGCACCGCCGGCTATGCCGTCCAGCAACCGTGAGCCGAAGCCATGGTTGCCGAGCATGATCGACAGGGTCAGCCCGGACAGGATCATCATGCCGGTGGCGGCGCTCAGGCTGCCCAGATAGGCCAGCAAGGCCAGCAGGTGGTGGTCACCGGCCTGCGGCAGCGCCAGCACGTACAGGTCAGGCGACACCGATGCGGGCAGCTGCGCGGCACCGGCCAGCGCCATCGGCACCGACGGCAGCCCGATCAGCAGCAGGTAGACCGGGAACAACCAGCGTGCCGTCTTCAGGTCCGAGGTCTGGCGCAGTTCGACCACGCCGACATGGAACTGGTGCGGCAGGGTGAACGCGGAGATCGCGCCCAGCGCGACCATGGTCAGATAGTCCGGCATGATGGCCGGTGGCGGCAGCTGCGCCATCTTTTCCAGCAGCGGCGTGCCCGCCTGGCGCACCGACAGCGCCGCATAGAGGCCAATGGCGAGCAGCGCCACCAGCTTCAACACCGACTCCAGCCCCAGGGCGACCACAATGCCACGATTGGGCTCGGTGGCCGATGCCTTGCGTGCACCGAACAGCAGGGTGAACGCGGCCATCGTCAGCGCGAACCAGAACGACATGTCCAGCTGCGCGGCAGCAGGCGCGAAACGATCGCCCAGCAGCGCGCCCAAGCCCTGACTGACAGCCTTCAACTGCAGGGCGATGTAGGGAATGATGCCGAACAGTGCCACCAGAGTGATGGTGAAGCCGAGGCCGCGATCGGCACGCAGTCGTGCGACGACCAGATCAGCGATGGTGGCACTGTTGTGCTGCTTGGCCAGCCGCCCCAGGCGGAGCAGGAACGGCAGGCCGAAGGCAAAGATCAACGCCATGCCGGCCAGGGTGGGTGGAATGGGGAAGCCCCATTGCAGCCCCTGCGAGGCCGCGCCGTAGTAGGTCCACGCGGTGCAGTGCACGGCCAGCGACAGCGCATAGATGAGCGGCCATGCCTTCGAAAGCCGGTGCCCCCGGCGCTCACCCCACAGCGCCACGCCAAACAGCAGTGCGGTCCATGCAATGCAGGCGAAGAGGACGATGGAGGGCGTCAACATCGCTCCAGTGTAGGGAGAGAGCCGGGCAGGGTGGTGCTAGGGGACGACCACGATCAGTGACAGCTGCTCAGCAACCAGTGCCAGCTCGCCATCGGCAACCCGCTCGACGGCCTTGCGCTGGGTCAGCAGCCACTGGCCGGGCTGGCGCGCCTCCAGTGACACCAGCTGCGAGCGTACCCGCACCCCCGACCCGCTGGGTACCGGCGCCAGGAAGCGGACCTTGTTGAGGCCGTAGTTGAGCACATGGGCGATGCCGGGGAAGCCGGTGAGGGCGACCACATCGTCCTGCACGGTGAGCGAGAGCAGCAGGAAACCGTGCGCGATGGTCTGCCCGCCCGGCAGCTGCGTCTGCGCGCGGCCTGGATCGACGTGGATCCAGTTGTGGTCGCCGGTGGCGTCGGCAAAGGCATCGATGCGCGCCTGGTCCACGTGGGTCACGCCACTCACCCGCTCGCTGGCCGCCCACTGCTGCAACGCCTGCAGCGCGGGAGGCAGATTGCTCTCCGCACTCACGCCACACGCTCCAGCAAGGTCAGGATCGCATCACGTGCCTCTGGCTCGGACAGCATCGGAGCGTGCCCCACATCCGGCACTTCCACCAGGCGGGCACTTTCCGAGGTGGCCGCCATCTGCCGCGCGACATCGGCCGGCAGGATGTCGGACAGCGCACCGCGCACCACCAGTACCGGCACGCGTGCGGTCAGCCCACGAACCGCACGCCACAGCAGGGGACGCAACAGCCACAGCAGCCATGGCCGGGTGGTTCGGATCACTGCCGGGTCGTAGTCCAGTTCCAGCAGGCCATCGCTGCGCGGGCGGAAGGTGCGCACCGCCATCTGCCGCCAGTCGTCGGTGCTGAAGCGCGGGAACGCGGCCTTGCCGATGGATTCCACGTAGGCCGTGGCCTGCAACAGGTCCATCGGCGGTACCGGCTTGCCGGCGTACTTGCCGATCCGTGCCAGCGCCTCACGCGGCACCCTGGGGCCGGCATCGTTGAGCACTGCGCCCGCGATCCGCTCCGGCGCGCGCGAGGCGAGGGTGATGGTCACCAGCACGCCCAATGAGGTGCCGACGAACACCGCCTTGTCGATGTTCTGCGCGCGCAGCAGCGCGACCATGTCGTCGGCGTAGGTGCGCGGGTTGTAGCTGGACGGATCGTGCGCACGTTCTGAACCGGCGCGGCCACGCAGGTCGACGGCGATCACGCGCCATCCCTGGGCGGTGAGTGTTTCGGCCAGTGCGTCGAAATCGGCACCATTGCGGGTCAGGCCGGGAATGCAGACCACGGTGCCGCGGGGCACCTGCCGGGCGTCCGCTGCATGGTCGCGCGCGTGCAGGCGCAGGCCATCGTCGCTGTTCCAGTACAGGTCGTCGTAAGACTGCGTCATGCAGAAGCTTCCTGGAGATCGTAACGGATGCGCTAGAAATCGTAACGGACGCTGAGGCTATATTGGCGTGGCGGACCATAGAAGCCAATCAGCGTGCCGACCGCCGGGATGTTGTAGCCGGTGGTGCGGTATTCCTTGTCGGCCAGGTTGGTGCCCTGCAGCGAGAAGGTCCACGCATCATCCAGGCGCCAGATGACGCCGGCATTGACCAGCCCGTAACCCTGCTGGCGGATCACCGGACTGAGATCAGTGGTCGGCCACACTTCGCTCTGATAGCTGTAGCTCACCCGCGCTGACAGGTTGCTGCCGTTGGCCAGCTCGGTGCGGTATTCCACGTTGAACGCACCGGAGAATTCCGGTGAATTGGTGAACTTCATCTGCCTGGCCACATTGACGCCACGATCCATGTACTCGTCGTACTTGGTATCCAGCCACGCCAGGTTGCCGGAAATCAGCCAGTGCTGGCTGGGCAGGTACTGGTACTCGACTTCCAGGCCTTTGACCGTACCTGCGCCGGCATTGGTGAAATCACCGAAGAAGGAGTCATCGACGCCATCGCCATTGGTATCCAGGCCGGTGAACACCGACAACTGGATGTCCTTGTACTTGTTGTAGAAGGCCGACAGATTGAGGAACAGGCGCTGGTCGAGGAAGGCCATCTTGCTGCCGACCTCGTAGCTGTCCACGGTCTCGTCATCGAACGGTTCGGCCGAGCGCGGCACGGCCACCGCGTTGGCGCGGATGTTGTAGCCACCGGACTTGAAGCCACGCGTGGCCAGGCCGTAGACCATGATGTCCGGAGTGATCTGGTAGTCCAGCGAGACCTTGGGCGAGACGTTCTTGAAGTTGGTCTTCTTGTCGAAGTCCGCGGTCACCGCCACCGGCCGGCTGAAACCCGGGTCGGCGTACAGGCGGTTCAGCACGATCGCGCGCTTGTCCTCGTCGGTGTAACGGGCGCCTACATCCAGCTTGAGTTTGCTGGTCAGGTCGAAGGTCCAGTCCGCGTACAGCGCGATGCTGTCGGTCAACACCTTGCCCTGGTTGTCGGCGAACTGCGCACTGAAGTAGTTGTTCTGGATCTGGCCGCCAGCCTCGCCACTGAACTGGTACAGGCCGACCACACCGCGCACCCGGCCGCCGGCATCGTAGTTCAATTGCACTTCGTTGCTGACCTGGTCGTCGTGATAGGTGCCACCCACGTCGGCCAGCTTGACCGGCGCGGTATCGAAGTCGATGTTGGCCTCGCTGTCCGATTCACGCTTGGCGACCACGTACTTCAGTGCAATGTCCTCGTTCGGCCGCCAGTTCACCGTGGCCGAGGCACCCTTGCTCTCCACGTTGTTGAGATTGCGCATGCCCGAGCGGATGTCGTAGCGGCTGTCCATCGGTGGATAGGCGCGCAGGAACGGATTGGGCGCCAGCATCTTCGAGCCGCGCATGCCGGACTGATCGTCGATCCAGTCCAGTGCGAACTGCACGTCGAAGTCATCGCCCGCGTACGCGCCCAGGTTCAGGCGTGCCGCGTTGATCTGCTTGTCACTGACCGGCTGGCCGTTGAAGGTGTTCTCGCCAAACCCGTCGTGGTTCATGCTGGCCACCGCCACGCGGGCGCGCAGGCCACTGTCGGCACCACCAATCGGGCCGCCGATGGCCGCTTTTGCATCCAGCTGGCTGTAGTTGCCCACGGTGATCTGGGCGAAGCCCTCGGTCTGGGTGGGCAGGCCGCGCGAGATGTACTTGATCGCGCCGCCGATGGTGTTCTTGCCGTAGAGCGTGCCCTGCGGGCCGCGCAGCACCTCGATGCGCGAGACATCGAACACATCCAGCAGCGCACCCTGCGGGCGTGCGATGTAGACGTCATCCAGGTAGATGCCTACACCCGGATCGGCGCCCCAGGTGGGATCGGACTGGCCGATGCCGCGGATGTAGGCGGTGACCGTGCTGCTGGCGCCGCGCGCCGCGTAGATGGTCAGGTTGGGCACCTGCGCGTCCAGGTCGCTGATGTCCTGGACATTCATCTTGTCCAGCGCCTCCGAGGTAAAGGCGGTGACTGCCACCGGCACTTCCTGCAAGGTTTCCTCACGCTTGCGCGCGGTAACCTTGATGCTGTCCAGGTTGGTCGGCGAAGCGGATCTGCCTGCCGTCGGTGATTCCTGTGCCAGTACCGGCCCCGTGGCCAGCAGCGCGCCGATCATGAGACTCAAACAATTCCGTTTCATTCGGTCCTCCCCCAGGCATGAGCGTGCGGATGGCCCATTGCCACCCCTGCAGCCAAGGCTAGCGGTGTCACGGGCCAGCAGCGAGTGGACCTAGGTCCAGTCGGCAGCGGCCGGTGGATGCGGATACTGGGCGCGCCCCCAACCGGAAGCGGTCCCCGGTACTCCTTCATCCACGACTCACGCACGAGGATCAGGTCATGAAATCCGGAATCGATTCGATCAAGGCGGTACTGCTGGTGTTGTGCAGCTGGCTGGCGATGGCGGGCAGCGCGCTTGCCGCTGGCCCGGCCGGGCATTGGGATATCGGCCTGTACGGCAATCTGTTCGGCGCCCGCGAGTACCAGATATGGGTGCCGGCCGGCTATGACGACAGCCGGCCGCTGCCGCTGCTGCTGGTGCTGCATGGCTGTGTGACCGGGCCGAACCTGATGGGCGAGGCGTCAGGCTTCAATGATGTGGCCGACACGGAGGGGTTCATCGTGGTCTACCCCCGGCAGAACGTCACCTCCAATCCGGCCCGCTGCTGGAACTGGCAGCTGCCGATCAACCAGGCCCGCGACAGCGGCGAAGCATCGATCCTGGCCGGCATCGTGGACAAGGTGAAAGCGGGCTACAGCGTGGATCCGCACCGGGTCTATGTCACCGGCATTTCCGCGGGCGGCGCGATGACCTCGATCATGCTGGCCTGCTATTCGGATGTGTTCGCTGCCGGCGCCATCCATTCCGGTGGCATGTTCAAGGGTGCGACCACGATTTCCGGTAGCGCCTATGCGTTGCTGGCCGGCAGCATCTATTCGCCGGACAGCAATGGCCGTCTGGCCTGGCAGTGCTCGGGATCGCCGTCGCCGCGACCGCTGCCGGTGCTGGTGTTCCATGGCAGCGCCGATCTCACCGTCAATCCGGTGAACGGCCAGCAGGCGGTGCGCCAGTTCCTGCAGACCAATGATCTGGCCGACGACGGCCTGGACAACGACTCGGTGAAGTACCTGCCGACCAGCACCTATCACGGCCAGGTGCCGGGTGGACGTGCGTATACGGTGGATACCTACGCCTACGGTGGCAGGACGCTGGTGCAGCACTATGTTGTGCAGGGCATGGGCCATGCCTGGAGCGGCAGCCAGTCCGGCCTGCCGTTCACCGACCCGAAGGGACCGGATGCCACGCTGATCACGTGGTTGTTCCTGAAGGATCAGCAGCGCTGAGTGATCGCTGCGCCCGGGCGCAGCCTGGGCGTGCCCTTGCCAGCCGCCGGGCGCACGATCAACCGCAGGCGGGCCACGCCCGCGGTTGATCGCCTGCGTCGGGCGCCTGCAGCCAGGCCCCGCGTTCGGCGAGGAAGCGCTTGGGCGGGGCGCCGACCGCCTTGCGGAACATGGTCACGAAGGCGCCAGCGCTGTCGTAGCCAAGGTCATCGGCAATGGACTGCACCGTCCTGCCCCTTGCCAGCATCGGCAGGGCAACCATCACATGCATCTGCCGCCGCCAGCGCCTCACGCTCAATCCGGTTTCAGCGCAGAACAGGCGGGACATGTTGCGCTCGCTCATTCCAATCCGGCCGGCCCACAGGTCGAGCGTTGCGCGCTCGGCCGGTGCAGCCAGCATGGCATTGGCCAGGGTGCGCAGTCGCGGCTCGGAAGGCATGGGCAGGTGAAGCCACTCCGGCGGCGCCGCAGCAAGCTCATCCAGCAGCACGGTCATCAGCCGGGCATGGGCGCTGCCGTCCTCGTACTGCAGCGGCAGGCGTGCGGTGCGTTGCAGCAGGGCATGCATGAACGGGGTGATCGCCATCGCGAAGCAGTGGGCTGGCAATCCCGGAACCGCCTCGGGATCAATGAACACGACGAACCCATGGGGTTTTCCGCTGCTGCTGGCGCGGTGGGTCAACCCGCCGGGAATCCAGATCGCCCCCTGCGGCGGCACCACCCACAGGCCGGCTGGCGACTCTAGCGTGATCAGGCCATGCGTGGCCACCAGCAGCTGCGCTTTCCGATGCGAATGAAAGTCCATTTCCCACGCATCCGGGATCGGGTCCAGTTCGAACACCATGACCGTCTGCGCGACCCGATCCGGGTAATCGGCGCCCACGTCATTGCGCCCGGCAACCGCCTTGGTCACGCCTGCACCTGCGCAACCCTGGTCGGCCGGGCGCCACAGCGTGCCTCACTCCTCATCACGGGCCTGCCCGGGTTCATGTCGGTGCCAGACGCAGATGAATCCCATCAGGACGTGAATGATGGGCAGACTGCTGTGTGTTGCTTCAGTGGCGGGGGCGGTGTCATTCATGCGGGCATCCTCTGGAACCGAGGAGGGGAAGCGTATTCGGCGGGCCGGAGACCGTCATTCGACAGTTCCGCCAGGTGATTCACCAATCCGGCCATCTCTGTCGACGTGGCCCCAGGGAAGGGAGGGTTCGGCCCAGGATTACAGCGCCGGAACCGCGATCCTCTGCAGGTCGAGCGTGGCCCGCAGGGCGTAGTGCTTGCGGGTGACCGGCACGACGCAGGTCAGGCGGGGATCGACATAGTCCTTGAACAGCGGCGGACGCGGGGAAGACAGGTAGAACCCGCGATCCTGCTTGACCGCCGCCGGCAGCAGAACCTCGCTGAGGTCGCTGTCGGAGGCATCGGTGACGAGGCAGGGCGCATGGCGGAACCCGAGCCGGCGCAGCAGGTACAGGCGATGGGAGCCATTGGTCAGCACCATGCGCCTGCCGAACCGGGTGGCGCTGATCAGGTTGTCACTGAAACCCAGATAGATGACGACGGCGTGGCTGGCTGCGCCGAACGGCTCGTAGTCGGCGATGGCAGCCGGATCGAGGGTCGCCACATCGAGGAAGCGCAGGTCGTTCGAGGTGGACGCGAAGGTGTAGCTGCCATCGGACTGGGTGAAGCGCACTTCCGGATGTGCATGGCTGCCGCTGCGCGCGACAAGCTGCATGACCTCCTGCGCGCTGGGCGAGGCGGTCAGGGATGCCGCCAACTGATCGATGTGACGCAGGTTGATGCACTCCTGGAAGATCACCAGTCGATCGATCTCGACCATCTGCCAACTGCGTGGCAGAACACTCGTCATCCGGTGCATCGAGGGTTGTCGCAGCGCCTGCTCAGCCAGCGGCAGCATCTCATCCGGCAACGCATGGACATTGATGGCTTCGGCCTCACCGGCTTCCTCCTGCTGTAACTTGGGCACCTCGGCACGTGCCGTCCGCCATTCCTCCACCAGCGCAGCCTCGTCGAAGCGTCCCGGTGGGCAACGCTCCCGTACAAAGCGGATGAACTTCGGCAGGGGAAACATCCCCTTCAGCAGAAGCGTGGGATCCAGGCCGTCGTCTCTGATCTCGCTGCTCATCCCTCTCGCCTCTCGTAGGTCATATCGACAACGGGCCACTGGCGTCATTCGTCACGCCAAAATAATATGTTATATCGTAACATATGGGTGCCTTGGCGGCAATCGCCCTGCAATGTCGCGGCGATGGTGGCTTGGCTGCTCCGTATCCAATGCAACGCGATCCAACGCAATGCGCGGGTACATCCACTGACGATAGGAGATGTTCATGAACGAGCTGATTGAGCTGGGTGTAGTGGCAGGACAGCAGAACCCTGAGGATCAGGGCATGGGTGGCGAACTGATCGAGCTGGGCTCGGTGGTTTCGGAAACGAAGGCGCACAACCACGGCACGTTGTGGGATGGCGTGTTCCCGACCACGTCGCCCTGATCTACCGCGCAATGTCGCATCTGCGGTGCATGCCCTGCATGCACCGCTTCTCCGGTTCCGGCGCAGGAGCGCATGATGGAGCAGGCTGCCGCCCCGTATTTCCTGTCAAAGCACGCCCACGTCTGTGTCACCGGCGATGCGATGGTGATTCTGGACCAGGCCACGGGAAAGTATCTTTCCCTTGAAAAACGCGGCGCCGCAGGCCTTGGCAAGCTCGTTCTCGATTGGCCCCTGCAGTCCGATGACGCAAGCACGCCAAGGCTTCTGCAGGCCTTGATCGACCGCCGCCTGATCACCGCGGATCCGCAGCAGGGGAAATCCGCTGCCAGCCCTGCTATTGCGCTGCCTCGGTACTGGGCGCGCGAAGGCGCGCCGCGAGGCCGTCCGCCCATCATGGCGCGCGACCTGCGTCGATTCATCGCCTCGTGCGCCTATGCCGCCTGCAGCAGAACGTTCCTTCCTTTCAGTTCCACGGTGTCGGCCGTGCGCCGTCGGGCGGATCGCGGCCACAGCCGGCCGGTAAGCGCTGAAGAACTGGCCCTGCGGGTGCGGGTGTTCGACTGGCTTCGACCCCTGGCCTTCAGGAAAACCGATGAGTGCTTTCTCTACTGCCTGGCGATGCGCGGATTCCTGTCGAACTACGGCATCGTTCCGGCCTGGGTGTTCGCCGTCAGAACCCAGCCGTTCGCCGCGCATTGCTGGCTGCAGTATGGCGATCAGGTGCTGACCGACATTCCCTTCAACCTGCGCCGGATGGTTCCCATCCTGGTGCTGTAACGAAACCTGCCATGTACCGATACCTCGCCGTGCTCTGGAACACCCACTCGGAATCCGCGACAGCGCAGGCGGAACGGATCGTGGAAAGGATCGGCGCCAGGCTGCCCGGCATCGCCTGCGTGATGAACGGCAATGGCGCAGCGATCCATGCGCAGAGTGACAACCACGGCTATTTCGAATGCCGCCGTGCGAACTCCCTGGTAGTACTCGGCAAGCTGTTCCACAAGGATTTCGGCGCAGGCACCGTGCCTGGGTGCGCTAACCTGGATGCCGAAACAGCGGACGACGCCTGCAGCAGCCAGGGCCGCAGCATCGTCGAACGGTGCTGGGGCCGCTACGTGGCGCTGGGCTTCCAGCAGGAAACTTCGAGCTGGTTCGTCCTGCGCGATCCCACTGCGGAGATCCCGTGCTACATGACCACAGTGGGTCAGCTGACGCTGGTCTTCTCGAACATGGAAGACTGCCTGATGCTGGGCCTGCGCGATTTCAGCGTCGACTGGTCCTTCCTGTCGTACTCGCTGCTGTACCCGTTTCGTGATGGCCTGCAGACCGGCTTCGAGGAGGTCACGGCGGTCGAAGCGGGTGAAGCGGTTTCAATCCGCGATGGAGAGCCGGTGGGCCGGCACTGCCAGTGGGACGTGGTGCGGCTGGCCCGCGACGCGCCGATCGAGGATCTTCAGGAAGCCGTGTCGCTGGCGCGTTCCACGCTGCTGGGCTGCATCGGTGCACTGGCCAGCCCGCACCGGCGCATCCAGCTGCAGCTGTCAGGCGGGCTGGATTCCTCGATCATCCTGGCCGGCCTGTTGCAGGCGCCGTCGGCACCGGAGGTGACGTGTGTCCATCACTACGATGAGGGCATTGGCGCCGACGAACGGCTATTCGCGCGGATGGCAGTGCAAGGGGCCAGTGATTCCTCGGGCAGGCGTTGCGAATACATCGAGTACCGAAGGCAACCTCACTGCGCGCTGGAAGAGATCATGACCTTCCCGCGTACAGCCCGGCCGGCGCATTGTTCCGGCTATCTTCTCCACCGCCGTGACGTGGCCTTCGACGGTGACACCGTGCAGTTCACTGGCGTTGGCGGTGATGCGGTGTTCCTGCGTTTCAAGGGCAATGCCGCTGCGATCGACTACGCCTGGCGGCGCGGCATCGACCGGGATTTCTTCCGCGTCGCCTTCGAAACCGCGCAGTCCGGCGATTCACTGTACGGGGTGCTGAAGGATGCGATGGTCCATGGTCTGCTCAAGCGGCCAGGCAGCATCAATGGCCGTTGGGGCAAGCCCTGCCCATGGGTGCGGGTGGACCGCGCCGAACAGGATGGCCTGCAGCCGGCCTGGTTGCGGCATGCGCAGGCGCAGGGGCATCGCGTATCACCCTACAAGCTGGCCCATATCGGCCGCATGGTGTTTCCGACCAGCGTCCTTGATCCCTTCGAAGGTGCAGGCCACTGGCATGGCGTATCGCCGATCAGTGCGCAGCCGCTTGTCGAACTGTTCGCGCGCATTCCGCTGCACCTGCTCATCGCGGACGCGGAAGACCGCACCATCGCGCGGCGTGCAATGAAAGGCCTGTTGCCGGAGGTGCTGCTGTCGCGGAAGGTGAAATCCTATCTGGATGATCACTCCGTGGCGGTCACCCAGGGGCACCAGCAGTTCATCAGGAATCTTCTGGTCGATGGAATGCTGGCCAGGCGCGGCTATCTCGACAGCGCGCTGGCCGATGCCGGCATCCAGCAGGTCGGCCCGGACCACTCGTCGCAGGTGCTCGGCATCTTCGGCCCGCAGATCAACATCGAAGCGTGGCTGCGGCGCTGGTCCGGCCAACGTGGCGCGCAGGCGGCCGCCGTGGCCTAGGCGCTGCGGCTCATTTCTTCCAGGTACAGGCTCTCAAGATCGTTCGCGGTGATCGTGCTGGCATCCAGCGTTCTGCGCAGGCGGCCGGCCCGCATCAGGCCGATCGTGGTCGCCACCTCACGGGCACGGAACAGATCGTGGGTGGCCATCAGGATCGCTGTGCCGCGATCGCGTTCCCGCACGATCAACTCATGGAATTCGGCTGACGCCGTAGGGTCCAGGCCCGAGGTGGGTTCATCCAGAAACAGAGCCCTGGCTTCCTTGACGATGGCCAGTGCGATGCCGACCTTCTGCCGCATGCCCTTGGAATAAAGGCCCACGCGTCGCCCGAATGCGTCGGTCGCCAGCCCGGCCGATCTGAGCGCGTCCTTCAGCCGCGCCGGCGAGCGCTCCTCGACACCGGCCAGGCGGGCGAAGTAGTCCAGATTCTCGTAGCCGGTCAGCTCGTCGTACAGCGCCACGGTCTCGGGGATGTACAGCAGCCGCCGGCGTACCTCCTGCGGCTGCTGGTGCGCACTGAGACCGTCCACTTCGGCCGCACCGGAGGTGGGTTTCAGAAAGCCAAGGAACAGCTTGATGGTGGTCGACTTGCCGGCGCCGTTGGCGCCCAGCAGGCAGAAGATCTCGCCGGGCTTTACCTCGAAGCTGACGTCATCCAGCGCCCGATGTGCACCGTGTTCCATGACCAGGCTTTTTGCAGACAGCATGCGGACGTCTCCTCAGGGCGTTGCCAGCCGGCTGCGCAATGCACCGGCTGCAAGCAGGACAAGCAGGGTGGCAATGATCAGTGCGGCGAGATCGGCCAGGACACCACGTTGGGCGACGCCGGCTGTTTCGTGGAACTGGAAGCGGGGCAGGGTGTCGTACTCTTCGAAGGTCTGCGGCGCGTCACGATCCAGATAGGCCTTGTGCAACAGCCGCCGCGCCTGCCAGAAGGAGTGGACCTGCCCCTGGAAGTCGAGCGCGCGGTCGGCATCCGAGCCTGCGATGCGGTCGAGCGCGTCCTGTGTCGCGACGGCCGGCAGCAGCAGCCGCACCTTGTCCAGAACCTGGCGATGTGCGGCCTCGGCCTGCGCATGCGAGGCGATCAGACGTTCCAGTTCCCGGTCAGCTGCAACCCGATCGGCGTAGGCCTGGCGCACAGTGTCGGAGATGACGGGGGGCGGCGAATTCACTGGCGCCGACGTCGCATGCTCGCGCCGCTGGCGCGTGGCGATGTCGGACTGCATCGCCTTTACTTCGGTGGCGAACTGCATCTGTGACGGCGGCGGCGCGATCAGATTCACCGTGGCCAGCGCCAGCGACGGCGCCATGACCACGATCAGCAGCCACAGCGCGCCGGCGGCGATGGCCGCCTCGGTGGTGCGCCGGGCAAGGCAGCCGATCAGCAGTGCAAGGGCCAGCCAGAACGCGCCGTACAGGAGGACGGTCAGGGCCAGCATGGCCAGGCCCGCAGGACTGCGCGCGCCGGCCCCGATCGTTACCGCCAGGAGGATGGCCAGTGCGGGTAGCAGCACCACCAGGCCACGGGCCAGCACCTTGACCACCAGCAGGCGCGTTGCCGGCACCGGCTGCGACAGCACCAGCGCCGCGATGCCGCGCTCGCGCTCACGGGACCACAGATCGTGGGTGGCCACGAGAATGACCAGCGGCAGCAGGAAGACGATGACGAAGGCGAGGTCGAACCGTCCCGCAGCCCGTGCCGCTGGATTGCCGATGTCGGCCCAGACGTGCTTGAGCAGCTGGGTCGGATCGCCCAGCGCGACCACATCGGCGGTGTAGGGGTAGGCGTCTGCCTGGCCGATCGACAGCGGTGCCATGGCGGCAGGCGCAAGCACCGGCTGGGCGCGGGGCAGCACCGAGGGCGCCTTGCCGACGAATGCCCGGCTGCGTTCCTTCGTCTGTTGTTCTTCCTGCTTGATCAGGGCGATGGCCGCCTCCCGCTGGTCCACCCATGCGCGGCCGTTCCACGCGGCGTGGGCACCCAGCCCGAGCAGCAGGACAAGCAGCACCGGCAGCGCTCGATCGCGCAGCAATCGGCGGATCTCATAGCGGGCAATCGACACAACGTTCATGGCGATCTCCCCAGCTTCCGAGCGGAGATGAGCACCACCACGCAACCCAGCATCAGCCAGACCAGCAGAATGACGAGATTTCCGCGCTGCGCGGCAGCGGTACCGGCCAGGGTCTGTTGCGGCGGCCGGTAGTGCACTGAACGGGTGATGCCGGCGATGTCGGCCACATGCTTCCCGCCTTGTGGTGCCTTGTGCAGTTTCACTTCCTGGTTGAGTGCCTGGATCAACCGATAACGGTAGTCCTCCACGCCGCGCAGGAACGCCAGATGCGCCGGGAAATCCGTGCCGGCGAAGGCGCGCGACCAGGACTGGAGCGCCAGCGTCGGCGAGGCAAGGCCAAACAGGCGCTGGGTGGCGTCCTGCTGCTGGTAGCTGGCATGCAGGCGATCGAAATGGCGGTTGTAGACGCGCGTCGAGTTGGCCTCGGCAAACTCCAGCGCCACACCGCGGAAGTTCAGCGGCAGGTCGTCAACGCTGTCGACCCGGTAGCGCGCCATCAACGCCGTGCGCAGGGCATCAAGGCGTTTGTCGGCCGGGTCATGGCCATCCGCGCCGTTCTCCGCTTCTTCGGTCACGCCGGTCCTGAACGCCGGTGCCGAAGGGGTCGGGTACAGGGATTCGGCAACCGCAGGCGCCACCCTCGGCAGCAGCAGCGTGGACACCACCCAGAAGCCGAGCAGCACGACCAGTGACGTCCGTGCCGAGCCGGCAAGTGCGGACACCCCCACGGTAAGTGCACAGAACACCGCCAGATAGAGCAGGTAGGCGGCCGCCAGTGCGAGCAGGGCGGCAAGATCCGTGGCGTCGCCGTACTGGATGGACAGCCCCGGAAGACTGATCAGCAGCATGGCCAGCACCAGCAGCAGCGACGCGGCCGCCAGGGCAATCAAGCGCCCGCCGATCAGCACGCCGGCCGAGGCACCGGTGCCGAGCTCCTGGCGCAGCGTCTCGCGGGCGACGTCGCCGGACAGGGTCGCGAACCCGGCCAGGATGATCAGCAGCGGCGCCACCACCTGCAGCGCCCACGCCGCAGAGAAACCCTCGAAGCGGCTGAGTGCGGTGCCACCATCCACGGCACGGTGCCGGGCCGGGTTCTGGGCGTGGCCTTCGATGAACACCGAGGTTCCCAGGTAATCCGTCAGCCCCGGGTCCAGTGCAGCCAGTGGCCGCACGGGGGCAGCAATGGCACGCCCCACATGTGCGGCGCTATGCGGGTCGATTGTGCCCTGGCTGTCCCAGAGCCGCGCCTCTTCCTCGCTCATTGCCTGGCGCTCCTGCGCCTGCAGGGTCAGGCGTGCAGCACCACCGAGCACCGATGCTCCCGCAATCAGCAACAGGGCAAGGGCGAGCCACAGCACGCGCCGCTCGCGCCACATCAACGTGAGCTGGGTTGCCGCAACAGCAAACGCCTGCTGGATGGCCATGACGGACCGGGACAAGGCAGGGGCTTCGGCGCGCATGGCGGCTTACCAGCGGTGGGTCAGCGACATGGACAGGAAGCGGCCCAGCGCTGTCGCATTGGTGGGGTCGTAGCCGGTGTTGATGCTGTTGACGATGAACGGCGGATCCCGGTCGAGCAGGTTCTGCACGTTGAACGCAAGCGAGGTGCCACGCTGCGGGTCCGCCGATGCACCGAAGTGGTAGGCGAGGTTCAGATCTACGGTCGTCCAGGAGCTGACGTGGGGCCGGGCGACATTGGCGGGGTCGCGATAACTGTCCACGTAGTTCACGAAGATCCCCGCCGCGGCCTGCTGCCGGCTCAGCGCGATGCCACCGCGCATCTTGAGGTCCACCGGGTAGTACACCGAATTCACCGCATCCACCTCGGGCGACGTACTGGTCACGCGCCGCTTCGACTCGATGATGTACTGCCCGGCCAGGTTCAGCCCGATGTGGGTCTGGCCGGCATCGAAGCCATAGGATCCACTGAAGTCGACACCACGCTGCCGGGTGAAGGCGTTGTTGCGGAAGCGGTTGTCGAGGATCACCTGGCTGTTGGTTTCGTCCATGCCTGGCGGCAACGCATACGGCCCCACGCGCGAGACGAACAGGCCCAGCCCCGATACGCCCAGCTGGCGTGCCTGCTGGATCTGCTGCTGCGTGGGATTGGTGGTCAGGATGTCTGCGTAAGGTGCGGTGGACTGCAGGAACAGCGACGGGAAGCTGCCGCCGAAGCCGCTGCCGATACGGTCGGCGTATTCGATGTGGTAGTAGTTCGCATCGATCTTGAGCCCCGGCAGCGACGGCGGCGCGAACGAGAAACCGCCGGTCCAGGTCTTGGCCCGTTCGGGGCCCAGATCGCGATTGCCATTGGAGAGCATCATCAGGATGGTGTTGCCATTGGCTGCACTCGGGTTGGGCACGTTCGCCACCACCACGGTGTTGTTCAACTGCATGTCCTGGTACACCGGCGCCCGGTAGGAGCGGCCGTAGCTGGTGCGGAACGAAAGCCCCTGGGCCGCCTCCCACAGCAGGCCGAACTTGGGGTTCAGCGTGGATCCGAAATCGCTGTAGTCGTCATAGCGCGCTGCGGCGGTCAGGGACAGGCTGCGCACGCCCGGCAGATCCTTCAGCAGCGGAACGTTGAGCTCGGCAAAAGCGGACCTCACGGTACGCTGCAGGTCGAGCGGCTTTTCCAGGCCGCGGTGATCGATCAGTTCATAGCCATCGCGGCGGTAGCCCGCGCCGAATGCCGCGCGAACCCCACCGGCGGGCAGGCTGAACAGCTCACCGTCGGCGACCAGGTCCAGGTAACGCGATTCGGAGTTGGTATTGGTGGGCGGCGCGGTACTGGCCGAGCTGCCGGTGATGGTGGTGCGCTGATAGGACACATCGCTCCTGCCGAACCCCGAATCCAGGCGCGCCTGCCACTGACGCGGAAGGTCCAGTGTCAGGCCGGCGAACAGGTCGAACTGGCGCGTATGCGGGAACAACCGGGTTTCGTCGGCCGTGCCGGAAATGGTGGTGTCCATCTCGCGCTTGGCGAACGAGCCGGTCACGTTCAGGGTCAGCACATCGCTGAGCTGCTGCACGCCGTCCACGTAGAGGCTGTGGCGCTTCGAACCGGGGTAGAGGTCGTACGGCTTGACCCGCACGTTCTTCGAGAAATCCTTGTCCACCGCCGGCAGGTTGCTCTGCTTCAGGAACTCGTAGCTGGCCAGCACTTGGCCACCATCCCACGACCAGCCTGCCGACTGCGAGGCCTGGTATTCCTCCATGCCGCCGGTGGTCACGGCGCCGTAACGCACAGCGGTCTCATACCCGGTGAAGTCGCGGCGCAGGATGATGTTGACCACACCGCCGACCGCATCGGTGCCATAGATGGCCGAGGCACCATCGGTGAGGATCTCAACGCGTTCCACCGCACTCAGCGGTATCAGCGAGACATCCACGTACTGGTAGCGGTTCGACGAGGTCACGCGATGGCCGTTGATCAGGGTCAACGTGGTGCCGGTTCCCAGGCCGCGCAGGTTGATGGCGGTGCCCTGGCCGAAGTTGTTGCCGGTATCGCGGTCGACGCCAAGGTTGGCGACGTTGGCACCATTGGCGCCACCGCCGAAGTTCTGCGGCAGTTTCTCGAACAGCTGCTGCACGGTGGCCACGCCGGTGCGGTCGATGGCCTCCTTGTCGATCACGATGATCGGCGAGGCGCCGCCGCCAATGGCATCGCGGATGTTGCTGCCGACCACCAGCACCTTGTCCAGGGTGGCGGTCGGCCCCTCGGGTGCTGCGCCTGCGGCCCGCGAACGCCGGGCATCGCCGGGGTTCTGGGCCAGTGCGGGCAGGCTGGCCAGCAGTGCAGCGGCAATACTGAGGGCCATGAGCGCGCGTGGCATGGCAGCGGATACGTTCGTCATTCCCCGGTCCATCGATCCCATCCGAAAGTGGCCTGCGACGTGGCGACGTCGCTCCTGAATGGATATGTTATAGCATATCATTCAAGGGTGGAGTCCACGCCGGAACAAGGCCGATGAAGAAGACTGCTGTTCCGCCGCCCGTCGCTGAAATCCTGGGCGCGTACTGGAAGGCTGACCGCAGGCTGCTGCTGCTCATCGCCGGCAGTGTCGTGCTGTCCAGCCTGGCCAGCGTTGCTGCGCCGTACCTTTTCTCGCGCCTGATCGACCGGTTGCCTATCGACGGGGCCAGTGCCCTGGCGTGGGGATTCCTGCTCTACGCCATCATCCTGGGCGCGGGCAGCGCCGTGCAGAACACGTTGCAGTACCTGTCGTTCCTCAGCGGCGAGAACCTCGGCTTCATCACCAGTACCCGCTACTTCGCCCGCCTGCTGAAGAAGACCAACAGTTTCTTCCTGGACTACAACGCCGCCGAGCTGCAGGTGGCAGGGGAGAAAGGCCGTGGCGCGCTGAAGATCGTGGTGCAGCTGGGGCTGGTGGCCTTCATTCCCAGTGCGCTGCAGATCCTGCTGACGCTGATAACGCTGGGTGCGTTGATCAACCTGCAGGTGGTGGCCATCGTGCTGGCCTACGGCACGGTAGCCGTCACGCTTTCCGCCATCGCTACCCGGCGCGCACGCATCCATCGCGAAGCTGCGGTCGAGGCCGGCCAGCAGAACGCGCGCTTCGTCGGCAATGCCATGAATGCCATGGAGACGCTGCGCCAGTTCGGCGGCAGCGCCTGGATGGTGCAGCGCTTCGAGCAGAAGGCCCAGGAGGTGCGCGACAGCTGGCGCGCCTACGTACTGCAGCGGATCGGCTTCATTGCGCTGCTGGGCATCAGCCTGGCGGTCGAGTTCATCGTTACCTTCCATCTGTTGCTGCCGCGCTACCAGAGCGGCGGTCTGAGCGTCGGCGACATCGTCCTGTTCAATCTGCTGCTGCTCCAGCTCAACATGCCGTTCGAGATGATCGCCCGTTCGATCGATGACGTCGCGCGCTCGTGGAGCATGCTGGCTCCGCTTTCCACCTTGTGGGCGGCGCCCGAGGAGCAGCAGGTGGCCGATGCCCAGCGCTTCGCCGGGGAAAGCGGTGGCCTGGAGTTCCAGCAGGTCAGCCACCGCTATGGCAACGGTCGCGGGGTAAGCGATGTGTCCTTCGAGGCCGAACGTGGCGGCATCAATTTCCTGATCGGGCCGACCGGGGCAGGGAAGTCGACGCTGTTCAAGCTCGCCCTGAAATCGATCGATCCCCAGCGTGGCCGGATCCTGGTCGATGGCCTTGACCTGTCCCGGATCGACCGTGCGGCCTGGCATGCCGCTGTCGCGGTGGTTCCGCAGGATGTCATCCTGCTCAACGAAAGCCTGGCCGACAACATCCTGCTCGGGCGCGCGCGTGATGATGATCGGCTGCGGCATGCCGCACGCAAGGCTGCGATCCTGCCGTTGATCGAGGCGCTGCCCGAGGGGCTGGAAACCACGGTGGGCGAGCGGGGCCTGAAGTTGTCCGGCGGGGAACGCCAACGCATCGCGATTGCCCGTGCACTGTATGGCGAGCCGGCGATCCTGTTTCTGGACGAGGCAAGCTCCGCGCTGGACGAGGCCACCGAACGCGAGATCATGGACCATATCCGCGCACTGGCGAACGATGTAACCGTGGTGGCCATCACCCATCGGCGCGGTATCGTGAGCCCGACTGACCGGGTGATCGAGCTGGAGAGTGATCGCTGAGCAACTTGGTCATGGCGACCGAACCACGCCCAACTAGAGCAGCAACAGCGCCCCGATCAGCGCAGGTGGCATCACCAGCGCGCCCACGCGCAGGAAGTCGAGCGCGCTGACATGCTCGCCCTCGCGGCGCAGCGCCACCAGCCACAGCATCGTGGCCAACGAGCCGGTCACCGACAGGTTGGGGCCCAGGTCCACGCCGACCAGCAATGCGGCGCGGGCCTGTGCCGGCAGGTCGGCCATCTGGCCCAGCGAGCCCGCGGCGAGGCCGACCGGCAGATTGTTGGCCACGTTGCTCAGCAACGCCGCCGCGCCACCGGCCAGCCAGCTGGCCTGGTGTGGCGATGCCTGCGCTACGGCCTGCAGCGCGCTGGCCGCCGCCTGGATGACACCGGTCTGGGCCACCGCTTCCACCAGCACGAACAGGCCAGCCACCAGCGGCAGTACGCCCCATGACACATGGCGCAGCAGCGGCAACGGGCTGCGCCCTTGGCGCATCGCCACCACTGCCACGCTCAGCGTGCCTGCGCAGAACGTGGCCACGCCGAGCGGGCCATTCAGTGCGGACGTCACCAGCAGCACGGTGCCGGTGAACAACACGCCCAGCGCGCTGAGCCGACCACCTTCGGTCAGCGGGCGATGCGCCGGCGCCGCCACCAGCGGCTGCGCGATCTCGCGCCGATGCACCCAGCGCAGCACCAGATAGGTGGCGCCGATCGCGGCCAGCGACGGCAGCGCGAACTGTGCCAGCCACTGCATCAAGGGCGGCATGTGCTGGCCGTACACCACCAGGTTGGCCGGGTTGGAAATGGGCAGCACGAAGCTGGCCGCATTGGCGATGAACGCACAGACGAACAGATAGGGCAGGGGGTTGGCACGGGCCGCCTTGCAGGCTGCGTAGACCGCCGGGGTCAGCACCACCGCCGTGGCATCGTTGGAAAGAAACACGGTCACCAACGTGCCGACCAGGAACACCAGGTCGAACAGGCGTCGTCCCGAGCCGCCTGCGTGGCGGACCGCGTACAGCGCCAGCCAGTCGAACAGGCCCTCGCGCCGGGCCAGCTCGGCCAGCACCATCATGCCGACCAGGAACAGATAGACATCGCGGCCCTCGGCCACCGCGTGCAAGGTCGTGCCGAACGACACCGCTCCCAGCAGTGGAAGCAGAAGGGCAGCCCCCAGTGCCCACACATATTCCGGAATGCGGAACGGCCGGAACAGCAGGCCGACGGTGGCAACGGCCACGGCCGCCCAGATGAGGAAAGAGGAGTAGGAAACGAGCATCGGGCGGGGTGTCTCAGCGGCGCCGACGCGTACCTCGCAGGAGCGCGCCCGCTGCAATCACGGCAGTTCGGGGAAGGCGGCATCATACTCCGTGAGCCGCGCCCGAGCTGTGGAGCCCAGCCCATGCTTGTCTGCTTGCCGCGTGCCCCCGGCCCCCACGCTCCGCGAACGTTTTCTTCGGGCGCTCTTCACCGTCGCTCCGCTTAGAGTGAAGGCCACTCAAAGTGTCACGCATGGAATCAACGATGTCCGAATACCGGGACTGGATCTTCAATGCCAACGGCCGAACCCTGGTGGCCCGGGTGGAGCTGGATGGCGACGGCGGCGGGACCATCAACCGCTACCAGTTGACTCCGGGGCCCGCGCAGTCCGGGCTGTGCATCAAGGTAGCCTCGCAGGCCGAAGCCGCAAAGAAGCTCGAAACCGAGGTGGAGAAGCTGCTCGGCCCAGAGTGGTAAAGAGGGCTTCGCTGCGGCAGAAGCGTTGTGAGGTTGCCAGCGCCACTCCGCAATCTCAGTCCATGCGACGGCCGACCGTATTCTTCCGGCCATGCATTCGCCCTCCAGCCCTCCCGATTTCATGACGACCCGCCGGCCCTCCGGCTGGGTGCAGAGCGGTGATCGCTGGGACCTGTGGTGGAACGGCCGCTGTGTGGCCAACGTCGTGCCGCATGCCGTGCTCGGCGTCCGCCTGTTCCTCGCCGCGCGGAAATTACCCCAGCCCAAGGTCGTGGCCGCCGTGAATGCTCGCCAGGCCAAGCGCTACGCCGAGCGATGGTGTGCCGCCCGGCTTTGCCCGCAGTTGCGGTTGCGCGATGCGGTGGCGCGGCTGCTGGATGCCGGTACTCCACCACCTTCCGCGCTCACGCGGGAGCAGCGGCAGCAGGCCCGCCGCCTGGCCGAGGCCGGGTCGCGTGAGATGGGCCGGATCAAGGAGGCGCTGGCGCTGAGACGGACCCCTGCGATGTCGCGAGCGCAGGAGCAGGCACGCCCGCTACCCAGATAGAACCTCGGCCACGTGGTCCTGCGCGCACCTATAATGCCGCCCCCGGCCCCGATCACTTGCTGATCGAGGCACCTGCCGGGTCTACCTGCGGCATCCATCTGGAGTTGATCAAGAATGCAGACGTTCACGGAAGAATGGATTGGCGCCCTGCGGCGCGTCGCACTCTGTGCGGGACTGGCTGCCCTGGCCTGCAGCACGCCTGCGCTTGGCAATGACAACGCAGCCGAGCGGGATCGCGTGATGGCTGCGGCGAAGACCGGCAACGCGGAAGCCCAGAATGAACTTGGGGACAGGTATCTGCGCGGCGCAGGCGTCGACAGGGACGCAGCGAAGGCAGCGGACTGGTACCGCAAGGCGGCCGATCAGGGCTATGCGCCGGCACAGTCCATGCTGGGTGTGCTGTATCTGCGAGGCAATGGCGTGCCGAAGGATTCCGCTCAGGCCCTGCACTGGGTACGCAAGGCTGCCGATCAGGGCAATGCGGACGCACAGTCCGATCTCGGGATCATGTACCTGCAGGGCCTGGGCCCGCAGCAGGATGATGCCCAGGCTGTCCTGTGGCTCCGCCGAGCCGCTGAACTCGGCTCGCCGGCCGGGCAGTACAGCCTTGCCAATCTCTATCAGAAGGGACGCGCCGGCCTCACGAAAGACGAGGCCCAGGCCATGCAGTGGTATGCCAGGGCAGCCGTGCAGGAGCTCGGCCTAGCGGGAGTCAAGGAGGCCCGTCTGGAGCTGTGCCTGAATCGCAAGGAGAACGAGGTGTGGTGTGCCGAGATGGACACGCCCGGCGCGTTTGGCCCGGTTGAAGCATTCACAGCGGCTGCCGATGGCGGTGATGTGGAGGCGCAGACCAGGCTCGCCCTGATGTATGCCAAGGGTATCAGCGTACAGAAGGATGAGGCCCGATCCGCCGACCTGTATCGCAAGGCGGCAATGGCGGGCTACGCGCCTGCACAGGCCGAGCTGGGATACCTGTACTCCATCGGGCGCGGGGTGCCCAAGGACCAGGAAGAGGATATCTACTGGACCTGTGAGGCTGCAGCGCAGGGAAACCGCAGGGCGATCCGCAATCTGGCCATCAAGCAGACCTACGATCTGTTCGATCCGAAGGAGTGCCCCGAGCGGCGCACGCGCAAGCGCTGAGTGCCGATGCGTCCGGACCCCGCACAGAGGTCCGGACGCAGATCGCTTGCAGCGGTTACGCCGAGAGCTCCTCGCGCACGATCCTGGCCCCTTCGCTGAGCGCACGCAGCTTGCCCCGTGCCACGTCACGGGCCAGCGGCGCCATGCCGCAGTTGGTGCTGGGATAAAGCTTGTCGGCATCCACGAACTGCAGGGCCTTGCGCAGGGTGTTGGCTACTTCCTCAGCCGTCTCCACCGTGCTGGAGGCCACGTCGATGGCGCCCACCATCACCTTCTTGCCGCGCACCAGCTCGATCAGGTCGATCGGCACGTGCGAGTTGTGGCATTCCAGCGAGATGATGTCGAGGTTGGAGGTCTGCAGCTTCGGGAACGACTCTTCATACTGGCGCCACTCCGAGCCCAGCGTCTGCTTCCAGTCGGTGTTGGCCTTGATGCCGTAGCCGTAGCAGATGTGCACGGCGGTCTCGCACTTCAGTCCTTCGATCGCACGCTCCAGTGCGGCCACGCCCCAGTCGTTCACTTCGTCGAAGAACACGTTGAAGGCGGGCTCATCGAACTGGATGATGTCGACGCCAGCGGCTTCCAGCTCCTTCGCTTCCTCGTTGAGGATCTTCGCGAATTCCCAGGCCAGCTTCTCACGGCTCTTGTAGTGCGCGTCGTACAGGGTGTCGATCATGGTCATCGGCCCGGGTAGTGCCCACTTGATCGGCTGCGTGGTCTGCCGGCGCAGGAACTTCGCATCCTCCACGAACACCGGCTTGGGGCGGCTCACGGCGCCGACCACGGTCGGCACGCTGGCGTCGTAGCGGTTGCGGATGCGCACGGTTTCGCGCTTCTCGAAATCGACGCCGTTGAGGTGCTCGATGAACGTGGTAACGAAGTGCTGCCGGGTCTGCTCACCGTCGCTGACGATATCGATGCCGGCGTGCTGCTGTTCCTGCAGGGACAGGCGCAGGGCATCCTGCTTGCCTTCGGTCAAGCTTTCATCCTGCAGTTTCCAGGGCGACCAGAGCTTTTCGGGCTCCGCCAGCCAGGAGGGCTTGGGCAGGCTGCCGGCGGTGGAGGTGGGGAGCAGTTTCTTCGTCGACATTGCGTTCTGTGTCCTGGGGCGAATGGGGAATCGATGGATCAGCGGGCAGCCCACTGCTCAAGCACGGCGCGATACGGCTTGATGAAGTGCTCTTCGGTGAATTTGCCCTGCTTGACCGCCAGCTGGCTGCGCTCTTCGCGGTCGTAGACGATGCGGGTGGAGGAGTAGTCCTGGTGCTTCAGGCTGGGCTGGTAGACCTTGCCGGCCACGGAATTGGCGTTGTAGATCTCCGGCCGGTAGATCTTCTGGAATGCCTCCATCGTGCTGATGGTGCCGATCAGCTCCAGGTTCGAGTAGTCGCCCAGCAGGTCGCCCTGGAAGTAGAACGCCAGCGGCGCGACGCTGCCCGGCGGCATGAAATAGCGCACCTGCAGGCCCATCTTGTCGAAGTACTGGTCGGTGGGGGAGAACTCGCCCTGGCGATACTCCACGCCCAGGATGGGATGGTGGTTCTCGGTACGATGGTAGGTCTTGCTGCTGGAGACGCTGATGCAGATTACCGGCCCCTTGCTGAAATTGGCGCGGTAGGCGTCCGATTCCAGAAAGTGCTGGAACAGTTTGCCGTGAAGATCACCGAAGCCTTCCGGAATGCCGAAGGTCGCCTTTCCCTCGTTGCTGGCCGGCAGTACCACGCTGAAATCGTAGTCACGCACATAGGACGAGAAGTTGTTGCCGACGATGCCCTCGGTGCGAGCGCCGGTACGCGTGTCGACAATGGTCGGGCGCAGCACTTCGATCAGCGGGAACGGATCGCTGCCATCGGCTCCATCGATGTGCATCTCCACCGAGATGATGTCCAGCTCAACGGCGTAGCGGTCCGCGCTCGGGTTGTCCCAGTGCGCCAGGTCGTTGAAGCGGTTGTTGATCATGCTGATCGTGTTGCGCAGGTTTTCCTGGCGGGATGCGCCACGGGCCAGGTTGGCGAAGTTGGTGGTGATGCGCGTGCCGTCAGCGGGCTGGTAGTCCTCGTTGAAGGGGATGCGCGTGATGCTGAAAGTGAAGGTGTCGGTCGTCATGGGCGGCGTTCCGGGTTGCGGGGGTGACATCCGAATGCTGGTCGCAGGCATTCGGCATTCAGAGGACTGCAGCGGCCTCGGCGGCAGCGGGCGCTGCACGATGGGACAGCGCAAGCAGGGGCAGCGCCCGCTGCACCGCCAGCCGTGCACGCTGGATCAGGGCGTCGTTGTGCACGCGGCCCTCGGCGAAATCGCGGTCGGTGGCGTACACGCCCAGGGGCAGGGTGCGGGCCTGGAAGAAACTGAAGAGTGGCCGCAGCTGGTGGTCGATCACCAGCGCGTGGCGCTCACTGCCGCCGGTGGCGGCGAGCAGGATCGGGGTGTCGACCAGTGCGTCCTGGTGGATGAAATCGAAGAAGTGCTTGAACAGGCCGGTGTACGAACCGCGGTAGACCGGCGTGGCCACCACCAGTACGTCTGCCTGTTCAACGGCCACCAGCTGCCGCTCCACAGCCTCGGGCAGCTGCGAGCGCCACAGCGCGCCGGCCAGTTGCGGCGCCAGCTCACCCAGCTCGATCAGGTGCGGTTCGCAGGCAACGTCCTCGCCGATCAGGTCCAGCAGGTGCTCGGCCAGGGTTGCAGCCCTGGAGGGGCGCTGTAGTCCGCCGGAGACGGCGACGATACGGAGGGGGCGGGTCATCTGTTCGCTTTCAGCAGGAGGGGAGCTCCTTCGGGCGATCTGCGGGGGCGCAGTCCTGCAGGCCGGCGAGGTGACCGGGCTGGCAGGCAACCGAAGGCATGACCCGATCCTAGTCATGCCCTTCCATGACGTAAAATGGTATTACTTCACCAATCCATGAGCGGGATTCATCGTCATGCTGGAACGGATCCACCTCAGCATCGTGCAGCAGGTCGAGCAGCAGGGCTCGTTGACCGCCGCCGCAGGCGTACTCAACCTGACCCAGTCAGCCCTGAGCCACAGCATGAAGAAGCTGGAACAGCAGCTGGGCACCGATGTCTGGCTGCGCGAAGGCCGCAGCCTGCGCCTGACCCAGGCCGGGCAGTACCTGCTGGCGGTGGCCAATCGCGTGCTGCCGCAGCTGGACCTGGCCGAAGAGCGACTGGGCCAGTTCGCACAGGGCGAGCGCGGTGCACTGCGCATCGGCATGGAATGCCATCCCTGCTACCAGTGGCTGCTGAAGATCGTCTCGCCGTACCTGGCCGCCTGGCCGGACGTGGATGTGGACGTCAAGCAGAAGTTCCAGTTCGGCGGTATCGGCGCGCTGTTCGGCTACGAGATCGATCTGCTGGTCACGCCCGATCCGCTGCTGAAGCCGGGCCTGAAGTTCGTGCCCGTGTTCGACTACGAGCAGGTGCTGGTGGTGGCCAAGGACCATGCACTGGCCAAGGTGGACCACGTAAAGCCGCGCCAGCTCGGCCAGGAAGTGCTGATCAGCTACCCGGTACCGTTCGAGCGCCTGGATATCTACAACCAGTTCCTGCTGCCGGCCGGCATCACGCCGCGGCGCCACAAGGCCATTGAAACCACCGACATCATGATGCAGATGGTGGCCAGCGGCCGTGGCGTGGCCGCCATGCCGCGCTGGCTGGTGGAGGAATATGCCGCACGCATGGACGTGGTGCCGGTGCGCCTGGGGGCGAAGGGCATTCCCAAGCAGATCTACCTGGGCGCGCGCGAGGCCGATACCGGTATCGACTACCTGCAGGCCTTCGTCGAACTGGCGCGTAACAGCACGCCGATTGCCGGCAACGTGGGCGGAGCGCGTTGATGCCTGCACCTGGATCGCAGCGGGCGGAAGCCTTCATCAACGCGTTTTCTCTGGAAGTGAGCGCGAAGGCCATGCCGGCACTACGCGCGGAAGCGGATCGCATCGCTCCGGGAACGACGATCTCGATCCCTTACCTGGCGAGCGAGGACGACGACGCCCGGCTGGCGGCCGCGCGCACGGTGCGCGAACTCGGCTTCGAGCCGATGCCGCATCTCTCTGCCCGCCGCATCGCGTCGCGTGCGGCGCTTGCGCGGTTCCTGGAACGCGCCGCCAGCGAAGCGGGGGTAGAGAAGTGCCTGCTGATCGCCGGTGATCTTTCCGCGCCCGCAGGGCCGTTTGCCGACAGTACCTCGATCATCGAGACCGGCCTTCTTGAGCGTTACGGCATCAAGGTTGTGGCCATCGGCGGGCATCCGGAAGGCCATCCGGTGATGACCGCCGAGGACCGGTGGCACGTGTTGGAACGCAAATGCCAGGCCATCGAGGCGAGAGGCATGGCACCGCTGATCATCACCCAGTTCGCCTTCGATGCCGATATCGTGCTGGCCTGGCTGGATGCGCTGCGCGCCCGTGGCATCACGGTTCCGGTACTGGTGGGCGTGCCGGGCCCGGCCAGCATTGCGCGGCTGGCGCGCTACGCCGCGATGTGCGGCGTGGGTGCCAGTGCATCGATGCTGGCGCGGTACGGCATCTCGATCGGCCGGCTGCTGGGAACGGCAGGGCCGGAGGTGTTCATGGATCGCCTGCTGAGTGGGCTGACGGACGCCCATGGCCCGGTCAGCCCGCACTTCTTCCCGTTCGGTGGCATTGCGCCATCACTGGAGTGGGTGGAGCAGTATCGGCGGAGCATTTACAGCAGCGGCGGCTGAAAATCCGGGCAGCGGCGCATCCCAAGATCGAGGCGCTCTGCAATGCGCTGGGGATTGATGTCTCCGGCACGATTGATCAGGACCACGACCGTTCTTCGTTGCGCAGGAACGTGCCGCAAGTACCCAGTAAAGCCTGCGGTTCCGCCTCCGTGACCGACTACATTGCCGTCATCGGCAACCTGCCAGCCGGCCCCCCAGCCCGCCTTGCTTCCGTTGGAAAGAACCGTGTCGCACCACATGCGCCTCAGCGCACCATCAGGTAGCAGCCGACCCTGGTCCAATGCCACAGCAAGGCGTGCCATGTCATCGATGCTCGCCAACAGGCTGCCGGCCGCCCACGCCGAACCCGCAGCAGTGGGCGGTGGGTCGTGCCACTGGCCATCCTGGAATAGATGCCCCTGGGCAATCCGGCGCCGATCCTCTGAGCGGCGCGGTCCCGCGTCGCGCATGCCTAGCGGCGACAGGATCTCTTTCTGGAGAACGTTCCAGTAATCCATGCGGGTTGCATGTTCGATGGCCAGACCGAGCAGAATGTAGTTCGTATTGGAATAGGCATGCCGCGTACCTGGCGCAAACTCCAGCGGCATCTGCTCCACCCCTGCCAACAGTTCACGGGGTTGCGGACTCGTCGGCATCAATCGCAGGAAGTTGTCTTCATTCAAATAATTGGGAATGCCGGAGGTATGGCTCAGCAGCCGCAGCAGTGAAGTGGATGCCCACTCTGAAGGCAGTCCCTCCACATACAGGCCGATGGGCGCCGTGACGTCGAGCAACTGTCGCTGCTGGAGCCGGAATACCAGCAGCGCCGTGAACACCTTGGTAATCGATCCCAGCTCGAACACGGTATGGCGATCAATCGGTGAGGGCCGGGTGACGGTGCGTCGGCCCGCCGTGGCTAGCGCGGCGATGCGCCCATGATCTACCAGAACGGCCGCCAGGCCAGGCTGCTGCTCGGCCCGCAGCAGCGCGGCCAGCGAACTGCAGCTGCCTGAAGTACGCCGGCTCGCCAGTGCAGACCGGGCAGACAGGCCGCAGCCGGCAGCCAGTAGTGCTGCACACAGGTGGCGCCGGACAGGATCGTTGCGCATGGCGTATCAGCTCGCAGCGGCATTGTGGCAATGGTATCGCGGGTCGAGCAGGCCGAGCGGATGAGGCGGGTGTCCCGGGTGGGTCCGCACTGTGGCTGTTGGCAGCGTGGCACGCCGCCACATCACCTACGAAGGCTGACAGCTGTCACTGGCTGCAACCTTGGGGGAAGCGAATAGTGAGCGCCAAGGCGAGGGCGCCTCGCCACCACTCAGCCACCACTCACCAAGGGGACCGCTCATGAACATGCTCCAGCAACTCGCCGCACAGACGCCGATCTGGGTCTGGCTGCTCCTGGCCTTCCTGATCATCCGCGGCATCGCCGCCATGAAGCCAGGGGAGACCTCGCTGCAGAAGCTGGCGATCGTGCCCGCCCTGTTCGCCGCCTGGGGTGCGTGGTCGATCAGCCATCGCTTCGGCACGTCGCTGACTGCCTGGAGCGAGTGGCTGGCCGGCATCGCCACGGGTGCCGCGCTGGCCTGGCCGCTGCTGAATCGGCTGAAGCTGACGCTGGACCGCAGCACCGGCAAGCTCTGGCGCAACGCGGACTTCAGCCTGCTGCCGCTGCTGCTGATCACCTTCCTGGTCAAGTACGGCTTCGAAGTCGCATTTGCGGTGTCGCCGTCGTTGACTGCCAATGCTGGCTTCAGTGCCGCCTACCTGCTGCTGGCGGGCGGATTCACCGGCATCTTCGTCGGCAAGTACTGCCGGTACCTGGCCTCGCTGCGGATGGGTACGGCAGGCAAGGGGCTGGAAACCGCGGGCTGATCGCCCGGGTAGTGCCGGCCGCTGGCCAGCTCCTCACGTCGCCGGCAATCGAGTGCGGCCAGGCTCTCCTACAGACTCCAATCGATCCGCATGCCCGCAATCAGCGCATTTGGCAGGTCACGTTGGCGTGCGGGTTCATTGAACTGGTCCGGATGCACGATGTAGTGCAGGTTCGGCGCGACCCGGAGCTGTGGGGTGAGCTGGATGCCATAGCTCAGTTCCATCATCACCTGGCTCCCGTGCGGCGTGCCGCTACCGCCGGCCGCGGCGCGGGCAAGGCGCAGGTTCTCCAGCGCGATGCTGCTGTACTTCTGCTGGGTCACAACGAAAGCGATGCTGTCCTGCGGCCGGCTGGTGAACGTGCCTTTCTGCACCATGCCAGCCTGCAGGAAATGATCCTCGATCAACTGGCCGGAGGTGCCCTTGAGCGCCGCACCGAACAGGGTCAGGCCGCGGCCGCCACCATCATTGGTGAGCTGTTGCTCGAAGCGGGCGAACGCACCGGATCGGCCGCGACGGGACGCATAGTCCTGCCCGCTGAGCAGCGCCGGGGCGCCGTTGCCAGCCACCGAGTTCGTAGCGGGCTTTCAGTCGTGCCGAAGCAGGGCTGCGCCAACCGAGCGTGTAGGGCACGATCCAGCCGGTGGCCTGGTTCGTATTCCACTTCAGGCCGTGCTGGCCATCCTCCGCCTGGCTGGGATCGACCTGGTAGGCGCCGACGCGCACATAGACATCGGGCGTTACCCAGGCCGTGGCATCGGCCATCCAGCTCGATACCGGCCACCAGGTGAAATTACTGGTGCGGAATACGTAGGTCGGGTTGCCACAGGCCGAATTGCCCTGGAAGTACTGGCACAGCTCCGAACCGAGGTGATGGATGTTGGCGACGCTGCGCCCCGCTTCCAGCACCAGTCGGTCGTTCAGCAGTTTCTGTTCAAGCGTCAGGTTGGCCAGGCGCGTGCCCTGGCCGCCGTAGATTTCCTGCACCGAGGTGCTGTTGCCAGTGCTGCTGTTGGCCAGGTTGGTGCCATGGCGGTTGATACCGTAGGCCTTGATCGTCGCGCCCCGCCAGCCAAACGCAGCATCCAGGTTCACGTCGGCGCCGAACATCAGCTGTCCGGCATACGCCGTGCCGCTGCGCTTGCCGCCGTCGAGCGTGGCAGCTGCTTCACCGGTGTACGCCAGCTTGGGGGTGAAGACGTCGCTCGTGCCGGCGGCTGCGGCCACGGACGGCAGGGCCAGCAGGATCGCTACCGGCAACAGGCGGCGGGAAGAGCAGATCATGGGCGAGGTTCCTTTTACAGGGTGTGAGCCGTGACCGGCTTCTTGAGGACGCGCAGCGCGACCGCGGTGACGGCCACGCCGGCCACCAGCGCCAGCAGGTAGATGCCAAGGTGGGTGACCGCATTCGGGATCGGCAGCACGAACACTCCGCCGTGCGGCACCTTCAGCTCGACGCCTGCGGCCATCGAGATCGCACCGGCCACGGCAGAGCCAAGGATCAGCGCTGGAATGGTGCGCAGCGGATCGCGCGCGGCGTAGGGGATCGCACCCTCGGTCACGAAGCTGAGGCCAAGCACGCCCGCGGCACCGGCCGTGCCGCGCTCCTCGGCAGTGAAGCGGTTGCTGAACAACCATGTTGCCAACGCGATGCCCAGCGGCGGCGTCATGCCGCCGATCATCGTCGCAGCCATCGGCGTATAGACCTGGCTGGAAATCAGTGCGGTGGAGAATGCATAGGAGGCCTTGTTGACCGGCCCGCCCATGTCCGCCGCCATCATTCCGCCCAGCAGCAGGCCCAGCAGGATCGCACTGCTGCCCTGCATGCCGCGCAGCCAGTCGGTCAACCAGGCCAGCAACCCGGCGACCGGCGTGCCGATCACATACATCATCAACAGGCCGACCAGCAACGTGCCAAGCACCGGCAGGATCAGCACCGGCTTGAGGCCTTCCAGGCTGCGCGGCAGGCGCAGCGCACGATTGATCCAGTGCACACCGTAACCGGCGATGAAGCCGGCCAGGATGCCGCCGATGAAGCCCGCATCCATGTTGACTGCCACCAGCCCGCCGATCATGCCCGGCGCGATACCCGGGCGATCGGCGATGGAGTAGGCGATGTAACCGGCCAGCGCCGGCACCATCAGCATGAAGCCGGACTTGGCGCCGATCTGGAACAGCGACCAGGCCAGCGTGCCCTTGTGTGCATCGTCGAAGGCATAGATGCCGCCGAGCGCGAACGCCAGTGCGATCAGCAGGCCACCGGCAGTGACGAACGGCAGCATGAACGACACGCCGGTCATCAGGTGCTTGTAGGGACCGGTGACCTTGGCCTTTTCGGTGGTGCGGCCTGAAGCCGCCGTACCCGCCTGCACGCTGGCCTCGGCCAGCGCCTTGCGGATCAGGTTCTGGCCGTCATTGATCGCCGGCTTGGTGCCGCTCTTGAACAGGCGTTTGCCAGCAAAGCGTGACAGATCGACTTCGCGGTCGGCGGCGATCAGCACCAGGTCGGCGGCAGCGACTTCTTCGTCGCTCAATGCGTCCTGCGCGCCGACCGAGCCCTGGGTTTCCACCCGGATCGCGTGGCCCAATGCCTTGGCGGCTTGCTGCAGGCCTTCGGCCGCCATGAACGTGTGGGCGATGCCGGTCGGGCAGGAGGTAACGGCGACGATGTGCTTGCTGGCGTCCGCGGCGGGCGCGGTTCCGGACGTCGCGGCAAGCTGCGCCAGCACGGCAAGCGGGTCGTCCAGCACCTCACCGAGGCTGGCGCGTACGATCTGGGCGCTGCCGAAGCGCGCGGCATCCGCCTCGCCGTCACCCACCAGCAGCAGCTGCGTTGCGGCGGCGGCCTGCGTGGCGGGCAGTGCCCCGGTCACGCCCTGGTCGCTGCGGATTTCGATCGCCAGTTCAGCGCCTTGCTGGCGGGCGGCGCGGCGCAGCGCTTCGGCGGCAAGAACCGCCTCGATGCTGCGTTCGCCTGCGGCGATGACTACGGTGGAAGCTTGCATGGGCACTCCTGGAATTCTTCGGGTTCGTCCTTGCGGGAGGGGGCGGGCCAGCCGCAGCTCCCTCTGCAGGGGTTTCAATCCAACCGCTCGATCAGTACGTCGCCGGTCCACGCGCGCACCTGCGTCGGGTCCAGTCGTCGCGCGTCGCCGCTCTCCAGCCGGCTCATCGAGAACGCCGTCGCCAATCGGGCGCAACCCGTCAGATCCAGGGAGGGCTCCAGCAAGGCGGCGGCGATGCCGGCGACCATGGCATCGCCAGCACCGACCGTGCTGCCGCGTGCCAGTCGCGGCGGTCGCGCGATCAGGGCGCCGCTGCGATCAATGAACAGCGCGCCGTCGGCGCCCATCGAGATCGCCACAAGCGCAACTCCGCGTTCAACCAAGGCGTGGCCTGCGGCCCGCAGGGCGCTGCGATCCGGCAGCGGCGTACCGGTCCAGGCCTCCAGTTCGTGGCGGTTGGGCTTGATCGCGTACGGCAGTGCGCCCTGTGCGCCGCTCAACGCCGCGGCCAGCGCGTCGCCACTGGTATCCAGCAGTACGCGCGCACCGGCGGCGCTCGCCTGCGCCTGCAGTCTCGCCCATGCATCGGCTGGCAGCCCGGACGGCAGGCTGCCGGACAGCACCACCGGCAGGTCCGGCTGGAGCAGGGCGTCGAGTCGGCGCGATACCGCGTCCAGATCGGCATCACGCAGTGACAGGCCGGGCAGGTTGATGTCGGTGGTCTCGCCGTTGGCCTCTTCGACCAGCTTGATGTTGGTGCGGGTGCGGCCCGCAATGCGCAGGCAAGCGTCTGCGATGCCGCGCTCGGCGAACAGTGCGCTGAACACGCCGTCGTTGCCATCGCCGAGCACGCCCAGCGCGGTGGTCGGCACACCCCAATCGGCCAGGCAGGCGGCCACGTTGATGCCCTTGCCGCCGGCGTCGTCGCGGGTGCTGCGGGCACGATGCACATGGCCCGGTTGCAGGTGCGCCAGCCGCACGGTCTGGTCGATCGCCGGGTTCAAGGTAACGGTGACGGCGCGGGCGCTCATGCGCGCACTCCATCGAGCGCACGTACCTGCTCGGCGGTTTCGCAGTCGAGTGCACTATTGGCCAATGCCTGCAGATCGGTCATCGCGTTGCCACGCAGGCGTGCCTTCACGGCCGGGATGTCGTTCGGGGTCATCGACAGTTCGTCCACGCCCAGGCCGGCCAGCAGCATTGCACCAAAGGGATCGCCTGCCAGGCCGCCGCAGACGCCAACCCAGCGCCCATGCAGGCGTGCACCTTCCACCGTGGCGCGGATCGCGCGCAGCACGGCCGGGTGCAGGCTGTCGGCCTCGGCGGCGAGTTCCGGGTTCTGGCGGTCGATCGCCAGCACGTACTGGGTCAGGTCGTTGGTGCCGATCGAGAAGAAGTCGGCATGGCGCGCCAGTACATCGCTCTGGGCTGCTGCGGCAGGGACTTCAATCATGATCCCGATCGGCACTTCGGGTGCCTCAAGCGCGGCGCGCAACCGTTCGCAGATGGCGCGCAGTGCGATCAGCTCGGGCACCGAGGTGATCATCGGAAACATGATGGACAGGCGTGCGCCGTCCTTCGCCGCGCGATACAGCGCACGCAGCTGTGGTTCCAGCAGGTCGAGGCGGCGCAGCAGCAGGCGCGCGCCACGCACGCCGAGGAACGGATTTTCCTCGCGTGGCAGCTCCAGGTGAGCGACCTGCTTGTCGCCACCGATATCGAGCGCACGCACGATCAGCGGGCGGCCGTCGAGTGCCTTGGCCATCGCCACGTACGTGGCGTACTGCTCATCCTCGCTGGGCGTGCTCCCGCGCTCGAGGAACAGGAATTCGGTGCGCATCAGGCCGACGCCTTCCGCGCCCTGCTCCAGTGCCAGCGGCACCTGCTCGGGAAGGTTGACGTTGGCGCCGATGTCGATGCGGTGTCCGTCAGGGGTCTGTGCCGGCTGCGCGCGTTGCGCCGCTTCACGCTCGCGGATCTGCTGCTGTTCGGCGATCCACGCACGTGCCGAGGCGAGATCGGCCTCGGACGGCGACAGATAGAGGCGCCCGCTGCTGCCATCGATGATCGCCTCGCTCCCCGCGCTGATCGTCAGCAGCTCCGCGCCAGCGGCGACCAGCGCCGGCAGGCCCAACGTGCGCGAGAGGATCGCGGTGTGCGAGGTCGGCCCGCCCAGCGCGGTGGCGAGGCCAAGCACGCGACCGGTATCGAGGTTGGCCGTGTCGGACGGCGACAGATCAGCAGCGAGCAGGATGCAAGGATGTGCAGGCAGGTCGGCAAGGCCGCCACCCGCCGCGGACGGATCAAGCTGTGCCAGTACGCGCCGGCCGACGTCACGCAGGTCGGCGGCGCGCCCGGCCAGCACCGGGTTGCCCAGTGCCGCCAGGCCGGAGGCAATCTGCTCAATGGCCTGGTGCCAGGACCACGCAACACCATGGCCTTCGACCATCAGCTGGCAGGTGCGGGTAATCAGATCGGTGTCGTCGAGCAGCGCGGCCTGCGCCTTGAAGATTGCCGCATCCGAGGCGCCGAGCCGGCGCTGGGTGTCGTCCTGCAGTGCGGCCAGCTGCTGGCGGGTGCGGCTGAGCGCCTCCTGCAGGCGTGCGCCGCCTTCGCCGAGCGGGGTGGGGCGGTCAGCAACGTCGGCATGCGTGCTGGCCAGCACATGCACCGGGCCGATCGCCAGGCCTGGGCTGGCGCCGATGCCGACGATCGCCGCCTGTGCGTCGGGCGGATTCCAGCCCGCAACCGGCGCGGCCTTGCGCTGCGCCGCGCGCTCGGCATCGGCCCTTTCCTGTGCCACCAGCCCGTCCATGACCTTGCGCAGTGCGGCCAACAGGGCAGGGGCATCGGCGCCCTCGGCAGACACGCTGACCGCGTCGCCATGGCGCAACCCGAGCTGCAGCAGCGCCACCAGGCTCTTGGCATCGGCAGCCTGATCGCCCGCGCGGACCTGTGCCCGGGCCGCGAAGCCGCGCGCTGTTTCGGCCCAGCGCGTGGCCGGGCGTGCGTGCAGCCCGTTGGGATAGGCGATGGTCCAGTCGAAACGGTCGGCCAGGTCAGTCACCGGCACATTGGGGGCCGTGGTCGCAACATCGCCGGTCAGCGCGCTGATGATCTCGCTCGCATCTGCCGTGGTGAACAGGCGTTGCAGCGTTGCGTCATCCTGGATCAGTCGGGTCAGCCGGCGCAGCAGGGTGATGTGGGTATCGGACTGGGCGGCAATGCCGACCACCAAGCGAGTGACCTGGCCCGGATTCCACTCCACGCCTTGCGGGAACTGCAGCACGGCAATGCCATCGCGGCGCACCAGGTGACGGTCCTCGCCCAGCCCGTGCGGAATGGCCACGCCATGGCCGAGGAAGGTGTTCGCCAACGCCTCGCGACGCCCCATGCTGGCCTCGTAACCCGGCGCAACGCAGCCGGCAGCGACCAGCATCTGCGCCACCTGGGCGATGGCGTCGGCCTTGTCGAGTGCCCGCGCATCCAGGCGGATCAATTCCCGGCTGACGGGGGCTGGGGAGGTCAAGGGCTGCAAGGCGGGCTCCGGGAAGGGGGTGCTGTGGCGTATTGGGAACGTTCCCAATGATCATTTCAATGTGCACTGCACAAAAAGCCAATAGTCCTTTGGCGTTAGCATTGTCCTGAATGGCCATCCGGCCTCGAACAGTGAAAGTTTCCGGGAACGGTTCCAATGAGCATCAGCATCAACGACGTCGCGCGCGTGGCGGGGGTCTCCAAGTCCACGGTGTCGCGCGTGCTCGGCGGCGGCCCGGTCAGCGAGGCCGTGCGTGGCCGGGTGGAGGCGGCGATCCGCCAGACCGGCTATCACCCCAACCTGCAGGCACGGCGCCTGCGTGCCCGGCACACCGGCATCATCGGGCTGATCGTGGCGGACATCCGCAACCCGTTCTTCACGGCGCTGATCCGAGCGGTGGAGGAGGTTGCCTATCGCGAAGGCCTGCGCGTCACCCTCTGCAACACCGACGAGGACCCCGAGCGCGAGGCGCTATATCTGCAGTTGATGCACGAGGAGCGCATCAGCGGACTGATCTTCGCGCCCACCCGGACCACGGTGGGCCGGCTGGAGCGGCTCACACTGGACTATCCGACGGTGCTGGTGGACCGCGCCGCACCCGGCGGGTCGATCGACAGCGTGGTGCTCGACAATCCGGCCGCGATGGCGGGCCTGGTCGAGCATCTGGTCGCGCGTGGCTATCGCCGCATCGGCGGCCTGTTCGGCAGCACCAGCACCACGGCAGCCGAGCGTCGCGACGGCTATCTCGCTTCGATGCGTACACATGGGCTTCAGCCGGATTACCGCGAGGTTGAGCCCACGGCTGAAGCGGCCATTGCAACGGTCGAACAGTGGCTGGCTGGCCCATCGCGGCCGGAGGCGCTGGTCGCCAGCAACAGCCTGCTGCTCATGGGAGCGTTGAAGGCCGCCCGCAGTGCAGGCCTGGCAATTCCGGACGCGCTGGCGCTGGCGGGCTTTGACAACGAACGCTGGACCGAACTGGTCGAGCCGGGCATCACCGTGATCGAACAGCCGGTCGAAGAGATGGGGCGCGCTGCGATGTCGCTGTTGCTTGAGCGCCTGCGCGCGCCGGAGCTGCCGGTACGCCGGCTGGTGATGACGGGCCGGTGCGTGGTGAGGGGATCAACTGCATGGAATCCAGAAGGACGACAACCAAGGTCCAAGGCATGAGAGGACATCAAGGCCGACAGGCGGGTCGTCGCATGATTCGGCTGCTTATGCTTGGAGCCTGCTTCCTGACCGGATCCTTGCTTGCGGAGACATCACCACCGAAGCGCACCTGGCTTGTGAGCGGCGCGGAGCTGATCACGCTACTGCAGGGAAAAGGGGCTGACGGATTCTGTACCAGCGAACAGTGCCGGAGTCTGTCCATCGCCCGTGCCAATGCTTACATCCAGGGTGCTGCCGATACCAGTCGTGGCCAGTGGTGCGGCCAAGGCCAGATCCTTCCACATGAACTGGCCGATCGTGTCACCTCCCATCTTCAGCAATTGCCCCAGGAGCGCTTGCAACAGAATGCTTCTTCGCTGGTTGTGGAAGGCCTGCGAACAGCGTTTCCTTGCGAACGCCGGGCATTGCACGGTGGCATCGGACAGTCCAGGGGAAATTGACCCAGTCTCGTTGAAGTGATTTGCCAGGCTTGTTCCCCCCGCAACCGGGGGTTGGCAGCAAGCGCCGCCGTCGAGAAAATCCGCGTTTTGACTGCAGATTGCTTCGGCTCGGGAACAATCCCAGCGCTCCACATTCCAGACCAAGCAGTCCATAACCGGCCTTCCACGTCGAAGTAGCATCGACGCTTGGAGCATTGAGCACTTCCGCTGAATGCGTTCGGACTACGGAAGCTATTGGATGAACATGAAGCGGACGACGGCGGGCGGCCCCGCTCCCGTGCGCGGTGATCGGCGGGATACCGAGATCCGGAACTACGTGATGAACCTCGGCCCCCAACATCCTGCGGCACATGGGGTACTGCGCCTTGTGCTTGAGATGGATGGCGAGACCGTTGTGCGCGCGGATCCGCATGTGGGCCTGCTGCACCGGGGTACCGAGAAGCTGGCGGAGTCCAAGCCCTTCAACCAGTCCATCGGCTACATGGATCGGCTGGACTACGTATCCATGATGTGCAATGAACACGCCTACGTACGTGCGATTGAAACCCTTCTGGGAATCGAGGCACCCATCAGGGCACAGTACATCCGCACGATGTTCGATGAGATCACCCGTATCCTCAATCACCTCATGAACATCGGAACGGGCGCGCTGGACCTGGGCGCCATGGCCGTGATGCTCTATGCATTCCGGGAACGCGAAGAGCTGATGGACTGCTACGAGGCGGTATCCGGCGCTCGAATGCATGCCACGTATTACCGGCCCGGCGGTGTGTACCGTGATCTGCCTGACCAGATGCCGAAGTACAAGGAGTCACGCTGGAAGAAGGGGAAGGAGCTGCGGCGGCTGAACGCCGCGAGAGAAGGGTCACTGCTCGATTTCATCGAGAATTTCACCCGCGAGTTCCCGAACCGCATTGATGAGTACGAAACCCTGCTCACCGACAACAGAATCTGGAAGCAGCGCACGGTGGGCATTGGCGTTGTGACCCCGCAGCAGGCCATGGACTGGGGCATGACCGGGGTGATGCTGAGAGGCTCGGGCGTGGCGTGGGACCTGAGGAAGAAGCGCCCCTACGCGAAGTACGATGCCGTTGACTTCGACATTCCGGTCGGCAGCGCCGGTGACTGCTATGACCGCTACCTGTGCCGTGTCGCGGAGATGCGGCAGTCCAACCGCATCATCCGGCAATGTATCGACTGGCTTCGCGCCAACCCCGGCCCGGTGATGGTCCAGAACTTCAAGGTGGCGCCGCCGTCCCGGCAGGAGATGAAGTCCGACATGGAAGCGCTGATCCATCACTTCAAGCTCTTCAGCGAAGGCTACCAGGTGCCGGCAGGTGAGACCTACGCAGCGGTCGAGGCACCCAAGGGCGAGTTCGGTTGCTACCTGATCTCCGATGGCGCCAACAAGCCGTTCCGGGTGCACCTGCGTGCTCCCGGCTTCGCTCATCTCTCTTCTCTGGATGAAATCGTCAGGGGCCACATGCTGGCGGATGTCGTCGCCATGATTGGCACCTACGACATTGTGTTCGGCGAAGTGGATCGATGAGGAACCGGCTCAGCCCACACATGGGCTGAGCCACGCTCCGGCGGCCGCGAAGGGAACAGCCATGTGCAGCCTGAGCAGGTCTTCCACGGTGCGTGCCCCGCCCATCTCCAGGTCGAGGATGCCGGGCTCCAGGATTGATCCCAGCAGAACACCGACCGCGATCGCATGAAGGCTGCGCGCCGCAGTGGCTGTATCAACGCCCTCACGGAGCTGGCCCAGTGCTCCTGCACGCTGGTATACAAGCTCCAGCATGCGGACCTCCGGCATCGCGCACGCCGCGAGCACGTCGCCTATGCCGCCCAGCTCATGTGATGCACCAGAGCGCAGCAGAAGCTCAACCGTTCGGCGAACGCGTGGGGTGCGGCGCGTGTGATCAAAGACCCTGACCAGGTCCGCAAACAGAAGCTTGAACGGGTCATTACACTGCCGGATGGCGGCTTCCCGCAGTCCTTCGGGTGCATCTGGCCGCCCTCGCGCGGAAAGTTCACCCAGCAGGTTCTGACGGGACCCGAAGTGCCAGTAGATCGCGCCGCGCGAATAGCCGCACTCGGTGGCGATCAGCTCCAGCGTGGCGCCGGCGGGCCCATGGCGCAGCAGGCACACCAGTGCGGCATCGAGGATCCTCTCGCGCGTGGCGTGTGCGTCCTCCCTGGTTCTTCTAGCCATGGCACGGTTGCATCCCTGCTGTTCGATGAGCGCGCGGTCGCGCGTCCTGATCGTCCTTAGACAAGGCGATGGGACGGACCATGGCCACAGCGCTGCACCGGGATCTGCGGCGTTTGAATGTCGATCTTCGGCTCATTGGCGGGGGCAGGGCAGGACAGTGAGCCAAGCCACAGACCATCGGCGGCGAGACGCGCAGACTTCAGCGCGGGATCGTCCGCCTCGGACGGCTCGGTGGCCAGCTTCTTCTTCATCCACTCGATCCACTGCGACGCGGGTGCCTGGGTCAGGTCCAGGCGGATGATCAGGGCCGAGAGCATTGCAACGTCGTGCCGCCTGCAGCCCTCGACCACCGATTCCACGTAGGCGTTGGTGAATGCGCCGGAGCGGAGCCCGTTGGCACGCATTCTCCGTTCCACATCCTGATTGAAGTTCTGCAGCCAGCACGAGAAAGTGGCGTCGATGAGATCCTGCTTGCAGTAGAAGTGATGGAACATCGCGCCACGGCTGACGCCCGAGCATTCGAGAATCTCACTGACGGTCACCGAAGACCGACCATTGCGGACGATAAGCGCTGCCGTTTCGCGGATGAGTATGCCGGGCACACGCACGGACGAACTGTGGGTAGCGTTCAAGAGAGTTTTCCTCATGTAGCGGGCGACGAACGATCCGCCAGGCCGGTACGGCCTGGCGGGTTGCCGTTCGAGCCAGTCAGTGATGCGCCGCAGATGCTTCGCTTTCGGCGCTCTTCCGGGAAGCGATGGGCCTGCCGATTTCAATCTCAGGGTCCCCCTTCTCGGGCTGCCATGCCCCCAGCGCCAGCTGCACCTGCACGTGGGCCATCAGCAGCCCGGCCTGTGCCGCCGCAAGCTCTCTGCGCGCCTTTTCGTGCAGCGCCTGCTGCCGCAGGCCGGCATCCTTCGGCTCGATTCCGGCGTCCACGCGGGAAGAGGCATAGGCCGAAGATCTGCTGCTGAGTGCCTCGGCATTTACCGCCTGCTGCATCCTGACCTGGGAACTCGTCCACGCATGCAGGGAGTCCTCACTCTCCTTCAGCGCCGTCAGCACGGTCTGCTCGAAGGCATGCCAGTTCTGATCACTGCCGGCGCGAGCGGCTTCCTCCCTGGCCTGCTTCCGGCCAAAGCTCAACCACTCCCACTGAAGCTCCGGGCCGGCCGAGAAGCGCTTTGCACTGGAATCGCCCAGCGAACCGAACGGTGCAAGGATGCCGCCGAAGACATTCAGCGTGAGGCGCGGAAGGTGCGCACGCTCGGCGAGTACGACGTTGCCAAGGCTTGCTCGCAGTAGGGCATCGGCCTTGGCGACGTCCGGCCGCCGCGCCAGGAGGTCGGTCGGCTGCGCAAGCGATGCAAGGCCCGGCGGGGCCGGCAGTGGAGCCGGGGCCAGCAACGCCTCCCAGGTGTCGTCCCGCGCGGCCGGCGAGCGGCCCGCAAGAACCGCCAATGCGGCCCTGTCCGCCTGCAGCCGGGTAACGGTTGCCGCCTCCTGCGCCACCAGCTCGGCATGTTCGGATTCGACCGCAAGCGCCTCCCTGCGATCGACCAGCCCGGCCGCATACCGGGCCTTCACACGCACAACGCGCGCCTTGCTCAGCTCAACCTCCCGCTCAAGAGAGGACAGGTTGATCTGGTCCATCCTGAGCAGGAAGTAGTTCTTCGCAACCTCGGCCTGGAGCACTGCGGCAGCTGATCTCGCGTCAGCCGCCGCCGCATCGGCCTTGCGATCGGCCATGGCTGCGGCGGTGCCAATGCGCCCAAACAGATCCAGCTCCCAGGAGAACATCTGTCCGACGGACAGCAGTCTCTGGGAAGGGGGGCGGGGAAGATCCTGGCGATAGGGATCCGCTTCGATCTGGGCGGACTGCATGGCTTCGGCCTTGACCTGCAGCGCACCGCTCGGCAGATAGTCCTTGCGCGCTGCGCCTGCCAGTGCGCGCGCTTCCACCACGGCGGCAAGGGCAGACTTCAGGTCATGATTCCCGCGCATGGCCAGGCTGACCAGCGCATCCAGGTTGGGGTCGGAGAAGTCCTTCCACCATTGCCTGTTGGGCGTCCCGGGCAGGACATCCGCATCCAGCGCCGCCGGCGTGCGGGCCTGGCCCACATGATGCCGGGCTGCCGCGTCAGGGATCTCGGTCCTGGGGGCCACAGAGGCGCAGCCAGAAGACAGCGCCACAAGCACAGCAATCGACAGGCAGGCAACTCGATTTCCAATAGCCATGATCATGCCTCCTCGGTCGGGTGAATGCGGTAGAGCGCGGCATACAGCGCTGGAATGAGACCCAGCGTGATCAGCGTTCCAAGGGCGAGGCCGCCGATCATCACGATCGACATGCTGGTCCACATGGAACCGCCAAACAGCAGCAGCGGGACAAGGCCGAGAATGCAGACCATCTTGGTCATCACGATGGGGCGCAGGCGCTTTGCCGCAGCCTCTTCAATGGCCTGGAGAGGGGGCAAGCCATCGCGCTGGCCTTCGTCGATCGCATCGATGAGCAGAATCGCGTTGTTGACGATGATGCCGGCAAGTGCGAGCAGCCCCAGTGTTCCGATGAAGGTCAGGCTGGTGCCACTCAGCTTGAGTGCCAAGGTCGCGCCGATGACCACGAACGGAATGCTCGCCAGGACGATCAGGCTCTTGCGGATGCTCTCGAACTGCCATACGAACAACAGGAACATGGCAGCAAGGCAGAGCGGGAGCAGCTTCTCGATGCCTTCGTTGGCACTCTTGCTCTCTTCGATCTCGCCACCGAGTTCAACCCGCACGCCCTGCTTGCGGAATTCGGAAAGAAGTGGCTCGACCTTGTCTGCGATCCCCTGAGCAGTCAGCTCGGAGCTCTTTGCAAGCACGGTGACCGCGCGCGTCTGGTTCACTCGCTGGATTGAAGACAGCTGCGGCGCCAACCGAAGCTTGGCCACCTGGCCCAGGGGCACGCTTCCGCTGCCATCCGCCTTCTGGATCGGGAGTGCCTCAAGCTGGCCGATATCCGTGCGCAGTGCCGCCTCTCCGCGGAGGATGACCGGGAGAACGGTGTCGCCCTCACGATAACGGGAGATCGTTGCGCCGGTCAGCAGCATGTCCATGCTCTTGGCGATGTCCGCGCTGCTGATGCCTGCGGCCTGGGCCTTGGGCTGATCGACGTCCACATCAAGCTGGACAACCTGGCGTTCGGCATCGCTGGATACATCCACCATTCCCGGCGTGTCCTGCAGCGTGCGCAGCAGCTTCTCGGCAGCAATCCGATGTGCGCCGTCGCTGCTGGAGATGCGGAACGTCGCAACGCCGGCATCCGAAGATCCCATCGAGAACCGCTTGGGCTCCACCCGCACGTCCGGGAAGTGTGTTGCCATCACAGAACGCAGCCGCTCAATGGCCGCTTCATGCTTGACGCCCTTCGCAAGTGACAGCACGGCATACGCGCGGTGTCCTGCAGGAGTAGGGGGATTGAGTGCCAGAATGAAGCGTGGGCCACCATCGCCCATGTACAGGGCGTGGCTGGAGATCTCCGGAACGAGCTTCTCGTCGGCCAGTACCTTGCTGATCTGGTGAGCAACCGCCATCGTATTGGCCGGACTGGAATCCGGGGACAGCTCGATGGCCATCTGCAGCTGATGGCGCTCGGACGGCGGCATCAGCTCGTTGGGGACGGTGGTGAACAACCAGCCGGAGGTTGCCAGCAGTGCAACCATTACGCCGATGTAGATGGCCTTGTGCCCCAGGATCCAGCGGACCTTGCCGCGGTACCAGCCCGTCAGCCGCTCGACCGCGCGTGCGGTGCGGCTGAGTTCGGCATGGTGATGGGCAAAGTACTTGCACAGCAGCGGAATCAGGGTAACGCCGATGACCAGCGACAACAGCAGCGCGATGGCCATCACGATGCCGAGGCTGCGCAGATACTCGCCGGTTTCCGTGCTGGAGATGGCCAGCGGCATGAACGCGAGGATGATCGCGAGCGAAGAAACCAGAAGCGGCACGAACATCGTGCTGCCTGCGTGAGCGGCAGCCTGGTCCGGCGACTCACCCAGCGAGAGCCGCCGCTCCATGTCCTCGGCAACCACGATCGCGTTGTCAACGAACAGGCCCAGGGCAATGATGATTGCACCCACCGAGATCATGTGCAGATCGATGTTCAGGATCTTCATGATTGCCATCGTCCCCAGCACCGTGGTCGGCACGATGGCGCTGACAATCAGGCCGGTCCTCATTCCAAGGAACAGCACGACGACCGCCATGACGATGGCCAGGGTCTCCAGGAAAACCTTGGCAACACGCAGCAGCTGGGTGGAAACAACCTCGGCCTGATCCGTGATCTGGACAAGCTGCATGCCGGCCGGCAGCGTTTCCGAAAGCCGTTCAACGTCGCCGCGCAACAGATCGGCGAAGCTGACCACGTTGAGTCCTGGCGCCATGGAGACCGCTATCACCACGGCCGGCGTGCCATTGACGAATGCACCCGTCATCGGCGGGTCCTGGGTCACCCGTTCCACTCGCGCAAGGGCACCCAGCGGCACCGAGCCACCCTTCGGCAGCGGTATCGGCGTGCTCTTCAGCTGGGAGGGGTTGTCGGCGTCACCGCTCACGTTGAGCGTGATCTCCGAACCTCCGATCTCGACGTAGCCCGCCGGCGCAATCACATTGCGTCTGGAAACCGCATCGGCAATCACATTGGGGTTGAGCCCACGCGCAGCCAGGGAAGGCACGTCCAGGATGATCTGGACCTGCTCGTCCCTCACGCCGTGCAGCGAGACACGTTCCACCCCGGGCAGCCGGAACAGTTCATCGCGCAGGCGGCGGGCTTCTGCCCGGAGCTCGCCTGCGTTATAGCCATCGCCGGTCAGGCCCATGGTCATCACCGCAACCCGACCGAATTCGTCGTCCACGACGGGGCCAATCGTTCCCTCGGGAAGCTGGCTCTGGATGTCCCCCATGCGTGAGCGCAACCGTTGCCACACGATGGGAATTTTCTCCGATTCCACGGTGGGATAGAGATCAACGTAGGTGAACGCAAAGCCTGGACGGACAGTCGTCCGGATCCGCTTGACCTCCGGCATGCCACGAATGCTCTCCTCGATCGGGCGAGCGACCAGCTGCTCGACCCGGTCCACGCCGGCGCCCGGCATGAAGCTGAGTACCGTCGCCGTGCGAATGGTGATGGGGGGCTCTTCAGTGGACGGGAAGTCCAGCGCCAGAATGAGGCCGGTGAGGACGATCGCTACGATCGCCAGCAGGGTCAGGCGGGGACGCGCCAATGAGAATGAGGAGAGGCTCATTGTTCTGATCCCATCTTCATGTCGACAGGCTTGATCTGCGTGCCCGGGCGGATGGCCTTGGCACCCGCAACCACGACGCGCTGGCCGGCGGAAATCTGCCCGCTCACCTCGATCCAGTCACCGTGATACTGACCCAGATCTACCTCCGCCAGCTCGGTCGTCTTGCCATCCTTTGCCAGCCGAAGCACCTGGCCCTTGCCGCCAACGGCAGACGGCAGAACAGCCCGAAATGGCACTTGAAGCCTGGCTGGGCCTGTATCCGTTCCAGTGATCCGGACCGACCAGGTCGAACCCACGGTCGCCGCCTCGGGCACTGCGATGTATGCGGTACGCACGCCGCCTGCATCAACACGGCCGTCGACACGGAGCACCTTGCTCGCCACGGTGTCCGAGCCGCTGATCAGGTTGACCACCTGCCCAACAGCCAGGGGAGCAGTGCCCGGAATCGCGACAGACAGCTCGCGGCCCGCACCATCGACCTGGATGGCGACAGCGCCCGGGCCCACGGACTGTCCAACCTCAACGTTTCGGGCAGCCACGACTCCGTCAAACGTTGCCTTCAGCGTGGCTTCCCCTTGTGACCAGCCGGCGAGCTCGTGCTGCGCGCGGGCATTGCGGACGGCCGCATTCGCAGCCGCCAGTTCGGCCTTCGCGGCGGTCATCTCCGCCGGGCTGAGCGCATCAGCCTTCTGCGCAACATCCAGTCGCTCGACGCGTCGCTGGACCTCGTCCAGTGCGGCCTGCGCGCGTGCGACGTCGCCGGCAGCGGACGCCTCCTGCGCTGCAAAGGGGACCGGATCCAGTCGAGCAAGCACCTGTCCCTTGCGTACAACGTCACCCGGTTCAACAAGTACCGCGGAGACCTTTCCGGAGACCGGGAAGGACAGCTGTCCTCGCTGCGTGGCACGCACGGTGCCGATGTAAGCGCGCTGATCGCCAGCAGCCTGTCGAACGGAGGCGACATACGCGGTGCGGGCTTCTGCCGTCCCGCTCTCTGGTGTATCGGAACATCCCGTCATCGCGGACAGGGCAATGGCCAGCGCGCTGAGACGAGGCACCAATGACCAGGTCATATGGGTTTTCACGTTCGATTCCTTGTATGGGTGGTCAGTTCCACAGACCAGCGCGGTGTGGTCAGGTCTGCAGGCGGCGTAAATTTAGGGGGACACCTGGACCACGAACAGGACACTTCCGGACATACCGGGGCTCGTACAGGTCATCTGGGACAGGCGGCGCACTCAAAGCGGCCATCCGGACAACGCAGTCCCACCTGAAGCCAGTCAGTCACATCGACGCTGGATCATCATCCGGATCCATCAGGAGCATTACCGGACACGCGGGGGGCCGTTTAGGCCACGCACGGCCTCCTGCATTGAAATCAGTCCCCCACGGGACGACTATGGGGACTGCGAAACGCCCCTTCGAAACGTGATGGCTGCCATCTCCAAGAATCTGCCGACCTCCATGGACTGGCGTGAGCCCGGTGAGGAACTCGCGTTGGACGCATCGTCTCTGCATCCCTCCGGCGATCCCGGTTCAACGCTTGAATCGCAGATCGCCGATATAGTGCCCACTGGCGCTAGAGCCATCCTTGGGCTTGTTGAGGAGCGTGGTTTCTCGCCGGAAGAGCTCTGCCGCGGGCTTGGGTTCACATACCGTGATCTCTCGATGAGAGATGTAAGACTGTCTTACCGCCAGATGCGTCAGTTGTTCATGCGCGCGGAGCGGCTGTTGGGCGAACCGGCGCTCGGCCTCGCCCTCGGAGCCCGGCAGACACCCATCTCCTGGGGTGTTCCCGGCCTGGCGATGCTCACCTGCGAGACCTATGGAGAAGCCCTGAACTATGGGCTCAGCCACCAGCAGGCAATCGGCGCCATGCTGATTCACACGATCGAGGAAGCGGGTCGTGAAATCCGGATGGAGGTCCGATTCCGGCGCTTTGATATCCAGCTGGAATCCGTTCTTGTGGAGGATGCATTCGCTGGGTTCGTCGCCGTCAGCAGGTACCTAATTGGCCCCTCCTTTGCACCGCTACGGGTCGACTTTTCCCTACCCAAGCCCTCCGATCCGGACGTCTACCGGCGGTTCTTCCAGTGCCCGGTGCGCTTTGATGCAGGGATCAACCGCCTGACCTTCGACTCACACTGGTTGAGTGTGCGGCTACCAGGCTTCGACCGGATCAACTCGAAGATCGTACGCGACCAGCTCGACACGCTGCTGCCAATGCGGGGCGTGCGCAATGAGATTGTCGAATCGCTGTCGAGCCACCTGCGGTGCGACATCGAGACGACCACCCGGCAGAGCGAACTCGCAAGCCTGATCAATGTAAGCGAGAGAACGCTCAGGCGCCGGCTCAATCGCCAGGATTCGAGTTATCGGGAACTCCGCGATGAGGCCCGGTATGAGCGGGCCCGCGATCTCCTGCTGAACTCAGAGTTGAGCATCGCCGAAGTTGCAGACGCGGTTGGATACTCCGACGCCCGTGCATTCCGCCGCGCATTCAAGCGTTGGGCGGGTTGCCTGCCAACCGAGTTCCGGGAATCCAGGTAGACAGCATCCACCCTGATTCCAGCACGGCGGGTAGCCATCGGTAGAGACCGGGCCACCCAATGACGTCGGGGCTGCCGCCGGGCCGTGCTGCCGGTGGTGGTTGCGCGTCTGTAGTCCATTGCACCAGTGCGTGTGCAGTCCTCTCCAGCCACCCCTCCTTCACCTGGGTAGAACCATGAAGCGCATACGGCTGTTTGAATCGAAACTCGCGGCGAGATTCCTTGAGGTCGATCGATTGGCGCGGGAAGGCGCCACGTTGAAGAACGTGGCTGAGAACATGCGCACGATCACCATTGCGGTGACGATGCTGATCGTGGTGGGGCTGCTGATGGACGTTCCGGCGTCCGTCATTCGTGTGGCGGCCATCGCATGGGGGTGCTGGGCACTGATCTATGCGCTGCTTGCCGCAGCACAAGCAGGACTTCTCTTTGTCCTGCTGCTTGGCGAGGTGGCCCTGTTGAAGCACATCCTCATCCGGATTGGATTTCTCAGAGGCGCCATTGCCACAGGATTCGCGGTGCTTGTCGTGATCATCATGGCAGTGTCGTGCGTGCTGTTCGATCCGAAGCACATGTTGCATTGGTGATTGCCGACATCCTGCCGACACCCTGCAATCGTCGGGCCCGGCATTCCGGACCGGCCAAGGCGAGCCCCGCACATGGGGGATGTTCGACCTCGATTGATTCCGTTCCACTCAACCTGCGAAAGTCATGCACTCTGCAATTCCCTGCTGCCGTAGTCATTCATCAGGCGGCGATCGAACTGCCACTCTGGCCAGAACATCCGGTTCCGGACGCGCCGCGAAAGGCAGCTTGTGGCGGCGGGTTCCGCGGCTCCTCGCAGGAGTGGGAATGCTGTTGCTGGCCGCATGCAGTCCGGTGCATGTGGTCAGGTCAAACCAGGCCAGGACCTATGCAGGTCTCAGCATCCACGGGGAGCGTCGGATGGAGATCGTGCCAGCGGGCAGCACGCACGGGCACTTCCAGACGGTGACTCTCGCCCCCGTCCTGCTGATGCCAGAGGTGGCTGCAACGCTGAGCCCGGGCGTCGGTGATCGCCTCAAGGCTGCCGTAAGCAGTCAGCTGCAGCGGCAGATCGACAGGCGCCTGGGCTGGAGTGGGGCAGGGCGGCCGGGAACGGGGCTGTTGCTGCTTGCAAGGATCACCTCGGTAAAGGAGGTGTCTGTCGGCCTGAACATTGCCACATCGGTCCTGATGGGACCGGTGAGCAAGGGGCAGCTTTCCCTCGAGATCGAGGCGATCGACGCAGGCACTGGCAGGCAGGTAGCACTGCTGCTGCTCGCCGACGAAGCCGATATGAGGGACATCCGGAAAAGCTACACCCCGGACGGTCACGCCAAGGCGCTTGCAGGCCGGTTCGCGATTGAGGCGGTGGAGTTCATCGCGCCAATGGTGCGATCACGGCAGCTTCCCGGAGGGCGCAACTGCCGTGCGCTTCACCCCGGTTCCCAGGCCTCATCCGAACCGCGGCTGCAGGAAAGGGAGGGGGTAGGGAGTTCCAATTGCAAATGACTCTCACTACACTTGCGACATCCCACTCCTTGCGCCGCCTATGGCGGCCAGAACTCCGGCTCCCAACGTGAATTCCCCGCCCCACCTGTGCAGACCGCAGGCATTCGCCCTGGGGGTGATGTGTCCACGCTAGGCCGGGGCACGGGCAGCAACGCGGAACGGGCCTCTTCCACGGAGCCGGGCATTCCGGAAGACGCCTCGCCAACGGGCGGAAACCTCCTTGCAAAAGCCTATGCCCGTTGGCGCGGGCCCATCCTGCGCAGCCTTGCGCGTGTCAGAGGTGCAGACGGTGAGGACGCCCTGCACGACGGTGCAGTCAAGTGGCTGGCGGCAAACCCAGCACTGGCGTCGTGCGACCAGCAAGGTGCCTATTTCCGGCGGACGGTGATGAACACCGTGGCCGATGAATATCGTGAGCACACCGCAGGCCGCCGTCTCCAGACCCTGCCACTGGCAGATGCCGAGGATGCGGGCCAGGCCATCACCAGCGATGAATCACAGTGCCCGTTGCAGCTCAGCGCCCAGCGGCAGCGCCTGGAGCGCCTGCGAGAAGCGCTGGCCGAGCTGCCGGAACGTCAACGCGAGGCCTTCGTGCTCTGCCGCTTCGATGGCCTGACCCAGGAGGACGTGGCCGCTCGCATGCAGATCTCCCGCCGCATGGTGGTCAAGCATCTGTCGCGAGCGGTTGCCTACTGCGAAGTGCGGGTACGCTATGCGTCTCTGGCACAGATGCAGGAACTGCATCGCCCGATCAAGGCGGGCGAGGCGTTGGCGCCTGCCATCGATGCTGATTTTCCCTGCCGATGACCGATCTCCCTTCTGCCGCAGGTTCCGACCCGTTTGCCCTGCATGAGGCGGCCGCCGCGTGGATGGTGCGGCGGCAGGATGCGGACTGGCAACCGCAAGAAGAGGCGGCCCTGCAGCACTGGCTGGCCGAGAGCGAAGCGCACCGACAGGCGTTCGCCGACGTGGCCAGAACCTGGCACGACCTCGGCCAGTTGCCGCGCCCCGTGCTGGCCTCGGACCCGCATGCGGTGATCGCCCCAGCAGTACCTGCACCTGCCGCTCCACGGCGGGGCAGGGCGGCGCGGCGTGCACGGTCGTGGCGCCTGCCACGCGTTGCGGCGGCTGCGGCCGTGGCGATGCTGGCCTTGGGGTACGTCGGCTACGGTTGGTACGCCGCGCCCAGCTACGTACAGGACGTGGCCACCGGCGCGGGCGAGATACGTGATCTGCAATTGCCGGACGGCTCACGGATTTCGCTCAATGCACGCAGCACGCTGGCCGTGCATTTCTATCGATCCCGCCGTGAAGTGGTGCTCAGCCAGGGCGAGGCGTTCTTCGAGGTCGCCCCGGCGGCCGACCGGCCCTTCACCGTTGATGCCCAGCGCAGCCGGGTGACGGTGGTCGGCACGGCCTTCAATGTGCGCAATGGGCCGGGCGAAGTCGTGGTCAAGGTGCTGCATGGACAGGTGCGGGTGCAGCCGGATCGCGCCGAAGGTGCCTCGCCGGTCAGCCTGCGCGCCGAACAGGGCTTGGCCGTTACCACGCTCACCGCTGCTTATCGCCCCATCGCCGCAAACGCAGACAGCATTGGCGGTTGGCGCAATGGACGCCTGGTGTTCCGGCGCACGCCGCTGGACGAAGTGGCGCAGGAGGTGGGGCAGTATCTGGGCCATCCCGTCACGTTGGGCCAGCCAGGGCTGAAGTTCCTGCCGGTCTCCGGCTACGCAGCCACCGACGCCCCGGCCACCTTCCTGGAAGCGCTGCCGGATCTGTTGCCGGTGCAGGTGACCCGTACTGCCCAGGGCGGCTATCGCATCGACGAACGGCCTGTGACCCGCTGACGCCGGAGCGACTATTTCTTCCGGCGCGGGTTCCCACCCCACCGCCATTTTCCGTTTACCCCAGTGAGGCCAGTAGCGGCCAAGCATGATGGAGCGGTAATGGGGTACATGAAGATCAAGCGCGCACTTGTTGCTGGCGCGTTCTCTACGGGGGTACACGCCAAGCGGCTGCCGTTGCTGGCACTGTGCATTTCCAGCGCGCTGGCAGCGCCGGCCATTGCACAGTCGCAGCCGGCTGCACGCGTGCAGTTCAATATTCCGGCGCAACCGCTGGATGCCGCACTGCGCCGCTTTTCCGAGCAGTCCCGGCAGCAGGTGCTGTTCAGCGAATCGGCGGTGGCGGGCCGTCGCGCCCCGGCCTTGACCGGCAGCTACACGCCGCAGGAGGCACTGGCGCGCCTGCTGGAGGGGAGTGGCGTGCGTGTCAATGCCACCCGTCCGGGCGTGTTCACCCTGGCCCAGGAAGCAGCAACACCTGCGCGCAGCAAGGAGGCCCAGACCACCCTGCAGACGGTGAACGTCACCGCCAATGCCCCAAGCGATGGCGCTTACACGGCACGTGAGCTGAGCCTGGGCAAGCTGGGGCAGAGCATCCGCCAGACCCCGCAGTCGGTCAGCGTGATCACCCGCCAGCAGCTGGACGACCGCAACCTCACCACGCTGGACGAAGCGCTGGCGCAGACCACGGGTGTGACCAAGACCGCCCGCAACTTCGGCAACCACAAGTTCTCGATCCGCAGCTTCACCGTGGACGACAGCAACTATCTGGTCGATGGCGTGGCCGGCATTGTCTATGCCCCGGTGGGCTGGCTGCCGATCGACACCGCCGTGCTGGAACGGGTTGAAGTGCTGCGCGGTGCCGGTGGCATGATGCTCGGCGCGGCCGACCCCAGCGGGGCGATCAACATGGTGCGCAAGCGCCCGCGCGACCAGGCCCATCTGGATCTGGCGGCCACGCTGGGCTCGTGGGACAGCTATCGCCTCGAGGTCGACGGTGGCGGCCCGCTCAATGCCGCTGGCACGGTACGTGGCCGACTCGTCGCCGCCTACCAGGACCGCGACTACTTCCAGCGCGGCACCTCATCGAAGACTCCAGTCGCCTACGGCGTGATCGATGCCGACCTGGGCCAGGACACCACGCTCACCTTTGGCCTGCGCCATCAGGCCAGTGACACCGACGGCTACTGGCTGTTCGGCCTGCCGCGCTACACCGATGGCGGTGCGCTGGACATCAAGCGTTCCACCTCGCTCATCCAGGACTGGAACCGGCAGGAGGGCTCCGTCGACGAAGCCTTTGCAGAGGCGGAGCACCGCTTCAACGAACGCTGGAAGGCACGCCTGTCGGTGAACCGCACCGAGTCGGACCTGGACCAGCGTGTCGCGGTTCCGCTGGGCGGGGTGGACCGCGCCACCGGCATCGGTGCGCGCTTCTATGACATCTATTTCAACCGCTCGCGCGTGCGTAGTGATGGCATCGACCTGCACACCACCGGCAGTTTCGACGCCTTCGGCCGCAGCCATCAGCTGCTGCTGGGCGCGATGTGGTCGCGCCAGCGTACCCGCCAGAGCTCGGCGGACCTGGCCATCGACGTGCCGATCGATGTCTACGCACCGGACCACAGCGCCATTCCACAGCCCCTCCAGCCCGCGTGGGACTGGTCGGAAAACGCCCGCGCCCAGCAGAGCGGCGTGTACAGCAACCTGCGCCTGCAGCTGGCAGAACCGCTGCACCTCACGCTGGGTGGCCGGCTGAGCTGGGTGAAGTACCAGTCCAGCGATGGCTTCACCGGCGCCAAGAGCCGCGACTACGAACAGAAGCACGAATTCACCCCGTACGCCGGCCTTGTCTACGACCTGGGTCCGCAATGGTCGGTCTATGCCAGCTACGCCGATACCTTCCAGCCGCAGAGCTCGTACGTCACCGCGTCCGGCTCGGTGCTGGATCCGGCCATCGGCGCCAACTACGAGCTGGGCGTGAAGGGTGAGTTGAACGATGGCCGCCTGAATCTCTCCGCTGCAGTGTTCTCCATCCGCAAGACCGGCAACGCCGTGGTGGACGAATCCGACCCGGGCAGCTGCCGTGGCTCGCTGGCGTCGTCCGATTGCTACCGCAATGGCGGCAAGCTGCGCAGCAATGGCTTTGAGCTGGAGGCCAGCGGCGAACTGGCGCCGGGCTGGCAGATGATGGCGGGCTATACCCACGTCACCAGCCGCGACGATGAGGGCGCGACCATCAGCGCCGAGACGCCCCGCCATCTGCTGCGCCTGTCGACGTCCTACCAGCTGCCGGGCAAGTGGAACGCGTTCTCCGTGGGCGGTGGTGTATCGGCACAGAGCAGCTATTCCTATCCGGCCTACGACGACCCGGACTGGCGCATGGGCGCAGCGGGACGTGCCGTGTGGGACCTACGTGCCGGCTACCGGATCAATCCGCGCTGGAGCGTGGGCGTCAACGTAGCCAACCTGTTCGACACCCGCTACTACGCGATGATCAGCCAGATCCGCCGCGGCAACTTCTTTGGCGAACCCCGCAATGTGATGCTGACGCTGCGCGGCTCGCTGTGACCTTCCGCAACCGGCGGGGCAACGGCCTGCCCGCCACGGGGCAGGCATGAAAGCGGGCTTCCGGCAGAGCATGTCGTGGCTGCACACCTGGTGCGGCCTCACCTGTGGCTGGCTGCTGTGCGCGATCTTCCTGACCGGCACGCTCAGCGTGTTCCGTGAGCCGATCACGCGATGGATGGAGGCCGGCCCCGTGCCGGCCTCCTCGCCGGCGGTGGACACGGGAATGCAGGCGGTACGTGCGCAGCACTGGCTGGCTGCCAACGCCGCCGATGCCCGGGAATGGCAGATCCGTTGGCCTGCCCAGCCGGGCTGGCCACTGGAGCTGTCATGGGAGGGTGGCGACGGCACCGCGCACGAACGCTGGGTGGATGCCGGCACCGGCATGCCACAGCCTCCACCTCGTCTTCGGGAAACCGAAGGCGGGCGCCACTTCATGTCCTTCCATTACACCCTGCACGGCGGAATGGCCGGCTACTGGCTGGTCGGCTGGATCACCGCCTGCATGCTGCTGGCGCTGGTGTCCGGCGTGGTGGTGCATAAACGCATCTTCAAGGACTTCTTCACCTTTCGCCCGGGCAAGGGACAGCGCAGCTGGCTGGATGCGCACAACCTGAGTGCCGTGCTGACCCTGCCGTTCCTGTTCATGATCGGCTACACGGGGCTGACCTTCTTCTACAGCAGCTATCTGCCGTGGCCGGTGCATGCGGCCTATGGCGATGCTGATGACGCCTATGCGCGCTATGAAGCCGAGCTGGCGCCTATGCAGCCAGCGCCGCCCGGCATCCTGGTATCCACCGCGCAACTGCCAGACCTGCAGCACCTGCTGGCACGCGCGCAGGCCATCAGCGGGCAGCCGCCGGCATTGATCGTGATCCAGGCGCCCGGCACCGTGCACAGCGTGGTGGAGGTGATCGGTCGCAAGCCCGAGGGGGGTGCGGACAGGCATCTGCTGACCGAGGCCAGCCGGGCGGCGTTCGATGCTGCCAGCGGCACGCTGCTGCAACAGCATGGCGCACAGCCGCATGCGATTGGCGCGGTGCAGGTGCATGAGACGATCGAAGCACTGCACAAGGCCGATTTCGGCGGCTGGCCGATGAAGTGGCTGTACTTCATCAGCGGCCTGCTGGGCACGGCGATGATCGCCATCGGCACGCTGCTGTTCTCGATCAAGCGGCGCAAGCGCAGCGAGCATGAGTTCGGCGCGGCCACGGCGGGCATCTACCGCTGCGTGGAAGCGTTCAACGTCGCATCGCTGGCTGGGGTGGCGCTGGCAAGCATCGTCTACCTGTATGGCAATCGGTTGCTGCCATTGGAAATGAGCGGTCGCAGTGCGTGGGAAATACGCATTTTCCTTTTGACCTGCGCGGCCTCGGTGCTGCATGCGCTTTGGCGCCCACCGCGCCTGGCCTGGATCGAGCAGTTGTGGCTGGCCGCAGCACTGTGCCTGGCACTGCCGCTGGTGAATCTGGCAACCACCGGGCAGGGGCTGCTGATGTATCTGCAGCGGGGCGCATGGCAGCAGGCCGGCGTGGAGCTGGTCGCACTGGCATTCGGGCTGATGCTGGCAAGAATGGCCCTGATGCTGCAGCGCCGTTGGCCCCGGGCGCAGGAGGCGGCGCGCCCTGCCAAGCCTCCGGCCAGGCGGGAACCGGCCTATCGCTGGCAGGTGGCGAGCCGAGTGCTGGCCGCCTCGTTGGGCGGATACCTGTTCACCGCCGTTACTGCCACGGCACTGGCGTTGTTGTTGCCCGTGCTGGTGGGGGTAAGGACAGCCGTTTCGGTCCTGGCCAGTTCACTGCTGGGGTTCGTGCTGTTCATTGCCATTGCTGTGGGCGTCTTCAGTGCCCGTAGTGTTGGGCGGGTGTGGCTGAGTCTGCTGGCGGGGAGTGCCCTGATGGGGGTGTGGGTGGTAGTGCTGCAGCGAGGGTAGGGCGGAGGGCGAGGCGCACGGGATCATGCAGGCTGTCACCGTGGCCGCCCTCGCCGAATTCACCTCTCAGCAGCGAGAATGAGCCACTGGGCGCGCCCAGGCGCGCGCCACTCACTGCCTGCAGGATCGTTACGATGTCCAATACCCCCTTTGGTGAGTCGTCATGTGCTGCCGCCGCCAGCGGTTGCGTCGAGGTGCGCGGCGCACGCGAGCACAACCTCAAGAATGTCGACGTCTCCATCCCACGCAATGCACTGGTGGTGTTCTCCGGGGTGTCGGGTTCGGGCAAGTCGTCGTTGGCCTTCGGTACTGTCTTCGCTGAGGCGCAGCGGCGCTACTTTGAGTCTGTTGCGCCGTATGCCAGGCGCCTGATCGACCAGGCGGGCGTGCCCGATGTGGATGCCATCGACGGGCTGCCGCCGGCGGTGGCCCTGCAGCAACAGCGCGGGGCCAGCAATGCGCGCTCGTCAGTGGGCAGCGTGACCACCCTGTCCAGCCTGGTGCGCATGATGTACTCGCGTGCGGGTGCGTACCCGGCCAACCAGCCCATGCTGTATGCCGAGGACTTCTCACCCAACACGCCGCAGGGCGCCTGCACCACCTGCCATGGCCTGGGGCATGTCTACGAAGTGACCGAAGCGCTGATGGTTCCGGACCCCTCGCTGAGCATCCGCGATCGCGCCATCGCCTCCTGGCCGCCGGCATGGCATGGCCAGAACCTGCGCGACATCCTGGTCACGCTCGGCTACGACATCGACGTACCGTGGAAGACGCTGCCGAAGAAGGACCGGGACTGGATCCTGTTCACCGAAGACGCGCCCAGCGTGCCGGTCTATGCCGGGTTCACGCCCGCAGAGACGCGTGCCGCGCTCAAGCGCAAGCAGGAGCCCAGCTACATGGGCACCTATACCGGCGCGCGCCGCTACGTGCTGCACACCTTTGCCAATACCCAGAGCGCGCTGATGCGCAAGCGCGTATCGCGCTACATGGAAGGCCGGTTGTGCCCGGCGTGCCACGGAAAGCGCCTGAAGCCGGAGGCGCTCTCGGTCACCTTTGCCGGGGTGGATATCGGTGAGTTCATGCGGCTGCCGCTGGACCAGCTGGCGGCGCTGCTGGAGCCCATCGCACAAGGTGATTTCGGCGCGCACAGCACGGGCGCTCGCACCAACAGGAGCGCGACACCCCGCGATCGCGCCCGGAGGGCCGCGAGTGGCCAGGCGACTCACGAGGGTGCCCCCGACGTGCGGCTGACCTCCGCCCTGTCCGAAGAGAAGCGCTTGGCAGCACAACGACTGGCAGGCGGGGTCATGGCCCGTGTACGGCAATTGCGTGACCTGGGCCTGGGGTACCTCTCGCTGGACCGCGCCACGCCAACCCTGTCGGCCGGCGAACTGCAGCGCCTGCGGCTGGCCACCCAGCTCAGCTCGTTGCTGTTTGGCGTGCTGTATGTGCTCGATGAACCCTCGGCCGGCCTGCATCCTGCCGACAGCCAGGCGCTGTACGACGCGCTTGAGCGGCTGCGCGACGGCGGAAACTCGGTATTCGTGGTTGAACATGACCTGGAGTTGATGCGCCGCGCACAGTGGCTGGTCGATGTTGGACCGGAAGCAGGCGAGCACGGTGGCCAGGTCCTCTACAGCGGCGAGCCGGACGGCCTGCGCCAGATCCAGGAGTCGCGCACGGCGCAGTATCTGTTCGACCAGGTGCCGGCACCCGCCAGCCGCCAGCGCAGCGCGAACAGCTGGCTGGAACTGAAGGGCATCCACCGCCACAACCTGCAGGGCGTGGACGCACAGGTGCCGCTGGGGCTACTGACGGCGGTGACCGGCATTTCCGGCTCAGGCAAATCCAGCCTGATGGCGCAGGCGCTGCCCGAGCTGTTGCTGCTGCACCTCGGGCATGAGCCTGCCGACGACCGCGCCGATAGCGCGCCCACCGACGGACCGACCGTGATCGAAACGACGCGGGGCACATTGGCAGGCGATATGGACGCGATCCAGCGGGTGGTGCAGGTCGACCAGAAGCCAATCGGCCGCACGCCGCGCTCCAACCTGGCCACCTATACCGGGCTGTTCGATCACGTGCGCAAGCTGTTCGCCGCAACGCCGGCCGCGCGCCGCCGCCGTTTCGATGCCGGCCGCTTCTCGTTCAACGTGGCCAAGGGCCGGTGCGAGACCTGCGAGGGCGAGGGTTTCGTCAGCGTCGAGCTGCTGTTCATGCCCAGCGTCTATGCGCCGTGCCCCACCTGTCATGGCGCCCGCTACAACGAAGCCACGCTGAAGGTGCAGTGGAATGACCGCAACATCGCCGAGGTCCTGCAGATGACGGTCGACCAGGCGCATGCGTTCTTCAGCGAGGAAGAGGCCATTGCCCGGCCGCTGCAGTTGCTGCAGGAGATCGGCCTGGGCTACCTGCGGCTGGGCCAGCCAGCCACGGAGCTTTCCGGCGGTGAGGCGCAACGCATCAAGCTGGCCACCGAGCTGCAGCGCAGCCAGCGCGGGCGCACGCTGTACGTATTGGACGAACCCACTACCGGCCTGCATGCGTCGGACGCAGACAGGCTGCTGCTGCAGCTGCAGCGGCTGGTGGACGCGGGCAATACGGTGGTGATGATCGAGCATGACATGCGCGCGGTTGCACAGGCGGACTGGGTGATTGACGTAGGCCCCGGAGCTGGCGGGGCAGGGGGCACCATCGTCGCGAAAGGAACGCCGCAACAGGTGGCTCGCGCCAAAGGCAGCAGGACGGCGCCGTTCCTTGCCAGGGAGCTGGCGCTTATGTAGAGCCGAGCCATGCTCGGCTGACGAAGAATCCACGCACGTGGTTCCAGCACTGCACTCATCAACAGATGCGGGCTATGGACAATCAGGGCAGCCACTGCAGTGCAGGTTGTACTCAACGGGCTCGGCGGTGATTCCAGACGCATCCTTCAAGGTAATCCGCTCCCTCCAGGTCAACGGGGGAGGGGGAATGACGGGAGGCGGATAGAGCACGATGGGGTAGAAGCAGGCCCATGTGTAGTTGAGCGGGGAGGGCATCTTGTCCGGCAATGTTTCCGTGGCGGGTTCGCAGGGCCCGCTCGGGCACACGGGGCGCTCCAGCGTCAACTCTATCGGGAACTTCGGAACTCCCTTGTACGCAACCGGAACGGAAAATGGCCTGAAATAATTTTCTGCGCGATCTGCGATGCCGGTAACTTCAAAGGCCTCCGTCAATACGGAAACACCAAGTGCTGAAAGCCGCTCGATGGGCATGTAGAACAGGTCGTTCTCAAATCCCGTGTCTTCACCGCCCCGGCCGTGAATGACGCCGACAGCCGCATTGTTCGAAAAGACCGGTCCACCGCTGTCACCTTCGACGCTGAGAGGGCCTGGAGAAAGGTTGCGTGCACGGATGTACCTGCCTATGGCCCCATTATGATTGGACCTTGAATTCTGGCTCATGCTCAACGTACAAGCCACCAAACGTATCCGGCTCAGATGCCTGAATCCTGGCTTCCAGACCTGCCGCAGAGATCGATTTCATCGACCTGTATTTTGCTTCGGCCTCAGATACATTGAACGTTCGCGAGTAGGTGTGTGCCGTGGGGTTGCCAGTTACCGGCTGGCCGTACAGGGAGAATGCGAACGCACCGAGTGCGGACAATGCCAGAGCGCGCATGGATAGCTTCGTGCGCAGATTGATCATGGCTGCTCCTTTGCCTGACGCATCAAGTGAATCGTCATGAGTGGGCCAGTACAGGCATCCGGAATGGACGCAGCAAGACTCGAACGGAGCGATTCACCGCCGTGCCCCCCTCCGAATGATGCGGCGATTCCGAATTCCATTATTTCCCCCGATCGTTCATCCTGCACGCCTACGGGAGCGCCCCCCTTTATGGCCAGCGAGTAATCGTGAGGCCATGCTGCAAGATATGCCGTGCCACCTGGATCCACGAAGTAGACACAGCCGTTGATTGGCCTCAACACCCCCCTGAGTAGCCCGGTTGCCAGGACCGCCCCCTGCTCAGGTGAGAGTCTGACAAGCACAAGTGATCGGCCCTCTTTGGCGCCAACCGGCATGATCGCGGCGATGCAGGAGGCAATTATCAGATAAAGGAGAGCCGCAAGCTTTGCTGAAGACCTGCCAGATACCGTGCACATCCCTACCTCCATGTCACAGCTGATTGTTGGCCCACCCGGAATCCACTCGCATTTTCAACAATTACGTTGCAGCGAGATTGAAGGTATGGACTTTCCCCGGACTTAACCGTGACCGCCTTCATGAACGCGTATTTTCAGATTACCCGCTCGCTCCGTGTAAAGCCGAGTTATCTTGCGAACGAGGGGCAGAGGATTACTGCCAGGTGCCGAGGTTCTGGCATGGCCATTTCCACGCCCTTGCAGCCGGGCCCGGATGAAATTCTGCATCGTCCGAATCCGCACGGGGGGCGGCTCTGGTCGGGAACGGACACGCGACGGAGCAGAAACACTCTGATGTGAGACGGGCTCCGGCGCGATGCCGGAGCCCCGGTTACTCACTTCTCCTGCAGGAAGCTCAGCAGATCCTGGTTGACCTTGTCCTTGTGGGTGTCGGTCAGGCCATGCGGCGCACCCGGGTACACAATCAGCCTGGCGCCCTTGATCAGCTTCGCCGACTGGCGGCCCGAGATGTCGATCGGCACGATCTGATCATCATCACCGTGGATCACCAGCGTTGGCACATCGAACTTTTTCAGGTCGGCGCGGAAGTCGGTGGCCGAGAATGCGGCGATCGAATCGTAGGTGTTCTTGTGGCCCCCCTGCATGCCCTGCGCCCACCAGGCATCGATCAGGCCCTGCGACACCTTTGCGCCCGGGCGGTTGAAACCGTAGAACGGGCCGGACGGGATGTCCTTGTACAGCTGCGCGCGGTTGTCCATCTGCGCCTTGCGGATGCCATCGAACACTTCCATCGGCAGGCCATTGGGGTTATCGGCGGTCTTCAGCATCAACGGCGGCACCGAGCTGATCAGCACCGCCTTCTTCACCCGGCCGGTGCCATGGCGGCCGATGTAGCGCGCCACTTCGCCGCCGCCCGTGGAGAAGCCCACCAGGGTGACGTCATGCAGGTCGAGCGTGTTGATCACCGTGGCCAGGTCATCGGCGTAGTGATCCATGTCGTTGCCATCCCACGGCTGGCTGGAACGGCCGTGGCCACGACGGTCATGGGCGATGACGCGGTAGCCGTGGTTGGCCAGGAAGATCATCTGCGATTCCCAGCTGTCCGAGTTCAACGGCCAGCCGTGGCTGAAGGTAACGACCGGGCCGTCCTTCGGGCCCCAGTCCTTGTAGTAGAGCTGCACGCCATCGGCGGTGGTGATGTAGCTGGCTGTGCGCGCGATGCTGGTGACTGCTGCCGGCTTGGCCGGTTCGGCGGCCTGCGCGGACAGGCCGGCCTGGACCGACAGGGCGAGGGTGGCAATGGCCAGGGTGCGGGCGAAGGTGTTCATGCGGAAACTCTCATGGGTGGGTGGTGAGGCGTACTTTGCGCCTGCAATCAGGCGCCTGGGTGATGAACTGTCCGGATTTCTTGATAGATCGTCTTGCACGGTTGTGCACACACAAACCGCCACCCATTGCCCGTTGACAAGGTAGAACGGTCGTTCTACCTTGCGGCCATGCACAAGACCGGCACCGACACCGCGGACAAGATCCTGGCCACCGCCGAGGCGCTGATCTACCAGAACGGGATCCACGCCACCGGCATGGACCTGCTGGTGAAGACCTCCGGCGTTGCCCGGAAGAGCATCTACCGGCACTTTGAAAACAAGGACCAGGTGGCCGCTGCGGCATTGAACGCGCGCGACGTGCGCTGGCTCACCTGGTTCCAGCAGGAGTGCAACAAGGCCGACACCGCAGAAGCACGCATCCTCGGCATGTTCACCGTGCTCAAGGGCTGGTTCCAGTCCGAGGGCTATCGCGGCTGTGCCTTCATCAACACCGCAGGCGAGGTTGGCGATCCCGACGATCCGATTCGGCACATCGCCAAACATCACAAGCAGAAGCTGCTGGATTACACGCTGGAACTCACCACGCAACTGGACATCCAGCAGCCGGAAGCGCTGGCGCGGCAGCTGCTGGTCCTCATGGAAGGCGCCATCACCGTCTCGCGCGTGATGGGCGACTACAACGCCGCAGACACTGCCAGGGATGTTGCAAAGGTGTTGTTGGAGCAGGCCAGGCGCTGACGCCTGAGCCATCAAAACCCGTCGAAGCACCCCGTTCATCCACTTGATTGGAGGCCCCACCGTGTCCACTGAAGCACCCCGCCCACCACTTCCCCCATTCACCCTTGAATCGGCCATCGAGAAAGTGCGCCTGGCCGAGGATGGCTGGAACACCCGCGATGCCGACAAAGTTGCGCTGGCCTATTCACTGGACACCGAGTGGCGCAACCGCGCCGAGTTCACCCATGGCCGCGAGGAAGCGCGGCAGTTCCTGGCCCGCAAGTGGAACAAGGAGCTTGAGTACCGGCTGATCAAGGAGCTGTGGGCCTTCACCGACAATCGTATTGCCGTGCGCTACGCCTATGAGTGGCATGACGACTCCGGCAACTGGTTCCGTTCCTATGGAAACGAGAACTGGGAATTCGGCGCTGATGGCCTGATGCAACGCCGCTTTTCGTGCATCAACGACATGCCGATCAAGGAAAGTGACCGCAAGTTCCACTGGCCGCTGGGGCGCCGCCCCGATGATCATCCGGGGCTATCTGATCTGGGTATGTGATTCGCATTGCTTCCCGGAATGCAACATCACGTCCCCCTCCACGGGCCTACCGCGGCAACGGTGTGCTGCCTAGGCTGATCGCACACGGCATATGCCGTGTTCCGGGCCCACCGCTTGCGCAGTGGCCCGTCTTCCCATGAACCCTGCAGCGCTGGCCTGCCAGGCATCCGTGCCCTGGCAACGCCACGCCCTGCGCCGTGGGAAAGCGCCCGGAATCGTTCGCGCCAGCCTTGCATCGCTGCCCGCCCAATGCCCTTCGTGGAGATCCCTCATGTTCAGTCTGGAAAACACCGCTGCGCCCATTGCCCCCGCCCTCGATGAGCTGGTGCCCTCGCGCTACGCCCTCAAGGTGGGCGACGTCGAAGTGCTGGTGATCAGCGATGGCGTCCTGCCGTTGCCCACCCAGATGCTCGGCCACAACGTACCGGCCGCCGACCGTGCCGAATGGTTCGAAGAGATGTACCTGCCGCAGGATGCCTTCGACTGGGCATTGAACGTGATGGTGGTGCACAGCGGTGATCGCACCATCCTCATCGATGCCGGCCTGGGCATGGACCCGGACCTGCAGCTGCCGCGCGCCGGCCAGTTGATCCGCCGCCTCGGTGCCGCCGGTATCAACCTGGGCGAAATCACCGATGTGGTGATCACCCACATGCACATGGACCACGTCGGCGGGCTGCTGGTTGAAGGCGTGAAGGAACAGCTGCGCCCGGACCTGAAGATCCACGTGGCCGCGGCGGAGGTGGAGTTCTGGAAGTCGCCGGACTTCAGCCGTACCAACATGCCGCAGGGGTTCCCCGATGCGCTGCGCGCTACGGCCAAGCACTTCTGGGCCGAGTACAGCAGCTACGTGCACACCTTCCAGGACGAACAGCAGATCGCGCCGGGCGTGACGGCCCGCCGCACCGGTGGGCATACCCCGGGCCACTGCGTGGTGCGCGTGGCGTCTGCCGGGCAGGCCCTGACCTTTGCCGGTGACGCGGTGTTCGCGGTCGGCTTCGACCAGCCGAACTGGCACAACGGCTTCGAGCATGACCCGGAGGAATCCGCGCGCGTCCGCATCGCCCTGCTGAAGGAACTGGCAGGCACCGGTGAAATGCTGGTGGCCACGCATCTTCCGTTCCCGTCAGTGGGCCGGGTGTCGCTGGAGGGCGAGACCTTCCGCTGGGTGCCGGTGTTCTGGGACTTCTGATCGGATCCTGCGGCCGTTGCGCAGGCGGGCGTTGACGACCGGGGCGCATCGGCGCCCCGGTCGAATGCCGCAAGAACGAGGTCGACAATGGATGCCATCCACGCGGGGCGCGGATCTACTGGATGGAGGTAGGCAGTGCCAGCCGCTGCAGTTTGTGCGGGTTGCGCTGAACCAGGATCTGCGTGATCCGTTCGCCATCGGTCTCGAAGGCCATCGCCGCTTCCAGCTCGCCATCGAAGTAGCGCAGCAGTCCCAGCCGTCCGTTGAGCATGGCCGGCACCATCCGCAATTGCGCGCTGCGCCGCAGGTGCGGGGCATACAGCAGCTGGGCAATGCGAGCGCCCCCGACCATCGGCTTGGGGAAGCTGGTGACGATGCCGCCGCCGTCACCCACCAGCTCGGCCGACTCGGCCATCAGCGCCTTCATCGTGCGGAAATCGCCGCTGGATACGGCCTCGGCGAAACGACGCAGCAGTTTCTGGTGCACCTCCTGCGGAACGTTGTAGCGCGGGCGCTCCTGCCTGAGCTGCAGGCGTGCGCGATGTACGATCTGCCGGCAGGCGGCTTCTGTCTTGTCCAGGGTGCGCGCGACCACCGCGTAGTCCTGATCGAACACGTCGTGCAGCAGGAAGGCTGCACGCGCATCCGGGGCCAACCGCTCCAGCACGCTTAGGAAGGCGACCGACAGATCGCTGGCGGTTTCCAGCACATATTCAGGGGTGCTGGTGTCATCGGTCAGCAGCGGTTCGGGCAACCACATGCCGACATAGTGTTCGCGCGTATGCCGTGCCAGGCGCAGGCCATCAATGGCGCGACGGGTGGTGGTGGCCACCAGCCAGGCTTCGGGATTCTCGATCTGTGACGGGTCGGCGCCATGCCAGCGCAGCCAGACATCCTGCACCACGTCCTCGGCTTCGTGCGAAGACCCGAGCATACGGTAGGCCACGCCGAACAGGCGTGGGCGGAGGCGGGAGAACAGCGCAGTGGAATCGTCCATGCCAGCGTAGACGGGACAGGTCCCCGGATTGTGACACCCGGGGACCTGTCGTTGGTGCCAGCGCCCGACGTGTGATCAGTGCGGCGGCAGAACCGCTGGCTTGCCGATGTCCTTGATCAGGAACACCACGAACTTCGCCGGCTCGGTAGCGCTGGCGTTACGACCCACGGTGTGCAGATCGGCCGGGCCTTCATGGAAGGCCTCGCCCGGGCCGAGGGTGACTTCCTTGCCGCCGGCCACGCCCATCACGATCCGTCCTTCCAGGACATAGACGAAGCCATGGGCATCGTGGCGGTGCACCGGATCGGCGCCACCCGGCGGGTATTCCACGGTAAGGATCAGCGCTTCCTTGCCGGGCTGCTCCGGCAGGGCGCGGGTCATCACCTCGCGTACCAGGGGCTCGGGCGCAGCAGGGGGCGGGGAGGCAGCAGCGCTGCACAGTGGCAGCAGCGCAAGCAGGGCCAGAACAGAACGACGCATGGCAGGTCTCCAGTGCGGCAGGGGAGGGCCGCTGCATGGGGCAGCGGCGGATCGATCAGGCCAGGCCGGCCTTGTCCAGGCCAAAGGCCGCGTCCAGGATGCCGGGCGTAGTACGGAAGGCGACGTTGGCGCGGTTCCATGCGTTGATCGCCATCACCGCATGGGTCAGGTCGACGATCTCCTGCTCGGACAGCTGGCCGCGCACCCGCGCGTACAGCTCGTCGGGCACACCCTGCGCCGGCAACTGGGTCAGCACTTCGGTCCAGGCCAGGCAGGCGCGCTCGCGCGGGCTGAACAGCGTCGATTCACGCCATGCCGCCAGGTGATGCAGGCGCAGTGGGCGCTCGCCGCGCAGGGTGGCCTCCTTCACGTGCATGTCCAGGCAGAAGCCGCAGCCGTTGAGCTGCGACGCGCGGATGTTGACCAGATCGATGATGGCCGCTTCGATCGAGGCGGTATGGGCGGCATGCGAGTACAGGCCGAGCTTCTTGAACAGTTCGGGGGATTGCGCGGCGTAATCCAGACGTGCGGTCATGGCGTGTTCCTGTAGCGAGTGAAGGACACAGCGAGGCTAGGCCTGCGCCCGCGCTGCCGGTAGGCCGTGGCCGGGCCGCACGCTGTTGCATGAAAAACACCAATGGCCTGTCACAGCGGCCGATGCTCGGCCGTCTGCCGGGCATGGACACCTCATCGCACCTGCGCACCGCATTCCGCCCTGCCAGCGAACAGGTCTGGCAGACCTTCCTGGCCGCACTGCGCGAATTGCCGCCCGATGCACGTGCGGTGCTGTTGCTGCACGACGTGCTGGGCGCCGGGTTCGAGGACATTGTGCCTCTGCTGGGGCTCGACCTTTCCGCGTGCAGGCAGCGCCTGGCGCTGGCGCGGAACCACCTGCACGCACGCCGTGCCCGCCTGGAGCCAGGCCGCCCATGAACATCGCACAGCCCAACCCGGCCAGCGACGGGCACGATGCGCTCACTGCATCCTTCTCCACCAGCTACGCCGGCGTGCTGGCCTTCATTGCAGTGGCGGCCGAGGGCAGTTTCGCCCGCGCGGCCGACCGCCTCGGCATTGGCCGTTCGGCCGTCAGCCGCAGCGTGCAGAAGCTGGAAAGCCAGCTGGGCGTGCGGTTGTTCCTGCGCACCACGCGCTCGACCACGCTGACCCGCGAAGGCGAGCTGTTCCTGGAGGGCTGCAACCCGGGCGTGAACTGCATCCTGCAGGCGCTGGAGGAAATGCGCGACCTGCGCGAGGGCCCGCCGCGCGGGCACCTGCGCATCAGTGCCAGCCACGGCTTCGGCCGGCGGGTGATCGCCCCCTTGCTGGCCGCCTTCCGCGCCGAGTACCCGCAGGTCTCGGTAGAACTGCTGCTGGACGAGCAGGCCCCCGACCTGGCCGGTGACCGCATCGACGTGGCGTTCCGCGACGGCCTGCTGGAAGACAGCCAGGTGATCGCCAAGCAGCTGGTGCCGATGCAGCTGGTGGTGTGTGCATCACCAGCGTACGTGCGGGCGCAGGGTCTACCGTCGTCGGTGGATGCGCTGTCCACGCATGCCTGCATCGGGCGGCGCCTGCCGGGTGGGCGCATGCAGCCCTGGGAATTCCGGGTCGACGGCACCGATGTGCACCTGCAGCCGCCGGCCGCACTGGTGTTCAACGATGCCGACCTGGCCCTGCAGGCCGTCATCGACGGGCTGGGCATCGCCCAGCTGCCCAGCTATCAGATACGTGAAGCGCTGTGGGCGGGCAGGGTGGTGACCTGCCTGGATCGGCATGCGCCGCTCGATCGCGGCCACTACCTGTGCTACCTCAGCCGCCGCCAGCTTCCCAAGCGCGTGCGGGCCTTCATCGACTTCAGCACGCAGCGGGTGCGCGCGCTCGAGCTGGATGTGATCTCGCATTGGGAAGCGCGCCAACAGGCCACGTCCATGAAGCCAGAGGCACAGCCCGCCTGGGCCTGAAGCATTGGTGCGTGCCGGGCAACAGTGCGCGCCCCAGCGCGGACCTACTGCCCCGCGCCCACGCGGCCTACGATTCCAGCATGCCCGGCCACAGCCGGTCGCCCCTTCCACATTCCAGGAGACACGTCATGAAATTCCTCGTCATCGGTGGTACCGGCCGCATCGGCAGCAAGGTGGTTGAGCGCCTGCGCACCGCCGGGCATGACATCGTGGTGGCCGCGTCCTCCACCGGCGTGGATGTGCTGACCGGTGAAGGCCTGGGCGCCGCCATGGACGGGGTCGACGTGGTGGTGGACCTCGCCAACTCGCCCTCGTTCGAAGATGCGGCAGTGCTTTCGTTCTTCGAGACCGCTGGCCACAACGTCCTGACCGCCGCCGCCCGTGCCGGCGTACGCCACCACGTTGCGCTTTCCGTCGTAGGCACCGACAAGCTTGCGGCCAGCGGCTACTTCCGCGGCAAGATCGCCCAGGAGCGCCTGATCCGCGATTCGGGCCTGCCGTACACCATCATCCATTCCACGCAGTTCTTCGAGTTCCTGCCGGGCATCATCCAGTCCGCCGGCAATGGGACGACCGTGCGGCTGCCGGCCGCCGACGTTCAGCCCATTGCCGCCGAGGATGTTGCCGAAGCGGTGGCACGCATCGCGCAGCAGCCACCCCGCAATGGCGTAGTGGAAATTGCGGGCCCCCAGCGCGTCGCGATGGCGGATCTGGCCAGGCAGTATCTGCAGCGGACCGGCGACCCGCGACAGGTCGTGGCAGACGCCGAGGCCCTGTACTTCGGTGCGCCGCTGCAGATCGATACGCTGCTGCCGGTGGCGCAGGCGTGGCTGGGGCAGGTCGGCTTCGACGCCTGGCTGCAGCAGTCCGGCCTGTTGCAGCGGCAGCCCGCCTGAGCGGGCATCGATCGCCTGCCAATGATCGAGCTGAAGCCACCTTCGCCCGCCATGCTGGACCGCTACCAGGGCGACGACGTGCAGCCGCTGTACACCGGCCGCGTGCGGGTGAGCGGTGGCCAGGCCCAGCACGGGCGCGCGTCCGGCGTGGTGCGATCGGACGACGGTGCACTGGCGGTGAACCTGCGCCTGCCGCCAGAACTCGGTGGGCCTGGCGGCGGATCGAATCCCGAGCAGCTATTGGCGGCAAGCTACGCCGGCTGCTTCCACGGCGCCATGGTGCTGGTGGCCGCGCGTGCCGGCCTGCTGCTGCACAACCCCAGCGTCGAAGTGGAGGTCACCTTCGCCCGTGATCCGGCAGATGGGCTGTACCTGCTGTCTGCCGAGATCGTGGTCCATCTTCCCGGCATGGATGCGAACCTGGCCGGCGAACTGGTGCGCAATACCGAACGCGTCTGCCCATACGCCAAGATGTTCCATCGTGGCATCAGCCATGTGGTGCATGTGCGGGTCGGCCCGCAGGGTGCGCCACTGTAGAGTCGAGCCATGCTTGTATGTTCCTCCCGGCTCCTACGCGGTATGTAGGAGCCAGGGTGGAGGGACCGTCAAGCATGCATCTGCGGATACTAGCCGACAGACGAGTCGAGCGATCCCCATCCCGCACACGAACGTCGATAAAGGATCGTACGGCCCCCAAAGGGGATCGTCGATGTAGGCAAGCTAACGTCGGTGCGGTACCACCCCAGCCCCTTAAAGATAGCTGGGAGCCGTACAAATGTCTGATTCTCTCGATATTGGCGTGGACGTGGACTCCAAGGAGTTCGTACCGGCAGTGGCCGACCGCAAGGCCGGCGACAGGATCGCCAACACCCGGGCCGGCATAGCCCAGTGGCTCAACACCTTGCCCCAGCGATGCCGGATTGGCATGGAGGCGACGGGGCGGTACTACGAGTTGTTGGCTCGGATGGCTGGCCAGGCAGGCCACGTTGTCTATGTGATCAATCCACGTCTGATCAAGCACTACGGCCGGGCGACGGGCTCGCGTGGCAAGACGGACGCCATGGACGCCGAAGCGATCGCCCGATACGTGAAGAAGGAGAACGATCGCCTGCGTGAATACGTACCGCGTACCGATGAGCAGCAGCAGATGCACGATTTGCTGCGCAAGCGGCAGACGCTGGTAAAGACACGCGCGCGCCTGGAGCAATCCTTCGGGGTAAGCAAAAGTGCCCCCGGGGAGCTGTCAGATCTGTTCTGCGCTCTGGCTGGGACGCTGTCCGAGCTGGAAAGCGAACTGCAGCGCTTGGGTCGCGATGGAGAGCATGGCACGCTCTACAAGCGCCTGTTGACCATCCCTGGTATCGGCCCCGCTGTCGCCGCTCACCTGATCTACTACATGACGCGCTGGCCGTTGGCCAACGCCAACGCGTGGATCGCCTGCACCGGCCTGGATCCCCGGCCCAACGAGTCTGGCGGAAGAACGGGACGGCGTCGGCTGTCCAAACAGGGCGCGCCAGTGCTGCGCCAGATGCTCTACATGGCCGCCATGGGGCTCAAGCGGTGTCGCCGGGGGCAACCGCTCTACGACGAGCTGTCAAAACGCGGTCACCCCAGCACCGCCGTCTTCAACATCCTGGCCAGAAAGCTGGCCAGGATCGCCTGGGGTGTCTTCAAAAGCGGCCGGGACTTCGATCCGGCCATGCTGAAGGTGGGTCAAGCCTGCTTCCAGCAGGCTTGACCACGAACATAGGATCTCGACTATTGCCCTGACGTCCGCTTCCGGTCAACGGATGCACGCCTCATCTAAATCCGGCTAAGCTGCGGGACGTCCACGCGTGGAAACGCCAGATCCCCTCAAGAGGTTGCCATGGAACCGCACTATCAGCTGCTGGCGAGCGTGCTCATGGGGGTGTTTGTCTTCCTGTTCTTTCTTGCGCGTGACTACTTCAAGAGCCTCGGCTGGATGCTCGGCCCGTTCGACCCCAATCTAGGGTATCCCTCTGCAGCCAAGCTCATCTCAGCAGCCAACAAGACCATGCTTGTAATTGGGACGCTCCTGCTGATCTGGGCCTTCATCGGGCCTTCGCCGTACCGCAGGAACTGGGAACTCGAGGCCATGGGCCTGGCCATGGGGGCGTTGGCCTGCTATGTGCCGATCATCCTTCTGGCGTCTTCCCGCAGTCGATCCACACGGCAATGAGTCCAGCATCACGCACGGCCGTGGCAGCTCGCCCGGACCACAGCGATTGCTGACCACCGACGCGGCACCGTATCCGAGCGCCGCGTGGCGCAGTTCCGCAGACCAGCCCACGGCGCGCCGTGGGCCTGTCTGGGCGGCTTTACCCGGGCATCGATACGCTGCCCACCAGGCGCACGTTTGCCAGAGGCGGCGTTGAAGATGACCGGCCAGCAGGCTCGGCCGACGATGCAGGCACACGCTGGACAGGCTTCACAGATCTGTACTACCCAGCCGGGCATAGTGCCCCTCGGGTAGTCTGAGCGCGTCCATCCAGCCACGGGGTTTCCCCGAACGCCAGGAGGTCACTGTGCCAAGTTGGGACGAAGGAATGAAGTTGACGCGTCGCCAGGTGATCGCCGGCGGCGCCACGACCATGGCGATGTCCGCCGCACCGGGGGCGTCATCGCTCGCCGCCGAACTGGCGGCATCCCCGCCGCCCAGGCCGCCGGTCATCAGCACGGTGGCGTTGACGGTCAACGGCACGCATCGTGAGCTCGAGCTGGACACCCGCACGACGCTGCTCGACGCCCTGCGCGAACATCTGAAACTGACCGGCACCAAGAAGGGCTGCGACCACGGTCAGTGCGGCGCCTGTACCGTGCTGGTCAACGGTGAACGCATCAATGCCTGCCTCAGCCTGGCGGTGCAGCACCAGGCCGATGCCATCACCACCATCGAAGGCCTCGGAACCCCTGATGACCTGCATCCGATGCAGGCCGCCTTCATCAAGCATGACGGTTACCAGTGCGGATATTGCACGCCGGGGCAGATCTGTTCGGCGGTGGCGGTACTGGACGAGATCAAGCGCGGTGTCCCCAGCCATGCGCAGGCCGATGTCAGCGCACGGCCCCAGGCCACCAACATGGAGATGCGCGAACGCATGAGCGGCAACCTCTGCCGCTGCGGCGCCTATTCCAACATTGCCGAGGCGATGCAAGAGGTCGCTGGCACGACCTCTGGAAGGGGGCGCTCATGAAGGTCTTCAGTTACGAGCGCGCGAAGTCCCCGGCCGAGGCCGCCAAGGCCGTCGCCGGCACCGAGGGCGCGAAGTTCCTGGCGGGAGGAACCAACCTGCTCGACCTGATGAAGCTGGAGGTCGAGACGCCCGCGCACCTGGTCGACGTGCAGGACATCGGCCTGGACAGGATCGAACCCACCGACGACGGCGGCCTGCGCATCGGCACGTTGGTCACCAATACCGCGCTGGCCTCGCATGAGCGCGTGCGCCGCGACTACAGTGTGCTGACCCGCGCGATCGTGGCAGGCGCGTCCGGGCAGCTGCGCAACAAGGCCACCACCGGCGGCAACCTGCTGCAGCGCACCCGCTGCCCGTACTTCTACGACCCCCATCTGCCCTGCAACAAGCGCCTGCCCGGATCAGGCTGCGGCGCGCTCGAGGGGTTCTCCCGGCAGATGGGCGTGATCGGCACCTCGGACAGCTGCATCGCGACCTATCCCGGCGATATGGCGGTGGCGCTGCGCGTGCTGGACGCCACGATCCAGACCGTCAAGGGTGACGGCAGCACGCGCAGCATCCCGATTGCCGAGTTCCATCGTTCCCCAGGCGACACGCCACAGCAGGACAACGTGCTGCAGCGCGGTGAGCTGATCACCCACGTTACGCTGCCGGAACCGCTGGGCGGCCGGCACGTCTACCACAAGGTACGTGACCGCGCGTCCTATGCGTTCGCACTGGTGTCGGTCGCCGCGGTCGTGCAGCGTGACGGCTCGGCGCGATTCGCGTTCGGCGGGGTCGCGCCGAAGCCGTGGCGCATCGAAGCAGCCGAACCCCTGCTGCGCGACGGCGTCAAGGCCGCGACCCGGCAGGTGTTCGCCGGTGCCCGTCCAACGCAGGAGAACGCGTTCAAGATCGCGCTTGCCGAGCGCACCCTCGTCGCCGTTCTGGCCGAAGGAGAGCGCTGATGCCCCTCGAATTCAACGCCCCCGCCGGCGACAACCTGTTCGACAAGGCCAAGGTGGTCGGCAAGTCGACGCCGCGCATCGACGGCCCACGCAAGACCACTGGCACCGCCCCCTATGCCTACGAGCGCCATGACGTGGCGCCGAACCAGGTCTACGGCTACATCGTCGGCGCGGGCATCGGCAAGGGGCGCATCATCTCGATGGATGCCTCCCGCGCACGTGCCGCACCCGGCGTACTGGCGGTGATCACCGCACCGGAGACCAAACCGGTCGGCACATCCAACTGGAACAATGCGCCACTGTTCGGCGGGCCCGAGGTCGCCCATTACCACCAGGCCATTGCCTGCGTGGTGGCCGAGACCTTCGAGCAGGCCCGCGCCGCTGCGGCGTTGATCCGCACCCGCTACGAGCGCGGCAAGGGGCGCTTCGATTTCCCAGCGCTGGCGCCGTCCGCGCCGCTGGCAAAGGGGCGCGGTGGCAAGCCCGACCGGCAGACGCTGGGCGATTTCGACACCGCCTACGCGAGCGCGGCGGTCAAGCTCGACGAGACCTACCACACAGCCGACGAAAGTCATTCGATGATGGAGCCGCACGCCACCATCGCCGCCTGGGAAGGCGACACGCTCACCCTGTGGACCTCGAACCAGATGATCGACTGGGCCAGGCAGGGCATGGCGGCGATCCTCGGCATCGATCCCGACAAGGTACGTGTGGACTCGCCCTATATCGGCGGCGGCTTCGGCGGCAAGCTGTTCATCCGCGCCGATGCAGTGCTGGCCGCACTGGCCGCCAAGCAGGTCGGGCGGCCGGTGAAGATCGCGCTGCAACGCCCGTTGATGCCCAACAACACCACGCACCGGCACGCGACCATCCAACGCGTCCGGATCGGTTGCGCGAAGGACGGCAGGATCTCCGCCATCGCCCATGAGAACTGGTCGGGCAACATCAACGGCGAGGACGGCGAGAACGGCACCCTGCAGACGCCCAAGCTCTATGCAGGCGCCAACCGCCTGGTGGCCAACTACATCGCCACGCTCGACATGCCCGAAGGCAATGCGATGCGCGCGCCGGGCGAAGCACCGGGCCACATGGCGCTGGAAGTGGCGATGGACGAAATGGCCGAGAAGCTGGGCCTCGACCCGATCGCGTTCCGCATCCTCAACGAGCCCGAGGTCGTACCCGGCGATCCGAGCAAGAAGTTCTCCGACCGCAACCTGGTGCGCTGCCTGCGCGAGGGCGCGGAACGCTTCAACTGGAACAAGCGCAACGCCAAGCCGGCGCAGGTACGGGAAGGGCACTGGCTGGTCGGCATGGGCGTGTCCGCCGGCTATCGCGGCGCACCCACCATGAAGTCGGCGGCCCGGGTCCGGCTCGACGGCCAGGGCGGGGTGATCGTGGAAACCGACATGACCGACATCGGCACCGGCTCCTACACGATCATCGCGCAGACGGCGGCCGAGACCATGGGCGTGCCGCTGGACCGGGTCCAGGTGACCCTCGGCGACTCGCGTCATCCCGCCTCCGCCGGTTCCGGTGGCCAGTGGGGCGCGGCAAGCTCCACCGCAGGCGTGTACGCGGCGTGCGTCAGCCTGCGCCGCAAGGTGGGCGAGAAACTAGGCTTCGACGGCGACACCGCAAACTTCGCCAATGGCCACATCCAAGCGGGTGGGCGGACCATCGACCTGGCCGAAGCGGGGACACTGTCGGCAGAGGACGGTATTGCCTTCGGCAACTTCAAGCAGGGGTACGACGTCGGCACCTATGCAGCGCATTTCTGCGAGGTCGCCGTGCATGCCTACACGGGAGAGACGCGCATCCGCAGGATGCTTGCCGTATGCGATGGCGGCCGGATCCTCAACCCGCTGTCCGCACGCAGCCAGGTCATCGGCGGGATGGTGATGGGCGCAGGCGCGACCCTGATGGAGGAACTGGTGGTCGACAAACGGCTTGGCTTGTTCATCAACCACGACCTGGCGGGATACGAGGTTCCCGTGCACGCCGATATTCCACACCAGCAGGTGGTCTTCCTCGACACGCTGGATCCGGTGATCTCGCCAATGAAGGCCAAGGGCGTCGGTGAGCTGGGCATCTGTGGTGTCGGGGCCGCGATCGCCAATGCGGTCTACAACGCCACCGGTGTGCGCGTGCGCAACTATCCCATCACCCTGGACAAGCTGTTGCCCGGCTTGCCCGACGTGGGCTGACCCTTGCGCATGGACCGACCCGCGGCCTCACCCGTGCTGGAGCCCTCTTCGGCAGAGGGAGTGGACCCCAGGGATCCTGCCGCACACCTGTCCGCAACGCCGGGCTTCCTCGCCGAAGGCAGCCCGCGTAGCGTGCTCGAGGCGGCCTTGACGCGCGTGCGCGCGGGGGAGCACGCCGTGCTTGCGCTGGTGCTGGAAGCCGATGGCTCCACCTACGCCGGTGCCGGCGACATGGTGCTGTTCTGCAACGGCAGCCAGGTCGGCTGGCTCAGCGGCGGATGCCTGGAGCCCGAGCTCGCGCGCCGCGCGCAGCAGGTGAGCGCGGCAGGGCAGGTCGACTGGATCGAGATCGACACCCGCAGTGACGACGACCTGTTGAGTGGGTCCGCGCTCGGCTGCCGCGGCCGGCTTCGGATTGCGCTTCTGCCGTTGCGGGTCATGACGGGCATCGACACCGTGATCGAGGCTTGGCTGCGCGAGGGGGTGTCACTTCAGCGCGACCTTCGCACGTCGGGGCAGATCGTTTTCCGCGCCGGCCATCGCGAGCAGGCATGGCAGCTGCACCCGATGGACGGGGCGCAGCCCTTTGGAGAAGCAGCGTGGCGTTTGCCGTTGCCCCGGCTTCCGCGGGCCCTGGTGTTGGGGGGCGGTCCAGAAACGCCCTTCCTGGTTCCGTTGCTGCGGGGCCTGGGGTGGCGGGTCAGCGTGGCCGAACGACGAGCGCGCTGGTCCTCAGCGGGGCAGGGCGCGGATGCACAGCTCCAGGTGAGCCCGGCCGAGGCCCTCCACGCCGACCCGTGCGACGCGGTGCTGGTGATGCACCACGACTTCGAGCTGGACCGCGAGGCGCTGGTGGCCCTGGCCGATACCGAGGCTGCTTTCATTGGACTTCTGGGTCCGCGGCGAAGGCGTGAGGATCTGTTCAAGCTGCTGACCCCGGATCAGCGCCACCGCCTGTCCCCGAGACTTCGATCGCCGGTCGGCCTCAACATCGGCGGCCGAGGGCCGGAGGCGATTTCGCTCAGCATCGCCGCACAGCTGCAGCAATGGCGCAGCACGGCCGGCAGGTGACGTCCGCGCATGCGGTCGTGGTGCTTGCTGCGGGCGGGAGCACCCGGCTTGGCCAGCCCAAGCAGCTGCTGACCCGGCAGGGCGAGACCCTGGTGCATCGCGTAGTGCGGTTGGCGCTGGAGCTTGCGCCATCGCAGGTGCTGGTGGTGGTGGGCGGGAACGCACAGGCCGTGACATCCAGTATTTCCGGACTGGATGCCACCCCGGTAACCAACCACCACTGGGAAAGCGGCCTGGCCAGCAGCCTGCAGGTTGCTGGCACACACCTGCTGCCCGCGGTGGCCGCCGTGATGGTCGTGGCATGCGACCAGCCCGCGATCGAGCACTCCCATCTGCAGGCGTTGCTTTTGGGTGCCCGCGCTTCGGCGTCAGGGTGCGCCGGCACCCGTCACGGAAACGCGCTTGGCATTCCTGCAGTGGTGCCGCGCGCATGGTTCAATCAGGTGGGTGCAAGCGGTGACCGCGGCTTCGGAGCGCGCTTGAGGCAGCTTCCCATCGATGCCGTGCATGTCCTTCAAGCGCCGGAGCTGGGCCTGGATATCGACACGCCAGAAGATCTCGCGCGTGCTCGCCTTGCGGGCTGGATCGATGCCGGGAGGTGAGTCGTCGGCTACGATGGTGGCGCCGGCATCTGCGCCGGCGGGCAGGGGGACGCAATGGATATGCAGGCAGAGGGCGGATTCGATTCGCCGGACAGGACGAAGCAACAGGAGCTGACCTTCCACTGGCTCTACCAGCGGGTGCAAGGGCTGGTTGAACATAGCATCTATCGTAAGGCGGGCAGGGTGGAGACCTGGTCGTTTCGCATCGGCATGGGTGCGGCGATCATTGGCATACTTACTGCCCAGCTTCCGGATCGATGGCTGCCTATTGGCGCAGTACTCCAGGTGGTTATTGCCTGCCTGGCAATCGAAATCGGGGGCTTCATTGTTGGGGGCGCCCTGGCGGCCCGCAGAGGCATCCGCCAATTCAGTCAGCCACGGCTGTCGCACGCCAAGGAGATGGACGGTGACTTCGCCCACTGGCAAGCGGTGGTTACCGAGCTTCGCCGTTTCCCTCGCATTGAGCGCGAGCGCCGCCTCAAGTATGTCAGTCAGCTGCGCAACAACATGATCGAGCGCATGGGCCTGATGTACGGCGGGCTGCAACGCCTTGGGCCATTCCCGCTGCTCATTGCGTTCTATTTGCAGTTCCGGGGATGGAAATGGGGCGACTGGGCAGGCGCCTTCGACGTCAGCCTGGTCGGCGGGTTGTTGATCCTCGCCATGGTGCTTCTGTACCTGTTGGGCTGGATGCTGATCAGCATGCGCATCCGCCTGGACACCTACGTCGCCTTGCTCGAAGGCTCCATCCACGAACCTGAGCCGCCGCAGCCCGCGCCTCTGTAGAGTCGAGCAATGCTGGACTACACCACACCACATCGCGCCCCACCAGACACATCGCAAGCGAGAACCCGCACCCCCTTCTTCAAGACAAGCTCCAGGCATCCAGATCAAGGGAACTGCGGAAAAAAACACCCCCATGGGGAAAGCACAACAGCAATCTTGAGGAACAGGTGGATTTCATGAGCAAGGGCGGCGCCATCAGATGACCATATTCAGGGCAACCGGTCTTCTCCTGTACCTGGCAGGCACAGGGTTGGCTAATGCGCAGGCGCCCCCTCAACCGGACAGGCCGAAAGTTGAGCTTGACGGCTCGATCGCAACGGACGGGGCCGCGGTGCTTGATGACAAGCAGCTACGCACGTTGATTGGGCGCGCAGATGCAGGCGACGCTGAGGCGGCGTTTCGAATTTCACGCCACTTTGAGGGCAAAGGCATGGCCGGCAGCTCCCATATGTGGCTTGTCTATGCCGCAGCGCTGGGGCACCCGATTGCACAGTACAACGTGTTCTTCATGTTGAGGGACAAACAGGACTGTGAGTCATCCAGTGAGGCATACGCATGGCTCAAGAGTGCCGCGCTGAAGGGCGTGAGGGACGCGGCTTCCGAGCTTGAGCAAGCGGCTCGCATGGCGGCTCAGCGATGTGCCAGCAAACGATAGGAAGAGAGACGCCGTCTTCCTACTTGGGATGCGAGCGTGGCGGCTCAGTCAGGCTCTACGTAATTGGGTTGCAGGCGGGGAAAGGGTCCGGGTGCCCTTGAGATGAGTAGATACAAGAGATTTCTTCGGGCTTACTACATCATGTTCTTCTGGGCACTCAGGCTGGTTGCCTGCCTTGGGGCTGCCGTGAATTCAGTACTCCTTGTTTTCGTGCTGATTGATCTTGCTGATGGCAGGCGAGACTATGGGTTTGCGGGCTTGGCATTTGTGGCATTCGCTCTTTGCATAGCATTTGCCATGTGGAAAGTCGGGTCTGTCGGCCTGCTTCGTCTCCGGCAAGCGAAGGCCTCATAGGTCTTCCAAGGACGTGCCGTGCTGGCACGTAATCTGCCGATAGGGCCGCAAGCATGCAGCCTCCTGTGGCAAGGGATGCCGAAACATGCAGCTACGGAGGGAGCGCTGGCGCCTGGCCCGCGTCGGCTGCAGCCAACACCATTGTAGAGTCGAGCCACGCTCGACTACAGCACGCCACATCGCGCCCCATCAGGGACCTGGCCAGCGAGAACCTGCAGCATCCGGTCCATCAGAACAGGCTCCGGCACACCAGCCAGCACCTGTTCCAGATGATCCAATGGCTCCAACTGCCATTGGAGGATTGCCCGCAGCTGCAGAACGACGGGCGCCCGCTGGTCCGCGTCCAGTGAGACCTGCAACAGCAGATGTTTCGAGCGCCTCTCCAGCCACAGCACTGGTATGCCTCGGCAATGAACCTGGAACTCGGCATCTCGATGCCGCTCAACAAACTGGAAGCCCTGTCGTGGCCGAGACGCCACGAACTGCATCGCTTGGCGGCGCAGTTGTGAAAAGCGATTGTCGGTGATGCTTTCGAACGCGACAGGCGAGGGCACCGGCGGCGCAGGCCACTGCGCCTGTGCCGCAACCACCACCACAAGACAGGGCGCATTGGCCGCCCAGCGCCACCACGCCACTCAGCCCTCCGGATGCAGTCGGGTACTGGCGTGTGCGGTAAGGCCGATTCCGGCCATGATCAGCCCCTCCATCACGCGCGGGCCAACGTACTGCTCCAGCTCGCCATTTTCGCGGGCGCGCTGCGCGGCCAGCAGAATCTCCAAGACCACGCGAAGGCCGGCCAGCGAGCAATCGGTATCCGCCAAGGCAATGCGCCGGCCCGGCATCTGATGGCGCTCTGGCCAGGGCTGACCATCGGAGGCGGCACCCGAACCGATGCTGTGCAGCAGGGCGACGAGCGTGTTCGGATCCAGCACGGGGCCGTTGGCGGGCGCGTCGTGGATCGGGTGCGGGGCAGGGGAGTGGGGCTGGGTCATGGCTGGGCTCCTTGCGTGCATGCAGAAGCCGCCACCGATAGAGGTGGCGGACGGTGCGAGGTTCGAAACCCGGTGTGCAATCAGACCGGCGGGCGCAAGGCCCCCACGCACCGCCCGCCATAGCCGGCTGACGGATTGCCAGTCGGCACCACCCGGAGTGGTGCCGACTGGCAAGCGCTTTTTACGATTGCACAACCGGGGTTTCGAAGCCCGGCCACCTGTTCAAGGTGGCACAGCAAGGAATACGCCCGGTTGTGCGCGATGCCAATGCAGTAGGGCCGATGCCGTCACCACTTTCAACGTTTTCAGAATCGTTGCATGCGGCGCAATGAGGCTGGAGCCTTGCGCCGCAAGGCTATAGGCAATGTCGGTGGTGCAGTCCTGCGCGCTGCCGCCATCCGCCCGGCGAGGCTGTGAGCGAGGCGGATGCGACAGGATTGCCAAAGGCCGCCAGGCGTCAGTAGCCCTTCAATGCGGCTTTGGTTCGCTCCAGCCAGGCGGCATTGTGGCTGCGCGCGTGGCGCGACCAGTGCTGGGCATCGTCGATGATGCTGGCGAACAGGCTGCGAGCCTGCTCACGGTCAGCAGGCTGCGGTTGTGCCATCAGCCACTCGGCGTACAGGCAGCGGGCGGCCGCATCATTTCCACATTCCACGGCGCGCTCGAACGCGGCGCGGGTACCAGGTGCCTGTGCAGCAGCCAGCGCCTGCGCGTAAAGCAGGGTCTGTTCCGGCTTGCGGCGCACTTCCGGATGGCGGGCAAACAGGCCGTCCAACGTCTCGACTGCAAGTGCGGCGTGTCCGGACTCAAGGCGGGCACGGGCAAGGCCGGTCAGAATGTAGGGGTCGTCACCCAGTGGCGAGCTGGCCGCCTGCTCAAGCAGGGTCCTGGCTTCCTCCGCTTGGCCGGCATCCAGCAGCGTCATGCCAAGACGAACCCGGTTCTGCACGGTGGGCGTTCGCGACAGCTCAGCGCGAGCGTTGCGCAGATCCTGGCCCGGGTCCATGAGTTGCTTGGCGGAGCGGATTGCCTGCCGCGCGCCGCGCGAGTTGCGGGCTTCCGGGAAGTAGATCGCCAGGAAGTAGACGACGCTGCCAAGCAGCGGGAACGAGAAGAGCAGGATCAGCCAGTAGAGGCTCTGGCCCGAGCGGATGGCGTGCACCGCGAAGTAGATGGCTGCCAGTACGTGTAGTCCGATTCCGATGTAGGGCATGTGCGCCGCCTCGTCCTTGTGGGGGTTGGCACTATAGTGGGAGAGAGGTGGGGCGCCAATGGGATGGGCGGCTCGGCGTGACGCGTCACATTAATGGGATTGGATTCTGCGAGGCGGAGCTCTGCATGTCACTATGTGGCGGGGCTGCACTGACGGACGGGGCGTATGAAGTGCACCTAGCATCCCCCTCTTTGGTTATAGCAATTAATTAAATGACGGTGATTTGTGGGAAAGATCGAGATAGTGCATGGCGGGAAGATCTACGAGGCTGAGTATTTTGTTGACCAAGGTCTCATCACAGTTCACGGCGAACGCGGCCAAGAATCCACTCAAATCGGAGGGCTTAGCGAACCGCAGGCAGCCAAATTTTTGCTCAATAGCCTTGTGCGTAAAGGTCTAATCGACCCTGTCGACCCGAGTGAGGCCCAGCATTAGATTCAGATCGATGCACGCCTCGTAGAGTGGCCCGGCTTAGGCATTGCAGACGTCAGCCTACTGGTCTGGCTCGCGGCATTGAATGTAGCCAAGCGAATTGAGTCGGCAGATCACCCCGACCAAGCAGTCCGGATACTTCGTTCGCACCTCGAGTTCACTTTGGATGACGATTCTAAAAGAACAGCACGAAACCTTCGCCCGGTTCTTTACGGCGCCAACCCGTGAGGCGCTGCGTGATCTGCTTCGTCGCAACATCGGCGAGACCGACTACCTGGACTTCAAGTCCGATTGGCCTGCACTGCCAAAGCTCGCCCGCCACATCTTGGCCTTGGCGAACTCAGGCGGTGGCGCGCTCGTCGTGGGTGTGTCGCAACAGGCGGATGGCAGCCTCGTTCCGATCGGCTTGCCGAGCATCAAGGACAAGGCACAGCTGATCCCGCCGCTCAGCGGCTATCTGCCCAAGCCGCTGGAGTACCAAATTCTTGACTTTGCCTTCGGCGCGTCCGAATACGAGGCGCTAGTGGGCAAGTCGTTCCAGGTCTTACTTGTGGAAGACGATCCTAAAGTCCTGCCGCTCCTGGCCCTAAGAGAAGGGGAGGGCCTGCGGACAAGCGTTGTCTACGTGCGCGATGGCACGACGTCCACCGAAGCCGGCCATTTGCAGCTGCAGGCGGTGCTCAACCGGCGCATCGGGTCGGGCTATTCCAGCCAGCCTAGCCTAGACCTCGACAAGCATCTGGCCCAGTTGCGTGTCCTGGATGAGCATCGGGAAGCGAACGACAGCTGGCTGAGTCAGTTCAATCGCAACGAGCAAAGCCACTTCGACGATACTCAGTCGGACGACCACAAAGAGTTCATCGAAGACGCCTACCAAGCGAAGAAGCAGGCCATCTGGCGATTGCTGGACCTGTAGGGCGCGTGCAACGAAAGAGGGACCCAGTGGCAAAATCTCCAGTTCACGTCGACAGTGTTCGCGCCTCCCGCGACGGTCATGAATTCCACGAAGCGTGGGTGGCCCGCAAGAGCTTGGGGTTGCTGCTTCCGCAAGATGGTTTTGTCGGCGTCGCGATCGAGGGTTTCTCCCCCAGTGACCGGGTCTCCCAGGACGCAACCGAGATCGCCGACGCGGTGCTGTACTACGGATCCGCCGCGACGTTCCTGGATGCGGACCGGGTCGTCGTGGTCCAGGTCAAGTATTCCAAGGCATCCGAGAACAAGCCGTTTCGGGCGGCCGATGCCAAGCACACTGTGGAGAAGTTCTCGCACACCTATCGCACGCTCAAGCGCGAACACGGTGTTGGGGCAGCACGCAGTCGTCTTCGCTTCGAGCTCATCACCAATCGTCCGATCCTGCCCGAGCTCGAACAAGCCGTGATGGCGTTGCGAGACGGAGTTACACTCAAGGGCGTTGCCAAGACGCAGGCCAAGCAGCTCAGCGAGGCGATCAACTTGCGGGGCAAGGATCTGGCTGAGTTCGCAGCCCGGCTTCGTCTGACGGGGATCACCGGGGACCTGCGCCAGAGCAAGCATGAGCTGGCCGTTGCCTTGGCGGATTGGTCGGTCGCCCGGGACCCGCAGTCCAGGATTCGACTTAGCAACCTACGCGAGTTGGCGCGCACGAAGGCTGGTCTCATAGCCCAGCATCGTAATGTCATCCTGCGCGCCGACGTGCTCTCCGCACTTGATTTGCAGCACGAAGATGACCTTTTGCCGGTCCGCGAGAGCTTCCCGGATGTCGGTGCAGTACTGGAACGCGACCAACTGGCGTCGGTGGCTGCCCGCATTCCGGCCCTGAATCAGCCTCTGCTTATCCACGCGGACGGCGGCGTCGGTAAGACGGTCTTCATGCAATCACTGGCGGGGAAGCTGGGCCAGGATCATGATGTCGTTCTGTTCGATTGCTTTGGTATGGGGCAGTACCGCGCGGCATCCGACGCTCGTCACCTGCCGCAACGTGGATTGATCCATATCGCCAACCTGTTGGCGAGCCGCAGCCTGTGCGACCCCATGCTGCCTAGCACTGCCAGTGATAGTGACCTGATCCGGACGTTCAGATCGAGATTGACCCAAGCAGTCGAGACGCTTCGCTCGGTCTCGCCGGATCGACAGCTCGTGTTGCTACTTGACGCAATCGACAATGCCGGCGAGCACGCCGACTTGCGCGGAGAGACCGCGTTCCCGCGTCTTCTGCTCGAAGACTTAAGTATCGCGGGGTCGATTCCGGGTGTGCAGGTGGTGGTTAGCGCACGGGGTTATCGCCTAAAAAGCGCGATCGGCAGCGCCGCATGCGAGCATCTGCAACTTCGGTCATTCAACCTGATTGAATCCCAGGCCTACCTGCAGAACCGTCTCGATGGTCTGACCGAGGGAATGGTGCAAGTCGCCCAGTCGAGATCACGCGGAAACGCACGCATCCTCGAGCATCTGGTCGACGAGGGGCCGGAAATGCTTGCGCCCTCGAAAGTCGACAAGGTCATTCAGCTCGACGACTTGCTCCGATCAAAGATTGCAAAGGCCTTGACCGAAGCTCGACGGCAGGGATACCAAGAGGATGAGATCGCTTCGTTCCTGGCAGGACTTGCGACCTTGCCGCCGCCCGTGCCCGTGCGTGAATTCGCCGAAGCCAACGGCTTGGCGGAAGGGGCAGTGAACAGCTTTGGCGCCGACTTGTCACCGTTGCTGGAACAAACCAAATACGGCTTGATGATTCGCGATGAGCCGACCGAACGACTGATCCGCGAATCATACGCCGCAGACGAGGCGACGTTACGCCGTCTCGCCAAGAACCTGCTAGCGATGCAAGATCGCTCCATCTACGCCGCCACAACCCTGCCCGACTTGCTGCAACAGCTGGGCGACGGCGATCAGTTGTTTGCACTGGCCTTCGACGAGCGCCTTCCGGCCGCTATCACCAGCGCGGCTGGCAAGCAGGCCATCCGGCAGGCGCGCATTCGTGCGGCGGTAGCATTCGCCGCCGACCAAGAAGATAACGGTCGGCTCGTGCAATTACTGGTCGAGCTATCGACGCTGGCTGCGATGAACCAGCGAGGCACGCAGTATCTCCTGGATTACCCCGATTTGACGGTGTCCATCGCCGATGCCGACTCGTTGCGGCGGCTGTTCGAAGCACGCACGGACTGGCCAGGCGCCAGGCATGCCCGGCTCACCATCGCGCATGTCTTGGCTGGCGAGGTTGCAGACGCGACGCACCACGCCCACCGAGTCGCAGAGTGGCGCCGCCATTACTACGACCAGAAGCGTGAGGATCGCCGCCGCGATGAGGGTCCGACAGCTCTCGACATGGCGTCCATCCCTCTGTCGTGGTTGGCCCGAGGCAATGGCGAAGCGGCTGCGCGAGACCTGGCCGGCTGGCGAGACTGGTATGGCTTCGAAGTGGCGGAACAAATGTTTACCCTTGTCCAGGCAAACTCGCCCGCGGATCGGGGGCCAGGCGGGGCGCTCAAGGCGATGCTTGACTCAGAATCCGCCCGAACTGGTGTGCTGCTAGCTGCTGTCGCGCACGCAGACGGTAACGAGACCTGGCAACGGGCCTTGATCAGCCGGCTGGCATCGGTCTGCGCTACAGTGAACTTGGGCGAGCGCGATTATCACCCCAAGGAAACCCCGATTGGGCGCGGCATGCTGCGGGCAGCGGCCGTAGCCACGTCCTTGGGAATGAGCGGCGAGGCGATCGCGATCCTAGATGCGGCGGCGTTCAAGACTCCCATGTTGTATATGTTCTTGGAGGACTGCTGGGCGCGCGATGTGTATCCTTACATCGCAGCCAAGACAATGCGCGCCCTCGCCGAGGGAGTGCCACTCGAAGAACGGATGCTACTTCCCCAGGAATTGTTGAGCGCAGCAGTTGGGATTCCACCGGCGCTCCAAGGCAAGGAGTTCCACGCGGCGCTAAAGGAAGCGATGCGCGAGGCCGTAAAGGCGCAATCGCAGTCCGACGGATCGTCTCGTCGATTGCACAACGACGACCTGCAACGGACCGAACGCTTCCTTGACTCCCGATTGGGAACCTGGCATTCGGTAGCGCAGGCATTCGCACAAGCGGTCAGTCGAAACGCAAGCGCAGGGGATGGGCGGCTGCGCCCGCTATTGGCGAAGTGGAATCGCCTGCGCGTTAGCAACGACTACTACTTGGGCGGTCTGACGGCACAGAGGCAATTCAGGATTGTGGGCGAGCGACTGCTCACCTTAGCCGTGTCCGCAGACGCCGGCCACGACACTAAGGAAGTGTCTGAGTACGCTGATTTGGTGAGCGCCGTGGACGCCGCGCCGGTTTCCAACGTCATCGACTTGATTGCTATCCTGACACGACGGGCGCCGAGTCAGATGGCGGCAGGCAAGGCGGCCGTGCGCACTCGCGAAGCGATCGAACGGCTAGATGATGTCAATGAGCGCGTCGCAGCATTTGCGCGTTTGTCTAGGGCTATCGTTCCAGCCAGTTCCGCCGATGCTGCCGAGTACTTCCATCGCGGCTTGGAACAGGTCGATGCGATAGGCTCGGGCGACTGGCAGTTTGTCGGCGAGCTGATGCATTTCGCAGCGACGCTGCGTGGAACACGCCTGGACGACGCCGACAGCAACACGCTGTCGAACATCTGCGACCTGAATCTAGGAGAGGAACACAAGTTCGATTGGAGCGGCTACGGCCGGGCGTTGGCACGGGCCGCTGGCCCCAAGGGGTTGGCACGGCTGGCTCGCTGGGAGGATCGCGAACGGATCTCGCTCGACTATACATTGCTGCCGTACCTAAAGGTGTTGATCGATATCGGCGATCTCGAGCCCTCGTTGGCCTTGGTCATGTTGCGCGTAAGCTCTCCCGCGGAATTGCGTACCTGTAGCACCGTCGAACTCGTAGATTCTCTCCTGAAGCATCCGGCAGGCGTCACTGCGACCCTGGCGACAGAGCTGATTCATCACTATCAGCAGTGTCATCCCGGTGGGTATGGTTCAGATAATGTCGAGTCACTCGCGCTTCTGGCGGAGCGGGCATTGGGCTGCGACTCGGTCGAACGATCACAGTTGCTGCAATCCGCAAAGGCGATGGCGGTGGCTACCAAGGAGTTCAACTCGCTCAGCAACTGGCGAGCGCCAACCTCCGTGCCCCACCGATCAGATTGGGACGCCGAGCAAGCCAAACAGATCGCGGGGGCCAAAGCCCGTGCAGCTTCGCTCGATCCACTGGACGAGGCCGGGATTGCGGAGGCGCTTGAGGCTCTGAACGGGTTGCTTCAGGGGCGGCGTCTGGAGCAGGACTTCCTGGAAGTCCTGCGCGCCAAGGTTCCGCTCTCGGGGATGACTAGATACATCGAGATCATTGCTCGGCAAGAGCAGCTCGATCTGTACGACAAGATTCACGAGCTAGAACTGTGTAAGGCCGCGTGGTCGAGTGCGTCTGACGCCATGGGCCGTATCTGGCCAAACTGCGCCGCGTGGATCATCCACGCCAATCCATCAGAGTTTGTCTCCTTCGAACAATTGTCTCAGTACCAGCTCAATCGCCTTGCCGAGCTGACCGGTGTCGAGCACCACGCGCTGGTCGTGGCACTGCTCAAGGAATTCTCCCGACCAGAGGCCGAGGTGCCCGCAGCTGTCTGGCTCAGTGTGGCGGCAAGTTTCAGCACAAGGGCGGAGCCCAGCGCGGCACAGGCGGCGCTCGCTCGGCTTCTTCGCGGAGGCGCGGCCAAGCTCGCTCCATTGGTGCTCGATGGGGAGTGGCGTCCGGGCGTTTACCCTAGTGACGATCCCATCGATATAGCCGCGGGACTGATTTGGTTCGGGCTGGGCTCGCCCCGCGCCGAACGACGCTGGATGTCTGCACATGCCCTGCGATCCGCCGTGCGGCTTGGCCGGACGGATGTTCTACACCGGGTGGTTGCGCGCTACCACGACAAGACCGCTGGCGCCTTCGGCGCTGAAGAGCTGCCGTTTTTCTATCTTCACTCGCAGCTGTGGTTACTGATCGCGATGGCTCGCGTAGCGCTAGAGGCACCGAACGCCGTCGCCCCGCACCGTCAGTTATTGGAAGAAATCGCATTCGATAAGGATGATCCACATGTGTTGCGTCAGCACTTCGCAAAGGAAGCACTGCTGGCCTGTCACCGAGGTGGCGCCTTTAAATTGTCTAAGGCGGCGCAAGCCAAGCTGAGTCGCGTGAACCAGTCCGCATACCCGATGGTCACGCGCCAAGGCGGGAGAACGTCGTTCTATGACTCTCGCCCGAAGGAGTCTCCGGAGCCAGCGTGGCACGTCAGCCTAGAATACGACTTTGACAAGAACGAAGTATCGGAGGTTGCTTCGCTCTTTGATCGCGAACGCTGGGTGACGCGCGATGCTCTCAGCTTCTGGGTACACCAGCGTGCGCCGGGCGTCACTAGCATGTATGACCTTGGTGGTCGCCTGGATCTAGGTAGGAGCCACGGTGAGATGTCCGAGGCGCAGCATCACTACGGTGAGCATTTGTGCTGGCATGGCCTGTATTCCGTCGCCGGGCAGTTCCTTCGCGATTTTCCAGTGGCGGTGTCCACCTGCCGTGGGAATCAGCCGTTGCAGGAGTGGTTGAGCGAGCAGGTGCTCACCCGCGATGACGGCCTGTGGTTGGCCGACGGCACTGACTGGCCCGGGGCGACGACTCGCGTCAACCTGCGCGAAGCGACCGATCAAGGAGTTGAACTTACTGCCGACACGAGCAGGCTCTGTTCGCTATTAGGCATAGGAAACACGGTCGGAGAATGGCTGGTCATAGATGGAGACTGGCATTCGATGGACGGCGTCGAAGTCCATGTGCGCTCATCGATGGTGCCCTCCGAGCAGGGCGATAGCGTCGCCAAAAACGTCGCCGCCCAGGACGCGTTCCAGATCGACGCTCCAACGCTAGAGGAGCATGAAGAAGGCGATCCTCGATGGCTGAAATTTAAGACGCCGTTTATCCCATGGTTGGTTATCACCCATGCCCGGGCTGGCATCGACCAGACCGATGTGTTTGGCGTCGTGGGCGCTGCTGAACGGACCCGGTTGACGACAGAGGCTATCAAGTTCGGCGGCCTGACTCAGAGGGATTCTTTCGGCCGTGAGTGGCTGGACCGCTCCGGCGCGACCGTCTTCCGCGTCGAGACGTGGTGCCAGTATGGTGATCGGCATGAAGGCCAGCGCGAAAGTGGAGATCGGGCAACCTGCCGATCCAGCTTCCTACGAGAGTTCCTGAGGGCACAAGCGTGCGATTTGATTTGCGTGATTCGCTTGCGACGCAGCGATCCGGGCCGGGGTGATCGCAGGTCTCGGTATTGGCATACCACCCTTGTAGTGCGTATCACACCCTCGCTCGAGGTCACGCTCTATCCAGGGCTTGCTAACGCGATTCACGAAAGCATGTTCTGAGAGTAGGTCAATGAGAAGGTCAATGAGAAGGTCAAGCAGGCACTCCAGCGCGATGGCCGCCGCAGGTACTTAGGTCAGCTGCGGCGCAGCAACCAGTAGAGCTGACAGTGATCGCGATGGAGCACCTCGGTGAGCAGCTCCGCCACTATCTGTGACGACCATGCAGCGGACTTCCGTCGATTCGCCATGCTTGACCGATACACGGAAGCGGCTGCATCGCAAGTGGCATCAGACATTTTCAAGCAAGCGAGCGGCGGGGTTCGCAAACGCACCTCCAGTTTGGACATGTCCGATACCGCCCGATGCCGCCCGATGCTCAGTCAACTGCATTATCGCCGGCAGCGAAACCCCTTGGCGGCTGGCGCCGCTGCACGATCTCCCCGACAGCTGCAGGGGAGATGGCAGGGCCAGCTGCGGCAGGGTATTCAGGCCGCCCAGCCGGCGGCAGCAGCGCCCCCCCAGTCTGCGGGAATCCTGTGAGGCAGATATGACGCTTTAGAGGGGCAGCTTTCGGGGCTTCGAAACTTGCCGACTCAGCTGGAAGTCGCACCCAAACGGTCAAAAAAGGTTCGTCCATCTGCGGCTCGCAGACGCCCAGATCCACGCATCCGCTCGATGTCTACGCATCGGCATCGCGGATTTGATCTGGTGTTCGTCATCGAGTGGCTCAGCATGTCCCTACGACGAACGGATTCACGACAAGGTCGACGAGGAAATTTGGATCGATCCGAAGAACCTCTATGACAGGTATCGCAACACAACGTCGCACACGGCCAGTCACAAATTCAAGGTGCCGAAGCGAGTCTGGCAGGACCTATCAGTGGTGGTCGCCTTGATAGGCATCATGCGGCTGGGCTGGTTATTTCTCATCAAACCCTCCAACGCACAAGCTGCGAAGAAGGAAGAGCAGGGGGCCGATGCTTTGCCGGCGGCAGATGCCTTGGCGCCCTTGGGCGCGGGCATGCCGACGGCAAAGCCCCTCACCCGCGAAGAATACGTGCAAAAACACAAACCACGTGTGGAATTTCAGCCGTGGTCCGCGCCCGCCTTCGATGACCGCACCATGCAATCGCAGCCCGAGCTGTACTGCATGGCTTCCGGCACGACTGAGCAGGACACCACCTGCACGTGCGTAACGGAGCAGGGCACCAAGGCCAAGATTTCGATACGGGTATGCGTGGCGATCGCACGCGATGGACCGGCCCACAATCCGTATCGCGCACCACGCCAGAAATCGGAGTTGAGTCAGGACCATCCGGCTCGCAGCATCGCTCAGTCCACATCACCTGGTACGCCTGAGCCATCGCCACATGCACTGATTGAGGTCGGGAAACGCCCCATGGGGACGTTCCCGGAGACTCCGCCTTAGCCAGCTAGCTTCTAAGTCCCTCCCTGGAGTTCCAGGGTCTACAGCACAGCGCAATCGTAATGGTCAAGTAGGGAAAAGCCCGACGCATACTTTTCTCAAACTGAACTATGCTTGGGACACGTGATACATGGAGCGTACTTTAATGCAGCAACTCACGATCCTTAGCGGCGCTGGGATTAATCACGGAATATCGGCAGCTTGTCCGCAAGCTAGAGACTTGATCGACTTTACGTATCAGAAGATCAGTCAAAGCGTCTACGAGAGAATTCCATCGCAGCTTCAGGCAATGTTTACCCAGGAGTCGTTCGACTACATCTTGGGTGGACTGATGACCATCAATCTTGTTGTCGAGAAGACGAAGCAAGACCTTATTCGATTTAGGATAGACCAGCAGGCATTTGCGAACATCTTCCAGCAATCCAGTCTTCAGGATTCAATTATTCAGGCACTGGACCAGATTGAGACTCAACTTACGGTGTCCCTTCGGCAGATGCTGGAAGTAGTTAGGCAATTTGATCCCGCAATTCGTCATCTTGATTCAAGGTTCGATTCAGTCAACTACTTCACCCTGAATTTTGATGGTGTCTTCGATCACATCATCTATGGCGAAAGGTACGTTCGGGGCGCCTTCACGACAGATTTTTGGTCGCCCTGGGGAGATCTTCGTGAAGGAATTGATCGAAAGTTCAAGATCATGCACTTGCATGGCGATCTTCGATACAAGCCATTCAAGAAGACCCAATACAACGATCCTCCGTATCGATGGCCCGTTTTGGTCGTCGGCGATGCGGAGGTGAAGAAGGGAATCATTGCATCCAACACCGCCCTCCGGTTCTACAACCAACGACTCCGAGAGGCGTGTGAAAACAGGCATCGAATTCAGGAAAACGTACTTCTCGTAGCAGGATTTGGATTCCGCGAAGAAGATCAGCATGTCGTGTCTAAGATTAAGGCTGCCGTAAATAATGGCATATTTGACAGAATGATCTGTTATGACATTGAGGACAAGTTCGCCGACTGGTGTCCGAGGCCCTACGAATGGCGTGATCCTCGTAACCTCGGATTGAACGATCTTCTTCATTCGATCTAGTCCAAAAGTTCCCTGCTGGCGGGATGTAAGGGGCGAAGCCCCAACGAAATCGCCTTACATGCCCTTGGGCAGACTTGGCCCACGGCTCATTGCTCATGCTGCAATCTCATCCTTGTCGGGGGAGCCTGCAGGGAGGCAAGAGCCAAGCCAGAGCCGCAGCCATTGCCAGATCTAGCCGACGAGCCGGACCACGCCCGATACATCATTTCGCATAATGTATATTATGTTACGGCCAAGATCGCTACCCAAGAGGCCAGAGCCTCCCCAGTCCTCAGATCCCTGGCCTCACTCTTGGCCAGCGTTCCCACTCACTCCCCGCAGCGCCGATAGTCAAACGGAATCCGTAGGATCTTCCCATCAACTCCCGGACCGGAGATGCTCGCCTTCAGCGCAGTGCCATCACGCCGGTACTCGATGCGTTTCGGGAAGTCATTCTGCAGATTCTCGAACACCACCCAGTTCGCGCCATGTTCGGCAATGACGAACGTGGTCGGCGCCACGCCATTGGGCTGCACATGCAGGCCAGCCGCTTTGCCTGCAGGCACCAGGCGCATGTACTCGAATGACTCCATATCGCCGCGGCTCAGCGTGCGCGACATGCCAAGCAAGGCGCCGCCGGCCTCGGGCAGCCAGACCTCATCAACCCTGCGCTCCTCGGTACCGCCACACCAATGCCCGGCCAGCCAGTCAAACTCGGCCGGTGCAGCCATGGCCGCGCCGCTTCCCAACGCCAGGCCTGCGCCCAACAACGCCACCTTCGACTTCAACATGTACTGACCTCCTGGATGGTTGGCTGCAGGCTAGCGGCAGGGCCACCAAGGGCGCTTGTAAAAATGCGCAGGATGGCGTCCGATGCCGCATGGACTACCGCGAGCACCCTGCCCCCGACGAACTGCGCCGTCATGTCCAGTGCCTCTGGTGGCTGCAGGACGAAGCCCCCGGCCATGACGTACAGGTCATCTATCCCGATGGCCGCTGCGAGTTGCTGGCGGAACTGGGCGTGCCGATGCATCTGCATGGGGCAGACGGCCGGATCCGCTCCGATCTGCCGTTCTGTTTCGCCGCACAGCAATGCGGTCCGATTCGTCTGCGGGCCGTCGGCCCGGTGTTCTGCATCGGCGTGCGGCTGCAGCCGGCGGCGAGTGCCTTGATTGCCGGCGTCCACCTGCCCGGGCTTCGCGACCAGGCCCCGGATCTGTACACGCTGGACGCCTTCTTTGCCGAAACGTTCAGTGCAGCCGCACGCGCCAGCGCGGCAAGCGGTACGCCCGAGCCCCTCTGGCAGGTGCTGCGGGAATGTTGTGCCAGTTTCACCCTGGACGAGCGCATCGAACAGGCCGTTGGGGAACTGGATGCAGCGCAAGGCGACCTGCGCATCGCCGAACTGGCGCGGCAGCTGGGCACATCACTGCGTGGCTTGCAGTCGCGTTTTCTGGCAGCCGTGGGCATGACCCCGAAAGAATATGCCCGTGTATGCAGGCTGCAGGCTCTGTTGCACACGCTGGATGGAGAAGCCACCAGCATCGCGTCAGCTGCGGCGCGCCACGGTTACAGCGACCAGGCCCATGCCACGCATGACCTGGTGCGCTGGACCGGCGTCACGCCCGGTCGACTGGTCCACGCGCTGCGCGGTGATCGGGGCAGCGACGATGCCCTGCGGCTGGCGGCGGCCTTCATTCGTGGGAGCAGTGTTGCCCGCTCACGGTGAGCCCCGGCCCTGCGTCGTCCTCCAGCAACCGGTGCATCACATACACATCAACCAACCCCAGCGTCCGATGCCGGAACGCCGCCGGTAGCGTCCCGACCACGGCGAAGCCCAGCTTCCGGTACAGCTCGACCGCAGGCGCATTGGTACTGACCACGTAGTTGAACTGCATGGCCAGGAAGCCCTCCGACCTGGCCTGAACCAGGCTATGCTGCACCAGCGCCCGCCCGACGCCACGCCCTTGCGCCAGCGGATCGACCACGTAGGTGGCACTGGCCACGTGCGCGCCCAGGTCCGGGTAGTTGGCGCCCATCTTGTACATTCCGGCCACGCGCCCTTCCAGCACGGCCACAAAGGCCGCCTGCACTCCGAACCAATGGTCCCGAAAGGTGCCGGCCTCGAAGGTGCCGGCGAACGGAAGCGCATCTTCCGTCGCAATGGCGGCCTGAAGGATCACCCACATGGCGTCGAAGTCACCGTCGGTGGCAGCTCGGATTTCCATGCGATTCCTCGCGGATCGGCGTAGCGGGCAAGGCGGACACTAGCAGAATCCAGCAAGTGCCCCGCACCCGCTTCACGCGCCACCGCCATCGGTTCGGCAATAGTTGAGTGAATTCCGGTCCTTAGAGCAGTACATGCCCCCTACTTCCGCGCGCATCCCACACCGGCTCCGCCGATGGCGCGTCGCTGGCTACATCCTGCTGGGCATGTACGTTCTCTACCTGCTGGCCGGCAACATCTTCCTCAACACCCCGCTGTTCGACCAGGTCACCAACCGCAAGCCGCACAAGTTCGTGATGACCACCGGCCCGGCCATCACGCTGCTGCCGGGCCACGTCATTGCCTGGAACGTGCATATGCGCGGACACGTCAACCATACCGTCTACGTACTGCATGCCGAGCGTGCCAGCGCCCGCCTGGCGGTCCTGCCCCTGTTTAGCCGCGAAGTGCGGGTTCCCCGATTGCAGGCCACAGGCGTGTCGGCCGAGATCAGTCGCGTCGAGGACGCCATTCCGTCACCGCCGCGTAGCGACCAGGGCTGGACCCTGCGTTTCGACGCCATCCACAGCGACAGCATTCGCAGTGCCCGGCTCGGCAAGCTGCTGATCATCGGCAAGGGCCGCGGCACGGTCGGGTTCCTCAAGCAGCTGCGCGGCGGCCCGTCCGAACTGTTCGATTCCGAGGTCTCGTTCAGCAAGGCAGACACCAGCTATGACGGCGTGCAGCTGCTGGGCGACATGGATCTGACCGCGCGCTTCAGCTATCCGCGGCACTATCGCGACCAGGCGCCCGGCCTGGCCAAGTTGAAGCTGCTGCATGCGCGACTTGAGGTGGATGCGCGCAGCCAGGGCCTGCGCATGGATACGGACGCGCAGACGCCGCGCATCTCCAGCTCGCCGGTGCCCGGCCGCCTGCAACTGGCAGCTCACATGATCGACGGCCAGCTGCAACCCGGTGACCACGCGCTCTGGCAGGTGCCGCTCTTCCTCGGCGATGGCGCGCCCAATCGCGGCGTGCTGGCCCTGCAGCTCAATGTGGCCAACGACCTGCGCCTGCAGGCCCGCCTGCCGCCACGCCCGGATTCGGCCGCCGGCATCGATGCCGACCTGCTCATCACCGGGCGCGAGATTCCGTTCCAGCACCCTGCCCAGCTGCTGGAACGCAGCTCCGGTACCGTGCGCGGCGAATGGGCCTTCACCTCGCTCAACTGGATCCCTGCCCTGTTCGTGCGCAAGCCGTGGCTGCAGCTCGACGGCGGCGGCACCCTGAAGGCCGATCTGCGCCTGCGCAATGGCGAACTGATCGAAGGCAGCACCGTGGACATTCCCTCCGCCGCGGCGGTGGCCGAAGTGGCCGGCGTGCGTCTGGCCGGCACCGCCAGCGCGCATGGCGAGCTGAAGGCCGGCACCCCCAACCAGGCACAGCTGGCGATCCGGCTGCCCCGCTTCACCGCGCGCCCCAGCGATGCGAAGGATGTGCGGCTGTTCGACGGGCGTGACCTGGCCGTGGACCTTACCGGCGATGGCCGCCTGCAGGAACTGCGCAAGGGCGTTCGCGCACGGTTGCGTTTCAGCGAGGCGACCATCCCTGACCTGGCCGCCTACAACGGCTACCTCGGCTCTCAACAGGTGCGCCTGCTGCGTGGCACCGGCAGCCTCAGCGGCGACGCCACGCTCGACACCGATGGCCGCGTCGGCCACGGCACCGCGCGCCTGCAGGGGCGCAACGCCAGTGCGAAGGTTGCAGGCCTGGACATGGGCGGCGATGTCGACGTGAACGCGACGCTTCGCCGTGGGGACTTCAACCAGCGCCACTTCGATCTGTCCGGCACCACCGTGGAGCTGCGCAATGTGCAGGTGGCGGGCACCGATTCCAGCAGCGCGTGGAAAGGCCGTGCTGTGTTCAAGCGGGGCCGCATCGACGCGCAGTCCCCGTTCCAGGTGGACGCTACCACCGATCTGACCCTGAGCGATGCACGCCCCCTGCTGGCCGTGTTCGCCAAGCGCACCGACTACCCGCGCTGGACGCTGTCACTGCTCGACTCCGGCCAGGTCGATGCACAGGCCACGTTGCGCTGGCGCCCGGGTCATCTGCTGATCGACGGCCTGCGGGCCGAGAATGATCGCCTGTCGGTACGTGCGCGGCTGGATCTGCTGGAGCAGCGCAAGCGGGGCGATCTCTATCTGCGCTGGGGGCTGTTGGGCGCGGGCATCGAGCTTGATGGCGAACAGCGCCAGTGGCATCTGGCCAAGGCGCGTGAATGGTTCGATCAGCGCCCTTCGCTGTTGCCGGCTGCCGAACGTGGAAGCGCCGCGGGTTCTTCAGACTGATCGCCCCGGGTTGCATCCATTTGCCGCTTCCGTTCGTATGAGCGGTAAACGCAGGATGGAGCGGTACGGAATGAAGCGGCGTTCACAGGCTCTGGGTCTTCTGGGATGGGGCGTGGTCACCTTTGCGGCGGCGGCGGTCGGCGCGTGGGCATCGACATCCGCCGCCAGCTTCTACGCCACCCTCGCCCTGCCTGCCTGGGCACCGCCTGCCAGCGTGTTTGGCCCGGTGTGGAGCCTGCTCTACGCCATGATGGCCATTGCGGCGTGGCTGGTCTGGCGCGAACGCGGCTGGCGCAACGCGCAACCGGCCCTGGTGCTCTATCTGGTGCAGCTGGCCGTCAATGCCCTCTGGAGCTGGCTGTTCTTCGGCTGGAAGCTGGGCGCGCTGGCCTTCGTTGACATCCTGGTACTGATCGCGCTGGTGTGCGCAACGATCGTTGCCTTCGCCCGCCTCCATCGCGGTGCGGCGGCGATGCTGCTGCCTTACCTGGCCTGGATATCGTTCGCCTCGGCGCTGAACTTCGCGGTGTGGCGCGCCAATCCCGGGGTGCTGTGACCCCGTATCAGTGCTCTCAGGCCTGTGCGACGCGCTGCGGCTGCCATGCACGCAGCAACGCCGGCTTGAACGCCTGCTGGCCACAACCTGTGGGGCATCGCACCACGCGCGCGGCGGTGTGGCTGACCAGCCCTTGCCCTTCCTCCGCCTTGAACACCGTTTCGCAGCACAGACAGCGCGCAACCAGCGAGTACAGGTGGAGCAGGCGCCCACTGGCCGGATCCTGCAGGGCATCCACATCCAGCAGCTCAAACTGGCAGCTGTCGGCAAGCATGCGGTATGGCGTTGAAGGCAAGGTCTGCAGGTTCACGGGGCGTGGTCACTCAGGAATGTGCGTTCACCTTAGGCAAGTCGGTGTCGAGTGCGCGTGCAGCGCACATGTACCTTTCGCGAAACATGCAAGTGCTGTTGGAATGTCCAGATGAAGAATTCAGGTTTGAATGAAACGTTCTTCACACGCACGTACCGGTATGCGAATGCACGATTTTGCGTCACCATCCGTGCATGCCGGATGCAACGCTGGGCCATTCCAGCCATCCACGAATCATGAGTCCCGCCTTTGATGCCTTCTGCCGAGTCCACGCACGACACTGCCTTGTCCAGTTGCGCGCGCGAACCGATCCACACCCCCGGCGCGATCCAGCCCTACGGCGTGCTTCTGGTCGTTGAACCGCAGTCCCTGCGGGTGCGCGAGCGCGCCGTCAGTCATCCCGGCCTGCTGCAGCAGTTCGGCGAACCGTTGATGCAGCATGTCAGCGAGGTACTGGGCGGCGTGCTGGCGCCCTTCCAGGCGCTGTTCCAGCAGGCCACGGTGGGCAGCAGCGCGCATGTCGGCGCCGTGCACCTGGATGGCCACGGCCGCCATCAATTGTTGGTGCATCGCTCCGCCACCGATCTGCTGATCGAGCTGGAGGCGCCGGTTCCCGGCCAGCCTGGTTCGCTGGAAGAATTGTATCCGTCGATCCGCGAACTGATGACCGGCATCGAATCGGCTACCACCGTGGAAGATCTGTGCCAGCTGGCGGCCGCGCACATGCGCCGGCTGACCGGCTTCGATCGCACCCTGGTCTACCAGTTCGATCCCGGCTGGAACGGCATCGTGGTCGCCGAAGATGGCAACGGCCTGTTGCCGTCCTACCTGGACCTGCGCTTCCCCGAGTCGGACATTCCTGCGCAGGCCCGCGAGCTGTACCGCCGCAATCGGGTGCGCCTGATCGCGGACAACAGCTATACCCCTACCCCGCTGATGCGGGCCGAGGACCATCGCGACGCGCCGGCTACCGACCTGAGCCTGGCCGTGCTGCGCAGCGTTTCGCCCGTGCACCTGCAGTACATGCGCAACATGGGCACCGGCGCATCGATGTCGGTGTCGCTGGTGCACGAGGGCCAACTGTGGGGCCTGGTGTCCTGCCACACGGTGCAGCCACGCCGCCTGCCCTACCACGTGCGCACTGCCTGCGAGTTCATGGGCCAGATCCTGTCACTGCAGATCGCCCTGAAGGAGCGTGCACGCGCCATCGAAGAGCGCGTGGCGCGCCGCTCGGTGCTGGTCAAGCTGCTGGCACGCATGGCCGGCGACGAGGATTTCATGGCTGCGCTGCGCCACGATGAAGCCAGCCTGCTGTCGCTGACCGGCGCTGCCGGTGCGGCCATCGTGCACAGGGGCGACTGCATGCGCGTGGGTGAGTGCCCACCCGCCAGCGACGTGCTGGCCCTGGCTGATTGGCTGGCTACCCAGAAGACCGGGCAGGAAACGTACTGCAGTGACCATCTGGCAGCCAACTGGGCGCCCGGCGCGCGCCTGTCCGACGTGGCCAGCGGCGTACTGGCGGTGTCCATTTCGCAGCTGCACGACAGCTATCTGATGTGGTTCCGCCCGGAAGTGGTGCGCACCGTGCGTTGGGGTGGCGACCCACGCAAAGCGGCGGCGCCCGGCGTGGCACTGTCCCCGCGCAGTTCATTCGAAGCCTGGAAAGAGACCGTACGGCAACGCAGCCTGCCGTGGACCGACGCCGACTGCGATGCCGCACACGAAATGCGCACCGCCATCGTCGATATCGTGCTGCGCAAGGCCGAGGAAATGGCCGAGCTCAACGAGCAGCTGGTCCGCAGCAACAAGGAACTCGAAGCGTTTTCCTATTCGGTCAGCCACGACCTGCGCGCGCCGTTCCGCCACATCGTCGGTTATTCGGAGCTGCTGGGCAGCTCGGCCGGCGAACGCCTCAACGATACCGAGCGCCGCTTCCTGGATACGATCGTGGAGTCGGCCAAATCCGCTGGGACACTGGTGGACGATCTGCTGAGCTTCTCGCAGATGGGCCGTTCCACGCTCGGCCGGGTACGGCTGGATATGGCGGCACTGGCCGAAGATGTGCACCGGAGCCTGGCTTTGGACTACGCCGGACGCGATGTGCAATGGACGCTGGCGCCGCTGCCGGAGGTGGAGGCCGATCCCACGATGTTGCGTCTGGTCTGGCAGAACCTGCTGGCCAACGCGATCAAGTTCACCCGCGAGCGCGAGCAGGCCGTTATCGAGGTCGGTCACGAGCGCAACGTCGACGAAGACCACTTTTTCGTGCGTGACAACGGCTGCGGCTTCGACATGCGCTACGTGGACAAGCTGTTCGGTGTGTTCCAGCGCCTGCATCACGTCGAAGAATTCGAAGGCACCGGCATCGGCCTGGCCAATGTACGCCGCATCATCGGCCGCCATGGCGGCCGTACCTGGGCCGAGGGCGAGCCCGGCAAGGGCGCCACGATTCATTTCACCCTACCCCGTTCCACAGGAGATCACCCATGAGGGACCTGCGGCCGATCCTCCTGGTGGAGGACAGCCCCAAGGATGCCGAGCTGACGCTGGCCGCGTTGTCGCGCTGCCAGCTGCTGAACGATGTCATCCATGTACGCGATGGCGCCGAGGCGCTGGATTACCTGCGCTGCGAAGGCAAGTTCGCCGGCGCCATGCACGGCGGCCCGGTGGTGGTGCTGCTGGACCTGAAGCTGCCCAAGGTGAACGGTCTGGAAGTGTTGGAACAGGTGCGTGGTGACCCACAGCTGAGCAGCACCCCGGTGGTGATGCTGACCTCGTCGCGCGAAGAACAGGATCTCGTGCGCAGTTACGAACTGGGCGTGAACGCATTCGTGGTCAAGCCAGTGGACTTCAAGGAGTTCTTCGACGCTATCCAGGGGCTGGGCATGTTCTGGGGCATCACCAACCAGCCCCCGCCGTATCGGCCCAACGGCTCGGGGCAGCACAATGCGTGATGGATCGCGCCGCAGCGAGCGCCTGCGCATCCTCATGCTGGAGGACAGCGCGCTTGATGCGGAGCTGATCAGCGCACAGCTGCAGCGTGCCGGCCTCGATTTCGAGGCCGAGCGCCTGTGGACCCGCAATGCCTTCATCGAGGCAATTGAGAATCGCGCCTTCGATGTGATCCTGGCCGATCATGTGCTGCCCGGATTCGACGGCGATGCGGCCCTTGCACTGGCACGCGAGCGGATTCCGCAGACCCCTTTCATCTTCGTTTCCGGCACGCTTACCGAGGAGTTGGCCGTGCAGGCCCTGACCCGCGGCGCGCGCGACTACGTGGTCAAGCAGCGCCTGCAGCGCCTGCCGGATGCGATCCGTCGTGCGCGGCAGGAGGCCCATGAACGCACCCAGCTTGTGCAGGCGCAGGCCGCACTGAACGACAGCCAGGCGCAGTTGCAGCAGGTAACCGATGCCGTCCCTGCGCTGATCGCCCAGCTCGACGCGGCGCATCGCTACCGCTTCGCGAACAAGGCGTTCCTGGACTGGCACGGCGTCAGCCTGGCCGAACTGCTGGGTCGCGCGGCACGGGATGTCACCGGCATTTCCGCCTTCGAGCACGCCCTGCCCAGCCTGGAGCGGGTACTGCAGGGCGAGCGCACCAGCTTCCAGGTCGAACTGGTCCACCGCAGCGGCGAATCCCGATTCGTGCAGATGGACTGCGTACCGGAACATGCGGCCGATGGCAGCGTGGTCGGCTACATCTGCATGGGCAGCGATGTTTCACTGTTGAAGCAGGCCGAACTGGCGCTGCGCGAGGACAACCAGGTTCTCGAGCGACAGGTGCAGGCACGCACCGCCGAGTTGCGGGCCAGCAAGCGGCGCCTGCAGGCGATCTTCGAATCCAGCTTCCAGCATCAGGTGCTGTTGGATCTGTCCGGACGCGTGGTTGATGCCAATGACGCGTCACTGGCCGCGGTGCTTGCGGACAAGAAGGACACTGTTGGCGCGCGCTTCGGCGAATCGCTCTGGTTTGCCACAACCGATGGCATCAGTGCGCTGATCGAACAGGCCGTCGCTGCAGCCGTACAGGGCCGCAGTTCGCTGCATGCACTGGAACTGGAACTCCCGACCGGGCGGCGCAGCTTCGACTTCTCGTTCCGCCCGCTGCTGGATACCGAAGGCGTGGTCACCGCCGTGGTCTCCGAGGCAGTGGAAACCACCGCGCGGCTGCAGGCAGAACACGCACTGCGCCAGTCGCAGAAGATCGAGGCGGTCGGCCAGCTCACCGGCGGCATCGCCCATGATTTCAACAACATCCTGACGGTCATCTCCGGCAATGTCGAGCACGCCATGCTGCTCAACGAACGCGCCGGAGAATCCGGGGCAATGGTCAGCCGTGCACTGGACAATGCACTGAAAGGCGTCGGCCGTGCCGCCAGCCTGACCCAGCGCCTGCTGGCATTTGCCCGTCGCCAGCCGCTGCACAGCCAGGCCGCCAACCTCAACGAACGCCTGCTGGACATGCACGACATGCTGCAGCGTGCACTGGGTGAGCTGGTGCAGCTGGAGATCCGCAATGCCGAGGACATCTGGTGCGTGGAGATCGACATCAGCCAGCTGGAGGCCTCCGTACTGAACCTGGCGGTCAATGCCCGCGATGCGATGCCGCATGGCGGCCGGCTGGTGATCGAAGTCGACAACAGCCATCTCGACCACGACTACGCCGCCCTGTTTCCCGATGCAGCGCCTGGCGAGTACGTGATGCTGCGGGTTCGCGACAATGGCCACGGCATGGACGCGGCGACCCTGGCGCGCGTGTTCGAGCCGTTCTTCACCACCAAGCAGGTTGGCCGCGGCACCGGGCTTGGCCTGTCCATGGTGCATGGCTTCGTCAAGCAGTCCGGTGGCCACGTGCTGATCGACTCGGTGGAAGGCGGCGGCACCAGCATCACCATGATGTTCCCGCGCTCTCCGCTGGCTCTGCCCTGCGAAGCACGCACCCCACAGACCGGCCTGGCGGGTTACTCACCGCGCGAGGAAACCATTCTGGTCGCCGAGGACAATGACGATGTCCGCGCCCACACGGTGGATGCGCTGCGGCTGCTCGGTTACCGCGTGCTGGAAGCCCACGACGGCCCCTCCGCGCTGCGGCTGCTGGAGCGCCCCGACACCAAGGTGGATCTGTTGTTCTCGGACGTGGTGATGCCCGGCATGTCGGGGTGGGAACTGGTGCACGAAGTCCGTGAACGCTGGCCGGAAGTCGCCGTCCTGTTCACGTCGGGCTATCCACGTGACCACGACCAGGTGGGCAGCCAGGGACGCGCGGTTTCATTGCTGCCAAAGCCGTTTACCCGCAGTGATCTTGCAGCGGCGGTACGCACCGCGCTGGGGACGACGCACTGAGGTCAGGACGCCGGATCACGCATGCCAGGGGCGATCCGGTTGATGTCCGCGCACTCCACCGTGGCCGGCGGGTGCTCCCTGCCGGCCAACGCAATCATCGCCTGGCCCAGGGCCAGGTTGCTGGTCACCAGCGACGGCGCAATCGCGCCGGCCAGCTTCATCAACGGTGCGCCACCCCAGTACAAGGGCTTCAACAGGGCATGACGGGTGCCGGTTCCCGCGACCGGCCTGACGCCACCCGGGCGCAGCATCACCGAGCGCATCGGCAGGGCCTGCAAAGCAACTTCGGTCTCGCCCTTGACCCTCAGCGGCATCAGCCGGCTCTGAGGGTCCGCACCCGCACCGGATACATACAGAAAGCATCCCTCGGGATTCGCGGCCACCCAGGCACGGGCTACCGCCAGTGTGGTGTCCACGGTAACGCGTCGGTACTCGGCCTCGGCGGTGCCGACCAGTGGCGCTCCGGCGCAGTAGAGGCATGCATCGAACCCGGCAAGCTCCTCCACCCGCTCCTGGATACGCAGAAAGTCCGGGACAATCAGTTCGCTGCCGGTGCCGCTCAGACTGCCTGGGTGACGAACCAGCGCGGTCAGGCGGGAGACCTGCGGTGAGCGCTGGCAGGCCAGCACCACACCCTGCCCGACCAGGCCTGCGGCACCGGTCAACAGAATCCGTAGTGCACCTGTCCCGACCATCATCGCACCCGCCTCACAGTTTCACGAAACGCTGGATCTTCCGCGCCAGCCAACCGCTGAACACCAACGGCGCATCCAACGCAGACACGCAGATGCACGGCACACCCGGCGCGGTCACCGGCTGGTGCTCCACCTCCTCGTCCAGATCCGCCACGTCACCCGGCGCGAACAGCCCCAGCGCGTCGTTGTAGGAACCGCGCAGGATCTGAGTCAGCTCGCTGCGGCCATGGCTGTGCATGGGCAGGCACTTGCCGGGGGCGATCTTCAGCATGATCAGCGAGGGCATCTGCTCGGCCCGGATGCAGTGCACCCCCGGCGCCATCCAACGCCAGCGCAGGTCACCCAGCGAGGTGCCAAAGTAGGGATGCAGTGATACCGGCAGATGATCGGGATCGGCCTCGGGCCGCTCCTTCGGCATAGGGCGCAGGGATTCCGCCATGGCCATCGGCGTTTCCGTGGCCAGCTGCATCAGCATGGCCTCGCGCAACTGTTCACGCCTCGTGTCGGTTGCAGGCGGCTGGGTCTGCTCCAGCAGCACCGAACCGATCGCCTCAGCATCGCGCAGGCGCTGACGGCAATGCGGGCACTGCTCCAGATGAGCACCGGCCACGATGCTCAACGGCGCCGGCAGCGCACCCGCGGCATAGCTCATCAGCGTGGATTCGTGCAGGTGGTGGTGCGGATTCACAGCACACCTCCCACTTTCGCCTGCAGTTGCAGAAAGGCACGGCGCAGGTGCGATTTGACCGTCCCCAGCGGCATGCCCAACGCTTCGGCGATCTCGCTGTGGCTCTTGGCCTCGAAATGGGACATCCGCACCAGCCGCGCCTGCACCGCAGGCAGCTCGTTGATGCGCTGGCGCAGACGCGCCTGGTCGGCGAACTGTTCGGCGCTGCTGCGCTCGATCACATCCAGCGTCGCCGCGTCCTCCACCGCCGCCTGCACCTGCATCCAGCTGCGCTCACGGCGCACTCGATCGATATGCAGGTTGCGGGCGATGCGATACAACCACGTACTCAGCGCACCCTGCGCCGGATCGAAATCGGCGGCCCGCAGCCATAGGCGCAACAGGCATTCCTGCGCCAGCTCCTCGGCTACGGCATCGGGTGCGCCCAGCCCGCGCAGGTACACGCACAACCGCGGCATGAAGTAGTCGTAGATCCGCATGAAACAGTCGCGGTCGCGCAGCCGCGCTACGCCGTCCATGTCACCGGTCCAGTTCGTCGGCTCGCTGCTCGGCTGCTGGGAACTGGACACGGTGCGTGCGGTATCGAAGTTGAGGAGTGTGCTGGCGGCGTCAGGGTACATCTGAGTTCGCGGCGGGCAGGTGAAGGTCTGTCCTCTGTACGCGCAGGGGCAGCCATTGGATGCAGTCGGCACTGCGCATCCAACCGGGCGTCCCCGCCGTATGACCTGAGAGATCTCCGCTTCCGGATGAACACCATGCGCACTGCCTGGCTGCTGTTGTGCCTGCCCCATGCCGCGCTGGCGGCACCCTGGATGCGAAATGAGGGTGTAGCCACCTCCGCGCAGGGCGACATCCTCTACCGTGAAGTGCACTGGCGGCGCGAGGCAACGGAGGGCGCCGAGCGATGGGTGTTGTACCAATGCCCGGACGGCCAGCCCTTCGCCCGCAAGCATCTGCCCGCCAGCGTCCGCCCGCAGGCACGGGGCTATTCGCTGCAGGACCGCCGCAGTGGCCAGACCGCAGAGGTGGCGGCCGCCAGCGATTCGGTGTCGATCAGCTGGAAAGAGGACTCGGGCACTGAGCCGCGCCAGCGCCGGCTTGAACTTCCGCCGGACGCGGTGATCGATGCGGGGTTCGACGCCGCGGTGCGCCTGCACTGGCCGGCGCTGCTGCGGGGCGAGCGCATCACGCTGCCATTCCTGGTGCCCGCGCGCCAGCGCTACTTCCCGGTGCAGGTGCGGCGTACCGGCCCCGTCCGCTGGCAGGGCATCGACGCCCAGGCCATCGAGGTCAGCCTGGACACCTGGTACGGCGGCATCGCGCCGCGCCTGGCCCTGGTCTACGCCACTGCCGACCGCCGCCTGCTGGAGTTCCGCGGCACCAGCAATCTGCGCGATGCGCGCGGCAGCTACCCACAGGTGACGGTGCGCTTCCGCTCGCGACCGGCCGAGCATCCGGCCAGCGACTGGCAACAGGCGTGGACACGCCCCTTGGTCGAGCGCTGCATCGTGACGCCCAGGTGAAGTCGAAATTCAATGCGCCGTGGCGCATCCAATGCGCATCCTGCTGCGTACAGGAGGTCACGACACCCGCCGAGATCCGCCATGGCCTCTGTAGCGCCCCTCCCCCGTCGACGCTGGCGCCTGCTGCGCACGCTGCAGCGCTGGTTCGATACCGGCAACGCCGCAGAAAGCAGCGGCGAACGGCCGGGCCGCATCGACTGGGTGCGCGCCGTGCCGTTCGCGCTGATGCACCTGGCCTGCATCGCCGTGCTCTGGGTGGGTATCTCGTGGACGGCGGTGATCGTCGCCGCAGCGCTCTATGCGGTGCGCATGTTCGCCATCACCGCGTTCTACCACCGCTACTTCTCGCACCGCACCTTCCAGGCATCGCGGCCGGTGCAGTTCGTGTTCGCGGTGATCGGCGCCTCCAGCGTGCAGCGCGGGCCACTGTGGTGGGCCGCCCACCATCGCCACCATCACCGTCACGCCGACCAGCCGCTGGACCCGCATTCCCCGCGCGAAGGTGGTTTCTGGCGCAGCCACATGGGCTGGTTCCTGACCCGCGAGGCGTTTGCCACCGACCTGTCGCGGGTACCGGACCTGGCACGCTTCTCCGAACTGCGCTGGCTGGACCGCTTCGATACGGCCGTGCCGGTACTGCTGGCCGCAGCGCTGTATGCACTGGGCGCCGGGCTGGAGCGCTGGGCACCGGGCCTGAACACCTCCGGCCCGCAGCTGCTGGTATGGGGCTTCTTCATCTCCACCATCGTGCTGTTCCACGCCACGGTCACCATCAACTCTCTGGCGCACCGCTTCGGCCGCCGCCGCTTCGAGACACGCGATGACAGCCGCAACAACCTCTGGCTGGCGCTGCTCACCTTCGGCGAAGGCTGGCACAACAACCACCACTTCTTCCCCGGCACTGTCCGCCAGGGCTTCCGCTGGTGGGAAGTGGATTTGACCTGGTACGGACTGCGCGCGATGGCGGCCCTGGGCCTGGTCAAAGGTCTCAAGCCCATCCCCGAGTGGGTCCTGGCCAAGGCGAGGTACTGACATGCGCATCGCCGTCATCGGCTCGGGTATCGCGGGGCTGGCCAGTGCCTGGTGGCTCGAGGGCCAGCACGACGTCACGCTGTTCGAGGCCAACGACTACCTCGGTGGCCATACCCACACGCACGACGTCCAGGTGGATGGCACACGCATGGCGGTGGATACCGGGTTCATCGTGTTCAATCCCCAGCACTATCCGCTGCTGACCGCGCTCTTCGACGAGCTGGGTGTGGCTTCGCAGCCGACCACGATGAGCTTCTCGATGCACAGCGAGCGCAGCGGCGTGGAGTACAACGCCACCTCGCTGGATGGCCTGTTCTGCCAGCGCCGCAACCTGGTGTCACCTCGATTCTGGGGCATGCTGGCCGACCTGCGCCGGTTCTATCGGGATGCGCCGTTGCTGCTGGCCGAGGAAGACGGCCCCACGCTCGGCGAGTACCTGCGCAGCCAGCGCTATGGCGATGCCTTCATCGACGAGCACCTGCTGCCGATGGCCTCCGCGCTGTGGTCGTCCCCGACGGCCACGGTGATGGACTTCCCGGCGCGCTATCTGGCCCAGTTCATGGCCAACCACCAGATGCTGCAGATGAGCGGGCGCGCGCCGTGGCGGGTGGTGAGCGGCGGATCGGCGCGCTATGTCGATGCCTTGCGCGCCCGCTGGCGGGTGCATGAGCGGCTGGAGTGCCCGGTGCAGTCGGTCGAGCGCATGCCCTGGGGCGCGCGCGTGCACAGCGCGGCCGGCGTGGAAGGCTTCGATGAGGTCATCCTGGCCTGCCACAGCGACCAGGCCCTGGCGCTGCTACGCGACGCCGACCCCATCGAGCGCGGCGTGCTCGGCGCCATCCGCTATCAAACCAATGAAGCGGTGCTGCACACCGATGCGTCATTGCTGCCGCGCAACCGCAAGGCATGGGCGGCATGGAACGCGCACGTGCCAGAGGATCGCGCCGCGCCCTGCACGGTCAGCTACTGCATGAACCTGCTGCAGGGCCTGCCCGGCAGCACGCCTCTGGTGGTTACCCTCAACCGCAGCGAGGCAATCGATCCGGCCAAAGTACTGCGTACGCTGCGCTATGCCCACCCGGTGCACGACCACGCCGCGGTGCGGGCACAGCAGCGCTGGGCGGAACTGCAGGGCCGTCGCCATACGTGGTTCGCAGGCGCCTATTGGGGCTGGGGCTTCCATGAGGATGGCATCCGCAGCGCCCGCTGCGTGGTCGATGCCCTGCAGGCCTGCGCTCCACATCGGCTGGCATCCGCCGCGGATGAGGTGGCGGCATGAGTGCCAGCGCGCTCTACATCGGGCAGGTGATGCATCGCCGGCATCATCCGCACCCGCATGCCTTCCGTTACCCCATCGCCCAGCTGCTGCTCGATCTGGACGAACTCGATACGGTGTTCGACGGGCGCTGGTTGTGGTCGGTCAATCGCCGCAACCTGGCCGAGTTCCGCCGCAGCGACTACTTCGGCGATCCCGCACGGCCCCTGGCCGATGCCATCCGCGATCACGCTGCCCACACGCTTGGCTACCGGCCGACCGGCCCGGTGCGCCTGCTCACCCATCTTCGCTTTGCCGGGCACGTGTTCAACCCGGTCAGTTTCTACTACTGCTACCAGGCAGACGGCAGCACGCTGGACTGCATTGTCGCCGAGATCACCAACACGCCCTGGAAGGAACGGCACGCCTATGTGCTGCCGGTCGCCACCGCCACGCACGAAGGCAGCTCACTGCGTTGGCAGTTCGACAAGTGCTTCCATGTCTCGCCGTTCATGCCGATGGACTGCGGCTACGACTGGCGATTCAACCGCCCCGACCAGGACCTGCGCGTGCACATGCAGGTCTGGCGGGACGGCGTGCGCCAGTTTGATGCCACCCAGGCCATGCAGCGGCGTGCCTTGGATGGCCGCGGGCTGGCCCGGGTCCTGGCCTGCTATCCCCTGATGACCACCCAGGTGGTGGCCGCCATTCACTGGCACGCACTGCGGCTGTGGTTGAAACGCAACCCGGTGTACGACCACCCCACTCTTGCCGAGAAACCGCGATGAACTCGATGACTCCCTGGGTTGCCCTGCCGCGCCCCGGCGCCTTGGACGCGTTCCTGCGCCGCCGCCTGCTGGCCCAGCTGGCCCCGATGCGCGACGGTCGGCTGTGCGTGCGCGATGCACTCGGCGAAGTCTGGCTGGGCGATGCCCGTGATGAACTGCATGTCACCGTCACCATCGATGACCCGGCGTTCTATCGGAAGGTTGCTGCGCAAGGCAGCGTGGGCGCAGGTGAAAGCTACATCCAGGGCGAGTGGCACTGCGATGATCTGGTGGCACTGATCCGGCTGCTGGTGCGCAATCGCGATCTGCTCGACGGCATGGAGCGTGGCCCGGCCCGCTTGGGTGGGGGGATGCTGCGGGCCTGGAACCGCCTGCGCCGCAACAGCCGCGAAGGCAGTCGCCGCAATATCGCCGCGCACTATGACCTGGGCAACGACTTCTTTGCCCTGTTCCTGTCGCCGGACCTGATGTACTCGTCGGCGATGTTCGCCAGCGAATCCGAGCCATTGGAATCCGCCTCGCGGCGCAAGCTGGACCGCATCTGCCAGCAGCTGCACCTCAAGCCAGGCGACCGCGTGGTGGAGATCGGCACCGGCTGGGGCGGTTTCGCGGTACACGCCGCCCAGCACTATGGCTGCCATGTGACCACCACCACCATCTCCGCGGAACAGCATGCGCTGGCCGCCCAACGCGTAGAGGCGGCGGGCCTGCAGGATCAGATCACGCTGCTGATGCAGGACTACCGCGACCTGCAGGGCCAGTTCGACAAGCTGGTATCGATCGAAATGATCGAAGCGATCGGCGCCGAGTACCTGGACACCTACATGGCTACACTGCAACGCCTGCTCAAGCCGGATGGCGTTGCCCTGCTGCAGGCCATCACCATCGAGGACCATCGCTACGAACAGGCCCGGCGCAGCGTCGACTACATCAAGCGCTATGTATTTCCGGGCAGCTTCATCCCATCGATCAACGCGATCATGGCCGCCAAGACCCGATCCAGCGACCTGCAGCTGATCGCCCAGCAGGATTTCGGCCACTCCTACGCACTGACCCTGCGCGCCTGGCGCCAACGTTTCCTGGCCCAGCTGCCTGCGGTGCAGGCGCAGGGTTTTGATGCACGCTTCTGCCGGCTGTGGGAATTCTATCTGGCCTATTGCGAGGGCGGCTTCCTGGAACGTTCGATCGGCGTCTCGCATCTGCTGCTGGCCCGTCCGGACCACCGGCCCGTCCTCGCTGCGGGCGACAGCCGCTGACATGCGCCGGTTCTGGACCAATCTGCTTGGCAACCAGCTGGTCTGGCTGTGTGCCGTGGCCGGCGCAGGGCGAGGCTGGCAGTGGCCGGCGCTGCTGGCCGCAACGATCTATATCGGCAGCCAGCTGCTGACTTCACCGCACCCTCGACTGGACCTTCGGCTGATGCTGCTGGCGCTGGCCTGCGCGTGGCTGGTCGACGCCAGTGCCGCCGCCAGCGGCGCCGTGCGCTACGCTGCTGCCCCGCCGGGCTGGACTCCGCCCCTTTGGATCATGGCGTTGTGGGCCGCGTTTGCGATGACGCTGACCACGTCGATGCGCTTCCTGCTGCGCCACCCTGCCCTGCCAGCCCTGTTCGGCCTGTTGCTGGCCCCGCTGGCGTATCTCTCCGCAGCGCGCGGTTTCGAGGCGGTCCGTTTCACTGCGCCGCTGTGGCAGGGCCTGCTGGTGCTGGGTGTGGGCTGGAGCATCGCGCTTTCGCTGCTGTGCATGGCCGCTCGTCGCGGCTCCCGCACCCTCCCGCCGCCCTTGGCAGGAGCACCGTCATGATCAATCTGTTGTGGGTCCTGCTGTATGCCGTACTTGTGATGAGCTGGGGTTGGGCCTGGCAGCGCCGCCACGACAACATCGGCGTGGTCGATGTGCTCTGGGCCAAGGGCGTGGGCGCATCAGCCCTGTTGCTGGCGTGGCTCGGCGATGGTGCGGCGGCGCCACGGATGGCGCTCGGCGTGCTCGGTGGCCTGTGGGGCAGTCGACTCGCCTTGCACCTGTGGCACCGGGTCCGCCACGAACAGGAAGACGGCCGCTACCGTTATCTGCGCGAGCACTGGCAAGGGCATCAAGGCAAGATCTTCGGCTTCTTCATGGCCCAGGCGCTGCTGGTCGTGCTGTTCGCCTTGCCCTTCGTCGCGGTGGCTGACAATCCGCAGACAAGCACGACGTTGTGGATCGTGGCCGCCGCACTCGTCTGGCTGCTGAGCGTCGGCGGCGAGAGCCTGGCCGACCATCAACTGGCCCGGTTCCGCGCGAATCCAGCGAACAAGGGCCGCACCTGCCGCGAGGGGCTCTGGCGTTACTCCCGCCACCCCAACTACTTCTTCGAGTGGCTGCACTGGTTCACTTATGTCCTGCTCGCGGTCGGCTCGCCACTGTGGTGGCTGGCCTGGGCCGGCCCGCTGCTGATGTACGTGTTCCTGCGCTATCTGAGCGGCATTCCATTCACCGAGAAACAGGCGCTGCGCAGCCGCGGCGACGACTATCGCGCCTACCAGCGCAGTACACCGATGTTCTTTCCCTGGTTTCCCCGTTCTTCCAAGGAGCATGCCGCATGAGCGCGATCCCGTCACTGAACCCAGCCGAAGATGCGGAAACCGGGTTGATCGCCTGGGCCGAACGTGGGCTGGTGCCCGATGCGGCGCTGCGTGCGGGCATCCGCCGCTTGTGCGCGCAACGCCTGCATGAGGAAAGCGAAGGCGGCATCGAAGGCCAATCGGCACGCTTCAGCCAGCGCATCGCCGAGCTGGCCGACAGCCCACTCGCGCTGCATACCGAAGCGGCCAACCGCCAGCACTACGAAGTTCCCGCGGCATTCTTCCAGGCCTGCCTGGGCAAGCGGCTGAAGTACAGCAGCTGCTACTACGCCACCGGGCGCGAAACGCTGGACCAGGCCGAGGACGCCATGCTGGAACTGTACGGCCAGCGCGCCGGACTGGCCGATGGCCAGCAGATACTTGAGCTGGGCTGCGGCTGGGGCTCATTGACCCTGTGGATGGCAGAACGTTACCCGCAGGCGCATATCACCGCCGTCTCCAACTCGCACAGCCAGCGCCAGTACATCATGGCGCAGTGCGAGGCGCGCGGCCTGGGCAACGTCGAGGTGATGACCCGCGACGTCAACCAGCTTGACCTGCCGACGGCCCGGTTCGACCGCTGTGTCTCGGTGGAGATGTTCGAGCACGTACGCAACTACCAGCGCCTGCTGGCAGGCATCGCACGGTGGCTGAAACCGGACGGTGCACTGTTCGTGCACATCTTCGCCCATCGCACACTGATGTATCCGTTCGAGACAGACGGCGGCGACAACTGGATGGGTCGCCACTTCTTTACCGGCGGACTGATGCCGGCGGCCGACACGCTGCTGCATTTCCAGCGCGACCTGCGCCTGGAGCAACGGTGGTTGCTGGACGGCACCCATTACCAGCGCACGGCCGACCACTGGCTGGCCAACCAGGATGCAGCCCGCGAGCGGGTGATGCCGGTGTTGATCGCCACCTATGGCCAGGCTGCAGCGAAGGTCTGGTGGCAGCGCTGGCGGATGTTCTGGATGGCATGCGCCGAGCTGTTCGGCTACGACGACGGCCAGCAGTGGCTGGTGGCCCACTATCTGTTCCGACCCCGCTGAGGTGCCCGATGCGCATGTTTCCGCTGCTCCCCCTGATCGCGGTGGGCCTGTTCGGGTCCGGCTGCAGCGCGAGTGACACCCGCCCCTTGCCGCGTCCATCCGCGGTGGACGTGCCGCGTTTCATGGGCGACTGGTACGTGATCGCGCATATCCCGTCGCGCCCTGAGCGCGAAGCCTTCGACGCCGTGGAGAGCTATGCCCTGCGCCCCGATGGACGCATCCAGACCACCTTCACGTACCGCAAAGGCAGCTTCGAAGCGCCACAGAAGTCCATGCACCCCATCGGCCGTGTCGAGAAGGAAGGCAACGGCGCGGTCTGGGGCATGCAGTTCATCTGGCCGATCCAGGCTGAGTACGTGATCGCCTGGCTCGATGAAAGCTACCGCCAGACCATCGTGGCACGAAGCAAGCGCGATTACGTCTGGTACATGGCCCGCACCCCGCAGGTGTCGGACAGTGACTACCAGCAGGCGGTCGAGCGGATTGCGGCCATGGGTTACGACACCCGCAAGCTGAGGCGGGTGCCGCAATCGGTGCGATGACGCGGCACCTTCTGCCCGGGTCGATCGTCCTGGAGCATCAGTCGATCATCAATCATTGCAACGTGGTGCACTCGCGACGCGCCCTGCAGATACGATGCTGGGCAGGCCAGCAAGGCCGGAACGGATACACGATCGATGAACAGCCCCGCGGACGATGCCATCACAACCTCCTGGAATGGATTCGAAGTCCGGCAGATCCTTCCGTGCGACCTCGACCTCATCTGCGCTCACCGAGAAGCGATGTTCCGTGAAAGCGGCCGGAGCGAAGAGATCCTTCAGCAGATGGCGGCCCCGTTCCGTACCTGGCTCGAACCGCGCCTGGTGTCAGGCGACTACTTCGGCCATGTCCTTTCCGACAATGGACAACCCATCGCAGGCATTGGCCTGATGCTGATCGACTGGCCGCCCCACCCCGCCCATCCAGAGCAGGACACGCGCGGCTACGTACTCAATGTCTACGTGGAGCCCGGCTATCGGCGTCGCGGCATCGCCCGCCAACTGATGAAACTGGCCGACCATGCATTCGCCGGACGAGCGGTGGCCTACGCGGTGCTGCACGCTACCACCCAAGGGAAACCACTGTATGCGGATCTCGGATGGGCTGCGACCAGCGAAATGGCCCGCGACCTGCGCAGCGCGAGCGAAGTACCCCGAAGCGCTTGATTGGGTACTGACGATCCACCTCATCAATCGGCGGCATTGAATTGATGGGCTTTACGCATCGATTCTTAGGAATAATCGCAAAATTCCAACAAGTTCGATGCTCGACGCGACAGCGGCGCCAGAATGATCGCCACGCCCTGCGGGCGCCGATCACCTCCCTGCGCATGAATGGATATCCTGCACCGCGCCGACTGCGGCTGGCACTCCTCGACGATCACGAAATCGTCCGCCGCGGCACCGCCCTGCACCTGTCCCACGACGTCCGCTTCAGCATTGTCGCCAGCCACACCCGCAGCGATGAGCTCATCGGCAGCCTGCGCCAGTTGGCAGTGGATGTCGCCATCATCGATCTCACCCTGGCGCCTGGCGACCGCAGCAGTGATGAGCTGGTTCCGCTGCTGCGCGAGTGCTTCCCACATATTCCCCTGCTCGCCTTCGCCACGCTGACGCCATCCACCCGCATCGACCACCTGCTGGCGACCGGCATCTCCGGCGTAGTCAGCAAGTCCGAGCCCCTGGAGATGCTGTCTGATGCCATCGTGCGCATCTCGCAGGGGCTGTGCCGCCTCCCTGCCGATTGCCTGTTCCCGGCGTGCCGCGAGGAACTCAGCCGCAATGAACGCGAAGTGCTGGACCTGCTCCTGGCCGGCCTGACTGTCTCGGAAATCGCGCTGCGTCGCCACCGCAGCGTCAAGACGGTCAGTACCCAGAAGGTCGCGGCCCTGCGCAAGCTCGGGTTGCGCAATGATGCGGAGATCTATGCACTGCGGCAGCAGCTGGAGATCCAATGAGGCGGCGCGTTCGCCTCCGTCTGCGCACGTCGTGCACGTTGTTGCTGGCCCTGATCCTGCTGCCGGCTGCATCGGCCGAGGATGCACAGTTGCGGAGATGGTCCGCCGGCCGCGAAGTGCGGGTTGCCACCGCGCCATCATTGCGACCGCTCCCCCCAACGCTGGCGGATTCAAGCGCACTGCCCACCCTCGCCCATGGCTATGCCAAGCTTGTGGCTCGGCATTCCGGCCTGCGCTTCCGCGATCTCAACTACCCCAGCACGAGCGCAGCGGTCGCTGCCGTCTGCCGGGACGAGGCCGACCTGGTGCTGGTCATGGGCAGCCCCTCGCATCACCCGCTTCCCTGTCCCGACCTGAGGGCCTCCGGCGCCTTCCATGGCGGCAAGACGGTATTGGCTGTGCGTAAAGGCGAGCACCCGCCCCGTGACATTACCGGTGTGAGGGCGCAGCTGCTGGCCGTAGTTGAAGGCGGTCCCTATGCCGACTGGCTGACGATCCACCACCCCCGGATCCACCTCCTGCATCTCCCCGACCGCCATGCGGCCCTGGCCGCTGTTGAAAGCGGCAACGCCGATGCTGCGATCGGGCTGGAAGCAACGCTGCACTCGATGATCCGGCAGCACTTCACGGGAAACCTGCAATTGCACCCGTTCGACAGCGGATTCTCCACCGATTTGCACCTGCTTGTCCGCCGGGAGGACCAGCAGCTGCTGGCGCGCATCGATCAGGCGCTGCGCGCCATCACCCTCGAAGAGCACGCAGGCCTGCTGGAGTTGTGGGCGCAGCAGATGCTGCCCACATCCATCGAGAGCGCACTGGATCGGGTGCGTTCCCCGCTCCTGCTCTGGCTGCTGTGTCTGGCCGCGGCACTCATCGGCCTGCCCGTGCTCTGGCAGGCGTTACGCTGGCGAATCGGCCGCGCGGAACAACGCCTCGGGCGCGCGGCGGGAATGATCAGCCATGAAGTGCGCAATTCCGCGCAGACAGTACTGGCTTCGATCGACCTGCTGAGCCAGTCACACCTGCCCAAGGGGCAGCGTGAACTGCTCGCGGCTGCGCTTGCCGCCGGCCACTCGCTGCGCAGGCTGCTCGATCGCTCGCTGGCGTTCTCGCGCCTTGCCAGCGGCAGCTTCAGGCCGCATCCCACGCCCTGCGACGTCGGCCAACTCTGTGCCCGTGCACTGGAAGCAATCCGGCCGGAGGCACTGCGGAGAGGGCTGTCACTCCAGTTGGATCGCGGGCCCGATCCAGCGCCAGTGGTTGTGCTCGATGCTGATGGACTGCGTCAGATTGTCGACAACCTGCTGGGCAATGCATTGAAATTCACCGATGTCGGCGGTATCGAGGTGCGCCTGCAACTACAACCCGCCCTGTCTCCCCGGGAGCTGTTGCTGGATGTGATCGACAGCGGCATCGGCATCGCACCCGCTCAACTGGCGCTTCTGTTCCGACCATTCCAGCAGAACGAGGATGGCCAGAGACGTGGCGGCAGCGGACTGGGCCTGACGATTGCGCACGAACTGGCCGTTGCCATGGGCGGCAACCTGACCGCACACAGCGTGCATGGGCGCGGCAGCCGTTTCACCCTGCGATTGCCGGTCCGCGCCGTTCACGGCGATCAGCCGCCCATCGAGCCGCTGCAGCAGACGCCACTGACCGGCATCGACCTGCTCCTTGTCGAAGATCATGCACTCAGCCGGCATGTCGTCGCAGAGCAACTGCGTCGGCTGGGCGCCGACGTACGCGCGGTTGCCGATGCCGACGCCGCATTGGCCGAGCATGCGCTACGACCGCGCGGCACGGTAGTACTGGATATCGGGCTTCGCGGCTCGGATGGCTATGCACTGGCGCAGCAGCTGCGCGCGCAGGCACAGGCACCTCTGCGAGTGATTGCCCTGTCCGCCCGCATGGGGCGCCGGCACGCGGCACGCTGCCGAAGGGCCGGCTTCGACGCCATCCTGGTCAAGCCGCTGCAGGTTGCGAGCCTGCTGCAGGCGCTGGACCTGCCGCCCTCGGCGCACGGCACCGCGCCCGATGACACCCCTGGCGCCGAGCCGGATTACGCTGCGGACATTGCCCATGAGCTGGCCAGGATTGAACAGGCCGTGCAGGACGCCGATACCTCGACACTGCGCCATCATGCACATCGGCTGCAGGGAACGCTGCAGATGTGCCGGGCAACGGATCAGGCCGGCACAGCGGCCGACCTGTGGGAACTGGGGCATGAGGCCGCGCCTGACTGGGTCGAGGCGCGGCGACTGCTGCGGGGATTGCAGCAGTGGCACGGCTCCCGCAAGGCGGAAGCCGCACCATCGGCCTGATCAGGCCGCCAGGCGCTCGACCTGGCGACGGGTCAGGTCATTGAAGCGACCCAGCGACATCAGGTGCTGGTGGATCAGCGCCAGCCAGCCGCTGCGGTGCCACTCGACCACGGTCGCTTCCGGCAGCGCTACGAACTTCTCGACGTCCACCACCAGGAAGCCGTTGAGATTGAACTCGCGGCCATCCGGAGTGCGGACGGTGGCGTTGCGCTCGACCAGCAGGCCGTTGTCGATCAGCGCCTTGGAGAAGGCCTGGGTCTGTTCGTGCTCGCGGGTGTACTGGCCGCAGAACTCCAACGCCTGCTGCACCATGTCGGTGGCCTTGCCATCAACGAACAGCGGCTGGCCTTCGTCACCGCCCTTGACCACGCGCGCGCTCTCTTCGTCGATGCCCAGCAGGAAGTCGTTGTCTGCACCGGTGTCGATGAAGATGAAGGGGTGGCGACGCAGGTAGGCCGGGATATAGGCCTCGTCTTCCCACAGGCCGTCCTTGATGAACAGGTTCTGGTCGGACACGCCCACGGCTGCCATCGGCACGGCGGTCGGGCCGGCGAACAGGATCGGGAAGTGGTGCAGGGCCAGCGAGAACTCGCCCAGCACCAGCGGAATGGCGTTGTTGCCGGCGGCAAACTCGAGCCTGCCCGGCAGGATGCGCAGATCGGCATGCACATCGGCCTGCAGCGGCACCGGACGGGTGTAGAACAGGGGGGCGCTGCTCGGCGCCGCTTCGGTGGTGGTGTCGCTGGTGGTCGTCATCTTGGGAACCGTTCGATCATGCGCGCCTGCCATCCCGGGCGCGCCAGCGGGAACAACCTGAATCCCGCATTATCAACAAGCTCGATGACAACGGCCACCCCACCGACGGCCTATTTCAACTGCAGGGGGTAGCGCTGCCAGAGGACGTGGACCAGGAACCCGGCCAGCTCGGTGTCGCGCGCGCTCACCGCAGCGCGGATCTTGTCCAGCAGCACCATGTCCGAGCAGGAGCGCACATCGGCGTGGTTGGCCTGCCCGGCCCGGCGCGCGCGGTAGCGCGCTGCGCGCTGCGCGTCACTCATTGCGTACCCGAACTTGGGCGGACGACCGCGCTTTCGCGGCAGGGTCAGCTCCAGGGTTCCGGGGTCTTTGTCATCACGCATGAGAGGGGTGCGGGCGGCGGCGAGCAACGGGGGGTGCGCAATTTATCGTGAGGCATCACTTTAATCCAGCTTTTTCTGCAGTTTTGTTGCAATGCAGTGCAAATACTCGCGTGCTGATGCGGATTCATCATTCGCGCCGCTTCGCAGTAGATCCACGCCATGCGTGGATACGGAACCCCACCAACGCCTACAAAAAAGGGAGCCCGCTCACGGGCTCCCCTCGCCTTTCCTTACGCAGCGCGTACCGGCTCGTAACCATGCAGGTGCGCCTCACTGCTGGCCCGCCCCTGGCTGAGCGAACGCAGTGATGTGGTGTACCCCACCAGCTGCGCCAGCGGTGCGAAACCATTGACCTCGGCGCGACCGTCCTGGTCGTCGATGCGGGCAATGCGACCATGGCGACGGTTGAGATCGCCCACCACATCACCCACCGACGCCGACGGCGAATGCACCGTCACCGCCATCACCGGCTCCAGCAGCTGCGTACCGCCCTCCACCAGTGCCGCCTTGACCGCCTCGGCACCGGCACGGTGGAACGCCATCTCCGACGAGTCCTTGGCATGGGTCTGGCCATCGACAAGACTGACCTCGATACCGACCACCGGATGGCCCTGCGGACCTTCCGACAGCGCGGCACGCACGCCCTTCTCCACCGCCGCGATGAAGCTGCGCGGCACCACGCCACCGACGATGCGGTCGTTGAACACGACCTGGTCGTCCTCGCGCGGCGACACATCCAGCACCACGTGCGCGAACTGGCCCTGGCCACCGGTCTGCTTGACCAGCCGCCCCACCACGCCGGTCATCGCTCGCAGCGGTGTCTCCTGGTAGGCCACGCGCGGCGAACCTACGCCCACCTCGACCTTCCACTCGCTGCGCAGGCGCTCGACCATCACCTCCAGGTGCAGCTCGCCCATGCCCCAGACCAGGGTCTCCGCCGTGTCGCGATCGGTTTCGACGCGGAACGAGGGATCTTCCTGGGCCAGGCTGGCCAGGCCCTGCGCCATCCGGATCAGGTCGGCCGCACGCGCCGGCTCCAGCCGCCAGGCCAGCACTGGCGCCTGTGCCTGGATGTTCTCCAGGCGCAGCGGCTGCGCACGGCCACTCAGCGTTTCACCGCTGACCGCGTCCTTCCAGCCCAGCACCGCAACGATGTCACCGGCCACGGCCTGTTCGATGTCGTGGGTCTGGTCGGCCTGCACCCGCACCAGGCGACTGACACGTCGACCCTGCGGATGCTGCGAACTGGCCACGGCATCACCGACCTTCAAGGTGCCCGAGTACAGCCGCACGAAGCTCAGCGCACCGTGCTGCTGGTGGGTGATCTTGAACAGCAGACCGGCCAGCGGACCGTCCGGATCCGGCGGCAGCACCACCTCGCCGCTCTCGCTTTCGGCGGTCACGGCAGGCCGATCCAGCGGCGACGGCAGGTAATCGACCACCGCGTCCAGCAGCGTCTCGATGCCCTTGTCCTTGAAGGCCGCACCGGCCAATACCGGCACGCCCGCACCGGCCAGCGTCGCCCGTCGGATCGCCGCGCGCAGCTGTTCGGCATCGATCGCGCGACCTTCCAGCCAGGCATCGGCCAGAAGTTCGTCGTGGTCGGCCACGGCCTCGACCAGTGCGTCGCGCTGCGGCTGCCACACGGTGCGCGCGGCGGCGTCCCACGGGGTCACCGTGGTTACGGCACCATCCTGCCAGTGCAGCACACGCTCATCGACCAGGTCGACCCAGCCGTTGAAGTCGCTTTCGCTGCCCAGTGGCACACCGAGCGCCCACGGCCGCGCCCTCAGCTTGTCCTGCAGCTGCTCCAGCACGCGTTCGAACGCGGCGCCGATGCGATCCATCTTGTTGACGAAGGCGATCAGCGGCACGCGATGGCGACGCGCCTGGCGCCACACGGTTTCCGACTGCGGCTGCACACCGTCCACGGCCGAGAACACCGCCACGGCGCCGTCGAGCACACGCAGCGAACGCTCGACTTCAATGGCGAAGTCGATGTGGCCGGGAGTGTCGATCAGCGTCAGCCGATGCGGCGGCAGGTCGCGCGGCGCCCACTGCGCCTGTACGGCGGCAGCGCCGATGGTGATGCCACGTTCGCGTTCGATCGCCGAGAAATCGGTGGTCGCATTGCCGTCGTGCACTTCGCCGACGCGATGGATCTCGCCGCTTTTCCACAGCAGGCGTTCGGTCAGCGTGGTCTTGCCAGCGTCGATGTGGGCAATGATGCCGAGGTTGCGACGGTGGGAAAGGGTCTGGGTGTTCATAAAGAGGTTCCTGCAAAGCCAACTCCAGGGGCCGCGCACCCCGGTTGGCGACAGGGTGCGCGGCTAGCGTTCGGTCTCGGCGATCTGGTGCATGGCACGTTCTCCTTGCGGTACAGCGGGTTATGGGGAATGGAACTGCGGAAACGAAAAGAGCGCCCCGGAGGGCGCTCTGTCGAAGTTCCAGCGATGACCGTCTCAACGGCCTCGCGGGGCTCCAGGCAGACACGCCCGTTCCGCGCTTGCGCGGGTCAGGGTGAAAAACTTCAGGAGCGGCATCCGGTTCATGGGGCGCATTCTAGACCTGCCAATCTGGCGCGCAAGTGAATATTGCGCACATTAATAGAACAATGAGGCCGACGGGTCTCGGGGTCGGATCCCTTTGCCACGGGCAAAGGGCCCTGACCCCAGCTCAGCTCACTTGCACTCATGCAGCTTGCGCGCCTCAGCCACGGTCGCAGCCTGGTCGTCCCCCATCGAGATCCATCCCTTCAACGACATCGCCGGATCCACCTGCGCCTGGCGCGGGCCGCCATGGACCACCACCTCGGTCCAGCTGCCGACCGGCGCCAACTCGGACAGACGCGCCGCCTGATCGTCTTCGGTGCTGAACATATCGTCCGGGCGCGCCGGGGGCGTCGTGTTCACGATCTCGGTCTTGCGGGAATGCACGCGCACCGCGCCATCCGGCATGCGCTGGGTGGTCACATCGAAGCGCTCCACCCCATAGGCCCATGGACTCTCCCCCGCGCTGCGGGTCCCGCTGCCATCAGCCGCCACCTCCAGGGATTCGCCCGATGCGGCACCAACGGCAGCGATTGCTCCAAGACTGGACATCATGGCCTGGTAAGCGAACATCTGACGCTGCTCTGCGGTCAACATCATTGGCTTGCCCTCGGGAAACCTGAGATACACCGCACCCTCGCACAACGTCAGCACCTGCTGACCGTCCCAGCTGAAATGCATTTCGCCACTGGCGTAGTACCTGGTGCTCATCGACGACACCGCAGCGCCCTCGCCGGAGGAATGGCGGCTCTCGATCAGCGAAGCCTGCTCGGTCGCATCCATCAGGGAAATGGAGGTTGCCGGTGCAGCACTCACCACGCCGGCAACCGCAGTCATTGCAGCAAAGAGTGCGCCGCGCGGGAAGAAACAGATCATCACATCAGTCCATTGAAGAAAACGAACTGCACATGATACGTGGCCGCGCAGAACGACTGGACGCTCAGGTCACAACCACCAGCGGCACGCCGCGCCGTGGGTGCTCCAGCACCACCACATCCTGCTGGTAGACCCGCTGCAGGTTGTCTTCGGTGAGCACCTGCAACGGCGTGCCATCGGCTGCCACCCTGCCCTGCTCCAGCAGCACGATGCGGTCGGCATAGCCGGCAGCCAGATTGAGGTCGTGCAGCACCACGATCACGCACGCACCGGCCTCGGCACAGGCGCGCACACTGCGCAGCGTGCGTTCCTGGTGGCGCAGATCCAGCGCTGCAGTCGGCTCATCCAGCAGCAGCAGCGGCGTGTCCTGCGCCAGCACGCGCGCGAACGTGGTCCGGGCCGATTCACCGCCCGAGAGCTGCTGCACCTCGCGCAGGCGCAGCGCCTGCAGCTCGGCGGCATCGATTGCCGCTTCCACCTGGGCGTCGTCCACGGCTGGATCCGGCGGATGCGGCAGCCGCCCCATCGCCACCACTTCTTCCACGCTGAAGGCGAAGCGCACGCCATGCTCCTGCGGCATCACCGCGCGCTCGCGTGCCAGCGGCCCCGCTTTGTAGCTGGCCAAGGGCTTGCCCAGCAGGCTCACCTCACCCACGTCGGCACGCAGGTCACCGGCAGCCACCGCCAACAGCGTGGATTTGCCCGCGCCGTTCGGGCCAACCAGGGCGGTCACCGTGCCCGGCTCGAACGCCAGCGAGATGCCATGCAGGATCTCGCGCTGCTGGCGGCGCACCACCACCTCGTGCAGCTTCAGCAGCGCGCTCATGGGGCCGCCTTGCGGCGCTGCTGCAGCACCAGCCAGAGGAAGAACGGTGCGCCCAGCGCGGCCGAGAACAAGCCCAGCGGAATCTCCGCGGGTGGATCAAGCGTGCGTGCGGCGGTGTCGGCCACCACGATCAGCAGCGCACCGAGCAGGCCGGACAACGGCAGCAGCCAGCGATGCCCGGGGCCGACCAGCAGGCGCGCCACGTGCGGCACCACCAGGCCAACGAAGCTGATCGAGCCGGCAAAGGCCACCGCCGCGCCCACCAGCAGCGCACTGAACGCCACCAGACGACGCCGCGTGCGGGTCACATCCAGCCCGAGGTGCTGTGCCTGGCGTTCGCCCAGCGCCAGCATGTCCAGCGGCGTAGCCAGTCGCTGCAGCGCGAACACACCAATGGCGAACAATGGCACCACCGCCGCCACGTCGGCCCAGTTGGCGCGCGCCAGCGAGCCCATCTGCCAGAACACCAGCGACTGCAGCTCGCTTTCGCTGGCGATGTAAGTGAGGAAACCGATCAACGCCGAGCAGAACGCGGCCATCGCGATACCGACCAGCAGCAGCGTAGCGTTGCCCGCCCCCTTGCCCGGCCGGGCCAACGCGTAGGTCAGGCCGATGGCCAGTGCGCCGCCAGCGAACGCGGCCACCGGCACCAGCCAGCCGGCAGCGCCCGCGGCGCCGAGCACGATGGCGGCGACTGCGCCCAGTGCCGCGCCCTGGCTGACACCGACGATGCCGGGGTCGGCCAGCGGATTGCCGAACAGGCCCTGCAGGCTGGCGCCGGCCATCGCCAGCGACGCACCGACCATCGCGCCCAGCAGGGCGCGCGGAATGCGCAGCTGCCAGACCACCGCCAGATCACGGCTGCTGACCGCTTGCGGATCGAGCAGGCCCAGTTTGACCGCCAGCGCCTGCATCACCTCCAGCGGCGGCAATCGCAACGGACCCACGGCAAACGACGCCAGCACCGCCCCCAGCAGTGCCAGCAACGCCACCAGCAACATCATTCGTCCGCGACGGCGGCGCCGATCCGCCGGACTCATGCCTTCGGCAACGCCGCCAGGGCCTTGGCCAGCGCCAGCGCGCCAGCACCGGAACCGACGCTGGTGTACTTCAGCTGCACATCCGGCATCACCCAGACCCGATTGGCCTGCCCGGCCGGGGTCTGTTTCAGCGTCGGGTACGCCTTCCACAGGCCTTCGGCACCGCCGAACAGCTGCAGGTCATGCTCGGTCACCAGGATCACTTCCGGTGCCGCCGCGACCACGCCCTCATTGCTCAGCTGCGAGTAGTTCTTCACTCCCGCTTCGGTACCGATGTTGATGCCGCCCGCCAGTGCGATCAGTTGCGCCGACGCACTGTCGGCACCCGCAACGGTGGGTGAGCCACCGGCGCCGGTAGCCGACACGTGGATCAGTCGTGGCGCATGGCCCAGGCCCTTGCCAATCGCTGCAGCCTCGTCCAGCTGACGCTGCACCTGTGTGGCAAGTGCCTGCCCTGCCTCGGCCAGCCCTAGTGCGGCGGCGACCTTGCGCACCTTGTCCGGCGCCGGCTGCAGGTCATCGATGACCACCGCCGGTTCACCCACCTCACGCAGCTTCTTCGCCAGTTCGGTGTGGCGGCGCAGACTGTTGCCGAGGAACAGCGAGCCCTGCAGGCTCAGCACGCCCTCCACGCCCGTGGTGCGGTTGAACAGGAACTGGTGCGGCGCGGCCAGGCCGGCCTGCGTGGTGGTGTTGGTCGGTGCGGCGAACACCTGCTTGTCCAGTCCCAGCGCCTCGATCACAGCGATGACGTCGTCGCCACCGGCGATGATGCGGCTGGTGTCGGCTACCTGGACGTCGGCGCCATCATCGGAGTGCACCGTGGCCGGCAGCACCGCCTTCTGATCGCGCACGGCCGGCATGTCGGTGCCGGCCACGCGCTGCCAGCCAGCCGGCAACGCGGCTTCGCCAGCCGCGGTCGCGGCGGCAGGCTCAGACGGCTTGCCGGTGTCCGAGGGCGTCGATGAACCGCCACAGGCAGCCAGTGCCAGCGAGACAGCCAATGGAAGCGCACAGAGGCGCAGACGGGACGCGATGTTCATGCTCGTTCTCCTTGCTGGCAGGGCGACGCGCACGCCGCCCTGCCGTGTGACTTACTGCTTCGGGGTGATGCGGGTGATGCGGTCACCCTTCGGGTCTTCGGCGCCACGCGACTTGTTCACCGCGAACACGTTGCCCTTGCCATCGGCGCGGACGTGGTTCGGCAGCGTGCCGCCGTCGAGGTTGGCGACCACCTTGCCGTCACCGTTCACCACGGTGACCGTGCCAGCGCCACGGTTGCTGACATAGGCCAGGCCGGAGGCATCATCGAATGCGACGTTCAGCGCACCGGCGCCGACCGGCACGTCATGCAGCACCTTGCCGGCCGCCACGTCGACGATCAGCAGGTTGTCAGTGCCCTGCGAGGCTACGTAAAGGCGGTTGCGTGCCGCGTCGAAGGCCACGCCCGAGGCACTGATCGAGTTGCCCAGGTCGATGACCTTCTCGACCTTGCCACTGGCCACATCGATCACCGCCGCTTCCGGCGTGCCGATGCTGACGGTGAACAGCTTGCCGGCCTTCTCGTCCAGCACCAGGCTCATCGGGGTGAACTTGCCGTCATCCACGCCGGATTCCAGCGTCACTGCCGGCAGCTCCTTGAAGGTCTTGGCATCGAACACCGACAGGTGGTCTTCACCCGTGGCCGAGGCGAACACCTTGCCGTGGGTGCCATCGACCACCACGTCGCGCGCGTGCGGCACGGTGTCGACCGGGAACTGGTGGACCAGCGACAGGTCCTTCTGGCGGTAGACCGCGATCGAGTTCTGGCGGGTATTGGTGACCCACACGTTGCCGTTGGTGTCATCCACGCCAACGCCGTAGACCGCGTACACCGCACCATTGGTGCTGCCCGGCACCTGCGCCGGGGTGATCGCCTTGGTCACCTTCAGCGACTTCGGGTCCAGCTTCAACAGCTGCGACTGGGTCACCGGCGGGCGGCCCACGGCCGAGGTCACGAATACCGCGTTGCTGGCGGCGCTGTAGGCGGACTGGTACAGGCCCGGCACCAGCTTGTTGGACTGGGTGGCGAACTGCGCCTGGCCGGACAGCGGCAGCTGCGGCGAGACGCGCAGCTTCAGCACGGTGGCTGCAGCCGGCTGGCTGGCGCGCACCACCACCGGGTGGGTACCCGGCACGGCATCGGCCGGAATGCTCAGCTGGGTCTTGAAGTTGCCATCGGCATCGACCACCAGCGGCTGCGTGTTGAGCACGCTGTCGCCACGCAGCAGGCTGACTTTCTGGCCCGGCACGAAACCGCGACCGACCACGTCGGCAGTGCTGCCGGGAACCACGTTCTCACCGCGCGAGACGACCTCGCCTTTGAAGGTGGCGTTGGCCGGCTGATCGAACACCGGCTGTGCGGTGGCGGTCACGGCCAGCAACAGGCCAGCGGCGAGAGATGTGAGACGGAAAGACGGACGGAACGACATGGAAGGCTCCTTGCACACGTAGGCCGCGCCACGTGACGCGGGATTCATCGGTTGCCTGGGCCGCTGCACATCGGCAGCCTCGCCTGGGTAGTGGGGTCGCATGCCTTGGCATGCGAAGGGATTCATTCGGCGGCGCTGTCACCACCGTTGGGCGCGCCGTCACCGGCGCTGCGGTCGGTCACGCCATACAGCTCGTGCAGCGCAGCGTGGAACGACGCGGGCAGCATCGGGCCATGGCCGAGGCCGGGGAACTCGCGGTACTGCACGCGCATGCCCGGCAGCTTGCCCAAGCGCTCGGACAGCTGCATGGCAGCATCCGGGGTGGCCCCACCGATACGACGCAGGTGCGCGACCACGCGTGGGTTGTTCATGTCGCGCTTGCCGCGATCGCCGACACGCTCGGCACCGCCCAGCATCAGCCAGAGCTTTGCCGGCTGGCCATGCACGTTCTGCACGAACTGCTGTTCCGGATCACCCAGCGCCGCGCCCTGGCTCCACCACAGCGACGGACTGGCCGCCAGATAGGACTGGAAGGCGGCGGGACGGGTGTACAGCGCATTGAGCACGAACAACCCACCCAGCGAGTGGCCCCAGAGTGCTTGCTGCTGCGTATCAATGCGTGCGCGGCGCTCGACTTCCGGCTTGATGCGGCGTTCGATCACATCCAGGAACGCGGCAGCACCACCGCCAACCGCCTGGGTCGTACCGCTCTCGTCGTCGGCGCGATCAATCCACGCGGTGTAGTCGCGGGTGCGCGCCTTGGAATCGATGCGCAGGTCGTTGTCGTAGCCGATCAGCACCAGTACCGGTGGCGCCTTGCGTGCGGCCAGTTCGGCCAGCAACGGCTGGTCCAGCACCATGGCCACGGCATTGCCATCCAGCGCATACAGTACCGGCGATGGCGTCTTGCCGGCCTTGGCCGGAATCGCCAGGTTCACCCGCCAGCGGCGTTGCTGGTCGGGACTGTCCACCACGAAATGCTCGAAGCGATAACTGACCGCCGGCTCGTCGAGCACGGTGTGGCCGATCTTCTGCAGCGGATTGCGCTGCTGCGCATGGGCGTACGGGGTGGCCAGGAGCAGACCCATCATCAAGGCGACCAGGCCGCGGGCCAGTGGACCACGGCGCGAAGGCGGGACGAAATGCTTCATCAGCGGCGGCAGAAGCGGCCCAGGGCCGCCGGTTCACAAGGGACCGCAGTCTACCTTAAACGCGAATGATTATCACATCGATCGAACGTCACGCTGTGTATCACGCGCGCGCACGCCCGGGTTGCGCAAGGGGCAGCAATTCCCCTATTTTGCCGCCCATCGGGGCATTGGATCGCCCCGCTTACAGCGCAGCCATGGATGGCGGGCACTTGCCGCCATCCGGGTCGCGTTCATCTGCACACAACCGCCATGGGATCGGATCCCATGATTGTGAGAACCCTTGAAGCACACCGCACTGATCGCCCTGTCCCTCGGCCTGCTCGCCCCACTGGCCGCCCACGCCGCGCAGGATCTGCCGTCGCTCTACCAGGCCTTTGAAGAGGCCGGCAATTCGACGTTGAGCATGGACCAACTCAACCAGACGGTGACGTTCACCGCCGTGGCACTGGGCGTTTCCAGCAACCTGGCGGGTGAACCGCTGATCGAGGCCGGCGACGACCAGGGCAATGTCCTGGCCCGGCTGACCAGCGATGATGAGCAGCAGGCCGCCAAACTGGGCGCACTGGAAGAAGGCGCCACCTTCACCGCCAGCTGCACGCTGCAGTTCAGCTCCGGCACGGACTACCTGTCCTTCGGCGATTGCACCCTGAAATAACGACGAAGCCGGCGAAACGCCGGCTTCTTCTCTTTGCCTCTGTAGAGTCGAGCCATGCTCGACTCATGCAAGATCACGGCCCCGAAGGCACCGGACCGTAAACATTCTCCTGCGGCGTGCCCGGCAGCAGCGAGAAGATCATGATCACGATCCCACCGCCCGGCACCAGCGCCAGCAGGAACAGCCAGCCCGACTGGTTGCAGTCATGCAGGCGGCGCACGGTCACGGCAATCAGCGGCACGATCGTGGCCAGCCACATCACGCCCAGCAGCACCACCATGCCGATCAGGATGCCGGCCAGTGCATCGGGACTGTTGCGCAGGAGGATCGCCAGCACACCGGCCAGCAGCATCACCGCGGTTGCGACCAGGAACAGGAACAGCTGGTACATCCAGTACTCGCGGCGGTTGGCGCGGCCCTCGAACTGGGCGTAGCGCTTCAACGGCAGAATCATTTCCTGCACGGCATCGATCCTTGAAAGAGAAGCCGCGCAGTGTGCCAAATGCACGCGCTATGGACAATGTGGCGACGAACCATGCTCGGCTGCCATTGCCCCCTGTAGAATCGAGCCATGCTCGACTGCCATTGCCCTCCGTAGAGTCGAGCGATGCTCGACTGCTATTCCAGAAGGCACCCGTAGTCCGTCAAAGAGCGGAGTCGAGCATGGCTCGACTCTACAAGAGCGGGCTCAACGACCCTTTGCCGCCCGCGCCGCCTCGCGCTCGGCGCGCAGCCTGTCCAGCTTTTCCTTCAGCTTGATTTCCAGGCCGCGCGGCACCGGGTTGTAATACACGCGCTCGCCCATCGCATCCGGGAAGCCGGTCTGGTCCAGTGCGATACCGCCTTCCGCATCATGGTCATACTGGTACTCGGCACCACAGCCCAGCTCCTTCATCAGCTTGGTCGGCGCATTGCGCAGGTGCAGCGGCACTTCTTCGGTGCCACTCTCGCGCACATCGGCCTTGGCCTGGTTGAAGGCCGCATAGCCTGCATTCGACTTGGCGGTACTGGCCAGGTACAGCACCAACTGAGCAAAGGCGAGCTCGCCTTCCGGGCTACCCAGCCGCTCGTAGATGTCCCAGGCCTCCAGCGCCATGCTCTGCGCGCGCGGATCGGCCAGACCGATGTCCTCGATGGCCATGCGGGTCAGCCGGCGGGCCAGGTAGGACGGATCGCAGCCGCCATCGAGCATCCGGGTCAGCCAGTACAGCGCGGCATCCGGGTTGGAACTGCGAACCGACTTGTGCAGCGCTGAGATCTGGTCGTAGAACTGCTCGCCGCCCTTGTCGAAGCGACGGGTGCGATCGGCCAGCACCTGGGTCAGGGTCTGCGGCGTGATGCGACCACCCTCCCCGCCCGCCAGCTCGGCAGCGATTTCCAACAGGGTCAGCGCACGGCGCACGTCGCCGTCGGCGGCGGTAGCGATTTCCAGCAGCAGCTCGGGGGCGACCTCGATGCCCTCCTCGCCCAGGCCGCGTTCGCGGTCACCCAGCGCACGCTCCAGCGCCTCGACGATGTCGGTAGGCGAAACACCTTCCAGCACATGCACACGGCAACGCGACAGCAGCGCCGAGTTCAGTTCGAACGACGGATTCTCGGTGGTGGCACCGACAAACAGGATGGTGCCGCGTTCGATGTGCGGCAGGAACGCGTCCTGCTGTGCCTTGTTGAAGCGATGCACCTCGTCCACGAACAGCACGGTGCGGCGACCTTCAGCGAAACGCTGTGCGGCCTCTGCCAGCACCTGGCGCACTTCCGGCAGGCCGGACAGCACCGCGGAGATGGCGCGGAACTCGGCGTCGGAATACTCGGCCAGCAGCAGCGCCAATGTGGTCTTGCCACAGCCCGGCGGCCCCCACAGGATCATCGAGTGCACGCGACCGGACTCGACCGCGCGACGCAGCGCGCTGTCCGGCGCCAGCAGGCGCTTCTGCCCGACCATCTCGTCGAGGGTGCGTGGGCGCATGCGCTCGGCCAGCGGGCGCAGATGTTCCCGATCGACGCTCAGCAGATCGGGGCCGGGGAAGGAAGTTGAACGATGTCTTGGCACGCGGTCATTGTACCGCGCCGCCCAACGGTAGCGCCGGGCCGTGCCCGGCGGGCGGGACGCGATGTCTGGTAGTGCCGGCCGTGGCCGGCAGATCAAAAGCGTGTCAACCAAGGTTGACACCCACCAAGGCGGTGCCGGTTGAAACCCACCAGAGCAGAAAGCGTCGGGCCATGCCGGCGATCAGGCCGCACGGGTGGTAGTGCCGGCCGCTGGCCGGCAGCCCCTCAATGTGTCGGAAATGAGCCGAATCCGCCGCAGCCAATCCACCGGTAAGCCACTGATTAACATAGAGCGCTCTTTCCCGAGGTCCGTGCGTCCTCATCAGTAACCGAGAATTTGGAGCTCAACCCTTCAGGACCCAAGCGTGCGAGATCCCGAATCCAATGTCCTTGAGTTCATTGCTGGCTGCGCGGTCGATGCGGACATCTACTATCTGGCTGCGGCCCTTGGGCCTGGGCATGAATACTACGACCCGGATCCCGGCCCACCCACCCGTATGTTCGTCTTTGGCCGCACCCCCAAAGAGGAGTGGTTCCACCATGACCTGCAGGACTTTCAGGTCATGTCCACACAGCTTGTCCCAGAGGAAGAAGGCGGTCGCCCCCGTCGTGTGCTTGCCCTGGATTTCCATGGGCAGCTGGAAGATTACTCCCGTGCTGGGGCAACGATCGAGTACGTCCCAGCTGAAGGCGCCGACTTTCCCGGAGGTCTTACCCGTTTGCGATTGCTGGGCGACGATCTGTTCTGCAGCGGCACAAGAGGACAGATCCATCATCGGGGCGACGGCGGATGGCGGCAGCTTCCAACCCAATTCGCGACTGCCTTCTGCGAGGAGGACGAAGACGAGTCGGATCTGGATGACTTCGTCAGTTGGCTCGAAGATTTCGGCCACCTGCTCGAACTGGGCGATGCTCCCGCACTTCCTCGAGATCCGATGGAACGCGACGCAGAGCTTCGCCGGAGATTCGCCGATTGGCGAGCCCACATGACCCATGTCCGGGAGGATGAAGGATTCAACCAGCTACTCGCTGAGTTCCGCGTGGGCAGCGTGAACGACCTCTGCGGAACGGGCTTTGCTGACCTCTACGCAATCGGCTCCCAAGGCCTGATTGCGCACTGGGATGGCTCGAGCTGGACCGTGCCCGAACAAGTCACTACTGCGGAGCTGCTTCATGCTTGCAGGACCGACCAGGGCCGCCTCGTCCTTGTAGGAATGCACGGCACCATCGTTACGGGCGACATCTCCGCTGGATTCGAGTGCCTCCAACACGAGGTCGGCGAAGGCATCAACTTCAACTCTGCGTGCCAGTACAAGCAACAGGTTTACATCGGCTCGGAGAATGGCGGCCTCTACGTCTACGGTCTAGAAACCGGCGTAGTTGAACCGTTGCTGGAAGGCATCCCCGAAGAACTGAGAGATGCAACGATTGTTGATATCAGTTCCGTCGGTAGCGTGCTTTGGGTGCTGACGCCCTGGGACCTGATTCGATTTGATGGCACCGCGTGGCAGGTGATCGTTCATCCGGACAACGGATGAGCTGGCCGAAAGCGTGTCAACCAAGGTTGACACCCACCAGCACCAGGCAATGATCGGATAGTGCCGGCCGCTGGCCGGCAGATCAAGCAAAAGCGTGTCAACCAAGGTTGACACCCACCGGAGCAGAAGGTTGACACCCACCAGGGCGGTGCCGGTTGACACCCACCAGAGCAGGTAGCGCCGGGCCATGCCCGGCGTCCCCGATCAGTTACCGATGACGTCGGTGCCCTTCGGCGGGGTGAAGCTGAAGGTGCCGGCCGCGAAGCCCGGGTTGCGCTTCCAGCCACTGAAGCTGATCACGGTGCGCTGACCAACCGCATCGGTGATCTCCATCCTGGCCAGGCCCTGGGCGTTGAAGCCCAGCGCGGCGTACTGGAAGCTGGCTTCGGTATCGCGCTTCGGCGACAGCGACAGCCACTGCAGGCCGTCCCGCTGCGCGGCCTCTTCACTGACGTCGTACTGCTGTTCCAGCAGCGCCGGGTTGATCAGCGCGGTGAGCGGGCTGTTCTGCTCTTCCTTGCCCTGCTCGCGCACGGTGGCCTGCTCCAGGTCCGGCTCGTACATCCAGACCTTCCTGCCGTCGGCCACGATCAGCTGCTCGTGCGGACGCACGTATTCCCAGCGGAACAGGCGCGGCGCCGACAGGGCCACGCGGCCGCTGGTCGATTCCTTCACCTTGCCGCGGCTGTCGAACACCTGCTGGCTGAACTGGCCATCCAGGCCCTTCAGGCCACTGGTGAAGGTCTTCAGGTCATCGCGGGCGCCAGCCCAGGCGCTACCGGCGGCGGCGCAGGCCACGGCCAGGGTGGTGGTGGCAAGGAAACGGCGGAAGCGGAAGTTCATGCGGGAATCCTGTGGGCGCGGGCGCCAGGAAAGGTGGTTGCCAGTGTGCCCGGGGAAAGATGAATGGGCGATCAGGGCGACATTATGCCGCCCCGAACGTCCATCGGCGATTCAGCCACCCGAGCTGGGCAGCTTGCCGTACAGCACCTGCCCGCGGAAGCCGCGCCGCACTTCGCGGTACAGCGCGCGGAACGCCGGATAGTCCTGCGGCTGGCACAGCGCCTCTGGTCCACGCACCGCATTCTGCTGCAACCGGTGATGGACGATCACGTCCTGGCCCTCGCGACTCCAGTCCACCCGGTACTCGCCGGCGGCGTTGGCGAAACGCTGGCTGGCCGGGATGGCGATGATCGGCGCATTGGCCGGGAACTGCAGGTGATAGGTTTCCTCGCGCAGGCTGGCATTGCAGTAGAACGGCGTTTCGTTGGCCGGCGCCGAGGCAGTGGCGTACAGCCCACGCACCGACTCGCCACCCGGCGGATCCGGCACGGCCATGCCGCCGGCCACGCTGAAGTCGGCGTAGTCCTCGGCCTGGAACGCCATGCGGTAGCCGAACGGCCGGGTCAGGTCGACCGGCACGCCCTGGATCTGCAGCTGCCCTCGCCCATCGAAACCGGAGGCGGCCATGATCTGCTCTTCAGCGCGCGCACGGTTCTGCGCGTTGAGCTGGGAGAACTGGGCACGCATGCCGATCTCGGCGTTCTCGCCCAGCTTCGGAATGGTCTCACCACGCAGGTTGCCGTTGGCGTCGAAGGTGAAACGCACTTCCATCGAGGTGGCGTTACGCTCCGGGGTGTTGGCCGGGGTGCGCGCCAGCGTGGCGTCACGGGTACGCATCACCGGTGCACCCAGGTCACCCTCTGGCAGCTGACCGAAGCGCGCCCACGCGGTGGTCGAATCCAGGTACAGATCAAACTCGGGAATGTAGGTGATGGCGTGGTTGAAGCGACCCAGCACTGGAATCTTCGGCAGCGTCGGGCCACCGCCGGCACCGATCAGCACCGGCGAGCTGGCGATGCCCTTGGCTGCCAGCAGCGCCTCCAGGATCGTCACATGGTCCTTGCAGTCACCGTAGTGGTTGTCGAGGATGCTCTGCGCACTGTTCGGCTCCAGGCCGCCATTGCCCAGGTACACCGCCACGTAGCGGATGTTCTGCGCGACCCAGCGGTACAGCGCATCGGCCTGTTCGCGTCGGTCGCTGATGCCAGCGGTGATCTCATCGGCCAGCGCCTGCAGCTCCGGCGTGACCTGCGCGGCCGGGCCGGCCTTGAGCTGGTAGGCGCGGCCCATCTGCGACCAGTCACGATAGGTGCTGGCCATGATGTTCGGGCCGAACTCCCATCCTGCCGCCGACCAGTTCTGTGCCGGCATGGCCTCGCGACGCTGGTAGCGCCAGCGCCACTGTGCCTGGCCGTTCTTCACCGTCGGGCGATCGCTGCCCTGCACGCCGCGACTGTCGACGAACATCGGCAGGTTGGCCGGCGCACTCAGGGTGACTTCGGCGTCCTCGTACTCGGTGAATACATTGAAGGTCTCCCACAGGCCGAAGTAGCCCGGGAAGTACGGCGTGGCCTGGGTGCGGCGCACCTGGTAGTACAGGCGCGTGCCCGGGGCCAGGTTCGGGAACACGATCACCCGCACCTTGCGGTCGGCATACATCGCCGCCGAGGCGCTGGAATAGCTTTCCTGGGTGTAGATGCGGTCAGCCGGCACGTCGCGGCGCTGGCCGTCGGCGGTGATGGTGTAGGCACCGAGTACTTCCAGCGTCTCCATCTTCTCGCTGTAGCTCAGCCGCACCTGGCTGAACTGCTCGACCGAGGCCTTGGTCTTGAGCAGGACTTCGTAGGTTTCGGTCTGCACATTGCCCGCATCCGGCCGCACCTGGTAGTCGGCGCGGTAACGGACAATGCTGAAATTATTGCTGGCTTCGGTATCGCCGCTGGTGGAAGGCGGCGCCGTGGCGGGCGCGGAGGTGGCGGTGTCTGCCAGTGCCGGGCCGGCAGCCAGGAAGGCTGCCAGCGCCAGTGCCAGCGCGCTTGGTACGGGGTGAAGCATGCGTCGGTTCCTTGGACGTCGTGGGGGATACGTCGGGTCTTACTTCGGCGGCGGCGGTGCCAGCACCGTGCGGTCGCCATTGTGCTCGGGCGGACTGACCACGCCGGCCGCTTCCATGGCCTCGATCAATCGCGCTGCACGGTTGTAGCCGATCTTCAGCCGGCGCTGCACGCCGGAAATCGAGGCACGGCGGGTCTCGGTGACCACCCGCAGCGCTTCGTCATACAACGGGTCGGACTCATCGCCGGCAGAGCTGTTCTCGGGCAGGCCGGTGGCGCCGACGACCACGCCGTCGCCCATCGTCTGCACTTCGTCCAGCACGCCGTCGACGTAGTCGGCCGGGCCCATCGCCTTGAGGTGCTCGACCACGCGGTGCACTTCCTCGTCGGAAACGAAGGCACCGTGCACGCGCTCGGGCATGGCGGTGCCCGGCGGCAGGTACAGCATGTCACCGTGGCCCAGCAGGGTTTCTGCGCCGGACTGGTCGAGGATGGTGCGCGAGTCGATCTTGGAACTGACCTGGAAGGCGATGCGGGTCGGGATGTTGGCCTTGATCAGGCCGGTGATCACGTCCACCGACGGGCGCTGCGTGGCCAGGATCAGGTGGATGCCGGCCGCACGCGCCTTCTGTGCCAGGCGCGCGATCAGCTCTTCCACCTTCTTGCCGACGATCATCATCATGTCGGCGAATTCGTCGATGAAGATGACGATGAACGGCAGCGTCTCCAGCGGACGCGGCGCCTCGCCCAGTTCCGGGTTCGGCTTGAACAGCGGGTCCATCAGCGGCTGGCCGGCGTCCTGGGCTTCCTTCACCTTCTTGTTGAAGCCCGCCAGGTTGCGCACGCCCACCGCGCTCATCAGCTTGTAGCGGCGCTCCATCTCGGCCACGCACCAGCGCAGGCCGTTGGCGGCCTCCTTCATGTCGGTGACCACCGGCGCCAGCAGGTGCGGGATGCCCTGGTAGACGCTCAGTTCGAGCATCTTCGGGTCGATCATCAGCATCCGCAGGTCTTTCGGCGAGGCCTTGAACAGCAGGCTCAGCACCATCGCGTTGACCGCCACCGACTTGCCCGAACCGGTGGTACCGGCCACCAGCAGGTGCGGCATGCGTGCCAGGTCGGCCACGGTCGAGCGGCCAGCGATGTCCTTGCCCAGCGCCAGGGTCAGCACGCTGGCCGACTTGTCGTATTCCTTCGAACGCAGCAGCTCGGAGAGGTAGATCATCTCGCGGGTGACGTTGGGAATTTCCAGGCCGATCACCGATTTGCCCGGAATGACGTCGACCACGCGCACCGACTTCACCGACAGGCCGCGCGCGATGTCCTTGTCCAGCGAACTGATCTGGCTGACCTTGATGCCCGGCGCCGGCTCGATCTCGAAGCGGGTGATGACCGGGCCGGGGTTGGCGCCGACCACCTGGGCGTCGATGCGGAAATCCTTCAGCTTGAACTCGATCTGCCGCGACAGCGCGTCCAGGGTTTCCTTGTCGTAGCCCACCGGCTGCGGCTTGGGATCGTCCAGCAGGGCCAGCGGCGGCAGGTCCGAGCCGTCGCCGTTGACGCCACGGAACATCGGGATCTGCGTGTCGCGCTTGGCCCGGTCACTCTTCTCGATCACCGGTTCCGGGCGCGGCTCGATCTTCACCGGCTCGCGCTTGGCGCGCACCTCGGCATCGGCCTTGCGCACTTCCTGGCGCTCCTCGCGCATCACCCGGGTCTGCTGCCACTCGGTGACTTTTTCCTTCTTGCGCGCCAGCAACGGCGCCAGCGACATCACGCCGCGTCCGATCTTCTCCATCACCGTGAACCAGGACAGCCCGGTGGCCAGGGTGATCGAGGCCAGCAGCAGCACCAGCACGAACAGGTTCGCGCCCAGCGCGCCGAAGCCGACCGTGAGCGAATTGCCCACCAGCTTGCCGAGGATGCCGCCAGCGCTGGAGACATCGCCACTGAACAGGCGCACATGCAGGAAGCCGGTGCCGGCGATCAGGAAACCGACCAGGCCGACCAGGCGCAGCGCCGGGTCCAGGTCGTTCTCGCCCTTGCTCTCGCGCTTGAGGCCGAACATGGCGATCCACGCCAGCGCGCCGAGCACCACCGGCAGCAGGAAGGCAACGTAGCCGAACAGCTGCAGCAGCACGTCGGCGATCCAGGCCCCGGCGCGGCCACCCAGGTTGTGCACCGGCGCGACCACGCTGCCGGTATGCGACCAGCCCGGATCAGTCGCTGAATAGGTGAAAAGACTGGCCGCCAGGTACAGCAGGGCCGGCGCGATGGCGATCAGGCCCAGATCGCGCCAGAGACGCTGGCGGCGTGGATTGTCGGTCGTCGCCGCCGCGGCCGTGCGACGTGACGCCTTGCTGTCGTCGGACTTGGAGCGTTCGGGGACCTGCTTCGCCACCTTAGACCATACCTTTGGAATGCGCTGTTAGTGATTGATAATAAATGAGAGGGCGTCAGTTTTCAGTTATGCGACGTCCGGCAGGCCAATCCGGGGGCCGAACCCACTGCTGGATGACGGCGTTCCGTTCATCGGCTTGAATCGCCCTGCCCCAGCCGCCACTCTATGACCAGCCAAGGATGCTGCGCAAACATCGCCAGCGCCTTGTCCCATCTACCTTTTCGCGAGTTTACATGAGCACCAGCCTGCCCTCCCGCCACCAGCGCCTCGTCATCCTCGGTTCCGGCCCGGCCGGTTGGACCGCCGCCGTCTACGCCGCCCGCGCCAACCTGAAGCCGGTCGTCATTACCGGCCTGCAGCAGGGCGGCCAGCTGATGACCACCACCGAGGTGGACAACTGGCCGGGCGACGCCCACGGCCTGATGGGCCCGGACCTGATGGCGCGCATGCAGGCCCACGCCGAGCGCTTCGAGACCGAGGTCATCTTCGACCACATCCACACCGCCGACGTGTCGCAGCGCCCGTTCAAGCTGATCGGCGACAGCCACGAGTACACCTGCGATGCCCTGATCATCGCCACCGGCGCCACCGCCAAGTACCTGGGCATCCCGACCGAGGACGAGTTCAAGGGCCGCGGCGTGTCTGCCTGCGCCACCTGTGACGGCTTCTTCTACCGCGACCAGGACGTGGTCGTGGTCGGCGGCGGCAACACCGCCGTGGAAGAGGCGCTGTACCTGTCCAACATCGCCCGCAAGGTCTACCTGGTCCACCGCCGCGACACCCTGAAGGCGGAAAAGATCATGCAGGACAAGCTGTTCAAGAAGGTCGCCGAAGGCAAGATCGAGACCGTCTGGCACCATCAGGTTGAAGAAGTGCTGGGCAATGATGCCGGCGTGACCGGCGTGCGCGTGAAGTCCACGCTGGACGGCAGCACCCGCGACATCGACGCCCACGGCTTCTTCGTGGCCATCGGCCACCACCCGAACACCACCCTGTTCGACGGCCAGCTGGCGATGAACAACGGCTACCTGGAAATCCGCTCGGGCCTGGGCGGCAACGCCACCCAGACCTCGGTGGAAGGCGTGTTCGCCGCCGGCGACGTGGCCGACCAGCACTACCGCCAGGCGATCACCTCGGCCGGTTTCGGCTGCATGGCCGCACTGGACGCCGAGCGCTACCTGGACGCGCAGGGCAAGGCCAGCTGAGAGGCTGACCCGCTCCTGTAGGGTCGAGCCATGCTCGACTCCGGATAAAAGGCCGACGCCAGTGCGTCGGCCTTTCTGTTTCATCTGCCCTATCCTTCCCCCATGCCCTCCTCCCGTTTCCTCGACTCCCTGCAGTCCGTTTCCGCCACCGACTGGGATGCCCTGCACGACGGCCGCAACCCCTTCGTCAGTCATGCCTTCCTTTCCGGGCTTGAACAGCACGGCTGCCTGCGCGAGGACTGGGGCTGGCAGCCCCGGCACTTCACGCTCTGGGAAGGCGACAGCTTGGTCGGCGCCATTCCGGGTTACCTGAAGACCAACTCCCACGGCGAATTCGTGTTCGACCATGCGTGGGCCAACGCGTATGCCCGTCATGGCCGCGACTACTATCCGAAGTGGCTGGGCGCGGTGCCGTACTCACCGGTCACCGGCCCGCGGTTGCTGGCCCGTCACGATTCAGATCGCGCCACCTTGCTGTCGGCGTTGCGCGAGGCGCTGCCGGCACTGGACGTGTCCTCGGCCCATATCAACTTCCACACCGCAGTGGACGAGGCGCTGTTCGGCGATGACTGGCTGCTGCGCGAAGACGTGCAGTTCCAGTGGCAGAACCCGGGCGACTGGGCGACGTTCGACCAGTTCCTCGGTGCGATGAACCACAAGCATCGCAAGAACATCCGCCAGGAACGCGCCAAGGTCGTTCGCCAAGACATCACCTTCCGCGTGGTGCACGGCGATGAAGCGAGCCGCGCCGATCTGCAGGCGATGTACCGCTTCTACCTGCAGACGTTCCTCGAGTACGGCAATGCCCCGGCGCTGACCGAGACCTTCCTGCGTCACCTGGCCATTTCTTTGGGTCGGGGGCTGGTGCTGTTCCTGGCCGAACAGGACGGCGAGCCGATTGCCGGTGCGCTTTGCCTGCGCGGTGGAGACACGCTGTACGGCCGCTACTGGGGTGGCGCCACCCTGCCCGGCCTGCACTTCGAAGCCTGCTACTACCAGGGCATCGAATACTGCCTGCGCGAAGGGCTGACCCGCTTCGAGCCGGGCGCACAGGGCGAGCACAAGCTGGCACGCGGCTTCCTGCCGACGCTGGTGCGCAGCAGGCACTGGGTGGCCGATCCGGATTTCGCAGACGCACTGCAGGAGTGGTGCCGGCAGGAGCGGCGCAATGTGCGGCGTTACCAGCAGGAGCTGCAGGGGCATGGGCCGTTCCGCGCAGGAACGTAGCGTCGAGCTTGCTCGATTGGCGCGGTGCCGAAAAGCGTGCCAACCAAGGTTGGCACCTACCAAGGCAATAGCGAGGGCGCTGTGCTCAGGTGCACTGCCAGAAATGCCCGCTCACCCGGCACCTCGCGCACCAGAACGTATAGAGCATGCCGCCGCTGCCCCACAGCAGCGTGCCCTCACCCGTGGTCGGCAGTGTCGAATCCAGCTGCATCACGAACGGCATCTCTTCGCCGCAATCGATGCACGCCGGGTACCAGGCACTCTGCACCCAGCTCGGCGCGCCGCCCACGCGCGACAGGTTCTGCCGATGATTGGACTGGCCCCAGTCCTGTTGTTGCCAGCGCGCACTGTCCATGGCGACCAAACCCACCTCGGCCTGCATCAGGTCGCCACTGTCGGTGGGTGTGTTCGGTACCTCACGGTGCTGGCTGGGGTGGCAGCTGGGCAGGCCGGCCGCATCGTGGCGATAGAAACGCACGGGCGGGTCTTCCCAGCCGCAGCAGTCCAGACACAGGCCGAGCGTGATCTCGCCCGGCGCGCCCGGCTGCAGCGCGGCGGCATCGGTCTGCAGCAGGCGCTGAAGCGGCGCATGGCAGCTGCTACACAGCGCTTCCAGCGGCCCTCCCATGTGCCCGGCGTGATGCACCTGCCCACCATTCCAGGTCGGGTGTAGGCGCCAGATGCGCCTGCGCCAGCTCGGCTCGTCCGCCTGCTGCGCGCGATGCTGTTCGCGGCCGAAGCGGAAGTGCAATGGCCGCTCGCCATGCAGGCGACGCGGCTGCGGACCTTCGGCGACGCCGGCCCAGTGCGCCCAGACCTCGGCATCCAAGCGCCCCCAGTCGACCAGGTAGCCGCGAGCAATGGCGTAGGTTTCGGGCTGGACGGCGAGCAGCAGCGCCCTGGCCCGCGCCATTTCGCGATCGTCATTGGCTTCGGCCAGGATCTGCGCCCAATGCGCTGCCGTCGCGCTGGGCAGGCCGTGCCAGACCTGCGCGGCCAACTGCACCTCATCCTCACTGGCGACCGCCAGCAATGCCTCCCAATCGCCCTGCAGCACCTGCGGCGCCTGATAGCTGGCGAACTCCATCACGCTCGTCAACACGTCACCGCGCTCGCCCGCGCGATGGCGGCGCCACGCGTCGGCCGCGACCGCGGGCACCGCGTCATCCGGCAGCAGGTCCAGTGCCATGTCGAGGAAGGCCGAGCCCGGCGAAGGCCGCGCCAGCGCCTGCAGCATCAACTCCCCCAGCTGACGCGGCTGTTCAGTGGCCATCGACAGCAGCATGCCTTGGCTGTCGTTGCGCGTGCGCGGGGCGTCATGCAGGTCGAGAATGGCGCTGATCGAGTCACTCATTCGGAGGCTCCTTGCCGGTGAATAGTGATGGTGCCAGACATCACGAATCACCACGACGAATACAATGGCCCCATGACCCGCCAGCTGCCTTGGCGCCTGGCCGATGCGCCGGACGCCCCCTTCCCTCCGGCCGAGACCGCACTGCGCCAGCCCGATGGCCTGCTGGCGGTGGGCGGCGACCTGCATCCGGTGCGTCTGCTCAATGCCTACGCCGGCGGTATCTTTCCGTGGTTCAGCGAGGGCGAGCCAATCCTGTGGTGGTCGCCGGACCCGCGCATGGTGTTCCGCACCGACGGCGTGCACCTGTCCAGCCGCTTCCGCCGCCAGCTGCGCAGCAGCACGTGGGAGGTCACCGCCGACACCGCCTTCAGTCGTGTGATGCGCGCCTGCGCCGCGGCACCTCGGCCCGGCCAGGACGGTACGTGGATCAGCCCGGCGATGGTCGAGGCTTACAGCCAGCTGCACGACCTTGGCTTCGCCCATTCCTTCGAAGTCTGGGATCGGCAGACACTGGTCGGCGGCATCTATGGCGTCGCGATCGGTGCCATCTTCTTCGGCGAGAGCATGTTCAGTGGCGCCAGTGGCGGCTCCAAGATCGCCCTGGCCGCGTTGGCAGCCACCCTGCGTGGCTGGGGCTGGGAACTGATCGATGCCCAGGTGGAGAATCCGCACCTGCTGCGGATGGGCGCCGAGCACCTGCCGCGCGCGGACTTTCTGGAACACGTCCGCCAGACCGTCCACCGTGACGGCCGTGAAGGCCCCTGGACCCAGGCGGTAGGACGCTTGCCAGCACAGCGTTTGGCCGGGGGTTAACACAAACTTTGCAAGCCGGGCCCATCACGCGTAAAATACCGCGCCTTAGGCCCAGCGTGGCCGTTTTCTGAACCGCACAGGACTACATGTCGAAAGACGATTCCATCGAGTTCGAGGGCACCGTCAGCGAGACGCTGCCGAACACCACTTTCCGCGTTCGTCTGGAAAATGGGCACGAAATCATCGCCCACATCTCCGGCCGCATGCGCAAGAACTACATCCGCATCCTCACCGGTGACCGGGTCAAGGTTGAAATGACCCCGTACGACCTGACCAAGGGTCGTATCACCTACCGCATGAAGTAAGCGGTCGGCGCATTGCGCCACTCCGACAGGGCCGGCCTCGCTGCTGGCCCTTTGTCGTGCGCGGAAGAAAGCGACCGGCACCGGGACCGCTCGATTTTCGTCCCTGTCCGAAGTACCGCATCGCGCCGCGACTCTAGACTCAATGCGTTCTTCACAGAAGGCGTTGCGCGCATGACCTACCTGATCGTCCTGGACCCCCAGTCCGTCACCAGCCGCTGCTACGCCAGCAAGGGCCCGGACGGCACCTGGTTCGGCCAGCCCTGCCTGGTCTGCACCAGCATGGACGCCTCGCACCCGCTGTACCTGGCCGTGCAGCGCGAGATTCCGCATATGGGCAGCACCCTCAAGCAGCGCCTGCACATTCCGCACGAGGCGGTTGCCTTTGTCATCGAAGACGGCGGCGACCAGGGGCGCCAGCAGGGATTCCGTTCGATCGCGGCCTGAGGCGCCAAAGGTCATCGTGACCGATCTCACCGTGGCGTCGGTCAGCCCTGCTTGCGGCAGATTCGCATTTGCAGCGGCGGCGGCATCCTGGGATCCGATCCAGTCCGGATCGCTGCCCCCTGCCCCGCCATGAACCTGTCTTCCCTGCTAATCCCCCTGGCTTTGTCTGCCGTCACCCTGCTGGCGTCGTCCGCCCATGCCGCCGACACCGCGCCGGCACAGTGCGTATCACTGACCGGCGAACAGCAGATCGTTCGCGCCGGCGCCGACAAGAACATCCTGCTTCGCTCCGGCGAAGACCACTATGTTGTGCATTTCCGCAACAGCTGCCCTTCTGCCGTACTGGCCACCCGCCTCGGCTTCAAGACCGACGGCAAAGAAGCTGACGAGCTGTGCAGCGAGGGCCGAAGCGCACTGGACACAGGTCGCGGCAGCTGCGAGGTTGCACGCATCGAGCCGATCGATGCCGAGCGATTCAAGCGTGAGGCGCGCCGCCGCAGCCGCTGACCCCAGACAGGACAAGGGCGGCCGAAGCCGCCCTTGTCGCGATATACGTCAACGCGTCGCGGCAACCAACGACAACACTCTCGGTTGCGCGCGCTGCCGTGCCAACCAGAGATCGTAGCTGGATTGCAGCCCCATCCAGAAAACCGCAGTACTCACCCCCGCCATCTCAAGGCGGATGGCCAGGTCAGGACTGATGCCCGCCTTGCCGTTCAGAACCCGCGAAAGGGCTACCCGCGACATTGCCAGGCGCTCGGCCGCTTCGGTCACAGACAGATCCATTGGATCAAAGACCATTGCCTTGATCGCCTGCCCGGGATGCGGATGGTGATGAATCATGCGCGGCCTCAGTGATAGTCCAGGTAATCCAGCAGCTCCACGTCGCTGCCGGCGAAACGGAAGGTAATCCGCCAGTTTCCATTGACCCATACAGGCCAATGCCCTTTCAGGCCGCCCCGGAGCTTATGCAGACGCAATCCAGGCATGGCCAGATCCTCAGGACCCGAAGCAACATCCAGGATCGACAGGATCAACAACACCTTGCTGGCGTGACTGTGGCGGATTCCACTGCTACTGCCGGAACGGTAGAGCCGCTCGAGGCCCCTGTGGCGAAAACCGATGATCATCACTGTATCCTGTATCGTTTCGCGATACAAACAGGGCAACACACTATCGCGACCAGAAGACAGCATTGGCACCTCCGTTCCGTTCAAGCAAGGCCGCGGACGACAGCCCCACTGGAAACAACAAGGGCGGCCGAAGCCGCCCTTGTCATTTCCAGTCTTTCACGCCAAGCCTATGGCATCAGCTCATTCCACCGTGACCGGCAGCAGCCGCTCCGGCTCGGCCTGGGTCTCGACCACCAGCTCGTCGTCGCGGACGTCGATGCTGACCTTGCCACCGTTGACCAGCTTGCCGAACAGCAGCTCGTCGGCCAGCGGACGCTTGATCTTGTCCTGGATCACGCGGGCCATCGGGCGGGCACCCATCAGCGGGTCGAAACCATGGTGGGCCAGCCAGTCGCGCGCGGTCGGGGTGGCCGACAGGCTGACGTGCTTGTCCTGCAGCAGCATCTCCAGCTCGATCAGGAACTTGTCGACCACGCGCAGGATGTGCTCGAAGCCCAGCGCCTGGAACTGCACCACCGCGTCGAGGCGGTTGCGGAATTCCGGGGTGAAGCTGCGGCGGATGGTCTCCATCGCGTCGGTGGCATGGTCCTGCTTGGTGAAGCCGATCGAACGCCGCGAGGCCTGCGCCGCACCGGCATTGGTGGTCATCACCAGCACGACGTTCTTGAAGTTGGCTTCACGACCGTTGGTATCGGTCAGCACACCGCGGTCCATCACCTGCAACAGGATGTTGAAGATGTCCGGATGCGCCTTTTCGATTTCGTCCAGCAGCAGCACGCAGTGCGGCGTCTTGACGATCTTCTCGGTCAGCAGGCCACCCTGGTCGAAGCCGACGTAGCCCGGAGGCGCACCGATCAGGCGGCTGATCGAATGCGGCTCCATGTACTCGGACATGTCGAAGCGGACCAGCTCGATGCCCAGCTGCAGCGCCAGCTGCTTGGTCACCTCGGTCTTGCCGACACCCGTGGGACCGGCGAACAGGAAGTTGCCGATCGGCTTTTCCGGGTTGCCCAGGCCCGAACGGGCCAGCTTGATCGCCGAGGACAGCGTCTCGATGGCCGGGTCCTGGCCGAAGATCACCATCTTCAGGTTGCGCTCCAGGTGCTGCAGCACATCCTTGTCGGTGGCGCTGACCTGCTTGGTCGGGATACGCGCCATCTTGGCGACGATCGCCTCCACTTCCTCGACGTCGATCAGTTCCTTGCGCTGGCCTTCCGGCAGCAGGCGCTGGCGGGCGCCCGCCTCGTCGATCACGTCGATGGCCTTGTCCGGCAGCAGGCGGTCGCCGATGTGCTTCACCGACAGGTCCACCGCAGCCTGCAGCGCCTCGTCGGAATAGGTCACACCGTGGTGCAGCTCGTACTTGGACTTCAGGCCCTGCAGGATCTCGTAGGTCTCGCCGACGGTCGGCTCGACGATGTCGATCTTCTGGAAGCGGCGGGCCAGCGCCCGATCCTTCTCGAAGATGCCACGGTACTCCTGGAAGGTGGTCGAGCCGATGCAGCGCAGCTCACCGGACGCCAGGGCCGGCTTGATCAGGTTGGACGCATCCATCGTGCCGCCCGACGCCGAACCGGCACCGATAATGGTGTGGATCTCGTCGATGAACAGCACCGCATTGGGCACCTTCTTCAGCGCGGTCAGCACGCTCTTCAGGCGCTTCTCGAAGTCGCCGCGGTACTTGGTGCCGGCCACCAGCGCGCCCAGGTCGAGCGAATAGATCACCGCATCGGCCAGAACGTCGGGCACCGAGCCCTCGACGATGCGGCGGGCCAGGCCCTCGGCAATCGCGGTCTTGCCCACGCCCGCCTCACCCACGTACAGCGGGTTGTTCTTGCGGCGGCGGCACAGGACCTGGATGGTGCGCTCGATCTCGTCGGCACGGCCGACCAGCGGGTCGATGCGACCGGCCCGGGCCTGTTCGTTGAGGTTGCTGGCGAACTCGGTCAGGGCATCACCCTTCGGCTCACCTTCCCCGCCCTCCATTCGGCTCTCGCCCTCGGAGGAAGAGGACGGCGGCTCGCCCTCCTCGCCCAGCTTGGCGATGCCGTGGGACAGGTAATTGACCACATCCAGCCGGGTGACATCCTGCTGGTTGAGGTAGTAGACGGCGTGCGAGTCCTTCTCGCCGAAGATGGCGACCAGCACATTGGCGCCGGTGACCTCCTTCTTGCCCGAGGACTGCACGTGGTAAACGGCCCGCTGCAGCACGCGCTGGAAGCCCAGGGTCGGCTGGGTATCGCGGCCGTCATCTTCGGCCAGGCGGGACACGGAGGCCTCGATGGCCTGCTCCAGCTCCTGGCGCAGGCGTTCGGCGTCGGCGCCACAGGCCTTCAGTACGGCCTGGGCGGACGGGTTGTCGAGCAGTGCCAACAGCAGGTGTTCGACCGTCATGAACTCATGCCGGGCCTCACGGGCGCGCTTGTAGCACTGGCCGATGGTGTGTTCGAGGTCTTTGCTGAACATGGATTACTCCGGCGGCAGATGGGGACAATATGCGGCCTGACTACGCGATTTCCATCACCCTAGCGGATTGCTGCGTTCAGATGGCGTTATCAGTGCGAATCGATTGATCTTCATTCACTCCAGGACAGCCCACCCAGCATGAGCGAACCCTACCTGAGTCGCTGGCGATTGCGGCGTGATGGCGCAGCCATCGAAACGCCCCATGCCCAGCTCTGGCCGGTGCTGACCGCCGCCGGCGAGCCGGCCATGCTGAAGATCAGCAGCGAAACCGAAGAGCAGAACAGCCATCGCCTGCTGCGTTGGTGGGACGGTGACGGCGCCGCCCGCCTGCTGGCCCACGAGGGGCCGGCGATCCTGATCGAACGTGCCGGCGGCGACTCATTGCGGCAACGTTCGATCAAGGGCGACGATGACACCTGCACCACGGTCCTGTGCCAGGTCCTGCAACGGCTGCACCGGCCACGGAGCGCACCGCCAGCGGAACTGGTCTGCCTGCAAACATGGTTCGCCGACCTGCTGCAGCCAAGTGCTGCGCTGCCGCCACTGCTGGAACAGTGCAGATCGCTGGCGGAGGGGCTGCTGCAGCAGGAACAGGAGATCCGGCCGCTGCACGGCGACCTGCACCACGACAACGTGCTGGATTTCGGCGCGCGCGGCTGGTTGGCGATCGACCCGAAGCGGCTGCTGGGCGACCGCGCGTTCGATTACACGACGATGTTCAGCAATCCGGACCTGTGCGGCCCCGGCATCCATGTGGCCACCCGACCCGAGCGGTTTGCCACCCGGCTGGAACAGGTCGGCGCGCTGGCGGGCCTGGAACGCACGCGCCTGCTGCGCTGGATCGCAGCCAGCGCGGGGCTGTCAGCGGTGTGGTTCCGGGATGATGGCGACCCCGCCGAAGTCGACGAGGCGGTGGCGCGGATGGCGCTGGAGGCGTTGGCGGAGGGCTGATCCCGCGCTCTGGTAGATGCCCCCCTTGGTGGGCACGCCCCATCCACTATCGATACAGGCCCCTGCCTTGGTAGGTGCCCACCTTGGTGGGCACACCGGGTCCGGAGTCGATGTGCCCGGACGAAAACCGGCAGCCGGTCAGGCCTTTTCCATCGTGCACAGCAGCGGGTGCTGGTTCATCCGCGAGTACTCGTTGACCTGGGCGACCTTGGTCTCGGCCACTTCACGGGTGAACACCCCGCACACGCCGCGGCCGCGGGTGTGGACGTGCAGCATCACCTGCGTGGCCTTGTCCAGGTCCATGCTGAAGAACTGCTGCAGCACATCCACCACGAAATCCATCGGGGTGTAGTCGTCGTTGAGCAGCATCACCTGGTAGAACGGCGGCGGCGCCACTTCCGGGCGCGCGGGCTCCACGGCAACGCCGTGCTCGTGATGGGAATCGGGGGAAGACTCATGGGGCATCTGCCCATTATAGAGGCACGGGCCAGCCTGCGTCGGCCTGCCGCAGATTGGACGGCACGCACGCCCACCGTCACAATTGCACCCTCTCTCAACACTGTTTCACAGGATCTTCATGAAAAGGACCCTTCTTCCCGCCCTGCTGATCGCCCTGGCCGCCGCCGGCTCCGCCGCCGCCGAGACCCAGGCCGACAAGGCCGTGGCCCGCCACCTGGACAAGCTGGGCTATACCTACGAGGTCGACGAGGACGGCGACTACCGCATGGTGTTCGACGTCGAGGGTGATCGCACCCAGATGGTCTACGTGCGCTCGTCGGTGGAAGATTTCGGCACCCACAACATCCGCGAGATCTGGTCGCCGGCCTACAACGCCAAGACCAAGCAGTTCCCGGTGGCCGTAGCCAACCGCCTGCTGGAAGATTCGCAGGACGCCAAGATGGGCGGCTGGGTGAAGCAGGACACCACCGCCATGTTCGTGGTCAAGATCGACGCCGATGCCACGGCCGACCAGCTCAGCGACGCCATCGATGCGGCCATCCGCACCGCCGACGCCATGGAGCTGGAACTGACCAAGAAGGACGAGTTCTGAGTTGAACACCACGCCGGACCCGCGCTGGGCACCGCACGCCACTGTCGCCACCGTGGTGGTCGACGGTGGCCGCGTGCTGCTGGTCGAGGAGACCATCGACGGCCGCCAGGTGCTGAACCAGCCGGCCGGCCACCTCGAGCCGGGCGAAAGCCTGGCCGAGGCAGCCCTGCGCGAGACCCGCGAGGAAACCGGCTGGACGGTGCAGCTGACCCACTTCATCGGCTGCTACCAGTGGACGGCCGCCGACGGCACCACCTTCCTGCGCTTCTGCTATGCGGCGCATCCGGTCTCGCACGACCCGGCGCAGCCGCTGGACACCGGCATCGATCGCGCGCTGTGGCTGACCCCGGCCGCGCTGCAGGCCGCCACGGAGCGCCTGCGCAGCCCACTGGTCTGGCAGGTGGTGGCTGATTTCCTGGGTGGCCAGCGCCATCCGCTTTCGCTGGTCCGGGAGGTCGCATGAGCACTCCGCGCGTGATGGTGGGCGTCTCCGGTGGCGTCGACTCCTCGGTCGCCGCCTGGCGGCTGGTGCAGCAGGGCGAGGCCGTAGCCGGTCTGTTCATGCAGAACTGGGCCGACGACGGCAGCGGCGACTGCCGCGCCGAGGACGACCGCCGCGATGCGGTGGCCGTCTGCGGCCTGCTCGGTATCCCGTTCCACTTCCGTGATTTCTCCAGCGAGTACTGGCAGGGGGTGTTCGAGCACTTCCTGGCCGAGTACGCGGCCGGCCGCACCCCGAACCCGGACGTGCTGTGCAACCGCGAAGTGAAGTTCAAGCACTTCCTGGATGCCGCCCGCGAGTTGGGCGCCGAACGCATTGCCACCGGCCACTACGCGCGCGTGGCCCAGCGCGGCCACCAGTGGCTGCTGCTGCGTGGTGCCGACCGCTCCAAGGACCAGAGCTACTTCCTGCACCAGCTGGGCCAGGCGCAGCTGGCGGCCACCCTGTTCCCGATCGGCGACCTGGAAAAGACCGACCTGCGCCGGATCGCGCGTGACGTCAGCCTGCCGACCCACGCCAAGAAGGACTCCACCGGCATCTGCTTCATCGGTGAGCGCGACTTCCGCGAGTTCCTCGGCCGCTACCTGCCGGCCAAGCCCGGGCAGATCCTGGACCCGGCCGACGGCAGTGTGATCGCCGAGCACCCTGGCGTCTTCTATTTCACCCTGGGCCAGCGCGAGGGCCTGAACATCGGCGGCGTGCGTGGCCGCCCTGCGGCGCCGTGGTACGTGGTCGGCAAGGACGTGGCCAGCAACGTGCTGTACGTCGACCAGGATCGCGACAGCACGTGGATGCTGTCCAACCGCCTGCGCTCGGAGACCGCGCACTGGATTGCCGGCGCGCCGCCGGCACGGCGCTTCGAGTGCACCGCGCAGACCCGCTACCGCCAGCCCGACGAGCCGTGTACGGTCGAGGTGCTGGACGATGGCAGCGTGCTGGTCACCTTTGCGCGCCCGCAGCGCGCCGTTACTCCCGGTCAATCACTGGTGCTGTATGACGGTGATGTGTGCCTGGGTGGCGCGGTGATCGCCGCCACCGATGCGCCGCTGGAACAGCGCCTGCGCACCACCCCTTCCCCTTTTGAGGTAATCGCTGCATGAGTTTCACTGTCGACGACCGCGTCCTGGCTTTGGCCGGCATTGCCCAGGCCCTGCAGCAGGTACGCCGCATCGCCGATACCGGCCATTCCGACGCCGCTGCCGTGCGCACCGCCGTGGACAGCGTGTTCCGCGTCGACGCGTCTTCGCCGCAGGAGGTGTTCGGTGACCGCCATGCATTGAAGGCTGGGCTGCGCCTGCTGCACAACTACTTCCGCAGCCAGGGCCAGGACCCGATCCTGCCCAAGCTGGCCCTGTCGGTGCTGCAGCTGGAGCGCCGCTTCGTGCAGGACGGCACCACCGTGAACAAGGTCGCCTCCGGCATCGAACGCGCCCAGCGCCAAGCCGTCGAGCTGGGCGACAGTGGCCACCCGGACGTGCTGGCCAACCTGGGTGGCCTGTACGCCGACACCATCAGCCACCTGAAGCCGCGGGTGATGGTGCAGGGCAACCCGCACTACCTGGGCCAGGCCGGTGTGGTTGCGGAGATCCGCGCCCTGCTGCTGGCCGCGGTGCGTTCGGCGGTGCTGTGGCGCCAGCTGGGCGGCAGCTACTGGGACTTCCTGTTCAGCCGCAAGGCGATGATCGAGGCCGTGGACCGCCAGCTGGCCTGAGCCCCATGGGGTCGGATCCTTTTCCGGCAAGGAAAGGGCTCTGACCCCGAAGCCGCCGAGGCGTCGGAAAACCGGCGCATTCAGAATGCACTTCGAGGCATTTCGACGTTAAAGAGAAAGGGGGTACGGCCGATACATCCTCCGTGCACCTCCCGAGAACGTCCATGTACTCACGCATTTTCATCCGTCTGGCCGCCCCCCTGGCTCTGACCCTGCTGCTCCCCTTCGCCATCGGTTTCGAATGGCCGGCCGCCCTGCGCTGGGCGATCCTGACCACGATGACGCTGAGCTGGCTCGGCTTTGCGTGGTGGACCACCCGCGCCCAGGCGCACCGTTCCCCGGAACACGCCCGTGTCCTGCGTGAGCAGGACCAGCTGCTGACCGAACTGCGCAACTTCGTCGGCAACGAGATCGACGGCTCGCGCGGCGAAGTGGAACGCGCCCGTGACCTGATCCGCCAGGCGGTGTCCAGCCTGGGCGGCAGCTTCGACGCCATGAACCGCAAGTCGCGCCAGCAGAGCCAGGCCCTGTCGCGCATCGTCGATCGTGCCGGTGATGAAGGCAATGCCGGCCTCGACGTTGCCCGTTTCGCCCAGCACGCCAGCCATCGCATGGAGCAGCTGGTGGAAGCGCTGGAACAGGTGAGCGGCCAGAGCAGCACCACCGTGCAGCACATCGACCAGATGGCGCAGCACCTGGATGGCATCTTCGCGCTGCTGGAAGACGTCAAGTCGATCGCCGACCAGACCAACCTGCTGGCGCTGAACGCCGCCATCGAAGCCGCGCGTGCCGGTGAAGCCGGTCGTGGCTTCGCGGTGGTCGCCGACGAAGTGCGCAACCTGTCCGAGCGCTCGACCACCTTCAACGAGCAGATCCGCAAGCTGGCGCACAGCTCCAAGGACGCCATCGCCAAGGTGCGCGAGACGGTCTCGCACATGGCCTCGCGTGACATGGACCGCTCCCGCGAAGCGCGTCAGGAAGCGGCGGCCATGCTCGACAACGTCGCGCAGATCAATGCCTCGCTGGGCGATGGCATGCGCGAAGTGTCCGAGTGCGCCCGTTCGATCGATGGCAGCGTGGCCGAAGCTGTACGCGCCCTGCAGTTCGAAGACATCGCCACCCAGGCGCTGGGCGGCGTGCACACCCACCTGGACCGCCTGACCGCGATCAACCGCGAGGCAGTGGCCCTGCAGGAACTGCTGCACCGCAATGGCGGCGTGTTCGACGAAGAGATCGCCACCGCCCTTCAGCGCACCGGCAGCCGCCTGCGGGAACTGCGCAGCGAATGGGAACGCCCGCCGCACAAGCCGGTTGCCCAGCAGAGCATGGGCGCCGGCACCGTCGAGCTGTTCTGATCCTGATGTCCGCTGCCGTTGCCGGCAGCCCGCAAGGCCCCGGTTCGTCCGGGGCCTTTGCCTGTAACCCGCCGTTGGATGCATCCTGTACACGCACCATGACCCTGATCCGCGCCCTGCCCTCCCTCGCCGACACCGAGCGCCCGCGCAACGCGAGCGTGCGTGAGCAGCTGCAGCAGCTGGAAGAGGTGGCCCGCGAGGAGATCCGCGAACTGCAGCAGCTGGCCGATGCGCGCCCTGCCCTGTCCCGCACGGACGACGCGCTGCTGGGTCTGGCGTGGGACCTGGGGTTGGATGGGGAAGCCTTGAGGTAGATCCACGCCATGCGTGGATGGTCTTCACCACCACCCGCTCCAAACCCATGGCATGATCCGCCCATGCCACCTACGGCTGGACACGGAGTGTCGTCGCATGAGCACCACGTTCATGACCTGGCTGGGATTTGCTGTGATGGTGCTCATCGCGGTCACCTTCACCTGGCGCCCCGCCTACGCCACTTTGCGGCCACCCCGGCATAGACCTGTCGCATTCCTGTTCGGCAGCCTGCTCTTCATGCTGATGGCCTTTCTATTTGCCTGGGCGCCGGCAACTGCCATCAACACCGGGCATGTTCATCTGAGCCATCACCGGTCCGGCACCATTGATGCATGGCGGGACATCGAGCCGATGACCTTCTGGCTGATCATCGTCGCGGAGTACGCGTTCGGGCTGTTGATCGCCAGCTATTCCATTGCAGGCATCGCATTGATGAAACGGTAGATCCACGACTTTCGGGGATGGACGCCGCGATCTCTGCAACCTCTGCTTTGCCTGTCGCCTTTTAGGATTTGTTGCATAGCCTGAGGAACGGGACGAGGACACACTGCCCACTCCCCCTGTCTCCTCTGGCCTCTGCATGACGTTCAATCTGGAAGAAGCCCGCGAGGCTTTTGAGCAATTCCTGATGCTGATGGACGGCCAGATAGAATGGCTGGTCGCGCAGGCTCAAACGCATGGCATTGAACTGGATAGCAGCCCCGAAAGCCTCGACAGGCTGGAACACCTCCATGACTTGATGGCAGCCACGCTGTCTGAGGACGAGCGGGACTCTCTGAGGGTCGTGTTCGCCCGATATCTAGGGGAGACCGTCAGGCTGGTACACGGTGGGAAGTGGGCCCTGCCACTTGATGACCCTAAGGACATCCACTTCAACAGGCCCGTCATCATGGGGCACTCACGCTACCCCCTGTGTGAATTCAGTCCCATCCATGCGATACGCGCCTACTCGCTTCGCCGCCGCCCGGGGCTGATCAGAAGCATCGTAGCCAGCAGCGTCAACCCGCAGATCCTGGACCTAAGCGATCTGGCGGAAAAGGATTGAGCCAAGTCGATCCGGCAAGGCATGTGACCTGTTGCTCGTACTCGAACCCGCAGTGCTAGCGCCGGCCATCCCCATGGCATGATGCGCCGGTCCCGTTCATGGAAGACCGATGGCCATCGCCCTGATCGCATTGCTGCTGATCGAAGTCCTGCTGCTGGTGCTGTGGGCGCCGTTCTTCTTCCGCACCGGCATCGTACTGTTCAATCAGCGCATCGCCGCTACGCCGGCAGAGCTGGCGCAGCTTTCGCTGGCCGGGTTGGAGCATGATCTGCCGGCCGATACCTGGCTTCGCCTGGTATTCCGCGCGCTGCCGGACGGCAGTGTCGCCTTTCGCGAGAGCTTCGCGCCGAGCTTTGGCGGTCGCTACTTTCCGCTGATGCGCGGGCGGGTGATGATCGACGCGCAACGCAGGGAGGTGCGGGTGGTCGGGCGGTGCAGCTGGTTCGCGCTGGGCCTGACAGTGATGCTGGTGCCGATCATCCTGGTCCGCCCGGCTGCGTCGCCGATGCTGGTGGCCCTGCTGCTGTTCTACATGGGCTATTTCATCCAGCGCCGACGCTATGCACACGTGGTGGAAGCAGTGCGCGCACGGCTTCGCTCCGAATTTCCGCAGCGAATGGTTGCCGCATCGCAGTAGATCCACGCCATGCGTGGATGTCGCCTATAAAGACGCGCAGATTCGGATTGTTTGCATGGACCTGGGCCGGACAGCCCATCATCGTGCAGGTCCGATTTCAGTTCAGATCAGCCCACCGCCCATGGCCAGCGCCGCCCTCTGCCTTTCACTTGCCCTGCAACTCCCGGTTGCCCCAGACCCGCTTGCCCTGGATCCCGATTCCCTGATTGCGCTTCATCAAGCTCTACAGTCATTCGGCGATTTCCAGCAGCCGTACTCCGCGCCTATGGATGTGAACGATCCTGATGCAGGTGTGACCGACGCAACCGTCGAGGTCTCCGCCGGCTGCCTGCAGGGTGGCCCACAGGTCATCATCCTGGACGCTGATATCGATGAGGCGCCAGAGCGGTATCTGGTGCTGGACAAGGCTTGGCATGACCTTCCTGCGGGCACGTTGCTGCTTGTCTCCGGAGGCTCGGTGACCGTCATTCCAACCCACGAGGGCAGCCCGGAACTTGCACGGGCGGAGACACTACTCGCCTTCCTGGACTACCTGCCAATCAGCACGGATTGGAATGCGCTGGCCGTACCGAACACCGCGTTGCCTGTGACGGGGTTGGATTCTGACGAGTTTCTTCAGGGCTTCATTCCGAGCTCCAAGGTTGAAGCAGTTTCCGAAGCCACCCTGACGGCATGGGAAGACGTGCTACCCAACCTGCTGCTGGCACTGTGGCGACGTGATGGCCTCGCACGCTATCGCGACGACAGGCTCGCCTTGGTCGATCCCCACCTGTATGCGGAGATTGCTACCGCGTTCCTGCAAGGCAATCCCATGGAGGGTGCCGATACTTTCCATGTCTACGCGGTGACGGCTTTCGGCCAGATTCTGCTGTGTGGGGAGAACACCTCCGCGCAGATCAGCATCGATCCGCACAGCGGACACGTCTCAACAGAATCGGATCTACCAGACCCCGCCGATGCGGTGGAACGCAACTGGAAACTGGCATTCCTGCTGGAGGCCCTGGATGGTCCCTATCTTGACGTCACCGACGACGATGAGCAGCCCCTGCATGCCCATGCACGTGACCGACTTGGGCCATTGGCTCCGAATGAGATCTACAGCTTTTCGCCCGCGGTTTCCGAAGGCGGTTGGAACGCTGCGCACCTGGTGAAGGCGGATCGTCTCGCCGAGCTGGAAGCTCTTGCCGGGATAACACCCAGAAAGCCGCCGACCCAACCGGATGGCGACAACCGGTAGCTCCACGCCATGCCTGGATGAGCGCGAGCGCAGGCATCAGTGCCGACCAACGGTCGGCACCCACCAGAGCCGGCGCCGTCAGTAGGTCCACGCTGTGCGTGGATGATCGCGAGCACCGGCATCCGTGTCGACCAAGGTCGACACCTACCAGAGCGGTGCGTCGGCGTACGGCGATCCCGCCGGGCAAAGCCCGGCGCCAACCTCAGCGTGCCAGCACGACCTCGCTGGCAGCGTCTGTGCGCCCGGGCGCCGGATGCTGCTGCCGCAGCCACTGCGCCAGGTCGCGCGGGCTGAGCGGGCGCGAATACAGGTAGCCCTGGATCTCGTCGCAGCCCTGGCGCCGCAGCATGTCTTCTTCCTGGTGCGTTTCCACGCCCTCGGCCACCACTTTCATGCCCAGCGCATGGCCCAGGTGCACGATGGCCTGGGTCACTTCGGCCGTGCCCGAGTCATGCAGCATGCCCTGCACGAAACTGCGGTCGATCTTCAGGCGCCCCACCGGGAAACGGTTGAGGTAGTTCAGATTGGAGAAGCCAGTACCAAAGTCATCCACCGCTAGTGGCACACCATGCCGTTCCAGCACGTCGAAGCAGTGGCGCAGGATGTCGGTGTCACGGATCAGCGCCGACTCGGTCAGCTCCAGCTCCAACCGCTGCGGCGGCCAGCCGTGGGCATGGCAGATCTCGATCACCCGCTCGGCAAAGCCACGGTCACGCAACTGCACCGCCGACACATTGACCGCGATGCGGTCGAAACACAGCCCGGCACGGTCCCAGGCGATGGCCTGGCGGCAGGCTTCGTTCAGCACCCAGTCGCCGATGCGCACGATCTCGCCGCACTTCTCGGCAATCGGTATGAACTCGGCCGGGCTGCAGTAGCCGATGCCGGGCCGGTGCCAGCGCAGCAGGGCCTCGATCGCCGGTGGCTCGCCCTGGTGCGCATGCAGCAGCGGCTGGTAGGCCAGGCTGAACTCTTCGCGTTCGATCGCTCCGTGCAGGGCATGCTCCAACTCGAGCTTGCGCTGGATGCGGGCCAATGCGTCCTGGCTGTAGTACTGGTAGGTATTGCGCCCCGCTTCCTTGGCCGCGTACATCGCGGCGTCGGCGGCACGCAGCAGTGAATCGAAATCGGTCTGGGCATCGCCCAGCATCGCGATGCCGACGCTGGCACCGACCTTCAACGTGGTCTCGCCACGGCGCAGCGGCTCGGCCAGCGAAGCGATCAGCTTGCGCGCCACGTGGCCGGCGTCTTCCGGCTCGGCCAGGTCGCGCAGCACGACGATGAACTCGTCGCCACTGAAGCGGCCGAACAGGTCGTTGTTGCGCAGGTTCTGGTGCAGGCGGGTGGCGGCGGCCTTCAGCAGCGCATCACCGGTGGCATGACCGAAGCTGTCATTGATGGTCTTGAAGCCGTCCAGGTCGATGAACAACATCGCCAGCGAGGTGCCGCGGTCGCGCGCTTCCTCGATGGCTTCGGCGGTCTGCTCGCCGAGCAGCACACGATTGGGCAGACCGGTGAGCAGATCGTAGTGCGCCAGCAGCTCGATGCGCTCGTTGGCCTCGCGCTCGCGGGTGATGTCACGGAACAGGACCACGAACCGAGGCGGCAGGCCGTCACGGCGATCCAGCTCGATCAGTACCTGCACCCACACGCGCAGGCCGGACTGGCGGTAGAAGCACAGGTCCAGCTGTTCGGGCAGTCCACCCGCAGCGATCCGGCCCAGCGCCGCCTCGAAGGCATTGCGCGAATCCTCGGTGTACAGCGCCAGCGCCTGGTCGAGGGTGATCGGCTCCTTGCGCAGGCCGTGGATGCGGTAGCACTCCTCGGTCCACTGCATATGCCGGGTCTGCACTTCGATCTCGCAACCGCCGATGCGGCCCAGTGCGGAGACACGGTTCAGCAGCTCGGTGCGCCAGCGGATCAGTGCGTCGGTCTGGTGCTGTTCGGTAATGTTCTGCACCTGGCCGAGCAGGCGCTTGGGCTGGCCATCGGTGTCCAGCAGCGGCTGCATCCACAGCCGCAGATGCTGCGACGGTTCGTTGCCGCGGGTCAGTTCCAGTTCGATGTTGGCGGCCCGGCCATCGCGCCACAAGCGTCGCCATGCTGCGCGTAGCGCACCACGCGAGCGCGGATGCAGCTGCTTCAGCCAGCGCCGCTGGCCGGGTACGGCCCCCTGCTCCAACGCCAGCAGCGAACGCAGCTCCGGCGACCACCAGAAATGACCGCTGTTGGGGTCGAACGACCAGCTGCCCATGCTGGCGATGCGCTGGGCCTCGCTCAGGTGCAGCTGCTGTTCCTGAAGCAGCCCTTCCAGCTGCTTCTGTTGTTCGATATCGGTATGCGTGCCGACCATGCGCAGCGGCTGGCCATCGGCGGTGCGCGCGACCACGCGCCCGCGGTCCAGTACCCAACGCCACTGGCCATCGGCCTGGCGGAAACGGAACTGTGCGCTGTACTGCTCGCTCAAGCCACGCAGATGCTCATCCAGTGCAGCCCGCACCTGTGCGATGTCCTCGCTGTGCACGCGGGCCAGAATCTCGGTAGCGGTTTCATCGCCCAGTGCCGGGGTGCGCACCACACGGTCGCTGGGAATGTCCCAGTCCCAGAGGCTGTGCCCGGCACTGTCCAGCGCCAGCTCCCAGCGCCCACCGCCGCCGAGCGGCACCGGCTCTGGAATGCTCAGCGTGAAGGCCAGCAGGTTGCCGGCGCCATCATGCACGGCGCGCAGGTGGCCGTCGTAGTGGCCGTGCGGGCCACCCGGCAGCGTGCAGGCCACGATGCCGCCATCGGCGGCCATCAGGCGCAGATCTTCCAGCATCGGCGCATACGCAGCCACGGTCGCCGGCAGGCCATGCTCGCGCGCAGCCGGATTGGCCGCCAGCGGGCGGCCCGTGCGGTCGACGATGACCAGCGCCGACGCAAGCGGGTGCTGCAGCAGGCTGGCGATGATCCCTTGGTCCACGCGATCTTGCTCCGGATGACACGCCCGTCAGCGGGGCACGCAGTGGTTAACGGCGCCTGCGGCGGATAATTGAGTGGTCTGGGCGCACCTGCGCGGTAAGATGGCCGGCGCCCCTTTCTTCCGCCCTGTCCATGCCCGCAGAACCGACCGGCAACGCCCCAGTTCCCGACCCGCGGATGGCGCAGGCGCTGAGCCGCGACCGGCGCCGGGTGGTGCTGAGCTACCTGGCGATGGCGCTGGCCTGGATGATCTCCACCGACAGTGCAGTGCAGGCACTGGTGCCCGACCCGCAGCAGGCGGCCTTGTGGCAGGGCCTGAAGGGCTCGTTCTTTGCCCTCGCCAGTGCCGGCCTGCTGTATCTGCTGCTGCGCCCGCTGGCCGAGCATGTGCTGCACACCCATGCACGCCAGCAGGCCTCCGAGCTGCGCCTGCGGCAGATGTTCGAAGGCAACCCCGGCCCGATCCTGGTCTACGACCTGGACACACTGGCGATCCTCGATGCCAATCCGGCGGCCTGTACGGCCTTCGGCTGGGACCGTGACGAACTGCTGGAGCAGACCATCGATTCGCTGTGGCCGCCAGGCCAGGACCAGGCACTGCAGACCAAGCTGGAGGCGATCCGCGAGGCACCGGAGGAACTGTGCATACTGCGTACCCAACTGCAGCTGCGCGACGGCTCCCTGCGTCAGATGGAACTTCGCTCCAACGCCATCAGCTATGACGGCCACAACGCCCGCCTGCTGATTGCCATCGACCGCACCGCTGAAAACCTGGCCCAGCTGCGCCGTGACCAGGCGCTGGCGCGGGTCGAAGAAGCCCACGAGCTGGCACGCATCGGCGCCTGGGAGCTGGACCCCTCCACGGGACTTGGCCGCTATTCGAACCAGGTCTATCGCCTGCTCGGTCGCCGCCCGCCCGAGGCGCGGCGCTGGCATCGCTTCGACGAACTGCTGGTGCCGGCCGACCCGGCCACCGCCACCCAGACCGAACAGCTGCTGGCCGAGCTCTGCTCCGGCGATCCCGTGCAGGTGGACGTGCTGTTGCCGTTGCTGTCGATGGATGGGCGCGCCTTGATGGTGCATCTGCGTGCGGCCAGCGGCATCGACGAGGCCGGCCGCAACCGCGTGCTGGGCACCCTGCAGGACGTGACGGAGCGCGAGCAGTCGCGACGCCTGCTGCGCGAGCGCGAGGAACAGTTCCGCGAGCTGGTACGGGTACTGCCCGACGGCGTGGTCATCCTCTCCGACGAACACGTGCTGTACGCCAACGCCTGGGCCGCCAGCCTGTTCGGCTATGGCAGCCACACCCTGCTGGGCGAGCCCCTGTCAGCACTGGTGGACAGCGCCGATCTGGCCCGCGTGCGCAGCCAATTGCGTGCAGGCCAGCCACACCTGGGGCCCGGTCACAGCAGCGTGGTGGCGATGCAGCGCGCGGATGGCCGCAGCTTCCATGCCGGCCTGGCGGTGGGCGAAGTGCGTTATGGCGGACGCGACTGCAAGCTGCTGATCGTGCGCGACCTGAGCGATTCCGAGCGCACCCGCAGTGCACTGGAAACCAGCAACCGTGAACTGCAGGCGATGGCCGGCCGCCTGTTCTCGCTGCAGGAGGATGAGCGCCGCGCGATCTCGCGCGACCTGCACGACGATATAGGCCAGGCGATCACCGCAATCAAGCTGTCCGCCCATGCTGCGCAGGACGAGCATGATCCACAGCGCCGCGCCGAGGATCTGGCGCAGATCGTCAGCCTGGCCGACACCACCGTGGCCAAGCTGCGCGACATCTCCACGCTGCTGCGCCCGCCGCAGCTGGATGCCCTGGGCCTGGAGGCCGCACTGAGCTGGCAGGCACGGGTGCTGTTCCGTTCCTCGCCGGTGGAACTGCTGGCCGAGATCGAACCGCTGCCACAACGTCCTGACAACAGCATCGAGCAGGCCTGCTTCCGTATCGCGCAGGAGAGCCTGACCAATGCCCTGCGCCATGCCCGCGCCAGCCAGGTACAGCTGCAGCTGCGCGATGTCGGCCAGCGCGGCCTGCACCTGCAGATCCGTGATGATGGCGAGGGCTTCGACCCGGACGGTCCGCGCGGCCTGGGCCTGATCGTGATGCGCGAACGTGCGCAGAGCGTGGGTGGTCACGTTCGGATCGAGTCCGCGCATGGCGAAGGCACCCTGATCGACGTCCACCTCCCCTACCAGGCGGCCAGCATGGCCGCCGTCGAGTCACCGGACTACTGAGCCTATGTGGAATCCCAACCAGCCCCCGGTCAGCATCGATGATGCCCCCGACCGCCTCGGCGCCGGCAACCCCGAGCTGCAGGCGATGGTCGCCGAAGCGGCCTCGGGCGGCACCGCACTGATGTTGATGCACGTGGACATCGACCACTTCGCCTCGGTCAACGAAAACATGAGCGCCGAGGTGGGTGACCAGGCCCTGGTGCTGGTGGCGCAGCGGTTGCAGTCCTACCTGCGTGGTCGCGGCAAGCTGTGGCGCCACGGCAGCGATGAGTTCCTGATCGCAGTGCCACGCACCGCCGACGTGCCATTGCCGGAGGACTTCGCAGAGGAGATCCGGCAGCAGATGGAGCTGCCGCTGTCGGTGCTGCCGTACACCTTGTTCATGACCGGCAAGCTGGGCGTCAGCCTGTGCCCGGACCATGCCAGCAGCACCTCGCGCCTGCTCGATCACGCCGAAGATGCGCTGTACCAGGCGGCCCGCGAAGGCGGCAACGCGGTGCGCATCCACGCCGTGGATACGCCACCGAGCGCGCACAGCGAAAGCATCATCGCCCGCCAGATCGTGGACGCCATTCCCAATGGTGAGCTGAAACTGCGTTACCAGCCGCTGGTCAGCGCCCGCGATGGCCACGTGGTCGGCATGGAAGCGCTGCTGCGCTGGCAGTCACCGACGCTTGGCATGCTGGTGCCGGAGCGCTTCATGCGCACCGCCGAGCGGCTGGGCATCATCGTGCAGATCGGCACCTGGGTGCTGGAAGGCGCACTGAAGCAGGCCCGCCTGTGGCGCGACCAGGGCTTCGACGACTTCACCATCGCGGTGAATGTCTCCACCCTGCAGCTGCTGCGGCCCAACTTCTTCGCTGAAGTCATGGGCCTGATCCAGGCCGCGGGCGTGCCGGCACAGATGCTGACGCTGGAGATCAACGAAAGCGCGCTGACCAACAACGTCAACTTCGTGCACGAGACGCTGGCCAATCTGCGCAACGAAGGCATCAGCCTGAGCCTGGACAATTTCGGCACCGGTGATTCCAGCCTGAGTGCACTGGTCCGCTACCCGGTGGACAAGCTCAAGATCGATCGCAGCTTCATCAAGAGCGCGCCGGCCGGCAACCGTGAGGCGGCCATCGCCCGCGCGATCATCGCCATGGGCCACCAGCTGGGAATGACCGTGATCGCCAACGGTGTGGAATCGCAGGCCCAGCTGGGCTTCCTGCGCCGCAACGACTGCGATGTGTTCCAGGGCTATCTGTTCGGCGAACCGATGTCGGCCGATGCCGCCGGCATGACCCTGCGCCGCCGCTACCTGCGTCCGGAAGCCTTTGCCGAGACCCGTCCCGACCGCACGCTGCTATTGCTGGACGACGAAGAGAACGTGCTGCGCTCGCTGGTGCGTCTGTTCCGTCGCGACGGCTACCGCATCCTGGCCGCCGGCAACGTGCGCGATGCGTTCGACCTGCTGGCAATCAATGACGTGCAGGTGATCCTGTCCGACCAGCGCATGAGCGACATGAGCGGCACCGAGTTTCTGGGCCGGGTGAAGATGCTGTACCCGGACACGATCCGCCTGGTGCTGTCCGGTTACACCGATCTGAACACCGTGACCGACGCGATCAACCGCGGTGCGATCTATCGCTTCCTGACCAAGCCGTGGAACGACGACGAGCTGCGCAAGCACATCCACCAGGCGTTCCGCACCTATGAGGAACAGCGCCGCAGCAACGCCGGTCCGGCGCCGGTGGAAAGCGGAGATGGCGGTGAGGATCGCCCATTGCGGTAACGATCCCCTCTGGTAGAGCCGGCCGCTGGCCGGCTGCTCTGGATGTCGGGTTCAATGAGGTTGCCGGCCAGCGGCCGGCACTACCCGAAGCGCGGACCCGGTCGGGGACAAGCCCTGGTAGAGCCGGCCGCTGGCCGGCTGCTCTCGATGCCCAGTTCAATGAGGTTGCCGGCCAGCGGCCGGCACTACCCGAAGCGCGAATCCAGGTCGGGGACAAGCCCTGGTAGAGCCGGCCGCTGGCCGGCTGCTCTGGACGTCGGGTTCAATGAGGTTGCCGGCCAGCGGCCGGCACTACTCGAAGCGCGAATCCAGGTCTGGGACAAGCCCTGGTAGAGCCGGCCGCTGGCCGGCTGCTCTCGATGCCGGGTTCAATGAGGTTGCCGGCCAGCGGCCGGCACTACCCTGAGCAGTCAGCGCGGCTGCTTCACCGGCAGCACCACGCGGAAACGCGAACCCACGCCTGGGGTACTGTCCAGGTCGATGCGGCCGTGGTGCTTGTTGATGATGCTGTAGGAGATCGACAGGCCCAGGCCGGTACCGCTGCCCACCGGCTTGGTGGTGAAGAACGGATCGAAGATGCGCTGGCGCAGTTCCGGCGAGATGCCACCGCCGGTGTCTTCAAACTCGACCCACACGTGATCGCCATCGACGCCGGTACGCACCGTGATCGTGCCGCGCTCGGCGATGGCGTGGCCGGCGTTGAGCAGCAGGTTCATGTAGACCTGGTTCAATTCCGACGGCAGGCACTCCACCAACGGCAACTGGCCGAACTCCCGCACCAGGGTGACCTTGTACTTCAGCTCGTTCCAGATGATGTTGATGGTCGATTCCAGACCCGCGTGCAGGTCGACCAGCTTCCACGACTCGTCGCGGCCGGAATACGAGAAGTCCTTCAGATCACGCACGATGCGCGTCACCCGCTCGATGCCTTCGCGCGACTCGGCCATCAGCTGCGGCAGGTCGCGGCTGATGAAATCGATGTCCAGGCGGTCACGGATATCGTCGATCTCCGGGATCAGCGCCTTCGGGTCCGGCGCCCGCAATGCGCGCTCGTAGGCTTCGATCACGGTGAACAGGCTGCGCAGGTACTCCTGCAGGCTGCCCAGGTTGGAGTGCACGTAGCCGATCGGGTTGTTGATCTCGTGCGCGACGCCTGCGGCGAGCTGGCCGATCGAGGCCATCTTCTCCGACTGCAGCAGTTTTTCCTGGGTACCGTTGAGGCGCAGGTAGGCCTGCCGCAGCTCTGCATGACGCTGCTGCAATTCGCGTTCGTAGTCTTCCTGGCCTTCGATATGGCGGAACAACGCCAGGAAGTGCCCCTGGCCGACCGGGCCGTGGTGATACAGATGGGCGATGACCACGCCCTCGCCCAGCGGCAGGCTGCCGTTCCAGTGACCATGCTGGCGCGCCTGCTCCAATGCATCAGGCGGCAGCAGTTCACGCAGGCGCTGCGGCGGTGGCAGGCCGCCGCCCTCACCGCTGGCCAGCAGGTTCTGCGCGGCCGGGTTGGCCAGGGCCACCTGCCCGTCTTCGGTGAACAGCAGCAGCCCTTCGCGCAGGCGCTCAAGCAGCGCCTGCAGCACCGGCTGCGGCGGAAGGGGGGCGGTAACCAGGGCGTTGGCAGCGGACACGGCGACTCGGGGCATTCGAACAGGCGCCCAATATACGCGGTCGTGCGGCGGGCTTCAGCCCGCGGGGGTGGGATGTGCGACCGCCGTCGCGTCAGGCGATGGCGAGTGGGCGCCGCGCAGTGACCGTATGCGACTGGCCCTTGGCATCATAGGAGGAGGAGGCCTCGGTACGCCCGAGCTGGCGCAGCGCCCAATCGACCTCGCGGCGCCGGCGCGACAGCAGCACACCATTGGCACGGTTGCGTTCGGCCAGTTCCTGGAGGTGATCCCCCTCACCAAGCGGCGGCGTGCCTTCCAGTGCACGCAGCGCCTCCAGCTTGGCACCTGTCGCCCGGATCAGCGCGTGTACGTCATGATCGACCAGCGCCTGACGTTCAACGTCAAGCGCCTGGGCCAGCCGCTGCAGTTGTTCGCTCATCGGCGCGGTCATCCGTGCAGCTGCTGATCCAGCTCAAGCATGCGCGATGCGATCGCGTCCGGATTGATCTTGTAGGTGCCGTTCTGCAGCGACTCGCGCACTGCGGCCACACGCTGGGCGTCGATTGCCGGGGCGGTGGTCAGCTCACGCTCGATGGCCTGCAGATTGGTGGCCTCGCCGGTCAGGCGCAGGCTGTCGGCCGCTTCGACCGGGCGCGCCGCCGCATCGGTGCTGACGCCGGGCTTGTTGGCCGTGGTCGTCACGCTGCGCAGTGCCTGGGGGACCTGCAGGTTGCCGTCGATTTTCTGGCTCATGGGGTGTCCTGGAGTTGCCGTTCACAAGGGATAACGGCCGCAGGGCCGTGATCTTTAGGGATATTTTGCGGTAAATCAACGCGCCACGATTACGTCACCGGCGGCATCGACCGTGCCCTGCACGATGCGCCGCGAGGACAGGTTCTCCACCGAGACCCGTTCGTTTTCACCGGCATCGCCCATCGCACGGCCTGCAATACGGACCTCGACCGAGCCGCGACGCGAAACCAGGGCCACATTGTCTCCTCGCTTGATGAGACGCTGCACCACCAGATCGTTGTTCGACAGCAGGGCTCCGGCCTGCAACGGACGGCGGGCGATGCGGCCGATCGCTGCATTCGGATCGGCCAGCACCGCACCGGCAATCCGGGCGGCATCACGCTGGGCAGTGGTGATATCGGCGGCGGTGAGGGTTTCTCCAGTACCGATTCCGCGGTTGAGCACCAGCACGGTCTGGTTGCGCCGCACCTTTACTGGTACGAACAGGCGCCAGCCGCCGGCATCGGGGCAGCTGACTTCAACCGTGGTGTTGGCGGTGGGCTGCACCTGCAGCGCGCCACCACACCTGGGCAAGCGCAGCGCATCGGCCACCTGGGCCTCGCCCTCGCTGCCTGCCGGCAGCGTCGACAACGCGGCGGTGCGGATACTGGCCACCGGCTGCCAGTCGGCGGCATCCGCCCACGGCGAGGCCAGGGCAAGCGCGATGGCGAAGAGCGATGTGACCCGGCGCATGGCGCCTCCTGTCGAAGGGATCTGGCCCAGGTGCGTGCAAGGGGTGTGCCAGAGCGGCTTGTGTAGAGTCGAGCTTGCTCGACTGCTTTCATGACCAGTCGAGCAAGCTCGACTCTACAGAGGCAGGGTCGAGCATGGCGCGACTCTACAAAAGCGCTCAAGTTCGGCGCCCACCCCGCCGATACAGCAGCCATGTCCCATGACCTGCTCAACCGGATCGACCAGCGGACCCGACTGGCCGGCCACAATCGCCTGGCGCTGCTGCTGTTCCGCCTCGGCGGACGTCAGCTTTTTGGCGTCAATGTCTTCAAGGTGCAGGAAGTCCTGCGCCGCCCGGAGCTGTTCCAGGTGCCCGGACTGCCCAGCCAGTTCGCCGGCGTGGCCGACGTCCGTGGCCGCTCGGTGCCGGTGCTGGACCTGGGCCTGGCCATCGGCCACCCCGAGCGTGAGCCCGATGCGGACACCTCGCCCGGCTACCTGGTCGTGACCGAGTTCAACCGCTCGATCCAGGGCTTCCTGGTCAGCGGCGTGGAGCGCATCGTCAACATCGCGGTGGAAGACATCCACCCGCCACCGGAACTGGGCGCCGAATCGAGCTATCTGACGGCGGTGACGCGCTTCCAGGGCGAGTTGATCCAGGTGATCGACGTTGAAAGCGTGCTGGCCGATATCGCCCAGGTACGCGGTGAAGCAGTACTCGACCCGGCGATGGCAATGCCCGCCGACGGCCCGCAGCTGCAGGTGCTGGTGGTGGACGACTCTCGTGTAGCCCGCCAACAGATCCGCAGCGTGCTGGACCAGCTTGGGGTGGGCGCCACCCTGCTTTCCGACGGCAAGCAGGCGCTGGACCACTTGCTGCAGATCCAGGCCTCGGGCGAGAACCCCGCCGAGCGCTACGCCATGGTCATCTCGGACATCGAAATGCCGGCCATGGACGGCTATACGCTGACGACGGAAATCCGGCGCCATCCGGGCCTGGCCGGCCTTTACGTCCTGCTTCATACCTCGCTGTCGGGCGTATTCAACAATGCGATGGTCGAGCGCGTCGGCGCCAACGCCTTCGTCGCCAAGTACTCGCCGCACGAACTGGCCGACTTCGTGCTGGACCGCCTGCGCAAGGTCGCGATGGCGGCCTGAGGCCTCTGATCCGGTAGTGCCGGCCGCTGGCCGGCAACCGCGGACAATCCGGGAAGCCGGCCAGCGGCCGGCACTACCCTCTCGAATTTGGCACACCCCTTGCAGCTTCCCAGGCAACGTTCCTGTGGGAGTGCACCGTGCGCAACCTGATTACCGACTACCTGGGCGTCCACGCCCAGGCCATGCCGTTGCGCGAACAGCGGATGAAGCTGATCGCCAGCAACCTCGGCAATGCCGACACTCCCGGCTACAAGGCCCAGGATCTGGACTTCGATGCCGCCCTGCGCCACGCCCAGGGGCAGGATGCCAATGGCCTGATGGCCACCACCCACGAGCAGCACTACGAGATCAGTAGTGGCCTGAACCCGTTCCAGATCGCGCGCGAAGGCGTGCAACCCAGCCTGGACGGCAACACCGTCGATCCCGATGCCGAGCGTGCCGCCTATGGCCGCGCCGCACTCGAATACCGCGCCTCGCTCAGCTTCGTCGAGAGCAAGGTGCGTTCCATGCTGACCGCGATCACGGGGCAATAAGCCATGAGCAACCTGCCGATCTTCGATATCGCCGGCTCCGCGCTGCAGGCGCAGTCGGTGCGCATGAGCACCATCGCCTCCAACCTCTCCAACGCCGACACCGTCGCCGGTTCCGCCGATGCCGTGTACAAGCCGCTGGAACCGATCTTCCAGGCAGTGACCAGCAAGAACGATCCGAACATCACGTCGGTGAAGGTCAAGGAGATCACCCAGAGCGAAGCCGCGCCGATCAAGCGCTATGAACCGGGCCACCCGCTGGCCGACGGCGATGGCTACATCTACCAGCCCGATGTCGATCCGGTGGCGCAGATGGTCAACCTGATCTCGACTTCGCGCAATTACCAGGCTGGCGTGGAGATGCTGACCACCGCCAAGGAACTGGCCCTGGCCACCTTGACCATGGGCCGCTGAGGCCCGCAACACCGGATACCACCATGACCACCGCCGTCAACAACCAGACCAACCAGGACGTCTACGCCGCGCTCGGCCTGAACGCCCCGAACAGCAACGCCACCAAGAAGAAGAACACGCTGGACCAGGCCGATTTCCTGCGCCTGATGACCGAGCAGCTGCAGCACCAGGATCCGCTGAAGCCGATGGACAACACGCAGATGGTCGCGCAGATGGCGCAGATGTCCACCGTGCAGGGCATCACCGATCTGAACAAGACGGTGAAGGGTTTCCAGGAATCGATGGCCAGCGACCAGGTGCTGCGCGGTGCCGCTCTGGTTGGCCACCAGGTACTGGTGCCGTCGGAAAAGCTGGTACTGGAAAAGGAAGGCAGCGTCGAAGGCACGGTGGCTGCGCCCTCTGCCGGCATCGTGACCGTCGACATCACCGATGCCAACGGCACCAAGGTCACCTCGCTGAGCGTAGATGCCAAGGCCGCTGGCGAAACCGCGTTTCAGTGGGACGGCAAGGACGCCAACGGCAAGCGCATGGAACCGGGCAAGTACTCCATCGTCGCCAACCACGTCGACACCGCAGGCAAGAGCACCAAGCTGTCCACCTTCGTGCAGGCCCCGGTGGAGAGCGTGACCGTCGGCTCCGACGGCCTGTACCTGAATCTCAAGGGCCTGGGCACGGCCCCGATCGACTACGTGCTCCGCGTCAGCTGAGCCGCACATTCCGCATCTACCAGGAGCATCCCATGGGCTTCAACGTCTCCCTGTCCGGCATCAATGCCGCCAATACCGACCTGAGCGTCACCGCCAACAACGTCGCCAACGTCAATACCGCCGGCTTCAAGCAATCACGCGCCGAGTTCGCTGACCTGTTCGCCTCCACCAGCTACGGCCTGTCGAAGAACCAGACCGGCTCGGGCGTGCGTGTTTCCAACGTGGCCCAACAGTTCATCCAGGGCCACAACGAGCAGACCGGCCGCAGCCTGGACATGGCGATCTCCGGTGAGGGCTTCTTCACCATGAACATGAACGGCTCGCGCGTGTACTCGCGTGCCGGCAACTTCCAGACCGATTCCGCCGGCTATGTGATCAACCCGCAGGGCGCGCGCCTGCAGGTGTTCGCGCCGAACGCCGATGGCACCAACTTCGATGCCGGCCGCCTGGTGGACCTGCAGCTGCTCACTACCGACAGCGCGCCGAAGCAGACCAGCGAAGTGAAGGTCGGTTTCACCCTGCCCGCCAACGCCAAGCAACCGACGGTCACCAATTTCGATCCGACCGACTCCAACAGCTACAACCACTCCAGCGGCGGCATCACCGTGTACGACTCGCTGGGCGTGAGCCACATCCAGGTCTCGTACTTCGTGAAAGGCGCCAACCCCAACGAGTGGACCGTGCGCAACTACGTGGATGGCCAGCCGGCCGGCGCACCGACCCCGGTGACGTTCGACAACAGCGGCAAGCTGACCAATCCTGCCAACGGCAAGGTCAGCCTCGGCACCTTCACCCCGACCACCGGCGCGGGCCAGCTGAACATGACGCTGGATATCAGCGGCTCGACCCAGTACGGCGAGAAGTTCGCGCTGCGCAACACCCAGCAGGACGGCTACGCCGCCGGCAAGCTCAACGAGATCACCGTGTCGGAAACCGGCGTGGTCTATGCCCGCTACTCCAACGGCGACGACAAGCCCCTCGGCCAGGTCGCACTGACCACGTTCAACAACACGCAGGGTCTGGAGCAGAAGGGCAACAACCTGTGGGTGGAGACGTTCGAGTCGGGCACGCCGCGCACCGGCATGCCGGACACCTCCAACCTCGGCAAGATCCAGGCCGGCTCGCTGGAAGCATCCACCGTCGACCTCACCGAGCAGCTGGTCAACATGATCACCGCGCAGCGCAACTTCCAGGCCAACGCGCAGATGATCACCACGCAGGACCAGATCACCCAGACCGTCATCAACATCCGTTGATGACCTGCTGACCCCGTCACGGAACTCCCCGCATGGATAAAGCCCTTTACGTGGCGATGACCGGTGCCCGCGCCTCCCTGCAGGCGCAGGGTACGCTCAGCCACAACCTCGCCAACTCCGACACCCCCGGCTTCAAGGAAGCGCTGGCCAACACCGAAGCCTTCCCGATCCGTGGCCCGGGCTTTGCCTCGCGGGTGGATGCGCTGCATGTCGACGCCGGATTCAACCGCACGCCCGGTTCGCAGCACATCACCGGCAAGCCGCTGGACCTGTCCCTGCAGACCGGCACCTGGCTGGCCGTGCAGTCCAGTGACGGCAGCGAGGCGTACACGCGCGGCGCGGCGTTGTCGGTGACGCCGAACGGCCAGCTGGTGACCTCCAGCGGCCGTCCGGTACTGGATGACAACAACAACCCGATCGCCATTCCGCCCTACCAGGCGATGGAGATCGGTGCCGACGGCACGCTCTCGATCATCCCGCAGGGCGAAGGTCCGCAGACCATGGCGCAGATCGGTCGCATCAAAGTGGTGCAGGCACCGGATGAACGCCTGGAGCGTGGCCTGGACGGCCTGTTCCGCAACACCGACCCACTGCAGCCGTTCGCACCGGCACAGGGCACGGCCGTGCACAGCGGCCAGCTGGAAGGCAGCAACGTGGATGCCGCTGGCGCGCTGGTGCAGATGATCCAGCTGCAGCGCCAGTACGAAATGCAGGTGCAGGTGATCAAGCACGGCGACGAAAACGCGCGCAGCGCCAACAGCATGCTGCGCCTGGGCAGCTGACGGAATTCCGGCGCCGGTTGATGCCGGCGCTGGCACACCGCTTGCACACCCGCATACAAGGGCCGCACCACGCGGCCGGCTTCAGCAGACAGGACATCGAAGATGAACCAGGCATTGTGGATTGCGAAAACCGGACTGGATGCGCAGCAGATGCGCATGTCGGTGGTTTCCAACAACCTCGCCAACACCAACACCACCGGCTTCAAGCAGGACCGTGCCAGTTTTGAAGACCTGCTGTACCAGCAGGTGCGCCAGCCCGGCGGCTCCTCGTCGGCGCAGACGCAGCTGCCCACCGGCCTGCAGCTGGGTACCGGCGTGCGCGTGGTCGCCACCGCCAAGAACTTTGAACAGGGTGGCCAGCAGCAGACCGGCCGCGCCCTGGACGTGATGGTCAATGGCCGCGGCTTCTTCGAAGTTCAGATGCCTGATGGCAGCTCGGCCTACACCCGTGATGGCTCGTTCAAGATCAACCAGGACAGCGAGCTGGTCACCAACAGCGGCTACCCGGTGCAGCCGGGCATCCAGATTCCCGAAGGCGCGCAGTCGGTGACCATCGGCACCGATGGCACCATCAGCGTGAAGATGGCCGACGGCGCCGCCTCGGTGGAAGTCGGCGCACTGACCCTGACCGACTTCGTCAATCCCGCTGGCCTGCAGGCACGTGGCGAGAACCTGTTCCTGGAGACCACTGCGTCCGGCCCGGCACAGAACGGCAACCCCGGCCTCAACGGCCTCGGCACTGTGGTGCAGGGCGCGCTGGAAGGCAGCAACGTCAACGTGGTGGAAGAGCTGGTGTCGATGATCGAAACCCAGCGCGCCTACGAGATGAACGCCAAGGCGATCTCCACCACCGACTCGATGCTCGGTTATCTCAACAACAAGCTCTGACGGGCCAAACCGGGAAACGCCATGTCGCCCATTTCCAACTTCGCCCGCACTGCCCTCGCCTGCGCCGTGGCCGCCCTGCTCGGTGGCTGCGTGATCGCGGGCGACGTGCGCCCCTACCCGACGATGGCACCGATCCAGCCGATCATGCCGCCGCAGGCACAGCCGACCGCCGGCGCGATCTACGCTGCCGGCCCGACCCTGCAGCTGTATTCGGACCGGCGCGCGCGCGATGTTGGCGACCTGTTGACCATCACCCTGCTGGAAAACACCACCGCGCAGACCAGTGCCAACACGGCCACCAACAAGGAATCGAACCTGAGCCTGGGTACACCGTCCATTCTTGGCGCTCCGGTCACCCTTGGCGGCAAGGACATCCTGAGTGCCACGGCCAAGGGCGCGCGTGACTTCACCGGCAAGGGCAACAGCGCGCAGAGCAACCGCCTGCAGGGCAGCGTCACCGTCACCGTGGTCCAACGCCTGCCCAACGGCAACCTGGTGGTGCAGGGGCAGAAGAACCTGCGGCTCAACCAGGGCGATGAACTGGTTCAGGTGCAGGGCATCGTGCGCCCGGGCGACATCAGCCAGGACAACACCATTCCGTCCAGCCGCGTGGCCGAGGCCCGCATCGTCTACGGCGGCCGCGGTCCCGTCGCGCAGTCCAACGCGATGGGCTGGCTGAGCCGCTTCTTCAACTCCGGCCTGACGCCGTTCTGAGTATGGCCATGAAACTCTTCTCCTCTTCTTCCTGGCAGCGACCCATGGCGTCGTTCGTCGCGCTGATGCTGCTGGTCGTGGCTGCCCCTGCCAGCGCCGAGCGCATCAAGGACCTGGCCCAGGTCGGCGGCGTGCGCGGCAATGCGCTGGTGGGTTATGGCCTGGTGGTCGGCCTGGATGGCAGCGGCGACCGCACCAGCCAGGCACCCTTCACCGTGCAGAGCCTGAAGAACCTGCTCGGCGAACTGGGCGTCAACGTGCCGCCGAACGTCAACCCGCAGCTGAAGAACGTGGCCGCCGTGGCGATCCACGCCGAACTGCCTCCGTTCGCCAAGCCGGGCCAGCCGATCGACATCACCGTGTCCTCGATCGGCAACGCGGTGTCGCTGCGCGGCGGTTCGCTGCTGATGGCGCCCTTGCGCGGCGCCGATGGCCAGATCTACGCCATCGCCCAGGGCAACCTGATCGTCGGCGGCTTCGGCGCGCAGGGCAAGGACGGCTCCCGCGTGTCGGTGAACGTGCCCAGCGTCGGCCGCATTCCCAACGGCGCCACCGTTGAACGCGCCCTGCCCGATCCGCTGGCCAATGGCGGCGACATCACCCTGAACCTGCACAACAACGATTTCACTACGGTCTCGCGCATGGTTGCCGCGCTCAACAACGCCTTCGGCGAAGGTGCGGCGCGTGCGGTCGATGGCGTGACCGTGGCGGTCACCGCGCCGACCGACCCAGGCGCGCGCATCGGCCTGCTGGCACGCATCGAGAACCTGGAACTTACCCCCGGCAGCGCCCCGGCCAAGGTGGTGGTCAATTCGCGTACCGGTACCGTGGTCATCGGCCAGCAGGTGCGCGTGGGACCGGCGGCGATCTCGCATGGTTCGCTGACCGTGACCATCCAGGAAAACACCAACGTCAGCCAGCCCAATGCGCTGTCCGGCGGCCGCACCGTGGCCAGCCCGCAGTCGACCATCACCGCCACCAACGACGGCAGCCGCATGTTCAAGTTCAGCGGCGGCACCACCCTGGACGAGATCGTGCACGCGGTGAACGCCGTGGGCGCGGCACCGGGCGATCTCATCGCGATCCTGGAAGCCCTGAAGCAGGCCGGCGCACTGAGTGCCGAGCTCGAGGTGATCTGATATGCGTATCACTCCCGCATTCGATCTGCACCCGGCGCAACAGAACGATCCGGCCAAGATCGACAAGGTCGCGCGCCAGCTGGAAGGCCAGTTCGCGCAGATGCTGGTCAAGAGCATGCGTGACGCCAGCTTCGGCGATTCGCTGTTCCCCGGCGAAAACAAGATGTTCCGCGAGATGTACGACCAGAAGATTGCCGAGGCGATGACCCGCGGCAAGGGCCTGGGCCTGTCGGGCATGATCAGCCGGCAGCTGTCCGGCCAGGCCGCCGACGGCCCGGCGCTGGATACCCGCGTGGACCCGGCCAAGGCCAGTCGTGCCTACCAGCTCAATGCACCGGCCAAGCCGGCACCGTCGCTGCCGCTGGAAGACGGCAGTCAGGCCGTGCGCCTGCTGCAGCAGATGGCCGCCGGTGCACAGCACGGTGCGCAGGCGGCAGTCGCACCGATGGAACAGGCCCTGGACCTGATCGCCGGCCGCGAGAGCAGCAGCATGCACCGCTCGTTGGGCACCGAGGATCCGTACATCGGCAGCCTGCAGGGCGAGGACTGGGCCGCCAACGGCGACCAGTGGTCGGCCACCGCCAGCAACCGCGGCACCGCCATCAGTCCGGCCGATGCGATGGCTACCCGCACCGCCGTCGCCCAGCTGGGCGAGCACACCCCGGAAGGCTTCGTTGCCAGCATCTGGCAGCACGCGCAGAGTGCAGCCAAGGAACTGGGCGTGGATGCCCGCGCCCTGGTCGCCCAGGCGGCGCTGGAAACCGGCTGGGGCAAGCGCCACATCAAGCATGCCGACGGCAGCACTTCGCACAACCTGTTCGGCATCAAGGCCAATGGCTGGAACGGCCAGCGCGCCGTGGCCGGCACCCACGAATATGTCGATGGCGTGCGCCGCAACGAGACCGCCAGCTTCCGCGCCTACAGTTCGCCGGCCGAGAGCTTCGCCGACTATGTGCGCCTGCTGAAGACCAGCCCGCGTTACCAGCAGGCCCTGCAGGCCGGCACCGACGTGCAGGGCTTCGCCCGCGGCCTGCAGCGCGCCGGCTATGCCACCGATCCGCGTTACGCGGCCAAGATCGCCGCGATCGCCGGCGGCCCGACCATCGAGCGCGCCGTCAGCGCCGTGGCCGATGCCGGCTCGCGCCTTGGCCAGACCTTCGCCAGCACCGCAACCGCGGCGCTGGGTATCACTCGTCGTTGAGGAACCCCATGTCCAGCGTACTTTCCACCGGTACTGGTGCCCTGCTCGCCTTCCAGCGTGCGTTGGCGACCACCAGCCACAACGTCGCCAACATCAACACCCCTGGCTACAGCCGGCAGAAGGTCGACTTCGCCACGTCTGATCCGCAGAACTACGGCTTTGGGGACGTTGGCAGCGGCACCCGCATCACCGATATCCGCCGTGCTGCCGACCAGCTGGCCATCTCGCGCCTGCTCGACAGCAGCGGCGAGCTGGCACGCCTGAAGCAGCTTTCGGGCATGGCCGACCGGGTGAATGCCCTGTTCTCGGACCCGGCCACGAATGTCGCCGGCTCCTGGTCCAACTTCTTCGACGCCGTCAGTGGCCTTTCGTCCAACGCGGCCGGCACGGCCGACCGGCAGAGCCTGCTCGATGGCGGCAAGGCCCTGGCGAGCCGCTTCGTGCAGCTCAACACGCAGATGAACAACCTGAGCAGCGAGGTCAACAACGGGCTCATTGCCGGCGCCACGGAAGTCAATCGCCTGGCGCAGGAGATTGCGCAGATCAACGGCGCCATTGGCAGCAACGTGGCCAACGCGGCGCCGGACCTGCTCGACCGTCGCGACCAGCTGATCTCGCAGCTGATCGGTTACACCGGTGGCACTGCCGTCGTCCAGGATGGCGGCGTGATGAACGTCTATACCGCAGGCGGCAATGCGCTGGTGGTGGGCACGACCGCGTCCAAGGTCACTACGGTGACCGATCCATACCAGCCCGAACGCCTGCAACTGGCGCTGGAAACCCAGGGCAACACGATCACGCTCGATCCCAAGGCAGTGGGTGGAAAGATCGGCGGCATGCTCGAGTTCCGCGATACCGTGCTGACACCGGCCCAGGCCGAACTGGGCAAGCTCGCCGTCGGCCTGGCCGAGAGCTTCAACCAGGCGCACCACCAGGGCGTGGACATGTACGGCAAGATGGGCGGCGACTTCTTCACCATCGGCAACCCACGCGTCACGCCCAACGCGAGCAATACCGGTACCGGCAGCCTCACTGCGACCTATGGTGACCTGTCCAAGCTGGAGGCACAGAACATCGTCCTCAAGTTCGACGGCACCCAGTGGCAGGCCACCCGCGCCGACACTGGCGCCACCGTTGCGTTGACCGGTACCGGCACGACCGCCGATCCGCTGGTGATCAATGGCGTCAAGCTGGTGGTCGGCGGCACCCCGGCCACCAACGACCGTTTCCTCCTGCAGCCGACCGCGGGCGTCGCCGGAAGCCTGGAAACCGCCATCACCGATCCCTCCCGTATCGCCGCAGCGGCAGCGGTCAAGGGTACGGCTGCACTGGCCAACACCGGCACCGGGAAGCTGACCGGCGTCACCGTCAGCGATGTATCCAATCCGAACCTGCGCGATCCTGCCGCAATCGTGTTCACGTCGGCGACCACCTACACCATCAACGGTGGGCCGCCGCAGACCTACACACCGGGCCAGACCATCAGCGCCAATGGCTGGAGCTTCGTGCTGGACGGTGCACCGAAGGTCGGCGACACCTTCAATATCAGCCCTACTCCGGCAGGCTCGTCGGACAACAGCAACGCGGCAAAGCTGGCCAAGGTCGAGGACGCCAAGGCCTTCAACGGCGGCACCGTCACCCTCAACGGTGCGCTGGGGGGGTTGACCACGCAGGTCGGCGCGGCGGCACGTTCGGCCGAGTACTCGCTGGACGCGCAGCAGGTCATCACGGACAAGGCGCAGGCAGCCCGCGACGAGATCTCCGGCGTCAACCTGGATGAGGAAGCAGCCGACATGCTGCGGTTGCAGCAGGCCTATCAGGCCGCCTCACAGCTGATCTCCACCGCCGACAACATGTTCCAGACCATCCTGGGAGCCGTCCGTCGATGAGCAGCCGAATTTCCACCGGGATGATGTTCAACCAGTCCGTGTCGCTGATGCTCGCCAAGCAGTCGAAAATCAGCCACCTCGAGCAGCAGATCGCGACTGGCAGCAAGATCACCTCCCCCAAGGACGACCCGGTCGCTGCAGGTACGGCCGTTGGCCTGGACCGTGTCGTGGCCGGGCTCGAGCAGCTCGGCAAGAACGCCAACAGCTTGCAGAACCGCCTGGGCCTGCAGGAAAACGCCTTGGCTCAGGTCAATGAGCTCATGTCGCGCGCCGTGGAGTTGAGTATCCAGGCCAACAGTCCGGTGCCCAAGGCCAGTGACCTCAAGGCTATCGTCAGCGAGCTGAAGACCATCCAGGAGAGCCTGCTGTCGCTGGCCAATTCCAGGGATGGCAGCGGACGCTACCTGTTCGGTGGCAGCAACGACGCTGACGCCCCGTTCCAGCGAAGCGGCGGCACCGTGACCTACAGCGGTGACCAGAACCAGCGGCAGGTGGAGGTGGCACCGGGCCAACTGGTCTCCGACGCCCTGCCCGGCAGCGAGATCTTCATGCGCATCCCCACCGGCGATGGCCGTGTGGATGCCAGCGCGGCCGCCGGCAACACCGGCAGTGGCCTGTTGACCTCAGTCAGCCGTGACGGCAGCGGCAGCTGGGCCGGCGGCACGCTCAATGTCCGCTTCACCGGCACTGCCGAAGGTGCCTATGAGGTGGTTGATGGCACCGGCACGGTGGTCGGCAGCGGAACCCACAAACCCGGCGAGGACATTGTCGTTGGCGGCGTGCGCATGCGCATCGAGGGCAAGCCAGCCGCCGGTGATCAGTTCAACGTCAGCGACGCGGGTAGCCGCGACATCTTCTCCACCCTGGACAAACTGGTCGCCGCACTGGAAACCGACCCGTCCACCGAAAGCCAGCGCACGGCGCTGCAGAACACGCTGCAGTCCAGCATCCGCGACCTCAACAGGGCCTCGGAAACGATGATCGACGCCCGCGCCAAGGGCGGCGCCCAGCTGGCCGCCATCGATACCGCGGCCAGCGCCCGCGAAGCCACTGCCGTCACCGTCAAGAGCACGCTCTCGACGATGCGCGACCTCGATTACGCCGATGCCATCGGCCAATACAAGCTGGAGACCGCCGCCCTTCAAGCCGCCCAGACGATCTTCAGCCAGATGCAGGCGATGTCCCTGTTCAACAAGATCCGCTAGTCCCTTTCCCCGTTCCATCCGTCTTCCAGCACGGCGCGTCCCGCGCCTTCCACACCGAAACAACCGAGCAACCACGGAGAAGCACCATGGCACAGATCATCAACACCAACACCATGTCGCTGAACGCTCAGCGCAACCTGTCCACCAGCAGCAGCTCGCTGGCCACCTCGATCCAGCGCCTGTCCTCGGGCATGCGCATCAACAGTGCCAAGGACGACGCCGCCGGTCTGGCGATCTCCGAGCGTTTCACCACCCAGATCCGTGGCATCAACCAGGCCGCGCGCAACGCCAACGACGGCATCTCGCTGGCACAGACCGCTGAAGGCGCACTGGGCGAAGTTGGCAACAACCTGCAGCGCATCCGCGAACTGGCCGTTCAGGCCCGCAGTGCAACCAACTCGGCCTCGGACCGCCAGGCGCTGAACGCCGAAGTGCAGCTGCTGAAGCAGGAAATCCAGCGTGTTGCCGAGCAGACCAACTTCAACGGCACCAGCCTGCTGGACGGCAGCTTCACCAACCAGGCCTTCCAGATCGGCGCCGACCAGGGCCAGACCATCAACATCTCGCAGATCACCAATGCGAATGTGCACAAGCTCGGCGACTGGACCAGTGCCTCGACCCCGGCAAGCGTGGCCGGCAAGACTGCGACCGGTGGCGCCGAGGCTGCGATTCCGACCACCTCGGGTCCGTCCGGCAACTTCAATGCCATTGCAACGGTTCCTGCTGGTGGCTTTGCCTTCTCTGTCGGCGGTATTTCGATCCACACCGCCGCTGCTGGCGGGGCGGTCAATGCCGCTGACATCACCGCGGCACTGGCAAGCAAGTCCGATGCATTGGCCGCCGCCGGCATCACCATGAGTGGCAGCGTGGCTGCCGGCACCTTGGCGTTCTCGCGCGCCGACGGCAATGACCTGCCGATCACCGTCACCGGCGCCGGTGCCGCTGAGGGCTTCGCCACTGGCGCCTTTGTCGCCAACCATCAGAACGGCACGCCGGCAATTGCTGCTGATTTCCCCGCCATCACTGCCGGTCAGCTGACGCTGACCAAGGCCGATGGCAGTGGCGTGGTCGACATCAACGTGGGTGCCGCAAAGAACGCCTCGGAACGCAATACGTTGCTGGTGAACGCCATCAACGCCAAGACCCACGAAACCGGCGTCACCGCATCGCTGATTGACGGGAAGGTGCAGCTGGAGAACAAGGAAGGCAACTTCACCATTGGTGGCTCGCTGAGCGCCACCGCACTGGCCAATGCCACCGGGCTGACCGCAGGCAGCAGTGCCACCAATGGCACGGCGTTCACCGCAGGTACGGCTCAGACAGGCTTTGCAGAACTGGATATCTCCAACCAGGCCAACGCCGACAACGCCATCCTCGCCATGGATGCGGCGCTGCAGTCCGTCAATTCGGCCCGCGCCGACCTCGGCGCGATCCAGAACCGCTTCACCTCGACCATCGCCAACCTGAACACCAATTCGGAGAACCTGTCCGCCGCACGCAGCCGCATCCGCGACGTTGACTACGCACAGGAAACCGCGGAACTGACCCGCGGGCAGATCCTGCAGCAGGCTGGCACGGCCATGCTGGCCCAGGCCAACCAGGTGCCGCAGAACGTACTGCGCCTGCTGCAGTCGTAATACCTGCACCACTCGAGCTGGAGCCGGGCCCCGCCATGCAGATGGCGGGGCCTTTTCGTTTGATCAGAGAAAAAAGGATCGAAACTCCGCTAAAGGCCGGAGGGGTAGTGCCGTTATTGATTTCAGCAGCGGTAGCACACCCCTTGGGGGGAAGCCAGCCACTGCCCCCCGAAACCGGTCAGGCTGCTCTGCCGGACACACTGCCTACAAGGAAACCGCACCATGGCACAAGTCATCAACACCAACACCATGTCGCTGAACGCCCAGCGCAACCTGGGCACCAGCGGCGCCAACCTGGCCACCACCATTCAGCGCCTGTCCTCGGGCATGCGCATCAACAGCGCCAAGGACGATGCCGCCGGCCTGGCGATCTCCGAGCGTTTCACCACCCAGATCCGCGGCGCCAACCAGGCCGCCCGCAACGCCAACGACGGCATCTCGCTGGCCCAGACCGCCGAAGGCGCACTGGGTGAGATCGGCAACAACCTGCAGCGCGTCCGCGAGCTGGCCGTGCAGTCGCGCAGCGCCACCAACTCTGATTCCGACCGTCAGGCCCTGAACGCCGAAGTGCAGCTGCTGAAGCAGGAAATCCAGCGCGTCGCCGAACAGACCAACTTCAACGGCACCAACCTGCTGGACGGCACCTTCACCAACCAGGCCTTCCAGATCGGCGCCAACCAGGGCCAGACGATCAACATCTCGCAGGTTGCCAACGCCAACATCAGCAAGCTGGGTAACTGGACCACCGCGTCGAAAGATGCAAGCGCGACCGGTGCTGTGCCGGTGGGCGGCGCCAAGGACGCTATCGCGAACGCGACGGCCGGCACGATCAATGGGGCCAGCCTCGTAGACGCAGCTGGCGTTGACGGAGCGAGGACGTACGATGCATTCTCGTTCAACGTGGCCGGCGTCAAGATCGACGTGGCAGGGGTGACTGGAGGTGCAGATGTCGCCGCTGCCAGAACGTCGATGGTCACCAACATTGGAAACGCGCTGGCTGCGAAGTCCAGCGAACTCGCGGCAGCTGGCGTCTCCACCTCTGTTGCTGCCGGTGCCATCAGCATCTCCAACTCGGGCGAAGCATTCAAAATCACCGGCGCTCCGTTTGTCGCAGCTGGCGTCGATGTTGCCGTGGCCACCCAGGTGGCAAAGGCAGCCGACTTCTCGACCGGCGTTGCTGCAGGTGAACTTCAGATCAGCAAGAGTGACGGTTCGGGCTTCGTTGACATCACTGTCGGGGCATCGAAGACCGCAGGCGATCGCAGCACTGCACTGGTCAACGCCATCAACGCGAAGACCCACGAGACGGGTGTCACCGCCTCGCTGGTGGAAGGCAAGCTGCAGCTGACGTCGGAAAAGGCCGACTTCGAAGTGAAGAGCAGCCTGACCGCCGACAAGCTGAAGGATGCTACCGGCCTGGCCACTGGTACCGCCAAGTTCACGGCAGGCAAGGCCGCTGAAGGCTTTGCCGACCTGGACATCTCCTCGAAGGACGGTGCCGACAACGCCATCCTGGCGATGGACGCAGCCCTGAACTCGATCAACTCCGCCCGCGCCGACCTGGGTGCGATCCAGAACCGCTTCACCTCGGTGGTTGCGAACCTGAACACCTCGTCGGAAAACATGTCGGCTGCCCGCAGCCGCATCCGCGACGTGGACTACGCTTCGGAAACCGCCGAGCTGACCCGCAACCAGATCCTGCAGCAGGCCGGTACCGCCATGCTTGCCCAGGCCAACCAGTCCAGCCAGAACGTGCTGAGCCTGCTGCGCTGATCCAGCGGTAGTACAAGGCAACAACGGGAAGGGGGCGCAAGCCCCCTTCTTCGTGCCCGGTGGCGGATTGGCATGGGCCTTGCAGAAGGCTGGAGAGCGTTTCCACGCTCAAGCTCGCCCCTCCCAGGCCGATAGCAGGTGCAGGACACCCGCCCGGCCCGTCCAAGATAAAGGATTCCCCTCATGGCCATCGGCACGATTGGTTCCGGCCTCGACATTCCCAGCCTGGTTGCACAGCTGACCGCCAAGGAACGCGAGCCCCGGGAAAAGCAGATCAACTCGGCGGGTGTTGCCGCCAGCGCCAAGCTTTCGGCGCTTGGCACCATCAAAAGCGGAATGACAGGTCTGCAGAGCGCGCTGAAGACCCTGGTCAAGGGTGTGGCCACCCCCGGCCTGAAAGTCAGCACGCCGACCGAGTCGAACTTCACTGCAACCCTGGACACCAGCACGACCGCCGGCAAGGCCGCTGCGGGCAGCCACCAGGTGGAAGTCAAATCCCTGGCACAGAACCAGAAGCTCAGCTCCAAGGCGTATACAAAGGACGCCGTGGTTGGCGACGGAACGCTGACGATCGCATACGGCGACAAGTCCATCAGCGTGAACATCGAACCCGGCGCGACGATGGAGAAGATCGCAGCCGAGATCAATTCCGCCGCCGAGAGCAAGGGCGTCACCGCGGCCGTGGTGACCGCAGACGATGGCATGCACCTGGTATTGACCGCCGTTGATTCCGGCAGCAAGGGCGCGTTGAAGGTCAGCGCCAGTGGCGGCAATGGCGGACTCTCCGAGCTGGCCTATGACGGCACATCCGCATCGAAGATGACCGAGATGGTGCCCGCCAAGGATGCGGTGGTGGTGGTGGATGGTTTCACCCGCACCAGCAGCTCCAACACGATCACCGACCTGGTACCCGGTATCAGCCTCACCCTGACCAAGGCGAAGGAAGGCGAGACGCAGACGCTGACCGTCACTCCGGACAACAGCACGCTGAAGACCAATCTCACGGCCTTCATCACCGCCTACAACGGCATCCAGACCACGTTGAAGAATTCCAGCGCTTACAACGCTGAGACACGCACAGCCTCGACCATGACCGGCGACGCCATGGTCCGTGGCCTGCAGCAGCAGCTGCGCGCCCAGCTGAGTGCGAACGTCAACGACCTCAAGGATCTGGGCATCACCATTGCCGCCGACGGCAGCATGAGCCTTGATGGCGCCAAGCTCGACACCGCGCTGGCGAAGAACCCGGAGGCCGCCACCAAGCTGTTCGGTGCAGAGGGCGCGCTGGGCAAACCGATGACCGAACTGCTGAAGAGCAGCCTGGACGCGACCACCGGCACGATCACCCAGCGTACGGCGACCTTGAACAAGCAGATCAAGGCACTGGAAAAGCAGCTGGACGAGCTGGACAAGAACATGGAAAAGGTGGCCGACCGCTACACCAAGCAGTTCACCGCGATGGAAAAGATGGTCACGCAGATGCAATCGGCCGGCGGCTCGCTCATCCAGCAGCTCGGCAACTGATTTCCAGGCATTTTTCCGGCGCAGTCGGTACTCAAGTAGAGCCCCGGCTGCGCCGATAACCCGTTAGACCCGTGCCGAACCCCTCAACCCACGCGGATGGGCAGGCATTCCAGGAGACTTCCCCTATGTACGGTTCCAATCGGCAGTTCGCCGAGCAGTACCGAAAAGTCGGCGTGACCACCTCGGTCGTCGATGCCGATCCACACAAGTTGGTAGCGCTGCTGCTGGCCGGTGCCTGCGAGCGCATCCGCACCGCTGAAGCCTCTTTGCAGCAGAATGACCAGGCGCGCAAGGGCAAGGCCATCGGCGAAGCCTGCGCCATCGTCGGCCACCTCAACGGCTCGCTCGATCACGAAGCCGGCGGCGAGATTGCCGGCAATCTGTCGGCACTGTACGACTTCGTCATCATGCGCCTGACCGAGGGCAACCTGCACAACGATCCAACCGCACTGAAGGAAGCCCTGGGCTTGATGGTGGAGATCGATTCGGCCTGGAACGCGATTCCGGCAGACCAGCGCCAGGTCACCAAGGCGGTGGCGCCATGAACCTTCAAACTATGCACGACGCCCTTGATACGCTGGAAACCAGCCTCCAGGGCGAGGACCACGACACCAGCGAACGCCTGATGGCCGAACACCTGGAAGCCGTGGCTGCCCTGTCGTTGGTTGTCGAGCGCCCCAGTGATGCCGCCATCCTCGCGTTGCGCGACCACCAGCAACGCGTACTGGCGCGCATGATCACCCTCCGCGATGAAGCCGCAGCTCACCTGAAGCACACCGGCCGCTCCCTTCGCGCGGCGCATGCCTACCTGCAGGCAGAATCACTCGCATGACCCAACTGCCGACCACGTCGCTGCACCACCCCGCCGAAAGCGAGCTGTTCGACGAAACGCTCAGCTGCGAGCTGGCCTTGCCGGCCGAGTTCCAGGCAGGCAGCGCCGCCGGTCGCACCAGCAGTGCCGAAGGTCTGCTGCGCAGCCTGGCCCTGGTCGAGGACAGCCGCGTTGACGAGCACGACGACCGCAATGAGTCCAGCCTGCAGTTGCAGCGGCTGGAAGCCAAGCTGGATCTGGCGATGGTGCTGCTCGGCCGCCTGGTACGCCAGCAGGGCCAGGAACTGACGCTGCGGCCCGTGCGCTGGTCACGCCGCGGCATCCGCCTGCAGCTGGGGCCGCGCAGCGGCGCCAGCCCCGGCCAGGCCGGCCTGGTGCGCCTGCAGCCCAGCGACTGGCTGCCTGACCATATCGACCTGCCCGTGGAAGTGATCGCCGAAGCGGCGGACGGTGGCGGTGGTCACTACCTGTGGCTGCGTTTCCAGCGTCTTGGCGATGGCCTGGAGATGGCAATGGAGCGGCATCTGTTCCGCCTGCATCGCCGCCAGGTGGCCGAAGCACGCCGCGCCCGCTGAAACCTGCCACCATGACGCCGGATGGGCAACCCTTGGCGCGCCCGTTCAGCTAAGTTAAGGTGGACTCCCCTCACGGACCTCCAACGTGCCTGTGCGAGTTCTCATCGTCGACGATCACACCCTGGTCCGCGCCGGCCTGGCGCGGCTGCTGCAGGGGTTTGCCGACGTGCAGCTCGTCGCCGAGGCCAGCAATGCCGAGCAGGCACTGCAGCTGGCCCTGCAGCACGCCCCGGACGTGATCCTGATGGACCTGTCACTGCCCGGCCGCACCGGCCTGGAAGCCCTCAGCGACATCCGCCTGCGCGCCCCCGGCACGCGGGTGGTGATGATGACCATGCACGACGACGCCGCCCACGTGCGCGATGCACTCGATCGCGGTGCGGTCGGGTTCCTGGTCAAGGATGCCGCACCGCAGGAGCTTGAACTGGCGCTGCGTGCCGCGCACGCCGGCCAGGTGTTCCTGAGCCCGCAGATCTCCGCCAAGATGCTGGCACCGATGCTCGGTCGCGAGAAACCCACCGGCATCGCCGCACTGTCGCCGCGCCAGCGCGAGATCCTGCGCCGCATCGGCAAGGGCGAAAGCAACAAGGAAATCGCCGCCGACCTCGGCATCAGCGTCAAGACGGTGGAGACCCACCGCGCACGCATGATGGAGTCGCTGGGCTGTCGCCGCGCCAACGATCTGCTGCTGCTGGCCGCGCGCCACCAGCACGAGCTCGAGTGATCCTCCGCGAAGGAGGCCAGATCCGCACTGACGACGAATTCCCGTCACCCCGACACGCCCCGACAGGAATCCGTACACGGCGCAGCCCGCTTAACCCGGCACCAACACCGGAAATCAGCAACTTAGCGGCGATCATCGTCAACATTCCGCGACAATGTAGGGAATACCCCTACACCCTGTCAGGACATTCACGAAGCCCCTCAGGAACCCCCTGATTCCGCCCCCGCCGGATCAAAAGCAAGATGCGTTCCACAAGGCGCCGGGGAGCGGTGCCGGGGAACCACGATGAAGGCTGCACTCTCGGCCCAGCTGGGCCAACAACTTCACCTCACCCCGCAGTTGCTGCAGTCGATCCGGCTGCTGCAGCTCGATGGCCTGCACCTGGAACAGGAAATCCAGCGCCTGCTGGACTCCAACCCGCTGCTGGAGATCGAAGAGGCTGAAGCACCCACCGCCGAAGCCACCGAAGCGAGTGCCACCACGATGGACATCGCCGCCTTCGACGAGCTGCCCGAGTCGTCGATGTGGGACGTGGCCGGCGCCAGCTGGCAGGACGGCGACGACGACCGCATGGCGCGCATCGCCGCCGGCGAATCGAGCGACCCGCAGCTGCGCGTGCTGCAGCGCCTGTCGCTGGACATGGATGACCGCGAGCTGGCCGTGGCCGCCTTCTGGCTGGACCATTGCGATGAGGCAGGCTACCTGCAGGCACCGCTGGACCAGCTGCAGCTGCTGGCCAGCGCCCAGTTCGACATCGCCGCCGACGGCGTGGAAGCCATCCGTCAGCAGCTGCTGCATGGCGAACCGGCCGGCATGGCCGCTCAGGACCTGCGCGAAGGCCTGCAGGCCCAGCTGCGCAGCCTGCACGGCGTAGTCCCCGCCCGCCACCTGGCGGCACGCATTCTCGATGGCGCGCTCGACGCGCTGGCCGCGCACGACTACCCCGCCCTCGCTCGCCTGCACGACGCCGAGATCGACGACGTGCGCGAGGCGGTGCGCCTGATCCTCTCGCTGCAGCCGCGCCCGGGTGACAGCCTGCTGCCCGAACGCAATGCCGTGGTGGTGCCGGACGTGGTCGCCTGGCACGCCGACGACCAGTGGAAGGTGGCGCTGAATCCGGCGACCAGCCGCCGCGTCTCGATCAACAGCCAGTACGAACAGGCCCTGGCCGAGACCAGCGAGGCCGCACCGGCACTGCGCGAAATGCTGCAGGAAGCGCGCTGGTTCAGCCGCGGCCTGTCGATGCGCTACGACACCCTGCTGCGCACCGCGCGGGTGATCGTCGAGCGCCAGGCCGCGTTCCTGGTGCGTGGCGAGGAGGCCATGGCGCCGCTGACCCTGAAGGAAGTGGCCGAGGAAATCGGCATGCACGAGTCCACCGTCTCGCGCATCACCACCGGCAAGTTCCTGCAGACCCCGCGCGGCACCTTCGAACTGAAGCACTTCTTCGCCGTGCGCCTGGAAGGCGCCAGCGTCTCCGGCCAGGCCGTGAAGGCCATGGTCCGCCGCCTGATCGACGCCGAACCGGCCGGCCGCCCGCTGGCCGACGAGGCCATCGCCGGCCTGCTGTCGCGCCAGGGGGTGAACATTGCCCGCCGAACCGTCGCAAAATACCGAGAACAACTGGACATCGCCCCGGCCCGTGAACGGCGCCGGCTTGGCGCCAGGCAACCGCAGCTGGCCCGGGTGGGCTGAAAAGGATGTTGGACATGAACAAGCTCACGGTCCTGCTGGTCGATGACCACGAGGGCTTCATCAACGCGGCGATGCGCCATTTCCGCAAGATCGACTGGCTGCAGATCGTCGGCAGCGCCGGCAACGGCCTGGAAGCGATCGAGCGCTCGGAAACGCTGCGCCCGCAGGTGGTGCTGATGGACCTGGCGATGCCGGAAATGGGCGGCCTGCAGGCCACCCGCCTGATCAAGTCGCAGGACGATGCACCGTACATCGTGATCGCCAGCCACTTCGACGACGCCGAGCACCGCGAACACGCGCTGCGTGCCGGCGCCGACAATTTTGTCAGCAAGCTGTCCTACATCCAGGAAGTCATGCCGATCCTGGAAGGCCTCAGGGAGGATCGATCGTGAGCGAATCGCGCATCCTGGTGCTGGACAACGACGCCGTGCGCGCAGAGCGCACCGTTGCCCTGCTGGAATTCATGGACTTCAACCCGCGCTGGGTTTCCGACGCGGCCGACTTCGACCTGGGTCGCCAGCGCCAGAACGACTGGATGGCCGTGATCGTCGGCAGCCTGGACGACACCGCTGCCAGCACCGCGCTGTACAACTGGCTGGGCGGCAGCAGCCTGCCGCCGCCGGTACTGCTGGCCGACGGTGATGCCGCAGCCTTTGCCCATCAGCACGGCCTGCACGAAGCCAACATCTGGCCGCTGGAAACGCCGCTGCGCCATGCGCAGATGGAAGCCCTGCTGCGCCGCGCCAGCCTCAAGCGTCTGGACGCCGAGCACCAGGCCGGCGCCGCCCAGGACCAGGGCCCGACCGGCAATGGCCCGGCGGTGACCGAACTGCGCACCATGATCGAACAGGTGGCCGCATTCGATACCACCGTACTGGTGCTGGGCGAATCCGGTACCGGCAAGGAAGTGGTGTCGCGCGCCATCCATCAGCGCTCGCCGCGCCGCGACGGCCCGTTCGTGGCGATCAACTGCGGCGCCATTCCGGCCGACCTGCTGGAAAGCGAACTGTTCGGCCACGAAAAGGGTGCCTTCACCGGCGCACTGACCGCGCGCAAGGGCCGTTTCGAAATGGCCGAAGGCGGTACCCTGCTGCTCGACGAAATCGGCGACATGAGCCTGCCGATGCAGGTGAAGCTGCTGCGCGTGCTGCAGGAACGCAGTTTCGAGCGTGTCGGTGGTAACCAGACCATCCGCTGCAACGTACGCGTTGTGGCCGCGACCCATCGCGACCTGGAAACCCGTATTGCCGAAGGCAAGTTCCGCGAGGATCTGTTCTACCGCCTCAACGTGTTCCCGATCGACGTGCCCGCCCTGCGCGAGCGTCGCGAAGACCTGCCGGCACTGGTCGAAACCATTGCCGCGCAACTGGCCCGTACCGGCCGTGGCGAAGTGCGCTTCACTCCGGAAGCCCTGCAGGCCCTGGCCGGCTACGAGTGGCCGGGCAACGTGCGTGAGCTGACCAACCTGGTCGAGCGCCTTGCGGTGCTGCATCCGGGCGGCTCGGTGCGCGTGCAGGACCTGCCGGCCCGCTACCGTGGCGATGCGGCACTGGCAGCGGTGGCCGCACCGGCACCGGTACAGCCGACGGCGAGCGAAGAACGCCTGGACCTGCGCAGCTTCTCGTTCCACACCCCGGGCGGCGGCAGCCAACCGGCACTGGAGCACGGCATTGCCGTCAATCGCGCCGCAGCACCGGCGGCGCTACCCGATGAAGGCATGGACCTGCGCAACCACATGGCCAACATCGAACTGGGCCTGATCAACGAAGCACTGGAACGCACCCAGGGCGTCGTCGCCCACGCCGCCCAGCTGCTCGGCCTGCGCCGCACCACCCTGGTGGAAAAGCTGCGCAAGTACGGCATCGAACGCGAGCAGGCCGAACTGGCCGGCTGAACCGCGTTGCCAGCATGAAGGGGGCACGAACGCCTGGGCTTGCCCGGGCGTTGGTGTTTCCAGTACCTGGGGTCAGATCCCTTTCCTGCGGAAAGGGATCTGACCCCATTGCATTTGCACGTTTTCCTAAAGACATCACCGCCGCTGTGCGGAGCATGGCAAGGACATCCCAAGGAGCTCCGACCATGCATCGCCTCACCCTGCTCGCCGCCCTGCTCTGCCCGGCCCTGGCCACCGCCGCCGACTGCACCCTGCCCACCACGCTGGACCAACGCCAGTTCACCAACCTCAGCGACCCGCTGTACCAGCCAGATAATCCGAATGCCGGACGCATGGTCCAGCTCAGCTTCGCCGGCAACCAGTACGTGCTGGACATCCTCGGCACCGATCTGCGCATCGGCGGCAGCTACCGCTACCAGCGCCTGGCCCCGCACATCGCCGAGATCCAGATGACCGAAGCCCACCCGGCAGGCCCTGCCCGCTACACCCTGCTGCTGACCTGCCTGAGCGACCGCCAGGGCCGCTTCATCTACACCCAGCACGACGGCCCCATCGCACCGCGCCAGCGCCAGAATTCCGGCCGCTGGACCCTGCAGCCATAGGCCAGAAAACCGACGCCGGTTAAATGGCGCCTTCAATGGGGTCAGATCCCGTGCCGACCAAAGCGTGTCGACCAAGGTCGACACCCACCAAGAGCAGCGTGCCGACCAACGGTCGGCACCCACCATCAGCAGCAGGCTCCAACAGATCGCGGCCAACTGTCGAAGGCGGGGTGGGTCCGGTTGCGGGGGCGTGAGCCGCATGGACGCGGCGACCGAGCCTCCATGGACGGATTTACGGCGTCCCCCGCAACCGGACCCACCCCGCCATCCCACGGATAACCAGCTTCTGCCGTTGCTTCGGCTTCGGCTTCGGCTTCGGCCGTTGCTGCTGAGGTTGCCGGCCAGCGGCCGGCACTACCGCGGGGAGCGGGGTGCAACCCCGCACGCACACCCAACCTCCTCACTTCACTGAATCGAAAACCGGTTTCGGCACGGCACTTGCACCTGCTCCAGCAGACAACCCCATCCCCTGTTTCTGGAACCGTTGCAGATGTCCCACTCCGTCACTTCGATCCTTTCGCAGATCCGCTCCTATCAGACCCAGATGGGACAGCCGGCGCTCAACCCGCTGGGCGAAACGCCGCGCAGCAATGCCCTGCCGGGCACGGTGCTGGACGCACCGCAGGCCCAGCCGGCCAGCTTCACCGAAACCCTGCGTGGTGCGATTGCCGGCGTCAACGACGCGCAACAGAAATCCGGCGCCCTCGCCAAGGCCTTCGAAATGGGCGACCCCAGCGCCGACCTGGCCAAGGTGATGGTCGCCTCGCAGCAGTCCCAGATCGCCTTCCGCGCCACCGTGGAAGTCCGCAACCGTCTCGTCCAGGCTTACCAGGACGTGATGAACATGCCGCTGTAAGGAACGTTGACGCATGGCACTGACGCTCTCCAAGGACAGCCTGAACGCCGAGAAGGCCGGGCAATGGTTCGACCGCCTGCAGAGTCTGCAGATCACCCGTCGGCTGGGCCTGATGGCGATGATCGCGGTGGCGGTGGCGGCAGGCCTGTCCGTGTTCTTCTGGTCGCAGAAGCCCGGCATGGTCCCGCTGTATACCGGCCTGGACCAGAAGGCCACCGCTGAAGCGACCGACCTGCTGCGCGCCGCGCAGATCCCGTTCGCGCTCGACCCGGCCACCGGTGGCATCACCGTGCCGGAAAAGAACCTGCACGACGCCCGCCTGAAGCTGGCCGGCTCCGGCCTGACCGACAGCGGCAAGCTCGGCTTCGAGCTGATGGAGCGCGACCCGGGATTCGGCGTCAGCCAGTTCGTGGAAAGCGCGCGCTACCAGCATGCGTTGGAAACCGAGCTGTCGCGCACCATCAACACGCTGCGCCCGGTGCGCGATTCGCGCGTGCACCTGGCTATTCCCAAGCCCAGCGCCTTCACCCGGCAGCGTGACGTGGCCAGCGCCTCGGTCACCCTGGAACTGCGTGGCGGCCAGCAGCTGGAACGCAGCCAGGTCGACGCCATCGTGCACATGGTCGCGGCCAGCATTCCGGACCTCGCTCCGGAACGGGTGACGGTGGTCGACCAGAGCGGGCGCATGCTCAGCATCACCGACCCGAACAGCGAGGCGGCGGTCAATGCGGCCCAGTTCGAGCAGGTCCGCCGCCAGGAAACCTCGTTCAACCAGCGCATCCGCGAGCTGCTGGAGCCGATGACCGGTCCTGGCCGCGTCAATCCGGAAGTGAGCGTGGACATGGACTTCTCGGTGACCGAGGAAGCCCGTGAGCTCTACAACGGTGAACCGCAGAAGCTGCGCAGCGAGCAGATGAGCGAGAACACCACCAGCACCCCGGGCCCGCAGGGCGTGCCGGGCGCGACCAGCAACAGCCCGCCGGGCCAGCAGGCCGCACCGGCCACTGCGCAGGCCCCGACCGAAAGCAGCAAGAACGCGACCCGCAACTACGAGCTGGACCGCACCCTGCAGCACACCCGCCAGCCGGCCGGCCGCATCAAGCGCGTCTCGGTGGCGGTGCTGGTGGACAACGTCCCGCGCGCCGGTGCCAACGGCAAGATGAGCCCGCAGCCGCTGTCGGCCGCCGAACTGACCCGCGTCGAGGCGCTGGTCAAGCAGGCCGTCGGCTTCAACGCCGAGCGTGGCGACACCGTGTCGGTGATGAATGCCCCGTTCGTGCGTGACACCACGCCGGTCGAAGGCCCGGCATGGTGGGAGCTGCCGTGGGTGCACGACGCCGGTCGCATGCTGCTGGGTGCCGTGGTAGTGCTGGCATTGCTGTTCGGTGTGCTGCGCCCTGCACTGCGCGCGATCACCGGCCAGAACAAGAAGAACGACGAACAGGCACTGGAGCCGCATACCGCGGACGTGCAGCTGGTCGATGACGATGGCATGCCGCTGCCGGCGCTGGGCGCCGACCGGGCCAGCCTGGGCGGGCCGGATGCATTGGCCCTGCCGGTGGATTCATATGAGGAACGACTGCGGATGGCGCGTGAAGCCGTGAAGACCGACTCCAAGCGCGTGGCCCAGGTGGTCAAGGGCTGGGTGGCCAATGACTGAGGCCGCACTGACTGGCGTGCAGCGCGCCGCCGTACTGCTGCTTTCGCTGGGTGAGCTGGATGCGGCCGAAGTGCTGCGTCACATGGAACCCAAGGAAGTGCAGAAAATCGGCATCGCCATGGCCACCATGACCGACATCACCCGCGAACAGGTGGAACGGGTGATGGACCAGTTCGGCCAGGAGCTGGGCTCGAAGACCTCGCTGGGCGTGGGCTCGGACGATTACATCCGCAACATGCTGGTGCAGGCACTGGGCAGCGAGAAGGCCGGCAACCTGATCGACCGCATCCTGCTCGGCCGCAACACCACCGGCCTGGACGCGCTGAAGTGGATGGACCCGCGTGCGGTGGCTGACCTGGTGCGCAACGAGCACCCGCAGATCATCGCCATCGTGATGGCGCACCTGGAGACCGACCAGGCCGCCGACGCGCTGAAGCTGCTGCCCGACCGTACCCGCGTGGACGTGCTGCTGCGCATCGCCACCCTCGACGGCATTCCGCCGAACGCACTCAATGAACTCAACGAGATCATGGAGCGCCAGTTCGCCGGCAACCAGAACCTGAAGTCGTCCAACATTGGCGGCGTGCAGTGCGCGGCCAACATCCTGAACTTCATGGACAGCGGCCAGGACCAGGCGATTCTGGGCGAGATCGCCCGCATCGATGCGCCGTTGAGCAACCGCATCCAGGACCTGATGTTCGTGTTTGACGACCTGGTAGACCTGGACGACCGCGAAATGCAGCTGGTGCTGCGCGAAGTGAGCGGCGAGCGCCTGGGCCTGGCCCTGCGCGGTGCCGACATCAAGGTGCGCGACAAGATCACCCGCAACATGTCGCAGCGCGCGGCCGAAATCCTGCTGGAAGACATGGAAGCCCGCGGCCCGGTGCGCCTGTCCGACGTGGAAGGCGCGCAGCGCGAGATCCTGGCCATCGTCAAGCGCATGGCCGATGAAGGCACGGTCACCATCGGTGGCAGCGCGGAGGCCATGCTGTGAGCAACGTCGTGCGCTGGCTTGCCCCGGACCTTCTGGCCCAGCCCGAACCGGTGCTGGATCAGGAGGATGCGTTCGAACTCACCGAGCCGGACCCGGAACACGAGCCGGAGCCGCCGCTGCAGCTGCCGACCCTGGAGGAAATCCAGGCGATCCAGGACAGCGCAGAGAAGGAAGGCTTCCAGCACGGCCATACCGAAGGCTACGGCCAGGGCCAGGCGGAGGTGCGTCGCCTCGCCGCGCAGATCGAAGGCATCCTCGACAACTTCAGCCGACCGCTGGTGCGGCTGGAGAACGAAGTGGTCGGCGCACTGGGCGAGCTGGCGGTACGCATCGCCGGTGCGCTGGTCGGCCGCGCCTATGAAGCCGACCCGGCACTGCTGGCACAGCTGGTCGGTGAGGCCATCGACGCGGTGGGTGGCAGCACCCGCGAGGTCGAAGTGCGCCTGCACCCGGACGACATCGCCGCCCTCGCCCCGCTGTTGAGCCTGCCGCCACAACAGCGCCTGGTGCCAGACACCAGCCTCAGCCGCGGCGATCTTCGCGTGCACGCCGAAGCCGTGCGCATCGACGGCACCCTGGAAGCCCGCCTGCGCGGCGCGCTGGACGCGGTGATCCGCCAGACCGGAGCCAATGCATGAACCCCGATCAGCAGCCGACGCCGCCACCGGCCGACTGGGCCATGGCCCGCAACCTGCGCCTGGCCCGTCGCCTCGATGGCCTGCGTGTGGATACCGCCCATGGCCGCGGCCTGATCCGCGAAGGCGTACTGCGCCGCGCGGTCGGCCTGACCCTGGAAGCCGTCGGCTGCGAGGCGCCGCTGGGCGCCAGCTGCAAGGTGGAAGTGGTTGATGGTGGCTGGGTCGATGCCGAAGTGGTCGGCTTCGCCGGCGAGCGCACCTACCTGATGCCCAGCGCAGAGCTGCATGGCCTGTTGCCCAATGCGCGGGTGGTGCCATCGGCGCGCCGCGGTGGCGTGGAAGTGGGCGAAGGCCTGCTTGGCCGCGTCATCGACAGCGACGGCGTGCCGCTGGACGGCAAGGGCCCGATCCGCGCAGAAGGCCACGTCGGCATGGCCGGCGTGTCGATCAATCCGCTGGCGCGCGAACCCATTACCCAGCCGCTGGACGTGGGCGTGCGCGCGATCAATGCGCTGCTGCCGATCGGCCGCGGCCAGCGCGTCGGCCTGTTCGCCGGTTCCGGCGTCGGCAAGTCGACGCTGCTGGGCATGATGACCCGCTACACCGCTGCCGACGTGATCGTGGTCGGCCTGATCGGTGAACGTGGCCGCGAAGTGCGCGATTTCGTCGAGACCACGCTGGGCGAAGAAGGCCTGCGCCGCGCCGTGGTGGTCGCCAGCCCCGCCGACCGTCCGCCGCTGGCGCGCCTGCACGGCGCCTACCGTGCCACCGCCATCGCCGAGTGGTTCCGCGACCAGGGCCTGAACGTGCTGTTGCTGATGGACTCGCTGACCCGCTTCGCCCAGGCCCAGCGCGAGATCGGCCTGTCGGTGGGCGAACCGCCGACCACCCGCGGCTATCCGCCGTCGGTGTTCGCCAAGCTGCCGGCGCTGGTCGAGCGTGCCGGCAATGGTGCCAAGGGCCGTGGCTCGATCACTGCGTTCTACACGGTGCTGACCGAAGGCGACGATCCGCAGGATCCAATCGCCGATGCAGCGCGCGCGATCCTCGACGGCCACATCCTGCTGTCGCGGCGCGTGGCCGACAGTGGCCTGTACCCGGCCATCGACGTTGAATCGTCGGTCAGCCGCGTGGTCACGGAAATCGCCGACGAGCCGTGGCGCCTGCGCATCCGCAAGCTGAAGCGGCTGGTCTCGGCCTATTCGGCCAACCGCGACCTGATCGCCATCGGTGCCTACCAGCGCGGCAACGACGCGGCCACCGACGAAGCCCTGGAACGCTGGCCGGAAATCATGGAGTTCCTCGGCCAGGACGTCGCCAAGGCCGCAGATCTCCCGCACAGCCAGGCGGCACTGCAGCGCCTGGTGGAACAAGAGAGTTAAGCCATGAACCAGTCCAAGCGCATCGATCCCCTGCTCAAGCGGGCCCAGGAACACGAGGACGCAGTCGCCCGCGATCTGGCCGAACGCCAGCGCGTGCTCGATACCCATCTATCGCGACTGGACGAACTGCGCCGCTATGCCGAGGAATATGCGAACGCGCAGATGGCAGCGACCAGCCCGGCGCAGCTGCTGAACCGGCGCGCCTTCCTCGACCGTCTCGACAGTGCGGTGGAGCAGCAGCAGGCCACGGTCAACGGCAACCGCGAAAAAGTGGAAGCCGAGCGCGCCCGCCTGATCCTGGCCAGCCGTGACAAAGCTGTGCTGGAACAGCTGGCCGCCAGCTACCGCGCACAGGAAAAGGTGGTGACGGACCGCCGCGACCAGCGCGAGATGGACGACATTGGCGCGCGTCGCGCCCGCCTGGTACAGGCCGAAGATCAGGACGGCGCCGAGCAGGGAGGCCGCTCGTGATGCCCGCGCCATTGGCCAGCAGCGCCAACGCGCAGCCACCGCATTCCGGCAGCAGCGCACCACGCGCGCCACGCGGTGATGGCAACAAGGGGTTCAGCCAACTGCTGCAGGGTGGCTCGCCGGGTGCCGATGCATCCTCGAAACCCTCGAACTCGCCCATGCCGTCCACGCAGGGACCGGCATCGGACAGCACTGGCCAAGCCGGCGCCGAGCGCAGGCCGGACAGCACTGCCGTCCCCGAAGAGACCGCCGCCACGGTGCCCACAGCACCGGCCAAGCCGGTTGCCGAGAAGGACACCCCGGCGGCGACCGAGGAAGCCCCGTGGCCGCCACTCGGCCTGGCCGGGCTGGTGCTGGCGGTACCGGCGCCTGCCGATCCTGTCGCCGCTCTGCCAGCAATGGCTGCAACGGCTACCGACGCAGACGGCAACGCACTACCCGCCCCCGCCGCACTGCCGGCCGTCGCAGCCCTGCCATCCACAGCGGCGGCTGCCACATCGTCCACCACCAGCAGCGGCACCGACCAGACAGCCACGCTGCCGTTGTCTGAACTGGTGCTGCCCGGCAAGCGCAATGAACGTGGCGAAGACAGCGACGCACCCCTCATCGGCGACCGTGCCGCAGCGCCGCTGCTGCATGCGCCGGGCAATGCGGCCGCGCAGGATCTGAAGGCCGCGCTGGCCACCGGCAATGCCATCTTCAATGGCGAGCCGACGCCGAAGCCGGTGCTCGGTGACGATGGTTTCGACCAGGCCATCGGCGCGCGCCTGGGCTGGCTGGCCGACCAGAAGATCGGCCACGCCCACATCCGGTTGAGCCCGGACGACATGGGCCCGGTCGATGTGCGCCTGCAGTTGAACGGCGACAAGGTGCATGCCAGCTTCAGCAGCCCACACGTGGATGTGCGCCAGGCACTGGAAAGCAGCCTGCCGCGCCTGCGCGAACTCCTCGGCGAACAAGGCTTCCAGCTGGCTCATGCTGATGTTGGTCATCAGGCGCCTGGTGGTGACGGCAATGCGTCAGGCCAGGCCAGTAGCGGCGGCATCGCGGGTGACGGAGAACCGTCGCCGGGCGAGGCCAGCGTGTCGTCCGCGCAGTTGATCCGCCAGCGCGGGTTGCTGGACGCATACGCCTGACAAGCGTGCCAACCAAGGTTGGCACCCACCAGAGCGGGACGGTTGGCACCCACCAGGGCACCGGGGCAATAGAGCAGCAGCTACCCGTATCGCGTTGGTGGGTGCGGAGCTTGCTCCGCACGGCCCCACCGGCACCCCGACGGAATTCCGTCGCACCCCTCTGCCCCGGCTCCGGCACACCCCTTGCATATCCCGGTGAAGCAACCCTCAGGAGCTTCACCCCGTGGCCGCAGCCGCTGACAAAACCAAGAAGACCGCCGAGAAGGACAAGGCCGCCAAGCCGCGCAGTCCGATCCTGATCACCGCATTGGTGGCTGTGCTCGCCGCCTCTGCCGCCGGTGGCGGCGTCTGGTTCTTCACCCAGTCCAAGCACGAAGAGAAGACCGCGCAGGCCCCGAAGAAGGCCAGTACTCCGGCACCGGCGCAGTACTTCGCCCTGGACCCGGCCTTCGTGGTCAATCTCAACGGCCCGGTCGACGGCCCGCGCTACCTGCAGCTGGAAGTGCAGCTGATGACCCGCGATCCGGCCGCACTGGAAGCGATCAAGACGCATGCGCCAGCCATTCGCGCACGCCTGCTGATGCTGTTCTCGCAGGTCAGCCCCGACCAGATCGCCGACATCGCCGGCAAGCAGAAGCTGCAGGCCGCTTCGCTGGCCGAAGTGCAGAAAGTGCTCAAGGCCGAGACCGGCAGCAGCGGCGCCGACGATCTGCTGTTCACCAGCTTCGTGACCCAGTAAGGGCCCACCGATGAATGATCTGCTGTCCCAGGACGAGATCGATGCCCTGCTCCACGGCGTGGACAGTGGCGCGGTCGAGACCGATGCGGAACCGCCGTCAGGCGAAGCACGTTCGTACGACTTCGCCAGCCAGGACCGCATCATCCGTGGTCGCATGCCGACCCTGGAAATGGTCCACGAGCGCTTCGCGCGCCTGTGGCGGATCGGCCTGTTCAACCTGATCCGCCGTTCGGCCGAACTGTCGGTGCGCGGCATCGAGCTGATCAAGTTCAACGACTACATGCACTCGCTGTATGTGCCGACCAACCTGAACCTGATCCGCTTCAAGCCGCTGCGCGGTACCGGCCTGATCGTGTTCGAACCGACCCTGGTGTTCGCCATCGTCGACAACTTCTTTGGCGGCGACGGGCGCTACCCGACCCGCATTGAAGGCCGCGAGTTCACCGCCACCGAAATGCGGGTGATCCACCTGCTGCTGAAGCAGACCTTCGCCGACCTGCGCGAGGCCTGGGCACCGGTGATGGATGTCGACTTCGAATACATCAACTCGGAGATCAACCCGCACTTCGCCAACATCGTGACGCCGCGCGAGTACGTGGTGGTGTGCCGGCTGCACGTCGAGCTCGACGGCGGTGGCGGCGACATCCATGTGACCCTGCCGTATTCGATGCTGGAACCGATCCGCGAGCTGCTCGACGCTGGCATCCAGAGCGACCGCAATGATCGCGACGAAAGCTGGGGCCAGACCCTGCGTGAACAGCTCAACATCGCCGAGGTGACCCTGTCCAGCGTACTGGCCAGCAAGCGCATGACCCTGCGTGACCTGACCCAGCTGAAGGTCGGCGACATCCTGCCGATCGAGCTCAGCCCGCAGGTGCCGCTGTGCGTGGAGAACATCCCGGTGTTCACCGGCGAGTTCGGCATCGCCAACGGCATGAACGCCGTGAAGATCACCGCTACCCATCCGCCGGGCACCCGCCCGCGCGCACCCGTCATCCAGGAAGACCCGCAATGAACGATATCGACGCCCTCGAACCGACCCCGGCCCAGTTCGGCACCCTGCAGGCCGAAGAAGGGGCCGGCGCCGACCTCAACCTGGACGTGATCCTCGACGTGCCGGTGACCCTGTCGCTGGAAGTCGGTCGTGCCCGCCTGCCGATCCGCAATCTGCTGCAGCTCAACCAGGGCTCGGTGGTGGAACTGGAACGCGGTGCCGGCGAGTCGCTGGACGTGTTCGTCAACGGCACCCTGATCGCCCACGGCGAGGTGGTGGTGATCAACGACCGCTTCGGCGTGCGCCTGACCGACGTGGTCAGCCCGAGCGAGCGGATCCGGAGACTGCGTTGAGCCTGCTGGCCTCCACCCTGTTGGCGGTCGGCAAGACCGCCGCTCCGGTCGGCCCGCAGATCGGCCAGCACGCAGCCGCCGCACCGAGCCTGTTCGGCGCGGTGCTGGCGCTGCTGGCAGTGCTGGCGCTGGTCATCGGCCTCGGCTGGCTGCTCAAGCGCCTGCCCGGCAGCGGCTTCCGCCCGGCCGACGGCATGAAGGTGGTGGCCAGCCTGAGTGTCGGTGCCAAGGAGCGCGTGGTGGTGGTCGAGGTCAACGGCCAGCAGCTGCTGCTGGGCGTCACCGCTGGCGGCATCAACACCCTGCACACCCTGCCCGAACCGCTGCCGCCGCCCGCGCCGGTGCGCGTGCCGGACTTCAAGAACCTGCCGAATTTCGCCCAGCTGCTGCAGCAGCGGCTGCGCAAGGACCCCTGACATGCGTGTCACCCGTACTCGTCTTGCCATCCTGATGCCGTGGCTGCTGATGCTCGCCCTGTGCCTGTTGCCGGCACTGGCCTTCGCCGCCCCCGGTGCCCCGACCACGCCGCTGCCGGACATCAATGTCGGCAAGATCGGCGGTGCACCGGTCAGCCTGCCGCTGCAGACCCTGCTGCTGATGACCGCGATCACCCTGATCCCGTCGATGCTGCTGGTGCTGACCTCGTTCACCCGCATCATCATCGTGCTGGGCCTGCTGCGCCAGGCACTGGGCACCGGGCAGACGCCGTCCAACCAGGTGCTGCTGGGCCTGGCCCTGTTCCTCACCGCAATGATCATGCTGCCGACCTGGGACAAGGCCTGGAGCACCGGCATGGCGCCCTACCTCAACGGCGAGATCGACTTCCAGACCGCCTGGACGCTGACCACCACGCCGCTGCGCGGCTTCATGCTGGCGCAGATCCGCGAGACCGACCTGATGACCTTTGCCGGCATCGCCGGGCACGGCACCTACGCCAGCCCCGATGCGATCCCGTTCCCGGTTCTGGTCGCCTCGTTCGTCACCAGCGAGCTGAAGACCGCCTTCGAAATCGGCTTCCTGATCTTCATCCCGTTCGTGATCATCGACCTGGTGGTGGCCAGCGTGCTGATGTCGATGGGCATGATGATGCTGTCGCCGATGCTGGTGTCGGCACCGTTCAAGATCCTGCTGTTCGTGCTGGTGGATGGCTGGGTGCTGACCGTCGGTACCTTGGCGGCGAGCTTCAATCCGGCGTGATCGAGAGGCAGTCGAGCATGGCTCGACTCTACAGAAGCACAGTCGAGCATGGCTCGACGCTACATGAGCAGATGGAACCCGAATGACTCCCGAACTTGCCCTGACCGAACTGCGTGGCGGCCTGATCACCGTGTTGTGGGTGGCCGGCCCGCTGCTGCTCACCGTGCTGGTGGTCGGTGTGGTGGTGGGCGTGGTGCAGGCCGCGACCCAGCTCAATGAGCCGACCATCGCCTTCGTCGCCAAGGCGGCGGCGCTGACCGCGGTGCTGTTCGCGCTGGGCAGCCTGCTGATCGGCCACCTGGTGGAGTTCACCACGCTGCTGTTCCAGCGCATTCCACACCTGATCGGCTAGGACACGCGCTTCGATGGACGCCGCCACCCAGATGGCTGCCGACGGCCTGCAGGCCTTCGGCATGATCGGCACCGTGCTGTGGACCATGCTGCGCATCGGCGCAGTGGCCATGGCCATGCCGATGGTCGGTACCCGTGCCGTTCCCGCGCGGGTGCGCGTGGTGCTGGCTGGCACCCTGGCCATCGCACTGGCGCCGCTGCTGCCGCCGGTACCGGACTGGACCGGTTTCGATGCCGCCACGGTCCTTACCATCGCCCGTGAACTGGCCATCGGCGTATCCATCGGCTTCCTGCTTCGGCTGGTGTTCGAGGCCGGCGCGATGGCCGGCGAACTGATCGCCCAGGGCACCGGCCTGGCCTTCGCGCAGATGAGTGACCCATTGCGTGGCGGCACCTCCGGCGTGATCGGCCAGTGGTTCTATCTGCTGTTCGGCCTGCTGTTCTTCACCGCCAACGGGCACCTGGCGCTGATCTCGCTGGTGGTGGACAGCTACCGGGCGCTGCCGATCGGCGCCCCGCTGCCGGACCCGCACGCCTTCTTCAGCATCGCCCCAACCTTCCTGCTGACCGTACTGCGCGGCGCATTGACCCTGGCGATCCCGCTGACTGTGGCAATGCTGGCGGTGAACCTGGCGTTCGGCGTCCTGGCCCGTGCGGCCCCGGCGCTGAACCCGATCCAGCTCGGCCTGCCAGTGTCGCTGCTGCTGGGCCTGTTCCTGCTGGCGCTGCTGGCCGGGGAAATGGGTCCGCCGGTACAGCGCCTGTTCGATGCCGCCTTCCAGGCTGCGGACACGGTCACACACTGACCGGATCATCACGTTTTACTGCTTGCCCTTCCCCCGGGTCTGCGCGTTAGAGTGAATACGCGGCAACCGGGGGGATGTCGCACGTGGCCGGCGCCTTGCGTCGGCCTGCCTCATGCATGCCCCACCGTGGTTTCCGTCGACAGGCAGGTCCGGGAGACTGACGAATGCTGGTAGGCACGTACAACCCGTGGCTGGTGGCGATCTCGCTGCTGGTGGCCGTGATGGCTTCGTACACCGCGCTGGCGATGGCCGGGCGCACGGTCACTGCACCCGGCAAGGGCGCGGCGTGGTGGTGGCGCCTCGGTGGTGGCTTCGCCATGGGCCTGGGCATCTGGTCGATGCACTTCATCGGCATGCTCGCCTTCGATCTGCCCATTCCGCTCGGCTACGACCTGCCCATCACCCTGCTTTCCCTCGCATTGGCGATCGCCTCATCGGTGTTCGCGCTATGGCTGGTTTCGCTGCGTACCCTGCCCCACCCGCGGTTGGCCGGTGGCGCGCTGCTGATGGGCACTGGCATTGCCGGCATGCATTACGTTGGCATGGCCGCAATGCGCATGCAGCCGGGCATCGACTACGACCCGGGCTGGCTGCTTTTTTCGCTGATGGTGGCGGTGGCCGCCTCGTGGACGGCGCTGTACGTGGCGTTCCGCCTGCGCGCGCAGCGCACCCGTGTCGGCGACCGGCTCGCGGCTGCCGGCCTGCTCGGGCTGGCCATCGTCGGCATGCACTACACCGGCATGGCCGCCGCACGCTTTCCGGAAGGCAGCATCTGCGGCGCAGCCGTCGGCGATGGGCTGCAGAGCGAATGGCTGGCCATGCTGGTGGTGGTGCTGACCGTCGCCATCCTGGCCGTGGTGCTGGTGGTCTCCTGGCTGGACCAGCGGGTGGAGGCGCAACTGCTGCGCCTGCGCAATTCCCTGTTGAGTACCTCGCTGACCGACGCACAGCAGGAACTGACCCAGGCCGCACTGCACGACCCGCTTACCCGCCTGCCCAACCGCCTGCTGCTGCAGCGGCGCATCGTGCAGGCGCTGGCCGAGGCCGAACAGGGCGGCAGCCGCTTCGCGGTGATGTTCATGGACCTGGATGGCTTCAAGCAGGTCAACGATGCCTATGGCCACCAGGCCGGCGATGCACTGTTGGTTGCGGTGGCCGAACGCACGCGCCAGCTGCTTCGGCCCAACGACATGCTGGCGCGGCTGGGCGGCGACGAGTTCGTGCTGGTGGTGCGCATCGAGCACGACGAGGACCTGCCGACCCTGGCCCGGCGCATCCTGCAGGCGGTCGGCAGCGGGCCGTTGCTGGCCGACAACGAACTGCAGGTGACCGCCAGCATCGGCGTGGCGATCTGTCCGGATCACGCTGCCAGCGAGCGGCAGCTGATGGCCTTTGCCGATGCAGCGATGTACCAGGCCAAGGAATCCGGACGCAACGCCTTCGTGCTGTTCGCCGACTGGATGAATGACAGCGCCGAACAACAGTTCCGGCTGCTGGCCGACCTGCGCCGGGCCATCGGCAGCGAGCAGCTGTTCCTGCACTACCAGCCGAAGATCCAGGTAGCCACGCAGAAGGTGGCCGGTGCCGAAGCGCTGATCCGCTGGCGCCATCCGGAGCATGGCCTGATCCCGCCGGACCGCTTCATCCGGCTGGCCGAACGCAGCGGTGCGATCAATGAGATCGGGCGCTGGGCGCTGGACCAGGCCTGCCAGCAGCTGCGCCGCTGGCACGATGCCGGGCACGAGGGCTGGTCGATGTCGGTGAACCTGTCGCCGGTGCAGTTCAGTTCGCCGCACCTGCTGCAGGATGTGCGTGAAGTGATCGAACGCTACGACATTGCCCCACGCCACCTGGTGCTGGAGATCACCGAAAGCACGGTGATGCGCGATACCGATACCAGCCTGCGCCTGCTGCAGGCGCTCTCGGCACTGGGCGTGGGCATCTCCATCGATGACTTCGGCACCGGCTATTCCAGCCTGCTGTACCTGAAGCGGTTGCCGGCCACCGAAATCAAGATCGACCACGCCTTCGTGCGCGATCTGGAGCACAGCGCCGAGGACGTGGTGATCGTCTCGGCGATCGTGGCGCTGGGCCACGCGCTGGACATGGACATCGTGGCCGAAGGCGTGGAAACCGCCGCGCAGCGCGCCTACCTGGAGCGGCTGGGCTGCGATTACCTGCAGGGCTACCTGCTCGGCCGCCCGGTGGATGCGGCGCGCTTCATGCAGCTGCATGACCTGCCCCGGCCTCGGGTGGAACTGGCGCAGAGCCCGCCGACGCAGCACCCGCCGGGGTAAATCCAGGCTGCGCTCCCACCTGCACCTGCTCTGGTAGATGCCAACCTTGGTTGGCACATGAACCCATCACGGAACACTTCTTGCACGCACCCCGGCATCCCCTGCCGCAGTGCCCGTGATGTCCGAGAACGAATCCGCCGGCGAAAAGACCGAACAACCTACCGAAAAACGCCTGCGCGACGCCCGTGAACAGGGCAACCTGCCGCGCTCGCGCGAACTTGGCACCGCCGCCGTGTTCGGCGCCGGCGTACTAGCGGTGATGGCCATGAGCGGCTCGATCGGCCGTGGCGCCAGCGCCTGGATGAAGCATGCGCTCAGCCCGGAACAGAGCCTGCGGCAGAACCCGAAGGAACTGTTCGGCCACTTCGGCGACCTGCTGCTGCAGTTCATGCTGGTGATCGCGCCGCTGGTGCTGGTCTGCCTGCTGGCCAGTTTCGTCGCCCCGCTGGTGATGGGCGGCCTGCGCTGGTCGCAGAAGGCGATGATGCCCGACTTCAACCGCATGAACCCGATGAGCGGGCTCAAGCGCCTGTATGGCCCTGAAGCCATCGCCGAGTTCACCAAATCGCTGCTGCGCGTGGCCTTCGTCGGCGTCGCCGCCGGGCTGGTGGTGTGGACCGGCTTCGACACCCTGCGCGGGCTGATCCACCACCCGCTGGAGACCGCCATCACCGACGGCCTCGGCTTCACCCTGCGCCTGCTGCTGGCCACCGCCGGCGCGATGCTGGTGCTGGCCGCCATCGATGCGCCCTACCAGCGCTGGAACTGGATGCGCAAGCTGAAGATGACCCGTGAAGAGCTGCGCCGGGAAATGAAGGAAAGCGAGGGCAGCCCCGAGGTAAAGGGCCGCATCCGCCAGCTGCAGCAGCAGATGGCCAACCGCCGGATGATGGAGGCGGTGCCCACTGCCGATGTGGTGGTGGTCAACCCCACCCACTACGCGGTCGCCCTTAAGTACGAGGGCGGCGCCATGAACGCCCCCAAAGTGGTCGCCCTGGGTGTGGACGAGACCGCGCTGCGCATCCGTGAAGTGGCCGACGGCAACAAGGTCGCTATTGTCTCCGCCCCGCCTTTGGCACGCGCCTTGTATCGGGAAGGCCAACTCGGAAAGGAAATCCCCGTGAGACTGTATTCGGCCGTCGCCCAGGTCCTGTCCTACGTCTACCAGCTGCGCGCCTGGCGCACTGGCCCGATGCCGGACGCCCCGCACATCCAGGTGGATGAATTCGGCAAGGGAGGCCGCCCGTGAGCGCCCAGCCCTCCACCGGTTTCAACACCCGCCGCGCGCTGGAAATGATCCGCCAGGGCCTTGGCGCACCGCTGATCGTGCTGGCCCTGCTGGCCATGGTCGTGGTGCCGCTGGCCGCACCGGTGCTCGATGCCCTGTTCACCTTCAACATCGCCATCTCGCTGATGGTGCTGCTGGCGGTGGTCTACGTGAAGCGCCCGCTGGACTTCACGATCTTCCCGATCGTGCTGCTGATCACCACCATGCTGCGGCTGGCGCTGAACGTGGCCTCCACCCGCGTCATCCTGCTGAACGGCCAGAACGGCCATGACGCCGCGGGCAAGGTCATTGCCGCCTTCGGCGAGTTCGTGATCGGCGGCAACTACGCGGTCGGCATCGTGGTGTTCGCGATCCTGACCATCATCAACTTCGTGGTCATCACCAAGGGCGCTGGCCGCGTCTCGGAAGTGACCGCGCGCTTCATCCTGGACGCGATGCCCGGCAAGCAGATGGCGATCGACGCCGACCTCAACGCCGGTTTGCTGACGCGTGAAGAAGCCAAGCTGCGCCGCGAGGAAGTCCGCGAGGAAGCCGATTTCTACGGCGCGATGGACGGTGCCAGCAAGTTCATCCGTGGTGATGCCATTGCCGGCATCCTGATCCTGTTCATCAACATGCTCGGCGGCCTGGCCGTAGGCGTGCTGCAGCATGGCATGCCGTTCGGCGATGCCGCTGCCACCTACACCCTGCTGTCGATTGGTGATGGCCTGGTGGCGCAGCTGCCGGCACTGCTGGTCTCCAGCGCCGTGGCCATGCTGGTCACCCGCGCCTCGCGTTCGCAGGACATGGCCCAGGCCATGACCGGCCAGGTGTTCGGCCAGTACCGCGCGCTGGCGATCACCGCCGGCATCATCGGCGTGGTCGGCCTGGTGCCGGGCATGCCCAACGTCGCTTTCCTGACACTGTCCGCGATCCTCGGCTTCATCGCCTGGAAGGTCTACCGCAAGGGCAAGGCCGCGGCCACCGATCCGGCAGCCGCAGGCAATGACGCTGCCGCGCTCAACGCACTCGGCCGCCCGGCCGCGCCGGCTCCGACTGCCGAACTGAGCTGGGACGAACTGCGCCCGGTCGATCCGCTGGGCCTGGAGGTCGGCTACCGGCTGATTCCGCTGGTGGACAGCAGCCAGGGCGGCGAACTGATGGCACGCATCAAGGGCGTGCGGCGCAAGCTGACCCAGGACGTCGGCTTCCTGATCCCGTCGGTGCACATCCGCGACAACCTGGAACTGCCGGCCAACGGCTACCGCGTGCTGGTGCACGGCGTACCGGTGGCCACCGCCGAGATCCACCCCGACCGCGAACTGGCCCTGGACCCGGGCAGCGCGCTCGGCGCGCTGGAAGGCATCGCCGGCAAGGACCCCGCATTCGGCCTGGATGCCACCTGGATCCAACCGCACCAGCGTGCCCAGGCTGAAACGCTGGGCTATACCGTGGTCGATCCAGCCACCGTGGTGGCCACCCACCTCTCGCACCTCATCCGCGAACACGCGCCGGAACTGCTCGGCCACGAAGAAGTGCAGCACCTGCTGGCCAACCTGGCCAAGAGCGCACCCAAGCTCGTCGAAGATCTGACGCCGAAGGCACTGCCGTTGTCGGCGGTGGTACGCGTGCTGCAGAACCTGCTGATCGAGCGCATTCCGATCCGCCAGTTGCGCAAGATCGCTGAATCACTGGTCGAACACGCGCCCAACAGCCAGGACCCGGCCGTGCTGACTGCCGCCGTGCGCACCGCACTGGGTCGTTTCATCGTGCAGGAGATCGCCGGAATGTCGGCGGAGCTGCCGGTGTTCACGCTCAACCCACAATTGGAACGTGTCTTGCAGGAGTCCACGCAGGGCAACGGCGCCGCGCTGGAACCCGGACTCGCTGAGCGACTGCACCAGAGCCTGGCCGAATGTGTCAGCAAGCAGGAAGCCCGCAACGAGCCCGCGGTCGTGCTGGTACCTGGCCCGGTGCGTGCCGCGCTGGCCCGCCTGGTCCGCCACAGCGTTCCGTCGCTGTCGGTCCTGGCCTACAGCGAGGTGCCGGAGGACAAGCGCCTGAAGCTGGTCGGAACGATCAGCTGACGCCGCCCTCCGATGCGCCAGAAAACAGACACCACTTTCGAACCAACGCAACAGACAGATACCAAGGGGAACCCGCACCGTGCAGACCACCGACCACCCGAGTTCTCCGACCGCCACCCCGCCGTCTTCGTCCCGTGACCACAGCATGAAAATCAAACGATTCGTCGCCGCCGACATGCGCTCGGCCATGAACCTGGTGCGCAAGGAACATGGTCCTGACGCCGTGATCCTGTCCAACCGCCGGATCGAGGAAGGCATCGAGATCGTCGCCGCCGCCAACTACGACGAGAGCGCCGTGCAGCGTGCACTGGAAGCCTCGCGTCGTGACATCGCTCCGCCGCCGGCGCCGAAGCCGCGCACCGCCGCCGACGCGGTGATCGCCGCGGTCACCCGCCGCCGCAGCAATACCCCGGCACCGGAACCGGTCGCCGCAACCACCTCGGCCGTGGCTGCCCTCGCCCGCGCTGCGGTCGGCGCCACCGGCCGCACCCTGGACAGCGCCGACGAGATCGTGCCGACCCGCGGCAGCACCGGCTTCGCCGCCACCCTGGCACGCGCCGCCGTCAACGAACCGGCGCTGCCGGATCAGATCTTCGCTCCGTTCGCCGAAGCCATCGTCGCACCGGCGCCCAGCACCGCCGCACCAGCCAACCGCGCCCGCTTCCAGATCGACCCGCCGCACGAGACGCATCACGAAAGCGCGGCCCCGGCCGTGCAGCCGCCGCCGCTGCCGACCGCTGCCGTGACCGAAGCGCAACCCGGGATCGTCGCCAGCGAACCGGCACCGGTCGAAGCCAGCGACGAAACCGGCGCTGCCCCCGTGCTGGCCCCAGCCCCGGCACTGACCCTGGTGGCCCAGGACGACGCCGAGATCCGCCAGCTGCGCCAGGAAGTGGCCGGCATGCGCCATGTGATCGAGCGCGAGATGAACCGCTTCACCGACGAGCGCCTGCGCGGCTGCCCGGTGCGCGCCACCGCGCTGGACCTGATGGACGAGTATGGCTTCGATGCCGGCCTGGCCCGCGACGTGGCCATGCAGATCCCGCTGGAGACCGAAGCCCACCGTGGCCGTGGCCTGATGCTGGGGCTGATCTCGCGCAAGCTGCCGATCGCCCCGGTCGACCCGCTGGAAGAAGGCGGCGTGATCGCCCTGGTCGGCCCGACCGGCGCTGGCAAGACCACCACCATCGCCAAGCTGGCCTCGCGCTTCGCCGAGAAGCACGCGCCGCGTGACGTGGCCCTGGTCACCACCGACACCACCCGCATCGGTGCCCGCGAGCAGCTGTACGGCTACGGCCGCCAGCTCGGCATCGCGGTGCATGAGGCCAACAGCGGCACCGACCTGGACCAGCTGCTGGAACGCTTGAAGGACTACAAGCTGGTGCTGATCGACACCGCCGGCCTGGGCCCGCGCGACCGCGCACTGGCCGCCCAGCTGCAGTGGCTGCGTGCCGCGCGCCAGGTCCGCACCCTGCTGGTGCTGCCGGCCAACACCAGCTTCGGCGACATGGACGAGGTGGTCCGCCGCTTCGGCGCCGCCAACCTGCAGGGTCTGGTACTGAGCAAGCTGGACGAGACCGGCCGCTTCGGCAACGCCCTGTCGGTGGCCGTGGATCATGCCCTGCCGATCACCTGGGTGACCGATGGCCAGGACGTCCCGGAGGACCTGCACCGGGCCAGTGCAGCCAATCTTGTACTTCGCCTTGAAGATTTGCGCCGCGCGGCCGATATGCCCTGCAACCCGGAGTTGAACCATGCCGTCGCGTGAGTACGCCAAGCTGACCAAGACCTTCCCGCTGTCGGCCACCCGCAGCGAGCCGCTCGGCCCTGTGCGCACCATTGCGGTCACTGGCGGCAAGGGCGGCGTGGGCAAGACGAATGTGTCGGCCAACCTGGCCGTGGCGCTGGCTGGCATGGGCAAGCGCACGCTGCTGCTGGACGCCGACCTCGGCCTGGCCAACATCGACGTGATCCTGGGCCTGAACCCCACCTTTACGCTGGCCGACCTGGTCGCCGGCCGCTGCACGCTGGATGACGTCATCGTCGAAGGCCCGAACGGCGTGCTGGTGGTCCCGGCCGCATCCGGCCGCCGCCACATGGCCGAGCTGGCCCCGGCCGAGCACGTTGGCCTGGTCAACGTGTTCTCCGAACTGGAGCGCGAGCTGGACATCATGGTGGTGGACACTGCCGCGGGCATCACCGATGGCGTGCTGACCTTCTGCCAGGCCGCACAGGACACCGTGGTGGTGGTCTGTGACGAGCCGGCCTCGATCACCGACGCCTACGCACTGATCAAGGTGCTGTCGCGCGAGCGTGGCGTGGACCGCATCCAGGTGGTGGCCAACATGGTGCGCGACCCCAACGAGGGCCGCGTGCTGTACGAGAAGCTGACCCGCGTCTGCGAGAAGTTCCTTGCCGATGTCTCGCTGAACTACCTGGGCTGCGTGCCGCAGGACGATTGGCTGCGCCTGTCGGTGCAGCGCCAGCAGCCGGTGGTGAAGGCCTATCCGTCCAGCCCGGCGGCGCTGGCGATCACCGAGATCGCGCGCCGTACCGCGCGCTGGCAGGCGCCGACCGAACCGCGTGGCGGCGTCGAGTTCTTCCTCGAACGCATCCTCAAGCAGCGTGGGGTGACGGCATGAAAGGCGCAGCCCAGTACAGGGAAGTGCAGCGCTCGGCGGCGAACGAAGTCATCGCCCAGCATTCGGACCTGGTGCGGCGCATCGCCCACCACCTGGCCGCGCGCCTGCCGGCCAGCGTCGAGGTCGATGACCTGATCCAGGCCGGCATGATGGGACTGATCGAAGCCTCGCGCAGCTATGACGCCGACCAGGGTGCTTCTTTCGAGACCTACGCCTCGATCCGCATCCGTGGTTCGATGATCGACGAGATCCGCCGTGGTGACTGGGTCCCGCGCTCGGTGCACCGCCGTGCACGTGATGCCGCCGCCACCATCCGCCGCCTGGAGCAGAGCAGTGGCCGTGCCGCCAGCGCCACTGAAGTGGCCGCCGCGATGGAGATGCCGCTGCCCGAGTACCTGCGGCTGATGGAAGACGCTGCACGTGGCCAGGTGCTGAGCCTGGAATCGCGCATCGAGGACCAGGGCGAGCTGGACACCGTCGCCCAAGGCGGGCCGACCCCGCAGCAGGTACTGGAGCGCGGTGAGTTCGGTCGCGAGCTGGGCAAGGCCATCGGCCACCTGCCCGAGCGCGAACAACTGGTGCTCTCGCTGTACTACGAGCAGGAACTGAACCTGAAGGAGATCGGCGCAGTGCTCGGCGTGAGCGAGTCGCGGGTCTGCCAGATCCACGGCCAGGCGGTACTGCGCCTGCGTGGCCGGCTGAAGCTGTTCGAGGCTGCCGACGCAGGCCTCGAAGAATGAACATCCCCGAGGCGGCTGCCCCCGGCCGTCCGGAATGAACAACAAAGGAATTCTGCTTTGAACAAGAACATGCGCATCCTGATCGTCGACGACTTCTCGACCATGCGTCGAATCGTCAAGAACCTGCTGGGCGATCTGGGCTTCACTAATACCGCCGAAGCCGAGGACGGGCATGCCGCGCTGTCGCTGCTGCAGAGCCAGCCGTTCGATTTCGTGGTCACCGACTGGAACATGCCGGTGATGACCGGCATCGAGCTGCTCAAGGCGATCCGTGCCGATGCCAAGCTGAAGACCCTGCCGGTGCTGATGGTCACGGCAGAAGCCAAGCGCGAGCAGATCATCGAAGCCGCCCAGAGCGGTGTGAACGGCTACATCATCAAGCCGTTCACCGCGCAGACGCTGGAAGAGAAGCTCGGCAAGATCTTCGAACGCCTGGCGGCCAGCGCCTGATGGATACCACGGTCGACAAGAACGCCCTCGCCCTGCGCCTGCAGGAGGCCCTGGACGCGCTCGAATCCGGTGACGAGGCCGCCTGGCGGCAGCGCATCGACGGGCTGGTCGCGCTGCGCACGCAGCCGATGATGAGCGGCCTCTCGCGGCTGGCCCGCGAGCTGGGACAGGCGCTGGGCGAACTGCCGACCGTGCCGAGCGAAGCCGGCGAACTGGACGACGCCTGCGCGCGACTGGACCACGTGGTGGCGATGACCGAACAGGCCACGCACCGCACCCTGGACCTGGCCGAGGAATGCCGCAGCCTGACCGAACAGCTGCGCGCTGAAGGCCTGCAGCCGGGCCAGGACGCGCAGCTCGAGCGCATCCGCCACAACCTGACCGAGATCGCCCTGACCCAGAGCTACCAGGACCTGACCGGGCAGATCATCCGTCGCGTGGTCGGCATCGTCCGCCGCGTGCACGAAGGCTTCGGCGCGCTCGGCCTGCCGCCGGAACAGCATCGCACCGACCCGGAACTGGCCGGGCCGGCACTGAAGGGACTGGACCGCCACGCGGTCTCGCAGAACGACGCCGACGACCTGTTGTCGGATCTGGGGCTGTAAGCATGAGCGCGGTATCCGACGACATCACTGCCGATTTCATCATCGAGGCGCAGGAGATCCTGGATCGCCTCGGCGAACAGCTGGTGTCGCTGGAGCAGGCACCGCAGGACAGCGACCAGCTCAACGCGGTGTTCCGCGGCTACCACACGCTCAAGGGCGGCGCCGGCTTCCTCGGCGTCACCGCCATGGTAGAGCTGTGCCATGCCGCTGAAGAGGCGCTGGGCGCCGCACGTGCCGGCCAGGCCGTGCTGCAGGCCCACCACTTCGACGCGGCCCAGCAATCGCTGGACTACCTGCAGTCGATGCTGGACGCGGTTTCCTCCGGCACCGAGCCGGGCTATGCGCCGCCGGACCTGATCGCACAGTTCGACGTGCACGGCGGTGCCGTGGCTGCACCCGCCGCCGCAGCAGCACCCACCGCGGGTGGCAGCGACCTGATCACCGACGACGAATTCGAGGCGCTGCTCGACCAGCTGCATGGTGGCAACGCGCCGACCGCGGTCGCGCCAGCGAAGAAGGCCGACGACGGACTGATCAGCGAAGACGAGTTCGAAGCCCTGCTCGACCAGCTGCACGGTGGCGCCGCACCGGGCACCAAGCCTGCGGCCGTGGTGGCACCGGCACCGATCGCAGCGCCGCGCCCGGTCGCCGCACCGGCACCGGTGGCGAAGCCGGCCGCCAAGCCGCTGGCCGAGGCCGAACATACCGTGCGCGTGGACACCAAGCGCCTGGACGCGATCGTCAACCTGATCGGCGAACTGGTGCTGTCACGCAATCGGCTCAAGACCCTGCGTGCACGCCTGCGCGATGAAGAGCTGGACCGCGCCGTGTCCACGCTGGATATCGCCACCGCCCGCCTGCAGTCGGCAGTGATGCGCACCCGCATGCAGCCGGTGGGCAAGGTGTTCTCGCGCTTCCCCAAGGTTGCCCGCGACGTCGCCCGCTCGCTGAAGAAGGAAGTGGACCTGGAACTGATCGGCGCCGAGACCGAGCTCGACCGCAACCTGGTCGAAGCGCTGGCCGACCCGCTGGTGCACCTGGTCCGCAACGCCATCGACCATGGCGTGGAAATGCCCGACCTGCGCGAGGCACAGGGCAAGCCACGGATGGGCCATGTGCGCCTGTCCGCACAGCAGGAAGGCGACTACGTCAGCATCGAGGTGCAGGACGATGGCGCCGGCATCGACCCGGAAAAGCTGCGTGCCAAGGCGCGCGAGAAGGGCCTGATCGATCCGGAAGCCGCCGCGCGCCTGAGCAGCGAGGAGTGCCTGCACCTGGTGTTCCTGCCCGGCTTCTCGACCAAGCAGCAGGTCACCGACATCTCCGGTCGTGGCGTCGGCATGGACGTGGTGCAGTCACGCATCCGCGAACTGAGCGGCCAGATCCAGATCCAGTCGGAGCTGGGCCGTGGCAGCCGCTTCCTGATCCGCGTGCCGCTGACCCTGGCGATCCTGCCGACCCTGCTGGTGCAGGCCGGCGAGGACGTCTATGCGCTGCCGCTGGCCCGCGTGATGGAAGTGCTGCACGCGCCGCGCACCTCGCTGGGCTGGTTCGATGGCCGTGCCGTGCTCGACCGCCGCTCGCACACGCTGCCGCTGGTCGATCTGCGCCAGTGGCTGGATGTGACACCGGCCGCCTCGCCCCTGCTGACCATCGTGGTGCTGCAGGCTGGCGAAGCGCGCTTCGGGCTGGTCGTGGACCAGGTACGCGGGCGTGAGGAAGTGGTCATCAAGCCGCTGCCGAAAGCGCTGCGCGGCCTGCGCGGTTATGCCGGTGCAACCTTGATCGGCGATGGTCGCATGGCGCTGATCCTGGACGTGGACGGGCTGCGATGAACCCCGCCGGGCCATGCCCGGCGCCCCGAAAACTGTGACTACCGTCTGTACGCGATCTACCGGTGTCTCAAGTCCCATTCATACACGCCGATACCGGAACCATGGATAGACTCAGCCTCATTGGACTCTTTCTCGCCCTGGCCTCGCTGGTCGGCGGCAGCATCCTCAAGGGCGCCGGCCTGGCGTCGTTGTGGTCGCCTGCGGCGTTCGTGATCGTCATCGTCGGCACCGTCGCCGCGATCCTGCTGCACACCTCGCCGGCGGTGTTCAAGCATGCCTTCAAGATCGTGCGCTGGGTCGTGCGCCCGCCGCACAGCGATCGCCGCGAACTGATCCAGCAGATCGTCGAGTGGAGCAACATCGCCCGCCGCCAGGGCCTGCTGGGCCTGGAATCGCAGGTGGAAGCACAGCAGGACCCGTTCCTGCGCAAGGGCCTGCAGCTGCTGGTGGACGGCGTCGAACCCGAATCGATGCGGCACATGCTGGAAATCGAACTGGGCAGCCAGGAACACCAGGACCAGGCCGGTGCCAAGGTCTTCGAAGCGATGGGCATCTATGCACCGACGCTGGGCATCATCGGTGCCGTGCTTGGCCTGATCGCGGTGATGAAGAACCTGGCCGACCCGAGCAAGCTCGGCCATGGCATCGCCGCAGCGTTCACCGCCACCATCTACGGCATCGCTTCGGCCAACCTGCTGTTCCTGCCGGTGGCCGCCAAGCTCAAGAGTGTGATCTCGCACAACACCCGCGACCGCGAAATGGTCATTGAAGGCCTGATCTCGATCGCCCAGGGCGAAAACCCGCGCAACATCGAAACCAACCTCTCCGGCTTCCTGCACTGACATGGCCCGCCGCAAGCACCACGAAGAGCACGCCAACCACGAAGCATGGGCGATCCCCTATGCCGACCTGATGACGCTGCTGCTCGCCTTCTTCGTGGTCATGTACGCGATTTCCTCGGTGAACGAAGGCAAGTACCGGATCATGGCCGACGCGCTGACCGATGCCTTCGGGGGCGCGCCGCGCACGATCAATCCGGTACAGGTCGGCAACAAGCAGGTGCAGGGTGGCGGCTGGGACAGCCCCTCGGTGATCAAGTCCGGCACCAAGATCGGGCCCTCGGCGCCTGCGCCGTCGCACGACCCGACCCTGCTGCCGTCGATGACCTCGCAGATGCGCATGCCTGTTTCGGTGCACAACCAGGAGCAGATCGCGCGCGCCGAGCGCCAGCTCAACAGCATCGCCGACCGCCTGACCGCCGCGCTCGCGCCGCTGATCGACCGCGGCATGATCAGCGTGCGCCGCACCGAGCTGTGGATCGAAGTCGAGATCAACAGCGACATCCTGTTCCCCACCGGCTCGGCGGCGCTGGACGTGCATGCGCGGCAGACCCTGGCCAGCCTGGCCGAGGTCCTGCGCGACGTGCCCAACAGCGTGCGCGTGGAAGGCCACACCGACAACGTGCCGATCGCCACCGCCACCTTCCCGTCGAACTGGGAACTGTCGGCCGGGCGCGCGGCCAGCGTGGTGCACCTGTTCGCCGACCAGGGCGTGCAGCCGTCGCGGCTGGCGATGGTCGGCTACGGCCAGTTCCGCCCGCGCGAAGAGAACGACAGCGCACAGGGCCGCAACCGCAACCGCCGGGTGATGGTCATCATCCTGGCCGACACCTCGCACTCGGTGGACCCACTCGGCCAGCGCCTGAACGCAGCCACCGGCGCCACCCGGAACACCGATACCGAACAAGCCGCGGCAACTCCGGCTACCGCCCCCACCTCCCCCATCGCACCGGTGAAGTTGCCGCCGGTGCCGGCTGGCAGCCGCGTCGGCGCCGCCGTTCCCCCGGCAATGAAGGAGTAATCCGATGCGCATCTGGGCAGTCGCCAACCAGAAGGGCGGAGTCGGCAAGACCACCACCACCCTCGCCCTCGGCCGCGGACTGGCCGCACTTGGCCATCGCGTGCTGCTGATCGACCTCGATCCGCATGCCTCGCTCAGCCGCGCGTTCGGCGTACCGGTGGACCCGCCGCCGGCTGGCGTGCTGGAGCTGTTCGGCGCCCCGCCCGCCGATCTTTCCAGCCTGTGCCATGCCAGCAGCATCCATGGCCTGGACTATGTCTGCGCGCAGTCGGCGCTGGCCACGCTGGAGCGACGCAGCGCCAACCAGCCCGGCCTTGGCCTGGCACTGCAGAATGCGCTTGCCCGCCACCAGGGCCAGCACGACTACATCCTGCTGGACTGCGCCCCCACCCTCGGCCTGTTGATGATCAATGCGCTGGCCGCAGCCGATCGCCTGATCATCCCCACCCAGGCCGAGCCGCTGGCCCTGCATGGCCTGGATGGCATGGTCCGCACCGGCGAGATGGTCGAACGCTCGCGCCGCCGCCCGCTGCCGATCTCGATCCTGCCGACCCTGTTCGACCGCCGCACCCGCGCAGGCAACGAGTCGCTGCGCACGATGCAGGATCGTCACGGCACCCGTGTGTGGGAAGACGCGATTCCGATCGACACCCGCATCAGCAACGCCGCCGGCCTGACCCTGCCGAGCGTTGGTGAGGATTACCCGGGCCGCGGCCTGGCCGCCTATCGCCGCGCGCTGAACTGGATCCTCGGCGAGGATGCCCGCGCTCTGGAGCAGGCCGCATGAACAGCACCGGTGTACTGGACGACTACCTGGACGAACTGCTGGGCGAAGCGATCGCCGCGGCACCACCGGCTGCACCGCCGCCGGCGAGCGACGAAGCGTCCCCGGCAATTGCAGCCGACGCCGAACGCGAGCCGACCTGGGATGACCTGCCGGCCGAGGTGATCTACGAAACCGAGACCGTCGCCGCTGCGCCTGCCGTCGACAACGCCGCACTCGAAGCCGCCTTCGACGCGGCCGCAACGGCTGAGCGCGAACCCACCTGGGACGATCTGCCCGCCGAAGTGATCTACGAAACGGAGACTGTTGCTGCTGCCGCGGCAGAGGACGACGCAGCACTGGAGGCCGCCTTCGAGGCCGCCGCAATGCCTGTCGCCGCCCCCGAGCGCGAACCGACCTGGGATGACCTGCCTGACGAGGTGATCCACGAGACGGCCCCTGCTCCCGCCACCGCCACCGCCACCGCCACCGCCAAGTCTGGCCCGGAACCTACATGGGACGACCTGCCGGACGAAGTGATCTACGAGACCGATCCGGCCGACAGCCATCGACTCGCCCACACCGACAGCCCCGGCCTGGAGGCCGCGTTCGAGGCCGCTGCCGGCGGCGAGGACGTTCCTGCGCCACCAGCGGCCGTGGTCACAGCACCCGCTCCAGTTGCGCGCACCGATGCCGCACCGCCCCCGCGCGTGGCCGTGGACGCGCCAGCAGGCAACCGCCCGAGCAGCTGGCAGGAGCTGCAGGCACAGGCACATCGGCCCGCCAGCAGCCCGCATCCGCAGAACCGACGCGCCGGCGAGCGCACCTCGCGCTGGCTGCGCCTGCGCTGCGGCACCCAGGCCTATGCACTGGAACTGCTGAAAGTGCAGGAAGTGGTGCTGCCGGTGCCGCTGCTGCCGTTGCGCGGCACTGCGCCGGCCATGCTGGGCATCATGAACCTGCGTGGCCAGGTGGTACCGGTGATGGATCTCGGCCTGCACCTGGGCGCCGCGGCCGCCGAAGACGACTCACAGACCCGCATCGTGGTGCTGGAGGAAGACGGCGAGACCATCGGCCTGCGCGTGTCGGCAGTGGAAGATGTCGCCAACCTCACCGATTCGCAGATCGAACCGCCCGATACCGCGCGCATCTGCCAGATCTCCAACGACCTGTTCCGTGGCGTCGCCCGGGTCAGCCAGCGCCCGATGATCCTGCTGGATGCCACCCGGCTGTTGAGTTGAACGAAAAAAGGGGACGGAGGGGATTAAGTCGCAAGTGGCTCGGCGCTTTGCGCCGACGCGGTGCCTGTCGGGGACGCAAGGAGTTGATCCGTTGGATCAACACCTTACGTCCCCACTGCGCGGTCGCCGTTGCCGAGGGGGCTGCCGTAGAGCCAGGTCGCTTGCGACTTGATCCCCTCCGTCCCCTTTTCAGCTGCGCCCGCATCGACGCACCGCGTCGATTCCCCTAAAGAACCCCACCGGGGTGCCGTTATGGATCACGGAACCGTTTGTCCGGAGCAACGATGAGCACTGTCGAACTGGGTGGGGATCTCGGCATCGAGAGCACCACCGAGCTCAAGAACCGCCTCGCCCCGCTGGTGGCGCAGGCAGGCGAGCTGACCCTGGATGCCAGCCAGGTCGCCCGCATCCACACGGCCGCCGTGCAGGTGCTGTGTGCGTTCGTGCAGGCCCGCCGCGAGGCAGGCCTCGGCACCGGCTTCCTCGGTTGCACTGCAACCTTCCGTGACGCCGCGCGCCTGCTGGGCGTCACCCAGGCCCTGGGCCTGGACGTAACCCATGACAACCTGAAATCTGTGGAGAACGCTGCATGAGCGCACGTATCTTGGTGGTGGACGATTCGGCGTCAATGCGCCAGATGGTGTCCTTCGCCCTCACCTCGGCCGGTTTTGCCGTCGAAGAAGCTGAAGACGGCGCGGTCGCGCTCGGTCGCGCCAAGGGCCAGCGCTTCAATGCGGTAGTCACCGACGTCAACATGCCGAACATGGACGGCATCGCGCTGATCCGCGAACTGCGCCAGCTGCCGGACTACAAGTTCACGCCGCTGCTGATGCTGACCACCGAATCGGCCGCCGACAAGAAGTCCGAAGGCAAGGCCGCCGGTGCCACCGGCTGGCTGGTCAAGCCGTTCAATCCGGAACAGCTGGTCGCCACCGTGCAGAAAGTGCTGGGCTGATCGCCCGCCACCGCTCCCCCTCTTCGCTTCCGGACCACCACTGCCATGAGCATGGACCTGCAACGCTTCCACGCCACCTTCTTCGAGGAGAGCCGCGAAGGCCTCGACGCGATGGAGGCTGGCCTGCTGGCCCTGGAATCGGGGCAGCAGGACGCGGAGATCATCAATTCGGTGTTCCGCGCCGCCCACTCGATCAAGGGCGGCGCCGGCACCTTCGGCTTCGACGCGATCGCCGGCCTGACCCATGTGCTGGAAACGCTGCTCGATGAGCTGCGTGCCGGCAAGCGGGCGCTGGAAGGCCACGCCGTCGACGCCATGCTGTCCTCGGTGGACGTGCTGCGCGCCCTGCTGCGCGAAGCCGAACACGGCCAGGCCGCCGATCCCGCCGCAGTTGCTGCGGTGAAGGCGCGCCTGGAGGCGGTTCTTTCCGGGGAGGCCGCAGCGAGCGCCCCCGCGGCCGCCGCAGCCAAGGTGGACGATACGCCGGAAGCCTGGCAGATCGGCTTCACCCCGGCGCCATCGCTATTCATGAGCGGCAACGACCCGCTGCGCATCATCCGCGAACTTGAGCACCTGGGTTCGCTGCAGGTCGCCGCGCGCATGGAACGCCTGCCCGGCTTCGCCCAGCTCGACCCGCTGGAGGCCCACCTGGCGTGGGACCTGGGCCTGGTCGGCAAGGTGCCGCGCAGCAAGATCGAAGACACCTTCGCCTGGGTGCTGGACGACTGCGAACTGGACATCCGTCCGGCTGCGCCGCCGAGCCTTGCCACCGAGGCACCTGCCACACCCGCCCCTTCCACACCGGCTGCCGTTGTACCGGCGGCACCCGCCGCCGCTGCCAGCAGCGCTGGCGGCCAGGAAGCCGAAACCTCGATCCGGGTCAGCGTCGACAAGGTCGATGCGCTGATCAACCTGGTCGGCGAACTGGTCATCACCCAGGCCATGCTCAAGCAGGTCTCGCACGCGCTGGACCCGGTGCACGCCGAGAGCCTGTTCGCCGGCCTGGACCAGCTTGAACGCAACACCCGCGACCTGCAGGAAGCGGTGATCGGCGTGCGCATGCTGCCGGTCGATGCGGTGTTCCGCCGCTTCCCGCGCCTGGTCCGCGACCTGTCCAGCCGCCTCGGCAAGCAGGTACGCTTGCGCACCGTCGGCGAAGGCACCGAACTGGACAAGGGCCTGATCGAAAAGATCGCCGATCCGCTGGTGCACCTGGTGCGCAACTCGATCGACCACGGTCTGGAAATGCCCGACGTACGTCGCGGTGCGGGCAAGGACGAGACCGGCACGATCACCCTGGCAGCCTCGCATCAGGGCGGCCATATCGTCATCGAAGTCAGCGATGACGGCCGCGGCCTGGACCGTGCCAAGATCCTGGCCAAGGCCACCGAACGCGGTCTGGCGGTGCCGGACAACCCGACCGATTCGCAGGTCTGGGACCTGATTTTCCAGCCGGGTTTCTCCACCGCCGATGCAGTCACCGACCTGTCCGGCCGTGGCGTCGGCATGGACGTGGTCCGCCGCAACATCCAGGCGCTGGGGGGCGAGGTCCAGATCGAAAGCAGCCTCGGCGCTGGCACCCGCACGCTGATCCGCCTGCCGCTGACCCTGGCCATTCTCGACGGCATGACCGTGGCGGTGGCCGGTGAAACCCTGATCCTGCCGCTGGCTTATGTGCTTGAGGCCCTGCAGCCGCAGGCCGAGGACATCCGCAGCATGGCCGGCGAAGGCCGCGTGCTGCGCGTGCGTGGCGAGTATCTGCCGATCCTGTCGCTGAGCGAGTACTACGGCTACGGCAACCGCGCACCGGGCAGCGAATCGCTGGTGGTGGTGGTTGAAGGTGATGGCCAGAAAATTGCGCTGGAAGTGGACGAGCTGGTCGGCCAGCAGCAGGTGGTGGTGAAGAACATCGAGAACAACTACCGCCGCATCGGCGGGGTATCCGGTGCCACCATCCTTGGCGATGGCCGCGTGGCCCTGATCGTCGACATCGGCGGTCTGGTGCGCTCGCTGCGGATGCCGCAGGCCGCCTGATCTACGTTGCATGCGTGCACTGAGCCGCCGCCCTTCGGGGCGGCGGTTTTCGTTTGCGCGCACGGCCACGATCTGACCGCGCTCGCTTCGCCAGGCATACCGTGAACTCCGTCTGCACGAAGGTTTCGGGCGCAACCTTGCCGTTCAAGCGAAATCCCTGTCATGGCGCCACTTTCGCGCCGCCGTCCCTACGCAACCGAATGTGATCTGCGTCCATAAAGTCCATCCGAACTGCGCCGCTATTTCGCTTTGACGGCCGTCACCGAACCCCCACCGGGCACCACCGTTCGCTCTGCAACCACCCCCAGCCGACGCAACGACGCCGGCGCCCTGCCCACCTGGAGCACCCTGCATGAAGTGGTTCCACGATCTGCCCATCGCCCGCAAGCTGGCCGTGGGGTTCACCCTCACCACCCTGATGACCGTCGTACTGGGCGCTTTCGCTCTGGTCCGCCTGTCCGAGGCCAACGCGCAGTTGAGCGCGATGGCCTCCAACGATATTCCGTCCGTGCAGTACCTCGGCGAAGTGCGCTCGCAGCTAGGTGAGTTCCGAACCTATGAGCTGGCCCAGCTGAGCATGCTGGACCAGCCCGAGAAGGTGGCCGACTACAACAAGCGCATGGACGACACCGCCGCCGTCGTGCGCGAACAGCTGGCCGCGTACGCCAAGCTGCCGGCCGGCGCCAAGGAGCGCGAGCTCTACCGCGCCGTGCAGGCCGACGTCGATGGCTACTTCGCAGCCAATGCCAAGCTGCGCGAAGCGGCCACCGCCGGCGATGGCGTCGTCGCACGGCAGATCTCCGACGACCAGTCACGCCCGCTGCGCCGCAAAGCCTTTGAAGACCTCAAGGCACTGGGCGCGTACAGCAGCTCGCTGATGCAGGACAAGATCAACAACGCCAACGCCACCCACCGCAACAGCATGCTGGCGATCATTGCCGCCGTAGTATTGCTGGTTGTGGTCGCCGCAACCCTGGCAACGGTCATCTCGCGCGCCGTCACCGGCCCGCTCGGTAAGGCCGTGCATGCCATCCAGGCCGTTGCCCGTGGCGATCTCAGCGTCAGCACCCAGGCCACCAGCAAGGACGAAGCCGGCAAGATGCTGGCCGCCACCACCGAAATGACCGCGATGCTGCGCCGCTTCTCCGAGCAGACCCAGTTGATGGCGCAGATGCACGCCGGTCCGGACATCAGCCATCGCATTCCGGAAGACTTCCCGGGCGTCTACGGGCAGCTGGCCAGCGGCATCAACACGGTCATCTTCGAACATCTCGACGCGATCCGCGATGCCATCGACGTGCTCAACCAGTACGCCACCGGCAACCTCACCCCGGACGCACGCCGCCTGCCCGGCAGCCGCGCGATCCTGCACGAGTCGATGGATGCGGCCAAGGCCAGCCTGCTGGCCATCAACACGCAGATCCAGCAGCTGGCCTCGGCGGCTGCCGCCGGCGACTTCAGCCAGCGCGGTGATGCGCAGCGTTTCGATCACGATTTCCGCGTGATGATCGAGCAGCTCAACAGCATGATGCAGGTGGCCGACGGCAACCTCGGCCAGCTCTCGCAGCTGCTGCAGTCGATCGCCGCCGGCGACCTGACCGCGCGCATGGACGGCCAGTTCAACGGCGTGTTCGCACGCATGCGTGACGACGCCAACACCACCGTCGCGCAGCTGACGCAGATCGTCGGCCAGATCCAGGCCAGCGCCGGCAGCATCACCCTCGCCGCCGGTGAGATCGCTTCGGGCAACAGTGATCTGTCGCGCCGCACCGAGCAGCAGGCCGCCAATCTGGAAGAAACCGCCGCGTCGATGGAGGAACTGACCTCCACCGTGCGCCAGAACGCCGAACACGCCCGCCAGGCCAACCAGCTCGCCATCGGCGCACATGGCGTCGCCTCGCAGGGCGGTGAAGTGGTCGGCCAGGTGGTCACCACCATGTCGGCCATCGAAGCCTCGTCGAAGAAGATCGCTGAGATCATCTCGGTCATCGACGGAATCGCCTTCCAGACCAACATCCTGGCGTTGAATGCTGCAGTGGAAGCTGCCCGCGCAGGTGAACAGGGCCGTGGCTTCGCCGTGGTCGCCAGCGAAGTGCGCACCCTCGCCCAGCGCTCGGCTGCGGCCGCCAAGGAGATCAAGGGCCTGATCGACGACTCCGTCGGCAAGGTCGCCGAAGGCTCCAGCCTGGTGCACCAGGCCGGCAGCACCATGGGCGAGATCGTCGCCTCGGTGCAGCGCGTGACCGACATCATGGCCGAGATCTCCGCAGCGTCGCAGGAACAGAGTGCCGGCATCGAGCAGGTCAACCAGACCGTGGTGCAGATGGACGAGACCACCCAGCAGAATGCTGCGCTGGTGGAAGAAGCCACCGCTGCCGCACGTGCAATGGAAGACCAGGCCGTGCAGCTGGGTGAAGCCGTGGCCCGCTTCCGGCTGGCATCACAGGGCACGACGGCCATCCCGGCACGCCCGCTGGCGGCACCGGTACCGCGCCAGGTCGCAGCCGCCGCATCGGCCGCAAAGCCGGTCCCGGCGCGTACGCTGCGCACGGCGACGGCCCAGCCGGCGCTGGCCGCAGACGGCGACTGGCAGGAGTTCTGATGTACCCGGGGTCGGATCCCTTTCCTTCGGGAAAGGGATCCGACCCCTGACGCATGGAAAGTGATGCAATTCTCACTTCATAATCGGGCACAGTGGCCGATATCCCCATCGAGCCTCGCGCCAACGCGTGCTGGCGCCCGCCCCTGACCGTAGATTCCATGTCCGACGGCAACGACACTGCAGTGCATGATGTCCACGCGGCTGATGCCGCTGACGAACGTTTCCTGGTCCGTAATCCGCGCCAGCTGCGGCAGCTGCTGCGATCGTTGATCGACCAGCGATCACTGATCAATGCGCATATCGACGGCCGCGACCGCTCGTTCCCGACCGCGCTGCTTGAACTCGACGAGGACGACGACACCCTGCTGCTCGATGGCAGCCCGCAGGAGGCGTCCAACCGCGCCGCCGAACAGGCCGACCATCTGCTGTGCTTTGCCCAGCTCGAACGCGTGCTGGTGCGGTTCCGCCTGCAGGCACTGCAGCGTGTGGACAACGACGGCCACGTCGCCTTCCGTGCCCCTCTGCCGATTGAACTGGTCCATCTGCAACGACGTGAGATGTACCGGCTGGAGACCCCAGTCACCGATTCGCCCCAGCTGCTGATCCCCGCCGGCGAGAGCCGTGCCGAAGCGCTGTCGATGCGGGTGGTGGACATCAGCGGCGGCGGCCTGGCGGTGGCCGTACCTACCGACTGCGCGGTGTTCAGCCTGCAGAAGCGCTACCCGGCGATGCTGTCGCTGCCCGACGGCCCCGACCTGGAGATCGAGCTGGTCGTCTGCAACCTGCTGCCGCAGCGCCAACCCAATGGCATCGAGATCAAGCGCGTGGGCATGCGCTTCGACATCCTGCCGCGTGGCGCCGACAGTGCCATCCAGCGCTACATCTTCCGCATCGACCGCCAGCGCAAGGCGCGCCGCAACGGCGAGCTGTAAGGCCATCCGACCGGTAGTGCCGGCCGCTGGCCGGCTGTGGTCGTATCCACATTGTTGCCAGGTTGCCGGCCAGCGGCCGGCACTACCGCTTCCCGTGTAGATCCACGCCATGCGTGGATGCCCCCATCTTCCCCGGTAGATCCACGCCATGCGTGGATGCCTTCCCCCGGCACCTAAAGTCCCCCGACGAGGGGCCGATATCGAGCCTGACACCGGGACTTCCGGCAGAACCAGGACCCCTCGATGAACGACAAGACCAGCTCCGCCGCCAGCGCCGGTGGCGAATTCCTCAGCTTCACCCTCGGTGCCGAGCACTACGGTGTGGACATCCTCAAGGTCCAGGAAATCCGCGGCTATGACGCGGTGACCCGGGTCCCGGATGCACCGGACTACATCAAGGGCGTGATCAACCTGCGCGGCACCATCGTCCCGGTGATCGACCTGCGCCTGAAGCTGCGCCTGGACGATGCCCGCTACGACGCCTTCACCGTGATGATCGTGCTGAACGTCGACGACCGCGTGGTCGGCATCGTCGTCGACAGCGTCTCGGACGTGATCCCGCTGTCGGCCGAGCAGATCCGCCCGACCCCGGAATTCGGCGCCGCCGTCGATACCCGCTTCATCTCCGGCATCGGCACGCAGGACGACCGCATGCTGATCCTGCTCGACATCGAGACCCTGCTGGACAGCGCCGACATGGGCCAGGCCAGCGTCGTTGAAGACGCCGCTGCCTGATCGAACGGACCTGCTTCACGTTCTGGTCACAAACCCCTTCAGTTCCCTCCGGCAGTGCCGATAGGGGGACAGAAGCCGGTCGCGCAGGAGCGCGCAGGACCGGAACGACCATCACCATCCCCGGAGATACACCTCGATGAAGTCCCTGTTTGCGTTCGTTTCGGCCGCTGTCCTGGCCACCACTGCTTCCGCCGCGTTCGCCCAGTCGGCCGACATGATCCCGCCGGAACTGGCACCGCGCTCGGTCGGCAAGGACGGCATGGTCTGCGGCAAGGTCGAGAAGGCCCGCTACGCAGAAGGTTCCGAAGGCCAGCCGACCTTCCTGTACATGGGCGGCGCCTTCCCGCGCCACACCTTCTCGGCCCGCATCGCTGGCGAGAACCGCGGCAAGTTCTCCTTCCCGCTGGAAACCCTGGAAGGCAAGACCGTCTGCGTGATCGGAAAGATCCAGCGCGACGCCTCGCGCGCCGAAATCGAAGTCAGCTCGCCGGCCGGCCTGAAGCTGGCCAACATCAAGTAATCCGCTGTCCGTCGAACCACGCCGGACCTGGTGCCGGCGTGGTTTCTGCTGCAACCGGGCCCGATGCCCGGGCGCGTCTGCCTTAGGAGCTCGCAACGCCCATGCCGTGGATCAACAACCTGAAACTGATGCCGAAGCTGCTGCTGACCTTCGGTGTCCTCCTGCTGGTGATGCTGCTGCAGGGTATCGTCGCCTATCGCGGCCTGCACTCGCTGAACAACGTCACCACCGAGCTGGCGGGTTCTCGCATGGAGAGCATCCGCATGGCCGGCGAGATGCGCGGCATGCTGGGTGAATACCGCAACGCCGCCTACCAGCAGCTGATCCGCGCCAGTGACGACGTCAAGGCTGATGCACGCAAGCAGACCGTCGAGCTGCGTACCAGCATGGACAAGTCGATCAAGGACTATCCGAAGCTGGTCGACAACGCACAGCAGAAGAAGCTGTTCGACACCTTCGCCAAGGAGTGGAAGGATGCCCTGGCCTCCTATGACAGCGTCACCGAGATGCTGGAACTGGACCTGCCGGACGACGCCATCGATACCTTCGTCGGCGAGACCCGCACCAAGCACCGCAAGGCCGCGTCGGCGCTGGAAGCGCTGATCGCCGAAGACAACCGCCTCGCCCGCGCCTCGCGCGAAGAGGCCGAATCCACCTACTCCGCCTCGGCCGTGCTGACCGTGATCGCCCTGCTGGGCGGCGCCGCACTCGGCCTGGTGCTGGTCTGGCTGTTTGCCCGTGCCCTGGTCGGCAGCGTGCGCGGCGCCGTCTCGGTTGCCAACGATGTGGCCGGCGGCAAGCTCGATGGCCACATCGACGTCAGCCGCCAGGACGAAGTGGGCGAACTGATGCAGGCGATGCAGCGCATGCAGCGCGACCTGCGCGAGCGCACCGAAACCGACCAGGCCGTCGCCCGCGAGAACCTGCGCATCCGCACCGCGCTGGACTACAGCTCCACCGGCGTGTACCTGACCGACACCAGCAATACCATCGTCTACACCAATCGCGCCCTGCAGCAGACCCTGAGCCAGTACCAGGACGACGTGCGCCGCGACCTGCCGGACTTCGACGCGCAGGCCTCGCTGATCGGCAAGCCGGTCACCGTGCTGGAGCATCGCGGCGAGATGGACCAGACCCTGCTGGGCAACCTGAAGGCACACGGCGTCGCCCGTCGCCCGATGCAGTACGGCGATGCCCAGTTCGCCCAGGTGGTTTCCACCATCCGCAATGAAGGCGGCGACACCGTCGGCTACGTGGTGGAATGGCGCGACCGCACCCAGGAAGCGCAGGTGGAAGCCGAAGTGGCCCGCGTGATCGCCCAGGCCGCTGCCGGCGACCTGTCCGGCCGCATCGATGCCACCGACAAGGAAGGCTTCTTCCTGCAGCTGGCCCAGCAGATCAACGGCCTGCTGGATGCCAACGCCGGCAGCATCGAACAGATCTCCGGCCTGCTTGCCGCACTGTCGCAGGGTGACCTGACCGTGCGCATGCACGGTGACTACCAGGGCGTGTTCGCCCGTATGCGAGACGACGCCAACGCGACCGCCGCGCAGCTGAGCGAGATCGTCACCCGCATCAAGCAGTCCAGCCGCGCGATCAGCTCGGCCGCCGGCGAGATCGCCTCGGGCAACAGTGACCTGTCGCGCCGCACCGAGCAGCAGGCTGCCAACCTGGAAGAAACCGCCGCCTCGATGGAGGAGCTGACCTCCACCGTGCGCCAGAACGCCGAACATGCCCGCCAGGCCAACCAGCTCGCCATCGGCGCCCATGGCGTCGCCTCGCAGGGCGGTGAAGTGGTCGGCCAGGTGGTCACCACCATGTCGGCCATCGAAGCCTCGTCGAAGAAGATCGCCGAGATCATCTCGGTCATCGACGGCATCGCCTTCCAGACCAACATCCTGGCGCTGAATGCCGCGGTGGAAGCCGCACGCGCCGGCGAACAGGGCCGTGGCTTCGCCGTGGTCGCCAGCGAAGTGCGTACCCTCGCCCAGCGCTCGGCAGCGGCAGCCAAGGAGATCAAGGGCCTGATCGACGACTCCGTCGGCAAGGTCAACGACGGCTCTGCGCTGGTGCACAAGGCCGGCGCGACCATGGGCGAGATCGTCGCCTCGGTGCAGCGCGTGACCGACATCATGGCCGAGATCTCCGCGGCTTCGCAGGAACAGAGTGCTGGCATCGAGCAGGTCAACCAGACCGTGGTGCAGATGGACGAAACCACCCAGCAGAACGCCGCGCTGGTGGAAGAAGCCACCGCCGCCGCACGCGCAATGGAAGAACAGGCCGGTCACCTCAGCGAGGCCGTGTCGATCTTCGTGGTGGATGAAGCCGAGACCGTGGTTGCCCCACGCATCGCCGCTGCCCCGGCCCCGCGTGCTGCCGCACCGGCCGCACCGGCCCCGGTCGCCTCGCCGGCCCGCCGCATCGCCGGTGGTCGCCCCATGGCCACCGAACTGGCCGACGGAGACTGGCAGGAGTTCTGATGCCTGCCTGACCTGACGTACGAGAACGCCCTGGCCCTGCGCTGGGGCGTTTTTGTTTACGGGGTATCTGGATATCCAGCCAACGGCGAAGCCCCTCGGGGTGGTCGCGGTAGGCGCGTGGCTACTGAGGGTTGGCCGGGAGGGTGGGCTGCGCAGGGGCCGCTGCAAGTACGTCCATGTAAGCTCGGTCGCCGCATCCATGCGGCTCACGCCCCTGCGCAGCCCACCCTCCCGGCCACGGACAGTTTCCGTGCGCGTCCACCCCGGATTGAAGAAAGAAGAGCAAGAGCAAGAGCAACAGCACCGCTTCCGGGTTCAGATTCGCTTTCCGCAGGAAAACGCATCTGCCCCCTCTTCCCAGTTGGAAACCCAACGCTCTTGCCGTCCGTCACAGGAATGCCGAGAGGGCTGGGTCGGGGTGGGCTGGCGGGACCGTTGGCGCCATGGATGGCGCCATCGAGCCCCCAAGGGTGAGGGCGCTTTGCTTGCGAAGCACTGCTTCGCAAGCGCCCGAACGCCCAGCCGCCAGCGGCTGGGCCGGACCGCGGAGCGGGGTTTACGGCGTGTCCCGCCAGCCCACCCCGACCCAGCCTCCCACTGAAAATTCAGAGCCGACCAACCGCTGTTGCTGTTGCTGTTGCTTCAAAAGCCTGCCGCAGGCAGCGTCGCAGCCGCCGCTGCAAGGAAACCTGAATACGTTCGGACACCGCACCTCAATCCCCCGCCCGCGCGGCCGATAACGGGGTTGTCACCGCTTGTCCCGCTGTGACCGGCACGGCGCCGCCCGCCCGCTTCGACCTGGTCCTGCTCGATGAATCTCATGCATCGCTGGCAACACTACTTCAGCAACCTCTCCGTCCGGCGCAAGCTCAACCTGCTGACGCTGCTCATCGCGCTTGGCGTGATCGCGCTCTCGGTGATCGCCGCCCGCATGCAGTACCTCGACCTGACCGAGACCCGCAAGACCGCGCTGAAGACCCAGGTCGAACTCAGCTACGGCATCCTCCAGCACTACCATCGCCTGGCCGGTACCGGCGAGCTCAGCGAGGACGCTGCCAAGGCCGCCGCCCTGCAGGCGCTGGAAGTGATGCGCGCCGATAACGATGCCTACTACTTCAACATCTACGACACCGGCTACCGCCTGCTGATGCACCCGTTCCGCAAGGACCTGGTCGGCAAGGACATGAAGGATTTCCGCACCGACGACGGCGTGCGCATCTACTACGACCAGGTGGAAGCAGCCAAGGCCGGTGGCGGCTTCGTCAACTACCGCTGGGCCAAGCCCGGCAGCAAGGGCGAGGTCGAGAAGGTGGCTTACGCCGGCCTGTTCGCGCCCTGGAACTGGGTGGTCAGCAGTGGCGTCTACATGGACGACGTGCAGAAGCAGGCACTGGTGTTCACCGCCATCATGGCCGTCTCCGGTGGCGTGCTGGTACTGATCGTGCTGGCCCTGAGCTGGCTCATCGGCAACCGCATCGCCGTACCGCTGAAGCAGGCAACGGCCGTCGCCGAGGGTATCGCCCGCGGCAAGCTGGACAGCCACATCGGCCCGCAGCCGCATGACGAGACCGGCCGCCTGCTGGACGCCATGTCCGGCATGCAGCAGCAGCTGCACGCGGTGATCAGCGGCCAGCGCGAGATGGCGCGTCGCCACGACGGCGGCGAACTGAGCTACCGCATCGACGCCAGCGCCTTCCCCGGCGAGTACGGGCTGATGGTGCAGGAAACCAATGCCCTGGTCGGCGGCCACGTGCAGACCCTGCACGATGTGCTGGACGTGGTGCAGCAGTACGCGGTGGGCGATCTGAGCCGCGACGTCGCGCGCTACCCCGGCGAGAAGGCCGCGATGACCACCACCGTCGACACGGTCAAGGCCAACCTCGGCCGCATCAACGCCGAGATCAAGCAGCTGGCCAGTGCCGCCGCCGCAGGCGACTTCAGCCGCCGTGGCGACGCGCAGCGCTTCGATCACGATTTCCGCCTGATGCTGGAAAACCTCAACGCGATGATGGCGGTCAGCGATGACAACCTCGGCAAGCTCTCGCAGCTGCTGTCGGCCATCGCCGAAGGCGACCTGACCGCGCGCATGCACGGCGACTACCAGGGCGTGTTCGCACGCATGCGGGACGACGCCAACACCACCGTCACCCAGCTGACCCAGATCGTCGGCCAGATCCAGGCCAGCGCGTCCAGCATCACCCTCGCCGCTGGCGAGATCGCGTCGGGCAACAGCGATCTATCGCGCCGTACCGAGCAGCAGGCCGCCAATCTGGAAGAAACCGCCGCGTCGATGGAGGAACTGACCTCCACCGTGCGCCAGAACGCCGAGCACGCCCGCCAGGCCAATCAGCTGGCGATCGGCGCGCAGGGTGTTGCTTCTCAAGGCGGCAGCGTGGTCGGCCAGGTGGTCAACACCATGTCGGCCATCGAAGCCTCGTCGAAGAAGATCGCCGAGATCATCTCGGTCATCGACGGCATCGCCTTCCAGACCAACATCCTGGCGCTGAACGCCGCAGTGGAAGCCGCACGTGCCGGCGAACAGGGCCGTGGCTTCGCCGTGGTCGCCAGCGAAGTGCGTACCCTCGCCCAGCGCTCGGCCGCCGCGGCCAAGGAGATCAAGGGCCTGATCGATGATTCGGTCGGCAAGGTCGCCGAAGGCTCCAGCCTGGTGCACCAGGCCGGCAGCACCATGGGCGAGATCGTCGCCTCGGTGCAGCGCGTGACCGACATCATGGCCGAGATCTCCGCCGCCTCGCAGGAACAGTCGGCCGGCATCGAGCAGGTCAACCAGACCGTGGTGCAGATGGACGAGACCACCCAGCAGAATGCTGCACTGGTGGAAGAAGCCACCGCCGCCGCACGTGCGATGGAAGACCAGGCCGCGCAGCTGGCCGACGCCGTGGCGATCTTCCGCCTCGACAACCAGGTCTCCGCCGCAGTGAAGGCTGTCGCCGAACGCGTGGAACCGGCGCGCATCACCACCGTGGCACGTCCGCAGCCGACCAGCACGCCCACGCCGGTACGTCGCAGCAGCAACGCCAGCACCTTCGCCGCCAGCGACAGCGACTGGCAGGAATTCTGAGACCCACCCGCGGCGGCTTCGGCCGCCGCCTCTGCCGATGGACACGTCCCCCGTGCAAAGTCCTACTCCCATCGTCACCGGCCCGCGCGAATTCGAGTTCGCCGACCGTGATTTCCGCCGCGTCTGCGACTTGATCTACCAGCGCGTGGGCATTGCCCTTGCCCCGGCAAAGCGCGATATGGTCTATGGCCGCCTGTCGCGCCGCCTGCGCACGCTGGGCATGCGCAGCTTCCAGCAGTATCTGGACCATCTGGAGCAGGAAGACGGTGACGAGTGGCAGGCGTTCACCAACGCGCTGACCACCAACCTGACCTCGTTCTTCCGCGAGCCGCACCACTTCGACAAGCTGCGCGAGGAGCTGCAGCAGCGCTCCAGCCGCACACCGTTGCTGCTGTGGTCGTGCGCCGCCTCCACCGGCGAAGAGCCTTACTCGATGGCGATCACCGCCTGCGAAGCCTTCGGCACCCTGAAGCCACCGGTACGCATCATCGCCACCGACGTCGATACCCAGGTGCTGGCCACCGCCGGCCGTGGCGTCTACAACATCGACCGCGTCACCAGCCTCGATCCGGATCTGCGCCGCCGCTACTTCCAGCGCGGCAGCGGCCCCAACGAGGGCCAGTGCCGCGTGCTGCCGGCGCTGCGCGAGCTGATCGAGTTCCGCCCATTGAACCTGCTTGCCCCGCGCTACGACGTCGGCGGCCCGTTCGACGCACTGTTCTGCCGCAACGTGATGATCTACTTCGACAAGCCGACCCAGCGCGCGATCCTCGGCCGGCTGGTACAGCACCTGTCCGACGATGGCCTGCTCTACACCGGCCACTCGGAGAACTACCTGCACGCCGCCGACCTGATCCAGCCCTGCGGGCGCACTCTGTACCGCCGTGCGGCAAAGGCCGGCGCATGAACGCATCGCTGCGCACCGATGATGTGATGCGTTACCAGGACGCGCGCTTCAAGACCATTGCAGCCAAGCTGCTGCCGACCCAGTACCTGGTGGTCGACGACACCACCGCACTGACCACCACACTGGGTTCCTGCGTGGCCGCCTGCCTGCGCGACCCGGTGCTGAAGATCGGCGGCATGAACCATTTCCTGCTGCCCGAGGGCAATGCCGGCGACGGCGCACCTGCGCGCTATGGCAGCTACGCGATGGAACTGCTGATCAACGACATGCTCAAGCGCGGCGCACACCGCAAGCGCATCGAAGCCAAGGTGTTCGGTGGTGCCAACGTGCTGAAGGGTTTCACCAGCAACCCGGTCGGCACCCGCAACGCCGAGTTCGTGCGCCAGTACCTGCAGGCCGAGCACATTCCGATCATTGCCGAGGATCTGTGCGGCATCCATCCGCGCAAGATCTGGTTCTTCGCCGATACCGGCCGCGTGGTGGTGCAGCGCCTGCCGCATGCCCATGAAGCCGAAGTGGCCGCGACCGAATCGGCCGTGCGTGCACGCCTGTCCAAGGCCCCGGTCACCGGTGGCGTGGAGCTGTTCGAATGACCCTGACCGGCAACGCCCCCTGCCGGGTCCTGATCGTCGACGACTCCGCCGTCGTGCGCCAGATGCTCACGGAAATCCTGTCCAGCGATCCGTCCATCGACGTAGTCGGCACCGCCGCCGACCCGCTGCTGGCGCGCGAGAAGATCAAGCGCCTGGCTCCGGACGTGATCACGCTGGACGTGGAAATGCCGCGCATGGACGGCCTGGCGTTCCTGGAAAACTTGATGCGCCTGCACCCGCTGCCGGTGGTGATGATCTCCTCGCTGACCGAACGCGGCGCCGACACCACCCTGCAGGCACTGGCGCTGGGCGCGGTGGACTTCGTCTCCAAGCCGAAACTGGACGTGGCGCGCGGCCTGCAGGCCTACGCCGACGAGATCATCGCCAAGGTGAAGATGGCGGCGCGCTCGCGTGTGCGCCCGCTGGTGCGTGCCGCCCTGCCCAAACTGACACTGGACGCCGCCCCGGCGATGCGCCCCGCCGCGCCGCAGTTCCGTACCACCGACCGCCTGATCGCGATCGGCTCGTCGGCCGGTGGCACCGAGGCCCTGCGTGTAGTGCTGGAAGGCATGCCCGCCGACGGCCCGGCCGTGGTGATGACCCAGCATCTGCCGGCCAGCTTCAGCACGGCCTTCGCCGAACGACTGGATCGCCATTCCGCCATGGCAGTGCGTGAGGCCAGCGACGGCGAAGCAGTGCTGCCCGGCCACGCCTACCTGCCACCGGGTGGCAAGCACCTGCGCATCATCCGCGACGGTGCACGCTGGCGCTGCCGGGTCGACGACGGCCCGGCAGTGAACCGGCACAAGCCCGCGGTGGACGTGCTGTTCCGCTCGGTCGCGCAGAACGCCGGCGGCAACGCCATCGGCGCCATTCTCACCGGCATGGGCGATGACGGCGCCCGTGGCCTGCTGGAGATGCGCGAGGCCGGCGCCCCGACGCTGGTGCAGGACGAGGCCACCAGTGTGGTCTGGGGCATGCCCGGTGCCGCCTTCAAGCTCGGCGCTGCCGAAGAGCAGGTGCCGCTGGAGCGGATTGCCGAGCGGTTGCTGGCCCTCGCCCGCGGCTGACAGGCCTCTGTAGAGCCGAGCCCACGCTCGGCTCTGCACCCTGCTGGACACCTCCAAGAGACGTCAGGCGCAATTGCCGATCCGCCGGCAGCACCTTCGACCATTGATGTTTCAACGGCGCTGCTCGAGGCTGGACCCTGCCGCAAGCCATGCGCGCCAAACGGGAGGCCCGCAGGACACCGACTTGGAGCGCGGCTGGAGCGGGTCGTATAGTCAGGTATCGCACAGCAATGGAACGCCGATGAACGTTACCCCGCAAGGCCGCGCTGCTCGGGTACGCAGGGAGGGATGTCCGGGTAACGGGCAATACCCACTGCGCAACCTGTCGCATTTGCCCGGATGGGGCGCCGTCGTTCGTGATGAGACCGCATGTTCCAGGGATCAAGGAAAATCCTGCAGCGACATGGACCGCTCATGCTGAAAGTTCTCCCGACCCTTGCTCACGTTTGGTTGATCGCCTCGATCACAATGGCCGTTCCGGGCTGCAACAAGGAACGCTCATACCCGGTCTATCGCGAGAATCCGGCGCCAAAGGATGCGCTGCCGATTGTGATTCGGGTCCATGATGCACCCGTGGATGTCCCCGTTCCTTCGGTCTTCGTCACGTATGAGATAGACCCACTCTGTCTCCCTCCGGTCAACAATTGGGAGGGGGTGCAGTACGAGCCGAACCAGCACAAGGTTGAGCTTCAGGCACAGCGCCTCAGTGCCACTGAATTCAGCAGTGTTGTATTCAACGATGGCATGGAAGTTGCCGACTATTACGGTCGCGGCCCGTGCACTTGGACACCCGTGCTCGTGGAAGCTTCATTCGCCTTCATCATCGATGATCGCCCTATCCAAGCAACCGCATGGACTTCATTCACAAAGCTTGAAACCGAGAAACTCGCTACTACCTACGTACATCGCGCCTTACGCCCCATGACTTCAGGGGGATCGCCAGAGTGGACGCCTACCGAGCCTTCGACTTGGTACGAGAAGATGCCTCAAGATAAGCGAAAGGATTACTTCCCAATCGAAATCTCCACACGGACTGAAGGAACAGCCCAATGAATCCTGGAGCAAATGCAGCCCTCTCAGATCATGTCTACAAGGATCCGCTCCCTGCGCCCAAGGCCATTGTTACCATTGCCGGGACGGAATATCGTGTATTGGCCAGCCTAAACTCCGCCACCGGCTACCAAGGCGTCATTTACCATAATCTCGAATCCAAAGAAGTAATCGTCACCCATCGCGGTACCGAGTTTGATCGCCAGCCTCTGATTGACGGCGGCATCGACGCTGCGATGGTCACCGCAAGAGTCAACGCACAACTCGGTGATGCCCTCGCACTGACCAAGCAGGCGATCGATCTGGCTAAAGAGAATGGGTATGGTCCGGTGTACGTCACCGGCCACTCGCTGGGCGGCGCGCTCGCCCAGATCACTGCACACCACTACAACCTCCCCGGCAACGCATTCAATCCTTACGGTGCTGCCGGGCTGGCGTATCGCCTTCCTGAGGGCCAGCCGGCCAACGCGGCGCCCTTCACCAACCATGTGATGGCAGGCGACCTGGTCAGTGCGGGCGGTCCTCATTACGGCAAGGTCGAGATGTATGCGCTGCCCAGGGAACTGGAGGTCCTGCGCAACGCCGAGCACGGCCAGCGCATCGCCTCGCTTGGAACACCTGGGATGAAAAGCGGCCATGTCATGTCCGCCGCGGTGGCGGTCCAGTTGGGCGACTCCCATCGATTGGTTCATTTCCTTGATCGCGTGACCGACAAGGGCCCGGTGCAGTCTGTACTGGACAATCCCCAGGCCCGGATCACAGATCCTGAAGACCTGCGCCGGATTGTCGACTACCGCAGTGATGTTCATCAGTTGCGCGCAGGCGCGACCGTGCTGGTCGGCGGCGGACCTGGCCTGCTGCGCGACGGGGTCAATTACCTGCGCGGTATTGAGGAAGCCGGTGCATATGCCCGCCGCGAGGCTGAAGCGGAGCAGCGGGCCCAGAATGCGCTCAGGCCGGGGGAGCAACTGACCCAGGATGCAACCGACAAGGGCTCGCCCTCTCTCGGCAATCCCGGCTTCTCTCCCAGGAGTCCATTGCAGGAGAGCATTGAGTCAACCTTGGACAAGGCAGGCTTGGATCCCAGGAAGGAAGGCCATCCAGACCATGTGCTCTACCAGCAGATCCGCGATGGTGTATCCGCCGTGGATGCCAGGCACGGGCGCAGCTTCGATGAAACCAGTGAGCGCATGACGGCCAGCCTGCTTGCGACGGCCAAGAGCAGCGGCCTCGAACGCGTTGATCATGTGGTCCTGGGCAGTCCACCCAGCGATGGCTCGGGCCCTCGCCTGTTCGTTGTTCAGGGAGCACCGGGCAATCCGGCACACCTGCGGGCGTCGGTTCCGATCAGCGAGGCAATCAATACGCCGGTAGAGCAGTCGATCGCCAAGGCCGAACAGATTGCGCAGGCACAGCAGGTCGGTCAGCAAGACCACGCCCAGGAGCAGACCCGAACCGCGATGCGCATGGGCTAGGCCACCTGGCCGGGCACAATAAAAACCCGGCTTTCACCGGAGGTTCTTCGTTTCAACGGGTTGCCGGCCAGCGGCCGGCACTACCATGCGTCGTCCGCTCACAAAAAACCCCCGGCGCGAGCCGGGGGCTTTTCGTTACCGCATCAGGCGGCGACGGTCTTGGCCACGTCCTGGTATTCCTCGATCTGGTCGAAGTTCATGTAGCGGTAGATCTCCGCACCATTGGCGTTGATCACGCCGATGTCCGCCATGTACTCCTCCTTGGTCGGGATGCGGCCCAGGCGCGAGCAGATCGCCGCCAGTTCCGCCGAACCCAGGTACACGTTGGTGTTGCGGCCCAGGCGGTTCGGGAAGTTGCGGGTCGAGGTCGACATCGCGGTGGAGCCCTCGCGGATCTGCGCCTGGTTGCCCATGCACAGCGAGCAGCCCGGCATTTCCATGCGTGCACCGGTGGCGCCGAAGGTGCCGTACACGCCTTCCTTGGTCAGCTCCGAGGCATCCATCTTGGTCGGCGGGGCCACCCACAGGCGGGTCGGCAGGTCACGCTTGCCTTCCAGCAGCTTGGCAGCGGCGCGGAAGTGACCGATGTTGGTCATGCACGAACCGATGAACACTTCGTCGATCTTGGCGCCGGCCACTTCGGACAGGGTCTTCACGTCGTCCGGGTCGTTCGGGCAGGCCACGATCGGCTCGTGGATGTCGGCCAGGTCGATCTCGATGACGGCAGCGTATTCGGCGTCGGCATCCGGCTCCAGCAGCTCCGGGTTGGCCAGCCACGCTTCCATCTTCTCGATACGGCGCTGCAGCGAACGCGGATCCTGGTAACCCTCGGCAATCATCCACTTCAGCAGGGTGATGTTGCTGTTGAGGTACTCGATGATCGGTTCCTTGTTCAGGCGCACCGAGCAACCGGCCGCCGAACGCTCGGCCGAGGCGTCGGAAAGCTCGAACGCCTGTTCGACCTTCAGCTCCGGCAGGCCTTCGATTTCCAGGATGCGACCGGAGAAGATGTTCTTCTTGCCAGCCTTGGCCACGGTCAGCAGGCCCGACTTGATCGCGTACAGCGGGATCGCGTTGACCAGGTCACGCAGGGTCACGCCCGGCTGCATCTTGCCCTTGAAGCGCACCAGCACCGACTCCGGCATGTCCAGCGGCATCACGCCGGTGGCAGCGGCGAAGGCGACCAGGCCCGAACCGGCCGGGAACGAAATGCCCACCGGGAAACGGGTGTGCGAGTCACCACCGGTGCCGACGGTGTCCGGCAGCAGCATGCGGTTGAGCCAGCTGTGGATCACGCCGTCGCCGGGGCGCAGCGAGACGCCGCCACGGGTGGAGATGAACTCCGGCAGGGTGTGGTGGGTCTTCACGTCCACCGGCTTCGGGTAAGCGGCGGTGTGGCAGAACGACTGCATCACCAGGTCGGCCGAGAAGCCCAGGCAGGCCAGGTCCTTCAGCTCGTCACGGGTCATCGGGCCGGTGGTGTCCTGCGAGCCGACCGAGGTCATCTTCGGTTCGCAGTAGGTGCCCGGGCGCATGCCCTGGCCTTCCGGCAGGCCACAGGCGCGGCCGACCATCTTCTGCGCCAGCGAGAAGCCCTTGCCGGTATCGACCGGCTGCACCGGCAGGCGGAACAGGTCGGTCGGGGCCAGGCCCAGCGCTTCACGCGCCTTGCCGGTCAGGCCACGGCCGATGATCAGCGGAATGCGGCCACCGGCGCGCACTTCGTCGAACAGCACTTCGGACTTGACCTGGAACTCGGCGATCACTTCACCGTTCTTCAGCGCCTTGCCTTCGTACGGACGCAGCTCGACCACATCGCCGTGCTCCATCTTCGACACGTCCAGCTCGATCGGCAGTGCACCGGCATCTTCCATGGTGTTGTAGAAGATCGGGGCGATCTTCGAACCCAGGCAGACGCCACCGGCGCGCTTGTTCGGGATGAACGGAATGTCATCGCCGGTCCACCACAGCACGCTGTTGGTGGCCGACTTGCGCGAGGAACCGGTGCCGACCACGTCGCCAACGTAGGCGACCAGGTGACCCTTGTTTTTCAGCGACAGGATCTGCTGGATCGGGCCGCGCTTGCCGTCTTCTTCCGGGGTGAACGGCGCGTCGTCGCGCTTGTTCTTCAGCATCGCCAGGGCGTGCATCGGGATGTCCGGGCGGGTGGTCGCGTCCGGCGCCGGCGACAGGTCGTCGGTGTTGGTTTCGCCCGGCACCTTGAACACGGTGACGGTCAGGCTCTGCGGCACTTCCGGGTTGCTGGTGAACCACTCGGCGTCGGCCCAGCTCTGCAGCACGGCCTGGGCGTTGGCGTTGCCGGCCTTGGCCTTTTCCTGCACATCGTGGAAGGCATCGAACACCAGCAGGGTCTTCTTCAGACCGTTGGCGGCGATGGTGCCGACGCTGGCGTCGTCCAGCAGCTGCACCAGCGGGGCAACGTTGTAGCCGCCGAGCATGGTGCCCAGCAGTTCAGTGGCGCGCTCGCGGCTGATCAGCGGGTTCTGCTCGCTGCCCAGGGCGATCGCCGCCAGGTACGAGGCCTTGACCTTGGCCGCGTCATCGACGCCGGCCGGCACGCGGTGGGTCAGCAGGTCGAGCAGGAACTCGGCCTCGCCCTGCGGCGGGTTCTTCAGCAGTTCGATGACATCGGCCGTCTGCTGCGCGCTCAGCGGCAGCGGCGGGATGCCAAGCGCAGCGCGCTCGGCGACGTGGTGGCGGTAGGCTTCCAACATGACAACTCCCGGGTAATGCGTAGGTTGAAAAAAAGTGGGCTCAGGCTTGCGGCACGATCAGCTTCAGGCCCTTGAAGTAGTCGCGGTAAAACGTGTCGTTCCAGGTGATCAGGCCATCGCACTGCAGCAGTGCGTGGGCGCCGACCATGAATTCGTCCAGGCTGCGGCGGCTGCCGCTGCGCTGGCGGTGGCGGCGGTGCATCTCGCCGGCGCGCAGCGCCGACTTGGCTTCCATCGGGTTGAAGTGCACGCCCATTTCTTCCAGCGCTTCGAGCACCTCGGCACCGCCACGCAGCGATGCGCAGACTTCGGCCAGGGTCGCGCCGCAGACCACCACGCGGCCACCGACCAGGCTCTGCCTGAGGATGGCTTCCACGGCATCGGCCTGCGGGCCATTGCTGAGCAGCTCGACCAGCACCGGAGAGTCGACGGCGATCATCACGGCTTATTCCTCGTCACGCACCGCACGTACCGCTGCGTCGGACGATTCGAAACCGTCCAGCGCGAACTTGCCGCGCGCCCGTGAAATGGCATCGTCAACACTCTTGCGCAGGATGATGCGGCTGCCGTCCAGCTCGACCTTCAGCAGCGTGCCCTTGGTCAGGCCGAGGGCATCACGCACCGCCTTGGGCAGGGTGATCTGTCCGCGTTCTGCAACAGTGGCTTCCATCGGTAGGCCCTCCAGAGTATGCACAAATTATACATACTTCCCCGGGCATACTTCCACCCTGAACAGGACCGGCACCCCGCCAGCCCTTGCCTCGCAAAGGATCGGCCACAAACGTGACACACGCCATACACCTTCCCCTGTAGTCTGGAACCGATGCCGCAGGCCGGAACCCGGCCCGGGTGAATCCATTCAGTTTCGGGTTCATACTGGAACCACCGGGGCCGTCAGGCCTGCGGCGACCGCAAGCAGGTCCGCCCATGCGCGGGCCACTGCAAGCCATCCGCAAGAAGGAGTTACCCCGCATGAGCGATTCGTTCTCCACCCGCAGCCAGCTGAACGTCGGCGGCAAGACCTACGACTACTTCAGCCTGCCCACGCTGGGCCAGCGCTTCGATATCTCCCACCTGCCCTACTCGATGAAGATCCTGCTGGAGAACCTGCTCCGGCACGAGGACGGCGGCATCACCGTCGGCAAGGACCACATCGAAGCCGTGGCCCGCTGGAACCCGGCGGCCGAGCCGGACACCGAAATCGCCTTCATGCCGGCGCGCGTGGTCCTGCAGGACTTCACCGGCGTGCCCTGCGTGGTCGACCTCGCCGCGATGCGCGACGCGGTGGTCAAGCTCGGCGGCTCGCCTGAGCAGATCAACCCGCAGATTCCCTCCGAACTGGTCATCGACCACTCGGTGCAGGTCGATGTGTTCGGCAAGCCGGACGCACTGGACCTCAACGGCAAGATCGAATTCCAGCGCAACCAGGAACGCTACGGCTTCCTGCGCTGGGGCCAGAAGGCCTTCGATAACTTCAAGGTAGTGCCGCCGAACACCGGCATCGTCCACCAGGTGAACCTGGAGAACCTGGCCCGCGTGGTGATGACCGCGGACAAGGACGGCAAGGCCATTGCGTATCCGGACACGGTGTTCGGTACTGACAGCCACACCACCATGATCAACGGCATCGGTGTGCTGGGCTGGGGCGTGGGCGGCATCGAAGCGGAGGCGGCCATGCTCGGCCAGCCGTCGTCGATGCTGATCCCGCAGGTGGTCGGCTTCAAGCTGACCGGCAAGCTGCCCGAGGGCGCCACCGCCACCGACCTGGTGCTGACCGTCACCCAGATGCTGCGCAAGCTGGGCGTGGTCGGCAAGTTCGTCGAGTTCTACGGTGACGGCCTGCAGCACCTGCCGCTGGCCGACCGTGCCACCATCGGCAACATGGCGCCGGAATACGGCGCCACCTGCGGCATCTTCCCGATCGACGCCGAGTCGCTGAACTACCTGCGCCTGTCCGGCCGCAGCGAAGAGCAGATCGATCTGGTCGAAGCCTATGCCAAGGCGCAGGGCCTGTGGCACGAACCGGGCAGCCCGCACGCGCAGTACAGCACCACGCTGGAACTGGACATGGGCACGGTGAAGCCGTCGCTGGCCGGCCCGAAGCGCCCGCAGGACCGCGTGCTGCTGGAAGACGTGCAGAAGAACTACCGCGAAGCCCTGGTCGGCATGACCGCCAACCGTGACAAGCGCAGCGACGATGTCTCCTCGTTCGTCAACGAAGGCGGCGGTGCCGCGGTCGGCAACGAGCAGCTGGCCAAGGGCTACGCCGACATCGAAACCGAAGGCCGCAAGGTCCGCCTGAAGGACGGCGCGGTGGTCATCGCGGCCATCACCTCGTGCACCAACACCTCCAACCCGGCGGTGATGATCGGCGCCGGCCTGCTGGCCCGCAATGCGGCCGCCAAGGGCCTGAACCGCCAGCCGTGGGTCAAGACCTCGCTCGGGCCGGGTTCGCGTGTGGTCACCGACTACCTGGAAAAGGCCGGTGTACTGAAGGAGCTGGAGAAGATCGGCTTCTACGTGGTCGGCTACGGCTGCACCACCTGCATCGGCAACTCCGGCCCGCTGCCGACCGAAGTCAGCGCCGGCATCGCCACCGGCGACCTGGTCGTCACCTCGGTACTGTCCGGCAACCGCAACTTCGAGGGCCGCGTGCACCCCGAAGTGAAGATGAACTACCTGGCCAGCCCGCCGCTGGTGGTGGCCTATGCCATCGCCGGCACCACCGACATCGACCTGACCACCCAGCCGCTGGGCACCGGCAGCGATGGCCAGCCGGTGTTCCTGCGCGACATCTGGCCGAGCAACAAGGAAATCGGCGACGTCATCGCCGCCACCATCGGCCCGGAGATGTTCAAGCAGAACTACGCCGATGTGTTCAAGGGTGATACCCGCTGGAACACCATCGATTCTCCGGACGGCAACCTGTACGAGTGGAGCGATGCCTCTACCTACATCAAGAACCCGCCGTACTTCGATGGCATGACCATGCAGACCGGCAGCATCGACGATGTGCACGGTGCACGCGTGATGGGCCTGTTCGGTGATTCGATCACCACCGACCACATCTCCCCGGCCGGCAACATCAAGAAGGACTCGCCGGCAGGCCGCTTCCTGCAGGAACGCGGCGTGCAGCCGGCCGACTTCAACAGCTACGGCAGCCGCCGCGGCAACGATGACGTGATGGTCCGCGGCACGTTCGCCAACATCCGCATCAAGAACCTGATGTTCGGTGGCGAGGAAGGCGGCAACACCCTGTACTACCCGGCCGGCGGCGGCCAGCCGGAGAAGCTGGCGATCTACGATGCAGCCATGAAGTACAAGGCTGACAAGGTGCCGCTGGTGGTGTTGGCCGGCAAGGAATACGGCACCGGCTCGTCGCGTGACTGGGCGGCCAAGGGCACCCTGCTGCTGGGGGTGAAGGCGGTCGTGGCCGAGAGCTTCGAGCGCATCCACCGCTCCAACCTGGTCGGCATGGGCGTGCTGCCGCTGCAGTTCCGCAACGGCGAGAACGCACAGAGCCTGGGCCTGGACGGTTCGGAAGTGATCGACATCACCGGCCTGCAGGACGGTGCCAGCAAGCGCGCTACGGTCACCGCGACCAAGGCCGACGGCACCAGGAAGACCTTCGAAGTCTCGGTGATGCTGCTGACCCCGAAGGAAGTCGAGTACTTCCGCCACGGCGGCCTGCTGCAGTACGTACTGCGCCAGTTGGCAGGTCGCTGAACCGTCCTGCAGTATCAAAGGGCGGAAGCCCGGCCCCCGCGCCAGCGCGGGGGCGCTGCGGGGACGCGCGAACCAGTGGTTCGCAAGCGCGCCTCCTCGCCCACCACGGCGGCCTCCTGCAGTACGTACTGCGCCAGCTGGCCAGCAAGTAACGCGTCACCTGTAGAGCCGAGCCTGCGCTCGGCTACATTGCCACAGCATCAGCCGAGCATGGCTCGGCTCTACAACAAGAAGAAGGGCCGGATCCTCACAGATCCGGCCCTTCCTGTTTCTCCGCAGCCAGGCATGGCCTGGCTCTACTGCGTCACCGACGGCATCGGGATAGATGCCAGGTGCCCGATCACCGCCGCGGGGCGTCCGGGTCGGTGCGCAGGGCCTTCAGCAGGCCCCACATGTAGAACGCCAGGGTGAACGAGAACGGCAGGCCGCACAGCACCACCGCGGTCTGCATCGCACTGAAGTTGCCGGCCAGCAGCAGGCCGACGCTGGCCACGGTGATGCCGGCCGCCCAGAACACGCGCAGCCAGATCGGCGCGTCGTGGCCATCCTCCACGCCGTCGTCAACGCGACGGGTGCACAGGTTGGCGATCATCAGCGTGCCCGAATCGACCGGAGTCAGGAACAGCACGAAGCCGATGACCACTGCGGCGCCGGCCACGTACGGCGCGGCGGGCAGGTACTCCAGCAGCTTGAACAGCGTCATCGCCGCATCATGCTGGGCCACGTCCCCCAGGATCGCCTGGCCGTGGTTGAGCACCAGGTCGATGGCGGTGTTGCCGAAGATCGACAGCCAGGCCAGGGTGAAGCCGAGCGGGATCAGCAGCACGCCCATGATCACTTCGCGGATGGTGCGACCACGCGAGATGCGCGCCACGAAAAGACCGACGAACGGCGCCCAGGCGATCCACCACGCCCAGTAGAACAGCGTCCACGAGCCCATCCACTCACGGCCCTTCGGGTCGTTGAGGTACATGTCGAAGCTCTTGCGCACGAATGCGCCGAGATAATCGCCGGTGTTCTGGATCAGACCATCGAACAGGTGCAGGGTCGGGCCGGTGACCAGCACGAACAGCAGCAGGCCGCACAGCAGGCGCACGTTGAGGTTGGAGAGCCAGGCAATGCCCTTCTCCACACCCGCCACCACGCCGATGGTGGCCACCACCATCATCACCAGCACGATTGCCACCAGCACCTGCGGCGTATCCGGGATGTGGAACAGGTAGACCAGGCCGGACTGCACCACCAGCGCGCCGATGCCGAGGTTGGTCACCATCGAGATCAGCGTGGCAAGGATGCCGAAGCCATCGACCATGTCGCCGATGCGGCCATGGATGCGCTCACCGAAGATCGGGTACAGCGCCGAGCGCAGCGCCAGCGGCAGGTCGCGGCGGTAGGCGAAATAGCCCAGCGCCACGCCGACCAGCGCATACAGCGCCCAGCCGTGCAGGCCCCAGTGCAGGAAGGTCAGCACCATCGCCTCGCGGCCGGCGGCCACGGTCCCGCCGGGCTGCCCGGGCGGATTGAGGAAGTGGTCCAGCGGCTCGTAGGCGCCGTAGTACAGCAGCGCGATGCCGATGCCGGCCGAGAACAGCATCGACACCCAGGCCACGTAACCGAACGCCGGTGATTCCTCGTTGTGGCCCAGGCGGATGCGGCCATACGGTGAGAACGCCAGCCACAGCACGAAGCCCAGGCACAGCACGATCAGCAGCATGTACCACCAGCCGAACGCCGCCGAGACTTCGGCCTGCGCCCACTGCAGCCAGTGCTCGCTGCTTTCGGGATAAAGAACGGTGAGCAGCCCGAGGATGCCGATCGACACCGAAGAGCTGAAGAAGACAAAACGGTTCAAGCGCAGGGGCGAACGCTTGGGATGAGCCAGGGAAGACATGGGGTCGTCTCATCAAGTCCGAGGGGGCACATGGGCGGGGCCGGACCGGTAAACCGGGCCCATGGCGTGGGGCGCGAGCGCATCCTAGGGTTTATTGATTGAACGTTCAATCAATAAAAAGCATAATGGCGGGCAGCCCGATCCTTCGGGTCGCAATCCGTGGAGAGACAATGCCGAAGAAAGGCGTGGAACCGGTACGGCGCGAGCAGCTGATCCGGGCCACTTTCCAGACCATCGACGAGATCGGCATGGCCGATGCGACCGTCGCCACCATCGCGAAGAAAGCAGGGCTGTCCAGCGGCATCGTCGCCCACTACTTCGGCGACAAGGACGGCCTGCTCAATGCTGCAATGCGGCAGATCCTGCGTGAACTGAAGGACGCGGTCGCCCGCTACCGTGCCGACGCTGGCGATGACCCGCGCGAGCAGCTGCGCGCCATCGTCGACGGCAACTTCGACGACAGCCAGATCAACGGCACCGCGATGCGCGTCTGGCTGACCTTCTGGGCCGCCAGCATGCACCAGCCGGAACTGGCCCGGCTGCAGCGCGCCAACGACCAGCGCCTGTTCTCCAACCTGTGCCACCAGTTCAACCGCCTGCTGCCCCACCCGCAGGCCCGCCTGGCCGCCCGTGGCCTGGCCGCGATGATCGACGGCCTGTGGCTGCGCGGCAGCCTGGTCGGCGGCCAGTTCAACGCCGAGAAGTCCCGGCGCATTGCTTACGGCTACATCGACTTCCAGTTGCAGGCTGTCGCGCTATAAGCGCTTCAGCACCCGCCCCCTTCCAAGGAGTACGCCCCATGACCACCCTGCCCGTCCAACAGCTCTACATCCACGGCCAGCGCGTCGATGCCACCAGCGGCAAGACCTTCAAGACCGTGAACCCGGCCACCGGTGACGTGATCGCTGAAGTGCAGGTCGCCAGCCAGGCCGACGTCGAACGCGCCGTGCAGAGCGCGGCCGAAGGCCAGAAGGTGTGGGCGGCGATGACTGCCATGGAGCGTTCGCGCATCCTGCGCCGCGCCGTCGAGATCCTGCGCGAGCGCAACGACGAACTGGCCCACCTGGAAACCCTGGACACCGGCAAGGCACTGGCCGAAACCACCACCGTGGACATCGTCACCGGTGCCGACGTGGTCGAGTACTACGCCGGCCTGGCCACCGCCATCGAAGGCATCCAGCTGCCGCTGCGCGAATCGAGCTTCTTCTACACCCGCCGCGAGCCGCTGGGCGTGGTCGCCGGCATCGGCGCCTGGAACTACCCGATCCAGATCGCCATGTGGAAGTCGGCCCCGGCCCTGGCCGCCGGCAATGCGATGGTGTTCAAGCCGTCCGAAGTGACCCCGCTGACCGCGATCCGCCTGGCCGAGATCTACACCGAAGCCGGTGTGCCGGCCGGCGTGTTCAACGTCGTGCAGGGCCCGGGCCGCGAGATCGGCCAGTGGCTGACCGAGCACCCGGTGATCGAGAAGATCTCCTTCACCGGCGGCGTCGCCACCGGCAAGAAGGTCATGGCCAGCGCCGCATCCTCGTCGCTGAAGGAAGTGACCATGGAGCTGGGCGGCAAGTCGCCGCTGGTGATCTGCGATGACGCCGACCTCGACCGCGCCGCCGACATCGCGGTGATGGCCAACTTCTTCAGCTCCGGCCAGGTCTGCACCAACGGCACCCGCGTGTTCGTGCCGCGCAGCATGCTGGCCGCGTTCGAAGCCGCCGTGGTCGAGCGCGTCAAGCGCATCCGCATCGGCGACCCGATGGCCGCCGAGACCAACTTCGGTCCGCTGACCAGCTTCCCGCACATGGAAAACGTGCTGCGCTACATCGAAAGCGGCAAGGCCGAAGGCGCTCGCCTGCTGACCGGCGGCGGCCGTGCCACCGAAGGCGCGCTGGCCAATGGCGCCTACGTGCTGCCGACCGTGTTCTCCGACTGCCGCGATGACATGACCATCGTCAAGGAAGAGATCTTCGGGCCGGTGATGAGCATCCTTGCCTACGACGACGAAGACGAAGTGGTGCGTCGTGCCAACGACACCACCTTCGGCCTCGCCGCCGGCGTGGTCAGCAAGGACATCAGCCGCGCCCATCGCATCATCCACCGCCTGGAAGCCGGCATCTGCTGGATCAACACCTGGGGCGAATCGCCGGCCGAAATGCCGGTCGGCGGCTACAAGGAATCCGGCGTCGGCCGTGAGAACGGCATTTCCACCCTCGGCCACTACACCCGCATCAAGTCTGTGCAGGTGGAACTGGGCGACTACGCCAGCGTGTTCTGATCGGCGCGCCGCGAGCGCGCACCTTCGTCCGGCCACTGCGCCGATCCGACATTCCGCCGGGACGCCTGCACGCAGCGCGCCCCGGCCTGCAGGAGACACCCATGAGCACCCATAACGAGTACGACTACATCATCATCGGCGCCGGTTCGGCCGGCAACGTGCTGGCCACCCGCCTCACCGAAGATGCCGATGTCAGCGTGCTGCTGCTGGAAGCCGGTGGCCCGGACTACCGGCTCGACTTCCGTACCCAGATGCCGGCGGCGCTGGCCTTCCCGCTGCAGGGCAAGCGCTACAACTGGGCGTACAAGACCGATCCCGAGCCCTTCATGAACAACCGCCGCATGGACTGCGGCCGTGGCAAGGGGCTGGGTGGCTCGTCGCTGATCAACGGCATGTGCTACATCCGCGGCAACGCGATGGACTACGACAACTGGGCCAGCATGCCGGGCCTGGAAGACTGGACCTACCTGGACTGCCTGCCGTACTTCCGCAAGGCCGAAACCCGTGACATCGGCCCCAACGACTACCACGGTGGCGAAGGCCCGCTGCGGGTGACCACGCCGAAGGCCGGCAACAACGAGCTGTTCGCCGCGATGGTCGAGGCCGGCGTGCAGGCCGGCTACCCGCGCACCGACGACCTCAACGGCTACCAGCAGGAAGGCTTCGGCCCGATGGACCGCACGGTGACCCCGAAGGGCCGTCGTTCCAGCACCGCCCGCGGCTACCTGGACCTGGCCAAGCCGCGCCCGAACCTGACCATCGTCACCCACGCGCTGACCGACCGCATCCTGTTCTCGGGCAAGCGTGCGGTGGGCGTGCAGTGGCTGCACAACGACCAGCCGCAGCGTGCCACCGCCCGCCGCGAAGTGCTGCTGTGTGGCGGCGCCATCGCCTCGCCGCAGATCCTGCAGCGCTCGGGCGTCGGCCCGGCCGATCTGCTGCGCAGCCTGGACATCGACCTGGTGCACCACCTGCCGGGCGTCGGCGCCAACCTGCAGGATCACCTGGAGATGTACCTGCAGTACGAGTGCAAGAAGCCGGTCTCGCTGGCGCCGGCACTGAAGCTGTACAACCAGCCGGCAATCGGTGCCGAGTGGCTGTTCCTGGGCACCGGCATCGGCGCCAGCAACCAGTTCGAGGCCGGTGGCTTCATCCGCAGCGACGCCGAGTTCGACTGGCCGAACCTGCAGTATCACTTCCTGCCGGTGGCGATCAATTACAACGGCTCCAACCCGATCAAGGCACACAGCTTCCAGATGCACGTCGGTTCGATGCGCTCGCCCAGCCGCGGCCGCATCCACGTGCGTTCGAAGGATCCGCGCGAACATCCGAGCATCCTGTTCAACTACATGTCGCACGACCAGGACTGGCGCGAGTTCCGCGCGGCGATCCGGATCACCCGCGAGATCTTCGCGCAGCCGGCACTGGCTCCGTACAGCGGCCGCGAGATCTCGCCGGGCAGCGCACTGCAGACCGATGCGCAGATCGATGCGTTCGTCCGCGAGCATGCCGAGACCGCCTACCACCCGTCGTGCTCGAACAAGATGGGCCATGCCGATGACCCGATGGCGGTGGTCGACGGCCAGGGCCGCGTGCACGGGCTGGAAGGCCTGCGCATCGTCGATGCCTCGATCATGCCGCAGGTGGTGACCGGCAACCTCAACGCACCAACCATCATGATGGCCGAGAAGCTGGCCGACGTGATCCGTGGCCGCACTCCGCTGGCCCGCAGCACCGCGCCGTACTACAAGGCCAACGGCGCACCGGTACGCAAGCAGGGCTGACGCAAGCGCCCCGCTTGGGGCCACGGTACTGCCGGCCGCTGGCCGGCATCCACCGGAATCCCGATCGAGCGCAGATGCCGGCCAGCGGCCGGCATTACCAAGCAAAGAGGCCCTTCGGGGCCTCTTCGCGTTTTCCCTACGGCGGGGTATGCTGCAATGAACGGCCATTGTGGATACGCTCAGGGCCGTAACCTAAAACATCACGATTCCTGGAGGGGGAATATGAGTCTGGATCGTCCCTGGCTGCAGAGCTATCCGAAAGGCGTTCCCGCCGAAATCGACGTCAACGAATTCCATTCGGTCGCCTCGGTCTTCGACGCTTCCGTCGCGAAATTCCGCGACCGTCCCGCCTACTCCAGCTTCGGCAAGGTCCTCACCTATGGTGAGACGGACGCGCTGGTCACCCAGTTCGCCGCCTACCTGCTGGGTGAGCTCAAGCTCAAGAAGGGTGACCGCGTCGCCCTGATGATGCCCAACTGCCTGCAGTACCCGGTGGCCACCTTCGGCGTGCTGCGCGCCGGCCTGACCGTGGTCAACGTCAACCCGCTGTACACCGCGCGCGAACTCAAGCACCAGCTGGTTGATGCCGGCGTCAGCGCCCTGGTGGTGGTCGACAACTTCGGCGACACCGTCGAACAGGTCATCGCCGATACGCCGGTCAAGCACGTGGTCACCACCGGCCTGGGCGACCTGCTCGGCGCCAAGGGCGCGATCGTCAACTTCGTGCTGAAGTACATCAAGAAGATGGTGCCCAACTACCACATCAAGGGCGCCGTCCGCTTCAAGCAGGCGCTCAAGCTGGGCAGCCGCCACGCGCTTCCGCCGGTCGAGATCGACCACGACGACATTGCCTTCCTGCAGTACACCGGTGGGACCACCGGCGTGGCCAAGGGTGCGATGCTGACCAACCGCAACCTGATCGCCAACATGCAGCAGGCGTCGGCGTGGCTGTCCACCTCGGGCATCGAGCCGGGCAAGGAAGTGATCATCACTGCCCTGCCGCTGTACCACATCTTCGCGTTGACCGCGAACGGGCTGGTCTTCATGAAGTTCGGTGGCTGCAACCACCTGATCACCAACCCACGCGACATGAAGGGCTTCGTCAAGGAGCTCAAGGGCACCCGCTTCACTGCCATCACCGGCGTCAACACGCTGTTCAACGGCCTGCTCAACACCCCGGGCTTCGACGAGATCGACTTCTCTTCGGTCAAGTTCACCCTGGGCGGCGGCATGGCGGTGCAACGTGCCGTGGCCGAACGCTGGAAGAAGGTCACCGGCGTGACCCTGGTCGAAGCCTATGGCCTGACCGAGACCTCGCCCGCGGCCTGCATCAATCCGCTCACCCTGCCCGAGTACAACGGTGCCATCGGCCTGCCGATCCCGTCCACCGATGCCTGCATCAAAGACGACAACGGCAACATCCTGGCGCTGGGCGAAGTGGGCGAGCTGTGCATCAAGGGCCCGCAGGTAATGAAGGGCTACTGGCAGCGTCCGGAAGAAACCGCCACCGCCATCGATGCGGACGGCTGGCTGCACACCGGCGACATGGCGAAGATGGACGAACAGGGCTTCTTCTACATCGTCGACCGCAAGAAGGACATGATCTTGGTGTCCGGCTTCAACGTGTACCCGAATGAGGTCGAAGACGTCATCGCGATGATGCCGGGCGTGCTGGAAGTCGCCGCCGTCGGTGTCCCGGACGAAAAGTCCGGCGAAGTGGTCAAGGTCGTGATCGTGAAGAAGGACCCGAACCTGACCGCGGAAATGGTCAAGGAACATGCGCGGGCAAACCTGACCGGTTACAAGCACCCCAGAATCGTAGAATTCCGAAAGGAGCTGCCGAAGACCAACGTCGGCAAGATTCTCCGTCGCGAGCTGCGTGATACGCCCGCCCAGTAAGGGTTTCCGGGCAACGGGAGAGTGCAGGGACCCCGCCGGAGACGGCGGGGTCTTTTTATTACCGGAACATGGCCGGTACAGCGCTTGCGGGCGGTTCACGACGGGTGCATAGAATCAGTCGCCGCCGCACGTTCAGCCCGCCCCCTCACTCCTCTCCGTCCGCTCTGCGGTTGGCCGGACGGTCACACGGAGAACTCCCATGTCCGCAGTACGCCCCATCATCACCCGTCCCTCGCAGCACCCTACCCTGCGTATCACCGAAGAACCCGAGCGGGATGTCTACTGGATCCACATGCACGCCAACCTGGTCAACCAGCCGGGCCGGCCGTGCTTCGCCTCGCGCCTGGTCGATGACATCGTCGACTACCAGCGCGAACTGGGCGATCGCCTCAGCGCCTCGCACGCTCTGTCACCCCATGTCGTTCTTGCCTCGGACAGCGACGTGTTCAACCTGGGTGGCGATCTCGAACTGTTCTGCCGCCTGATCCGCGAGGGCGACCGTGCCCGCCTGCTCGACTATGCCCAACGCTGCGTGCGCGGCGTGCATGCCTTCCATGCCGGCCTGGGCACCCGTGCCCACAGCATCGCCCTGGTCCAGGGCAATGCACTGGGTGGCGGCTTCGAGGCCGCACTGAGCTGCCACACCATCGTCGCCGAGGAAGGCGTGCTGATGGGCCTGCCCGAGGTGCTGTTCGACCTGTTCCCGGGCATGGGCGCCTACTCCTTCCTGTGCCAGCGGATCAGCCCGCGCCTGGCCGAGAAGATCATGCTGGAAGGCAACCTCTACACCGCCAGCCAGCTGAAGGAGATGGGCCTGGTCGACATCGTGGTGCCGGTGGGCGAAGGCGTTGCCGCGGTCGAACAGGTGATCAAGGAAAGCCGGCGCATTCCGCACGCGTGGGCGGCGATGCGTGAGGTCAACGAGATCGCCACCATGGTGCCGCTGCATGAAATGATGCGGATCACCGAGATCTGGGTGGACACCGCCATGCAGCTCGGCGAGAAGTCCCTGCGCACCATGGATCGGCTGGTACGGGCGCAGGCCCGGCGCAATGGCGACCCGGCCTGACCGTCTGGCGGGTCAGGACGGGCTGCGCTCGCTGTCGTCGCGGTGCGATGCTCCCGCACTACGGGCAGCCAACGCATTCCTGCCGTTGCGCAGGGCGGTCGCCAGGCTGCCGAGGCGGGCGTTCCATTCACCCTTCAGCTGCCAGTCCGCCATGCGCATGATTTCGCCACTGGAGGCGGCAACCTGGACAAGCCCCAGGTTGCTCGCCACCCCGCGCAGCGCGTGTGCGTGCTCGCGGAAATCCTCCCAGGCCTGGCGCTCGCCGCAGCCCTGCAGCTGGCCCATGCTCGCGTCGACGTCCGCCAGGCACTGGTCGATGAACTTGCGTTCGAAGCCATCGCCCATGCCCAGCGACGCCAGCTCGTCCAGCACCGCGGTATCGAGCACGCCATCGCCGACCGGCAATGCAGGCACCGACTGGATGCCGGGTTCGGCGCGGGTGTTGGCGGCGACATCGGCCAGCACTTCCAGCAGGCGGGTGGCCACCACGGGCTTGGCAAGGAAGGCGCGAGCGCCGGCCTGCTCGCAACGCAGGATGGACTCGGGGGTGACGTCTGCGCTCAGCACCATGACCGGAACGTAAGGCATGCCGCTGGCCTGCATCACCCGCAACTGCTTGAGCAGATCCAGTCCGCTCATGCCGGGCATGTGCAGGTCGACGATCGCTGCGTCGTAACTGGCCTGCTCCAGCGCATCGAGCACTTCGGCGCCGCCGTTGACGCAGGTGACCTTGTGGCCGGCCTTCTCCAGCAGCCGCTGCAGCACCATGCGGTTGGCCTCGTGGTCGTCGGCGACCAGAACCCGCAGGCTCCGCACCCGTGCACGATGGCGCAGGAAGGGGTTGGAAAACGCGATGACATTGCCGGCTTCAGTCACCTCGGACGGAACCGCCGGGGCTGATGAGGTGTCTGCGACGTCCAGCGTGATCTCGACCCAGAACACGCTGCCTCGCGGGCTGTTCGGCGCATAGCCGACCTGCCCGCCCATCGACTCGACCAGGCCCTTGGCAATGGCGGTGCCCAGACCGGTGCCTTCATGGCGCCGGGCCAGGCCGACATCGCCCTGCTCGAAGGCATTGAACAGGCGTCCGCGCAACGCCACCGGCACGCCGATGCCGGTATCGACGATCTCGAATCGCAGGCGCATCCGCTCGCTGCCCAGCGCATCGGGGCTGGACACGCGCAGATGCACGTAGCCGCTGTCGGTGAACTTGACCGCGTTACCCATCAGATTGAGCAGGATCTGCTGCAGATGACCGGCATCACCCAGCAGGCGCGGCGGCACGTTGTCATCCACCTGCACGCGATAGTCCAGCGATTTGGAGCGGGTCTGCGGGGTCAGGATCAGGTTGATCGCCTGCAGCACGTCGGCCAGCGCGAACTCGTGCCACTCCACGCGCACCTTGCCGGCTTCGATCGCGGAGATGTCCAGCACCTCTTCCACCAGCGCCAACAGGCTGCGGGTCGAGGCCTGGATGGTGTTCAGGCACTCGCGCTGTTCGTCGTCCAGGCGGGTGGTGGCCAGCACTTCGGTCATGCCGGCCAGCCCGTTCAACGGCGTGCGGAACTCATGGCTCATGTTGGCCAGGAAACGGCTCTTGGCTTCGTTGGCCTGGCGCGCCTCTGCCACCGCCCGGGTCAAGGCATGCAGCAGCGAATCGAAGTACAGCGGAATCGCGCCCAGGCCGAGCAGCAGGCCCCAGCCCAGATAGTCGTGGCCGCGCCAGTACGGCGACAGCATCACCGTGCACAGGAAGGCCAGGCAGCCCATGGCCGTGGCCACGCGCAGGTAGGTGCTGCCGTAGCGCATGCCGTTGCCGATCGTGACCCACAGCATCACTGCATACAGCGGTGCCGCCGGCTCACCCTGGATGGTCATGATCCAGGCCATGCAGGTGTAGTCGGTCAGCATGCCGATCACCCGGCGCACATGCGACACACCCGGATTGACCAGGATCGCGGTCAGCAGGCCGGCGGAAATGGTCAGCTCGAAGGCGAGGATCAGCCACGTCGCAGTCAGTGCCTCACCGCCGCCGCTCAGCGAGCGCCAGCCGAGATAGCTGATGAACAGCGCCGTGATGATGATGCGGATCAGGTTCTGCGCGTGCTCGCTGTCCTCGCGCCCGGACAGGCGTTGCTTGATGCGTGCCAGCAGCGAGCGCTTGTCGGAGCCAGCGGCGGGAGTCGTATCCATGGTCGGATGTCGCATCCTTCGGCGCAGCAGGGAAGAGCAGCACAACGGTACTGCCAGCAACCCCAACCACAGGGAAATGGCCAGCCCCAGGTTGGCCTGCCAGTAAGGGGTCAACAGCACGGTGGTGCCGAAACTGACCATCGCCAGCACGATGGCAGCGGCCAGGTAACGCGGCCCGAAGCGCAGGCCGTTGCCCACCGTGACCCACATCACCACCGCATACACCCACGCCAGCGGCTCACCCATCTGGATCATGCCGACCGCGATCAGGCCGTAATCGGCCAGCATTCCCGCCACCCGCCGCGGATCGGAGCGCTCCGGCTTCCACAGCAGCCAACCGAACAGCAGCAGCGAAAGTCCCAATCCGGTCAGTACCGTCGCGAGCACGCCCTGGTACTGCTCCAGACGGTGCAGGCGCGCACCGGACAGCAGCACATAGACCAGGATCAGCGAGATCAGCACCACCCGCACGATCGCCTGGCCATGTTCCGAATCCGGACGCTGCGCCAGCCGACGCCTCACGCGTGCGAACAGGTCCTGCATGTCACCCACCCGGTCGCGTCGATGCCGTCGAGTGCTGGGCGCAGATATCCATCAACTGCTGGTGGCCGCGCATCAGCGCATCCACGCAGCGTGGATCGAACAGGCGGCCACGCTGGGCATACAGATAGGCCAGTGTGGCTTCCATGGTCCATGCTTCCTTGTACGGACGGGGTGAGATGAGTGCGTCGAAGACGTCGGCCACGGCGACGATGCGCGCTTCCAGCGGAATCGCCTCACCGACCAGCCCATCCGGGTAGCCGCTGCCGTCGTAACGTTCGTGGTGGCGCAGCGCGATCAATGCGCCGACCTGGATGAAGCGGTTCTGGCTGCCACTGAGCAGCTCATGGCCGATGCGTGGGTGCCGGCGCATGATCGCCAGCTCCTCGTCGTTGAGCTTGCCCTGCTTGAGCAGCACTGCATCGGGAATGGCGATCTTGCCCATGTCATGCAGCGGCGCGGCCATCTCGATCAGGCGCACGTCGTCTTCGGGCAGGCCCAGCTGCTCGGCGATCAGCCCTGCCACGCGCGCCATGCGTTCAAGGTAGGCACTGGTGCCGGCATCACGGAACTCGATCGCCCGCGCCAACCGCGACAGGGTCTCACGCTCGCGTTCCTCGACCTCGTGCATGCTGGCCAGCAAGCGCTGCTCCAGCGACAACGCGCGTTGCTTCACGTTCTCGGTCTGCTGGCGCAGCTGCAACAGGTTGTAGCAGCGCGCGCGCAGTTCGCGCGGACGGATGGGCTTGACCAGGAAGTCGATAACCCCCGCTTCCAGCGCCGCCTGACGGATCGGCTCGTCGCCGACTACGGTGATCAGGATCACCGGAATGTCACGATGCTTGGGCAGGCGACGGAAACGGCGGGCGAACTCCAGCCCGTCCATTTCCGGCATGCGGTAATCGAGCAGCAGCAGGTCGACCGGATGCGCCTCGCACCAGGCCAATGCGGTCAGCGGATCACCGAAGTCATACACGCTCAGTTCCGGCGCGATATCTTCGATGACGTGACGCAGCATCGTCCGGGCGGACGTCTGGTCGTCAACAATGACGATGTTCAACGCGTACTCTGCCTGGTTTCTCGACCATGCTGGATCATCAGCAGGCGAGGATACCCTGCCGCTGCGAACGCTCGCACCCTGCATCGGCCTGACTCCCGTGTCATGCGTCCCGGTTCATGATCGTCATCACATTGTGAAGCGGACTCTCCACAATGCGCACTCCCCCTGGCGCCGATCAAGCCACAACAGACGTCAAGGTAGTGCATTAACGATACGCCGAGTGCGGGAGGCGTCAATCGCGCCGTCTCATTTCGCGACGGCGCGCACAAACAGGAGTCAAAAAGACGACTTACTGCTCCGGACGCATGTAGGGGAACAGCAGCACGTCACGGATCGAACTGCTGCCGGTCAGCAGCATCACCAGGCGATCGACGCCGATGCCGAGGCCGCCGGTCGGTGCCATGCCGTACTCCAGCGCACGGATGTAGTCGGCGTCGTAGTGCATGGCCTCGTCATCGCCGCCTTCCTTCGCCGCCACCTGGGCCTGGAAACGCTGGGCCTGGTCTTCCGGGTCGTTCAGCTCGGAGAAGCCATTGGCCAGCTCCTTGCCGTTGACGAACAGCTCGAAGCGGTCGGTGTAGCCCGGATCGTTGTCGTTGGCACGGGCCAGCGGCGAGACCTCCACCGGATGGTCGGTGATGAAGGTCGGCTGGATCAGGGTGTGCTCGACCGTGGCCTCGAAGATCTCCAGCAGCAGCTTGCCCCAGCCGTAGGACGGCTTGACGCGGATCTTCAAGCGCTCGCAATGGCGCAGCAGTGCATCGCGGTCGGTGCAGTCGGCAGCAGAGATTTCCGGGTTGTGGTGGCGGACCGCCTCGTCCATGCGCCAGCGGCGGAACGCCGGGCCCAGGTCGATCTTCGCGCCATCCCACTCCACCTCGGTGCCGCCATTGACCGTCCTGGCCACGTCACGGATCACGCCTTCGGTCAGGTCCATGATCTCGTTGTACGTGGCATAGGCCTCGTACAGCTCCATCATGGTGAATTCCGGGTTGTGGCGGGTGCTGACGCCTTCATTGCGGAAGTTGCGGTTGATCTCGTAGACGCGCTCCAGGCCACCCACGGTCAGGCGCTTGAGGTACAGCTCCGGCGCCACGCGCAGGTACAGGTCCAGGTCCAGCGCATTGTGGTGGGTGGTGAACGGCTTGGCCGCCGCGCCGCCGGGGATGTAATGCATCATCGGCGTTTCGACTTCCAGGAAGTCGCGGTTGTCCAGCCACGCGCGCATGGCGCGGATGATCTTCGAGCGCTTGATGAACACCGCGCGCGACTCCGGGGTCACGATCAGGTCGACATAGCGCTGGCGGTAGCGCTGCTCGACGTCGGCCAGGCCATGCCACTTGTCCGGCAGCGGGCGCAGCGACTTGGTCAGCAAGCGGATCGATTCGGCCTTGACCGACAGCTCGCCGGTCTTGGTACGGGTCAGGCCGCCTTCGACGGCGATGATGTCGCCCACGTCCCAGCCCTTGAAGGCGGTGTAGGCATCGCCCAGCACCGTGCCCTGCAGGAACAGCTGGATGCGGCCGGACTCGTCCTGGATCTGCGCGAAACTGGCCTTGCCCATGATGCGCTTTGCCATCAGGCGGCCCGCCATCTTCACCTGGCGGCCGTTGCCTTCCAGGGCCTCGGCGGTCCACTGCTCGGCGTCGGCGAATTCTTCCTGCAGGCGGCCGGCGAAGTCCTCGCGACGGAAATCGTTCGGGTACGCGATGCCCTGCCCACGCAGCGTTTTGAGTTTCTCGCGGCGCTCGGCGATCAACTTGTTTTCGTCAACGGGGGGGGTATCGGTAGCTTCGCTCATGGATCTGCGGGAATCGTGTAGTGAGGGGGGATGTTGCGCCCGGCACAGCCGGTTGCCCAGCATACCAAAACCGCCCCGCCCCAGCCCTGGGCCGGGCCCCCGCCTGGTCGTCGCCAACCTTGGTTGGCGGTCCGTGTGTCGACCAAGGTCGACACCTACCAGGCCCACTGCCCGCCGCTCTGGTAGCCGCCAACCTTGGTTGGCGCTCCATCGTGTCGACCAAGGTCGACACATACCAAGTCCGCTGCCCGCCGCTCTGGTAGCCGCCAACCTTGGTTGGCGCTCCATCGTGTCGACCAAGGTCGACACCTACCAGGTCCGCTGCCCGCCACTCTGGTAGCCGCCAACCTTGGTTGGCGGTCCGCGTGTCGACCAAGGTCGACACCTACGGGATTCCGGGGAACCGATGCCCCGGTAGGCGTCAACCGTTCCCGGGGAACGCCTGCCGCAGCTCGTCCACCAGCACCCGCTGGTTCTCCGAGTAGTCGATCGGCACCGATACCAGGTGCACCCCACCCTCGTTGAACGCCGCCTCCAGCGTGGGGATGAACTGCTCGATGGCCGTCACCTCATGCCCCTTGCAGCCATAGGCTTCCGCATACTTCACGAAATCCGGGTTACTGAACGTCATGCCGTAGTCGGTGAAGCCATCCACCGCCTGCTTCCAGCGGATCATCCCGTAGGCGCCGTCGTTGAGGATCAGCACCACCAGGTTCAGGCCCAGCCGACGCGCGGTCTCCAGCTCCTGGCTGTTCATCATGAAACCGCCATCGCCGCACACCGCTAACACCCTCCGCTGCGGGTACAGGATCGAGGCCATGATCGCCGACGGCAGGCCCGCGCCCATCGTCGCCAGCGCGTTGTCCAGCAGCAGCGTATTGGCCACCTGGGTGCGGTAATTGCGCGCAAACCAGATCTTGTACATGCCGTTGTCCAGCGCCACGATGCCGTCCGGCGGCATCACCTGGCGCACGTCGTGCACCAGCCGCTGCGGGGTGAATCCAGCTTCCTCGGCTCGGTCAGCCAAGTGTTCCAGAATGGTCGCGCGCAGCGGCAGCAGCGCGTCGGCGTTCGGCACTGCACCTTCGATACGGTCGGCCAACTGGGTCAGCGAACGGCCGATATCACCGATCACTTCCACCTGCGGGAAGTACACCTGCTCCACCGCCGCCTGCGAATAGCCGATATGGATCACGGTCGGCCCACCCGGGCGCATCACGAACGGCGGCTTCTCGGTGACCTCGTGGCCGATCGTCACGATCACGTCGGCCTGGTCGATCGCCATGTGCACGTAGTCGCGCTCGGTCAGCGCGGCGGTGCCCATGTACAGGCCCGAACCACCGGCCACCGCACCCTTGCCCATCTGCGTGGTGAAGAACGGAATGCCGGCACGCAGCACGAACGCCGACAGCGCTTCGCTGGACTGCGGCCGCGACGCCGCCGAGGCGATCATCAGCAGCGGGCGCCTGGCGTTGCGGATGATCTCCGCCGCGCGGTCCAGTGCTTCCGGACTGGCAATGGGACGATCCACCGCGTGCGGCGGAATCAGCGCCACCTCCCCGACCTCATCGGCCGCGATGTCTTCGGGCAGCTCCAGCAGCACCGGGCCCGGGCGCTCTTCCAGCGCGGTACGGAATGCCTCGCGGACGATGGTCGGTATGGTGCGCGCCGAGACGATCTGTCGCGCCTGCTTGGTCAGCGGCTTCATGGTGCTGACGATGTCGACGATCTGGAAACGCGCCTGCTTGCTGGCGACGATGCCCTTTTGGCCGGTGATCATGATCACCGGCCACGCACCCAGCAGCGCGTAGGCGGCGCCGGTGGTGAAGTTGAGCGCGCCCGGGCCGAGCGTGGCCAGGCACACACCCGGCTTGCCGGTCAGCCGGCCATAAGTCGCCGCCATGAACACGGCCGCCTGTTCGTGGCGGGTGATGACCAGCTCGATGCTGGAATGGCGCAGCGACTCGACCACGTCGAGATTCTCTTCGCCGGGAATACCGAAAATACGCTCGACGCCTTCGTTCTCAAGCGCGGCGACGAGCAGATCTGAACCCTTGGACATTGGAATGCCGTCCTTTTCGCTGGACTGATGATGGATCGTTGCAGGAAGGATGGAAGCTGCGCGTCAACGCTTGTCGAACCACACCGTCTGCGCGTTGACGAATTCGCGGATGCCGAAGTGCGAGAGCTCACGGCCGAAGCCGCTCTTCTTCACGCCACCGATCGGCACGCGCGGGTCAGAGGCGGAGAAACCGTTGACGAACACGCCGCCGGTCTGCAGCCGGCGCGCCAGCTGCATCGCACGGGCGCGGTCGCCACTCCACAGGTTGCCGCTGAGGCCGAACTCGCTCTGGTTGGCCAGTTCCACCGCATGGTCGGCGTCGCGGGCGCGGCTGATCGAGGCCACCGGCCCGAACGTTTCGGTGTCGAAGGCCTGCATGCCCGGCTCAACCCCGGCCAGCACGGTGGGTGCATAGAACGCACCCGGACGATCCAGCTGGTGCCCGCCGACCAGCAGCTGCGCACCGGCGTCGACCGAAGCACGTACCTGCGCGTCGAGCTGCTCCAGCAGATCCTGGCGCGCCATCGGGCCGATGCGGTTCGCCGGGTCGCGGCCGTCGCCAATGGTCAGTGCCTGCACCTTCTGGCAGAACTGCGCCACGAAACGATCGTAGACCGCGTCTTCGACGATGATGCGCTTGCCGGCGATGCAGACCTGCCCGGTGTTCTGGAAGCGCGAGGCCACCGCCGCATCGACGGCCGCATCAAGATCGGCATCGGCCAGGACGATGAACGGATCGGAACCGCCCAGTTCCAGCACCACCTTCTTCAGCGCCTTCCCGGCCTGGGCAGCAATGCTGCGACCGGCGGCCACACTGCCGGTCAGGGTCACCGCCGCGATGCGGTCATCGGCGATCGCGCGGCTGGTGCCCTCGCGGCTGATGTTGGCCGCGATGAAGGTGCCCTCCGGCAAGCCGGCATCGCGCCAGGCGGCGTCGAGCAGCTGCGCGGTACCGACGATGTTCTCGGCCGGCTTCAGCAGGAAGCCGTTGCCGCCCATCAGGATCGGCACCGCCGCGCGCATCACCTGCCAGTACGGGAAGTTCCACGGCATGATGCCCAGCACCACGCCCAGCGGCAGGTAGGACACGTAAGCCTTGTCGTCAGGCACCTGGGTCGGTTCGTCGCGCAGGAACTGCGCACCGTGGTCGGCGTACCAGTCGCACAGCACGGCACACTTCTCGATCTCGGCCAGCGATTCGGCCTGCACCTTGCCCATCTCGGCGGTGGCCAGCGCAGCCAGCTTGTCGCGGTCACGGCGCAGTACGCCCGCCATCGCGCGCAACACCTGCGCTCGCTGTTCGAGGCTGCTGGCGCTCCAGGCAGCGAAGCCAGCCTGGCCACGATCGAGGATCGCATCCAGCTCGGCATCGGTGGCGAAGGGATGGCTGGCGATCTGGAGGCCGGTAGCCGGATCGCGGGAAATGGCGGTGGTGGGGGCAGCGGACATGCAGGTCTCCTGGTGTCTCGACAACGGGCGGCGGCCCGTCTCCTGCACAGGAATGTGGACCCGATGGAGGGGCACAACAAGGCGTCTGCTTATCCTGTGACCTGCACTTACCTGCCTGAATGGGGTGGGTTGTCCTGGCAGGGCTGCGCCCTGCACCCGCAGAGGCCAGGGCAACGTCAAGGTCAAAGGCCTGCATTCCGTGGGACGGCGGGATGGGTCCGGTTGCGGGGGACGGCGCAAGTACGTCCATGTAGCCTCGGTCGCGCCATCCATGGCGCTCACGCCCCCGCAACCGGACCCACCCCGCCTTCGACAGATTTCCGCGATCTGTCGGAAATGCTCTTGGGGTCAGATCCGTTTTCCGTAGGAAAACGGATCTGACCCCGGAATTTCTTTCGATATCTGACAGATGTGTCGACCAAGGTCGACACCTACCAACAACCGCGCGAAATCTGTCAGAGGCGGGGCGGTGTGGGTTGGCAGGACCGTTGGCGCCATGGATGGCGCCATCGAGCCCCCATGGACGGGTTTACGGCGTGTCCTGCCAACCCACACCGCCCCGCCATCCCACGGAATGCCCGCTGTTGCTGTTGCCGTTGCTTCAGCCTCTGCAGGTGCAGGGCTGCAAGCCCTGCCGAACACCCCCCTACCTACGCGGCAGGTAGGTCACCAGGGAAAGGTCGTGCCGGCTCTCCGGCACCAGCGCCACGTACTGCAGGTCCAGCAACCCGCGCGTGGGATGGTTCAGCTTCTTCGCACCTTCATCGAACCGACGCACGTCGTGCTCCGGCCACCACTGGCGAAACTCCTCGCTGTGCGCCGCGATGTCCTCGACCAGTGCCAGGAACGGGGCCTTGTCCGGCGCCTGCGCCATCGCCGCGCGGAAGCCTGCCAGCAGGCCGCGGGTCATTTCTTCCCAGTTGAGGATCAGCGTGCGGTACGGCGGGTACAGGAACATCAGCCGCAGCGTGTTGCGCTCATGCGGCGCCAGCTGGCTGTAGTCCACGAACAGATCGGCGATGGCCGGGTTCCAGGCCAGGATGTCGAAGCGGGTGTTGCGCACGTAGGCCGGGATCGGCTGCATGGCCTCGACCAGCTGGCGCAGGCCATCGGTCACTGTCTCATCGGGAGATTCCAGTGGCACACCGTAGCCGGACAGCGCGAACGCATAGGCGCGTTCGTCGTCACTCATTCGCAGTACCTGCGCCAAGCGCTCAAGCACCTCCGGCGAAGCGCGCACTTCGCGGCCCTGTTCGATCCAGGTGTACCAGCTGACGCTGACGCCGATCGCCAGTGCGACTTCCTCCCGCTTCAGGCCCGGGGTGCGCCGGCGCCCGGCCGGGAGGCCGAGCGTGGCAGGATCGACACGGGCGCGGCAGGCCTTGAGGAAGCCGCCGAGTTCCTTGCGTTCACTTTCGCTGCGCATCATCGCCCTCCATCACGGAGGGTGATGATATCCGCGCAGGCACGTCGATCAGGCATCGACGCGCTTGGAGCCCACGGCCAGGCCGGCCTTCAGGCTGGCTTCGACGAACTCGTCCAGGTCGCCGTCGAGCACCTTCTGCGTATCCGAACGCTCGATGCCGGTGCGCAGGTCCTTGATACGGCTCTGGTCGAGCACGTAATTGCGGATCTGGCTGCCCCAGCCGATGTCGGACTTGGTGGCTTCCACCGCGTCCTTTTCGGCGTTGCGCTTCTGGATCTCCAGCTCGTACAGCTTGGCGGCCAGCATCTTCATCGCGTTGTCGCGGTTCTGGTGCTGGCTGCGGCCGGTCTGGCAGGCCACGACGATGTTGGTCGGGATGTGGGTGATACGCACCGCCGACTCGGTCTTGTTCACGTGCTGGCCACCGGCACCGGACGAACGGTACACGTCGGTCCGCAGGTCGGCCGGGTTGATGGTGATGTCGATGTTGTCATCGATTTCCGGCGACACGAACACCGAGGTGAAACTGGTGTGGCGTCGGTTGTCCGAGTCGAACGGCGACTTGCGCACCAGGCGGTGCACGCCGGTCTCGGTCTTCAGCCAGCCGTAGGCATAGTCGCCTTCCACGCGCAGCGTGGCCGACTTGATGCCGGCGACGTCGCCACCGGAGACTTCCATCAGCTCGGTCTTCCAGCCGCGCGATTCACACCAGCGCAGGTACATGCGCAGCAGGATCTCGGCCCAGTCCTGGGCTTCGGTGCCACCGGCACCGGCCTGGATGTCGACGAACGCGGCAGCATTGTCCATCTCGCCGGAGAACATGCGCTGGAACTCCAGCTTCTCCACGTGCGATTGGTGCTTGTCCAGGTCGGCGACCACGGCCAGTGCGGTGTCCTCGTCCTGCTCGGACTCGGCCAGCTCAAGCAGTTCGGTGGCATCAGCCAGGCCGTCCAGCACCGAGGCGATGCCGCCCACGGTCTTTTCCAGGCTGGAACGTTCACGGCCCAGGTTCTGGGCGTATTCGGCGTTGTTCCAGACGTCGGGGCTTTCCAGCTCCCGCGTTACTTCTTCAAGACGCTCTTTCTTGGCGTCGTAGTCAAAGATACCCCCGAAGCGACAGCACGCGATCGGTCAGATCGGTGATGCGCTGGCGGACAGGATTCAGTTCGATCATGTCGGCGGTTATGCATTCAAAAGATGACTGGTAATGATACCGCAGGCCGGGGATGCCCGGAATGAGGGACTCACCCTGCCCCCAGCGCCTGCCGCAGCAGCGGTAGCTGGCGCCGGCTGCAGGGCACCTTCGCCCCGTCGGCCATGTGCAGCAGGGCCTCGCCGCCGTCCAGCGGCTCGATCGAGCGCAGCTGGCCGCGATGGATCAGCCAGCTGCGGTGCGGGCGCAGGAACTCGCCCGGGTCCAGCCGCTGTTCCAGTACCGCCATGGTGATCCGCAGCGGGTAGTCGTGGCCGCGTACCCGCAGGTTCACGTAGTTCCCCGCCGCCTGGGCGTACTCCACGTCGGCGGTGGCGACCAGGAACTCCTTGCCCAGCTTGCGCACCAGGAAGTGCTGGGGGCGCTCGACCGGTTCCACCGGCGGGCCGACATCGGGCTCGGCCAGCAGGCTCGCCTCACCCTGCCGGCGCCGGCCAAACCAGCTGGCAAAGTGCTCCAGTGCCACGAACATCGCAAACGTGCGTACATCCTTCAGGTATTCGTACGCAAAACGCTCCAGCCAGCCGGCATCGTCCTGGTACCGATAGCCCAGCGCTCGATAGGCCAGGTGCCGCAGCAGCATCATCCCCACCACGTGCAGCAGCGACCAGCCGACGCTGGCCAGCAGATACAGCGGCAATCGCTGCTTCCAGGTATCGGCATGCAGCGGCCAACGCTCGCAGGCCCGCCACAGCAGCGGCAGGGTCAGCAGGATCGGGACGAGGCTGCTGAACTCCCAGATCATCGGCTCCCACAAACCCAGATCGGCACCACGGCGAGCGGCATCCATCACTTCCACCAACGCATTGGTCACTGCTGAAGCGGACAGGATGGCCGCCCATACCAGCAGGCGGGTTGACGTGCGCCAGCGCGGTGGTCGGCCCTGGGTCATTGCTGCATCCATGTCGTTGCGATGCTCCAGCCTGCCTCAAGGGACCGAGGGTAGCGGCTCCATTGGTCCCACCACCCCCGCCATTGGTCACTGCGCGGCTTCCGGCGGCCCCTTGGAAGTCGCTGCTCGGACCGGGCGGCGTCACCTTGGCTCGACTCTCCGGCACACCACCCCCATGACCCGACGCCACGACATCGACGCCCTGCGCGTGTTCGCCTTCGCCCTGCTGATCCTCTATCACACCGCCATGGCCTATGTGGACGACTGGGGCTTCCACCTCAAGAGCGTGCACACGGCCGAATGGCTGCAGTGGCCGATGGTGTTCGTCAATCGCTGGCGGATGTCATTGCTGTTCCTGATCTCGGGCATCGCCATCGCACTGATGCGACCCGAAGGCAGGTTGCTGCGCTTCGCCGGCCTGCGTACCTGGAAGCTGCTGTTGCCCCTGCTGTTCGGCATGTTCGTGATCGTACCCATCCAGCCGTACTGCGAAGGCGTGGCCAACGGCCATGTAGCGCCGGGCTTCGGCCACTTCCTGCTGCGCTACTGGCAGGTGCGGCCCTGGCCGGAAGGCAGCTTCGCCGGCTGGCAGTACGGCATCACCTGGAACCACCTGTGGTACCTGGTCTACCTGTGGAACTACACCCTGGCGCTGGCCCTGTTGATGCCATTGCTGGGAACGACAGTGGTGCGCGGCGCGATGGCACGCGTTGCAGCCTCGCCCGCGCTGCTGATCGGCATTCCGTTCGCCCTGTTGCTGGCCTGGGTGATCTGGCTGGAGCCGATCTATCCGTCCACCAATGCCCTGCTCGGCGACTGGTACCAGCACGCGAAGTACGCCACGGTATTCCTGGCCGGCTACCTGCTGGGTCGCGAGCCACTGTTCTGGGAACGGGTGGTGGCTTTGCGCCGCACCACGCTGTGGCTGGCGCTGGCTGCGGTCGGCTGGTACATGGGCCTGCGCATCCTTGGCCAGGTGCTGGCGGCCGATTCCCCCCTGCGGCAATGGCCCGAACCGTTCTGGGACCTGCAGGTCCGGACCAGCCAGTCGCTGTACGTATGGACCGCGCTGCTGGCCATCCTGGGCTGGGGAAAGGTCTTCCTTGATCGCCCGTTCCGCTGGCTGCGGTACTGCACCGAGGCCATCTATCCCTGGTACATGCTGCACCAGAGCCTGATCATCGTGCTGTTGTTCTGGCTCAAGCCACTGCAACTGGGCCCGTGGATGGAACCGGCCCTGCTGCTGGCCGGTACCATCGGCGGCTGCCTGCTGATCCACGAGCTGCTGATCCGCCGCTCGCGCTGGCTGCGGCCGCTGTTCGGCCTCCGTGCCGATCCGCCAGCGTCGCCGATTGCACGCGCCGCAACGGCGCGCTGAGTTCGGTGCCGTTGTAGAGCCGAGCCCTCGCTCGGCTGCTTCTGTCGTGAGCCGAGCATGGGCTCGGCTCTACCCGTCCACCAACCGATAATCCGCCAATGTCAGCACCTACGCGTATGGCAACAGCGCAATGAGGACAACGGATGTTCCAGACCCATTGGCACCTGTGGCTGCAGCAGACCTTCGACGCCGGCGGGATGCTGTCGCTGATGCACTTCATCAGCCTGTTCGGCTACGAAATGGCCTACACGGCGCTGATCCTGCTATGCGCGTTCGGCGCACGGCTGCGCGCCGGATTGTGCGTAATGCTGGCGGTACTGCTGATGGCCTGCGCCACCCACGCGATCAAGCAGGGTGCCGCCCTGCCCCGCCCGTCGGATGTGGATGCGCGCGTGCTGGATGAAGGGGTGCCGTCGCACCCCTTCGTGGTCAACGGCGGCGGACAATCGTTCTGGTCACTGCCCGATGCGCAGTCCACCGCCATGCTGCGCGCGCAGCCCGACGCCGACTATGGCTTCAACAGTGGCCATGTGGGCGTGGCCACCGCTGCCTGCGTCGGCCTGCTGCTGGCCTTCGGCATTCGCCGACGCTGGCTGCGCTGGACGTTGGCGCTGGGCTGGCCGCTGCTGATGGCGCTGTCACGGATGTACCTGGGCCGGCATTTCCTGGCCGACGTGGTGGGCGGATGGCTGATCGGCATCGGCGTGGCTCTGTTGGCATGGCAGCTGATGCCAGGGATGCGCTCAAGCAGACAGTGGCAGCTGCCGGTCCTGTTGGGGCTTGGCGTGCTGCTGGCGTGGGCGGCAGCGACCACCCGCTTCGTTCCAGTTGGTGAAGCCGGACGACTGCTCGCGCTGGGCCTGCTGGTGGCGTGGCTGCAATGGCGCGGCTGGCCGGTGGATCCGAAGAACATCGTGCAGCGGGGGTTGCGCGTGCTGGCTGTGGTGGTGATCTATCTACTGGCACGGCCGTTGATCGATCTGTTCGCCGCGGCCATTCCGCTGCCTGATGTACCGGCGACCGAAGTGCTGTGGCAGACCGTTGGCACGCTGTTGATCCTCGGTGGCGGTGTGGCACTGGCGCGGTGGATGCAGTGGATTCCGCATGGGGTCTCCAAGGTCTGAGACTAACCCTACCTGTTGGTTACCTTCACGGCATTTGCAACTATTCGCATTGGATGTTCCCAAGAACCTTGCGATTCTCCCTGGTCGCCTTCCAGACGGAAGTGGACCTTTGCCCTGGAGACCTGCAATGGATCAATCCGACATCAATATGCTGGCCGCCTTCATTGAATCAGAGGAGGCTGCGCTTGCTGAAGAACGTCAGGGCGACTTCTATCCGAGTTATCACTATCAACTCGCGGCACTCGCACCAAGGGCTGGTAACGGCCTGCCCCAGGATATGCTGCAACGCTTCTACTTCCATTGGCTGCGAGTGGGAGACTGGAAGGTCGCAGGACTTCCGCAGAGAGACTTTCCCATCCTTGTTGCCGCGTACCAGGAGCTCACGAAGCTCCCTGTGGGCTACGACACACGCCAGCCAGGCCTCAGCCTCCCGCATCTCTTCTGCTTCGGCTTCAATGAACATGGCGAGCTGCCAAGCGGTGTGGTTACCAATGCCGCGGATCTGAAACAGCGCACGCGTCTGGTGGAGCACTGCAGGAAGTACCAGTCGTTCCAGGCCCAGCGAGAGAAGGTCGATAAATTTCTGCCATATCGCCCATTTGCGCGAACCATTCTCGAGACAGCTCGGTTCCTGCAACACGATATCAAGGGTATGGGTCGAATCCTCTATTGGGGCATGGCGCTCATTGCACTGCTCGATGAGGACACACGCATCCAGATGACAAACGACCTGATAGCCAGGAACTGGCCCGAAGACAGGGAACGCGGCCATGTGCTCTCCCTGCTTCATCACACCGCCGAGGCGACCCGGCCCCATTGCGCAGCGGACGCCGAGTTCGACGTTCTCTGCGAACATCTGGCGCAGCTGCACGACACCCGGATCATGACGGGCGACGCAGTCCAGTTGGCGCAGCGGGAGGGCTGGCACGTTGACAACATCCGTGATTGGAATGCCAGCATCACCCTCTATCACGGAGGTGAGTACAGCAGCGAGCCGGGGCATCCCCGGATCAGACTTGATCTCAACAGCTGGCCTGATACCCCTTGGTCAATCAATCTGAGCGTCGGCAATGGCTCCTACGTCGCCTACCGGGACGAACCCACCAGCAATGATTTCCAATTGCCGCCAATCATCGGCGCCACGCTTGATCATTTCCCTGAATGGGTCAAGCAGATAAACGCACGACTAGGAATCAATCTGGTTCCAGGCACTGGCTCAGCTGCATCTGCCTACAAGAATCGTACGTTGGCTAGGCAACTCGACGCATGGATGCGCGGGAAATAGCAGCAGGATTGCGTCGTATAGAGCCGAGCATGGGCTCGGCTCTACCTTGAGGCAGTCGAGCAAGCTCGACTCTACAAAAGCCCGGGATCGATCATTTCACCTCGAACTCGCCAACCAGCACAGTCTCGGCACGATCCTTCAGCCGCATCGTGACCATCTGGTCCTTCTGCTTCGGCGTGCCCCAGTGCGTGGTCAGGCGCAGCATCAGGGTCGTCGCACCGGTCACCAGCTGCTGGCGGCTGCCGAAGTAGTTGGCCTCCACCTTGTACTTGCCGGGCTTGGCGTTGCGCAGCGAGAACTGCTCGGGACCATAGCCACCAGTGAAGTCCTGCGACATCTGCCCACCCTGATAGGTCAGGCGGTTGCCGTAGTACGCGCGCTCGCCGTTCGGGTCGGTCACCCACAGGTCCATGTCGCTGTTGTCGGCATCCCACGACAGCACCACGCGCAGGTCCAGCGGCATCGCCTGCAGCAGGCGCGGGTCGATGCTGCGGGTATCCAGCCGTGGCGTGCTGCGTGCCACCAGGTTGTTCAGCTCATCCAGCGCGATCAGGGCGATGCCGTCGAAGCGGTTGTCCCACGGCCGCACCACCACCTGGTACAGCGGCGCCAACGCCTGCTGCGGCTTGCCCGCAGCCGCCAGTGCCAGGCCAAGATCGCGGAAGCTCTGCGGTTCTTCCTGGCCCATCGCCAGCACCTGCTCGAACACCGGAACCGCCAGTGCCGGCGCGTCGGCCTGCATCAACCGGTAGCCGAGCACGCGCAGCAAGTGGCGGTTGTCCAGATCCATCTCGGCCAGGTTCGACAGCACACGCAGTGCCAGGTCGCGCTGACCCTGCTCCAGCAACAGGTCGGCCACGTCGAGGAAGAATGCGCTGCTATCGGCGTGTGCATCGCGCTCGGCCAGATAGCGGTCATAGAGCTGCGACGCCGGGCCCTGGCGCAGGCGCCGGGCGATGGCCGAATCCGGCTGCCACGCCGCCAGCTGGATGCCGAGCTCCCCATTGTTGGCGGCAGCGGGCGCAGCGACACGACCACCAGTGACCGTGATTGAATCCAGGGCCTTGTTCGATGCGGACGCTGAGCGACGTGCACGCGCGCTGCTGGCTTCCATGCGCTGCTCGGCAGCTGCGGCCATCGGTGCCGGCGCGGGCGGTGCCGCGGGGGCCGGCGCAGCGAGCATCGCCACCGGCGCCGAGTCCATCGCGTAGTCCGCGGATGCAACTTCCAGCGCCCCGCCCTTCAACTGCGGAGGCGCTCCCTTCGGCCAGCTTCGGTTCCACCACTGCTGGCGCTCCTTCCAACGTGCCGCCACTTCATCCAGACGCCGGCGATCAGCAGCGGCGCGATCACTTACCTGCACTGCAAACCTGGCGTCGTACTCGGCGCGCAGCTTGCCCGAAGGGCGGATCGCGTAGCGCAGGTAGTCCTCCAGGGTTTCCAGCACGATCAGCGAGGTATCCGGTCCGACCAGGCCGAACTGCTGCGACAGCAGTTGCATTGCCTCGCGGTTGCCTCGGCGGTCGGCGCCGAGTTGCTGCAGACGGGCCTGCGCCCACAAGCCGGCCAGCAGTTCACCGTCGTCACTCTTCTGCGTTGCCGGCAGCGCCTGCCATTCACCGCCGCCCACGCGCACCCGCATCGGCACGCCGTCCGCCGCAAGGCGGGCATGCAGCCATAGCCAGCCTTCGGCCTCGCTGCGACGATCGATCACAACATCCTGTACGCCACGGCCCGCATCGACCTGCACATCCAACGGCGACGACAGCAGTTCGCGAGCGGCCGCATCAACATCCTTGCCCAGCGCGACAAAGCGACCGCCATGCGCTTCGCTCCAGCCGCGCAGGCGCACTGCATCGGTTCGCGCACCAGCACTGCTGACCGCGAACAGGCGCTGCTGCGGTGCGAGTGCTGGCAATGCTTCCGGTCCATAGGTCAGCAGGCCATCGCTGACCAGCAGGTATTCCTTCACGCTCGGTTGCGGCTGCCACTGCGCCAGCGCGCTGGCACCGTCAGGGCGTACGGCCTGCAGTGCTGCACGCAGCTCGCTCCAGTTGCCTGCACGGACACGGAAGCGACGCATCGGTTCGGCGCGGTCGCGCAGCACGGTCAATGCGACCGTGCCGTCACCCATCGCGGCGAAATAGCGATCCAGCAGGGCGAACTCACGTGTACGGTCGCGCTGGCCCGCCGAACCGGAGCCATCCCACAGCAGGCCGATCTCGCTGGGCAACGTGCGGGGCGTGCTGCTGGGCGACACCGGCAGCTGCGCCAACAGGTAGTGCCCGTCCTGCCAGGGCGCCACCTGCACCTGCGCCTGACGTGCTGCGGGCAGGCTCCACTGCAGCTGCGACGGCAACTGCGCGCCCTTTCCCTGCCACTGCAGCCGGCCCGCGCTGATGCGGAATGGCGCCGTACCCGCGGCGGTCGCGCCGGGGGCCTGCAGCTTCAGTTCAACCGAGGCTGCACCGGCGGCGAACTGCAGCGGCAGCGTCCACTGCCAGCCCTGGCCAGCGAAGGCCAGCGGTTCGCGAATCACCAGCTGCACGCGTCGGCTGCCACCGGCCGGCAGCGGATAGATACGCAGGCGGAACTGGTTGCCAGCGGTCTGTTCCAGCAGGCCCGGATCGACACCGCGGCGGGCGATTTCCTCGAACACCTGGCGGCCACGGTCCTTGGGCACTGGCACGGCGTCGCGCAGTTCACCGTTGATGTCAAGTGCGAAGCCGCTGATCTGCTGGCCATCGGCCAACGGGAACTGCAGTTCGCCCTCCAGCACGCGCCGGTTCGGATTGTGGAACTCCAGCGTGATCCGGGTCTGGGCGATGCCGGCCTGGACCTCGCCTTCAATGCGGGCACGCTGCAGCTGCACCGGCTGTTCGGCGGCGGGCGCAATCAACAGCGGGGTGGTGGCTTGCGACCTGGCAATACGTGGCGACTGAGCGCCGACAGGCCCAGCCGCGAGGGCCAGCAACAACACAGCGCAGCAACGGACGAAGACCATGACAGGGCTCCAGTGGGATCGTGGACATTTGAACGCATGGACAGCCGGAATGGGGTTGGACCGTGCGCGGCTTTTCTTTGCCCCCACCCACAGGCACCATTCCTTACGCTCCCACACGCGCAAGGATGCCGATGCGATTGCCCCTGCTGGCCACTCTGTTGGCACTGGCCTGCCCCCTGACGGCCCTTGCTGCGGCTCCGGCCAAAAGCCTGTATTTCCAGCACCACGACTGGGTCGTGGCCTGTGACAACACCTTGACCTGCCGCGCCGCCGGCTACGCCACCGACGATGACAGCACCCTGAGTGTGCTGCTCACCCGCAAGGGCGGCCCGGGCCAGGCCATCCAGAGCCGCCTGACGCTGCAGCCGGAAGAAGGCCAGACCCAGCCCAAGGGCGCACTGCATCTGCGCATCCAGCAGCAGGATCTGGGCGTTCTGGCAACCGCAAAGGGCGAAGGCACGCACAACTTGAATGCCGCTCAGACCAGCGCACTGTTGTCCGCACTGGTACGCGATGGAGGAATCAGCGTGACCGATGGCGCTGGCCATCGCTGGCCGCTGTCGGACAAGGGTGCCGCAGCGGTACTGCTGAAGATCGATGAGTACCAGGGCCGCCTCGGCACGCCCGGCGCCGTGATGCGCAAGGGCAGCACGCCTGAATCCAGCGTCCCCGCCGCACTGCCGGTGCCGGTTGTGCGCAAGGCCGCCACCCTGGACTCGACCCCGGACGACCCGGCGTTCGCGCGGCTGGCCGCCTCACCCGCCCTGCGCGCAGCACTGCGTGCCACGCTGGAGGACGACAGCTGCGAAGGCCTTCAGGAAACCGACGCCGACGTTCCGCTCAGCAACTCCCCGCTGCAGGTCCGGCGCCTGGACGCGCAGCATGTGCTGGTCACGGTCCCGTGTTGGCGCGGGGCCTACAACATCGGCGATGGCTATTGGGTCGCGCGCCCGCAGGCGCCGTTCCAGGCGCAATGGGTGACCAGCGATGCGATCGACTACGCCGACGGCCAGATCATTGCCGCGCAGAAGGGCCGCGGCCTCGCTGACTGCATGTCGCACGCAGCCTGGACGTGGGACGGGACGAACTTCATCGCGACGTCCGAGGTGGCACCGGGTCTATGCCGGGGCGTACCCGGTGGCACTTGGGAACTGCCGATGCTGGTCAGCGAGGTCCGCTGACGCCACAGAAAAAGGGGACGGAGGGGATTAAGTCGCAAGTGGCAAACAAGGCACAAGCGACTTAATCCCCTCCGTCCCCTTTTTTCATGCAGGCAGGCAGTGCTCGACGATCAGCTGGATGGCGCTGCCGCCGCGATAGTCGTCGCAGGCCAGTCGATAGGCCAGATGCACATGACGGCCGGGTGCGTTGCCGTGCCAGCCGCCGAAATGGATCGCATTGATCGTGCCAGGCACGCCCGGCAGGCGCAGTTCCAGCTTGAGGTGGCGTTCCTTCAGCACGCGCCAGTTGGCCACTTCGAAGTGGCCGTCGAACAGCGGCTCGGGGAAGCCCTGGCCCCACGGGCCGGCCAGGCGCAGCGCATCGGCATGGCGATGATCGAGTTCGTCGGCGGCCAGTTCGCCGTCGCTCAACACCTGCTGTTGGAGCGCCGCCGGGTCGAGCATCTCCAGCACCACACCGACGAACGCGGCCTTGAACTCATCGACGTGATCCAGCCGCATGCTCAGTCCAGCCGCCATGGCATGCCCACCGAAGCGTTCGATCAGGCCCGGATGCCGCGCATCGACCAGTGCCAGTGCGTCACGGATGTGCAGGCCGGGAATCGAGCGCGCCGAGCCACGCAGCGTGTCGGCGCCCGGTTCGGCCGGGGCGAAGGCGATCACCGGGCGATGCAGGCGATCCTTCATCTTCGACGCGACCAGGCCGACCACGCCCGGATGCCAATCGGCATCGAACAGGCAGGCGGCCACCGGACGCTGGCCGGCCATGTCCAGCACCACGCGGGTCAACGCCTGCTCGGCGTCGTCAGTCATCGACTGCTGCACGGCGCGCCGTTCCGAATTGATCTGCTCCAGCGTCTGCGCGATCTCGCGCGCCTGGCGCGGGTCTTCGGTCAGCAGCAGCGCGATGCCCAGCGCCATGTCTTCCAGCCGGCCCGCAGCGTTCAGGCGCGGGCCGAGTGCGAAGCCGATATCGGTGGCGGTCAGTCGCGCGGCATCACGGCCACTGGCTTCGATCAGCGCACGCAGGCCGACACAGCCCTGCCCCGCACGCAGACGGCGTAGGCCCGCACTGACCAGCGCACGGTTGTTCGGATCCAGTGCCACCAGGTCGGCAACGGTGCCGACCGCCACCAGGTCCAGCAGCGTGGTCAGGTCCGGCCCCTTGCCATCGGCAAAGACGCCGGCCTCGCGCATCTGCCGGCGCAGCGCCATCAGCACGTAGAAGATCACGCCGACACCGGCCAACGACTTGCTGGGGAAGGCGTCGCCGTCCAGATTCGGATCAACGATCACGTCAGCCGGCGGCAGCTGCGGGCCCGGCAGATGGTGATCGGTGACGAGCACCTGCCAGCCACGCGCCTTGGCCGCGGTCACGCCCGCGTGGCAGGCAATGCCGTGATCGACCGTGACCAGCAGGTCCGGTTTCAGCTCGGCCAACTCCTCCACCAGTGAAGGTGACAGGCCATAGCCGTGCACCATGCGGTTCGGCACCGCGTGGAAGAGATGCTGCGCGCCGAGCATGCGCAGGCCACGCACACCGACCGCACAGGCGGTAGCACCATCGCAGTCGAAATCGCCGACCACCAGGATGCGCTTGTCGTTGGCGATGGCCTCGACCAGCAGGCCCACTGCATCGTCGATGCCGGTCAGCAGCTCGGGCGCATGCAGGCTGCCCAGCTTCGGCAGCGCCAGCTCCGGGGTACCGGCACCGCGACTGGCGTAGAGCCGCGCCAGCAACGGCAGAGTGCCCTCCGGCCAGTTGGCGGGCGCAACCGCATCGCGGCGGCGGATCGTCGGCGTATCAGAGGAGGGCTGCACGGCATCGGCGGCAAGGGACATCGGCATCGCCGGTTACGAAAGACAGAGGGATGATACCGCGCGCGGGAGAGGCTGGCGGGATTGCGCCCGGCTCCTGCGGTAGTGCCGGCCGCTGGCCGGCAACCCCGGCAAACGTCCAGGGTCAGAGCCGTTTTCCGATGGAAAACGGATCCGATCCCGCTCAATCGTGAAACTGCCGCGGCTTCTTCCAGAACTGCCAGCGCAGGCCACGATCCAGCTGGAACTGCAGGCCATCCTCGAAATCCAGCACCAGCCGCTGCAGCTCGCCACGTTTCAGCGCGGCCAGCAGCGGACGGATCGCATCATTGCCGAGCTGCTGCAAAGAGCGCAGCTGGCGCAGGTCGACCAGTGCATCCACCGCCTGCTCGCCATCCACGGCCACGCCTGCCGCCAGAGCCAGGCCCTGCAGCAGGGCATCACGACTGCGCACCTGCGCATGCGCCGTACTGACCGACACCGGCATCACGCCGCCACCCCAGAACCACAGCGAATTGATCGGCTGTTGTCCCTGCGCGGCGCGCTGCTGGTTCCAGGAATGGTTGTGCAGCAGCACCTGCGCTTCGGTCATGAGCGCCCGCCAGCGGCGGCCACCCTCGCCTTCCGGCAGGTGCGAGAACAGGTCATCGCCCAGCACCTCGTCCGGACTGTCGAAGTCCGGCAGGGTCAGGTCGATCGGAAGCCGCAGGTACCAGCGCGAGGGATCGGGCGCGTCGAGCACGAACCCGGCATCGGCGAACAAGGGCTGCAGCACCGGCAGCAGGGCCAGGCAGTCGGCCAGCGTCGGCCGCAGCGTTTCGCCGTAGGCCATCATCCGCGCGCCATGCATGTCCGGCACCATGCAGGCCGGATCGGCGCGCAGCCAGCTGGCGCCGGCGGCATCGCCGACGTCGCGCTGGCGGGTCAACGCGGCCACCGGCAAGTGCGGCGCGGCAACCGTGAAGTGGCGCTGCAGCTGTGCCCGCTCGCCGGCTTCGAACTGCGAGGCGTTGGCGCGGCCCAGGGCACGCGCCACGTCATCAGGCAGCGCAGCCGCGGCAAAGCGGCTGCGCGCGGGCAACAGCAGGGTCGCCGTTGCCACCGGGTCAGTCCACGTAGCTGACGCTGACGATCTCGTACTCGCGCTGGCCGGCCGGGGCGTCGATCACGATCGAATCGCCTTCCAGCTTGCCGATCATCGCGCGCGCCACCGGCGAAGAGATGGCGATCAGGCCCAGCTTGATGTCCGCTTCCAGGTCACCGACGATCTGGTACTTCTTCTCTTCGTCGGTTTCCACGTCGGCCAGGGTCACGCTGGCGCCGAACACCACCTTCGAGCCGGCATTGAGCTTGCTCACGTCGATGATCTCGGCGTGCGACAGCTCGCCTTCCAGCTGCTTGATGCGGCCTTCGATGAAGCCCTGCTCCTCGCGCGCGGCGTGGTACTCGGCATTTTCCTTCAGGTCGCCATGCTCACGCGCTTCGGCGATGGCCGCAATGACCTTCGGGCGCTTGACCGACTTCAGGTGATCCAGCTCGTCGCGCAGCTTCTGCGCGCCCTTCATCGTGATGGGGGCTCTCATGCATTCAACTCCTTGTGCAGCTCCTGCAGCGACCAGACGGGGCCGGTGCCGCGGAATTCCAGTGAATCCACCAGCGCCTTGGCGCCGGCAATGGTGGTCGAGTAGGTGACGCGATGCTGCAGCGCCTCGCGACGGATCGAGAACGAGTCGTTGATCGCCGAACGACCTTCGGTCGTGTTGACGATGTAGACGATCTCGCCGTTCTTGATCGAGTCGACGATGTGCGGACGGCCTTCGACCACCTTGTTGATGATCTCGCAGTCCATGCCGTGCTGCTGCAGCCACGCGGCGGTGCCACGGGTGGCGACCAGGCTGTAGCCACGCGCCAGCAGCGCCTTGGCCACCGGCAGAACGCGCTTCTTGTCCGGATCGCGGACCGAGACGAAGGCCTTGCCGACCGGCGGTGCCTTGATGCCACCGGCTTCCTGCGCACGCGCGAAGGCAGCGTTGAAGGTGCGGCCGACGCCCATCACCTCACCGGTGGAGCGCATCTCCGGCCCGAGGATCGGGTCGACGCCCTGGAACTTGGCGAACGGGAAGATCGCTTCCTTCACCGAGTAGTAGTCCGGCACGATTTCCTTGGTGGCGCCCTGCTCGGCCAGCGTTTTGCCGGCCATGCAGCGGGCGGCGATCTTGGCCAGCGGCATGCCGGTAGCCTTGGACACGAACGGCACGGTGCGCGAGGCACGCGGGTTCACTTCCAGCAGGTAGATGGTGTCGGCACCTTCATCGCTGGTCTGGATCGCGAACTGGGTGTTCATCAGGCCGACCACGTTCAGGGCCTTGGCCAGTTCCACCACCTGGCGACGCAGCTCGGCCTGGGTTTCAGCCGACAGCGAGTACGGCGGCAGCGAGCACGAAGAATCGCCCGAGTGCACGCCGGCCTCTTCGATGTGCTCCATCACGCCGCCGATCAGGACGTTGCCCTGGGCATCGGCAATGATGTCGACGTCGCACTCCACGGCATTGTCGAGGAAGCGGTCCAGCAGCACCGGCGAATCGTTGGACACCTTCACCGCGTCGCGCACGTAGCGGGCCAGGTCGGCTTCGCCGTAGACGATTTCCATCGCACGGCCGCCCAGCACGTAGCTCGGGCGCACCACCAGCGGGTAGCCGATCTCGCGGGCCAGCAGCAGGGCTTCCTGGTCGTTGCGGGCGATGCGGTTCGGCGGCTGCTTCAGGCCCAGCTTGTCGACCAGCTGCTGGAAGCGCTCACGGTCTTCGGCCAGGTCGATGGAGTCCGGGCTGGTGCCGATCACCGGCACGCCGTTGGCTTCCAGCGCGCGCGCCAGCTTCAGCGGGGTCTGGCCGCCGTACTGCACGATCACGCCCTTCGGCTGTTCCAGTTCGACGATTTCCAGCACGTCTTCCAGGGTCAGCGGTTCGAAGTACAGGCGGTCGGAGGTGTCATAGTCGGTCGACACGGTTTCCGGGTTGCAGTTGACCATGATGGTTTCATAGCCATCCTCGCGCAGCGCCAGTGCCGCGTGCACGCAGCAGTAGTCGAACTCGATGCCCTGGCCGATGCGGTTCGGGCCACCGCCCAGGATCATGATCTTGTCGCGGTTGCTCGGCGCGGCCTCGCACTCGTCCTCGTAGGTCGAGTACAGGTAGGCGGTGCCGGTGGAGAACTCACCGGCGCAGGAATCGACGCGCTTGTAGACCGGGCGCACCTTGTGCGCACGACGCAGCGCGCGGATGGCGGCTTCGTTGGTACCAGTCAGCTGCGCCAGGCGTGCGTCGGAGAAACCGGCGCGCTTCAGCTTGCGCAGGCGTGCAGCGTCCAGCGCGTCGATGCCACCAGCAGCGACTTCAGCCTCGGCAGCGATGATTTCCTCGATCTGGTCCAGGAACCAGTGATCGATGAACGACAGTGCGTAGATCTCTTCCACGCTCATGCCGGCACGGAACGCATCGGCGACGAAGAACAGGCGCTCCGGGCCCGGGGCCTTCAGCTCGCGGCGCAGGGTCTGCAGGTCTTCTTCGTTGCTCAGGTCCAGGCCGGTCGGGTCGAAGCCGACCTTGCCGGTTTCCAGGCCACGCAGCGCCTTCTGCACCGACTCCTGGAAGGTACGGCCCATTGCCATCACCTCGCCCACCGACTTCATCTGGGTGGTCAGGCGGGCATCGGCGGCCGGGAACTTCTCGAAGGCGAAACGCGGGATCTTGGTGACGACGTAGTCGATCGACGGCTCGAACGAGGCCGGGGTCAGGCCACCGGTGATTTCGTTCTTCAGTTCGTCCAGGGTGTAACCCACGGCCAGCTTGGCGGCGACCTTGGCGATCGGGAAGCCGGTGGCCTTGGAGGCCAGTGCCGAGGAACGCGACACGCGCGGGTTCATCTCGATGACGACCACGCGACCGGTCTTCGGGTTGATGCCGAACTGCACGTTCGAGCCACCGGTATCGACGCCGATCTTGCGCAGCACGGCGATGGAGGCATCGCGCAGGCGCTGGTATTCCTTGTCGGTCAGGGTCTGCGCCGGCGCCACGGTGATCGAGTCACCGGTGTGCACGCCCATCGGGTCCAGGTTCTCGATCGAGCAGACGATGATGCAGTTGTCCGCGGTGTCGCGGACCACTTCCATCTCGAACTCCTTCCAGCCCAGCACCGACTCTTCCACCAGCACTTCGGTGGTCGGCGACAGTTCCAGGCCGCGGCTGACGATCTCGACCAGCTCTTCGCGGTTGTAGGCGATGCCGCCACCGCTGCCGCCCAGGGTGAAGCTGGGGCGGATGATGGTCGGGTAGCCGACGCGGGTCTGGATCTCCAGCGCTTCGTCCAGGGTATGGGCGACGGCGGCGGTCGGGCATTCCAGGCCGATCTCACCCATGGCGACGCGGAACAGCTCGCGGTCTTCGGCCATGCGGATCGCTTCGCGTTTGGCGCCGATCAGCTCGACGTTGTACTTCTCCAGCACGCCGTTGTCGGCCAGGTCCAGCGCGCAGTTCAACGCGGTCTGGCCACCCATGGTCGGCAGCAGCGCATCGGGCTTTTCCTTGGCGATGATCTTCTCGACCGTCTGCCAGTTGATCGGCTCGATGTAGACGGCGTCGGCCATCTCCGGGTCGGTCATGATCGTGGCCGGGTTGCTGTTGACCAGCACCACGCGGTAACCCTCGTCACGCAGGGCCTTGCAGGCCTGGGCGCCGGAGTAGTCGAACTCGCAGGCCTGGCCGATGACGATCGGGCCAGCACCGATGATGAGGATGGTCTTGAGGTCAGTGCGCTTGGGCATTTTCTTCTCTAAGTCAGTACAGCGTGACAAGGGGGGTGATCGCACGCTGTCGATCAGGAATCTTGATCCGCAGCGCCGCGCCAGCGGCAGCAGCGTTGCGGGGTTTACGGTCCATCGCGACGCCACCGGGGGGCCGGCGGCGTACTGATCACGCCTTGGCCTGCTCCATCAGCACCACGAAGCGGTCGAACAGCGGACCGACATCGGTCGGGCCCGGCGACGCTTCCGGGTGGCCCTGGAACGAGAACGCCGGCACGTCGGTGCGGGCGACACCCTGGTTGGTGCCATCGAACAGCGAGCGGTGGGTCACGCGCAGGGTCGCCGGCAGGGTCGCTTCATCGATCGCGAAGCCGTGGTTCTGCGAGGTGATCATCACCCGGCCGCTGTCCAGGTCCTGCACCGGGTGGTTGGCACCGTGGTGGCCGTGGCCCATCTTCATGGTCTGCGCGCCCGAGGCCAGGCCCAGCAGCTGGTGGCCCAGGCAGATGCCGAAGGTTGGGATCTTCACGTCGATGAAGGTCTTGATCGCTTCGATGGCGTAGTCGCACGGTTCCGGGTCACCCGGGCCGTTGGACAGGAACACGCCGTCCGGCTTCAGCGCCAGCACTTCGGCGGCCGGGGTCTGTGCCGGCACCACGGTCACTTCGCAGCCACGCTCGGCCAGCATGCGCAGGATGTTGGTCTTCACGCCGAAATCGTAGGCCACGACCTTGTATTTGGCCGGCACGCTGACGAAGGCGTTGGCATCCAGGTCCAGCTGGCCCTCGGTCCAGGTGTAGGTCTTCTCGGTAGTGACGACCTTGGCCAGATCCATGCCCTTCAGCCCCGGGAACTTGCGGGCGGCTTCCAGTGCCTTTTCCACGTCGATGTCACCGGCCATCAGCGCACCGTTCTGCGCGCCCTTCTCGCGCAGGATGCGGGTCAGCTTGCGGGTGTCGATGCCGGCGATGGCGACCACGCCACGCTGGATCAGCCAGTCCTGCAGCGACACCTGGCTGCGCCAGTTGCTGGGACGGCGGGGAACATCGCGCACGATCAGGCCGGCCGACCACACCTTGGACGCTTCATTGTCCTGGTCGGTCATGCCGGTGTTACCGATATGCGGATAGGTCAGCGTGACCATCTGCCGGGCGTAGGACGGGTCGGTCAGCACTTCCTGGTAGCCGGTCATGGCGGTGTTGAACACCACCTCACCGACGGACAGGCCGGGCGCGCCTACGGATTCGCCCTCGAATACGGTGCCGTCTTCGAGGACGAGGATTGCGGCTTGGGTCACGGGAATCTCACTTTGGCTACCGAGGGGGCTGCCGAAGTCACGCCTGCGCTTCACGGAAATCCGGTTGCAAAAAAGCGCGGACGTGCGGTCTGGGACCGGTCCGGCTTTCGTGATTCGGCGAGTGCGAATTGTAGCGCTGCCGGGGCGCTCGCGCCAGCGGTTATCGCACTTCATGAACAGGCGATTGCGCATTCATTTCAATCCGGCGGCGTATGCAGGGTCCGCCGCCAGATCGTGCCGGCCGCTGGCCGGCAATCTGCATGCCATCAGGCGCCTGGTAGTGCCGGCCGCTGGCCGGCAATCCCCACGCCTTCGGGCGCCCGCAAGCTGCCGGCCAGCGGCCGGCACTACCGCCTTACTGCAGCAGGTCCCGCACCCGGTAGCTGCCCGGGGCGCGGCCCTGCAGCTGACGGGCGGCAAACAGGGCGCCGCGGGCGAAGATGTCGCGGTTGGTGGCCCGGTGCACCAGCTCGATGCGCTCACCCAGTCCTGTGAACTGCACCAGATGCTCGCCGACGATGTCACCGGCACGCAGGCTGGCGTAATGCGGCTCCGCCCCACCCCGCTGCGCGGCCGCGCCCAGGGTCAGCGCGGTACCCGACGGCGCGTCCTTCTTCTGCGTGTGGTGCGATTCGACGATGTCGCAGTCCCAGCCGGCCAGCGCCTGCGCCGCGCGCTCGACCAGCTCGTCCAGTACCGCCACGCCCAGGCTGAAATTCGACGCCCAGACCAGCGGGATGGACGCCGCCGCGGCCTCCAGCGCCTGCCGCTGTGTGCTGGAGATGCCAGTAGTGCCCGAGACCAGGCCCGCACCCCGCTCCACGCACAGCGCCAGCATCGGGTCGAAGCCCTCCGGCAGGCTGAAGTCGATCGCCACATCGAACACCGGCGCGCCAGGCAGTTCGCTGGCGCCGAAGAACGGCACGCCGTCGACCACGCGCTGGGTCGGCGCGCGGCCGGTTACCGCAGCCACGATCTGCAGGGTTTCGGGATGTTCGGCGGCCAGCCGCAGCAGGGCCTGGCCCATGCGCCCGGAGGCACCGTGAATGAGCAATCGCAGGGGAGTCTGGTTCATGCCTGCAGGCTAGCGGCAGCACGCCCGCTCCGGCAAGCGCCATCGCTGCTTCGCTGCATGCCCTTTCATGCAATGGATGGCAGCTCCTTCATGCAGATCAGCGAACAGCTGGTGCTGGTCACCGGCGCCGGCCGCGGCCTTGGCAAGCACATCGCCCGCGCCTTCGCCGCCCAGGGCGCCCGCGTCATCATCAACTACCACCGCAGCGAAGCCGCCGCACGTACGCTGGCCACTGAGCTGGGCGGACAGGCGATCGCGCTGCCGGCCGACGTCACCGACCGCGCCCAGGTCGATGCGATGCTGCAGCACGCGCTGGCCCACTTCGGCCAAGGTGTCACCACCGTGGTCAACAACGCGCTGGCCGCTTTCTCGTTCAATGGCGATGCCCGCGACGGCGCCGCGGAAATCGGTTGGCCGGCCTTCCAGGCGCAGTTCGAGGGCAGCGTGCGTGGCGCGCTGAACACCGTGCAGGCCGCCCTGCCCGGCATGCAGGCCTGCCGCTTCGGCCGCGTGATCAACATCGGCACCAACCTGTTCCAGAACCCGGTGGTGCCCTACCACGACTACACCGCTGCCAAGGCCGCGCTGCTGTCGCTGACACGCACCCTGGCCGGCGACCTCGGCCCACACGGCATCACCGTGAACATGCTGTCCGGCGGCCTGCTGCGCACCACCGATGCCAGCGCCGCCACGCCGGAAGCGGTGTTCGACTACATCGCCGCCAACACCCCGCTGCGCAGCGTCACCACCCCGGCCGAGTTCGCCGATGCGGCGCTGTTCTTCGCCAGCCCGTGGTCACGCGCGGTGACCGGCCAGAACCTGGTGGTGGACGGCGGGTTGGTGCGGGACTGAGCCGATGCGCATCTCCGAGGTCAGCCGCCTGACCGGGGCCAGCGCCAAGGCCATCCGCCTGTACGAGGCACGCGGACTGCTGCCGCCGGTGCCACGACTGAACCGCTATCGCGACTACAGCGAACAGGACGTGGCCTGGGTGCAGCTGATCCGGCAGGCGTTGGCGCTGGGCATCACGCTGGCCGCAATCTCCCGCCTGCAGGGCCGCGATGGACGGCTCGACTGGTCGGCGGTGCTGGCCCTGCTTGAGCAGCAGCGCAGCCGCATTGCCAGCGAGCGGGCACGGCTGGCGCAGGTCGAGCTCGACCTGCAGCAGGTCAGCGACGAACTGCAGCAGTGGCTGCGCTCTGGCAGCGGTGACTGCATCCTGCAACCCAGCGGCTGCACCTCTGGCGTTTGACTCTGCCCCTAGGGCATAGCCCAACCTCGCGCACTTTCCATTGCCCGAGGTTGCCGTGTCCCGTTCCATCCTGATCCTGCTCGGCCATCCCGACCGCGACAGCCTGTGCGGCGCCCTCGCCCAGCGCTATGCCACCGCCGCCGAGAACGCCGGTCATCGGGTGCGACTGATCGCACTGGGCGACCTTGAGTTCGATCCGGTGCTGCGGCATGGCTATCGCCAGATCCAGCCACTGGAAGCCGATCTGCAGGACGCCGCCGATGCGATCGAGGCCTGCGATCACCTGGTGCTGGTCTACCCGACCTGGTGGGGTGCGATGCCGGCGTTGTTGAAGGGCTTCTTCGATCGCGCGCTGTTGCCGGGGTACGCCTTCCGCTACCGGCGCGATTCGGTGTGGTGGGACCGGCTGCTGGCCGGGCGCAGCGCGCGGGTGATCACCACGCTGGATACGCCGCCCTGGTACTACCGCTGGATCTACCGCGACCCGGGCATCACCCAGATCCGCGCCACCATTCTGGAATTCTGCGGCATCCGCCCGGTGCGGGTCAGCCGTCTCGGTGCGGTGCGCAGCAGTACCCCGGCACAACGCAGCAGTTGGCTGGCGCTGGCAGCAGAGCTGGGTTCGCGGGCCGGGTAGATCCGCGGCCATGGGCGAAGCGTGCGAACCAAGGTTCGCACCCACCTGGGGCGCTCGTTGCGTGTGTCGCGTTTGCCAATTGACCGCCAGGCACCGTGCCTCAAGGCTGTGGGCACTTCTTACGGCCCAGGCAAAGCCCATGAAATCCTCGACTGTCTTCAGCAAGTGCGCCAGGAAGACCGGCTTTGCCGGCACGTCGACGACCCGCTACCGGGTGCTGGATGACGCCCTGCTTGTCGTGAATCACCAACGCGCCAGCGAAAGCCGAGGCTTCTATGTGAATGCCGGGCTCTACTTTCCAGAGCTGCTCGAGTACCCCCTGGCGCCTGACGATCTTGAAACGGCTTTCCGGTACCGCTCCAGCATCCCCACGCCCCATGTCGACTGGCGGATCGAAGAAACGCCGGGCCTGCGCCGGACCTTCATCCAGCAGGACCTGGACGATCTGCTGGAGGCGGGTAATCGCGACGCGTTCAAAGGCCTGCTGCTCGATGCCCTTGCCGACGTGGCGGGCTTCGCGGCAACGCATGGAAACCGGGAATCGGTGCGGCGGTTGAATCAGGACGGAAGCTTCCGCGCGATCATCCGCAGAGAGGTCTAGTAGATCCACGCCATGCGTGGATGGACTCCAGGAGTGTGCGGACCAAGGTTCGCACCTACCAGGACACATTCAGTGCTGCTTGGGCGGCGTCGGCCCGCAGCTGTCGCAACCGCCACAGGCACCACCGCCGCCCGTGGCCGGCGGCGCGATTTTCCGTCCCAGCGCCTGCATCCAGGCGGCGCGGCCCGGCTTCAGCAGGGCCAGCGCCAGCGCCCCGCGCAGCTTGCGCACGGTGCCGGGGAACTGCTTCTTCAGCACCACCCAGGCACTGACCAGCACGGCCACCGCGATGATCAGGTACTGCAGCAGCAGGCCGGTATCCATCAGCCGCCACCCAGCGCCTTGGTCACCTGGTAGGTGATCAGCGCCGCCACGTAGGCCGCAGCAAACAGGTAGAACGCCGAGAAGGCCATCGTCTTCCACGAATTGGTCTCGCGCTTGATGGTGGCCAGCGTCGAGATGCACATCGGGGCGTAGATGTACCAGACCAGCAGCGACAGCGCGGTGGCCAGCGACCAGCCGTCGCTGATCAGCGGGGTCAGCGCCTGGCTGGCGGCATCGTCATCGGCTGCGGACAGCGCGTACACGGTCGCCAGCGAGGACACCGCCACTTCGCGCGCGGCCAGGCCCGGAATCAGCGCAATGCAGATCTGCCAGTTGAAGCCCAGCGGCGCGAAGAACACCGCCATCGCATGGCCGATCTGGCCCGCATAGCTGTAATCGATGGCCGGCATGGTGGCGCCGGCCGGAGCCGCCGGGAACGACAGCAGCACCCACAGCAGGATGGTCAGCGCCAGGATGATGCCGCCAACGCGCTTGAGGAAGATCATGCCGCGCTCGTACAGGCCCACCGCCAGGTCGCGCACGTGCGGCAGGCGGTACGACGGCAGCTCCAGCATCAGCGGGTGCTCGCTCTTGTCGCGGCGCCACTTCTTCATGATCCACGACATCGCCAGCGCACTGAGGATGCCCGCCGCATACAGGCCGAACAGCACCAGGCCCTGCTGGTTGAACACGCCCCACACCGTCTTCTGCGGGATGAACGCGCCAATCAGCAGCGCATACACCGGCAGGCGTGCCGAGCAGGTCATCAGCGGCGCGACCAGGATCGTGGCCAGGCGGTCACGCGGGTCCTGGATGCTGCGCGTGGACATGATGCCCGGCACCGCGCAGGCGAAGCTGGACAGCAGCGGGATGAACGAGCGGCCGGACAGGCCTGCGGCGGCCATCATGCGGTCGAGCAGGAACGCCGCACGCGGCAGGTAGCCGGATTCCTCCAGCACCAGGATGAAGAAGAACAGGATCAGGATCTGCGGCAGGAACACCACCACGCCACCCACACCGGCGATGATGCCGTCAGTCAGCAGGCTGGCCAGCGGGCCTTCCGGCAGCACGCTGCCAACAAACGCACCAAGCCAGGCGAAACCGGCCTCGATGCCGTCCATCAACGGTGTCGCCCAGGCATACACCGCCTGGAAGATCAGGAACATCACCACCGCCAGGCTGATCAGGCCGAACACCGGGTGCAGCAGCCAGCGGTCCAACGCGTCGTCGACCTTGGCGGTCCGCGCCGGCATGCGCACGGCCACTGACAGGATCTCGCGCACCTTGGCGTGGTAGTCGATGCCACCTTCCGGGCCCGGCACCGGCGCATCCAGGTGCGGCACCATCGCATCGAGGCGCTCGACCAGGGCTTTGGCGCCCTGCTTGCGCACCGCCACGGTTTCCACCACCGGCACGCCCAGCTCGCGCTCCAGCGCGGCCACGTCCACCTGGATGCCACGGCGCTGGGCCGCATCGACCATGTTCAGCGCAACCACCATCGGCTTGCCCAGCTCGCGCAGTTCCAGCGCGAAGCGCAGGTGCAGGCGCAGGTTGGTGGCGTCGATCACGCACAGCAGCACGTCCGGTGCAGCCTCGCCCGGGTAGAAGCCCCGGCACAGGTCACGGGTGATCGCCTCGTCCAGGCTGGCCGGGTGCAGGCTGTAGGCACCGGGCAGGTCGAGTACGGCGAACTCGCGGCCGGACGGCGCGCGCAGGCGGCCTTCCTTGCGCTCGACGGTGACGCCGGTGTAGTTGGCAACCTTCTGCCGGCTGCCGGTCAGCTGGTTGAACAGCGCGGTCTTGCCACTGTTGGGGTTACCGACCAGCGCAATGCGCAGGGGCGCGGTAGAAGTTGCAGCGGTCATGCGCGACGCTCCTGGCGGTTGGCGTCGACCACGACGCGCTTGGCTTCACTGATACGCAGCGCAAACCGGGTGAACCCGACCTGCACCAGCAGCGGCTCGCCACCGACCGGGCCCTTGGCCACCAGGCGCACTTCCTCGCCCTTCACGAAACCCAGCTCGCGCAGGCGACGGGCGATGGCATCGTTGGCATGGAGGTCCTGCACGGACTCGACCACGGCCGAGGCGTGCAGCGGCAGTTCGGACAGCGTCATCTAGCGCATTCTCTGCTGGATGTAAATGGTTCTCGATTCTAACATTCCCGCGTCGCGTCATGGCCCATGACCAATGGCCCGCTATGATCCATACAGGTATGGAGTGACCCTGGAATCCCATGAACGATGCTTTGCAGATCGAGCGCAGCGGCGCCGTCCTCACCCTCTGGCTGAACCGGCCCGAGCTGCACAATGCCTTTGACGCCGGCTTGATAGCGCGGCTGACCGCCGCCCTCGAAGCCGCCGGACGCGACGACGCGGTGCGCGCGGTAGTGGTGGCCGGCCACGGCGCCTCCTTCTCGGCCGGCGCCGACATGCAGTGGATGCGTGGCATGGCCGCCGCCAGCGAGGCCGACAACCGCGAGGACTCGCTGGCCCTGGCGCGGCTGATGCGCACCCTGGACGAGCTGCCCAAGCCAACCCTGGCCCGGGTCCACGGCGCGGCCTTCGGTGGCGGCGTCGGCCTGGTCGCCTGCTGCGACATCGCCATCGCCAGCACCGCGGCGCGCTTCGGCCTGACCGAAAGCCGCCTCGGCCTGCTGCCGGCGGTGATCTCGCCCTACGTGATCGAGGCCATCGGCCCGCGCCAGGCCCGTCGCTGGTTCGCCACCGGCGAGCACTTCGATGCCGATACCGCACTGCGCATCGGCCTGGTCCACCAGCTGGTCGAGCCGGAACGCTTGGACGAGGCCGTGCAGCGCCAGCTGGCCCTGCTCGACAAGGCCGGCCCGATCGCTTCTTCCAGCGCCAAGCAGCTGGTGCGGCAGGTGCATGACAGCCATGACCGCGATGCCCTGGATCGCGATAATGCCGCCCTGATCGCGCGCCTGCGGGTGTCCGCCGAGGGCCAGGAAGGCCTGGGCGCCTTCCTCGACAAGCGCGCGCCCCACTGGGTCACGGAAGCCTGAACATGCTCGATCATCTTGGTTTGACCAGCGCCGACCTGGCGCGCAGCAAGACCTTCTTCCTGCAGGCGCTGGCGCCGCTGCAGATCGGCGTGGTGATGGAAGTCACCGCCGAACAGACCGGCGCGCACGACCACATCGGCTTCGGCAGCGAGGGCAAGCCGTTCTTCTGGCTCGGCAATGGCGGCACCGCCAGCCACGGTGTGCACGTGGCCTTCGCCTGCGCCAGCCGCACCCAGGTGGACGCCTTCCATGCCGCTGCTCTCGCCGCCGGCGGTCGCGACAACGGCGCGCCGGGCCTGCGCCCGTGGTACCACCCCGACTACTACGGCGCCTTCGTGCTCGACCCGGATGGCAACAACATCGAGGCGGTATGCCACCGCCCTGCCGACGAGGTGGCCGCATGAGCGACTACGTCCGCATCGTCGAGGTCGGCCCGCGTGACGGTCTGCAGAACGAAAAGCAGTCGGTGTCCACCGCCGACAAGATCGAACTGATCAACCGCCTGTCGGCCACCGGCCTGCGCAGCATCGAGGCGACCAGCTTCGTCAGCCCGAAGTGGATCCCGCAGCTGGCCGATGCCGCCGAGGTCTACGCCGGCATCCAGCGCCGGCCCGGCATCCACTACCCGGTGCTGGTGCCGAACGAACAGGGCTACGACCGCGCCCGTGCGGTGGGCGTGGAGGAAGTGGCGGTGTTCACCGCCGCCTCGGAGGCGTTCAACCGCACCAACACCAATGCAGGCATCGACGAATCGCTGGCCCGGTTCGAGCCGATCCTGCGCCGCGCCGCCGCCGATGGCGTGCGCGTGCGCGGTTACGTGTCCACCGTGCTCGGCTGCCCTTACCAGGGCGAGGTGCCGCTGGCCGACGTGGTGCGGGTGGCGCGCGCCCTGCATCAGATGGGCTGTTACGAAATCTCGCTGGGCGACACCATCGGCGTCGGCACCCCGCGCAAGGCCCGGGCGATGCTGCAGGCGGTTGCCGCCGAGATTCCGATGGCCGCACTGGCCGTGCACTTCCACGACACCTATGGCCAGGCCATCGCCAACATCGCCACCTGCCTGGAAGAAGGCGTGCGCGTGGTCGACAGCGCGGTGTCTGGCGCCGGTGGCTGCCCGTATGCCAAGGGCGCCAGCGGCAATGTCGCCAGCGAGGACGTGGTCTACCTGCTGCAGGGCCTGGGCCTGGACAGCGGCGTGGACCTGCCTGCACTGGCCGAGACCGGCCGCTGGCTGGCCGGCCTGCTCGGCCGCGCCACTGCCAGCCGCACCGGCCAGGCATTGGCGGCCAGCTGATCCAGGTTCTGCGCCGCCCTCCGTTGGGCGGCGCAGTGCACAACAGCGGCGGTCGCGGCTTCCGTTAGAATCGGCGGTTCTCGAACCTGCAGGACCGTGCAATGCAGCTGTCTTCCGTACGTGCCGTGATCACTGGCGGCGTCTCCGGCCTCGGCCTGGCCGTGGCCCAGCACCTCGTCGCCCAGGGCGGCAAGGTGGCCCTGTTCGACCTCAACGACGACAAGGGTGCTGCTGCCGTTGCCGGGCTGGGTGCCGACAAGGCCCGCTATTTCAACGTCAACGTCAGCGATGAAGCGGCCGTTTCGGCAGCCATCGACCAGGCCCACGAGTTCCTCGGTGGCCTGAACGTGGCGATGAACTGCGCCGGCATCCTCGGCGCCGGCCGCGTGCTGGGCAAAGAAGGGCCGATGCCGCTGGCCGGCTTCCAGGGCACGGTGATGGTCAACCTGGTCGGTAGCTTCAACGTTGCAAAGGCCGCGGCCAACCGCATGCAGCACAACGAAGCCGGCACCGACGGCGAGCGCGGCGTGATCATCAATACCGCCAGCATCGCCGCCTACGAAGGCCAGATCGGCCAGGCCGCGTACGCCGCCAGCAAGGGCGGCGTGGTGTCGATGACGCTGCCGATGGCGCGCGAACTGTCGCGCTTCGGCATCCGCGTCAATACGATTGCTCCAGGCGTGTTCTGGACGCCGATGGTGGACGGCATGCCCGAGGCCGTGCAGCAGTCGCTGGCCGCCTCGATTCCGTTCCCGTCGCGCCTGGGCAAGCCGGAAGACTTCGCCAGCCTGGTCGGCTTCATCCTCGGCAACACCTACCTCAATGGCGAGACCATCCGCCTGGACGGCGCTACCCGCCTCGCTCCGAAGTGATTCCCCCCGGGCGCCGGGACGGCGCCCTCCCCCAACGACCTAGATCACCATGAAAGCCAACGACATCAAGAAGGGCAACGTCGTCGAGTACAACAACGGCGTGTACCAGATCCGCGACATCGAGCGCAGCTCGCCGCAGGGTCGCGGCGGCAACGTCCGCTTCCGCTTCATCATGTACAGCGTGCCGGGCGGCAACAAGCTCGATGCCAGCTTCGATGCCGACGACAACCTGGTCGAGGTCGAACTGCTGCGCCGCCAGTCCACCTATTCGTACAAGGACGGCGATGCGTTCGTGTTCCTCGATGACGAGGACTACACCCCGTACACCCTGGACGCGGACGTGATCGGCGACGACGCCGGCTACATCACCGACGGCCTGACCGGCATCTACGTGCAGGTGATCGACGAGCAGCCGGTGGCGATCCAGCTGCCGGCCTCGGTGGTGCTGGAAGTGATTGAAACCCCGCCGGAACTGAAGGGCGGCACCGCCACCAAGCGCCCGAAGCCGGCCAAGCTCAACACCGGCATCGAAATCATGGTGCCGGAGTACATCGTCAACGGCGAGCGCGTGCTGGTGAACACCGCCACCGGCGAATTCGCGGGCCGTGCCGACTAATCGCCTCGCGCTGATCGGCTGCCTGTCCCTGCCTGCGGCGCATTCGCCGCAGGCAGGCCATCGGATGTAGCAGTCGTGTAGCACCGAGCCCACGCTCGGCTGCTGTGCGTTGGACAGGGACTGCAGCCGAGCGTGGCTCGGCTCTACAGGTAGCTTACGGCTGCTTCGCGCCGAAATTGCCGCAGCCGTGGTACTGGCGGGTGCCGATGGTCAGGTTCACCTTGGCCTCGAACGCCTCGCCACTCATGTCATCCTGGCAGGTCGTGCGCTGGAAGCTGAGCTTGACGTCGGTGCCATCAGACGCCTTGCCACTCCAGCCGTCAGCACCTGCGGTGGGCTGGGCGACATCGAAACGACGCTCACCGTAATCCACTTCCACCTGCAGGCCCGGCGTGTCGCCGTCGACAACCGCCAGCCAGCCGGGCTCATTGCCGGTGGCACGGAATGCGGCATTGCCGGCGCTGCCATCGCCTTCAGTGGCTTCGACCGCATGGCACTCTCGGTCCGCCTCGCCCTTCAGGCTCAACAGGCCGTCATCGCTGCCCTTGGTCCAGAAGCTGTTGCCCTGGCCATCGCCGTACTTGGCACCCGACGCCGCACGCTCGGAGCTCATGGCGAAGGTGCGTTCGCCGATCACCACCGTGGCCGCATCCTCGCCATTGAAGGTCGCGCGCACGCTCAGATCACCACACTGGTACGTGGTCTCGCTGCCACCTTCGGTGCTGGCGCTCGGCTGCGGCGCGGCAGGCGGGGCGTCATTGCCGCCTGCGGCGGGCGGCTGGGCCGGCTGGCACGCGGCCAGCACCAACCCGAGGGAGGCTGCCAACAGACTGGGGACTACACGCATGGCTCGACTCCTTGTCGACTCTACAGAGATCTTCGACCCTACCACCTGCCGGTGAGCGGGGCCTGAAAGCGGCCTGACCGCGCTCATGCGGCCAGCACCGCCATCGACAGCAGCTGCGCGCCGCTGTCGCCGGAACTGCAGGTCCAGACCCGCAGCAGGCGCAGTTTCAGCTCGCGCTCCTGGCCCTGCCCGCGCACCGACAAGCGCACGTCGCTGGACAACAATGCCAGGCGTCCGCACAGCAGCGTTTCCACCGCGTACGATTGCAGGCTGCTCACCCGCAGGTTCCCGGCCAGCCAGTCGCCCAGCCAGGGCAGATCGAGCATGCGCCCGCCCTGCCCATCCATCATGAACAAGGCCGGCGATACCAGCGCGGTCAGCGCATCGTGGTCGTCATCCAGCAATGCCTGCCGCAGGCGCTGTTCCAGCGCTGCCAGCTGCCGCTCATGCAGGTCTTCAACGATGTCCCGTTCCATCCACGGATCCTTCCGGCATCGGCCGGCGCCTGCGCAGGCGTTGCGCGATCCACTGCCGCGCGCCCTGCACTACTACATAGAAGACCGGTACGAAGAACACCGCCAGCACGGTCGCACTGACCATGCCGCCGAACACACCGGTTCCAATCGCCTGCTGGGTTTCCTTCGACGCGCCCTGCGCCAGCATCAGCGGCACCACGCCCAGCGCGAACGCCAGCGAGGTCATCACGATCGGCCGCAGGCGCAGCCGTGCCGCCTCCAAGGCCGCTTCGACCAGGCCACGGCCCTGCTGCTGCAGCTGGCGTGCGAACTCGACGATGAGGATCGCGTTCTTCGCCGACAGCCCGATCACCGTGATCATGCCGACCTTGAAGAACACGTCGTTGGGCATGCCGCGCAACAACACGGCGGCGACCGCGCCGAGCAGGCCCAGCGGCACCACCAGCATCACCGCCAGCGGAATCGACCAGCTCTCGTACAGCGCCGCCAGCACCAGGAACACCACCAGCATCGACAGCAGCAACAGCCACGGCGCCTGCGCACCGGACTCCCGCTCCTGCAGCGACTGGCTGGTCCACTGCAGGGCAAAACCGGACGGCAGCTTCTCCGCCAACCGCTCCATCTCCGCCATGGCCTGGCCGGTCGACACGCCGGAGGCCGGTGCGCCGGACAGGTTCAGCGCCGGGAAGCCGAGATAGCGCTGCAGCTGCAGCGGCGCCTCGGTCCAGTGCGGCGTGACCAGTTCCGACAACGCCACCATGCCGCCTTCGCTGTTTCGCACGTACAGCCTCAGCACATCCTCCAGCTCCATCCGTTGGGGTGCATCGGCCTGCAGGATCACCTGCTGCAGCCGCCCCTTGTTGGGGAAGTCGTTGACGTACTGCGAGCCCATCGCCGCCGACAGCGTGCTGCTGATCTGCTCGAACCCCACGCCCATCGCCTCGGCCTTGGCGCGGTCGATGTCCAGCCGCACGCTGGTACCTGCTGGCAGGCCATCGGCATGCACCTCCGACAGCAGCGGGCTGGCCTCGGCCAGCTTCAGCAGCTGCTGCAGGGCCGCACGCAGCTCTGCCTGGCTCTGCCCGGTACGCGCCTGCAGGGCGAGCGAGAAGCCGGACGAACGGCCCAGGCTGTCGATCGCCGGCGGCATCACGCTCATCACCTCGCCCTCCGCAATCGTGGCCATCGCCTTCTGCGCGGCCTTCACTTCGCCGGCTGCGGTGGCCCCTGCACGCTCACCCCAGTCCTTGAGCATGGTGTAGGTCAGCGCCGCGCTCGGGCCGGAACCGGAGAAGCTGTAGCCGAGGATCGACTGGTTGGAGCCGATGCCCGGACGCGAGGCCACGTGCCGCTCGTAGGCTTCGACCACGGCCAGCGTGCGCTCGGCGGTGGCTTCGGCCGGCAGCTGGATCGAGGTCATGAAATAGCCCTGGTCTTCTTCCGGCAGGAACGCACCCGGCAACCAGTGCAGGCCCAGCAGCAGTGCCACTACCAGTGCGGCGAACACGCCCATCACCCGCCCACTGCGCTGCAGCACCGAAGCCACGCCACGCTGGTAGCGCCCGGTCATCGCCTCGAAGCCACGATTGAAGGCGCCGAACAGCCCACCACGACCATGGTGTCCATGGGTATTCGGGCGCAGCAGGGTCGCGCACAGCGCCGGGGTCAGGCTCAATGCCAGCAGCGCCGAGAACAGGATCGACACCGCCATCGCCACGGTGAACTGGCGGTAGATCGCGCCCACCGAGCCGCTGGCCAACGCCATCGGAATGAACACGGCGGTCAGCACCAGGGTGATGCCGATCACCGCACCGGTCAGCTCGCGCATCGCCTTGATGGTGGCCTCGCGCGGCGGCAGTCCTTCCTCGGCCATGATCCGTTCCACGCCCTCGACCACCACGATGGCGTCGTCGACGATGATGCCGATCGCCAGCACCATGCCGAACATGGTCAGCACGTTGATCGAGAAGCCCAGTGCCAGCATCACCGCGAAGGTGCCGAGCAGCGCGATCGGCGCGACCAGCGCCGGAATCAGCGTGTAGCGCCAGTTCTGCAGGAACAGGTACATCACCGCGAACACCAGCAGCATGGCCTCCAGCAGCGTCTGCACCACCTTCTGGATCGAGATCTTCACGAACGGTGCGGTGTCGAACGGAATGCTCGACTCCACGCCGCGCGGCAGCAGCGGCGCCAGTTCGGCCATGCGCTCGCGTACCGCCGACGCGGTGCGCACTGCGTTCGCGCCAGGACGCAACTGCACCCCGGCGGCGGTCGCTGGGTGGCCATCCTCGCGGGTTCCCCACGCATAGCTCTGCGCGCCCAGTTCGACGCGGGCGACATCGCCCAGCACCACCCGTGAACCGTCTGCCCCGGCGCGCAGCACGATGGCTGCGAACTGCTCCGGCGTGGACAGCTGCCCATCGGCGCTGAGCGGCACGGTGATGCGCTGGCCCGGAACACCCGGCGAATCACCGATGCGTCCCGGCGAGATCTCCAGGTTCTGCTGCTCGATGGCGGTGGCCACATCGCCCATGGTCAGGCCGTAGCCGGTCAACCGGGTCGGGTCCAGCCAAACGCGCATCGCCTGTTCGGCACCGAACAGCTGCACGCGGCCGACGCCATCGATGCGGCGCAGCTCTTCGATGATGTTGCGCGCCATGAAGTCGCCCAACGCGGCCTCGCTGACGCTGGCATCCGGCGAACGCAGGCCGACCAGCATCAGGAAGCCGGAATCGGCGGCCTCCACGAACAGGCCGTTCTGGCGCACGCTGCGCGGCAGGCGCGGCTCGATCGCCTTGATCCGGTTCTGCACGTCCACCTGCGCCAGCTCCGGGTTGGTACCGGGCTTGAAGGTCGCAGTGATCGAGGCTTCGCCGGAGGTGTCCACCGACGATTCGAAGTACAGCAGGTGCTTGACGCTGGACAGCTCGCGCTCGATCAGCCCGACCACCGCATCATTCAGCGTCTGCGGGCTGGCACCCGGGTAGCTGGCATAGATGCTGACACTGGGCGGCGCGACCGCCGGATAGCGCTCCACGGCCAAGCGCGGAATCGCCAGTACGCCGGCCAGGATGATGAAGATCGCCAGCACCCAGGCGAACACCGGGCGATCGATGAAGAAACGTGCCATGTTGGATTTTCCTGGAGGGGCTGGCCCGGGAAAGGCTCAGCCCTTGCTGCCGGCCTGCACCGCGCCGGCGCTGGCGACCGGCACCTGCCAGTCGCGCGCATCGACCACCACGCCTTCCTGCAGGCGCTCCTGGCCCTCGACCACCACCTTTTCGCCCGCCTTCAGACCGGTGCGCACCAGCCACTGGCGATCAACGCTGCCGTCGACCTCCAGCGTGCGGATCACCGCCTTGCCGTCGCCACCGATCACCCAGGCATAAGCCTGGCCACCGGCGCTGCGCAGCACGGCCTGCTGCGGCACGGTCAGCGCACTGGCCGGTGCACCTCGCGGCACTTTCGCGCGCACATACATGCCGGGCAGCAGCTGGCGCTGCGGGTTGTCGACCAGGATGCGGAGGATCACATCACCGGTACGCGCATCGACGTTGATGCCGGAGAACAGCATCTGGCCACGCTCGGACAGCGGCTTGCCGGCGGCACCGATGATCGTCACCGGCAGCTCGCCACCACCGGCAGCACTGCGCTGCAGCGATTCCAGCTGGGCCGCCGGCTGGCGCACATCGACGTAGACCTGGTCGATCTGCTGTACCACCGCCATCGGCTCGGCATCGGCCACGCCGACCAGTGCGCCTTCGGTCACCAGCGCCTGATCGATGCGGCCGGCAATCGGCGAGCTGACCGTGGCATAGCGCAGGTCGAGCTGGCGACGGGCCAGGATCGCGCGCGCTTCATTCACCGCGGCACGGGCCTGTTCGTACTCGGCACTGGCATCGTCGCGATGCTGCTGGCTGACGGCCTGTGCCGCGGCCAGTGCATGCAGGCGCTGCGACTGCACGCGACTGCGGCCCAGGGCGGCCTCACTGCGCTGCAGCGCGGCCAGTGCCGAATCGACATCGGCACGGAAGGCCGCCGGATCGATCTGGAACAGGGCCTGGCCGGCGTCTACTTCCGCGCCCTGGTCAAACAGCCGGCGCTGCACGATGCCACCCACCTGCGCTCGGATCTGCGCGGTGCGCACGGCGGCCACGCGGCCAGGCAGTTCGTCGTCACGCTGCACCACCTGCGGGCCGACGGTAACCACGCTCACGCGGGGTGCGGCTTCGGGCGTGGCTTCGGGGGTGGAGCAGGCCGTCATGGCCAGGGCGAGGGCCGCGATCAACGCGACCGGAGTCCTGAAGGTTCTCATTGCTGTGCACAATGCCGCGCGGGCGGCTGATAGGTTCTGAAGAACCCAGTGTGCGTGGCGATGATGGGGTTTCGATGGAGGAACTGTGGAGATACGATGGAGGCAAGCACCTTAAGGCCCCGCCCCTGCATGCATGCCGCCCCTGCCCTCGCCGCCCTCGTCCTGATCGTCGAGGATGAGGCCGAGATCGCCGACATTCTTACCGCCTATCTGGAACGCGAAGGACTGCGTACGCTGCGCGCCGCCGACGGCCACAGCGCACTGGACCTGCATCGCAGCGCCCGCCCCGACCTGGTCCTGCTCGACGTGCAGCTGCCGCGGCTGGATGGCTGGAGCGTGCTGACCCAGCTGCGCCAGCGCGGCGAGACGCCGGTGATCATGCTGACCGCACTGGACCAGGACCTGGACAAGCTGACCGCACTGCGCATGGGCGCTGATGACTACGTGGTCAAACCATTCAATCCGGCCGAAGTGGCGGCGCGCGTGCGCGCCGTGCTGCGGCGTACGTTGCGCGCCTCGCGCGTGGATGCCCCGACCGCGCTGCGGGCGGGCCCGCTGCTGATCGACTCGGCCACCCACGCCGTACACGTGGAAGGCGAAGGCTACAGCCACGAAGTGCTGCTCACGCTCACCGAGTTCAAGCTGCTGCACTGCATGGCGCTGGCGCCGACCCGCATCTTCAGCCGCAGTGAACTGATGCACGAATGCCTGCCGGAAAGCGAGGCGCTGGAGCGCACGGTCGACAGCCATGTCAGCAAGCTGCGCCGCAAGCTGGATGAAGTGGGCATGGTCAATGTGCCGGCCAGCGTGCGTGGCGTCGGCTACCGGTTGATGGCCGACCGCTGATGACCCGCCTGCGCCGCTCCGGGCTCAGCCGCCACATCATCGTCTCGATGTCGCTGATGGTGATCGGCGTCATCGTGATGATGATCCTGTCATCGTGGCTGCTGTATGCAGTGCTGGTCGAATTTTTCCCCGGCACTACCGAGGAGCCGGAAAGCTGGCTGCCGACCGGCCCTGAACTGGCATGGATGGTCGGCGTGATCCTGACCGGCCTGGCGCTGGCCATCGCCGCCTCGTTCCGTCTTGCCCATCGCATCCTGTCGCCGTTGAATTCGCTGGTGGACAGCGTGCGCGCGCTCGCGGGCGGCGACCTCGGTGCCCGTGCCAGCGTCGAGGAAAACTCGCCGGGCGAAGTGGCCACCTTGGTCGAGGACTTCAATGCCATGGCGCGGCGGCTGCAGCACGTGGAGAGCGAGCGTGCGATGTGGCATGCAGCCATCGCCCATGAACTGCGGACTCCGGTGACGATCCTGCGCGGCCGCCTGCAGGGCCTGGCCGAGGGCGTCTTCCAGCCGGACGAATCACAGTTCCGCAGCCTGCTCGCCCAGGTCGAGGGCCTGTCACGACTGATCGAGGATCTGCGCGTGCTGAGCCTGTCCGACAATGCGCGGCTGGACGTGCGCCGCGCACGTACCGACGTGGTGGCCGAAGTGCATTCGGTGATGACCCTGGTCGATCCCCAGTTCCGCGCCGCCGGCTTCGTGCTGGAGCTGGAAACCAGCCGCGAAGAACACAACGCGCACTGCGACCCGACCCGTCTGCGCCAGGCGCTGCTGGCGCTGCTGGAGAACGCGCGCCGCTATGCCAGCCCGGGCAAGGTGCGGATTGCCGTGCATGACACACCGGGCCATGTGCAGGTAGCGATCGAGGATGAGGGCCCGGGCATCGACCCTGAGCTGCACGCCGACATCTTCTCTCCGTTCATGCGTGCCGACGGTTCGCGTTCGCGCCAGGGTGGCGGTAGCGGGCTCGGTCTGGCGGTGGTCAAGGCCATCGCCGACGCGCACGGCGGCCGCGTCTACTGCACGGCGGGCAACGCTGGTGGCAGCCGTTTCGTTATCGAGCTGCCGCGCCAATAGCCGGCGTGGCTGCCTGTTCCCGCAGGCGGGCACCGAGCGCAGCGAGGTTGGCGTCGATCGCATCCATTTCGTTGCGCTGCTTCTCCGGCAGCTGCTGACGCAGCTGTACGCGCAGCGCCTGCCAGGCCGGCACCGCCTGTGCGCTGGCGGTGGCAACCGCTTCGGCCAGCACCGCCTGCTCATCGGCCAGCGGCAACCCGTAGCCGCCGCCCGCCAGCAGCGTACCCGGGCGCAGCCATTGCCCACCCTGCTCCAGCAACTGGCGCAGGCCCCGGGTCTCGGCACTGTCCGGTGCGGCCAGCAGGCGCCGTTTCAGCACATCGCGCGCGCGCAGCTCGGCGCGGCGTTGCGCAGCCTGTTCCAGCAGCAGCAGGCCGGCGCTTGCGCGCAGGTCGCCTTGCAGCAACCACAGCGCACGCTGCTGTGCGGGCAGCTTCAACCAGCCGCGTACGTCGCGTGCGGGCAATGCCAGCTGGGCTGCCGCCACGCCGAACAACTGCTGGTAGTGATCGCGTGCCGAGGCGAAGTAGTAACCCTGCGCCTGTGCTGCATTGCGGTCCGTGAGTACCTGCTCGTCCAGCACATGCAGCTGCGACAGCCGACGCTTCAAACCACGCGGACTCAGCTGGGCCAGCCCGGCCTCCCCCAGCCGAGGCACACCCGCCTGCAGCAGCTTGGCGGTTTCCACCGCGCAGTTGTTGCTGACGAAGTAATAGCGCCCGTCATAGCTCCAGTGCACCTGCGCAGTGCGCTCGAGCAGGCTGGCGATCTCGCCGGGCGACAACTGCAACGGCAGCGACTGCAACCCGCGCAGTTCCACCTTGGTGTACTCATCCACCACCTGCTGCAGCGGCAGCACGAACAGTCGCGACGGGTAGCCACCGGTAAGGCCACGCCAGTTGGAAATCTGCACGTCACCAACGAAGGCACGGAACGAAAGCACACGGTGGTAATCCAGGTCCAGGCGACAGTCCGGCCCCGGCGCACGGCCCGGCCGGCAGATCACCAGCCGCAGCATGCTGTGGCCCCACCGGCTCATCGGCTGTGCGCTGCCTTCGGCAAACAGGTAGTCCACCGCGTAGACACGTGCCGGGTCGAGTTGCAGCAACGACGCCGCGCCCTCTTCCGGTTCGGCCTGCAGCAATGGCAACGTGGTCGCGCAGTGCGACTGCGGCAGCGATGTCGGGGTTCCGAAATGGGCCTGGTACCACTGCGCCAGTGCCGGGCGCCGGCAGGCAAACTCGCTGTCGAGCACGAAATGCTCGGCGTTCACTGCCAGGTACTCGGCCGGATCCTTCAGTTCATAGGCGTCCGGACTACGGTCACGGAAGTCGTTGCCACCACGGCCGAGATGCCAGGGCTTGCGCTGCCATCCGGCCAGGTCGCGCCAGCGCGCACTGCGCGACCAGTTCGCGCCGCTACGGTCTGCAACATGGGTCAGTTCATGCACCAGCGCGCTGCGTCGTGCACGGCGTGCGCCGGGCACGGCATCATCCAGCAGCTCGCGACGCAGGTCGATGCGGCCGGCGAAAGCGCGACCATGCACATCGGCCGGCAGGTGGTCGCTCCAGCGCACCTGCACGTGTGCTGGCAATGCGCGCAGCAGGCCATCTGGCAGCAAGGACTGCACGTCGGCCAGGGTCTGCGTCGCCACCTGCTGCTGTGCAGGGCTCAGCCCCGCAGGATCGAGCTGCAGGCGATCAGCCGCGTGCGCGACATGAGCGATCAGCAGTAGAGCCACGCCGTGCGTGGCTGCGTTCCGTGCAGATGTCATGGCGTTGCCGGCCAGCGACCGGTACTACCCGAAGGCGGGATCAACGCGCCAGCAGCGCGCGGGCCAGTTCCAGGTCGCTCTGCTGCTGCGCGGCAGTGCTCTGCTCACGCAGGTGGACCAGCGCGGCCTGCAGGCGGGCACCACGGATCTGGCCATCGCTGGCGACGAACGCAGCGGCATCGTCGCGTGCAGCCAGGACCACCTTGTCGTCACCCGAGCTGCTGCCCGAGGAACCGGAGGAAGCACCCGTGGCCGAACCGGCCGACGTGCCGGCGAAGCTGGAAGCGAAGCCGACCAGCGGCAGGGACAGCAGGGCGAGCAGCAGAAGCGGACGGGTCATCGGTTCGAAGCCGGTTGTTAGGAAGCGTGGAGCGTAACGGGTGCGTGAAGGATTTGCCCGGCTCAAACGTCGAACAGCTTGCCGGGGTTCAGCCGCGCTTGGGGATCGAACGCGCGTTTGACCGCCTTCATCAGGGCGATCTCGGCCGGGCCGCGGGTGCTGTCCAGGTAGCCCTTCTTGACCAGACCGATGCCGTGCTCGGCCGAGATGCTGCCGCCGAAGCGGGCCAGCACCTGCGCCAGCAGCTTGGTTACGTGCTCGCATTGCGCCACGAAATCAGCGTCACTGGTGTCGTCCGGCTTGAGCACGTTGATGTGCAGATTGCCGTCGCCGATGTGGCCGAACCACACCACATCGAAGTGCGGGTAGGCCTGCCCGATCAATGCCTGGGTCTCGGCCAGGAACGCCGGCATCGCCGAGATTCGCACCGAGACGTCGTTCTTGTAGGGCTTGTAGCGCGCCAGCGATTCGGTGATGCCTTCGCGCAGGCGCCACAACTGGGCAGCCTGGGCATCGCTGGCACTGATCACGCCGTCGCTGACCCAGCCGTTGCCCATGCAGTCCTCGAAGGCCGCCATCGCCGCCGCTTCCTGCGCTTCGTCGTTGGCGGCGAACTCGGTGACCACGTAATACGGGTGCACCTCTTCGAACGGTGCCTGCGCACCATGCGCCAGCACGTGCTCCAGCGCGCGATCAGTGAAGAATTCGAAGGCCTGCAGCTGCAGGCGCGCGCGGAACGCGGCGAATACCTGCATCAGCACCTCGAAGCTGGGTACGGCCAGCAGCATCACGTTGCTGGCCGGCGGCGGGTCGGTCAGTTTCACCGTGGCTTCGACGATCACGCCCAGCGTGCCCTCCGAGCCGATCAGCAGCTGGCGGAAGTCATAGCCGCTGGAGTTCTTGATCAGCCCCTTGTTGAGTTCCAGCAGCTGGCCATCGGCCGTGACCACCTTCAGGCCGGCGATCCACTCGCGGGTGTTGCCGTAGCGGATCACGCGGATGCCGCCGGCATTGGTGGCGATGTTGCCGCCGATCGAGCAGGACCCGCGCGCGGCGAAATCCACCGGGTAGATCAGGCCGTGGTCCAGCGCGGCGTTGTGCACGGCCTCCAGCGGCATGCCGGCCTGCACCACCAGGGTGCGATCGACGGCGTCGTAGGCCAGCGCCTTGTTCATCCGTTCCAGGCTGAGCACCAGCTCGCCGTTGGCGGCCACCGCGCCACCCGAGAGGCCGGTGCGGCCACCGGACGGCACCACGGCCACGCCCTCGCCTGCGCTCCAGCGCATCACCGCCTGCACTTCCTCGACCGTGGCCGGCAGTGCGATCGCCAGCGGCGCCGGCGTCCAGCGCCGGGTCCAGTCGCGCCCGTAATGCTCCAGGTCGGACGGATCGGTCTTCAGCTTCAGGCCGGGACAGGCCTGCTGCAGCGAGGCAATGCGGGAATCGGTCATGACGGTCCAGCGCGGTGCGTGAAGAACGGGCAAGCGTGCCAGCGGCACGCGCCAGCGTCCAGCCCTGCAGCCGTACAGATAGCTACGGATGCAACCAATTGCGCACTGCACCATGGGCGGCACGATCTGGCATAGTGGTCAGCCCCTGTCCCACTGGCCGTGTTGCCCCATGTCGCCGAAGAAGACCTCGTTCCCGAAGCAGGATATCCGCGTGCTGTTGCTGGAGGGGGTCAGCCAGACCGCCGTGGAGGTGTTCAGCGCCGCCGGCTACAGCCAGATCGAAGCGCACACCAAGGCGCTGCCCGAGGACGAACTGAAGGCGCGCATCGCCGAGGCGCACATCGTCGGCATCCGTTCGCGCACCCAGCTCAGCGCCGAAGTGCTGGCCGAGGCCAAGCGCCTGATCGCGGTGGGCTGCTTCTGCATCGGCACCAACCAGGTCGACCTGGACGCGGCCGAGCTGGCCGGCATCCCGGTGTTCAACGCGCCGTACTCCAACACCCGCAGCGTGGCCGAACTGGTGATCGCCGAGGCGATCATGCTGACCCGCGGCATTCCGCAGAAGAACGCCGAATGCCATCGCGGCGGCTGGTCGAAGTCGGCCAGCGGCAGCCATGAAGTGCGCGGCAAGACGCTGGGCATCATCGGTTACGGCCACATCGGCACCCAGGTCGGCGTGCTGGCCGAATCGCTGGGCATGCAGGTGATCTTCCACGACGTGGAAACCAAGCTGGCACTGGGCAATGCCCGTGCGGCGGCCAGCCTGGACGACCTGCTGGCGCGCGCCGACATCGTCACCCTGCACGTGCCGGAGACCCCGTCCACGCAGTGGATGATCGGCAGCACCGAGCTGGCGAAGATGCGCAAGGGCGCGCACCTGATCAATGCCGCGCGCGGCACCGTGGTCGACATCGATGCGCTGGACGCGGCCCTGGCCAGCGGCCACGTCGGCGGCGCCGCGCTGGACGTGTTCCCGGTCGAACCGAAGGGCAATGGCGATATCTTCGAATCGCCGCTGACCCGCCACGACAATGTGATCCTGACCCCGCACGTGGGCGGCAGCACGCTGGAGGCGCAGGACAACATCGGCGTTGAAGTGGCCGCCAAGCTGGTGCGCTACAGCGACAACGGCAGCACCCTGTCGGCGGTCAATTTCCCGGAAGTGACCCTGCCCGAGCACGCTGACAGCCTGCGCCTGCTGCACATCCACCAGAACGTGCCGGGCGTGCTGTCCAAGGTCAACGAGATCTTCTCGCGCCACAACGTCAACATCGACGGCCAGTTCCTGCGCACCGACCCGAAGGTGGGCTACGTGGTGATCGACATCACCGCCAGCGAGGAACAGGCCGCCGCCGTGCGCGACGAGCTGGCCGCGATTCCGGGCACGCTGCGCACGCGCATCCTGTACTGAAAAAAGGGGACGGAGGGGATTAAGTCGTTTATGGCGCATGTGCCGCAAACGACTTAATCCCCTCCGTCCCCTTTTACCTCAACGTGCCAGCCAGCGACGGGCCATGCGCTGCATGGATTCGTCAGATTCCGGATCGGCGGCGACCTCGGTCACCGGCCGCCAGGCCAGGTCGAGTGACTCCTCGCTGAGCACGAAGGCTTCGCCGCCCAGCGCGCGGATCACGAAACGTACGTCGTAGTGCCAGTGGCCCGGCACCTCCTTGCGCTCCGGAATCCAGTGCTTGTCGATATCGAAGATGGCCGGGTCTTCCAACACCAGGCCGCTCAGTCCCGATTCTTCTTCGGCTTCCTTCAGTGCCACCTGGGCCAGGTCGCGGTCACCGTCGGCGTGGCCGCCCAGCTGCAGCCAGCGCTGCAGCTTGCGGTGATGGGTCAGCAGCAGGCGCTGGCCGTCGGCACTGACCAGCCAGCAGCTGGCGGTGAAGTGGCCGGCCAGCCGCTCGCGCCGGAACGGATCTTCCGGATCGTCCAACAATGTGCCGAATTCGGCAGCCAATGCGTCGTGGGCGGGCTCGCGGCGGGCGTAGTCCCGCAGCAGGCCACGCAGGCGATCGTCAAGCACGGCAAGGGTTTCGGCGGTCTGGCTCATGAATGGGCGGCGTTTGGAAAAATACTGCTCATTATCGCCGTTCATTGTTGCGATTGCGCTTGTGCGTTGGCTTCAGCTTTGGCTAAGGTACAGCGGGCCGTTCGCGCGGCCTTCACCATTCCAGGGTTGCCGGCAACGTATCGGCGGCCCACCCAATCCGATCACTAGGAAGTACTGCATGCTGAAAGCTCTGTTGAGGGTCAAGCCGGTTGAACCGGCCGGGCACGTCGATGCTGGCGAACCCATCGAAGGCAGCCTGGACGGCGAAGCCACGTTGAAACGGACCCTCACGGCTAAACACCTCATCCTGCTTGGCGTGGGTGCGGTGATCGGCGCTGGTATCTTCGTGCTGACCGGCCAGGCCGCGGCCAACCATGCCGGCCCGGCGGTGATGCTTTCGTTCGTGCTGGCCGGTTTCGCCTGTGCCCTGGCGGGCCTGTGCTACGCCGAGTTCGCGGCGATGATGCCGGTCTCCGGCAGTGCCTACTCGTACTCCTACGCCACCCTGGGCGAAGGCATGGCCTGGTTCATCGGCTGGTGCCTGGTGCTGGAGTACCTGTTCGCCTCGGCCTCGGTCGCGGTGGGCTGGTCGGCGTACCTGATCAGCTTCATCACCACCACCCTGCACATGCCGTTCCCGGACCTGCTCAGCGCCGCGCCCATCGCCTGGACCGGCAGCGAGTTCGTCTCCTCCGGCAAGCTGTTCAACCTGCCGGCGGTGCTGATCGTGGCGGCGGTGTCCGGCCTGCTGTACGTGGGCGTGACCCAGTCGGCCTTCGTCAACGCCATCATCGTGGCGATCAAGGTCACCGTCATCTGCCTGTTCATCGGCATCGGCGCGGCCCATATCGACCCGGCCAACTGGCAGCCGTTCATCCCGGAAAACACCGGCGTGCCGGGTGAGTTCGGCTGGAGCGGCATCTTCCGCGCCGCCACCATCGTGTTCTTCGCCTACATCGGCTTCGACGCGGTCTCCACCGCCGCCGGCGAAACCAAGGACCCACAGCGCAACATGCCGATCGGCCTGCTCGGCTCGCTGGCGGTGTGCACCATCGTCTACATCATCGTCTGTGCGGTGCTGACCGGCATGATGCCGTACCACCTGCTGGGCACCGACAAGCCGGTGGCCACCGCGCTGGAGCCCTACCCGACCCTGTCGTGGCTGAAGACGTTCGTGGAAATCGGCGCCATCGCCGGCCTGTCCTCGGTGGTGCTGGTGATGATGATGGGCCAGACCCGCATCGCCTACACCATCTCCCGCGATGGCCTGCTGCCGAAGTTCTTCGGCAGGGTCCACGCCCGCTTCCGCACCCCGTACGTCGCCACCATCGTGGTCGGCGTGATCGCCGCCGCACTGGCCGGCCTGGTACCGCTGAACGTGCTGGGCGAACTGGTCTCGATGGGCACCCTGCTGGCCTTCGCCACGGTCTGCATCGGCGTGCTGGTGCTGCGCTATACCAAGCCGGACATCCACCGCCCGTTCCGCGTGCCGGCGGTGTGGATCATCTGCCCGCTCGGCGCGGCGACCTGCCTGTTCCTGTTCTGGCAGGCGTTCGTGGTGCACTGGCACCTGTTCGTCGGCTGGACGCTGCTCGGCCTGCTGATCTACCTGGGCTACGGCATCCGCAACAGCAAGCTGGCCAAGTCGCCCTGATCCGCCTACGGGCCGGCCTTGCGCCGGCCCGTCCGTTTTCCCCGCGCGCCGGTCATGGCGCGCTTCGACAAGACCACCACACATGTTCAAGCAACTGTGGGCCACCAAGCACCCGCATGCCGCCCATGAAGACGCCAACGGCCTGAGCCTGCGCCGCCACCTCGGCCCCTGGGGCCTGACCGCCCTGGGCATCGGCGCGGTGATCGGCGGCGGCATCTTCGTCATCACCGGCCAGGCCGCCGCCAACCACGCCGGCCCGGCGATCATGCTGTCGTTCGTGCTGGCCGCCATCTGCTGCGCCTTCTGCGCGCTGGCCTACGCGGAATTCGCCTCGATGGTGCCGGTTTCCGGCAGCGCCTACACCTATACCTACGCCACCTTCGGCGAGCTCTCCGCCTGGTTCATCGGCTGGATGCTGGTGCTCGAGTACGGCGTCTCCGCCTCGGCGGTCGCGGTCAGCTGGACCGGCTATTTCCTCAGCCTGCTCAGCCAGTTCGACATCCATCTACCGGCGGCGCTGGTCAGCGCGCCACTCGACGCGCAACTGCGCCCGACCGGCGCGATCGCCAACCTGCCCGCCGCCGCACTGGTGCTGCTGCTGACCTGGCTGTGCTACGTCGGCATCAGCAAGTCCTCGGCGATGAACATGGCAATGGTCGTGCTGAAGACCGGCCTGATCCTGCTGGTCATCGTGGTCGGCTGGAAGTACGTGGACACCAGCAACTGGACCCCGTTCATTCCGGCCAACGAAGGCCCCGGCAAGTACGGCATGGAAGGCGTGCTGCGTGGCGCGGCGATGGTGTTCTTCGCCTACATCGGTTTCGAGGCGGTGTCGGTGGCGGCGCAGGAATCGAAGAACCCGCAGCGCGACATGCCGTTCGGCATGATGCTGTCGCTGGTGATCTGCACCGTGCTGTACATCGCGATGGCCGCAGTGATGACCGGCCTGGTGCCGTTCCAGCTGCTGGGCACCGATGAGCCGGTGGTGACCGCCGTGGCGGCGCATCCGCAGCTGGGCTGGTTGCGCTGGGTGGTCGAGGTCGGCGCGCTGGTCGGCCTGTCCTCGGTGGTGCTGGTGATGATCATCGGCCAGCCGCGCATCTTCATGATCATGGGGCGCGACGGCCTGCTGCCGCCGGTGTTCACCAAGATCCACCCGAAGTACCGCACCCCGCACATCAACACCGTGATCACCGGCATCGGCATCGCCCTGCTGGCGGCGCTGTTCCCGCTGGACATCCTGGGCGAGCTGACCTCGATGGGCACGCTGATCGCGTTCGCGGCGGTGTGCGCGGGCGTGCTGATCCTGCGCCGCACCCAGCCGGACCTGCCGCGTCCGTTCCGCATGCCGATGGCGTGGCTGATCTGCAGCCTGGGCGTGCTGAGTTGCCTTGCGCTGCTGTCGGCGATGACGATGCACAACTGGATGCTGATGGGTGTCTGGACCTTCGTCGGCTTCGTGATCTATTTCTGCTACGGGTTCAGGCACAGCCGCCTGCGGGGTAAGTAGAGGGATTGCAGGGCCTGCGGCCCTGCACCCGCCTTTGAAGCCGGAGCAACGACAAGAGCTGGGCTGAGGGTTTGGCGGGGAGGCATGGGTTCGCGGGGGACGCCGTGAATCCATCCTTGGAGGCTTGGCCGCGGCATCCATGCCGCGGACACCCCCGCGAACCCATGCCTCCCCACCCCTGACACTCTCCCGGCACGTCCGGTGGATCCACGCCATGCGTGGATGAAACGTTCTCTTGAACGAATGTTCCGGAATGACTGTTTCTGTAGAGCGGAGCCATGCTCCGCTCCGAGCAAGCGCAGCGAAGCGACCCGCTTTTCGCTTTTCCTTCTTCACTCCGTGGCTGGCGCGCACGGAAACTGTCCATGGCCGGGCGGGTGGGCTGTGCAGGGGTGTCCGCGGCATGGATGCCGCGGCCAAGCCCCCATGGTGAAGTGACCCCCGAGACTTGGACGGGGTCAGGCGGCCGATTGGGCCTGCTCCCGGTACTTTACCGGGCTCAGACCTTTCAGTTTCAGTTTGATGCGTTCTTCGTTGTAGTACTGGATGTATTCCACCAGCCCAGCCTCCAGACTCTCGAGGCTGTCAAAGCTGTTCAGGTAGAAGAATTCCGACTTCAGCGTTCCAAAGAAGCTCTCCATCGCCGCATTGTCCAGGCAGTTGCCGCGCCGGGACATGCTTTGCTTCAACGAGTGCTTTTCCAGCATGTGCCGGTAGTTTTCATGCTGGTACTGCCAGCCCTGGTCGGAGTGGATCATGGGGCGCTCATCCGGGGAAAGCTTCTTGATGGCCTCCTCCAGCATTTGACCCACCAGATCAAATACGGGCCGACGCTTGATCTGATAAGCCACGATTTCGCCGTTGTAGAGGTCCATGATCGGCGACAGGTATAGCTTCATGCCCTGCACCTTGAACTCGGTCACGTCAGTCACCCACTTCTGGTTGGGCCGCTCGGCATGGAACTGGCGATTGAGGTCATTGCCAACCACAACATTGGCCGCCCCCTTGAAGGCCTGGTAGCGCTTCACACGCACCCGCGATTTCAGCCCCATCTCCCCCATCAGGCGCTGAACCCGCTTGTGATTGGTCCGATGACCCTGATTGGCTAATTCCAGCGTCACCGTGCGATAGCCATAGCGCCCTTGGCTTTGATCGTAGATTGCACGGATGCGCTCGCACAGGGCTGCCTCATCCTGATCCGGATGGGCCAGGACATGGTTCTGGTAATAGAACGTACTGCGTGACAGCTCAGCTGCTTCGAGCAGAAGCGACAGCGTATGAACCTGCCTCAATCCTTGGACGGCTTGCGCTTTGCGTCCTGCGCCGCCTGCTCTTCCCGGATCAAGGCATCGAGTTTTTTTAGGTAGTCGGTCTCCGCACGCAGATAGGCGACTTCCTTGAGCAGCTCATCGCGGCTCATATCTTCAGGCGGCTTGGACGAACGGGTCTTCTTCATCGGCTTTCGGGGCGGCGGCGGAGGGGGTGCCAACGCTTGGGCACCGCCTTGAGCATACAGGCGCCGCCATCGCCCCACCGCGCCGGCATCGCCAATTTGAAAGTAGGTGGTGGCCTCGCGCCCGGACAGGCCGTCCTGGCTCATCTTCTCCAGGACAGCCAGCTTGAACGGGAGGTCATAGGACCGGGCCTGGCGATGAAATCCCCGCCAACCATGCAGCCGATAGGTCGCCACCCAGCGCCTGACCGTGGAGAACTCCAGGCCGTGGCGACGGGCAATGGCTTTGACCGATGTGGAGGTCTTGCAGGCCTCTTTGGCGACCTGCAGTTTGAAACGCGCGTCGTATTTGTTCATGTATCCCTCGGGGTTGGATCTAGCGTCCAACTCCCGGGGGTCACTTCATGGACGGGTTCACGGCGTCCCCTGCACAGCCCACCCGCCCGGCCAAAGCAAGAAATCCAGCCCGGCGAGACAGCCACGAGCGGCTCAGCCGTTGGCCGAATCCAGTAAAATCGCCGACATGAACGCCCCCACCTTCCCGTACGACACCGCGCGCCTGAGCGAACTGGCCCAGCTGCTGATCGACAACGTCCGCGAACTGGCCCACGCCGGCTGGACCCCGGCCACCAGCAGCAACTTCTCCCACCGCCTGGACGACCGCCACGCCGCGATCACCGTCTCCGGCAAGGACAAGGGCCGCCTGATCGAGGACGACATCATGGTGGTGGACTTCGACGGCCTGGCCGTCGGCCGCCCGCTGCGCCCGTCCGCCGAGACCCTGCTGCACACCCATCTGTACCGCCGTTTCCCGGAAATCGGCTGCGTGCTGCACACCCACTCGCCGGTGCAGACCGTCGCCTCGCGCCTGTACGCGCCGCAGGGCCACATCCGCCTGGAAGGCTACGAGCTGCTGAAGGCCTTCGCCGGCAACAGCACCCACGAGATGGCCATCGACGTGCCGGTGTTCGCCAACACCCAGGACATGAACGTGCTTTCGAAGCAGGTCGATGACCTGCTCGACCGGCAGAACCTGTGGGGCTACCTGATCGACGGCCACGGCCTGTATGCCTGGGGCCGCGACATGGCCGAGGCACGCCGCCACCTGGAAGCCTTCGAATTCCTGTTCCACTGCGAACTGGAACTGCGCAAACTGCGCGGCTGAACCGGCACGCAGGTGCAGATGCCGATCCGGAATCTGCACCTCGCGCCCACCCTGCTACCCTGTCTTCCCCCCGAGACGTTCAAGCCGCCGCCATGAGCCGACTGCGCATCTACGACGACACCCGCCCCGAATCGCCGCTACTGGATACCCAGGACGGCGCGGTCATCGCTGCCGAACTGCAGAAGATCGGCGTCACCTTCGAACGCTGGCAGGCCACCGCGCCGGTTGCGCCCGGCGCCAGCCAGGATGAAGTATTCGCCGCCTACCGCGCGGACATCGACCGCCTGGTAGCCGAACGCGGCTTCAAGAGTGTGGACGTGGCCTCGATCGCCCCGGACAACCCAAACCGCGCCGAGCTGCGCAAGAAGTTCCTCGACGAACACTTCCACAAGGAAGACGAGGTGCGCTTCTTCGTCGCAGGCTCCGGCCTGTTCACCCTGCACGTGGGTGACAAGGTCTATGAGATCGAATGCGTGAAGGACGACCTGATCGCCGTGCCCGACGGCACCACCCACTGGTTCGACATGGGCGACGAGCCCAGCTTCGTGGCGATCCGCTTCTTCACCGAGCCGGATGGCTGGGTCGGTCACTTCACCGGCACCGACATCGCGCAGAAGTTCCCCCGTTACGTACCCACCCAGGCGTCCTGATCCATGCAGCCCCGCGTCATCCTGACCGACATCGAAGGCACCACCAGCAGCATCTCGTTCGTCAAGAACGTGCTGTTCCCCTATGCCCGCAAGGCGCTGCCCGCGTTCGTCGCCGAGCACGGCCAACAGCCGGAAGTCCGCCGCTGGCTGGATGCGGTGGCCACCGAGATCGGCGGCGCCTGCCAGGACAGCCTGGTGGCCGAGACGCTGCAGGGCTGGATCGACCAGGACCGCAAGCACACCGCACTGAAGGCGCTGCAGGGCCTGATCTGGGACGAAGGCTACCGCCGCGGCGACTACACCGCGCACTTCTACCCGGAAGTGGCGCCGGTGCTGAAGGGCTGGCACGCCACCGGCCTGCCGCTGTACGTGTACTCCTCCGGCTCGGTGCCGGCGCAGAAGCTGTTCTTCGGCTTCAGCGACGCCGGTGACCTCAGCCCGTTGGTGTCGGGCTGGTTCGACACCGAAGTCGGCGGCAAGCGCGAGGCCGACAGCTACCGCCGCATCGTGCAGGCCATTGGCGTGCCGGCCGGCGAGATCCTGTTCCTGTCCGATGTGGTGGAAGAGCTGGATGCTGCCCGCGAAGCCGGCCTGCAGACCCGCCTGATTGATCGCCTGGATGACTACCCGCTGCCGCGCACCGGCCAGGCCGCCAACAGCCATGAGCGGGTCGAGAATTTCCAGCAGATCCAGCTCTAAACGCGGCCCGCCGATGGGCTCTGCGGCATCGGCTACCGGGTACCGTTCTTGGTAGATGCCAACCTTGGTTGGCATACGACCGATGTGTCAACCAAGGTTGACACCTACCAAAGCGGCGGAGAAGAGCTGGATGCTGCCCGCGAAGCCGGCCTGCAGACCCGCCTGATTGATCGCCTGGGTGACTACCCGCTGCCGCGCACCGGCCAGGCCGCCAACGGCCATGAGCGCGTCGAGAATTTTCAGCAGATCCAGCTGTAAAGAAGAGATGTGTGCGGACCAACGGTCCGCACCTACCCGTCTCCGCTTCTGGTAGATGCCAACCTTGGTTGGCATGTTCGGGGTGTGCCAACCAAGGTTGGCACCTACCAAAACAGGATGCGCCGCCCTCAACGATCGTTGAGGGTTTTTACCTTCAGCGCTTCGCGCAGCGTCGTCAGATCCACCGGGCCACGCACTGCGATGTCGCGGGTTTCGCCCGGCAGCAGATCCAGCAGGTTGTCTTCCACCTGCACGTCCAATGCACCGAAGTCGATCCACGCCGAACGCATGTAGGCCGCGCTTTCCAATCGCAGACGGTAGTGGTCGCCTTCAATGGACAGGCTGGCCTTGAGCTTCTGCCGCGGCAGGATCTGATCCTTGGCCTCGACGAAGCCGACCACCTGGCGGGCACTCACCGCCCCGTTCTGCAGCAGTTCGAACACGGCCACCGTGCGCTTCGGGTCGGCACCGGCCAACAATTCGGCATCGCGGAAATCACCGATCGAGGTGACACCGGCCGCCGCCAGCGTCACCGCTTCCTCGCGACGGCGCAGCACCTTCCCTTCCACGTCCATCACCCGCAGCCGCCAGCGTGCATCCAGTGCGGCACCGTCGTTGATCAGGCGCACCCGCGTGCTGCCCTCGTCGCGCAGCGCCGCCACCGCCACCGGCGCGAAGAAGCGCCGCGCGGCGTAGTGCAGCGCCTTCCAGCGACCGAAGTAGTCCACGCTGGACCATGAAGCACCCGGCCAGACGTCGTTGAGCTGCCAGTACAGCGAGCCCATCGTGTACGGCCGCGAGGCGCGATGGTGCAGCGCGGCCAGCGCGATGCCATCGGCCTGCATCACCTGGCTGAGGTAGACGAAGTCCTCGAAGTCCTTCGGCGTGCCGTAGCCCAGTTCGATGTAGTGCAGCAGGCGGCTGTTGCCCTCGCCGGCCATGAATTTCTGGTGCGCGCGGATCACCGGGCTGTCGATGCGCTGCTCGGCGCGGGTGGCAATCTGGTCCACGGTGGCCACCGACGGCCATGCCTGCAGGCCGTACTCGGACATGAAGCGCGGCGTCTCGCGCAGGTAAGCCTGCACCGGCAGCGCCGGATTGCCCCAGACCTGCCAGTAGTGCTTGTCGCCACGGGTCGAGTCGTTCGCCTTTTCGTCCAGGTCGTTACTGGGCGAGCTGGACCAGTACGGCACGCCTAGCCCCTCCTCACCCACTACCTGGCGCAGGTCATTGCCGAACAGGTCGACATAGCCCTGCCAGACCTTCTCGGCAAACGCCGGGTCGGCCGCCTTCAGGTCGCGGCCGTGGCCCCAGTCCTTCCAGGCGGTTTCTTCCTCGTTGTTGCCACACCACAGCACGATGCTGGGGTGATGGCGCAGCCGGCGCACATTGTCGCGTGCCTCGGCCACCACGCTGGCACGGAAGGCCGGATCGTAGCCCGGCTGCATGCCACCACCGAACATGAAGTCCTGCCAGACCAGCAGGCCCAGTTCGTCGGCGATGTCGAAGAAGGCATCGTCCTCGTAGTAGCCGCCCCCCCAGTTGCGCAGCATGTTCATGTTGGCGTCGCGTGCGGCGGTCAGCACCTGGCGCAGGCGCGCGGCGTCGACCCGTGCGGGGAAGGTATCGAACGGAATGACGTTGGCGCCCTTTGCGAAGATCTCCACGCCGTTGATGACGAAAGCGAAGCCCTGCCCGCCCTTGCCGTCTTGCTCGCGGCGCAGTTCAACCGTGCGCAGGCCGATGCGCTGCTCGCGCACCAGCGCTGCATCGGCGCCACCGTCCAGGCGGGCCTGCACGGTGTAGCGGTCCTGTGCACCGTGGCCGACCGGCCACCAGCGCTGCGGCTTGACCAGTTCGACCGGTACTTCGACGGCGTTCTGGCCGGGCTTCAGCAGCACCGTGCGCTGCACCTGGGCCACGATGCGACCCTGCGGATCGCGCACATCGACATTCACCACCGCAGAACCGGCCGCCGCGCCCTGCTCCATCTCCAGCAGCACGGCCAGCTTCGCCTGCTCCGCGCTCAATGCATCGGTACGCACGGCAAGATCGGTCAGGCGGTGCGCATCCCAGGCCTGCAGGTCGACCCCGCGCCAGACCCCGGCGGTGACATAGCGCGGGCCCCAGTCCCAGCCGAAGTGATAGGCCGGCTTGCGCGCGAAGTTGCCGACCATCGCGTCCTTGGGCTCATCGCCATAGGGCGAAGGATAGTTGCCGGCGATCTTGTGCGGCATCGCCTGCACACCCGGCAACAGCGTGCGGATTGGTGAACGGAACACGATCTGCAGTTCATTGCCGTTCGCGCGCAGGCGCCCGTCCACGCGCGCACGCCAGGTGCGGTGCGCGTTGTCCGCGCTCAGCAGCGGCCTGCCGTTGAGGCTGACTTCGGCATAGGTATCCAGCCCGTCGAAGCGCAGCTCGGCATTGGGCTTGGCCAGCGTCGCCGCATCCACGTCAAAGCGGGCGCGGTACTCCCAGGCAGCCAGGCCGATCCATTGCAGCTCGGCCTCGGGTGCACCGACATAGGGATCGCGGATCAGCCCATGCGCCAGCAGGTCGGTGTGTATGCTGCCCGGCACCTTCGCCGCCCGCCATTGCTGCAGGCCTGGGTGGGCTGCACCCTCGGCGTCGCCGGGCAGCATGCGGAACTCCCACTGTGCCTGCAGAGGCGCCGCAGTTGCCGGGAAAGCGGACGCTGCGATCAGCAGCAGGAGCAGACGGACAACGAGGGAAATGCGATGCACGTGGTGCTCCTGTTTTTCCGCCGGGCGTGACCCGGCGCTACCGATTTCGGATTGCCAGGCATGGCCTGGCACTACTGCATTCGAACGATCTTCAACGCACGACGTTCAACACTTCGTAGCACGCGCCCATGGTGTGGTAATCCACCTTGCCGGCAGGGCTTTTCTCGTCGCTGTACTTGCGGTTGTCGGCATCGAGAATGCGGAACCATGCACCGTACTGGTGGTCGACGAAGTGCTCCCACGAATACGCCCAGATGCGTTCGTACCACTGCCAGTAGCGGTCATCGCCGGTACGCTTGGCCATCAGCGCGGCGGTCGCCAGCGTTTCGGCCTGCACCCAGAAATACTTGTCGTCGTCGCAGACGAAGCTGTCGCCGCCGATCGGGGCGCCGTCCATACCGGGCTGCCGGCGCGATTCCGGTGCGAAGCCGTAGTACAGGCCACCACGGGTGTCGTCCCAACTGCGTGCGACGGCGACGTCGAACAGATGCTGCGCGGTCGGCACCAGCCAGTCGGCCTGCACGTGGCGATCGAGGATCAGCAGCAGTTTGGCCCACTCGGTCTGATGCCCCGGCTGGAAGCCCCACGGGCGGAACAGGTGCTTGGGATCGTCCAGGTTGTAGTCCCAGTCGATTTCCCAGTTCACATCGTAATGTTCCCAGACCAGGCCACCGGCCTTGGCGGCCTGGCGGCGGGTCATGTTGTCGGCCAGCTGCAGCGCGCGCTCGACATAGCGCTGCTCGCCACTGGCCTCGAACGCGGCCAGCATCGCTTCGCACATGTGCATGTTGGCATTCTGGCCGCGGTAGCCGGTGAAGTTCCACTGGCCATCGGCTTCGTCTTTATACAGGCCATGCTGCGGCTCCCAGAAGCGTGCTTCCAGCAGCTGCCAGGTCTCGTCCATCCAGTCGCGGGCCTGCTCGATGCCGGCCTTCAGTGCGCAGCTGTAGGCCAGCAGCACGAAGGCCACGCCGTAGCAGTGGTTCATGTCATCCTCGACCTTGCCGTCGCGCAGGGTCCAGGCATAACCGCCGGTGGCCGGGTTGCGGTGCACCTCGCGCAGATAGCGCACGCCATGCTCGACAGCCTCCCGGTATTCGGCATTGCCGAACTCGCGGTAGGCCATCGCATAGTTGAAGACGAAGCGGGTGCTGCTCACCAGGTGGCGGTGGCTGGCATCGTAGATGCTGCCGTCATCACGGAAGTAGTGGAAGAAACCGCCGTCCGGATCGATGCAGCGCGGGTGGTAGAACGCCATCGTGTCGGCGATATGCGCGCGCAGGAACGCGGGCGAACGGAAATCGGGCGAGGTGCTCATGCGGTAATGTCCTGGGCCTGCAGCAGCTGCTGCACTTCATCGAGCGAGGGCATCGCGGCGAACGCGCCCTTGCGGGTAACAGCCAGCGCACCCACGGCGGCGCCGAAGCGCAGCGTGGCGGTGATCGCCTCCGGGTCCTGGCAGAACGCGGCGAAACCAGCACCCGCCCCACCCCGCTCCAGCAGGCCCACCAGCACGCCACCGACGAAGGCATCGCCGGCGGCCGTGGTGTCGACCGTGGCCACGCGGAAACTGGTCACCGTGCCGTGGTTGTCGCGGGTGTACCACTGCAGCGTGGCCGCGCCATCGGTGACGATCACCCAGCGCGCCTGCGCGGCCAGCAGGCGCCGCAGCACCACCGCCTCGCCATCGGCGCCCAGCGGTGCGGCCAGGTAATCCAGTTCCTCGCGCGACAGCTTGACCAGGTCGGCGCGCTCCAGCGCCTGCCACAGGCGCGGCGTCGGATCGACGTCGACGGGCCACAGTGCCGGGCGCAGATTCAGATCGAGGCTGACCACCGCACCGGCCGCGCGCGCACGATCCATGCCGGCGAAGGTCGCCTCGGCGATGGCCGGCTCGGTCAGGCTGTTGGAACAGACGTGGAAGCACTGCGCGCTGTCGAGGCACTCCGCCTGGAAGTCACTGTCACGGAACAGCAGGTCAGCCGCCGGCGGGCGGTAGAAACTGAAGCTGCGCTCGCCACTGGCATCCAGCGCGACGAAGGCCAGCGCAGTCTTGGCGGCGTCGGTGCGCACGATGTAATCCGTGCCCACGCCGTGCTGGACCAGACTGTCGGCCAGGAAGTCACCGAACATGTCGCGGCCAAGCATGCCGACGAACTGGGTCTTCGCCCCCAGCCGCGCAGCCGCCACCGCGACGTTGGCCGGCGCACCGCCGGCGTACTGCAGGAACGCGCGCGGGGTATCGGCCGAGGCCGGCGGCTGCGCTAGTAGATCGATCAAAATTTCGCCGAAGCAAACGATGGCACCCATTCCGGACTCAGCCTCCCTGCGTTGCGGAGGCCGGCGTACGCGCACCGACCAGTCCGTAGAAAATGATGTAGCCGTAGCACAGCAACGGCAGGATGAAGCTGGCCTGCACACCGATGTGGTCGGCCAGCACGCCCTGCAGGTACGGCACCACGGCACCGCCGACGATGGCCATGATCAGCAGGCTGGACCCCTTGTTGGTCAGCGGGCCCAGGCGCTCGATGCTCAGCGCGAAGATGGTCGGGAACATGATCGAGTTGAACAGGCCGATCGCCACCACCGAATACAGCGCGACGTTGCCGGAGCTCAGCATGGTCGTGACCAGCAGCCCCACATTGACCAGCGCGAAGATCGCCAGCAGACGGCTGGGCGAGAAGCGCGCCAGCAGCGCCGAACCGGCGAAGCGGCCGATCATCGCCATCGTCCAGTAGGCCGACACGTAATGCGTGGCCTGCTGCTCGCTGAAGCCGCCGATGTTCGGCATCGACAGGTAGTTGACCAGGAAGCTGCCGATCGACACTTCGGCGCCGACGTAGAAGAAGATGCCCAGCACGCCCAGCAGCAGGTGGCGCTTGCGCAGCGCATCCAGGTAGCTGTGATGGTGGCCCTGGTCGGCCTGCTCGGTGGCATCACTCAGCGCCGGCAGGCGGAACAGGAACACGAACAGCGCCAGCAGCACCAGCGCCACCGCCAGGCCCACGTAGGGGCCCTGCACGGCCTGCGCCTCGGCGGCACGGTAGGCCAGCTGCTCGGCGGCCGGCAGCGCCGCGATGTCATCGGCACTCTTGACCGTGTTGGACAGGATCAGCATGCCGCCGAAGATCGGCGCAATGGCCGTGCCCAGCGAGTTCAGCGCCTGCGCCAGGGTCAGGCGGCTGGAGCTGGTCTGCTCCGGGCCCAGCAGCGCAACGTAGGGGTTGGCAGCGACCTGCAGCACGGTGATGCCGGTGGCCAGCACGAACAGTGCGCCGAGGAACGCGCCATACACGCGCAGCTCGGCCGCCGGCCAGAAGCCCAGCGCGCCGATGCCGGCGATCACCAGGCCGGCCACGATGCCCTTCTTGTAACCCAGCGCCGCCACCAGCCGACCCGCCGGCAGCGACATCAGGAAATAGGTGCCGAAGAAGGTGAACTGCACCAGCATCGCCTTGGCGTAGTTCAGCTCGAACACCGCCTTCAGGTGCGGGATCAGGATGTCATTGAGGCAGGTCAGGAAGCCCCACATGAAGAAGATCGTGGTGACGACAGCCAGCGCCTTGCCGTTGGTAACGGCGGGTGCGTTGCCCGAAGAACCCGATGGACGGGGCGTTGCGGAGATCGGCATGCGGTACGCGCCTCGATGCGCGGAAGGTCGTTGTTGCGTGGAAGGGGTGTATGGAAGGAATCAGTTCGGTCGTGCGGCACTGCTTTCGCGGATGCGCAGCTGCACCGGCGCGACCGTGCGCCGTGGCGGCGCATCCGGCTCGTCCAGTCGTTGCAGCAACAGCGCGGCAGCTTGCCGGCCCCGCTCGCGCGGATCGGCAGTGAGCGTAGTCAACGGCGGCACCGCGACCGACGCCTCGGAAATATCATCGAAACCGGTAACGGCAAAGTCACCGCCCGGACGGATGCCACGCGAATTCAAGCCCAGCATCAAGCCCAGCGCGACGGTGTCGTTGTAGCAGACTGCTGCACTCGGCCGATGGCCGTCGGCAAACAGCTCATCGGTGCGCGCCGCAGCTTCCAGGCGGTTCGGCGCCGACTCGATCATCCAGCCCGGCGGCAGCGACAGACCGGCCTCGGCCAGCGCCTGCTGGAAACCGGCACGGCGCTGGTGGCACGAGCTCGATGCAGCGTGGCCGCCAAAGAAGGCGATCTGGCGATGGCCGCGTTCGATCAGGTGGCGCGTGGCCAGATAGGCGCCGTGCTGGTTGTCCAGGGTCAGGAAATCCCAGTCGGCCCCGTCCAGCTCGCGGTTGAACAGCAGCACGTTGGCATTGGCACCCAGTGCCTGCCGCAGCAGCGCGGTATCGCTGCCCTCGGCCGGCGACAGGATCAGGCCGGCCGGGGTGTGCTCCATCAGCGTGGACAGCACCGCCTGCTGCCGCTCCGGCGATTCACCGGTACTGCCGAGCAGGGTCACGTAACCGCGTCCGCCCAGCGCCTCATCCACGCCGGACGCGAATTCGGCGAAGAACGGGTTGGACAGATCGTTGATCACCAGCGCGATGCTCGACGAGGTCCGCCGGCGCAGGTTGGCCGCCGCGCGGTTGTAGACATAGCGCTGGCGACGCAGCTCGGCCTCGACCTTGGCGCGGGTATCGACGTTGACCAGCGGGCTGCCGCGCAGCACCAGCGATACGGTTGCCCGTGACACGCCGATGGCACGCGCGATGTCGGTCACCGTCACCGCCTTGCCGGCGCGCTTGCTGGGACTGCTGCCGTTGTCGTTCATCGTCTTCCCGGACTCCGCTGGATGCTCAAGCCTAATGGATCAGGGCCCTGTCGTGCCGTGCCGTTCGCTGGGTCACCGCGAACGGCACAGTCCGTCTCAGCGCAGCTGGCTACCCGGTGCCGCACACCAGGACACCGGCAGGTCCTTCACCGCCGTGCCCCAGCCCTCCTCCGGCGCCTTCGCATCGAGCGCGAACTGCAGGCGCGGGCCCTGCTGCAGCTGGTTCCAATCCAGCCACACCGGCGCATGCGCCTGGTCATCGACCTTCACACCCTGCACGTACTGCAGGCGGCGGCCATCGGCACCCGGCGCGTCGATGCGCAGGGTGCGGCCATTGCCCATGTCCACTTCCACCTTGTTGAAACGCGGGGTGTGCAGCAGGAACTGGCCGCTGCCGGGCACCGCCGGATACACGCCGATGGCACTGAACAGGTACCAGGCCGACATCGTGCCGAGGTCATCATTGCCGGTCACGCCATTCGGGGCATTGGTGAACAACTGCTGCGCGGCACGCACCACGGCGGCGGTCTTCCACGGCTGGCCGATCAGCGTGTACAGCCACGGCGAGTGCAGGTCCGGCTCGTTGTTCGGGTTGTAGCGGAACTGGTTGTAGTAGCTGTACGGCCCGACCACCCACTCCTTGCGGGCTGCATTGAGCGGGTCGGCCTGCAGCGCGTCCATCGCGAAGAACGCATCCAGGCGGCGGCCAGCCTGTTCGCGGCCATCCATCGCTTCGACCAGGCCCGGCACGTCCTGCTGCGCCAGCCACTGATACTGCCACGCCGTCCCCTCATGGAAACCATGGTGCGAGCGCGGGCTGTAATGGCCATCGGCCGGCGTGTACCACTGGCCATCTTCGGTACGCGGGCGCGGGAAACCGGTGAAGCCGGTCTCGGCGTCACGCACCTGCGGGTCCCACACCTTGCGCCAGTTGCGGCCGCGCTCACGCAGCGTCGCCGCGTCCTGCGCATGGCCCAGGCCATCGGCCATCTGCGAGAGCGCACAGTCGGCCAGCGCGTATTCCAACGTGGCCGAACCGCCGTGGTGCGGATCGACGTCCATGCCCTTGGATGGGAATGCGCGGTCGTAGACCACGTAGCCCTTGTCCAGGTAGGTCGGGTTGCCGGAACGGCCGGCCATCCGCGAGTTCAGCGGCGGCGTGCCGAACGCGTTGCGGCGCAGCGCATCCCACGCCTGCGATTCACGGCCCTTGAGCGCACCGAAGCGCCACAGGTCGACCATGAACGGCGTGACCGGATCGCCGGTCATGATGTTGGTCTCGAAGTTGGCATAGCCCCAGCGCGGCAGCCAGCCACCCTGCTCGTCGATCGCCAGCAGGGTACGGCCGATGTCACGCGCCACGTCCGGGCGGGTCAGTGCCAGCCACTGGTTCTGCGCGCGGTAGGTATCCCACAGCGAGAAGTACTCGTAGTAGGTCCAGCCATCGGCGCGGTGGATACCATCGTCATAGCCGCGATAGCGGCCGTCGGCATCGTTGCCGGTCATCGGCTGCAGCAGCGCGTGGTAGGCCGCGCTGTAGAACACGGTGCGGTCATCGGCCGTACCGCCCTGCACACGCACCCGACCCAGCTGCTCGCGCCACGACTGCTGGGACAGTGCGCGCATGCGGTCGAAACCGAGCAGCGCCCCACCCTGCATGCCGTCTGCGCGCAGATTGATGCGCGCGCCTTCGGCGTCCACATGCGAGATCGCGCTGACCGCCGTCACCGACTGGCCCTTGGCCAGGTCGAAGCTGAGCCAGGCGCCGTTCGGCTTCTGCTCGCCTTCCATGCTGTGGCGCGCACCCGGCAGGCCACCGCCTTCGCCCCAGGTACCGTGTGCCTTGAACGGGCGGTCGAACTCGATGCGGAACCAGGTGGTGTACTGATGGCCACCACAGAAACTCTTGGTGACCAGCTTGCCTTCCACCACGCGGTCGCCGACCACATCAACCACGCTGCCGATCACCGAGTGGCGCTCGTTCGCCTGGCCGACATTGACCAGCACGTGGCCATCGCCACTGCGCTGGCTGAAGGTGTAGCGCTCGGCCGCGGCACGCGTACGCGCGGTGGTCTCGGCATCGATGCCGCCGTAGCTGGTCAGCCGCACCTTGTAATAGCCCGCCTGGCCGATCTCGCCGTCATGCGTGTACGACGCGGCATAGGCCTTGTGGTCAAACTTCTTCGCGTTGCCGGTATCGAAATCGCCGCCGGGACCGATCGAACCGGTCACCGGCAGCACCGACACCTGGCCACCCTGCTCCCAGCAACCTGCGCCGGAGATGAAGGAGTGGCCGAAACCGCGGATCTTCTCGTCGTCGTAGCGCCAGCCCGAATAGTGGCTGCCGATCGGGCTGACCTGGATCAGGCCGAACGGTGCCGACGCGCCCGGGAACGTGTTGCCGTCGTCCTTGCTGCCGATGAAGGTGTTGACCTCGCGCTCCAGCGCAGCCGGTGCAGCCTGCAGCAGCACCGGCACTGACGATAGTGCGAGCAGGCAGGCCAGGCGCATCAGCGGGCGCGAGGACAATGGGACGGCGGGAGCGGACGGCACTGGACGCATGTCGGGTTCCTGTAGTCGATGAGGCGGAGGCAGACGGCCGGGGCCGTCCGGCACCTTTCCGCTGAGCCTCGCCATGACTGGCAGAAAGCTCCCCCTGGAATGACGCCCGACCCACCAGACCGTGAATTTAGATCGATTCAAGTAGAGCATGCAGGTTCAGCCGAATGCATTCTGCGGCGCAGCATGAGAGGGGGCTGCTCGGCAGGGCTGCGCCCTGCACCCGCTCCGAGCTGGAGCAACAGCAACAGCAACAGCAGAAGCTGATTTCCTGTGGGGAGGCGGGGTGGGTCCGGTTGCGGGGGCCGCTGCAAGTACGTCCATGTAAGCTCGGTCGCCGCATCCATGCGGCTCACGCCCCCGCAACCGGACCCACCCCGCCTTCGACAGTTTCTCGCGATCTGCAGTAGATCCACGCCATGCGTGGATCAATCTCTGTCGGATAACGAAATCAATCGGGATCAGATCCGTTTTCCAACGGAAAACGGATCTGATCCCATGACCCCGCGTGATTCCAGGACCTATCCAACCGTCACCGGGAAACTGTCAAAGGCGGGGCGGTGTCGGATTGCGGGGTGTCCGCGGCATGGGTGCCGCGGCCAAGCCTCCAGGGTCGGATTCACGGCGTCCCCGCAATCCGACACCGCCCCGCCAAACCAACAGAAAACCAGAGCCGCTTTGGCTTTGGCTTTGGCTGTTGCCGGCCAGCGGCCGGCACTACAGCAGGTGCAGGGCGCAGCCCTGCCGCCCCACCCTCCCCTGCGCACGAAAACGATTTCACTGATTTCAGCAAACCGTCATGCCTTCGCCACGCCAGTACCATATTGCGGAGCAGCATGCGCCCGCGGGCGACCCATGCTAAAAAACGCCCGCCCATCGCTTAGATCGATCCAAGAACGACACTGCGATGGCCGGGAGTTGGGGGAGCAGCAACAGGACGTACCAGGCCACGCGCACGGTGCTACTGCCACTGCATGGCAATAGCGACAATGTCACTTCAAATTAGATCGATTCAAGTTGTCCGTGCCACGTCACCGGATCAATCCAGGAGAGAGGGAGAGATGGGAATGAAGCATTCAACACGTACGCATGGCCAGGACGCACTGGCGCTGGCCATCGCGCTGGCCCTGGTCGCCGCCGTCATTCCGGCTGGCGCCGCCGCGCAGCAGGCCACTTCCACCGGCTCGCAGGAAGCCACCAACCTGGACAGCGTCCAGGTCACCGGCTACCGCTACGCCATTGAAAAGAGTCTTGAGCAGAAGCGCGACGCCAACGCCGTGGTCGAAGTGATCACCGCCGAAGACGTCGGCAAGTTCCCTGACAAGAACGTGGCCGACGCACTGCAGCGCGTGCCCGGCGTGGTCATCACCCGCAGTGGCGGCGAAGGCAAGAGCGTCAGCGTGCGTGGCCTGGCACCCGACCTGACCCTGACCCAGTTGAACGGCAACTACGTGGCCACGTCGGAAACCAACGACGAAGCCACCCGTTCGTTCAACTACACCCTGTTGCCGTCGAACATGCTGTCCAGCGCCGAGCTGTTCAAGTCGCCGGAAGCACGCATCGATGAAGGCGGCATCGGCGGCACGGTCATCCTGCACACCCGTCGCCCGCTGGACATGGAATCCAACTCGGGCTTCGTCACGCTCGAGGGCACCTCCTCCGATACCCACCACGATATCGACCCGCAGGCGTCGGCCCTGTATTCGTGGCACAGCAAGGACGAGCGTTTCGGCGTGCTGATCGGCGTGACGCAGCAGAAGCGCACCACCCGCACCATGGAAGCCAGCACCGAGGACTACCAGTGGTACGGCGCCGGCAAGGCGCGCGATGCCTATGGCAACGTGCAGGCGCAGGATGGCATCCACTACTGGTGGGGCAAGTCCGGCTTCAACAACCAGACCGGCGGCAACTACAGCGACTTCTTCATGCCGACGTCGGTCAACTTCGCGGTGAAGGAAGAGAAGCGCGAACGCAAGGGCGGCCAGCTGACCTTCCAGTTCAAGCCGGTCGACAACGTTACGATGACGGCCAACTACTTCCGCTTCGAGCTGCAGGGTGACTACACCCAGAACATGCTGAAGATTCCGGAATGGAGCATGGCCCGCTTCAACGGCGATGGAAACTGGGCCGGCGGCCGCCTGCTCAACGGCCTGGATTTCGATCCCAGCGGCAACACCGTTACCGGCGCCCAGTTCGAAAAGCTGGCTGGAAAGACCTACTACTGCAGCGAAGACCAGGCCAAGGCCGCTGGCCTCAAGCCCGGCGGCTGGGGCCCAGACGACTGCACGGTTCCGACGCCGCAGCTGACCGGTGGCTACAGCAAGGAAAAGGCGCTCTCGCAGACCGCTGACCTGACCATCGACTGGGACATCAGCCCGCTGTGGAAGGCCTCGTTCACCGGCGGCCGTACCTGGTCCGAAGGTGGTCCGTCGATGAACTTCCGGATGTCGGCCAAGCCGCGCCGCAAGGTCGGCAACGATTACCTGTCGGGCAACCTGTACAGCGCCTGGGACCTGACCGGTACGCCGTCGGCCACCTTCTCGCCCGACCTGCAGCAGCAGCTGATGAACGGCATCGCCGAAGTCGACACCGGCTCGACCGATTCGTCGTGGAAGCGCACCGAGGTCAAGCAGAACTACTTCCAGGCCGACGTCACCAAGCTGTTCGAGTCCGGCTGGCTGGACTCGATCCAGTTCGGCGCCAAGTACCGTGACGGCAAGGTCCATCGCAATACCGGCAACACCTACTGGGTGTGCCCGGGCCGCGACCCGGCCGACTATGACAACAGCCGCTACCAGAGTGGCTGCGATCCGACTGCGGGCGACGCGCAGCCGGGCTTCTTCCTGTCCAATCCGATCAGCAACATCGCGGGCGGCTTCAATGCCAACGTGTTCCCGGGCATCAACTACCCGGCCTACATCGATTACCTGAACAAGACCTACGGTGGTTCTCACAACCGCACCGAGGAAGACTTCGTCTACAACGTCAACGAGAAGATCTACTCGGGCTACTTCCAGGCCAACTTCCGCACCGAACGCGTGCGCGGCAATGTCGGCGTGCGCGTGGTGCGCACCAAGCAGTTCGCGCAGTCCTCCGACTCGATCGAGAAGTTCAACGACTACTTCCTGGACAACGCGTCCGGCGCACCGATGGCGTGCACCGATCCGGCCGCTGCGGCCTACCCGACCTACAGCTGCGAGAGCGGCTTCGTGCGCCTGCCGCACGATCTGGCGCAGAGCAAGACCTACAGCCTGATCGGCGTGGATCGCACCTACACTGACGTACTGCCGAGTTTCAATATCGCCTGGGACATCACCGACACGCTGGTGCTGCGTGGTGCCGCATCGAAGGTGATCGCCCGCCCCGGCTACACCGACATCGCAGCACCGGGCGCACTGAGCTACTACAGCGAAGAGTACGTCAATGATCGCCGCGTTGCCGGTGGCGCATCGACCGCAGGCTGGGTCGGCCAGGGCAGCAACAAGCAACTGGAACCGTTCAAGGCCACCCAGTTCGACCTGGGCCTGGAGTGGTACTTCCAGCCGGGCGCGGTCGCCGGCGTCGGCCTGTTCCGCAAGAACGTGGACAACTTCACCCTGCCGGTGGTGCGCGACACGCCGATGGTCATCAACGGTGAAGCGGTGAACGTGCAGCGCTACGAGACCCAGGCCAATGGCCGCGATGGTGTCTCGCAGGGCGTCGAGCTGTATGGCCAGTACACGTTCGATTTCGGCTTCGGCGTGCAGGCCAACTACACCTACAACGACACCAACCTGGCTTCCATTGTTCTGGACGGGCAGGAAATCGGCTCCTCGCCACTGGTCGGCAGCGCCAAGAACCAGGCCAACGTGACGGTGTTCTACGAGAACGAGAAGTTCCTCGCGCGCGCCTCGTTCAACCGTCGCGGCCAGGTGGTCGGTGGGCTCAACAATGGCCTCACCGTCTACACCGAGCCGTATGACCAGCTGGATCTGAACGTGGCCTACAACCTGACCCCGGACTGGACCCTGACCGCCTCGGTGATCAATGCCACCAAGTCCGAGCAGCGCGTTCACCTGGGCAGCGACACCAAGGCACGCCTGATCTCCAATACCTACGCAGGCCGCCAGCTGTACTTCGGCGCTACCTGGAAGTTCTAAGGCAACACCGGGTTGCCCGGGCCTGCCCGGGTGCAACCCACGCCCCGCCCTGGCGGGGACGTTCCTCCACGGCAGCCACGCTGGTACAGGTGGCTGCCGTTTTCATTGGTGCTTTGTCTTCGGTTCAGCCCTGCGCTTGACCCTGCCAATGTTGGAAGGTGCACACTGGCGCCACCCCAAGAGCACCGAAGGAGCTACAGATGGAATTCCACGTGGAAGGCATGACCTGCGGCGGCTGCGCACGCAGCGTGACCAAGGCGATCGAGCTGGTCGATCCGCAGGCCAGCGTGCAGGCAGATCCGGCCAGCCGTCGCGTGCAGGTGCAGACCTCGGCCAGCGAAGCGCAGATCGTGGCGGCGCTGACCGATGCCGGCTTCCCGCCGCGCACGGCCTGATCCCCTAGCCTGCGCCTGCAACGAAAAACCCGCCCGGTGCAGCTGCACCGGGCGGGTTTTTTCATGCATGCAACGCCAGGTCAGTGCTTGTGCGTGCGGCGCCGTACTGCACCGGTCTTCGCGGTCTCCGGCGGTGCCAGGGTCTCTTCGTCTTCGCCCAGCCGCTGCAGGATCGGGCATTCCGGGCGCTCATCGCCCGCACAGCAGCTGATCAACGACTTCAGCGTGTCGGCCATCTGCCGCATGCTTTCGATACGCTGCTCCAGGTCGGCGATGTGCTGTTCGGCAAGATGCTTGACGTCGGCACTGTGCCGCGAGGTGTCGTTCCACAGGCCGAGCAGATCGGCGATCTCGGCCACCTGGAAGCCAAGATCGCGCGCCCGCCGAATGAAGCGCAGGCGGTGGATGTCCGCCTGCGAATATGCCCGGTAGCCGGACTCGGTGCGATCGGCCGCAGGAATCAGGCCGATCTGTTCGTAGTAGCGGATCATCTTCGCCGAAACGCTGGAGGCCTTGGCGGCTTCACCGATGTTCATGCGGTTCTCCTTCAGTGGCTCGCAGCGGGGGCATCCGCCATCGGCGGCTGGAAGCGGCGCAGGCGCAGTGCGTTGCCCAGCACGAACACGCTGGACAGTGCCATCGCACCGGCGGCGAACACCGGCGAGAGCAGCACACCCCATACCGGGTACAGCACGCCGGCCGCCACCGGAATCAATGCGGTGTTGTAGGCGAAGGCCCAGAACAGGTTCTGCCGGATGTTGCCCAGCGTTGCCTTCGAAAGCGCGATGGCATTCGGCACGCCCTGCAGGTTTCCCGACATCAGCACCACATCGGCCGACTCCACCGCGATATCGGTGCCGGTGCCGATGGCCAGGCCGACATCGGCCTCGGCCAGCGCCGGCGCATCGTTGATGCCGTCACCAACGAAGGCGACATGGCCGTGCGTGGCCTTCAAGCGACGCACCGCTTCGACCTTGCCTTCCGGCAGCACCTCGGCAACGACTTCATCGATACCCAGCTGGCGTGCGATCGCCTGCGCGGTGCCGGCATTGTCGCCGGTGATCATCGCCACCTTCAGGCCCAGCTGGTGCAGTGCCGCGATCGCGGCCGGCGTGCTCGGCTTGATCGGATCGGATACTGCGATGATCGCTGCCAGGCGTCCATCGATGGCCGCGTACAACGGCGACTTGCCCTGCGCGCCGAGTTCGGCCGCCAGCGCTGCAAACGCGGTGATATCCACGCCAAGATCGCGCATGAAACGATCGGCGCCGACCTCCACCCGTGCGCCGTCTACGCTGGCGCGTACGCCCATGCCGGTGACCGACTCGAAATCAATCATCGACGGCAGCGCGAGGCCCTGCTCGGTGGCTGCATCGACAATGGCGCGGGCGATCGGATGCTCCGAACGTGATTCCACGGTAGCCACCGCGGCCAGCACTGTGCCGCGATCAAAGCCGTCGGCGATCTCCAGGTCGGTCAGGCGCGGGCGGCCTTCGGTCAGCGTGCCGGTCTTGTCCACCGCCACCACCTGCGCGTCCTTCAGCAACTGCAGCGCTTCACCCTTGCGGAACAGCACGCCCATCTCGGCGCCACGACCGGTTCCGACCATGATCGACGTCGGCGTGGCCAGACCCATTGCACACGGGCAGGCGATGATCAGCACCGCCACCGCATTGACCAGCGCGAAGCTCAGCGCCGGCGATGGGCCGAAGATCAACCAGACCGCGAAGGTCGCCAGTGCGGCCAGCATCACCGCCGGCACGAACCACAGGGTGACCTTGTCGACCACCGCCTGGATCGGCAGCTTCGAGCCCTGTGCCTGTTCGACCATGCGGATGATCTGCGCCAGCATGGTCTGCGCGCCCACCGCCGTGGCACGCACGGTCAGTGCACCTTTCTGGTTGACCGTGCCGCCGACCACGCTGCTGCCCGGCTGCTTCTCGACCGGAATCGGTTCGCCACTGATCATCGACTCGTCGATGTAGCTGCGCCCCTCGATCACCTCGCCATCGACCGGCACGCGCTCGCCCGGGCGCACTTCCACCACATCGCCGCTCAGAACCTCGTTGACCGGGATCTCGATCGTGCGGCCGTCACGGATCACATGCGCGACCTTGGCCTGCAGGTTGACCAGGCGCTTGATCGCCTCCGAGGTACGGCCCTTCGCGCGCGCCTCAAGGAAGCGGCCGAGCAGGATCAGCGCGACGATCACCGCCGCTGCTTCGTAGTAGACGTTCACCGTGCCCGGCGGCAGCAACCGCGGTGCAAAGGTTGCCACCACCGAGTAACCGAACGCTGCGGCGGTACCCACCGCCACCAGCGAGTTCATGTCCGGCGCCAGCCGCAGCAGTGCCGGGAAACCCTTCTGGTAGAAACGGCGGCCGGGAATGGCCAGCACCAGCAGGGTCAGTACGAACTGCAGGTACCAGCTGGTCTGCATGCCGATGGTGGCCATCACCCATTCGTGCATGCCGGGAATCAGGTGCGACCCCATTTCCAGCACGAACACCGGAAGTGCAAGTGCGGTGGCCACGATCAGGTCGCGTTTCAGTTCGGCGCGCTCGGCATCCTTCTTTTCCGCCGCTTCGTCATCGGACTGAACGCCCGCTTCGATGGCATGGGCGGCATAACCGACCTTGTCGATGGCCGCTACCAGCGCATCCACAGCGGCCACGCCGCGCACCGTGGCGCGTTCGGTGGCCAGGTTGACGCTGGCCTGGCTGACGCCCGGTACCGCCAGCAGCGCGCGCTCGACGCGACCGACGCAGGAGGCACAGGTCATGCCTTCCACTGCCAGCTCGATGGTGCCGGCCGGCACGTCATAGCCCACCCGCTCCACCGCCTGGATCAGCGCGGCGCGATCGACCGGACCGGACGCGCGGATATCCGCGCGCTCGGTGGCCAGATTGACCGAAACACTGCCGACGCCCTCGACCTTGGACAGCGCCGCTTCGACACGGCCGACGCAGCTGGCGCAGGTCATGCCCTCGATGGGCAGGCTGATGGTGGACGGGCTTGCGGGGACTGCAGTGGCGCGGGGCGTGCTCATGATCGGATTCCCGGGGTTCCTTCTGGATGCGGACAGGCTAAACCTTGCCATCGTGGGAAGGTCAAATCCAGCCTGTCCGCATTTCCTGAATGGGCATCCAGGTGTCCGCATCCACGCATGGCGTGGATCTACTGACGATGGGCAGTCTCGTTAGAAGGTGAACACATACTCCAGCGCGAACTCGCGGCCGACCGCGCCCAGCAACCGGGTCGGGGCGAAGTCGTAATCCAGCTTGTACGGGTCCTTGTGGTTCCAGCTGGCCGAGTTGAACGCGTTGTTGACGTAGACGTTGACCTTGGCGTGCTCGGTCACCTGGTAGCCCACGTTGAAGTTCCAGGTGATGAACGGCCCGACCCGCCCGTAGTAGCGCGCCGTCTGCTGGCCGGCGTTGGGATTCGGATTCGGCGAGCCGTCCGGACGCGTCGCCGGCTCCAGGCAGTTGAGCGACGGGCTGTCGCTGGGCACGTAACCATCGGCGAACGGCAGGCAGCCGCCAGGATTGTTCAGGCGATCGGTGCCCCAGTGGTAGCGCACGCCCGGCACCGAACCGATGCGATCGGCATAGACATTGGCATTCCAATTGCCACGCTGCCAGGCCAGGCTCGCGCGCAGCTTGCTGCGCAGGTCACGGTCACGACGCTCCGGGTTCGGATCGTTGGCGTAACGCTGTTCCTTGGTTGAGATCTGGTTGGTGTAGTTCAGGCCGAGCTGGAAGCTGCCCCACTGCGCGGTTTCCAGGCGATAGCGCGCGGTCAGGTCGATGCCGCGCACTTCGCGGCTGGCCAGGTTGAACGGGCCGCGCTCGATCGATACCAGGCGGCCGTTGCTGTCACGGTTCACGCGGGCCAGGATGCCGGCGCAGTACTCGCCACCGGCCGGATTGGCCCACGGCGTACCGTCCATGTTCTTGCCGGTCAGGCAGCCCGCTTCGCTGGCCAGCACCTCGTCGGAGCCAACGTCGACGATCATGTCTTCCAGCTTGATTGCCCAGTAGTCGGCACTGACCGAGAGATTGGGCATCACGTCCCAGACGAAACCGACCGTCCACGAATCACCGGTCTCCGAGCGCAGCAGCGGCGTGCCACGCCGGTTCACATCGAACGTGTACCAGACATCGGTATTGCCCACGCCACAGTTGTTGACCAGGTACGCACCGCTCTGGATGCAGCGCAGGCGGTCATAGGTCTGCACTTCGGAGCTGCTGGGCTGGCCCAGCAGGTAGTGCATGTCCGGCGCATGGAAGCTGGTGGCATAGGAGCCACGCACCAGCAGCGACTCCACCGGGCGCCATTCCAGGCCGACATTCCAGGTGGTCTCCTTCTGGCTGCCGATGTCCAGCGCTTCGCCGCTGTTGTCAGCCTTGTAGCTGCCATAGCGGTCATAGCGCGCGGCCGCAGTGGCGGTCACGCTTTCCAGCAGCGGAATCTTGAACTCGACACCGGCCGAATAGCGGGTGCGCTCGCCGCCACCGCGATCGACGTTCTGCAGGTCGAAGTCGATGCCGGCGCGCGGATCGGGACTGAGGTGATAGCCCTGCTGCGCGACTTCGGCCACCGCCGCGAACGAGATGGGGCCGGCCCAGCCCTGGAACAGCTCGCCGGTGATGTCCGCCGACGCCTGGTTGACCCATGAGGACGCACGGTTGTTCGCCACCGTGCCCATCTGCCAGTACTGGTCCGGCGTCAGCGGGTTCCACCAGCGCGATTCGTTCAACGCATAGATCGCCTCGCCGTCGGCGGTAGTACCCAGCTTCGGGCCGAGGAAATAGTCGTACGACTTCTGCTTGTCGACCACGTTCTGCCGCTCTTCGACGCGGTAGTAGGAACGGCCCACCGTGGCGCTCCAGTCGAAGCGATCGGCCAGGCGACCACGCAGGCCCGCACTCCAGTCCCAGGACAGTTCGCGGTTGGTGTTACGCAGCGTATCCAGGCCGCCCACCTCGTTCGGGGTGAACTGGCGCACGCCGAGGATCGGGCGGTTGCGGTTGGCATCCCAGTAGTAGCCGTTGTCATCGTCGATCAGCGACACGCCGGGCGGATTGGTGCCCCAGATCGCTTCGGAGCGGTACACCGCCAGGTTGGTCCAGGCCTGCAGGTCATTGCTGAAATCGAAGGTGGCATACAGGTTGCCGGACACGTTCTCGGCACCGCCGGTGAGCAGCCAGTTGGCGTAGTCGGCGCTCATGCCGCACAGGCGGCCGGTGTTGGTGATGGTGTTGGCGGCGTAGTTGTAGACCAGGCGATCGGCGGTGTAGTACTCGCCATCGAACTTCTCGCAGGTGCCGGTGGGCGGCGCCAGGCGCTGGCCGGTGGTGGGATCGATCAGCGCCAGGCCGGCGGTGGGACGGAAGCCGACCTTGCGTTGTTCCATGTTCCAGGACGGGTACGGCGCATCGTCGGCATCGTCCATCTGCGGACGGTCACGTCCGAACAGCGGATCGCGCTTGGTGTACTGCAGCGCGTAGGTCACGCTCCAGTTGTCGCCGGTCTTGCCGCCGGCCCAGGACAGATCCCAGGTATCGCGGCCGCCTTCGGTGGAGGTACCACCGCGCACGCGTACTTCGTCGCCGTCATAGTTGGTCTTCAGGATGACGTTGACCACGCCGGCGATCGCATCCGAGCCATAGATGGCCGAGGCGCCACCGGTCAGTACTTCGATGCGCTCGACTGCGGCAGCGGGAATGTTGCCGTAGTTGGAGAAGTTGGTTTCGCCACCGTAGGGCAGCGGGTAGTCGGCCACGCGGCGGCCGTTGACCAGCAGCAGCGAGCGGTTCGGGCCCATCCCGCGCAGGTTCAGGCCGCTGGCATTGGGCGTATGCGAGCCCCACTGCGAGGCCGCCTCGACGGTGCCGGTGGCTTCAGTGAGTGTCTTCAGCGCGTCGTACACGCTGACGAAGCCTTCCTTCTGGATCTGTGCGGCAGTGATCACGTTGACCGGCGCCGGACCTTCGACGCTGGCGCGCTTGATGCGCGAACCGGTGACGGTGACCGCGTCGAGATCCTTGGCGGACGAGTTGGCGGCCTCCTGCGCGCTGGCCGCCAGGGGCAACAGGGCCAGGACCAGGGCCTGGGACAGCAGGTGACGACGCTTGCGGACGATCTGAGCCATGGGTGGTTGCTCTTCGAAAGTGTGGACGCACGGACGGGTGGTGGCGCGGCACTACGGCTGATCCGGGCACCTGGATCGGTTCAAGACCGATACGGCGCCCTCCCCTGTGGATCGATCCAAACTAAAGCACAGCTGAACCGCGCCGGGCATGCGGCGACGCAGCAACACTTGGCGTAATGCCGTTATCGGCTGCAGGTATCCAGAACAATCAAAGGGTTGCGAAACATCGCTGAGAAGACGGCGCACACGTCAATGACACGATCGCGACAATCGTGCGCGGAACTATTTTGTCCGCCCCCAGCGGCTTCTCTCGTCCGATTGAGCCGGGACAAAACGGCCATTGCGGAGTGCATAGTGGCTTGAGCCCTTTCCGTCGGACCCGGCACCCCACCACGTGATGGTGAACCCGTCGTGCTGCCAGACCACCGAGGAAAAGTCGGACTCACTTTCGGGACTTCCCGAGTTCTGGCTGGCCAGGGACACGGTCTCAAGGCAACTACTGATCAGTATCCTGCCCCGCTCGACAGGCTTGGGCGGGATCAATTCGTAGACGTAGAGTTCGATCTCGCGCCCCGCGCCACAACGGCCCATCGGATTATCGGCGTTTGAATCGAATACCTGATACAGCGCGCGAAAGCGCTTTCCCCCAACTTCATGCATGCGCCTGTCGACGAATGCGCCCCGAGCGGCTGGCGCCAGTTTCACGCCGGGCATAGGCAGGATCTCTCGACCTTCCTCGCCATTGGCTTCGTGCCACTGCCACACGGATGCCGAAACCTCTTCGGCGCCACTCGCACTGAGCGCAAGCAAACAGGAGAGCAGCGGAAGCAGTTGAAACATCTGGGCGCTCGCGGTCGAAGGATGGTCGGCCACACTGTCCGGACTGATACCGTGCTCCGCCATATGCAGACGCAGATGACGTTTACTTTCCGTGACTTGCCGCTTCGACCCCGGCAATCACATGTGCCTGAAGCGTCATCTGATCCAGCGCCCCATCCATCGCGAACAGTGGGGTCGGAGCCCTTCTGCGAAGGGATCCGACCCCGGCGGCGTTCAACCGTCCAGCGCCTGCCGCAGCGAAGCTACGGTGGCGGTCGCGGTCTGGCTCCAGTCCGGGTCCAGTCCGCGCAGCGCCGGGTTCTGGAACTGCATCGCCGAGCGGCGCAGGCCCTTGGCCGAGGCGTGCAGTTCGGTGCAGCCGGTCTGCCTTGCCACGGTAGCGATGTTGCCCGGTGCCAATCCGGCACCAGCCATCACCGTAATGCGGCCTGCTGCCTGGGTAACGAGGCCTGCCAGCACATCGGCACCGGCCTCCGCACTGACCTGACCGCCCGAGGTCAGCACGCGCTGGCAGCCCAGCCCGATCACCTGCTCCAGCGCGGCGGGCAGATCGCGGGCGGCATCGAAGGCGCGATGGAAGGTCACCTGCAACGGCCCGGCAGCCTGCACCAGCTCGCGGCACAGCGCCACGTCGATCCCGGCCTGTACATCCAGCGCGCCGATCACCACGCCATCGCAGCCCAGTGCGCGGCACTGCGCGATGTCACGCAGCATCAGTTCGGCTTCCAGCCCGTCGTAGTGGAAGTCGCCCGGGCGCGGCCGCACCAGCACGAACAGCGGAATCGACAGGCGTTCGCGGGCAATCGCAATGCTGGCGAACGACGGTGTGGTGCCGCCTTCGGCCAGGTTGTCGAACAGCTCGATGCGGTCGGCACCGCCGGCCTGCGCGGCCAGCGCCGATGCCAGCGAATTGCTGGCGATCTCCAGGGTGAGCCGCGTGCTCACGTCTGGGTGCTCGTGTAGATCGATGGCGAGTCGCGCAGGTCATCCTGGCGCTGTGCATCGCACACCGCATAGACAAAACCACGATGCAGCGCGTAAGCGCCGACCTCACCCTGCTTGTTCATGGCCAGGAAGCAGACCTGCAGTGTCTTGCTCGCTTCAGGGCGCTTGCGCACCACGCGGTCGATCGCTTCGCGGCAGGCCCGCGCCGGCGAGCGGCCCTGCCGCATCAACTCGACTACCAGGAACGAGGCGGCGTTGCGGATCATCTCCTCACCCACGCCCGAAGCAGTGGCCGCGCCCACTTCGTTGTCGACGTACAGGCCGGCACCGATGATCGGGCTGTCGCCGACGCGACCGTGCAGTTTCCAGGCCATGCCGCTGGTGGTGCAGGCACCGGCCAGATGGCCCTTGGCATCCAGCGCCAGCATGCCGATGGTGTCGTGGTTGTCGCTGTTGCCGGGAATACCGCGGCGCTCGGCATTGATCTGCGGCTGGTACTTCTCGGTCTTCAGCCACTCGCGCCAGGCCGCTTCGGCCTGCGGCGTCAGCAGGTGCTTGCGCTCGAAACCCTGCTGCACCGCGAACTGCTGCGCGCCCTCGCCCACCAGCAGCACGTGCGGGCTGTTCTCCATCACTTTGCGCGCCACCGACACCGGATGCAGGATGTCGACCAGCGCAGCCACTGCACCGCAACGGCCATCGCCGTCCATGATGCTCGCGTCCAGGCTCAGCACGCCGTCGCGATCCGGGTTGCCGCAATGGCCGACGGTGGGGTTGCACAGCTCGCTCTCGGCCCAGCGTGCGCCTGCTTCCACCGCATCCAGCGCGCTGCCGCCCTGCGCCAGCACCTTCCACGCGGCCTGGTTGGCCGGCACGCCGAAGTCCCAGGTCGAAACCACCCTGGCACCACCCTGCGTGCGCGCCTGCACGCCCGGCAATGCCGCCATGCCTGCGGCCAGGGCACCGGCCTGCAGGAACTGCCTGCGATCCACCATCTTCCCCTCCCAGTCTGCAATGCACGGCCGGCCCGATGCCGGCCCTGCCGATCAGTCGTGCGTGGGCTGCCGTGCGGCGTGCCAGACCGCTGCACCGAGCACGCCCAGCTGGCCGTGCTCCACCCGCCATACCGGCACCTGGCGCAGCACCTCGGTCAGCACGCCCTTGTTGAGGAAGCGCTCACGGAAGCGGCCATCGGCCAGGAAATCCTGCACATGCGCGGAAATGCCCCCGGCCAGGTATACCGAGCGCGCGCCGACGGCGATCGCCGCGTCGCCGGCCAGGCTGCCCAGCCAGGCACAGAACACCTGCAACGTTTCCACAGCAAGCGCGTCCTCGCCACTGCGCGCGGCGCCGATCAGTGCCTCGGTGCTGGTCCACACCGGGGTGACGCCGCGCAGTTCGCACAGGCACGGATACAGGTTCATCAGGCCGCTGCCGGAAAGCACCCGTTCGTTGTCCACGTGCGGCCAGCGCTGCAGCAGTTTGCCCAGCACCTGCAGTTCCAGCGCGTTGCCGGCGCCGAGCGCGGCATGGCCGATCTCGCTGGCCAGCACCGGGCGCTCGCCATCGGCGAAACGCAGCGCGGCACCCAGGCCGGTACCGGCACCCAGCACCAGCGCCGGGAAGGCCTGCGCCGGATCGGCGTCGCCATTCAGTGGGACCAGGGTTTCCGGCTGCAGGTACGGGATGGCCAGCGCCACCGCTTCGAAATCATTGATCAGCTGCAGTTCGCGCAGGCCGGACTGTTCGCGCGTGGTCGACAGCGAGACTGTCCACGGCAGGTTCGAGTTGATCAGCACATCGCCATCGAGCAGGCCGGCGATGGCGACCACCGCGGTCTGCACCGGCTGGCCAAGGCATGCGGTGAAATCGGCCAGGATCGCGGCCAGGCTGGGATGCTCGGCGCAGGCATAGGTGCGATGGCTGCCCAGCCGCGGCGCCTGACCGGGTTGGGTCTCAGCCAAGGCCAGGCGGGCGAAGGTGCCGCCGACATCGGCAACGACCAGATGGCGCGGACGACCGCCGCGGGCGGAGTCGGAGGAAACCGGGGACGCTGCTGCGATGGTCACGCTGGCCTGCTTGGATCGATTGAATCGCCCCGATTCTCAGGCATCGGGGCGGCTTTGCCTAGCGCGCCGATGGTTCAGGTTGGCCTACATGCCTTCCTGTTCGGCCACCTGCACGCCATCCACCAGCACGCGCAGGCGCTGCGGGCGGAAGCCGGCGAACAACAGCGGCCGGGTGCGCTCGACCAGTACTTCGTGGCCGGCGATGTGACGCAGCCACGACTGTACCAGCGAGAACGAGAAGTGGGTGCCCGGATGCAGCGGGTGCTGCACCCAGACCTTCTCGGTGGCGCTCTGCAGCAGCATCGCGCCGGTGAACCAGTGGCGGCTGAGGGTCACCGGCGTGGTGCCGGCCATGAAGCGGATATCCATGCGGGGTCCTTTCGCGTTGGGCAGCGGCGCCCTGGATCAGGGCTGGGCAGTCTGCAGGCTGTAGCTGGTGGTCGCGGTGAACACTGCACCATCAGGCTGGGTGGAGCGTACTTCGACCTTGTGGCTGCCTGTTGCCAGGTCGGTCGGCAGCGCGCCCCGCCACAGGTGCGGCGACGCGGTGGCCTCCGGCGAACGGTCGTAGCCGCGCAGGCCGTTGGCCAGATCATCGGCCACGTTCTCCACCATCAGGCGCGGATCGGGCTGGCTGACCTGCTTCATCGGCTGCCAGGCGCCGCCATCCACGCGGTACTCGACCACGCTGGCGTCCTCACCCATGTAGACGTTGGCGTAGACACCCCACGCCGGATAGGCCCCCTGGCGCAGTACCTTGGGTGCATGCAGGCCGATCTGCTCGCTGGCCGGCTTGCCGGCCACGCGGTACTGCAGCTTGTAGCTGCCGTTGCCGGCCACGTCGAGCAATGCATAGCCCTTCGGCGTGCCATCGCTCATGGTGCTGTCCGGCACGCCAGCGGCATTCTTCACCCCCGACCAGAACGCACCGCAGTTGGCACCGACGTTGTATTCGTGCAGCGGCTTGTCGCCGTTCCAGCCCTCGGCCTTGCCGTGGTAGACGTGCTGCTGGGTGTGGCTGTGGCCGCTGAGCACCAGCACGTTGCGGAAGTCCTTCAACAGGTCGAACAGGCGCTGGCGATCGGCGTGGCGGAAGGTCTCGCGCCCCGGCGCGGCGTCGAACAGCGGGATGTGCATGCCCAGCACCAGCAGGCGATCCTTGTGCAGGCCCTTCAGGTAGCTGGCAAGGAAGGCGAACTGGTCTTCGCGCAGGCCACCGACATACTTCGGCTTGGCCTTGGGGTCGTACACCACGTCGTCCAGGAACACGAAGCTGGCGCCGCCCTCTTCCACCGCGTAGGTGTCCGGGCCATAGATGTTGCGCCAGCTGTCCAGCGAGTGTTCGTCGCTGGCCGCATCGAAGTCGAGGTCATGGTTGCCCGGCACGTGGAACCACGGCACGCCAAGCGCGGTGGTGACCTTGTTGATCGCCGGGTACAGGGTCAGGTCGTCGTTGACGATGTCACCCAGGGTGGTGCCCATGCGCGCCCTGGTCTGGCCAACCAGCGGCGCCACGATCGACTGCTGGTAGTAGCCGATGTCCTTCAGGCTGGCGGTCTGCGAATCGGTGAACACCAGCATCTGGAAACCACGGCGGCTGTCATGGCGATCCGACTGCAGGGCGAAATCCCAGTTGCGGGTGACGTCGCTGGTCGCGGCGATGCCAGCGTACTTCAGCGCCGGTGAACCGTTCGGGCGGTAGTGGCGCCAGAACGAAGGCAGGCCATCGGCCGCCTTCGGGAACGAATACGCATCGGGCTTGATCACGAACACGGTCTGGCCGTCGCGCACCGGCAGGCTGTAGCTGCCGTCGGCGGCCGTCTTGACGATGGTCTCGCCGTTGGAAACCTGCACCCCGGCCAGACCCGGATCGGTCGCACCGCGCCCGGGTTTGCCGTCGCGCTCCAGGTAGACCTTGCCGCTGACCACGGTATCCGCGGCCCAGGCCGGCGAGGTCAGCAACAGGCAGCACAGCCAGGCGGCAGGCAGTTTCATGGGCGGTCCGGGAAAGAAAGACCGCCTATTGTAGATTCCGCTGATGACATCGCGCACGTGATGGCGCATTGCCGGTAGTGCCGGCCGCTGGCCGGCAACCAGCCGATGCCCGACGATCATGAGGTTGCCGGCCAGCGGCCGGCACTACCGCTCTTCAACGATGGCGTTTTTCCAGTACCGCCCGCGCATCATCCAGCGACAGCCCGCGCGCGCGCAGCAGCACCAACAGGTGGTACAGCAGGTCCGAGGCCTCGCCCAGCAGCGCCTCGTCGTCCTGCGCCACCGCCGCAAGAGCCGTCTCCACGCCCTCCTCGCCCACCTTCTGCGCGATGCGGCGGATGCCGCCCTCGAACAGGCTGGTGGTGTAGCTGCCCGGCGGGCGTTGCGCCTCGCGCATCGCCACCAGCTGGCCCAGCCCACCCAGGAAGTCCTTCGGTGCCCCGTCGAAACAGCTCTCCGCGCCGGTGTGGCAGGTCGGCCCGGCCGGGCGTGCCATCACCAGCAGCGTGTCGGCATCACAGTCGACACTGATCGACTGCACCACCAGCACGTTGCCGGACTGCTCACCCTTGGTCCACAACCGCTGCTTGCTGCGGCTGAAGAAGGTCATGTGGCCGATGGCCAGCGTGGCAGCCAGCGATTCGGCGCTGACATAGCCCAGCATCAGCACCTGCAGGGTGTCGGCATCCTGCACCACCGCCGGCAGCAGGCCGTCGCCCTTGCCCCAGTCCAGCGCCTGCAGCGCATCCAGTGACGGCTTCACTTCAATAGACATCCCGCACCTCGATCTGCTGTCCGCGCAGGTAGCGCTTCAATTCCGGAATGGCGATGGCGCCGCTGTGAAACACGCTGGCCGCCAACGCGCCGTCGACGTCGGCCTGGTCGAAGGCCTCGGCAAAGTGCTCCATCGCACCGGCACCGCCGGAGGCGATCAGCGGCACCTGGCACAGGGCCCGCGCCTGCTGCAGCTGCACGACATCGTAGCCACGGCGTACGCCATCGCTGTCCATGCAGTTCAGCACGATCTCGCCAGCGCCACGTCGTTGTGCTTCGACGATCCAGTCCAGCGTGCGCAGCGGCACCGCCTGGGTCTTGTCCGGGTCGCCACTGAAGCGGCGTACCCGCCACTGGCCATCAGCCTCGCGCACCGAATCGACACCGACCACCACGCACTGCACGCCAAACTCGTCTGCCAGCTCGGTGATCAGCTCCGGGCGACCCAGCGCCGGCGAGTTGATCGACACCTTGTCGGCACCGGCGAACAGCACGCGGCGCGCGGTTTCCACGCTGTCGATGCCACCGGCCACGCAGAACGGAATATCGATCAACCGCGCGATGCGCTCGATCCACGCAACGTCGACTGAACGCGCCTCGGGGCTGGCGCCGATGTCATAGAACACCAGCTCGTCCGCCCCCTGGTCGCGATAGCGCTGCGCCAACTCGGCGATGTCGCCCATGTCGACGTGGTCGCGGAAGCGCACGCCCTTGACCACGCGGCCATCACGCACGTCCAGGCACGGAATGATGCGGCGGCTCAACATGCCAGCGCCTCCGCCAGGTCCATGCGCTGCTCCAGCAGCGCCTTGCCGAGGATCGCACCGCCACAACCTGCGGCACGGGCTTCTGTCACATCGGCCACGTCACGGATACCGCCGGACGCCTGCACGGCCACGCCCGGCAGCAGCGCCGACAGGTGCTGGTAGAGGCTGATGTTGGGCCCGGCCAGCATGCCGTCGCGGGCGATGTCGGTGCACAACAGGTGGCGCATGCCGGCACGCGCATAACGCTGGGCCAGGTCATCCAGGGTCACGCCGGCGTTCTCGGTCCAGCCGTGCACCGGCAGCTGCCATTGGCCCTGGGCATCCTGGCGGGCATCCAGCGCGATGGTGATGCGCTCGGCACCGAACTCTTGTAGCCAGCCGACCACTTCGTCGGGGCGGCGTACTGCCAGCGAACCCACCACCACGCGGCCGGCGCCGGCATCGAGGATGCGCGCCACGTCGTCGCGGCCGCGCACGCCACCGCCGGTCTGCACCTGCAGCGGCGTCTGCGCACGAATCGACGCCAGCAGCGGCGCAAGGGTGTAGCCACCGGCACGCGCAGCGTCCAGGTCGACCAGATGCATCCACTGCGCGCCCCGCGCAGCGAAGGCCTGTGCACGCGGCAGCGGATCGTCGCCATACGAGGTTTCCTGCGCGTAGTCACCCTGGCGCAGCCGCACCACGCGGCCGTCGCGGATATCCAGCGCGGGGTAGACGATGAAACTCATGCAGCAGTGCCCTCGAGGAAGTTGCGCAGCATCAGCGAACCGGTCTCACCGGAGCGCTCGGGGTGGAACTGTGCGCCGTAGTAACGCCCCTGCTCCACCACCGCAGTGAACAGGCCACCGTGGTCGCAGGCAGCAACAGTGTGGGTATTGAGTGGCGCCGCATAGCTGTGCACGAAGTAGGCGCTGGCGCGCTCCGGCACGCCTTGCAGCAGCAGCGATTCGCGCAGCGGGAGCAGGCGGTTCCAGCCCATGTGCGGCACACGGATGCCACAGGCCGGTACCAGCTTGCGCACCACGCCCGGAATCAAGCCCAGTGTCTCGACGCCGGCCTCCTCGGAGCGCTCGAACAGCAATTGCATGCCCAGGCAGATGCCCATCAGCGGCACCTCCAGTCGCTGCAGCGGTTCCACCAGGCCCTGCGCATGCAGGCGCTGCATTCCGGGACCAGCGGCGCCGACGCCGGGCAGGATCACCCGCTGCGCACCGACCAGACCGTCCGCATCGCGCACCAGCCGCACCGTCGCGCCCAGGCGCTCCAATGCGTAGCGCACCGAGCCCAGGTTGGCACCGCCGGCGTCGATCAGCGCAACGTCGCTCACAGCGCCCCCTTGGTACTCGGCAGTGCCGTGCCCTGGCGGGCCAACGCCGGGCGCAATGCCCGCGCCAGTGCCTTGAAGCAGGCCTCGACCTTGTGGTGGTCGTTGTCGCCGCGCACCTGCAGGTTGAGGTTCAGGCCGCTGGCGTCGCACAGCGAACGGAAGAAGTGCGGTACCAGCTCGGTCGGCATGTCGCCCACGCGCTCGCGCTTGAACTCGCCCTCGAACACGAAATAGGGGCGGCCACTGAAGTCCAGCGCGGCACTGGCCAGGGTCTCATCCATCGGCAGGGTGAAGCCGTAGCGGCCGATGCCGCGCTTGTCGCCCAGCGCCTCGCGCAGGGCCTGACCCAACGCCAGCCCGGTGTCCTCGATGGTGTGGTGCTCGTCGATGTGCAGGTCGCCCTCGGCCTGGATGTCCAGCGCGAACCCGCCGTGCTTGCCGATCTGTTCCAGCATGTGGTCGAAGAACGGCAGTCCGGTGGCGATGCGCGCATCACCGGCACGGTCCAGATCCAGTTCAACGCGGATCTTCGTCTCCTTGGTGTTGCGCTGGACCACCGCGGTGCGTGGCGCGTCGGCCAGTGCGTGGGCGATGCCCGGCCAGTCCCACTCGCCACCGAACTGTTCGGTGCGCAGCTGGAAGCCACGGATGTTGAGGTTGTCGGCGAACTGCAGGTCGGTGATGCGGTCACCAACCATGCCCGAACGCGCCCAGTCGATGCTGCGGTCCTGCAGGTAGCCTGTCATCAAGCCGATGCCCGGCTTGCGGGTCGGCGCCTTGTCCTGCGGCCAGCTGCAGTCGATCAGCACGTCACGGAAGGTGATGCCCTGGCTCTCGAAGATCTGCAGCATCAGCTCGTTGGGGCCATCGAAGCTGGCGCGCGGGTAGCTGTCGCTGCCGAGGCCATCCTGATTGGTGACGATCACGAACTGGTAGCCGGCATCGCGCAGCTTCAGCAGCGCCGGGATCACCTGCGGCACGAAGCGCAGCTTCTCGTAGGCGTCGATCTGGAAATCGGACGGCTCCTCGATGAGGGTGCCGTCGCGGTCGATGAACAGGATTGGTGTCATGCTGCGGCCCTCCGCGCCGACAGGGCCGCAAGCACGCGGTCATTCTCTTCGGGGCTGCCGATACTGATGCGCAGTGCATCACCCAGCTGCGGCGCGGCGCGCTGGTCGCGCACCACCACACCGGCATCCAGCAAGGTGTCGAACGCTGCCTGCGCATCAGCGAAGCGGACCAGCAGGTAGTTGCCGGACGAGCGGTACACGCGACGAACGCCAGGCAGGCCCGGCAGCGCAGCGAACAGACGTTCGCGCTCGGCGATGACCGTGGCCACGCGCTCGGCGGTACGTGCCAGTGCGACCGGCTGCAGCGCCTGCACGGCCAGCTCGGCGCACGGGGTCGGCACCGGGTACGGCGCCTGGCAGCGCCGCAGTACGGCAATCAGTTCCGGCGCGGCGATCAGGGTGCCGATGCGCGCGGCCGCAAGTGCGTGCGCCTTCGACAACGTGCGCAGCACTGCCAGATTGGCGTGCGTGGCCAGCAACGTGGTCGCCGACGGGCGCTGCGCGTACTCGACATAAGCCTCGTCCACCACCACCAGCGCTTGCCCGCGCAATGCAACCGCCACGCGTTCGACCTCGTCCAGGGCGATGTCACTGCCGGCCGGGTTTGACGGTGCGCACAGGAACACCAGCGTGGCATTGCGTGCCCTGGCGGTGTCGATCACCGCATCCAGATCGGCGCGCAGGCCATCTTCGCTGTCCACCAGGGGCACCTCAATCAGTGCAGCCCCCTGCAGGCGCGCGCAGACCGCGTACATGCCGAACACCGGCGGCGTGACCAGCACGCCATCGCGACCCGGCACGCACAGCGCGCGCACCAGCAGATCAATGGCTTCGTCGCTGCCGCGACCGATCAGCAGCTGCGGCGGCGTCACGCCGTACAGCGCCGCCAGGCCCTCACGCAACGCCAACGGCTGCGGTTCCGGATAGCGCCGGCTGTTGCCCGCCACATCAGCCGGATTGGCCCAGGCCGACTCGTTGGCGTTCAGCCAGACCTCGCCCTGCACCGCCGCGCTGCGCGCCGAACTGTAGCCGGCGAAGGCCTGCAGGTCCGGGCGCACCAGCGCCAGCACCTCATCGATAGACGCGTTCATGCCGCCGCCTCCATGCGCAGGGCCACTGCACGCTCATGCGCATCCAGGCCTTCGGCGCTGGCGATGATGCGTGCGCAGCCGCCGATTGCCGCCAATCCTGCAGCGCTGGCGCTCTGCACGCTGATCAGGTTCTGGAAGCTGGCCACGCTGACACCGCTGTAGGCACGCGCGGCTCCGGCGGTGGGCAGTACGTGGTTGGTGCCGCTGCAATAGTCACCCAGTGCCTCGGGCGTGTAGTCGCCGAGGAACACCGAGCCGGCGACCTGCACCTCTCCCAGCCACGCGCGCGGATCGCGCAGGGCCAGGATCAGGTGCTCGGGCGCGTAGCGGTTGCTGATCGCGAACGCCTCGGCCAGCGAATCGACCTGGATCAGGCGCGACGCCGACAGCGCCTGGCGCGCGATCTGCTGGCGCGGCAGCAGGGCCACCTGGCGCTCCACCTCAGCCTCGACCGCCGCCAGCATCGCGGCATCGTCGGTCAGCAGCAGTACCTGCGAATCCGGACCGTGCTCGGCCTGCGACAGCAGGTCGGCGGCGACGAAGGCCGGATTGGCGCCAGCATCGGCAATCACCAGCACTTCGGAGGGACCGGCCGGCATGTCGATGGCGGCCGCGCCATCCTGTGCGACCTGCTGCTTGGCTTCGGTGACGAAACTGTTGCCGGGCCCAAACAGCTTGTCACAAGCCGGAATGCTGGCCGTGCCATAGGCCATCGCGGCGATCGCCTGCGCACCACCCAGCTTGAACACGCGCTGCACGCCGGTCAGGCGGGCGGCTACCAGCACTGCCGGATCGGCGCTGCCGTCGGCGCGCGGCGGCGTGCACAGCACCACCTGCGGGCAACCGGCCAACTGCGCCGGAACGCCCAGCATCAATGCGGTGGACGGCAACGGCGCGCTGCTCGCCGGCACATACAGGCCCACCCGGCCGATCGGACGCAACATGCGTTCGCAGACCACGCCCGGCGCGGTTTCAACTGCATAGCCTTTGCCCATGCCAGCGGCGTGGAAGCGCGCGATGCGCTCGGCGGCTTCGACCATCGCCTGGCGCAGTTCGGCGGGCACGGCCGCTTCAGCAGCGGCGAATTCGGCTTCGGAAACTTCAAACGAGGCCAGCTCGACACGGTCGAAACGTGCAGTAATCGCACACAATGCGTCGTCGCCCTGCGCGCGCACCTGTGCAATCAGGGCCGCCACCGCGTCACGGGTCTGCTGCGCCACGGTCTGCACCGGGCGGGTCAATGCCGCGCTGCGCGCGGCCTCATCAAGTCGGGACCAGATCAGACGGTTCATGCCAGCGACCGCTCCACGCTCAGTACCATCAGGCCCTGCGCACCCGCGCGCTCGAGTTCCTCCATGCGCTGCCAGCTCAGCGGGCCGGGGCACATGGTCTGCAGGCGCAGCGCGCCGCCATCGGCCGGCAACCGCACCAACGGCTCGGCATCGGCCAGCAGCTGCGCCAGCGCGTCGACGCGGTCCTCGCTGGCACGGAACATCAGCAGCTTGCGGTCCTGGCGCTGCACCACGCCGTCGAGGCGGCGCAGCAGCATTGCGCGCAGCGATGCACGTGCATCATCCGGCACGCGCACCGCGCCGGCCAGCACCGCCTCGCTGTCGAGCAGGTTGTGCACCGGGGTCAGCTGATTGGCGCGCAGGGTGGCGCCGCTGGAGACCAGATCGCAGATCAGGTCGGCGGTGCCCAGGCGCGGGGCGATCTCCACCGAACCGGACAGCTCGACCACCTGTGCGTCCACGCCCTGCTCGGCCAGCCACTGCTTGAGGATGGCCGGGTAGCTGGTGGCGATGCGGGTGCCGGCCAGCTGCGCCGGACCCTGCCACTGCCATTCCTCGGGCACCGCCAGCATCAGCCGGCACTGGCCGAAGCCCAGCCCGCGCAGCGCCTGGTAGGCGTCCGGCAGGCCGATCTGACGGCGTGCCGCGGCCTGTTCGTCCAGCTCGTTGCGGCCGACGATGCCGAGGTCGCAGACGCCGTCGGCGATCAGGCCGGGGATGTCGTCGTCGCGCACCAGCAGCAGGTCCACCGGCAGCGATTCGCCGTAGCAGAACAACTTGTCGCGGCTCTCGCGCCAGCTCAGGCCGCAGGCGCTGAGCAGGTTGCGCGCGGGTTCGGCCAGTCGGCCACTCTTCTGGATGGCGATACGCAACCGGTCTCGTGCCGGCGCTGCCTGGGTTGCACTCATGGGGGATGTCTCGAAGTTCGGAACGGGGCGCGGATCAGCGCGAGGCAAGGCGGTCGATGGCGGCGGCATAGCCTCGATGGCCATGCTCAAGCGTGCGTGCCACCCGTCCGGTGGTGGTCACGCTGACGCCGGTGCGCTCGTGAATCTCGCGGTACGGCACGCCCTGCTGCAGCAGCGGCACCACTTTCCAGCGGTCGGCCATGGCTTCCAGCTCGGCCGGGGTGCACAGATCACGCAGGAAGGCTTCGACCTGTTCCGGCTCGCGCAGGGCGGCAAAGGCTTGGGCCAGGGCTTCCAGGTCGGCCTTCGGGTCTTTGGCGGCAATCTCGGGGCGGGCTTTCACGGGGTCGTTTCCATGCATCAATGTAATAGCGCGTTAGTACATTAGCGCATTCTTGCGCAGTGCGTCAAATCGAGGATTGAGGGGGCGGCAGGGCTGCTGCCCTGCACCCGCCAAGAGCCAGAGCAAAAGCAAATGCTGATTTGCTGAGCGTTGGCGGGGAGGGTCCGGTGGCAGGGGACGCCGTTAACCCATCCATGGGGGCTTGGTCGCGGCATCCATGCCGCTCACACCCCTGCCACCGGACCCTCCCCGCCTTCGACAGTTGGCCGCGATCTGCTGGATCTCGCTGGGAAAGTGATCGAGAACGGCTTTTGTAGAGTCGAGCCATGCTCGACTGCGCTTCGTTCAGAAACGCAGAACGCCCACCAAAGGGTGGGCGTTCTGCTTTCAAATCAACAACCTGGCCCGACTCAGGGCAGACAGTGCACCTCGGCCTGCAGCGCCCCGCGCCGCAGGCATTCGCCGAACAGGCTGCCCTGCCGGCTCGGCAGGGGCTGGATGTTCTCCAACGCCCCCCCCCTCCCGCCCGGCACGTCCGCGAGGCCAGGGCCTGCAGATCGTCCTCCAGCTGTGCGCGGTCGATCGCATGGCAGCGATCAACCACCAGCCGGTACTGCGCCGGCCCGATCCGCGTGCTGTGCAGCGCCGGGTCGCTCTGGCAGCCCGCCAGCAGAAGCACGCTCAGCACTCCTGCGGCGGCAGGCTTCACACCATCGCCTTGGACTGCTCCAGCTCCACCAGCAGGGTGCTGGCCAGCTCGTCGCGGGAGACTTCGAACTGCTGCTCGCGCAGCAGGTCCTTCACTGCCACCACGCCGCGCGCCAGTTCATCCTCACCCGCCAGCACCACGAAGCGGATGCCGGCCTTGGCCGCGTACTGGAACTGCTTGCCGATCTTCTTCGGCTCCATCTGCACTTCGGTGTTGATGCCACCGGCACGCAGGCGGCGGGCAATGTCCAGCGACTGCGGCATGCCCTGCTCGTCCATCAGCGCCACCAGCGCCTGTACGCTGCTGGCTTCGATGCCGTCGATCAGGCCGGCCTCGCGCAGCTGCCAGAACAGACGCGACAGGCCAATGGAGATACCCACACCCGGCAGCTTGGACTTGCTGTAGTGGCTGGCCAGGTCTTCGTAACGGCCGCCCGAGCAGATCGAGCCGATCTGCGGGTGGTCGGTCAGCGTGGTCTCACAGACGGTGCCGGTGTAGTAATCCAGACCGCGCGCGATGGAGAAGTTCAGGCAATACGCGGTTTCCGGCACGCCCAGCGCCTGCACCAGCTGCAGCACTTCGCGCAGTTCGGCGACGCCGGTGCGCAGGATCTCCGAAGAACCGGCGTCGGCTTCCAGCGTGGCCAGCTGCGCGAGTGCATCGGCATGGCCCTGCGAACGCACGGCGACGAACGCCAGGATCTTCTCGACCTGTTCTGCCGGGATGTTGAAGCCCTCGCCCACCAGCGTCTCGCGCACATAATCGGCGCCGCGCTTGTCCAGCTTGTCCACTTCGCGCAGCACCGCCAGCTGGCGCTCACCCTCGGCCACACCCAGGCTTTCAAAGAAGCCGCGCATCAGCTTGCGGTTGTTCAGCTGGATGCTGAAGTCACCGATGCGCAGTTCCGAGAACACCGCATGGATGACCGCCAGCACTTCAGCGTCGTAACGCACGCTCAGGCTGTCCTTGCCGATCACATCGATGTCGCACTGGTAGAACTCGCGGAACCGGCCGCGCTGGGCGCGCTCGCCGCGGTAGACGCGCTGCATCTGGTAGCGGCGGAACGGGAAGGTCAGTTCGTGTTCGTGCTCGGCCACGTAGCGCGCCAGCGGCACGGTCAGGTCGAAGCGCAGCGCCATTTCCGGCAGCGAGCGATCGCCCGACTCGGCCGCGTTCGCCAGCGCCCCGGTGGACTGCACGAAGTACACCTGGCGCTCGGTCTCGCCACCGGACTTGGTCAGCAGCACGTCGGACAGCTCGAACACCGGCGTCTCCACCGGCAGGAACCCGAAGCGCTCGTAGTTGCGGCGGATGACGTCCAGCATGCGCTGGAACGCAATCTGCTCGCGCGGCAGCAGTTCAAGGGTGCCGGGCGGGGTACGGGGCTTGATCACGGGCGGAACTCCTGCTGGAACGGGACGTGGGAGGGGGCGACATTCTAGCGCCCCCGCCGCGGGCAGGGTCGAACGGCCGCTTGAAGTATCATAAGGCCCTCCCCGCCCGCGATACGCCCCCCGCAACATGTCACGGCCTTCCGGCGCTCCGCCCGCCACCAACGATCCCGCCTCGCCGTCCTGCACCACGCTGGACTGCCTGCACTGCTCGGTTCGCCACCTTGCGGTGTGCTCGGCGCTGTCGCCCGATGAAGTGCAGGCGCTGGAACAGGTCACCGTCTCGCAGCAGGTCAGCATGGGCAGCACGCTGGCCCGCACCGGCGAAGAGCGCGACCATGTCTATACATTGACTGCCGGCGCACTGCGCCTGGTGCGCACCCTGGCCGACGGCCGCCGCCAGATCAACGGCTTCGTGCTGCCCGGCGACTACCTGGGCCTGAGCGGCAGCGACCATCACCGCTACGACATCGAGGCCATTGCCGACAGCCGAGTATGCCGCGTCGCGCTGCCACAGATGAAGGCCCTGCGCAGCCGTTTCCCGCACCTGGAGCGCAAGCTGCTGCAGCGCGCCTGCCAGGAACTGGATGCCGCACAGGATGCTGCGCTGGCACTGGCTCGCCTGCAGCCGGCCGAGAAGCTGGCCGATTTCCTGCTGCGCCTGGCCGCGCGCGAGGCCAAGCTGGGCGGCGACGGCCTGCGCGTATCGCTGCCGATGGGCCGCGGCGATATCGCCGACCATCTGGGCCTGACCATGGAAACGGTCAGCCGCACCTTCACCAAGCTGCGCCAGCAGGGGTTGATCGCCCTGCCCCACCTGAACGTGGTGGAGATCCTCGACGAGGATGGGCTGCGTACGCTGGCCGGTGAAGGGTTGATCTGACCGCATCGCGGTCCGTGGGGTTGCCGGCCAGCGGCCGGCACTACCCGAATGCATTTCCCTGGTAGTGCCGGCCGCTGGCCCCAGCGGCCGGCACTACCCGAATGCATTTCCCTGGTAGTGCCGGCCGCTGGCCGGCAACCGCGCCCGATCCGTGCTGTATCTCTCCGGTAGTGCCGGCCGCTGGCCGGCAACCGCGTCCCTCTCCGCTCAGCGCAGCAGTACCTCACGCAACGCCGCGTAATCGGCCGCCAACGGTTCGGCGTGCGCCGGTCGCTGCAGCAACGCATCCAGCGCAGGCGGCACCGCCACCGCTTCGCCGATCAGCGTTTCGACCACGGCCTCGAACTTGGCCGGATGCGCCGTGGCCACCACCGCCCAGTCGCCCTTCGCACCACGCGCACGCAGGTCCTGCAGCACCTTCACCGCCGTCGCCGTGTGCGGGCAGAACAGCTCGCCGCGGCTGGCATGCGCCGCCGCAATCGTCGCGCGGATGGTTACGTCATCCACCGCGAACGCACGGAACGCAGCACGCAGTTCCGCGTCGTCGCCGTGGTAGAGCCAGCGCAGTCGCTCGAAGTTGCTCGGCGCACCCACGTCCATTGCATTGGCCACCGTCGCCACACTGGCCTGCGGCTGGTACTCGCCGCCATTGAAGTACGCCGGCAGCACCGCATTGGCATTGGTGGCCAGCACGATCTGACCGATCGGCACGCCCAGCGCGCGCGCCAGCACGGCCGCCATCGCATTGCCCAGGTTGCCGGTCGGCACCACCAGATTGAGCCGGCGACGATGCGCCGCGTAGTGGCTCAACGCCGCATGCGCGTAATAGCTCATCTGCGGTAGCAGTCGGCCCAGGCTGATGCTGTTGGCCGAGCTCAACGGCACCTGCGCCTGCAGTTCGCGGTCAGCCAGTGCCTGCTTGACCATCGCCTGGCAATCGTCGAACGCACCCGCCACACGCAGGGCCTGGATGTTGTCGCCGAAACAACCGAGCTGATGCGCCTGGCGCGGAGATACGCGGCCATCCGGATACAGCACCACCACGCGCACGCCGGGCTGGCGATGGAAAGCCGCTGCCACCGCAGCACCCGTGTCGCCGGAGGTAGCGACGACAATCGTCAGATCGCGGTCCTTGCCGGCCTGCAGCCGCGACAGCGTACCGGCCAGGAAGCGCGCGCCGATATCCTTGAACGCCGCCGTTGGCCCATGGAACAGCTCCAGCACGTGGTCACCGTCGCCGAGCGCACGCAGCGGTACCGGAAAGTCGAACGCCTCGCGGCAGATCGATGGCAGAGCAGACTCCAGCGCGTCGCCAGCAAAGAACGGCATCAGCAGATCGGCGGCGGTATCGGCCAGGGTCGCGCCGGCCTGCAGCTCACGTGGCGCCGGCAGCATCTGCGGAACATACAGCCCGCCATCGGGCGCCAATCCGGCGGCGATCGCCGCGCTGAGGCCAACGGCCGGAGACTGGCCGCGGGTCGAAACAAATTGCATGGGTTCGGTATCCAGTAAAGGGGAAGGATTCAGCACAAGCGGGCTCCCGGTGCATCCAGCGACGACACCCAGGCGTCACTGTCGAAACCTGCGGCTGCAAATGCGGCCTGCACCGGTGTGGCGGCGGCAAGTGCCTGGTCGGCATCCTCGAACCAGGCGAACACGCTCGGACCGGCACCGGAGATGCCTGCGCCCATTGCATTGGCCGACAGCGCCGCATCACGGGCGGCTTCGAAGCCGGCAATCAATCCGGCCCGGCGCGGCTCCACCAGCACGTCGCGCAGTCCCGCGCGCACCAGTGCGGCATCGCTGCGATGGCAACCACTGAGCACCAGTGCGAGGTTCGCGCTCTGCGCCACGAACTCGCCCAGCGCATAGCTGCCCTGCAGGGCCTGGCGTGCGCGGCGTGTTTCCAGCACCGCATGCGGATGCACCAGCAGGCTGTGCCAGGTAGCCGGCACCGGAATCGGCAGCAGCCGGTCGGCCGTGCACAGCGCAAGACCACCCAGCAGCAGCGGCCCCACGTTGTCACCGTGGCGGCCACCACTGGCCACCGCCTCGCCATCCAGCGCAAACGGATACAACGCCTCGCGCGACAGCGGCACATCCAGCAGCGCGTTGGCGGCGACCAGCGCCGCAACACTCGACGCTGCCGAACCGCCCATGCCGGAACCGAACGGAATGCCCTTGTCGATCTCCACCGCGAAACCGAAGTCCAGGCCCAGCCCTGCGCGCAGCGACATCAACGCTGCACCCGCAGTGTTTCCAGCCGCATCCAGCGGCAACTCAATGGCACTGCCGCGGATCGCCTCGATGCGCACCAGCGGCTCATCGATGCGGCGCACGCTCACGGTATCGCCAATGCCGGCAATGGCATGGCCGAGAATATCGAAGCCCACCGCCACGTTGGCCACCGAGGCAGGCGCGAACGCACGTGCGATCACAGGCGCGCTCCTTCACCGGCCGCGACCCGCAGCAGGTCGGCAAACACACCCGCCGCGGTGACTTCCGGGCCGGCGCCCGGCCCCTGCACCACCAGCGGATTGTCACAGTAACGACGGGTGCGGAACTGGACCACGTTGTCGGTCAGCCGCAGGTTGGCGAAGGCATGATCGGCCGGCAGTTCCTGCAGGCCGACCGAGGCGCCGTCGGCACCCAGCCGTGCCACATAGCGCAGCACCGCCCCCCGCGCCCGCGCATCCTGCAGGCGTTGCAGCAAGCTGGCGTCGGACTCGCCCAGCCGCGCCATGAAGGCATCCACGCTGCCCTCGCGCAGCAGCGCCGGCACCAGGCTTTCCACCTGTACCTGTTCCAGGCTGAGCGCGTGGCCGGCTTCGCGGGCGAGGATCACCAGCTTGCGCGCCACATCCACACCCGAAAGATCATCGCGCGGGTCCGGCTCGGTGTAGCCCATCGACCGCGCCTGCGCGACCAGCTGCGAGAACGGCTGGCTGCCATCGAAGCGGTTGAACAGCCAGGCCAGCGTGCCGGAGAAGATGCCTTCAATCGCCAGCACCTCGTCACCGGTATCGACCAGATCGCGCAGCGTGGTGATCACCGGCAGGCCCGCGCCGACCGTGGCCTCGTAGCGGAAACGCGCGCCACTGGCCGCCGCTGCAGCACGGATGCGCTGGTAACGCGGCAGCGGCCCGGCACCGGCCTGTTTGTTCGGGGTGACCACATGGATGCCGGCCGCCAGCCAGCCCTCATAGCGCTCGGCCACCTCGGCACTGCCACTGCAGTCGATCACCACCGCATGCGGCAGGTGGGCGGCCAGCAGGTGTTCGGTGAAACGATCCAGATCGCTGGACTCGCCCGCTTCGCGCAAGGCCTCCCGCCAGTCGGCGTGCAGGCCATCCACTTCCAGGCGCATGCGCGAACGCGAGGCCAGCGCGCGCAGGCGCAGATCCACATTGGCCTTGGCCAGCAGCTGCGGGCGTGCGGCAAGCAACTGGTCCAGCAGTGCGGCACCGACGTTGCCCGGCCCGATCACACCGACCGCAAAGGTCTGCGGCGACAGCCAGAAGCCGGCATGTGCAGCGCGCAAGGCGCGGGTGGCATCGGCACTGTCCACCGCCACCGAAATGTTGCGCTCGGACGAGCCCTGCGCGATCGCCAGGATGTTCACCTGCGCACGGCCCAGCGCCTCGAACAGACGTGCGGCCACACCGGGCTGGCCGGCCATGCCGTCACCGACCGCGGCCAGCACGCTGACGCCCTCACTGACCTGCACGCGTTGCACCTGGCCCACCGACAGCTCATGCGCGAACGCGTGCAGCAGTGCCTCGCGGCCACGGCCGGCTTCAGCAGCACGCACCACGCAACAGATCGAATGTTCCGACGACCCCTGCGAGATCATCACCACCGACACCTGCGCCTGACGCAGGGCGGCAAACACACGCTCGGCGGTACCGGGCACACCGATCAGCCCGGTGCCTTCCAGGTTCAGCAGGGCCAAGCCGGGGCTCAGGGTCAGGCCCTTCACCGGCCCGCGCGGCGAGCGCTCGGCGCTGATGCGCGTCCCCGGATGCGCCGGCTGGAAGGTATTGCGGATGAAGATCGGCAGGCCGAGGCGGATCGCCGGCGACATCGTCTGCGGGTGCACCACCTTGGCGCCGAAATAAGCCAGCTCGCAGGCCTCGTCGTAGCTCAGCGACTCCAGCTGCACCGCCTCGGGCACCAGCCGCGGGTCGGCCGACAGCACGCCGTCGACATCGGTCCAGATGTGCAGTTCATCGGCGTTGAACAGCGCGGCGAAGATCGCGCCGGAGTAATCGCTGCCGTTGCGGCCGAGCGTGGTGATGCGGTCATGACGGTCACGGGCGACGAAGCCGGTGGCGACCAGGCGTGGCTGCGGATGCTGCAGGCGCCACTTGGCCAGGCGGTCGGCGCTGGCTTCCCAGTCGACATCCACGCCCAGTTCGCCATGTCCCACCACCAGTACGTCGCGCGCATCCAGCACTGCACAGTCTGCGCCCAGCGCCTGCAGGTGCGTGCCGAGCAGCTGCGCGGAAAACACTTCGCCCAGGCCCTGCACGCGGTCGAGTACTTCGCGTGGCAGCTCGCCGATCACCACCAACGCTGCCAGCACGTCGGCCAGTTGATCGAAGCGGGCATCGATCCATTCGACGGTCTCGCCCACCTGCTCGCCCAGCAGCGCCACAGCGGCGCCACGATGGCGCGCGCGCAGCGCATGCCAGGCCTCGCGCCAGCCGTCGTCCCCCTTGGCTGCCAGCTGGGCCAGATCGATCAGTGCGTCGGTGACGCCCTTCATCGCCGAGACGACAGTGACCTGCAGCGATTCGGGGCGGGCCAGCAGCAGGCCGGCAACATGGCGGTAGCGTTCGGCATCGGCCACCGAGGTGCCGCCGAACTTGTGCACGACGATGGACGGTGCAGCCAGATCGGCCGGGGCAACAGGATGAGCGGGGGCGTGGGAAGACATGCAGACCTCGGTAGGAGGCCCCGTCGCATGCAGGTGTCGAGTTTCCCCGCCACCTGTATGGTGCGGGGCCGTGGTTTTCGGGAGTTACACGAAGACGACGGGCCGCACCAGGGCAGTGGTGACGGTGGTGGTGGTAATGGTGGTGGTGGCGACCGGCGCAGTCGAACGGCCCGCAGTAACGGGGGCGATCAGGCTGGCGTGGGCGGCATCAAGAACCATGACGCACAGAGAACACCGTGCGCCGGGCCGCTGTCAAGTGCTGCGGCGCAAAAAGTCGTTGCCGCGATCATCGGCCAACGTGCCGACATTTGGTTGCATCTGAGACAAAGCGGCCATCAGTATGCTTGACGGCCACATTCAGCCGGCATGTTCGGCGATCGCGCGGGGCGTGCGATGCGCATGCGCGCACAGCATCACGCCGGCCACCAGGAACACGATCGCCAGCGCTTCGAGCAGCGAGGGCCAGCGCTGCTGCCAGGCGAATGCGTAGAGCAACGCGAACAGGGTCTCGAACACGATCATCTGGCCGGTCAGGGTCAGCGGCAGCAGGCGGCTGGCACGGTTCCAGAACGCATTGCCAAGGATCGAGGCGACCACCGCCACACCCGCGCTGATCGCCCAGAAACCACTCCACTGCGCCGCCGTGTGCCCGCCGGTGTGGCCGATGAAGGCCATCGGCACCAGCAGTAGAGCCAGGCCGCCGGTGGTGACACCGGTCAGCAGCGACCAGTCGTGGCTGGACAGATCCGGTCGGCGCGCCAGCCAGCGGCTGTTGCCGATCGAGTACAACGCCCACGAGAACAGCGCGCCGAACGCGCACAGCAGGCCGATCAGGCGCTGCCGCCACGGTGTCGCGAGGTGCTCAGACATCAGTGCTTCCCAGCCAACCAGTGCCACGCCCAGCACGCACAGGCCCAGTGCCGGCAGCAGCTGCTTCAGCGGCACCGCGCCCTGCTCGCGCACACCGACCAGGGTCACTACCACCGGAATCAGGCCGACAATCAAGGACGCCGCCGCACCGCCAGCCCACTGCACCGCCGTCGCCAGCAGCAGGAAGTACACCAGGTTCCCGGCCAGGCTCAGCCACAACAGGCCGATCCACTCGGCGCGGCCCAGCCGTGGTGCCAGCCGCTTCCAGCGCGGCAGCAGCAGGGCTACGGCGATCAGACCGTAGACCAGATAGCGGCCGGCCGACAGTTGCAGGGCATTGAACGACTGCAGCACGGCGGGCGCGAGGAAGACCACGCCCCACAGCGCGCCAGCGGCAACGCCATTGGCGATGCCCAGGGCCATCGGGTTGTTGCGCATTCGGGTTCTTCGGGGGGAGGAACAGGCCGCGCAGTGTAAGCGCTGGCCGCTGGGCGCTCTTGACCGAGGCTACTGCCCTCCCGCCTTTGTAGCGTCGAGCCATGCTCGACTGCCGTTCGCGAGGTGGCCGGTGCAGAAGCCGTCGAGCATGGCTCGACGCTACAGTCCGGCGTTCCTGCGCCACGCGGCGGGGGTCTGCCCACACTCACGGCGCAGCGCGCGGGTCAGTGCGCTCTGCTCGGAATAGCCTGCGGCCAGCGCGATATCACTGATCGGCGCCGTGCTGGTGCGCAGCTGGTGCTTGGCCCAGCGCAACCGGCTTGCACTGAGCCATGCCTGCGGGCTGAGCCCGAACTCACGCTGGAACAGCGCGTGCAACCGGCTCTCGCTGACCCCGACAGACGCGGCCATGCGCGCCACCGGCCACGCCTGGCCCGGATCGGCCTGCACTGCCGCACACAGTCCCTGCATGCGCGCGCCACTGCCGGCCGGTGCAAATACCTGCAGCAGCTGCGGCAGCAGGGCCGGCATCGGCTGCCCGTCCTGCACGCCCGCCAGGCGTTGTCGCAGCGCATGCGGCAGGTGCAGCCAGCGCTGCCGGCACAGATGCTCCTGCGTGCCGTCATCAAGCACGCCCGGAGGACAATCGACGATCACGAAACCGTTCGGGCCATCGGCCATCTGGTCATGCGCTTCGCCGGCCGCAACGAAAACCCCCTGCAGCAGGTCGAGGCGACCACCGCGGCCTTCCATCTCGAAGTGCAGTTCGCCCTGCAGCGGCAGCACCCACTGCGCGTAGTCATGGCGGTCCAGGCCGGTGGCCTGGCCGTAGTGCCGCAGATGGAAGATGGCGCCCATCCGGGCAGTGTGCGCGTGTAGCAACGGCCGTGCAAACCGCTGCTATAGTCGATCCGTCATCCAACGCAGGGAGTGCAGGACATGACCCATCGGCAGGTGTCACTGGTGCTCGCCAGCAGCCTCGGCCTGGCGCTCGCAGCTTCGGCGTCCGCACAGGAGCGTACGCCCCCGGCCCCGCACTGCATGGACGCGGTCGGCGTGCAGGAAGTGGAGCAGGCATCACCGCGCTCGATCGCACTGCGCGCCGCCTCCGGACAGGCCTATCGCATCGACTTCAGCGAGGATTGCCCCGGCGTCCGCGGTGCTACCTCGCTGAAGCTGGAAGCACCTGCCGGCTGGGCGTGCGGTCGTCCCAGCGAACGCGTCGTGGTCGACGGCCGCCGCTGCGGCATCAGCGCGGTCACCCCGCTGCAGGATCGCGACTACGCCAGCGTCGCCCGCGACAGCGACCGCCTGCGCACGGCCACCCTGCCCGCCGTGACCATCCGCGAGCGCAAGGAAATCCGCCGCAGCTTCGGCGGCTCGCCGTCGTACTGCTTCGCCACCCGCAACGTCCGCGCGTGGTCGTCCGACCCGCAGGGCGTGCTGGTGGAGACCAATCCGCGCCGCAATGGCGGCCACCGCTACTACCGGGTCGAACTCGGCAGCCACTGCCGCCAGCTCGACCGTGCGCCGCAGCTGAGCTTCCACTCGGGCCTGCAGAACGGCCTGATCTGTGGCAATCCCGGCGATCGGATCATGACTGCCGAGTTCGAGACAGACGATCTGCGCGGTGAAAGCATCGCCCCGCTGCCGCAGTACACCCGCGGCAGCTGCGCGATCCAGGCGGTCTACCCGGCCTCCAGCCAGGCGTCGAACTAACCCTCGACGCCAAGGAAGGTGAACGGTGCGCTGGGTACAAACTGGCCCAGTGCATCGCCGGCAAAGGTGTTGCGCTGGTCCTTGCCAAGATCGAGCTTGAGCACCTGGCCGCCGAAATCGACCTTGTTCAGATCGACCCAGAAGGTGTTCGGGGTCAACGCCGACTCGAAGAAGTACAGCCGCCGCTTGTGATCAGCCACCGTGCGCCAGCGCGTGGATGAGATGTTCGGCTCACCCGGCGTGGTGATGCCATACGGCACCGACGCATTGCGGATCACGCTGAACACACTGGCCAGGGCCTCCACCGGGTCTTCGGCCTTGGGAATGGCGTTGATGTAGAACGAGGCGCGCGCGAAACGATCGGCGGAGCGGTTGGTGCCCGGCAGCATCACCGTGCCACCGATCTGCTGCCAGTAACTGTTGAGGGCCAGCTGCTGCTCGAAGATCGGCGAGTTGGTCATCACCTGATAGCGCCGGTCATGGTGGATCACCTGGCGACCGCCGATGTACTCGACGATGGCGCTGTCGCCGGTGGCATCGGACAGCGACAGGTGCAGCGTCGCCTGGCGGTCTTCGCCCGGCACCTTGTCGGTGACGATCGAGTACGGCTCACGCTTGAGCGCCGCGACCGCCTCGTCCACGGTGGCGAAATTGTCCAGCACATACTGCGCCCACAGCGAGATCGCCAGTCCCGGCTTGTTGCCACGCTGCTGCGGATACTCCGATTCCACCAGCCACAGCAGGTTGGCCACCAGCCCCTTCTCGTTCATGCCATCGGTGGTCGACACGTCGTAGCCGGTGGCCACCACGCTGCCGTAGCGCGCAGTCCAGGCCAGCGATTTCGGACCGGCCAGGCCGGTGCGCGCGATGCCACGCGGCAACACGTAGAGGTTGGTCGCCACATCGACCTTCCAGTCCATCGAGCGCGCAGTGATCACATCGCCGTTGTCGCCCCGATACACCGCACGCGTGCAGGCCAGTGCCGGCGTGATCGCAGATGCCAGCGCCATGGCCAGCATTGCCTTTCCCTTCCACTTCATCCGTGCCATGTCGTTACGCTCCTTTCCCCGTGGTCCGTCGATCTGACCCGATCCATGGTGACACAGGGGTGAAGCCTCAGCGCACGAAGCGATCGTGCAGCCAGAAGCCCACCACCATGGCAGGCACGAACCACAGTGCTTCACGCGATGCGACAGCCAGCCCGGCGATGGCCGGTCCGGGGCAGTAACCAGCCCATCCCCAGCCGATACCGAACAGTGCAGCACCCAGCAGCAGGCGAGCATCGACATCACGCGCACTGGGTAGCTGGAAGCGCAGCGCGAACCACGGCTGCGCGCGTCGCAGTACCCAGCGCTGCCCGACGGCACTGACCAGCAGTGCCGAGCCCAGCACCCACATCAACGTCGGATCAAAATCACCGGCCACATCGAGGAAGCCGAGTACCCGACGCGCGTCGGTCATGCCCGAGAGCGCAAGCCCCGCGCCAAACAGCGCACCTGCCACCGCGGCGGCCACGACCGCGCGACTCATGCCAGGCCTCCGCCGTGACGGACCAGGAACGTGGTCAGCATCGCGCAGGCCATGAACACCAGCACTGCCAGCAGCGAGCGCTTCGAGCCGCGGGCCATGCCACAGACGCCATGACCACTGGTACAACCACTCCCCAGGCGCGTGCCGAAGCCCACCAGCAGGCCGGCGCCGATCAACTGCCAGGCGGGCAAGGCATCGCGCAGCAGCACACGTGGCGAGGCCTCGGGCAGCGACTGCCACCACAGCACCAGCCCCGCTGCTGCGAGCAGCCCCAGCAGGAATGCCCAGCGCCAGCCACGCTCGCCTTCCGCTGCGCGCAGGCTGCCCGCAGCGATCCCGCTGATACCCGCCACGCGCCCGACAGTGGCGAGCAGCAACACCGCGGCGGCGCCGATCAGCGCTCCGCCAGCCACCGCAGTCCATGGCAGGTTCATGCCCTGCCCTCTTTCACGCCGCTCATGGGATTGCCCTTTGATTTAGATTTATCTAAATTAGACACTTCTAAACAAAAAGGTCAACCATGGCCCGCACCCCGCTCGACAGCGCCGCCATGGCCGAACACGCCGCCGAGGCTGCAGCCCTGCTCAAAAGCCTGGCCCATCCTGCGCGGCTGCGCGTGCTGTGCCGCCTGGTCGAAGGTGAGGCACCGGTGCCGGAACTGCAGGCACTGACCGGCCTCAGCGCATCGGCGCTGTCACAGCATCTGGCGGTGTTGCGCGAACTGGATATTGTCGCGACGCGTCGCGAAGCGCAGGCCATCCACTACCGCGTGATTGAAGGGCCCGCACTAGGCGTGCTGCAGGCGCTGCATGCCGCCTACTGCGGCGGCACTTCGCGTTGACGCTCAGCCGGCGTGCAGGGCAGGCTGCACGACGTTGTCGAGCAGATCCACCGGGGTCGGCGCCGAACGATCACCTTCCAGCGCCCGGCTGAAACCCGACCAGTCGCTGGCCGACAGCTGGCGCAGCAATGCTGCATCCACCGGCAACGCGCGCATCGACCAGTACGGAAACTGACGCTGGCCCAGGCGGCCGCGCGCCAGCTCGATGATGTCGACATGGCTGCCGGCCTGCAGGATGCGCTCGTACACCGAATCGATACCGTCCGGCGGCCCCTCGATGTACTGCAGGAATCGCCCGCCGTCATGCAGCAGCACACCGGTCACGCCCGCCATCTTGTTGAAGCGGGCGGCGTCGTCGACCAGCGCCTGCAACCGTTCAGCGGAAAGATCCGGCAACGCCTGGCTGACGTAGGCGATGGCACGCAGTGGCATGGTGCTTCCTTGACAAGATGTACACCCACGGTAGCAGTTGCGGACGAGTCCGTCTCAGTGCCCGTGGATGTTTCCTGAAGAATTCAGTTTGCCGCTGCAGGCAGCCCTTCTGCGCGTCTCGGCAGCAGGGCTTCGAACACCACCTGCCCGGCCTCGTTGCGCGCTGCGATGCGCCCCCCGTGCGCACGCACGAACTGATCGACGATATACAGGCCCAGCCCCAGGCCCTTGCTCTGGTGGAAGCTGGCCTTGAACGGTTCGAACAGCCGCGGCAGCAGCGCGTCGTCGATCCGGCCGGCATTGCTGACCCGCAGCAGCACGCTGCGCGGGTCGCGCCCGTCCACCTCCACCCTCGCCTCGCTGCCATGGGTGAGCGCGTTGCCGACCAGATTGGCGGCAACCTGGCCGAGACGGTCCAGATCGCCCTGCAGCCGCGTATCGCCGTGCATGTCCAGATGGATCCGGTCCGCGCCATGCGCGCTGCCCGCTTCGGCCACCACCGCGCGGGTCACGTCGGCCAGATCGCAGGCACTGGCCTGCAGGCGCAGGCCGCCGCTGCGGATCCGTGAGAAGTCCAGCAGCTGTTCGACCATGCGTGCCATGCGCAGAGTGCTGGCCTCCAGGTACTGCAGGGTCTGCTGCGCGCCCGCATTGTCCTGCGGGATCTCCATCGCCAGCTTGTCACTGCACAGCAGGATCGCCGACAGCGGCGTGCGCAGGTCGTGGGTCAGCACCGCCGCCATTGTTTCGTTGAGCTTGAGCGCGCGTTCCAGCGCCTCGTTGCGCGCCTTCAGCAGCTGCCGCTGCTGGTACAGCTCGATGAAGACGTTGACCTTGCTCAGGATCACCTGCGGCGCCACCGGCTTGTGCAGGAAATCGACCGCACCGCTCTCGTAGCCCTTGAACACGCGCAGGGGATCATCCGGGGAGGCGGTCAGGAAGATGATCGGCACGTCGCGGCTGCGATGCGAACCGCGCATCAGTTCGGCCAGGGTGAAGCCATCGATCTCCGGCATGTGCACGTCCAGCAGGGCCAGTGCCACCTCGTGCTCGAGCAGCAGCTCCAGCGCCTGCGCGCCGGAACCGGCCAGCAGCAGATTCACGCCTTCGCGCTGCAGCAGCGCCTGCATGGCCACCAGGTTCTGCGGCACGTCATCGACGATCAGCAGGTTGACCGGGGACTGCGACTGCGCAGGGTCCGGTGGCAGCAGGTTCATGCAAACAACTCCTTCAGGCGACGACACATCAGTTCAAGGGGCAGCACGGCATCGGCGCCGGCGTACTGCAGGGCGGAGGCCGGCATCATCGACGCTTCGGCTTCCTCGGGACATTGCAGCCAGGCACGGCCACCGGCGCGGCGCACGGCGGCAACGCCCTCGCTTCCATCACTGCTGGCACCGGTCAGCAGCAGGGCCAATACCCGCCTGCCGAACACCGCAGCAGCGGAGTCGAAAAGCGGATCGATGGCCGGACGGGAGAACAGCACCGGCGCATCCACCGACAACGCCACCACCCCCTCGTCCTCCACCAGCAGGTGGTAATCCGGCGGCGCGAACGTCACCGTGCCCGGCCGCAGCGGCTGCTTGTCCTCGGCTTCGCGCAGCGGCAGCGCGCAGTACGGCGCCAGCACCTCGGCGATGCGGCTGGTACGGTCACGCGGCAGGTGCAGCACGGCCAGTACCGGCACCTGCAGCGTCGCCGGCAGCGCACCGAGTACCGCCTGCAGGGCCGCCACGCCACCGGCAGACGCGCCGATCACCAGCACGGCAGGACGCGCCGGCAGCGCCATCAGGCCACCTTCCGGTACAGGCGGTGCTCGCGCGAACAGACCTCGAAGGCGTCATGGTGGCATCCGAACTGCAGCGATTCCTTGCTGCCAAGACCGAGGAAGCCCCGGTGCACCAGCGCTTCGCGGAACAGGCCGACAGCGCGGTCCTGCAGGTCGCGGTTGAAATAGATCAGCACGTTGCGGCACGACACCAGGTGCACTTCGGAGAACACGGTATCGGTCGCCAGGCTGTGGTCGGCGAACACCACGTTGCGGCGCAGCTGGCGGTCGAACACCGCGCCGTCGTAGGCCGTGGCATAGTAGTCGGACAACGACGCCGTGCCACCGGCCGCCAGATAGTTGCGGCTGAACTGGGCCATCCGGTCGATACCATAGGCGCCCGCCTCGGCGGTGGCCAGCGCGGCCGGATTGATGTCGGTGGCATAGACGATGCTGCGATCAAGCAGGCCTTCCTCATGCAGCAGGATCGCCAGCGACCACACTTCCTCACCGGTGCTGCAACCGGCCACCCACAGCTTCACCGAGGGATAGGTGCGCAGTACCGGCACCACCTGCTCGCGCAGTTCACGGAAATACGCTGGATCACGGAACATCTCCGAGACCTGCACGGTGAAGAACTGCATGGCCTGGGCGAACAGCTCCGGCTCGTGCAGCAGCCGGTACTGCAGGTCGACCAGCCGTTCGCACTCATAGCGCTGCATCGCCTGGCGCATGCGCCGGCGCAGCGACGACACCGCATAGCTGCGGAAATCGTAGTGGTAGCGCTGGTACAGCGCCTCCAGCAGGACCTTCAGCTCCAGGTCGAACAACGCCTGTTCGTTCATTGCCGCGAGCACCAGACCCGGCACAGCGAGACCAGCTTGTCGACGTCGATGGGCTTGGCGATGTAGTCGTTGGCACCGGCCTGCAGGCACCGCTCGCGGTCATCGGGCATGGCCTTGGCGGTCAGCGCGATGATCGGCAGGTCCTGCAGGTGACGTTGCGCGCGGATCTCGCGCATCGCGGCCAGGCCGTCCTTCTCCGGCATCATGATGTCCATCAGCACCAGGTCGACCTCGCGCTCAGCCAGGCGATCCACCGCTTCCTGGCCGTTACGCGCGATCTCCAGCGTCACGCCCAGCGGCTCAAGCACGCTGGACAGCGCGAAGATGTTGCGCACGTCATCCTCGGCCAGCAAAACAGTACGGCCATCGAGCACGGTGTCGCGACGGCGGGCCTCGCGCAGCAGGCGCTGCTGGTCGGTGGGCAGGCTGGCTTCCACGCTGTGCAGGAACAGGGTGACTTCATCCAGCAGGCGTTCGGGCGAACGCGCGCCCTTGATGATGATGCTCTTCGAATAGCGGCGCAGGCGCTGCTCTTCCTCGCGGCCGAGCGCGCGACCGGTATAGACGATCACCGGCGGGAAGCCGACATCATCGTTGCCGGCCATGTGCTCGAGCAGGTCGTAGCCGCTGCCGTCGGGCAGCGACAGGTCCATCACCATGCAGTCGAAGGTGACCGTGCTGAGCTGCTCCAGCGCGCCGGCCAGCGTTCCCACTGCAACGATCTGGAGCTGATCACGGCCCAGCAACAGTTCCAGGTTGTGGCGCAGCTCGCTGTCGTCCTCGACGATCAGCAGGCGCCGCACGTCGCGCTGGCTGGTCTGTTCCAGCTGTTCGATGGCCGTCACCAGCCGCTCGCGCGTGGTCGGCTTGATCGCGAAACCAATCGCACCCAGCTCGCGCGCCACCTGGCTGCGGTCCATCGCCGAAACCACGTGCACCGGGATATGCCGGGTATCGGGGTTGCGCTTCAGGCGCTCCAGCACGCTCAGGCCGGACACGTCCGGCAGGCCGATATCGAGCAGGATGCCGTTGGGGCGCAGTTCGCTGGCCAGGGTCAGCGCCTCTTCGGCGGTCCCGGCCACCACGCAGTCGAAGTCCAGTTCATGCGCCAGGGCCACCAGCGCTTCGGCGAAGGTAGCGTCGTCCTCGACGGCCAGGATCAAGCGGCCGGCGCGTTGGCGACGGCTGCGGTCATCGGCCACGCTGGCGGTGGCGGGCGCCACGGATGCAACGGTCGGTGCGACAGCGGTGCGCGCAGCGATCGGCGGCGCAGGCTGCGGCGCAGGCGCTATTGAGGCGGCGGCAGGCACTTCGCCCGGTTCCGAAACCGGCGCGCCCTGCAACGGCAGTTCCAGGATGAAACAGCTGCCGCGACCCGGTTCACTGTCGACCTGGATGCTGCCACCCATGCGCTCGGCCAGATCGCGCGAGATCGACAGGCCCAGGCCGGTGCCACCGTAGCGGCGGCGGGTGCTGCCATCGGCCTGGCGGAAGGCTTCGAAGATGACCTGCAGCTGCTCGCGGGCAATGCCGATACCGCTGTCGCAGACCTCGAAACGGATGCGTCCTTGACCGCCCGCACGCACGTGCAGGCTGACCTTGCCATGCTCGGTGAACTTCACCGCATTGGCCAGCAGGTTCTTCAGGATCTGCTGCAGGCGCTGGCTGTCGACCACCAGCTGGCTCGGCGCCAGCGCATCGGCCTCGATCTGCAGGGCCAGGCCCTTCTGCCGCGCCATCGGCTCGAAGGTCTCGCGCAGGCGCTGCAGCACGCTGTCGGTCACCACCACTTCATCGGCCAGCTCGACGTGGCCGGCCTCGATGCGCGACAGGTCCAGGATGTCGTTGATCAGCGCCAGCAGATCGTTGTTGGACGACAGGATCGCACGCGCATACTTCACCTGTTCCTCGGTGAGCGTGCCGTCCTTGTTGTCGGCCAGCAGCTTGGCCAGGATCAGCGAGCTGTTCAGCGGCGTGCGCAGCTCGTGCGACATGTTGGCCAGGAACTCGGACTTGTAGCGCGAGGTGGCGGCCAGTTCGTTGCTGTTGCGCACCAGCTGGCTCTGCGCGACCAGCAGCGCCTGCTTCTGCGCCTCCAGCTCGTGGGTGCGCTCTTCCAGCTGGACGTTGCTCTGTTCCAGCTCGGCCTGCTGTTCTTCCAGATGGCTCTGCGACTGCAGCAGGCTGCGGCTCTGTTCTTCCAGTTCCTCATTGGCCACGCGCAGCTCTTCCTGCTGGGCCTGCAGCTCCTCGCCCTGGCGCTGCGATTCCTCCAGCAGCACCACCAATTGCGCGCGCAACAGCGAGGCACGCAGCGCCATGCCGATGGTCTCGGCACAGCGCTCCAGCAGCTCGATATCGAGTCGATCCTGTTCGCCGGCGCGGGTGCGTCCCAGTTCAATGATGCCCACCACCGCACCATCGCTGCTGATCGGCGCCAGGATGCGCTCGCGCACCGGCAACCGCCCCAGGCTGGTCTGCAGCTCAAGCACCGCATCATCCCCCCCATGCAGGTGGCGGATGCGTTCGTCCCGTGCCACCTGCCCGGCCACGCCCTCCTGCAATGCCAGCGACGCCGGCATACCGGACGGCAACGCCAGACCGCCGGTCAGCTGCAGTCTTCCCCCTTCCAGACGGTAGACGGCGGCGACGTCGGCCTGCAGCTGAGCCCCCAGGCTGGTTGCCGCCGCCTCGGCGATCTGCTCCGGACCCAGATCACCGCGCAGGCTCATCGCCACCGCGTTCTCGGCCTCCTGCAGCCACAGCGCGCGCATCGCGTCGCGCCGCGCCTGGATGGCGCGGGAGACGATCAGCGCGATCATCAGGAACGCACACCCGCCAATGCTGCGGTTGACGAACGAGAACGCCGAGTTGGAGCTGGCCGGGGCAACGTTGTAGCCGATGATCAACAGGATGCAGGCGACGACGGCCACGATGAACGGCGCGCGTGCACTGCGCTGGAACAGCGTGACGCCAACGGCGAGGAAATACGCCAGCCAGACGGCATAGCCCAGCGGAACCACCAGTTCCAGCGCAATGGTCGCAGCCAGCAGTACGGCGGAGGTCATCCAGATCCAGCGGTCACGCGTAGTCGCACCAGGACGCATGCAGGTCGGTTCCAGAACACAAAGGGTGGGTGATGGTACTCCGTGTCGTATTCAGCCGCACAGGACAAATGGCACGTGTCCCGCCTCCACGCCTCCTTCACACTTGAATGCCTAGCTTCACGTCCCTCACAGGGGTAACACTTATTTTTACGTGGACGCTGCCGCCTCTACGACGTCCGTACTGACGGACCCTTCCCGCCAACTGCGACTGCTGATCGACAGCGTGCGCGACCATGCGCTGTACCTGCTTGATCCTGATGGCATCGTCTGCAGCTGGAACCCGGGTGCGGAGCGCATCAAGGGCTACTCAGCCGATGAAGTGGTGGGTACCCACTTTGGTCGCTTCTACCTGGCCGCCGACCGCGAGGCAGGGGAACCGCAGCGCCTGCTCCGCCTCGCAGCGCAGCACGGTCACGTCGCCAGTGAAGGCTGGCGGGTGCGCCGCGATGGCTCTTCTTTCCGTGCCAGCGTGGTCATCGAGCCGGTCGTCGAAGCAGGCGAGCTGCTCGGCTTCGTCAAGATCACCCGCGACATCACCGAGCAGTGGCAGGCACAGCGGCTGCTGCGTGATGCCCAGCGTGCGCTGCGCAATACCCAACAGTTCGAGACCGTCGGCCGCCTCAGCCGCGGGCTGTCGCACGAGTTCAACAATCTGTTGACCACCATCGGCAACGCCCTGGACCTGCTGTCCCTGCGCGTGAACGGTGACGATGCACGGGCCGCCGAGCTGCTTGGTGCGGCGCAGACTGCGACCGATCGTGGTGCGCTGCTGACCCGCCAGCTGCTGGCCTTCAGCACCGGCCAGACCCTGATCCGCGAACCACTGGATATCAATGCGCTGATACGGCAGTGGCTGCCGGACCTGCAACGCGCCTGCCCGCCCACGGTGGTGCTGGATGCCCAGCTGGCGCCCGGCCTGCCTGCGATCAACACCGATGCGCTGCAGCTGCAGACGGCGCTGGCCAATCTGGTCGCCAATGCCGCGGATGCTACCCTTGAAGGCGGCCGCATCCTGATCGGCACTGCGCTGGAACATCGCCTCGATCCGGATGCGGACTCCACGCTGCAACGTGGCTATGTCACCCTCAGCGTCTGCGATGAGGGCCACGGGATGGCGGCCGACATCGCCGAACGGGCGACCGAGCCGTTCTTCACCACCAAGGACATCGGCAAAGGCAGCGGCCTGGGCCTGAGCCAGGTGTTCGGATTCACTACCCAGAGCGGCGGCTTCGTCGACGTGTCCACCACGCCCGGTGTCGGCACCACGGTCAGCCTGCTGCTCCCCGCAATGGAGGACCCTGCCGATGACCGATGACCCGATCCGCGTATTGATGGTGGAAGACCAGACCGATCTGCGTGAAATGATCGGCCTGGCCCTGCGCGACCTCGGCATCGACGTGGCCACGACCGCCGATGCGCATGAGGCCGCCGCCCTGCTGAAGGGCGAAGCGCGTTTCGACGTGGTGTTCAGCGACGTCAGCATGCCCAACGGCATGTCCGGCATCGAACTGAGCGAGCATGTGGCGCGCGAACAGCCGCAGGCGCGGATGATCCTGTCGTCCGGTTATGCGCGCTCGCAACTGCCGCCCCTGCCGGAACAGGTGGAATTCCTGCCCAAGCCGTATCGGCTGCGCCAGTTGGTGCAGTTGTTGAAGCAGGCGTAATCCACGTTGCCCCGGCAGCAGGGCCCTGCGGTCAACCCGTCATCGCTCCCCGCTGGAACGAAGCCAGCAGTGTAGAGGCTGCCGCTGCCGGCGCCAGCCGACCGCGCGCCAGTGACCAGGTGATGCCGTAGAAGCAGGTCCAGTAGAAGTCCGCGAGCCACACTGCGGTGAAACCAACATTGAACTCTCCGGCCGCCTGACCACGCAGGAAGAAGGCCTCGAAGCGCTCGCCGATCGGCGCCCAGCGCTCCGGCAGCAGATGCAGGTCACCCTGGCGCTGCTGCTCTTCCATCATCCGCGCGAACAGCAGCGTTACCAGCTCCCAGTCCGCCAGCAGCGTGGCGGTGACTTGCTCCAGCACGTGGCGCGCGTCACCGCCCTCATCGAACCAGACCGCCGCCGCTTCCACGCGCTCGAAGCCGGCCGCGAACAGTGCCTCGTCGATCGCCTCCCGGGTGGGCGCAAACCGGTACAGGGTCGCGCGGCTGATACCGGCCCCGCGCGCGAGTTCGCTGAGGGTGCAGCGTGGATGGCTGACCAGGGTGGCCGCCAGCGCGTGGGGCAGGTCGCGGCGGGTGCGTGCTGCGGCAGGTCGCATGAAAGCGCTGAGGTGTGGGTTCGCCCTCACGCTAGCATGAATCACCAATTAATAAACTGAATCAAAGATGATTCATTCGGATCACCGATGCGCTAAAACAGGGATGCGTCCGGTGCACCCGGGTCGGTGCACGGCAGGGAACGCGTCACAGGCATCGAAGGAGACAACGCCATGCTGCATCCACTACGCGATATCGCTGTGTTGTTCGACGCCAGCGACACCGGGGACCGCGTTCTCAACATCGCCGCCCATCTGGCGCAGGCACAGCAGGCCCATCTGGTCGCGGTCTCCACCGCCCAGCATCCCACCGACATCGCCAACGGCTTCGCGCGCGGTGCCGGCATCGCCGCCGCGCTCGACCACGAGGCGCGCGCGGATGCCGCCTGCACCGCGCAGCTGATGCAGAACCTGCGTGCCGTGTCCGAGCCGCTGCAGATCAGCACCGAACTGCGCATCGTCTCGGACTATCTCGGCGGCGCCGACCTGGCCCTGCAGTCGCTGTACTGCGACCTGATCATCGCCGGCTATCCGCGTACTCCCGGCGCCCCTTCTGGCTGGCACCCGCTGGGAACGCTGCGCCAGACCGGCGTGCCGATGCTGCTGGTGCCACCGCATTGGCATGGCGACCAGGTCGGCCATCGCATCGTGGTGGCCTGGAATGCCAGCAAGCAGGCACGTCGTGCGGTAGCCGATGCGTTGCCGCTGCTCGCACGTGCGAAAGCGGTGCACCTGCTGATGGTCGACACGCCCAAGGCCGAGGCCACACCTGGCGCCGAGATGGCCCAGCACCTGGCGCGGCACGGCGTCGAAGTAGAGATCCAGGCGATCAGTTCAAGCCAGGGCGGCGTTGCCGCGACCATCCGCCAGCACGTGCTCGATGCCGACGCCGACCTGCTGGTGCTGGGCCCCTACAGCCGCAGCCGGGTGGTCGAGCGTGTGCTCGGCGGGGTCACCGAGGATCTGCTGGCCGAAGTACCGGCGCCCTTGTTCGTGTCGCACTAGTGCCGCCCTGCCCTGCCCGGCGATAGCCGGTCAGCGACTGCCCGGTGTGCCGCCGGAAGTAGCGGCACAGGTAGGACGCATCCTCGAAGCACAGTCGCTCGGCGATGCGACCGATCGGTAATTCGCTGTAGGTCAGCAGCGCCTTGATTTCCAGCACCACCTGGCGATCAATCAACGCCTTTGGCGTTTCGTCGAAGCACTCGCGGGTCAGCTGCGAAAGATAGAACGGGGTGATGCACAGCGCGTCGGCATAGGACTGCACGTCGCGCTGGCGCGTACTGCGCTCACCGACCAGTTCCCAGAAATTCCAGGCCAAGCGCTCGCGTCGGCTGACCTGCGCCACGGCCAGACTGCGCGCCGGCAACAGCGTTGCGAATTTGAGGAAGAACGTCTGCAGCAGGTTGCGCAGCATCACGTGACGATAGCGGCCGCCATTGTGCTGTGCATCCATCAACTGCTGCAGCCAGCCCTGCAGCAGCGGCACGTCCAGCGGCGACGGCACGCAGTGGGGCTGATCGTGCAGGAACTTGAACAGTGCATTGGGCAGCACATAGGCCACCTCCGATGCCAGCGCCTTGGGCATCAGGCAGACCACCGCCAGAAAGCCGCGTGAGCGCTGCCGCAGCAGCGCCAGCGTGTCCTCTGCCAGCACCAGCACATCGTGCCGCTGCACCGCTACCTCGCGGAAGTTCAGTGCAAAGCGTGCGCGCCCCGATACGCATACCAGCACCGCCAGATAAGCGTGGCCGAACGACAACGGGATGCCTTGCCCTTCGGCCAGCGTACTGACCTCCAGGCGCATGGATTCGTCCTGGTCCAGGAGCTGGGGTACGCGATCCATGGGCCGATCCGGCTGTATTCCGGGCCCCAGCATACCCGGGCTCGGCCACCCGTTGTGAAAAGTACCGAAACCATCAAGGTCCCGCTCTGGGCCGATCGCGCCTGGCGCCCTAGCCTGTGCACTCTCTTTGTTCCCGTGGAATTGACATGCAGCTGCACACCGAACGCTTGATCCTTCGCCCCTGGCGCGACACCGACGCTGCCGATCTGTACGAGTACGCCCGCGACCCGCGCGTGGGCCCCATCGCCGGCTGGCCGGTGCACACCAGCGTTGAGGAAAGTACCGAAATCATCCGCACCGTCTTCAACCGGCCAGAGGTCTACGCGCTGCAGAGCCGCGAGGACGGCCACGCGATCGGCTGTGTCGGCATCCTGATCGGCACCGACAGCAACTTCGAGATCAGCGATCGAGAGGGTGAGATCGCCTACTGGATCGGCGTTCCGTACTGGGGCCGCGGACTGGTGCCCGAAGCGGTGCGCGAAGTGATGCGGCACGCCTTCATGCAACTGGAACTGGACGCACTGTGGTGCGGCTACTTCGCTGACAACCTGCAATCGCTCAGCGCACAGAGCAAATGCGGTTTCCAGCATCACCATACCGAAGTGAACAAGTTCAACAGCTTCCTCGGCGACTACCGCACCGAGCACATCAGCCGCATCACCCGCGAGCAATGGTTTGCCCTGCAGGCCACCTTGCCAGCATGAGCGAAGTTCAGGCCGACGTGCGCTGCATGAACAGAAGTTCCGGCGTCGAGGACGCATCAACCTGCTGGAAACCGAGGTCGCGATACAGGGCCACGGCAGCTGCGTTGTCACGATAGACGCGCAACGTGAGGCGCTGCACACCGTCTTCGCGCAGTGCCTGTGTACTCAAGGCCTGCATGAGCAGCCGGCCAAGGCCGCGCCCGCGTGCCAGCGGGGAAACAATGATGCGACCCAGGTGCGCGGTGCCGGCGTCTGTCATCCAGTACTGGCCAAAGCCCAGGCACCGGCCCTGCTCGTCCAGCAGCGCCCAGCCCGGCCTCGGCCCGAGTTCGAGCACCTGCGCGAACCGTTCCTGCGGCAAGGGAAACGGCACGCCGGGGCCCGCCCAGCGCTGGGTGGCCTCGGCGGAATCAAGCCAATCGGCAATGGTGTCGTAGTGGGAAGGCTGGACGGCGCAAAGGCTTGGTTTCATGACCCGCATGGTGCGTCATTCGTGGCGATTAGACACGCTGCGTGGCGACACTTGAGTTTTGTCATAGGACAATAAACAATTCCAGGCGTCCAGCCCATTCCCCCTTCGGGAGATCCCATGTTCAAAGGCCTCAGCGGGTTTCCACTGACCCCGCTCTCTGAAGCCGGCATCGACTTTCGTGCGTTTGCCGGACTGATCGAGCGCCTGGCCGATTCCGATGTTGATTCGATGGGCGTGCTTGGCTCCACTGGCAGCTACGCCTATCTGGAGAAGCACGAGCGCAAGCGCGTGCTTCGCGAAGCCCTGGCGCACGCAGGAGGCGTACCGGTCATCGCCGGCATCGGTGCACTGCGTACCCACGATGTGCTGGAGCTGGCCCTGGACGCCGAGGATGCAGGTGCTGCAGGCCTGCTGCTCGCCCCCGTGTCTTACCACCCCCTGAAGGACCATGAGGTGCAAGCACTGTTTGAGACCATTTGTACGGCGGTGCGTACACCGATCTGCGTCTACGACAATCCAGGCACCACGCACTTCCGCTTCTCCGATGCCTTGCATGGCCGGATCGCCGCGCTGCCCAACATCGCTTCGATCAAGATTCCGCGCCTCGCTGATGATCCCGTCGAGGCTGACGCGCGCGTTGCTGCACTCCGTGCGTGTGTTCCCGCACATGTGACCCTGGGCGTCAGTGGTGACGCCTCGGCGGTGCGTGGACTGCTGGCGGGGTGCGATGGCTGGTATTCGGTGACCGCCGGACTGTTCCCCGAGGTTGCGCTGCAGATCATGCGGGCCGTGGGTAGTGACGATGAAGAGGGTGCTATTGCCCTGTCTGCCCGGCTGGCGCCGCTGTGGTCCCTGTACGACCGGTTCGGCGGGATTCGCGTCATGGCCTGCGCGGCGGCACTGCTGGGACTGTGCTGCGAGGACTGCCTGCCGCTGCCGTTGCAGGGGCTGCGTGGTGGCGAGCGCGAGGAGGTGGCGGCGGTGCTGGGCGGGCGGGGGTTGTTGTAGAACCCCGGAGTGCGGCTGCCAGGCGCCTGCGGAAGATGGTGACCCCGGCCCGATTCGAACGGGCGACCTTCCCCTTAGGAGGGGGACGCTCTATCCAGCTGAGCTACGGGGCCATTGGCAGCGGGAAAGGATACCTCGTCTGGCTGAATGGACCAAGCGCGGGGCGTTCTGCAGGGCACTCGGAGTAGATATGCTGGCCCGCCGCGACCCGTTGTGAACTGGATGTCCGACGTCTGGCGAACCCTCTCCGCCCTCGGCGACAGCCGCTGGCTGCTGCCGATGGCCCTAGTGCTACTGATCACCCTGCCCCGTGCAGACGCACGCCTGAAATGGCGATGGCTGCTGGCCATCGCCGTCACCGCCGGCGTCACGCTTGCCTCAAAGCTGGCCTTCATGGGCTGGGGGATTGGCATCAAGAGCGTGCACTTCACCGGTTTCTCCGGGCACGCCGCGATGTCCAGTGTCGTCTATCCAGTCGTTGGTGTACTGCTTGCCGGCCCCGGCAAGCGCGCACGGGCGATCGGCCTGGCAATCGGCGTGCTGCTGGCCACCGCCATTGCCTGGTCACGAATCCCGCTACATGCGCACAGCCTTTCGGAGGTCATTGCCGGGCTGATGCTTGGATTGGGCTGCAGCACGTGGGCAACGCACGCCGCGGGTCCCTCGTCTCGACCAAGCGCAGTGGCAGCAGTTGCTGCCGTACTCGCGGGAATGGTCCCGCCCCTCGCATTGCCCGATGTCCACACACACCAGCTCGTCATCGCGTTGGCAAAGCTCATCTCTGGCAGGACCGAGATCTTCCAGCATTTCTGAGAACCGCCAACGCGACTCCACATTTCCTTCACGTTCCTTGACAGGGCAAATGAATAGCAGCCAACATAGCGGTGGAAAAATTTCCCTCACGGAGTAGGAGACCCCGTAGATGAAGAAGATGATTGCCGCCCTGGCCCTGCTGGGTCTGTCCTCGCCGGTGTTCGCTCAGGAAGCTCCTGTCGCCGCCGAAACCAGCGCTGAAGTTGCTGGCGCTGAAGCTGCTGGCGCTGCCGCCACCGGCACCCTGACCACCGTCGCCACCGTGGGCCTGGGCGTTGCCGCTGCTGGCGTGCTGTACAGCGTTGCTGCGGACAGCAGCAAGGATGACGCGGGCAACAACAATGGTGGCGGCACCACCAACCCGCCGACCGGCACCACGGGCACCACCGGCACGACCGGCACCACCCGCTGATCGACACGCCGACGTAGCACCCCGCCCTCGCCGGGCGTCAGTTCGGCGAGGGTTTTTTCATGCCCGATCGGGCCAGGAACAGATTTCGATGGACTGCAAGCGTTTCGTAGCCACAATGACGGTGGCACTCACCCTGACCGGCTGCATGTGGGCGCCAGGCCAGCATCTTCGCTCGAGCACCTTCGCTCGCGATGATCAGCCCATTGGCAACGACCAGATCGAACTGATTCCGATCACGCCCAAGCTGATCGCCATGGAGCGCGCCACTCGCGATGTCGCGGCACTGCCCGCCGCCCTGACCCAGTATCAGCCGGGCCCCTACCGCATCGGTGCGGGCGACATTCTCTACATCACCGTATGGGATCATCCCGAACTGACGGTACCCGCTGGCCCCCAACAGCAATTGAATGCTGCCGGCCGCCCCGTCCAATCGGATGGAACACTGTTCTATCCCTACATCGGCAAGATCAGCGCGTCGGGCAAGACACCTGCAGAGCTGCGTGAAGAGCTGACATCCAAGCTCGCCCGCTACATCGAGGCGCCACAGGTGGATGTATCACTACTGACGTACGCAAGCCAACGCGTGTGGGTTACCGGCGCCTCGCGCCAGCCCGCCACCGTTGCGCTCACGGTCGTGCCCTTGACGTTGGGCGATGCCATCAGCCAAGCGGGCCTGGACCCGACGCAAGCGGACCTCTCCGGCGTACGCCTCACCCGCAACGGCACCACCTACACCATCGACCTGGATCGACTTGGCCGCAACGGCGGAGGCGACACCAATGTGTTCCTGGCTGCCGGCGATCATATTTACGTGCCTTACCTGGATCACAAGGAAGTGTTCGTGGTAGGTGAAGTCAATCAACCCGGTGCACTGAACTTCAAGACCGGCGAGATTTCCCTGAGCCAGGCACTTGGCCGAGCACGCGGCCTGTTGCAGACCACCTCCAACGGCAACGCTGTCTACGTGATCCGCGGCTCGAATGACCTGCAGAGCACTCCGTCGCAGGTGTTCCACCTGGAAGCGAAGTCACCCGCTGCATTTGCCGTGGCCAGCCAGTTCGACCTGCAGCCCGGCGATGTCGTGTTTGTCGGCGCCGCTGGCGTGACCCGCTGGAGCCGGTTCGTGAACCAGCTGCTACCCTTCACCGCCATCATCAGCAACGCTGCCAGCGCGCGCAACGATCTGGACAAGTAACGTGGTCTCTACCGTGAGCAGGATCGCTCAGGCTGCCACCCGACGTGCAAACCGCCAGCGCCCCGTGGCGCTGGCCTTGCTTGTACTCATCACCGCAACCAGTTGCGGCGTTGTGGGCAAGACCAGCGTCAAGTCGGTGCAGATGGCGCTTCGGGGCAAGCCCAACGTGGAACCCACGGCCACCGAGGTGGCCACCAATCGATTCCCGCAGATCAAGGTCACCGGTCCAGCGGGTGGCGCCGTTCTGGTACTTGGCAACATCGACTCCGGGCGCCAGGCGTGGTACAGCTCCGAGCGAAGCATCGTCTTCCTCAGGGATGGCATCGTCGTCGGAACCCATGGCAGCAGCCCGGAACTTGAGGACATGACGCTCGAAGGGGATTCCCCCTTCCACGCGCTGCATCGGATAGCGGATGGCACGACCGTGCAGCGCCATTACGACGTCATGCCTGATTACCGGTATGGAATGAGCGTCACCGGCACCCTGACCACCCTGGGCAAGGAGAAGGTCCATATCCTGGAGAGCGAGCGCGAGCTGTTGCACGTGCGGGAGCGACTTCAGGGCGACGGCTGGAAGCGCGACAACCACTACTGGGTCGATCCTGCCAACGGGTTCATCTGGAAGAGCATCCAGGCCATTGCACCCGACACCAGCCTTGAAGTTGTCCAGCTCAAGCCCTACTCGCAGGACCTGCAGAACCGATGACACTGCGACCGATCATCCTTGGGCTGGCACTGGCGCTGGCCTCACATGCGCATGCCTCATCGCCGATCAACATCGAAGCGGCCGGCCATGTCCGCAATCCCGGCATGCACACGCTTCCCGCCGAGGCCCGTCTCAGCGCAGCCGCACTCGCTGCAGCGCCGGATGAAGAAGCCTATATGCTGGGCACCGCCCTTCTTCGGCAACGTGCACTGATGCCACAGACCCGCCTCAAAGCGGGCCTGCTCTTCGATCTTGAAACACTCGCCTCCCAGCAGGATGCCCCGGAGCTTGCCGACGCGGCCGCACAGCTGGCGCGCGAGCTCGGTGACCTGCCAGTGACCGGGCGCGAACCGCAGCTTCTTGATCCGCGCCGCCTGGAAGCCAGTGCCTCGGAGAATCGGCCCGCGCTGGCGGGCGACCGCGTCGTCTATCCTGGCCGACCAGAAACCGTGCAGGTTGTTGGCGCGGTCGTACAGCCGTGCAAGCTGCAGCATCAAGCCACACTTGACGCACGAAGCTACCGCAACGCGTGTGCCTTGCTGCCGGTGGCGAGCCCTGACGATCTCTACGTCATCCAACCCGACGGCAAGGTGCAGCAGCTCGGCGTGGCGCTGTGGAACCGGAGCGCTCCAGTGCGCTTGGCGCCAGGCGCCGTGATCTACGTACCATTGAGCGCTGCGAAGATCCGCACTATTGCCCCCGATGTCAACGAGGATGCCGTGCGCTTCCTTGCCACCCAGGTGCTGGATGCACCCGGAGTTTCATACTGATGCGCCATCGCTCCATCCCACTGGCACGCGCCAGTGTTGCCCTTCTCAGCCTGAGCGTCAGCGCTGTATTGCACGCACAAACAGCCCCCGCCCCTACCGCCAGCGATTGGGGCGGCGTTGGTCTGCTGCAGACCCCCACCGCACGCATGGCCGACGACGGCGAGGTGAGCTTCACCGCAAGCCATACCTCGCCCTACAGCCGCTACAACGTGGTGATGCAGCCCCTGCCATGGGTTGAAGGCGCATTCCGCTATGTATCGGTAGCGAACCGACGCTATGGCCCGGAATGGCTGAGCGGCAAGCAGAACTACAAGGACAAGTCGATCGACCTCAAGATCAGGCTGTGGCAGGAAAGCCGATGGGCCCCCGAGGTGTCCGCAGGCTTCCGCGATATCGGTGGTACCGGCCTGTTCTCCAGCGAGTACCTGGTTGCAAGCAAGCGGTTCGGACCGATCGATGCAAGCCTTGGTCTTGCCACCGGCTACATCGGCAATCGAGGAGACTTCTCGAATCCGCTTCGGGTGATCAGCGATCGCTTTGAAGAGCGTCCGCGCACGCAGGGCACCGGCAACTTCAACAGCAAGGGCATGTTCCGCGGTCCCGTCGGCATCTTCGGCGGCATCGCTTACCAGACCCCATGGGAACCCCTGCAGCTGAAGCTTGAGTATGACGGCAACGACTACAAGCGCGAACCACAGAACAACAATCAGACTCAGAAGAGCCCGATCAACCTGGGCGCAAGCTATGCCGTGAATCCCAACGTGCAACTGCATCTTGGCTGGGAACGGGGCGACACAGCCATGTTCGGCATTACCTTGCGCGGCAATGTGGCTCGAGCGAAGTCAACGCCAAAATTGCTCGACCCGCCGCCAGTCGCACGCATTTCAGCAGAACCCCCGACTCAGTCAATGGATGACATTGACTGGCCCGCACTGAGCCGGACGCTGGAAGAGAACGCTGGCCTCCGTGTCACGGACATCAGCCGGCGCGGCTCGGAAGTTATCGTCAGTGGCGAACAGCGCCGGTTCTACTACCCGGCCCAGGGTATTGGCCGGGCCGCACGCATCCTTGACGCGGATCTACCCCCCGATTCCACGTGGTTCACAATCCAGAACACCCGCCTCGGCATTCCTGTCGTGGAGAGCAGCATCGAGCGCAGCGCCTTCAACAGCTACCTCGACAATCGCATCCCGCTGAGCGAGCTGGCGGGCCACATCGAGCAGGCAGCGCCTGCGCAGCAGCGCCGCGAGAGCCTGTACACAGCGCCGCTTCAGCGCTTTGACGGCGCGTTCAATATTGGATACCAGCAGCAGCTGGGTGGACCGGATGGCTTCTTCCTGTTCCAGGTCGCAGGCACCTACTCGGCCAATCTTCACTTCACGCGGAACACCTGGCTGAGTGGAACGGTCAGCTACAACGCGTACAACAACTACAACCGCTTCCGCTACGACGCGCCAAGCAACCTGCCCCGGGTCCGCACGAACATCCGTAGGTACCTGACTACGGAAGACCTGACCCTGACCAACCTGCAGTTCACCAGCAATCATCAGTTGGGCAAGGACCTGTATGGCTCGGCATATGCCGGCTTGTTCGAGGCCATGTATGGCGGCGTGGGCGGCGAGCTTCTGTACCGCCCCCTAAACGAGCGGTGGGCGCTAGGGGCCGAGCTGAACTGGGTGAAGCAGCGCGATTTCGATCAGCGCTTCAGCTTCCGCGACTACAGCACCACCACCGGCCACGCCAGCTTCTATTATCAGTGGGGCGATGAGCACAAGATCACCAGCATGATCAGCGCCGGCCGCTACCTGGCGAAGGACTGGGGCGCCACAATCTCGGTTGCGCGCGCCTTCGACAATGGCGTCAACATGGGCGCATACGCCACCAAGACCGACGTTTCGTCCAAGGACTTTGGCGAAGGCAGCTTCGACAAGGGCATCTTCATTTCGATTCCCTTCGACTTCCTGCTGCCTCGTTCGACTCGCGCCCGTGCGACGTTCGCCTGGAATCCACTATATCGAGACGGTGGCGCGCGATTGAGTCGAAGCTACTCGCTTTACCAATTGACGTCGGAGCGGGACCCGGACTTCTTCTTCGACAATCTCGAAAACATCGCAAAGTAAGCCCATGGAAATCGAGCCATCTCGATTCCACCCAATTGAACAGGCAACATCGAAGTCTGCAAGGAAGAACAACATGCGTGTAGCAATCATCCACGACTGGCTTACAGTCAATGCAGGTGCCGAGAAGGTACTGAAGCAGATGCTACTGCTGTACCCCCACGCAGAGATATTCACTCTGGTGGACTTCCTCCCTGAGGAAGATCGCTCTTTCCTTGGCAGCCACAAGGTTCACACCAGTTTCATCCAGAAACTGCCACGTGCACGCAAAAGCTATCGGAGTTATCTTCCGCTCATGCCGCTTGCCATCGAGCAGTTTGATCTCAGCGGCTTCGACCTTGTTCTATCAAGCAGCTACGCAGTAGCCAAAGGCGTGCTCACTGGCCCAGATCAAGTCCATGTGTGCTACTGCCACTCCCCGATTCGCTATGCTTGGGACCTTCAGCCGCAGTATCTGCGCGAATCCGGGCTGGACCGGGGCCTGAAGAGTGCCATCGCACGGATCATTCTCTCCTATATTCGCATGTGGGACGTTCGGACCGCCAACGGTGTGGACCATTTCATCGCCAACTCGACGTTCATTGCTCGGCGTATTCGCAAGGTCTACGGGCGCGAATCTGTTGTGATCCCGCCACCAGTTGATATCCCGGAGACTCTCCCCAGCTCTATCCGCCAAGACTACTACGTCACCGCTTCCCGGCTGGTGCCCTACAAGCGCATCGACCTTATCATCGAAGCGTTCAATCGAATGCCTGATCGCAAGCTTGTTGTTATTGGCAGCGGCCCAATGCTGGATCAGATGAAGCGGCTCGCCAAGCACAACGTGAGCGTTCTCGGATACCAGCCCCAGGAAGTGCTCGAGAAGCATCTTGCCGAGGCACGCGCCTTCGTGTTTGCGGCTGAAGAGGACTTTGGTATTGCGCCGGTGGAAGCGCAAGCGTTTGGAACGCCGGTGATTGCGTTTGGGAAAGGGGGAATTCTGGATAGCGTCATCGAGGGCGAGACAGGCACATTCTTTGAGTGCCAGAGCGCAGAATCCATAATTGATGCAATTAGTCGATTCGAGTCTGATCTACGCCAATGGGATCATGCCCAGATTGCAAGACATGCCGGGACCTTTAATCCAAACTCGTTTCGTGAACGCCTGAGAACGGAAATCTCTGCAGCAAGCACCCTCGCGGGGAAAGAAGGATAGAGCACGCCACTTCGGCACCGAATTCAGCCATAGAAAAAGCCCGGATGAACTCCGGGCTTTTTCTATGGCTTCAATGAGGTCTAGCCAAGCTCCCGGCGTCCTCGCTCCAATCCATTTACGACACAAAGTGCGAATGCCGGAAAAACCCAGATAAACATGGAATAGGCAGGCGCAATTGAAAGTAGCGACGCAAGAGTAAAGACAACCCCTACCAGATAAGGCAGCGCCTCATCACTGCGACGCGCGCACTTGAGAACCTTTGCAGAAATATAGAACGAGAACATCAGAAAGAAAACAAAACCAATGAGACCCAGCTCTGCAAGAATCGCGGCGTACGAATTCTGCGGGAATGAGCCTGGATTCAAACTCTCGCCAAAGACATAAATAGGAATCTTGTACTCATGCGCGTGCATAAAGAAAATGCTCGCGCCCGGACCAACGCCAGTTATCGGATACTCTTTGAAAATCTCCAGACCGACCAATGATGTGTAAGCCCGAAACTGCCCGGAGTCCAACGTGGTTGTCGGCACGGAAAAGAATCCTACCAGCTTGTGATAGAACGCATACTCAAGCATTCCGCCATACCCCGCAAGATACGCAGCACCAAGAGCAATCGCCAGAAGTGCCGCGAAGACGGCAATCCGCTTCATCCTGCCCCTGACACTGCCAACCATGAGGCTTGTCAGCCCAACAGCGCCAACAAGTCCGATCAGGGCACTCGACATTGTCAAAATCAAGCAAACTGCGGCAATAATTAGAAAATATAACCCCAGAATCCTGGAAAAGAGATGTCGATAGTAGTAGGTCAACAGAATTACCCAACCCTGATAGAGCACATAAAAGCTAGGCTCCTGACTGAACCCATACGCCCTGAAGCCGTAGCTAATTTTCCCCACATTCTGCACGAACTCAGGAAGCAACTGGATTGGAGTTTGAACGCCAAGAACACCGTTCATGAACGCGGCGAACAACGCAAACAAACCTATGAAATTTCCAGAATACACAATCCAACGAATAACCAGATCACGCCTACCAAAAAGCGCCTTCGATCGACTTATCTCAGAGAATGCAACCCAACAAAGCAGGAAATAGAAACACGGGACCACCGTCGCCGCCAAGGCGGTGTAGCGAAGCTGTCCGAGTACGCCAAATCGTTCGTAGTATCCACTGATGTCATCCTTCCAAGCGACCCAGAAAATGACTAGCGAGAGCACCGGCGAGAGCACCAGAAATGCGAACGACCATAGTTCACGCTGCCTGAATATAGACCTGGATGCTATTGAGACCATTAGTAGCGCCAACGCCAAAAGTTCGTAAAGCCTAAACGAACCACCAATACGAACCACAGGAAACTGTTGAAAACCAATGCATACAATGATTGCAAAGGAAAGCCAGGACCGCAAACCGAACTGACCCTCTACCCGGCCCCCAGCCGATGGAACAACGGGAAAATTCGCCCGCATGATCATTTCAGGGGAACCTTAATGCCAAATGCTCCAGCAACGGCCGCCTCTGCCCGCTGATGCACCGCCGTCCAGGAAAAGACATCTGCCCGCCGCAACCCACGCTGCTTGAGCTCCAGCCGCAAATCGACTGAGGCAAGTACTGCATCAACAGCCGTTATGATCTCCTCGTCTGCTTCTGGCGACACTAGCACTGCGGCGTCATTGCAGACCTCTCCCAGTGCGGTTGTCCTCGATGCAATTACAGGGCAGCCAGTTGCCATTGCCTCTACGGCAGGCAAGCCGAACCCTTCATAGAAGGATGGAAACAGTAGCAAGGATGCATTGGCGTACAACGAAGCCAACTGCTCCTCACTCACGAATCCAGTGAAGCGAACTCGATTCCCTACTCCAAGCTGCCGCGCAAGTTCCACGAGGTCATCAGATGGCTCTCCCGAGAAGACTAAGCTCAACTCTGGGTAGTCCTCCAGTCCCGCCAATGCACGTACGGCCGCCTGCTCATTCTTATGCGCTTTCCGATTTCCCACGCAGAGGATGTAACCACTCCCCGCATCTCGAGTCACATCATTCTTTGAGCTACTGAGAAAAACCTCCGAAACACCATTGCCAACTACTACTACACGGTCGGCAGATGCCCCAGACCATGCCAGTATCCTATTCTTGGAGAATTCCGAAACTGTAAGCACCACTGCCGCCTTTCGGCACGCCCTCAGCAGGACGCATCGATAGTAAAGCCTCTTAAGAAATCCAGTGTTATGACTGGTATCCACGTGGTTAAGGTCATGCACAGACAGTACAAACCGCGAAAGCCCCAGCAAAGGCGCAGCAAATCCAGGGGAAACAACCCTTGCACGCCCATTAAGGAGCATGAATGCGGTTAACCAGATTACATCCAGAGCCCCCGCAGGGTTTCCCCGCAACGGAAGAGATAAGCTCGACGAGAATCGACGCTTCAACTCCCTGCAATAGCGGCCGATACCCGTCGGACCGTCCCACCGATCATCAAAGAAGAACTGATCCCGCTTGAACATGCGATTCCCCTTAGACCCTATTGCTCACTACTGTCTCGCCGGCGGCAACATCCGAAAGCACAAGACAATTCGCACCAATCCGCGCCCCGTCACCGAGGCGCAAAGGGCCTATAACAGTCGCACCCGTACCCAGGTAGCAATCGCTACCGATTACGGGGACACCCGTATGTCGACCTTCGCGAGCGCCAATGGTTACACCATGAAAGAAAGTTACTCTCTCACCAATTTCCACGTCACGATGCACAACAATTAGGTAAGGATGAGGCAATCGAAGTGACGCGATTGCGGAAGATGAAACGAATGATGCGGGATTGATCTCGCAGTGATAGACCATTTGACAAATGATCCTTCTAAGCAAGCGGAATGGCGCTTTCCAGCCACAGCTTCGCTCCAATAGCATTATCGAAATAACCAAGCGCCCGTGAAAACCGCGCTCACGCGGCGCCCTCAGATCGTGCAGCAGCCCCATTAGAATTTTGCCCTTGCTTTCTGGTAGACATCCACGTACTGCGTCGCGACCGCTCGCTCAGTGAACTCGTTCGAATAGATCCTGCAATTGGAAGCAAGACCATTGAAGTCTGATGCGTCGATCTTCTCTACGGCGCCGAGCAAACTTTCGACACTGAAAGGATCAAATAGAAATCCGGTACAACCGTCCTTAACGATGTCACCAAGCCCCCCTAGGCCAGATGAAACAACGGGAACTCCGTGCATGTAAGCTTCGATTGCGACCCGCCCAAGAGGCTCGGCCCACAGCGACGGAATTACCAGGACATTGATTTGCGCAAAGAATGAGGAAGGACGAGCCTTTCCTATAAACTCCACATTCGATGGGGCAGAGCGACGGAGCGAGTCGACATAGTCCGACCTTCCATCACCTGCGATGACCCAACGCAGATCTGGCCGCAGTTTGGCGGCTTCAATAAATTTTTCAATCCCCTTAGATGGATCCAGTCGACCGATAAATCCATATACCTTCTGATCCTCGAGGAGCGCCGGGCAATAATCCGCATCAGGAGCACTGACCGAATTGTAGATTACGCTGGCCGAATCGCGCTCGAACAGGCCGGCACGAAGATGAATTTCTTTTACATACTCACTTATAGCCACAAAATGAGCTACCTTTCGAGAGAAAGGTCGCTTTCCGGCGACCCACAGTCTCGAGTCAAACGCCAGCTCCTCCTTGGACTTGCCGTCACCGAACAAAGTGGAGTTGGGGTGAAGCAGATGATAATCTCGCGCAGTGTGAACGACAGGGATGCCCATTCGCGAAGCGGCATCCCATGCAGACACGGAGAATCCCGAGACATTATTGGTATGCACGACCTCAGGCCGAACCTCACCAAGGGCATGCACCAGGTCTTTTCGCGCCCCCAGATTGAAGAAGTCTCTTGCATGCCAGATAGCCTTACGCCAGGAAGCGCGAACCTTCTTCGCGCCAAAAGGCCAGTACGAGTTCCTCAATGGAATTCGAATTACTTTGATCCCGCTTCCGGAGTCAACCTCGATCGAGAGACCCTCATGGAGGGTCAGCACTGAAACCTCATGGCCCAACTGCACCAGCCCATGGGCAAGTGACTCGACCGACTTCTCCGCACCGCCAACGTGATAGGGCGCGTACAGGTTGTTCAGCAGGGAAATCCTCATGAGCGCACCCGGTTGTTCATCAAGCCTCTCATCAGCGTGGAGCAACCCTGCAGATTACAGACAAGGTAAAAGCTCATATAGATCCCGCCAGCAACCAACGCGCCTACAGGAACAGAACGCACGTGCAGACCGCCTGGCAAGGCCCAGTTGATGCCGACTGCTACCAGGGATGCTGCCGCGACACAAAGCACATCGCGCCATCTGACATGAATTCCATACTTTCTACGCGCCAATGCCAGACCAACACCCGCACCAAGCAGAAGTGCGATCACGAGCGAGACCAAGATTTCCAGTGGCCCTAGCGCGCTGAACGTACGAAGCGAGACCCATCCGAGCGCTGCTACGATCAACGACATGGCACTTGTGATGGCCGAGTAGCGCGTTCCCCCAGTGACCACAAACATCGCATCAATTCCAAAACTCTTTACGCAAAGCAGAGCGATGGCGATCGTAGCTGGCCAGATGTACAGGGTGTAGCCAAGCGCATAGGCAGCGGGGACAAACGCCCTTAACTCATACATCGCCAAAGCGAGGCAAACCGCTGCAGGAGTCACAATAGCGATGACACGGATGAGATGATCACCAAGCGCGACAGGAGCAGACTCGGCATCAGCATCGACTGATCGGATGAGCGGCTGCAGTAGCAGAAGATTCAGCGCAGCACCTATTGCCATGAGTATCTTCTGCGCGACGTCGATACCAAGAAGCATTCCCGCGGATTGGTCCGAATCCGCCGCGGAGGAAATAAGGTGACGTGCCGCAACAGGCAATGCATAGGCAAGTATTCCCGCCAGCGCTGCCGGAATACCGTATCGGACCAGAAATTCAATGGATTGCTTGTCGAGGGACGGCAGGCGCCACTTAAATACACTCACGGTCATGAGCCAAGCAAGGAAGGAGGCACAGAGCGCCAATGCGGCCGACGCCGCACTTCCTGTCCAATAGGCGACACCAAGCGTCAGTGCAAGCGATAGAACACTCCTCAACGCCCAGCTCGCCGCAAATGCCTTGTTCCTAAACTGGGCTCGGAGCCTTGCCTGGCTGTAATCGAAAGCACCCTGACTGCAGGCATAGAGAAGTCCAAAGCCGGCCCAGTAAAGAGCCTGCCCAAGCGAACCGACCACCATGCAAACTACCGATATCATCAGCGTCACGCCGACAATAAACGCATAGCAAAAATTCAGTGCCGCGCGCAGCCTCTCGGCATCTTCCGGACGGCCAGCCTCTGAATATCTAACTACTCCAATCCGCAGCCACTCGAAGAGAATGGCAGCCAGCAGCTGACCAGACGCCCAGAAGACAGAGAAGCTAACGTACTCCGAGGGCACCAACGCACGCGGAAGGAAGATCTGAATCAGGAGATTCGTCACATTGGCAAGGAGCAACGTGATGATCATCACGTAGCGCCCGCTGCGACCTTCCTTTGAACCGATCTTGTTTAGCAATTCCGTGGCCCTCCATTCATTGATCGCAGGGACCACAAGCAATCACATTCAGCTTTTCCGACTGGGTGTGCTGCACCCCATGAAATCCTCAGGTACTCGACTTGTACTCGTAGTACCCGTAACTGTAATAGCCCGTCGCCCGCCGCTCGACAGCATTGAAAATAGCCCCCTTGATCCGGACGTTGTTCTGCTCGAATCGACGCTTTGCCAAAGCGAGCTCCTTGGCTTGGTTCAAGCCAAACCGCGCCACCATCAGACAGGTACCAGCGTGATGGGCGATGATCGCCGCATCCGTAACCGCTAGGATCGGGGGCGTATCAACGATGATCAGGTCGTACTGGGGTGCAAGCTCTTCCAGCAGCGCGGTGAAGTTGGCATGCATCAGCAGTTCTGAAGGATTCGGCGGAACGTCACCACGCGCGATGAAACTCAGGTTGTCCAGGCCCGGCAGGCTCCGCACCACCTGCGAACGATCAACCTTCCCTACCAGGAGGTCTGACAGACCCGGCGTCTGCAATGCGCCCAGCGCCTTATGCAGGGTTCCCTTCCGCATGTCGGCATCAATGATCAGCACGCGCTGACCAGCCTGCGCAATCACTGCCGCCAAATTGGACGAGACGAATGTCTTGCCGGCATTCGGGCTGGCACCAGAGATCAAGACAATGTTGTTCTTTGCCTCCAGGCGCGCGAAATGCAGGCTGGTACGCAGGCTGCGCACGGCCTCAATGGCGAGGTCTGCAGGGTCTTTGACGGCCAGCAAGTGTAACTTGCCGTCGGCTCGGAACTTGCCACGGACGGAATCGCTCTGCTGCTGCGCGCTTACGGGAATGGATGCATAGACGGGCAGGCCAAGCTCTTCAATCTGCGCCGGATCCTCAACGCCACGGTTGAGCATCTGCTTCAGCAGAACCATAGCAACTGAAAGGAATGCGCCCAGTACCACGCCGATCAGCACAACCAGCGCCTTGCGCGGCCGCACAGGAGTCGTCGAATCCACCTCCGCCGCATCCACAATGCGCACATTGCCCACCGTACCCGCACGCGCCACATCAAGCTGCTGCGCCTGATTCAGCATGCCGGTATACATCTCATTGCTGACCTGAAGATCGCGCGTCAATCGAAGCAATTCCTGCTGAGCTTCGGGCAATTGCTTCACCTGCCCCTGGAATCCGCTCTTTCGACCCTCCAGCTCTCCGATCTGCCGCATCAGCGCCTGATAGGCCGGATGATCACGCGTGAACTTGCGGTCCATCTCCGCCTGCTGCAATCGCAGCTGCTGGATGCTGGTTTCCACAGCCACCTCCTGATCCAGCAAGCCCTTGGTCTGCAAGCTCAGATCCACGGAGTTGGCGCGCGTCTGGTAGGCACTCAGCGCCTTCTGCGCGGCGTCCACCTGATTACGTACGTTGGGCAATTGCTCCTTCACGAAGGTCAGCTGCGCAGAAGCTTCAGCCGAGTTGCGTTCCACGTTCTGTCGCACGTAGGCCTGCGCGACCTGCTGCAGGAAACGCTGTGCAAGATCAGGATCCTCATTCTCATAGGCCAGCGTCAGGATGCCCGACTCCTTGCCCGACTCACTTACAGCAACCTTCTTCTGCAGCTCTCCCACCACCGTGAGGTGACGCTGGCGGGTCACTTCAAAACGCATACCTGGATGCGCGCGCATCTCGGCAATCTGCGCGGTCACTCCCTTTCCGCTGGCGACCTTGCCGACCTGCCCCTTCAATAGAAGATTGTCGTCTTCGTCGAACAGTTCATAGCCGCTGTTCTCGCCGACGATCAGAGTCATCGGGCGCGCCAGCAGCGCGCGCGGCACGTCCAGCTGGAAAATCTCCAGCTTCTCGCCGCCCCAGCCGAAACGGCTCATGCCAAAGCGCACATCAGCCAGAGCGTCTGGATCGGCACGCTCCGCCTTGCGCGCAACGTAGCCACCCAGGAGCGGGAAGCGATTGGGCTCGATGGTGATATCCAGCTTCAACGCATCGACTGCGCTGCCAACCACCGCGCGAGAGGTGATGAGCGCGATCTCGGTTGTCGCCTCCGCCGTGCCACCCCCAATGCCGAGCGACTGACTGATATCAGAAAGGCCTGGCAGACTCGGCACTTTTGATTCAACCTGCACGATCGCGTCGGCACGATAGATGGGCGTCGCCAGCAGGGCATATGCGGCAGCAACAGCGAAAAACGTCCCCGTAATTCCGGCAATCCACCATTTGTGGTCAATCAGCGTGCCGAGCAACTGCCGCAAGTCGATTTCGTCAGCATCATCCTGCGCCGGACTACGGGTATCGGTGGTCATCAGTAAGAACTCTTCAATTGGATGTAGGTGCAGTCAGAGATGAGAAGTCAGCGCTACAGGTGCCGCGCCCAGCTCTCCACACCCTCGGCCATCAACTTGTAAACATGTTCGAACGCAGGGCGTTGCTGGCGGTACGGATCGGGAATCTCCCGATCCTGCTGCCACTTGCCCAGCAGGAACGTCTTTCCCGAGGCCTGCGGTGCGATTTCGGCAATGCGACGCACGTGCTTGCGCTCCATGGTCAGCACCAGATCAGCGGCTCCCAGGATGGCGTCATCGATCTGGCGCGCGCGATGGGCCAGGCCATCCATGCCCTGCTCGACCAGCAGCTCCTGCGCTGTGGCATCAATGCCATGCCCAACCAGCGCACCGAGACCAGCGGAGGATACCTGGACCCCCTTGCCCTCGACCGCCTGGCGCAGCATCACTTCTGCGGAGGGACTGCGGCAGATGTTGCCGACACATACAAAAAGAACGTTCTTGAACACTGACCTGGATCCTGTGGCATTCCTTGCGGCGCACGCGACCAGAACATCCAGGTCCGGCGGCAGCCGCACAGCATACCTTACAAGCACACTACAGGCGATGAAATCGCTAACAGATTCATGGAATTACGTCGCAGTTCCAGAAATCGACCACCTTAGTACGCCGATTTTTGCCCCAGAACCTTCAACGCCGTCAGCACGATGATCCTCACGTCCAGCGTAGGACTCCAGCGCCGGATGTAATCGATGTCGTACTGGACGCGCTTCTTCATCGAGCGCAGCTCCGGCGTCTCGCCACGCAACCCATGCACCTGCGCCCAGCCTGTGATTCCCGGCTTGACGTAGTGGCGGTGCATGTAGCGTTCGATCACCCGCTCGTAGTGGTTGTTGTGCTGGATCGCGTGCGGTCGCGGCCCCACCACCGACATGTTCCCACCCAGCACATTGAAGAACTGCGGCAGCTCGTCCAGGCTGCTGCGGCGCAGGAAGGCGCCAAACCGGGTGACGCGCGGATCACCCCGCGTTGCCTGGGTGATCTGCCCCTCCCCCTCCGCGTGCACACGCATGGAGCGGAACTTGAGCATCCAGAACTCTTTACCGCCAAGGCCATGACGTTTCTGCCGGAAAAGCACCGGCCCCGGTGAGCTCAGCTTCACGCCGATGGCCAGCACGGCAAACAGCGGCGCCAGAAGGATCACCGCAATGCCTGCCACAACGATGTCCTCAACCCGCTTGAACAGGCGGAAGCGATGATCCACCAGACCCTGGCGCACGCCGATCATCGGCACGTCACCCACCTGGTGTACGCCGGGATTCAACGCACCCAGCCCCGTGGTATCCGGAATCAGGCGCACCGGCACCGGAAATCGCTCGATCTGCTTGAGCATGTCCTTGATCGCGGCCGCGTGCCCCATCGGCATCGACACCCAGACCTGATCGAATTCGCCGCGGTGCTGATCCATGTACTGCGGGACCTCGGCCAGCATACCCAGCCTCCGCGGCGCATCACCGCCACGACGGGTGGCGATATCGCCCGCACTGGCGAAATAGCCGATGACGTCCTTGCCAAGCTCTGGCTTTCCACGCAGCAGGCGATGCAACCTCAAAGCAGGGGCCCGCAGTCCGACCAGCAGGATCCGCTCATGGTCCATCCCGCGCGAGCGCAGGCGGTGCAACTGCACCCTCAGCAATACGCGCAGCACCGCCATTGAGCCCAGGCCAAAGGCATACCAGCCAATCAGCCAGGTAGAGGGGACCGCATCGGCAAGTCCGATCAGGACGACATAGAGCGAGAACAACGCGAAGGTGCCGGACCAGGCCAGCAACAACAGCCAGAGATCAGCCAGAAGGCCACGGATCCGCCAGTTGCGGTACATCGGCGCTACAGAGAAGCAGACGATGGCGCTGAGGATCACCGCGCCGAACACGATGCGCTGGGAGGAGTCCGGCGCGCCTGCTCCGTTCAGCAGAATGTGGGAGAGCACCGCCATGCCCGGCAGCAGCAACAGATCGCCCAGGCGCAACCCCAACTCAAGGGCCGCCCGGGCCTCGACGCGGCGGCGGCCTGCCCGGGCCCGCGCTGCGGGGAGGTCTTCTACTGATCCATGTAGCAAAGCACTTCTCCATTCACGACTCGACCGAACGCTGAATTGTTCGTCTTCACGCGCATGGACTCCCCAGCCAGCACGTGATTGTCAAAGGTTTGTCAATCAGGCGTGACTGAATTGTGAATGATGTCTGGGCCAAAAGATAGGAATTTCGACAGGGCAGACACCTGACCGTACGACCTTACCAAGGTGTAAGTCATTGCAACTATTACGAATTTTAAATGTGTCAATTTGCATCAAAATGGGTCATTTCACGTCAAACCTGAACCTTCCCAACGGGCTCAACGTCGATTCTTTGACGTCCCACGCCACCCCGCACCGCACCAAAGCCCAGCAACCTCCCTCTGCTACCATCGGCGGTTCTGTTCATCGCGTCCCCCACCTGCCCGCGATGGCGCCAAACAACGTAACGAAACACAGGAGTCTGCATGTCTTCCGAGCTGCTCAAGTCCCTTGGCCTGGACGCGATCAACGCTGGCACGTACCTGGGCAACGGGGAGTGGTCGAGCGCGACCAGCGGTGAGCTGATCACCCCGGTCAACCCGACCACCGGCGAGCCGATCGCGCAGGTCCGCGCGACCACCGAGGCCGAGTACGAGACCGTCGTCGCTCGCGCCCAGGAAGCCTTCAAGATCTGGCGCACCACGCCGGCGCCGCGCCGCGGTGAAGCCGTGCGCCTTTGCGGCGAAGCACTGCGCAAGCACAAGGACGCCCTGGGTTCGCTGGTCGCCCTGGAAATGGGCAAGAGCAAGCCGGAAGGCGATGGCGAAGTGCAGGAGATGATCGACATCGCCGATTTCGCCGTGGGCCAGAGCCGCATGCTGTACGGCTACACCATGCATTCCGAGCGCCCCGGCCACCGCATGTACGAGCAGTACCACCCGCTGGGCCTGGTCGGCATCATCTCGGCCTTCAACTTCCCGGTCGCGGTGTGGAGCTGGAATTCGTTCCTGGCCGCCATCTGTGGCGACGTGTGCATCTGGAAGCCGTCCAACAAGACGCCGCTGACCGCCATCGCCTCGTTGAAGATCTGCAACGACGCCCTGCGCGAAGCCGGCTTCCCGGACATCTTCTTCCTGATCAACGATGCCGGCACTGCGCTGTCGGAGAAGTTGGTCGATGACCGTCGCGTGCCGCTGATCAGCTTCACCGGCTCGACCCAGGTTGGCCGCACCGTCAATGAGAAGGTTGCGCGCCGCCTGGGCCGCTGCCTGCTGGAGCTGGGTGGCAACAACGCCATCATCCTGGACGAAACCGCCGACCTGAAGCTGGCCGTGCCGGGCATCGTGTTCGGCGCGGTCGGTACCGCCGGCCAGCGCTGCACCACCACCCGCCGCCTGATCGTGCACCGCTCGATCTATGCCGACGTGCTGGCCACGCTGGTCAAGGCCTATAAGCAGGTGGAAGGCAAGATCGGCGACCCGACCGATGCCGCCAACCTGATGGGCCCGCTGAACAGCGATGGCGCCGTGCAGCAGTTCCTCGATGCCATCGCCCAGGCCAAGGCGGCCGGCGGCACCATCGAAACCGGCGGCACCCGCATCGACCGCGCTGGCAACTTCGTGCTGCCGGCGATCGTCTCGGGCCTGAAGAACAGCGACGCCGTGGTCCAGCATGAGACCTTCGCGCCGATCCTGTACGTGATGCCGTACGACACCATCGACGAAGCCATCGACATGCAGAACGGCGTGCCGCAGGGCCTGTCGTCCTCGATCTTCACCCAGAACCTGAAGACCGCCGAGAAGTTCCTGTCGGCGGCCGGCAGCGACTGCGGCATCGCCAACATCAACATCGGCACGTCCGGTGCGGAGATCGGCGGTGCCTTCGGTGGCGAGAAGGACACCGGCGGTGGCCGCGAGTCCGGCTCGGATGCATGGAAGGTCTACATGCGCCGCCAGACCAACACCATCAACTACTCGGATTCGCTGCCGCTGGCGCAGGGCATCAAGTTCGACCTGTAACGCTTTCTGTAGTGCCGGGCCATGCTCGGCAGGACGGGCCATGAACACCGCAGGTAATGCAGCCGAGCATGGCTCGGCTCTTCAGGCTGGCAAGCCGGTGATTGATTTCACCGGCCGCCGCGTACTCATCGCCGGCGGCAGCAAGGGCATTGGCCGTGAAATGGCACTGGCGTTTGCCGGCGCTGGTGCGCAGGTCTCGGTCTGCGCGCGCGGCCAGGCCGGTCTGGATGCCCTGCGTGCCGATGCACGGGTGCAGGGCTACGAACTGCACACGTTCTCCGCCGATCTGGCCGACCCCGGCCAGATCCAGGCCTGGCTGCAGGCCGCCGCCGATGCACTCGGTGGCATCGATGTGCTGGTCAACAACGCCACTGGCTACGGCATGGCCGACGACGAGGACGGCTGGGCCGCCAGCCTGCAGATCGACCTGATGGCGGCCGTGCGTGCATCGCGCCTGGCCCTGCCTTGGCTGCGCGCATCCAGCGACGCCTGCATTCTCAATCTATCTTCGATTGCCGCACAGCAGCCGCGTCCCGGTGGTGCGCCCTACGCCGCCGCCAAGGCCGCGCTGTCGCACTACACCACCTCGCAGGCCCTCGCGCTGGCCAAGGACCGGATCCGCGTCAACGCGATCGCACCGGGCTCGATCGAGTTCGATGACGGCCTCTGGGACCGCCGCCGCACCGAAGATCCCGCCCTGTACCACGGTACGCTGGCGAAGATTCCGTTCGGTCGCTTCGGCCACCCGCGTGAGATCGCCGATGCCGCCCTGTTCCTGTGCTCGCCGCTGGCGCGCTGGATCACCGGCCATGTGCTCAACGTGGATGGTGGCCAGGTGTTGATGGGCTGACACCGGCACTCCGGTAGTTGCCAACCTTGGTTGGCATGCCTTTCGTCGACCAAGGTCGACGTCTACCACAGCTGGAATGCCTTTCGTCGACCAAGGTCGACGCCTACCACGGCTGGAATGCCTTTCGTCGACCAAGGTCGACGCCTACCACGGCTGGAATGCGGTTCGTCGACCAAGGTCGAGGCCTGCCTGGCTGAAATGCCCTGCGTCGACCAAGGTCGACGCCTGCCATCGCATCCGCCGGGCATGGGATTGCCCGGGCAGAGGCACTATCATGTGCACACTGCCAAGGAGGACCCCGATGAGCGTGGCACCCCGACAGATAAGCGCCCTGGCCGTGGTCAGCCTGGTCATGGGCATCGCCAGCTGGACCGTCCTGCCCTTCGTGGCCAGCATCGTGGCCATCATCTCCGGCCACATGGCCCGCGCCGAGATCCGCCGCCGCCCGCATGAACTGGAAGGCGATGGCCTGGCCGTCACCGGTCTGGTACTGGGCTGGGTGATGGTCGGCGCGGTGATCGCCGCCATCCTGGTCTTCATCCTGTTCTTCGGCGGCCTGGCCTGGCTCGCTGCGATGTCGAACTGACTGCCATGACCGCCTCCGACAGCACTGAACGCTTCAGCAGCCGCGTCGCCGATTACGTCCGCTACCGGCCCGATTACCCACCCGCGCTGCTGGAATGGCTGCACGGCCCGATGGGCGTCAGCCGCGAGGCGCTGGTCGCCGACATCGGCGCCGGTACCGGTATTTCCAGCCGCCAGTTCCTGGCCAGCGGCCATCCGGTAGTCGCGGTTGAACCCAACGCCGCCATGCGCGCCGCGGCCGAGCAATGGCTGGCACCGCAGTACCCGCAGTTCCGCGCGGTCGACGGCCGCGCCGAGGCCACCACACTGGACGACACCAGCATCGATCTGGTCAGCGTCGCGCAGGCCTTCCACTGGTTCGACACCGTGGCGGTGCGCGCCGAGTGGCAGCGCATCCTGCGTCCGGATGGCCAGGCACTGATCTACTGGAATTCGCGCCTGCTCGATGCCAGTCCGTTCCTGGTCGGCTACGAACAGCTGCTGCTGGATTACGGCACCGACTACTCCGCCGTGGCCGAGCGCTACCAGGACGATGCCACCATGCAGGCCTGGTTCGGCCCCGGCCTGCGCGGCATGGTGGAGCTGCCGAACGTGCAGCACCTGGACTTCGACGCCCTGCGCGGGCGCCTGCTGTCCTCCTCCTATGCCCCGCAAGCCGGTCATCCGCGCCACGCGCCGATGATCGACGCTTTGCAGGACCTGTTCGCCGCCCACGCGGTCGACGACCAGGTCGCTTTTGAATATCGAACCCGAGCCTTCCTCGGCACGCTGGACTGAACCGACGCATGTATTCGCTTGCCCGCCCCTTCCTGTTCTCGCTCGACGCCGAGCGCGCCCACGGCCTTGGCCTGTCCGCACTGGACCTGGCCTACCGCACCGGCACCACGCCGCTGCTGGCCGCACGCATCGCGCCGATGCCCAGCACGGTGTTCGGGTTGACCTTCCCCAATCCGGTCGGCCTGGCCGCCGGCCTGGACAAGAATGGCGAGCACATCGATGCGCTGTTCGCGCTGGGTTTCGGCTTCGTCGAAATCGGCACCATCACGCCGCGCCCGCAGGCCGGCAATCCGCAGCCGCGCCTGTTCCGCCTGCCGGAACACAACGCGATCATCAACCGCATGGGCTTCAACAATGCGGGCGTGGACGCGCTGGTGCGCAACGTCGAGCGCGCGCGCAACCGCCGCGGCCTGCTCGGCATCAACATCGGCAAGAACAAGGACACCCCGAACGAACAGGCCGTGGACGATTACATCGCCTGCCTGGACAAGGTGTACCCGCTGGCCGACTACATCACTGTCAACATTTCCTCGCCCAACACCGCCGGCCTGCGTGAACTGCAGGAAGAAACCGCGCTGCGCCAGCTGGTCAGCCAGTTGCGCGACCGCCAGGAAGATCTCGCGGCCCGCCACGGTCGCCGCGTGCCGATGCTGGTCAAGGTGGCGCCCGACCTGAGCGAGCGCGACATCGATGCCGCTGCCCGCGTGCTGGGCGAACTGCAGGTGGACGGCGTGATCGCCACCAACACCACCATCGATCACAGCAAGGTGGCCGGCGACCCGCTGGCCAACGAGGCCGGTGGCCTGTCCGGCGCGCCGGTGCTGGAGCAGTCCACCCTGGTACTGCGCCGTCTGCGTTCGCGCCTGCCCGAATCGGTGCCGTTGATCGGTGTTGGCGGCATCCTGTCCGGTGCCGACGCCGTGGCCAAGATGGCCGCAGGCGCAGCCCTGGTGCAGTGCTACAGCGGCCTGATCTTCCGTGGCCCGGCCCTCGTCTCCGAATGCGTGGAGGCGATCCGTCGCCGCCGCGAAGCGCCGAGCCGCGGCGCGGTGGCCCCACTGTGAGCGCGCCCATGGATACCGTCGACGGCAACGCCCCGCTGCGCTGGACGCTCACCCGCAATGCGCCGCTGCAGGCCCTGAACACCTTCCATGTGCAGGCCAGCGCCGCTCAGCTGCTGGAACTGCACGATCCCACGCTGCTGCCGGAAGTGCTGGCATTGCCCGAAGTGGCCAGCGGCCCGCTGCTGGTGCTGGGTGCCGGCAGCAACGTGCTGATCGCCGAGGATCTGCCGGGCACCGTGCTGGTGTTCGGCAACCGTGACATCAGCTTCCTTGAGCATCGCGCCGACCATGCCGTGATCCGCGCCGGTGCCGGTGTGCCGTGGCACGGCCTGGTGATGTGGTCGCTGCAGGAAGGCCTGTCCGGCCTGGAGAACCTGGCCCTGATTCCCGGCACCGCCGGTGCCGCGCCGATCCAGAACATCGGCGCCTACGGCGCGCAGGTCGGCGAGTTCATCCAGGCCGTCGAAGCCTGGGACTGCCAGGAGCAGGCCTGGGTGCGGCTGGACAACGAACAGTGTGGCTTCGCCTACCGCGACAGCGTGTTCAAGCAGCAGATGGACCGCTACCTGATCACCGCCATCGAACTGAAGCTGCCACTGCTGCATGACCTGCGCATGGACTACGCCGGCATCCGCGAGGAACTACAGGCACAGGGTGTGGAGCTGCCCAGTGCGGTGGACGTGGCCAATGCGGTGATCGCGATCCGCCGCCGCAAGCTGCCCGACCCGGATGTACTGGGCAACGCCGGCAGCTTCTTCAAGAACCCGGTGCTGCCGCTGGAACAGGTCGACGTGCTGCTGCAGCACTTCCCCGAGCTGCCGGTGTTCCCGTCCGACCAGGACGGCAAGCGCAAGGTCTCGGCGGCCTGGATGATCGAGTCCTGCGGCTGGAAGGGCTTCCGCGAAGGCGATGCCGGCGTTGCGCCGAGCCACGCACTGGTGCTGGTCAACCACGGCAACGCCACCGGCGCTGAACTGCTGGCGCTGGCGCGACGCATCTCTGCTTCCGTGCTGGAGAAGTTCGGCGTGCCAATCGAACCGGAGCCCCGCCTGCTCGGCGCACAGTGGTGAACACCCCCGCCCTCTCCCCCAGCGCCACCCCGATGCGGGCGGCGCTGCTGATGCTCGGCAGCACGATGGCCTTCGGCCTGATGGCCGTGGCGATCCGCTATGCCACGCGCTACGTGCCCACCCAGGAAGTGGCGTTCTTCCGCAATGCCTTCGGCCTGCTGGCACTGCTGCCGATGCTGCTGCGGCCAGGCCACGCGCCGCTGAAGACCCAGCAGCTGCCGCGCTACTTCGTGCGCAGTGCGATCGGCCTGGGTTCGATGCTGTGCGCCTTCTGGGCACTGGGCCACCTGCCACTGGCGCAGGCGGTGTCGCTCTCCTACTCCACGCCGCTGTTCGTCACCATCGCCGCCGTGCTGTGGCTGGGCGAGACCGTGCGCGTGCGCCGCTGGGCCGCCGTCGTCGTCGGCTTCATCGGTGTACTGGTGATCGTGCGTCCCGGCACCGCCGGTTTCACCGCTGGCAGTCTGGTCGCGGTGGCCGCTGCCGTGCTGAGTTCGCTGGTGGCGATCCAGATCAAGCAGCTGACCCGCATCGACAGCGCCGACACCGTGGTGCTCTATACCTACGTGTTCTGGGTGCCGCTGTCGCTGATCCCGGCAGTGTTCGTCTGGGTCTGGCCGACCGGCGTGGCGTGGCTGTGGCTGCTGGCCACCGGCGTGCTCGGCACCATCGGCCAGCTGCTGTGGACGCGTGCGCTGCGCCTGGGCGAAGTCTCGGCACTGACCCCGATCAGCTTCCTGCAACTGCCACTGGTGACGCTGTTCGGCTGGCTGCTGTTCAACGAAACGGTGGACCGCTGGACCATCATCGGTGCCGGCATCATCCTCGCCGCCAACGCCTACATCGCCCATCGCGAGGCCGTGCTGTCGCGCCGCGCCGCAAGCGCAGCGGCCTCGGCGGCAGCCAAGCCCGCCGAGTAGATCCGCGCCATGCGCGGATGATTCCTGTCCGCCCGATCAACGATGGCGGCACAAAGAGCTGCCGAGCGTAACTGTAGAGTCGAGCCATGCTCGACTCATCGCGCGAAGCGCGACGGTTCACCCATGGCAGGTGACGTGCATTTACAACGCGCGATACACCCGCTCCGCCGCATCGAACACATTGCCCGGCGCGAACTGCTCGCCCAGGTAATGCAGCGACTGCCGGCGCAGTTGCGGCGAGCGCTCCTCACCATCGCTGCCCAGCAGCACCTGCTGGAACTCGATCAGGTCCTGCAGGATGCGCCAGTGCCGGTACCAGGCGATCCAGCGCGGGTCGCCACGGTCGCTGCCGTAGCCGTCCTCGAAGCCCAGCGGATTCTCGCGCCCCCAGCGCCCGCCAACCGCCGCACCGATGAACATCAGGTCGCGCTCGCGCGGTGCCAGCGACAGGCCATCCCAATCGATCAGGTGCAGCCCACCGTCATTGCCCATCAGCAGGTTGCCGGCATGCAGATCGGTGTGGCACAGATGCAGGTCTACCGGTACGTCCTGCAAGGCCGCGAGCAGTTCCCGTGCCTGTGAATGCAGCGCCGCGATGCGCGCATGCTGCTGGTCCCATACCGAAACGAATGCGCGGCCCAGCCCGTCCTTCGCGGCCGCCAGGCCCTCGCCGGCCAACCACTGCCCGACGGTCTCCAGCGCCGCGGTTTCCAGCCGGACGATCGGCAGCGCCTGCTGTAGTTCCGCTGGCAGCTGCGCGCCGTGCAGGCGCCGCAGCACCTCACCCAGCCGTTTCCACTGCGTGCGGCTCAACGCCGCCTCGAACCCGGACTGGCCTTCCACATAAGGGAACAGGGTGAACTGCAATCCCCAGCGCTGTACCGACGCACCACCGGTCAGTGCCGGCCACGGCGCGACGATCTCATCGATACCCAACGTGCCGCGCATCCAGTGCAGGCTGTCCCACACCGATGGGTCGACCTGGTAGGTGCGGCATTTCAACCACCACTGCCCGTGCCGCGCATCGACGCGATACACGCTGGCATTGGCGTCGGCGCCCACCGGGCGTGGCACCACGGCGGTGGGGGTGATGCCATAGGATTGTTGCAGGACTTCGCCGAGATGCTGCGCCGAAGCGAATGACATGGATGCAAGCGGAAAGTGTTACCTGCCACCACTATCGCAGATGCGCTCGCCACGACACAGACATGTCCGTCACAACATCGCGTCGGCACGACCAGAGAACTAGCCTGCAATACGGCGCATCACCGCCTCCAGTGGACCGCGCGCGAACTGCCATGACCACAGCCACGCCGCAGCGGTCGCCAGCATCAGGAACAGCAGCGCCCACAACAGCACCGACGCGAGCGAGGCACTGCCATCAAGCAGGCCCAGGCTTTCCAGCGTGCCCATGCCCAGCAGGATGTGACCCACATACAGGGTCAGGGTCATGCGCCCGGCCGCGGTGAACGGCTCCAGCCAGTCGCCCGGGCGTACACGCGTCAGCCACAGGCAGGCGGCGATGACACTGCAGGCCGCGCCCGCACCAGTAAGCACGTAGGCGGGTCCCGGCGGCATCGGCTGCGTTCCCAGCCACGCCTGCCAGGGCGTTCCGTGCGCAAGATGCTGCACGCCATGACCGGCGCCGATAAGCAGCAGCCCCAGCACCAGCAATGCATGCTGCACCCGCGGCTGCGACAACTGAAGGCGCGCCAGCAGCATGCCCAGCAGGAAGAAGCACAGCCACGGCATCAACGGGTGGAAGCCATTGAACAGCAGGTTGCGGGCCGCGCCCGGCCATTGCCACAGACCGGTGTATTCCAGCGTCTGCCAGTTCCATCCCTGGCTGTAGTCCCAGTGCAGCAACGCCCAGAACGAACAGGCCGCCAGGCCCACGATGCTGGCCAGCAACACCCGCGGCGAGGCACGCAGCCACAGCACTGCCAACGCGAAATACACCGCGTAGTAGTGCAGGATATCGGCCGGGAACAGGGTCAGGTTGAGCAGGCCCAGCACCATCAGGAACAGCGCGCGCCTCCAGGTCTGCACGCTGGCCGGCCACCACCCTTGCCGCTGCGTGGCCAGCACCAGGCCCAAGCCGGCCAGCGTAACGAACGTCGCCGAAGCCTTGCCTTCCAGCAGATGGAAGAACCCTGCCAGCCAACCCTCACCCTCTGCCGGCACAGCCATCGCCAGACGGAAATTCACCAGCACCATGCCGGCCAGTGCCAGGTAGCGGGCCAGGTCCAGTCCGTGCAGCCGCCGGTCCACGACGCTCATGCGCGTGCCCCGAGCAGCAGCGCGAGCAGGCCAAGATCCAGCGATGCTTCATCGGCGCCCTCGGCTTCGCCCAGCCCCCGACGCAGCGCATCGCTTTCGATGGCATCCAGCAGCACCTGCGCCTGCAGTGCCGGCGCCAGTACGGGACGCCGACGTTCGCGCTGTGCCATCTGCTGCAGGGCTTCGGCCAGCGTCGCCTGCAATTGCCTGCGATTGGCCGCGAAGGCCTCGGCGACGGCCGGATTGCGTGCACTCTCGGCCAGCACCTCCACTGCAAGTGTTGCCCACTCCGGCTGCCGGCACAGCGCATGGAAGTCCTGCAGGAAGGCCATCACCTGTGTGCGTTCGCCATCGGACGCGGCCAGTCGCTGCAGCAACGGTGCCAGTTCTTCGCTCTCGGCCACCGCCACCGCAAGGATGATCGCTTCCTTGCCCGGGAAGTGGTTGTAGAGATTGCCCAGGCTGACGCCGGCCGCCTGCGCGATGTCACGCATGCTGGTCTGGTGGAATCCCTTCACGAGGAAGCACTGCAAGGCGGCCTGCAGGATCTGTGCGATGCGTTGCTCGTTGCGGTCGGCTCGGTTCATGGCGCAAATAGTGAACGAACGTTCGTCCAATTAGAAGCTGACGATCCGGCCGACGTCGGGCTCCGTTCAGCCAGCCTTGACCTCAACTGCGGTTGAGGCCCGATGCTGCGTGGCCTGTCCCACGCTCAACCCGGAGTTCCTGCATGCCACGGATGATCACCACCCTGCTCGACAGCCGCGTGCTGTGGTTCCTCGCGCGGCTGTTGCTGGCCGTGGTGTTCCTGTCCTCGGGCCTGGCCAAGCTGCTGGCGTGGGACAACAGCGTGGCCGAAATGCAGGCCGCCGGATTGCAACCACCTGTGCTGTTCAACATCGCCAGCGCCGTGGTGCTGCTGGGCGGCGCACTGTGCCTGCTGCTCGATCGCCTGCTCTGGCTGGGCAGCGGCGCGCTGGCGGTGTTCATGCTGCTGACCATCGTCATCGTGCATACCTTCTGGAACAAGCACGGTGCCGAACAGCAACTGGCCCTGTTCTTCGCGTTGGAGCACCTGAGCGTGGTCGGTGGCCTGATCTGCGCGGCCATCGCCAGCCATGCGCGGGCTCAGAAGAACTCGTCGAGCAACCGGTAGAACGCCAGCCGGCGCTCGTCGGCCACCGCGCCGTAGCGTTGGAACAACGGCGCGACCCAACGCGTGTCGCCGAAGTTGTGGACCAGGCTGCGCGCGGCCAGCGCCAGGTCCTGGTAGCGGTCGGCCACACCCAGCCGGCCACAGTCGATGAAGCCACTGAAGCGGCCCTCGACCGCCATCAGGTTCGGCAGGCAGGCGTCTCCGTGGCTGACCACCAGGTCTTCATGGTCGGGCTGGGTGCTGCACAGTTCGGCGAAGACCTGCTGCGGACTCTGGCCCAGGCGTTCGTCATCGAAATCATCGGCATCCACCAGGCCCGCTTCAACGCGGGCCTGCGCGACCTGCACGCGCGACGCCAGTCGCTGGTCGAACGGACAGGCTGCCACCGGCAACGCATGCAGCCCGCGTAGCCCGTCGGCCAGCAGCTCCACCAGCTGCTGCGGCGCGAGCTCCGGCGACGAGGCCAGGTCGCGGCCAGGCAGCGCGCTCATCAGCAACCAGCGCCGGCCCGCCTCTTCGGCAGTGGCAATCACCGTTGGCACCGACTGTCCCTGTGCCTGCAGCCAACGCAGGCGCGCGATTTCATCGCCCAGCTCACTGAAGGCGTCGATCACTTCCGACTTCAGGAAGGCATCGGCCTGGCCCGGCCGATGCACGCGGGCAACATCCGCACGCGACACACCGATCGATTGCCGCTCGATGCGCGCATCGGCCAACGCCTCCTGCCACGCACACGGCAGAGGCATGTCATCAGTGATGGATTCGGGTGCTTCCATGCCGAGGTGTTCCTGTTGCCGGTGACCCCACGGATTCTCGCTCATCCTGCATGGACCGCAGCCAACAACAACGCGGAAAGGTACATGCCCAGGCCGAACACACTGTGCGCCACCAGGCTGCGCAGGCGCGCCTTGCCCGGCGCCGGGGTCTTTGAAGCGGCAATGCCCGCGCCCATGCCCGGCTGCAGGATGAGGAACGGTGCGGCGACGCTGAGGATGCCGAAGGCCAGCGCCGGCCACAGTGTCGGCGCCTGCACCCAACCGTTCCCCACCACGGCCAGCAGCAACGCGGCGAAGACCACACCGATCACGTAATGCGCGGTCCAGCCCAGCGCGCGCTCGCCACTGACCGCTGCCGAGCGGCCGATGCCATCGTGGCGGAAGCGCCCGCGCGGCAGATGCCCCAGCCAGCGGCCCACCATCGCGAAATCCAGCGAGGGAATGCCGAGCAGCCGCCGCTGCACCAGCGCCCACAGGTCCATCACAGCGGTCGCTCCCACGCCGACTACCACCGAATCCATCACGAATGTCGCCAGGCCAGCCATATCGCACACCTTCAATTATTTGCTTGAATGATAGAGCGATGCTAGCGTCCGCCGCATGAACGCTGCAACAGAGCCACCGCTCTCACCGCTGGAAGCCTTGGCCGAAATCGCCCGCACGCTCGGCCATGCCCATCGCCTGGCCCTGCTGGAGCACATCGCCCAGGGCGAACGCGCAGTGGAGCGCCTGGCCGAACTGACCGGGCTGTCGGTGGCCAATACCTCCCAGCATCTGCAGCAGCTGCGCCGTGCCGGCCTGGTTCAGACCCGACGCGATGGCAAGCGCATCCTCTACCGCAGTGGTGATGGCCCGCTGGGCAACCTGCTGGCCGCGCTGCGCGACTATGCCGACCACCAGCGCAGCGAGATGCACGGCGTGATCCACGACAGCCTGCAGCGCCGCGATGCTCTGGAAGGCCTGACTGTCGAGCAGTTGCTGGAACAACGCAGCAGCGTGGTGCTGCTGGATGTGCGGCCGCGTGAGGAATTCGATCTGGGACACCTGCCCGGCGCGCTGAACATTCCCGTTACGGAACTGCGTGCACGGATGGACGAACTGCCGCGTGCCGTCCACATTGTCGCGTACTGCCGCGGTCCCTACTGCGTGCTGTCCAACGATGCGGTGGCGATGCTGCGCGAGGCCGGACTGACCGCGCAGCGGCTCGCCGCCGGTTACCCCGAATGGAAGGCCGCCGGCCTGCAGGTGGACCTGCCCCGGCACTGAGCGAGACACCGGTCATGGATGATGTGTTTGCCCCGTTGATCGATGCGACCTGGCGCAGCGTGTTCTCCGGGCAGCGCATGCTGCAGGATGATCCACTGCTGCAGTTGGCGTGCAGCGATGATTTCGATGAGGGCGAGGACGGCATGCTGCTGCAGCCGGTCGTGGGCCCCGCGCGCGCACTGCTGCGCCCGGCCCTGGCCGCTCGCCTGCAACTGCACGCGCAGCCGCACTGGACGCTCCCGCAGTTGCAACTGCGCCTGCAGCAGCTCGGCCAGCGCACGCATGGCGCGGATCGCGTCTTCTACTTCCCCGCCGCAGAACTTGCGGCCCTGGCCGAGCGCCCTGCACCGCCACATATCCGCCGTCTTGGCCCGGCCGACGCAGCCGCGTTCGACGGGTTCCAGGCCAGCGCGAGCGAGGAGGATCTGGATGCCGCCTGGGTCGAGCTGGACCACTGGCAGGTGTTCGGCGCCTTCGATGGCGAGCGGCTGGTTACCGCGGGAAGCATGTACCCGTGGAGCCTGGATCCAGCCCTCGCCGACATGGGCGTGCTGACCCTGCCCGAGGCCCGCGGTCGCGGGCACGCGCGCCAGCTGGTACACGCCATGGCCGTGTCCGCGCAGGCGGCCGGGCTGCAGCCTCAGTACCGTTGCCAGCTCGACAACACCGCCTCGATCATTACCGCCGAGCACAGCGGCCTGCGCGCGTTCGCCGACTGGGACACCATTCTGGCTGCCGACTGAGGCCGCCGCAGTACAACAAGGAAGCAACATGAAATTGATGGTCATCGGCGCCAGCAGGGGCCTCGGTCGGGCGTTCGTGGAAGGCCTGTGCAGTGCAGGCGACACCGTCATCGGCGTTTCACGCAACCGACCGCGCGATATTAAATGCCCCGAGGGCGTCACCCTGCAGTGGATCGAAGCCGATCTGTCCCAGCCGACCGTGGCTGCCGACCACATCGCAGCACAGGCACCTGCCGATCTGGATGTGCTGATCCACAACCTGGGCATCTGGGAACAGACCGCCTTCAGCGACGAGTACGCCTTCCTCGACGAAACCGATGCCGCGCTCACCCAACTGGTCGACGTCAACATCACCGCCACCCTGGTGCTGCTGCAGCGCCTGCTGCCGCGGGTGCTGGGCGCGCCACGCCCGCAGCTGGTGCTGACCGGCTCGACCTCGGCACTGCCACGCAGCGGCCGCCCGGAAGTGGCGTTCGGCGCATCCAAGTTCGCGCTCAACGGCATCGCCGATGCACTGCGCGAGGGCTTCCGCGATCGCCGCCTGGCGGTGACCAGCCTGCAGCTGGGCTACCTCAACACCGACGATGCACTTTCAGTGCCGGTGGCCGAGGCCGCAGCGCGCGGCGACGGCGAGCTGGTGCCGGTGCACGACGTCGTTGCGATGGTGCGCGCGTTGCTGCGGCTGTCACCGTCCGGCTTCGTGCGCGAACTGGTGCTGCCGGCCATCGCCGACCCGCGCTACTGACCGACTCTGCGCAGGCCAGGCTCGACCTCTTCGCGCAACAGGTACCCGAGCACGATGGCGGTCAGCACGGTCGCCATCGCCAGGACAAACAGCTGGCCACGGACGGCCTCCATGTATGCCTGGGCCAGCGCCGTTCTCGAAACGCCGGGCAATGCCTCCACCGCTCCGCCAAGGTCGCCCATGGACAGCCTGTGCACGGCGGCACGGGCCACGACGCTGGCCTCAAGCGCCATACTCCCACCAATGCGGGATGAGAGCATGATGCCGACAAGCGCGAGGGCAATGGAATCGCCTGCCAGTCGCATTGCGTTGAAGATGCCCGCGGCCATGCCTGCCTGCTCTTTGCCAACCACGCTGACCGCCAGGCCATCCATGATCCCCCAAGGCAGACCGATGCCGATCCCGATGACCAGCATCGGCATCCAGCGCACAGAAGGTAGCTGGAACACCTGCGCCAGCCATGCCAGCCCAAGCGCGCCGATCAACAGGCCCGCACAACACAGCGTCCGCGCCGGAATCCAGCGCAGCAGGTGACCCGCAACCAGGGGAACAACCAGCAAGGGTGCAGACAGTGCTGCCATCGCCAGTCCAGCTTCGGTGGGCCGCAGCCCTTCAACACCGATGAACCCCGCCGGCAGCACCACCAGAAGGACGACGTACGAGAACGCAGGCGCAGCGGCGAGAATCTGCACGCCGACAAAGCGCCGGTTGCGGAACAGCCCGAGATCCAGCAGCGGTGTTCGATGGGAGCGCTCGACGGCAATGAACGCGGCCAGCAACACCATCGAGAGCGCCAGCAGTACCAGCGTCTGCGGATGCAACAGGCCGCGTTCCGGCAGCACGATCATGGCGTAGGTGAGTGCCCCCAGCGCCAGCATGAAGGTGACGGCGCCCAGCCAATCCAGGCGTGGCGAACCGGTGCTCTTCGATTCGACGGATGACAGGGCGACCAACGGTACGGTCAGGGCGGCCAGCAACGCAGGCAGGAAGAACACCCATTCCCAGCCCAGCGCATCGATCAATCCGCCTGCCAGCAGCGGACCGCCTGCGGCTCCTGCACCAAAGGTGGTGCCGATCAGGCTGAACACCCTGGCCCGCGCCTGGCCGTCGAACACCTGCGCCAGCGACGCCATCGCACCGGCAAACGCAGCCGACGCCGCCATCCCCTGAAGCAGTCGCAGTGCATTGATCCACGCCACATCGGGCATCAAGGGGATCAGGCCGGTGACGAGCGCAAACGACGCGCCGCCCAGAAGCCAGATCCGGCGCCTGCCATGCAGATCGGCCAGCCCACCGGCCACCAGCGTGGTGCAGCCGTAGGTCAACAGATAAGCGTTGATGATCCAGGACAACGCCGCAGGCGAACCACCCAGCGCGGCGCGGATGGCGGGAATGCCCACGGCGGGGCTGGCAATGCTCAACGGAATGGTGAGCGCCGTCAGGCAGCCCGCCAGCACCACTCCAAAGCGTGATGATCCGGCCGTCTCAGCAGAGGCAACAGACATGTCGATGAAGCTCCAGCGTGGCCAGGCGCCACCCCATTGATGCTATCGACGACGCTATCGCGTAAAAATCCATCGTTGTGTCCGTGCTTTAATGACATGAACGTCATCAATGGCCACGTCATGGACAGCTTTGCCGGTCTCAGCCTCTTCGTTCTGGTCGCCGAGGCACGCAGCTTCGCGGCCGCAGCACGACAGCGTGGCATCACCCCTTCGGCGGCAAGCAAGACCATCGCCCGGCTGGAAGAGCGCCTGGGTGCCCGCCTGCTGAATCGCAATACCCGCAGCGTCAGCCTGACTGCCGAAGGCGAGCAGTTCCTTGAACGCTGCCGTCGCATCATGACCGAGGTCGCCGCAGCGGAGCGCGAGCTGACCGACGCCCAGGCCGCGCCCAGCGGTCGCCTGAAGGTCAGTCTTCCACTCGCCAGCGGACTGATGCTGCCGGTGCTATCGGCCTTTGCGCACCGCTTTCCCGCCATTGAACTCGACCTGCACTTCAGCGACCGTCTTGTCGATGTCATCGAGGAGGGCTTCGACGCCGTTGTCCGCACGGGCAACCCCGCCGACTCCAGGCTGCACGGCCGCAACCTCGGCAGTGCCCGCCTGCTCTGTGTGGGCGCCCCTGCGTACTTCGCCAAGCGCGGCACGCCACAGCACCCGGAGGATCTGAGCGGCCACGCGTGCCTTCTCCATCGCTTTCCCGGCACCGGCCTGATCGAACGTTGGCCGCTGCCCACGCATGAGGGAGGCACTGAGCCACGGCTGACTACCGCAATGACCGCCAATCATCTTGAGACGATCCTGCACATGGCCATTGATGGCCATGGCATTGCGTGCCTGCCCGACTTCGCCACGCGTGATGCGCTGGACCGCGGTGAACTCGTCAGCGTCCTGGACCCATGGAGCACCGAGCGCAGCACCTTCTGGGCCCTCTGGCCAAGCCATCGCCATCAGCAGCCGCGTGTACGCGCGTTTGTCGATTTCATGGCCGACCACCTCCTGCCCGAACCCAGCCAGTGCAATTGAACCTGCGCCCTGCTGCGACTACGCTGCTCGTCACTGGCCGTCGGTCACAGGCGGGAACCTGCTATGGATGCGCTTTCACGGGTCTCGGCCCAGGTCCTGGACAGCGCCCTGCCCAGCCTGCCGCTGTACCTGCTGCAGGCCACGGCGGTGATCGGCATGATCGGCGTGCTGCTGATCGCCACCCGCCGCGCCGGGCACGCCATTGAAGGCCGTCGCCTGTATGTCGGCGTGGCGCTGGGCCTGATCTACCTGTTCAATTCCTGGTTCGTGGCCCGTTACACCCAGGGTGTGGTCAAGCTGCACCTCGGCTTCGACATCCTGCTGGTCAGTGGCCTGCTGGGCGGTTGGCGCGGCGGCCTGACCTGCCTGGCCGCCAGCCTGCTGGCGCGCTACCAGTTTGCCGGCACCCAGTATTTCCTGCCGGCCGGCCTCGAGGCCACGCTGCAGATGCTGGCCGGCGTCTGGCTGCGCAGGCGCCTGCACCCGCGCATGCTCAATGAGCTCTCGCTGCGCGTGATCCTGCAGGCCTGGGGCGTGCGTATCGCCGTCACTGCGTTGGGCCTGGCACTGGGCGTCGCAATCATCGGCGCCAATCAGCTGCCCGTGGAGGAGTTGGCAATCCAGCGCCTGCTGGCACTGCCACTATCGCTGCTGATGCTGGGCGCGGTGTTCGCGCTGGTCTACAACGATGCGCAGATCGATGCACAGCGTCAGCGCGAACAGGCCTGGCTGCGCATCGATCCGATCAGTGGCCTGCCCAACATGCGTGCACTTGGCGAACGCCTGCAGCATTACTGGCGCGACAACGACGGCATCGGCAAGGCCTGCCTGATCGTGGCCGAGATGGGCAACCTGCGCGATCTGCGCCTGCGCTACGGGCCGCTGCAGGACAACGGCCTGTGGCAGCGCGACAGCACCGACGAGGTGCATCGGCTGCTGCCCTCGCTGCCAGCCGGGCAGCTGGAGATCTACCAGTTCGGCGATGCCGCGCTGGCGATCCTGGTGCGCGACCTGACCTTGTTCGAACTGCGCACGCAGCCGCAGATCACCGAGCTGGCCAGCAACCTGGCCGATCGGGTCGGCCGCGATTGGCCCGGCTTCCGGCCGCTGTTCCGCTGTGCGGTGGTCGAACTGAAGCCCCCCTCCGATGCCGACGAAGGACATCTTCCGTTCCGCGCGATCACCGTGGCGCTGAGTGCGATCGAATCCGGCGTCGTGTTCTTCGACGACCCGATCCAGCGCGACAGCGAGATCGACGCCCTGATCGAAGTCGCCCTCGAACGCTGGCTGCAGCAGGGAGATGCCCCCCTGTGCTACCAGCCCAAGCATCGCCTGCAGGATCGCCAGCTGGTCGGCGCCGAAGCACTGCTGCGCATGCGCGACGGCGAGGGCCGGCTGATCGCGCCGATGCGGGTGATCTCGCTGCTGCGCCGGCAGGGGCGGTTGGCTGAACTGGAATGGGCCACGCTGCAGTCGGCCATCCACTTCCTGCAGCAGTGCCGACGCGATGGCTCGCAGCTGAAGATCGCCGTGAACGTTTCGGCCGAGTCACTGCGCCTGCCCGACTTCGGCCTGCGCCTGCAGGAATTGCTGGCACTGCACGATGTGCCCGGCGTGATGCTGCGCCTGGAGATCGTCGAATGGACCGAGATCGTCGAACGCGACGTGGTCGATGCCAACATCGCACAGCTGCTGGCGGCGGAGGTCACGCTGTCACTGGATGATTTCGGTGCCGGCTATTCAACCCTGATCCTGCTCTCGCAGCTGGCCATCGCCGAGGTCAAGATCGAGCAGGCGTTGATTGCCACCCTGTCCGACGCCAAGTCGCAGTCGATCGTTCGCTTCATCGTCGAAGTCGCGCATCGCTGCGGTGCGATCGTGGTGGCCGAGGGTACCGAAACCCTCGCGCAGGAACAGCAACTGCGCGCACTGGGTGTGGATGTCGGCCAGGGCTATCTGTACTCGGCGGCGCTGCCGGCCGACGAGTTCCGCCGCTTCGCCGCCAGCTAGACCGCGTAGTAACCCAGGAACATCGCCACCGCCGATTCGGCCACGCGTGCGCGCTCCTGTTCGTTCAACGGCGCCTGCCCCATCGTCACCTGCGGCCAGAATGCAAAGCTCTTCACCAGCCCGTGCAGCTGGTGGCCGGCGAACTCCGGATCGACCTGGCGCAGCCGGCCATCGGCGATTGCCGCGCGGATCCACGCACTCTCACCGCTTTCCTTCTCGCCCATGCGGCAGACGATGGCCTGCGCACGTTCCGGCGAATGGATGATCTCGGCCATTGCCACCCGTGCCAGGTCGATGAAGTTGGCATCACTGAGCAGCTCCAGCTTCTGCCCCAGCAGCTGCATCAGCTGCGCCTGCAGCGGCTGGTCGGCGCGGTACGGCAGTGCGTCGCTGGCCACGCTGCGCTCCCAGAGCTCCTCCAGGATCATCGAGAACAACGCTTCCTTGCTCGGGAAGTGGTTGTAGACGGTGCGCTTGGAGACCCCGGCCACCTCGGCGATGCGGTCCATGCTGGTCGCCTCGTAGCCCGATGCACGGAACTCCTCCACCGCCGCACGCACGATGGCTTCGCGTTTGCGGTCGGTCAGGCGTTGCGGGACACGAGACATGGCGGAAACCGGATAGCTGAACGGACGCCACCATTTTACACCCGGCAGTGTACTTTTGAAAAACACGAAACTACACTGTGCAGTGTACCCAGCGGACGTCACCCATGAAGCGCCTGCTCCTTGTCCTTTTGCTTGGAATCCTCGCCGTGACCGCCTACACCTTCTGCAAGTCCTGGTCCCTCCCCGACTTCCCCGATTCGCCGCAGTACCGCGACGGCAAGTTCCGCAATGCCCTGCCGCGTCCGGCGATGGGCCTGCGCGATGGCGCGGAGATCTGGTGGACGTTTCTGTTCAACAAGCCCAAGGGCACCGTGCCCACCCACCCCATTCCGGTGCTGCCGCTGGACCGTGCCACCCTGGACGCCGCGCCTGATCGCAGCCTGTTCCGGCTCGGGCATTCCACGATCCTGCTGAAGCTGCGTGGCCAATACTGGCTGACCGATCCGGTGTTCTCCGAGCGCGCTTCGCCGGTACAGTGGCTGGGCCCGGCGCGCTTCCACGCACCGCCGATCAGCATCGACGAACTGCCGCCGATCGCCGGCGTGATCCTCTCGCACAACCATTACGACCACCTGGACCATGCCGCGGTGATGCAGCTGGCCGGCAAGACCGCGCGCTTCATCGCACCGCTGGGCGTGGGCGACCAGTTGATTGCGTGGGGCGTGGACGCCAGCAAGGTCGAACAGCTGGACTGGTGGCAATCGACCGAAGCCAGCGGCCTGCGCCTGACCGCCACCCCGGGCCAGCATTTCTCCGGCCGCGGTCTGGGCGACAGCGATCGCAGCCTGTGGGCGTCATGGGTGATCCAGGACGATGACTTCCGCATCTTCTTCAGCGGCGACACCGGCTACTTCGACGGCTTCAAGGCCATCGGTGAGAAGTACGGCCCGTTCGACCTGACCATGATCGAAACCGGTGCCTACGACCCGCGCTGGGCCTTCGTGCACATGCAGCCCGAGCAGACCCTGCAGGCGCACCTGGACCTGCGCGGCAAGTGGCTGCTGCCGATCCACAACGGCACCTTCGATCTGGCGCTGCACGCCTGGCAGCAGCCGTTCGAGCGCATCACCGCATTGGCCGCCGCAAAGAACGTGCCGGTGGCCACGCCGATGATGGGCGAAGCGCTGGACATGCAGGCGCCGCAGGCGGGTACACGCTGGTGGGAGACGGTGGAGCTGTAATGGGGGATGCCGCTTGACCTGCCGGAAGCCATGTAGAGCCGAGCCATGCTCGGCTCCTTCCGAGAAATGCGCCGTGGACGTCAAACAAGCTCAGCTTTGGAGGCACCGCAATTGGAGACGCCGGCAGCATTGCTGACATCGACATGCACGGTTATCAATTCGGCTTCCGGTAGCGCACTCTGAACCTGCACGCATGCGGCACGCGCGACATCGTCTGCGGCTGTGCCTTCTCGCTGGAATCGCAACGCCAATACGCCCGGCGAACCACTGCCCAGCAGCGCATCGTCGCACCCCACCTCTGCAAGACCTCGCTCAAATGCACTGAGATCTTTTCCGGTATCAGGCACTCGGTACATCAGCGTGAAACTGAATTCCATCATCAATCCATTTCAGATCGGTGGTCGCTGCCAGTCAGGATAGGGGCAAGCCGGCAGCCGTCCAGAGCCACATCCGTCAGCGCTCCCGCGATGGCAGCGCCAGCGCCCGGCGGCGCTGCAGTGCGTCATGTAACCGATTACATCCCTTGCTAGCGTAGCGCTCGCCCGATTCCGGTCGAACCTGCGAGGCTGTCCGTAATGACGTTGCGCGCCGAACGCTCCAAGGTCTCCCGCCCACCTGCCCCATGGCGACCTGCCGCCACTCTGATGCTCACCGTCCTGGCATCCTCCGCGCAGGCACAGACATTGCCACCACGCAGCCAATGGCAGGCCAGCGCCTCCTCGCAGCAGGTTCCGGCGATGGCCATCAGCCATCTGATCGACGGCGACCCCAAGACCGTCACCGGCGGTGCCTTCAGTCCGGGCCACTGGTTCCAGATCGACCTCGGCGCGCCAACAATGCTGGCCGGCGCACGCCTCACCTGGGATGTCTCCAATCCAGAGGGCTATTCGCTGCAGACCTCGCTGGACGGCATGCAGTGGCAGACCGCCTACACCATGGCCGATTCGCTCGGCGGCATCGAAACGCTGTACTTCGCGCCACGCCAGGCGCGCTACCTGCGGTTGGCCAACCCGCAGCGCACCTCCGATTGGGGCGTGTCCATCTTCGAAATGGAACCGCTGGACAGCACGCTCAGTGCGCGCGTGGCCGGACTCGATGCCACGCAGTCCGCCGCACTCTGGCAGGGCGGCAGCGCGGTGGCGATCCCCGCCGGCAAGGGCGGCACCCACACGCTCGACATCGTTCTGCCGCGCGCGCAGTCCAGCACCGGGCTGGCGGTCGACTGGGCAAATGAGCACGGCGCTGCGCGCCTGCAGGCACGCGATGCCCAGGGCCGCTGGCACGAACTGGCCGCAGATACGCAGGCAGCAACCCGGCAGCAGAGCTGGCTCGCGGCCAGCGCGCCGCTGGACCTGCAGGCACTGCGGTTGACGGTCGACGGCGATGCACCCCAGGTGGCACGCATCCGCCTGCTCGGCCCGAAGGCGGTGATGACGCCGATGAAGCGTTACCAGATCGCCGCCAGCGGTGCACAGCGCGCGTTGTTCCCCGCTTCGCTGCAGATGCAGCAGACCTACTGGACTGCGGTCGGCGTTCATGCGGGCCGGCAGAAGTCGATCTTCGACGAGTACGGCAACATCGAGGCATTCAAGGGCGCACCGCTGGTGCAGCCGATCTGGCGCAATGCCGATGGCAGCACAGCCGGTGCCGCCGGGCAGAAGGTGCAGCACGCACTGCGCGACGGCTGGAAGCCGATGCCTTCGGCCACCTGGTCGCCGCAGCCTGGGCTGGAGCTGCGCAGTGAGGTGTTCGCCATCGAGCGCGATGGCCAGCCGGTGACCTTCCTCCGCCATCGACTGCACAACACCGGCACCACCACGATCGACGGCACGCTGACACTGGCGGTACGACCGATGCAGATGAACCCGCCGTGGCAGAACGGCGGGCTGTCGCCGATCCGCGAGGTCGCCGTCGAAGCCAACACGGTGCGCGTGAACGGCCGCACGCTGCTGCGCTCGCTCACGCCGGTGGATGCTGCCGGCGCTGCGCAGTTCGGCAACGAAGGTGAAACGGAAATCACCGCCGGCATCGCAGCCGGGCGTCTGCCTGCCTCCCAGCAGGCGCGCGATGAGCAAGGACTGGCCGCAGCCGCATTGAGCTACCGGATCCGCCTCGCGCCCGGTGCCAGCGATGCGGTGGTCGTGGCGTTCCCACTCGGTACCGCCGCTGCCGATGCCAATGGCGTGCTGCCCGAGGCGCCTGCGCTTGACCTGGCCACGCTGCCCCGTGATGCCGATGCAGCGTTCGAGACGCTGGCCACGCAGGCGTCCGCAGATTGGCAGGCGCGGCTGGGCCAGGTCGGCCTGCGCCTGCCCGATCCCTCGCTGGTCGACATGCTGCGCGCGCAGGCTGCCTACATGCTGATCAACCAGACCGGCCCGGCCATGCAGCCCGGCCCGCGCAACTACAACCGCTCCTTCATCCGCGATGGCATGGCCACCTCGGCGGTGCTGCTGCGCATGGGCGAAGCCAAGGTCGCGCGCGACTACCTGGCGTGGTACAGCCAGCACGGCGTGCACGGCAGCGGACTGGTCTCGCCGATCCTCAACGACGATGGCAGCGTCAACACCGGCTTTGGTTCGGACATCGAGTACGACAGCCAGGGCCAGTATGTGGCACTGGTCGCCGATGTCGCCCGCCTCGATGGCGGTGCGGAGTCGGTGCGCGCGTACCTGCCGAAAGTGAAGGCGGCGCTGCGCTTCCTGCAGCAGCTGCGCGAGCGCACGCTGGTAGCGGGTTACATGGCTGACCAGCCAGCGCCGGAGCGCTTCGCGGGCATTCTTGCGCCGTCGATCAGCCACGAGGGCTACCCTTCGCCCACCCACAGCTATTGGGATGACTACTGGGGACTGAAGGGCTGGCACGACGGCGCGTGGCTGGCAGAGGCACTTGGCGACCATGAAACCGCCCGTTGGGCGCGCGAACAGTACAAGCTGCTGTACGACGCACTGCATGCCTCTATCCGGGCGACGATGGCGTGGAAGGGCATCGACTTCATTCCGTCCTCGGCGGATCTGGGCGATGGTGATCCCACCGGCGTTTCGATTGCATTGGACCCCACCGGTGCGCAGAGCGTGCTGCCGGCAGATGCATTGCGGACCACCTTCGCCCGCTATCTGGAAGACGTACGCAAGCGCAACCAGCCCGGCGCGCTGTACGCCTATACGCCCTACGAAATCCGCAATGTGCTGAGCTATGTGCACCTGGGCCAACCCGAAGCAGCCGACGAACTGCTGCAGGGCCTGCTGCATGATCGACGCCCGCTTGAATGGCAGGTGCTGGCCGAGGTCGTGCATTCGCGGCAGCGCTTCCCGCGCTACCTGGGCGACATGCCGCATACCTGGATCGGCGCCGAGTACGGCCGCACGCTGTTCGGCATGCTGATGCGCGAGGACGATGACGCACTGTCGCTGCTACCGGGCACACCGCCGTCGTGGGTTGCTGGCGAAGGGGTGGCGGTGGAGCGCCTGCCGACCGCGTATGGCACGTTGCAGATGCAGGCGCGGCAGCGCGACGGGCTGCTGACGGTGGTGATTGGCGAGGGGCTGCGCAAGGACACCGCCGTGCGCATGTGGTGGCCGAACCGGACCGCGCCGAAGTCTGTGCGCGTGGATGGACGCAGCGTTTCCGACTTCGATGCCGAGGGCGTGCGCCTGGCGAAACCGTTCCGGACGTTGGAAGCGGTCTGGTAATGCAGCCGAGCATGGCTCGGCTCTACAGAAATCAGACTCTGCGAGTAGATCCACGCCATGCGTGGATGCTCTTGTAGAGTCGAGCCATTCTCGACGCATCGCACACCACGCGAACTGCAGCCGAGCATGGCTCGGCTCTACAAAAGCAGCGGTAGCTGCCGGGCCATGCCCGGCGTCAGAGCGTCGGCAGCCCCGGCGGGTTGGTCTGCGACTGCGGCACGGCCTCCTCGGCCACATTCCATCGCTTCAGCGCCTGCGCATAGGTGCCACTGCCGATCTGGGTGTTCAGCGCCTGCGTCACCGCATCAGCCAGGCCGCTGCCCTTGCGCGTGGTCACCGAGATCGCCGCGGCGTTCGGCCAGCCCCCCGGGAACAGGCCCACACGCCGCACCTTGCCATCGCGCGCCGAATAGGCGCCGGTGGCGTTGGGCTCGAACGAGACATCGGCGCGCCCGGTGATCACTGCCAGCCGCCCAACCACGGCGTCATCGAAGTACTGGTACTCCACCGGCTTCAAGCCAGCGGCGATGTTCTGCTGGTCCCACTGGCGCAGGATCTGGTCCTGGTTGGTGCTGGCACCGACCACCACCTTCAGCCCGGCAACGTCGGCCGGCTTTTCGATCTTCTGGATCGGCCCATCAGTGCGCGTGTAAATTCCCAGCAGATCGTAACGGTAGCTGGAGAAATCGAACTTCTTCTTGCGCTCTTCGGTCACCGTCACGTTCGACAGCACCGCATCGTACTTGCCTGATTCCAGACCCAGCGGCCAGTCGGCCCACGCCACCGGCACGATCACCAGCTTCAGGCCCAACCCATCGGCAATCAGCCGCGCGATGTCCGGCTCGATGCCGACCACGTCCTTGCTGTCGGTACCATAGTCGGCCAGCGGCAGCTGCCCCGGATGGGTGGCCACGGTGAACGTACCAGGCGTGACAAAGCGATAGTCGGCCGGAATCAACGCCTGCGCCTTCGGATCGAGCGTGCCCTTCAGGATTGCGGTGTTCGCACCCGCCAGGCTGGTTGCGGCCACGGTGCCGGCATCCGGTGCCTGACGCACGCGCGAATAGACGATGCCGGCGATGCCGATGACCAGCACGCCCACGATCAACAGGGTGCTGCGTGAGGGGCGACGCGGTGCTGCAGGGCTCATGGTCTTCCTTCCGGGGTTACAGGGTCTTGGCCAGAAAATCGGCGGTGCGTTGCTGGCGCGGACGTTCGAACAGCGCCTCGGGCGTGCCCTGCTCGATCACCCGGCCCTGGTCCATCATCACCACGTGGTCAGCCACGCGGCGGGCGAAGCTCAGCTCATGGGTGACGATCACCAGCGTGGTGCCGGAACGGGCCAGCTCCTCGATCACGCTAAGCACTTCGGCCACCAGCTCCGGGTCCAGTGCCGAGGTCGGTTCATCGAACAGCAGCACCTTCGGTTGCAGCGCCAGTGCGCGGGCAATCGCGATGCGCTGCTGCTGGCCGCCGGACAGCTGGCGCGGGAAGGCATCGGCCTTGTCGGCCAGGCCGACCCGTTCCAGCAGCGTGCGCGCCTGCTGCTCAGCCTGCGCACGCGGCACGCCGCGCACCGCGATCGGCGCCTCGATGATGTTCTCCAGCGCGGTCAGGTGCGGGAACAGGTTGAAGCCCTGGAACACCATGCCCACTTCCGCACGACGGCGGCGGATCTCACGTTCGGGCAGCTCGTACAGGGTGTCGCCATCGCGGCGGTAGCCGATCAGCTGCCCGCCGACGGTCACGTAACCGCTGTCGGCACGTTCCAGGTGGTTTATCAGCCGCAGCAACGTGGACTTGCCAGCGCCGGACGGGCCGATCAGCACCGTCACGCTGCCAGCGCGCAGGTCCAGGTTCACGTCTTCCAGCACCGGCTGGTCGCCGAACACCTTGCCTACGCCATGCAGCGACACCGATGCCCCCTCGCCCGCTTCAACCTGCGCGGCAATGCGCGGGCGATTGACCACGCGCGGTGCAGCCTCACCTGTGGCGCGCGTCGGTGACGAGACACGCGATACCGAACGCTCGCGCTGCAGTTGGCCGCGCGCAAAGCGCTGCTCCACGCGCCGCTGCAGCAGCGACAACACGGTCAGGATCACCAGGTACCAGACCGTGGCCACCATCAGCAGCGGCACCACTTCCAGGTTGCGCCGGTAGATCACCTGCACGGTGTAGAACAGCTCAGGCAGCGCCAGCACGTAGACCACCGAGGTGCTCTTGGCCAGGCCGATCACATCGTTGAACGCGGCCGGCAGGATCGAACGCATCGCCTGCGGCAGGATGATGCGGCGCACCTGGCGGCCACGTGGCAGGCCAAGCGCCGCTGCGGCTTCGTACTGGCCATGGTCGACCGACAGAATGCCGCCACGGATCACCTCGGCCGAGAACGCGGCCTGGTTCAAGGTGAGACCCAGCACTGCGGCGCTGAACACACCGATCAGCTGCGTGGTCGGGTACGAGAACAGGCTGATGCCGGTAAACGGCACGCCCAGCTCGATGGTGCTGTACAGGTAGCCCAGGTTGTTCAGCAGCAGCAACAGGACCAGCAGCGGGATTGAACGGAACAGCCACACATAGCCCCACGACACCGCCGACAGCAGGGGCGAGCCGGACACGCGGGCCAACGCCAGCAAGGTACCCAGCGCGAAGCCGAGGCCGGTGCCGAGCGCGGTCAGCAGCAGTGTGCGACCCAGGCCTTCCAGCACCGGGCGTGCGAAGAACCACTCGGCGAACGTGCCCCAGCCCCAGCGCGGATTGCCCAACACCGATTGCAGCCCGATCAGGATCAGCGCCAACGCGAGGAGGGTTCCGACCACCTGCAGCGGATGCCGGGCCGGCACGATCTTCAACGCCGGGGTTGGCGCCGGGCGTGTGGCAATGCCATCCAGCGCGGTCGAAGGCGTGCTCATGCGTGGGCTCCGTGCAGCACGGTCTGTGATGGCACGACGGCTGGCGCCGATACGCCCAGGTGCTTCTCGAACGGCAAGTGGGCGATGGATTCCGGATCGGCCTCCAGATCGAACAGCGCGGTGTAGCCGTGGCTGAGGTACAGGCCGACGGCTTCAGGCTGGCGGAAGCCGGTGGTCAGGAACACCCGTCGGTAACCCTGGCGCGCCGCCTGGTCCTCAAGTTCCTGCAGTACACGCCGCGCGATGCCCTGGCGGCGCAGGCCCGGCAGCGTCCAGATGCGCTTGAACTCGGCGGTGTCCGGATCGCGGTGCGGCATGAAGGCACCGCCGGAGATCGCCACACCATCGCGCAGCAGCAGCACGAACGCCCCTACCGGCGCAGCAAAGGCCTGCGCCGGGTAGCGCTGCAGCTCCTCGCGGGCGCTGCCACCGATACGGCGGCGCACATCGGCGTAGCGGCTGTCGTACTCCTGTTCCAGTCCATCGAACAGAGGCCGCGCCAGCGGATCATCCACCGAGGTATAGAGGAAGCGTTCGTTGCTGCTCATGTCGCGTCCTTCACCAGATAGTCTTCGGCCAGCCGCGCCCACAGGCTGGCGGCAGGTGCGATGGCGGCGTCGTTGAACACATAGCGCGGGCTGTGCAGCGGTGCGCTGTCGCCGTTGCCAACGAACACGAAACTGCCCGGCCGCGCCTGCAGCAGGAAGGCGAAATCCTCGCTGGCCGTGCGTGGCGCGAACTCCGGCACCAGCTGCTCGCTGCCGAAGCCCTGTACGGCCACCTCACGGATGTAGGCGGTCTGCTCAGGGTGGTTGATCACGCTCGGGAAGCCTCGCGGGAACTCGATCTCCGCGCGCGCGCCGAACGCGGCGGCGGTCTGCTCGGCAATCTCGGTGACCCGGCGCCGCAGGGTGTCACGTACCTCGGGCAGGTAGGCGCGCACGGTCAGCTTCAGCTCGACCACGTCTGGAATCACATTGGCGGCCTGCCCGCCGTGAATCGAACCCACGGTGACCACGCCCATCTGCCGCGGATCGACATTGCGCGACACCACGCTCTGCAGCGCGGTGACGATGTGCGCTGCCACCAGGATCGGGTCGACACTGCCCTGAGGCTCAGCGCCATGACCGCCCTTGCCGATCACCTTCAGCCGCGCCCAGTCCACCGATGCCATCGCCGGGCCATCGACGAAGCCGAAGTGGCCGACAGGCACGCCCGGCCAGTTGTGCAGGCCATAGATCGCATCCACCGGGAAGCGTTCGAACAGGCCGTCGGCGATCATCTTCGAGGCCCCCGAACCGGTTTCCTCGGCCGGCTGGAACACCAGCTGCAGGGTGCCGTCGATGCGGCCGTGATGGGCCAGGTAGTGCGCCGCAGACAGCAGGATGGCGGTATGCCCATCGTGGCCGCAGGCATGCATCAACCCTTCGTTCTGGCTGGCGTAGGCCAGCCCGGAGTCCTCGTGGATCGGCAGTGCATCGATGTCGGCACGCAGCCCAAGGCGACGGCTGCCCTGCCCGCGCTGCAGCGTACCGACCACGCCGGTGCCGCCGAGGCCGATGGTGACCTCATAGCCCCACTGTTGCAGCAGCTCGGCCACGCGTGCGCTGGTACGGTGTTCCTCGAAGGCCAGCTCCGGGTGCCGGTGCAGGTCATGGCGGATCGCGATGGCCGCCTCGGCGCGTGCCGCGATGTCGGGCAATATGCCCGTCGTTCGGGAATTCCGCTGGGCATGGCCCGGTGCTGCCGCGCTTTCTCCGCTCATCGCCTTACCCTGCCTTCCGCGCCGGCTCGGCGTCGGTCGAGTGGCGGCTGGCCTTGTACGGCAGGCCCAGATGCGCGCGCAGGGTCTGCCCTTCCAGCTCACGCTGGTGGTAGCCGCGCGCCTGCAGGATCGGCAGCACCTGGGTCACGAAATCGTCCAGGCCTTCGCGCTGTGCCGCGAAACCGAGGATGAAGCCGTCGCTGGCACCGGCATCGAACCACCGGATCAACTCGTCGGCCACATGCTCCGGCGTGCCGATGAAATTCGGTCGCGGGCTCACCGCTTCCAGTGCCACCTGGCGCAGGCTCAGGCCCTTTTCGCGCGCGTCCTGCTTGATGCGGTCGGTGGTGGAACGGAACGAGTTGCTGCCGATGTCACCCAGCTCCGGGAACGGCGCGTCCGGATCGTACTGGCTGAAATCGTGGTGGTCGAAGAAGCGGCCGAGATAGGCCAGCGCATCCTCCAGCGTGGCTAGTGCGGCGATCGCCTGGTACTTGGCTTCAGCCTCCTCCGCGGTGCGGCCGACGATGGGGCCGATGCCCGGGAAGATCTTCACGTCATTGCCGCTGCGGCCGTGGGCGATCGCCGAGTTCTTCACCTTCTGGGTGAACGCGCGGGTCTCCTCCAGCGATGGCGAATGGGTGAACACCGCATCGGCGTACTTTCCGGCCAGCGCGATGCCATCGTCGGACGACCCGGCCTGGAAGATCACCGGCTGCCCCTGTGGCGAACGCTGGATGTTGAGCGGCCCTTCCACCTGGAAAAAGCGGCCCTTGTGGTCGAGGCGGTGGAACTTGTCCGGCGCGAAGAACGTGCCGCTGTCGCGCTCACGCACGAAGGCATCGTCGTCCCAGGAATCCCACAGCCCTTGCACTACGTCCAGGTACTCGTCGGCGATCTGGTAGCGCAGCGCGTGCTCCGGGTGCGGGCGACCGTAGTTGCGCCCCGAACCCTCCAGCGGCGACGTCACCACGTTCCACCCCGCACGACCGCCGCTGAGCAGGTCCAGCGAAGCGAACTGCCGGGCCACGGTAAACGGGTCGCTGTAGGAGGTCGACAGCGTGCCCGCCAGGCCGATCTTCTTCGTCGCCGTGGCCAGCGCCGACAGCAGCGAGATCGGCTCGAAGCGGTTAAGGAAGTGCGGGATCGACTTCTCGTTGATGTAAAGGCCGTCGGCTACGAAGCCGAAGGCGATGCCGTTGTCCTCGGCGGTACGCGCGATGTCGATGTAGAACTGCAGGTTGACGCTGGCATCGGCCGGATTGGAGGGATGCTTCCAGGCATGCATGTGGCTGCCGGGCCCCTGCAGCATGATGCCGAACGGAATGTGGCGCGGGGTCGTGCTCATGGGAATCGCTCCTGCAGGTCAGGCCACCGCCGCGCGCGGCGCGGGCGACAGCAGTTCAAGGGATGTAAGACGCGCGTCGAGGTCAGCCACCGGCGCATCGAGGATGAACTCGCCCACGCCGAAGCGCCGGTGCAGCGCATCCAGTTCGTCACGCACGTGCTGCGCATCACCGGACAACACGCTGGGGCGCGTTTCCTCGATACGAAAGTCAGCCACGCCCACCTGCCGCGCGTACTCGGCAGCCGCCTCGGGACTGGGCAGATTCACCGTCTGGCCGGGGCCGAGGTGCAGCTTGTAGACGCGCAGCGCGCCGATATGACGCGCTGCGGCTTCGGCAGTTGGTGCGGCGAAGGCCACCGTGGCCAGCAGCGGCGGCTGCGTAGAAACGGTGCGGTAGGCATCGAAGGCGGCCTCGATATGCTTCGGGTCACCATCGAAGTGCGCGGCATAGACGAAGCGCCAGCCCAGCTCGGCCGCCTGCTTTGCGCTCTGCGGGCTGGCGCCGAGCAGGAAGCGCTCCGGTGCCTGCTGCGGAACCGGCCGTGCCAGCGCCTCGGTGTCCGCCCCGGACAGATAGCCTTCCAGGTCGCGCAGTTGCTGATCGAAGTCGGCGAACGCCGGGCGCCCGGCCGCCAGCGCGGCAGTCGAGGCCGGCAGGCCACCCGGGGCCTTGCCCACGCCCAGATCGACGCGCCCTGGCGCCAACGCCGCCAGCAGGTTGAAGTTCTCCGCCACTTTATAGGGCGCGTAGTGGCGCAGCATCACCCCACCACTACCGATACGGATGCGCCGGGTCTGCGCCAGCACCCACGCAGCCAGCACTTCCGGCGCCGGGCTGGCCAGCGTTGGTGCAGCGTGGTGTTCGGCAAACCAGTAGCGGTGGTAGCCCAGCTGCTCGGCGCGCTGCGCCAGCTGCAGGCTGTTGCGCAGCGCCTGCTCCGGCGAGGCACCTTCGGCCACCGGGCTCTTGTCCAGCACGCTGATCTGATAGCTCATGGTCGCGTCCTCGCTCAGGGGTGAGCCACGGGAATGCCGAGCAAGCCGTTCAACGCGGCCAGGATCGGCTCGGCACCGGAGATGTACTGGCGGTCCTGGTGCGCGCCACTGGCCAGTTCGCTGCGCACGCCCTGCGGCAGCACCAGCTTCGGCAGCGACTGGTCCTGCTCGCCGATCTCGGCAATCACCTCACGGCGCGGCCGTGCGAAGCCGATGCGACGCACGTCCAGCTGCGCGTCCAGGCCGTCGATGCTCGACAGCGCGCCTTCCAGCAGCAGGCTGTGCCGGCAGAAGAAGCGCTGGCCGGGAATCTGGCCGTCCTCGAACTCACGGTCGAGCAGGAACAGGATGGGTTTGCTTGCTGCGTCGAAAGTCACAGGGGTCGTCCTCATCGGGGCCGGCAATGCGATGCCGCTTCGATATCGATGCTAGAGATGCCAGCAGCCACAGCAGCGACGGCTGGCGACAATCGGCGGTCAGATCCGGCCACGCAGATGCGGCGTAGCCATAAGCAAAGCGCTGCCGGTTATGGCGTCAGGCGATACGTCGCAGCGGCGCCGGAGCAGTCAGCGGCTGCGCGGCCAGATGGCCGGCTGCACGCTCGGCCGCCAGCGCGATGCGTGCCTGCAGGGCTGCACTGCTGATGTGCTCGCCTTCGAAATCGGCAGGCGTGGCATACACCCCGATCGGCAGCGTGTGCGCCTGCAGGAAACTGAACAACGGTCGCAACTGGTGATCGATCACCAGCGCATGGCGCTCGCTGCCGCCGGTCGCTGCCAGCAGTACCGGCAGATCCACCAGCGCCTCCAGCTCGATGAAGTCGACCAGGTGCTTGAACAACCCGGGATAAGAGCCGCGATACACCGGCGCGGCCACCACCAGCAGCTCCGCCGCCTCGATGGTCTGCAGTGCCTGTTCCACCGCCGGCTCCGCCTCGCCGCGCGACAGCGACTGGCCCAGCGCGCGCGCGATCGGCGCCAGCTCCACCAGGTCCACGCTGGCGTGCACCCGCTGCTGCAGCGACACCAGCAGATGCCGCGCCAGCAACAACGTGCGCGACGTCGCCGAGCTGGTCGGTGACCCCACCAATGCAACCACCCTCAATGCAGAAGACATGAACTGCTCCCGTGTAGAGCCGAGCCATGCTCGGCTGCCTTTCGCTTTTGTAGAGTCGAGCCATGCTCGACTGCCCTTCGCTTTTGTAGAGTCGAGCCATGCTCGACTGCTTCCCACCTCAGAACCGGTAACTGACCCGGCCAAACCAATACGCACCCACATTGCTCAGCACATCGCCGCTGTCCCACGTGGTCTCGATACTCGCCACATCGGTGGCACTGCGCGCGTACTCCGGCACCTTGCGGGTGCGCTTGTCGAACACGTTGTTGATGCCCAGCGCCGCACTCCAGCCCGCACCCAGCTCCACGCCACCGGACAGGTTGGTCACCAGCACCGGCGGCTGCCTGTACTCCACGCCGTTGTTCAGGCGCTTGATGGGGCCGTAGTAGGTGAAGTCCAGATTCGAGCGCCAGCGCCCGTTCTGCCAGCCCAGTCCCGCCACCTGCGTGTAGCTGGGCGTGCGGAAGCGCAGCGCATACTCGCTGGATCTGGTCAGCAGGTTGATGTTCGGCAGGCCCTGCAGCGCCGCCGGAATGCCACTGACTTTCTGGATGGTGGTGCGGCCGACGTTGGCCGCGTAGCTCCAGCGCAGCTTGCCCCACGCGGTTTCCTGGTTCGCCTCCAGGGTCAGCTCCACACCCCGTGTACGGGTATTACCCACGTTGGTGAAGTAGCTGGCGTAGAACGCATCACCCGGCAGGATGCTGATGCCGGCTGAACCCAGCAGTGCGTCGATGGTGTTCTTCTGCGCCGCGCTCAGCACCGTGCCGCTGTTGTCGGTGACGCGCGCCGGATCCTGCGCGTTGTAGCCGATCTGGCTGGACTGGCCGAGCTGGCCGCGGATGTCGATCTGATAGGCATCCACCGCCAGATGGAACGCCGGGCTCGGGTCCCAGGTCACGCCCAGGCTGTAGTTGGTGGCCTTTTCCGGTTTCAGCGGTGTGGCACCCAACGCAATCGCTGCCGGCGAAGACACCTGCGCCACCAGCGTGGTCCCGCACGGGCAGCTGCCGGTGGCCTGGTAGAACTGCGCGCCCAGGCTGGGCGCATGGAAACCGTTGCTCACCGTTGCCCGCACACCCAGCGCATCGGTGAAGTCAAAGCGGGTGGTCAGGCGCCCGGTGGAGACACTGCCGAAGTCGGAGTGATCTTCCCAGCGCGCGGCCGCATCCAGGTACCAGCGCGAGGTGATGTTGGTGGCCGCACCCACGTACACCGCCTTGCTGTTACGGGTTGCCTTCACCGCGTCGGCGGTGGAATAGCCGACGAAGGCTGCAGCGCCGAAGCCGGTATACGACTCCCACTGCCCCGCCCCGCGCTCGTACTGGTCGTGCTGATACTCGGCGCCCGCGCTCACCTCCAGCGGCGAAGCGAATGCCGCCACCTCGAAGCCACGACGCAGGTCGAGGTTGGCGATGCCTTGCTGGTAATCCAGCTTGCCGTCATAGAAGTCGGTGGGCGAACCGGGATACGGCAGCGAGTAGTTCACCGAATTGCGGGTATAGGTACGTACCGTGCTGCGGTTGCCGGTCAAGCTGGCGTCGTAATCCCAGCCCGCGATCTGGCCTTTCACACCTGCGGTACCGGTGTACTGCTTCTCCTTGGTTTCCAGCACTGGCAGGAAGCCATCGGGAAACACGCTCAGCACGCCGGGCGCCTTGTAGGTGGTGAAGATGGTCGCCGGCAGGCGGAAATTCTGGATCGCCTGTGCGGTGCGGTCACTGGCCGTAGCATTGGCGTAGAACTGCGCGCTCTCGCCCAGGCCATGGCCCACGTTCACCGCGAAGGCCTTCAGCGCATACGAAGGCGAGCTGAGGATGGTGTTGGCCTCGGCATCGCGGTTGGCCTCGGCCGGATTCGGCGACGCGCCGGCCGGCAGTCGATTGTTCGGCCGCAGCGCCACCAGATTGCCGCTGCCATCCACTGCCGGATAACTCAGGTAGCCATCGATGTAGTGGCGGGTACGGATCGCATGATGCTGGCGGGTGGTCTCGCCAGACAGGTTGACGAAGCCATCTTGGCCCCACGGCAGGCCGACGTTGGCGCGCACGCTGGTTCGCGAACCATCACCATCGGTGCTCTGCCCGCTCTCCACCGACACATCACCACCGTGCGCCTGCGACTTCAGGATCACGTTGACCACGCCGGTGATCGCGTCCGAGCCGTAGATGGCGGAGGCACCATCACGCAGCACTTCCACATGGTCGATGGCCGAGACCGGAATCAACGCCAGGTCCGCCCACGCATGGCCGGGGAAGCCGCCCCCATTGGCACCGCTCACATAGGCGCTGGCGTTGCGGCGCTTGCCGTTGACCAGCACCAGGGTGTAACCCGGCGACAGATTGCGTAGCTGATAGCCGCGGATCAGGCTCTCCTGATCGCTCTGGTAACCGCCGATCTGGCTCAGCGACGGCAGGCTGCGCTGCAGGGCTTCCAGCAGATTGCCCTGACCGGTGGCGGCGAGGTCTTCAGCGGAAATCACATCGATGGGCGTGGAGCTGTTCTTCACCGTGCGCGTGCTGGTGCGAGAGCCGGTGACCACCACCGCATCCAGCGTGGAGGCTGCCACATTGGCGGTGGCTGCAGTAGTGGCAGGGTCTGCATCGGCTTCCGCCGCATGGCTGGGCGATGCAGCGAGGGCAGCGGCGATCAGGACGGCAAGAGTGCTCAAGGCTGGGGCGTAGGCGGCAGGCATGGGGGCTCGTGGGGGTGGGCCGGAAACACGCTTCCATTCAAGGGCCTGTTCACCCACCGCGACAGGCGGGATCGCGTCACCCAGCCGTAACATCCGGCCACCCACATGACCGCTGGTAATGACGTTAGGCGGCCTGAACTCACCGGGTCGGATCCCTTTCCAAAGGAAAGGGCTCTGACCCGAGGCACGCATCCCTCCACGGGGTCAGAGCCCTTCCTGCGGAAGGGATCCGACCCCGGCCTCCATATGCCCGCCCGGCATCACCTCATGCCCGCGCACCACTCTGCGCCACGCACCTCCACCCGTAGCATCAAGCCATGCCCAGCCTGACCGCCGATCCCACTGCGCCGCTCGTCGCCATCGTCGCCTGCCACGGCCAGGGGCTGTTCGAGTTCGGCTGTGCTGTAGGCCTGTTCGCACCGATACGCCCAGAGCTGGGCGTGGCCTGGTACCGCACCCAGCTGTGCGCGGGCGAACCCGGAGCGCTGCGCATGCTCGGCAGCACCCAGGTGCAGCTGCCCTACGATCTAAGGAGCGTCGATGACGCCGACATCATCGTCATCCCCGGTTGGCGCGAGCCCAGCGAACGTCCGCCGCAGGCCCTGCTCGATGCACTGATCCGTGCCCACGCACGCGGCGCACGCATCGCGTCGATCTGCTCCGGTGCGTTCGTGCTGGCCTGGGCCGGGCTGCTCGATGGCCGCGAGGCCACCACTCACTGGCGCCTCACCGAAGCGCTGGCACGCGAGTTCCCACGCATCGATGTGCGCGAGGATGTGCTGTACGTGGACACCGGCAGCATCATCACCTCGGCCGGATCGGCCACCGGCATGGACATGATGCTGCACATGGTGCGCAAGGATTACGGCGCGCGCGTGGCAAATCTGGTGGCCGAGCGATTGGTGTTGGCACCCTGGCGTGATGCCGGGCGCAGCCAGCGTGTCAGCCGGGCCATCCCCAACGGCGAGCCCACGCGGTTGGCGAAGCTGATGGAGTGGATGCGCCGTAACCTGCGCGAGCCACATTCGCTAGGCAGCCTCGCCGAGCAGGCTGCGCTCAGCCAACGCACCCTGCAGCGGCAGTTCCTGGAAGCCACCGGTCTGTCGCCCATCGATTGGCTGATCCGCGAGCGCGTGACCTTCGCGCGTGAGCTGCTGGAAACCACCGACCGGCCACTACAGTGGATTGCCGAGCAGGCCGGCTTTGGTTCGCAGGAGTCGTTCCGTCGGCACTTCCGTGGCCAGGTCGATGCCAGCCCCACCGAGTACCGCAGCCAGCATCGCAACGGCATCGGTGCGGACCGCCTGATCGGCTGCTGACTCCCGCCCCCCCCCTGTCCCCCACTCCCGGCCTTTCCACGCAGGCACCTGCGCTGCAAGATAGGGGCATGCCCCGCACTGCCGACGGACCGGTGATGACCGACAGCCCCTACAGGACCTACCGCGTCGGAATCGGCGTATCGCTGCTGTTGGCGGCACTGATCGCCACGCTCTCGTTGATTGCCGTGTCCAGCCCCAACCTGGGTTGGGGCGTCGTGGCGCTGGCCACCATCGCGATCTGGGTCGGCGTCCCGTTGCTGCTGGTGCTCCTGCTGGCCTGGCTGCGCTACATGGTGCGCCAGCGCGGGCAGGTGCCGGGCCGCATACACGTGCTGATGTTCGTGCCAACCGCCGCCGCCATGCTCATCATTCCACTGTGGCACGTCCTGCAAGGCAGTGTGGACAGCCTGGCTGGCGGCTCACGCGCATCCATCGCCGAGCTGCACGTCAACCTCAGCGGGCACCCCCTTTGGCTGGACACCTCGCCGTATGCATCCACCGGTTCTGGCGCTGGCCCGGACCTGCCCATGCAGGGCGAAACGCCCCAGCGCTTCCTGGCCTTCCACCGCTACCCCAACCCGCAGTCCGATGCAGACAGGGCCTTCCCGTATGAACAAGCGCGCCTGAAGCGCTCCGTCGACCACTACCGTTACGCCACACCGTCTGGAGATCGCGCCGTCACCGATGTGCCGCTGGTCCGTCGGACCTACCCTGACCTTGCGCCATTCAACGCGGCCTGGCGACGCGCGGGTACACCCGAGCTCGTGCATATCTACTACCACTACAGCGATCACGTAGAGGTCGCGCCCGCGCTCGCACGCTTCAGTGGCTTCACCACCGATGATCTGGAGCGCAGCCGCTTCGAAGGCCTGACGCTGTTCAAGATCCACAACTACGGCAGTGCGCCCATCCTGCGGATGGAAATCAATGGCCTCACACTGGACATCGGCGACGGGGCCATCGCGAACATCCCGGAAGCGCCCCGGGATTGCACAGCCTACGGCTACCCGGTCAGCCCCGCGCTATTGCCGCTCAACCTGCCCCTGCAGGTGCGCTGGCAGACTGCAGACGCGCCGACGCGGTGGCACAGCGCGCGCGTGCAGGTGCCCGCGTTCCGGCAGCCGCAGCCACTGCAGGGGCAATCCACATTGCAGCGCGTCCTGCTGTACATGCTGCCCGATGACGCGCTGGCCGCCGAACGCTACGCCGAGGTCTTTGACGGCGATTCGCGGCGCGGCATCAAGGCCACTGGCCTGCCAGCCAGCGCTGCCACCTACGCGGTGTGTGGCAGCGCGAGGGCGACCTATGGCGAAGGAGCGGGTAACGTGCTGGCAGACTGATCCGCGGTGTTGCCGGCGCGTTCCCCTCCACGCTGACGCGCGCTCAGTCCTCCTGCACCAGCTTGAACTCGCGCAGCAGACCACCGATCTGGGTCTTGTCCAGCTTGTTCATCAGCAGGTTGCGCAGGAACGCAGGCCCGGGAATATCCAGTTCCTTGCCATCGCGCAGGCGACCGGTCGCCGCCAGCAACGAGCGCACGTCATAGGTGGAATTGAACACCTCCGGCACGCCGCGCTCGATGCCCAGCAGGGTATACACCGCTTCCATCGGTGTGCGCACCGAATACTCGGTGGTGAAGATGCAGTCGCGCTGCTTCGATTCGGCAAACTGACCGATGAAGGCGAAGTTCACCGCACCCTCCGGCACCACGTCCGGGCGATCACCGGCCTGGCGCGGCATGAAGAACGCGGTGATGTACGGCATCATCACCGGCACCGTCTTCGCGCCGGTCGCGGCCAATTCGTCGATCTCCTCCACCGGCACGCCCAGGTGGTACAGCCACTCACGGGTGATCTCCTCGCCGGTGCAGTCCTGCATCGGCTTCTTCACGTAGTCTCCGGGCGTATCCACGAACAGCGAATACACCCAGACCACGATCTGATCCTTGGGCTGGTTCTTGAAATGCGGCTGGCGGTTCACCGTCCAGCTCATCAACCAGCGCGAATCGCGCACGCTGACGATACCGCCGGTCACCACCTTGCCACTGAACGGGTCACGCTTGGCGATCTTCTGGATGTAGGCCGGAATGCGTGCATCCAGCGTGGTCACCGTCGCCGATTCCCACTTGGTCTGCGGAATGTGCGCGCCGAACACGTCCGGACGCCCGAACGCAGGATCCCTGGCGGCAATGCGTCGCCACAGGTCCCAGGCAGGCGCCGGCCCCTCGTTCAAACGCGCCGCCGTGTGGTGATCGCCGTTGTCCGAGTTCTCGGTCAACGAACCGATTGTCATGAACACAAGGTCATCCGCGCTCAGATCCACGCCACCGGCTACACCGTCACGCGTCCAGTGGATGCGCGTGGCCTGCTTGCGGCCGGCCGCCAGATCGAAGTCGACGTCGGTCACCTCGGTGCCGTACTGGAACACCACGCCGTGGTCCTGCAGCCACTTCACCAGCGGCAGCACCAGCGATTCGTACTGGTTGTACTTGGTGAACTTCAGCGCCGAGAAATCCGGCAGGCCGCCGATATGGTGGATGAAGCGATGCAGGTACAGCTTCATCTCCAGCGCCGAATGCCATTCCTCGAAGGCGAACATGGTGCGCCAGTACAGCCAGAAGTTGCTGTCCAGGAAGTCGCGACCCAGCACCTCGTCGATGCGCTTGTTCTCCATCTCCTGCCGGGTGGCCAGGAACAGCGCGATGATGTCCTTCTGCGCCTGCTCGCTCAGCGTGAACAGGCCGTCGGTGTGCGCATCTTCGCCGCGATTGATCGTGGCACGCTGCAGCGAATAGTTCGGATCATCCTTGTTCAACCAGTAGAACTCATCCAACACACTGGCATCTTCAATCTCCAGCGACGGAATCGAGCGGAATAGATCCCACAGGCACTCGAAGTGGTCTTCCATCTCGCGGCCGCCGCGGATCACGAAGCCCTTCTCCGGCACCTTCAGGCCATCCAGCGCGCCACCAGCAATCTGCTGCTGCTCGAGAATGGTGATGCGCTCACCGGCCATGCGGCCGTCGCGCACCAGGAACGCGGCGCCGGCCAGCGAGGCCAGGCCCGAACCGACGAACCATGCGCGCTTGCCGTCGACACCGGCGGGCTTGCGCGGGCGCGCGAAGGCTTCGTAGTTGCCACTGCTGTAGTACATGCGTTGCTCCTTCCTGGAGGGGGTCATCAGGAACCCGCAGTGGAATGACACAGCCATTCCATGCAGGTCATGCCCCTACTCTAGCGCCGAACCGATGTACCGTTTCCTGCACACAGGCTGCGACCGAGTGACGCAGCCACGTCAGAGCTGTCGCCCCAGCAGCATGCCCGGCCAGCCATCCACAATGAACGGCGCGATGCGCGTGTAGCCGCAGGTCTCATAGAAGCGCACCAGATCACCGTTGCCACCGCCGTAGCAGTCCACACGCAGATGGTCGAGCCCGGCAGCGCGCGCCTGCTCATCGGCAAAGGCCATCAGGCGACGGCCAATGCCGCGCACGCGGGCGTCACGCGATGCCACCAGTACCCGCACATACAGCTCCGGCACGGTGGGCGCCGGCACATAGGGCATCGATTCGCCCAGCGCCAGGAACGCGCGCACCACGCCGTGTTCGTTCTGCGCAACCCATGCACCCGGCAGCGCGCAGGCATCGGTCACCTGGGTGATCCGGCGCGGCATCGTGGACCATGGCTCACTGCCCCATTGCTGCAGGTTGCCGATCGATACGAACCATTCGATGACTTCGTCGAAGAGCGTCAGCACCGCAGGGGCATCGTCTACGTTGGCGCGGCGGATGTTCAAGATTTCCTTTCCAGCTTCAGTCATGTGCGCATTCCTTTCAACGCTTCAATCAATTGCGACGAGGATGCCGGCCAGCGGCCGGCACTACCAGGGCTGGAAGTCCGTGAGCCGGATTTGACATGCAGGCATTTACCTGCCTATAGTCCACCCAAGGACGGCGCCTGTCCGCCCAAGCGAGGAACCTGCAATGGTCGATATCGCACACAGGGTCGGCATCAAGACCCCTGCAAGCCAGGTGTACCAAGCTCTGGCAACCCCCGAAGGCGTCGCCGCCTGGTGGGCCGAAGACACCCATGGCGACCGCGTGGCCGGCGGGACGCTCAAGGTTCGCTTCACGAACAACGGCCAGGAAATCGGCGCCATGGAAATGAAACTTGAGCAGCTTGTTCCAGGCGAGCTCGTGCTTTGGCGGTTCCTCGCCGGCCCTGCTGAATGGATCGGCACCCACGCGCGCTTCCTGCTGAAACAGGAAGGTGACTACTGCATCGTGCTGTTCACCCATGAAGGCTGGAAAGAGCGCGTCGAGTTCACCTCCCACTGCAGCACCAAGTGGGCGGTGTTCCTGATGAGCCTGAAGGCGCTGCTGGAAACCGGCAAGGGCCAGCCCAACCCAAACGACGTCAGGATCGACAACTGGAATTGAAGACATCCCCATGGCGGTAGACAACGCGCGCAACACAGACAAGGTCTTCAAGGCACTGGCCGACCCCACGCGCAGGACGCTGCTGGATCTGCTCTGCGAAGACAACGGGCAGACGCTCGGCCAGCTGTGCGAGCACCTGGACATGGCCCGGCAATCGGTCACCCAGCACCTGGGCCTGCTGGAAGACGCCAACCTGATCAGCACCGTGCGCCGCGGCCGCGAGAAGCTGCACTTCATCAACCCGGTGCCCCTGCACGAAGTCTACGAGCGCTGGGTACGCAAGTTCGAGCAGCAGCGCCTGGGCCTGCTGCATGACCTGAAACGAGAACTGGAAGGAGAATGACGATGTCCGCAGCGTCCACCCGCTTCATCCACGTGATCTACATCGCCTCCACGCCGCAGAAGGTGTTCGAGGCCATCACCCGCCCCGAGATCGCCAGCCGCTACTGGGGCCACGAGAACGTCTCGGACTGGAAGCCCGGCTCGCGCTGGCAGCATGTGCGCGCCAACGAAACGCGCTCGGTCGAGCTGGTCGGCGAAGTGGTGGAAAGCACCCCACCCTCGCGGCTGGTCATCACCTGGGCCGCCGCCTCGCAAGCTGAGAACCCGGATGCCTACAGCCGCGTCACCTTCGACATCGTGCCCTACCAGGACATGGTGCGGCTGACCGTCACCCACGACGAACTGGAACCCGGCAGCGGCATGGATACCGGCATCCGCCAGGGCTGGCCGATCGTGCTGTCGAGCCTGAAGTCGTTGTTGGAGACCGGCAAGGGATTGGATGTGTTTGCCAAGCCGCAGTAAACGGCTGCGCCGGGACGACGCCGCAGGCGCCTTGGCCGCTGCGGCGTCGGCAACGCGGCCGATGCCGGTCCGCTAGCGGGCCGTCCAACCCCCATCCACCGGCAACGCCGTGCCGGTGATCTGCGCCGCCGCGTCCGAAGCCAGGAACACCACCACCTCGCCCAGCTGCTCGGGCGTCACGAACTGCAACGACGGCTGTTTTTCAGCCAGCAGCGCACGCGCAGCGGTCTCCTGATCCGTGCCCTCGCGCTCGGCCAACGCGGTGATCTGCTGCTCGACCAGCGCCGTCCGCACCCAGCCCGGGCAGATCGCATTGGCGGTGATGCCGGTGCCCGCGTTCTCCAGCGCGGTCACCTTGGTGAATCCAACCACGCCGTGCTTGGCCGCCACGTAGGCCGACTTGTTCACCGAGCCCACCAACCCGTGCACCGACGCAATGTTGATGATGCGGCCGGCGCCCTGCTGCTTCATGTGGGGCACGGCCGCCGCCGTGGCATGAAACACCGCCGAGAGATTCAGCGCCAGGATCGCATCCCACTTCTCGACCGGAAACTCCTCGATCGACGCGGTGTGCTGGATGCCGGCATTGTTCACCAGAATGTCGATGCGGCCCATCGTCGCGACGGCGCGATCGATCAGTCCGCGCACCGCCTCGCCACGGGACAGGTCGGCACCGTCATGCGCCACGCGAACACCGAACTCGGTTTCCAGGTTGGTACGGATGCGTTCGATCTCCGCCGCATCGCCAAAGCCATTCAGCACAATATCGGCGCCTTGCCGCGCCAGCGCCGTGGCGATACCAAGACCGATACCACTGGTGGAACCGGTCACCACCGCAACCTTTCCAGAGAACATGGGTGAGCTTCCATTGGGCGTAGGTGGCCAGTGTAGCTTCACCGGCGCGCCCCTTTAAGCGACGCTACCTTGGTCAATCAACGGTTAGAACGCGTTAGGTACCCGCCGAGGGAAGTGTCCAGCGTTCATTCAAAACGGACGGTACACCTCAGAGGGGGCACAGTCGTGGCCTCCTAGCGATACTGTCCGACTCCGACATAGGGCAATGCATCCATGCTTTGCCCGGCGGATCGAAATCGAACAGGTCCGAAAATAGCTTCTGCGGCCGTTCTACTCCCCCCACCGCCAACCGGGCGGGGCGCCTTTCATCCAGCAGATAAGGACAAGGACCAACACTACGGCCCACGTGTAGAGCTGAAACGCGATGGGCTCGCGAAATGGAGAGAACAGAAACGGACCTGCCAGCAGCAGGCCGAATGCGACTGCGTACACAAGCCAGCCCTGCCACGCGCACGGCATCCCCCAACCCCATCCGTACTTTTTCCTGGTAAACCAGTACTTCCTGCTGATCATTGCAATCTTCCTCGATGGCCGCCGGTCTCACGTACCTGATCCAAGCATGCTTTGAGCTGTTCGTGAAGACGTCGGTCCAGAATCAAGTCAGTATCCCCTCTGGCTGTGACGAGAACAGAGCTACGGTCCGTGCGCAGCACGAAGACGTTGCGACCGCTGTGCATGCGGAACTTGCCAAGCTCAACGCCACCGGTGCTCGTTCCAAGTTGCCGGTGAGGCAGCGTGATCCTTGAAGCATCTATGCCGAGAGGAAGCGCGTAGGCGTGAATCAGGGATACGTCCAGCGTCGATCGGCACATCATCAGGAACTACTCCGCAGAGATTGACCGCATGCCTTAAACGTAAATCGTCTCGACAATTGTCTCAAATGCGTCTTCGTCACAGGTGAAAAGGCCCACGCTTCGCATCGCGCGCAGAAACGAGCGGACCTCGTTCCATGTTACGGGCTTTGCGTGTTCATCGCAGATCATACTTGCACTGCCACGCATGAGAATGCTTCGGCATCAGATACCGCGCAACAAACGCCCATCTCTCATCGATCACATCGGTCGAACATGGGCTGCGCGCTGTGATGCCATTGCAGTGACACTGTTCATACCGAACTTCAAACACGCTCTAGAAGAGAACGCTCGCTCGATCAACGGTCGCGAGCGGGTTGGCCTTCCGCACCGCCTCCAGAAAGAGCAGGAAGTCGCGGTTGAACAGCGTCAGGTTGTTGGTAAACGTCACGCACTTTCTGCCCGATGCTTTGCTGAAGCACACCTGCCAGACATAGCGCCCGTAGATCCTGTCAGACGTTCGTGTGACTGAGGTGATCTGCGAAAGCGGAACCGCCGTGGGCACCGGCCCACGTCGCAGGTAGAAGGATTCTGTATCAAAGAAATAGTGCTCGCGATCCTCTTTGCCATCCACCATCACCAAGGTCATGGACTTGCCAGAAATCCGGCGAGGGGGATCCAAACGCAGCCCTGATCCCAATGCAGAACGCGCGGTCGCTGACATTCGCCGAAGGGTGAACCAGAGGATCACCAACGGAAGTGCCGCGAGGACAATGAAGCCTACGGTCTTCAAAACAGTTTCCAGCGTGCTGGGCACACAGATCTCCAGGATGAACTTTCAGGCGATGCCCAAATAGATCCACGCCACGCGTGGATGGCCCTCCCTCAAGGCCCCATCACTTCCAATGATCCGGCCCCAGGAACGGCAGGCTCAACACAAACACCGGAACCGCCACAGGTATCAACGCCGCGCCCAGCACCTTGCCGGCCGCTGTCCCAACACCCGGCTTGTCCTCCCGCTCCGGCAGGATCCGCTGCGCCCTAGCACTGATCGGCTGCGCCAGCTTCCCCTTCTCCGCCAGCGCAGCGGCATCCGGCAACTTCACCCGCTCGCCGTCGCCCTCGAACAGCGCGCTGTAATAGCTGCCGCCCTTCGTTGAAAGGTTGCAGGCCCGATCAAACGCCAGCGCATAACGGCTCCGATCCTGCGGCAGGTAATAGCGCGCACGCTCATCCACATACTTCGCCTCGCGCGGTAGCACTTCAATCCGCTCCAGCTTGAACTGCGCGGCCTGTTCCGGCGTCACCTGCTCCGGCCGCAGCAGCAGCGCATAGCTGCCGTGCACCTTGGCCTTGTTGGCCGGGTCGCGCCAATCCTCATGGAAGTACATCTGCGCGCAGGCCACCGCCTCGCGCAGCGGGCTGTCCATCAGCGCGCGGTACTCGCGGAACGGCTCGGCATTGAAACGCATCGGCTCTTCAAAGCGCGGCAGCAGATACAACTGGCCGTCGTCGGCCACGAACGCACCCGTGATCTCGCGGCTTGAGGCGTGCTCCTCCGGGCCACTGGCACAGCCAGACAACAGGCCAAGGCACAGGGCGGAGAGAATGAAGAAGGACGTTCGCATGTCGTGTTCGAGGGCTTCCCTGGGAAAACGGCCCCGCCCGGAAGGACGAGGCCAGCCCGTCATGGTGCCATGGCAGCCCCGCCGTGCCCAATCAATGCGACTCCACCACGCCCACGACGCGGTCAAACCTGCAGTTGCGCAGATCCTCACGACTCAACCAGAACGTGGCCTGGCCACAGTCACCAAAGACCAGATCAATCGCCGGGTCACACGCCAACTGCAGCAGGCAGACCGCGTCGCCCTCGCCTTCCACGTCGGGTACGATGCCGTGCAAGCGCGGTATGTGCCCCAGCATCTGGTGCACGCGCGTCTCGGCGCAGCGCTTGCGGCCATCAGGCAACGTGCCCAGGCTTTCATCAAACGGCAGATGTTCTTCCTGCAAGTGGCGGTACATCAGTGCAGGAATGCGTGCGGCCGCAACGGGTGACCCTGCCGCGTAGGCAACTGCCGCCAGCAGTCCCTTTGTGAACGCCCGGCCCATGCCCAGGTCGGTCAGCGTCATACGCTCGAATTCGTCGCTGATCTGTCCGATAATCCACTCACGGAATGCCTCCCGCGTTGCATCATCCGGAGCTTCGTCCAGGCCAATGGCGGCGGCGCGCTTCACCCATGCGCGTACGTCGGCGTAATCAATTTTCCCGCGCTTGCCTGCACGCCGCTCATTGCCGATCACCCGCGAAAGGCGGTCCATGATGATGCCTACATGGGGAAAATCGGTCTGGTAACGCAGCCATTGCACCGGGAAGGTCCACGCAGGTGACTGCGGGCGCTCCCATTCCGTGGCTGCATCCGCGCGCGGAAACAGGCCCGTGGCCGCCACCACCGCACCCAGCCGCATTTCTTCCCGGCGCGAGGGGTAGATATCGTAATACGGCCGATCCTCCTCACCCGGCGACAGCTCCAGCTCGTCCGGCCAGGTATCCATGCGCCGCGCCACCAAGGGCCATTGAACATGCACGCACGGCCCATCCTCCTCAGGTAGCAGCCATGCGGGATTGCGGTGCGCATGGTCCGAGGGGCCTTCATCCAGAATCGGACGCATACCGTCCGGCAGCGCACGCACGTGCTGATCGACCGCTACCTCAGCCGCGTACAGTACACGCACGCGTTGCTGTGGTTCGTCCGTGTCCCAGATCTGCTCTTCGTCGTTCATGGCGAAAAAGAACAGCATGCCCTGCGAGGGCATATCGGGATCCACGCGTGGCAGCTCGGCGCAATCGATCTGCGCCAGGAAGTGCATCGGCGCCGCTTCGCCATAACTTTCCCCAACCGGCCAATCCATGCCATCGGGCAATTGCGGCAGACCGCCTAGACGGCTGCGAACCCTGGGGAATGCCGCCGGCGGGTAGAAACGCTGCAGCACCAGGGCCGGGGTGCGATGCTTGGCGAAGAAGGCCTCAAGCACGGCTTCGGCATGGTGGTCACGCTGGTCGGCGTGGTACATTGAATCTGCCTGAGCATCCATTTCAGTGACGTCCTTTTGAGTCTGGATCGAGCACCACAGGTATATCACCACCCGGCCTGCCTGTAGCGCCCGGCGATGATCCGCTGCCCAGCGCGCCAGTGCGCGTTGGTTGGCGAAGTGGGCCAGTGGGTGCGGGCCGCGCCTCCTGACCAAGGGCCAGGTCAGCCAGCCGGCAGGCCTTTGAAGAAGCGCAGCGACATAAGCCGCATTTCCAGCATGCTAATTACGGCATCAGCCGGGCGGCGTCGCCGTGATGCGATGCCCATCTCGGTCCCAATTCCGGCCGGTAGTGTCCGTAGTGTGTGGTTACGGCGCGGCGCACTGTCCCGCTGCAGCAGCGCCTGATGGACTCAAATGGCCCTTTGGCCTTCCGCGTGGGCGAGGGGGCGCAGGCCCCTTCAGCCCTGGAGCGACGCCGGCAGCATCGTGATTGCTGCCAGGCTTGTCGCAATCACCAAGCACTTTGCCCCGCTACCGGGGAACGGATGAAGAAGAATGCCCACTCTTGAGAGGAGAACGCGGTAATGAACGCAGATGATGTGAAGTCGATACCGATGATGGACCCGCTCGCGAAGCAGCACACAGATGGATCGAATGCATCCAGACGCACAATCTACGTAGACCTTGACGGTGTGATGGCCGATTTCGACGCGGCATTTCCCACCCTGTTTGGCTTGGACCATCGATTGCTTGCCGACGATGAGATGTGGAAGCACATCAACAACCACCCGTCGTTTTTCCGCGACCTGCCGCCGATGCAGGGTGCAGTGGAGTTCTTCCACAGCATCCACCACTTGAATCCGGTCATTCTCACTGCCTGCCCGAAATCGAACTATCCGCTCGCTGCCATGCAGAAGCGACAGTGGGTTCGCGAACACCTGTCAGCGACCTGCCTGGTGTTGCCTGTGCTTGGCGGCAGGCACAAGCCTCTTTTCATGCACCAGCCGGGCGATGTTCTGATCGATGATCTCGAAACGAACTGTGATGCCTGGACGGCGGCGGGAGGCGTGGCGATCAGGCACTCCGGCGATTGGGCCGTAACGCGTCACGCGCTTTCCGAGATAGAAGATCTGTCAGCAACAGCGCTCGTGGCGAGCTGATTCTTCCCGTAACGGCCACGTTGATGTTTCCATGGACAGGCCGAGGAGCTGGCCCCTCGGCCCACAAGGCTGGCAGCCTGCTTTGTAGCCCCACCCTACTTCAACCGCTCCACCAACCGCTGCCCCACCTCCAACGCCGAAGCCGGGTTCTGCCCGGTAATCAGCTCGCGGTCCACCACCACATGCCCCGTCCACGGCGTGGCATTGCTGCTGAACATCGCACCCGCCCGCTGCAACGCCGTCTGCGGGTAGAACTTCATCTCACCGCCGCCCAGAAGCGGCTTGGCCTGCGCTTCTTCCTGGTTGCTGATCACCGTCATCTGGTAGCCGCTGTAAATCCACTTCGGCGTAGCCGGCATCGCCCCAACTTCCAACTTCGCCACGAAACCATCCGCATCCGGCAGCGTGGACAGCAGCGCGATCGGCCCGTGGCAGACCAGCGCGGTGGTCTTGTTGCGCTGGTGGAAGTCGGCCAGCAACCGGCCCAGCGCCGGGCTCTTCAGCAGGTCCTGCATCGGCGCGTGCCCACCGGGAATGTAGACCGCATCGAAACGCGCGTAACCCTGCTGCTCGATGCGCGCCAGGCTGACCACCGGCGACGCCGTCGGCGAGGTCAGCGCCAGCTTCTCCAGCAGCTCCTTGTGCAGCGCCAGCTGTGCGGCATCGTTTCTGAAGTACGCCGGCGTCACAGAGGACGCATCCACCGTCGGCGCCCGCCCCTGCGGCGTGGCGAAGGTCACCTCGTGGCCCGCGTCCAGCAGCAGCTTGACCGGCTGCATCAGCTCGTTGAGATAGAAGCCGGTGGACAGCACCTTGCCGTCCTTCAGGTCCAGGTGGTTTTCGTCGGACAGCACCACCAGCACGTTGGCGGCCTGCGCGCTGCTGGCGGACAGGGTCAGGGCCAGCGCTGCGGCCAGCCAGGTCATCAGGTTCATGGGGAGCTCCTATCGGGGAATGGCGGCCACTTTATTCATCGCCCCAGCGGCGATAAATTGGCCCCATCGCAAAACATCTGTTCCCCGGAGAGCCAAATGAGCCGCAAGTTCGACTACCTGGGCGATGTGGAGGTGTTCCTGGCGGTGGTCGAGCACGGCTCGTTCACGGCTGGCGCGGTGGCGCTGTCCACCACGCCCTCGGTGCTGAGCCGCGCGGTCACCCGCCTGGAAGCGCGGCTGGGCCGGCAGCTGCTGCAGCGGACCACCCGCCGCGTGGGCCTGACCGACGCCGGGCGGCTCTATCTGGAACAGGTGCGCACTGCCTTCGGCCTGCTGGACGACGCCGAGCGCGACGTACTGGCCCAGGACGGTGCGCTGGCCGGCCGCGTGCGCCTGAGCGTGCCCACCACCTATGGCCACTACCGGCTGCCGCCCGTGCTGGCGCGCTTTGCGCAGCAGTACCCGCAGGTGCAGGTGGAACTGAACATCACCAACCGCAACGTGGACCTGGTGGCCGAAGGCTTCGACCTGGCCATCCGCCTGGGCCAGCTGCCGGACAGCGGGCTGGTAGCGCGAAAGCTGGAAGACGCGCCACTGCTGCTGCTGGCCGCGCCGGACTACCTGCAGCGCCGCGGCACGCCGCAGACGCTGGACGACCTGCAGCAGCACCTGTGCCTGCCCTTTGTGATGCCACGCACCGGGCGGTTGGCGCCGTGGATCTTCCGCGACGACGGGTGCGACGTGGACTGGCTGCCGCGTTCGTCCATCGAGACCTCCGACGATGTGCTGGGCGTGGTATCGCTGGCCGAACAGGGCATCGGCATCTGCCAGAGCTATGCGTTCATCGTGCGCGAGCGGCTGCAACGTGGGCAGTTGGTGGAAGTGCTGCCGCAGCTGCGGGGGCGCTCGCGGCCGTTCTCGGTGATCTATGCGCCGCATCGGCGGCAGTCGGCGGCGGCGCGGGCGATGATTGAGTTGCTGGTGGGGAATGCCAGCGCGGCCGAGGATCGCGTTGGTTGAGGCTGCGAGGTTCGCTGGCGGTGTCGGGTTTGAACCGATTTTCGGGCTGTGCGGTCGGTCGCGCGCCGCTGCCACTCGGTGCGGATTAAGAACTGTTGCAAAGAAGGCTGTCGCGCAATCCGCTTGCGGCATGGGCGATTGCGTCAGTTTGATTCGCCATCAGCAGAGCAGCTGCGCGAATGCGTCCGGCGGTGTCGCGCGCTGCACGAATGGTGCGTGCAACAATAGTTCTTCGCTCTCGGATTCCTCGATTCCTTCGCGAATTTCTATTGGCATTCGGAGCGGCGGCGTAAACACCATGGCGCGCCACCGACAAAGGGTGGTCGGGTCTGCAAACCCGAAGAAAGCGATGTCTGTAGTTTGCGCTTGCCCGTCGGCACCGTCCTTAACCGGTGCCGGCGGGCAATCCGTCGGCCTGTATGGCGGGCGGTGCGTGGGGGCCCTCGGGCCCGCCGGTCTTATGACATCGCTTCTTCCGGTTTGCAGCCACGCATCGTCCGCCACCCTTCGCGGTGGCGCTGTTAAGCACAGCCACGGAAGCCGACGCCATGAACGAATCCGACACCTTTTCCTCGTACACCGTTGTTGAGCCCATCAATGACGACACTCCCCTGCCCGACCTGAACTCCCTGCTCGGCATCCTTAGGCGCATGCGCGGCTGTGAGGGCGCTGATGGGCACCCGTGGCCAGAAACCGACGTATCACCCGGTCGCCGCGTGAGCCTGGCCAGGACCGAACGCGCAATGGTGGGAGCACTGACGGTGCTGGAGCTGCTGCATGCGGCAGACCGCTGCCGGGTGGCTGCGGACCCGGAGCGGCATTTGGATGAGGGGATTGTGGATGGGTTGTTTCTGGCCTGCCGGGGGTTGGTTGAGTGGGCTTGTCGGGAGGTTAGGCCGGAGTGATTGGCTTGATGAATCTTAGCTGGGCATAGCCATACTTGTGCAGCTGGGAGTGTCCGATTCTTGTGTTCGGGCGATGGCAGTAATATCCCGATATCACGTACGGTTGCAAAAGAGCTGCAAACTTCTGACCATGCCTAGCGACCCTTAGCCGCACTCTTGAATTGTCGCGTCGCTAGTATGTATTCAAACACTTCCACTCGTGCTGCATTCAGTATGGGTGGCTCGTTCTATACGTCCGCTCACGCTTGAGCAACCCATGCATGGCCTTCCTCATCAGTACGCGCAAACCCGCCATGAAACTCTGACGGGGCGGTCTCCACCAGCAGCCGGACCACCCGTCAGAGAGCTGAGCGATGCCCAGCGCACCCGGATACCGCAGCACGAAAATCTTCAACCGAGAGCGTGGGCAAGAGCAAGTGCAAGTTACGGCTGTTTATCTCGGAAGATAAACAACTTGGCATGCACTACTTCACCACCTCCATCAGCTTGCCGAAACTGTCCACGACGTCGTACTTGACGTTTTCCGAGGCGTAGCAGCGGTTCATCTCATCGAAGAACTTGCGGGCGCACTTGATCTTGGTCTTTTCGATTTCACGCAGGTCCAACGAGGACATGGAGCCCTTGGTCTCTGCCACAAAATAGATGTGCTTGACAGCGCCTTCCTTGAAGCTGATTGCCCAGTCCGGGTTGTAGTCGCCCACGGGCGTGGGGATCAGGAAGCCGCGCGGCAACTTGGCATAGACCACCACTTCATTTGCTGTGTCGAGTTCTCTCACGAACTCCCGCTCCACCTTCGAATCCGTCGCAACATAATCGTAGATGTGCCGCTGGAGCTTTTCCCCGGCCATGCTGAAGTCCTGTTTGGTTTGTCCAGCGGTAAAAATGTCAAGGTCGAACTTGTCCTCGATGGGATCGTAGGCCAAGTGTTCGATGATGACCGTGGCCTTCTGCTCGTTGATTAGCCGCGTGGACTCGCTGATGAAGCTTTCTGGGTTGGTTCTGAACTGTGCAAAAACCGCGACGTCAATACCCTTGAGAATTTCCGCCACCGTGCGGCGAGTCAATTGAGTACCTTCGGCCAGCTTGCCGATCAGGTCGTACTTGATTGCTGAAGGAATCGACTGCTTGTTGTATTCGGTCCTGATGTCGGAAACCTTGAAACTATCTCCACGCTTTAGCGCCTCGCCGGTCACCTCGTTGATCTGTTCGCCCGCTTGGATTGTGTATTGCAGCGGGGTCACGTGCAGGGCCGCATCCAGCTCCTTGATCGCCTTCTGCACCAGCTCGTCCGAGTCGAAATCGACACTATAGGCCGCCTTGCGGTTGATGCGGTTCCACAGTGTCTTGAACTCCTGCTTGTCGAAGTTGGTGTTGAGCGGGTTCTTCTTGGGTTTGCGGCCATCGCCGATGCTGGGCAATTGGCTGGCGCTGAACACACTGTCGATAAGCTGGTACACCTGCGCGGCGTGCGGCTTCAGTTCGTCTGGCAGATCGCCCAGGGTTCCGGCCTTCTTGGCATCGTGATACGCACCCGTGATCCGATCTGAATCGTCCGTGTAGTCGTTCTTGACCAGATAGCGGTAAATCTGCCTCGCCATTTGCGGCGTAACCGGCACGTCGCCGGTCGCTGTTTTCAGCACCTTGCCGGTGAAGTACTCCTCATTTGCCACGCGCGGACGTTCAGAAAGCGAATCGCTGATGTCCTTCTGCAGCCCGGCAACGTAGTCCTTGTAGCTCTCACTGGCGACCACAGTCAGCACGTTCACGTCGTGAACGGTAGCTGGGTGATCCATTCGGTCGCCTGTCTGGTTCACAGATAGCCGCAAGCCACGCCCCACCTCCTGGCGGCGGGAGATGGTGTTGTCGCTGTGCTTGAGTGCGCAGATAACAAACACGTTCGGGTTGTCCCAACCTTCGCGCAGGGCCGAGTGCGAGAAAATGAAGCGCACCGGCTCGGCGAGCGACAGCAAGCGTTCCTTGTCCTTCAAGATCAGATCGTAGGCATCCACGTCATCTGAAAGCCCTGCGTTCTCGCCGCGCGCAGCAACCGTCGGGTCAGCCAGCCGCTTGGTTTTCTTGTCAACGGAAAAGTAGCCGCTGTGGGTCCTGCCCGCAGCAATGCCCTTCAGGTACTTGACGTAGGCGGTATCGTCCAGATCGACCACCTCGTTCAAGTACTGCATGTACTCCTCTTCAAAGATGCGGGCGTATTCGCCTTTTTCGTCCGCCTGCGTGTAGTCGCGGTACTTGGCCACCTCGTCGATGAAGAACAGGGTCAGCACCTTCACACCTTGTTGGAACAGCGCCTGCTCCTTGTCGAAGTGCGCCTTGATAGCTTCCCGAATCTGGATGCGACGCAATGCCGCTTCAGTCACATCGCCGGTGGCGTCGCCGACCGTCAGCTCCACACCGTTGGTAAAGCTCAGGGTATCGGTGTTGGCGTTGATATCACTGACGAAGTAATTTCGGTACTGTTCCAGTCCGCCCGACATATCGAACAGATCATCTCCCTTGCAGAGTTTTCTCACCACACGCTTGATACTGCCGCCCGTCAACTTCCGCTCGAACTCGACGCGTGCCTCGGGCGGTTTCTTGCTCGAAATCTCAATGGATTGCAGGTACAGATAGCCTGCCGTACCTGCCAGCCCCTTCACCGCGATACCGCGCACGGCGATTTTCTTCACCAGCTTCTGGTTGTAGGCATCCAGTGCATCCAGCCGGTGAATCTTGTTGTGGGTGGTCTTGTGGGTGGCCGAGTAGCGCAGCACCGCTAACGCCTTGAATTCTTCGAGCGATTTCAGAGTAGCCGCACCTTCCATCTTCTGCGGCTCATCCAGAATCATGACCGGGCGGTTTGCACTGATTACGTCAATGGGCCGGCGCGATTGGAAATCGTCCAACACGTCGTAGATGCGGCGGTTCTCCGCCCCGCGCGAGGCGAAAGCCTGCACGTTGATCACCATCACGTTGATGCCCGCGTCCGACGAGAAGCTCTCCAGGTGGTGCAGTTGCTTGGAGTTGTAGATGAAGAAGCGCGCCTTCTTCTGGTATGTCTCCAGGAAGTGCTCGGCGGTGATGTCCAGCGACTTGGCCACACCTTCACGGATGGCGATGCTGGGCACCACGATGATGAACTTGCTCCAGCCATACAGCTTGTTCAACTCGAAGATGGTCTTGATGTAGCAGTAGGTCTTGCCCGTGCCGGTTTCCATCTCGATGTCGAGATTGACCTTGGCGACCTTGGTTTTGACCAGCGCATCCGACAGCGGGAGGTTCTGCGCCCGCTGCACCGCGTGGATGTTGTCCAGCAGGGTTGTCTCCAGCAAAGTAAGGTCGGAATTGCGGAAAGCCGCCCCCTGTTCTGTCGCTGCATCTGGCGCGGACTCCAGCACCAGCGCACCCTGTGGGCTGGTGGTTACCGCCTTGCGGGAGCCGGGGTCAAGACGATAGCGAATGCCGCCGTGCTGCGGCACCTGCCCCTTGAAGCAATCCACTACAGCCTGCACGGCAACAGTCTGGTAGGCCTGCGTTTTGAACTTCAGCTTCATCGCAGCCCCCTCAAATGCACTTCACTTCGGTGGATGGCGACAAGAGCTTGAAGATTTGCTCCACGTTGATCTTGACGGCGTTGTCCTTGAACCCGGCGTCGCGGAACACCACACGCAGCGGCTTGTGGTTGGCTAGTTCCTTGACGAAGGTCTCGTCGATGCCGCCATGCGCGTCGAAGCAGGCAGCCAGCAGGTTGCCGTCCACGAAGAACGCGTCCTTGCTCTGGATGGCTCTCTTCTCGATGGGCAGGGCGAGGTCAACACCCCAGTCGAGCATCACCTGAAACAGCAGGTCTTCCGCTGTGCGGTCGGGCTTGATGTTCTCCACGAACAGGTCAAGGTTGGCTTTTTCCAGCGCATCAGGTGCGTAGTAGACGTCAGCCATGTTCGAGGTGTCGATCTTGAGGACGCGGAAGCCCACGTCCCGATTCCAATCTTGAGCGCCGCTCTTGTTGCGCAACGCCACGCCTGCCCGGCGGATTCGCTCCTTTGAAATCTCAGAGATGAGTGGCTTCAAGCCGACTTGCGTGCAGAACTGAAGCGCTTCTTTCGCATCCTTGCTCTCCTGCCCGATCTCCTCGGGGTACTGCACGCTGATGAAGCGGCGATTGCTGCCGTCGCGGCGGCTGATCTCCATCGTCGCGTGTGCCATTGTCGAAGACCCAGCAAACAGGTCGAGGCAGATGTCTTTCGGCCCGGTCATGAAGGAGATGAGCCGCTCCATCAAAACGATGGGCTTGGGGTTTGAAAACACCTTCTTCCCTTCAGGGAAGAGAGTCCTTAGGTCGTATGCGCCAGACCTTCCGTCCAGATCGAACACGCTGGACAGCTTGTCCTCGAACTCATAAGCATACGCCTTCAATTCGATGAGCTTACTTTCATCTTCACCAAACAAAACCTTCTTCGCATCAAGCAGGCGCTTCATGGTTTCTTCTGGGAAGCGGTATCCCATAAGCGGTTGCTTACAGGGCTTCTGGGTAGTCGGATGAATCACGTCATACCGATAACCTTCCTTTCCGGGGTTGTGAACGCTGCGACTACCCGCATATACCCCATTCTTGTCGATGAACTTGTAATCAGCCAACGGACCGAGTTGGTCCTTGTTCTCACGAAACCATGCAGTGTAAGCAGCCTGTAGCTGATCGGCATCATCGGGATGCTTGGCGACCAGTTCATTCCCAATTTTGATGAGGACTTCTTTAACGTCGGAGACTGAACTCTTCCACACACCTTCAAGATCGCCTTTGCTTCGTGCAAAGACGTGGATGCTCTCGTGCTCGACCGCAATATTGCTCGGGTTGTTGTCGGTGGCGTTCTTCCAAATCAAGGTGCCGAGGAAATTCGACTCGCCAAATACCTCGTAGCATAGATGCAGAACATTGGCCGTTTCGGCGTCGTCAATGGAAATCGCAATGACACCGGCGGGAGTCAGGAGGTTGCGTGCTACGCGAAGGCGCTGATACATCATTCCTAGCCAATCGGAATGGAATCGACCATTAGCCTCGGTGTTGGCAACAAGCCTGTTGCCCTGCTCGTCAGACTGATTACTCTGGGTCAGGTACTCGTATGTGTTGCCGACGAAGTCGTCCCGATAGACAAGATTGTTGCCCTTCTTGCGGTTGTATGGCGGGTCGAGATAAATCAGCTTGACCCTGCCCAGATACGCCTCCTGCAATAGCTTCAACGCATCCAGGTTGTCGCCTTCGATGAACAGGTTCTTCGTAGTATCGAAGTCCACGCTTTCGCTGCGCACTGGGCGCAGCGTCTTGGCAATCGGCGCATTGGCCGTCAGCAGCGCCTCACGCTTGCCCGGCCAGTTCAGGTGGTAGCGTTCCTGCGGGCCTTCGACGAGGATAGCGGACAGTTCCTGCCTGAGCTGGTCGAAATCCACCGCCAATTTCACGCTGCCATTTTCCCCTTTGGCTTCGGTCACGCAACCCGGAAACATCTCGCGGATGTGGGTGATGTTGTCTTCGGCCAGGTTGGGTGAGTGCATTTTCAGTTTTTTCATATTCTTTTCCTTTGGTCGCCAGTGCGTGGCGGCTCGCGACTCCAATTCTTGTTGGGCTGTTCAGCCATCCAGCTGCCAGTCCAGGCAGAAGTGCGCGCGCAGGCTCTCAACGACGGATGGCAAGGTACCTTGGCAAGTCACGCCGAAGTAGGTGGCCGCACGGGTGGTGCCTACGTATAGGTATTTGTCGAACAGCGCCGGTTGCAGCATGGCAAGCTGGTCAATGCCGACAAAGAACACCGCTTCGAATTCCAGACCTTTGATGTGCTGCACACAAAACACGCGCACGTTGCCTTCTTGCCCGACAGTCTGCCCCTCGCGGCAGGCGATCACCTGGATGTTGTGCTCGCTCAATGCGTTGTTGAGTGCCTCGGCCACAGGGACGACTTCCTCCTCGGCGTTCACAAAAATGGCAGTGGATGGCAACTGGCCGACGAAGCACTCGATCTCGCGTATGCGATCCGCCAGCCACGCCACAGTGGCCTCTGTGCTGGTGGCATGTTCTAGCAAGGCTGGCGCGACACCCGCACTGTCCACGTGCGCGGGCAAGCTGACGTCTTGCCCAGTGCCACCGACTGCCCGGATCATTGCGCGGGCTAGATCGTTCAACTGCTTGCTCTGCCGGTAGGAAACGGTGATTTCCTTGATGTCGAGATCGACGAACACCCACCTCAAGTCATCAGCGGAGCGTGCGCCCCAAGTGGTCAGGCGCTGGTTGAAGTCCCCGCAGGCAAAGAATGAGCGCAATCGTGGATCCGCTAGTGCCGCCATACTCGCAAGCTGGATGGGCGAGAAGTCGGTTGCTTCATCCACCAGAATCTGGTTGCGGTAATGCCCCAGAAACGGCTGGAGCGATGACCAAGCGGGACTGTCGATGGCGCGCAGGACGTCGGGCCTACTGATCAGGTCGCCTCCGGTGCGCAAGATGGCCAGCAATACGATGTCCAATTCTAGCGGGTGAATTTCATGCGCTTCAAAAGCTTCGTGGCGATACCAAGTATTGGCCGGCAGGCGTTCGCGTCTGAATGCGCGGTAGCGCTTCGGGATACCGTCAAGGTAGCGCTTGACCGGGTTGAAGAAGCGGCGCGCGCTGGACTGCACCAGAAGACTTGCGCCGACATCTGCACGATCTACCTCCGTCAGGCCACGATCCCCCAACCACTCTAGGATCTTGCCATTGCGAGACACTTTGCTGACCGTGCGCTTGGATGCGGTCGCCCGGGCTTGGGCACGCACCGCTTGCATGTATGCACTGAGCGCGGCTGCACGGACCGTGCGGGGTGCCGCAGCGTCTTCTTCCTCATCGGTATCCGGGTCGTCCTGGTCGTCCACATCCGTTGTTTGCGCGTGCTGCAGACTGTCGATCACTCGGGCCAACTCATCCAGAAAGGCTCGATTGCGGTTAAGTTGCAGGTTGAGTGCGGCCTTGATCTTGGCGTCAGAGCCTTCCTTCAGGCTGCCGGCGAGTGCCTGCACGTTGGTAACTTCTGCGGCCAGCAAGCCAAACAAGAGAACCAGTGCGCCATCGGCCGCCTTGGACAAAATATCTTGCAGACGTGCCCCGAGATTCAGTACCTCTGGGATCTTGGCATCGTGAAGCAGAGTGGCTGCATCATGCAGCTCCTGCACATAGGCTTTGCGCTGCCATGCATCGAAATCGTCAAACCAGTGAATGGGCCGCTCCAGTGCGGCTTCGCTCAAGTTGGACATTCCGTCTTTCAGGACAAAGGTGCCGCCACCGGATGCCGTTCTGAGTACGCCGAACGCATTTCGGGCCAGCCCGTGTCGATAGTCCTGCCACGTTCTGATGCACAGATCAGAGGCGGGAACGCCTTCACGCGCAAAAGCCTCCTTGAGGTACTGCTTGAGCAATTCGGTCGGCGTGAACATCAACCAGCTTTTGGTGTGGGTCGTGCCCTGGGCGGAGGCGACTGCGTCAACCAGACGTTGTTCACCTTCTTCCAAGAAAGCGGTGTCGAGTTTTTGGCCGAGGCGGCGGATCAGGGTCGTTGTTTTGCCAGTGCCAGGCGGCCCAAGAATCAGCAGGCGCTTATCGAGAGGAAGACGGAAAATTTCGTCCTGATACTGATCGAGAATGGGTTGATCCCGCAGCCCCATCTTGGTGATGACGCTACGGCGAACTCCGTCGATAATGTTGGCCTTGACGGCCTCCTCGGCCAGCAATTGGCCGAGAAGGTCTTCAGTAACTTCTGCTCCAACAACTTCCGTCAGCACCGTACGCAGGGACTCGATGGTGATCGGCCCGAAATCCTCTGCTTCAACCACGGTGTTGCGCGAGTCCCAACCATCGGCAAGTGCATTGGGATGGATCTGGGCGCGCTCGTGCACTTCAACGACGGCTCCATTGGGCAGCGTGAACTCTGCGCCAATTGACAATGAGGCCAGTCGCCCAACAGGAGCCCGGTAGCTGGCCAAGTTTGGAAAACCCGACACCGGCGTAGTGCGGCAGATGTAGTAGGTTTTCTGTTCGCCATCTTCATCAATAACCACCACGCGCGCGATAGCAGGCTCCTTAGCCAGCAACTGATAGCTCTCGCGGTTCGCCTGACTGATCTGATCCAGCCTTTGGATGGTTGAACTGGACGTCATGGTGTTGATGCTTGCCAGTGCCTCGAACCCAAGGGATCGTTCATCGCGCAGCTTGCTCTTGGCCGTTTTGGCGATGCTTTCGAGTCGCGCCAACGTTTCACTGGCAACCTGCTCGATGTGTTTCCTCGATTCGTCATTCAGGCTCTGCGTCATGCACCCTTCCTCCCGATCAATACTTCAAGTTAGTTCTTAAGCTGCCAAAAGTGCGCGTTGATCTCTACCTTGTACTCGAAGACGAGCGAGTGCATGGAAATGTGAGTCCGACCAACCTAAATGCGGCAATCATAGCCATTAAATGCGGCATTTCCCACGAAAATGCCTCATTAGCGGCGTTTGACCAACCATCTTCTGAAGCTTGTCTCGGTCTTGGGTAGCAAGCATGACTTACCGAGAAGGATCAACAGCAATACCGCAAACAAGCGGGCGCCGTTTGCTAGAACACCTGAAGCACAAGAATAGGGCGCCTCTCGGCGCCCTCGTTCTTTCAACTCATTCCCACTCAATAGTAGCCGGCGGCTTCCCCGAGATGTCATACACAACCCGCGACACCCCCCGCAACTCATTGATGATCCGGTTGCTCACCGTACCCAGGAACTCATACGGCAGATGCGCCCAATGCGCCGTCATGAAGTCGATCGTCTCCACGGCCCTTAGCGCAATCACCCACTCATAAGCACGCGCATCGCCCACCACGCCCACCGACTTCACCGGCAGGAACACGGCAAACGCCTGGCTGGTCTTGTCGTACAGATCCGCCTTGCGCAGCTCATCAATGAAGATGGCATCGGCCTTGGCCAGCAGTTCGGCGTACTCACGCTTCACTTCGCCCAGGATACGCACGCCCAGGCCCGGGCCCGGGAACGGATGGCGGTAGACCATGGTGCGCGGCAGGCCCAGTTCAACGCCCAGGCGGCGCACTTCGTCCTTGAACAGCTCGCGCAGCGGCTCCACCAGGCCCAGCTTCATGTGCTCCGGCAGGCCGCCCACGTTGTGGTGGCTCTTGATCACATGCGCCTTGCCGGTCTTGCTGCCGGCCGACTCGATCACGTCCGGGTAGATGGTGCCCTGCGCCAGCCACTTGGCGTTCTTCAGCTTGTTCGACTCTTCGTCGAAGATCTCAACGAACAGGTTGCCGATGATCTTGCGCTTGGCCTCCGGGTCGCTCACGCCTTCCAGCGCCGCGAAGTAACGGTCGGCGGCATTCACGCGCACGACCTTTACGCCCATGTTCTCGGCAAACATCGCCATCACCTGGTCGCCTTCCTGCCAACGCAGCAGGCCGGTATCCACGAACACGCAGGTCAGCTTCTCGCCGATGGCCTTGTGCAGCAGCGCGGCCACGACGGACGAATCGACGCCGCCGGACAGGCCCAGGATCACTTCGTCATCGCCCACCTGTTCGCGCACGCGGGCGATCTGGTCGTCGATGATGTTGGCGGCGGTCCACAGGGTCTGGCAGCCGCACACGTCCACCACGAAGCGCCGCAGCAGCGCCTGGCCCTGCAGGGTGTGGGTCACTTCCGGGTGGAACTGCACGCCGTACCAGCGCTTTTCTTCGTTGGCCATGGCAGCCACCGGAATGCGGTCGGTGGTGGCGGTGATGGTGAAGCCCGGGGGCGCAACGGAGACGTGGTCGCCGTGGCTCATCCAGACATTCAGCCTCGGCTCGCCGCCGTGGTCGCTCAGGCCCTTGAACAGTGCATCCGGGTTGATCACGTTCACTTCGGCGTGGCCGAATTCGCGCTGGTCAGCGGCTTCGGTGGCACCGCCCAGCTGCGCGGCCAGGGTCTGCATGCCGTAGCAGATACCGAAGATCGGCAGGCCGCTGTCGAACACTTCCTGCGGCGCGGCCGGGGCGCCCGGCAGCGTGGTCGATTCCGGGCCACCAGACAGGATGATGCCCTTGGCGCCGAACGCCGCGATCTCGGCCGGGTTGTGGTCCCATGCCCAGATTTCGCAGTAGACGCCCAGCTCGCGGATGCGGCGGGCGATCAGCTGCGTGTACTGGGCGCCGAAATCGAGGATGAGGATCTTGTCGTTATGGATGTTGGTCATGGTGCCGTTCCAGTGGTGTTTTTCGCAGCGCCCGGCGCTTCAAGGCTCCGCGTCAGCGTGGCGATGAACGCCTCGCGTTGTTGAATATGTGAGGTGTCTTCCTCGTCCCAGCGCAGCATCAGCAGGCCATGCGGTGCGTTGGGGTTGGAGCGGTCAGCGCGCGGCAGCTCGGCGATTTCCTGCACTTCGGTGCCGGGCACGGTGCGCCGTTGCAGCGCCGCCATCGAGACGCCCGAATCCGCAGCGCCCCAGGACGCCCAGCGCACGCTCATCCGTGCGGGCTCCAGCGCGCCCAGTACCGGCGTCAGCACCGGATCATCCGGCCCGTGCAGCAGCTCGGAAATGCATTGCAGGGTGACCTGCAGCGGGCGCTCGCCAGTACCTTTCAGCAGCCAGCGCTGTTCGCCAGCGGCCTGCACCTGCCAGCCCTTCGGCAGCGAGAATGCGTTCTGGCACGCCTGTACGTCCTTCACTTGCGAAACCGCCGCGCCCGGAGACCCGGAGCGCGGCGGCGGTTCGGACACCGAACAGCCTGCCATCAGCAGGCTGCCCGTAATCGCAAGAGCAGTTCGCAAGCGCATCAGGCGCGGTAGTTCGGCGGCTCTTTGGTGATCGTCACGTCGTGGACGTGGCTCTCACGCTGGCCGGCGCCGCTGATCTTCACGAACTTGGGCTTGCTGCGCATGTCTTCGATGGTGGCGCAGCCCACGTAGCCCATGGTGGCGCGCAGGCCGCCCATCAGCTGGTGGATGATGCCGCCCACCGGGCCGCGGTACGGCACGCGGCCTTCGATGCCTTCCGGCACCAGCTTGTCGGCGGTGGCGGCGTCCTGGAAGTAGCGGTCCTTCGACCCCTTCTCCATGGCAGCCAGCGAACCCATGCCGCGGTAGCTCTTGTACGAGCGGCCCTGGTACAGCTCGGTCTCGCCCGGCGATTCCTCGGTACCGGCCAGCAGGCCGCCGACCATGATGGTCGAGGCACCGGCGGCCAGCGCCTTGCCGATGTCGCCCGAGTAGCGGATGCCACCGTCGGCGATCAGCGGGATGCGGTCCTGCAGGGCTTCGGCCACCAGATCGATCGCGGTGACCTGCGGCACGCCAACGCCGGCGACGACGCGGGTGGTGCAGATCGAGCCCGGGCCGATGCCGACCTTCACTGCGTCCGCGCCGCTGTCCAGCAGCGCCAGTGCGGCTTCGCCGGTGCAGATGTTGCCACCGATGACCTGCACGTTCGGGAAGTTCTTCTTGACCCAGCTGACGCGGTCCAGCACGCCCTGCGAGTGGCCGTGCGCGGTATCAACCACGATCACGTCCACGCCGGCGGCGACCAGCGCTTCCACGCGGCGATCGGTATCGCCACCCACGCCGACGGCAGCGCCGACCAGCAGGCGGGTCGACAGATCCTTGGCAGCGTTCGGGAAGTCGGTGTTCTTCTGGATGTCCTTGACGGTGATCAGGCCACGCAGTTCGAACGAATCATTGACCACCAGCACCTTTTCGATGCGGTTGCGGTGCAGCAGCTGCAGCACTTCGTCGGACGCGGCGCCTTCCTTGACCGTGATCAGGCGATCCTTCTTGGTCATGATGTGGCGGACCGGATCGTCCAGCTCGGTTTCGAAGCGCATGTCGCGGTGGGTCACGATGCCGGCCAGCAGGCCGTCGCTGCCCACCACCGGCACGCCGGAGATGTTGTGCGCCTGGGTCAGGGCCAGCACGTCGCGGATGGTGGTTTCCGGGCCGACGGTGATCGGGTCGCGGATGACACCGGCCTCGAACTTCTTGACCTTGGCCACTTCCGCGGCCTGCTGTTCCAGGCTGAGATTCTTGTGGATGATGCCCATGCCGCCGAGCTGGGCCATGGCGATGGCCAGGCGGGCTTCGGTGACGGTATCCATGGCTGCGGACAGGATCGGAAGCTTCAGCTTCAGGTCGCGAGTCAACCGCGTTTCGAGGTTGACGTCCTTGGGCAGGATGGTCGAGTGGGCGGGGACGAGCGAGACGTCGTCGTAAGTGAGTGCTTCAGCCTGGATGCGCAGCATCGGCATACCCGAGATGTGGGGAAGCGCGACATTTTACCCTGTTTCTGGAGCCAAGAACAGCATTTTTGGTAGCCAGAATTGGATTTCTGCGCGACACAGTGTCGCGCCAGCGGTGATCCGTTCAGGGCACCCAAACGCACCGCCTTTGGTAGGTGCCAACCTTGGTTGGCACAAACAGGGAGGGGCCTTCACCCCATCTGGGGTCCAGCGGCGGACGGATCGTGCCAACCAAGGTTGGCACCCACCACAGGCAGGCCGACGACCGGCTCTTGGTAGGTGCCAACCTTGGTTGGCACAAACAGGGAGAGGCCCTCACCCCATCTGGGGTCCAGACACCGGACAGATCGTGCCAACCAAGGTTGGCACCTACCAGGAGCGGGTCATCCGCATGTCCACATTGTGCCGACCAACGGTCGGCACCCACCCCAAAAGGTCAGCTCAGCGCTTCCGCGGCTTCCAGGGTGTTCTGCATCAACGTGGCCACGGTCATCGGGCCCACGCCACCCGGCACCGGGGTGATCCAGCTCGCCCGCTGGGCAGCGGCCTCAAACCCGACATCACCCACCAGCCGGCCGTCATCCAACCGGTTGATACCGACATCGATCACCACCGCGCCCGGCTTCACCCACTCGCCCGGCACGATGCCGGGGCGGCCCACCGCCACCACCAGGATGTCGGCGTTGCGCACGGCCTGTTCCAGCACGTCCTTGGGGGTGAACTTGTGGCAGCTGGTCACGGTGCAGCCGGCAATCAGCAGCTCAAGGCCCATCGGGCGGCCGACGTGGTTGCTCACGCCCACGATGGTGGCGTTGCGGCCACGCACCGGCTGGTCGGTGTGGCCCAGCAGCGTGGTGATGCCGCGCGGGGTGCACGGGCGCAGGCCGAACTCGCGCAGGGCCAGGTGGCCGACGTTTTCCGGGTGGAACCCGTCCACGTCCTTGCGCGGGTCGATGCGCTGGATCAGCCGGCGCGCGTCGGGGATGCCCGGCAGCGGCAGCTGGATCAGGATGCCGTTGATCTTCGGATCGGCATTGAGCTGGTCGATCAGGTCGAGCAGCTCGGCTTCGGTGGTACCGGCCGGCAGATCGTAGTCATGTGCTTCGATGCCGACCTTCTCGGCGGCACGGCGCTTGTTGCGCACGTACACGGTCGAGGCCGGGTCGCCACCGACCAGCACCACGGCCAGGCCCGGGCGGCTGCCGCCAGCGGCCACGCGGGCGTCGACGCGCACCTTCAGGCTGTCGAGCAGGTCCTCGGCGATACGGCGGCCATCAAGGATGCGGGCAGGAAGCGGGGAGGCGGAATCGGTCATCGGGAGCGGGCGTGGGGCGGCGGGGACGCCATTGTCCCCGATTCAGGCCCCCTCGCCCACCGCCACGGCTTGGGTAATTCCCCACCTGGTAGTGCCGGCCGCTGGCCGGCAACCTCATGACGTCGGAACGTTTCCGTATTTGCCGGCCAGCGGCCGGCACTACCGACGGGTGGTGCGCTGAGGTAGCCGGCCAGCGGCCGGCACTACCGGGGCTACTCTTCCTCTTCCGGCACATCCTGCGGATTCAGTGTCTTGCTCTCCCGCTTCGGCGCGGTGAACGGCGTCGGCGTCGGTACGCCCTGCGGGCTGTTGCCGTAGATCATCCGTGCGCCGGCATTCAAGCCACCGCCGGCAATCTCCAGCTCGAAGCGCTCGGCATCACGACGGCGGATCTGCTCTGCAATCTCCACCGCATCATCCTCATCCGCCCCCAGTTCCACCAGCGCGGCCTGGCCGAACAGCACTGCCGATTCAAACGTCTCGCGGATCTGGAAATCGACACCGGCATGGATCAACCGCAGCGAATGCTCGCGGTCGAACGAACGCACCATCAGCTTGGCCTGCGGGAACTCATGCGCCACCAGTTCAACGATGCGGTCAGCCGCCTCGGCCTTGTCCACGCACACCGCAATAGCCCGCGCGGTGGCGGCACCCGAGGCATGCAGCACATCCAGACGCGTGCCATCACCGTAATAGACTTTGAACCCGAAGCGCGCCGCGCTCTGGATCATCTCCACATCGTTGTCGATGATGGTCACGTCCACGTCGCGCGCCAGCAGCGACTGGCTGGCGACCTGCCCGAAGCGGCCGAAGCCGATCAGCAGCACGCTGCCGGACAGGCCATCGGCTTCGTCCACGCCGTCCATGTTCACCGTCGGCTTCGGTGCGATGCGCTTGTAGACCAGCACCACCAGCGGGGTCAGTGCCATCGACAGCACCACCACGGCGGTGAAGTTGGCATTGATCTCCAGGTCGATCACGCCGGCCGATGCGGCGGCGGAGAACAACACGAAGGCGAACTCGCCGCCCTGCGCCATCAGCACACCACGATCCAGCGCCTGCGCGTGATCGCTGCCCATCACGCGCGCCACCACGTAGATGCACAGCGCCTTGGCCGCCATCAACGCCAGCACCAGGCCGAGGATCAGCTGCCAGTTGCCAGCCACCACGCCCAGGTCCAGCGCCATGCCCACGCTGAGGAAGAACAGGCCGAGCAGGATGCCGCGGAACGGTTCGATGTCCGCCTCGATCTGGTGACGGAAGGTCGACTCGCTCAGCAGCACGCCGGCCAGGAACGCGCCCATCGCCATCGACAGGCCGGACAGCTGCATCAGCAGCGCCGCACCCAGCACCACCAGCAGCGCGGCGGCGGTCATCACTTCGCGCGCCTTCGATTCGGCCAGCACGCGGAACAGCGGGTTGAGCAGGAAGCGGCCAACCAGCACCAGGCCGACGATGGCGCCGACGCCGATCGCGACCGACAGCCAGCGCGAGCCTTCGCCGTCGGCACTGCCTGCGCTCGGGCCCATCCACGCCACCAGCGCCAGCAACGGCACGATCAGCAGGTCTTCGAACAGCAGGATGGAAACGATCTTCTGCCCCGACGGCAGCGCGATGTCACCACGCTCGGCCAGCAGCTGCATCACCACCGCGGTAGAGGTGAGCACGAAGCCGGTGGCGCCGATGAAGGCCACCTGCCACGGCAGGCCGAACAGTTTGGCGATGCTGGTCAGCACCAGCGCACAGGTGACGATCTGCAGCGTGCCCAGCCCGAAGATTTCCTTGCGCAGGCTCCACAGGTGCGAGGGCCGCATTTCCAGGCCGATCACGAACAGGAACATCACCACGCCGAGTTCGGCGGTATGCAGGATCGCCTGCGGGTCGGAGAACCAGCCCAGCCCGAACGGTCCGATCGCCAGGCCGGCAGCGAAGTAGCCCAGCACCGAGCCAAGGCCGGCCCGGCGGAACAAGGGCACCATCACCACCGCCGCGCCCAGCAGGGCCACGACCTTGACCAGCTCGCTGGTCGCTGCTTCTACCGCCATGCGGTGTGTTCCCCAAGATCCAGAATCGGGTTCAACAATAGAGCAATGCCGATGACGGCAATAGCACGCATGTTGCGCCGGATTGTCTTGGAGGTGGAACGATGCCAGGAGTGACCCCCGGCATCATCCCGAAACCATGCATGCGTGCCGATGGGTGCCAACCATGCATGCGCATCGGCGGGCGCCAACCATGCACCCGCTTCGGTAGGTGCCAACCTTGGTTGGCACAAGAGCGCCGACCAAGGTCGGCATCTACCAAGGCATTCCCCGGCCAGCCTCACCCACCCCGGCAGAACGCGGCGTAATCGATATGCCCCGGGAACGGCAAGCCCGGCGCGCACACCGGGCAGTGCGAGTCCGGCCGGATGCCGGATTCCGGATTCCGAAACCATGCATGCGCGCCGATGGGTGCCAACCATGCATGCGCATCGGCGGGCGCCAACCATGCACCCGCTTCGGTAGGTGCCAACCTTGGTTGGCACAAGAGCGCCGACCAAGGTCGGCATCTACCAATCCACTCCCCAGCCAGCCTCACCCGCCCCGGCAAAACGCGGCGTAATCGATATACCCCGGGAACGGCACGCCCGGCGCGCACACCGGGCAATGCGGGTCCGGCCGGATGCGGGATCCTGAAACCATGCGCCGCTTCGGTAGCTGACAACCATGCGCCCGCTTCGGTAGGCGCCAACCATGCACCCGCTTCGGTAGGTGCCAACCTTGGTTGGCACGAGAGCGCCGACCAAGGTCGGCATCTACCAAGGCATTCCCCAGCCGAACTCACCCGCCCCGGCAAAACGCGGCGTAATCGATATACCCCGGGAACGGCACGCCCAGCGCGCACACCGGGCAATGCGGGTCCGACCGGATGCCGGTATCGCGGAAGCGCATGCCCAGCGCATCGAAGCGCAGCAGGCGGCCGACCAGCGGCTCGCCGATGCCCAGCAGCAGCTTCAGCACCTCGGTGGCCTGCAGCACCCCGGCCAGGCCAGGCAGCACACCCAGCACCCCAGCCTCGGAACAGTTCGGCGCGAACTCCGGCGGCGGCGGCTCCGGGAACAGGCAGCGGTAGCACGGCGCCACGCCACGCTGGCGGCCAGCGTCAAACACGCTTACCTGGCCGTCAAAGCGCTCGATGGCGGCATACACCAGTGGCTTGGCGTGCTTGATGCAGGCGTCGTTGAGCAGGTAGCGCAGCGGGAAGTTGTCCGAGCCGTCCAGCACCACATCCACGCCCTCCAGCAGCGCATCCACATTCTCGGATGTGACCCGCTCCGGCACCGCCTCGACCTCGATCGACGGGTTAAGCGCCAGCAATCGCTCGCGCGCGGAATCGACCTTGAGCTGGCCGACGCTGGCTTCGGTATGCACGATCTGCCGATGCAGGTTGCTGCGCTCCACGCGGTCATGGTCGGCAAAGCGCAGATGCCCTACCCCGGCCGCAGCCAGATAGAAGCCGGCCGGCGCGCCCAGGCCACCCGCCCCCAGCACCAGCACGCGCGACTGCTGCAGCGTACGCTGGCCAGCCTCGCCCACCTGCGGCAGCAGCAGGTGGCGCGAATAGCGGTCGTAGAAGTCGCGGTCGGCGGCGCTGGCCAGCGGCTGCACCAGCGGCAGCGACTGCTCGCGCCAGGCCACGGTGCCGCCGCTCACGGAAGCCACATTGGTATATCCAGCCTTCACCAGGAACTGCGCGGCATCGGCCGAGCGCTTGCCGCTCTGGCAGATCAGCAGGATCTCCTGGTCGTGCTTTGGCAGATGCGTGGCCGGGTCGGCCTGCAGCTCCCCCTTGGCCACGCCGCGCGCGCCCTCGGCCATGCCCCCGGCCCGTTCATGCGCCTCGCGCACATCGATCAGCACGGCGCCATGGGCCAGGCGCTCGCGTGCCTGCGCGGGGGAAAGCTCTTGGATGCTCATGGCCGCATTATCGCGCAGACACCCTCGACGCGCCTTGCCCCGAACATGGCACCATGCGGGCGTTGCTCCCTGCATCCCGGAACCGCTGCATGCGCTCTGCCACCGAATTCTGGCGTGACCCGCGCATGCCCTTCGTCGAAAGCCGACGGGCGTGCGGCAGCCGCGCCTGCCATCGCCCGCACAGCCATGACACTTTCTCGATCGGCGCCGTGGACGCCGGCAGCAGTGTGTTCACCGGCGCGGCGGAAGGACCGCGCCTGCTGCAACCCGGCAATCTGGTCGGCGTACCCGCAGGCCGCGTGCATGCCTGCAACCCCCTGCCCGGCCAGGTCTGGAGCTACCAGATGTTGCACCTGGATGCGCGCTGGATGGCCGAAGTCCGCGCCGAGTATGACGGCCTGCCCGGACCCGACTGGCAGCAGGAACCCATCCGGATTTCCAGCCATCGCCTGCGCTACCAGCAGTACTGCCAGCTCAACGAGACGCTGTTCTCCGACGATGCGGTCAGCGTCAAGGAAGCAGCCCTGATCGCGTTCGTCGGCGATCTTGATGAACACGATGGTGTAGCCGTCGCCGGCCCGCCTGAAGACGCCGCACTACAGCAGCGGGTGCAACCGGTGATGGACGTTCTGCGCCAGCGGCTTGAACACACCCCGGCCCTGCAGGAACTCGCATCGCTGGCAGGCATGAGCCGCTACCAGCTGATCCGCGCCTTCCGACGTGCCACGGGCCTGACGCCACACGCCTGGCAGATCGACCAGCGCATCCAGGAGGCTCGCCGACGGTTGTGCGAAGGCCAGGCACTGGCCGTGGTCGCGCATGCACTGGGCTTTGCCGACCAGAGTCATTTCCAGCGGGTCTTCAAGGCCCACGCCGGTGCGACCCCAGGCCAGTACCGGCGCTGAGCCTGCAATAACGTTCAATACCACCGCGCGGCACATCCCCAGACTGGCGCCCCAGCCAGCCGCCGCCGGACCCGATGGAACAGTTCCTGATCATCGCCACCGTTCATTTTTTCGCCCTGCTCTCACCCGGTCCCGATTTCTTCCTCGTTGCACGCACCGCGATCACCTCTGGCTGGCGCACCGCCAGTGGCGCCTGCGCAGGCATCGCCGTTGGCAACGGCGTCTTCATCGTGGCCGCTTTCACCGGAATTGCCATGCTGCGCGCAGGCAGCGCAGGGTTCATTGCGGTGCAGTTGGCGGGCTGCGGCTTCCTGCTGTACCTCGGCACGCTGTTCCTGCGCCATGCGGGCTCGACGACGCTGCAGGCACCTGCCGCGGAATCGCGCGCAGGCGATACGCACGGGTGGTGGAAGGCGGCAGGGCTGGGCGCCCTGTCTGCGCTGCTGAACCCGAAGAATGCGCTGTTCTACGCAACGTTGGCGGCAATGCTCAATGGCCCCCAGGCCAACGCCGCAACGAAGTTCTTCTATGGCGCGTGGATGTTCGGCATCGTCCTGCTTTGGGATCTGCTGGTCGCCGCGCTGGTCGGCCACCCGTGGGTGCTGCGTCGGTTCGCACGCGCCCTGCCCTGGCTGGAGCGGGCCGCAGGGCTACTGATGATCGCACTGGCGCTATGGATCGTCGTGTCGCTGCGGGCCGGCTGATGCCGGCGATTCGCGCCTGTCGCAATGGCGTTCAATACCGCGCGTTCACACCCGCCCACACTCTGCACTTTCTGTAGGTCAGTGGCAGGTTTACGTGCAGCAGTTCTTCATCGTCGCGGTGCTGTACGGCTTCGCCATGCTCCTGCCTGCTTCGCATCACGCGAAGATCCTGCGCACCGCGATGGGCGCGGGCGGGCACGCCGCCATGGCCGCGTCGTTCGGTATCGCCTTCGGTACGGGCGTCATCTGTGCGACGGCTTTCGTTGCAGCGGGCATGCTGGGAAACCGCGGCCTGTGGACGCTGGCGATGCAGTGCGCGGGCTGCCTCCTGCTGCTGCGCCTGGCGGGCATGTGCCTGCGCGACGCCGGCTTGACCCCGTTCTCTCCGCTTTCCCTGCAGATGCCCTCGGGCCTGCGCGCCCGCTCCCGTTGGCCGCACGCCGAAGCAGGATGCCTGCTGGCGCTCGCCAGCAGCAGCAACTGGATGCTGCAGTTCGCGATTGCAGCCCTGGTTACAGGCCTCGTTGCCGACACGGGCACCCAGGCCGCTTACGTGGCCTGCCTGAGTGGCGTCGCGCTGTCGCTCGGCCTGCTGATGGCGTGGCTCGGCAGCCATCCGCGCAGGGCACAGGGGTGTTGCCGATTGCTTCCATGGCTGGAGCATGCCGCGGGCCTGCTGATCGGGGCGGTGTCGGTGGCGTACCTGGCAGGTGCACTGGGTACGACCCTGGTATGGGCAAGCATCACCGGGCAGGTGCAGCTGCCGGAATCGATCCCCGCCACAAGCCAGGTGCAACCGGCTTCAACATCGCGGCGCGGCCGAGGCATCCCATGCGCATTGCCGCATTGCCGCGCTCGTCGCAGCAGTCCGCCCTGATCGAGATCTGTAGACGTGGGGGTAGTGCCGGCCGCTGGCCGGCAACCTCGTGAACACGCCAGGCATCATCGGGTTGCCGGCCAGCGGCCGGCACTACCACAAACAAGAAAGGCGGCCCTGCGGCCGCCTTTCTCTGCATCACTTGCCCTTGACGTGCTTCATCAAGCGCCGCTTGGCCTTGACCTGCCGCTCGGTGAGGACGTTCTTCTTGCCCTCGTACGGGTTGGTGCCCTCGCGGAAGATGAAGCTCACCGGCGTGCCGATCAGCTTGAAGCGCTTGCGGAAGAAGTTCTCCAGGTAGCGCTTGTACGATTCCTGCAGCTCCTTCAGGCGCGTGCCGTGCACGATGAAGGTCGGCGGGTTTGCACCGGCCGGGTGCACGTAACGCAGCTTGGAGACATGGCCGCGGATGGTCGGCGGCGGGTTGGTCTCGTACGCCACTTCCAGCGCCTTGTTCACTTCGCTGGTGGTGAAGGTCTTGTTCGCCGATTCGTGCGCGCGGTGCACCGCGCGGAACAGCTCACGCAGGCCCGAGCCATGCTTGGCCGAGATGCGCACCGACTCGGCCCACGGCACGAAGCCCAGCTTCAGCGACAGCATGGTTTCAGCCTGCTCGCGCTGATACTCGGTCAGACCATCCCACTTGTTGATGGCGATCACCAGCGCGCGGCCGGCGTCGAGCACGGCACCGAGCACGGTGGCGTCCTGGTCAGTCACGCCTTCGGTGGCGTCGAGCATCAGCACGGCCACCTGGCACTGCTCGATCGACTGCATGGTCTTGACCACCGAGAACTTCTCGACGACCTCGTCCACGCGCGAACGACGGCGCAGGCCGGCGGTATCGATCAGGCGGTATTCGCGGCCGTCACGCTCCAGGTCCACGGCGATCGAGTCGCGGGTGGTGCCCGGCACGTCGGAGGCGATCATGCGCTCCTCGCCGAGGATGCGATTGACCAGGGTGGACTTGCCCACGTTCGGGCGGCCGACGAAGGCGATGCGGATGCGGTTCGGATCGTTGTCCAGCTCTTCGCCGCTGCCTTCTTCCGGCAGGCGCTGGACCACTTCGTCCAGCAGGTCGTCCAGACCCTGGCGATGCGCGGCCGACACGGTCAGCATCTCGCCGAAGCCGTAGCGGGCGAACTCCGAACGCACGGTGTCCTCGTCGGTGCCGTCAATCTTGTTGATCAGCAGCAGCGTCGGGCGCGACAGCTTGCGCAGCCAGGCCAGGATCTCGTCGTCCATCGCCGAGGTACCCTCACGGGCATCGACCACGAACAGGATCAGGTCGGCTTCCGCCGCAGCGGCACGGGCCTGGCGGGTGGTAGCCCCTGCCAGACCCTCTTCCTCTTCCGCGATACCGCCGGTGTCGACGACGAGGAAATGATTGTCCTCGTCCAGACGGCAGACACCGTAGTTGCGGTCGCGGGTGACGCCGGGCTGGTCATGGACCAGCGCGTCACGGGTGCGCGTAAGCGCATTGAAAATAGTCGACTTGCCGACATTCGGCCGTCCAACCAGGGCGACCAAAGGCAGCATCGCGATTACTCCAATTTTTAATTTGCCAACCGGAAGGCGGTCAGCTTGCCATCAACGTTCTGCACCAGCAGCACCCCGTCTACGACGATTGGCTGGGCCAGCAGGGCGTCACCGCCGCTCTTTGCCCGTGCCGCCATCGCACCATCGGAGGTCTGCAGCCAGTGCACGTATCCCTTGTAGTCGCCGACCACGACGTAGTCGCCGTGCAGTGCCGGGCCGGTCAGCGAGCGACGGGCCAGTGCGGTCTGCGACCACATCGCCGCGCCGCTGGCCTTGTCCAGGCCGAACACGCCGCCCTTGTTGTCGGTGACGAACACATTGCCAGACGAGACCGCCACGCCACCGGCACCGCCATGGTCGCGCGCCCACAGCGGGCGACCGGTCGGGCCTTCAATGGCCATCGTCTGGTTCTTGAAGCTGCTCACGAACAGGGTGTTGCCATCCAGCACCGGCGCACCGTCGACATCGGCCATGCGCTCCAGCTCGGTACGGCCTTCACCGTTGCCCACATTCTGTTCCCACAGGGTGCGGCCATCCTGCTGGGCCAGGGCGGCAACCGCGCCCTCGTCCTTGCCGATGAACAGCACGCCCGGGCCGGTCACCACCGGCGCGTTGCCACGCACGGTCAGCGCCGGCAGCTCGCTCGGGTTGAACCACTTCTGGGTGCCGTTGCCGGCATCGAACGCGGTGATGCGGCCGTCATTGCTGCGCACGTAGACCGCGCCCTGGGCGATGGCCGGCGCGGCGATGACTTCACCCGGAACACGGGCGCGCCACTTCTCGCTGCCGTCGTTGATGTCCAGGGCGATGACCTGGCCATCGAGCGTGCCGATCACGACCAGGTTCTCACCGACCCCCGGGCCGCCGGACAGGCGCAGCTTGGCCTTCTTCTTTTCCTTCTTCGGCTCCCAGGTCCAGACCTTCTTGCCGGTCTGCAGGTCGATGGCGTGCACGCCACCGGTGAGTGCCGCAGCGAACACGTGGCCGTTGGCCACGGCCGGGCCCTGGCGCACGCCGATGCGGCGCTCGCCCTTGCCGAGGTTGACCGACCAGGCCTTGTTGACCTTCACGGTCGGCTCGAACTTGACCAGCTCAGCCGGTTCCTGTGCCTTCTTCGCGGCCGCGTCCTTGCCGGCGAACCAGCCCTTCACGGTGCTGCAGCCGGTCAGGGCCATGCCCATCAGGAGCACGGTGGCGACGCGGGTGATCATGACCTTCTGACTCATCAAACCGACTCCGCAGGGGCGGCAACGGTGCCGCCGGCGTCCATAACCTTGGTTTCCAGCAGGCGCCGCTGCGGCGCTGCCACGTCCAGCGACTTCAGCGCTTTCTCGTACTGTGCACGGGCGTCGTCACGCTTGCCCTGCGCCATCAGCGCGTCGCCATGGATTTCCAGGCTGCTGCTGTCGGTGGCGCTGCCCAGCAGCTTGATCGCCTCGTCACTCTTGCCGGTGGCCACCAGCAGGCGGGCCACACGCTGGTCGACCACGCGCTGCAGGTCACCTTCGACCTTCACGCCGCGCAGGGTGGCCAGGGCTTCTTCGTTCTTGCCGGCGTCGACCTGGGCCTTGGCCAGCTGCAGCGCCGCGAGGTCGCCGTAGATGCTGGACGGGCCGGCTTCGAGCGCCTTGACCGCCTTGGAGGCGTCGTCGAGCTTGTTCTGCTGCAGGCCAACGAGCGCCTTCTGGTACTCGACATTGGCCGAGGCCAGCTTGCCGCCCTGATCCTTCTGGTACCACTGCCAACCGGCAATGGCACCGATGGCGATCACTACGCCACCGAGGATGCTGGCGCCATTCTTCCGCAGCCAGCTGCGGACGCGTTCACTTTGTTCGTGCTCGTCGAGCAGATCGTCGATCGCCATGCGTACTCTCGCCCCGCCCATCGGGAGGGACCATTGGGATTAATCGAAGGTGGTGAAACCGCGCCTCAGTGCGAAACCGGGACTACGGAGCCTTCAGAGGATACCTGAAAGCGTGCCACGTTGGCTCGCTGGTAGGGGGTCAGATCGACGATAGCGCCGTTCTGCTGAACCTGGACCGCCGAGGCGTTGCCCAGGGTCACCCGGGTCACCTGGCCCGGCGTGAAGCTGCGGCTCTCGCCGGATTTGATCAGCGCCTTCTCGACGGTAGCGCCGTCCGGGCCGCCGATATCGACCCAGCTGTCGCCGCTGAACTGCATGTCCAGCGTGTTGGCGGCAGCCGCTGGTGCCGGGGCTGAACGCGGCACCGGGGCCAGCGAGGCTACGTACGGGGTGGCGGCCGGCTTGCTGGCCGGGGCGCTCGCCACGTCAGCCACGGCGGCCGGCTCGACGCCGGCGGCAGACGGGGTCACCGGCACAGCGGCCGGGATCGCGTCCAGCGAAGCGGTGTTCGGCGACGGCGTCGCACTGCCATCAAAATGACCACGGGTGGCGAACCACACCGGCACCGCCAGAACCGCGGTGATACCGACATACAGCACGCGACGGCCGAGATTCTCGGCAATGCGGCGCGCACGCGGGGTGTGGGTATGGCTGACCAGGGTGGGCGGAACCACCGGGCCGACCTGGGCCTGCTCCAGCAGCTGGCTCACATCCACGTCCAGCAGGCGCGCGTAGCTGCGCAGCTGGCCGCGCACGAACACCGGCGCGCCCAGCTTCTGCCATTGTTCCTCTTCCAGCGACTTGACCACCTGGACCGGCATGCGCAGGCGCGAGCCGACATCTTCGAGGGTCAGTCCGGCCGCCTCGCGGGCCTGGCGCAGGCGGCTGCCGCAGCCGGCCGCAGTCTCGAGAGCGCTCACAGTCTGGTCATCAATCACAATGCATCAACCCTGGAGTTAGGAGCCCGCTTCCTGCGGAAATTCCTGTCGAATGCGCTGAAGATAGCGGTCAGATGCCGCCCGATCACCCAGCCGCGCTTCGATTTGAGACGCAAGTTGTAACACGGAACGCGTTGCGGGTGCAGCCGCAATCCTACGTTCGGCGAAGGCCCGGGCCTCCATGAAGCGGCCCTGGCGGAAGCTGAGCTGGGCCATCGCCTCCAGCGCGACCGGGTTTCCCGGCAGCGTTGCCAGCGCCGCACGCAGGTCGCGCTCGGCACGTTCGAACTGGCCGGCATCCAGCGCGCAGCCCCCGGCATTGGCCTGGGACTCGGCCGGCGTGGCGTAGCCCGGCGCCTGCAGCGCACGATCGAACCAGACCAGCGACTCGGCCGGCCGGCCCTGCTGGCACAGCCACGCGCCGTAATTGTTGAGAATGTCCCCGCGCTGCGGCGCCTGCTCGGCAGCCCTGCGGAAGCTCTCACCAGCCTGCTGGGTCCGGCCACGGCGCTCGTCGATGCCGGCCAGCAGCACCAGCGCATCGGGCGACTCGGGGGCCAGCTTCAGCGCCTCGCGCGCCTTGCGTTCGGCCGCATCGAGGTTGCCTACCTGCATGTCGCGGGCGGCCAGGGCCAACAGGTCCTGCAGGCGCACCTGGCGGCGCACGCTGTCCGGATCACGGACCGAGTAGACCGGCGCCTCGCTGGGGCCCAGCTTGGCCTTGGGATGGGATTTGCAGCCACCGACCGCAACGGCCAGCACGCCTGCGAACAGAACCAGCCAGAGGCGGTCAGGCCGCGGCATCGCTCCCCTTCCCCGCCTGCAGCGTCTTGTTGAACTCCGCCTGGCGGCGGGTGCGGTCCATCACCTGGCCCTTGAGCTGGCCACAGGCGGCGTCGATGTCGTCGCCACGGGTGCGGCGGACCATGGTCAGCACGTTGCTGTCGAGCAGGATCTTCTGGAAGGCACGGATGTGCGCTTCTTCCGAGCGCTCGTAGCGGGTACCCGGGAACGGATTGAACGGGATCAGGTTGACCTTGCCCGAATCCTTGGCCTGCACCGCGTTGTCGAACTGGCGCATCAGGCGGGCCAGCTCGCGGGCATGCTCGGGCTTGTCGTTGATGCCCTTCATCAGGGTGTATTCGAAGGTGACCGATTCGCGGCGCTTGTTGGCGCGCAGGTAGCGTGCGCACGAGGCCATCAGCTCGGCGATCGGATACTTCTTGTTGAGCGGCACCAGCGTCTCGCGCAGCGCATCGTTCGGCGCATGCAGCGACACCGCCAGCGACACGTCGCTTTCGGCAGACAGGCGGTCGATCTGCGGCACCAGGCCGGAGGTCGACAGGGTCACGCGCTTGTTGGCCAGGCCGTAGCCCAGGTCGTCGCGCATCACGCTCATGGCGCGCACGACGTTGTCGAAATTCATCAGCGGCTCGCCCATGCCCATCATCACCACGTTGGTGAGGCGGCGCATCTGGTGCGGCACGTTGCCCAGGTGGCGTGCGGCAACCCACACCTGGCCGATGATCTCGGCGGTGGTCAGATTGCGGTTGAAGCCCTGGGTGGCGGTGGAGCAGAACGTGCAGTTCAGGCCGCAACCGACCTGCGAGGACACGCACAGCGTGCCGCGGGTCTTGTCCGGGATGTACACGGTCTCGATGGCGTTCTTGCCATCCACGCCCATCGCCAGCAGCCACTTGTGGGTGCCGTCGGCGGAGGGCTTGTCGAACACGATGTTGGGAACCAGCACCTCGGCATGGGCCTGCAGCTTGGCGCGCAGGACCTTGCCGAGGTCGGTCATTTCATCGAAATCGGTGACGTAGCGATGGTGGATCCACTTCATCACCTGATGGGCACGGAACTTCTTCTCGCCGAGAACCTCGACGAAAAACTTCTCCAGGCCCGCGCGATCGAGGTCGAGCAGGTTCTGCTTGCCAGCCGTGGGTGCCGACTTCGGCAGCGGCTGGATGGCGGGGGACTGTACGACCTCGTTCACGGCATTACTCTCAGCGCGAAACGACTTCGGTGGCGGCGAAGAAGTAGGCGATTTCAATCGCGGCATTCTCGACCGAGTCCGAGCCGTGGGCGGCGTTGGCATCGATGGATTCGGCGAAGTCGGCGCGGATGGTGCCCGCAGCGGCTTCCTTCGGGTTGGTGGCGCCCAGCAGGTCGCGGTGGGCCAGGACGGCGTTCTCGCCTTCCAGGGCCTGGATCATCACCGGGCCGGAGATCATGAACTCGACCAGCGCGTTGAAGAACGGACGCTCGCGGTGCACGGCGTAGAAGCCTTCGGCTTCACGGCGCGACAGCTGCTTGTACTTGGCGGCCACGACCTTCAGGCCGGCCTTCTCGAAGCGGGCGTAGATTTCGCCGATGACGTTCTTGGCAACGGCGTCCGGCTTGATGATCGAAAGGGTGCGCTCCAGCGCCATGGGATGTCTCCAATGGAATCGGGCCGCTGATGGCCCGAAGGGTAACATGAAAAAAACCCGCGTCGGGACGCGGGCTTAGCCTGATAAACGTAGGCGAATTGTAAAAGATAAAGCGGCAGCGTGGTAGTGCCGGCCGCCGGCCGGCAGGCTGGCGCCCCACGGGCTGCCTGCGGTTGCCGGCCAGCGGCCGGCACTACCCTTTGCGCCCATTCACCCACCTGAGTGAAATCTGACCGGTCCGGGCATTTTTGCTGCACTGCAAAATGCCATACGCTACCGTCTGGTCCTAGTATCAAACAATCGTTTGATTAAGGTCCGCCCGCCGATGGCCAAACCCGCCCACTTCTCGACCAAGGACCGCATCCTCGGCGCGGCCGAGGAGCTGTTCGCACAGCACGGCTTCGCCGGCACGTCGCTGCGCCAGGTGACCAGCCAGGCCGACGTCAACATCGCTGCGGTCAACTACCACTTCGGCTCCAAGGAAAACCTGGTCAACGAGGTGTTCCGCCGCCGCATGGACGAGATGACCGGCGCCCGCCTGTCGCAGCTCGAGCGCGCCCGCAGCGAACACCCCGGGCAGCTGCGCCCGGTGCTGGCCGCCTTCGTCGAGCCGGCACTGGCGCTGGCCCAGGACCGCCAGAACGGCGGCGCCTTCGTGCGCGTGATCGCCCGCGCCTACGCGGAGAAGAACGACAACCTGCGCAAGTTCCTGTCCGACCACTACGGTCACGTGCTGCGTGCGTTCGGCAAGGCGATTGCCGAATGCGCACCCGACCTGAGCAAGGAAGAGCTGTACTGGCGCCTGGATTTCCTGGCCGGCTCGCTCACCTATGCCATGGCCGACTTCGGGCTGATCAAGCGTCCCGCCGGTGTCACCGAAGCGGCGCATCGTGCCCATGCCGCCCACGAACTGATCCATTTCGCCGAAGCCGGGTTCCGCGCCGCCGCACGCGCCAGCGCCCTGCCCGCTTCCCCTTGATTCCACCCAGTAACTGCTGACCAACAAAGGCCCTACACCATGTCCAATTCCCTGCTAGTCCGCCGCGCCGCCGTGCTGGGTGCCGGCGTCATGGGTGCCCAGATCGCCGCCCACCTCACCAACGCTGGCGTCGACACCGTGCTGTTCGACCTGCCCGCCAAGGAGGGTCCGGCTGACGGCATCGTGCTGAAGGCGATCGCCAACCTGGGCAAGCTGAGCCCGGCGCCGCTGGCCAGCAAGTCGCTGGCCGAAGCCATCACCCCGGCCAACTACGAGTCCGGCCTGGAGCAGCTGAAGGACTGCGACCTGATTATCGAGGCCATCGCCGAGCGCATGGACTGGAAGCAGGACCTGTACAAGAAGATCGCGCCGTTCGTGGCGGACCACGCGGTGCTGGCCTCCAACACCTCGGGCCTGGGCATCAACAAGCTGGCCGACGTGCTGCCCGAGCAGCTGCGCCACCGCTTCTGCGGCGTGCACTTCTTCAACCCGCCGCGCTACATGCACCTGGCCGAGCTGATCCCGGCCACCACCACCGACGCCGCCGTGCTGGAAGGCCTGGAAGAATTCCTGGTCACCACCCTGGGCAAGGGCGTGGTGTACGCCAAGGACACCCCGAACTTCATCGGCAACCGCATCGGCGTGTTCTCGATCCTGTCCACCATCCACCACACCCAGCAGTTCGGCCTGGGCTTCGATGAAGTGGACGGCCTGACCGGCCCGCTGGTCGGCCGCCCGAAGTCGGCCACCTACCGCACCTCCGACGTGGTCGGCCTGGACACCATGGCCCACGTCATCAAGACCATGGGCGACACCCTGCCCAACGACCCGTGGCATGAATTCTTCAAGTCGCCGAAGTGGCTGGACGCGCTGATCTCCAAGGGCGCGCTGGGCCAGAAGACCGGCGCCGGCATCTTCCGCAAGGTCGGCAAGGACATCGTCGTCCTCGACCTGGAAAAGCAGGACTACCGCGCTGCTGATCGCACCGCCGCACCGGAAGTGGTCGAGATCCTGAAGATCAAGAACCCGGCGGAGAAGTTCGCCAAGCTGCGCGAAAGCCAGCACCCGCAGGCGCAGTTCCTGTGGGCGACCTTCCGCGACCTGTTCCACTACAGCGCCTACCACCTGGCCGACATCGCCGAGACCGCGCGCGACGTCGACCTCGCCATCCGCTGGGGCTACGGCTGGTCGCTGGGCCCGTTCGAAACCTGGCAGGCCGCCGGCTGGAAGCAGGTGGCACAGTGGATTGCTGATGACATCGTCGCCGGCAAGAGCATGAGCAACGCCCCGCTGCCGGATTGGGTGTTCGATGGCCGCGACGGCGTGCACGCCGCCGAGGGCAGCTACAGCCCGTCGCGCAACGCCAAGCTACCGCGCTCGTCGCTGCCGGTGTATCAGCGCCAGCGCTTCCCCGATCCGCTGCTGGGCGAGAAGTTCGCGCCGGGCGAGACCGTGTTCGAGAACGACGGCCTGCGCATGTGGCACGACGGTGATGGCATCGCCGTGGTCAGCTTCAAGACCAAGATGAACACCGTGTCCGACCAGGTGCTCGACGGCCTGCAGGAATGTGTCAGCCGCGCCGAGAAGGACTTCCAGGGCCTGGTGATCTGGCAGCAGAAGGAACCCTTCTCCGCCGGTGCCGACCTGGCCGGTGCATTGGGCCTGCTGCAGGCCGGCAAGGTCGACCAGTTCGAAGAGATGGTCGCCAACTTCCAGCGCACCAGCCAGCGCATCAAGTACTCGCTGGTGCCGGTGGTGGCTGCCGTGCGTGGCCTGGCGCTGGGTGGTGGTTGCGAGTTCCAGATGCACAGCGCCAAGACCGTGGCCTTCCTGGAAAGCTACATCGGCCTGGTCGAGGCCGGCGTCGGCCTGCTGCCGGCCGGTGGTGGCCTGAAGGAACTGGCTGTGCGCGCCTCGCAGGCCGCAGGCCCGGGCGGTGACGTGTTCGCCGAACTGAAGAAGACCTTCGAAACCGTGGCGATGGCCAAGGTCTCCAACTCGGCGGTCAACGCCAAGGAACTGGGCCTGCTGCGCAGCACCGACAAGGTGGTGTTCAACAGCTACGAGGCCCTGCATATCGCCAAGGCCGAAGCGCGCGCCCTGGCCGAAGCGGGCTACCGTCCGCCGCTGCCGGCACGCCGCATCCAGGTGGCCGGCGACGTGGGTATCGCCACCTTCAAGATGATGCTGGTCAACATGCTGGAAGGCCGTTTCATCAGCCCGTACGACTACGAGATCGCCGAGCGCATCGCCACCGTGCTGTGCGGTGGCAAGGTCGACCGCGGCACCCTGGTGGACGAAGAGTGGCTGCTGACCCTGGAGCGCAAGCACTTCGTCGAACTGGCCCAGCAGGAAAAGACCCAGGCCCGCATCGCGCACATGCTGAAGACCGGCAAGCCGCTGCGTAACTGATTGATGGCGGGTGCCGGCCCCTGGCCGGCATCCCTCTGCCTCTGGTAGGTGCCCACCTTGGTGGGCACACCGGCAAAACCAATTCGAGAGATCACTGCAATGACCAAGCAAATCCAGGACGCCTACATCGTCGCCGCCACCCGTACCCCGGTTGGCAAGGCGCCCAAGGGCATGTTCCGCAACACCCGCCCCGACGACATGCTTGCGCACGTGCTGCGCAGCGTCGTCGCCCAGGCCCCGGGCGTGGACGTCAACCGCATCGATGACGCGATCATCGGCTGCGCCATGCCGGAAGCCGAGCAGGGCATGAACGTGGCGCGCATCGGCGTGCTGCTGGCTGGCCTGCCCAACACCATCGCCGCGCAGACCGTGAACCGCTTCTGCTCCTCCGGCCTGCAGGCCGTGGCGCAGGCCGCCGACGCGATCCGCCTGGGCAATGCCGACCTGATGCTGGCCGGTGGCACCGAATCGATGTCGATGGTGCCGATGATGGGCAACAAGATCGCCATGGCGCCGAGCGTGTTCGACAACGACCACGTCGCCATCGCCTACGGCATGGGCATCACCGCCGAAAAGGTGGCTGAAGAGTGGAAGGTCTCGCGTGAAGACCAGGACGCCTTCGCCCTGGCCTCGCACCAGAAGGCCATGGCCGCGATCCAGAACGGTGAGTTCAAGGACGAGATCAGCCCGTACGAAATCGTCTCGCACCTGCCTGACCTGGCCGACGGCCAGCGCATCATCACCCGCAACAAGATCGCCGACACCGACGAAGGCCCGCGCCCGGACTCTTCGGCTGAAGGCCTGGCCAAGCTGCGCCCGGTGTTCCGCAACGGCCAGTTCGGCGGCACCGTCACTGCTGGCAACTCGTCGCAGATGAGCGACGGCGCCGGTGCCGTGCTGCTGGCCTCGGAACAGGCGATCAAGGATTACGGCCTGACCCCGCTGGCTCGTTTCGTCAGCTTCTCGGTAGCCGGCGTGCGCCCGGAGGTGATGGGCATCGGCCCGATCGCCGCGATCCCGAAGGCACTGAAGCAGGCCGGCCTGACCCAGGACCAGCTGGACTGGATTGAACTGAACGAAGCCTTCGCCGCGCAGTCGCTGGCGGTGATCCGCGATTGCGGCCTGGACCCGAACAAGGTCAACCCGCTGGGTGGCGCGATTGCCCTGGGCCACCCGCTGGGTGCGACCGGCGCGATCCGTACCGCGACCCTGCTGCACGGCCTGCGCCGTCGCCAGCAGAAGTACGGCATGGTGACGATGTGCATCGGCACCGGCATGGGCGCAGCGGGTATTTTCGAGGCGCTGTAAGGTTCAAAGCGTTGCCGGCGGACGTTTCGGTTTGCTGTGGGGCCCCGGGTGGGTGAGACTGCCCGGGACACGCCGCAAGTACATCCCTGTAGGCTTGGCAGCGGCATCCATGCCGCTGACAGTCCCGGCCAGCCTCACCCGCCCGTGCCAGCCAACATTCCGCGCGGCGGAGGGGTGAGCAAAGGCAGGATCAAAGTCTTGGGTCAGAGCCCTTTGCTGCGCAAAGGGATCCGCCCCCAACAATCAAAAAAGGCAGCCAGAGGCTGCCTTTTTTGATTGTGCTTCTGCCTTTGATTCCGCCCTTCCCGTCCGCGCCGCACGGAAACTGTCGAGAGGGGGCGGATGGCCCTCTCCAAAACCGTTGGCGCCATGGATGGCGCCATCGAGCACCATGGAAGGGCTTTGGCGTGTTTTGGAGAGGGCCATCCGCCCCCTCCCCCACGTATCAATCAAGACGCCGCACGGAGCGCTTGATAAAACCCTTATTCCGCCAGCATCGCCGCCAGCTTCTCCCGCGCCGGGCCGGCCAGCTTCGGGTTGTCCAACGCGAAACGGATCGTCGCCTCCACCAGCCCCAGGTGCGTGCCGCAGTCGAAGCGGGTGCCCTCGAAGCGGTAGGCATCGACCTCTTCGGTCTTCAGCAGCTGCGCGATCGCGTCGGTCAGCTGGATCTCGCCACCGGCACCACTGCCGGTCTGTTCCAGCAACTCGAAAATCTTCGGGCTCAGCACATAACGGCCAACCACCGCCAGGTCGCTCGGCGCGTCCTCCGGCTTCGGCTTCTCCACGATCTGCGAAATGCGACCCTTGCGGCCGTCGAACGCATCAGTGGCAACGATGCCGTAGCTGGCAGTCTTGTCGTGCGGCACGTCTTCAACGGCGATCACGCTGGCACCACTGGCCTCGTTGAGGTCTGCCATCTGCTTCAGTGCGCCGTCGCCGCGGCTCCAGATCAGGTCGTCCGGCAGCAGCACCGCGAACGGCTCGTCACCTATCACGGCCTTGGCGCACAGCACCGCATGGCCCAGGCCCAGTGCTTCGGCCTGGGTCACGAAGATCGCGCGCACGCCATTGGGCAGCACATGGCGGATCATCTCCAGCTGCTCCTGCTTGCCGGCGCGCTCGAGCTTCTGCTCCAGCTCGTAGGCTTTGTCGAAATAGTCAGCGACCGCATGCTTGTAGCGGTTGGTGATGAACACCAGCGTGTCGCAGCCCGCTTCGATCGCTTCATCCACGGCGTACTGGATCAGCGGTCGATCAATGATCGGCAGCATCTCCTTCGGAACCGTCTTGGTTGCCGGCAAAAAGCGCGTCCCGAGCCCTGCCACTGGAAAAACTGCCTTGCGAATTCGCTTGCTCATTGGTGCCTGTTGGCCTCACGTGCCGGAAAGGGCACGACTTTAGCGGATGAAATGTAAGCATCCTGTTCGATGGGAGAGAACTCCGGCATCGTCGCGAACAGGATCTCCTGGATGCTGGTCGTGTCGTAACCAGCCACGGCATCGCGCAGGCGCGGGACATTGCCCAGCACCAGGTCACGCGAGAACGTACGTACACCGGCCTCGAGAATCTTCGGGTGCGCGGTGGAACGGTAGTCCTCGTCCGAATAGAACAGCGTCTCGTGCAGCTTCTCGCCCGGACGCAGCCCGGTGTAGATGATCGGAATGTCCTTGTACGGCTGCTTGCCGGCCAGGCGGATCATCTGCTCGGCCAGCACGCGGATCGGCACCGGCTCGCCCATGTCGAGCGTATAGATCGCACCATGCGATGCCGAAGCGGCCGCCTGCAGGATCAGCTGGCAGGCCTCCGGGATGGTCATGAAGTAGCGACTGACTTCCGGGTCGGTGACGGTCACCGGACCGCCACGCAGGATCTGTTCGCGGAACAGCGGCACGACGCTGCCGGCCGAGGCCAGCACGTTGCCGAAGCGCACCGTAACGAAACGGGTATGCGTGGACTTCTGGTCCAGGCTCTGGCAGATCATCTCCGCATAGCGCTTGCTGGCGCCCAGTGCATTGACCGGGTCGACCGCCTTGTCGGTGGAGATGAACACGAAATGCTCAACGCGCGCTTCCAGGCAGGCGCGGGCCACGTTCTCGGTGGCCAGTATGTTGTTGCGCACCGCTTCGCGCAGCTGCCGCTCCAGCACCGGCACGTGCTTGTAGGCAGCCGCATGGAAGGCGGTGTCGACCGGATGCAGCGACAGGGCGTGGCGGATCACCGCCGGGTCACCGCAGTCGCCCAGCACCGCTTCGATCTCGACATCGGGGAAGCTGCGCCGCAGCTCGCCTTCGATGGTCAGCAGCAGCAGTTCGCTGATCTCGAGCAGGATGATGCGGCCGGCACCATGCCGTGCGCACTGGCGGCAAAGCTCGGAGCCGATCGAACCGCCGGCACCAGTGACCATCACCGTACGCCCGCCCAGCCAGCCACGGATCAGGTTCCAGTCCGGCATGATCGGCTTGCGGCCCAGCAGATCCTCGATCGCCACTTCCTTCAGCTGCCCCGGCAGCGACTGGCCCTGCAGGATGTCGCTGAGCTTGGGCACGGTGCGGAACGGCACGCCGGTGCTCTCGCAGATGGCGACGATCCGCTGCATGCCCGCCGCGTCCAGCGACGGGATGGCGATCACCAGCAGCTTGGCTGCCGTCTCCCGGACCACTGTCGGCGCATCGTCCAGGGTGCCGAGGATCGGCAGGCCCTGCAGCTTGGCGCCGCGCAGGTGCGGCGCATCGTCCAGCAGGCCGACCGGCTCGAAATTACCGGAACGGCGCAGGTCACGGACCAGGGTCTCGGCGGCCTGGCCGGCACCCAGGATCAGCACGCGGCGCGCGGACGAGTCCGACTGCAGTGCCTGATAGTCCTTCCAGGCCCGGTACAGCAGGCGCGGCGCGCCCAGCAGCGCCGACAGCGCGAACGGATAGATCACCAGCACCGACATGGGCACGCCGTCGAAGCGCTTCCACATCAGCACCAGCACGATGGCGACCATGCCGATGAAGCTGGCCTTGAAGATGTTCAGCAGGTCGCTGACGCTGGCGAACCGCCACAGGCCCCGATAGAGGCCCACGCGCCAGAACACCATGCCCTGCAGCAGCAGCACCAGCGTGGTGTCAACGTTCCAGAGAGGGAGCTCGGGGGCGTTGGCCAGGATCGAATACCGCCCCGCGTGGAGCAGCTGCCAGCATGCCCAGACCATGAACAGGTCGTGGCAGACGATGGCCGAACGCGGCATCAGGCCGAGGATTCTGTCCCGCCAGGGTGAAGCCATAAGTCAGGTATTTCCTTTTGGGTGGCGCAATCCATTGCGCAGGAGGAGCCAGAGGACGCTCAGCGCAATGAACCACGCGAACGCCACGGCAGCCTCCCACCTCGGCTGCAAATTGGAGCAGACATTAAGCACTGTAATACTGAACAGGCCCAAAGCAAAGTACATCCCTGTTACCTGGGCGTGACTGGCTCCTGCCTGCACCGCGCGCTGGTAGACATGCTGGGTATGGGGTTCCATCCAGCGTTGTCCGGAAATGATGCGCGCCAGCAGTGTGAAGCCTGCGTCCACAAGGAACGGCGATGCCGACACCAGCAGCAGGATCCAGTGGATGTCGGTCTTGACGCTGGCCAGTGCCAGCACTGCCGCCACCGCGTAGCCCAGCGCGCCACTCCCGACATCGCCCATGAAGATCCGGGCCCGCGGGAAGTTGAACGGCAGGAAGCCCAGGCAGGCCAGGCCCAACGCGACCGCCACCAGCGAGTACGGCCAGGGCAGCAGCGGCGCCAGCCCCAGCGCGACCACGATGGCTTGGCTGGCCGCGATGCCGTTGATCCCATCCATGAAATTCCAGATGTTGATCAGCGAGGCGGTGAACAGCAGGACCAGTACGGCCAGCAGCCAGCTGCCACCGTGGACCTTGACCAGCGCGGCCAGCAGCGCGGCGGCGATGAAGTGCACCATCAGGCGGCGCATGGCCGGCAGCGGCCGGTGGTCGTCCCACCAGCCGATACCCGCCACCAGCGCCAGGCCAAGGCTGGCGACCAGCAGGCTCGGACGCGCTTCGGGCCAGGCCCACATGGCAACACCGGCGGTCACCAGCAGGCTGATGACAATGGCGATGCCGCCGCCGCGGGGTGTCGCCACGCTATGGCTGCGGCGCTCGCCCGGCTGGTCAAACAGTTGCCGGCGCAGCGCGTAACCCCGCGCCGCCCAGGTCAGTGCCGCACTCAGCAGGGCCAGGCCCAGCAGCGCGCCCATCACGAGCCACTGCATGGATCAGAGCACCGCGTAGTTCAGCAGCGGCTTGACCGTACCCCACTCCTTGCAGCTCGGGCACTGCCAGTGGTGGGTGCGCGCACCGAAACCACAACGGGTGCAGCGATAGGCCGGATTGCGCACCAGCAACTGGTCGGTGATGTGCTTCAGGTCGTGCAGGGTCGCCGTGGAATCGGCGCCTTCAGCCAGGGTCAGGTCGATCAGCGCGGACTCGCCACGCACCGACGGGCGATCCTTGAGCTGGCGGCCCAGGTAGGCACGGGCCGGGGCCACGCCCTCCTGCTCTTCCATCAGGCGGGTCAGCGCCAGCACCGGGGCGATGCCGCGGTAGTGCTCGGTCATCTCCGACAGGAACGCGCGTGCGCCTGCCAGATCGCCGACCTTGCGGTAGTTCTGCATCAGCGCCGGCAGCAGCTCCGGCAGGTATTCGGGGTCGTTGCGCGCGGCACGCTCGAAGGCGCGCACGGCCGCTTCCGGATTGCCGGCATCGGTTTCCAAGCGTCCTTCAATGATGCCGGCACGTACCGACATCGCATCGGCCTGGTAGGCCCGGGCAATCGCTGCCCTCGCCTCTTCCAGCTTGCCAGCACCGCGGAAGCGTTCGGCCAGTTCGCACTCGAACTGCCCGATCAGCTTGCCCATCGGCTCGCCGGTGACGTCCTCGAAACGGGTCGCGTTGTCGATCGCCTTTTCCCAGTCGCGCTCGGCCTGGTAGATACCGATCAGGTGCTTGAGTGCCTGCGGAGCACGCTGATCCAGCTGGGCCAGTTCGGTGAACACGGTCTCGGCGCGGTCCAGCAGGCCGGACTTCATGTAGTCCTCGCCCAGTGCCAGCAGCGCCTGCACGCGTTGCGCATCGCTGAGGTCGTGGCGGTTGACCAGGCCCTGGTGCAGGCGGATGGCGCGGTCGACTTCGCCGCGGCGGCGGAACAGGTGGCCCAGCGCGACCTGGGTCTCGAAGGTTTCCTTGTCCAGCTCGGCGATGTGCAGGAACAGCTCGATGGCCTTGTCCGGCTGCTCGTTGAGCAGGTAATTCAGGCCGCGGAAGTAGGTGCTGGACAGGCGGCTGACCTGGCTGTCACCGTGGCGTTGACCACCACGCCGTCCGATCACCCACCCGGCCAGTGCGGCCAGCGGAACGAACAGGAAGAACCAGAACCACTCGGTGACGAAATCCATCTTCGATCAGCGTCCATCAAAAGATTGGGGGGAAGCAACCGGTGCCGGCGTGGCGACAGCGGACTTGTTGGCGCGGCGCAACTGGCTGTAGAGCGGAATGACCACGCTCACCAGCACCAGGCCGGCACCGACGATGACACCCACCAGCAGCGCGGCGATCAGGGCCACGCCCACCGAGGTATGCAGTTGGGTAAACAGCAGGTTGATCGACATCGCGGTCATGTTGACCGCACCGATGATCAATCCAAGGATCAGAACCGCCAGCAGGACCAGCAGACGAAAAACCTTCATGCGACAGCTCCAGTGGCAGGAGTCCGTAGCTTATCCGACTCGCGGCTGGATTCGCACGCGGTGGCGCGACGGGAGGCTCAGGCCGGATCGGCGTCCAGCGGCAGCACACTGCTGACCCGCTCACGCAGTTCCTTGCCCGGCTTGAAATGAGGGACGTGCTTGCCCGGCAGGGCAACCGATTCGCCGGTCTTCGGGTTGCGACCCAGGCGCGGCGGACGATAGTGCAGCGAGAAGCTGCCAAAACCACGGATTTCGATGCGATCCCCGGCGGACAGCGATCCGCCCATCATTTCCAGCAACGACTTCACCGCCAGATCGACATCATCGGCCTTCAGGTGCGCCTGGCGGCGCGCAAGGATTTCGATCAGTTCGGATTTGGTCATTACCGGCTCACATCAGGGGTATCTCAGCCTGAAACGGCCCGGGCAATGCCCGGGCCGTCCAGGAAACAACGAACAGCGTAAGGCCGATTACTCGGACTTGTTGCCGTTCAGCTGTGCACGCAGCAGCGCGCCCAGCTGGGTGGTGCCGCTGGAAGCCGAAGAGGACTGGTATTCCTCCAGCACTTCGCGCATTTCAGCGTCGTCCTTGGCCTTGATCGACAGCTGCAGGGTACGGCCCTTGCGGTCCATGCCCACGAACTTGGCTTCGACCTTGTCGCCGACCTTCAGGTGCTGGGTGGCATCGTCAACGCGCTCGTTGGCGATGTCGCGTGCCGAGACGTAACCTTCGATGCCGTCAGCCAGCTCGATGATCGCGCCCTTGGCGTCGACTTCCTTCACCACGCCTTCGACCTTGGAGCCCTTCGGATTGGCAGCCATGTACTGGCCGAACGGATCCTGCTCCAGCTGCTTCACGCCCAGGGAGATGCGCTCGCGCTCCGGATCGACAGCCAGGACGACGGCGTCCAGGGTATCGCCCTTCTTGAAGTTGCGAACGACGTCTTCGCCGGTGGTGTTCCAGCTGATGTCGGACAGGTGGACCAGGCCGTCGATGCCGCCGTCCAGGCCGATGAAGATGCCGAAGTCGGTGATCGACTTGATCTGGCCCGACACCTTGTCACCCTTCTTGTGGGTGGCAGCGAAGGTTTCCCACGGATTGGCGGCAACCTGCTTCATGCCCAGCGAGATACGGCGACGCTCTTCATCGACGTCCAGCACCATCACTTCGACTTCATCACCAACCTGGACAACCTTGGACGGGTTGACGTTCTTGTTGGTCCAATCCATCTCGGAGACGTGCACCAGGCCTTCGACGCCCGGCTCGATCTCAACGAACGCACCGTAATCGGTGACGTTGGAGACCTTGCCGAAGACGCGGCTGTTGGCCGGGTAACGACGGCCGATGTTGTCCCACGGATCCTCGCCCAGCTGCTTCAGGCCCAGCGAAACGCGGTTGCGCTCGCGGTCGAACTTCAGCACGCGGACGTCCAGCTCGTCGCCGACGTTCACGACTTCCGACGGGTGACGCACGCGCTTCCACGCCATGTCGGTGATGTGCAGCAGGCCGTCGATACCGCCCAGGTCCACGAACGCGCCGTAATCGGTCAGGTTCTTGACGACACCCTTCAGGATCGCGCCTTCCTGCAGCTTGTCCATCAGCTGCTCGCGCTCTTCCGAGTGCTCGCTTTCGACGACAGCGCGGCGCGAGACCACGACGTTGTTACGCTTGCGGTCCAGCTTGATGAGCTTGAACTCGAGTTCCTTGCCTTCCAGGTAGGCCGGATCGCGCACCGGGCGCACATCGACCAGGGAACCCGGCAGGAAGGCGCGGACATCCTTGATGTCCACGGTGAAACCACCCTTGACCTTGCCGCTGATGCGACCGGTGATGGTTTCGTTCTTTTCCAACGCTTCTTCCAGCTCGTCCCACACCATCGCGCGCTTGGCCTTCTCGCGCGACAGGACGGTTTCGCCGAAGCCGTTCTCGATCGAGTCGAGGGCGACCTTGACGATGTCGCCTTCGGCGACGTCGATTTCGCCAGCGTCGTTACGGAACTGTTCGATCGGCACGATGCCTTCGGACTTCAGGCCAGCGTTGATCACCACGACGTCGCCGCGGACTTCAACAACGGTACCGCTGACGATGGCGCCCGGCTTCAGCTTGGCCAGATTGGCCTGGCTGGCTTCAAACAGTTCGGCAAATGATTCGGTCATTAGATTTACTCTGTTGGACACATGGGTCGGTGGCGTCCCCTTCAGGGGAATGGCGACCGCCCGCCTGTTGGTCGACCCCGGAAACGCAGGTCGTGTGTAGTAGGAAAACCGCCACGCATCATTGCGCGACGGGGCTGGTACAGCACTGCTATGCGCGACCACCACCGATGCTGCTGGCAGCGCTCCCGCGCGAACGGATCAGGCAGCCGGAACCGGAAGCAGATCCATCACTCTGGCAACGACATCTGCGATGCCGATGCCTGTGGTGTCGATGAGGACAGCATCGTCTGCCGGCTTCAGGGGCGCCACGGTACGCTGAGCATCACGGGCGTCGCGGGCCATGATCTCGCGCAGGAGGTCATCAAAGTTAACAGAAACCCCCTTGTCTTTCAACTGCTTATGCCGGCGCTCGGCGCGCTCCTCGGCACTGGCGGTCAGGAAGACCTTGTAGGAGGCGTCCGGGAAGATCACCGTGCCCATGTCGCGGCCATCGGCGACCAGGCCGGGCAGCTCCCTGAATGCGCGCTGGCGCTCCTTCAGGGCAGCCCGGACCTCGGGAATGGCGGCGATGGCCGAGGCCAGCGCGCCGGTGGTCTCCAGGCGCAGCTCGTCGGTGGCATCGGTCCCGTTCACCATGACCCGCATGGCTTCACCCTGCTCGACAAACTGAACGTGGGTATCAAAGGTGCAGCGGACCAGCGCCGAGGCGTCGGAGGTGTCGATGTCTGCCCAGCTCGCGGCCACGCCCACTGCCCGGTACAGCGCGCCCGAATCCAGGTAATGCCAGCCCATCCGGCGCGCGATGATGCGGCTGATGGTACCCTTGCCAGCCCCTGAAGGGCCGTCGATGGTCAGGACGGGAGCGAGTGGATTCATGGGGTTCCCAGAGCGTGTGAAGGGGTCATTCTAGCCCCTGTCAGCCGCCCCCAATGGGATCTTTTGTGCAACCACTTGAAACCACGAGGAAAAGCCCGGTAGAATGGCGGGCTTGAACGAGCGTCAACTGCCGATTGTCTTTCGCATATCGCGGCCACGCTCCACCCGAACAACTACTGTTTACGCCGAGGTATGCCATGAAAGTCCTGTCCTCCCTGAAGTCGGCGAAGGCCCGTCACCGTGACTGCAAGGTCGTGCGTCGTCGTGGCAAGATCTTCGTCATCTGCAAGTCGAACCCGCGTTTCAAGGCGCGTCAGCGCTAAGCCCAACAGCCTTCGCGGCTGCGGCTGGCCCTACGCGGGGCCGACCCGATGCAAAAAGCCGCCTTCGGGCGGTTTTTTGTTTATGCGGCTTTTTCCTGCCGTTTTTGCTGTAATCGCCTTTCTTGACCACTGGGGAGTAGATCGAGATGAAGCGTTACCTGTCCGCCTTGGCCGTGATGGCCACCCTGGCCGTCGCCACGCCGGCGCTGGCCGATACCCTGCTTGTCGACCGTGCCCGCGAGAAGCCGGCCGGTGCCCTGCCCTTGCGCGGCCAGAGCATGCAGCAGGTACAGGCGCAGTTCGGCGCGCCAAGCGAGCAGCTGCAGCCGCGTGGCGGGCAGAAGCGGCAATGGCCGACCATCAACCGCTGGGTGTACCCGCAGTTCACCGTCTACTTCGAGAAGCAGAAGGTGATCGACGTGGTGGCCAACCAGGCGGACCCGAACGAAATCGGCCCGAAACCGCCGATCCGTTGATCCCTTTACCCGCCGTGGGCGGGCCTGTGTAGCGAGACCATGAACCAGACCCTTCGTTTTCCTGCCGAGTGGGAAGCCCAGAGCGGCGTCCTGATTGCCTGGCCCACCGCCGACACCGACTGGGCCGACCGCCTGGGCCAGGTGGAAGAGACCTACATCGCGCTGGTCGCGGCCATCACCCGCTTCCAGCCGGTGCTGATCTGCGTGGCCGACGACGATGTGGAGACCTATGCCGAGATGCGGCTGCGCTCCAACCGCATCGACATGGACAAGGTCCACTTCACCACGGCGGCCTACGACGATACCTGGTTGCGCGACTCCGGCCCGATCACCCTGCGCCGCGCCGACGGCGGCTTCCAGCTGCTGGATTTCCGCTTCACCGGCTGGGGCGGCAAGTTCGACGCCACCCTGGATGACCAGCTGGTGGGCGTGCTCGACCAGGCCGGCGTGTTCAACGACGCACCGGTGCGCAGCATTCCGTTCGCGCTGGAAGGCGGCGGCATCGAAACCGATGGTGAAGGCACCCTGCTGACCACCTGGAAGTGCCTGCACGAGCGCCACCCGGACCGCGACCGCGCCAGCCTGAGCGCCGACCTGGCCAACTGGCTGCAGCAGGACCGCGTGCTGTGGCTGGACCACGGCTACCTGGAAGGCGACGACACCGACGCCCACATCGACACCCTCGCCCGCTTCGCCTCGGCTGACAGCATTGTCTACCAGGCCTGTGACGACGAGAGCGACTCGCACTACGCCGAACTGCAGGCGATGGGCAATGAGCTGGCCGCGCTGCGTACCAAGGATGGCCAGCCATACCGCCTGTTCCCGCTGCCGTGGGCACAGCCGGTGATCGACGAAGGCCGCCGCCTGGCGGCGTCGTACGCCAACTACCTGATCGTCAATGGCGCGGTGCTGATGCCGGCCTACGGCGACCCGGCCGACGACCTGGCCCGCGATGTGCTGGCGCAGGCGCACCCGGGCCGCGAGATCGTGCAGGTGCCCTGCCGCTCGCTGATCTGGCAGAACGGCAGCCTGCACTGCATCACCATGCAGCTGCCGGCCGGGTTGTTGAAGGCCTGAGGATGGGTAGTGCCGGCCACTGGCCGGCAACCATGCAATACCTGATGGATTGACGGGGTTGCCGGCCAGCGGCCGGCACTACCAGCACCCATTCAGCGCGCGACACGCCGTCGCCGCCCATCCGCGCTAACATGCAGGTTTTCCCCCGCAGGAACGCCCCGCATGAACTCGCGCAGCCCCCTTACCGTCGCCCTGATCCAGGAGCGCAACCACGGTGATGCCGCCGCCAACCTGGCGGTGATCGAAGCACGCGTGGCCGAGGCGGCTGCGCAGTGTGCCAAGCTGGTGCTGCTGCAGGAACTGCATAACGGCCCGTACTTCTGCCAGCACGAATCGGTGGACGAGTTCGACCTGGCCGAGCCGATCCCGGGCCCGAGCACCGAGCGCCTGGGCGCGCTGGCGAAGAAGCATGGCGTGGTGCTGGTCGGCTCGCTGTTCGAGCGCCGTGCTGCCGGCCTGTACCACAACACCGCCGTGGTGTTCGAGAAGGACGGTACGCTGCTCGGCAAGTACCGCAAGATGCATATCCCGGACGACCCGGGCTTCTACGAGAAGTTCTACTTCACCCCGGGCGACATCGGTTTCAAGCCGATCGATACCTCGGTGGGCCGCCTCGGCGTGCTGGTGTGCTGGGACCAGTGGTACCCGGAAGCGGCACGCCTGATGGCGCTGGCCGGCGCCGAGCTGCTGCTCTACCCGACCGCGATCGGCTGGGACCCGGACGACGTGCAGGACGAGAAGACCCGCCAGCGCGACGCCTGGGTGCTGAGCCACCGTGGCCACGCCGTGGCCAACGGCCTGCCGGTGCTGAGCTGCAACCGCGTCGGCCACGAGGCCTCGCCGCTGGGCGCCTCCGGCATCCAGTTCTGGGGCAACAGCCACGTGCTGGGCCCGCAGGGCGAGTTCCTGGCCGAAGCCGGCACCGATGCCACGGTTCTGCTGTGCGATGTCGACCTGCAGCGCAGCGAGCATGTGCGCCGCATCTGGCCGTTCCTGCGCGACCGCCGCATCGATGCCTACGGCGACCTGCTCAAGCGCTACATCGACTGAGCCGGAGCCCGCGCATGGCCGTCCTCATCCGTGATGCCGGCCCGGCCGACATCGCCGCGATCACCGCGATCTACGCGGTGGAAGTGACCGACTTCGTCAACACTTACGAGTACGACATCCCGGACGCGTCCGAGATGCTGCGCCGCATGCGCGACATCATCGACCGCGGCTTCCCCTACCTGGTCGCCGAGATTGACGGCCAGGTGGCCGGCTATGCCTACGCCAACACCTACCGCACCCGCGTTGCCTACCAGTGGACCGTGGAGAACTCGGTCTACGTCGATGCCGCGTTCCAGGGCCAGGGCGTGGGCACCGGCCTGCTGCAGGCCTTGATCGATGCCTGCGTGGCGCGTGGCTACCGGCAGATGGTGGCGGTGATCGGCGAACCGACCAATACCGCTTCAATCAAGCTGCACGAACGCTTCGGCTTCGAGCTGGTCGGCGTGTTCCGTGGCCTCGGCCGCAAGCATGGCCGCTGGCTGGATACCGTGCAGATGCAGCGCGCGCTCGGCGATGGCGCCGACACTGCACCTTCCAATGAATGAACCCATGACCGAAACCCTTCCCGAGACCGGCGACGACCTGTTCGCCGGCCAGCCGGTACGCGTTGTTGAACGCGACGGCGTGCGCTACACCCTGCTGGGCACCGCCCATGTCTCACGCGCCAGCGTCGAGGCGGTGGAGAAAGCCATCGACAGCGGTCGATTCGACGCGGTGGCCGTTGAACTGGACCCGCAGCGCCTGCAGGCGCTGAGCGACCCGGACACGCTGGCCAAGCTCGACCTGGTCGAGGTGATCCGCAAGGGCCGCGTCGCCCTGTTCGCCGCCAACCTGGCCCTGTCCGCCTACCAGCGTCGCCTGGCCGAACAGCTCGACATCGAGCCGGGCGCGGAACTGAAACGCGCGGTGGAACTGGCGCGCGAACGCGACCTGCCGGTGCACCTGATCGATCGCGAGGTCGGCCTGACCTTCCGCCGCGCCTCGCAGCGGCTGGGCTTCTTCGGCAAGCTGAAGCTGGTTGCCGGGCTTGGCGCCGGTCTGTTCTCATCCGAGGAAGTGGGCGAAAACGAGATCGAGAAGCTCAAGCAGGGCGACATGCTGGAGTCGAGCTTCGGCGAGTTCGCCAGCGAGAGCCCGGCGCTGTACGAGACCATCATCGGCGAGCGCGACCGCTACATGGCCACCCGCCTGCGCGAGGAACACGACCCGCACCAGCGCGAAGTACTGGCCGTAGTCGGTGCCGGCCACCTGGCGGGTCTGGCACGCCACCTGGAAACCGACACCGAGGCACCGGCGCCGCTGCGCGCCGAGCTGGAGGCGGTGCCGAAGAAGCGCAACATCCCGTGGTTCACGCTGGGCATCCTGGCGATCGTGGCGACCGGCATCGGCGTAGGCTTCTACCGCGGCGGCCTGGGCGTAGGCACCGAGCTGCTGGCAACCTGGGCGATGTATACCGGCGGCCTGGCCGGCCTGGGCTGCCTGCTGGCCGGCGGCCATCCGCTGAGCATCCTCACCGCGATCGCGGTGGCGCCGTTCAAGCCGTTCCGCCTGAGCATCCCGACCGGCGCATTCTCGGCCCTGGTGGAAGCGCGCCTGCGCAAGCCGGCGTATGAGGACTTCCTGAAGCTGCGCGACGATGCGCAGAGCCTGAAGGGCTGGTATCGCAACCGCGTCACCCGCGTGGTGCTGACCTTCATGCTGACCAACATCGGCAGCATGCTGGGCCTGTGGCTGACCACGTTCAAGGTGTGGGGCAAGGTCGCCGGTTGATTGCAACGCCCCGCCGGGCATGGCCCGGCGCTACCGGCCGCACGGCGTCTGTGCGCGCGACCGGCAGGTGCCAACCTTGGTTGGCACGCTTTACGCCGACCGTAAAGATCGGCCGAGCATGCTCTGCGCAGAACATCAAAAAAAGGGGGAGGCCGCCCCACTACGACCGGCCTCCCCCACACCACAACACGTTGGCGCGCATTACGGTCGAGCAAGCTCGACCACTACACCGGGGTACCCGGCACGATCTCCAGACCGCGGGCGCGGCGGATCAGTCGCGTGACCGCACTGCGCAGGTCATCCAGCACTGCATAGATCGTCGGCAGGAACAGCAGGCTGACCACGGTCGAGAACGCCAGGCCGCCGGCAATCGCGCGCGCCATCGGCGCGTACTCCGGGCCGTTGCCGAACATCTGCGTACTGGTCAGCGAGATCGGCACCATCGCCAGGATCGCCGTGCCCATGGTCATCATGATTGGCCGCAATCGCTCGCGTGAGCCCTCCACCAGCGCCTGGGTGCGTCCCATGCCGCCGCGCCGCAGGTTGTTGATGTGCTCGATCATCACGATGCCGTTGTTCACCACCACGCCCATCAGCACCAGGATGCCGATGAAGGACATGATTCCGAACGAGGTACCGGTGATCCAGAACAACCAGAACACACCGAAGATCGAGAACAGCACGCCACTCATGATCGCCGCCGGGAACAGCAGCGACTCGAACACCGCCGCCATCACCACGTAGATCATCACCAGCGCGATCAGCAGGTTGAACACCATCTGCTGCATCGCTTCGTCGTCGTTGCCGTAGTCACCGCCATCGAAGGTGAAGCCATAGCCGGCCGGGAAGTTCATCGGCTTGAGCACCGACTCCATCGCCTTGCGGCCATCCGGCGCGGTGACCTTCTCGGCCAGGTTGGCCTTGATGGTCAGCGTGGTCTGGCGGTTGGTGCGTCCGATCTGGGTGGCGGACGAACCAACGTCGACGGTGACCAGGCTCAGCAGTGGCACGCTGCGGCCATCGCCGGTGCGCACGCTGAAACCGGCCAGGTCTTCCGGGCTGCTCTGCTCGGCACCGGCGAAGCGCACCCATACCGGCACTTCGTTGTCGCCGCGGCGGAACTCGCGCATCGGTGCACCGCGCAGGGCCAGGCCGACGAAGCTGGCTACCTGCTCGGCATTGAAGCCGAATGCGGCGGCGCGCTCGCGGTCGACGCGCACCTTCAGCTCGCCGCCTTTTTCGCCGTTGTCGATGCGCACATCGCGCAGCTCGGCACGCTGGGCCAGCAGCGGCACCACTTCCTGGCCGATCTCCTGCAGCATCGAACTGGAGTCGCCGACCAGCTGCACCTGCACGCCCTGGTTGCCGCCACCGCCGCCATCACCGCCCTGGTTGCCGACGAAGTAGTCGGTGCGGGCCGACTTCGGCAGGCCTTTGCGCAGTTCTTCCTGCAGCGCCTTGATGTCCTTGGCGTACTTCTCGTCCAGGGTGACCACGGTGGAGCTCCCTTCCTGCTCGCTGTACCAGGAATACACCTGCTTGACGTGCAGGCGCTCGCGGTTGGCGTCGATCCAGTTCTCCACACGCGCCACTTCCTCGGACATCTGCCGGTAGGTGTAGGCGCCCTTCCACATGTAGCCGATGAAGATGTCCTTGCCGCCGTCGCCACCGAACATGTCGACCTTGGTCAGCTTCATCGGCACCAGGCTGACCAGCACCACCAGCACGATGCCCAGCAGGCTCCAGCCACGATGGCGCAGCGACCAGTCCAGCAGTGTCGCGTAGCGCCGCTGCAGGCGCGCGATCACGCCGGTCTGCGAGTGCACCAGCTTCGGCGTGGCCATGCGCGCGGACAGCATCGGGATCAGGCTGACCGCGACCAGCCACGAGGCCAGCAGCGAGACCGAGATGGTGATCGCGATCTGCGCCATGAAGATGCTGATGTTGTTGGTCTCGCCGAACAGGTTCGGCACGAACACGATGCAGTGGCACAGCGTACCGGCACTGAGCGCGATGGCCACGTTGCGGGTGCCAATGATCGAGGCCAGGCGCGGCTGTCCGGGCATGCGCTCGCGCTCCTGGTAGATGCTCTCCACCACCACCACGGCGTTGTCGACCAGCATGCCCACCGCCAGCAGCAGGCCCATCATGGTCAGGATGTTCAGCGTCACCCCGACGAAGTACATGAAGCCCAGGGTGATGGTGAAGCAGATCGGAATGGCCAGGGTCACCATCAGCGTGGACGGCCAATGGCGCAGGAAGAAGAACAGCACCGTGATCGACAGGATCAGGCCGACCGCACCGGCCTCGGCCAGTTCCAGCAGCGAGGAGGTCACCGCCTTGCCCTGGTTGTCGATCACCTTGATCTGCACGTCGCGCATCGACGCTTCGGCACGGATCGATTCAACCTCGGCCAGTGCCGCGCGCGACACCTCCACCAGATTGGCACTGCGCTCCTTGAAGATGTCCAGGCCGACCGCCGGGTTGCCGTCCAGGCGGCGCCCGTAGTTCATCCGCGCCGGCTTCAGGCGCACATCAGCGATATCGCCCAGGCGCAGGCCCTTGGCGTTGATCACCAGATCGCGCATTTCCTGCAGGTCGGTGATCTCACCCACCGGCTGCACGCGCACGCGCTGGCCGTTGTCGTCGATCTGCCCGGCCGAGATCGAGAAATTCAGCGTGCGCAGGCGCTCGCTCAGTTCATTGATGCTCAAGCCGTGCGCGTTGAGGCGGTTCGGATCAATGGCGATTTCCACCTCGTTCGGCGGCGCACCGGTGATGTCGACACGGGCCACGCCGGGGATGCGCTCGATGCGCCGCTTGAACTCGCGGTCGAGCATGTCGTACGCGGTGGTCAGGTCGGTGGTGCTGGCCAGGCGCACCTTCAGCACCGGCTGGTCGCTGCTGGACCACTTGAACACGTTGTAGCGCTGCAGGTCGTCGGGCAGGTCGCTGCGGATCGCGTCGATGCGCTCGCGTGCATCGGAGGCGGCGATGGCGATGTCGCGGTCCCAGTCGCTGAACTCGATGAAGATCAGCGCCGCTTCGGAGGTGGCCGACGAGCGCATGCGCTTGATGCCGGTCATCGTCGCCAGCGACTCCTCGACCGGACGGATGATGGTCCGTTCCACTTCCTCCGGGGTGGAGCCGGTGTACGGAATCTGCACGAACAGGAACGGCGCGGAGATGTCCGGCAGCGCTTCCAGCGGCAACCGGAACGAAGCGATCAGGCCGATCACCACCAGCGACACGAAACACATGATGGTGGTGACCGGGCGGCGGATGGAGAACTCGGCCACACTCATGCCGGTTCCTCCGTACCCGCCGCACTGCCCACTGCACCCGGCTCGATCTCACCGGCATGCTTGCGGCCACGTTCGCGGTAATACGCATCGCCACGACGGTCCATCAGGTCGTACACCACCGGGATCACCAGCAGGGTCAGCAGGGTCGACACCAGCAGGCCGCCGATCACGGTGATCGCCATTGGCGCGCGCACTTCAGCGCCCTCACCCATCGCCACCGCCAACGGCAGGAAGCCGAACAGCGTGCACAGCGTGGTCATGATGATCGGCCGCAGGCGCGAGCGCGCACCTTCCACCAGCGCCTCGTGCTTGGCCACGCCGGCCTCGCGCAGCTGGTTGACCTTGTCGATCAGGATGATCGCGTTCTTGGTGACCAGGCCGACCAGCAGGATCAGGCCGATGAACACCACCACCGAGATGGGCTTGCCGGTCAGCATCAGCGCCAGGATCGCACCGACCAGCGCCAGCGGGATGGTGAACAGGATCACGAACGGGTGCAGCAGCGATTCGAACTGCGAGGCCATCACCAGGTAGACCAGGAAGATCGCCAAGCCGAAGGCGAAGATCAACGACTTCGCCGCCTGCGCCAGCTCCTCGCCCTGGCCACCGATGTGCAGGCCGACGCCCGCACCCAGCGGCTGCTCGGCGACCATCTGCTGCACCTCGCGCATGGCCGCGCCAAGATCGATGTCGCGCAGGTTGGCCGACACCACCGCCACCCGCGTCTGGTCGGCACGGTGGATCTCACTGGGGCCAGTGGTGGCGACCACTTCGGCCACCGCGTCCAGCGTGACCGGACGGGTGCTGCCCGGGTTGACGATCAGCCGGCGGATGCTCTCCACGCTGGCGCGGTCACCCTCCTGCGCACGCACCAGCACGTCGATCTTGCGGTCACGGAAGCTGTAGCGGGTGGCGACATCGCCGCGCACCTTCTTCACCACCACGTCGGCGATCTGGCGCGTGGTCAGGCCCAGCGCACCGGCACGCTCCTGGTCGAAGCGGATCTGGATTTCCGGGAAGCCCTCTTCCACCGTCGACTTCACATCGGCGTAGTGCGCATTGCCGCGCAGCATCGCCGCCAGGCGCTGGCCGGCCACTTCCAGGGTTGCCATGTCCTGCCCGCGCAACTCGATTTCCAGCGGCGTGGAGAAGCTGAACAACGCCGGCCGCGCGAAATCGACCTGTGCCCCCGGATGCTGGCCCATGGTGTCACGCAGGCGCTCGGTGATCTCGGCCTCGGTGCGTGCATTGCCACCGCCTTCCATCACCACGGTCAGCTTGCCGATGTTCTCGCCGCTCTCGGTGGGGCTGGCATCCAGGCGGGTGCCGCTGCCGCTGACACCGTACAGCGACGCCACGCCCTCGCCCTTGCCGTGTGCCAGCTGCAGCTCGCGTACCAGTGCATCAGTCTGCTTCAGCGGCGTGCCGGCCGGCAGCTTCACCGTCATTTCGAAACGATCCTGCGCCAGCTGCGGGATCAGATCGGCACCGAGCATCGGCACCAGCGCCATGGTCGCCACGAAGATGATCGAGGCAACACCCAGCACCTTGCCCGGATGCGCCAGTGCGCTCGGCAGCAGGCGCAGGTAGCCACGCTCGGCGCCGGCGTAGGGCTTCATCGCCAGATCGCTGGCCTTGCGCATCACCGGGCCGACCACCGCCACCACGCCACGCCACGCCCGCACGACCAGCCAGGCCAGCGCGTAGAAGCTCCAGCGCGCGGTCGCCACGGCGCCACGACGGCCCAGCGCAACCGGCTTCTGCCAGCGGTTCTGCGGTTGCCACGGTTCGTTCGGCGCTTCTTCCGGGAACGCCAGCGGCGGCCGTCCCTTCAGCGAGCTCAGCATCGGGATCAGGGTCATCGACACCAGCAGCGAGATCGCGATGGCGATCGCCACGGTCAACGCCTGGTCGCGGAACAGCTGGCCAGCGATGCCATCGACGAACACCAGCGGCAGGAACACCGCGATGGTGGTCAGGGTGGAGGCGACCACCGCCATGCTCACTTCGCGGGTACCGGCGATGGCCGCCTGCAGGATGCCCAGGCCACGCTCACGGGCCTTGGCGATGCTCTCCAGCACCACGATCGAGTCATCCACCACCAGGCCGGTGGCCAGTGCCAGACCGCCCAGCGACATCACGTTCAAGCTCAGGCCGAGCTGGCCCATGAAGAAGAACGTGGCGATGATCGAGACCGGCAGCGACAGGCTGATCACGAACGTGCTCCAGCCATCACGCAGGAACAGGAAGATGATCAGAATCGCCAGCAGGCCGCCGATCACTGCATCCTTCTTGACGTCGGCAATGGCGTGCTCGATGAAGCGCGACTGGTCCTCGATGGTGGTCATCTCGACGTCGGACGGGAACGTGCCCTTGATCTGCTCCAGGCGCTTGCGCAGCGCTTCGGCGGTGGACACGGTGTTGGCGTCACCCTCTTTGTAGATCGCCAGTTCGACCGATTCCTTGCCGCCCAGGCGGATCACCGCTTCGCGCTCCTTGTAGCCCTGGCGAACGGTGGCCACGTCCTTCAGGCGCACCGGCACACCGTTGGCGACCACGCTGGAACCACCGCCGGACGATGCGCTCTGCGCCGCCGATGCCGCCGCGATGGCCGCCGCCGAACCGGTCGACGCGGCGATGTTGAACATCTGCTGCAACGCCGAGTCGGCCGCGCTGCCGTTCGACGCCTGGGTGGTGACCAGCAGGTTGCGGATCTCCTCCAGGTCGGCGAACTGGTTGACGGTGCGCACCAGGAAGCGCTGCGAGCCCTCCTCCAGGCGGCCGCCGGAGATGTTGATGTTCTCGTCCTTCAGGCGCTTGATGACGGTGTCGATCGGCAGGTTCAGCTGGGCCAGCTTCTGCTGGTCGATGTCGACCTGGATCTCGTCTTCCAGGCCTCCGCCGACCTTGACCGCCGCCACGCCGCTGACCGGCTCCAGCTTCTTCTTCAGGTCTTCATCGGCATAGCGGCGCAGGCCGGTCAGCTCGCGGACCGCATCGGCATCGCTGGTTGGCGCCACCTTGTTCGACAGCACCAGGCGCATGATCGGCTCGGTGGACGGATTGAAGCGCAGCAGCACCGGGGCCTTGGCCTCCAGTGGCAGGTTCAGCGCTTCCATCTTGTCGCGCACCTCCAGGCTGGCCTGGTCCATGTTGGTGCCCCAGGCGAACTCCAGCACTACATCGCTCTGGCCGGTGCGCGAGACCGACTTCAGCTTGCGCAGGTTCTTGACCACGCCGACCGCTTCTTCAACCGGCTGGGTGATCAGGGTTTCGATTTCGGTCGGCGCCGAACCGGTGTACTCGGTGCGCACGGTCAGCGTCGGGTAGCTCAGGTCGGGCAGCAGGTTGACCTTGAGGTTGCCCAGCGCGATCAGGCCGAACAGCAGCAGCGTGACCGTGCACATGGCGATGGTCACGCGACGGCGGGTGGCGAATTCCACCAGGCCGCCGCGCATGCTGGCGGCGGCGCCGTCGCTCGCCGGCGAGGCACCGTGGTCGTGGCCCGGGGCGGTCATTGCGTGCTCCCGGCCTTGTCTGCCGGCTTGGCGGCCGCTGCGACCGTCTTCGCCTTTGCCTTCGGATCAGCGATCACCTGCACTGCGGTGCCGTCGCGCAGGGCGACCTTGCCAGCGGTGACCACCTGATCACCGGCCGCCAGGCCATCACGGATCTCCACCCACGGGCCCTCGGCGTAACCCAGCTTGACCGGAACGCGTGCGACCTTGCCTTCGCGCACCCGGAACACCGCCGGCTCACCATCGTCGAGCAGCGCCAGGCGCGGCACCACCAGCGCATCGGCACGCTGGTCGTAATCGATGCGGATGCGACCGAACATGCCGGGCTGCAACGCGTGCGCGGCGCCATCGAAGGCACTGACCACGCGAAACGTACCGCTGCCCGAATCCACCACCGGTGCGATGCGGTCGACGGTGCCGGTGAAGCTCTGCCCCGGCAGCGCATCGGCAGCCAGCGTCACCGGCTGGCCGGCGCGCAGGGTGGCCAGCTCGCGCTCGGGCACGTTGAGGGTGGCTTCTAGCCGCGAGTTGTCGACGATGCGGAAGATCGGCGTGTTGATCTGCACGAAGTTGCCGGTCTTGATCGAGCGCGACGCGATCACGCCGGAGATCGGCGCCACCACCGTGGTGTAGGACAGTTCCAGCGTGGCCAGGCGGTACTGCGCGCGTACGTTTTCCAGGTCGTAACGCAGCTGGTCGACGTCGGCGGCGCTGACCATCTGCTGGCCCACCAGTTTCTGCGCGCGCTGGTAGTTGTTTTCCAGCTTGCGCATCTGCGCTTCGCTCTGCGCCACAGCCAGCCGAGCGCGGTCCGGGTCCAGACGTACCAGCGGCTGGCCGGCGGTGACCCGCTGGCCTTCTTCAACCAGCACCGCCAGCGCCACGCCGGAAGTCTTGGCCACCACCTGGGACTCGGCGCGTGGTTCCAGCGCAGCGGTACCGGTGTAGCTGGCCGCGACAGCACGGTGGCTGGCCACGGCCACTTCGACCGGGACCGCATCGACCTTCTTCTCCTCCTTGGTGTCGGCGGCCTTGGCTTCGGAATTGGGCCCTGCGGCGCAACCGCCCAGCAGCAGGGAGGTGGAGATCAGCAGTGCGGCAGCGCAGATTCCGCTGCGACGGCCGGACAGGAAGGTTGGGTGCGACATCGTCAGATCCCTGGAGGATGCGTGGACAGGTGTGGTAGCAAAGTAATGCACCACTTCACGGCAACACCATATCCCAAAGGTCATGGTGTCTTCGTGCCACTGGTCGGCCCGCCCCCCATTTCAGCTAGATGAAACCTGGGGCTATACTCGGGTCGTTCCGTACCCCACGCCGGAACGACCAGACCCGAATCCCCGGAAACGACACCATGCGCCCGCAGCCGCTCGCCGCTTGTCTCGCTCTGGCCGTCCTCCTGCCCTTTGGGGCCGCCGCACAGCCCGCTCCTGCTCCTGCCACACCTGCCCCGGCCCCGGCTCCCGCCGCTGCCCCGGCGCCTGCCGCCCCCACCGGCAACTTCGACAATGGCCGTGTCCTGGCCTACACCTGCCAGGGGTGCCATGGCATCACCGGCTACAAGAACGCCTACCCCAGTTACCGGGTGCCGAAGATCGGCGGCCAGACCCAGCAGTACCTGGCCCAGGCCCTGACCGAGTACCGCCAGGGCAAGCGCAGGCATCCGACGATGCAGGCGCAGTCGATGAGTTTCAGCGAACAGGAGATCGCCGATCTCTCTGTTTACCTGTCCACCGTCAAGTAAGGCCCGCCCATGTCGAAAGCCGCGCATCCGATGCGTCACGCCATCGCCCTGTCCGTTGCCCTGCTGCTGGCCGCCTGTTCACAGTCGCAGGTGGAAAACAGCGAGAAATCCGCCGCCGACCCGGGCCATGCCAGCGGCGAACACGGTTCTTCATCCTCTGCCGGCCTGCCACCAGGCCGCGAGGCCGCCGGTGAAGCCCGCGCCAAGGTGAAGAGCAAGGCCACCAACCAGAGCTGCCTCGACTGCCACGGCGCCGACGGCAACGCGCCGATCGATGCGACCTACCCGAAGCTGGGTGGGCAGTACGGTGACTACCTGGCGCATGCGCTGCAGGCCTACCGTGCCGGTGACCGCCAGCATGCGCTGATGACGCCACAGGCGAAGGACCTGAGTGATCAGGACATCGCTGATCTGGCGGCGTATTTCGGCAGCCGGCCGAGCCAGCTGCGGGATCTGCACGGGGTTAAATGACCGCTCTGCGCGGATCATGACTTCTGCAATCTGAGGCGTTCATGGGCGTTACTTTTCTTTGCGCGCAAAGAAAAGTAACCAAAAGAAACGCTCCGCCGTCCGCGAGCCGATGCTGCGCACCGGTACCCTGCGCTCCTCGGCCCACCGAGGGACGGCGCGGGAACTCGCTGCGCTCAGACACCCGCGCCTCTTCGCCCTCGCCGGACCTGCGGTGCTCGGCTCGCTTCAAGGCGGAATCAGATCAAAAGCCACAGCCGCCCGCCGGGCGAGACGGCCGTGGCAGACGCTCAGCCTTCCAGCTCTTCCCAGCGAGCGTACGCGGCATCCAGCTCGGCCTGCACCTTGGCCAGCTGCTGGGTGTGCGCGGTTACTTCGGCACTGCTGCGGGTGTAGAACGACGGGTCGTTCATCGCAGAGGTCAGCCCTTCGACATCGCCTTCCAGCTTCTCGATGGTCTTCGGCAACTGCTCCAGTTCGCGCGCTTCCTTGTAGGCCAGCTTGCGCTTGGGCGCAGCCGGAGCAGCGGCCGTGGCGGCCGGTGCAGCGGCCGCCGGCTTGGCTGCCGGGGCCGCAGCAGGCGTCGCCAGACTGGCCGCATAGCGCTGCCAGTCGCTGTAACCACCGACGTACTCACCGATCACGCCATCGCCTTCCATCACCAGCGTGGAGGTCACCACGTTGTCGATGAAGTCACGGTCGTGGCTGACCAGCAGCAGCGTGCCGGTGTACTCGCCCAGCAGCTCTTCCAGCAGCTCCAGGGTTTCCACGTCCAGGTCGTTGGTCGGTTCGTCCATCACCAGCAGGTTGGACGGCTGCGCGAACAGCTTGGCCAGCAGCAGGCGGTTGCGCTCACCGCCAGACAGGCGGGTGATCGGCGCACGCGCGCGCTCCGGCGTGAACATGAAGTCCTGCAGGTAGGCATGCACATGCTTGCGCTTGCCGTTGAATTCGAGGAAATCACGGCCCTCGGCCACGTTCTCGATGGCGCTCCAGTCTTCGCGCAGCACCGCGCGGTACTGGTCGAAATAGGCGATCTGCAGATTGGTGCCGGGATTGACTTCACCCTTCTGCGGCTGCAATTCGCCCAGCAGCAGCTTCAGCAGCGTGGTCTTGCCGCTGCCGTTGGGACCGATCAGGCCGATGCGGTCGCCGCGCAGGATGGTGGTGCTGAAGTCACGGACCATGGTGCGCTCGCCGAAGGCGAACGAAATGTCCTTGACGTCGATGACCTTCTTGCCCGAGCTGACGCCCTGGGCCGCTTCCATCTTGACATTGCCACTGAGGTCGCGGCGCTGCGAGCGTTCGGTGCGCATCGCCTTCAGGCGGCGCACGCGGCCTTCATCGCGGGTACGCCGGGCCTTGATGCCCTGGCGGATCCAGACTTCTTCCTGCGCCAGCAGCTTGTCGAAGCGGGCGTTCTCCTGCGCCTGCGCGTTGAGGCGTTCCTCGCGGCGGCGCTCGTAGTTGGCCCAGTCGCCCGGCCAGCTGGTGACCTGGCCGCGGTCGATCTCGACGATGCGGGTGGCCAGTGCGCGCAGGAAGCGACGGTCATGGGTGACGAACACCACGCTGCCGCTCCAGCCCTTCAGGAACGCTTCGAGCCAGTCGATGGCCTCGATGTCCAGGTGGTTGGTCGGTTCGTCCAGCAGCAGCACGTCGGGGCTGGACACCAGCGCGCGGGCCAGCAGCACGCGGCGCTTCATGCCACCGGACAAGCGGCCGAACTCGGCCTCGCCGTCCAGGTCGAGCTTGGTCAGGGTTTCGCTGACGCGCTGGTCCAGGCCCCAGCCGTTGGCGGCGTCGATCTTGGCCTGCACGTTGCCGAGCGCTTCGCCATCGAATACTTCGGCATGGCTGAGGTGGTGGAATTCGGCCAGCCACTGGCCCAGTTCGCCGAGGCCGTCGGCCACAACATCGAACACCGAGCCGGCGGCGCCATGCGGCACTTCCTGCTCCAGGCGGGTGACGCGCACCCCCTGCTGCACGCGGACTTCGCCGTCATCGGGCTTGTGGTCGCCGGACAGCAGCTTGAGCAGGGTGGATTTGCCGGCGCCGTTGCGGCCGATCAGGGCGATGCGTTCGCCCGGCTCGATCGACAGTTCGGCCTTTTCCAGCAACAACGGGCCGCCGACGCTGAAGTCGACGTTCTGTAGGGTAATCAGAGGCATCCGGATATTGTACGGGTTGGGGGCGTCGGCCGGGTTGCACCCGGCACCCGCGGTAGTGCCGGCCGCTGGCCGGCAACCTCAACAGCAACGTCAAAAGCTGGTTTCCTGTGGGATGGCGGGGTGGGTCCGGTTGCGGGGGACGCTGCAAGTACGTCCATGTAAGCTCGGTCGCCGCATCCATGCGGCTCACGCCCCCGCAACCGGACCCATCCCGCCTTCGACAGATTTCTGCGATCTGTCGGAACGGCATTCTGCTCTGGTGGGTGGCGACCTTGGTCGACACGGTAGATCCACGCCATGCGTGGTTGAGCGCTGCAAGAACTGTCGATCGGTCGGGGTCGGATCCCGTTGCTGCGCAACGGGCTCTGACCCCTTCGTGGAATTCGCGCAGTGCAAGACGGATCCCTGCTACTGCACCTCCCCCAACAACGCCTGCAACCCCGGCAACCATTGCTTGCCGGGGTGGCGTACCAGCCACAGGGTGCGCTGCAGGGCGGGCAACGGGGTCTCAAGCACGCGCAGGCGGCCGAGGGCCAGCGGCTCTTCCAGCGCATGACGAGAAAGACAGGCCAGACCCAGTCCGGCGATGGCGGCCTGCTTGATCGCTTCGGTATTGCCCAGCTGCAGGGTCTGCGCGAAGCCGCGCAGGTGCGGCAACAAGGCCTGCTCCACCGCTTCGCGGGTGCCGGAGCCCGGTTCGCGCAGCAGCCAGCGTGCGCCGCGAAGTTCATCCAGCGACCAGCGTGCGGGGGCCTCGGCGGCCGCCACAATCACCAGCGGGTCCTGCTGCCAGGCCGTGACCTGCAGGCCGCGCTCGTGGCACGGGCCTTCGATCAGGCCGGCGTCCACGTCCAGTCGCTGCACGGCGGCGACCACGCCGGCACTGTTGTCGATGCGCAGGTCGACTTCCGCCTGCGGCGCCTGCCGCAGCAGTTCGGCAATGCGCGGCGGTAGCAGATAATTGCCGATGGTGGTGCTGGCGGCCAGCACCAACCGCAGCGGTGCGCCCTGCGACGGGTCGCCGCCGGCGGCCAGCTGCCGCTCCAGATCGGCGGCGTTGACCAGCAGGGTGCGCGCCGGCTCCAGCAGCGCGCGGCCATGTCCATTCAGGGCCAGGCGGCGGCCGATGCGGTCGAACAGCGGGGTACCGAAGTGCGCCTCCAGTTCCTGCAGCGCGGCACTGCTGGCCGACTGTGAAAGGGCGATGGCCTGGCCGGCGGCGGTGGTGCTGCCGTGATCGGCGATGGCGACGAAGACCTGAAGCTGGCGCAAGGTGAGGCGCATGGCTGTTACCCGCTTGATAGGTAGGTTTCACCAATATTATTCGTTTTACAGGTCGATCAAGCAGGCGCACGCTTGCCCCATCCCTCCAGCCCTGCCCCTGCCATGAACGCCCCCGCTCTCTCCTCCTGGTCCCTGCCCGCCCTGCGCCAACGCTGGCAGCCGCGCCTGCCCGGCCTTCTGCTGGTGGGCCTGATCGCGGCGGCGTCGCTGTACCTGGCCGAGCTTCCCTGGTTGCAGGCGCATGGCCTGAGTGCGCTGACTGTGGCCATCGTCGCCGGCATCGTGGTCGGCAATACGTTCTACCCGCGGCTGGCGCCGAGCAGCGCGGCCGGTGTTGGCTTCTCCAAGCACTGGCTGCTGCGTGCCGGCATCGTGCTGTACGGCCTGCGCCTGACCTTCCAGGACATCGGCCATGTCGGCGTCACCGGCGTGCTGATGGACGTGCTGGTGGTCGCCAGCACTTTCGGCCTGGCCTGCTGGCTGGGCATGCGCGTGTTCAAGATGGAACGCGAGGCGGCGATGCTGATCGGTGCCGGCAGCGCGATCTGCGGCGCGGCGGCGGTGATGGCCGCCGAACCGGTAGTGCGCGGCCGTGCGGCGCAGGTCACGGTGGCGGTGTCGACGGTGGTGGTGTTCGGCACGCTGGCGATGTTCCTGTATCCCGCCCTGTATGCGCTGGTGCAGTCGCACGGCTGGCTGGCGATGGACGCGCAGCAGTACGGCCTGTTCACCGGTGCGACGGTGCATGAAGTGGCACAGGTGGTGGCCGCTGGCCGCGCGGTCAACGAAGCGGCGGCCGATACCGCAGTGATCACCAAGATGGTGCGGGTGATGCTGCTGGCACCGTTCCTGGTGGCGCTGTCGCTGTGGCTGGCGCGTGGCGGCAAGGCCAGCGCCGATGGCAGTAAGGCGCGCATCGTGGTGCCGTGGTTCGCGTTCGGTTTCGTGGCGGTGGCCGGTTTCAACTCGCTGCATCTGCTGCCGGCCAGCCTGCAGGCGGGGCTGGTGCAGCTGGACACCGTGCTGCTGGCGATGGCGATGGCCGCGCTGGGCCTGACCACCCACGTCTCGGCGCTGCGCCAGGCAGGCCTGAAGCCGCTGCTGCTGGCGCTGATCCTGTTCGGCTGGCTGCTGTTCGGCGGGCTGGCGATCCACCAGGGTGTGCTGGCGGTGCTGGGCTGAGCAGGAGCGTGCCGACCAAGGTCGGCACCCACATGGATGAAGGCCCCAGGACGGGGCCGGCCGCGCGGACGGGTACAATGCACCATGACTGACTTCTCGACTCTGCCGCTGAGCCCGGCCCTGCAGCCCGGCCTGGACGCCCTCGGCTACACCACCCTCACCCCCGTGCAGGCGCAGAGCCTGCCGGCCATCCTGGATGGCCGCGATGTGATCGCACAGGCGCCGACCGGCAGCGGCAAGACCGCCGCCTTCGGCCTGGGCCTGCTGCAGTCCATCGACCCCAGCCTGATCCGTGTGCAGGCGCTGGTGCTGTGCCCGACCCGCGAACTGGCCGATCAGGTCGGCAAGCAGATCCGCAAGCTGGCCACCGGCATCCCCAACCTGAAGTTGCTGCTGCTGGTTGGCGGCGTACCGCTGGGACCGCAGTTGGCATCGCTGGAAGGCCACGATCCGCATGTGGTGGTCGGCACGCCCGGCCGCGTGCAGGAACTGGCACGCAAGCGTGCGCTGAACCTGGGCGCGGTGCGCATGCTGGTGCTGGATGAGGCCGACCGCATGCTCGACATGGGCTTCGAAGAGCCGATCCGCGAGATCGCCGGCCGCACCCACAGGGATCGCCAGAGCCTGCTGTTCTCGGCCACCTTCCCCGACAGCATCCGCGCCATGGCGCGTGACCTGCTGCGCGACGCGGTGGAAGTGACCGTGGAAGGCGCCGACCAGGCCCCAGCCATCCGCCACCTGTTCTGCGAGGTGGAACCGGCACATCGCCAGAAGGCACTGGCCGGCCTGCTGCTGAAGTACACGCCGGAATCGGCGGTGGTCTTCTGCAACACCCGCAAGGACGTGGACGAAGTGGCCAACTCACTGCAGCAGTTCGGCTTCTCCGCACTGGCCCTGCATGGCGACATGGAACAGCGCGATCGCGAGGAAGTGTTGTTGCTGCTGGCCAACCGCAGCTGCAACGTACTGGTGGCCAGCGATGTGGCCGCACGCGGCCTGGACGTGGAAGAGCTGGCGGCGGTGATCAACTACGAGCTGCCGACCGACGTGGAGAGCTATCAGCACCGCGTGGGCCGTACTGGCCGTGCCGGTGCCAGCGGCCTGGCGATCAGCCTGGTGGCCGGCCGCGAGAAGACCCGCGCCGAAGCCATCGAAGCGCAGATGGGTCAGCCGCTGGACTGGCAGAAGACGCCGCTGGCGACTTCGCGCCCGGCCGAGCTGCCGCAGGCCGCGATGCGCACGCTGCGGATCGACGGCGGCAAGACCGACAAGCTGCGCCCGGGCGACATTCTCGGTGCACTGACCGGCGACGCCGGCCTGTCGAGCAAGTTCATCGGCAAGATCGCGATCTTCCCAACCCGCTCCTATGTGGCGATCGCGCGAGAGCAGGCCAACAAGGCCGTGGCCAAGCTGGAAGCCGGCAAGATCAAGGGCCGACGTTTCCGCGTGCGGATGATGTGATTGAAGCAGCGTTGCCAACCTCGGTTGGCAACGACCTGACCTGGTAGGGGCCAACCTTGGTTGGCCCATCCGTGGCGCCAGTCGCGAAAGGCGCTGCCAACCAAGGTTGGCAACTACCGGCTCCAGGCCATTCGCTCTGGTAGATGCCAACCTTGGTTGGCACCCACCCTTCGATCAGAACACCAGTTCGGTGTGCAGCGGCAGGTCCGCTTCCCAGCGGGCGCGGCCGCCGAGACCGTCCAGTTCGACCAGCACGCCGGCACCGACCACGTCAACGCCCAGGCGGCGCACCAGCGACAGCGCGGCGACCAGCGTGCCACCAGTGGCCAGCACGTCATCGATGATCGCCACGCGGGCGCCGGCCGACAGCGCGTCGGCGTGCACTTCGATGCAGTCGCTGCGGTATTCCAGCGTGTATTCCTCGCGCAGCACCTGGCCCGGCAGCTTGCCCGGCTTGCGCACCGGCACGAAGCCGACGCCCAGTTCCAGCGCCATCGCGGCGCCGAGGATGAACCCACGCGATTCGATACCGATCACCGCGTCCAGCTTCTGGTCGCGCCAGCGGTCGGCCATCGCGGTGATGGCACCGCGGAAGTCCTCGCCGTGGGCGAGCAGCGGCATGATGTCCTTGAAGAGGATGCCGGGCTTGGGGAAGTCGGCGATGTCGCGCAGGCGGGAGGCCCACTGCGGAGCGACGATGGCGTCGGTCATGTCACGTTGGCTATCTGATGGCGGCATAGGGTACCTGTTCCGGGCGCCGCCTGCCTGTTGGGGGTATCGGCCGGGCTGCGCCCGGCACCTGCAGAGGCCAGATCAAACGCCAGAGCAAAAGCGGATTCCGTGGTCTGGCGGGGCGGTGTCGGAGTGCGGGGACGCCGCAAGTACGTCCCTGTAAGCTCGGTCGCCGCTTGCTCGTGTGCGCTGTCCTGCGCACATGGCAAGACCGGGGTTGGGCGTCCTCCCCAACCCGCCCGAGGCATGCCTCGGGCCCATGCGGCTCACGCCCCCGTAACCGGACCCACCCCGCCTTCGACAGATTTCTGCGATCTGTCGGGCATTGCTTTCTGTAGATCCACGCCATGCGTGGATGGATCTCTATCGAAATCGAATGTTTCGAGAATTGAACGAAGAGCATCCACGCATGGCGTGGATCTACCGTGTCGACCAAGGTCGACACCTACCAACAGCCGCCGGAATCTGTCAGAGGTGGGGCGGTGTCGGAGTGCGGGGTGTCAGCCGCATGGATGCGGCTGCCAAGCCTACAGGGACGTACTTGCGGCGTCCCCGCACTCCGACACCACCCCGCCAAACCACGGAAGCCAGCTCTTGCCTTGGCTTTTGATCTGGCCTCTGCGGGTGCAGGGCGCAGCCCTGCCGAAACCCACCCTCAGGAGCTGCAGGACAGCATCGAGCAGCCCGCGCGATTGTCGGCCCAGGCCGGGCGCTTGCCGGCGAAATGCTCCAGCCCGGCACGCTCGGTGTACGGATCACGCAGTACGTCCTGCAACGCATGAACACCACTGAGGTCGCCCTGTTCGGCGCGGTCGATGGCTTCCTGCGCCAACCAGTTGCGCAGCACGTACAGCGGATTGGCCGCGGCCATCTTCGCCGTGCGCTCAGTGGCCGACAGCGGATCGGCCTGCAACCGTGCCGCGTAGTCCTGCAGCCACTGCTGCAACGGCGCCTGCACCGCCTGCTGGCGCGCCTCGTCGTAGTACACCGCGTCCAGCAGCGCCGCATCCGGTGTCGCCGGATCGAGGCGCATCAGCGCGCGCCAGGCCAGGGTCATGTCCATGGCACCGTCCTGCATCAACTGCTGCCAGCGCAGGTAGAGCTGCAGGTCGTCATCGTCGGCCGCGGCCAGGCCCAGCTTGGCTGCGGCATCGCGACGGGTGCAGGCCACGAAGGTGGACTGGTAGGCCGCCAGACCGGCCTGCAGCGGCGCCACATCGGCGAACAACGGCGACAACGCCTGGGCCAATCGGCTCAGGTTCCAGTACGCCACCTGCGGCTGGGTACCGAAGCGATAACGGCGGCCCTGCGCGTCGGTGGTGTTCGGCGTCCAGTCCGGATCGAAATCCTCGACCCAGCCGTAAGGGCCGTAATCAAGTGTGAGGCCGAGCACGGACAGGTTGTCGGTGTTCATCACGCCATGCACGAAACCCACGCGCATCCAGTGCGCGATCATCTCGGCGGTGCGCACCGCGATCTGCGTGAACCAGTCGCCGTACAGCGTCTCGCCCTCCCCTTCCAGCTCGGGGAAATCACGGGCGATGCAGGCATCGACCAGCTGCTGCAGCAGGGCGGTTTCACCACGCGACGCAGGCAGCTCGAACGAACCAAAGCGCAGGAACGACGGCGATACCCGGCACACGATGGCACCCGGCTCGGCGCGCGGATGACCGTCGTAGAACATGTCACGCACCACGTCGTCGCCGGTACCGACCAGCGACAACGCGCGCGTGGTCGGCACCCCCAGATGGTGCATCGCTTCGCTGCACAGGAATTCGCGGATGGACGAGCGCAGCACTGCGCGCCCATCGGCGCCGCGCGAGTAAGGCGTGGGGCCGGCCCCCTTCAGCTGCAGCTCCCAGTGGCGGCCATCCGGCGCGACCAGTTCACCCAGCGAGATCGCACGGCCGTCGCCGAGCTGGCCGGCCCAATGGCCGAACTGATGGCCACCGTAGTTGGCCGCCCATGGCTGCATGCCTGCATACAGTGCGTTGCCACCGAATACACGGGCGAAGCCTTCGCTCTCGACCTCAGCGGTATCGAAGCCAAGCATTTCGGCGACGTCCGGTGCCCAGGCCAGCAGCGTGGGCGCCGTCACCGGGGTCGGCATCACTGGCGACCAGGCTGCGCCCAGCACTTCGCGCCGGCGCGGGCCGGATTCGGGGTCGCCCGGCAGGGTATGCAGCAGGCGGTTGTCGAAACGGGGGCTGTCGGTATCCATGGTGCTGAAGATGGGGACGACGGCCGCCCGCCTCAATTGCCGCTGAGCGCCTGCAGGTGGCCGCCGTGGGCCTCGGCACGCAGGTAGGCCGGGCGCTCACCGATACGCTTGAGGAAGCCACGCAGTGCCGGCTTGTCGTCGAGGCCACCACCGCGCGCGGCAGCGGCCTGGATCGGGAAGCTCATCTGGATGTCGGCCGCACTGAAGCGCTCGCCAGCAAACCACGGGCTTTCGGCCAGGCGGCGCTCCATCCAGTCCAGGTGCAGGCGCCGCTGCGGACCGATGAAGCCGCGCTCGGCCTTGTCGGCGATGCTGCGTGCGATCGGGCGCGCGAAGAACGGCATCGGTGCGCTGCGGATGCGACCCATCACCAGGGTCAGCAGCAGCGGCGGCATCGCCGAGCCTTCGGCGTAGTGCAGCCAGTAGCGGTAAGCGATGCGCTCGGCACCCTCGGCGGGCGTCGGCGACGGCGACAGCTGGCGCTGGGTGTCGTAGCGGTCGGCAAGGTAATCGAGGATGGCGCCGGATTCGGCCAGTACCAGCTCGCCATCCTGCAGCACCGGCGACTTGCCCAGCGGATGCACGTTGCGCAGTTCGGGCGGTGCCAGCAGCGTCTTCGGATCGCGGGGATAACGGCGCAGCTCGTAGTCCAGCCCCAGCTCCTCCAGCATCCACAGCACACGCAGGGAACGGGAGTTTTCCAGGTGGTGGACGATGCGCATGGGCGGTTCCGCGATGGGAGGATGCATCTGATCTTAGCCCGCCCGGCTGCATGCCTTTTGTAGAGTCGGGCTTGCTCGACTGCTTTCAAACGCGGTCGAGCAAACCCGACTCTACAAAACAGCGGGCAACAAAAAACGCCGGAAGCTTTCGCTTCCGGCGTTCTGGCTACCAAACGGTAGCAGACGGATTAGACCGCCTGCACCTGGTCAGCCTGCATACCCTTCTGACCCTGGACGGCGATGAAGGTAACCTTCTGGCCTTCCTGCAGGGTCTTGAAGCCGGTGCCCTGGATGGCACGGAAGTGCACAAACAGGTCCGGGCCGCTTTCCGGGGTGATGAAGCCGAAGCCCTTGGCGTCGTTGAACCACTTGACGGTGCCGGTCTGACGATCAGACATTTGACTAACTCCTGAAACACATGTTGAAAAAATCGCAGCCACCGGGTATCGGGGCCGAGACTGAGTTGCAGGCGTTGGTAAAGCGGATCGATGAGCGGATCGTGAGATCAACTGCACCAGGCCACGATTCACGGTGACCCTAGCAAACACAGTGGGACGAACGATACGCGTGTTTTCTGCAAAAAGCGATAGCCCGGACGTTCATCGGCTGGCCCCGCCCGCTAGACGTGACAAGGGCTGGCAGCCGATCAAGGCTAACCCCGAGTCCCCATTCAGGATTTTCCTACCCTACACTGGGTAAATGACTGAAGCTGAAACCCAAGCTGAACCCGCCCTCACCCGCATCTGGGTGGACGCGGACGCCTGCCCCACTGTCATCCGCGACATCCTGTTCCGGGCCGCTGAACGGGTCGGGATCGAACTGACCCTGGTTGCCAACCAGTGGATCCGCACCCCGCCGTCGCGTTGGTTGCGTTCGATCCAGGTGCCCCAGGGCCTGGACGTGGCCGACAGCGCCATCGTCGAACGGGTCGCTGCCGGAGACCTGGTCGTCACCCAGGACATCCCGCTGGCCGCGCTGGTGCTGGAGAAGAAGGCTGTGGCGCTGAACCCGCGCGGCCAGCTGTACACGCCGAACAACATGGCCGAGCGGCTGTCGATGCGCAATTTCATGGAAGAACTGCGCGGCGCCGGGGTGCAGACCGGCGGCCCGCCGCCGCTGGGCCCGCGCGACCGGCAGCTGTTCGCGGCCGAGCTGGACCGCTGGCTGGCGCGACGCCCGGTTCGCTGAACGGCCTTACCCGCTCTGGCCGGACCCGCTCTGGCCGGGCAGGCACAGGCGACGCTGACTGCTGAACCGCCTGGGCTCCCCACTCAATGGATCGTCGAAGGCCAGCCCCTGCGCCAGCAGCTGCAGGGGTGACTCGACCGTTTCATCCGGGCGCGGCCTCAGCTGCGGATACAGGTCATCGCCCTCGATGGGGGCGCCCAGCATCGCCATATGCACGCGCAGCTGGTGCTTGCGGCCGGTTTCCGGCCGCAACCGGTAGCGCCAGACCGGCCCCTCGGCCTCGATCAGCTCGATCCGGCTGCGGGCATTGGGCTCGCCCGGCACTTCGGCCATGCGGAAGAACGGCTCCCCCGGCACCAGACGACTGTCCCGCTGCAGCGGAAACTCCAGCCCCGGCAGCGCCGGTGCCAGCGCCTCGTAGGTCTTCCCGATGCGCCGCTCGCGGAACAGCCGCTGGTAGGCATCACGCGTGGCTGCCTGGGTGGAAAACAGCACCAGGCCGGCGGTCAGCCGGTCCAAGCGGTGCAGCGGCACCAGCTCGGTGTTGCCGGTGCGGGCGACCAGGCGCGACAGCAGGGTTTCCCGTACATACCCACCGGCCGGCGTCACCGGCAGGAAGTGCGGTTTGTCGGCCACCAGCAGGTGCGCATCCAGATGCAGGATGGTCTCGGCGAACGGAATCACCGGCTCGTCGGCCACCTCGCGGAAGTATTGGATTTCCAGCCCCACCTGCCAAGGCATGTCCGGCGCCAGTGCCCTGCCCTGCGCATCCTGCACACGGCCTCGGGCGAAGCGGTCCTGCCATTGCGCGCGACCGATGCGCGGGAAACGCGCGCACAGGCCATCGAGCAGGCTGGACCAGTGGCCGGGTGGCAGCTGCAGGCGGCTGGGCAAGGTCATGGCGTCCACTCCGGCCACGGGAAAGAGCGCAAGAGTGCCACCGTTGACGCTGCGCAGACAGACCGGCAACGGACACCCCTGGAGCAAACCTCTATCATTGTCGTCTTTAGTCCACGGACCCCCCATGGCCCTCACCGCCACCATCCGCAAGGCCGAACTGCAGATCAGCGACATGGATCGCGGCTACTACGCGACCCACAACCTGACCCTGGCCCAGCATCCGTCCGAGACCGACGATCGCCTGATGGTGCGCCTGCTCGCCTTCGCGCTGAACGCCGGCGACCGCCTGGAATTCGGCCGCGGCCTGAGCACCGATGACGAGCCCGATCTGTGGGAACACGACTACACCGGCGACATCCTGCAGTGGATCGACCTGGGCCATCCGGACGAATCGCGCATCCGCAAGGCCAGCAATCGCAGCCGCCAGGTGCAGGTGATCAACTACGGCGGCAACGCCTCGGAGATCTGGTGGGGCAAGCAGAGCAAGGGCCTGGCACGCTTCGACAATCTCTCGGTGGTTGATCTGGACGGTGAATTCGTCGAGCGCTGGGGCCAGCAGATCCAGCGCGCCATGCGCTGGAGCGTGCTGATCCAGGACGGTGAAGTGCAGCTGCTCAACGACCAGATCCAGCTCGACGTGATCCCGAACTGGCGCAAGCGCGCCAAGGCATGAGCACGATCCGTTGCGACGTAGTGGTCATCGGCGCCGGTGCGGCCGGGCTGATGACCGCGATCACGGCTGGCCAGCGCGGCCGCCAGGTGCAGGTGATCGACCATGCCAACAAGGTCGGCAAGAAGATCCTGATGTCCGGCGGTGGCCGCTGCAACTTCACCAACACCGGCACCACCCCGGCCAACTTCCTGTCGGCCAACCCGCACTTCTGCAAGTCGGCACTGGCGCGCTACACGCCCTGGCACTTCATCGAGCTGGTCAGCAAGCACGGCATCGCGTATCACGAAAAAGAGCTGGGCCAGTTGTTCTGCGATGTCTCGTCCAAGCAGATCGTGAAGATGCTGGTGGACGAATGCCAGGCGGCAGGCGTGCAGGTGCGTACCGACTGCAGCGTGCAGCGCATCGAGCATGGCAGCGATGGTTTCCGCGTGCACACCACGCAGGGCCTGTTCCATTGCGCCTCGCTGGTGGTGGCCACCGGCGGCCTCTCCATTCCCAGCATGGGCGCCACCGGCTTCGGCTATGAAGTGGCCCGACAGTTCGGCCACCAGGTGCTGCCGACCCGCGCCGGGCTGGTGCCGCTGACGCTCAGCGGCAAGCACCAGGAACGGCTGGCCGATCTCAGCGGCGTCGCTCTGCCCATCGAGGCGCGCTGCAACGGAAAGAGCTTCCAGAATTTCATGCTGCTGACCCATCGCGGCGTGAGTGGCCCGGCGATCCTGCAGATCTCCTCGTTCTGGCAACCCGGCGACGCGCTGGAGCTGGACCTGCTGCCCGGCCAGGATGCCGGCGAGTGGTTGCGCCAGATGAAGCGCGAACGTCCTGCCGCCGAGCTGCGCACGGTGCTGGGCGAGGTACTGCCGAAGCGGCTGGCACAGCGGTTGTGCGAACACTGGCTGCCCGACCGGCCCGTGCGCCAGCTGGACGAGCCGGTGCTGCGCCAGGCCGCACAGCTGCTGGGCGCGTTCCCGCTGGTGGCCAGTGGTACCGAGGGCTACCGCACCGCCGAGGTCACCCTGGGCGGCGTGGATACCGCCGAGGTCTCGTCCTCGACGATGGAATCCAAGCGCGTACCCGGCCTGCATTTCGTCGGCGAGGTGCTGGATGTGACCGGCTGGCTGGGCGGCTACAACTTCCAGTGGGCCTGGGCCAGCGGCCACGCAGCCGGTGGCGTGGTGTGAACCACATCGCCGTTCGATGCGTGCAAGGGGTGCGCGCATGGACGGTTCGCCGCGCATCGTGTATCTAGATTTGCAGATTGGGGAGCAGTGCATGCAGAACGCGAACGACATCACCATCCGCCTGCTGATCGTCGATGACAGCGGCGAGAATGCCGAAGCCATCGTCAGCACCCTGCGCAACAGCGGCATCGCGGTACGCCCGTGGCGTCCGCAGGATGCAGCCGAGCTGGCCCAGGTGCTGGCCAGCCAGGCCATCGACCTGGTGCTGGCTTCGCCCTCCCAGGGCATCCCGCTGCCACTGGTGGCCCAGCATATTGCTGCCAGCGGCAAGGATATTCCGCTGGTGCTGCTGGCCGAGCGCATCGACGAAGACGAACTGGTGCAGGCCAGCAGCCACGGCATCCGCGCCCTCGCCCTGCGCCAACGTCCGGAGCATCTGCTCGCCGTGGTCCGCGACCAGTGGGTGGATCTGCAGGCGCGTCGCGGCCTGCGCCGCATCGAAGCACAGATGCGCGAAACCGAGCGCCGCTGCGATGCGTTGATCGCCTCCTCGCGCGACCCCATCGCCTACGTGCATGAAGGCATGCACATCCGCGCCAACGATGCCTATCTGGAGATGTTCGGTTACGAGCATTTCGACGACATCGAAGGCATCTCGCTGCTGGACATGGTCGCCGCCCAGCACGTGGAGGGCTTCAAGCAGCTGCTGAAGGGGCTGAGCCGTGGCGAGGCGCCGCCGCCGCAGTACCAGCTCGACGCGCGCCACGAGGATGGCAGCGCGTTCCCGGCGACGATGGAGTTTGCCGCTGCCACCTACGAAGGCGAATCCTGCCTGCAGGTGGTGCTCCGCCGCCGCATGGAATTCGACCCCGAGCTGGCACGTGAGGTCGAGGACCTGCGCCAGCGCGACCAGGTCACCGGCCTGCTCAATCGCCCGACCTTCATGCTGCAGCTGGAAAGCGCGGTGGCCCAGGCCGGGCGCAGCGAAGGCCAGTTCGGCCTGCTGCTGATCGAGCCGGACCACTACGCGCGCCTGCTGCCGGACATTGGCCTGGCCTCGGCCGACACCCTGATCGGCGCGCTCGCCGCGCTGCTGGCCGAAGTCGTTGGCGAAGACGCGCAGCTGGCCCGCTTCGGCGAACACAATTTCGCCGTGCTGCAGGCCGGGCCGTACGCGCAGACCGTGGCACTGGCCGAGCGCATCCGCGAAGCCTACGCCGCGCACGTCTTCAGCATCGGCGCACGCTCGGCCACGGTAACGGTCAGCATCGGTGGCGTGCAGGTGGGCGAGAAGATCGCCAGTATCGGCCAGGTGCTGGCACGCGCCAGCGAATGCACGCAGGCCGCCGCAGAACTGGGCAATACCTGCCGCATCTTCGACCCGGCCGCCGCCGACCGCGTGGAGGAAGAACGCGTGCTGCGCTGGGTCGCCCGTATCCGTGAAGCGCTGGCCGGTGACGGCTTCCAGCTGCACTACCAGCCGGTGCTGAACCTGCAGGGCGAGTCGCTGGAGCTGTATGAGGCCTACCTGCGCCTGGAGCACAATGGCGAACTGCTGAGCCCGACCGCGTTCCTCGGTATCGCGGAGGAGCACGGCCTGCTGGCCGACATCAACCGCTGGGTGGTGTCACGGGCGATCGCGGTGCTGGGCCAGCGTGCACGCGAAGGCCATGCCACGCAGATGCTGGTGAAAGTGACGCCGGAATCCTTCGACGACCCGCAGATGATCGCTACCCTGCGCCGCGAGCTGCAGGCTCAGGGTGTACCCGGCGAACGGCTGTGGCTGCATGCGCCGGAAGCGAAGGTGTTCACTCACCTGCGCAGTGCACAGCAGTTCCTTGCCGAAGTAGCACCGCTGGGCTGCCGCATCGGCCTGGAGCAGTTCGGTTCGGGGCTGGATTCGTTCCAGCTGCTGGCCCACTTCCAGCCGCAGTTCCTCAAGCTGGACCGTGGCTTCACCAGCGACCTGGCAGCCACCCGCGAGAACATCGCCCGCATCAGCCAGATCACCGCGCGCGCGCAGGAAGCCGGCATCCGCACCATCGCCGAGTTCGTCAGCGATGCCAATTCGATGACGTTGCTGTTCAGTGCCGGCGTGGACTACGTGCAGGGCGACTTCGTCGGCCCGGCGCTGCCGGAGATGGGTTTCGAGTTCGGATGACCGATGGTAGTGCCGGCCGCTGGCCAGCAGCTGCAGGTAGCCGGCATTGCCGGCCAGCGGCCGGCACCACCCAAAGAGAAGGCCGGCTTTCGCCGGCCTCTTCGTTGATCAGGTCATGTCGACCAGGTTTTCGATCTTCACGTCCGGATTGACGTCGGCCTCGTAGTCGACACCCTCCACGCCAAAACCGAACAGGCGCAGGAAATCGGCCTTGTAGCCGGCCAGATCGCTGATCTCGTACAGGTTCTCGTTGGTCACCTGCGGCCACAGCGTGACCACCTTGCCCTGCACGTCCGCGGCCATTTCCTTGTAATCGGCACGCAGGCGGCCTTCGTCATCGACCAGCGCGACGGTGTGGCCATCGCCATCGACCAGGTCGTGGCGCAGGCGATCGATCGCCACGCCGTCGGCCTTGCCGCCGTAGAGGATGTCGTACAGCACGTCCAGCTGCTCGATGCAGCCTTCGTGGGTGCCCTTTTCCTTCATCACCTTGAACAGGAGCGACAGGTAGAGCGGCATGGTCGGAATGGCCGAGCTGGCCTGGGTGACCACGGCCTTCAGCACCGACACGCGCGCGTCGCCGCCGATTTTCGCCAGCTTCTCGCGCAGGCCCAGCACCTTGGTGTCCAGGTCCTTCTTGGCGGCGCCGATCGAGCCGTTCCAGTAAATCGCCTGGGTGATCTCTTCGCCCACGTAGGTGAAGGCCGTGGTGGTGCAGCCGTTGGCCAGCACGCCGGCGTCGGCCAGCGCGTCGATCCACATCTGCCAGTCTTCGCCCCCCATCACCGCGACGGTGCCAGCGATCTCTTCCGGGGTAGCCGGCTGCAGGGTGGTTTCCGTGATTACTTCCTTGTCGGTATCCAGGCCACGCAGGGTGATCGGCTCGCCGATCGGCTTCAGCGTGGAGCTGATGATCTCTCCGGTTTTCGGGTGCTTGCGGCGCGGCGCGGCAAGGCTGTAGACGACCTGGTCGACCTGGCCGAGATCGGCCTTGATCATCTCGATGGTCCTGGCCTTCACTTCATCGGAGAAGGCATCGCCGTTGATGCTCTTCGCGTACAGGCCAGCTTCGTCGGCGTACTTGTGGAACGCGGCTGAGTTGTACCAGCCCGCGGTGCCCGGCTTGGTTTCACTACCCGGGCGTTCGAAGAAGATGCCAAGGGTGGCGGCGCCACTGCCGAAGGCGGCAGTGATGCGCGCAGCCAGGCCGTAGCCGGTGGAGGCGCCGATCACCAGCACGCGCTTGGGACCGTTCTGGATCGGCGGACGCGCGCGGATGTAGTCGATCTGCTGCTTGACCGCGGCCTCGCAGCCGGTCGGGTGGGTGGTGACGCAGATGAAGCCGCGGACGCGCGGTTTGATGACCATGGATACCTCGGGTTGGCAGATGCGGCGCGCGGGGCGCTCAGCAGGAATACGGGCGCGCGCCTGCGCGCGCGAACCGCAGGATCGTAGTGCGCGGGGGAAGATTGCACAACCGACGGCGGCGTAGGGTGGGGTTTGTTCTGCAGGATTGCACCCTGCACCCGCAGAGGCCGGAGCAACGGCCGGAGCCGGAGCAATTTCAAAAGCTGGGTTCCTGTGGGTTGGCGGGGTGGGTCCGGTTGCGGGGGACGCCGTAAATCCGTCCATGGAGGCTTGGCCGCGGCATCCATGCCGCGGACACCCCCGCAACCGGACCCACCCCGCCTTCGACAGATTTCCGCGATCTGTCGGAACGGCATCCTGCTCTGGTAGGTGTCGACCTTGGTCGACATGGATGAACTCATTCAATATCTGACAGATGTGTCGACCAAGGTCGACACCTACCAACAGCCGCGCGATCCAACAGCCGCAGGAATCTGTCAGAGGTGGGGCCATGTGGGTTGGCAGGACCGTTGGCGCCATGGATGGCGCCATCGAGCCCCCATGGATGGGTTTACGGCGTGTCCTGCCAATCCACATGGCCCCACCATTCCACGGAATGCCCGCTGTTGCTATTGCTGTTGCCGGCCAGCGGCCGGCACTACCGCGGGTGCAGGGCTGCAAGCCCTGCCAACAAAAAACCCCGCTTGCGCGGGGTTCTCTGTGTGTTGCGTGCAGCGGGTGCTTACGGGCGACGGGCCAGGGCCTCGATGTCCTTCGCCTTCGGCAGCAGGTCCTGCTTGCTGACGCGCAGGAAACCGATCGTCAGCATCGGCACCGCCACCAGGATCGAGGACAGCACCACGATCACCGCGCCGATCATGTGCGTCTCGGCCAGGCCTTCCATCGAGCTGCCGCCGTACATGTACAGGGCCAGCGCCGACAGGAAGAACATCACCGCGGTGATCACCGTACGCGACAGCGTCTGGTTGATCGAACGGTTCAGCACTTCCATCGAGTCCACGCGCAGGCTGCGGAAGTTCTCGCGGACGCGGTCGAAGACCACGATCAGATCGTTGATCGCAAAGCCCATCACCGACAGCAGGCCGGCCAGCACGGTCAGGTCGAACTCACGGCCCAGCAGGGACACGTAAGCAACCGTCACGATCAGATCGAACATCGCCACGATGCTGGCGGTGACCGCGAACTTCCATTCGAAGCGCACCGCGATGTAGATCAGGAAGCCGGCCAGCATGAAGATGGTGGCGTACAGGCCATTCATCGCCAGGTCCTTGCCGATCTGCGGGCCCACGAACTCGTTGCGGAGGACGGTAGCCTGGTTGTCGGCGGTGGACAGCGCCTTCACCACGGCGGCGGCGGTGGCCTTGTCCTCGTGCGCGGCGTCGCCGGTACCGGCAGCGTGCTCACCATGCGGGGCCAGGCGGATCAGCAGGTCGGTGTTGCCACCGACGCTCTGCACCTGGGCGCCTTCGAAGCCGTTCTGCTCGAGCTTGGTGCGGACCTGCTCGACGTCCACCGCCTTGTCGAAGCGGGCTTCGATCAGCGTGCCGCCGGTGAAGTCCAGGGCGTAGTTGAAGCCCTTGACGCCGATGATGGCGATCGAGGCCAGGAACACGATGACCGTGACGACCATCGCGACATGGCGCCAGCGCATGAAGTCGATCTTGGTGTCGTTCGGGAGGATGTGCAGCGGAAACAGTTTCATGTGCGTGTCGTCCCGTCAGATGGCCACGTTCTGGAGCTTCTTGCGGCGGCCGTAGATCAGCGTCGCCAGCGCACGCGACACGGTGATCGCGGTGAACATGGAGGCGAAAATACCGATGATCATGGTCAGCGCGAAGCCCTTCAGCGGACCGGTACCGAATGCGAACAGCGCCACACCGACGATCAGGCCGGTCAGGTTGGCGTCGAGGATGGTGCCGGAAGCACGCTCGTAACCGGTCACGATCGCGGTCTTGCCCGGCACGCCGGCACGCAGCTCTTCACGGATACGCTCGTTGATCAGCACGTTGGCGTCCACCGACAGGCCGACCGACAACGCCAGGCCGGCGAAGCCCGGCAGGGTCATGGTCGCGCCGAACAGCGACATCACCGCTACCACGATCAGCAGGTTGAACAGCATCGCGATCGAGGTGATTACGCCGAACATGCGGTAGTAGACGCTGAAGAACACCAGGGTGAACAGGAATGCGAACACCACCGCGCGCATACCGTTCTTGACGTTCTCGGCGCCCAGGCTCGGGCCGACCACGCGCTCTTCGACGAAGTCCATCGGCGCGGCCAGCGAGCCGGACTTCAGCAGCTTGGCCAGGTCCTCGGCTTCCTTCTTCTGCAGGCCGGTGGTCTGGAAGTTCTTGCCGAACACGCCGTTGATGTTGGCCACCGAGATCACTTCCTCGTTGACCTTGAAGCCACGCACTTCCTGGCCGTCGACGACGGTCACGGTCGGCACGCGCTCGGTGTAGACCACCGCCATCGGCTTGTTCACGTTGGCGCTGGTGAAGTCGAACATGCGCTGGCCGCCGACATTGTTCAGCGTCACGCTGACCGCCGGAGAGCCGCTGTTCGAATCGGTCACCGCCTGCGCGCCGACCATCTGGTCACCGGTGACGATCACGCGCTTGTTCAGCAGGACCGGACCACCGCCATCACGACGCTGGTAGACCTTCGCTTCCGGCGGAATGCGCCCGGAGTTGATGGCGTCCTGTGCATTACCGTCCACCACGGCCCGGTATTCCAGGGTAGCGGTGGCGCCGATCATGCGCTTGGCTTCGGCGGTGTCCTGCACGCCCGGCAGCTGCACCACCACGCGGTCGGCACCCTGGCGCTGGATGATCGGCTCAGCCACGCCGAGCTGGTTCACGCGGTTGCGCAGGGTGTTGATGTTCTGCTCGATGGCGCCGTTGGCGATCTGGGTGATCTCGGTTTCCGGCACGGTCACCGTGATGCGATTGCCACTGACGTCGTAGCCGAGGGTCGGCTGCGCCTTCACCAGGGCAGTGCGGGCACGCTGCGCGGCGTCGTCACCGGCGGACGGGCTCAGGTTCGCCACGATGCTGTTGTCAGCGCGGCGTTCCACCGACTGGTACGGGATGCGGGCGTCGCGCAGCGTGCTGCGCACGTCTTCTGTGTAGGCGTCCAGGCGCTTGTCCAGGGCGGCCTTCTGGTCGACCTGCAGCACGAAGTGCACGCCACCCTGAAGGTCCAGGCCCAGCACCATCGGGCGACCGCCGAGGTTGGCCAGCCAGTCCGGCACGGTCGAGGCCAGGTTCAGGGCCACGGTGTACTTTTCGCCGACCGTGTCACGCAGGGCGTCGCTGGCAGCGGACTGCGCCTTCAGGTCCGGCAGGCGGACGATCAGGCTTTCCCCTTCCTTCTCGGCACCGACGGTGGCGACACCGGCCTTCTTCAGGTCGGCCAGCACACGGTCACGCAGCGCATCGTCGATCTGGCCGCCACGGTTGGCGGTGATCTGGAGGGCCGGGTCCTTCTGGTAGATGTTGGGCAGCGCGTACAGCGCGCTGAGCGCAAGTACGATCAGGATGACGACGTACTTCCAGCGTGGAAATTCGAGCATTGCTTGGGTCCCGCGCGGCGCCATCCCCGGCGCCGCGGTTGTGCATCGGAAAGGGAGTGGCTTACTGGGCCGACTTCAGGGTACCGGCCGGCAGCACGTTGCCGACAGCGCCCTTCTGCACGCGGATGCGCACGTTGTCCGCCACTTCAATGGTGATGAAGTTGTCGCCGATGTCGGTGACGATGCCGGCGATGCCGCCGTTGGTCAGCACTTCGTCGCCACGCTTGATCTTCTCCAGCATGGCCTTGTGCTCCTTCTGCCGCTTCATCTGCGGGCGGATCATCAGGAAGTACATGATGGCGATCAGGATGACCGGGAACAGCAGCGTGGTCAGGCCCATGCCCTGCGGTTGGCCGCCGGCGGCCTGGGCGTGGGCGGCGGGAATCAGGAAGGCAAGCAGGTTCATTGTTGGTCCTTTGGTTGGGCGGCGCTCCGGCCCTTTCACGGGCACGGGGTGTCGACCGCGGATCTGGGTCAGCCTTGAAGTATGCCACGGCCCCGGGCGTTCGTCCTTGGGCCGTTTGGCAGGGGGTGTTCGGGTTACAGGGGCGGTTCTACCGCCCCACGTGCCGCGTAGAAAGACTCACGGAAGGCCAGGAAGGTTCCCGCCTCGATGGCCGCACGGATGTCGGCCATGAGCTTTTCGTAATAGAACAGGTTGTGCAGGGTGCCCAGCATCGGCGCCAGCATCTCGTTGCAGCGGTCCAGGTGGCGCAGGTACGAACGCGTGTAACCGCCGGTGCAGGCCACGCAGCCGCAGCCGGGCTCGATCGGATCCATGTCGCGCGCGTACTGGGAATTACGGATGCGGACGGTGCCGAACGAGGTGAAATAGTGGCCGTTGCGCGCGTTGCGGGTGGGCATCACGCAGTCGAACATGTCCACGCCACGTGCGACACCCTCGACCAGGTCCTCCGGCCGGCCCACGCCCATCAGGTAGCGCGGGCGGTCGCCCGGCAGTTCCGGGTCCAGGTGGTCGAGCATGGCGTTGCGCTCGTGCTCCGGTTCGCCCACGGCCAGGCCGCCGATGGCGTAACCGTCGAAGCCGATCGCCTGCAGGGCCTCGGCCGAGCGGCTGCGCAGGTCGGTGTGCACGCCGCCCTGGACGATGCCGAACAGGGCCGCGTCGTTGCCGAGCTCGTCATGCGCGTTGCGGCTGCGCTGGGCCCAGCGCAGACTCAGCTCCATCGAGCGGCGCGCCACATCCTCGGTAGCCGGGTACGGGGTGCACTCGTCGAAGATCATCACCACGTCCGAATCGAGCACTTTCTGGATCTTCATGCTCTCTTCCGGGCCCAGGAACACACGGGCACCGTCGGTGGGCGAGGCAAAGGTCACGCCCTGCTCGGTGATCTTGCGGCGGTGGGCCAGCGAGAACACCTGGAAGCCGCCGGAGTCGGTCAGGATCGGGCCATCCCAGCGGCAGAAGCCGTGCAGGCCGCCGTGGTCGGCGATGATGTCCAGGCCCGGGCGCAGGTACAGGTGGAACGTGTTGCCGAGGATGATCTCGGCGCCCAGCGCACGCACCTGGTCCGGCAGGATGCCCTTGACCGAGCCATAGGTCCCCACCGGCATGAAGGCCGGCGTTTCCACCGTGCCACGCGGGAAGGTCAGGCGGCCACGGCGGGCACGGCCATCGCGGGTCTGGAGCTGGAACTGCAATCGGGACATGGAGCGGTCATTCGGGCAAATAGTCGCCCATTGTCTCCCAAAACCGGGTCGACCGCCCATTCAGGCCTGAACGGAACCAATGACCTGAGCGACGCGGCTGCTGGACTGTCGCATCTGGCCTTGGCCCTGACTGGTCGCCCCTCCAAGATGGGCGGACTACGTATTTCGCCAGGAAATCAGGCCCAAGATGAATAGAAGTGACCGCGAGGTACTAGAAGCAATTCTTGGGGGAAAAATCGAGCAACGAGCCGATCGAATCGCCCCGGGCATAAATCCTGTAGCCGGAGTGGAGTTCATCTATTACGAGGATTTCCATACCAGCAGCGCTTCAAGTCAGTTCCGCAAATTGCTGGCCTCTGCTTGCGAGTTCACCGCGAGCAGCGGTGGCATCGTATCGGACAGCTGCCGGATAACCCTACCCAACGGCCAGCGCTTCCTCGCCCTTTCCTTCCACGGCGATCTGGATGGATGGCGGAAGGCTGTGGAAGCCGGGGCACGCAACCTCGGCCTTAGCCTGGCCCGCATTGAAGATGACCACCTGATCATCTCCGACGGCCAGTCCGTTCCGCTCAGCGAATGCAAGGTGGATTTGGGCTGAGCAGCCCGGCGGAACCCACTTGCGGAAGGAATGATCCACGCATGGCGTGGATTTACTACAGCGCCGAAGACAGTAGAGCCACGCCATGCGTGGCTTCCCTGGCCTTCAGTCATCTGCAAGTGCGCACCAACGGTGCGCACCCACCACAAGCAGGCAGAGGTCAGCGCCCTACCCCGCCTGCGGGAACAGCAGCATCGCGTCGCCGTAGCTGAAGAACCGGTAGCGCTGCTCGATCGCGTGCTGGTAGGCCTCGAACACGCGCTGCTTGCCGGCAAACGCGGAAATCATCATCAGCAACGTGCTTTCCGGCAGGTGAAAATTGGTCACCATCGCGTCGACGCTGCGGATGCGGTAGCCCGGGGTGATGAAGATCTGGGTCTCGCCGGCAAACGGCAGCAGCTCACCGTCACGCATCGCGCTTTCCAGCGCGCGCACCACGGTGGTGCCGACGCCGATCACGCGGCCGCCGGCGGCGCGCGTGCGCCGTACCTGCTGCACCAGCTCGGCACCGACATTCAGCCACTCGCGGTGCATCACGTGGTCCTTCAGGTCATCGGCACGCACCGGCTGGAAGGTGCCCGCCCCCACGTGCAGGGTGACGTGGCCAAAGTCCACGCCCTTGTCCTTCAATGCGGCCAGCAGCGGTTCGTCGAAATGCAGGCCGGCGGTCGGCGCGGCCACCGCGCCCACTTCACGCGCGAACACGGTCTGGTAGCGCTCGCGGTCATCCACACCCGGCTCGCGCTGGATATAGGGCGGCAGCGGCAGGCGGCCGGCATGCAGCAGCCACTGTTCCAGCGATTCCGGCACATGGAACTGCAACACGTAGAACTCGCCATCGCGGCCCAGCACCTCGGCTTCGCCACCGGCATCCAGCGCGATGCGGCTGCCGGCCTTGGGCGACTTGCTGGCGCCCACCTGCGCGCGGGCCTGCTGGCCACCCAGCAGGCGCTCGATCAGAATCTCCACGCGGCCGCCACTGGCCTTCTGCCCGAACAGGCGCGCCGGGATCACCCGGGTGTCGTTGAACACCAGCAGGTCGCCCGGCTGCAGCAGCGACGGCAAGTCGCGCACCTGCAGGTCGGTGAAGGCATCGGGCGCCGGAGGCACCAGCAGCAGGCGGCTTGCGGAACGTTCGGCCAGGGGCGCCTGCGCGATCAGTTCAGCCGGCAGGTCGTAGTTGAAATCGGACTTCTTCAAGGCAGTGGGCGGCAACAGGTCGACAATGGCGCGCATTGTACGTCCAGCGTCTGCGAGCCGGCGTGCTTCGCGGCGAACGTCGCGCAAAATGCTGCTATGCAGCAGGTTTCTGCGGGGTTATCGCGCAAAAAAACAAGTGCTAGCATCGAGTCGGAAGTCCGCTGCACGAGCCTGCCCCAAGCGCGCGTGATGACGCGCGTTTTGCTTTTGAAGACCCGTGCGACCCATTGTTTCAGGAGATCTGCAATGAGCTTCATCGAACGCCTCGCCCCCCTGCGCAACCAGCCCGGCACCCGCCTCACCTCCGGCCTGGACGACGCCACCCTGACCGCCCTGTCCGCCAACCACCCGCAGCTGATCGCCGCGGTGGACGCCGCCGCCGAGGAATTCGCGCGCGTGCAGGCCGACCTGGGGCCGCTGCTGGCGCAGGACGAACAGGCGCAGATCGACGCGATGCAGGACGGTTTCGTCAATTTCTATGCCGATGACGCGGTGACCCCGTATGTGGCACTGGCTGCGCGCGGCCCGTGGGTGGTCACCCTGAAAGGCGCCGTGCTGTACGACGCCGGCGGCTACGGCATGCTCGGCTTCGGGCACACCCCGGACGCCGTGCTGGAGGCGATGGCCCGCCCGCAGGTGATGGCCAACATCATGACCCCCAGCCTGTCGCAGCAGCGCTTCATCACCGCCCTGCGCGCCGAGATCGGCCACCGCCGTGGCGGCTGCCCGTTCGCCCGTTTCATGTGCCTGAATTCCGGTTCCGAGGCGGTCGGCCTGGCCGCGCGCATCGCCGACGTCAACGCCAAGCTGCAGACCGACCCGGGCGCACGCCACGCCGGTGCTGCGATCAAGCGCGTGGTGGTCAAGGGCAGCTTCCATGGCCGCACCGACCGCCCTGCCCTCTATTCGGATTCCAGCCGCAAGAGCTACATGCAGCACCTGGCCAGCTACCGTGGCGAGGATTCGGTGATCACCGTGGCGCCTTACGACGAAGCCGGCCTGCGCAAGGTGTTCGAGGATGCCACGCGCAACCAGTGGTTCATCGAGGCAGTGTTCCTGGAGCCGGTGATGGGCGAAGGCGACCCGGGCCGCTCGGTGCCGCCGTCGTTCTATGCCGTTGCCCGCGAACTGACCCGTGCCCATGGCAGCCTGCTGCTGCTCGACTCGATCCAGGCCGGCCTGCGTGCGCATGGCGTGCTCTCGGTGGTCGATTACCCGGGCTTCGAAGGCCTGGACCCGCCGGACATGGAGACCTACTCCAAGGCACTCAACGCCGCGCAGTACCCGCTCTCGGTGCTGGCGGTGACCGAGCATGCCGCGCAGCTGTACCGCAAGGGCATCTATGGCAACACGATGACCAGCAACCCGCGTGCGCTGGACGTGGCCTGCGCCACCCTGGCCCAGCTGACCCCGCAGGTGCGCGCCAACATCGCCGAGCGTGGTGCCGAGGCCGTGCGCAAGCTTGAACAGCTGAAGAACGAGCTGGGCGGACTGATCACCAAGGTGCAGGGCACCGGCCTGCTGTTCTCCTGCGAACTGGCGCCGCAGTTCAAGTGCTACGGCGCCAACTCCACCGAGGAATGGCTGCGCCAGCACGGCATCAACGTGATTCACGGTGGCGAGAACTCGCTGCGCTTCACTCCGCACTTCGGCATGGACAGCGAAGAGCTGGACCTGCTGGTGGGGATGGTCGGCCGCGCGCTGCGTGAAGGCCCGCGCCGCGAGCAGGCAGCGGCGGCGTAAGTCTCGTTCTTTGTAGAGTCGAGCTTGCTCGACTCAGCCGTAGCCGCGATCTGAACGAAGAGCAGCCGAGCATGGCTCGGCTCTACAGGGGCCCACCGCGGTCTGAACGAAGGGCAGCCGAGCGTGGCTCGGCTCTACAGACAGCAACCGCGAAGGTCCATACTCCATAGACACCCCGTCCCTGACCGCCCTGCGGTCGGCGACGGGGCGTTTTCGTTTCCGGCCAAGAGACAGGAAGATCCATGAAATCGATCTGTGTGTACTGTGGTTCCAACGCTGGCAGCAAGCCGGCCTATACCGAACGCGCCCTGGCCCTGGGCGACCGCATCGCCCGCGACGGGATGCGCCTGGTGTACGGCGGCGGCAATGTCGGCCTGATGGGAACCGTGGCCAATGCCGTGCTCGCCGCCGGCGGCGAAGTGACCGGCGTGATCCCGCGCCAGCTGGCCGACTGGGAAGTGGCCCACCGCGGCCTGACCGAACTGGAAATTGTCGGTTCGATGCATGAGCGCAAGTCGCGCATGTTCGACCTCGCCGATGGCTTCGTCACGCTGCCCGGCGGCTTCGGCACCATGGAAGAGATCTTCGAGATGCTGACCTGGCGCCAGCTTGGCATCGGCAACAAGCCGTGCGCCTTCCTCGACGTGGAAGGTTTCTACGCCCCGCTGATCGGCATGATCGACCGCATGGTGGAAGAGCGCTTCCTGCACCCGGACCAGCGCCAGGACCTGTGGTACGGCTCGGATATCGAAGAGATGCTGGAGTGGATGAAGAACTACAAGCCAGCGCAGGCCTCGAAGTGGATCGACGAAAAGCGTCGCGCCGCCCTGCGCTGATGCTTTCCTGCGCGGCGGCTCAGACCGCCGCGCAGCTCCACGGTGCGGGCCGCCCCAGCAGATAGCCCTGGCCGTAGTCGCAACCCAGTTCGCGCAGGGTCTGCCGCTGCGCCTCGGTTTCGATGCCCTCACCGATGGTCTCGATGCCCAGCGTACGCGCCAACGACAGCACGCCCTCGACCAGCGCCCGCGTGCTCTGCACTTCCGGCCCATGCAGGCCGGCGATGAAGCTCTGGTCGATTTTCAGCGTACTGATCGGGAAACGGTGCAGGTAGGACAGCGCCGAGAAGCCGGTACCGAAATCGTCCAGCTGCACCTGGATGCCGCGCTCGCGCAGGCCCTGCAGGATGCGCAGCGTGTGCGGGCCATCGTCCAGCAGTGCGACCTCGGTGATCTCCAGGCGCAGCCGGTGCGGATCGGCACCACATGCATCCAGCAGGCCGAACAGGCGGCCGCTGAACCCGGCGGAGCGGAAATGGCGCGGTGATACGTTCACCGAGACGTAGCTCTGCCCGCCCTCGGCCAGGCCGGCAATCACCTGTTCGTAGATCAGCCAGTCGACCTGCTCGATCAGGCCGCTTTCCTCGCCCAGCTCCAGGAACGCCCCCGGCAGCAGCAGGCCGCGGCGCTCGTGCTGCCAGCGCAGCAGCGCCTCGTGGCCCACCACCTCGCCATCGGACAGGCGCACGATCGGCTGGTAGAACGGCACGAAATCGCGGTTGTTGATCGCACGACGCAGGTCGGCTTCCAGATCGAGGCTGCGCATGGCCTGCTCGCGCATGTCTTCGTCGAAGATCGCACAGCGGTCATGGCCCTGCGCCTTGGCCCGGTACATTGCCGCGTCGGCATCACGCAGCAGCTCTTCGCCGGTGCGGTAGCGGGGGTTCCACAGCGCGATGCCCAGGCTGCCGGACGGGAACAGTTCGCGCCCGGCGATCCACATCGATTCCTGCAGCGCCAGCAGGAGGCGCTGGCCAAAGTCCAAGGCCTGGGCCAGGCCCTGCGGGCATTGCAGCAGCACCGCGAATTCGTCACCGCCCAGCCTGGCCACCACGTCCTCGGTGCCGGCCATCGATACGATGCGCTTGGCCACTTCCACCAGCATGCGATCGCCGGCGGCATGGCCGATGCTGTCGTTGACCAGCTTGAAGCGGTCCAGATCGAGGAACAGCACGGCGAACACCGGGCCGCCCTCACGCTTGGCCAGGGCCAGCGCATCCTGCAGGCGGTCCAGCAGATGCAGGCGGTTGGGCAGCCCGGTCAGCGCATCGTGCATGGCCTGGTGGGTCAGGCGCTGTTCGGCACGCAGGCGCTCGCCGATCTGGCCGAGCAGCTTTTCGTTGACCTCGGCCAGTTCGCGCGTGCGCTCCTCCACGCGCTTCTCCAGCTCGGCATGCGCCGAGCGCAGCCGTTGCTGGTCGCGCTGACGGGCCAGGCCGGTACCGATGTTCTGCGCGACGAAGGTCAGCAGGCGCTGGTCATGCACGCTGAAAATGCTGTTCTCGCTGTAGCTCTGCACCACGATCGCGCCGACCACTTCGTCGTCGCGCAGCAGCGGTACGCCCAGCCAGCAGTGCGAACGCGCACCGGATTCACGCACTTCGCCACTGGCCAGCAGCGCGTCGATCTGCGCACGTGATGCCAACAGTGGCCGCCGGTTGCGCACGACGTACTCGGTCAGGCCCCGGCTGAACGGTCGCGGCGCGCGGCTGGCGTTGTGCTCGTCCACCGAATAGACGAAGTCCAGGCCGTTGCCGGCCGGGTTGACCAGGGCGATGTAGAAATTGCGAGCGTCGAGCAGGCGCCCGACCACCCCATGCACCTGTCCGTAGAACTGCGCCAGGCTGTCGGCCGACATCGCCATCTCGGCGATGTTGTACAGGGCGGTCTGCAGCTGTTCGGCGCGTCGACGCTCGGCCACCTCGTCCTGCAGGCTGTGATTGGCGCGCTGCAGTTCCTGGGTGCGCCGCGCCACCTGCTGCTCCAGCCGCACCTGCGCCTGGCGCCGGTCCATCGCGGTCTGCACGTGCTGCGCAACGAAGCCCAGCAATGCGCGCTCGGCCTCGCCATAGCGGGCCGCCTGCTCATAGCTCTGAACCACGATGGCACCGCATACGCGGCCATCGCGCAGCATCGGCACGCCCAGCCAATCCAGGCTTTCGGGCCCGCGTTGCGGGTCGTGCTCCTGCTCCATCACCTGCGCCAGCAGTTCGCGCGAGGGACCACTGAGCGGCTTGCCATGACGCAGCAACGCCACGGTCAGGCTGCGCGGCATCTCGCTGGCGTCATGGCTCTGCGTGGGATCGGCGACGAAATCATCGACCTGATCGGCGAAGTACAGGAAACGGATCTGGTCGCGCACATCGTCGTATTCCACGATGTAGCAGTTCTCGGCATACATCAGCGTGCCCAGCACACCATGCACGTGGCGCAGCATCTCGGGCATTTCCAGGTCGGCACCGGCCAGATCTGCAATCTGGAACAAGGCCTGCTGCAACCGCTCGGCCTCTTCCAGCGCCTTGATCTGGCCGGCCTGGCGGCCGCGCTGCAGCGCCAGCTCCATCGCCTGCCGGGCAACCCCCCACCATGCCGGCGAAGGCACCGCGCCTTCCACCGACAACCGCAGGCGCGCCCCATCATGTTCCCAGCCGTGCTGGCCGTCGCCCACGCCTGGCGCTGCCGCATCACCTCCGGCAGTCGCCCTCGGCCAGGCCCCCTGGCCACGGCCAAGCTGCGGGTCATCCCAGCCGACGCGGACCACGGCCGTTTCCGGCAGAAGCGCATGCAACGCGCGCACCAGCGCTGTGCTCAGCACGGCCTCGTGTGGTGGTTCTTCCGCCGGTTCAGCATGCGTGGACAAATGACAATCTCTTGGCGCCGTCAGTGCGTCGCCTCCCCTGAGCCGCCGAGCATAGCGCGCCACCCGGGGGGCAATGGAAGCCCGTAAACCCCGAATCGTGCGCCCGTACGTTTTTCCTGCTGACCGTAGCCCCTTCCTAGCCATGACCCTCGCCCTGCCCGCCCTCGCCACCGGCTATGCGCCATCGCCTGCAGGCCTTACCCTGTACGCCGTGGAAGCCAGCGCACTGCCAACCGATGAAGCCTTGATGCTGGCCTGGGCCGGTGGCGACCTGCGTGCGTTTGAAAGCCTGTATGCGCGCCATCGCAAGCGCCTGTTCGGCTTCCTGCTGCGGCAACTGCGCGACAACGCGCTGGCCGAGGAGATCTTCCAGGACGTCTGGCAGCGGGTGATCAGCGCCCGCGCGGGGTGGCAACCGGACGCGGCGTTCAGCACCTGGCTGTTCCGCATCGCCCACAACCGCCTGAACGACCATTGGCGCGCCGCCCGCCACCGGCCGGCTGCCCCGGCCGATGCCGACCTGCGCCTGGCCGCGATCGAGGATGGACAGACCCCGGAAGGCGAGCTTTCCGAATTCGAACAACGTCGCCGCATCCAGCTGGCGATGGAACAACTGCCGCCCGAGCAGCGCGAAGTGCTGCAACTGCGGCTGGATCAGGAACTGAGCCTGGAGGAGATCGGCCAGATCACCGGCGTAGGCCGGGAAACCGTGAAATCGCGGCTGCGCTATGCGATGGACAAGCTGCGTGCGGGATTGAACGCATGAACCGAGACGAACCGCTGACGCCGGAAGAACGCGAGCTGGCCCGGCTGCTCGGCCGTCGCGCCGAACAGGCACCGCCCGCCGCACTGGACGCCGCCATCCTGGCCGCGGCCCGCGCTGCCGTGGACGCTCCGGCTGCCGATGCGGTCGCCTCTCCCGAGGCGCCACGTACGCAGCGCACACGCCCGCGTTGGCCGGCGGTGTTCGGCATCGCCGCCTCGATGGTGTTCGCCATCGGCATCGCCTGGCAGCTGCGTCTGGAACCGCCACCGGTTCCGGCGGGTGAGGCCGCTGTTGCGGCGGCACCGGCTGCGGCAGAAGACGTCGCGGCTGCCGATCAGGCCGCTGAGCGCAGTGCAGCCGACAGCGCGGTGGCGACTGCGGAACCGGCCGCTGCGCCCGCAGCACCCGAGGCAGCCCCGGTTGCCGCCCCGGCACCGGCCATCGCGCGCGCAAGCAAGCCTGCGCCGGCCGGGACCGCTGAAGCGCCGGCCCAGGCTGCACGATCGATGGCTGCGGATGCGGCCGCCGATACCTCCTTTGCGGCCCTGCCGCCCGCTCCGGCCGCAGCGCCGGCAGCAGCCCCGCCTGCGCCTCCGGCTCCCACCGCCTACTCGGCACCCGCGTCGCTGATGGCGCGCTCGGCAGGCACGCCAGAGTCCAACAGCGTGCAGGCCGAACAGGCCCCGGCATTGGACCGGGTAGAAATCACCTCGATGAAGCGCGAGGCTCCCAGCCGTTCCGCACCTGGCATCATGCGCCGCGGCAGCGATGCGGGCCTGAGCGCGGACGCCGTGCAGGCCGAGGTGGACGCTGACGCACGACTGCCGCGCCGGCAGTGGCTGCAGAAGATCCGTACACGACGCGACGACGGCCAGCGCGATCTGGCCCGTGCCAGCCTGGAGCGCTACATGCAGCAGTACCCGGAAGCACGCCTGCCGCGCGACCTGCGCCCGCTGCTGGACGACTGAAGCGGACGGGAATACCCGGCAACCCCGTAGAATGGCGGGAATGCTCGATACTCTCGCCCAGCCGGTCAGCCACACGCTGGAAGTCAAACACAGCCGTTTCATCGCCCATGCCGCGCCGATCGATGGCGCCGCAGCGGCCATGGCGTTCCTGCAGCAGGTTGCGGTGGCCGATGCCACCCACAACTGCTGGGCCTACCGGCATGGGCAGGACTATCGCTCCAGCGACGATGGCGAGCCGGCCGGCACGGCGGGACGTCCGATCCTGGCGGCGATCGACGGCCAGGGTTTCGACCGGGTGATGGTGGTAGTGACGCGCTGGTTCGGCGGTATCAAGCTCGGTGCCGGTGGCCTTGTGCGCGCCTACGGCGGCGCCGCCGCCGAGTGCCTGCGCACCGCCCCGCGCCTGCCGCTGGTGGCGATGGCCCGGCTGCAGCTGCTGGCCGGCTTCGAGGACCTGGGTACCCTGCATGCCACCCTGCCCGCCTTCGGTGCCGAAAAGCGCGATGAACAGTTCGATGCCAATGGCGTGTGCCTGCGGATCGAATTGCCTGCCGATCAGGTCGACGCATTGAAAATCCGCCTGCGCGACGCCACCCGTGACCGTATCCGCATAGAAGACGACGACCAGGATGACTGACAAGGACGACGCCCCCGCTTCGACCCCGCCGCTGCGGCGCCTCGGCAGCCTGCGCACGCTGTGGCCGTTCGTGCGCCGCCACAGCGGCCTGTTCACCGCCTGGCTGCTGGCCCTGGCGGTGTCTTCTGCAGCCACGCTGAGCCTGCCTCCGGCGGTGAAGCAGATGATCGATCACGGTTTCAGCAGCGGCGGCCAGATCAACCGTGCCTTCGCCCTGCTGATGCTGGTGGCGGTCGTCATGGCGTTGGGCACGGCCGCGCGCTTCTACTTCGTATCGTTGCTGGGTGAAAAGGTCGTGGCTGACCTGCGCAGCCAGCTGTATGCCCACCTGATCCAGCTGGGCGCCGGCTTCCACGACCGCAGCCGCAGCGGAGAGCTGGTCTCGCGCCTGACCGCGGACACCGAACTGCTGCGCAGCGTGGTCGGCTCGACCATGTCCGTAGCATTGCGCAGCACGGTCACCGTCATCGGCAGCCTGGCAATGCTGTTCGTCACCAGCCCGCGGCTGGCCGCATGGTCGCTGCTTGGCATTCCGCTGGCGGTGCTGCCGATCATCATCGGCGCGCGCAAGCTGCGCACGGTCGCACGCAACAGCCAGGACCGCATCGCCGATGCCAACAGCCTGGCCAGTGAAACCCTGGGTGCGGTACGCACGGTGCAGGCACATGCACGCGAGCCGTACGAGCGCGGGCGCTTCGACAAGGCACTCGGTGATGCCATCGGCGCCGCCCGTCGCCGCATCGGCGCACAGTCGCTGGTCACCGCCAGCGCCATCCTGCTGGTGTTCGGCGCCATCGTCGGTGTGTTGTGGCTGGGCGCGCACGACGTCATCGACGGCCGCCTCAGCGCCGGTACGCTGGGCCAGTTCGTGCTGTATGCATTGATCGGTGGCGGCTCGGTGGGCGCGCTGGCCGAAGTGTGGAACGAACTGCAGCGCGCGGCCGGCGGCATGGGCCGCATCGGCGAACTGCTGCAGGAAGACATCGAGATCCGCGCGCCGGCACAGCCGCACGCGCTGCCGCAGCCGCTGCGTGGCGAGATCCGGTTCGACGACGTGGTGTTCCACTACCCGCAGCGACCGGACCAGGCCGCACTGGACCACTTCAACCTGCACGTGCACCCCGGCGAGACCGTGGCGCTGGTGGGTCCGTCGGGGGCGGGCAAGAGCACGGTGCTTTCGATGCTGCTGCGCTTCCATGATCCAGCCAGCGGCCGCATCGACGTGGACGGCATCGACGTGCGCCAGGCCGACCCGGCCGAGCTGCGTGCGCAGCTGGCGCTGGTGCCGCAGCAGCCGACGCTGTTCGCTGCCAGTGCGCGCGACAACATCCGCTATGGCCGCCTGCAGGCCAGCGACGCCGAAGTCGAGGCTGCCGCGCGTGCCGCCGAGGCCGATGGCTTCCTGCGCGCGTTGCCGCAGGGCTATGACAGTGAGCTGGGCGAGCGCGGTGCCCGCCTGTCCGGTGGCCAGCAGCAGCGTGTGGCGATTGCCCGTGCGCTGCTGAAGGATGCGCCGATCCTGCTGCTGGACGAAGCGACCAGCGCGCTGGACGCGCAGAGCGAGCACAGCGTGCAGCAAGCGCTGGAGCGGCTGATGGCGGGCCGCACCACACTGGTCATTGCCCACCGCCTGGCCACCGTGCTCAAGGCCGACCGCATCGTGGTGATGGACCAGGGCCGCATCGTCGCCGAGGGCACGCACGCACAGCTGCTGGCAGAAGGTGGACTGTACGCTGAACTTGCGCGCCTGCAGTTCATCGATTGATGACGTCCGGCTAACATCGGCGCGGCCAAGCTGGCCGCGCAACAACCGCATCCGCTGAAGGAGGTTCACGATGTCGTTCCGTCAGTTCCCCGCTGTCGACAGCAACGGCGAAAGCCACATCATCATCGAGTTCAAGCCCGAGGCGAATGGCAGCGGGCATCACTCCGAAGCCACGCCACGCTACGAACTGGATGACGGGCGGCCGCTGGTGCGCGATGGCCGCGAGTTCACCACCAGTGGCGGCGAGCTGCGGCTGACGATCTGAGGTTCGCCGGGCATGGCCCCGGCGCTACCGGATTTCGTATCGCCCCGCTCTGGCGGGTGTCGACCTTGATCGACCCGCTTTCTTGCCTCTGGTAGGTGTCGACCTTGGTCGACACGCCTTTTGCCAAGGGCAATCGAGCGTGGCTCGACGCTACAAAAGGCGTGATCAATTTTTCACCAAGCATCTTGACAGCCTTTGCTGCCAAGGCCTGAGCAAGGTTATCCACACGTTTGCTCAGGAACCATCCACACCGCCTGTGGATGAATTCAGCCCAGTACCCGCCCGATGCCGCTGGCGTCCACGTCGGTTGCGGCCCGGGTGATCGCCGCAGCATCGCTGCCGGCCACGAACCCGATGCGGAAATGCACTTCGCCACCAGGCGTGCGCGAGGAATGGATCGAAGCCAGGCTGATGCGATGCTGCTCGAACACGTTCAGCAGCTCACGCAGTGAGCCTGGCCGGTCCTCCGGCAGGTGCACCGACAACGCGTTGCGCTCGGTCAGGTCAGCCAGCAGATAACCCACGCGTTCAAAGGTGTAGTTGCCGTCCGCCAGCGCCTGCTCACCGAAGGCACTGCGGTTGGCCGACAGCAGCTGCTCGCGGAATTCACCACGCGCACGGTCGTCGCCCTGCCCGACCTGCGCCTGCAGGGCCTGCAGCTGGCCGACCAGCCGTTCCAGCATCGGCGCCACGTACGGGTTACCGAACTGGATGTCTTCGTAGATCGCCGGGTTGAGCGACAGGATGCGCGAGATGATCGCCGTGTCCAGCTCGAACGATGCCGAACGGTACGGCATCATCGCGGCCAGATCGCCCAGCTGCGGCTGGTACTGGCGCAGCACGCCGGCCTGGGCCAAGTGGGTGGCATGCACCATCGCCTGCACCAGCGCCATCATCTGGTCGTGGTGCTGCGGCGTGGCCCGCACGCACTCGGCCTGCAGCGCCGTGCACAGCGTATCGACCCATGGCTGCCAGTGCTGCAGCCGCGCTTCGCAGACCACCATCACCCGGCCCTTCAGGGTCGGCGCCTTGGGTGGCGCGGTCATCGGGTGCAGGCCGACCACTTCGGCTTGAGAGGCCAGCATCGCCTGCACCGGCGCTTCCTTCACCGAGGTCACGTCCAGCCACAGCCGGTCCTGCTCACGGCCGGCCGACTGCCGCACGTACTCGGCAATCAGAGCCGGCGTATGCCGGATCGGTGCCGAGAACACCAGCACGTCGGCCTGCGCCAGCAGCTGTTCCGGCGTATGCGAGTCCGGATCGGCCGGATCGTGGCCGATCACCTGCAGCTGCATGTGCTGCTGGAAGAAGCGGCTCAGCCAGCGCCCATAGGCGCCGGCACTGCCGACGATGCCGACCGTGCGCGGCGTGCGTTCGAGCAAGCTGCTCATGCCACGCGTTCGGCGCGGAAGCGCGTGCCTTCGGCCAGTGCGGCAGGCGCCGCCGCGATCACGTCGAACTCTTCGAAGCCATTGTCCAGAGTCGCCTCCAGCGCCGCGTGGGTACCGGCAATCGCACGCGAAATCGCCTGCTGCATCGATTCACCTCGCAACAGGAACGACACCACCAGCGACATCAGCACGTCACCGGTGCCGGCCACGTCCACCGGCAGCAGCGGCGAAGTCCAGCGCCAGGTTTCCTCGCGACCGACCGCCAGGGTCACCAGCTCACCCGGGTTACCGCCCACGCTGTGCGCGATCACCCAGTGCGGGCCACGGTCCAGCAGCGTGCGCGCGGCGGCGATGGCATCGGCCTCGGCCAGTGCCGGCATACCGGTCAGACGATTCAGTTCGAAGGCGTTCGGGGTCACCAGCCAGGCATGCGGCAGCAATCGCTCGGCGAAGATCGCTTCCAGGCCCGGTTCCACGTAGGGGCCGGTGTGGGTGTCACCAATCACCGGATCCAGGCAGTAACGCAGCTGCGGACAGACCGGCAGGATGTTGTCCAGCCAGTCGGCGAAGGCGGCACCGTTGGCGGTGCTGCCGAAGTAGCCGGAAACCAGCATTTTCGCCCGCTGCGGCAGGCCGCGCTCGTGGGTGCCCAGCAGCAGGTCGGCGAACCAGTCGGCGGGCAGCACCCGACCGCGCGTGGTGTCGTAGAACGGCGCATTGCTCAGCAACACGGTCGGAATTTCCGCGACGCGCACACCGAGCGCACGCATCGGCGGTACGGCGGCGCTGTTGCCGGCGTGGCCGTAGACAAGTTGCGACTGGACCGAGATGACATCGATCGGCGACGGGCCATCGGGCCGCTGGCGGCGGCCGTGGACCAGGTGGTTATCAAGGGATTCGCTCATGCCCGCATTCTACGCCCAAGGGAGTTTTCGGCAGGGCTTGCAGCCCTGCACCTGCTCAATGCAACGGCAACCGCAACGGCCGAAGCCAAAGCGGCATTCCGTGGGGTGGCGGGGCGGTGTCGGAGTGCGGGGACGCCGCAAGTACGTCCTTGTAGGCTTGGCAGCGGCATCCATGCCGCTGACACCCCGCAATCCGACACCGCCCCACCTTCGACAGGTTCACGCGGCTGTTGGCAACTGCGGCTGTTGTTCCGCGCGGCTGTTGGTAGGTGTCAACCTTGGTCGACACATCTGTCAGATATCGAACGAATTCATCCGTGTCGACCAAGGTCGACACCCACCAGAGCAGTACCCCGTTCCGACAGACCGCGGGAATCTGTCGAAGGCGGGGTGGGTCCGGTTGAGGGGGCGTGAGCGCCATGGATGGCGCGACCGAGGCTACAGGGACGTATTTACGCCGTCCCCCTCAACCGGACCCACCCCGCCAACCCACGGAAAGCCAGCTTTTGAATTTGACGTTGCCGTTGCCGTTGCCGTTGCCGTTGCCTTGGCTTCGGCAGGTGCAGGGCTGCAAGCCCTGCAAACCAAAACCCCTCAGTGAGCAGCAGGCCGCGACGGTGGCAGCCACGCCGCCACGATACCCAACAGCGGCAGGAACGCGGTCAACTGGTAGACGTACTCGATGCTGGTCTTGTCCGCCAGCAGGCCCAGCACAGCCGCCCCAAGCCCGCCCATGCCGAAGGCGAAGCCGAAGAACAGGCCGGACACCATGCCGATGCGGTGCGGCATCATTTCCTGCGCGTACACCACGATCGCCGAGAACGCCGAGGACAGCACGAAGCCGATCAGCACCGCCAGCACCGTCGTCCACAGCAGGTCCGCATGCGGCAGCATCAGCGCGAACGGGGCCACGCCCAGGATCGAGGTCCAGATGATCGGCTTGCGGCCGATGCGGTCACCCAGCGGGCCACCAAGGAAGCCGCCGGCGGCGGACGCCACCAGGAACGCGAACAGATGCAGCTGGGCCTGCGCCACCGGAATGCCGAAGTGATGGATCAGGTAGAAGGTGAAGTAGCTGCCGATGCTGGCCATGTAGAAGTACTTGCTGAAGATCAGCACCAGCAGGATCGCCAGCACCTTGGCCACGGTGCGAGACGGATGCCGCGGTGCCATCGCAGCCGTGCTGACCGGTCGAGGCGTACCCAGATGCAACGCGTACCAGCGGCCGACATAGGTCAGCAATGCGATGCCGATCAGGGCAGCACCGGCAAACCACGATGCGGCGTGCTGGCCATACGGCACGATCACTGCGGCGGCGATCAACGGGCCGAGCGCTGTTCCGAAATTGCCACCCACCTGGAACACCGACTGCGCGAAGCCGTGACGGCCGCCCGAGGCCAGTCGCGCGATGCGCGAGGCTTCCGGATGGAAGATGGCCGAGCCAATGCCGACCATCGCCGCCGCCATCAGCACCACCGCGTAGTTCGGTGCGAAGCCGAGCAGCAGCATGCCGCACAGGGTCGAGGCCATGCCGATCGGCAGCGAGTACGGGGCTGGGCGACGGTCGGTGGCCATGCCGATCAAGGGCTGGAAGATCGAGGCGGTCAGCTGGTAGGTCAGCGTGATCAGGCCGATCTGGGTGAAGCTCAGGTTGAAGCCGCCCTTGATCACTGGATAGATGGCCAGGATCAGCGACTGCATCATGTCGTTGACGACATGCGAGGTGGAAATGGCTGCCAGCACGCCGGGGGCCACCGGGCGTGAGGTCGTTGCGGGAGAAGCCAGGGTCGACATGGACACAGTCAGGTTGGGGGCGAGCCACGCATGCTACGGTGGCCTCCCCCTCCCTTCTGCCGCGTTCGGGTCATGGCATATCGCAAAAAGGACACTCCCTGCCCGGTCCGCGAGACTGCACCGTGGAACGAGGTTCCGGTACACCGCCCGGTGACCTGCCGCGCCCGCCACTACAAACCCGGCACCCACATCGCGCCCCACCGGCATCGCCGTCACCAGCTGGTGTTCGCCATGTCCGGACTGATGGTGGTGCGTGCGGACGGCGGCCGCTGGGTGGTGCCCTCGACCCGCGCGATCTGGGTGCCGGCCGGCATGGCCCATGCGGTGGACTGCATCGCTGAGGTGCATATGCGCAGCCTGTACGTGGAACCGGATTTCGCGCCGCAGCTGCCGGACGAGGCGTTCGCGGTACAGGTAGCGCCGCTGCTGCGCGAGCTGCTGCTCGCCGCCAGCCTGATCGAGACCGCGCATGTGGATGACAGCCGCGACGGCCGCGTGGTGCGCCTGCTGCTGGACGAGCTGCACCGCATGGACGTGCTGCCGCTACACCTGCCCTCGCCCTCCGACCCGCGCCTGCAGCGGATCTGCCAGCACATCCAGAAACATCCCGGCGACGACGCCACCCTGCAGGACTGGGCGCAGGCGCTGCAGGTGGACGTGAAAACCATCCAGCGTCATTTCGCCAGTGAACTGGGCATGACCTTCGGGCAGTGGCGGCAGCAGGCGCGGCTGCTGGCCGCCCTGGAGCGACTGGCGGTCGGCGACAAGGTCATCGATGTCGCGCTGGCGATGGGTTACGACAGCCCCAGCGCGTTCACCAGCATGTTCAAGCGGCAGCTGGGGCAGACGCCGGCGGCCTTCTTCCGATGATCCTTTGAACGGCATCCACGCATGGCGTGGATCTACTACACCACAAACGACAACGCCGGGCATGGCCCGGCGCTACCGTTCTACGCTTCCATGGAAAAACTCAGGACGTCATCCGGTCCCAGAAGCCCTTCACGCCATCCATGAAGGTGGCCGACTTCGGCGAATGCTTGCGCGCTTCCTCGCCGACGAAGGTGGCTTCGAACTGCTCCAGCAGCTTGCGCTGTTCGTTGGTGAGGTTGACCGGGGTCTCCACCACCACACGGCAGTACAGGTCGCCTTCGCTGCGGCTGCGTACCGAACGCACGCCCTTGCCACGCAGGCGGAACAGCTTGCCGGTCTGGGTCTCGGCCGGAATGCGGATCTCCGCTTCGCCGCCCAGGGTGGCCACGCGCACGGTGTCACCCAGTGCCGCCTGCGAGATGCGGATCGGCACTTCGCAGTGCAGGTCGTCGCCATCGCGCTGGAAGATCGCATGCTCGCGCACGCGCACTTCCACGTACAGGTCGCCCGGCGGCGTACCGGCCGGGCCGGCCTCGCCCTCGCCCTGCAGGCGGATGCGGTCGCCGGTATCGACGCCCGCCGGCACCTTCACCGACAGCACCTTGTCTTCCTCGACACGGCCATTGCCGTGGCAGGTCTTGCAGGGCTTGGCGATAATCTGGCCGCGGCCGCCGCAGTTGTGGCAGGCCTGCTGCATGGCGAAGATGCCGCGCTGGATGCGCACCTGGCCACGGCCATGGCACACGTTGCAGGTCTCGACCTTGCCGTCTTCGGAGCCACTGCCATCGCAGTCGCCGCATTCGGCCAGGGTCGGGATCTCGATGCGGCGCTCGACGCCGCGCACGGCCTCTTCCAGGTCCAGTTCCATCACGTAGCCGATGTCGGCGCCGCGACGGGCCTGGCGCGGACCACCGCCGCCACCGCCAAAGATGTTGCCGAAGATATCGCCGAAGATATCGTTCATGTCCGGGCCGCCCGGACCACCACCGCCCATGCCGTGCTCGAACGCGGCGTGGCCGTGGCTGTCGTACATGCGGCGCTTGTTGCCGTCGGACAGCACTTCGTAGGCTTCCTTGCACTCCTTGAAGGAGGCTTCGGCCGCCGCATCACCCGGGTTGCGGTCCGGGTGGAACTTCATCGCGCAGCGACGGTAGGCCTTCTTCAGCTCGTCGTCGGTGGCGGTGCGGGCAACGCCCAGCACTTCGTAGTAATCGCGCTTGCTCATATCGTGAATCGGGTTCCGGAAAGTCGGGATTCGTCAAAGCGGAAGAGCGGAACCAGGTCCGCTCTTGCGTCGGGCGCCCCGACACGCCGGTGGGCGGTCAGGACCCTGATGCGACAACGGGACGCTGATGGCCAGCGTCCCGTGTCGGTCCGGATCAGGACTTCTTGTCGTCCTTGACTTCGGTGAACTCGGCGTCGACCACGTCGTCCTGCGCCTTGCCGGCGTTGCCAGCGTCGGCACCCGGGGCACCGCCCTGGTCGGCCGAAGCAGCGGCAAACAGCGACTGGCCGGCTTCCTCCAGCACCTTCGACTTGGCTTCGATCTGCGCCTTGTCGTCACCCTTCATCGCGGTTTCCAGGTCGGCCAGGGCCGCCTCGACCTTGCCGATCACTTCGCCACCGACCTTGCTGCCGTGCTCGGTGATCGCGCTGCGGGTGCCGTGGATCAGGGCGTCGGCCTGGTTGCGGGCCTGCACCAGCTCCTGGAACTTCTTGTCTTCTTCGCGGTTGGCTTCCGCGTCGGCGACCATGCGCGCGATCTCTTCCTCGGACAGGCCCGAACCAGCCTTGATCTCGACCTTCTGTTCCTTGTTGGTCTTCTTGTCCTTGGCCGACACGTGCAGGATGCCGTTGGCGTCGATGTCGAAGGACACTTCCACCTGCGGCAGGCCGCGCGGAGCCGGCTCGATGCCGGACAGGTCGAACTTGGCCAGCGACTTGTTGAAGCGGGCCTGTTCGCGCTCACCCTGCAGCACGTGCACGGTCACGGCCGACTGGTTGTCCTCGGCGGTGGAGAACACCTGCGAGGCCTTGGTCGGGATGGTGGTGTTCTTCTCGATGATCTTGGTGAACACGCCGCCCATGGTCTCGATGCCCAGCGACAGCGGGGTCACGTCCAGCAGCAGCACGTCCTTGACGTCGCCGCCGAGCACGCCGCCCTGGATCGCCGCACCCAGTGCCACGGCTTCGTCCGGGTTGACGTCCTTGCGCGGTTCCTTGCCGAAGAACTCGGTCACCGCCTGCTGCACCTTCGGCATGCGGGTCTGGCCACCGACCAGGATCACTTCGCTGATGTCGCTCGAACGCAGGCCGGCATCGTTCAGCGCGACGCGGCACGGCTCGATCGACTTCTTGATCAGGTCGTCCACCAGGGCTTCCAGCTTGGCGCGGGTCAGCTTGATGTTCAGGTGCTTCGGACCCGACGCGTCAGCGGTGACGTACGGCAGGTTCACTTCGGTCTGCTGGGCGCTGGACAGCTCGATCTTGGCGCGCTCGGCAGCATCCTTCAGGCGCTGCAGGGCCAGCGGATCCTTGCGCAGGTCGATGCCCTGGTCCTTGTTGAACTCTTCAACCAGGTATTCGATGACGCGGTTGTCGAAGTCTTCGCCGCCCAGGAAGGTGTCACCGTTGGTGGCCAGCACTTCGAACTGCTTCTCACCGTCGACGTTGGCGATCTCGATCACCGAGACGTCGAAGGTGCCGCCGCCCAGGTCGTACACCACGATCTTGCGATCCTTGTTGTCGCCCTTGTCCAGGCCATAGGCCAGCGCGGCCGCGGTCGGCTCGTTGATGATGCGCTTGACGTCCAGGCCGGCGATGCGGCCGGCGTCCTTGGTTGCCTGGCGCTGGCTGTCGTTGAAGTAGGCCGGCACGGTGATGACCGCTTCGGTGACCTTCTCACCGAGGAAGTCCTCGGCGGTCTTCTTCATCTTTTCCAGCACCTTGGCCGAGATTTCCTGCGGAGCCATCTTCTTGCCGTCGCTGGTGGCCACCCAGGCGTCGCCATTGTCATGGGCCAGGATGCTGTACGGGACGTGCGCGATGTCCTTCTGCACTTCGGCGTCGGTGAACTTGCGGCCGATCAGGCGCTTCACCGCGTAGAAGGTGTTCTTCGGGTTGGTCACGGCCTGGCGCTTGGCCGAGGCACCGACCAGGACTTCGCCGTCCTTGGTGTAGGCGACGATCGACGGGGTGGTGCGATCGCCTTCCGAATTCTCGATGACGCGGGCCTTGCCGCCGTCCATGATCGCCACGCACGAGTTGGTGGTGCCGAGGTCGATACCAATGATCTTGCCCATGGGGGAGACTCCTGAGGATGCTTGTTGGTGTCAGTCCGGCCGTTCGACCGGTGGATGAATACGATGTGGGGGAGGCTCGTGGAACATTCAAGCCGTCTCCCGAACGCTGTGTTCAGCGCCTGGAAAACCTTGCCAGGCATGGCCTGGCACAACCGGGACCGGGCAAAGCCCGGCCCGGCCGATCAATCGGCGGCCACCACCACCAGCGCCGGCCGCAGCAGGCGCTCGTTGAGCAGGTAGCCCTTCTGGAACACGGTCACCACGCTGCCCGGGGCGGCGCCCGGCGTCGGCACCTGGCTGATGGCCTGGTGGTGTTCCGGGTTGAACGGCTGGCCGATCGGGTCCAGCAGGACCAGTCCGTTGTCGGCGGCCACCTTCAGCAGCTGCTTGTAGGTCAGCTCCAGGCCTTCGCGCAGCGGGTGCGGGTCGTCGCCGGCGGCCTTCAGGCCGGCATCCAGGCTGTCGAACACGGGGAGCAGATCGCCCAGCAGCTTCTCGTTGGCGAACTTGCGGGCCTGTTCGATGTCACGGGCAACGCGCTTGCGCTGGTTCTCCAGGTCGGCGCGCTCACGCAGGGCATCGGCCTTGACCTGTTCGATTTCGGCGCGCAGGCGCTCGACTTCGTCGTTGACGCCGGCGGTGGCAGCCGCATCGGCGGCACTCTGCTGGGATTCGATATCTGGCTGTTCGTGGTTCATGTCTGGGTCCCTGGCGGTCAATCTCCGCCTCCACCCACCCTAGTGTGGGCGGGATGCTGCGTTTCAAGCGTCGGATGTTCCCGGCGGGCGGCCGGCTGGCGAAAACGCCGCGCCCAGTACATCGGCGGTAGCCTGGACCAGCGGGATCACGCGGTCGTAGGCCATCCGCTTGGGGCCGATCACCCCCAGCACGCCCAGCACCTGGCCATTGGCCGTGTAAGGGGCAGTGACCAGCGAGACGCCCTGCAGCGGCATCATCCCGGTCTCCTCGCCGATGAAGATGCGCACGCCGGGCGCCTGGATGGTCCGCTCCAGCAGCTGCAGGATCTCGCGCTTGCTGGAGAACAGCTCGAACAGCTCGCGCAGGCGCTCCAGGTCGGACAGGTCCTGCACCCCCATCAGGCGGGTCTGGCCCGCCACCAGCATGTCGTCGGCAGCCGGCTGCAGGGCCTGTTCGGCCAGTTCGATGCTGTGCGCCAGCAGCTGTTCCAGCTCGGAGCGGGCATCGCGCAGTTCCAGCAGCAGTCGAGTGCGGATCTCGGCCATCGGCAGGCCGGCGAAATGGGCATTGAGGTAGTTCGCGACCTGCTCCAGCTGGCCCGGCGCGAACTCCTGGCGGGTCTCGATGACGCGGTTCTGCACCTCGTTGTCGGCAAACACCAGGATCGCCAGCACCCGGCGCCCGTCCAGCGCCACGAAGTCGATCTGGCGGAAGGCGAACTGCTCGCGTCGCGGCGCGCTGACGACGCCGACGAAGTGGCTCATCGCCGACAACAGCTCCGAGGCGCTGCCGAGCAGGGCCTGGGTGCTGCCGCCGCCAGCCAGTTCCTGGCGCAGCCGGGCCAGCTCGCCTTCGCCCGGCGGCTGCATCTGCAGCAGGCTGTCGACGAACACGCGGTAGCCATGCGCGGTCGGAACGCGCCCGGCGGAGGTGTGCGGCGAGGCCAGCAGCCCCAGGTCTTCCAGGTCACCCAGGATGTTGCGGATGGTGGCCGGACTGACCTCCAGCCCGGCCACGCGCGCCAGCGTCTGCGAGCCGACCGGCTCGCCGTCCTGGATGTAACGCGCGATCAGCGTGCGCAGCAGATGGCGCGCACGCGGGGCAAGCTGGTCGGGAGAACCGTGCATGAAATCAACCTGTGAGACACGGACACTAGATAATGGCGGCGCATCACCTTGGCAAGTCATTGGACCTCCCTCGCCCGCGTGCTAGCGTTGCGCGGCTGCTGATACCCCCTTACCCATGCTCAGACATCTTTCGATCAAGGATTTTGCCGTCGTCCGCGCCACCGAACTGGAGTTCGGGCCAGGCATGACCGTGGTTTCAGGCGAGACCGGCGCCGGCAAGTCGCTGATGGTCGACGCGCTGGGCTTCCTGTCCGGCCTGCGTGCCGACAGTGGCGTGGTCCGCCACGGCGCTGCGCGCGCCGAACTTTCCGCCGAGTTCGCGCTGGACCAGCTGCAGGCCGCGCGCCAGTGGCTGGCCGACAACGAGCTGGACGACGAGGAACAGTGCCAGCTGCGCCGCGTGATCCGCGCCGATGGCGGTTCGCGGGCGTGGATCAATGGCCGCCCGGTGACCCTGGCCCAGCTGGGCGACCTGGCCTCGCTGCTGGTGGAGATCCACGGCCAGCACGAACAGCAGGCCCTGCTGACGCGCCCGTCGCAGCTGGCCCTGCTGGATGCCTATGCCGGCAACGAGAACGAGCGCCGCCAGGTGCGCCGCGCCGCCGCGGCCTGGCAGGCTCTGGTCGATGAATCGCTGGCGCTGTCGCAACAGGGCGACGTCAGTGACCGGATCGGCTTCCTGGAGCACCAGCTGCGCGAACTGGACCGCGAAGATCTGGAACCGGAGTCGATCGTCGCACTCGGTGCCAGCCACCGCCGCCAGGCCCACGCCAGCGCCCTGCTGAGCGCCTGCCAGGCGGCCAGCAACCAGCTCAATGGCGACGACGGCAGTTCCGCGCTGGACCTGCTGCAGCAGGTGCGCCACGAGCTGTCGCGCCTGATCGAACACGACCCGCGCCTGGGCGAGGTGGACGGCCTGATCGAGAACGCCTCGATCCAGCTGCACGAAGCCCTGTCGCTGCTGGACCGGGTGCATGACGACCTCGACGCCGACCCGGAGCAGTTCGAGGAGAACGAGCGTCGCCTCGGCCGCCTGCACGACCTGGCCCGCAAGCACCGCGTGCCGATGGACGAGCTGGGCGCGCAGCGCGAGCGCATGCATGCCGAAGTGGAACAGTTGCGCGGCGCCGACGAACGCCTGCAGCGCCTGGCCGGCGAAATCGACAAGGCCGCTGCGGCCTGGCGCGTACAGGCCGAGGTGCTGACCGCCAGCCGTCGCAGCGCCGCTACCGAACTGTCGGCCACCACCACCGGCATCATCGCCGAGCTCGGCATGGGCGGCGGCCAGTTCCTGATCGAGCTGGAACCGCAGGACGCCGGCAAGCCCGACCCGCAGGGTGCCGAGCGCGTGGAGTTCCTGGTCGCCGCCAACGCCGGCCAGCCACCGCGCGCCCTTCGCAAGGTGGCCTCGGGCGGTGAACTGTCGCGCATTTCGCTGGCCATCGAAGTGGCCGCGCTGGACCTGGATGCGGTGCCTACCATGGTGTTCGACGAAGTCGACTCCGGCATCGGTGGCGCGGTGGCGGACATCGTCGGCCAGAAGCTGCGCGCCCTTGGCGAGAAGCGCCAGGTGCTGTGCGTGACCCACCTGCCGCAGGTCGCCTCCAAGGGCCACGCGCATTACCGGGTCAGCAAGGCCCCGGTGGAAGGCATGACCCAGAGCGCGGTGGAAAAGCTGGACAGCAAGGCACGCGAGGAAGAACTGGCGCGCATGCTCGGCGGCGTGGAAGTGAGCAAGGAAGCGCGCGCCGCCGCCCGCAAGCTGCTGCAGGTCTGAGGCCTGTTCGCGGTTTTCCACGCATGGCGTGGATCTACAACGCGCGAGGTAGTGCCGGCCGCTGGCCGGCAACCTCATGATCTTCGTTCACCTGTGTTGGGTTGCCGGCCAGCGGCCGGCACTACCCCCGTGGCCGCGCCAGATCCACCGTTTCCACCAGGAAATCGAGGAAGGCGCGCACTCGCAGCGGCAGGTAGCCACCCTGCCCCAGGAACACCGCATGGACCTCTTCCAGGTCACCGGGATTGGCCTCTTCCAGCACCGGCAGCAGGCGTCCGGCGGCGATGTCCTCCTGCACCTGGTAGGTCGCCAGCCGCGCCAGGCCCAACCCGCCCAGCACCAGCTGCCGCAGCGCGTTACCGTTGCTTGCGCGGGCATTGCCACTGGGCAGCACCATCCGCTCGCGTCCGTCCTGCAGCAGCGGCCAGCCCTGCATCGCACGCGCATGGCCGATGTCCAGACGGTTGTGCGACATCAGCTCCTCAGCGTTGCGCGGCAGTCCATGCCGCTGCGCGTAGGCTGGCGCGGCCACGATCATCATCCGCGTCGCACCGAGCCGTCGCGCCACCAGGCTGGAACTCTTCAGCGGGCCTGCCCGCACCGCCACGTCGGTGCGCTGCTCAAGCAGGTCGATCACCTCGTCGTTCAAGGTCAGATCCACCCCCACCTGCGGATTGCGCTCCAGGAATGCCGGCAGCAGCGGCAACAGGAAATGCTGGCCGAACGGCACGTTGGAATTGACCCGCAGGCGTCCGCGCGGCTCGGCATGGGCGCTGGCGCAGCGCTCGGCCTCCTCCAGGTCGGCCAGCACGCGCAGGCCGCGCTCGTAGAACGCGCAGCCTTCCGGGGTCAGCTGCAGCTGGCGGGTGGAACGCTGCAGCAGACGCGTACCCAGCCGCTGCTCCAGCCGTGCCACCAGCTTGCTGACTGCCGACGGCGTCATGTCCAGGGTACGGGCCGCGGCGGAGAAGCCACCGGTCTCGATCACCCGCACGAACACTTCCAGTTCGCCAGATCGGTTGATGTCGGGTCGCGCCATGGCGATGAATCCAGTTCACAGATGATTATCCATGCGCAGTCTAGTTCACAGATCGACGGAGAATCACCATGGCCCTCCCTCCTCCCGGGATTGCCCGATGAACCGCCTCAGCCAGCTCACCGCGACCGCCTTGATCGCCCTCTCCAGCGCAGCCAGTGCCGCCCCGGCCCCGCACTGGGTCGCCAGCTGGCAGGCAAGTCCGCAACCTGTCTGGGGCGCCGATTTCCTGTTCCCGACCCTGGTTCCGGCCACGCTGCAGGACCAGACCTTCCGCCAGACCGCGCGCATCAGCTCGGGCGGGCCCCGGCTGCGGGTGCGGCTGAGCAATGCCTACGGCACCCAGCCGCTGCGGATCGGGGCGGCCAGCGTGGCCGCACACGCGGGTGCCGCCCCGCAGCCGCTCAGCTTCGACGGCCAGCCCGGGGTGCTGATCGGCCCAGGTCAGGAACGGCTGAGCGATCCGCTGCCACTGGCCACGGATGACCGCCAGGCGTTGCAGATCAGTGTCTTTGTGCCCGGGCCGACGCCCGTGCAAACGTTCCACTGGGAGGGTCGGCAGACCAGTTGGATTGCGCCCGGCGACCAGAGCAAGACCCAGGCTCTGAGCGGGGCCAGCAGCACCACTGCCCGCCTGTTCCTGGCTGGCATCGAGGTCGAAGCGGCGGCCAGCGCACGCAGCGTGGTGGTGATCGGCGACTCGATCACCGACGGTGCCACCGCCAGCCTCGACCAGGACCAGCGCTGGACCGACCATCTGGCGGCGCGCCTGGCACCGCGGGGCGTTGCCGTGGTCAACGCCGGTATTTCCGGGGGGCGGCTGCTGCGCGATGGCATGGGCGAATCCGCCCTGACCCGCTTCCGGCGTGACGTGCTGGATCAACCAGGCGTGGTCAGCGTAGTCGTGCTGATCGGCATCAATGACATCAGCTGGCCCGGCACCGCCTTCGCCCGGAACCAGGCCCGGCCCACGCTGGCCGAACTGCAGGCGGGGTATCGCACACTGGCCGAACAGGCCCATCGGCGGGGTCTACGCATCCTCGGCGCCACCCTGACGCCGTTCGCCGGCGCCCTGCCCGGCACGCCGCTGGACGACTACTACCACCCGGACAAGGACGCCCTGCGCCAGCAGCTCAATGCTTGGCTGCGCACGGGCAGCCCGTTCGATGCGGTGATCGACCTGGACGCCGCACTGCGGGACCCGGCCGATCCGTCACGGATGGCTGCCGCCTACGACTCCGGCGATCACCTGCACCCGGGCGATGCGGGCAACCGGGCAATGGCCGAGGCGGTGGATCTGGAGGTGCTGATAGGGCCCCTCACGCATGGCGTGGATCTGCCGTAAGCAACGAAAAACCCCGGGAAGGCCCGGGGTTTCGTCGCATCCAGCTGGCCGGAACGGCTTACTTGCGCTTCTTACGCACGTACAGCACCAGCGAATGCTCTTCCAGCTCGTAGCCGTGGTCGGCCGCGATCTTGCGCTGCAGCTCCTCGATCTCGTGGCTTTCGAACTCGATGATCTTGCCGCTGTCCACGTCGACCATGTGGTCGTGGTGGCCGCCACGGTCCAGCTCGTAGACGGCCTGGCCGCCTTCGAAATTGTGCTTGAGCACGAGGCCGGCGGCCTCGAACTGGGTCAGCACCCGGTAGACCGTCGCCAGGCCGATCTCGTCGCCATGCTCGAGCAGCTGGCGGTAGATGTCTTCGGCGGTCATGTGGTGCTGGGCATTGCGCTGTTCAAGCAGCGCCAGGATCCGCATCCGTGGATGGGTCACCTTCAGGCCGACTTTTCGCAGGTCGTGGGTTTCCATAGGTCTCCGTTCATTGGCGATTTAGCGCCAGCTGCCTCGGATTGGGTCGCGGTGGCACGCCGGGAGTGTATCATCGGTTTGATTTCCCCAACCGCCAGTCCCGATGCGCAATCTCCTGTTGGTCGCCGCCGTCGCCCTGTCCACCACCGGGTGCGGCATCATCTACAAGCAACCCATCTATCAGGGCAACCTGATCCGGGAAGATGCCGTGGCCAAGCTGCAGGTCGGGCAGAGCAAGCAGCAGGTCACTGCGCTGCTGGGCACCCCGTCCATTCCGGACCCGTTCCACGCCCAGCGCTGGGACTACACCTCCAGCCAGCGCGTGAACCGCCTGGGCCGTACCGAGGTGAAGAACTTCACCGTGTTCTTCGACAATGACAACGTGACCCGCTGGGAAGGCGATTACTTCCCGGGTAACGACAAGGCCCTGGCCCAGCAGACCGTGCGCCAGTTCGGCCGCAATCTGCCGAAGGACAAGAAGAAGAAGGGTCGCTGACGCCCCCAGCCCGTTCTCGCGGACGGGCGACAGGAATCAACCGCCGAGCGCGCGACGCCGGCGGTTGTCCTTGGGGTCGGCCTGCAGCGGGCGTAGCAGCTCGATGCGGTCGCCATCCAGCAGCACCTGCTGCGGGCGCGCCAGCAGCCCATGCACGGCCGCCGCCGGGCAGTCGGCACTGCCTTCCAGCGCAGCAGCGGCAATGGCCTCGGCCACCGTCGCGCCCTCGTCCAGCTGCAACCGGCGCGAAAGCACCCGCTGCGGCCAGGCCAGCACCACCTCGACCTCGATCATCGCTCAGGCCTCGTCGGCAACGCGGATGAAGTCGTTGACCATGCGGTCGGCCAGGCTCTGGAAGCCCAATGCCAGCGCCGGACCGAGCAGGCGCGAACTGGGTTCGAATTCCAGGGTGAGGGTGACCTTGCAGGCATCTTCGGCCAGCGCATGGAATTCCCAGCGACCGTGCAACTGCTTGAACGGGCCATCGCGCAGCTGCATATCGATGCTGTGCGGGCGCTGCAGGGTGTTCTCGGTCTGGAACCAGGTGCTGAACGAACCCAGGCCCAGGTCCAGGCGCGCCACCAGGCGGTCCTCGCCCTGCTCCAGGATCTGGGCAGCCGAGCACCAGCGGAAGCGGCGCGGATAGGCCTGGACGTCGTTGACCAGGTCGAACATGCGCGCGGCCGAATGTTCGACCAGGGCGCTGCGGCGGATAGTAGGCATGAATACAGGACGTTTCGGCAATCGACCGGGCGGGCCCGAATCGGAGACAATACGGAAATGAGCAAGAACAGCGGCAAGGATAAAGCAAAGAGCGCGACGGCCAACAAAACCATCGCGTTGAACAAGCGTGCCCGCCACGAGTACCACATCGAAGACCGCTTCGAAGCCGGTCTGGCCCTGCAGGGCTGGGAGGTGAAATCGATCCGTGCTGGCCGCGGCAACATCGTCGACGCCTACGCCTACGTGAAGGATGGTGAGATCTTCCTGATCGGCGCGCAGATCACCCCGTTGATCCAGGCCTCGACCCATGTCGTGGCCAACGACCGGCGCGATCGCAAGCTGCTGCTGCACCGGAGCGAGATCGACAAGCTGGTCGGCAAGGTCGAGCGCGATGGCTACACGATCGTGCCCACCGCGATGTACTGGAGCAAGAACAAGATCAAGCTGGAAGTGGCGCTGGCCAAGGGCAAGCAGACCCACGACAAGCGCGATGCCGCCAAGGACCGCGACTGGGCGATCGAGAAGCAGCGCGTGATGCGTCGCGGCAACCGCGACGCGTAAGGCCGTTGCACATGACCATGTAGAGCCGAGCCATGCTCGGCTGCCTTGGCTTTCTGTCTGTAGAGCCGAGCCATCCTCGGCTGCCTTGGCCTTCTGTAGAGCCGAGCCATGCTCGGCTTCGGTAAGAAAAGCAGTCGAGTATGGCCCGACTCTACAAAAGGCAGGTCACCCCGCCAGCATGCCCTGCCTGCGCATCCGCGGCGACAGCGCCGCGTGCATCACCGCCAGGTGCATCACTACCGCTAGCTCCGGTGCGTAACGGTCATCGCCCAAGCGCCACTGTTGGGCCAGGTTCGCGGCATCAGCCGGCAGCAACGCCAGCAACTGGGCGTCGTCCAGTGCATCGGCCGCGCCCTGCAGCTGGTGCGCCATCTGTCGCGACTGCCACACATGCACGCCGATGCTGAGACTGGCCAGCGACATCAGCACCACAGCCAGCCCGTGCTCGAACCACTGCGACAGCACTTCCGGCCCCCACAGCAGGGCGGCCAGCACTGCCAGGCCCGGCAGGCGCCACCCCAGCCAATGGATGCGGCCGCGCTGCGACCAGTGCACCACCACCGCGCTGGCGACCAGTGCCGCAGCTGCCGTGGCCGGCAACTCCGTCACCCAGGTGGCCGCCAGCAGCACCGCCAGCACCGCCCAGACCCAGCCCGGCGGCAACGCACGCCGCTGGTAGTCGGCACCGACCGGCCCGATCAGCTGCCGCAGGCTGCGTTGTTGGCTTGCATCGGTCACCCATGGTCTCCGTGTCTGTCCTGGCTCGGATGGTCATCGCCAGTGTGTCGCAAATTCGTGCCCACGAAGTTAGCAATCCGCTATGACAGACGCTCTACAACAAGTTGCGGATTGACAGGACGCGCGGCTCGCCCGCAGCGCTCACCCCACCGACAGATCCTTGCTGAGGAACACCCTGCATGTGCCGGCCGGATCGCATGGCACCCGGCCGAACACGCCCCATCCATGCTTCACATAGAAGTCGGGCGCCTGGAAGCTGAGGGTGTACAGCACGCCGGAACGGCAACCGCGACGCCGCGCTTCATCCTCTGCAGCCTTCAGCACACGCGACCCCAGCCCGTTGCCGCGATGGGCCGCTGGCAGATGGAACAGATCCACGAACCACAGGCCCAGTGAGGTTCGCCCGGTAAGGCCCCCCACCACCTCGCCACTGGCCGGATCGGTGACCAGCACCGCCAGTGTGCGCCGATCGGCGTAACCCGCAGCGTCCAGATTGAACTGATCCAAGCCAGTGCCAATCACCTCCAGCGCTTCGTCGCTGGGTTCATCTGTTACTGCAACGTCAAGCGTCATGGCGTCCTTCCACTGGCTCCACTTCAGGAATCTGGATGCTATCAAGCCTGATCGCACCTACGCCGACCCGCTTCAGCGTTTGACGCTATTGCGGCCCGTCTTGAGCACAGACCGATGCCACTGCCTTCAACAACGGATCGGACTGCAGCCCTGATGCAGGACCTGTTGCCGGAAACGCTGCCGCGAGGGCCTTCGCCGCCCGATCTGCGTGTGGCTGGATGGACCAGGACGATTCAGCCGACAGCATGCCACCGCGCACCTCTTGCCCGATCCGATACTGTCCCCAGTTGCCGGGGCTGACGGAAATGGCCATGAGCCCCCCGTGGAGTGATGTCCGGAAATTCGAGCTCGGCGTCCCAAGGGATCGCAACGTGCCAAACAGCTGGGAACCGGACGCTCACCCGCGTGACTGTTCAGGAAGATTGCCGTAAGATCCGTCTCGTTGGGCAGGGTCAGTGTCAGCTTTCATGACGGCATTGACCCCAAAGCCTTGCAATGCTTGAAGAAGCCGGGGGTGCATTGGTTTCGACGGGGGTTGTGAAGTCGCCTGGCGCATGCCGAGGGGGTAGCTTTCCTCGTAAATCCAGCTGCAAAACTCTAGTTGCCAACGACGACAACTACGCTCCGGTCGCTCTCGCAGCCTAAAAACTGCGGTGCGTGACCTTCTGCCGACTTAGGCGGAGCCTCGAAACTGCTTGTGTCCATGCTCGCAGCGTAGAGTCATTATCATGGAATCGCGCTGGGCGGCTGCCTGTCAGTCCGGCACTAGAACACAACAGGCTGGTTCCCGGGTGCGCTTTGCACACCGTGCTGCTCGGGGATGAGATTCAACGGTGAGCTAAGCATGTAGTGCTGGGGATGGAGTGCCTTCGGACGGCGGTTCAATTCCGCCCACCTCCACCAATACCGGGTCCGCAAGGGTCCACGAAAAGCCGGAATCCCTAGTCAAATAAGGGGTTCCGGCTTTTTCGTTTTCCACCCTTGTCCATGCCGTTCCGTTGCAGGCTATGAGACGGTGGGGGTATATCTAGGGGTATCGCACCGCCCACGAAAAGCCGATACCCCCATGCCCCTGACCGACGTAGCGATCCGCCGCGCGAAGCCAGCCGACAAGCCCCAGAAGCTGTCCGACGCTGGCGGCCTCTACCTCTACATCACCATGGCCGGCGCCAAGAGCTGGCGCTGGAAGTACCGCTTCGGGGGAAAGGAGAAGGTGCTGGCGCTTGGCCTGTATCCAGACGTCAGCCTGGCCAACGCCAGGGAGGCGCGAGACGATGCCCGGCGTCTGCTGCGCGGCGGCATGGATCCCAGCGAGCAGAAGAAGGCAGCTGCGACGGCCGCCGTGGTGGATGCTGCCTCCAGCTTCGAGGCGATTGCCCGGGAGTGGCTGACTGCCCGCCCCTGGGTGCCAACGTATAGCAAGAAGGTCGAGGCGTGGTTCGAGAATGACGTCTTCCCCCAGATCGGGAAGCTGCGCGCTGCTGACCTGAAGGCCTCCGACTTCCTGAAGATCGCCCGGAAGATGGAGGAGCGCCAAGCGTTCGAGTCCGCGCACCGTGTCATGCAGAACTGCGGCCAGGTCATGCGATACGCCGTGGCGACCGACCGAGCAGAGCGAAACCCCGTCGCGGACCTACGCGGCGCCCTGGTCCCGCCCCCAGAACGGAACCACGCCGCAGTGGTGGACCCGGTCCAGTTGGGCGGGCTACTGCGCGCCCTGCACGCCTACCGTGGCGCCGGCATCGTCAGCACAGCGCTCAAACTGGCGCCCCTGGTGTTCGTCCGCCCAGGGGAGCTCCGGCAGGCCGAATGGACTGAGATGGATCTGGATGCCGGCCTGTGGTCGATTCCGGCAGCACGCATGAAGATGCGGCAGCCTCATATCGTGCCGCTGGCGCGCCAGGCCGTTGAGATCTTGCGCGAGCTGAAGCCATACACCGAGTCGGGAAAGTATGTGTTCCCCGCCAGGGGCAAGAAGGATCGCCCGATGTCGGAGGTGGCGGTACTGGCCGCGCTACGTGCGATGGGGTTCGACAAGGACACCGTGACGGGTCACGGCTTCCGCGCAACCGCGCGCACGCTGCTGGATGAGGTGCTTGGGTTCCGTCCGGACATCATCGAGCACCAGCTGGCGCATGCCGTGCGCGACCCGAACGGCCGTGCCTACAACCGCACGACCCACATCGATGAGCGCGTCCGGATGATGCAGGAATGGGCGGATTACCTGGACAGGCTGCGCGATGGCAACGTGGTGCAGCTGCGGGTTGCTTGATGCCTACACGCCGCGGCGCATCTGCTGCAGCCCTGCCCTCATCCACGCCTTGCGGGCGTCCTTCGGGCGGGGCTTGGTCTCCTTCGGCGGTCGGCGCGGTTCCAGCGCTTCCTTGATCCGCTCGATCTCCTTCGCCCCAGCCTCCGCCAAGCGCCGAGCCTGTTGCTGCTGCTCACGGGTCGGTGGCAGGCCTGGCAGCGGCGGCGGTGGCTGGATCGGCGTGCTGTCGGTCAGCCGGACCACGGCCTCGCGAAGGGGCAGATCGGGATAGAGCCTGGCCGCGCACCAGCGCTCGGCGTAGCGCTTCGCCTGTCGGACGTTGGCGGCGCGCGCTTCCTTGGTGTGCCACATCTTCTGGCCTTCCATCCACAGCCGGACGCCAGGACCGCCATCGAACGTGACGTTCGCCGTTTCCCGGCCGTTGTACCAGAGCGCCCAGCGCTCGCCGGTCTGGACCCAGCCAGAGGGAAACGGGGCGGTGCGGAAGCCGTGGGAGGAATACATGGCCGGAAGGATACGGCTGGCGGTCGCAGATCCTGCGAACACGGCGGCGACCTGGCTGAATCGTTTGGGAGCCCAAATCGTCAGATCGGTCCCAGGTCCTTCACCACAGCCTGGCCCTGCTGCAAGAACCCGATCAGCAGACGCCCGCCGGCGACCTGCCGGCCCATCTGCTCATTGAGGTAGCCCGCCTGGAGCCGTCCGGCAGCCATCAGGTCGGCCTGCAGCATGCTCGGCGCCACGCCCTTGAGAGGGTCACCGGGTGATGCGAACTGGCCACCGATCGGCTGCACTGACGTAGCCTGCCGGCTGTCGCTCTTGGCATAAACCGTGGCCATCATCCTGCCGCTTCTGGGCGACCAACCGCCCAGGACGATCTCCGTCCCCAGCTGTTCGATAGGCAGGTCAGCCTCCGCGGCCGCCTTCTCATAGTTCAACCACAGTTGGTCCATTACAGGCCCCATCTCGGCCGAAAGCTGCTCAATGGAGAAGTCGGCCCGGAAGCTCGCCTGCAGAGCCAGCTCGTAGATCTTCAGGAAGAACTGGGCTCCACCTCTGGTAGCGAGTAGCACGTTGTGCTGCGGTATCAGGAGCACCTTTGCACCAGCAGAGTAAGCGCCTGTCAGCGCATCCTCCGCGAGCGTATCCACGGCAACGACAAGCTGGTCACGACTGATCAGTACGTTGAGGATGCTCATAGGGCACGTCCATTGGCCAGCCGTGACTATGGCCATCGCCCTACCCTCTGTCCACTGCGCTTGCGCCAGCGCGGCGCTGCTCAGGCAGCCTCGGCGAATGGTTCGACAAGTGCAACCAGCATCTCCATGGCGGTGGCTGGGGCGACTTGATCGCCTCCCCGCTGCAGGAAGGAAGTCCAATCGGCCCGCACCAGCTGCACCAGCTCCGGCGGCGACAGGGGGATGCAACTCATAGGCCAGTAGGGAAGCCTGCGCTGCCCAACCCGCCCCCGCGCAATCTCGATCAGGCTTGAATGGCTGGTGGCGCCGGCTGCTCTGGAGAAGGCCACATCCAGGCCATCGGGCGGTCCCTCCATGTAAGCGAGGAACCTCTGCCCATCAAACAGCGTGACCCCGGTAACTCCGGCAGTGCGATTGAATCGCTCCGCGTCCGCCATGATCTGCGACAGGCGCGCCATGGTCAGGTCGCCGACCGCTTCGCTGACAAACACAACAGCCCTGTTAGGCATGTCTCTCTCCGGCCTCCATGGGGAGCCCGAGCGTAGAACCGCTACCGTAAGTTTCGCGTAGAGGCTGCCTGACCGGCGTCACAGTTCGCCCGTGCCCTACACGCCCCGGGCACGGCCGGCCGGGCTACCCTCCGGCCATGTGCGGCCGATTCGTCCAGCTCCCCGTGATCGACTTCGGCCAGCCGGGGCTGGCTGACCTTGCCCCCGGCCTGGCCGAGATCCAGCCTAGCTACAACCTGGCGCCGACGCAGCGCGCCTCGGTGATCCTGGACCGCGGCGAAGGCCGGCAGGTCACGCGCTTGGCCTGGGGCCTGCTGCCGTTCTGGGCGAAGGACAAGAAGCTGCAGGGCTCGACCATCAACGCCAGGATCGAGACGGTTGCCACCAAGCCGGCGTTCCGATCGGCCTTCAAGAAGCGCCGCTGCGTCATCCCCATGGCCGGCTACTACGAGTGGTCGGTCAGCCCGATCGACGAGAAGAAGGACCCGTGGTTCATCCACGCCACCGGGCCGCTGCTGGCCGCTGGCCTCTGGGAGGACACCAGCCCCCTGCTGCCCGACGGCAACCTGGGCACCTTCACCATCATCACCGGCGACAGCAGCGGCGTCTCGGCCGACATCCACGACCGCATGCCTGTGTGGCTGCAGGCCGGCCAAATCGATGAGTGGATGGCGGCTGGCCCGGACGATGCCATGGCGATGCTGCTGGCCAGCGGGCCTCCGGCAATGGAGGCATACCGCGTCAGCCGAGCAGTGAACACGCCCCGGAATAACCGCGAGGACCTGCTGCAGCAGGTCGCCTGACATTCGCGCGCAGAAAACGCGAATGGTTCTCCGTTGTGATCGGGACAGTCCGACGCGCTACCCTCTGCCTTGTTCGCAGCACAACACAGGGAGAGAGTCATGCGCGCACTGATCACCACAGCTTTCATCGCGACAATGCTTTCCGCAGGCTGCACGACCGCACCAGGGGTGATCCACGGCCGCACAGTTGAGCTGCACCAAGAAACCGCCAACGATGGCGAAACGCTGGATGCGTTCGTTGTCAGAATCGCCCCGCGTGCACTGCAGGCGTCGAAGACCGCCCGTGCCACGGTTTGCGGCCAGGTCGAACAGGTCGCTGGTCGGCATACGATCCAACTGAAGACTGACGGCTACGTGAGCGATTGTGGGTTGCCGCAGTCCGGCCTTCCATACCTTCTGGTGAATGGCACCGCCGTAGACGCCAGAGAGAACCACTTCTCGCTGGCCAACCGTGACCGTCCTGGCTATCTGGTAACGCCGTGGTCGGTCAAGTATCAGGATGCAACCGGGGTGCGGACCGTCAGTAGTTTCTGACGTCCGCAACCATGCCGATTGCCTGATAGGACCCGTAGAACGCAGGCGGCGGCATTGGGGATGGCGTGGGTGTTTCGTAGGCGTTCCGATAGATGTCGAAGCCTTGGGTTTCGACTGCACCAGCGACGGTGCGAAATCCCACCATCTTGGTAAACACGTACCTCGTCCAGAACTGCGGCCCACCACCCGCACCGATGTAAGTGACTGCGGTAAACACACTCACGTTCGAAAGCGCCACGCAGAAGCCGTCTGCCTGCGGCATTGGATGGGTGCTGGCCTGTGTGCTGTTGGCCATAGCGATCACGCGCAGGTATTTGTAGCGGGAGTCGAACACCACCCGGTTGTTGGCCGGGTTCCGGACACGCATCCCCCGTGTGGTGTTGAACTGCATCTGCGCCACGTCAGTGGTATCGAACACCCAGTAGCTGACCGTCACAACGGGGGTGTTGGCGATGATCTTCCACGTGTATGTGCCGCCCGAGCTCGTTCTAGACAGCAGGCCCACAAAGTTCGAGTCGCAGCGGATTGCCAGAACAGGATTGTTGCAACCCGCGACGGTGATAGTTGCTATCCCGCACTCATTGAGTCCCGGCGTCGAGCCGGCAACCACCGTGGTCACCGCCCCCGACGTTTTCAGCGCAAGGTTCTCGTAACTCGGGTCGATCTGGACCAGCGAATCTACCGTGCTTCGAATGCGGACGCCTCGCACCATTTCAATACCTCCCGTAGGACAGGATTCCATCGATCGGCGTGATTGGAATCTGGCCGACAGAACCGCTATAGGTCCAAGAAATCACGTCCCCGGCCCCAGCAGATTGACTGAACGTCGGTGAGCAGTTCCCGTCATTGGATGGGGCGAAGAAGAAGAATGCTGGATTGGACCCACTGCTGGGCACGGTGATTGAACCAGAGGCACCACCAGTGATCGAAACCCGCCCGATGATCCGGGGCAGCCTGGTGGTTATGTCCACCAGGATCTGCCCCGTGCCGGGGTCTCGCTGTCGAAACCCTCTTGCCATCAGCTCAGCTCCCCGATCTCGATGAAGTTAACGCCCGTCTGGTTGTCGGTCATGCGATATCCATAGGTCGGGTGCTCGTTGATGGTGAAACCGTCGCCCCGAACAACGCGACCACCGTCCTTGTTGATCTCCCAGCGCGGAAGCCCTCCGCCATTCACCGACGACGACGCAATCTGGTTCCCGATCATCGCGTTGGTGATCCAGCCGGTGCCGATCAATGCCTGACTGATGAAGGTCTGCCCGCCCTGAATCACGAAGGGTGACGTGACATTCCCGTTCACCAGGTTGATCACCGCGAATCGACCCACATCGAAGAGAACCTGGCTCTGGTAACTACCGTCCGGCTGCTGTTCGACACCCAGCCCCATGCCGGCGGCGTAGATCCTTCCGTCAGCGGTGACCTGTGCTCGCAGCGTGTAGGTCGCACTGATCCGACCATCCAGGTCAACCACTGTCTGAGAGGTCTGCTGCACAAGGGCCTGGGTCTCGCCAACTTTGGCCTCGACGGTATCGGTGCGCTTGGCTTGGGCATAGTCGCCCTCAGCAATGACGGTCTGAACAGTCAGCGTTCCCGCAAACACCGTCTCATCGCCAGCACCCCAATCAGTATCTCCGGCCGCCTGAGGATCCAGCTGGGCGAACAGCCCATCCGTCTTCTGCCCTATGGCCTGCAGGCCGGTCTCCGGGTCGTTGACCTGCAGCTCCAGGGTGCTCACCCGACCGGCCACCGCGCCAGCCTGGGCGACCGCATCGCCTACGTCCTTCCACTTCGTACCCGGAGGCTCCTCATTGCCCGGCGCGTTGTCGTTCCACAGCCATATCTTGCCGTTGTGGATCACGGTGTCGCCGGGATCGTAGGTGGCACCCGCCTCCCAGATCAGAGGAACGATCTGGTCGATGCTGTCGATCTTGGCCAGCAGATCCTGCCCCAACGCGCTCTCGCTGATCTTCCCCGAGAAGTACGCGTCGTAGTCCGACTGGTTGGTGCTGGCCTCGCCCATCACACCCGTGCCCGTCGGATACCACGGCCCGATGTTGCCGCTCTTGTCCACCAGGCGACCCCAGAAGTAGAACCGCGCTCCTGCGGCCAGGCCGTCCAGCTGGTAGCGGTTCTGCGGATAGGCGAAGTCCGCGAACTTCGTGGCGCTGGCACGGTCCGGCCCGGCACTGCGCCAGATCTCGGTCCTCTCGGTGTCGGTGGCACCGGGCGGGAAGCCCCAAGCCAGCTGGATGCCGAACACCACCGGCGTGGCGGTCAGCGAGGTCAGCGCCGGCGGCGGCTCGGTCTTGCCGGTGATGTCTGTGAGCATGCTCAGCGTCGGCTGCGAAACCGCGTTGAGCGCATTGACCGCGCGCACCCTGGCCAGGTACTTGCCGGCATAGATGCCCCGCACCTCGCAGCTGGTGGTCCCTACCCTTCCTGCACGCACCCAGTTCAGGTCGTCCCGGCGCCACTCCACGTCGTAGGCAATGGCCTTGTCGGCCGCGTCCCACTCGATGGTCAGCACCGGCGTGGCAATGCCCTGGTCGATCACCACATGGGAGGACATGCGGACGTTGGCCGGTGGCGGCTGCACGCTGGGCGGAATGACGCTGATCGGCGGCGGCTCCAGGCGGGTCCCATCATCGATGGCAGCGAACTTGTCCGGCCGGTGCTGCAGCGCAGTGATGCGGTAGGTCAGGCCCTCTTCCTCTGCGATGCCCAGCACACGGAACTGCTGCAGCACCAGGTCGGTCGACTCTGTCGCCCAGATCGACTGAGACACCGGCACCGCGCTCCACGGCGCCGAGACGGTCACCACGCGCGTAGTCGGGTTGATCGCATTGATGGTCCGCGCTTCGGTCTTGCCAGTCGGCAGCGTGGCGCGCAGGAGGTCGCCTGCGGCCATGGTCGGCGGCAACACGTCCAGCGTAAGGCTGTTGGCAGTGGCGGCGCTGACGCGGCCGGAGTTCCGGCGGCCTGCGCGGTTGGCGTCAGCCACCTGAATCACGTCGCCCGGCATGCAGTTCAGTGCGTCCAGGCCTACCGCGAAGGTGACCGTCTCCGTCTCCAGGTTCTCGCTGTAGAGGATGTGGTTCCCCACCCGCTGTGCCTGCGACTTCGAATGACAGCCCAGCGCGGTGACCTCGATCTGGTTCACGCCATAGCGGGCGATCCCGTCGAGCAGCTGCACCGGCTCAACCTTCTGCCGGCCGAAGTCATCAGGGTCGGTCCAAGACACCAGCGCCACAGTGTGGCGGACCTTGCGAGCACTTCCCTCGTAGGTGAACCGGCCATCGATCACGTTGGCCTGGCTGTATGTCGGACCAGGGTCCTTCGGCATGTCCGCCGAGGCCATCACCTGACCAGCGGCATAGAAGCTGATGCCCCGGAACATGCTGGCCATGTCCTGCAGGACCTTGTACGCATCGGTACGGGTCTGCAGGTACAGGCTGCAGGTGAAGCGCGGCTCCTGCCCCCCCATACCATCGCTGACCAGCTGATCGCAGTACCGCGCGATCTCGTACAGCCGCCACTTGTCCACCCAATCCAGCGGGATCCGATTGCCCAGTCCGAAACGGTCGTTGGTGACAATGTCGAAGAACACCCAGGCCGGGTTGTTGGTCCATGCCGACTTGAAGGTGCCGTCCCAAATGCCACTGTAGGAACGCGTGCGCGGGTCGTAGTTGCTCGGCACACGGATGATGCGACCCCATACCTGGAAGGCGCGCGAGGGGACGTTCTGGAAGGCGCTCGCGTCCACCTGCACCGCCGCGAGGGCACAGTTGGGATACCGCAGCTTGGCGTCGATGATCTCGGTCAGCGACTGGACCATGACGATGTCGGCGACGGTCGAGCTGTTCGCGTTCGGCGTCAGGCGGCGCACGCGCACCTGCCATTGGGTGCCGGCCGGCAGATCAATGCGGTGGCTGCGCTGGTACTCGCTGGTGGTCTTGCCACGGAACGCATTGGAGAGCACCGTGCTGAACGCGCCTCCGTTCACCGACAGATCGATCGCATACTCGATCGCGTAGCCTTCGGTATCGCCGTTTTCCGTGTTCTGCCGCTGCAGCGCAGGAACGCTGAATCGAATGCGCACGGCGGACAGGTCAGAGCCGGAGACCGTGCGGACCACAGGTGCGTTACTGCGCAGCTCGACCCCGACCGGGACCTCGTTCTCGACCGATGGGAATCCGGCGATGTACTCCTGGTCCTGCGTGCCTGCACGGGTTTCCACGCGCACGCCGGCAAAGTTCAGGGTGCCGTCGCTGTTCTGGATCGGAACCTGGTTGAGGTAGACGGACTGATTGCCCGCCACCAAGCCCCGGATCTCGCCCTCGCTGATCAGGTCCAGGATCTTCGCGTAGGAGATCGAGTGCAGGCTATCGGGTGTCTCGACCGGCGTGCGGGCGTTCCCGCCGCCCTTGCCGCCAGCACCGGCAATCGCCGCCGGCGAGCAGGCACGCGCCAGCTGCGTGGGCTGATACTTGATGGCTACGTTCACTGCTGATCCTCTGCGTAGATGCCGCCACTGATCACTGCCGAGCCCACGAACATTCCCTTGGTGTCGTGGCCGCCATAGGCGACAGACACAGGGTTGCCCTGCGCCTGCGTGTTGACGGCGCCGTTCATGCTGTAGTTCGGGGTGTTCTCGGCACTGTCTTTGGCGCCAAGCCCTTTCGGCTGTGGTGCGAGCATCTGGGAAACGCCCCCCAGCACCATGACGCCGCCCTGGAAGACGAGCTGGTAGTTCTGGGTCCAGACGCCGACCACGATGAGCACGATGCCGAGAATCGTCTGCAGGACGCCTCCGCGCTTCGAGCCCACCAGCACCGGAGCGATCCGAATGTCGTCAGCGCCGGGCGGATCGTGCAGCTGTTCCTTGGACAGGTTCTGCCGCCCGACGAACACGGCGAACTCCATGCCCTTGACCTTTGCGCCCATGAGGTATTGCTGGAAGCCCGGCAGCAGCACGCACAGCGCGCGCACGGCCTCGGCGGGGTTGCTGACGGCCAGGCGGAACTTGCGCCCGAAGCGTGCACCCAGCAGGCCGTATAGGCGAATGGTGCGCAGGCGATCAGCCATGGCGGGCCCCCTTGTGCCGGACGATGTAGCGCGTGCGCTCGGCCCACATGCCGCCGTAGACCACCGTCTCCGACAGGCGGCCGTGCATGTGGTGCAGCATCTGGCCGTCGCCCAGGTAGACACCTGCGTGGTTCGGCACGGGCGAGCGGATCTGCATCAGCACCATGTCGCCGCGCTGGGGCTCGCCATCGATCAGCTCGAAGCCTTCGGCGCGCAACCGGTCCAGGCTGTAGAGGTCCTGGCCCTTCTCCCACCAGTCGTCCTCGCGCTCGTACTGGCTGAGCTGGATGCCCAGCTCGCGGGCGTAGAAGTCGCGCACCAGGGTGTAGCAGTCCAGCACCCCATGGGCGAACTGGCGGCCAACCAGAGGCGCCTCGTAGCCACCGGGCTCGATGGTCTGTAGGTCGCCACACTCCGGATCTGCGCCAGTGCACTGCCCCACGCTCACGATGTGCCACGGCAGGCCGCTGGCCTCGCACATGACACGGTCGGCATCCGACGCCGTCGCAGAGGCGTTCGGGTGGCTGTGCACTACGGCCAGCACCTCGCCCTGGTCCTCCGCGTCGGCGTAGTCCTCCGCTGGCAGCCGGAAGTGTTCGCTGGGTGTGGTCGCCACGTTCCGGCACGGGATGTACGTCTCCCCGTCGCGGCCGGCCACGATCAGGCCGCAGCACTCGCGTGGGTACTCGGCCACGGCGTGCGCCTGGATGGCCAGCAGGGTCGTCTGTTGCATGGGTGTCGCCCATAGAAAAGGCCCGCGCTTGGCGGGCCTTGAAAGAAGTGTCGATGATGTGGATTCGAACCACCGCAAGGCGCGACCCTTGCTGGCCCAATCCCATGGCCTTACCCATGGGCATGAATGTAGGCGCGCCCCCTACGACCCCCGGCTGCACCGATCCAGGCCGGGACTATCCATCGACGTCGAAAGTCTACTACGTGCGGAGCAGGCCGGCGGCCGGGAACCCGCCGTAGGGCAGCGGCTTGTCCGCACCGAAGCGCAGCTTGCAGCTGCCCACCCTGCCACCGCACTGGTCACGCGCGGGGTCGGTGGTCGGGACGTCGTTGGCGTCGGCCACGGCCGGCCCGGTGTAGCCGCAGAACGGGCCGCGGTAACCGCCCCGAATCAACCAGCCGCACACGCCCGAGATGATCTGACGACCGGGCAGCTGCTCGCCGTTGAGGTCGATCGCCGTGGTCAGCTCGAACTCGACCACTTCCTTCGTCTCGGAGACCTTGCGCTCGATGAACCAGATCTCGTCCAGGAAGTGCTCGTTCTGGTCAGCGGTCGGGTTTCTATCTTTCACAGGATCCGTCGTGGTGACCTGAAACGGGCTGGGCGAAGAGCCGAGTTCGAACTGCGCTCCATAGAGGATCACGCTCTGACCGACAACTGCTGAATTGGGGCCCACAAGAACGGATGGGTTAGAAGAACTCGCCCCGTTGAACGTGATGCGGATTACCGCCCGCATGACTCCGTCTCCAACGTCGCTGTACTCCAAGCGCTCAAGCTGGCCGGCATTGGATGATGAGCTGGCAATGCTCCCATCGGCGTTGATGTTCAGTAGTGATTCTCGGTAGGTGCCACCAACCGTGTTAGAGATCACAAGCCGGACCTTCTGCGACGTGCCAAACTTGAAGTAGAACGTAGCGACGGCCACTTGCCCATTGGGAACAAGAGCCGGGCGAAGAGTGCCGCGTCGGTTGTGTGAAGTTACCCCACCGCTGGCGATCGCGCAGGGCGTGAACAGGATCCCGTCTGCATGGGCAGGCGCCAAGCCCGTCGCGGTTGTCCCTGAGTTCCCCCAGTTGCTCCCCATGGGTGCATTGCTGTTGTTGAGAAGGTTGACGATCTGCGGGAAGTTCGCCCCGTCCAGGTACTTCACCAGCGTCTGCCGGCGGATCACCTTGGCTCCGACCATGTCGCCGTAGAGCATGCACATGGCCGCGATCCGGCCGTCGAGGTTGCCTACCTTCAGGCGCGGGTTCGGCGGCTGGTCGCTGGTGCGCTCGAAGCCGGTCGCCTCAATCGGCCAGGCGCCGTACTCCTGCCCCTGCCACCAGATCACGCCCGACTGCAGGTGCGCGTGGAAGAACAGCTGGTCGGCGCCGAAGCTGCTGGCGTCCAGCTCGTAGACCGTGACGCGGCCGCCCGGCTCGAGCTGCTGGGCATCGGCGGTGATCATGGCGCCTCGACCTCAGCATCATCCACCTGTGCGGCCTCCGAAACATCAACGACGACGCGTACAGTCAGCAAGTAGACAATGTCCTTCGCCTCTCCCGATGCCGGGTCGGTGCATGTGTAGAGCACCGCATCGGCTTCCTGCTTGATGGCCAGGCGGATGGTTGGCTCGTCGTTCTCGTCACGGTATACGCTCGCGCGCCACCCGGCCGCCGGCTGGACGCCCGGACCCGTAACCTGGTACAGCCCGGGGCCGATGCGCGTGCAACTGATGTCGAGGCTCTCGAACGGACATCCCAGGCTCGTGCCCGGGGCGTGGTCGCCATCGAGGACGATCCCACCGTCCGGCTGGATGTTGAATGCTGCGGCACAGGTAGTGTCCATCGTCAGGCTCGCTTGATGAAGTTGTTGGCGTCGACCGTGGTGTTTCCGGTACTCCAGAATTTCCTCCACGCCACGAACTGGTTGCCGTTGACCGACTGCGTGTAATAGACCTCGCCGTCAGTACCAAACCCCATTTGGCTTATCCAGTTGTCGTTGACCTTGTTGAAGTGGCCCATTGTTGACCAGCAGATAGCCAAGCCAAAGGGAACTGGGCGATCTGCGGAATTGCTGTTCCACCTCTGGATACGCGCCGGAGAACCCCACAATGACGAAGCGGTAGGAATGGCGTCAGGCCAAGTGCCGTTTGAGCCCTTTGTGGCCTTTCCGGCGGCTACGGCTGCGGCATTCGTTGCCTTCGTATCGGCATTCGCCGCAGCTGTGGCGACGCCATTGATCCGGCCATCGAGATACGCGTCGTTATCGTTGAGCTTCCCAAAGGCGGTCTTGGCCGGATCCCCTTTGTAGCTGCCGTGGTCAGTTGTGGTATCGACTGGATTAAGTGGCATGATCCGCACCTACGGCTGGAACGTCTGTTCGAATGTGGCGTTGAGCGTGTAGACGCCATTGCCATGTGGGGTGAGGGTGTAGGACTTGCAGAGGTACAGGCCCTGCACTCCGAGCGGCGGCGTCCACAGGAACGAAACCGCTCCCTTCCGTGCGCGCAGGAAGGCCAGTGCAGGACCCACCTTCGACGAGCGGCCGACGATGGAGATCGGCCACTGCTGGGTCTCGTTGTTCAGGCCATCGGACGCGGTCTGCCTGTACCCGTCGCCGAACTGCGCCTCCCGGACAAGAAAGTCGCCGGTGCCGGTGATCTCGGTGCGCACGCACCAGGTGAAGACCTCAGCCATTGCGCGTACTCATCTGGTGGAAGAGACCACCGGGGCGCGACTGCTGTACCGCCCACTGGTTGATCATCTGCGTAAATGCCTGCTGCACCTGCCGGCCCTGTTCGCTGCCGGCGCCCTGCTGCGTGTTGCTGGTGCCGTCGTTGGTCACGTTGAGCGTGGTGCTAAAGTTGTTGTTGATTCCCCCACCAGCACCCATCGAAGAAGCAGGCAACCCAGCAGTTATCGGCCGGACCGATCCAGCATCACCAGGGATCAGATAGGTTTTCCCGCCCTGTTCAAACAGCTCAGGACGGCCACCCTCACCGACTCGGTACATACTGCCGCCCGCTACCGGGCCACCACCGGCACGGCCTCCTGCCGTTCCTCCGATCGCGCTGCCGATGGCATTGATCCAGCTGGAGCCGGCACCGCTGTAGCTGTTCGCCCAATTCCCGATCATCTTGAAGATCTGCGAGGCCGCCGCTTGAGCAGCCATCCTCTGCAGGGTCTTGACGAAGCTCTGAACCATCCCGCCCAAGCCCTCCGAGAACGGATCGAACAGGAAGTCAGCGAAGGCGTCCTGCATGTTGCGGGCGGCCTGGTCGGCAAAGGTGCTCATCTGGCTGTTTGCATCCTGGGTTTTGCTGGCCAGGTCCTGCAGCCCATCCCCATAGAGCGCGGCAAAATCGTCCTGTGCGTCCTTCACCGCCGCCAGATTGCGAAGAACCTCGGCCTGCGCCTCGCTAAGCGCGCCGTAGGCGTTGGTCTGTATGTCGTAGTTGACCTTGGCCACCTCACTGAGATCCCCATGCAGGGCAATCTCGCGCTCCAGTTTGGCGATCTGATCGTCAGCACGCTCGCTGCCTGCTCCATACAGCGCCTCGTAGTCTTCCTGGATCTGCTCAAGTAACGACTTCTCTTTCGTCAAAGCGCCCGTGCGGCGGCCGGACGCGCCAGCAACGCCTGACCCGGTGGGTGGGCCGCTCCCAGGAATCCGGGCCGTACTATCGACCGAACCCGTCACTCCCTTGAAACTCTCGCCCGCAGCCTCCGACTTGTATCGCTTCGTCAGCTCCCGCTGAATCTCGAGTCGCTTGGCCTCAAGGTCATTGATGCGCTTCAGGCGGGCTTCCTCCTGACCGTCGGTCAGTGGGAGGCCGAACAAACCCGAGGTGTTTTTCTTGGCGTAGTTGATCTGGTCGGTCAGTCGCGCCATCTGGGTGTTCAAGGCGTCTTCGCCGGCGGCGCTGACCATGCCGCCCGCGTCCAGATTTCGAAGCTGGTTGACCTTGTCGATAAAGTTGACGATCAGCACCGCACCATTGGCCATCTCAGCGGCCAGGTCTCCAACCCACTTGGTGATAGTGACGAAGGCGCTCTTGGTCTGGTCGGATCCAAGGAAAGCGGTCAGCTCCTTGAACTGTGGCAGCAGTTCGGCTGCTACCTCGTTCTTCAGCCCCTGGAAGGCCAATTGGATCAGGTTGGACTGTTCCTTGACCTCCTTCATAGCGGCTAGGGTATCGGCGTCGAGCACAGCACCAAGGCGTTGCGCCTCATCGCCCCACTTCTTGAATCCCTCGCCGTTGCGTGCCAGCAGCGGTGCCAGCATCGATGAGTCGCTGGCGATCGCCTCCATGTAGAAGACCATCTCGGCCTGGCTAGCGCCGGCCTGCTCCAGAGCACTGTAGTACCGCTGCAGCACTTCCGGCCCGCTCAGGTGTTGCAGCTCCTTCGCGGTCAACCCGATGCGCGGTGCAATCTGCTCGAAGAAGTCCTTCATCGCGCCGCCGCCGGTCTGCAGGAAATCACCCAGCTTGTCCTGGGTGTCCTTGAAGATATCGGCCAGCTTGTCCTGCTGGATGCCAACGGTCGCCGCGCCGGCCGCCATGCGCTGGAACACCTGCTCGTTGGTTCCTGACAGACGGGAGAACTTCTCCAGCTCCGCCGATGCATCGACCAGCTGTCGGGTCCAACCCAGAACCGCCGTGCCGGCCGTGGCCAGCCCACCTGCGATCGTTCCGCCGATAAGTCCGAAGGCGCGCCCGATATCAGCAGCGGTCTCCCCAGCGTCCTTGCCAAGCTTCTTCATCTGCTTGGACGCGCGGTTGGTGTCGGTCTCGAACGACCCGGTGCGCATCAGTAGGTCGACAACGATTGAGCCGGCAGTGGCCATAGTGGGGTCCAGTCAGGTTAGAAGCCGAGGGCCTTGGATACATCGCGATCGGCGTCGCTCAGGACCGGGTCGTCCGGGCTCGGGGCGAGGAATCCGATGATGCTTTCGTACTTGCCGCCGAACGCGGTTCCTATAACTGCAGCCGGCCGGTGGAACCGGTGCAGATCGTCGAATGGGTACAGTTCGTAGAACGCGCGCCAGCCGTCCAGCTCAGCTGCTGGCATCGCATCGATCTCGCCGAGTGTCTTGCCCAGGGTCAAAGCGAGCTGGTATCGGAACCACTCGCTGCTTCCTCGCCGGGCAAGCTCTCCTTTCCCTGGTAACTGTGCACCTCGCTGATGGCCTTGGTCAGAGCGATCTGCACCGCGAACTTCAGGCGCTTGGCCTGCGCCAGCGAAAGAGCCGGTTTCCCCTCGGGATCGCAAATGGCCTTCGCGATGAGGCGAGCCATTGATTCAGCCTGCTTTTCTGGGTCCTCGCTGGTCTGCCCGGCGAAGAACCCGCGAAGAACGCCAGCCTCCTGCTCGCGGATGTAGAACATGTGTTCTTTGCCATCGGGCAGCTTCACCTGCCGCTCGTGCACATCATCGGAGATGAAAAGCGAGGGATCCAGCAGCGGCACTGCAACATTAGTGGTCTCGGTCATGGGGCTCTTCCGCAGGAATGGTGCGCCGCGGCGCCGCGGGGGCGCCGGGCGCTTGGATGGGATCAGGCCAGCGGCTTGCCGTAGCGGGTGACGCCGCCGCTGCGCTGCACGGTGACCGTGCCCCGCACGATCTCGTTGGTGGCGATGTCGATGTTCACGTCGGCGACGTAGCCGCTGAACAGGAAGCCGGACCGGGCAGTGGCCAGCGGAGGAACCAGCTCGTCCTCAGTGTCGAGCGTGGGTGCCGCGGTGCCGTCGCTCAGGCCGATGTACCAGCTCACGTTCTCGCCGGTATCCTTCAGCTTGAACAGCGCGTCATGCGATGCGTCGCTGGGGATGTAGTTGAACGGGATGGACACCTGGCCCGGGTTGCCCAACCCGCGCTGGTACTCCTTGTCCACCGTTGCATCCAGGCAGGTGGATTCGATCTGATCGGCAGCTCCGCCCAGCCCGGACGCACCGGTCGGGCAGGCGAACTTCACGATCGCCGGGCCACCGGCCGTGTTCGGGTTGACGAAGAACAGATGGGTGCCCTGGGTCTTGACGACGCCCTCGGTCATGGCAGTTTCCTCTGAAGGGCCGCGCGAGGGCGGCATTACGGATGACCAGCGTTCAGCGCTGATCGATGAAATCGGCCTCGAGGCCGACGCGGTACAGCTTGGTATCGGGGTCGCGGTTGTTGACCACAACACGATTGACGATCAGTGCGCCATCCAGCGCAGCACGCACTGCCTTGGCTAGCTGCTCCACTCCTGCGTCGGTCTTGTGGTAACAGTCGATCTGCACACTGGTGAAATCACCGCCTGGAGCTGCGCTCAGGTTGTCGAACGCGGAACCGGTCACGATCTGCCAGACGATGTAGGGGCGGGTCTCTGTCTGCGCCACTTCACCGTGCCGCCCTATGCGGTCGTCGACGATCGCCGACACCGCTGCGGTGCGGATGGTTCGATACACCTTCGGGAACATCAGCGGCGCCCTCCGTTCTGCGCGGCCAGGCGCTTGGTGATCTGGTCAAGCCTCTTCAACAGGTCCTCGGTGATCACATCGATGATCTGGGTTCCTCGTCGCTGGACGGCCGGACGCAACCACGGATAGGCCGGCTGGGTACTGGACCCGTATTCCATAAGCTGGGCGGCCTTCCGAGTGGTCGTCTTCGATCCATGCGCGTTCACGAACGCTTTGCGCTTTACACGCACCAGCTGACGCTCGCCCTTGGTTCCTACCGGCGCCTTACCACGGCTGGCGATGATGCTGTTGACGGTGGTGTCCGTGCTGTCGGCGCCACCAATAGCTGCGGAACGGCGGAAGTTGTCCTTCGCCTGATCGCGAAGCAGCCTCGCGCCCTTGGCCAGTGCGAGCTTGACGGGGCCGCCCCGCTTGCTGACGACCTCAGCCGGCAACGCCTGCAGCGTCGCAAGGACACCATCGATCCCGTGGATCTGAACTTCGACCTTCACAAGTACACCTCGGCATCGCCGCCGATCCAATGCCGCAGCAAGGCGCTGCTGGCGTCGGCCTCACCCTTGAAATCCGGGTCATGCCCCATGCCGATGCCACCGCGACCTGGCAGACCCTTGATCCCAACGACACGGTGGCCGCCGAACAGCCGGCGACCGCGCGGACGGCGCCACAGCTCCAGATCGATGAACTTCGGCCGTGATCGGCAGGCGTCGGCGAAGTCGCGGATCGCCGAGCCACGCATCGCGGTACTGCACAGGCTTGCGTGACCGGTGTTGGCCAGCTGCCGACCGCGCCGCTGCTCCACGTTGTAGTAGCGAGCGCGGTGCTCGCCCACCAGCTCGGCATGCTCCAGCTCGGCCGCGACCGTGGTCAACCAGTCGCGCGCATACCAGTCGTCATCCTCAATGATCACCAGCCGATCTTCCGGACCAACTGCAGCCAGCCCCTTCAGCAGGTTGCGAGCCTGCGTGTTCTGCCCGGGCGCCCAATGTGGCGATGGGCGCACCAGCACCAGCTGCCAACCCGCGCGCCGGAAGGTTACCGGCTGCGGCTCAAGGCCGTCGTCCACGATGATCCAGCGGACGGGGCCGGCGTAGTCCTGCCGGGCCATCCAGCGCTCGCACAGCGCCCAGGCGGCGGGCCGGGCACCGGTGGCCGTGAGCAGCGTCAGCATCGCGCCACCGCGAAGGTGTGCATCGGCAGGCGCCGGCGGGACACACCGCGCTCGCCATGGTCGTTCAGTTCGATCGGCACCTCGCCGCCGTACTCGGTCGCGATCCCGCTGAATCCGGCATCGGCCAGCAGCAGCCGCAGGCCGCTCTGGCTGTAGCGGTAATAGTCGTCGGGGTAGCCGTGCTCCGGAAACGCGAACAGCGTGGTGATCACCAGCAGGCCACCGGGCTGCAGCACTCGGCGAAGCTCCGGCAGCGCCAGCCACGGCCGGGCCACGTGCTCCAGCACCTCGGAGCAGACGATGCCGCTGAAGCGCCCGGCCCATTCCGCCGGCAGGTCGTGGATGTCGGCAACATGATCGACGCCGGCGCCCGCCTGCATGTCGATCCCGGTCCACTGGCCACTGGCCAGGTCGCGGTTTGTGCACCACCAGGCGGCCGGGTCATGGATGCGGCTGCCTACCTCCAGCACGTCATCACCCAAGGCACCGGCATGGCTCTCGATGTAGGCGCGGATGCGCCCGCGCACCGAGTTAAGCGGCAGTCTGTTCATCGAAATCGAAGCACCTGAGCGCTGAGCCGGCCGTGCAGTTCACGACGCGGACATGGGGGTTCTGGATCGCCCAAAGGGCGAACTGTTGCTTGTGAATCTCACGACGGTGCGCCGACGTGTTGGTCAGGCCGTTGGAGTACGGCCCGAAGAAGTGGCTGCCATGCATATCAAAGCCGTGCAGGCGAACCAGCGTTGCGCCCAGGTGGGCGGCAACCGCCAGCGCCAGCACGCCGCTGTTCCAGTTGGTCAACGCCCCGGGCAGCTGGATCACTCCGCCGATTCGGTGGCTGCTGTAGCGGGCACCGACAAACTCCCGGGCCTGCGGATACTTGTCCCACCACTGCCGGTCGCTGGCCGCTAGGAACTCAGCCCACGGCGCAATCTCGAAGGCATTGCCGACCACGCCAACCCGACGGCCGCGCAGCCGTTCGGCCAGGCTTCCCGATGCGCTCGGGCCTGGTCCAAGAAGGTCGATCTCGATCATTGGCCGTCGTTGACCCCGGCCGAGACGGGAATGGTGATGTACTCCAGCCCCGATGCCTTGTCCGGCAGCAGGCCGGCAATGTTGAAGATCTCACCTCGATGGACCAGGCGCATCGACGGCAACAGACCGGCGCGGTAGCGCATGGTGATGCGCGCCGTGACCGACGATTGGGTCTGCCCGGACTGGATGAACTCCCGGGCTGACAGTGGCTCGACAGACGCCCATACGGTGGCCACGTCGACCCACGCCGTCTGCTCGATACCATCGCTGTCCCTGGTGGTCACCTGCTGCTGGATCAGCACGCGGTGCCGCAGGGATCCGCTGGCAACGTTGCTCATCAGGCCACCGTCGTGCGGCGCAGCGGCGCCAGCTGTGCAGTGGCAGCCTTCGACAGCACATAGCCGTGGCCAGCATCGGCCGGCACCACGTTGTCGCCCTCGCCTTCGCGGAAGCGGTACTGCGAGGCCAGCTCCAGCAACGTCGCGGCAATCACCGAAGGATGCAGGATCGGCTCACCGTTGCTGTCCTCGGCCGGCACCGGCCGACCGGCGATGTCGCGCACCAGTTTTCCGGCCGAATCCCGCTGCAGCACATACAGCCGCCATTCCTCCTTTAGCCAAGCCGCCACTGCCGCGGACACGACCGGAATCCATATCGCCAGCCAGCGGTCATCTGCGTCACTGTCGATGCGCATCTGCTCGCGGGCGTCCGCCGGGGTGATGAATTCACGCATGGCTGCCACCCAGCGGCACGGGCTCGGCCGGGACGCGCACGCTCTTGCCGTCCTTGCCGTCGCGCCCCTTACGTGCGCCCAGCGCCCAGTCCTGCTCGTTCTCCAGGCAGGGCTTCGACGCATTGCTCCGCTTGGCGATCCACAGGGCACCGTCGTGGGTGATGGATTCGCCTGCCTTCACGCCCAGCCCTTCGCGCCAGAAGCCGCGATGCACCATGTAGGGCAGCACGAACTCCTTCCGGCGGTCGCCGGCGCCCAGCGTGATGACGAAGCCACGCTCGGCGTCGTAGTCGCCGGCGGCTGTCTCGAAGCTGAGCCCGTCCCGACCGTCCTCACCGACGACCTTGCCCAGCCTGATCGCCTCGCCCTTGGTGGTGGTGATCACCAGCTCCCCAGCGCGATCGATCATCGCTCCGGCCAGGCCGACACCGTCCGCACCGTCCTGCGGTGGGTTGGCGGTGAGGTGCTTCGCTACCTGGGCGGCCAGCTGATCTTCGGTCACCGGCTCGGCGTCACGGCCGTCCTTCGGCGCCGGCAGTGCGTCGACAGCGGCCTTTACCATATCCGCGACCAATGCAGGGTCTGCATCGCGGCCGTCGCGCACTGGGTGGTCCTCGAAGTGCTTCGCCACGGCGGCACTGGTCGCCAAGTCTACCAGCGTAGCCAACCTGTCGGAGTCCAGTAGTTTCGCCACCACCAGGTCGGCCAAGGCTTCAACGTCGACCTGATCCGCGTCACGGCCAGGGGACACAGGATTCGCCTCAAGGTGGCGTGCGACCTGCAGGGCGATCTGGTCGTCCGTGACGGGGTCGGCGTCCTTGCCGGCTGCCGGGGCCGGCAGGGCCTCCAGCGCGGTGCGGACCTGCTCAGCCACCATCTCCGGGTCAGCGTCACGGCCAGGATCACCCTTCTCCGGAGCCCGCTCGCGCAGCTCCTCCAGCTCCCGCTTCACCGGCGCGATCGCCTCACGGATCAGGCCGCCGATCTCCTTGCCGAAGTCGATGGGGTCAGTCATTGCGGAATACCTCGGCTCGCGCGGCGTGAAGGGCCTTCATCATGAAATTCTCCTGCTGCAGCGCGCGCAACTCGTCGCTGTCGTCAGGCGGCGTGTCGTCTGGTTCAGCGGACGGCGCCACCGGTGCGGCATCGGGCTCGGCCGTGATCTTGTTCTGCCGAACCTGGTCGAGCGGAAAGTCCTGCTGCTGCATGTAGACGGTGTCGCCACCTTCAAGCGGGCCGTATCCGATCCTGAGCCGGCCGTCGTTCGGGGTCAGAACCGGGCCGCCCGTCAACTTCGTAATGACTTCAGCCTGCTTGCCGACGTCCATTCGCAGCAGCGGCTCCAGGTCCAGCTCCACTCCCATCGGTCGGGAAATCCCCAGACCCTCGTCTAGCAGCTCTTCGATGCTCTCAATGTGCGCCTGCAGCGCATCCGAGTAGTACAGCTGATTGATGTCGTCGACCTTCATCCCCGCAGGGATCGACCCGATGCCGATCTTGAATGGCGGGATGCCGAACGGCTGGCACACCTGCTCGTCGGAGTACCTCATTTGCTCAACCAGCTGCGAATCTGCGGCCTTGAATGCGAAAGGCGTGAATTTCATGTCCGCGCCGACCACGGCTACCTTGCCAGCGTTGGGCCCATGGAAGCTGCTGTTCCAGTAATCCTTCACTTCCTGCGCATCCTCGTCGGACATGCCGGCCGGTGCGGTCAAGATGCCGCCAGGGTTGGCGCCGTTGGAGAAGAAGGTGGTCGAGTCCTTCAGGATTTTCAGGTTCTTCACCGCAGGCCAGTGCGCCGCACATAGCGGAGGCACACCGATCAGCTGGTGGTGGAAGCAGTTCATCCGGTCGTGAATGATCTCGCTGGCCGGCACGATAAGTTGGGTGCCTGGATAGTTCTCCGGCAGTAGGTTCGTACCGGTGCTGTAGTTGAGCTGGTAGAAGACCTCACCGCTGTCAGACACCATCGGCTGCACTCTGCACGGATCGAGCACCCACAGACGGTTGACCACACGGCGCTCATCGCGGCCTTTCAGCACGTAGGTGTTTCCCTGGATCAGCTTCGACAGCATCCAGGCTGCGCGGAACTGCTGCGCGATCTGGTAATTGTTCGGCTTGCGCAGGACGGGCCAGTAGGCAGTGTTGCTCTTCTCGACCCGCCAGATCCCGTTCTCGTCCTCCGTCTTCAACACGAACGGCAGCTTGCCGATGTCCGAGGCGATGCGGTTGAGGCAGGCGTACAACGTTGGATAGGTCAGGACCGTGGTCGCTCGTTCCTCCATGTTGCGCTGCCAAGCACCCGTGAATGGCTCTTGCACGGTCAGGGTATGCCAGCTATCCCGCCCCGGCGCAGCAACTACCGGCGACAGCGATTTCAGGTAGTCGACACCATGCTGACGGACACCGTAGGCGGTGGCCAGCTCCCGGGGCGAGAAGCCACTCATTCGGACGCTTCCTTTTTCGGCTGGCCAACCTTGGCTGCCGTCTTATTGGCCGTCTTCTTGGCCGTCTTCTTGGCCTTTCCAGACGCAGGCGCGTTGGCGCCCGGATTCGGCGCGACGGGCGATTGCGCCACCATGTCACGGCGCAGGTAGCCGCCGCGCTGCTCCAGCGCCGCAGCAACACGATGATGGACGCTGATCACGCGACCGCCACGTCCGACGATATCGACCTTGCTCATGGGAACCTCGCAATTCGGGAGAGAGTGGCGGGGCCTTCGGGCCCTGCCACGTGTCGGTTACGAGCTGGACGGAACCGAACCGCTGCCCCAGTTCACGCGCGCCCAAGCGACGGCCTGCGTGCGGCGACGCTGCCAGTTGATGAAGCGCTCGACCAGGAAGGCCACGCTGTTGGTCTGCCACAGCGAGACAACCTGCTGCGCGGTCGGCGTGGTGCTGTTCATGGTCGGGGCGTCATCCATGACAAGCGATGCCTGATCCGACATCGAGACCTGCAGGCCACCTTCGTCGCCCAGGAAGATCTCGTCGCCCTTGATCAGCGCGATCACGGCACCGTCTTCATCGTCCGGGACGTAGGCCGAGACGAACGCCGGCAACGTCAGGAACGTGCCGCCGGTGAAGTTCAGGCCCGGGAACTCGGAAGCGCCCAGCGGGTTCGTCATCAGCGACAGCGCGATCGCAGTGCGTTCCGACATGACCCAGAACGAGCCTGCCAGCGACAGGTTCGCACCGGCCACGGCCTGCATGATCGCCGCGGCGCCAGCCCGGATCGAATCCGGATCGCTGCCCGACGGCACCGTGGTGGCGGGCACGCCATTCAGAATCGAGGCGGGTGCCTCATCAGCCACGGCCGCCGCATCCGGGTCGATGAACTGGGTGTCGATGGTCTGGTTGACCGCCCGACCCAGCTCATCACGCAGCAGCGCATCGGCTGCGGGCGTGGCGCGCATCATCGTTTCCTTCGTCGCCGCAGCGATCGCGGCAACCTTCAGCGGGGTCAGCTTCGCACGGGTGTACGACCACTTGGTCAGGGGCTTCGCAGCGCCTTCCTTGACCCACTTGGCCGTGCCGGCCGAGCCCTGCACAAGCACCGGGGTGTCGAACGGCAGGTTGCGCAGGCGCTCGGACACCTGACCCAACAGCGAGCGCGGGCGCAGCCACTCGACGAAGTCGGCGAAGGCCACGCCGCCATCGGTGATCAGGTTGCCGGCCCAGGTCGCATTGCCGGTGCTGGCAGCCTGTACGGCGGCCTTCTCCTGGATGATGCCGTGCAGGCGCTCATCGTTCGGATAAATCGCGCGGGCCACGTCCAGCGGGTTCTGGTGGTGGACATGCGACACGGCCAGGCAGCGGGCCATGCGGGCGAAGCCGATGCCGGCGTCGGTCTTGTCGACCGTCTTCAGCTGCGCCGGCTCCAGGGTGCGGCCTTCGCCGCCAGCGGTGGCCGAGCCCTGCGCCTTGACGATGGCCGCGACCGGGGTAGCCGACTTCGCCTGGATGGCCAGCAGCTTCTCGAAGCGCTCGATATCGCCATCCAGATCCTTGATCTGATCGGTGATGCTGTCGAACTCTTCCTGCTCGGCGGTGTTCAGGGAACGCTTCTCACCCATCGACTTCTCGACGACGGTGGTGAGCTTCTTTTCCAAATCGGCGCGGGTGGCGCGGAGGGCTTCCAGCTGTTCTGCGAGAGTCATGTCAGTTTCCTTGTGGTGCAGCCGTTCGGCCCGGGTTCCACGCCGGGCAGTGCCTGCAAATGATGGGAAGCGGGTTCCACCCCGCAGGGCCGTGTGGCCCGGCACTTCAGTCCAGCAACTTCACCGCGCCGCCGGCCGGTCGCTCGACCTTGGCCACCTGGCGCTGGATGAGGGGGACGCCATAGTTCACCGGGCGCCGGGCGCCGGTATCCATGGCCTTGATGGTCTGGATGGTCGCCGCGGCGTTGGCCGGGATGGTGACCAGGGAAAGCTCGTAGATCTCGGTCTCGGTGAAGCGGATACCGCCGCCTTCCATGTAGCTGTACTCCAGCGCGCGGAAGCCGATCGACACGCCCCGCACCAGCTGTTCCTTGACCGATTGCCAGGCCAGGTCACAGAGATCCTTTAGCGCGCCCGGGGTGGCGATCTTCGCCACGATCGCGGTGAACGGGATGCCCTGCGCCGTCGGCTTGCCGAACTTCACGATGCCGACCGGGCTGTCGTGGCGGTGCTGCCACAGCAGCGGCAGCTCGGCGGCGAATTTTGCGCCCAGCGGCTCGACGATATCGCCATAGCGATCCGGCTCCGGCGTTGTGGCCAGGCCGGTGATCACCTGCAGGTCGTCGTCATAGTTCTTCACCTCCAGCAGGCTGTAGGCGCGGTTCTCGTTGTTCATCGGGCTCCACCCAAGGTCATGAGGACGAGTTTCTTGTTCTGCGGCTCGGGGTTCCGAGACATCAGCTCGACGGCATTCATCGCCGCCATCAGGGGATCGATCTTCCCGACCCCGCTGGCCGCCTTGGTCACGTACAGCGCGTTCTTCGACGCCTCGACCTTGGCATTGCCCACGCACCAATCCATCAGCCGCGAGCCGTCATGCTCCAGCAAACCATCTGACAGCCAGCGCTCGAACACCTTGCAGGTGCCCGTGAGCTGCCAGCCCTGCCTGATACCCACGATCAGTTCCGCATCGATCTTCTCGGCGGCCAGTGCGTCCAGCACCGTACCGAGGCCGGAGGGATCGACACCGATACCAGCCAGCAACCGGGCCACAGCCACCAACTTCACCATCTTGGCCATGTCGCGTAGGTCGGTGGCGCCTTCTTCCTCCATCCCGCCGACGAACATGCTTCCGTCCTTGATGAAGCCCGCATATCGTTCCTGCTCGCTCTTGCGCCGTTCAACCGCCTTGGGGTGAGCAAAGGCGAAGGACACCAGCATTTTCCGCTTGGTGTGCTTGTGCCGCCCGCAGAACGAGAGACCAAGGAGGTCGTCCAATCCGCCGCCATCGATGCCGGCAGTGATTGCGTCGCACACCTGCAGCATGTAGGCGAGCTTCAGCTTCTTGTTGGCCTGCTGCTCCCAATACTCCGCGCCCGCCCAGCTACCCTGGTGCAGCGCCACCCCGATCTGCACGTTGAGGTGCTGAGAGGCCCAACTGCGCAGCTCGGCCTCGCTGGTACCGACCGCGTCGTCGAACTCTTCCACCATGCGCTCCAGCGTCATGGCGCGGCCGATGTTCGGGTTCAGCAGCGGCCACAGCTGCGGGTCCTTCCACTGCTGCTCCTTCGACTCCTGTACCTCCTGCGGAAACTCGAACAGCACCGGCAGCATCTTGCCTACCCGCTTTCCATCGCGGATGTCCCGAGCCTTCTGCAGCTCGTCGGCGAACACCCCGACCGGCTGCTCGTCGCTCTGCGTGGTGATGAACCACAGGAACGCCTCCGGGTAAGGCACCATGCCGCCGCGGATCTGCCGCAGCGCCTGGGCGGCCTTGGCCTTCTTGGCGCACACGTGCAGCTCGTCGATCAGCGCCCCGCCCGACACCTTCACGCCGGTCAACACCGCAGGGTCAAACGTCATGATCTCCAGCGAGGCCTTCGTCTCGCGGTGGATGATCGTCTTCAGGTGGTGGCGGATGTGGAACTTGGCATCCAGCACCGGGTCCAGCTCGATCGCGCCGGCCGCAGCATCGAACGCCAGCTGCGCCGTGTCCTGCACCGGTGCCGTCATCAGGAATGTGGCACGTGGGCGCTGGTTCATCAGCGTGGCCGTCACCATGCCCAGCGCCCCGAACGTGGTCTTGGCGTTCTTTTTCGGTACCAAGGCGAACAGGTCGCGAATCTCGCGGTCTCCGTTCTCCGGGTTCACCGAGCCGAACATGTTGCGCGCCACATCCTGGAACCACTCGCCACCGGCCTCCGCCAGCGTTGGCGTGCCAGGTACGTCGGCCAGACGAAGCCTGCCCAGAATGGCCGCCGCACGCTCCGCCTGCTGGGTCCACAGTGGCAGCTGCGCGACCGGCAGCTGGCCGGCCTGCAGCTTCTCCCACCAGTCCCGGCAGGAAAGGTCCCAGCTCACTTACTTGACCGCCCTGGTGATCGGGGTGACGTTGTTGCCAAGCAGCTCCTCCCACCCGGTACCGGCCTCGGCACCCACCGCATCAGCGTTGGCCTTCTCCTTCTTGCCCACCGGCTTCTCCTGCGGCACCGGTGGCGCAGCCAGCGTGGGGACCTGCGCAAGGAATGCTTTCTGGGCCGCCACGTTGCCCTTAAGTGCCGTCCTCGCCATCGCGTCCATCACCTCCATGCGTCGGCGCAGTGCGGCGGCCGAAATCTCCTTCTCGAAGTACTTCTCCAGGGTGTTCCGGGAGATCCCCAGCGCGATCGAAATCTCCTGATGCGTCATGCCGCTGGCCGCTGCATTGGTGACCAACCGGCGCTGCACGGCAGTGGCCTTGAACGCCGGGCGCCCAGGTTTCGTGTTTTTGCGCATAAATGACCCTCAGCCCGAAATCCCGGCCGAGAAAAAAACCTCTGAATGAGTGGGCGGCGGGTGTCCGTGGCAAAGGGTCTGAAGTTTCCTCCCTCCCCCCCGGCCTGTTCCCGCCGATGTGAAACAGTTGTCGCGTCGCGTGTGGTTCCACGCGTTCGCTTCAACGTCGCGCCGCGCCTCGCCTTGCCTCTGCCTGGGTCTTCACCCCATGGCATTCGGTGCAGATCGCCTGCAGGTTCGTGTCGTCGTCGCTGCCGCCCTCGGCCACGTTGACGATGTGGTCCACCTCAGTTGCCTCGGTGATCCGTCCCTGCTGCTTGCAGGGCTGGCACAGGTACTGGTCCCGCTGCATGACTGCATCCCGCTTCCTACGCCAGGGCCTACCGCCCCTTCCTTTCCCGTAGGTGGGCACCACGGGGGTGGTGGGCTTCAGCCTGCTGGGTGCGCTGGCGATGCGCGGTGCCAGTGTGGTGACCCTCGCCATCAGGGCTTCTCGCTCCTGCGTGCGCTGCAGGTCAGGCTTGTGGCGTCGATGTCCGCACCAGCAATGCGGTACGCGAGCCTCCGCCACCACGACAGCCGCCGGTGTGATTCCACCTCCAGCAACATGCCAGGCATCACCTGCACCTGAGCAACGCACTCGATGCGGGCGCGCCACACGTCGTCGACGCTGGCGACCAGCTCTACCTTGGTCACACCCTTCAGCTCTTGGCCGTCGACCAGCACCTTGGTGCCCTGGGTACGGGTCAGCCCCGACCGGTCGTCCACCGGTGGCGGGATGATCGTGACGATGCCCATCAGCCGAGACTCTGCGACTGCTCGCGATCGCCGGGCAGCAGCTCACCGTCGAGGTTACGGGCTGGCTCTTCCTGCTCTTCCTCGCCTTCAGCTTCCAGCGCCGCCAACAAGGCATCAACCTTTCCTTCCAGTCTGGCGGTGGCTTGGCGCTGCTCTTCCTGCTGCAGCTCTATCCGACGCAGCCGGTCGTGCAGGCTCATCGCATCACCTCGGCACGGTCTGCTGCGATGACTGCCTGGCAGGCGCGGACGTGGTCGTCTGCGTCACGTCCGATTTGAACAAGAGCGCCCGCGACCTCTGCTCGTAGTTGGGCTGCCTGGTCACGTTCGACGGCGCCGGCGACGGCTTGGGACAGGCGAGCGGTGTTGCAGGTGGCGAGGTCGTCGCGCAGCTGGAGACGCCCAGCGCGCAGGTCAGCCACAACAGCAGCAGGAACGGCCGTGGCCGCAGTGCGATCTTCTTCATGCTTGGCTCCGATGGTGGCCAGGGTGTCGGCCTGCCGGTGTTCAGTGGCCCGCACCGACTGCTCTTGCTGTAAAGCTTGCGCGGTACTTGATAGCAACTTGTCAGATGCGTCGCGCTCAGCCTGGTCACCACGCCAAGCCCATCCGGCACCGAACATGCCAGCCGACCAAGCGACGAACACCAGCAGGTAGATGGCGATCCGGTTCATGTCAGGCCCCCGGACCCTTGCGGGTCATACCGAAGAAGTAACCGATGACCATGCCGGTAGCGTTGTTCAGACCGCCGATCAGCATGCCGAACGAGTCCTTGTTCTCCGGCGGGATTGCCACCGCAATTAGGGCGGCCATGGCCATGCCGAGCAGGAACAGCACCAGCACGGCGATGCCGACGCGCGCGGCGCCGATGTTGCGGGTCGCGAAGGTCATGCCGCACCTGCCAGTGAGTGAATTTCCTCCAGCGCCCAGTGATAGAGCGGCTGGTCGATGATGGTCACCCGGGTGAGGCGCTTGCCGCGCACCACCTTCACCGCCACCTGGGTCGACTGCTGGACCGCCAGCAGCACAAACGCAATGCGCTGCTTGGTGGGGTCCGGCTCCTGCAGCACCGCCAGTGCGTCGCTCACCATCTCGCGGATGGCCAGCAGCAACTCGGCGGTCGGGTTCTTGGCCTTCTGGTTCTCCAGCACCACCAGCACGCCCTGCAACTGGTTGACCGGCGAGAGCTTGGCCTTCTTCTTGGTCACCGACATCAGTTGTCCTTGGCAGCGTACCGCAGGTTGCCGGCTACTCGCCGGGTCCAGCCTCGCCCGAACGCGTCGAATGTACCCAGCTTTGCGTAGAACTCCAGGCGCTCCGCGTTGAACAGCAGCACCAGGTCTGCGGGATCTGCCTGAGCAACAGCAGCCAGCGTTCGTGGCCCGATGATCCCGTCGTCAGCGACGCCAGCGGCGCGCTGCAGCCAGCGGACGGCGTTGCCGATCCCGTGGTTCACAGCCGCATCCAGTGCCTGGAAGGCGAACGCCTTGTGCAGCTCGTCGCCCCGCACCCGCTGCCAGAAGTCCCGGCGGTAGATCTCCACTGCGTCAGCGCGGGTCAGCGCCCGGATGTTGAGCTGGGGATAGGAGCGCTTGCTGATGCCCCACTGGGTTTCGCCGCCTGGATCGCGCGGGTCGTTGACGTAGCCGCCCTCATGGGCCAGCACCCGGTCGATGATCTGGTCGAACTGGCTCATGGGGTGTTCCTGCATAGGTGCCCGCCCCGCAACCGGCTGGTGCGCGAGGATGTGGTTGGTCCGGGGGGCTGCGGGCGTAGAGGGCCGATCACCACCGCTGCCTAGGCGCTTCCCTGCGCCGTAGCGCCAGGGATGCAAACCGCCCGGTTGCGTAGACGCCAGCCCCAATCGCCTCACGGCGAGCGGAGGGGGTTTCGGCGCGATGGTTGATCGGTAGATACGACGAAGCCCCGGCGGCTGCCAGGGCTTCGAATGTGGTCATCAGGTGCCGGAAGTGGGTACTTCGCGAAGGTGCCCAGTTTCTAGGCCGCATTGTCTAGACGCAACACCCTGCAGAGCGATCGCACGGCGTCGAGGCTCATATGCTTCCAGCGCGTTTCGCTCAGCCCGTGGTGCCGCAGCACCACTGCCGTTGCCTCGGCCATGGCGCGTTTGTGGTCAGGGTTCGACAGGTTCATCCGGAACCACTCGCCTTGCGTGTGGAACGCCTGAAGCTTGCTGTGGAACAGCGTCTCTGCCTGCCGGGCGCCGCGTGGAAGCTCCAGATACGCCACGTCAGTGATCGGCATCGGACATCCGGTCTGCACCGCGCTGACCCTAGCCGCGAGGTCGGTGGTCACACCGATCTTGCAGAAACTATCTCCACAGCAAGCATCAGCGATCATCATGTAAACGACCATCTTCATGCTGCCATCTCCTTTGAAAGCTGACCCATTACGAATGCCTTTCCGATTGCGAGGTAGTCGTAGTAGGTGGGACGTTTGATATCAATCCCCACGCGCCTCAGGTTCTGCAGCTTCAGCTCCAAGGGCGCGCTCTTCAGGAAGTACTCGCAACGAAGGGTTCGGGCCGGGCGGACGTAGCCGAATGCCTCCATGGCAAGCACGGCGGACTGCACTTCATCGCCAGGCGTGTTGATCAGGATGCCGCGATATCCGCCACCGCCCGGCATGAAACCCTGATGCTCGATCAGCGACTGCAGCACGTTCCGACTTGCGAAACCGATGTTTTCATAGCGGCCGCCGCCGTACTCCTCAGCCCACTGGACCAGGCGCGCTTCGAGCTGCTTTTTATCCATGGGTCACCTCAGCGCGCATCGCGCATGCCATCCAGAACAGCGTCATCGAATCGGAACACCGGCAGCTTCCTGTCGGTGTCGCAGGTACCGGCCCGCTCTGGCCAGCCCTTGCAGTGGAAGCCCTCAGCGCCGGCGGTGCGGAACTGGCAGACCGAGCAGCGGCCGTGCTTTTGCACGTAAGACCGGTAGCGCTTCTGCATGCGCAGTTCGGCCGCCGTCACAGGCCCTCTTCCTTGCGGATGTGCTCGGCCAAGTCCCTGACCTTCCAATCGGAAACCCCGCTGGGGATCGTGACCATCTTCTGGCAGCTGGTGCACTTCACCTTCGTACGGCCTTGCAGCAGGCGAACATGGGCCGAAAGGAGAGACCAGCGCTGGATGAGACTGCTGTCCTCGCGGGCCAGCTGCGCCAATGCCCAGACCGGATTGAGCTTCTCGCCACAGTCCCGGCAAGTCACTTCCGATGCGCGCTCATCCACCAGGAAGTGACTGTGGGCGCAGCTGCCGTAGGTGCGGACGATCGTCAGTTCATTGGCCGGGGCGTCCTTCGGCTTGACCGGCAGCCGAACCACATTTTCGTCACTCATGCTGCTACTCCCATGGCCAGCTGGTGCTCGGCCCAGAGTCCGATCAAGAGCGCGTCGGCCCGGCCGTTGTGCTTCTTCAGGTTCAGCAGGTGTGCTGCATCCGGGAACCGCTTGATGGCAAGCAGCCGCGCCGCGTCCTTGTCCTGGCCGGTCAGTCCGAACCGGCGCTTCCAGCTGGCAGGCTCCGCACGCATGTAGGGAATACCCAGCAGCTCGAATGCTGCCTTGGCCTTGCCGTAATGGTCGCCGAAGTTGAAGGACGACTGGGGACCGGCCTTGCGCTCCTCCTTTCCGTCCGGCCCCTTCCTCGGCGGCATCGCGCGCACCCTTTCGATCACCCCCACTACCTCCGCGCCGGGGTTCTGGTCCTTCGCCGCGCGGATGAACAGAGCGATGCCACGGGCATCGACTTCCTGGTTCTCCCCCACAGTCAGCAGCGGCATGTCGATCACCGGGCCTGGCGCGCCGTCGACCAGCGCGGCGATGGCACCGGTCCGGCCGGGGTCGATGCTGATAATCAGGCGGCTGGTCGCCATGAGGTCTTCTCCAGGTGCTTTTCGATCAGGGTGTTCTGGAGGTCCAGCAGGTAGTCATCGCTGCCGACCTCCAGCCGGAACTTCCGGGGCTGGCGGGCGTAGGACGGTCCGAACAGTTCCTCGCACCGGGCGGCGGACATGCCGCCGAACGGCTCGCCGCGGTGAGACCACGGGTTCAGGCCGATGGTGAAGTCATGCCCGCGCCGCTTCTGGCCGTGCTTCCCGCCAACGGTCAGGTGGTGCTCCTCGGCCGGCACAGGCTTCTCACCGAACCGGATCCCAAGGCTGTGGGCCACGATGCACCCGATGTCCTTGATGGCGTCGAGCCGGGCGAGCTGGGCCTTGGTCTTCTTGCCGGTCGACCTTCCTCGCTTCATGCTTTCCTCCAACCAAAGGGGGAACCATGGACAGGACGATCATCATTGAGACCGCCGCCGCTGCCGGCGATACGCTGGCATGGCTCCAGCTGGCGTCCGCCGTGCTGGTTGGCATCGTTGCGATCTACGTCCCAGCGCGCTTCGCCGCTCGCGATCGTGCACTGAAGCGACAGGAGGCCATACGGCGTGCGAAGAGTTTCGCCCTCCAGTACTTCCACGATCTTGAACTTCTGCGCGACTACCTTCAGAAGACGGCCGAGGTAAACAACTCCATGGTTGGTGCCGTCGATCTTTCCGCCATCGCTGAAGCCCTCACCGGCGCGCGCGATTGCAAGGTTCCCATGGCCGAACTTCACCTGCTGGACGGGGTAGCCGACCCCATCCAAACCGCGTTCGGACTCATCAAACGCGCCGAGTCGTACCAACTCAGGCGCGGTGCTCTCGCACAACGTGGGGAGGACATCAAAGAGCTTGATGATCGACAGGCTCAGTGGCTGGAGACCGCTTACCAGAAGCTCTGCTCGGGCACCCTCACGATGAGAGCTCTCCTCGACTAGCATCATGCCGCCCTCTCCTGCCTCTGCCGGCCGTTGACCATCCGCCAGTAGTCAGCGCGCACGTCGTCCAGCATGACGTGCGCGTAGTGGTCACCGATCCAGGCTGTGATGCCCTTGAAGAAGGCGGCGAAGTCCTCCTCCTCCATCGAATCGAAGGCCAGGGACTGGGCCACCTTCACCGGAATGGTACGGATCTCCGGCAGCACGCCCGACAGCACCTTGCGCGCGCCGGCGCCCAGCACAGTCTCGGCCGCGTCCAGCAGCGCCTTGACCACCGGGCTGGCGTCCATCTCCACCATCTCGCAGCAGATGCCCGACTCCAGCTGCACCTGCTTCAGCGCGGCATGCGCGTCCAGGTCACGGAACGCCTCGACGTTGTCGACCAGCAGGTGCCCGATGACGTGGGCTAGGCGGTGGAACGCGGCATTGCGCGAGGCCTTGATTTCCAGCCGGTACTCATGGCCGACGCGGTAGCCGCGGTCCTTGGCCAGCCTGCGATCGATGTCGTTGCTCGGGGCGAACGCGCCGATCTCCTCGCCTGTGGCCGGATCGACCAGACGCAGGCAGATGGCATAGATGGGCCGGCTGGCCCGCTTCGCGCGAATCTTCCGTGCAGCTGCTGTCATCGCGGTCATGCGTCGTCTCCTGCGGCAAGGTCGCGGCGGCTGCGACGGCGGCGGCCCGAAGCCGGCACGTCGAAGTCATCATCGCCACCGCCGACGGTCGAGGTTCCCTTCAGGCTGTAGTTCGGCCGCGGGCCTGTGTAGTCATCGAAGGCGCTGCACTGCAGCCGGTGCTGCAAGTAGCAGGTCCCGGTTTCGCCCTGGCGGTTCTTCGCCACGATCAGCTCGGAGATCCCCGGCGCGCCGCAGGCATCCTTGCTGTAGTAGTCATCGCGGTACAGGAACGCGATCACGTCGGCGTCTTGCTCGATGGCACCGGACTCGCGCAGATCGGCCATGCCGGGGCGCTTGTCGAGGCTCTTCTCCACGCTGCGATTGAGCTGGGACAGCGCCATCACCGGGCAGTTCAGTTCCTTGGCCAGACCCTTCAGGCGGCGCGAGATGTACGACACCTCGTCGTTTCGGTTCTCCGACTTGGCCTTGCCGGTCAGCAGCTGCAGGTAGTCAACGACGATCAGGCCCAGGCCGCCCGGAACCTTGGCATGCATGCGGGAGGCCCGCGCTGCCAAAGCATCGACCGACAGCGCGCCGCAGTCATCGATCGCCAACGGCAGCGACTGGATGTAGTTGCGGGCCTGCGAGAGGCGCGCCCACTCGTCGTTGTTCAGAGCGCCCTTCTCGCGCATGCGATTCAGGTCGACTCCGGCATGGGCCGCCATCAGCCGCAGGCTCCACTGCGAGGCGGACATCTCCAGGCTGAAGGCCGCGACGTTCCTGCCGCTGGCAGCCGCGTCCTCGGCCCAGTTCAAGGCATGCGCGGTCTTGCCCATAGACGGGCGTGCGCCCAGCACCATCAGGTCGGTCGGCTCCAGGTACGGGATCTTGCGGCGCACGCTGCTCCACTTCGGCACCAGGCCTTGCGTGCCCTCACCGTGGAACCGGGCTTCCATTTCGTCCCAGGCCTTCTGCACGCCACTGCGCACTAGCACCAGGCCGCCGCTGCCACTCGACTTCACGGTCAGGCTTGCCAGCTTCGTCGCCGAGGCAGACACGACCTCCTCCGCCTCATCGTCGCTGGCGGCGTAGGCGTTGTCTGCGATGTCGGTGGTGGTCTCGATCAGCTGCCGCAGCAGCGCCTTGTTGCGCACGATCTCCGCATAGGCACGAACGTTGGCCGCCGAGGGCGTGCTGCCGGCTAGGTCGTAGACGGTGGCCACCAGCTCTTGGGCGCCGATCTCGACGTTGGCCGTGATCCAGTCGCCCACGGTCACCACGTCGACCTCGCGCTTCAGGTCGGCCACGCCGCAGATGCCCTGGTAGATCAGCTGGTGCTCGCGGCGGTAGAAGTCCTCCGCTGCCAGCTGGTCGCGGATCTGAGCCAGCGACTCCCCGACCAGGAGAAGCGCGCCGAGGACCGACTGCTCGGCCGGTACGGAATGCGGCGGCACGCGCAGATGGGCGACGTTGCCCAGGTAGTCGGGCACAGCGTTCACGCCGCCTGCTCCTGCTGGGCCAGCTGATCCTGCCGCTCACGTTCGCGCTCAGCGTCGCGCTCGCGCTTGACCTGCACGCCGCTGGTCGTCAGTTCGCAGCCACCGCCATTCGGGCACCACCAGAGCTTGAACCAGTTCCGGCGCACGGCATCGCGGAAGTGAGCGCGCCAGTCCTTCTGCTGCTTGCCGCTGTCCCGGTGCTTGATGGCGAACTCGCGCCAGGCCAGTGCCACGAACTCCCGGGGGATGCCAGCGTCCTCGGCGAAATCGAAAATCGGGTCATCGGTGCGGATCGGGCGCTCACCGGCAGCCCGACAGGCCTCGATGAAGGCGTTGAAGGTGACCTTCTCCCGCTTGGGCCGGCCAGCCTTGCCCTGGCCAGATTTGCCACCGTCTGCCCCACCGGCGGCAGCCGGGGGGGTATGGGGGGGCTTTTCTCCTTTTCCCTTCCCTTCCTCTCCACTCCCCTCCACTCCGGGGGGGGAGGACTCGTCGAGCCCTCGACGATCATCTGGAGAGAATGCCGGATGCTTGTACGTTGGACGGTCGATTTTCTGGTGCTTCTTCCACCCTGTGACGTGGAGATACTGCTTGTCACCATTGGTATAGAAGACTATCAGTGAATTCGACGACAGCTCGTCGAGCATTCCCTGAACATCCGTCGAGGAGATATCGTCGCCGGGGAAGATTTCAGCCTTCACGGTCTTGGCGCTGGCGACGTGATTGCCGCCGTCGTCGCAAAAATTCCAGAGGCCGATGAAGAGCAGTCGAGCCATCGGCGAGCATTCCATTACCTGCTCGCTGGCCCAGAACTCAGGTTTGATAGAGCGGATGCGGGCCATTACAGCTTCCCCAGGAGATCGTCAGGAACGCCGCCGGCGCGGCGCGCTTCGGCCCTTGCCTGTTCCTCGGCACACCGGCTACGGTGCTCCGCGCGCTCGGCTTCGGTCATGGGTTCGCTGCTGGCGATGACGTCAAGACAGCACTGCAGCTGTCGCAGCGTGTCGGGCCGTGCTTTCATGGGATGTCCTCCGTTTCGGGTGGACACCCACCCTATGGCACGCCGGCGGCGACGGTGCACGCTAACTGCCGCGATGTGGGCCGGGGTTACGCTCATACCCCACCCCGCTCCGAGGCTGCCTCTGCGTGCTGGCTGACCTGCACAAGCGCGGCCATGACCTGCTGGCAGGCGCGCGAGATGGCATCAGCCTCATTCGGGGTGATGCGGTTGTCGGCCATCGCTTCCGAGACCAGCTCGGCCAGATCGCCCTTCGCGGCGGCAGCCGACAGCAGTGCGGTGATCAGGGTGCCGGACTCAGGTGCATCGACACGCTGAGCGATGAAACCGTGCTCCGCGCAGAGCGCGTGCAGGATCCGGTAGTCGCCGGTCTTCCCCATCATGCTGTCCGCCTCCTGGAGGCTCAGCACGTTCCGGTCGTTGTTCGGGTTTACCTTGCCACGCAAGGTGGCGCCGGACATCCGCATGCGCTCGGCAAGCGGCTCACTGCCGCCCGGGTACTGGTGGACGGTGTCGTAGGCGGCATCAGTGACATTCATGGGCGGGTTTCTCGATTGGAGACGGGGCGGCGACGGCGGCGCACGATGGCGCCATGGACAACGTCACATCAGGGATGAAGGGAGTCGCCCTCCTTGCGGTAGGCTGCGGTCACCACACGCACAGCCCGCAAGGAGGGCGACATGAACCAAGGGAACGAACCGATCAGCTTGTTGGCAGTGGCAGAGCGCTTGAAGACGCTGGAACACAGCCACAGCCGCTTGAGTGCACGGACGATGGCGCTGCAGCAGGTCGTCGAGGTGCTGGCCTGGGGCTGCTGGCACGAACGGAGCGAGGTATCCAAGCGACTCCTGGAATCGGGGCAGAAGTCGCTGGCAGCGATCAACACCTGGCCGGAAGAGCTGCAGCAGGAGGTGGTGAACGTCTGGAACCAGGCGTACCAGCAGCTTGCAGATCCGGATGCCGGAGCGTCGTTCATCGGGATTCGCCCCGAGTAACGCCGGTCGCTTCGATCCGAACCTCTCCGGACGCCACATGGAAGGGGCCGTACTCCACCGCCTTGGGCTCGCCCTGGGCGGTGGTATTGACGCTGCCGAACGTCGTGGCGTCGATCATCATTCGATTGGGCAGCGGCTGCCCTGAGCCAGCCTCTGCCCTGCTGGGCTTGATCAGCCAATCCCGCAGCCACAACCTCGGATTCCAGCGATCAGGCAGCATGGGGCGCCTCCTGCTGGTCGTCGTTGGCGGCCGATGGCCAGATATCCGGCCGGAGCTCGGTAAGCGAGACGGCGCCTTCGCTGTGGACGTGCAACTGGCGCACCAGGCCGCCGTCGAAGCGTTGGCCCTTGCTCAGGGCTTTGCGCAGATAACCGATGGAAGTGCCGGCGCGTTTGGCGTATTCCGCCTGCTGGACCGGGCTCAACGTCGAGAGGTAGTTGCGAAGGGTGTCCATGACGCGGAGATTACCATATGGTAATTGCCAGTCAACACCATTTGGTGAATTACCCTGCGGTAACTGAAACTTTGCGGATGAAGACTGACGCCCCGATCGTTGCGACCCGACGCCGACGCCTCCGCGAATGGATCGACCGCCATCATGGCGGCAGCCAAGCGGCCTTTGTTATGGCCACCACGATCAACCAGGGAGAGCTGTCCGGACTGTTGAAAGATAAGTCCTTCGGCGAGAAGAAGGCTGCAGCCATTGAGGCATCCGCGAAGATGCCTGCCGGATACCTTTCGGGTTTGGATGGCGGCCACGTCACGGTCGCAGCCCCTGCGATCACCTCTGATTACGTTCGCGTCGAACAGATCGATGCGGAGGCACAGATGGGAAGCTTGGGGCGCGTCAACGAGGATTTCCCTGAAGTCATCAAGGCGATGGATTTCGCCCCTTCCTACATCAGATCGGTCGTTGGTTTCATGCCACCACCGGGACGATTGAAGCTGGTCACAGGGGTTGGCGACTCGATGTCGCCAAAGATCAAGCCGGGTGAAATGGTGCTGGTCGATACCGGCTGCAACGAGTTCGTCGGCGACGGCCTCTACTTGATCAACACCGGCTATGGACAGCAGATCAAGGCGCTGCAGGCGCAGCCTGATGGGCTATGGGCGCGCAGTACTGATCAGACCCTGTATCCGCCGTTCCGTCTCACTGACGAGGCCATCATCGGCGGTAGGGTCTATTTAATTCAGCGTCTGGAACGCGTCGCCTAGAAACCGTTCACACGATGCAGGAGCGGCGACCTACTGCCGCTCCAACGTTGGCCGGCCACCAGCAGGCCAGACGATGCGGTAGCCCAAGATATCGCCAGCTGCGACAGTGACGTTCTGGAACGTCGAGACGTTCTGACAGAGACCACCGCCGGCCTCTAGCTTCAGGAAGTAAGTTCCTGGCCCCAAGTGCATGCTCGCCGATTCGCCAGGCTTCAACGCGACGACCTTCTGATTGTCTATCAGGATGTCGAACGAGCAACCCCCGCCCGCGAACCCTTTATCGCGAGTCACGTTGATGGTGGCCGAACGATCGGGACTGCTTTCGAGGTAACTGGCGTCATACACCCGAGCGGCTGACACGGATTTCTCGGTTCCCGGGGCGACCGCGGTCGAGGAACATCCGGCGGCAAGCACGGCCAAGAACCCCAGTGCTGAAATCTTCTTCATAAGCCCTCCCTGTAGACCTACGAGTCTACCCGATCGACCCGTACGCCCCTGCGCGGCCTGGGTCGGCCTCTTCTCGCAAAAATATTTACCATTTGGTGTTGACAACAAATTACCGTCTGGTAATTTGTCAGCCGTCGACCAGCACCGTGCTGGACCGCCGGAGCCCGAGATGGACCACACCGCCCACAACACAGCTGTCCAGGATCTTCACCCCGAGGCAGACGTCCGCCGCCAGCGCCGGAACATCCCGGTCCTGATCGGCAACCTGAAGGCCGCTGGCCTGAACATGCCCGGCGTTGATACCGCGTACCGGGCGGCCCTGTTCGCCGGCGCCACCGATGAGATGGCCTGGGAAGCTGCCCGCCGCCATGAGCTGGCAATGATCGGCTTCCCCGATGAGATCTCCGACGCCGGCCTTGACCTGAGCAAGGCCGAGGCGATGCGGAAGCGCCGCCAGGCGCTGATCGATACCTGCCGCTCGCTTCCCAACCCGTTTGCCCTGGGCGCCGATCTGTCGGTGGCGGCATGAGCGCCACCGTCCTCCAGATCCTCGATGACGAAATCGAGGTGATCAGCCAAAGCCTCTCCCGCCACCGCAGCCGTGCTGACCGCACCGCCGCGCGTAAGGGCGGGCGCGACATCCACGCCGACCGGGTCTGCGATTGGGCGGAGTACCGCCGCGACCGATTGCGCGCCGCACGGGCCGAAGTTGCCCGCCTCATCGCCAGCAACCAGCACGCACCCGAAGGAGCAACCGCATGAACACCAACGTTCGCCAGATCCGCGAGTTCCAGGCCGTGCGCGACGCGATCGCCTGCACTGGCCTGAGCCCGGCGCCGCTGTTCCAGCGCCTCAATGCCGAGCAGCGCCGGGGCTATCGCGGCCTGTCTGTGGTCGACAACGCGCTGCGCCTGCGCCGCCAGTTCCGCGACGAGTTCAGCAACCAGCCCGACCCGGAGGCCGCATGAGCTTCGAACAGGCCATCCGAAAGGAGACAGTGTGCATGTCGCTGGAGTTCATCGCCTACGGCGCGGTGATCGGTTTCATCGTCGGTGCGACCGCCGTGCTGATCTTCCAGGACATGTTGCAGGCGGTGATGTCGTGAGCCGCCGCCTCACGTACATCCTCGCGCCGCTGGCCATGTGGGCGCTGATCTGCGGCTTTGCAGCGGCCGGCGTCCTGCTCGCTGTTGTGCACGGCAACTACCTGTCGCTGCTGATGGCCCGCGCCGTCCTGGCCGCTGCCGTCTACCAGACCGCACTGGAATGGTTCCGAGCCGAGAAGGCGCTGGCCGAGCGCCGCAGCGGCATCCAGTCCCTGACGACCGCCATGCCGGTACCGGCGGAAGACCTGCAGTAACCCACTGCCGGCCCGGCCGGCTCAACCGACGAGGTCCACATGTTCCACCTGAAGAACAACCCGGCGGCCGTTTCCAACGTGAACCTGCGCATCGAGAAGCACGGCGATGAGCGGCACCTGGCGGTCGATCTGTCCATCACCACCAGCACCAGCAACCTGGTGCTGGACCACTTCGACAAGGAACTGCGCAAGGCCCTGTTCCGCAAGCCGGGCAAGGGCGAGCAGCAGTCGCTTCCGACCATCGGCGACCACCTGACCGAGATCAAGATCCCGAGCCTGGAGCCCATCAAGGTGGGCCACGAATTCAAGGGCTTCGAGCTGCAGATCGACGGTGAGCTCGACAACACCCAGCCGATCTTCCTGGTGGACGTGAAGCTCAAGAAGTTCGTCATCGCCCCGAAGGAAGGCGGCAGCGTCGAGCTGACGTTCAAGGCCTCGACCAGCGTCACCCCCGACGAGGTGGCCGAGCTGACCGAAGCGCTGATCCGCGAAAACGTGGTCCTGACCCTGCAGCCCGGCCAGGCCAACGAAACCACCCAGCAGGAAGACCTGGCTGCCTGATCCCCCGCCCTGCGCTTCCCCCCTGTGGCGCATGGCTGACAGCCCGGAACAGACGGGCACCTCTCTAACCGCCCTGGAGCACAACATGACCAGCACCACCCCGGCCACCGGCCGCATCCAGCTGTTCGACGTCGACAGCTCGCAGATCCATAGCATCGGCCACGACGCCGACACCAACACCCTCGCTATCCGCTTCACCAAGGGCTATGGCGACAAGCGCGGCCCAGGCTCGCTGTACCACTACGCCAACTTCGGCGCCGAGGAGTTCCAGGCGTTTAAGGATGCCGACTCCCTCGGAAAGCACTTCGGCGCGTACATCAAGCCGTTCCCGGAGAAGTACCCGTACCACAAGGTCGCCGAGCAGCAGCAGGCCGCCTGATCGACTACGGAGAGGAATGCGCAGGCTGATGCGCTCACGTCCGGGAAAGAACCCCCGATGTAGTTCGGGGCTGGTAGCGAAAGCGAATCCGCTGGTGACGGCGGAACCGGCAGACCCGTTTGATGCTGGCGAAGCGACGCGCGGTGACCGTTAAACGTAGGCGGGTTTGAGTCCCGTCAAGCCGGAGATCAGCACCGGCCCTCTCCACCCTCATTCCCACATCGCCGGCCACGCCGGCCGGAGATCCAAATACATGAACGCGCCTGCACAAGCAATTGCGACCCGCCAGGATTTCAGCGGCACCAGCACCACCATGGCCGTAGTCGAAACCGCATCGACCGCAGTAGCAGCGCAAGCCAAGGCCATGGTCGAAGCGCGCTACGTCATGGCGCTTCAGCGCCCACGCATCTGGGACCAGGTGCGCCAAGACCTTCTGCGTGAATGCCGTCGCCCCAGCTTCGCCAACAACAAGTCGGCCTACTACCGCAAGCCAATTGGCGACGGCGTCGAAGGTCTCGGCATTCGCTTCGTTGAGGTTGCGATCCGTTGCATGACCAATGTGCTGGTAGAGACCACCATGGTCTACGAGGACGATGCAAAGGAAATCCACCGCGTCTCTGTCACTGACCTGGAATCGAATGTCACCTACCCGCTCGATGTCCGTGTAACGCGAACCGTAGAGAGGTCACGCCCGTCCGATGACGGCAGCTACATCAGCGTCCGAAAGAACAGCTATGGCCGAAACGTCTACACCGTTACGGCGACCGATGATGATCTGCTGAACAAGCGCTCGGCGCAGATCTCCAAGGCGATCCGAACCCTCGGGCTGCGAATTATTCCGGGCGACCTGCAAGACGAAGCCGAGGCCATCATCAAGACTATTCGCCTGGATGCAGCAGCTGCCGATCCGAGCGCAGAGCGCAAGCGAATTGCTGATGCTTTCGGCGAGATTGGAGTGAAGGCCGCAGATCTGGCGGACTTCCTCGGTCATTCACTCGACACATGCTCCCCGGCTGAGCTGGTCAATCTGCGGGGCATCTACGGTGCGATTCGCGACGGCGAAGCGTCGTGGAAGAGCGTGATGGAGAACAAGGCCGATCAAGCCGCGTCAGGTCAGGCCGCTGGCGACAAGAAGCCTCCATACACCGACGAGGCGTTCAGCGCAGCAATGCCTCAGTGGAAGGCGGCTGTCGCTGCCGGCAAAAAAACTCCGGACGCCATCATCGCAATGGCTCAGACGAAGGGCGCACTCAGCGAAGCCCAGCAGAAGCAGATCCGCGAACTGCGCAAGCAGCCGCAAAGCGACAACAAGACCGGCCCTGACGTGGCTGAGGAGGTTTCTGAATGATCACCGTCGACCTGATCCAGGGCACGCCGGAATGGCATGCCCACCGCGCCACCCACTTCAACGCCAGCGACGCGCCGGCCATGATGGGCTGCAGCCCGTACAAGACCCGCAGCCAGCTGCTGCGCGAGTTCGCCACCGGCGCGACCATCGAGCACGACGCAGCAACCCTGCAGCGCTTCGCCGACGGCCACCGTTTCGAAGACCTGGCCCGGCCGCTGGCCGAGCAGATCATCGGCGAGGAGCTGTATCCCTGCGTCGGCGTCGACGGCAAGTACTCGGCCAGCTTCGACGGCCTGACCCTGCTGGAGGACAAGGCCTTCGAGCACAAGTCGCTCAACGACGACCTGCGCCTGGCCATGCCGGTGGACGGTGGCGACGCCTGCCTGCCGCTGCACTACCAGGTGCAGATGGAACACCAGGCCATGGTCAGCGGCGCCGAGCGCGTGCTGTTCATGGCGTCGAAGTGGAGCGGTGACGACCTAGTCGAGGAGCGGCACTGCTGGTACACGCCGAACCCGGAGCTGCGTGCGCGCATCGTCGCAGGCTGGGCGCAGCTGGAGGCAGACGTTGCGGCTTTCGAGCCGGGCCCGGCCAGCGAGCCTGTGCCGGTCGGCCGCGCTCCAGAGACCCTTCCGGCGCTGAGCATCCAGGTCACCGGCATGGTCACCGCCTCCAACCTGGCCGAATTCAAGGAAAACGCGCTGGCGGTGCTGGGCTCGATCAACCGGGAACTGCAGTCCGATGAGGACTTCGCCGACGCCGAGAAGACGGTCACCTGGTGCAAGGGCGTCGAGGAACGCATCGAGGCGACGAAGCAGCAGGTTCTGGGCCAGACAGCCGACATCGATGCGGTGTTCCGCACGATGGACGACGTGGCCGCCGAGACGCGCAAGATCCGGCTGGAACTGGACAAGCTGGTGGCGAAGCGGAAGGATGAACGCCGTACCGAGATCGGCAACAACGCTCGGCGCGCGGTGATCGACCACATCCAGGGAATCAACGAAACGCTGGGCGCGCATGCTGTGCCGATGCCGGCCACACTGGTCGCAGATCTGCAGGCTGCCATCAAGGGCAAGCGTTCCTTCACCAGCATGCAGGATGCGGTCGACGCGGTTGCTACCAATGCCAAGATTACCGCCAGCCAGGCGGCCGACCGTATCCGCGCCAACATCGCCATCCTGGCTGAGCATCCGGACTACGCGACCCTGTTCGCCGACCGTGTGCAGCTGTGCGCCAGCAAGGCGCCGGACGATCTGCGCAACCTGGTTGCTGCCCGGATCTCCGAACATCGGCAGGCGGAGCAGGAGCGTCTGGACGCCGAGCGCGAGAAGATCCGCAAGGAGGAGGAGGCTCGCGCGCAAAAGGCGGCAACAGAGCAGGCCGCCCAGGCAGCTCAGGCTGCACAGCCGGCAGCGGCCGAGCAGCAGCCCGTGCCTGCGGCAGCCGTCCCGGCAGCGGCTCCGGTGCGCACCGTGGCGACGGCAGTGGCCAGCGCTCCGACACCCGCCGCAGCGCCGCGCGAGGTGGTCAAGATCAAGCTCGGCGACATCAACGCTCGCATCGCCCCGCTGTCGATCAGCGCCGATGGGCTGGCCATGTTGGGGTTCAAGCCGATCAACGCCACCGGCTCGGCGAAGCTGTACGACCAGGCGCAGTTCCCGGCCATGTGCCGGGCCATGATCGAGGGCCTGCAGGACGCGGCCAACAGCTACCCGCTGGCCGCATGATGGAACTCTGGCGCACCAGCGAACTGCGGGTTCTGCGCCAGATGGAGGGCCGCGACGCGATGACCGTCGCGGCTGCCCTCGGGCGCTCGCCCCGCGCGGTCCAGGACATGGCCCGCTGCCAAGGGATGCCGGTACCGCGCCAGCCTCACGCCCGGTACTGGCCGGTCACTACCAAACGCCGCGCCCGTCAGCTCCGGGCCAGCGGCAACACCGTCAACCAGATCAGTGCCGCGCTGGGTGTCCCGTTCGGGACCGTGCGCCGCTGGGTCTACGAAGGAGCAGCAGCATGACCAGCATCCACGTGAAGCCCGTCTTCAGCGGCGCAACCGATCGCGAAAAGGAGCAGGACCGGCAGAAGCTGGCCAGCGACATCGCGCGCTTCGAAGCCGCCGGCGGCAAGGTCCAGGTCCTGGGCACCACCGGCATCGACAAGAGCACGATCAGCCGCCGCCAGGTGGTTGAGGGTGGCCACGGGCGCCGCGCTGGGAAGAAGGCAGGCTGACCATGCGCATTCAACCCATCGCCGCAACGGTCTACCTCGCTCCAACCAAGGGCCGCCGCTACCTGTCGAGGCGCTCAGCAGTGCGGGCCGAAGCGCGTGCACTGTTGGACCGTAAATACCCCGCAGAAACGGGCGACGAGTCGGATGGCTTCCACAGCTGGCATTGGTCCAGCGATGAGCACCTGCAGCGCGTCTATGAGCGGCTGGCGCGGTTCATCGGTGCTGCCGGTCGCCGAGAGGTGCAGTCATGAGCCGTCACATCGCCCGTCGCGCGCCCAAGGAGACCTTGGGCTTCGCCTGGGGCCGGTTCCCGACCACGGACGGCAGCGCCGTTACCTGGCGCCTGTACCGCCGCGACCACCGCCGTGCGATGCACATGCACGTGCTGACGTTCTTCGCCCATGAGGACCGCGCGGTGATCGCCGGGCACTTGCGCCGCGCGCGCCGCTACCTTCGCGACAAGGTGGACGACATCGACCTGCTGGCTCTGGGGGTGGCCGCGTGATGGCAGCTCAGGTCTCAGATCTCAGCCTGATCGCTCTTCGTGATCGGCCTGATGGCCAGATCAACATCGCTATCCGCATCGGAAAGATGCTCTGCGGCGAGCTTGCCAACGTGCTCGGCCACATAGAAGTAGGGGCCTGCCTCGCCGTCTCGACCGGCTACCGCCAGGTTGGTGTACAGCTTGTGCAGGTTCCTAGTGGTTTCTATTGCGAGAGCAACTTTGGCCGCCAGCCGAACGTCCACGCCCGGCCACTTCGTGAGATCCACATCCCGAACCATAAGGACCTCGAGAGCGTTCGCATCCTGGGTAAGCGCTGCGCGGAAGCTCTCATCGGTCAAGAGCAATGCCTCAGCGGCGAAAGCATCTCCGGTCCCCGTTCCGAAGGGGTACTTCCTGCGAAGACGTTCAACCGTATCAAGCGCCGCGAACAGGTCCGTCCTGTACGCCAAGGCAAACAACGCGTTCGTCTTTTTTCGGACGAGAAGCCGCTGAATCTCTGGCGCGAACACCGCCGTGAACACCGCAGCAACAGTGCCAATCGCGGCCCATGCGTCCCAGTTCACCACACACGTTTCGCTGAGCCGCCAGCACTGACTCAGCCCGTCAAGCATCGACATACCAACCCCCCGTCCCTGTTGGAGCGCATTCTGCCATGACCTACATCCATCCGAACGACCGGGTCTACGCGCTGGAGCGCGCTGTGGCCGCCGCCGTTGCCCAGGGCGAGGACCGCAAAGTGCAGGACGACCTGCGCGAGATCCTCGCCGAAGCCCGCCGCGAGGCCCGGGGGGTGAGCGGCCTGGTGCTGGTGCCGGCGCCGAAGGATCCGGGCGTTCCGTCTCGCATGCGGCAGCCGACGAAGGACGCCTATCGGCAGTGGCTGACCCAAGCGAACGAGCAGATCGAGCAACTGCAGGCCGAGGTGGCCGAGTTGCGCGCCGGCGGCAGCGGCAGCACCAGCACCACCCGGCCGGGCCTGGTCGATGACCTGGTCACCGCCGCAAATGCCCTCGGGCACCACGAAACGCTGCGCAGCAGCAGCGACGAAACCATCGACTACTGGCGCACGCGCATTGAGCAGCTGCGCGCCGAACTGACTGGAGAACACCATGGCTGACGGCTCCCGATCCTTCAACTTCCCCGCCCCGCAGCGCTCCCGCCTGCGCCAAGGCGAAATCGTGGTCGACCTGTTCGCCGGCGGCGGCGGCGCCAGCGAAGGCCTCAAGCAGGCCCTCGGTATCGACCCCGCCCTGGCGTACAACCACGACGAGCTCGCCATCGGCATGCACGCCGCGAACCACCCGCTCACCCAGCACCACCGCGAGGACATCTGGCACGCCGACCCGCGCGTGGACGTGGCCGGCCGCCCCATCGGCTGGTTCCATGCCTCCCCGGACTGCACCCATTTCAGCCAGGCCAAGGGCGGCCAGCCTCGCAGCCGCAAGACCCGGGCCCTGTCGTGGGTCGTGCTGAAGTGGGTCGGTCAGCTTCGCCGCGCAGATGCGCTCAACGGCACCAACACCGCGCCGCGCATCATCTCCATGGAGAACGTCTGGCAGATCCTCACCTGGGGACCGCTGGTTGCGAAGCGCTGCAAGGAAACCGGCCGGGTCTTCAAGGCGGTGTTCGAAGACCGCGAGGTCAAGCGCAAGACCGGAGAGGTCGAAACTGAGCGCGTGCACGTGCGCACCGAGGTCGCGGCGTCGGGCGAGCGCGTGCCGGTCTGGAACCAGTTGCTGGTGCCCGACAAGCGTCACGCCGGCCGCACCTGGCGTCACTTCGTCGCCGCGCTGCGTGCGCTGGGCTACGTGGTCGAGTGGAGAAAACTGGTCGCGAGCGACTACGGCGCCGGCACCAGCCGCGAACGCCTGTTCCTGCTGGCTCGCCGCGACCGGGAAGCCATCACCTGGCCGCAGGCCACCCATGGCGATGCGCCTGGACAGATGGCCCGCGTGACCGCCGCAGACTGCCTGGACTTCTCTATTCCCTGCCCCTCCATCTTCACCCGCGCCCGTCCACTGGCTGACGCCACCATGCGCCGCGTCGCCAAGGGCGTCATGCGCCACGTCATCGAATCGGCGGATCCGTTCATCGTGCCGGTGACGCACCAGGGCGCGGACCGGATCAACAGCATCCATGAGCCCATGAAGACCATTACCGCGGCCAACCGTGGTGAGCTGATGCTGGCAGTGCCTGAGCTGGCGCCCTTCATCGCCGAGCATGCCAACGCCAGTAACCAGCGCACGATGGCCGCCGACGAGCCGCTGCGCACCGTCTGCGCAGGGGTGAAGGGTGGCCACTTCTCTGTGGTGACGCCCATCCTTGCCGGCGTCGGCGGCCGGGCCGGCCAGTCCGAGCCGCGCTCAGGCGGTGAACCTCTCTATACGATGACCACGAAGGCAGACACCGCACTGGTGGCGCCAACGTTGGTGCAGACCGACTATGGCGAGCGTGAGGGCCAGGCTCCGCGTGCGCTCGACCTGCAGCAGCCGCTGGGCACGGTGGTTGCCGGCGGCGTGAAGCATGCGGTGGCAGCCCCGCACCTGGTCAAGTTCCGAGGCGACAGCATCGGCACTCCTGCCACCGAGCCTGTGCCCACGATCACCTCTGGTGCTGGTGCCGCGCGCCCGGCCGGCGCCGCGCACGCTCTCGGCGTAGCCGCTGCCTCGCTGGTGACCTTACGGCGGAACATGGTCGGTGCCGACGCACGTACGCCGCTCACCACTGTGGCTGCCCAGGCCGAGCACCACGCGCTGGCCACTGCCTTCCTGGAGCAGGCCAACGGTGGCTTCTACCAGGGCGCCGGCAACGATGCCCGTGATCCCGTCAGCACCATCACCGCCAGCGGCAGCCAGCAGAGGCTGGTCAGCGCAGAGCTGTCCGAGCTGACGCCGGAACAGGAGGCCGGTGCGCTGCGCGTCGCCGCCTTCCTGGTGAAGTACTATGGCAGCGGCATCGCGGTCGATCTGCACGATCCCGTGGACACCATCACGACCAAGGACCGCTTGGCGTTGGTCACCGTCCACATCCAGGGCGTGCCGTACGTGATCGTGGACATCGGCCTGCGCATGCTCAAGCCCCACGAATTGTTCCGGGCACAGGGCTTCCCGACCGGTTACATCATCGATCGCACTGCAGACGACAAGCCTCTGAAGACCACCGCGCAGGTGCGCATGGTGGGCAACAGCGTCAGTCCGCCTCCGCTGCGCGCACTTGCTGAGGCAAATCTGGATGCGGCTGCTGCGCCGCTGGCGGAGGCCGCATGAAAGCCCGTCGCCAGCACGCCAACAACGGCATGGCCGCAGGCGGCCGTCCAATCCGTATCCCCCGGTCGATCGACAGCGTGCGCTCGCACCTGAAGCGCCACCTCCTGGAGGAAGGCAAACGCATGCAGGACCTGGCCGACGTCTGGGGCTGCTCGAAGCACAACGTCTACGACCTGTTCTACCGCGACCGACCCATTTCCCCGAAGCACATCGAACTGGCCGCAAAGATGCTCGGCCTTGACGAATTCGACACCAACGAACTGCGCCTGCTCGGGGCCCGCGAGGCCGGCTGGCAGATCGACCCCACCTTCGTTCTGGAGAAGAAAGCATGAGCACCGACGACACGACTCAACCTCCGCAGGCCCAGGTGCGGCTGCTGGTGAACCAGCACGGCCTGATCAGCGGTGTCCGCTTCACCAAACAGACCCCAGACGTGGTGTTTGGTGATCCCGAAGTGGTTCGCATCAAGCCCAGCGGCGAGGTTGTGATCGCGGAGGGCGCGAATCTGGACGATGCAGCGCGCGCCTTCTGGAATGCCATCACCGAATGGCGCGGTGACGGTTCTCGCCCCACCCTGGCGGAAGTGCGGCCCGGTGGGAGGGTGAGACTGGGGGATGCTCCCTGGCCGGAGATCGACGCCATCCTGGCTGATGCGTATTCCGCAGGCGCAGAAGGTCTGCCGTTCGAAGGCATCGCGCGCCGCGCAGCCGTGCGGGCAGCCGTAGCCGCCCTCTCCGCCAAGCCCTCCCCGGGTGGTCAGGGGGATGCGCTGCCGCCGCTCCGTGAGGATCAGCCGCTACGTGGGGATGAACCCATCGGCGAGCAGCACGATGCGCGCATGTACAACCGAGGCTGGAATGCTTGCCGCGAGGCTGCTGCCGCACTCGCCGCCCGCCAGCCGGCCCAGCAACAGGATAGCGTTGCTCTGGGCGAAGCAACGGAATTCTGCAGCGAGAAGGGGGACCGACAGCTGGTGGGGCAGGAGGCGGTGGTTACTTCGCATTGGAGGAACGGCAGGCTGAATCACATCCTCTACTGCTCTCCGATGCCTGACGGAGTTCATCGCCTCTACGCCGCCCCGCCCGCGCAGGCCGCGGACCTGAGCCAGTTCCGGGATGCGTTGGTATGGGCGGAAGACGCCGCCGACTGTTCGTCGCACCCGGACCACAAGGCCTACCGGTTCGCGTTCACCGAGCTACTTGGCATGATCGACAGCCAGGCGGTGGGCAATGGCTGACCCCAAGTACATCGCAAGTGGCGAGCTGTACGAAGCGAACGCAGCGCTCTGCGAGTTTTCAGGGCGCTGGAACATGGATGGCGACTACATTCGTTGTCGCAAGTGCGGCCGGGCTCAGCTCACCAACTACGCACACTTCAAGTTCCAGCACGCGCAGGGCTGCGCCGTAGCGTCGACCTCCGACCCGCATCCATGGGTGACGTTCGTGCGTCTGGTGACGCCGATCATACAAGCCGTCGAGAAGGCGGAGAAGGCTGAGCCCCATGGCTGACCAGCTGCTCACCGCTGCACGTCTCAAAGCCCACTCTACGGCATTAATCTCTGAGCCACCCGCAGGCTTGAACCACTGCGCCCTCTCAATTATTGCCGTTGCCAAACGGCCAATCGTCCAGTTTCTTATTGAGGCCCAGTCGGTTGACGGCAGCCACACCCTCTGCTTCCACAACACGCAGGTCCTCAATGACCCAAGGAATAGTTGCGCACAGGGCTCTGAACCCCGCTCGCAACTCATCCTGTGTCTCAGTTCCATCCCTATGTTTCTCGCCGCTCTGCAAGAGTTCAAACATCCCTACCGCGCGAAGGAAGCATGCGGCCGTCCGTCTGTCCAAGTAGTGCAAGCGATCTCGGACACTTTCCTTCGACGGGAAAGAAAGCTTGTTCAACCTGCCGAAAATACGGTTCTGGAAGTTCTTGTCTGCAACGAAGACGGCTTCGCTGTTCTCTTGGCTCAGGATGCCCAGGAGATGACCCAGCAGGCCGGCATTCATCGATACCTCGGACGTGATCTGCACGAGCACAAGAAGTCGCTCGGTTTCTTCCCGCTGCGATTGTTTATTTGCCTGATGTCCAGAAATTCGAACTGCTACGTCGCTAGCGCGATTTGCGGCCTTTCCGAGTCTGTACGTGACGATGCCCAGAACAGCAGTAGTAACAACCGCAGCAATGCCGGCTGCAGCGGCCCATGCTTCCCATTGTGGGACGCAAGTCTCCCCCAACCACCAGCACTGACTGACCGCGTCCAGCATGCTCATTCCCTGACCCCTCTGTGGACTGCCCGGCATTCTGCCATGGCGGCAACGGGCAAGGTGGGCGCAGATGGCTGACTTGCTGCAGGGCACCGACGCGCCCGACTTCCGCGAGGTGGGCCACGTGCTGGCCAGCCTGTCGGGGGTCGACCTCGGCAAGGCCAGCAAGGGAACCGTGCGCGCGTGGGAAGCCCGGGGCCTGGCCCTGATCGAACTCTCCCGTGGGGACCGGGCCGAAGCCGAGCGGATCATGGCCCCCGTATCGAAACGCCGCCGCCGCGGCACCAATCTGGCCGCCGCCGGCGCGCCGAAGGAGGAAGCATGAACGAGAGCACCGCAGTCACCCCCAGCCGCCTCCTGCGTCGCGCCGAGGTTCTGGCCCGCGTCGGCATGGCCAAGTCGACCCTGTATTTGCGCATTTCCGCTGGGAAGTTCCCGAAACCGGTCCACCTGGGCAGCTCCGTTCGCTGGGTCGAATCGGAGATCGATTCCTGGATTCAGGACCAGATGGAGCAGCGTGACCAGACGGGCGAAACCGGGGGTATGGGTGGGGGTATCGCCGACGCAGCGTAGGGCCAAACCATCTCAGGACAAGGGCCTTTGCCGGAACTACGGTAGAGCCCACCTCCACCAACGAACGGTTCGTCAAGGACCGGAGAAGCCCGGAAATTCCACCAGCGTGGGTTTCCGGGCTTTTTTATTGGCTGCTCTACGCCGCTGCGAAGTTCGACGCCCCGGCGCAATCGCGGTCCGATGCCGTCAAGCAATGTCGACAACCGCCATCTTCTCTCGCTTTCGACATCACTAAACCACTTCAGAAATTTCCCACCCTCTCCTTGGGGGGGATGTGTCCGCGAAGACGTTCGTCCTTGGTCGCCATCAAAAGGAGACCACGGGACACCTGCACCCTTCACATCCAAGCCGAGCCCGAGGGGCACGGCCTGTTCGACACATCTTCCACAAAGGAACTGTATCCATGCGTACGTCGCTTCGGGTTTCCCTTGCCAGTGCCATCACCCTGGTCCTGGCCAGCGCCCCCGCCTTCGCCCAACCCACCGAACGGGTATGGACGCGAGGCATGGCCAGCAACGAGCAGTACAGCAGTTTCATCGTCAAGTACCGGGACGGCAGCAGCAAGCGCGTCTCCGCCACCACCGCGCAGGATGCGCTGAAGAAGCGCCTCGGCGTCCAGCAGCGCAGCAAGCGTTCGATCGGCAACGCACCGCCAGCAGCCGCGTCCGTAACCCATCAACGCCGCATGGGCGGCGGGGCCGACGTGGTCACCACGGACAAGCCACTGGACCTCCCGGAAGCGCAGATCCTGATGCAGCGCATCGCCGACGATCCGGACGTCGAGTATGTGCAGCCGAACTACATGATGAGCGCATTCGCCACACCGAACGACCCACGCTACGGCGAACAGTGGCACTACAGCAATCCGACCAGTGGCGCGCGCCTGCCCGGCGCGTGGGATCGCTCCACTGGCCAGGGCGTGGTGGTGGCTGTGGTCGATTCGGGCTACCTCAACAACAACGACCTGCAGGCCAACCTGCTGCCGGGCTACGACATGATCTCGTCGACCCGTCCGTTCAGTGATTGGCAATGCATCATCGGCGGAATGAATCCCGGCTGTGGCGGCTCCGACGATGGCGATGGACGCGACGCGGATGCCTTCGATGCCTCGGGCATCGCACACGGCACCCACGTCGCTGGAACGGTCGCTGCGGTGACCAACAACCAGATCGGCGTGGCCGGCGTGGCCTACAACGCGAAGGTCGTGCCGGTACGCGTACTCGGCAACCAGGGCAATGGCGGTTCCGCCGACATCATCGATGGCATGCTCTGGAGTGCCGGCATCAACGTGCCCAACGTCCCGGCCAATGCGAACCCGGCCGAAGTCATCAATCTCAGCCTGGGCGGCCGCCGCGCCTGCTCGCCGGCCGAGCAGGATGCAATCGACGACATCACCGCGCAGGGCACGATCGTGGTGGTCGCCGCCGGCAACAGCAATCTGGATGTGTCCGAGTTTGCTCCGGCGAACTGCAAGGGCGTGATCGCGGTGGCTGCCAACGATCAGGGCGGGCGACGCGCGTTCTACTCCAACTATGGCGCAGGCATCCATATCACCGCACCCGGTGGTGAAACCTGGTCCTGCCGCGCGTCCGTCGGCGAGTTCCTGCCGCTGGCCACGCCGCCTAGCCAGGCCAACTGCGCCCCGACCCGTCAGCATCCGGCGCAGGGCATCCTGTCCACGGTGGGTAACAACGCCTTCGACTTCATGTCCGGCACTTCGATGGCGGCGCCTCACGTCGCTGGCATCGTCGCGCTGATGCAAGCGGTTGCGCCGGTGCCAAAGACCACCGACCAGGTCAAGGACATCCTGCGTCGCACTGCGCACCCGATCGCCGCAGCGAACTGCCCGGGTGGCTGCGGGCCAGGCATCATTGACGCGGCCGAAGCCGTGAAGGCAGCCAGCAACTGATGGCATGGCGCAGCGGCCCGGCAAGGTCGCTGCGCCCTCCTCCGTTGCTCAGTTCACGTCCGCCGGAAAGCGGCATCGCTCCACCAGCAGCATGCCCAGCATCGGCGCCAGCGCGAAGGTGGCAAACAGCCACCGGGCCGCACGCGCGGTTCCCTCGGCCCCGCCCGGCTCGATCAATCCCGCTGCATTGGCGACCATCCCGGCAAGCGCAGCCCCGGCCGCGGTGGCGAACAGCTGGATGGTGGTGATCGACGCACCGGCGCGCTCCTGTTCCTCCGGCGGTGCAGAGGTCAGAACACGTGTCAGCAGGTGAGGCCAGGCCAGGCCCACGCCGATCCCGATGACGGCCAGCGCCACGCAGATCGGCACCATCTGCAACCACGCACCGCTGCCCGCAGCCGGCACCCACAGCACCAGCCCGATCATGCCCAGCCATCCCAGCGCCGGGCCGATCATCAACGCCCGGTCAACGCCGCGCCCGCTGAAGCCGGAGCCGACCAACGACCCGAGCGTCCAACCGGCCGCCATCAACGCCGCGAGATAGCCCGCAGCAAGTGGTGATTGCTGATGCAGCACCTGCAGGAACAGTGGCACGAAGACCTCGCCGCTGGTGATCATCACCACCAGCAGCGACATCAGCCCATACAACGCGGCCAGCGGCGAGCGGAGCCGGAGAGCGCCGGAAGGAAGCAGCGTCTGCTTCGCGCGGGACTCGATCCTCACCAGCACCACTGCGAGGAACACGGCCATCACGATGCCGATGAAATTGTTGACTGCGCTCGAGGATGTACTGCCAAGGGAGACGCTGATGACGGCCAGGGTCAGCAGCAGGATCTGCAGCCACGGGACCGAGGACCTGGCCGCAGCTGAAGACGATGCCTCCCTCTGCGGAAGGACATTCGACGCCAGCAGTGCAAACAACACGGCAACCGCAGTGACCGACCAGAAAGCGGCCCGCCATACGCCCCATTCGGCGAAGACGCCGCCCACAGCAGGCCCGATCAACGTCGCCACGCCCCACATCCCCGAAACCAGGGCCATCGCGCGGGGCCAGAGCGGCTCTTCGAACGCGAGCCGGATCATGGCGTAGGCCAGTGCGAACAGGAAGCCGCCGCCGACACCCTGCACCAGTCGCCCCACCAGCATCATCGGCATCGAGGTCGCGAGCGCGCAGATCACGGCACCGGCTGCGAAGATGAGCGTCGCCAGTGCATAGCTTCCACGAGGCCCGGCACGTTCAAGCAGCTTGATCGACAATGCCGACCCCAGGATGGACGCGACCACGAAGAGCGTGGTGTTCCATGCGTAGAGATCCAGGCCACCGATGTCCTCCACCACGGTTGGCAACATGGTGGTGGCGATGTAGACGTTCACCGCATGCAGTGCGACCCCGCCCGCCAGGGCAAGTGAGCGCACTGCATTGCGGCCGGACAGGAGATCGCCCCAGCGGGTGCCGGGGACGGCGATGCCTTGCTGTTCCATTTTCGTTCAAACCTATGATTCATGACCTGCAGCCCAGGGTTCACATGCAGGAAAAAGGGAACTGCCTTATAAAACCTCATGTATTGATGAGGTCAAGGAACCCCGGCCATGAAGATCGATGTCAGCGTTCCGCTTTCCGTGGGCGAAGTCGCGCGTCGCAGCGGGGTCAGCATTGCCACCGTGCACTTCTATGAAGCCAAGGGACTGATCCATGGCTGGCGCAACAACGGCAACCAGCGCCGCTACCGCCGCGACGTGCTGCGGCGCATTGCCGTGATCAAGGTCGCACAGCGGGCGGGCGTTCCTTTGGCCACGATCAAGATCGCGCTGGATGATCTTCCAGCCGAACGGGCGCCCAGTTCGAAGGACTGGGCAAGGCTGTCCAGCAACTGGCGCGACATGCTGAACGAGCGCATCCGCAGCCTGGTCCAGCTGCGCGACCAGCTTGACGAATGCATCGGCTGTGGTTGCCTGTCACTGAAGGACTGTCCGTTGCGAAACCCTGGCGACCAGTTGTCACAACGCGGCGACGGCGCCGTCTTGCTTGAATCGGACGACGGCAGCCGGAATGGGTCATGATCCATTGCTGCACGCGGCACTGACTGGAACATCGCAAAATGAAGCGGCATCCTCCCCGCGTTGCTGCCCACTACCTACAGAAGGACCTGCGATGAGAACCGTGATCATCACCTCTGCCCTGCTCCTGGCTGCTTGTGCCGCGACCCCGGCTGCGCACGCGGCTGCACCCGCCATCGCGCCGCCCGGCACCGCAACACTCGAAGCCCTGCTGGCCTGCAAGGCAGGCTCGACCTTCAGCGAAGCCGAGGCTATCGATGCCCTGCAGGCAGCCGGCCTGGCCAGGAAGCCTGGTGGCACGTTCGAGCCGGAAACCACGCCGGTCGCCCTGTTCGGCGGTACCGTCACCCATGCCGACGTGAATGTCGCCGAGGGCGAGAAGAGCATCTTCGTCTACTTGAACGGTGTCGACCCCAAGCGCCTGGCCAAGACCTGGTCGGTGACCACGGTCAACGAATACGCCAACACCGAAGCACCGTCCTACGTGAAGCGCATCGACAAGCACCACACCCTGCACGTGATTGCCGGTAATGATTACGAAGGCTATTCCGCTGCCGTGAAGTGCCAGATCACACCGTGACGGCCTGACCCGCGCTAGAGCCAGCGCCGTACGCGCTGGCGGAAGGCTGCGTATGCCTCCGGAAAGCGGGCCGACAGTGCCCGCTCTTCCGGCATGATCTGCCATCGGTTGATGTACAGCACGAACAGCGGCACGGCCAGCAGTGCGGTCAGGTTCTGCAGGTACAGCATGGCACCTGCCAGGACAGTGGCCTGGCCCAGGTACATCGGGTTGCGCGTGTAGCGGTACACGCCGTGCGTGACCAGCACGCTCGACGTCGCTGGCCGCAGGGGGTTGACCGTGGTGCCCACGCGCCGGAAGGCCAGCTTCGGCAGCAGGTTCAATACCACGCCGAAGGCCATCACCAGACCCGCAAGCAACTCCGGCACGGGTAGCTGCAGCGCCGCGCCCGGCTGCCATCGGCTGCCCATGTAGCCGATGGCGGCGCACAACAGCATCACGAGAGGCGGAGGAACACGGGTCTCAAGCCATCGCATCGCAGCCCCGCATTCATCCTGTTCACCCCAGTGTCACACGGGAATGCCTGAATCGCCTGGTTGGCGGCATTTCCGCGCTCCAAACCGACCGCCCGGTATCTTCCGCTTTGACATGCCGACCGCTAGAGTGGCGCCACCGCGCAGGAGGATCGTATGGCAACCACGGGCTTGGGCTTCATCGGCCGCACGACCCTCATCATCACCGTGCTGCTCACCCTGGGCGGCTGCGCGACGTTGCGCCAGTTCGGGCCGTCGGTGCAGGTGGCCTCGGTCACCCCCGGCCAGTACATCGCCCTGAAACGCGGCGACATCCTGACCACCGGCAAGCTCAGTTCGGCCACCATGGAGACGCTGCGCGTCGCCGGCCTCGACGAAGGCGTCTGCGCCAAGCCAGGCCTGCCCTGCATCGAGGCGATGGAAGGCAGCATCGTGGTGCGCGAGGAGGACAAGCGCTCAAGCCTGGCCGAACTGTGGCTGCAGTATGCGATGACCTTGCCCGCGCCCAAGCGCGAGTACTCCACGTCAGGCCGTGCCAAGAGCGCGATCACCGAACTGGATGCGGACTTCCAGCCGCGCCTGGACGCGTGGATGCAGGTCGCGCGGCAGGCCTACGCCTACCTGTTCTTCACCGAGCGCACGGCCAACCAGCGCGGTTTCGAAGACCGCCAGACCCAGGTGCGCGACTACTACAACCTGGCCGTGCAGGAAGCCTCGGTACAGTTGTACAACGCCTATGCCACCGGGCGCGTGCATGGTGAAGCCAGCCACTTCCAGCTGGGCCGCTGGACGTTCGTGCTGGCGCCGTCGGGCCAAGCATCACCGCTGGATACGCGTACGCCCACCGAACTGGTACCGGCAGCCTCGCTGTCGTTCACCGGCACGCTGCGCAGCGTGCATCGCCGCGATGGCTTCGGTGCCGAACTGGTGGCGGTGATGAACGATCCGGCTGGCAGCACGGCCACCCCGCCTTCGGCAGCGACGCCCGCCGCGCAGGCAAGCACCTCGGCCGCGCAGAGCTGGAGCGAGATGCCCTCCCCTTCGATGACGGTGCTGCTGCGCTTCTCCGGAAAGAACCTGTGGGAAGTGCTGCACGACGACGAGCCGGAACTGGAGATCCACGATCCCTACCAGGTCACCGAAGTCACCCTGCATGGGCAGCAGGTGCCATTGGCCGCGAACTTCACCGCAGGCTACGCACTGTGGCTGGCGCGCTCCAATTTCAGCCACCAATCGCTGCGTTCGCTGTTCGGTGGCAAGGGCGGCATCGACACGCCGCATCTGTACATGATGCAGCCCTACGACCCGAACCGCCGCGTGCTGCTGATGATCCATGGCCTGGCCAGCAGCCCGGAAGCCTGGGTCAACGTCGCCAACGAGCTGATGCGCGACGACGAGATCCGCCAGGACTTCCAGATCTGGCAGTTCTACTACCCGACCAACATGCCCATCGCGATGAGCCACGATGCGATGCGCCATACGCTGGATGAGGTGTTCAAGCACTTCGACCCCAGCGGCAAGGCGCAGGCCTCGCATGACATGGTGCTGGTCGGGCACAGCATGGGTGGGGTGATCTCACGGCTGATGGTATCTTCTTCCGGCGACCACCTGGTAGAGACCCTGCTGGCGACCGCACAGATGACGCCTGCGCAGCAGGAGCTGCTGCGCACCAAGGGCGCACCGGTACTGACCTTCCTGCCGGAACCGGAAGTCTCGCGCGTGGTATTCATTGCCACGCCGCACCGCGGTACCGATGTGGCGAGCACCCGCCTCGGCCGCTGGATCGGCCGCCTGGTACGGCTGCCACTGACCGTCCTGGAGGACGTGGCCACCATCGCCAACGACGGCAAGATCGATCGCAACGACGGCAAGCACGGCTACCAGATGAACAGCATCCAGAACCTGGACAAGGACGATCCCTTCGTGCGCGCCGTGGCCGACCTGCCGATGGCACCGAAGGTGCGTTACCACTCGATCATCGCGCGCGCCAAGGCAGATGGTCCGCTGGAAAAGACCGACGACGGGCTGGTGCCCTACTGGAGCTCGCACCTTCCGCACGCGGATTCGGAGAAGGTGATCGTGTCCGGGCACAGCGTGCAGGAAGCCACGCCGGCCATCGTCGAACTGCGGCGGATCCTGCATGAAGACATGCAACAGCACGGCGCCGTGGTGAAATAGCAGGGGGCGAATGAGGGGAAAACCCTCATCGCCTGTACGCATCCGCCCTTCTATGCTGGCTCCACTACCCCACTGGAGGTCCGCATGAACACGCAAGAGCCCAGCCGCCACCCCAGCCCCGATCCGGCCGAGCGCGACGCCTTCTTCCCGTCGCCGTACTCGCTGTCACAGTTCACATCGGCGAAGAGCGACCTGTCCGGCGCCGACTATCCCGACGCGCGCCGCGATGGCCGCTGGAAGGTGCTGATGATCGCTGCGGACGAACGCTATCTGCCCACCGCCAACGGCCACCTGTTCTCCACCGGCAACCATCCGGTGGAAACCCTGCTGCCGATGTACCATCTGGACAAGGCCGGCTTCGACATCGATGTGGCCACGCTGTCCGGCAACGCCGCCAAGTTCGAGTGGTGGGCGTTCCCGCATGAGGACAAGGAAATCGGCGGACTGTACGACCGCTACGAAGCCCGCTTCCGCCAGCCACTGCCGTTGGATGAGGTGGTGGCAGGCCTCGATGCCGCGTCGGACTATGCAGCCGTGTTCATTCCCGGTGGCCACGGCGCCCTCATCGGACTGCCGCAGAGTCGCGCGGTAAAGGCGGCCCTGCACTGGGCGATGGCCGAGCAACGTCACATCATCACCCTCTGCCACGGCCCGGCCGCATTGCTGGCCGCAGGCGTTGACGAGGCCGACGGTGGTTCGCTGTTCCGCGGCTACCGCATCTGTGCCTTCCCCGATGCGATGGACCGGCAGACGCCGGAGATCGGCTACATGCCCGGGCAGCTGCCGTGGTTCTTCGGTGAGCGCCTGGCGCAGCAGGGCGTGCAGATCGTCAACGACGGCATCGATGGCAGCGTGCTGCAGGACCGCCTGTTGCTGACCGGCGACAGCCCGCTGGCCGGCAATGCGCTGGGCAAGCTGGCCGCGCGCACGCTGCTCGACGCATTGGCCGGGCGCTGACTGGCGTGAGCGATCTGGTGCAGGCGTTGCTGGAACTGGAACGCGCCCGCTCACTGAGTGCGGTGGGCGCGGTACTGCGCGGCATCTCTGCACCGCTGGGCTACGACCGCGTGCTGGTGTTCGCCACCGGCACGGGGTTGGAACGCGGTACCCAGCGCGTGTACTGGATCGAGGGCGACTGGTTCGGCGACGGCAGCACTACCGACCTCGCGCGCTACCTGCACGCCTGTCCGGTCAATCGCCACGTTCTGGACAGTGACGCGCCGTTCTTCTGGAGCAAGCGCCAGGGCGTTCGCGGCGAACGCTATCAGGTGGTAAAGCAGCCACGTGGTGAAGGCCTGCACGGTCTGCAGGTGCCGGTGTTCGGCACCACAGGGCTGGAAGGCGCGATCAGTTTTGCGGGGACAGCGATCGATGCATCGGCCAGCGCGCGACTGCTGCTGGATGCTGCTGCAGCTGCAGCATTCCGTGCCGCACGCCGGCTTTCCGAGGCGCCCACCGAGCTTTCCGGAAGTGCGTTGAGCACGCGCGAACGCGAGGTGCTGCGCTGGGTCGCCGCCGGCCGTCGCCAGGCGGAAATCGCGGCCACGCTGGGACTTTCCGCCCGTACGGTGGAGAATCATCTGCGACGCGCGCGCCAGCGCCTGGGCGTGGCAACCACCGCGCAGGCGGTGCGTGCTGCCAGTCGGCGCGGCGAGATCGAGGACTGATCCGGGCAAGACACTTCCGGCGCTCTGATTCGCGTGTTACACACACCATGCGCATGTGCGCGATTGCAGAAAGCAAGGACGATGCTTATGAAACTGCAACTGGCCGCGATGGCCGCGTTGGTGATGGCAACGGCAACCCTGGCTCCGGTGGCGGACGCCAATGCCGGGGGACCGAAAGAAAATGTTTCGTGCGTGCCGGTGAAAGTGGACCACAACCGGGTCCACCAGCACTGCACTGAAACCTACACCGATGAATTCGGCAACGTGTACGAAGCCGAGTACTGGATCGACGAGTACGGCAACCCTTACCTGCGCGACTGAGCCGGCAGGGGACTGCGCCGGGACTGCGCCGGGCCGGCGCGCATGCAGCAGCTGCCACTCGGGCGCATGCTCTACCCGGGGGTAGTTGCACGACACCGCGCAGATGCGCGATTGCAGACACAAGGATGATGCCCATGAAACTGCACCTGGCCTCGATGGCCGCACTGATGTTTGCCGTGGGAGCTCTCTCCACGCCGTCCCAGGCCACCGCCGGCGGTGGTGGCGGTGGTCCGGAGAACACGAACTGCGTCCGGGTCAAGATGGGGCCCTATTACCATCAACGTTGCGAAGTGACGTACTTCGACGAGGACGGCACTCCCTACATCCAGGTGTACTGGATTGACCAGAATGGCCAGTGGTACCTGCCCGCCGACTGAGCACCCATGACCTCCTGATCGCGCCCGCGCGATCCGCCGGGCGGGACCTTCACCGCCCGCCCGGCATCTTCCATCCGCCCATCCCGGCATATCGCCGACCCCACCGTCCATGGCATGCTTCATGAAACCGTTTTCATGGAATGGAGGGATTCCACGATGTTGTCGCGTTTCCGTCGCCCTGCGCTGTGTGCGCTGCTGGCGCTTGCTCTGCCTGCCGTCGCCTGGGCTGCTGCGCCGGCGCCACTGAAAGTGATGTCGTTCAATGTCCGTACCCCGGCCGATACCGAACCGGGCAAGCGCTGGCCGGACCGTCGCGATGCCATGGTCAAGGTCATCCTCGATGCACACCCGGCCGTGATCGGCACGCAGGAGCTGGTGAAGGAACAGGCCGACTTCCTGTCCGGGCATCTGCCCGGCTACCGCTGGTTCGGTGAAGGCCGCCGCGGTGGCAGCGGCGATGAACACATGGGCGTGTTCTACGACAGCAAGGTGCTGGCCATCGAGGAATCCGGCAACTTCTGGTTATCCGATACGCCCGAAGTACCCGGCAGCATCAGCTGGGGCAACCTGTACCCGCGCATGGTCACCTGGGCCCTGTTCCGGCGCCTGGACGATGGCCGCCGTTTCTACTTCATGAATACCCACCTGCCCTATCGCGACGAGGACGAACCGCGCAGGGTGAAGGGTGCCGAGCTGATCGGCAAGCGCCTGCAAGCCCTGCCTGCCGACCTGCCGGTGGTCCTGACCGGTGACTTCAACAGCGAGCCCGGCGGTGACACCTACAAGGCGTTCACCCGCCTGCTGCAGGACACACGCACGCAGGTGAAGGCACCGCAGGGACCACGCCTGACCTTCCACGACTTCACCGGCAAGGCCACCGTGCAGCTGGACTGGGTGCTGGTGCGCGGCTTCCATGCCCGCAGTTTCCTCACCGATGACCGCCGCATCGACGGCGTGCTGCCGTCGGATCACTTCCCGCTGGTGGTCGAGCTGGACTGGCCGAAGCACTGAATCTCCGCGGCCGCCGTGGCTACCGCGGCGGCTGCCGCGACAACAGCCGGTACAACGCCAGGTGCTGGTTGCGCGCCTGGCAGATGCGGGCGCCGACAGCAAGGAACACGGCAACGCCGATCAGGCCCAGCCCCAGCATCGGATCAGGCAGTCGCAGGAAACCGATCGCAGCGGCCATCGTCGCCAGCACCAGCAGCACAACGACCGCCACCGAAAGGCCCGCGCCGGGTGGCCCCGGGTCGCCAAACAGCATGCGCTGGGTATCCCGCCTGTCATCACTCATCGTCTTTACTCCCTGGAATCTGCCCCACTAGTTACACGGCGGACACGGCTTCCGGCAGAGTCAGAAACGTCACGACTGTGGCAACGTCCACAGCACACGCCGCGCTACCCTGCCCCCGTTCCCGAACTGTGGAGAAAGGCATGGCACACCAGAGCCGCCTGGCCGGTTTCATCATCGATTGCGAGGGCATTCCCGCCGACGAAGGTGCCCGCTTCTGGTCCGCCGCGCTCGGCCTGCAGGCGCAGCCCGCCTATGCCGAAGACGGCGCCGAGTACGCCGACCTGCAGGGCGCGCCCGCAGGCCTGAACGTGGAGGTGCAACGCGTCAATCATCCTTCACGGGTGCACCTGGACATCGAGAGCGACGACATCGACGCCGAGGCCGACCGCCTGGAGAAGCTCGGCGCGCGGCGGATAGGCTTCGTCAAACGCTGGTGGGTGATGGAAGCACCGACCGGCCATCGCTTCTGCATCGTGCGCATGCGCGAGCGCGAGACACCAGCCAATCACTGGCCCTGAAAGAAGAAAGGGACGGAAGCCACTGCTTCCGTCCCCTGCGCTTACTGCACCTGCGCCACACTCGCCGGCTGCGGTGATTGACCCCAACCACCCAGCGCCTTGTACACCCCCACCACGCTGACGTTGACCTCGGACTCGGCCGCGGCCAACGCATCATCGGCTGCCAGCTGCGTACGCTGCGCATCCAGCAGGGTCAGGAAGTCCTCCGAGCCCTCGCGATAGCGGATCTGCGCCAGCGACTCGGCACGGCGTGCCGCCTGCGCCTGCTCGACCACGATCGCCAGCCGCGCCTGCTGCTTGGAATAGCGGGTCAGCGCGTTCTCGGTGTCTTCCAGTGCCAGCAGCACCGTCTGCTCATACTGTGCTGCCACGCCTTCGGCCTCGGCCTTGCTGGCACGCAGGCGTGCACGTACGGTGCCGAAATCGAAGGCCGCCCAGCTCAGCGACGGCGTCAGCGACCAGGCCTTGTTGTTGCCATTGACCAGGCCACTGGCATCGCCACCGAGGAAGCCGACGAATCCGGACAGCGACAGCCGCGGGAACAGATCCGCCGTGGCCACGCCCACCCGCGCGGTAGCGGCGGCAAGACGACGCTCGGCCACGCGCACGTCGGCGCGTTGGCGCAGCAGCTCGCGGGTATCGCCCAGCGGCAGCGCCTTGGCGAATGCCGGCACTTCGTGCGGCGCAAGCATGGCGGTCAGCGTTTCCGGACGCTGGCCCAGCAGAACCGCCAGGCGGTTGCGCGACTGCGTTTCGGCCACTTCCAGTAGCGGAATGTCGGCCTCGATGGCCTTCAGCCGGGCACGACTGCTCTGCACGTCCAGCTCGCTGCCGGCGCCCAGCTCCCAGCGTGCCTCGGTCAGCTTCTGCGTCTCGCGCAGATTGACCAGGGTGTGCTGGGCCACGGCGATGCGCTTCTGTGTGCCGCGCAGCTCGAAGTAGTTGCGTGCCACTTCGGCGGCGATCAGTACCTGTGCGTCGGCCAGGTTGGCCTGCTCGGCGTCGAGGTCGGCACGCGCGGCTTCTGCAGCACGGCGCTTGCGGCCGAACAGATCCAGCTCCCAGCCCGCATCGAAGCCGAGCTGGTAGCTTTCACTGAACACCCGCTGCCCACCCAGCTGCGGATCGGGTTGCTTGCGGCGATCGTAGCTGCCGCCCGCGGTAACGTGGGGCGCCTGGTCGAAGCGGCTTTCGACGAACACCGCGCGGGCCTGGCTGACGCGGGCCACGGCCACGCGCAGGTCCAGGTTGTCCGACAGTGCACCGTGCACCAGCTCTTCCAGCACCGGATCATCGAACTGCGCCCACCAGCTGGCCACCGGCGAGGTGGTGCTGAACACCGGCTGCTGCGCACCCTGCAGCACCACCGGATCCTGCACCGGCGCCTTGTAGTTCGGGCCGACGCTGACACAGCCTGCCAGCACCAGGCTGGAGACGGCCATCGCCAACGTGCGGATCACCATGGCAGCACCTCGCCCAGGTAAGTGAAGCTGCCGTTCGGGCCTTCATGGCCGATCAGTGCCATCTGCACGCTGGAGCGCGCGCCTTCGCTGATCTCAATCTCACCGTGGCCGCCGTTCATGTCGGTTTTCACGTAACCCGGATGCACGGTATTGACCTTGATCTGGGTGCTGCGCAGTTCATGCGCCAGCGCCAGCGTCCAGCTGTTCACCGCTGCCTTGGAGGCGTTGTACGCGGGAATCTTGAAATCGTAGATGCCCGAGGTCGGATCAGCATGCAGGGTCTGCGAGCCGAGCATGCTCGAAACGTTGACGATGCGCCCGGACTTGGCCTGCCTGACCAGTGGCAGGAAGGCCTGGGTCACCGCAACCAGTGCGTACACGTTGGTGTCGAAAGTGCGCTTCCAGGTATCCAGCGACTGTTCGGACGGCGCCTGCGCCGGGTTCTCGATCATGATGCCGGCGTTGTTGACCAGGATGTCCAGGCGCCCATGGCGCTGGCGTACCTGCTCGACCGCTTCGGCGATGCTGGCTGCATCGGTCACGTCCAGCTGGATGGCTTCCACCGGCAGGCCCTCGGCCTGCAGCTTCAGCGCCTGCTCTACGGCGGTCTCGCGCTTGCGGCCGGCCAGTAGCGTATGCACGCCGGCCTGGGCCAGCTGGCGCACGGTCTCGGCGCCGATGCCGCGGGTGGCGCCGGTGACCAGCGCGATCTTGTTCTGATGAGAGTTCATGGATTCTTGCCTCGTGAGGGGGAAGCCGCCGCCGGCCAGCGACCGGCGGCGACGGGGTTCCATGTCAGTGGTGGATGGTCGGCTCGCCGTGCTGCACCAGCTGGCCACCACCGTTGCGGGTGACGAACTTGCGCAGGGCCACGTAGAACACCGGGGTGAGGAACAGGCCGAACAGGGTCACGCCCAGCATGCCGGCGAACACGGTGATACCGGTCACCGAGCGCACCTCGGCACCTGCACCGTGCGACAGCACCAGCGGTACGGTGCCGGCGATGAACGCGATGGAGGTCATCACGATCGGGCGCAGGCGCAGGCGGCAGGCTTCCAGCGCAGCTTCAACGATGCCCTTGCCGCCCATCTCCAGCTCTCTGGCGAATTCGACGATCAGGATCGCGTTCTTGCACGCCAGGCCCATCAGCACCACCAGGCCGACCTGCACGAACACGTTGTTGTCGCCACCGGTCAGCCACACGCCGAACAGCGCGGACAGCAGGGTCATCGGCACGATCAGGATCACCGCCAGCGGCAGCGACCAGCTCTCGTACAGCGCGGCCAGCACCAGGAAGGCCAGCATGATCGCCACCGGGAACACGATGAAGGCGGCCTTGCCCTGGGTTGCCTGCTGGTAGCTCAGGTCGGTCCATTCGGTGGTCATGCCCACCGGCAGCACCTTGCCGGCGATCTCGGTCAGCTTGTTCATCGCCTCGGCCGAAGACAGCAGGCGCGGGTCGGCTTCACCGGCCAGATCCGCCGCCGGATAGCCATTGAAGCGCAGCACCGGGTCCGGGCCGAAGGTCTGCTTGATGGTGACCATCGAACCGATCGGCACCATCTCGCCGCGGTCATTGCGGGTACGCAGCTTGCCGATGTCCTCGACCGTTTCGCGGTACGGACCGTCCGCCTGCGCGATGACCTGCCAGGTACGGCCGAACTGGTTGAAGTCGTTGACGTAGGCCGAGCCGAGGTAGGTCTGCAGCGTGTCGAACAGTTCGGTGAGCTGCACGCCCTGTGCCTTGGCCTTGACGCGGTCGACCTCGGCATCCAGCTGCGGCACATTGGCCTGGTAGCTGGAAATCGGGAAGGCCATGCCCGGCGTCTGCGCAACGGTGCCCTGCATTGCCTGTACAGCATTCTGCAGCGCGCCGTAACCCAGGTTGCCACGATCCTCGATGAACATCTGGTAGCCGTTGCCGTTGCCCAGGCCGAGGATCGGCGGCGGCATCATCGAGAAGGCGAAGCCTTCCTGCAGACCGGCGATCTTCTGGTTGATCTCGGCGTTGATCTGCGCGGCGGTACGGCCATGGCGCTCGGCGAACGGCTTGAGCGGAATGAACGCCACACCGGTGTTCGGCGTGTTGGTGAACTGCAGCGCGTTCAAACCCGGGAACGAGATGGTGTGGGCCACGCCATCGGTTTCCTGGGCGATCTTGGCGACCTTGCGCAGCATTTCATCGGTACGCGCGATCGACGAACCTTCCGGCAACTTCACACCCGCGATCAGGTACAGCTTGTCCTGGGTCGGGATGAAGCCCGGCGGCACCAGCTTGAAGATCACACCGGTACCGACCAGCAGGATCGCGTAGACCACGAACACCGCACCACGACGGCCGAGGATGCGAGCCACGCCACGCTCGTACTTCTCCGAACTGGACTTGAAGAAGCGGTTGAACGGACGGAACACCCAGCCGAACAGGCGGTCGATCAAGCGGCTCGGGCCGTCCTTCGGCGCTCCATGGGCCTTCAGCAGGCGCGCGGCCAGGGCCGGCGACAGGGTCAGCGAGTTGATCGCCGAGATCACCGTGGAGATGGCGATGGTGACCGCGAACTGCTTGTAGAACTGGCCAGTGACACCCGACAGGAAGGCCATCGGCACGAACACGGCACACAGCACCAGCGCGATCGCGATGATCGGGCCGGACACCTCACGCATGGCCTGGTGGGCCGCGGCGGTGGGCGACAGGCCTTCTTCGATGTTGCGCTCGACGTTCTCCACCACCACGATCGCGTCATCGACCACGATGCCGATCGCCAGCACCAGGCCGAACAGGCTCAGCGTATTGATCGAGAAGCCCAGCAGGTACAGCGCGGCGAAAGTACCGACCACCGACACCGGCACCGCGATCAGCGGAATGATCGACGCACGCCAGGTCTGCAGGAACAGGATCACCACCAGCACCACCAGCGCGATCGCTTCCAGCAGCGTGGAGACCACGGCCTTGATCGAGTCGCGCACGAAGATGGTGGTGTCATACACGGCTTCGTACTTCACGTCGGCCGGCATGGTCTTCTGCATCTCGTCCATCGTCGAGATGACCTGGTCACGGATCTCCAGTGCATTGGCACCCGGCGACTGGAAGATACCGATACCCACCGCGTTCTTGCCGTCCAGCTGCGAACGCAGGGTGTAGTCACCGGCACCCAGTTCCAGGCGGGCCACATCGGCCAGGCGCACGATCTCGCCATCAACACCGCTCTTGAGCACGATGTCGCCGAATTCCTTTTCAGTCTTCAAGCGGCCCTGGGCATTGATCAGGGTCAGGAACTGGCTGTTCGGCAACGGTTCGGCACCGAGCTGGCCGGCCGAAACCTGTACGTTCTGCTCACGCATCGCGCGCACCACGTCGCTGGCGGTCAGGCCGCGCGAGGCGACCTTGTCCGGGTCCAGCCAGGCGCGCATGGCGTAGTCACCACCACCGAAGATCTGCGCGTCACCCACGCCCGGAATACGCGCCAGCGCATCCTTGACGTGCAGACGGGCGTAGTTGCGCAGGTACAGGGTGTCGTACTTGCCGTTCGGCGAGGTCAGATGCACCACCATCAGGAAGGTCGGCGACTGCTTCTGCGTGGTCACGCCCTGCCGGCGCACGTCCTCGGGCAGGCGCGCCTGCGCCTGCGCCACGCGGTTCTGCACCTTCACCGCCGCCGCGTCCGGGTCGGTGCCCGGGCGGAAGGTGACGGTCATCTGCAGCACACCGTCCGAGCCGGCGACCGACTTCAGGTACATCATGCCTTCGACGCCGTTGATCGCCTCTTCAAGCGGGGTGGCGACGGTCTCGGCAATGACCTTGGGGTTGGCGCCCGGATACACCGTGCGCACGACCACCGACGGCGGCACCACTTCGGGGTACTCGCTGATCGGCAGGATTGGAATCGTGATCAGGCCTGCGGCGAAGATCACGATCGACAGCACCGCCGCGAAGATCGGCCTGTCGATGAAGAAACGGGAAAAGTCCATGGAGGAATTCCTGGGAAAGGCGTTCGGCGGGCAACAGCCTCCCCGCCCCTCGCCGAGATGACGAAGGCAGGGAAGGCTGCTGCTGGCGCCGGCAGCTAAGCGGGGACGCGGATCAGGAGACGGCGGATCAGTGGTTCAGCGCGGCGGTGGCATCGCGGCCCGGTGCCGGTGGCGCAGCCTGCGGCTGCATCGCCACGGCCTTGGCCTGCACCGGCATGCCCGGCATGAAGACCTTCTGCACGCCGTCGATGATCACCTTGTCGCCGGCGGCCAGGCCGTGCTCGACAATACGCAGGCCATCAGCGGTGCGACCGAGCTGGATGTCGCGGCGCTGGGCCTTGCCATCCTTGTCGACCACGTAGACATACTTGCGGTCCTGGTCGGTCAGAACGGCCTTCTCGTCGATCAGCAGGGCCTGGAACTGGCCGCTGCCGAGCAGCTGCACGCGGGCGAACAGGCCCGGCGTGAACTGGCGATCGGCGTTGTCCAGCAGCGCGCGGACGCGGATGGTACCGGTGCTGCGGGCGACCTGGTTGTCGAGGAAGTCGACCTTGCCCGAATGCGGGTAACCCTCTTCGCCGGACAGACCGACCTTCACCGGCAGATCGCTGTCACGCTCGCTCGGGCGTTCACCCTTGCGCGCCATCTGCGCATAGCGAAGGAAAGTGCTTTCATCGGCATCGAAGTAGACGAACACGGTGTCCAGCGAGACCAGCGTGGTCAGCACGCTGGCGCTGTCGCCGGCGGTGACCAGGTTGCCGGCGGTGACCATCGCGCGGCCGGCACGGCCGTCGATCGGCGCACGCACCTTGGTGAACTCCAGGTTGAGGCGGGCCGCATCCAGCGCAGCCTGGGCCGCCTGTACGGCGGCACCGGACTGGTCAGCCGCAGCGCGACGCTGCTCGGCCGTCTCGGTGGAAATGGCCTGCTGCTCGGACAAGCGCTTGGCACGCTCGGATTCACTGCGGGCCAGCGTGGCCTGGGTGCGGGCGCGGGCCAGTTCGGCAGCGGCGCGATCGTACTCGGCCTGGTAGCTGCGCGCGTCGATGGTGAAGAGCACTTCGCCCTTCTTCACTTCCTGGCCTTCGACGTAGTTGACCTTGTCGATGTAGCCGGACACGCGCGGGCGCAGTTCAACGCTCTGTACCGCTTCGACGCGGCCGCTGAACTCGTCCCACTGGCTGACCTGCTTGACCAGCACCGGTGCAGCACTGACCTGCGGCGGCGGCGGTGCACCGGCTTCTTCGGCGTGGCCGCCGCTGCAGGCCGCCAGCACGGCTGCGGCGAGGATCGACACGCCGACCATCGCGATGCGATGGCCGAAACGATGTGGGGTGGAATTGGGGGAAGTCATGGCATGCATCCGTACGGAGGGGTGGTACAGCTAGATGAGAACGTGTTGCAAAAACAGGCGGCGTATCCTGCGACCTCAACCATGGTCGAGGTCAAGCGACGCCTGCGGTATCGCGCCACAGGGGAGGAACGTCCAGGTGCAGCAGGCCGCGCGGCAGTTCGGCATCACTGCTGTCGCAGCGGACGATGGCGCGGTTGTCGCGGCAGCCGTCGAGCAGGGAGACCACGCGACGGCCGACCAGCAGTGAGCTGGGCCACTCGATGCAGGCATTGGCCGCGTTGGCCGGCGTACACACCGGGCTGCAGACTTCCAGCATCTGCGCGCGCACGCCCAATGCCTGGGCTTCCTGGTGCACCACCTGCGCGTACATACGCAGCGCCGCAGTGGTGATCGAGGTTTCGCCGTAGCCCGCCCATGGCTTGGCATTGGCCGGGCTGCCGATCATCACGTAGCGACGCGCATGCACGTTGTCCTGCAGCAGCGGCAGCAGATGACGCACTGCGTGCACGTGCGGCATCAGATCGGCCTGCATCGCGCCCAGCAGTTCATCGCCGTTGCGGTCAGTCACCCGGCCGCGACGGTAAGGGCCGCCCATTGCGGCGATCACTGCCGCCAGCGGACGCGGGCGATGCGCGATGCGTTCGGCCAGTACGCGCGCCGAGCCGTCATCGCTGAGCGAACCCAGCAGCGTCTCCAGGCCCGGCTCATCGGCGAACTGCTCATGCAGCGCCGCCAGCCGGCCCGGGTCGCGACCCACCACCAGCACCGGGCTGCCGGCTTCCAGCAGTGCGCCAACCACGCCCTGGCCGACGGCACCGGTGCCGCCGAGGACCAGGACTTCGGGCGTCAGCATCCCATTCACGGGACATTTCCTCCCAAATCCGGGATAGTCCCGATTCGACGCAGCCGGTCGCCCTTGTGCGGGGCCAGGCGGATGGCACCGCCACGCTGCTGACGCATCGGCGCGGTAAACTCACGGAAGTCCTTGTGTACCAAGGAACTCGGGCGGACTTCAACGGTCATTGCCAGGTCCAGGGTGCTCTGGCCGGCGTTCCGGAGACGGGCAAGAATGTTGCGCAGGCTCATGGCGGACGGGCTCCAAATAACGAATGGCGCCACGATAGACCTCAAACCTTTACTTGATTAGTCCTGATTAAGGGGAATAATCATCCCGCTCCCGGTCCAATCGTTCTGTCACGATTGTCCCATCCCCGACGTCCAGGATCCCAGACCATGTCCCACGATCTCAACGAGACGCTGATCTTCGTCAAAGTGGTCGAGCAAGGCAGTTTCATTGCCGCTGCCAAATCGCTCGGCCTGCCCAAGACCACGGTCAGCCGCAAAGTGCAGGAGCTGGAAACGCGCCTCGGTGCGCGCCTGCTGCACCGGACCACCCGCCGCCTCGGCCTGACCGAAGCGGGTTCGATCTACCACGAACATTGCCAGCGCATCGCGCGCGAGCTGGAAGAAGCCGAGAGCGCGGTGAGCCAGCTGCAGTCCGGTCCGCGCGGCTGGCTGCGCTTCACTGTGCCCTACTCGATCGGCATCACCTGGATTGCGCCGCTGCTGGGCCAGTTCCATGCGCAGTATCCGGAGATCCGGCTGGACATGCATATGGGCAACGAGAAGCTGGACCTGATTGCAGGTGAGGCGGACCTGGCCCTGCGCGTGGGTGCCCTGCCCGATTCCAACCTGGTGGCACGCAAGCTGGGCAGCCTGCGCACGCAGGTGTTCGCCAGCCCGGCCTACATCGAACGCTATGGCGAGCCGCTGCATCCGGAAGAGCTGCAGTTCCATCGCATCCTGGCGATGCGCAAGCCGTACCACACCGGCAACTCGCCGCGCTTCACCTGGCAGCTGGGCGAGAACGGCGGCGAGCTGCGCGACTTCCCTGTTACCCCGCTGATGACCGCCAACGACATGTCTGCGTTGAATGGTGCATTGGTGTGCGGCGAAGGCCTGCTGCTGACCGGCGACGTGATGGCCAAGCCGTTCGTCGAGTCGGGCATGGTACGCCGCGTGCTGGCCGGCTGGACTGGCCCGGAAGTGGACTTCAACGCCGTGTTCGCCGGTGGCCGCCTGGTCTCGCCGAAGGTGCGTGCATTCGTCGACTTCCTGGTCGAGAAGCTCAACTTCGACGCCAATTACATGCTGGCGCAGTGCCCGGGCGCGAAGCTGGCGCAGCAGCAGAAGGAAAAGGAAGACGCGGCGCTGGAAAGCAGCGGCAAGCGGATCCTGGAGAAGGTGGCCGCTTCGGCCGCATGACCGGAAGCATCCACGCATGGCGTGGATCTACCGGCATTCCGTAGAGTCGAGCTTGCTCGACTGCTCTTGCGCTTCAGTCGAGCAAGCTCGACTCTACGGGCGCTATCGGTGTGCCGAGCAACGCTCGGCACCCACAAAAATGCCGCCTGCAAGGGCGGCATTTTCGTTCCGGCTACGTGGCTTTCGGTAGATGCCGACCTTGGTCGGCGCCGTTCGGAAAAGCCGCAACCGGGAGCGCTATCGGTGTGCCGAGCAACGCTCGGCACCTACAGAAAATGCCGCCTGCAAGGGCGGCATTTTCGTTTCGGCTGCGTGGCTTTCGGTAGATGCCGACCTTGGTCGGCGCCGTTTGGAGAAACCGCAACCGGGAGCGCTATCGGTGTGCCGAGCAACGCTCGGCACCCACAAAAATGCCGCCTGCTAGGGCGGCATTTTCGTTCCGGCGGCGTGGCTTTTGGTAGATGCCGACCTTGGCCGGCGCCGTTTGGAGAAACCGCAACCGGGAGCGCTATCGGTGTGCCGAGCAAGCTCGGCACCTACAGAAAATGCCGCCTGCAAGGGCGGCATTTTCGTTCCGGCTACGTGGCTTTCGGTAGATGCCGACCTTGGTCGGCGCCGTTCGGAGAAGCCGCAACCGGAAGCGCTATCGGTGTGCCGAGCAAGCTCGGCACCTACAGAAAATGCCGCCTGCAAGGGCGGCATTTTCGTTCCGGCTACGCCGGAACCGTAACGCTACGCGTTACTGCTTCAGGGGAATCACGCGGATTTCGACGCGGCGGTTCTTGGCGCGGCCGGCATCGGTGCTGTTGTCGGCAATCGGGTACGACTTGCCGGCGCCCAGGGTTTCGATGCGCACGCTCTGCACGCCCTGGCCGATCAGGTACTGCGCGACCGAGTCGGCACGTTCCTTCGACAGGCGGTTGTTGACCGCGTCACTGCCGATGCTGTCGGTATGGCCAACCACTTCGATCATGGTCTGGTTGTAGTCGCGCAGGGTGCCTGCCACGCCGTTGAGCGAACCGTAGAACTGCGGCTTCAGGGTCGCCTTGCCGAAGTCGAAGGTGATGCCGTCCGGCAGGTTCAGCATGATGTTGTCGCCCTGGCGCTGCACATCAATGCCAGTGTTGGCAGTGCGCTCGCGCAGTGCGCGTTCCTGGCGATCCTGGTACTGGCCTACCGCGGCGCCGCTGAGCGCGCCGATACCGGCGCCGATCAGCGCATGCTGGCGGCGCTCCGTGGCGCTGTCACCGGTCAGCAGGCCGGCGGCTACGCCGATGGCGGTGCCGATCAGCGCGTTGCGGCCGGTGCGGTTCTGCTGCTCGGTCGGGTTGCCGTACTGGTCACTCTGTACGTAGGAGCCGCCGGTGGCGCAGGCCGACAGGACGGCCGCACTCATCAGGGCCAGTGCGACGTTGCGGGTGGTGTTGCGGATCATGAGGTTCTCCTTGGTTTCCGGTCGGCCGGCGGCCTGCGGGCGCAAAGAGAATAAACAGCCCGATGCGATGCCGGAATGATGATCGGGCACACCGACAGGGCCGCGTTCAGCTAACTGACCAGATCGCTCAGGTCGCCCTTTACCCCGCCCCCGACTGGCGGTAAGCCGCCAATGCGGCGTCGCGGCCCGCGGCCAGGTCCACCAGCGGCGTACGCGGATAGCCCGGGGCATGCGCGGCCAGCAGCAGCGGATGCTGCCACGGCGCGAAGCGCGCCTTCACCGGCAGCGCGGCCAGTTCGGGCACCCAGCGGCTGATGTAGCGGGCCTGGGGGTCGAACTTCTCGGCCTGGGTGACCGGGTTGAACACGCGGAAGTAAGGCGCGGCATCGGCACCGGTCCCGGCCACCCACTGCCAGCCCATCGTGTTGTTGGCCAGGTCGGCATCGACCAGGGTGTCCCAGAACCAGCGCGCGCCATGCAGCCAGTGCGCGCGCAGGTGCTTGCACAGATAGCTGGCCACGATCATCCGCACCCGGTTGTGCATGTAACCGGTGTGCCACAGCTCGCGCAGGCCTGCATCGACGATCGGCACGCCGGTGTTGCCTCGCTGCCAGTCGTGCAGCTGCGCGGCACTCGGTGTGGCCCACGGGAAACGGTCAAAGCGCGGGTTGAGGTTGTCGGTCGGCGTCTTCGGGAAGTGATGCAACAGGTGGGAGGCGAAGTCACGCCAGCCCAGCTGGCGCAGATAGCCGTCGATGTCGGCGTCGGTGCCGGCACTACGCAGCCCTTCCAGCGCATGGGCAATGCGCCAGGGTGCGATCTCGCCGAAATGCAGGTGCGGCGACATCCGCGAGGTGCCCACGCGATCTGGCAGGTCACGCTGCTCGCGGTAGCCGCGCAGCGCACCGTCCTCGAACACGGACAGCGCTTCCAGCGCACCGGCTTCACCCGGCTGCCAGTGCTCCCAGAAGCCGGTATCCCAGTCCAGCGTCGGTGCCAACTGGAGATCATCCAATGCCAGGCTGTCGACTGCGTGCGTCGCCAATGCTTCCGGTGCGGCCTGCAGCGCGGGCAGGCGCCAATGACTGAGTACATTGCGCCAGTACGGCGTGAATACCTTGTACGGCTGGCCCTGCTGGGTGGCGATGTCCCACGGCTCGAACAGCAGGCTGCCATTGCAGCTCTGCGCATCGATGCCCTGCTCGCGCAGCGTACGCTTGATGGTGGCGTCGCGAGGCTGGGTGGCCGGCTCGTACTTGCGGTTCCAGTACACCGCCCCGGCGCCGGTCTGCTCGATCAGCAACTGCAGGGCCGGCAGGCTGTCACCACTGCGCAGCACCAGCGACGAACCGCGCACGCGCAGGTCGGCATCCAATGCGCCCAGTGAACGATGGCGCCACGCATCGGAGGCCGCGCCAGGCACCCACTCGCCTTCCTCGTGCGGCGCATGGATGTAGACCGGCACCACGTCGTGGCCCGCATCCAGCGCGGCCTGCAGGGCCGGATTGTCCTGCAGCCGCAGATCACGGCGGAACCATACCAACGCTACCGACACATGCACCGCCTTCGTTGTGGAAGGCGGACATGATAGCCAGCGGCGGTGAAGGAGATGCGCGCAGGCGGCCATCCACGTAAGGCGTGGATCTACTGTTTGAACCGCTCCATCGCTTCACTGATCAGCGCGCGGGCTTCGGCGGCATTGCCCCAGCCGTTGAGCTGCACCGGATTGCGCCCGGCCGGCAGGTCCTTGTAGACCCGGAAGAAGGCTTCGATGCGCTGGCGCTCGACCTCCGGCAGATCCGCCAGGTCGCGGATGCTGGCGTAGGTCGGGTCGACCTTGTCGGTGGGCACGCCGATGATCTTCTCGTCGTACTCGCCGCCATCGATCATCTTCAGATAGCCGATCGGCCGGAAGCGCACGATCACGCCCGGATGCAGCGGTTCACGGGTCAGCACCAGCGCGTCCAGCGGATCGTTGTCGCCGGCCAGGGTGCGCGGCATCGAGCCGTAGTTGGCCGGATAGGCGACCGGCATCGACTGGAAGCGGTCCACATGGACCAGGCCGTCTTCCTTGATCTCGTACTTGGTGAAGCTGCCGGCCGGAATCTCCACCGCCAGATTCACCTCCTGTGGGGCCTGCTTCGGCTGGGCCACCAGGAACGGATGCAGTACGGTATCGGCAGCGGTCACCGCACTGGCCAGCAACAGCAGGGCGGCACCGATGGCGGCGAGAGGAAGGATGCGTCGGAGCGTGGTCATTGGCATCTCGTCATTCCCAGCAGCGGTCGACGCGACCCTTGGCGGTCTGCGCACGCGGGCAGTCGCGCGGTGCGATGCGGCCTTCGGTCAACTCCGTGCGTTGCTTTGCGCCCTTGGCATCGCGGCGTAGTTCGAAGGCGTCGTAGAGGCGCCCGGTCACGGTGCGCGCTTCGTAGCGCAGGTACTGCGGATCGATGTTCAGCACCTGGAACAGCTGGGTGTCCTCGGCTACCGGATCCATCGTCTTCCGTGCCTCGTCGGAAAGACGGTACTGCTTCGGCCCGGCCACGGTCACCACGTACTGCGGCGTCGCAGCCTGCCCCTCGCCACGACGACCATAGGTGTGATCGTGGCCCTGCAGCACCAGGTCGACGTTGTGGCGGCGTACCACCGGCAGCAGCACGTCACGCAGCGCGGCGTTCTCGCGCCCTTCGCGCGGCGAGTAGAACGGCTGGTGCAGCAGCACGATGGTCCACGGCTGCCGGTTGCCGGCCAGCACCTTGTCCAGCCACTGCGCCTGTGCCTTGGCGGTACCCAGGTCGAGTGCCGAGGTGCCATCGACCACCGCCACGCGTACACCCTGCGCATCGAACCAGTAGCTGGTCTGCTGCGCGGCGGTGGCGCCGTTGCCCGGCAGCGCGAAGGTGACCGGCCAATGCTTGCCCAGCACGCGCCGCTCCTGCGGGGTGTCCTCGAATTCCTCGAAATACTCGTGGTTGCCGATCGCCGGGGCCACCAGCGTTTCCTGCGCCAGCCAGCCGGTGGCAGCAAACCACTCGCCCCATTCGCTGTCATCCATGTTGTCGCCGCCGCTGACCAGGTCACCGGCGAACAGGCTCATGCGTGCCTGCGGCGCGGCCTTCTGCGCGGCGCGCACTACACGGCTGACATGGCTGACGTTCTTGTTCTGGGTATCACCGAAGTACAGCAGGGTCAGCGGCTGATCGGCCGCGGCCAGCGTGCGCAACTGGTTCCAGGCGCTCCAACTGCCGTTGCCCCGCACGCGGTAGACGTACTGGGTATCCGGCTGCAGGCCGCTGATGTCCGCGCGATGATGATGCGACAGCCCGTTCTCGGTCTGCAGCGCGCGGGTCGTTGCGCGCACCTGGCGGATGCCCTCGATCGCCGGCGAATCCCCGGCGAGGGCAATCTCGAGCAGCGGTGCCTGCACGCTGCCGTCAGTACGCCAGGCCACGGCGAAACCGTGGCTGGGATCCACCGCCGGCGAGGCGACGATGCGATCCGGCACCGGCGTCGCTGCGTAGTGGCGGCTGCCCGCTGGCACCTGGGTGTTGGGTTCGGCCGCTGCGAACGACAGCGACGGCAGTGCCAGCAGCAGGCCCAACGCCAGCGTGCGCATCACGCACTGCCGGCTCATGCGCCACACTCCAGCGGCAATGCCAACTGCTTGGCGATGCTCTCCCAGTCGAACGCCACCACGCCCTGGTCGTCATGCACTGCATACAGTGCGCCGTGCGGGAAGCGCGCACTGGGTTGCTGCATCATCCAGATGCCGTCGGTGTTGGCCACGGTATTCCCCTGGAACGCGCCCACCGGCTTCAGCGTGTGCCGGTCGAACAGATGGAACACGCTGCGCTGCTTGCCCTGTTCCGTGGTGATCCACCAGCCGTCCTTGCCGCAGGTACGCAAGGTCACACCTTCGGCCTGCGCCTTGAACACGTCGCGACCGAATGTGGTGCCGGTGAAGCGTCCGGCAAGGGTGTAGACCTTGAACTCGCTGGCGTAGCTTTCATCCTCTTCGGCGATCAGCAGGCGATCATTCTCCGGGTCGCCCCAGATCGACTCGACCACGCGCAGCGCACCGGCTTCGCTGGTGTCACCGATGCTGGCCACCAGCTTCGCCTCGACCTTCGCACCGTCGCGGGTCACGTGGTACTGGCGCACGCGCTTGTCCAGCTCGGCCAGCGGCGGCAGGATGTCACGCCCCTGCGCATCCTCGCCGTTGTCCCAAGAGTCGGTGACGTAGACGCTGTAGCCATCGGCACGGCGGTCGACCCACAGCCCATACGGCTTGCGCAGGTCGTCCGCAGCGAACGTCGCCAGCGGCGCGAAGTCCGGCAGGCTCAGCACCTGCACGCGGTGATTGTCGCGCTCCACGATCCACAGCAGGTCGTCGATTACCGCGATGCCGTTTGGGCGGTCGAACTGCCCCGGTGCGGAGCCGCTGCTGCCGACGTCACGCAGGTGCTGGCCGGTGCTGCCGTCGTAGACCACCAGCTTGTCGGTGGCCTTGGCGGTGGCGATCAGCCACAGCGCGCCGTCCGGCGCGCGCCAGGCCGCCGGCGAGTCGATGTTGTCGGCCGGGGTCATCGGTGACAGAAAGGCTTCGGCGATGGTGGTCACCGTGCGCGCGCCCCCGGCTTTCGCTGCCGTAGGGGCCGCAGCCGGATCGTTGCCGGTCGCCGGCGTGCAGCCGGCGGCCAGGGTCGCCGCGAGCGCGACCGCCAGGACGGTGATGCCACGCCCCATCACAGTGCCACCTTCAGGCCGAGCGCGTAGGTGCGACCGTATTCTTCCATCTGCAGGGTGCGCGAGCGCGTGCCCTGGTACAGCTCAAGCGGCTTGTCCAGCAGGTTCTGTGCTTCGAAATACATGCTCACCCGCGGGGTGAACTTGTAGTCCAGCGAGAAATCGAGCTGGGTGTTCGGTGCAACGTAGATGTCGAACGCCCGGCCCTTGCCGATGCTGTCCAGGTACTCGCTGCGGTATACCGCCGCCAGGCGTGTACTCACACCGTACTTTTCATAGCCGATGTGTGCGCTGTAGACATGCTTGGAGGCGCGCGGCAGTGTGAAGTCCTCGCCTGCACGGTCCTTGATGCCGGCATCGAACTTGGTATCCAGCCAGGTGCCACTGGCACCGACCAGCAGGCCATCCAGGCCGTCCGGCAGGAAGGCCAGCTGCTGCTGCCAGTTAAATTCCGCACCGCGCACGGTGGCCTTGCGGCCATTGATCGGCTGGGTCACGTCGAAGCCGCCATAAGCGGGATCATTGGTCCGCACCGTTTGCACGATGTAGCTATCGATCGACTTGTGGAACAGGCCAAGTGAAACGATACCGGTGCTGCCGATGTACTTCTCCACCGACAGGTCGATGTTCTTCGACTCGTACGGATCCAGTTCCGGATTACCCAGGCGCACTTCCTCGTCGCCGCGGCTGTAGCCCACGCGCGGCGAGATGTCACCGAAGGACGGGCGCGATACGGTCTTGTTGGCCGAGGCGCGCAGCACCCAGTCATCGGCCGCGTCGTAGCGCAGGTGCAGGCCCGGCAGCACGTTGGTGTAGCTGCTGTTGGCCACCCTCGGGGTGACGGTGAAGCTGCGCCCGTTGGAGGCCACGTCCACCTGATTGCCGACCGCCTTGAACTGGGTATTTTCCACGCGCACACCGCCGATGATGCGCAGCGCGCCCACGTCCCAGGTGCCCATCGCATAGCTGGCGAAGATGTCTTCGCTGGCCACGTAGTCCTCTTCCAGCGATGTCATCGCGTTGCCACCGGCATCCTGGGGACGGGCGCTGTACTGGCCGCCATTGGCCGCCCAGAAGGCACGCATCGCGGCCGAATCCATGCCGTCACCCAGGTTGCCGTGGCGGTGTTCCGGCGAGGAGGTGCTCCAGCTCGACAGCGCCACCTTCGGGCCGACACGCAGTTCGCGCTCGTCCACATTCACGTCACGGTCGCGCCAGCGACCCAGCAGGCCGAACTTGATGCTGCTGCTGTCGCCGTCGAAGCGCACGTTGACCTGCGCGCTGTGCTCCTTGTCGTTCACCTGCTTGGGTGAGAGCACGAAGCGGTCGAACGCGTAGTTGCTGTTGTCCAGCCACTGCGGGTTGTCGAAACTGTAGCTGGGCAGGCGGCTGCTTTGGTCCAGGGTGCCGTTGAAGGCCTTGCCGTTGAGCTTGAAGCGCGCCTCCATCTCGTCGTTCACGCGCTCTTCGGTACGGGTGTAGCCGATCCGGTAATCGACCACGGCGTTGGTCAGCTTGTTCTCGCCACCGAGACTGGCCGCGAAGGTGTTCTCCTTCTTGGTGCGGTAGCGCATGCGCTTGTCGATGGAATCTTTCGGCATTCCATCCAGGCGGTACTGGTCGGTGCCGGTCTTGACCATCTTCGCGTCGTCGAAGTTGAAGATCACGCGCTGGCGGGTCTCCGCATCGTCGAACTGGCTGTACAGCGTGCGCAGGTAGTACTTGCTGTCTTCATTCGGGCGCCAGTCAAGGTTGAGGTTGGCACCGATGCGCTTGCGCTCGATCTCGTACTTGCGGTGCTGCAGGTTGATCGCGGTGACATCGCCGGGGACGGCATCGTCCTCGCCGTCATACTCCACTTCGGTGTTGTCCGACTCGAACTTGCGCTTCTGGTAGTTCACGCCCAGCGCCACACCGAAGGTGTCGTTGAACACTTCGCTGTAGTTGAAGGCGGCCTTGGGGCTGGTCTCGCCGGACAACTGCTGGTGGCTGCCTTCGATCTTGCCACGCAGGCTGCGACCGTCGCGGTCGAAGGCCGAGGCCGATTCCACCAGCACGGCGCCGCCGATGGCATCACCGGGCATGTCCGGGGTCGGCGACTTGACCACGCGCAGGCGCTCGGTGGAATCGGACGGAATCACATCCAGCGGTGCGGCGCGGCTGGAATCCTCCGGCGTACCGATGGCGATGCCATCCACGCTGACGCTGTTGAGGTTGGCGTCCAGACCGCGGATGACCACGAAGCGCCCCTCGCCCTGGTCGCGGGTCACGCTGATGCCCGGCAGGCGCTGCAGCGACTCGGCGACGTTCTTGTCCGGGTACTGGCCCAGTGCATCGGAGGACACCGCATCTTCGATGGCGTCGCTGCTGCGCTTGAGGTCGACCGCGCGGATCTGTGATTCGAGCTGGGCGCGCACTTCGATGCGGTCCAGGTCGACCGCGTCGGACGCCACGGCGCCGGTGGCGGCTACCGCCTGCTGCCCGGCGGCCTGCAGGGGTGCTGCGGCCCCCATTGCCAGGGTCAGCGTGATGGCAACGGCCAACGGAGTCTTGATATGCACTGGGAATCCCCATTCCTGTTAAGAATGGGTCTGCACGGTATGTCCGCAAGGTTGCATGGCCGTGACATGCGCCTGCACATTTCGCGTACCAGGGCCACGGCCCGGTTTGGGTTCGGCCCGCCGATCCGGCAAAATGGCGCCCTCTCTCCTTTTCCCCTTCCCGACCATGAAGATCGTCGAAGTGCGCCACCCGCTGGTGCAGCACAAGATCGGCCTGATGCGCAACGCTGCGCTCAGCACCAAGGATTTCCGCGAACTGGCCAACGAGTTGGGCACGCTGCTGGCCTACGAGGCCACCGCCGACCTGGACACCGAGCCGCACACCCTGCCCGGCTGGGCCGGCCCGGTCACCGTGCAGCGCATTGCGGGCGCCAAGATCACCGTGGTGCCGATCCTGCGCGCCGGCCTGGGCATGCTCAGCGGCGTGCTGTCGCTGATCCCGGCGGCCCGTGTCAGCGTGGTCGGGCTGCAGCGCGATGAGGAAACCCTGCAGCCGGTGCCCTACTTCGAGCGCCTGACCGGGCGCCTGGAAGAGCGCGACGCGCTGATCCTGGACCCGATGCTGGCCACCGGCGGCACCCTGATCGCCACCATCGACATGCTCAAGCGGGCCGGTGCCCGCCGCATCAAGGGCATCTTCCTGGTGGCCGCGCCGGAAGGCATCGAGGCGGTCAAGGCCGTGCACCCGGACGTGGAGATCTACACCGCGGCCATTGATGCCCAGCTCAACGACAAGGGCTACATCCTGCCGGGCCTGGGCGATGCCGGTGACCGCATCTTCGGTACCCGCGTCGGCTGATCCGACGAACCGGGGTCAGAGTCCTTTCACCGCGAAAGGGGGCTGACCCCAACAGCGCAGGCCATCGCGGCCGCGTTGCGATTCTTCACGTGCTCTTGGCGCCGGGAAGCGAATGCTCCGCGCACCCGCCACCCTTGGAGCTCCCGATGAAAGCCTCTTTCCTGCTGGCCGCCGTCCTGCTGGTCGGCCTGCCCCTGGCTGCCAATGCCACCACTCCGCAGCAGCAGCGCATGGCCGAATGCTCGGCCAAGAACAAGGGGCTGAAGGGCGATGCCTACAAGACTGCACAGAGCTCCTGCCTCAGCGGCCACGCGGCCGACGCCAAGCCGGTCAATACGCAGCAGGAACGCATGCGCAAGTGCAACGCTGACGCGGGCGCCAAAAAGCTGGCCGGTGATGCGCGCAAGACCTTCATGAGCAGCTGCCTGAAGGCGTCGTAATGGTCGCATCCGGATGAAACGCCATCCACGCATGGCGTGGATCCACGGACATCAGTAAAAGGCCGGGCATTGCCCGGCCATGCCATTACCCCAGGGCGCGTGCCTTCAGCTCACCCTGCTCGTGCAGGGTCACGAAACGCCCCTTGTCATCCCTGCCAAGCTGCGCCAATGCCACCTGCGGATCGTGGGTGAAGAACAGCCGCACGTTGCGCGCCAGCTTGTCTTCCAGGAACTGCCGCTTCTCGTCGATCAGCAGCTCGGCATTGCGGTCGTAGCCCATGGTGATCGGCACGTGTACCCATGAGCGGCCCGGGATCAGGTCGGCACAGAACACCACGCCACCATGCGCACTTTCGCCTGGATGCGCGTGACCGACGATCTCGGCCAGCATCAGCCCCGGTGTATGCCCGTCGCTGTAACTGAAGCGCACGCTGCGGCCGAGCGCCTTCGAGTACTCCCCGTCCACCACTTCCAGCCGGCCACTGGCCTGCAGCAGGCCCGGCAGTTCCGGAATGAAGCTGGCGCGATCGCGCGGGTGTGGCTGCACGGCGCGCTGCCAATGCTGTGCGCCGACCACGTAGGTTGCGTTGGGGAACAGCAACTCGGGCTCACGCCCTTCGCTCCAGGCCGCCAGCAGTCCGCCGGCATGATCGAAGTGCAGGTGGCTGAGCACCACCACGTCGATATCCTCATGCTCGAAACCCGCCTCGCGCAACGAATCGATCAGCACGTGCTGGCTTTCCTGCACGCCGTAGCGCTCGCGCATGCGCGGATCGAAGAACGCGCCGATACCGGTTTCAAACAGCACCGTCTTGCCTTCCAGCGGGCTGGCAAGCAGCGCACGGCAGGCCAGCTCGATGCGATTGAGCTCGTCCGGTGCCGCCCATTTTTCCCACAACGCGCGCGGCGCGTTGCCGAACATCGCGCCGCCATCAAGACGCTGCGAGTTTCCACGAATAGACCAGAGTTTCATGTGTCGATTATCGGCGCCGGCTCGTTAAATAATCGCTAGAAGGGAAACAGAAAACCCCGCCGGCAAAGGCGGGGTTTCGATAATCAGCCGGATTGCCGGCCAGCAGCCGGCACCACCGGATCAGTGTGCCGGCAGCACCTGGGCACTGCCCACCGGGTTGCGCGGGTCACTGCCACCGAACAGCTTGTTGGCCCTGCGGTCCCATTCCACGGTCTGCAGGTTGCCCCACACGTGGCTGGAACCGCGGCCACCCACGGCGACATTGCCCGGCAGGTCGATCTTGTGGCCCATCGCCTGCAGCTGCTTCACCGTGGCCGCGTCGAACGCATCGTCCTCGGCTTCGATCAGGTCCGGCAGCCACTGGTGGTGGTAGCGCGGCAGTGCGGCAACCTGCTGCGCATCCAGGCCGTCGTCGTAGCCGAGGATGCCCAGCAGCACCATGGTGATGATGCGGCTGCCACCCGGGGTGCCCAGCACCACCACCTTGTCGGCGTTCTCCATGAAGGTCGGCGTCATCGAGCTGAGCATGCGCTTGCCCGGCTTCGGCGCATTGGCTTCATAGCCCATCACGCCGAACGCATTGGGCGTGCCCGGCTTCAGCGCGAAGTCGTCCATCTCGTTGTTCAGCAGCACGCCGGTGCCCTTGGGAATCAGCCCCGAGCCGTACAGCAGGTTGACGGTCTGGGTGGCGCCGACGCGGTTGCCGTCGCGGTCGATGATCGAGAAGTGCGTGGTCTCGTCGTCTTCCAGCGGCGTCGGGTTGCCCGACAGCAGGTCGCTGGGCGTGGCCTTCTCCGGATGGATGGTCGCCCGCAGGCCCTGTGCATAGTCCTTGCTGGTCAGCACCTTCTGCGGGATCTGCACGAAGTCCGGATCGCCGAGGAAGAAGGTGCGGTCGCGGTAGGCGCGACGCATCGACTCCACCACCAGGTGGGTGCGGTGCGCCGGGTCCATCTTCTTGATATCCCAGCCTTCCAGGATCTGCAGCATGCTGGCCAGCGCGATGCCACCGGACGACGGCGGCGGCGCGGTGGTGATCTTCCAGCCGTTGTAGTTGAACACGATCGGCTCGCGCTGCTTCACGCGGTAACCGGCCAGCTCTTCAGCGGTCCACTTGCCGCCGGCCTGCTTCACGCCGGCCAGCAACAGCGTTCCGGTCTGGCCCTTGTAGAAGCCATCGAAGCCACCTGCGGCCAGGCGCTCCAGCGTCTGTGCCAGCTCCGGCTGCTTGAACAGGTCACCGCTGGCGATCGGCTTGCCGTTGCGCAGGTAGACCTCGCGCGTTCCGGGATAGCGCTCCATCACTTCACGGCGCGAGGCATAGCCCTTGGCCATGCGGTCATACACCGGGAAGCCTTCGCGCGCGATGCGGATGGCCGGCTGCAGCGAGGCCGCCAATGGCAGCTTGCCGTGCTTGGCCGACAGCTCGACCAGCGCCGCAGGCAGGCCCGGGATACCGGCCGACCAGGCGCCATTGACCGAGCGGTCACGGTCGAGGTTGCCCTGCTTGTCGAGGAAGGCCTGCGGGGTCGCAGCGGCCGGTGCGGTCTCGCGCGCATCCAGCATCACATCCTTGCCGGTGGCCGCATCGTGCAGCAGGAAGAAGCCACCACCGCCCAGGCCGGAACTGATCGGCTCGACCACCGCCAGCGTGGACGATACCGCCACCGCGGCATCGAAGGCGTTGCCGCCCTGCGCCAGGATGTCGATGCCCGCCTGGGTGGCCAGCGCATGGCCGCTGGCAATGGCCGCGCCATCGGGGCGCTCGGCACGGGCCGGGCTGTCGGCCCAGGCAATCGGGCTCAGCAGCAGGCCGAGCAGCAACAGGGGGCGGACGATCAGCGTCTTCATTCGGATGGGGGCTCCGCGTAGAGTTCGGGGTGATCGTGCTGCAGCTGGCGCAGCTTGGCCAGCAGCTGGTCTTCCGTTTCCACGATCTCCGGGTCCGGGTCGATGCACTCGACCGGGCAGACGACCACGCACTGTGGCTCGTCGAAATGACCCACGCATTCGGTGCAGCGCGCAGGGTCGATCACGTAGATGGTTTCACCCATCGCAATGGCCTGGTTCGGGCAGGCCGGCTCGCATACGTCGCAGTTGACGCAGAGCTCGTTGATTTTCAGCGACACGGCGATACTCCTCGCCCGCGCCCTGGGACAAAGGACCGGCCAGCGCGGGCGCGCGGGCCGGTCAGGTCATCAGCGGCGCCCTTGCAGGACGCCGCCCGGGCCATGCCGGAGCATGGCCGCCATGGCTCGGTATTACTTGGCTTCGACGAAAATGTACTCGGCACCGGTCGGCTGGATCGCAGCCTGTACGCGGGCGTTGTCGGCCGACTGGCCGATGAAGACGACGCGCACGCCCTTCATCGAATCCGGCGACACGTCCTTGAACACGGCCTGGATCATGTCAGCCATCTTGCCCGAGGCCGACGAACCGAAGGCCAGCATGTTGCCCGGCTGCACGCCACGGGCCACGGCCTGGGTCGCGCTCTCGGTCTGGCGCTCGTACTTGGCCTGGAAGTCCGGGTCCGATTCCGGCGAGAGGTAGTACAGGAACGGGCTGTTGGTGATGTTGCCCATGTTCTGGATCGCCACTTCCTGCAGGTACTTCTTCCAGCCTGCATCGTCGTCCTTGGACGGAGCGACCAGGGCCTGCTTGGCCTCGTCGACCGGAGCGGCCTCTTCCTTCTTGCAGGCGGTGAAGGCCAGGGCCAACGAAGCGATCAGCATCGCGCGCATGGTGGTGTTCATGGGTTTCCTCCCGGAATGGTGCGTGGTGTTGTACGTAATGGGGTGCGGGTACAGCGGGGCTTACGACTGTGCCGACTTCGCTTCGCGGACCTTGCGCAGGGCTTCGAGCACCGCGGCCGGCACGAAGCCGGACACGTCGCCACCCAGGCGCGCGATCTCGCGGACCAGCGAGGACGAAATGAAGCTGTGCTGCTCGGCCGGGGTCAGGAACAGGGTCTCGACCTCGGGGATCAGGTGCCGGTTCATGCTGGCCATCTGGAACTCGTACTCGAAGTCGGACACCGCGCGCAGGCCGCGCAGCAGCACCCCGCCCTGGACCGAACGTACGAAATGCGCCAGCAGGGTATCGAAGCCGATGACCTCGACGTTGCTGTGGTGGGCCAGCGCGCCACGCGCCAGCTGCACGCGCTGCTCCAGCGGCAGCGCCGGGCCCTTGGACGGGCTCTGCGCCACGCCGACCACGACCTTTTCGAACAGCGGCGCGGCCCGGCTCACCAGGTCGATATGACCGTTGGTGATGGGGTCGAACGTGCCGGGGTAAACGGCGATGCGGCGATTGGCCACGGTCATGGGCGGTTGCAGATGTTCAGATGAGGTCAAAGTGTAGCAGTGGCGCGGCGGTACAGGGCAAAGCGCACCTCGCGGGTGCCACCCTCGCGGTGCAGCAGCCAGTCCGGCGGCAGCACCGGCACGTGGCCGGCCGGCGATTCCAGGTACAGCCAGGCATCGGCGGCCAAGTGCCGCGGCAGCTGGGCCAGCACGTCCTGCCACAGGCCGTCGGCGAACGGCGGGTCGATGAAGACCAGATCGGCCTGCTGCGCCGGCGCGCCCTGCAGCCAGCGCAGGGCATCGGCCTGCACGACGCTGATCTGGTCGCTGGCCTGCAGCTTGGCCACCGCGGCGGTCAGATTGCGCTCCAGCTGCGCATCGCGCTCGACCAGGGTGGCGTGGGCGGCACCGCGCGAGACCGCCTCCAGGCCCAGTGCGCCACTGCCGGCGAAAAGGTCCAGCACGCGCGCGCCGCCCAGTCTGGGCATCAACCAGTTGAAAAGGGTCTCGCGCACGCGGTCACTGCTGGGCCGCAGCCCCGGCAGGGTCGGCACCGGCAGGCGGGTATTGCGCCAGCGCCCGCCGATGATGCGGACCTGGCCTTCATTGCCGCCACGGCCGCTCATCGGCTCCCCCGGCGGGAGGTATTCGAGAATTTCAGCATGAGCGGGATTGTAGTTCGGCCGGGCTTTGCCCGGCACCCGTCGAAGCCACGGCAACGGCCGGAGCAACGGCAAAAGCCGGCTATCCGTGGGCCGGCGGGGTGGGTCCGGTTGAGGGGGGCGCTGCAAGTACATCCATGTAAGCTCGGTCGCCGCATCCATGCGGCTCACGCCCCCTCAACCGGACCCACCCCGCCTTCGACAGTCTCCTGCGATCTGTCGGAACGTCTCTTGGGGTCAGATCCGTTTTCCTGCGGAAAACGGATCTGACCCCATTTGATGTATCGATATCTGACAGATGTGTCGACCAAGGTCGACACCTACCAACAGCCGAGTGAACCTGTCAGAGGTGGGGCGGTGTGGGTCGGCAGGACCGTTGGCGCCATGGATGGCGCCATCGAGCCCCCAGGGTGAAGTGACCCCCGAGACTTGGACGGGGTCAGGCGGCCGATTGGGCCTGCTCCCGGTACTTTACCGGGCTCAGACCTTTCAGTTTCAGTTTGATGCGTTCTTCGTTGTAGTACTGGATGTATTCCACCAGCCCAGCCTCCAGACTCTCGAGGCTGTCAAAGCTGTTCAGGTAGAAGAATTCCGACTTCAGCGTTCCAAAGAAGCTCTCCATCGCCGCATTGTCCAGGCAGTTGCCGCGCCGGGACATGCTTTGCTTCAACGAGTGCTTTTCCAGCATGTGCCGGTAGTTTTCATGCTGGTACTGCCAGCCCTGGTCGGAGTGGATCATGGGGCGCTCATCCGGGGAAAGCTTCTTGATGGCCTCCTCCAGCATTTGACCCACCAGATCAAATACGGGCCGACGCTTGATCTGATAAGCCACGATTTCGCCGTTGTAGAGGTCCATGATCGGCGACAGGTATAGCTTCATGCCCTGCACCTTGAACTCGGTCACGTCAGTCACCCACTTCTGGTTGGGCCGCTCGGCATGGAACTGGCGATTGAGGTCATTGCCAACCACAACATTGGCCGCCCCCTTGAAGGCCTGGTAGCGCTTCACACGCACCCGCGATTTCAGCCCCATCTCCCCCATCAGGCGCTGAACCCGCTTGTGATTGGTCCGATGACCCTGATTGGCTAATTCCAGCGTCACCGTGCGATAGCCATAGCGCCCTTGGCTTTGATCGTAGATTGCACGGATGCGCTCGCACAGGGCTGCCTCATCCTGATCCGGATGGGCCAGGACATGGTTCTGGTAATAGAACGTACTGCGTGACAGCTCAGCTGCTTCGAGCAGAAGCGACAGCGTATGAACCTGCCTCAATCCTTGGACGGCTTGCGCTTTGCGTCCTGCGCCGCCTGCTCTTCCCGGATCAAGGCATCGAGTTTTTTTAGGTAGTCGGTCTCCGCACGCAGATAGGCGACTTCCTTGAGCAGCTCATCGCGGCTCATATCGCTTTGCGTCCTGCGCCGCCTGCTCTTCCCGGATCAAGGCATCGAGTTTTTTTAGGTAGTCGGTCTCCGCACGCAGATAGGCGACTTCCTTGAGCAGCTCATCGCGGCTCATATCTTCAGGCGGCTTGGACGAACGGGTCTTCTTCATCGGCTTTCGGGGCGGCGGCGGAGGGGGTGCCAACGCTTGGGCACCGCCTTGAGCATACAGGCGCCGCCATCGCCCCACCGCGCCGGCATCGCCAATTTGAAAGTAGGTGGTGGCCTCGCGCCCGGACAGGCCGTCCTGGCTCATCTTCTCCAGGACAGCCAGCTTGAACGGGAGGTCATAGGACCGGGCCTGGCGATGAAATCCCCGCCAACCATGCAGCCGATAGGTCGCCACCCAGCGCCTGACCGTGGAGAACTCCAGGCCGTGGCGACGGGCAATGGCTTTGACCGATGTGGAGGTCTTGCAGGCCTCTTTGGCGACCTGCAGTTTGAAACGCGCGTCGTATTTGTTCATGTATCCCTCGGGGTTGGATCTAGCGTCCAACTCCCGGGGGTCACTTCAGGGACGGGTTTACGGCGTGTCCTGCCCACCCACACCGCCCCGCCATCCCACGGAATGCCCGCTGTTGCTGTTGCTGTTGCTGTTGCTTCGGCCTCGGCGGGTGCAGGGTGCAACCCTGCCCGACCAACCCCTTGATTTCGGGACAATCAGCCATACCCCTTGGCGAGGCCGCACGCGCTGGCGCGGCATTGCACACGGAGCCTTATCGATGACCGAGACCACCCAGACCGAAACCCTTGGCTTCCAGACCGAAGTCAAGCAGCTGCTGCAACTGATGATCCACTCGCTGTACTCCAACAAGGAGATCTTCCTCCGCGAGCTGGTCTCCAACGCCGCCGACGCCGCCGACAAGCTGCGTTTCGAGGCCCTGACCCAGCCGACCCTGCTGGAAGGCGACAGCGAGCTGCGCGTGCGCGTCAGCTTCGACCCCACCGCCCACACCATCACCATCGAAGACAACGGTATCGGCATGAGCCGCGCCGAAGCGATTGCCCACCTCGGCACGATCGCAAAGTCCGGCACCGGCGATTTCCTGCGCCAACTGTCCGGCGACCAGAAGAAGGATTCGCAGCTGATCGGCCAGTTCGGCGTCGGCTTCTACAGCGCCTTCATCGTCGCCGACGAAGTGGAAGTGACCTCGCGCCGCGCCGGCCTGGCTGCAGGCGAAGGCGTGCGCTGGACCTCGCGCGGCGAAGGCGATTTCGACGTCGCCACCATCGACAAGGCCGAGCGCGGCACCCGCATCGTGCTGCACCTGAAGGATGGCGAACACGATTTCGCCGATGGCTGGCGCCTGCGCAGCATCCTCAAGAAGTACTCGGACCACATCGGCCTGCCGATCCAGATGCCCAAGGAGGGCGGTGAAGAAGGCGCAGCGGTCGAGTGGGAAACCGTCAACCGCGCCAGCGCACTGTGGACCCGTACGCGCACCGAAATCAGCGATGCCGAGTACACCGAGTTCTACAAGCACGTCGCGCACGATCACAGCGACCCGCTGGCGTGGAGCCACAACAAGGTCGAAGGCAAGCTGGAGTACACCTCGCTGCTGTACGTGCCGGGCCGCGCGCCGTTCGACCTGTACCACCGCGATGCGCCCAAGGGCCTGAAGCTGTACGTGCAGCGCGTGTTCGTGATGGACCAGGCCGAGCAGTTCCTGCCGCTGTACCTGCGCTTCATCAAGGGCGTGGTCGACTCCAACGACCTGTCGCTGAACGTCTCGCGCGAGATCCTGCAGTCCGGCCCGGTCATCGATTCGATGAAGGCGGCGCTGACCAAGCGCTCGCTGGACATGCTGGAGAAGCTGGCCACCGACAAGCCGGAGCAGTACGCCACGTTCTGGAAGGAATTCGGCCAGGTGCTGAAGGAAGGCCCGGCCGAGGACTACAACAACCGCGAGAAGGTGGCCGGCCTGCTGCGCTTCGCCTCCACCCGTGGCGACGGCGATGCGCAGAGCGTCTCGCTGGCCGATTACCTCGGCCGCATGACCGAAGGCCAGGACAAGATCTATTACCTGACCGGCGAGAGCTACAGCCAGGTCCGCAACAGCCCGCACCTGGAAGTGTTCCGCAAGAAGGGCGTGGAAGTGCTGCTGCTGACCGACCGTATCGACGAGTGGCTGATGGGCTACCTGACCGATTTCGACGGCAAGGGCTTCGTCGACATCGCCCGTGGCGACCTCGACCTGGGTGCCCTGGAAACCGAAGCGGACAAGCAGGAACAGGAAGCTGCGGCCAAGGACAAGCAGGGTCTGGTCGAGCGCCTGAAGACGGTGCTGGGCGATGACGTGGCCGAAGTGCGCGTCTCGCATCGCCTGACCGATTCGCCGGCGGTGCTGGCCATCGGCGAACAGGACCTGGGCCTGCAGATGCGCCAGATCCTGGAGGCCAGCGGGCAGAAGGTGCCGGACAGCAAGCCGGTGCTGGAGATCAACCCGGGCCACCCGCTGATCTCCAAGCTCGACGCCGAAGCCGATGGCGCGCGTTTCGACGACCTCGGCCGGGTGCTGTTCGACCAGGCTGCGTTGGCCGCCGGTGACAGCCTGAAGGATCCGGGTGCCTATGTGGCGCGCCTGAACAAGCTGCTGCTGGAGCTGTCGGTCTGATCGAGGCAGTGGTCGCCGGGCATGGCCCGGCGCTACCGGGTGCTGGTGGATGCCAACCTTGGTTGGCATTCCTGCTTTGGTAGGTGCCAACCTTGGTTGGCACTGCTGCCCTGGTAGAGGCCAACCTTGGTTGGCGCCCCAAAAGCGTGCCAACCAAGGTTGGCACCTACCAGGCTGGGTCGAAGCGTGCCGACCAAGGTTGGCACCCACCAGGGGCGGCGGTTGGCACCTGCCAAAACGGTGTTGCTCAGGCGTCCCGATCCAGCAGTGAGCCCAGCATCTGGTCCTGGCGACGGATCACCGTGGCGTTGGCGGCAAAGGCCACGACCTCGGCTTTCGCGGCCAGCAGATCACCCAGCGGCGCGCCGGCATTGGCGCCGGTGGGCGCCACCAAAGCCTGCACCCCACCCTGCTCGGTGGTATTGCGCTGCAACTGCAGGTGCTGGGCACCCGGGGTCGCCAGGTTGACCACGTTGTGCGCGGCCACCTGCACGCCCTGCTGGGCCGCACGCATCCCGCTGAGGGCCATTCCCATCACGTTGTCCATGGCGGTCTCCGGGCCGCACGACGCAGCCCTCCGGACCGGTTAACGGCCGGTGGGCCGCAACCTTGAGTCCACATCGGCCCGACAGGCCCGAGTGGTAGCATATCCCTCTGATTTCAGCGCCTTTTGCCAATGCTCAGTTTTTTCCGCCGCAAGAAGCCCCAGGATGCCCCCGCAACGGAGGCGCCCAAGACCCAGCACTACTCGGCTGAAGAGCTGGCGGCGGCATTCCCGTCCGCAGCCCCGGTCGAAGAAGCCCCGGTCGCTCCGGTAGCCGCTCCGAACACGTCCGAGGCTGCCACGCCCGCGCCGACACCTGCACCGGCGCCCGTCGCAGTGCCCGAAGCGCCGGCCGCCGCACCGGCACCGCCGGCTGCGGAACGCGTCATCGCTGCGGAGGACTTCGAAGCCGAGGCCCTGGCTGCGGCCGCCGTGCTCGCACCGCTGGCCCCGGTCATCCCGGCTGAAGCGCCGGCCACTCCTGCGACTGACCTGCCAGTGCTGGTCGATGCCGCCCCGGCCCCGGCCGGCAAGCCTGGCTGGCGCGAACGCCTGCGCAACAGCGTCATCGCACGCAGCTTCGGCGGCCTGTTCTCGCGCAACCCCAAGCTCGACGACGACCTGCTGGACGAGCTGGAAACCGCACTGATCACCGCCGACGTCGGCGTAGGTGCCACCACCGACCTGGTCGAGGGCCTGCGCAAGCGCATGAAGTCGCGCGAATTCGCTGACGCCAATGCGCTGCTGGCCGCGCTGCGCGCCGAGCTGATCGCAATCCTGCAGCCGGTGGCCAAGCCGCTGTTGATCGACCGCAACGCCAAGCCCTTCGTGGTGCTCACCGTTGGCGTCAACGGCGTCGGCAAGACCACCACCATCGGCAAGCTGGCCAAGCGCTTCAAGGACGATGGCCACAGCCTGATGCTGGCCGCCGGTGACACCTTCCGCGCCGCCGCCGTGGCACAGCTGCAGGCTTGGGGCGAGCGCAACGGCGTGGCCGTGGTCGCGCAGGGGCAGAACGCCGATGCCGCTTCGGTGGCATTCGACGCGCTCCAGGCCGGCAAGGCCCGTGGCACCTCGGTGCTGATCGCCGACACCGCCGGCCGCCTGCATACCCAGTCCGGCCTGATGAACGAGCTGGGCAAGATCCGCCGCGTGCTCGGCAAGATCGACCCCACCGCCCCGCACGAAGTGCTGATGGTGATCGACGGCACCACTGGCCAGAACGCGCTGTCGCAGCTGCGCCAGTTCAATGCCGCAGTGAACGTGACCGGCCTGGTGGTGACCAAGCTGGACGGCACCGCCAAGGGCGGCGTGGTGTTCGCGCTGGCCCGCGAGTTCGGCATTCCGATCCGTTTCGCCGGCATCGGCGAGCGCCCGGAAGACCTGCGCGTGTTCGACCCGGAAGCCTTCGTCGACGCCCTGCTGCCCGAAGCGCTGGGCGTCTGATACACCGTGCAGCCACGCATGGCGTGGCTCTACTGCAATCCGGTAGAGCCGCCCCACGGGTGGCTGCCTCTCTGGAACACCGATGCCCCGCCAGCCGCAAGCCAGCGCCGGAACCACGCAGACCGATGGCTTCGTTGCACACCTGCTGCATTGGTTCGACGACCACGGCCGCCACGACCTGCCCTGGCAGCACCCGCGCAGTCCCTACCGGGTCTGGCTGTCGGAAATCATGCTGCAGCAGACCCAGGTGGCCACGGTCATCCCGTATTTCCAGCGGTTCCTGCAGCACTTCCCGACCCTGCCCGACCTTGCCGCCGCCAGCAACGACGCGGTAATGGCGCAGTGGGCCGGGCTCGGCTACTACGCCCGCGCACGCAACCTGCATGCCGCTGCGAAGCGCTGCGTGGAACTGCACGACGGCGACCTGCCGCGTGATTTCGATGCATTGCATGCCCTGCCCGGCATCGGCCGCAGCACCGCCGGTGCGATCCTCAGCCAGGCCTGGAACGACCCGTTCGCGATCCTCGATGGCAACGTCAAGCGCGTGCTCAGCCGTTACCACGGCATCGATGGTTTCCCCGGGCTGCCGGCCATCGAGAAGCAGCTGTGGGCGATCGCCGAGGCGCATGTGGCGCAGGTGCCGGCCGGGCGCATGGCCGACTACACGCAGGCGCAGATGGACCTGGGCGCGACGGTGTGCAGCCGTGCCAAACCGGCCTGCGTGATCTGCCCGTTGCAGGATGACTGCGTGGCACGGCGCGAAGGCCGCACCGCTGAACTACCCACGCCCAAGCCCAGCAAGACCCTGCCCGAGCGCGAGGCCGTTGCGCTGCTGCTGCGCGACGCCCAGCAGCGTGTGCTGCTGCAGAAGCGGCCGGACACCGGCATCTGGGCGCAGTTGTGGACGCTGCCGCAGGCCGATGCCGGCAGCGTGCTGCAGGACTGGTTCGACGTGCACGTCGACGGCTCGCTGGAAGAGGCCGAAGAGCTGCCAGTGCTGCAGCACACCTTCAGCCACTACAAGCTGCATCTGCAGGTATTGTCGCGGCAGGTACACGGACTGCGCGTGGAAGAACCCACGCTGCGCTGGGTCGCCAGCGACGAACTGCACGCGCTGGGCCTGCCGGCACCGATCCGCAAACTGCTCGACGGCGCAACGATCAAGACGCCGAAACGAAATTCCAAGAAACCCCGCAACCACGAGTGAATGCCATGTCCCGAACCGTCTTCTGCCAGTACGAACAACGCGATGCCGAGGGCCTGGACTTCGTGCCCTACCCCGGCGAACTGGGCCAGCGCATCTTCAACAACATCGGCAAGCAGGCCTGGGCTGCGTGGCTGGCGCACCAGACCATGCTGATCAACGAGAACCGCCTGTCGCCGCGCACGCCGGAGCATCGCGCGTTCCTTGAAGGCGAACTGGTCAAGTTCCTGTTCGAGAAGGACGCGCAAAAGCCGGCCGGCTTCACCCCGGAAGCCTGACACACAGGTAGTGCCGGCCGCTGGCCGGCAACCTGGCATCTGCGCGATGCCGGCCAGCGGCCGGCACTACCACACTATTTCGTGCTTTCCTCGCGCTCCTGCACCTGCGCCTGGCGCAGCTCCTGTTCGGAGGCACGCAGCGCCTTCACGTCCAGTTTGCGGATGCTGTCGATGAAGCACGGCATGCGCGGCCCGCCGGTCGGGTCGCGCACCAGCACTTTGTCGAAACGCGCCGAAACACGGTTCATCTGGCTGGTCAGGCCGATGGCGGTGGCATACGGCAGGTCCTGGCAGGGACCTCTCAATTCCAGCAGATAGGCTTCGCTGGGACGGGTCCACACCGCCAGCGCGCTGTCGCCCAGCTCGGTCCAGCCATTGAGGCTGCCGAAGAACTGCATGTCGTTCTGCGGCGCGCCAGCATGGGAACGGTACAGGTCAAGTTTCTCGGCAGAGCTGAGCCGGCCGGTGGTCGCGCAGGCGGCCAGCGCCAGGCAGAGTCCGGCCATCAGGATCGGGGTCTTCATGGCGATCTCCTCGGGGAACTGTCGCCATCATGCGCCTGCGCAGACAACGCCGGCGCGAAAGCCAGCACCCCATTCAGCAGCCGGTCGGCGGCTCCTGGCCGGACCACGGTAGTCGCCAACCTTGGTTGGCGCTTGCCCTGCAAGAGCAGCCGACCAAGGTCGGCTTCCACCAAAGCGGGCCCGGCGCCTCAGACGTCGGCGTGGGCCAGCGCGTGCAGGCGCCCCTCGCGCAGCTCCAGCACCCGGTCCAGGCGCCGTGCCAGGCTGCGGTCGTGGGTCACCAGCACCAGGCTGGTATGCCGCGCACGATTCAGTTCCAGCATCAGCTCGAACACCGTCGCCGCGGTGCGGTCATCGAGGTTACCGGTCGGCTCGTCCCCGAGCACGCAGGCCGGATGATTGACCAGCGCACGCGCCACTGCGGCACGCTGGCGTTCGCCTCCGGACAGTTCGCCGGGCTTGTGGTCCAGGCGATGGCCAAGGCCGACCGCTTCCAGCAGCGTGGTGGCCCGGCTGCTCGCCTCGGCCACTGCAGTACCGGCCAGCAGCACCGGCATCATCACGTTTTCCAGCGCGGTGAACTCAGGCAGCAGGTGGTGGAACTGATAGACGAAGCCCAGCGCCTGGTTGCGCAGCAGGCCGCGCGCGGTATCGGACAGCGCTGACATGCGCTGGCCGGTCACATAGACCTCGCCGGCGGTCGGAATGTCCAGGCCACCCAGCAGGTGCAGCAGCGTACTCTTGCCGGCACCGGAAGCACCGATGATCGCCACCGTTTCGCCGGCGGTCACGGTCAGGTCCAGGCCATCGAACACCGGGGTCTGCATGCGTCCTTCGGCGTAGGTCTTGCCCAGTGCTTCGGCGCGGATCACTTCATCGCCGCGGTTGAAGACCTTATTCATAACGCAGGGCCTCCGCCGGCTGGGTGCGTGCTGCCCGCCAGGCGGGATACAGGGTGGCCAGGAAGCTCATCAGCAGCGCGACCACGGTGATCGCCACCACGTCGCCGGTCTGCATGTCGGTCGGCAGGCCGGTGATGTAGTACACATCCTCCGGCATCAGCTTGACGTTGAACACGCTCTCGATGGCACCGAGGATGCGCTCCAGATTGAGTGTGAGGGTGATGCCACCGATCAGGCCGGCCAGCGTGCCGAAGATGCCGATCAGCGAACCCTGCACCATGAATACCTGCATCACCCCGCCCGGCGTCAGGCCGAGCGTGCGCAGGATGGCGATGTCGGCCTGCTTGTCAGTGACCAGCATCACCTGCGAGGACACCAGGTTGAACGCGCCCATGGCGATGATCAGCGACAGCAGGATGCCCATCACCACCTTCTCCATGCGCAGCGAGTGGTAGAGGTTGGCGTTCTGCTGGGTCCAGTCACTCACGCGGTACGCACCACCGAGGTTCTGCGCGAGGTCCACGCCCACTTCCAGCGAGCGGTCCATGTCGTGCAGCTTCAGCCGCACGCCGGTGGCGCCATCGGAACGCAGCACGCGCTCCAGGTCCTTCATGTTGGCGAAGCCGACGCCGCGGTCGACCTCGTTGTAGCCGGCCTCGAAGATGCCGCTGACGGTGAAGCGTTTCATCCGTGGCACCGCACCGGCAGGCGTGCCCTGCACTTCGGCGAAGGTCACCAGCACCTGGTCGCCGACATCAACGCCCAGCCAGATCGCCAGTTCCTTGCCCAGAAGCAGGTTGAAGCTGCCCGGCGTGAGGCTGCCATAGCTGCCCTTGGTGACCTTCTTGTCGATCACCGATACCTTCGGCTCCAGCGCCGGATCGATGCCCTGGATGATCGCGCCCTGCACGCGCGGGCCGCTGATCATCGACTGGATCTCGATGTACGGCGCAGCACCGGCCACGCGTGGGTCCTTGCTGGCCACGTCGACTACGCGCATCCAGTCCGGCATCGGCTCGCCGTCGCGGCTGATGGTGGTGTGCGCGGTCATCTGCAGCAGGCGGCTGCGGATCTCCTTCTGGAAACCGCTCATCACGGCCAAGGTGGTGATCAGCACCGTGACGCCGAGCGCGATGCCCAGGATCGATGCCATCGAGATGAAGGAGATGAAGCCGTTGCGGCGCTTGGCGCGCAGGTAGCGCAGGCCAATGGCCACGGGAATGGGTTTGAACATGCAGGCACGCCGGTCAATTCAGCTTATGGTGCCATCGACCGGGGCCTACGGGAAACGCCACGTGCGGCCACGGCCAGTCGCAGTTCACGTCGCTGCCCGGAATCGAGCACATCCGGCCAGAACAGCAGGCGCCGGCGGCGCCGATCCTCACGCCAGAGCAACAACAGCCATGGACCACGCACGACCAGCTGGGGTGCATCGGCGTCCTGCCCGGCCACCTGCAGCGGCTCGGGCGGTGCCGGCAGAAGCACCTGCACGCGTGGCCTGCGCTGGCGCCAGGCCAGTTCGGCCAACCCGATGAACCAGGCCAGCACCACCGCGGGCATCAGCAACCGTGAAGGCAGATCCGATGCGCGCAGCAGCCAGGGCGCAGCCAGCAGCACCGCCAACTGGGCGGCGGCCTGCAGCCGCGAGGGGCGCCACTCAAGGCTTGAGGGCGAGGATCTTCTGCATGAGGGGGATCGCGTGCGCATGCGGGCAGGCCTCGTAGCCCATGAACCAGCGCCACAACTTATCGTCCTCGCAGTCGAGCAGGAACAGGAAAACCTCGCGCTCTTCGGTCGGCGCAGTGCTCCATTCGTGGTCCAGGTAGCGGCCGAACAGCTGGTCCAGCTCACGCATGCCGCGGCGGCAACGCCAGCGCAGCTTCTTCAGCAGAACGTCTTCTTCCATCATGTTTCTCCAGATACAGCAAAGCCACGCATGGCGTGGCTCTGCTGGGGTGGCACAGCCACGCGTGGCGTGGCTCTACCGGGTACAGCCAGGCCTGATCAGGCGCGGCGTTCCATCATCAGCTTCTTGATCTCGGCGATCGCCAGCGCCGGGTTCAGGCCCTTCGGGCAGGTCCGGGCGCAGTTCATGATGGTGTGGCAGCGGTACAGCTTGAACGGATCTTCCAGATCGTCCAGGCGCGCACCGGTGTCCTCATCGCGCGAGTCGATGATCCAGCGGTAGGCCTGCAGCAGGATCGCCGGGCCCAGGTAACGCTCGCCGTTCCACCAGTAGCTCGGGCAGCTGGTCGAGCAGCAGGCGCACAGGATGCACTCGTACAGGCCGTCCAGCTTCTTGCGGTCTTCCGGCGACTGCAGGCGCTCACGGTCCGGCGGTGCCGGGGTCTGGGTGCGGATCCACGGCTTGATCGAGGCGTACTGCGCGTAGAAGTGGGTCAGGTCCGGAACCAGATCCTTGACCACGTTCATGTGCGGCAGCGGGTAGATCGGCACTTCCTTCTTGCCGCAGTCCGAGATGGCTCGGGTGCAGGCCAGGGTGTTGGTGCCGTCGATGTTCATCGCGCACGAACCACAGATACCTTCGCGGCAGGAGCGGCGGAAGGTCAGGGTCGGGTCGATCTCGTTCTTGATCTTGATCAGGGCGTCCAGGACCATCGGGCCACAGGCGTCCAGATCGACTTCATAGGTATCGGTGCGCGGGTTGCTGTCGTCGTCCGGACTCCAGCGGTAGATCTTGAAGGTGCGCACGTTCTTGCCGCCGTTCTTGACGGGGAAGTGCTTGCCCTTCGTGATCTTGGAATTCTTGGGGAGTGAAAACTCGGCCATGGCTGCTCTCGTTGGCTCAGGCGGCCCGCGCCCGTGGGCGCGGATTGCATGGTAGGCGGGGTCGGATCAGTACACGCGCGGCTTCGGCGGCACTACGGACACGTCGTCGGTCAACGTGTACATGTGCACCGGACGGTAGTCGAAGCTGCACTTGCCCTTCTCGTCGACGCTGACCAGGGTGTGCTTCTGCCAGTTGACGTCGTCGCGGTCCGGATAGTCCTCGTGCGCATGCGCGCCGCGGCTTTCCTTGCGCTGTTCGGCCGAGTTGATCGTCGCCACCGCGTTGAGCAGCAGGTTGTTCAGCTCGTAGGTCTCGATCAGGTCCGAGTTCCAGACCAGCGAACGGTCGGAGACCTTCACGTCCTGGAACGAGTCGAAGATCTTGTCCATCTTCTCGCAGCCTTCCTTCAGCGTCTGGCTGGTGCGGAAGACCGCCGCGTCGGCCTGCATGGTGCGCTGCATGCGATCGCGGATGACCGAGGTCGGGGTATCGCCGTTGGCGTGGCGCAGCTTGTCCAGCAGGCCCAGCGCCTTGTCGCAGGCATCGGCCGGCAGCGGCTTGTGCGACGCGCCCGGCTTGATGGTCTCGGCGCAGCGGTTGGCCACTGCACGACCGAACACCACCAGGTCCAGCAGCGAGTTCGAGCCCAGGCGGTTGGCGCCGTGCACGGACACGCAGGCGGCTTCACCGATGGCGTACAGGCCCGGCACCACGGCATCCGGGTTGTCGCCATCCTTGCGCACCACTTCGCCGTGGTAATTGGTCGGGATGCCACCCATGTTGTAGTGCACGGTCGGAATGACCGGGATCGGCTGCTTGTGCACGTCGACGCCGGCAAAGATGCGGGCGCTCTCGGCGATGCCCGGCAGCTTCTCGTCGATCACGCCCGGGCCGAGGTGGGTCAGGTCGAGCAGGATGTGGTCCTTGTGCTCGCCGACGCCGCGGCCTTCGCGGATCTCGATGGTCATCGAACGGCTGACCACGTCGCGCGAGGCCAGGTCCTTGTAGTGCGGTGCGTAGCGCTCCATGAAGCGCTCGCCGCTGCTGTTGCGCAGGATGCCGCCTTCACCGCGGACACCCTCGGTGATCAGGCAGCCGGCGCCGTAGATGCCGGTCGGGTGGAACTGCACGAACTCCATGTCCTGCATGGCGATGCCGGCACGCATGGCCAGGCCGCCACCGTCGCCGGTGCAGGTGTGCGCCGAGGTGGCGCTGAAGTAGGCACGGCCGTAACCGCCGGTGGCCAGCACCACGCCCTGGGCGCGGAACAGGTGCAGGGTGCCGTCGGACATGTCCAGGGCCAGCACGCCGCGGCAGGCGCCTTCCTCGTCGAAGATCAGGTCGAGCGCGAAGTACTCGATCATGAAGCGCGCATCGTGCTTCAGCGACTGCTGGTACAGGGTGTGCAGCATCGCGTGGCCGGTACGGTCGGCCGCCGCGCAGGTACGCTGCGCCGCCGGGCCTTCGCCGTACTTGGTGGTCATGCCACCGAACGGACGCTGGTAGATCTTGCCTTCGGCGGTGCGCGAGAACGGCACGCCGTAGTGCTCGAGCTCGATGATGGCCGGGATGGCCTCACGGCACATGTATTCGATGGCGTCCTGGTCACCCAGCCAGTCCGAACCCTTGATGGTGTCGAAGAAGTGGTAGCGCCAGTCGTCCTCACCCATGTTGGCGAGTGCGGCCGAGATGCCGCCCTGGGCGGCAACGGTGTGCGAACGGGTCGGGAAGACCTTGGTCAGGCACACGGTCTGCAGGCCCTTGGCGGCCAGGCCGAACGTGGCGCGCAGGCCGGCGCCGCCGGCGCCGACCACGACCATGTCGTACTTGTGTTCGGTGATCTTGTAAGCGGACATCTAATCTGGATTCCTGTGTTGGTGCCTGGGCTCAGGCAACGCCGAGGGCGATGCGGCCCACCGCAAACACACTGACGATCATGCCGAGCACGGCGACGAACTTCACCGCGGTCTGCAGCACCAGAGCCAGCAGCGATTCGTGGATGTAGTCTTCCAGCACGACCTGCATGCCGAGCTGCGCGTGCCAGAACATGGCGATCAGCAGGCCGATCAGCGGCACCGCATTCCACGGCTTGGCCACGGCAGCGGCGGCAGTCGCGTAATCCGAGCCCAGCAGGCCCAGCACGAAGACCAAGAACCAGATGCCCAGCACCACCAGGGCGGCGGCGGTCAGGCGCTGGTGCACGAAGTGCTCGGTGCCGGTCTTGGCCGAACCGAGGCCGCGCACGTTCTTCAACGGGGTACGGAACTTGCTCACGCGGCACCTCCGAACATCACATAGGCCCACACCAGCAGGGTGATCACCAGGCTGCCGATGACCGAAAGCCAGCTGCTGCGGATGAAGGCGGGGATGCTGAAGCCGATGGCGAAGTCCTGCACCACGTGGCGGATGCCATTGCACAGGTGATAGGCGAACGACCATGTCCACGCGAACAGGAACACGCGGCCATACCAGGCCCCGGCATGGCCGGTGAAGCAGTTCCAGGACTCGGGCCCCATCATCAGGGCCAGCAGGCCGGCAGCGATGATGAGGGCACCAACAGACAGAAAGACGCCAGTGGCTCGATGCAGGATCGAGGTGGCCATCTGAATCTGCCAGCGATACACCTGAAGGTGCGGGGAAAGTGGGCGTTGTCTGGTCGCCATTCGCTGGGCTCGTTGTCTCGGCTGGGCGGCACGCGGCCGCGTTGGCTCAATGCTGATCAGAAATCGATGCAGCGTCCGTTTTTCTCCCAATCGCCATACCGCACCGGATCGAGTCCGCCGCGGCCGCCGAATTCCTCTGCTTTTTCCTGTTCCACGGGCACGGGTGCCGCGGGGACCAGCGGGGCTTCAGATTCGTCGTCGGGAGTGGGGGTTGTTTGGCCTATCATGTTCGGTCTCGCAACGCACAAATTTTAGACCTCGTTCACGTGCCTGACAACCTGCCCCCTGCTTTCGTCGGATATCCGCGCCTGCCCGGCCACCAGCTGCTGAGCCTGCAGGGCCCGGATGCGGCCGTCTTCGCCCACGCTCAGTTCAGCAGCGATGTCACCGCCCTGCCCCTGCTGCACTGGCAGTGGAGCGCCTGGTTGAGCGCCAAGGGCCGCACTCTGGCGGTGTTCCAGCTGCTTCGACTGGCGGACGACCACGTGATGCTGGTGCTGGCCGACGGTGATGCCGATGCGATTGCGTCGCAACTGCAGCGCTTCGTGTTCCGCCGCAAGGTAAAGGTGCAGGTGCGCAGCGATCTGGCCGTGGCCGGTGCGTTCACTGCGCCCGAAGCCGCCAGCGGCCCTGCGATTGCGCAGACCGCAGGTGACGGCTGGGAACTGGACCTGGGCAGCGACGCCCTGCCGCGGACCCTGCGCATTGGCAGCGCCGATGCCTTCGCCGCCGGCAGTGAAGCCGATGAGGCCGCTTTCGCACTGGCCTGGCGCCAGGCCGACCTGCGCTACGGCCTGCCCCGGCTGCAAGAAAGCCAGCGCGAAGTGTGGACCCCGCAGCAGCTGGGGTTGGACCGCCTGAACGGTTACAGCGTGAAGAAGGGCTGCTATCCGGGCCAGGAGATCGTCGCCCGCACCCACTTCCTCGGCAAGGCCAAGCGTGCGGTGCAGCTGCTGCATACCGCGGCACCGGCGCAGGCCGGCGATGGCGTGCAGCAGGATGGCGCAGCGCTGGGCACGATTGCCTGCGTGGCCGGCGACCTGGCACTGGCGGTGCTGCCGCTGGAAGCCAGCGACGCTGATCTGCAGGTGGGTGATGCGATCGCGCAGCGCATGCCGTTGCTGGATGGCCTGGCGCGCTGAGCCCGGTGGATGAAGGAATGGTAGTGCCGGCCGCTGGCCGGCACTACCCGTTACAGCCGCTCGCCGGATTCCGGGTTGAAGAAGTGCAGGCCCTGCGGGTGGATCGCCACGCGGATCTGCTCGCCCACCGCCGGCAGCGACTGCGGCGCCACGCGCATGGTCAGCGCGTGCTGGCCACTGCTCAGGTTGACGAAGATCTCGTTGCCGACCGGTTCGATGCCTTCAATGCGTGCGGCAAATGCATGCGCATCATCGGCACTGGCCGGCTGCAGGTGTTCCGGGCGCACGCCCACCGCGATCGGCTTCTGCAGCCACGCCGGGTCGATCGTGGCCTGGCCCAGCGGTGCCCGCCATTCGCCGTCGACCACGGTCACGCCACCGGCATCGCCCTGCAGCGTGCCACGCAGCACGTTCATCGCCGGGCTGCCGAGGAAACCGGCCACGAACAGATTGGCCGGGCGGTCGTACAGCGCCATCGGCGTATCGATCTGCTGGATGATGCCGTCCTTCAGCACCACGATGCGCTGGCCCAGGGTCATTGCTTCGACCTGGTCGTGCGTCACGTAGATCATGGTGGTGCCCAGCTTGCGATGCAGCTGCGCGATCTCGGTGCGCACGCTGTGGCGCAGCTTGGCGTCGAGGTTGGACAGCGGCTCGTCCAGCAGGAACACCGCCGGCTCGCGCACCAGTGCACGGCCCAGCGCAACACGCTGGCGCTGGCCACCGGACATCGCCTTGGGCAGCTTGTCCATCATCTCGGTCAGGCCCAGGGTCTGCGCTGCTTCGGCGATGCGCTTGTCGATGGTCGCCGTGTCATGCCCGCGCAGCTTCAGGCCGAAGGCCAGGTTCTCGGCCACGGTCATGTGCGGGTACAGCGCGTAGCTCTGGAACACCATGGCGATGTCGCGGTCCTTCGGCGCCACGTCGTTGACCACGCGATCACCAATGGTCAGCGTGCCGCCGCTGATCTCTTCCAGGCCGGCCACCATCCGCAGCAGGGTCGACTTGCCACAGCCGGACGGACCGACCAGCACCATCAGCTCGCCATCGGCGACCTCGAAGCTGGCGTCCTTCACCGCGACCTGGCCGTTGTCATAGACCTTGCGCACACCCTGCAACTGCACTTTTGCCATATCACCTATCCGGTCCGCCCGAAGCCGGGCTGTCTTTTGGGACTGCCTCGGCCCTCCCGATGGCAGTGATGATTGCGCGCCTGCCGCATGACGGCGAGCACTGCAATCGAATACAGTTGCCCATTCTGCCATGTAAACGTTTTCACGTGGCACTATCCGTTGATCGGTGCGCACCGATCTGCGTCGGCGGTTGAACGAAGGTTCTGCCGAAGCAGTGGTTTCGAATGGAACGGTCTTCCGCTACCCCGGAGATCGCACCTGACGAACCTCGGACAGGCAGTTGCGCGGATGTCCCCCGAACCCAGCCATGAAGCGATTGACAACGATGTCACCCGGATCTGAAACTCGAGCGATGCACGACACCCTCTTCCTGTTCGGTGCCACAGGTGATCTGGCCCAGCGCTACCTGTTCCCTTCGCTGCTTCGCCTGCTTGGCGACGGCCTGCTGCCGGAGGACTTCCGCATCCGTGCGCTGGCCCTGTCCGGGCATGACACCGAAGCCTTCCATGACATCCTGCGGCCGCGCCTGCAGCAGGCCATGCCGATGGCCACGCAGGACGACATCAGCGCCCTGCTGCGCCGCATCGACTATCGTTCGGTGGACCTGCGCGACGTCGACTCGGTTGCCGCCGCGGTCTCCGACCTGGTGCACCGCAAGTGCGTCAGCTACCTGGCCATTCCGCCGGGCCTGTACATCTCCACCTGCGAAGGCCTGGCCAAGGGTGGCGCCCTCGCCGCACCGGCACGCCTGATGCTGGAGAAGCCGATCGGCAGCGACAGCGAGAGCGCCGAGGAAATCATCAGCACCATCGGCCAGTGGATCGACGAGGACCGCGTGTTCCGCCTCGACCACTACCTGGGCAAGGCCGCAGTGCAGAACCTGATCGCGCTGCGCTTCGGTAACACGCTGCTGGAAGCGGTATGGAACCGCAACTACATCGAATCAGTGCACATCCTGGTGGCCGAGAGCGAGGGCGTGGATGGCCGCGACGCCTACTACGCCCGCTCCGGCGCGCTGCGCGACATGGTGCAGAGCCACATCCTGCAGCTGCTGTGCATGGTGGCGATGGAGCCGCCGGCCTCGCTGGAAGCCGATCGCATCCGCGACGAGAAGGTCAAGGTGCTGCGCGCGCTGCGTCCGCTCGATGCCAGGCACGCCGCGCGTGACAGCATCCGCGGCCGCTACACCGCCGGCACCATCAACGGCCAGCCGGCGCAGGCCTACCAGCCGCCGGAAGGCAGCGACGTGGAAACCTTCGCCGGGGTCACCGCGCACATCGACAACTGGCGCTGGAGCGGCGTGCCGTTCCACTTGGTCACCGGCAAGCGCCTGCCCGAGCGCACCACCCGCGTGGTGGTCACGCTGAAGCCGGTCACCCACTGGCTGTTCGAGCGCCCGCAGCGCGCCCAGGCCGCACCGAACCGCCTGGTGTTCCAGCTGCAGCCGCAGGAGAACATCGAACTGGGCCTGATGAGCAGCCTGGCCGGCCCGGAATGGGGCGCGCTGGAACTGCATCCGCTGGAACTGGAACTGTCGGTGCCGACCGGCCTGCATCGCCGCATCGCGTACGAACGCCTGTTCCTGGATGCGTTCAACGGCAACCACACCTTGTTCGTGCGTGACGACGAAGTGCGCGCCGCCTGGGCGTGGATCGACAGCGTCGCCGACGCCTGGAAGGATGCCAAGCTGCCTCTGGAACCCTACCCCGCCGGCCAGTGGGGCCCGGCCAACGCGGGCGAGTTCCTGCCGCAGGGCGTGGACGCGCCGGACAGCGGAGCGTCGGCATGAGTGCCAGCTCGCAGCCGGTGCTGGTCGCCGACATCGGCGGTACCAACGCCCGCTTCGCCCTGGCCGACACCTCGCAGGACGCACCGCTGCAGAAGGACAGCATCCGCGAGTACGCGGTGGCGGAGTTCCCGTCGCTGGGTGATGCCGCGCGCCACCATCTGGAACAGATCGGCGCCACGGCCAGCCGCGGCGTGTTCGCGGTGGCCGGTCGCGTCGACGGTGACGAAGCGCGCATCACCAACCACCCGTGGGTGATCTCGCGCAGCCGCACCGCCGCCATGCTCGGCTTCAACGAGCTTCACCTGATCAACGACTTCGCCGCACAGGCGATGGCGATTTCGCTGCTGCAGCCCGATGACGTGGTCCAGGTCGGCGGTGCCGCCTGGGTGCCGGGCAAACCCGGCCAGCCGCGCAACTACGCGGTGATCGGGCCGGGTACGGGCTTGGGTGTCGGTGGCCTGATCCTGCGCCACGGCCGCTGCTACCCGCTGGAAACCGAAGGCGGCCATGTCAGCTTCCCGCCGGGAACGCCGGAGGAGATCCGCATCCTGGAGATCCTGTCCGAACAGTTCGGCCGCGTCTCCAACGAGCGCCTGATCTGCGGCCCTGGCCTGGTCAACATCCATCGCGCGGTATGCGAGATGGCCGGCATCGATCCGGGCCAACTGCAGCCGGTGGACGTGACCGCCCGCGCCCTGCACGGTGACCCGCAGGCGATGCGCACCGTCGATGTGTTCTGCGCCGTGTTCGGCGCCATCGCGGGCGACCTGGTGCTGACCCAGGGCGCGTGGGACGGCGTGTTCCTGACCGGCGGGCTGACCCCGAAGATGCTCGATTCGCTGCAGCACTCTGGGTTCCGCCAGCGCTTCGAACACAAGGGCCGCTTCTCCTCGATCATGGCGCGGGTGCCCTCGTTGGCCGTGATGCACCCCCACGCCGGACTACTGGGCGCCGCCGCCTATGCCGCCGACGCCGAACGTGACGCACCTGGAGTTGCCGCATGAGCCCCACCACCTTCCACGACGACCGCATCGAGTTCATCCAGCACGGCGATGCCGATGGCTGGATCGAGGCGGTGGCCGCCGAGATGGCGCAGACCCTCAACCACGACATCAACGAAGTGGGCCGCGCCCGCATCCTGTTGTCCGGCGGCACCACGCCGGCACCGGTGTACCAGGCGCTGGCCGAACTGGACGTGCACTGGGACCGCGTGGAAGTGAGCCTGGCCGATGAGCGCTGGCTGTCGCCGCAGGATCGCGACAGCAATGCCTGGCTGGTGCGCGAGAATCTGCTCAAGCGCGCCGAAGGTGCGCATTTCGATCCGCTGGTGCGCATCGGCAAGCCGCTTCCGGAATGCGTGTACACCGCCAACCTGCAGGCGCAGCACAGCCAACCGCCGAGCCTGGTGGCGCTGGGCATGGGCAACGACGGCCACACCGCCTCGCTGTTCCCCGGCTCGAAGGACCTGGCCCGCGCACTGGAAAGCACCCTGCCCTACGCGGCGCTGGATGCCACCGGCTGCCCGGGCGCGAACCAGTGGCCGCTGCGCATCACGCTGACCCCGCATGGCCTGCGCCAGTGCCGCCAGCGCCTGCTGCTGCTGCGCGGCAAGCAGAAGCTGCAGGTACTGCGCCAGGCGCTGGACAGCAATGACGCCCAGCAGTACCCCATCCTCAATGCGATCAACCTGGAAGGCGCGCGCCTGCGCGTCCACTGGGCTGATTGATGTTGGCGGCGGCGCCGTGCCGCCGCTTGCCTCTCGCCACCACGAACGCCGGTAGCCAATGAGCCTCCATCCGCAACTGCAAGCCATCACTGAGCGTGTCATCCGCCGCAGCGCCGCCTCGCGCGCCGCCTACCTGGCCGCGATCGACGCCTCCCTGCGTGAAGGCCCGTTCCGCAGCCGCCTGAGCTGCGGCAACCTCGCCCACGGGTTCGCCGCCTGCGGCGGCACCGACAAGAGCCGCCTACGCGGCGGCGTGACGCCGAACCTCGGCATCATCACCGCCTACAACGACATGCTGTCGGCGCACCAGCCGTTCGAGACCTATCCCGAGCAGATCCGCGAGATCGCCCGCGAGCTGGGCGCCACCGCACAGGTGGCCGGCGGCGTGCCGGCGATGTGCGACGGCGTCACCCAGGGCCGCGGCGGCATGGAACTGTCACTGTTCTCGCGCGATGTGATCGCGCAGGCCACCGCGATCGGGCTCAGCCACGATATGTTCGACACCACTGTCTACCTCGGTGTGTGCGACAAGATCGTGCCGGGCCTGCTGATCGGTGCGCTGGCCTTCGGCCATCTGCCGGCGGTGTTCGTGCCGGCCGGCCCGATGACCCCGGGCATCCCGAACAAGCAGAAGGCCGAAGTGCGCGAGCGCTATGCCGCTGGCGAAGCCACCCGCGAAGAACTGCTGGAAGCGGAGTCCGCGTCGTACCACGGCGCCGGCACCTGCACCTTCTACGGCACTGCCAATTCCAACCAGGTACTGCTGGAAGCGATGGGCGTGCAGTTGCCGGGCGCATCGTTCGTCAATCCAGGCACGCCGTTGCGCGACGCCCTCACCCGTGAAGCCACCGAGCGCGCGCTCGACATCACGGCACTCGGCGACGACTTCCGCCCGTTGGGCCGGATCATCGACGAGCGCGCGATCATCAACGCGGTCATCGCACTGATGGCCACCGGCGGTTCGACCAACCACACCATCCACTGGATCGCGGTGGCGCGTGCGGCCGGCATCGTGCTGACCTGGGACGACTTCGACGAGCTGTCACAGCTGATTCCGCTGCTGGCCCGCGTCTACCCGAACGGCGAAGCCGATGTAAACCGCTTCGCCGCAGCAGGCGGCCCGGCCTTCGTGTTCGGCGAACTGATCAAGGCCGGCCTGATGCACGGCGACCTGGTCAGCGTGGCGCGTGGCGGCATGGCCGACTACGCACGCGAACCGCAGCTGCGCGACGGCAAGCTGGTCTACCTGCCGGGCCTGGAACGCAGCGCCGATGACGAAGTGGTGCGTGGCGTCGACAATCCGTTCGAACACCAGGGTGGCCTGCGCCTGCTGCGCGGCAACCTCGGCAAGTCGCTGATCAAACTGTCGGCGGTGAAGCCGCAATACCGCACGATCGAAGCACCGGCGGTGGTGGTCGATGCGCCGCAGGTGTTGAACAAGCTGCATGCCGGCGGCCTGTTGCCCGAGCATTTCGTGGCGGTGGTGCGTTACCAGGGCCCGCGTGCGAACGGCATGCCGGAGCTGCATTCGCTGGCGCCGCTGCTGGGCCTGCTGCAGAACCAGGGCCGGCGCGTGGCGCTGGTCACCGACGGCCGCCTGTCCGGCGCCTCGGGCAAGATTCCTGCGGCGATCCATGTGACGCCGGAAGCGGCGCGGGGTGGTCCGCTGGCCAAGGTTCGCGAGGGCGACATGATCCGCCTCGATGGCGAGGCCGGCACGCTGGAAGTGCTGGTGGACGCAGCCGAATGGGCTGCACGTCCGCTGGCGCCGAACACCGCGCCTGCCGCGCATGATCTGGGCCGCAACCTGTTCGCGATCAACCGTCGTGTGGTGGGTCCGGCCGACCAGGGTGCGATTTCGATTTCGTGCGGGCCGGCGGCGGCTGATGGTGGGCCGTGGGAGTACGACGCGGAATACGAGCTGGGGCACGATGCCGCGGCGGCGGCGGCGCCGCATGAGGCGAAAGACGCCTGAAGCGAAAAGCCGCGGCAGGCTTCCCGGCTTGGGCAGTAGAGCGCCCTGGCCGGGACACGCCGTAAACCCATCCATGGGGGCTCGATCGCGGCATCCATGCCGCTCACGGTCCCGGCCAAGGCGCTCTACTGCCCTTGGACAATTCCCGGCGCGTCATTTGCGCTGCGGCCACTGAATCAAGAAGAGCAAAGGCAAGGGCAAAAGCATGGGTATCGAACAACATCAGGTGAAGGCGGCGGAGCTGTTGCGTGCGGCGGGCATCCTGCCGGTGGTGACGATTCATACGCTGGACCAGGCGCGTGCGGTCAGCGCGGCGCTGCTGGAAGGTGGCTTGCCGGCCATCGAGCTGACCCTGCGTACGCCAGTGGCAATGGAAGCGCTGGCGATGCTCAAGCGTGAGCTGCCGGACGTGGTGGTGGGTGCCGGTACGGTGCTGACCGTGGAGCAGATGCAGCAGTCCATCGATGCGGGTGCGGATTTCCTGGTGACCCCGGGTACGCCGCCGGCGCTGGCTGATGCACTGGCCGCTGCGCCGCTGCCGGTGGTGCCGGGTGCGGCAACGCCGACCGAGCTGCTGTCGCTGTATGCGCGCGGCTTCCGCGTGTGCAAGCTGTTCCCGGCCACGGCCGTGGGCGGGCTGGCGATGATCAAGGGCCTGGCCGGCCCGGTTGCCGACCTCAAGCTGTGCCCGACCGGCGGCATCACCGAAAACACCGCCGCCGAGTACCTCGAGCAGAAGAACGTGGTCTGCATCGGTGGTTCGTGGATGGTGCCGGGCAACTGGATCGCCAACGGCGAATGGGACAAGGTGCGCGCCAGCGCCGCCGACGCCGCGAAGATCATCAAGCGCGTGCGCGGCCACTGAGCCCGACAAAGGGGTAGAGCCGAGCCCACGCTCGGCTCCGGCATCATCAAGGGTCAGAGCCCTTTCCCACCGGGAAAGGGATCCGACCCCGGGCGACGAGCGCGCACAGCGCGCGACCCGCTCCTGCTCTTCCTTCTTCACATTCCGCGGTGGACGCGCACGGAACCTGTCCGTGGCCCTGCGGAGGGATTGCGCAGGGGCGTAAGCGCCATGGATGGCGCGCCCGAGCCTCCAGGGATGGATTCACGGCGTCCCCTGCGCAATCCCTCCGCAGGGCCAACCCCACGAATCCTGCCGCACACCGCGAGGGGCTCAGCCGTTGGCCGAAACCCTTACAGCGGCCGTGCCGGATCCACCAGCCCGTACTGGCTGGCCATCCGCGCCAACGCGATGTTGTCGTGGATCCCCATCTTCTCGAACAACCGCGCCTTGTGCGTGTTCACCGTCTTCGCACTCAGGCTCAGCCGCCGCGCGATGTCTTCCTGGCGCAGGCCCTGGGTCAGCAGCAACGCCACCTCCAGCTCGCGCGGGGACAGGCTGTCGAACGGCGAACCGTTGCCTTCCACCGTCGACAGCGCCAGGTTCTGCGCGATGCTGGTGCCCAGGTAACGGCGGCCGCCGGCCACGTCACGCACCGCGCGCAACAGCTCCTGCGCATCGCAGCCCTTGCCGATGTAACCGGCGGCGCCAGCCTCGAGCAGCCGCTTCGGCAGCGGGCCATCTTCCAGCACCGACACGATCACCACGCGGGTATTGCGGTGGCTGCGCACGATGCGCTCGGTCACTTCCATGCCGCTCACACCCGGCAGGTGCAGGTCACACAGCACCACATCGGGCAGCAGCTGGCGGACTTCACGCAGCGCGTCTTCGCCGGTCTCGGCTTCGCCCACCACCTCGATGTCGGTTTCCCCCGACAGAATCATCTTCATCCCGGTGCGGACCAGCGCGTGGTCATCCACCAGGTAGACTCGAATCGTCATTCACGTACCTCTTCGAATGCGGCCATTGCAGGTCAAGCTAGGCAGGGTGCCGATACCCCTGCAAGCGCGTTCGGAATGCGACCCCGGCAATCCGCCTTGCGCATCACACTACCGCGCGTTGTGCTTGCCCCCTGTCTTGCAGAACCTGCTGCAACGAAACAACTGATCTATCACGTAGACGTCCCTCAAGGGCCATCCACGTCAATCCCCCTGTGATGATGCTTCGCTGGCCTTCGCTGGCGGCGAGCCGTGACGTCGCCATGGGTGCCGGCGACTGAACATGACCAGATAGCACCCTACCACCCAAACCAGCGCGGCACACCATCCGGCCAGGATATCGGAGGGGTAATGCACCCCCAGGTAGACCCGGGACACGCTGACCAGCAGGCTGAATGCCGGTGCCAGCAGCAGCACCGGCCAGCGCCAGCGGGTGTTCCAGGCCAGCAGTACCAGGGTCACTGCCAGGGTCATCGAGCCCATCGCATGGCCGCTGGGGAAGCTGAACGTCGATTCCGGCGCGATCGATTCCCACAGGCTGGGGCGCTGGCGCTGGAAGAAGTGCTTGCTGCCCATGTTCAGCAGCGCCGAGCCGACGAAGCTGACCGCCACGAAGGTCGCCTCGCGCCAACGCCGGTAGCCCAGCAGCACGCCGATGATCAGCACGTCGGCCGGGATCAGGAACCATTCGTAGCCCAGTCTGGAAATGAGCACGAAGAAGCGGTCCAGCAGCGGCGAATGCAGGCCATGCATCTGCCACAGCAGCGGCGCATCGAAATGGAACGATTCAAACTCGTGCACCTCGTCAGCCAGGGCGACGAAGCCGGCCAGCGGCAGCAGCACGCCACCGAACAGCAGGACCAGGCGCCAGGCATTGCGCGCCATCCAGTGGCGGAAGCCGGAGGCGGACTCCGGTGCAGCGAGGATCGCAGGCTTATCCGGCGCTTCGGACATACTTGTGTTCGACGTAATCGTCGATCAGGGCGACGAATTCCTGGGCGATGTTGTCGCCACGCAGGGTCACCTTCTTTTCGCCATCGACGAACACCGGCGCTGCAGGCGTTTCACCCGTGCCGGGCAGCGAGATGCCGATATTGGCATGGCGCGACTCACCCGGTCCGTTGACGATGCAGCCCATCACCGCCAGGGTCATGTTCTCCGCACCCGGGTGGTGGATCTTCCACAGCGGCATCTTCTCGCGCACGTGGTTCTGTACCACCTTGGCCAGCTCCTGGAAGAACTCGGAGGTGGTGCGGCCGCAGCCCGGGCAGGCCGTGACCAGCGGCGTGAAGGCGCGCTGGCCGGTGGTCTGCAGCAGCTCCTGGGCGACGATCACTTCCTGCGTACGCGACTGGCCCGGTTCCGGGGTCAGCGAGATGCGGATGGTGTCACCGATGCCCTCCTGCAGCAGCACGCTCAGCGCCGCGGACGAGGCGACGATGCCCTTGCTGCCGATTCCGGCCTCGGTCAGGCCCAGGTGCAGGGCGAAATCCGAGCGCTGGGCCAGGTCGCGGTACACCGCGATCAGCTCCTGCACGCCACTGACCTTGGCCGACAGCACGATGCGGTCGCGCGGCAGGCCGAGCTCCACCGCCTGCTCTGCCGAATCCAGCGCCGAGCGGATCAGCGCCTCGCGCAGCACGCGGCCGGCGTCCCAGGGCTGCTCACGCAGGTTGTTCTCGTCCATCAGCTTCGCCGCCAGGGCCTGGTCCAGCGAGCCCCAGTTGGCGCCGATGCGCACCGGCTTGTTGTAGCGGATCGCGAACTCGATCAACTGGGCGAACTGCAGATCCTTCTTCTTGCCGAAGCCGACGTTGCCCGGGTTGATGCGGTACTTGGCCAGTGCTTCGGCACAGGCCGGTTCGGCGGTCAGCAGCTGATGGCCGTTGTAATGGAAGTCACCGATCAGCGGCACGTCGATGCCCATCATCGCCAGCTTGTCGACAATGCGCGGGATCGCCGCAGCCGCTTCCACGGTATTGACGGTCAGCCGCACCATTTCCGAACCCGCACGCCACAACTCGGCCACCTGCTTCACGCTGGAGGCCACGTCGGAGGTATCGGTGTTGGTCATCGACTGCACCACGACCGGCTTGCCTCCGCCTACGGTGACCCCGCCGATCTGGACGGCATGGGTCTGGCGGCGGGGCCAGGCAGTGGCATCGGAAGGGGGCGTCGGGCGGGTAACGGCGTCGTGCATGGGCGCATTCTACCGCCCGCCTCCGCATTCCGGGTGACTCGCATTCAGCCGGCGGCACGGCTGCGGCCGATTGTCGCAGGCACGGTCACGCGTGAACGCATACGATGAGCGTGAATGACCGGTCCCGACGCCCCGTTTCTCCGAACCCTGTGCAGCCTGCGCTGGCTTGCCGTAGGTGGCCAGGCCGCCACCATCCTGGTTGCCACCTGGGTGCTGGGCCTGCCGTTGCCGCAACTGCCATTGTGGGCGGGCGTGGCCGTGCTGACCCTGTTCAACATCTACACCCAGCTGCGCCCGGAGGCGGCCGACACCGCGCCACTGACCGCGTTCGGCCACATTCTGGTGGACGTGATCATCCTGACCTGGATGGTGGGCTGGAGTGGCGGCATGGCCAACCCGTTCAGTTCGCTGTTCCTGATCCTGATCGCGCTCGCCGCGTTCGCCCTGCCCCTGCGCTGGGCACTGGCGGTGGCGCTGGCCTGCCTGCTCGGCTACGCCGCCAGCGGCATCTTCGGCCAGTCGCTGCCGGATGGCTATTTCCGCGCCCAGGACCTCAACCGCTGGGGCGTGGTCGCCAATTTCCTGATTTCCGCAGCGGTCGTGCTGACCTTTTCCACCCGCCTGGCACTGGCGCTGCGCCAGCGCGAACTGGAACTGTCGGCCCTGCGCGAACGCTTCGCCCGCAACGAGGGCATCGTCGCCCTGGCCACCCATGCCGCCTCGGTGGCGCATGAGCTGAACACGCCGCTGGCGACCATGACCCTGCTCGCCGATGACGTCGCCGAGCGTAGCGAAGAGCCCGAAGTACGCGAAGACATGGAAACCCTGCGCGAGCTGCTGGTGCAGTGCCGCGAGCGCGTGCTGGCGCTGGCCGCACCGGCCTCGGCCGATGCACCGGGTCGCAGCCACTCCAGCGCCCAGCAGGTACTGGAACAGTGGCGCCTGGTGCGGCCGACCATCGACCTGCATCGCAATGACGATGCGCCGCTGCGGCTGCCACTCGACCCGGGCGTGGGCCATCTGCTGATGGTCCTGCTCAACAATGCCGCCGATGCCGGCGAGCAGGCCGGCCGGCCGCGCGTGGACCTGGACCTGCGCATCGAAGGCGACGACCTGATCGGCGAAGTCCGCGACTACGGCCACGGCTTCGACGCCCGTGCTGCGGTGCTGCCGGGCAAGCTGTTCGGCAGCAGCAAAAGCGAGGGCATGGGCGTCGGCCTGGCCCTGTCCCATGCCACCATCGAACGCCTCGACGGCGAGATGTGGATGCGCCCGGCCCAGGGGGCCGGCAGCCGCGTCGGCTTCCGCCTGCCGCTGACCCCACGTGAGGACACCCCATGAGCCTTCATCACTCCACCCTGGGCCTGCTGGTCGACGACGACGAGCTGTACCTGCGCACCCTGCAGCGCAGCCTGGCCCGCAAGGGGCTTGAAACGCAGACCGCACAGGATGCCGCCAGTGCGCTGGCGCTGGCCCGCCAGCATCCGCCGGCGTTCGCGCTGATCGACCTGAAGCTGGGCAGCGATTCCGGCCTGGCACTGATCCAGCCGCTGCGTGCCCTGCGCGCGGACATGCGCATCCTGCTGGTGACCGGCTACGCGAGCATCGCCACCGCCGTGGAGGCGATCAAGCTCGGTGCCGACGACTACCTGCCGAAGCCGGCCACGGTGCCGATGATCCTGCGCGCGCTCGGCGAGGAAGACGACGGCCCGGCCGACGATGGTGAAATGGAAGTACCTGATGCGATGACGCCGATCAGCCGCCTGCAGTGGGAACACATCCAGCAGGCGATGCACGAGACCGGCGGCAACGTGTCCGCAGCCGCCCGCCTGCTCGGCATGCACCGGCGTTCGCTGCAGCGCAAGCTGGCCAAGCGGCCAAGCCCGGAACGCGATCCCAGCCGTTGATCGCCGGACCCGTCCGGCTCAGACCTCGGCCAGCACTGCTCGGTCCTGCGCGGCGCTGGAGCGCGACGCCGACGCATCGACCCGCGCCGCTACCGTCTCCTGCAGCAGCGGCGACGGCAGCGTGCAGGCCGGATGCATGCGCAGGAAGCCATAGATCGTCCCTGCCAGACCGATCATCAGGCCCGGAGTAAAGGCCGCGCGGGTCAACCCGCCGACCATGCCCTGGTGCTCCTCGATCGAAGAAACGATCTCGATGGCGGCCTCGTCCTGCGGATAGGGACATCCCTCCGGATCCAGCGCAGCCGCCAGCACCAGCAACTCCCGGGTGGACACATCGCCATGGCACAGGGTGTGGCTGAACCCCCATTTGCCGCGCGCGTCGGCCACAGCCCGCCGCATGTCACGCAACTGCGCGGGATCGCCGGTGCGGGCGTACAGATCCGCCGCCGCCAGACCGATGCCAACACTGCCATGGCACCAGGTCGGGAAATTCTTCTGCCCGTCCTCCAGGTGGATATCGCGCCAGCGTCCGGTATGCGTCTCGAACAGCGCCGCCTGGAACGCAAATGCTCCTTCGGCCAGCTGCCGCCAGGCGGCCCGCTCAGGCAGGCTGCCGGCATCCGAACGCGCCAGCCGTGCCAGCGCCCAGCCCATGCCCATCGCGCCGTGGCCAAAGCCACCGATCGGCTCGCGGAACTGTGGCGTCGGCCAGCGTGCGCCGTCGGCATCGACGATCGCTGCTTCCTGCATGCGGCGCCCGGCTGCAGCCGCCAACTCCAGCCAGCGCGATCTGCCGGTGGCCTCGGCCAGCGCCAGCAACGGCAGGATCATGCCGGACACGCCATCAATCAGTTCGAATTTCACCGGCCCCTGGAAACCACGACGTTCCACTCCTTCCGCACAGCGCTCGGCCAGCGCGAGCAGTGCGGGGCGCTGCAGCAGATCATGCAATGCCAGCAGGGTCCAGATCTGCGAGCCCGAGCCGACGAAACCACCATCGATCCCGGCGGGATGGCGCTCGCACATGGTCTGGAACACCGCAATGGCGCCTTCGATGGCCGGATCCAACCCAGCCACCGGATCGGCACGTCCCTGCTCCACTTCCCGGCGGTAGGCCGCCAGCGCGAACGCAATGCCTCCCAGCCCGAAATACAGGTCGGGCTGCACCGGCTGGACGGTCCATCCTGTGCGGGTCACCTCGGGCGTGATCCAGGTCATCGAACCGTCTTCACCGTGCACGGCAAGCCGCAGAAGATTCTCCACCGCGTGTGCCGCAAGCGTTCGTCGGCGCAGGTCCAGATCGTCCGCGCGAGGCTGCTGCGCGGCGTAGCTATAGCCGGACCGAGCCTCGGCGCGGGCCAGCGCGTGCTGGTTCAGGTCGGTGGCCACCAACGTGCTGCGGATGGTCACGTCTTCGAGGTCGATGCGCATCGCACGCCAGTTGTCGGCGATGGAGCGGATGCGGGTCGCGTCCAGCTGTGAAGTGAAGATCGGAATGTCACCGTGGCGCAGGTCGTCCACTTCTCCACGTACGGTTTCCAGGTCCGATGGCGCAGCCGGTGACACCGCTGCATTGCGCACCAGCAGATCGATCGCGCGTTCAACCGCCTGGGCTTCGTTGTGCAGCGATGCCGGATGCCAGAGCATCCGCCCGAGCTCGGCGTAGGCCATGGTCGGCCGCCGCACATCGCGCACCTGGCAGCCCTCGAAAGCCGCCAGGAGTGGCATCAGTTCACCCTTCGCATCGAGCGCGCGCAGGCGCCCACTGGCGTCGATGAAGCCCTCGCTGATGTGATCCCAGTACAACGACACATCGGGCTGCGCGCTGGGATGATTCTGCGCAACGGAGACCTCGGCCTCAACCATGCCCAAGCGGGCCGGTTCCGTCCCGTCCTCGACAATCACCGGCACCTGTACCCGCGGCTGCTCGCCCGGCAGTGCGCCGGCTGCGGACAGATCCACGCCCTCCATCCCCAGGCCGGCAGTACGGAACGGCACGATTCCGGTACGCAGCACTGAATTACGCATCAGCTTGACGGCGGTGTCGTACGCATCGCCAAGCCCTGATGGCTCGATGTCGATTACCCGGGAGAACACGCTTTCGGCGTCGACCACGACCGGCACCGGCCCGACCGCGATCAGATTCTCCAGATGGATGTCGGTGCCACCGACCAGGCGCAGGATTGCCAGCCAATGGCCAAGACCGCGGTAGTAGGCACGCAGTTCAAGGTCATCGGCACAGTAGCGGTGCGCGGCGAAGGCGGCCCAGCCGTGGCTGCAACGATCAATCACCTTCGGCACGCATACGCGGTCAGGGCCGTCACCGAAGACCGTGGACAACAGGCCATCAAGCGTCGCATCGATGCGCAATGAGCGTGGCTTGTACATCACCGTGCCGCCATCGAACTGCAGCCGTGCCACAGTCCGGCCGCCACCATGCAGGTCACCGCGTCCCAATGCAACGGCATGCAGCGTGCCCGCCGGCGCACCCAGCAACTCTGCCAGCGCCGCACGATCGCTGCCGATGCGAACAGCGAGCTCCACCACAGCCGCACATTGTCCTTCGAGCATGCGCGTCAGGCGCGGCAGCAGCACCGGATAGCGTCGCTGCAGATGCGTGCGGAAGCCCTCGCTGGTGGCCAGGGCAACGAATTCGTCCAGCACCCCAGCGCTGTCAAGCGGGCCGATGTCACCGCTGCGCGCAGCGGCGTGCAGTTCCAGCAGCAGCACGCGGTTGAGCTTGAGCTGGGCATGCTCACGCAGTGCCGCATCGCCCCGTGCATGCAGCAGATCGCGCTCGCCAGGCTGCAGAGCAATGGCGGGATCATGCAGGCCGGCAACCAGCGCAGCGCGCGCCTGGGCAAGGAAATGTTCGGTGATGCACGCAAACGCGGCCGCAGCCGGAGAAGCGGTCATTACGCCCCCTGCGAGATATCGAGAGTCTGTTCCAGTCGCCGGCACGCAGCTGCACGCCTCTGCGTGCCGGCTCGGGTTACATCAGCAACACAGGCAGTGGTTGATCACCGATACCGTGGTGGTGCACTCGTTGGTGCCCCCGGTGATCATGGTGTCCGAAGCTCCGGTGAGGGCCGCTTCGGTGGCTGCCGCACCGTAGATGAACAGCGAACCCGCAGGGTTGGCACACCCATCCACATCGTCCGAGCCATTGAGCCAGCCGGACACAACATCGTCGTTCAGATCCATTCGCAATCTCCTGTCATTCACAACATGAGGCGTTGAGGACATGGATCGATTCCACGTCCCTTCGGATACGGCCAGTCCCTGGCATCAACATCATGCTGCGAGCGATACTGGATGACAGGTACAGCCGCCCGTGCACACTGCATCCGCGTGCGAAGTGCGTCAAGCTGCGCTGCGGCAGGGCGCACGAATACGCTGCACGTGCGGTACGGAAGTGACGTGGAATGAGTGGCCGCGCCGCCACTCCTGCGCGACCGGATCGAAGGCAACCGCAGAGGCATCGGATGGCCGGCCGGCGCCGGCACATCCGCAGGCCGGGTCAGCCCTTCAGCTGCGCCAGGATCTCGCGGGTCATCGGATCGGCAATCGCCACATCCTCACCCTGCAGCGCCGGCAACAGGCCACTGGCCAACTGCTTGCCAAGCTCGACACCGAACTGGTCGAAGGCATTGATGTTCCAGATCACCGACTGCACGTACACGGCGTGTTCGTACATGGCGATCAGCGCACCCAGCGCCTGCGGGGTCAGCGCATCGAGCAGGATCAGCGTGCTCGGGCGGCCGCCCGGGTAATCACGGTGCGGGTCGTCGCTGCTCTGGCCATTGGCCAGTGCTTCGGTCTGCGCCAGCAGATTGGCCAGCAGGGCCTGATGATTGATCGTGTAGGGATCGTCGTTGTGTACGCAGCCGATGAAGTCGGCCGGAACGATGCTGGTACCCTGATGCAGTGCCTGGAAGAAGCTGTGCTGCACATCGGTGCCCGCGCCGCCCCACCACACCGGCACGGTGTCGGTGGTGACCGGCTGGCCGTCACGCTGCACGCGCTTGCCCAGGCTTTCCATCACCAGCTGCTGCAGGTAGGCCGGCAGCAGCGCCAGGCGCTGGTCGTAAGTCATCACCGCATGCGTGGCATGGCCCAGCACGTTGCGGTTCCAGATGTCGGTCAGGCCGTGCAGCACCGGCAGGTTGCGCTCCAGCGGTGCATCCAGCGCGTGCGCATCCATCTGCGCGGCGCCTTCCAGCATCTGCTCGAAGCGCTGGAAACCGATCGCAAGCGCGATCGGGAAACCAACGGCCGACCACAGCGAATAACGGCCACCGACCCAGTCCCACATCGGCAGTACGCGATCGGCGGCGATCGCGAAGGCCTTGGCGGCGCGATCCGGATTGGCGCTGACTGCATACAGGCGCTCGCTGCCACCCAGCCAGTCGTGCAGGATCTGGCCGTTGAGCAGGGTTTCCTGCGTACCGAAGGTCTTGGAGATGAGGATGCCGGCGGTCTTCGCCGGATCCAGCGTGGCCAGCGTGCGCTGCATGGCGGCGCCGTCCACGTTCGATACGAAATGCACGCGCAGGCGCGCGCCGGTGACCGGGCGCAACGCATCGGCGACCAGGCGCGGACCGAGATCGGAACCACCGATGCCGACGCTGACCACGTCAGTGACGCCGCTGTCTTCCAGCGCACGCACCAGCACGCCCATGCGCTGGCGGATGTCGCGCGCGGTGGCATAGGCCTCGGCTGCAACCGGCGCATCGACCACGTCGCCGCGCAGCGCGGTATGCAGCGCGGCGCGACCTTCAGTCAGGTTGACCTGCTCGCCACGGAACAAGCGGGTGATGGCACCACCGACATCACGGTCGGCGGCCAACGTGAGCAGGGCCTGCAACGCCGCGGCATCGTATCTCTGCCGCGCGAAGTTGACGTACAACGGACCGACCCGCAGCGCCAGGTCCTGCACGCGGCCAGGTTCGGCGGAGAGCAGGCTGGGAATGCTTGCGCCCTTCAGGCGCTGGGCGTGGGAATGCAGCGAGTCGAATCCGTTGTTCGTTGTCATGCGGCCTGGGTCGGGATCGTGTCGTTGGTGTGGGAGATCTGGTTCTTGCCATCAACGTACACCAGCTTCGGCTTGAAGCTGTCAGCTTCCTGCTCGGTCATGCTGGCGAACGCGGCGATGATGATGATGTCACCGACCTGCACGTGGCGCGCAGCACCACCGTTGAGCGAGACAACGCCGCTGCCGGCTTCGGCGCGGATGGCGTAGGTCGAGAAGCGCGCACCGTTGGTCACGTCCCAGATGTGCACCTGCTCGAACTCGCGGATGCCGGTGGCAGCCAGCAGGTTGTCATCGATGGCGATCGAGCCTTCGTAGTTCAGCTCGGAATGGGTGACGGTGGCGCGGTGGATCTTGGTCTTGAGCAGGGACAGGTGCATGGGGGCGCTGCAACGGCAAAGGAAAGAGCGGATTCTAGCACCCGCTTGGCCATCGTCAGGGGGCCGCAGCAGGACGCTGAAGGCTGTTCAGGCCCCCTCCCCCGGCAACGCTGGCGGCATGGGGCCAACGCTAGCTGCCAGCGACAGGCGAAACACCGCATGGAACGCCCAGCCGGCCACCGCACCGAAGCCCCCGGCAGCCAGCACTGACAGGCCATAGCTGATCACATCGAAGGTGTCGACATAGCGCAGGCGCTGCAGCAGCGGGCCGCTGTCGTCGCCCGGCCAGGCACAGGTGGCCATGGCCAGCGCGCCCAGGCCAAACCCCACAAGGACGAAACCGACCCGGCGCAGGCGCTGCTGAGACTGCAGGATCAGCGCCATCGGCAACAGCACGGCAATGGCATTGCAGACCGCCAGTACGAACATCAGCCCGCCACCGATCAGGGCCGGCACCGGTGTACGCCCGAGGTCCAATGCGAACAGCAGGCCGCCGAACAGCTGCGCCGGCAGCATGCCGGCGGCCAGCACCGCCAGGATCGAGGCCTGGGCAAGACGGCCGGTATCAGTGCTGGGGGTCTTCATTTCCGGTCTCCCGTCCGTGGGAAGTGGAGAGGCGCCCGTTGCGGGCGCCCCGTAGCCGCATGCGGCTCAGAACTCCAGGTTGTCGATCAGGCGCGTGGTACCCAGCCGCGCGGCGATAAGCGCCACGCGGCCACCGCCGTCGAAGGTCGGCTCGGCCAGTTCCGGCGTGCGCAACACGGCGTAGTCGACCTGGAAACCATCCGCCTGCAGCGCGGCCGTTGCGTCGGCCTCGATCTGCGCGCGCGACTGGCCAGCCACGTAACCCTCGCGCATGCCCAGCAGGGTGCGGTGGATGCTGGTCGCGACCGGGCGCTGTTCGGCGCTCAGGTACTGGTTGCGCGAACTCTTGGCCAGGCCATCCTCGTCGCGCACGATGTCCGCACCGACGATCTGGATCGGGAACGACAGCTCGGCCACCATCTGGCGGATGACCGCCAGCTGCTGGTAATCCTTGCGGCCGAACACGGCCACATCCGGCTGCACCTGCAGGAACAGGCGCGCCACCACCGTGCACACGCCATCGAAGTGCCCCGGACGGCTGGCGCCTTCCAGCACTTCACTCACGCCCGGCGCGTGCATGCGCGTGGTCTTGTCCACCCCCAGCGGGTACATCACCTCGACGCTGGGCAGCCACACCGCATCGCAGCCGGCCTGCTCCAGCCCGGCCACGTCGGCCTCGGGCGTGCGCGGGTAGCGACTGAAATCCTCGTTCGGCCCGAACTGGGTCGGGTTGACGAAGATGCTTGCCACCACCTTGTCGGCGTACTGGCGGGCCAGGGTCACCAGCGAATGGTGACCTCCATGCAGGTTGCCCATGGTCGGCACCAGCGCCACCCGCAGGCCCTCGCGCTTCCACTGGGCGATCTGCCCGCGCAGTGCGCCGAGCTCGTTGAAGGTCTGGATCATTGGGCGTAGGCGTGCTGTTCGTCGGGGAAGCTGCCGTCGCGCACCGCGTCGGCATAGGCGCGGGTGGCACCGGCCACCGAACCGCCTTCGGCAAGGAAATCCTTGACGAACTTGGGACGGCGATGACCACTGTCCAGGCCGAGGAAATCGTGCAGCACCAGCACCTGGCCATCGCACTGCGGGCCTGCGCCAATGCCGATGGTCGGCACATCCACCGCAGCGGTCACTTCGGCGGCGACCGGAGTCGGCACGCATTCGAGCACCATGATGCTGGCGCCGGCAGCGGCCACAGCCTTGGCATCTTCCACCAGCTGGCGCGCGGCATCGCCACGCCCCTGGATCTTGAAGCCGCCCAGTCGCAGCACCGACTGCGGGGTCAGGCCCAGATGCGCGCAGACCGGAATCTCGCGCTCCACCAGGTAGCGGATGATGTCGACCTTGAAGCCGGCACCTTCGATCTTGACCATCTCGGCGCCGGCCTGCAGCAGCTGCAACGAGGCATCCAGCGCGCGCTCCGGGGTGGCATCGGCGCCGAACGGCAGGTCGGCCACCAGCAACGCACGCTGCAGCACGCGGGCCACGGCGCGGGTGTGGTAGACCATGTCGGCCACGGTCACCGGCAAGGTCGAATCATGGCCCTGCACGACCATGCCCAGCGAATCGCCGATCAGGATCAGGTCGACGCCGTTGGCATCGAAAGTGCGGGCGAAGCCGGCGTCGTAGGCGGTCAACATGACCAGCTTCTGGCCATTGCGCTTGGCCTCGGCCAGGGCGGGAACGGTCCAGGGCTTGCTGTCTGCGTGGGTGCTCATGTGCTGATAACCGGGGGAGATAACCCGGGCATTATCACCCTATCGGCGCAATCCCGCAGGCATCCACCCGCATCACTGCATCCCGCACGCGGCCATGGCCGGGAATGGCCAGATCCGGCGCGATTTCGGCCAGCGGCACCAACACGAAGGCACGCTCGTGCAGGTAAGGATGCGGCACCTGCAGACCAGGCTGGTCGAGCACCTGCGCGCCATACAGCAGCAGGTCCAGGTCCAGCGCGCGCGGGCCCCAGTGCACCGCCGGATCGCGTACGCGACCAAAACGCTGCTCCAGCGCCAGCATCGCCTGCAGCAGCGTATCGGCGGGCAGCGTGGTCTCGACCGCAGCCACCGCGTTGACGAACGGCGGCTGGTCTTCATTGCCCCAGGCCGGCGTGGCGTACAGCCTTGAGGCTTGGCGCAGGCGGGTATCGGGCAGGCCGTCGAGCGCGGCAATCGCCGCGCCGACGGTGACGGCCGCGTCGCCAAGGTTGGCGCCGACGCCGATCCAGGCGAGGGTCATCGTTTACTCGCCAGCCGCGCCGGCCGGGGCACCCGGACGACGGCGGCGACGGCGGCGCTTGCGCGGTGCCCCGCTCTCGTCATCCCCGTCTTCGCTGTGCATCACGTCCAGCGACGATTCCAGCTCGCGACCGGACTGCGCCTGCGCCTCACGCCAGAACTCGACATCGGCGGCGTGCTCGGCCGAGGCCACCTGGCGCAGGCTGAGGAAGTCGAACGCAGCGCGGAAGCGCGGATGGGTCAGGGTACGGAACACGCGCTTGCGCTGGCGCGAGCTGAAGCGCGACTGCAGCAGCCAGATTTCCTGCATCGGCAGCGAGAAGCGGCGCGGCAGCGCGATGGTGCTCAGCTGCTGCACCGTGACGCGGTCGGCCGCACGGCGCTGCGCCTCTTCCGGTGCCACGCCCTGCTTGAGCAGGGTTGCCTGGGCCCGGCAGAACGCCGGCCACAGCAGCAGCGCAAACAGGAACGCGGGCGAGACTGGTTCATCGTTGGCCACGCGTGCATCGGTGTTGGCCAGGCCCTCCACCAGCATGCGGCGCAGCGCGCCGGTGCGGTTGGACTTCAGCGCCTTGGCGCTTTCAGGGAACAGCACGTCCAGCAGGCCGTAGCGCTCAAGGCCTTCGAAGCTGGCCACGCCGTGCCCGGACAGGAACAGCTTGAGCACTTCCTCGAACAGGCGCGCCGGTGCGGCTTCGTTGAGCAGGCCCGCCAGGTGCGGGATCGGCGCGGCGGTGCCCTCTTCGATCTGGAAGCCGAGTTTGGCCGCCAGGCGCACCGCACGCAGCATGCGCACCGGATCTTCGCGATAACGCTGCTCGGGGTCGCCGATCAGCTTCATCAGGCGCGCCTGGACGTCCTCGAAGCCGCCGGTGTAATCGCGCACCGAGAAGTCCTCGATGGCGTAGTACAGGGCGTTGCAGGTGAAGTCGCGGCGGATGGCGTCGTCTTCGATGGTGCCGTACACGTTGTCGCGCACGAGCATGCCGTTTTCCATCTCGCGGTCGCCGCTGCCGTCATCGCTGTTGGCACGGAAGGTGGCGACTTCGATGATCTCGCGGCCGAACACGACGTGGGCGAGGCGGAACCGGCGACCGATCAGGCGGCAGTTGCGGAACAGCTGCTTGACCTGTTCGGGCGTGGCGTCGGTGGCCACGTCGAAATCCTTGGGTTGGCCATTGACCAGCAGATCGCGCACCGCGCCGCCGACAAGGTAGGCGCCGAAGCCGGCATCGCGCAGGCGATAAAGCACGCGCAGGGCGTTCGGGCTGATGTCCTTGCGGGAGATCGTGTGCTGGTCGCGCGGGATGACGCGCAGGCTGAACGGTGATGTAGCAGAGGAAATGATGTTGGCGCTTCCGGTTGAAGTTTCGGGATTGCCCAATGGCATCGAGGTGCATATACTAGCGCTCCTGCCTCGGCAGCGACACAGTTACGCTCCCTTCGTCTAGTGGTTAGGACGTGGCCCTCTCAAGGCTAAAACAGGGGTTCGAGTCCCCTAGGGAGCGCCAGTCGCCGCAGCAGGAACCGAAAAAGCCCGCCTTTGTGCGGGCTTTTCTGTTTTCCGGATTTGGCGCACCCCGCCCGCTTGATCGCTGTAGCGCCAACCCTCCCGAAAGGAGCTCGGGCAAGGCCATCCAGGGCAGGACACGCCGTAAACCCATCCCTGAAGTGACCCCCGGGAGTTGGACACCAGATCCAACCCCGAGGGATACATGAACAAATACGACGCGCGTTTCAAACTGCAGGTCGCCAAGGAGGCCTGCAAGACCTCCACATCGGTCAAAGCCATTGCCCGTCGCCACGGCCTGGAGTTCTCCACGGTCAGGCGCTGGGTGGCGACCTATCGGCTGCATGGTTGGCGGGGATTTCATCGCCAGGCCCGGTCCTATGACCTCCCGTTCAAGCTGGCTGTCCTGGAGAAGATGAGCCAGGACGGCCTGTCCGGGCGCGAGGCCACCACCTACTTTCAAATTGGCGATGCCGGCGCGGTGGGGCGATGGCGGCGCCTGTATGCTCAAGGCGGTGCCCAAGCGTTGGCACCCCCTCCGCCGCCGCCCCGAAAGCCGATGAAGAAGACCCGTTCGTCCAAGCCGCCTGAAGATATGAGCCGCGATGAGCTGCTCAAGGAAGTCGCCTATCTGCGTGCGGAGACCGACTACCTAAAAAAACTCGATGCCTTGATCCGGGAAGAGCAGGCGGCGCAGGACGCAAAGCGCAAGCCGTCCAAGGATTGAGGCAGGTTCATACGCTGTCGCTTCTGCTCGAAGCAGCTGAGCTGTCACGCAGTACGTTCTATTACCAGAACCATGTCCTGGCCCATCCGGATCAGGATGAGGCAGCCCTGTGCGAGCGCATCCGTGCAATCTACGATCAAAGCCAAGGGCGCTATGGCTATCGCACGGTGACGCTGGAATTAGCCAATCAGGGTCATCGGACCAATCACAAGCGGGTTCAGCGCCTGATGGGGGAGATGGGGCTGAAATCGCGGGTGCGTGTGAAGCGCTACCAGGCCTTCAAGGGGGCGGCCAATGTTGTGGTTGGCAATGACCTCAATCGCCAGTTCCATGCCGAGCGGCCCAACCAGAAGTGGGTGACTGACGTGACCGAGTTCAAGGTGCAGGGCATGAAGCTATACCTGTCGCCGATCATGGACCTCTACAACGGCGAAATCGTGGCTTATCAGATCAAGCGTCGGCCCGTATTTGATCTGGTGGGTCAAATGCTGGAGGAGGCCATCAAGAAGCTTTCCCCGGATGAGCGCCCCATGATCCACTCCGACCAGGGCTGGCAGTACCAGCATGAAAACTACCGGCACATGCTGGAAAAGCACTCGTTGAAGCAAAGCATGTCCCGGCGCGGCAACTGCCTGGACAATGCGGCGATGGAGAGCTTCTTTGGAACGCTGAAGTCGGAATTCTTCTACCTGAACAGCTTTGACAGCCTCGAGAGTCTGGAGGCTGGGCTGGTGGAATACATCCAGTACTACAACGAAGAACGCATCAAACTGAAACTGAAAGGTCTGAGCCCGATAAAGTACCGGGAGCAGGCCCAATCGGCCGCCTGACCCCGTCCAAGTCTCGGGGGTCACTTCACCCTGGGGGCTCGGTCGCGCCATCCATGGCGCTCACGGTCCTGCCCTGGATGGCCTTGCCCGCACTCTTCACAGTTTCCGTACTCGCGGCAAACTCGACCCCGACGTGCTGCGCCGCGTCCGCGCAACCCATGATCTGACCAGAGGCTGCAGGCCCGCCGATCCAGGACCGTTGGCGCCATGGATGGCGCCATCGAGCCCCCATGGACGGGTTTACGGCGTGTCCTGGATCGGCTGGCCTGCAGTCTCCCCACGGAGAAAGGAGGCGCTGAAACACAGGCCGGCCGTCAGCCTTCCATCTGCTCCAGCTCCTTGCCCTTGGTCTCGCGCACGTAACGAACCACGAAGAAGATCGAGAGGATCGCAACGACAGCGTAGATGCCGTAGGCCCCGGCCAGGCCGATGCCGGCCAGCAGCATCGGGAAGGTCACGGTAATGGCGAAGTTCGAGGTCCATTGCGCCGCGCCGGCCACCGCCAGTGCCGGGCCGCGGATCTGGTTCGGGAACATTTCGCCCAGCATCACCCACATCACCGGACCCCAGGACATGTTGAAGAACACCACATAGACGTTGGCCGCAACCAGCGCCAGCCGGCCCATGCCATCGGACAGCTGCAGGCGACCATCGGCCAGGCTGCCGCTGGCAAACGCCACCACCATCAGCACCAGCGCCACCGACATGCCAACCGAGCCGATCCACAGCAGCGGCTTGCGCCCGATGCGGTCGATCAACAGCACCGTCAGCAGGCAGGCGCCGATGCTCAGCGCGCCGGACAGCACGTTGATCAGCAGCGCGTCGCTTTCCGAGAAGCCCACCGCCTGCCACAGCACCGCGCCGTAATAGAACACCACGTTGATGCCGACCAGCTGCTGGAACATGGCCAGACCAATGCCTACCCAGAGGATCGGGCGCAGCTTGCCGGTGACCGTATCGCGCAGGTCGCTGAAGCGCGGCTTGTGCTGATCCTGGGCCAGGCTGGCTTCGATCTCGGCCTGCTTGGTCGCCGCTGCCGCCTCGCCGTACAGTCGCGACAGTACCGCCCTCGCCTGCTGCTGACGCCCCTTCAGGACCAGGAAGCGCGGGCTTTCCGGAATCACCAGCAACAACAGCAGGAACAGCCCGGACGGCAGCGCCTGCATCCAGAACATCCAGCGCCAGGCCTCATGGCCCAGCCATAGCGGCTCGGTTGACGCCCCAGCAGCTCGGGCCAGCAGGTAATTGCTGAGGAAGGCGGCGAACAGGCCGCAGATGATCGCCATCTGCTGCACCGTGGCCAAACGCCCGCGATAGCGCGCCGAGGCCACCTCGGCAATGTAGGCCGGCGACATCACGCTGGCCGCGCCCACCGCGAAGCCGCCGAGCACCCGTGCGGCGATGAACAGCCAGGAGGCGTGAGCGGCACCGGCGCCCAGCGCCGAGACCAGGAACATCAGTGCCGAGGCGATCAGCACGCCACGACGGCCCAGGCGATCCCCCAGCCAGCCGGCCAGGAAGGCACCGATCGCGCAGCCCAGCAGCATCGAGGCGACTTCGAAACCGAGCGCCGCCTCGCTGGAGTTGAAGGCCTGGCGCAGGCCATCGACCGTGCCATTGATGACACCACTGTCGAAGCCGAACAGGAATCCACCCAGCGTGGCCACGCAGCTGATCAGGACGATGAATGCAGTGTTCTCACCACCATGGGAGGCGATGTTGGGCTGGGCTGGGGACATGAACGATCCTGCTGGGAAGGGGTCCGGCCATCCAACGCAGCCGGCTGACCCGCAGCGTCGCACAGGCCTCACCCTGCCGCCAACGACCACCACGGCCGCGCCTGCCAGACGCCCGATTTCCGCCCCGCGCCGACACCGGGGGCCAACCTGTTCTAGAATTGGCGGGTTCAGGAATCGATCCACCCCCAGCCCATGCCCTTTGTCGTCACCGAAAACTGCATCAAGTGCAAACACACCGATTGCGTGGAAGTATGCCCCGTGGATTGCTTCCACGAAGGCCCGAACTTCCTGGTGATCGACCCGGATGAGTGCATCGACTGCACCCTCTGCGAACCGGAATGCCCGGTCAACGCGATCTTCCCGGAGGACGATGTTCCTGCCGGCCAGGAGAGCTTCGTCGCCCTCAACGCCGAGCTGGCGAAGGAGTGGCCGGTACTGACCGTGCGCAAGGACCCGCCCGCCGACGCCGGCGAATGGGACGGCAAGCCGGACAAGCTGAAGCTGCTGGAGCGCTGAGAAGCGCCTCTTGCGGCAACGAAAAGGGCGCCTATGGCGCCCTTTTTCGTAGCTCGGCAGATACCAACCGCGCGATCCGGTTGGTGCCAACCGCAAGATCCGGTAGGTGCCAACCTTGGTTGGCACCGAAGCGCCGACCAAGGTCGCCCTCTACCCGGGCACGTGCGGACCTGGGCCCGCACGCACCCGACCGGCCCTTACTGGGCCAGCTTTGCCTTGAGCGCGGCGATCAGCTTCACCGGCGCTTCTGCAGTGGCCGGCAGGCCACGCGGGTCGACCGCGGAGATGTAGGCGCCGGCATCGACGGCGACCACGCGGACCAGGAAGTTGCTGCCTTCGTAGGCCACGTCATACGAGCCCAGCAGCTGCGCGCGGCTGGCGATGGTCACGCCTTCCACGCCTTCCAGCGCGGTGCCGACCTTGGCGAAAGCCTCGTCCTTGCCGCCGGCAATGGTGAAACCGGTGTTGCCCACGGCCGGGGCCGCAGCCACCGGGGCCGCCGGCTTGGTCGCCGAGGCAAGGGTCGGCACCTTGTTGTCACTGGTGGCGTTGGGCAGGTTCAGGTCCGGCGGCACTTCCAGCGGACGCATTTCCGGGGCCAGGGCGTAGTCGCCCTTGACGCCACGCTTGAAGCAGCCGGTGGTGCCGGCGGCAACGGCCACCGCAAGCAGGGCGTAGGACAGCACGCGGACGGTGGATACGGATTGACGCATGTGAATCTCCTGGGTCAGACCAAGACGGAAGGTCAGTGGCTGGAAAGGGCTTCGAGGGCGGCGATGTCGCCGGCAAGGTGATCGGCCGCCGGATGGTGCGCCACCGACAGCGGCAGCAGCGGCAGGCGCAGGTCGTGACCGATGCCGATACGGCGCAGCAGCGCCTTGACCGGAATCGGGTTCGGCTCAACGCCGCAGAAATCATGGAACGGCTGCAGGCGCGCATCCCAGGACCCGGTGGCTTCGTGGTCGTGGGCGGCAGCCAGCTCGCACATCCGGCGGTAGGCGCCGGGCAGCACGTTGGAGCCGACCGAGATCAGGCCATCGATACCGGCCTGGATCGAGCGCGCCGCCGTACCGTCGTCGCCACTGAGCACGGCAAACTGCGGGCTGCGCAGGGCGAGCAGCACCTGCACCCGGCCGGTGTCACCCACCGCCTCCTTGATGCCGACGATGTTGGGATGGCTGGCCAGTTCGGCCACGGTCTCCGGCTGCATGTCGCACCCGGTACGGCCGGGCACGTTGTACAGCACGACCGGCAGCCCGCCCTGGTCGGCAACCGCGCGGTAGTGGGCGATCAGGCCAGCCTGGGTCGGCCGCACGTACGGCGGGGTGACCACCAGCGCGTGGCTGGCGCCAAGCGCGGCGGCACGGCGGGTCTGTTCGATGGTCTTGGCGGTGCCCGACAGGCCGGTACCGGCCATGACCGGGATGCGGCCGCCGATGCGCTCAACCGCGCTGGCCAGCAGCAGGTCGTACTCGGCATCGGTGAGGGTCGCTGCTTCACCGGTCGAGCCGGCTACGACAACGCCATGGACGCCACCTTCCAGTTGCAGGTGCAGCAGGCGCTGCCAACCGTCGGGATCGAGGGCGCCGTCGGCCCGGAACGGGGTCGCCAGCGCGGTGATGAGGCCGGAAAGGGACAAGGACGTGCTGCTCTTGGCTGGAAAGGGAAAACGCCCGCCACGAAAGGCCGGGGGCGACCTGAATGTTACTTGCGGCGCGAAAGCACGGGCAAGTATGCTGGACACCGGTGGATCCCCGCCTCTGGCGGGCATTCAGACTAACGCATGCATTACCCGGAATCGCCTTGACCGACACCACCCCGCGCCCCGCGCCGAGCGAAAACCACCTCCTGATCAACGCCTATACGACGCATCCGGAGTCCCCCCTGCTGTCCGTCACCCGCCGCATCGCCGACAGCGGCTGCAATCTGGTGGACGCACGCCTGGCCACGGTCGGCCGCGATGTCTCGGTCACCGCCCTGGCCACCGGCTCCTGGGACTCGGTGGCCAAGCTGGAGGCGATGCTGACCCGGCTGGAGCGCGAGGAAGGCCTGAAGCTAGTCTGGTACCGCACCGCGGCCAAGCAGGCGCAGTCCAACCTGCTGCCGTACATCGTCGAAGTGATCGCCGCCGACAAGCCGGGCATCCTGTTCCAGCTGGCCGATTTCTTCGACCGCCAGGGCATCACCATCGAGAACCTGCAGAGCACGCGCTACCGCGCCATGCAGACCGGTGCGGAAATGTTCAGTGCACAGGTCACCATCGGCGTGCCGGCCAACATGCACATCGCCGCGCTGCGCGACGATTTCCTTGAGTTCTGCGACCACCTGAACCTGGACGCGATCATGGACCCGATGAAATTCTGATTCTTCGCGCGCCTCTCACGGGCGCGTGGCGTTTCATGCAATTGTCGTAGAAACAACCCAGGCTCGACAGAAGGACCTCATGAACAACGGCGATACCCTGGACAGCACCACCCTCTCCCTGCCGCTGGCGCTGTCCGGTGGCGAACAGGCCACTCTCGGCGACTACGCCGGCCACTGGCTGGTGCTGTACTTCTATCCCAAGGACAGCACCCCGGGCTGCACCACCGAAGGCATCGACTTCAACGCACTGCTGCCGAAATTCAAGAAGGCAGGCGCGGTGGTACTCGGTGTCTCGCGCGACTCGGTGAAGTCGCACGACAACTTCTGTGCCAAGCAGGGCTTCAACTTCCCGTTGGTCAGCGATGGCGACGAAGCGCTGTGCAGCGCCTTCGACGTGATCAAGATGAAGAACATGTACGGCAAGCAGGTACGTGGCATCGAACGCAGCACTTTCCTGATTTCCCCCGACAGCCGCATCGTGCAGTCCTGGCGCAAGGTCAAGGTTGCCGGCCATGCCGATGCCGTTCTCGCCGAACTGAAGGCCTCCCAGTCCAAGTGAGTCCCACTGCCTACTGTGTCTGCCATCACCCTGCCCCGCAGCAGGCCGTGGTGGTTTTTCCCTGTCCGTAACCAGGAATCGACGATGACCCGAGGCAAGCGCATCTACGTGCTGGATACCAACGTGCTGATGCACGATCCCACCGCGCTGTTCAAATTCGAGGAGCACGACGTCTACCTGCCCATGCAGGTGATCGAGGAGCTGGACAACGGCAAGAAGGGCACCTCCGAAGCGAGCCGCAACGCCCGCCAGGTGAGCCGCTTCCTCAACGAGCTGGTGCAGGAATCCGGCCTGGACAACCTGGCCGACGGCATTCCGCTGCAGCGTCCCAATGGCCTGCAGCTGCGCGGCAAGCAGAGCGCCGGCAAGCTGCGCTTCCAGACCAGCCATTTCGACGCCGGCAAGAGCTTCGGCAAGGTCATCCCGGACAACGCCATCCTCGGCGCGATCCTGGCACTGAAGGAAGAAACCCCGGACCTGCCGGTGGTGTTCGTTTCCAAGGACATCAACCTGCGGATCAAGGCCGCGATCGCCGGCATCGTGTCCGAGGACTACGAGAACGACCGCGCGCTGGACGATTTCAGCCTGCTCTACACCGGCGCCACCGAGCTGCCAGAAGACTTCTGGAAGCGCCACGGCGATGACCTGCGCAGCTGGAGCGACAAGGGCCGCACGCATTACGAAATCCTGGCGCAGGATGGCGAGGAGTGGTACCCGAACCAGTACGTCTACCTGCCTGGCGAAGATGAAGTCGAGCTGCGCGTCAGCCGCGTGGTCGGCGACGGCAAGGTGGTGCTGTCACTGGTCGATGATTTCCGCCACGGCAGCCACGCCGTGTGGGGCATCAGCGCACGCAACCGAGAACAGAACTTCGCGCTCAACGCACTGATGGATCCGGAGATCGACTTCGTCACGCTGCTGGGTACCGCCGGCACCGGCAAGACCCTGCTGGCGCTGGCCGCCGGCCTGGCGCAGACGATGGACCAGCAGCGCTACCGCGAGATCATCATGACCCGCGCCACGGTCAGCGTCGGCGAGGACATCGGCTTCCTGCCCGGCACCGAGGAAGAGAAGATGACGCCGTGGATGGGCGCACTGACCGACAACCTGGAAGTGCTCACGCACAACCAGGAAGGCGGCACCTGGGGGCGCCAGGCGACCAACGACCTGCTCGCCAGCCGCATCAAGATCCGCTCGATGAACTTCATGCGCGGCCGCACCTTCCTGTCGCGCTACCTGATCCTGGACGAGGCGCAGAACCTCACCCCCAAGCAGATGAAGACGCTGATCACCCGTGCCGGCCCCGGTACCAAGATCGTCTGCCTGGGCAACGTCGAGCAGATCGACACCCCGTACCTGACCGAGACCACCTCGGGCCTGACCTACGCGGTGGATCGCTTCAAGAACTGGCCACATAGTGCGCACATCACCCTGCGCCGAGGCGAACGCTCACGCCTGGCCGATTACGCTTCGGAGGTGTTGTGAACCGCTGCACCCGCCTGCTGCTGCCCACGGCTGCGATCGCCCTCGCAACCGCCCTGGGTGCCTGCACCACCACGCGCGGCCCGGCCAGCGTGCCGACCGCCGAGCGTACCGGCCAATCCTGGGTGGTCACCCGCCCGATCATCGCCGCGCAGGTGCTCGACACCTGCTCGCGCCCCAGTCCCGGCCGCGAGGCCGGGCGGGTCAGCGGCTACTGGGCACCCAGCCGGCAGCAGATCGACCAGCTGGAAGCGCAGCTGTCGTCGCTGGAGTCACAGGTACCGAAGGTGCTGGACTTCGACCGCCAATACGTCGGCATCGAAAGCACCGGCAAGCGGCTGATCTACATCAACGCCTTCCATCTGCCCGACGACAGCGGCATCAACCCGGCACGGGAAGCGATCCGCGTCTGTGACGGCGGCACGCAGTTCTGGGGCGCGGTATTCGACCCCGCCAGCAACACCTTCAGCGAGCTGCAGTTCAACGGCGGCTTCGGCGGGCCCTGAGGGGCCCCGCCGATGGGAATACGCCTGCCCACCTGGGTCTGGATCGGCGCGGTCGCGCTCTCGTGCGTGGCCGGCATGGTCAACGTGGTCGGCTTCCTCGGTTTCGAGCACCAGGCGGTCAGCCACATGACCGGCAGCACCAGCCAGCTGGGCATGGCGCTGGCCCAGGGTGACTGGCGCGCGGTCGGCCACCTGTGGGGATTGCTGATCGCGTTTTCGCTGGGCGCGATGCTCAGCGGCCTGCTGATCCAGGACAGCGCATTGCAGCTGGGCCGCCGCTACGGCGTCGCGCTGGCGCTGGAATCGGCACTGCTGCTGGTGGCCATTCCGCTGTTCGAACAGCATCAGATCTGGGGCGCACTGGCCGCCGCCATGGCCTGCGGCCTGCAGAACGCGATGGCCACCACCTTCAGTGGCGCGGTGGTGCGCACCACCCACCTCAGCGGCATGTTCACCGACCTCGGCATCGGCCTGGGCCACCTGCTGCGCGGACTGCCGCTGCAGGTACGGCGGCTGACCCTCAGCGGCCTAATCATCAGCGGCTTCCTCGCCGGCGGCATCCTCGGCGCCTGGTTGTTCATGCGCTGGCAATACGACGCCCTGCTCGCCCCCGCCCTGCTGACCGGCCTGACCGGGCTGGGTTATGTGGTGTACCAGCAGTGGGCGCGTTGGCGGCATTGAATCAAGGACATCCACGCATGGCGTGGATCTACCTTCCCCTGCGGGACCACGGCACAATCAACTGATGAGCCCGACCACTCCCGTTTCCGCCCTCACCATCGCCGGCTCCGACTCCGGCGGTGGCGCCGGTGTCCCTGCCGATCTCAAGGCCTTCGCCGCGCACCGCGTGCATGGCCTGGCCGTGTTCGCCGCGCTGACTGCACAGAACACCCGTGGCGTCACCGCCGTGCATGTGCCACCGATCGCATTCCTGCAGGCGCAGATCGAGGCCTGCTTCGATGACTTCGACATCCATGCCGTGAAACTCGGCATGCTGGCCAACGCCGAGGTGATCCATGCGGTCGCCGACGCACTGGAAAAGCATCGCCCGCCGCACGTGGTGCTGGACCCGGTGATGGTCGCCACCAGCGGCGCGCGCCTGCTGGAGGAAAGTGCGCTCAAGGCCATGCGCGAACGCCTGCTGCCGTTGGCGACGCTGGTTACACCCAATACCCCGGAAGCAGAACTCCTGATCGGCCGGAAGATCGGCAACGGCGATGACGCCGAACAGGCTGCCTCTGCCCTGCTCGATCTCGGTGCCGGTGCGGTGCTGCTGAAAGGCGGCCACCTGCAGGAAGGCAACCGCGTGATCGATCGCTACTTCGACGGCGTCAGCAGCGAAGAATTCATCCACGCCCGCCTGCCGCTGGACGCACATGGCACAGGCTGCACGCTCGCCTCGGCCATCGCCGCGCAGCTGTGCAACGGCCTGAGCCTGGCCAATGCCTGCGAAGCCGGCATCGACTACGTTGCGCGCGGCCTGCAGCAGGGCTACGCGCCTGGCCGCAGCGAGGTGCTGGTACTCGATCACTTCGGCGCGGCACCGCACGCATGAGTCTCGCACCGGACGTCGTTGCCGTGCAGTGCACTGATGGCCATCGCTACGAAGTGATCGCCTGCGTGCCCGCACAGCCCATCGCGCGCCTGCTGTGGCTGCCAGCGCTGGGCGTGGCCGCGCGTCACTACCTGCCACTGGCATTGGCGCTGGCGGCGAAGGGCGTGGCGGTCTACCTGCATGAGTGGCGCGGCAACGGCAGCAGCTCACTGCGCCCCTCGCGCACGCAGGACTGGGGCTATCGCGAAGTACTCGAACAGGATCTGCCGGCCAGCCAGGCCGTCCTGGCCGCAGCCGATGACGCCACCGACGCCCTGCCCTGGATCATCGGTGGACACAGTCTGGGCGGGCAGCTGGCCTGCGTGCATGCCGGCCGCAACCCGCAGCACTTCAACCGGCTGTGGCTGGCGGCCAGCGGCTCACCGTTCTGGCGTGGCTTCCCACCACCGCGCGGCTGGCTGCTGCCGCTGGTCTATCGTTTCCTGCCGTGGATCGCGCAACGCCAGGGCGTGCTGCATGGGCGGCGCCTCGGCTTTGGTGGCACCGAAGCGCGCGGGCTGATTGCCGACTGGGCGCGCGTTGGCCTGAACAACCACTACGCCGCGGCCGGCATGAACGAAGACCTCGATGCGCAGATGGCGCGCGTGCATGGCAGCGCACGGGCCGTGTTGATGGAGCACGACTGGTTGGCACCGACCGGATCGATGCAGACGCTGCTGGCGAAGCTGCCGAATGTGGACGCGCAGCTGCGCGTGCTGTCCGCGCAGGAACTGGGCACGCGCGCCGATCATTTCGCGTGGCTGAAGGCGCCGGAGGCCGTAGCTGACAGCTTTTTCATTCAGTTGGATGAAAATTTTCACAAAACTGTTGACGGTACGCGCCGACATCCGCATAATTCCGCTCCTGTCGCAGGGCGCCCGTAGCTCAGTTGGATAGAGTACCTGGCTACGAACCAGGCGGTCGGGAGTTCGAATCTCTCCGGGCGCACCACTCGACAGGTTTTCAGCATCCGCCGCTGGAAATGCAGTAAAATTTAGCAGTAAGTTGATTGTGTACCGCGCGCCCGTAGCTCAGTTGGATAGAGTACCTGGCTACGAACCAGGCGGTCGGGAGTTCGAATCTCTCCGGGCGCACCATACACAGTCAGCACAACAAGTTTATGTAATTGGCGCCCGTAGCTCAGTTGGATAGAGTACCTGGCTACGAACCAGGCGGTCGGGAGTTCGAATCTCTCCGGGCGCACCATTACACCGAAACAGCAGGCCCCGGCCTGCTGTTTTTTTATGTGTGTTTTTCGGCAGGGCTGCGCCCTGCACCCCTGGTAGTGCCGGCCGCTGGCCGGCAACCTCAACAGCAAAACCAAAAGCAAAAGCAAAAGCTGGCATTCCGTGGGTTGGCGGGGCGGTGTCGGAGTGCGGGGACGCCGCAAGTACGTCCCTGTAGGCTTGGCAGCCGCATCCATGCGGCTGACACCCCGCACTCCGACACCGCCCCACCTCTGACAGTTTCCGGTGGCTGTTGGTAGGTGTCGACCTTGGTCGAAATATCTGTCAGATATCGAATGAGTCATCCACGCATGGCGTGGATCTACTGTGTCGACCAAGGTCGACACCCACCAGGGCAATACGCCGTTCCGACAGATCGCGGCCAACTGTCGAAGGCGGGGTGGGTCCGGTTGCGGGGGCGTGAGCCGCATGGGTCGGGCGCATGCGCCCGACGGGTTGGGCAGGACGCCCAACCCCGGTCTTGCCGTGTACGCAGGACAGCGCACACGAGCAAGCGGCGACCGAGCTTACATGGGTGAGGGCGCTTTGCTTGCGAAGCATTGCTTCGCAAGCGCCCGAACGCACAGCCGCCAGCGGCTGGGCCGGGCCCCGGAGGGGGACTTGCAGCGGCCCCCGCAACCGGCCCCACCGCGCCTCCCCACAGGAAACCAGCTTCTGCTGTTGCTGTTGCTGTTGCTCCAGCTCGTAGCGGGTGCAGGGCGCAGCCCTGCCGTACCCCTACCCCCTGGCCATTGCCTGCCACCACTGCGACAGCAGCTCCGGCCTGCGCAGGCGTTCGCGCCACCAGCGCAGTGCGGCGCCATCCTCTCCGGTGCGCCAGGCCAGCCAGAAGGTCTCTTCCGGCTTGTGTTCCTCCACCTCACGGATCACCAGCTGGCCGCGCGCCACCGCAGCGCGCGCACACGGTTCGGGCAGGAAGCCGAAGCCCACGCCTTCGCACTGCAGCTTCAGCTTGCTGGCCATGTCCGGCACCGTCAGCATCTCCTGCCCCATCAGCAGGCCGACCGTGCGCGGCAGCAGCCGTCGCGCCGAATCGGAGACCGCGATCGCGCAGTGCTCGACCAGCTGCTCGCGTCCGAGCACACCCGGCACTGCAGCCAACGGATGACCGGGGGCGACCGCGAACACGAACTCCACCGTACCCAGCGGCTCGACCACGTAACCGCCGCCGCTGGGACCCTCGCCCGGCGCACCAACCAGCAGGTCGGCACGGCGGTCCAGCAAGGCCTCCCAAGTACCGGACAGGGCCTCGCCGATCAACCGCAGCCGGGTCGGTGCCTCGGCCTCACGAAACGCGGCGATGTCCGGGCCGAGCAGCCAGGTCGGGAACACCGAGTCCACCCCCAGGGTCAGTTCGGTCTCCCAGCCCGACGCCACCCGGCGCACCCGCAGTTCCAGCTCCCGGGCTGCGCGCAGCAGGTGGCGGCCTTCGTCCAGCAGCGCGCGGCCAGCCTCGGTCGGCTCGGCGCGCGGGCCGACCCGGTCGAACAGCTGAACGCCCAGATCCTCCTCCAGCTTGGCCACGGTGTAGGAGATGGTCGAGGGCACTTTGTGCAGAGCCTTGCCGGCGGCGGCGAACGAGCCGCGGCGGTCGATGGCGTCCAGGATCTGCAGGGCATCGAGACTGAGTTTGAGCATTCGAATTTTTCGATGATGGCTGTCAAAACTATCCGTTTTTCAAACCCAGGGCGCAAGCGGATACTTCTCTCCAACGGGGAAACACAGCGGCTATCGGCCCACCCCGCCCCATCGAAACCATCGAACAAGGAGATTCCATCATGCTGCAGATCCGCAAGAGCGCTACCCGTGGCTTGGCCGAGCATGGCTGGCTGTCCTCGCGCCATACCTTCTCCTTCGCCAACTACTACGACCCCCGCTACGTCAGCTTCGGACCGCTGCGGGTGATCAACGAAGACAAGGTGATCGGCGGCCAGGGCTTCGGCACCCACAGCCACAGCAACATGGAGATCGTTTCCTATGTGCTGGGCGGCGCGCTGGAGCACAAGGACTCGATGGGTACCGGCTCGGTGCTGCGTTACGGCGACGTGCAGCGCATGAGCGCCGGCAGCGGTGTCAGCCACAGCGAGTTCAATCACTCCGCCGACGAGACCGTGCACTTCCTGCAGATCTGGATCTTCCCGGACACCGAGAACATCACGCCGTCCTACGAGGAGACCCACTTCGCCCCGGAAACCAAGCGCGGCCAGCTGCGCCTGATCGCTTCGCCGGACGGTGCCGACGGTTCGCTGCGCATCCACCAGGATGCCCGCATCTTCGCCACCATCCTCGATGGCGGCCAGAAGCTGCACCACGCCCTCGGCAACGGCCGTGGCGCCTATGTGCAGGTGGCCCGAGGCCAGCTGCAGGTCAATGGCATCACACTGGAAGCCGGTGATGCACTGCAGGTCAGCGACGAAGCGCAGCTGACCCTGGAAAACGGCAACGACGCCGAAGTGCTGGTGTTCGACCTGCCGCTGTAACGACAACGCCCGCGATGCCGAAAAGCATCGCGGGCGTATGTGTAGAGCCGCGTCAGAACCTGTAATTCAAGCTCAACCGCACGTTGCGCGGCTCACCCCAGGTATAGGTGCTGTACCAGCTGAAGATCGTGTAGTACCGCTTGTCCAGCAGGTTGTTGACGTTGAGCGTGGCCGACAGGCGATCGTTGAATTCATAGCGCGCCATTGCATCGAGCAGCCAGTAGGGTTGGGTGCGATGCACCACCTTGGCCTGCGTGGCCGGGTTGGTGATCTCGCCGAAAGTGGAATCCTGCCAGCGCGCACCACCGCCCAGCGTCAGGCCTTTCCAGTCGCCACGCAGGCGATAGCTGGTGTGCAGGCTGAACTGGTTTTCCGGTTCCAGCGTGGTGACCTTGGCACCGGCCTGGCGGGCGATCTTGTGCGAGAACCCACCCTGCACCTGCCAGCCTTCCGCCAGCTGGCCAGACATTTCCAGCTCGTAGCCCTTGGTACGCACGCCCATCAGCGCGCGATAGGCATCCTGCCCGTCCGGTGTCTTGCCGCCGGTGGGCTGGGCAAAGTTGTCCTGGTCGAGCTGGAACAGCGCCGCACTGGCGTTGAAGCGCCCATCGAGGAACTCGGCCTTCAGGCCCATCTCGTAGCTGCGGCCTTCCAGCGGATACAGTGCCTTGCCCTGCTCGTCGCGTTCGCTATGCGGTTTGAAGATGGTGCTGTAGCTGGCATACACCGAATAGTGCTCGCCAAGGTCGTAGACCACGCCGGCATACGGTACGAACACGCCGGTTTCGCGCGTCTGCGGCGAACGGTAGCTGGCCAGGCGGCTGCCCACGATCACCTTCAGTGGATCGGCCACGTCGAAACGACCGACCACATAGACGCCATTCTCGCGCGTCACTTCGTTGTTATCGTAGCTGCGCTGCCATTGCGGCTCCGCAATGTCGCCCTGCCATGCGCGGTAATCGGGCACCTCGGTCGGATAGCCGGGCTGCGGCGAGTAACCGGTATTGGTCCAGCGCTTGCGCGAGGCGCTGCCACCGACCACCAGCTCATGCTCGCGGCCGAACAGGCCGAAATGACCGCTCAGGTAGAAGTCGGCCGCGTTGCTGACAGTCTTGCCAACGTACTTGCCCAGCCACAACGACACGCCTTCGCCGGTGACCGGATCGGGATTGCCACCGGCCGCTCCCGCCAGCGCCGCGTCATAGCCGTTGACCTGGTGGTTGAGCTGCAGCTTGGCCACCCAGTCGTTGGCGAAGGTGTGCTCGAGCGTGGCGAAGCCGGTGCGCACATACTGGCGCCAGCCACTCCAGCGCGTGCCGTTGTTGAACGAACGCGGCATGTCATTGAAGTTGCCGGCACTGTCCAGAAGAGGGATGCCACCCCAGGTCGAGCCCTTCGGGTCGCTGTCCATCGTATCGCCACCCACGGTCAGCAGCGTGCGCTCGCCCAGATCTGCTTCCAGCACCGCGTAGCCCACCTTGCTGGTGCGCTGGTAGAAGTCGAGATTGGAATGCTTGTCCTGCCAGGCGCCCACCGCACGACCGCGCACGCGTCCATCGGCGGTCAACGGGCCGCCAACATCGATCTCGGCACGATAGTCATCCCAGCGGCCCAGACCCAGCGTCGCACTGCCGGCGAACTCCTTGCCCGGCTTCTTGCGCACCAGGTTGATGGTCGCGCCCGGATCGCCCATGCCGGTCAGCAGGCCGGTCGCGCCCTTGAGCACTTCGATGCGGTCATAGATCGCGGTATCGCTGAGCGTGTTGCCCGCCGAATAGGCCGAGTCACGCGACATCGGGATGCCGTCGTACTGGAAGTTCTGCACGGCGAAGCCGCGCGCGTAGTACTCGGTGCGCTCGCTGTCGTAGGTGACGATGCTGATGCCCGGGGTCACCCGCATCACGTCATCGATGCCGTTCAGGCCAAAGTCGTCCATCTGAGCGCGGGTAATGACGCTGATGGTCTGCGGGGTCTGCCGTGGCGTCAGCACCAGGCGGGTGGCGGTGGCGATGGTGCCGGGCGTGTACGCGCCGCTGCCCTCGGTGATGGTGCCGAGCAGGTTGGCGGTGACCTGCACGGTCTGCAGGGTCTGCGACGCCGGGGCCTCGGCGGCCTTGTCCGGCTCGGCGGCGGACTGCGCGGCTGCGATGCCGCTGCTGGCCAGTGCGGTGATCAGCAGGCCCTGGGCAAGCGCCTGCGGCAACGCACGGCGACGCGGCAATGGGGACGGAATACGGGCATCAGGCACAGACAGCACGGCGGGACCTCCACGATCGGGTGGGATCCTCTGGCGGCGGCTGGAGGCGGGATGGGGATGAGGCCGGATGGCCGCAGGCGCAGGAGTGTACTCCCCTGCGCCCCGGCTGTCGTGCGGTGTGCTGTGGTGCGGCGCGCTGCCGCAGGCTCAGCCGCCGATGGCGGCGCAGGCCTCCAGGATCAGTGCGGTCACGTCCTTCGGCTGCGAGGCCAGCGAGGCATGGCTGGCATCCAGCTCCAGCAGTCGCTTGGACTGCATGCGCGTGGCCATTGCCCTCTGGTTCTCCGGCGCGATCATCCGATCATGGCGGGACAGCTGGTACCAGCTCGGCTTGTGCTTCCACGCCGGGTCGCTCACCGCATCACCGAAAGTGCTGGCCAGCGGCGCCTTCTGGGTCACCGCCATCACCCGGCCCTCATCGTCGCTCAGGTCCTGGCAGAAGCTTTCATGGAACTTGTCGGCGCGCAGCCACAGGTAACCATCACTGTCCGGCGCCAGGTTCGGTGCCGCTTCCGGCAGATGCTGCTGGGTGATGCCACCGGGGCTCTCGCCGGCATCCGGGGCGAACGCTGCGATATAGACCAGGCCCTTCACGTTGGCCTCGTTGCCGGCCTGGCTGATCACCGCACCACCGTAGGAGTGGCCGACCAGCAGCACCGGCCCGTCGATCTGCCGGATCATTTTCCGGGTGCGGCCGGCATCGTCGGCCAGCGAGGTGAGTGGCAGTTCCACCGCCTGCACGCGGTCATGGCCGTTGCGATGCAGCTCCAGGATCACTTTGGCCCAGTGTGCGGCCCCACCCCAGAAACCATGGACGAGGAGGATGGTCGGTGTCGTGCTCATGTACGGATCTCCGGCAGCGGCCGGCGGGATGCCGACCGTGTCGCCACTGTCCGTCTTTGGCGTTAATCAGCGGTGACGCATTCGGGTCACTGCAATCGTATGCGTCGCTGGATGTCATGCATGGCACTTGCCGATCCCGCTTGAAAACGTTTTCATGGATGATCCTTGGAGCTTCGTATCGCGCATGACGCCTTCATCCCCACGTGCCCAGCAGCACGCCACCCGCGCTGCCTTCTTCATTCCCGGATTCGCCACCGCCGCCTGGGCACCGATGGTGCCCTACGCCAAGGCCAAGGCCGGGCTGTCCGACGCCAGCCTCGGCGCAGTGCTGCTGTGCCTCGGGCTCGGCTCACTGCTGGCGATGCCACTGGCAGGTGCGCTGACCGGGCGGCTGGGATGCCGCCGGGTGATGGTGATCACCTGCGCGACGATGCTGTGCGCCCTGCCCTTGCTGGTGCTGGCGCCCTCTCCGGTAGCGCTGGGCGCCGCCCTGTTCGTGTTCGGCGCCGGCGTCGGTGCACTGGATTGTGCGATGAACATGCAGGCGGTCGCGGTCGAGCGCGACGCCGGGCGCGCGATGATGTCCGGATTCCATGCCTTCTACAGCATCGGCGGCTTCGTCGGCGCCGGCTGCATGACCGGCATGCTGATCCTGGGTACGCCGCTGTGGCTGGCCGCGTTGGTTTCGGTGGCCACTCTGCTGCTGGTGGCAGTGCTGTCGGCACCGCACTGGCGCCCACAACGGATCCTGCATGAAGGCCCCCTGCTGGCACTGCCGCATGGCGTGGTGCTGTTCATCGGCGTGCTGGCCTTCGTGGTGTTCCTCGCCGAGGGCTCGATGCTGGACTGGAGCGCGGTGTTCCTCGCCGAAGTGCGGCAGGTGCCACGTGACCAGGCCGGTGCCGGCTTTGCACTGTTCACCCTGGCGATGACCGCGATGCGCCTGTTCGGCGACGGCATCGTCGAGCGCCTCGGCCGGACCCGCACCCTGGTCTTCGGCGGCATCACCGCTGCTGCGGGTTTCACCCTGGCGACGCTGGTGCCATCGTTCCCGGTGGCGCTGGCCGGCTACGTACTGGTCGGGCTGGGCTGCGCCAACATCGTGCCGGCGCTGTTCTCGATGGCCGGCCAACAGCGGGTGATGCCGGAGAGCATCGCCATCACTGCGGTCACCACGCTGGGCTACGCCGGCATCCTCGCCGGACCGGCAGCGATCGGCGCACTCGCACACGCTACCAGCCTCGGCTTCGCCTTCCTGTGCGTGGCCGCGCTGCTGCTGGGCGTCGCGGCGTCTGCGCGCTCGCTGGCAAGACGGGTGGCCTGACAGAAAAAAGGGGACGGAGGGGATTAAGTCGTTTCTGGCCCAGCTGTGCGGGAAACGACTTAATCCCCTCCGTCCCCTTTTCTCAGCTGCGTGTCAGCCACTCGGCCTGGGCCGGCAGCTGGGGCGCCGGGCAGGCACTCTGCGGATGGTGCTCGTCGCGCGCCATCCAGTCATCGACCACGCCCGCCAGCAGGTCCAGTCGCAGCGGCAGGGTGATGTGGTCCTCGCCGCGCATCTCGATGTAGTGCGCGCGCGGATTGGCCTGGGCCAGTTCGCGGCCCTGGCTGACCGGAATGTGCTGGTCGCCCTGCCCGTGCAGCAGCAGTACGCAGGCGCGGGTATCGGCCAACGCGCGCGCCACGTCCACGCGGTCCAGGTCAACATCGATGCGGCGGCTGGCGGCGGCGATCACCTGGTTGATGTCCTGGCCGCCGTAGCGCCAGCGCGCGTACGACGCCACCGCCTGCGCCTTCAGGCCTTCCGGCTGCAGTCCCATCAGGTGCGGGATCATCGTGCGGATCGCCACACCGGCATTGGCGAACGATTCCATCGCCACCACGCCTTCCACCTGGTCGCCCAGCTTGTCGGCGGTGAACACCGCCGTGGCCGCGCCGTAGGACACACCGAACAGGTACAACGGACCGGTCACTTCACCGCGTGCACGCAGCTCACCGATCACATCAACCACGTCATCGGATTCGTAGGTGCCGTATCCGGACGGACCGGCACCGGACTGGCCATGGTTGCGCAGGTCCAGGGTGATCACGCGGTAGCCGGACTCGGCCAGCTGCAGCGACCACGGCAGCATCGAATCACCGTTCATCATCCAGCCGTGCAGCAGCACTACGGTGCCGCGCGGCGTCTGCGCGCGGAACGGCTGCGGCACCGCCAGGCTCAGGCCGGTATCCAGCGGCAGGCCGTTCTCATGGCGCTGCGGCAGGTAGTGGTAACGCGCGCCGTAATCGCCGGGATCGAACACACGCCAGAATATCGGCACGCCATCGCGGCCCGGCGCGAAGCCATGGCGGTTGGGCAGTTCGGCGATGGCCGCGGCAATGCGCGGGCGATCGAGCAGGGTCGATACGCCACCCGGTGCGATCAGCCGATCGGCGAGTGAGGTGGACGAGGCATTGATGGAGGAGGAGCATGCAGCCAACCACAGGCCGGCGCACGCCAGCAACAGCAGCAGCAGGCGCTTCATATCACGTCATAGGGGTGAATCAGACAGGCTGGGACGTTAACGCCCCGATAGACCGGTCATCTATCGCGCGCGGATGACGGCTTGATGACAGCGCAGGAACGATTCAGCTTGGTGTACAAGCTGTATCCGTTCAGTCATTGATCCGGATCAATGAACGCGCGCGCGGGATTGCCCACAGTGCCGCCATGCGCACCTCGCTCAAGCTCGCCATTGCCCTGGCCGCCACGTTGGCCGCCGCCTACGGCATCGCCCGCACCACGCCCTACTGGTTCGCACCGCGACAGACGGCGCAGGTCGACATCCACGATCCGACGCTGATCGCGCAGGGACAGTACCTGTCGCGCGCCGCCGACTGCGCCGCCTGCCACACTGCGCCGGGCGGCAAGCCGTTCGCCGGTGGCCTCGGTATGCAGACGCCGATGGGCACGATCTACTCGACCAACATCACGCCCGATCCGGACACCGGCATTGGCGCCTACGACTACGCCGACTTCGAGCGCGCGGTCCGTCGCGGCATCCGTCACGATGGGCAGCCGTTGTATCCGGCAATGCCGTATGCCTCATACGTGATCGCCAGCGATGCCGAGATCAAGGCGCTGTACGCCTACTTCATGGGCTCGGTGCAGCCGGTGAAGCAGGGCAACGCCGACAGCACGATCCCTTGGCCGGCCAACATGCGCTGGCCACTGGCCTGGTGGCAGCTGCTGTTCGCACGCCCGCGTACGTTCAACCCGGATCCGTCGCTGGATGCCAGCCAGCAGCGCGGCGCCGAACTGGTGGAAGGCCTGGCCCACTGCGGCGCCTGCCACACGCCACGCGGGTTGGCGTTCCAGGAAAAGGCGATGGCCGATGATGGCAGCCGCCAGTTCCTGTCCGGCTCGGTGCTGGAAGGCTGGTATGCGAAGAACCTGCGCAATGAATCAACCGGTCTGGCCAGCTGGAACGAGGGCGAGATCGTCGACTTCCTGCGCACCGGACGCACCGATCGCTCCGCGGCCTTCGGCGGCATGGCCGACGTGGTCGAGCACAGCACGCAGTACCTGTCCGACGCCGACCTGCTGGCGATGGCCCGCTACCTGAAACAGCTGCCGGCGCGCGAGGGCCGCAGTGCGCAGTGGTCGCCGGGTACCGACACCACCACCGCCGCACTGCGTAGCGGCGACTACCGCGTGGCCGGTTCGCTGGCCTATGCCGAGCACTGCCAGGCCTGCCACCGCGCCGACGGGCGCGGCATGCCGCGCGTCTATCCCGCCCTGGCCGGCAACTCGATCGTGTTCGCCGATGACCCCAGCTCGCTGGTGCAGGTGACCCTGATCGGCGGCCGCACGCCGCATACCCCGCAAGACCGCATGGCCTTCACCATGCCCGGCTTCGAGCAGCTGCCGAATGCGCAGCTGGCACAGATCCTGACCTTCATCCGCAGCAGCTGGGGCAACCAGGCCAGCGCGGTGAGCGAGGTCGACGTGGCGCGCATGCGCCGGGTGGTGCGTGACAAGCCGGTGCACTACGTTCCGCAGGAGGCCGCACGATGAAACGTTCGCGCAAACGCTCCCGCCTGCTGGTCGGCAGCGTGGTCACCCTCGTGCTGCTGGCCGGCGCCGGCACCCTCGCCTATCGCCATCTGTACCCGGACCTGGATGCTGCCGTAGCCAGCACGATCGATATCCTCGATGCGCAGGGCAAGGTGGTCGGCCACTACCACGCACCCAGCGCCGAGGAGATCGCCGGGCTCGGCAATGCCGAATCGGTGATGCTTGGCCGCCGCCTCCTCAACGAGACCGCACGGCTGCTGCCGGACAACGTCGGCAACGATCTGAACTGCAATTCGTGCCACATGGCCGAGGGCAAGCGACCGTTCGGCAACCACTATTTCAACACCGGCGGCGGCGCCTATCCGCGTTACATGCCGCGCCCGGGCAAGGTGATCGGGCTGACCGAGCGCATCAATGGCTGCCTGCAGCGCTCAATGAACGGCAAGCCGCTACCGAAGGACTCACCGCAGATGCGCGCCATGCTCGATTACATGGCGTGGCTGAGCAGTCCCGTGCCAGACGGTGCAAAGGTGGCCGCCCCCAGCGAGGGCCCCATCGACAGCACGCTGACCCCGGACCCGATCCGTGGCCAGGCGCTGTACGCCGTGCAGTGTGCCGCCTGCCATGGCGACAACGGCGAAGGCCGGCGCGACGCCAGCGGTGATATCGCCTTCCCGCCGCTGTGGGGCGACCACAGCTTCAACATCGGCGCCGGCATGGCGCGCCTGTACAAGGCGGCCGGTTTCGTCAAGCACAACATGCCGCCGGCGGTGACCCGCGAGCCGCCACTGGGGCAGCAGGTGATGCCCGACCAGGATGCGGTGGACATCGCCAGCTACTTCATCAACCAACCGCGGCCGGACTTCGCCAACAAGGCCAAGGACTGGCCGCGCGACCCGAAACCCAAGGACGCGCGGTACTGAGGAGGGCGTGGTTCAGCGCTTGACCAGCTCGACCCGGCGATTGCGCGCCTTGCCTTCCTCGCTGCCATTGTCGGCCACCGGCCTGTCGGTGCCGAAGCCGGCCGCCTGCAGGCGGTCGGCGTTGACCCCCTTGGCGGTCAACGCCGCCACCACCGACCGCGCACGATCCTCGGACAAGCTGCGGTTGTGCGCGGCCGCGCCGCTGTTGTCGGTGTGGCCTTCGATCGACAGTTTCAGCGACGGATCGGCACGCAGCAGGTCCAGCACCTGCGCCAGCTGTGGTTCGGACGTCGGCAGGATCTGCGCCTTGTCGGTGGCGAAGTTGACCTGGATCGCCACGCGGCCGTCGCTGTCCAGCTTCTTCTTCAACGCATCGGCCGGCAGCAGCGCCGCGGTCTGGGTGAAACCCTTGCGCTCGACCACGACCCAGCCAGCGCTGAGGTATTCGAGGCGAGCATGTACCCACACCTGGCGGCCGTCAGCCAGATCGACGCGATAGACCACGGTGTCGTAGTTGTCCCAGCTGTAGCTGGCCGCGTTGCCGTAGGACGACTGCACCTGCTTCGACACACCCTCGGCCGCCTCGTGCGGGATGCGCCCCTCGAACACCTTGGTGCCGTTGACCTGGGCCATCATCGCCTCAAGGTTGCGGCGTACTTCATGCATCGAGTATTCGCGCTCGCCCTTGTCGAAATCGGCAGCGAAGGTGCGGCCCTCGACCGGTTCGAAGTGATCTCCGGTCCAGAACGGGAAGGCATCGAAATCACGCTGCTCGGGCGTGTTGCGCTCACGATAGCCGGCCGGCAGGGACAGGTGCGGGAAACTGTCCGACCACTGCGCGGTGGCCTTGAACGGAACGTCATCCACGACCACCAGACCGGCGCCGTTGCTGTCCACCGCCAGCTGCACCCACACGGTGCGGTTGGCCTGGCGCAGCACGTAGACGGTGGTGGGTGCGTCCTGTTCACCGTTCACCGCATCGATGAAGCCACCCCCGATCTCGCCTTCCAGTTGCGGGCCGTAGTAGATGTCGCGCAGCAGCGTGCCTTCAAAGACCTTGCGGCCGCCAGCGGCGGTGATCACGCCGTCGAAGTTGCGCTGCACTTCCAGCGCGGAGAACGCCTTGTCGGGGGCCACCTCACTGTCGGTCACGATGCGTGCCGACCAGCTCGGACCTTCCGCCCAATGCACACCCTCGCCCATCCGGAACGGGAAGCGCGCCCAGGCGCGCGGGTGCGGGGCGTTCTGCGGCGCGTAGCCCTGCGGCAGGCTGAAGAACGGCAGCTCACCCAGCGCGGTGTCGCTCAGCGGCACGCTGCCGGTGTCGAAAGGCACCAGCGGCACCGGCTTGCCATCGCGGTCGGTGAGTGCGGTGCCGTCGGCGGCGGCCGTTGAACCCGCTGGGGCGGCGGCCGGTGCTGCGGCCTCGTCCGCCGTGGCTGGCGCAGGCGGTGCCACCTCTCCATCCGAGGGCGTCCGGTTGCACCCTGCCAGCAGCACCAGGGCTGCACCTCCAAGCCAGATCTTCGATCGCTTCTGCATCGCCACCACCTCAGGTCCATTGAAGCGCCGAGCATACCCGAAGGCCGTGACCGCCCCCACAGTGCCATCGTTCCTGCGCTGCCACGTCATCCCGATGTCATTGGCGCTGCCGACACTCCGGGGTTTCCTCCCTCTGAAGGTCCGGTTTCGATGCGAACGATTGCGCGTTTTCCCCGTGTCTCGCTGCTGGCCCTGCTGATCGCCCCCGCCCTGGACGCCCTCGCAGAAGCACCGCAGGGCGATACGGGCGAAGCGCGCAGCAGCGATGCGCGTACCCTCGACCAGGTACAGGTGATTGGTCAGGCCACCAGCTACGCGAAGACGTCGGTGCGCGCGGAAACACTGAACCGGCAGACGGTGATGAGCAGCGTCAACGACGCGCTCAACGAAGTGCCCGGCGTGGTGGTCAGCGAGGCCGATGCCACCGGTTCGTCGGTGTGGGGCACGCAGATCAGCATGCGCGGCTTCGTGACCAACCGTGACACCCAGCAGATCGGCACCACCATCGACGGCCTGCCCAATGGCGGCTCGGGCTACGGTGGCGGTTCGCTGGCCAACCGCTACATCGATACCCTGGACCTGGAAACAGTGGAAGTCAGCCAGGGCACTGCCGACATCTCCTCGCGCTCGAACGAGGCGCTGGGTGGCACGCTCAACTTCCTCACCAGCGACCCACTGCAGGACAGCCGCCTGCGCTTCGTGGTCGGTGCCGGTGACAACGAGGTGCGCAAGTACTACGTGCGCTACGACACCGGCCTGCTCGGCGGGCATACCCGCGCCTGGGTCAGCGCTTCTTCCGCACGTGTGCACGACTGGATCGATGGCAGCGGCAAGACCAGCAACGACCACATCGCCGGCAAGTTCATCACCGAGCTGGATCGCTGGACGCTGACCGGCTACCTGTCCTACAACGATGCCGACGAGCCGGAGTACACCAGCGTCTCGCCGAAGGGCTTCGCCACCAATCCGGACCGCGACAACCTGGGCGGCACCCTCACCGGCATTCCGTACCTGGACCAGAACTACCGTTCCGGCTCGCGTGCGCTGCGCGAGAACACCTTCGGCTACCTGCGCGCGGCCTTCGACGGCGGCAACGGCTTCAAGGCCTCGGTGGCGGCTTACGGGCACCGCATGGAAGGTCGTGGCGACTGGCTGCCCCCCTACCTGGCGCAGGTCAGCGATGATGGTGCCGGTCGCCCGGAGTCAGAGTACATCGGTGGAAAGACCGTGTACGGCGGCAGTAACCGCGGCCAGATTTTCTTCGTCAATCCCGATGGCAGCGCCGCGCAGCGCCTGGCCAGCTGCACCCCACGGCTGGGCTTCACCGCCGAGTACGATCCGAACTGCTACGCGGGCAACGTGCTGGGCGCGCAGTCCTACCGCCACACCCACTACGACAACGACCGCATGGGCGTGACCGCCGACGTCGAATGGCGGCAGACCTTCGGTGCGGTCGACAACACGATCCGCGGCGGCCTGTGGGTGGAAAAGCTGGACCGCTCGGCGCGCCGCGACTGGCATCGCCTGCTCAACGTCGGCCAGGACATCGCCTTCGACCATCAGCCGTACTGGGTGCAGTTCGAGGACAAGTACAAGGTTGACGAGCAGATGTACTACGTCGAGGACGTGGCCCGCTTCGGGCCGTTCAGCGCACGCCTGGGCGTGAAGCAGTTCTTCGTCGACCAGTCGCGCCGCCGCGTGATCGGTGCCAGCGAGCACGTCAAATCCGATTCCAAGTCCGATCCGCTGATGTCCACCGGCTTCACCTGGGCACCCGGTGTGGAAGGCATGGAGCTGTTCGCTGGCTTCTCGCAGAACTTCGCCGCCATTCCCTCCGGCGTGCTCGGCGAGACCGACCCGCAGCGCTTCCGCAACGTCGAGCCGGAGACCGCCGACAACATCGAAGTCGGCATGCGCATCAGCCGCTGGCCGCTGACCGCTTCGGTCACCCTGTACAACATCAAGTTCGACAACCGCATCGTCTATCTGCCGGCCGGCTTCGTCAGCGGCATCGATTACCTGGGCGAGACCGACGGCGTCTACGAGAACTTCGGCGGCGTGGAAAGCAACGGCCTGGAGGCGGCGTTCGGCTATGGCTGGGACAACGGCTGGCGCCTCAACGCCGCCTATACCTACAACCGCTCCAAGTACCTGGGCAGTGGCGATGCCGCACGTGATACCCAGCTGGGCATCGTCGACGGCGCCAAGGTGATCGGACAGCCCGAGCAGACCCTGGTGCTGTCGGCCGACTGGCAGGGCGAAAACTGGAACTTCGGCCTGTCCGGTCGCTACCTCGGCACGCGCTACCTCGATGCCGCCAACGTCAACAAGCTGCCCTCGGCCACCGTGTTCAACGCCAATATCGGCTTCGACCTGCAGGGCCTGTCGCCGCGCCTGAAGGGCATGGGTGCCAACCTGGTGGTGAGCAACCTCACCGACAAGCGGTATCTTGCAGGGGTGGACGGCCGCGACAACGCCTTCATCGGCGCCCCGCGCACTGTCGGCATCTCCTTCCGTGTGGACCTGTGAGTGAGCCCGTGACTGATATCGGCCGACGCCGGTTGTTGCAGGCCGGCGTTGCCGCCGGCCTTTCTCCGCTGCTTCCCAGCATCGCCCGGGCCGCAGCGATCGCCCCCGCCGCGCAGACGCGCAGCCTCGAAGACCTGCAGCACATCGTGGTGTTCATGCAGGAAAACCGCTCGTTCGACCACTACTTCGGCACGCTGCCGGGCGTACGGGGGTTCGGCGATCGCTTCGTGGCTCCGGCCGCTGCGCTGCAGGCCGGCGGCCGCACGCGCAGCCTGTGGCTGCAACCCGATGCCAGCGGCACGCGCGCGATCGCACCGTTCCCGCTGGATACCGCTGCGCACTTCGGCTACATGCGGGTGGAGGGCACACCGCACACCTGGCCGGATGCACAACAGGCCTGGGACCATGGACGCATGGGGCAATGGCCGAAGACCAAGCAGAACCATTCGATGGGCTATTTCCAGCGCAGCGACCTGCCCTTCCAGTTCGCGCTGGCCGATGCCTTCACCATCTGCGACGCCTACCACTGCGCGATGCAGGCCGGAACCAACCCGAACCGGGTGTTCCTGTGGACCGGTCACAATGATGCACACGCGCGTGCTGGCGGTCCGGTGATCGCCAACTCGCACGACAACTTCCCCGAGCACGGCGGGCATCCGGCGTCGTATCGCTGGACCAGCTATGTCGAACGCCTGCAGAAGGCGGGCGTCTCCTGGCAGATCTACCAGGACATGGCCGACAACTTCACCGACAACCCGCTGGCCGGCTTCGAGGCGTTCCGCCAGGCCTACCGCGCTGCGCCGGGGCATGACCCGCAGCTGCGCGCACGCGGCGTCAGCACCCGTGGCCTGGCGCAGCTGCACCAGGATGTGGTCGATGGACGCCTGCCGCAGGTCAGCTTCATCATCGCCGACGCGGCCGGCAGCGAGCATCCCGGCCCCTCCAGCCCGGCCCAGGGCGCGGCCTATACCGCTCGCGTGCTGGATGCACTGACCGCCGATCCAGAAGTGTGGAGCCGCACCGCCCTGCTGCTGATGTTCGACGAGAACGACGGCTTCTTCGACCACATGCCGCCACCGGCACCGCCTTCACCGATAAACGGTGGCTGGGCGGGTATGTCTTCGGTCAGTACCGAAGGCGAGTACCACCGCCATCCGGCACCGGGCGACGAGAAGTACGACGCCGCCGAGCTGCGCGGCCGCCCCTATGGGCTGGGTCCGCGCGTGCCGCTGTACGTGATCTCGCCCTGGAGCCGCGGTGGCTGGGTCGATTCGCAGGTGTACGACCACACCTCGGTCATACGGCTGATCGAACGCCGCTTCGGCGTGGCCGCACCGGATATCTCACCCTGGCGCCGTGCGGTCTGCGGAGACCTGAGCAACGCCTTCGACTTCGCCCAGCGCGATACCCGTCCGTTCGTACGCGGCCTGCCCGACGTGAGCGCGGCGGCCGCACGTGCCGCCGCCCTGCCAGGACGCACCGTGCCAGCGTTGCCGGAGGGGCTGGAACCGGCGCAACAGGAACGTGGCGTACGTCCGGCGCGTGCCCTGCCCTATCGGCCGCAGGCATCGATTGCCGCGATCGACACATCGGGCGTGGAACTGGTGTTGTCCTGCGAAGGTGCGGCAGCGGTCCTGCATGTCTACGATCGGCTGCGGCTGGGTGCAGTGCCACGCCGCTATACACTGATACCGGGCACGCCACTGCGCGAACGCTGGGCGCTGGATGCACAGGGGCGTTACGACCTGTGGCTGCTTGGCCCGAACGGCTTCCACCGTCACCTCCAGGGTGCTGCCAAAGGGCCCGTCGTGCAGGCGTCGGTCGAGCGCGCCGACGGCCAGCTGCGGCTGCACCTGCGCAATCTCAGCGATACCGCACAGCAGCTGCGCGTGCATGCCGGTGCCTATGCCGGGCACATGCCGGAACAGACGCTTGCGCTGCCGGCGCATGCGGAGACCGCATTGGCGTGGGATGCAACGCCTACCGCGGGCTGGTACGACCTGCAGGTCAACGCCGGTGAGAGTGTGCTGCGCCTGGCGGGCCGTGCCGAGGATGGGCGTCCTGGCACCAGTGACCCGGCGATGGGCAGCGAACCACTGCGCCTCGAGCACGATTGAGCCGCTCCGCCCTTGTAGAGTCGAGCCATGCTCGACTGCTTTTTCCGGTCAATGATCGAAGAACGATCGAAAAGCAGTCGAGCATGGCTCGACTCTACAGTGGTGCTGGCTGATCAGGCCTCCTGCAACCCCGGCCGGCCGTGTTCCACCGCGTAGCGCTTCCAGCTCTGCACCGTTCCATTCGGCTGCATCACGGTATCCAGCGTCTTCATGTCGCCGATCCAGGCATCACGGGTGACATCGCACAGCACATAGCCACGCTTGTCGGTGGTCGCCCTCAGATAAGGGCTGTGCGCGAGCTGATTCCTGGCGTACGCATCCACGCCCTGGCCGTCGGCCCCCGAAGTGATCGAAGTGGCAAGGAACTCACTGGAGACCACGCCTGAATCACGATGGTCCTGCACCAGGTCGCTGGCGTAGTGCCGATGCGCGTCGCCGCAGGCGGTCACTACATTGCCGAAGCCAACCTTCTGGATGTGGTCAAGCAGGCGCCGGCGGCTGTCCAGATAGCCCGACCACTGGTCGTCGGACGACTGCACCACACCATCCTTCTCGCGCATGTAGTTGCCCAGTGCCACCTGGTGGGCGATGGTGTGCCAACGTGGCGTGGCATCGGCCAGGCCGTCGAACAGCCAGCGCTCCTGCTTCGCCCCCACAATGCTGCGCTCCGGCGATTCCACCTCCTCACGCAGCGCCATGTTCACCTGCTTGCTGCGGTACTGGCGGGTGTCGAGCAGGTGCAGGTCCATCAGCGTGCCATAGCGTGCGCGCCGGTACATCTGCATATGGCCATCGCGCGGGAATGCCGAACGGCGCAGTGGCATGTTCTCGTAGTAGGCCTGGAACGCCTGTGCGCGGCGCAGCAAAAACACTTCGCTGGGCGTATCGTCCTGGTCTTCGGCGCCGGCCCAGTTGTTGTCCACTTCATGGTCATCGAAGGTGACGAACCACGGCGCCGATGCATGCGCGGCCTGCAGGTCGGCATCGCTCTTGTACTGGGCGTAGCGGCGACGGTAGTCGTCCAGCGTGTAGGTCTGCGGCCCGACATGATTGCGCAGGTTGGTGAACGGCTGGCCGTTCATTCTCCGCAGGCCCGGCTGGCTTTCGCCTTCGTAGATGTAATCACCGTAGTGGAAGACGAAATCCAGCGGTTCCTCGGCAATGCGCCGCCACGCGGTGTAGTGGCCTTCTTCGTAGTGCTGGCAACCGGCCACCGCAAACCGCACGCGATCCACTGCGGCCGTGGCTGCGGGCAGCGTGCGGGTGCAACCGACCGCACTGGCGTGGCCGCCTACGGTGAAGCGGTACCAGTAAGGCCGTGCGGGCGCCAACCCACCCAGCTCCACGTGCACGGCGTGGCCGAGTTCGGGATGCGCCATCGCCGAACCCTGGCGTACCACCTTGCGCATGCCCTCGTCCGCGGCCAGCTGCCATTCGACCACCATCGGCCGGGTCGGCATGCCACCGCCGAACACCAGCGGCTCGGTCGCCAGCCGTGTCCACAGCACCATGCCATCGGCCGAAGGATCACCCGAGGCCACGCCCAGGGTGAACGGCGTGCTGGCGAACCGCGGCGACGCCAGCAGGTTGCGCGGGTTCAGCGCGGCGGCATCGGTCTGTGCGGCCAGCGCGTGCGCCGTGCCCATCCACGCGCCGGCAGCAGACAGGCCGGCCAGGGCCAGGAATCGCCTGCGATTGATCGTATCCACGGCTGCGCCCTCAGTTGTAGATGATGTGGAAGTAGAAGAAGCGGCCGTAGTCGTCGATCTCGGTACGGAAGCGCCCGTTCGGACCGGTGCTGTAGGTCGGCTGCGTGTTGAACAGGTTCTTGGCCTCGTACTTCAGCGTCACGTGCTTGCTGACCTTGTGGCTGAAGGCCAAGTTGAAGGTCATGTATGGGTCGTAGTACGAGTCCAGCCACTGGGTATCACCGAAGTCGACCAGCATCCGGCTGCGGTAGGTACCGGACAGGCGCAGCTGTGCGCTCTTCCACGGCATGCGCCAGATCACCGACCCATTGAGCGACCAGTCCGGCTGGTACAGCAGGCGGTCCAGGCGGCGTTCGGTGCCATCACTGATGCGGTAGTTGGTCTGGCCTTCCAGCCGCGTGGCGTTGAAGTACATGTCGAAGCGCTGACGGCCCCACTGCAGGTTGCGATTGGCGACCGCGAACTCGACGCCGCGCAGCCTGGACTCATCGGTGTTCATCGGCTGGGTGACCCGGTAGCGCGTGTCACCCACGTTCTCGAAGGTGGTCAGGGTGTAGATGTCGTCCTTGATCACCTTGTCGAACAGTGCCACCGAGACCAGGCCGTTGTTGCCGTTGAAGTACAGGTCCCACGCCAGGTCGATGTTGGTGGAACGGCGCGGCTGCAGGTTGGCGTTGCCCTGCTTGATGGTGCAGAAGCCCCTGCCCTCCTCGTCATCACCACAGCTGGTGCTGGTGGCCTGGGCGATGTTGCTGGGTGTCGGCCGGCCCAGCGTTCGGCTGGCGGAGAAGCGCAGGCGCTGGTCCTCGCTCAACTTGAACGTCGCATTCAATGAAGGCAGCAGGTTGTTGTAGCCACCGCTCGTATTGCGGAAGGCAGAGGTATACGTAGTGCCGCCATCATCGCTGAATGGGCTGTAGGCATCGAAGCGGGTGTGGTCGTAGCGCAGGCCGCCGATCAGCAGCAGTCGGTCCCAGGCGTAGTGTGCGGACACGTAGGCATTGGTGATGTCCTCCACGTACTTGTAGTCGCTGGTGAAGTTGGCATTTGGATACGCCGCATTGTTGTTGCCCAGTTTCGGCAGCAGTTCCTCGTTCCACTTGCGGTTGTCGATCAGCGGGAAGCCCGGCACGCTGCCCAGCAGCGTCGAACCCGGATACAGGTAATCGTTGAGCGTGGCACTGCTCTTGAAGTAGTCGAAGTCGATGTCCTGCCAGATCTTCAGATGGCGGTATTCGGCGCCGGCGGCCAGGCCGAAGCCACGCGCATCGGCGTCGACGTTGTAGCTGAAGTCGGCACGCAGGTTGTCGATGCTCTCCTTGGCGTCGCGCGGCGAGACATAGGCCTGCGCCGGGTTCAGCTTGAACGCCGAGCTGGTCAACAGGCTGGAATCGGAAACCGCCACTGCGTTCGGGAAACCATGGCTGTCGTTCTCGTAGTCGACGAACAGATTGCTTGGGTAGGCGCGCACACCCCAGTAGACCTGGTTGTTGTGGAAGGTCTCTTCGGTATGGCCGCCACGCAGGGTCAGCCGCGAGCGATCACCGATATCCCAGTTGAAGCTGGCGATGGCGCCACGGTTGCTGCGGTCCCAGCGGTCGTGGCGGTTCTTGATGTAGATGCTGTTGATCTGGGTGGTGCCACTGTCTTCGGTCTGGTTGCGGATCGGAAACTTGGCGTTGCCGTACAGATCGGTCTTGTTCATCGTCGAGTTCTCGTAGAACCGGTACGAGTACAGCAGCAACGACGCGTAGAAAGGATCGTCCGATGGCTTCCATTCCAGCTTGGCCGAGCCACCGAAGTTGGTGATGAAGTTGGTGTAGGTGCCGGTGCTGAAATTGCCGGGCGCACGCAGCCCGTTCCAGCCCTTGGCCTCGTCCGGCCCCGTGGTACCGTCGGTGAGGTACTTGCCGGCGTCGTTGTAGTAGTAGTTCGACTCCACCCAGCGCTTGACGCTGTTGCGCGAACGCTGCTCATAGCGCGCTACCGCAACAAGGCCGAATTCCTGGTCGGCACCGAACTGGTTGGAGAACACCATCTTGGCGCTCTTGCCGAAATGCCCCAGGGTCTCGTGGTTGCCACCGGCACTGCGCTCGACATTGGTCTCGGCCGTGGAGTAGATACCAGCCACATCGGCGAACACGTACTTGCCGGACCGGTCGAAGGCACTGCGGCTGATGATGTCGATCACGCCGCCGATCGCATCCGGCGCCTGCTCTGCGCTGAAGCTCTTGTAGATGTCGGTGCGGGTGCCGATGTCGCTGGGAATCAGCTGCAGGTTGTTCATGCGCTCACCCGAGCCACTGCCACCCACGCTGGCAATCGCGATGCCGTCGATGGTGGTGTAGTTGAGGTTGGCCTGCACGCCACGCACCGTCACGTAACGGGGCTCACCGGCATCCTCCACGGCACTCAGGCCCGGCGCGGCCATCAGGCTCTCGGCCAGTGTCTCGTCGCCGTAGCTGTCCATCTCGTCGTAGACCACCGAATCCTTGATCACCGGCGAGGTCTTCTTCTGGTCGATCACCTCATGCGCAGCAATCACCTTCACCGTGCCCAGGGTCGGCGCCACCACCGCTTCGGCCTCGCGCGGCTTCGGCGCGGCCGGCTTCGGTTCGTTGTGTGCCGGCGCAGGATCAATGGCGATGACGTTGCCATCCACCACGGTGTAGCCCAGGCCGGTCCCTGCCAGCAGCGCGTCCAGCGCCTGCTTGACGGTGGCACCGCGCGGCACCGCCCCGGCCATGTGCGCTTCACCACTGCCCGAATACAGGAACTGCACGCCGGAACTGCGCGACAACTGCTCCAGCGCGCGCGCCAGCGGCTGCGCCGCGATCGGCGCCGAAACGCGGGCCTCGAGGCCATCGGCAGTGGCCGCAGCCGCCAGCGGCACGCTGCAGGGAGACAGGGCGAGGATGATCGACAGGTAGAGCGTGTTGCGCATCACGGGTCCTTGGAAGAGAGAAAGCAGCAGGTGCCGCTGCGTGACTCGGCAGCGGCTTCTCCCAAGTAAGAGCCCGCATCCACCGAAGTGGAGAACGCGGATTTGATGAATTTTTTCTGACAACGCACGGCCATGTCGACCTCAGCGACTGCCAACCCGCACGGTGTCGCCTTCTCGCCGCACCACGAAGCGCGGGTCGCGCTCGAGGAAGGCCTGCAGCGCACCGATGCGATGCGCGTCCAGGCTGCCGGACAACCGCGCCGACGCCGCACCTTCATCCAGCACCCGCACCTGCACCTGGTTGTGGCGGTTGAAGGCGGCGGCCACCTCATCCAGCCGCTCGTCCAGGAAAGAGACCTTGCGTTGCTGCCAGTCCAGCAGCATCGACAACGGCACATCCAACGACTCGACCGCATGGCTGCGCGCGTCGACCTGCACCACCTGGCCTTTACCCAGTTGTGCAAGACGCCGCGCATCCGCACCGTGGCTCCACACTTCCACCTCGCCGGAAACCACACCGATGCGGGTGCCCTGCAGCCGTCGCGACACGTCGAACACCGTGCCGATATCGCGGATCTGCAATCCGTTCACCCGCACCTCGAACGGCCGTCGGTCCTGGGCGATGTCGAACGTGGCCTCGCCCTGCAGCAGCTCCACCCTGCGGCTGAACCCGCCCATGCGCACCCGCAGGCGGCTGTCCGCGTTGAGCCGCACCTGGGTCTGGTCGGGCAGCACCAGGTCGCGAATTTCTCCATGTCCGGCGCTGTAAAGCTGCTCGGTAGGCATCAGCTGCGGAACCAGGCCCACGCCGAGCAGGGCGATACAGGCTGCGGCAGCCGCCACCCACCAACGCGTGCGACGGCTGTGCGGCGCACTGCGCAGCGGGGCCTGTGCGTGTCCGAACAGCGGCACGACCTTGGCAGCGGCCTGCTGTGGCGGCACCGAGGCCTCTTCAGCCAATGCCGATTGCAGCGCCTCACCAACCTGCCGGTGCAGTGCGAGCGCGTGCATATAGGCGCGCACATGCTCCGGCGAGCGCTTCATCCAGTCCAGCAACGCAACCCGCTCGGCTTCGCCCAGCACGCCCTCGCGATTGCGCTGGAACCAGTCCATGGCCTCGCTGGCGATCGCGTCGTCGGCCGCACCCGATGGATTCCGTTTCATGTGAGCTCCCTGGCGCCCAGCGCCTTCCTGCAGGCGTCCAGCCCCTTGCCGATATGCTTGCGCACCATGTGCACCGAGACCTGCAGCTGCTGGCTGATTGCCGGGCAGTCCAGCCCGTCGCGGTAATGCAGCTCCATCACCCGCCGCGTGGTCGCCGGCAGCCGTGCGATGGTGGTGCGGATATCGTTCCAGCGCTGCGCGCGCTCGAATTCGCCTTCGATGTCTTCTTCGCTCTTCAGCACTTCGGCCAGGAGGTCGACGTCCTCCAGCGGCGGCAGCGAAGAACGCGCGCGCGCGTGCTCCCGTGCAAGATTGGCGGCCACGGTGAACAGGTAGGCTTCCGGGTTCTCGACCGCGTCGGCATGCTCACCGGTGCTGCGCAGCAGCCGCAGGTAAACCTCCTGCGCCAGATCCTCGGCATCTTCGCTGGCAGAACCCCGGCGCAGGAAGAAGCCGCGCAGCAGCCGCCGCCGCAGCGCATAGCTCTTCTCCCAGATCCTCACGCTGTTCACGGCCGGCCAACCACCCCAAGGCTGGAAAGCCCCGCAGGGTGACGGCCATCGATGACAGTGGCGTTTCAACTGCCGGCACGCAGCCGCTAGAATGCCGCCCTTGCAGTTTCCGGCAGCCGGCACAAGGAGTGCCCCGCAATGAACGCCCGCACCGCCATCAACCCCCTCAGCAGCCTGCTGTTCCTGCTGCTGGTCGCACACACCACCGCCTACCAGCAGCAGATGTGGCCGCCCAGCCGTGTCGTCCACGTGCATCCGGTGGTCGTCGCCCTCGCCTACGCGCTGGGCCTGCTCACCCTGCTGCTGTGGATCGGAGGGCGCCGCTTGCCGGAACGCTGCCAGCAGCTCTCGGGCTGGCTGCCGATCGTGGCCTGGTGCCTGCTGGGGGTTGGTGTGGCGGTCATCCCGATGTTCTTCCCGGGCCTGTCCCCGGCCTGATCAGCGGCCGCACCCGGCGCGCCCGCCCATGATACGGCGCCACGTGCCAACCCTTGCTTGCCAGAGACCCAAGCCCTGCCCGCCTATCGAAGCCGGGTGGCCGGGCCTACGCTTGTCTTCTCGGCGGCCGCCACGGTCGCCCTTCGCGTCACGGCCCCGCCGTTGCGACCCCGCTCCAGTGCTGTGCGCCCTGCCGGTGTTGTCGCCCAGGCAGAAGTCCGACCGGCGCCCTCTGGAGACAGTCATGAACCAAGCGCTCATTCCCTTCGATACCGATCCGCTGGAAACCCGCGAGTGGCGTGAATCACTGGAAGCGGTGATGCAGGCCGGTGGCCGGCCGCGCGCGCACTACCTGATCGACCAGCTCAGCGAGCTGGATGCACAGCAGCATGGCGACCTGCATACCCGTGCCTGGACCGCCTACGTCAACACCATCCCGCCCGAGCGCCAGCCGGCCTACCCGGGTGATCTGGCCATCGAGCGCCGCCTGAACGCGATGATCCGCTGGAACGCGATGGTGATGGTGCTGCGTGCCGGCAAGCATTCCAACGTCGGTGGCCACATCGCCACCTACCAGTCGGCGGCAGTACTGTACGACGTGGGCTTCGATCATTTCTTCCGTGGCCGTACCGACACCTTCGACGGCGACATGATCTACATCCAGGGCCACTCCGCGCCGGGCATCTATGGCCGCGCGTACGTGGAAGGCCGCATCGATCCGGCGCGCATGGACAACTTCCGCCGTGAAGCCGGGCGCGAAGGCCTGTCCTCGTATCCACACCCGCGATTGATGCCGGAGTTCTGGCAGTTCCCCACCGTGTCGATGGGGCTGGGCCCGCTGACCGCCGCCTACCAGGCGCGCTACATGCGTTACCTGGAATACCGCGGCCTGAAAGAACACCAGGGCCGCAAAGTATGGGCCTTCCTCGGCGACGGCGAGATGGACCAGCCCGAATCGCTGGCGGCGATCTCGCTGGCCGGTCGCGAGCGGCTGGACAACATCGTGTTCGTGATCAACTGCAACCTGCAGCGCCTGGACGGTCCGGTGCGCGGCAACGCCAAGGTCATCCAGGAACTGGAAGGCACCTTCCGCGCGGCCGGCTGGAACGTGATCAAGCTGATCTGGGGCAGCGGCTGGGACGACCTGCTGGCCCGCGACCACAGCGGCCTGCTGCGCCAGCGCATGATGGAATGCGTGGACGGCGACTACCAGACCTTCAAGTCGCAGAACGGTGCCTACGTGCGCGAGCACTTCTTCGGCCGTTACCCCGAACTGCTGGAGCTGGTCGCGCACATGAGCGACGACGACATCTGGGCGCTGGCGCGTGGTGGCCATGATCCGCAGAAGGTGTACGCCGCCTACCAGCAGGCAGTGAACACCAGCGGCCGGCCCACCGTGATCCTGGCCAAGACGGTCAAGGGTTTCGGCATGGGTGAAGCCGGTGAAGGCCAGAACATCAACCACCAGCTGAAGAAAATGAGCGCCGACGCGGTGCGCGCCTTCCGCGACCGCTTCAACCTGCCGGTCAGCGACGACCAGCTGGAGGACATGCCGTACCTGCGTCCGGAACCGGGCAGCGCCGAAGCCATCTACTTCGCCGAGCGCCGCCGCATCCAGGGCGGGCAACTGCCCGCGCGCCTGGCCAAGGTCGATCCGCTGCCGCTGCCGCCGCTGTCGATCTTCAACACCCAGCTGCAGGGCAGCGGCGATCGCGGACAGTCCACCACCATGGGCTTCGTGCGCATTCTCACCAGCCTGCTGAAGGACCCGGAACTGGGCAAGCTGGTCATTCCGATCGTGCCCGATGAATCGCGCACCTTCGGCATGGAAGGCCTGTTCCGCCAGATCGGCATCCACTCCTACCTGGGCCAGCTGTATACCCCGCAGGATGCCGGCCAGCTGAGCTACTACAAGGAAGCCAAGGACGGCCAGATCCTGCAGGAAGGCATCAACGAATCCGGTGCGATCTGCTCATGGATTGCCGCCGGCACCGCCTACAGCAACCACGGCCTGGCGACGATCCCGTTCTACATCTTCTACTCGATGTTCGGCCTGCAGCGCGTCGGTGACCTGGCCTGGGCCGCCGCCGATGCGCGCACCCGTGGCTTCCTGCTGGGTGCCACCTCCGGCCGCACCACGCTGATGGGCGAAGGCCTGCAGCATGACGACGGCCACAGCCACGTGCTGTCGTCGGTCATCCCGAGCTGCGTATCCTACGACCCGACCTACAACTACGAGCTGGCGGTGATCATCCACGACGGCCTGCGCCGCATGTACGTCGAGCAGGAAGACATCTACTACTACATCACCGTACTCAACGAGAACTATCCGCAGCCGGCGCTGCCCGAGGGCGCCGAGGCCGGCATCCTGAAGGGCCTGTACCTGCTGCACCCGGCGGACGCCGACAGCGACTCGCAGCCACGCGTGCAGCTGATGGGCAGCGGTTCGATCCTGCGCGAAGTGGAAGCCGCGGCAGAACTGCTGCAGCAGGACTTCGGCATCGCCAGCGATGTGTGGAGCGCGACCAGCCTGACCGAACTGCGCCGCGATGGCCTGGCCGCCGAGCGCTGGAACCTGCTGCATCCGGCCGAGGAGCCCCGCGTGCCCTACCTGCAGCAGTGCCTGCAGGGCCATGAAGGCCCGGTGGTGGTGGCCACCGACTACATGAAGATCGTCGGCGACCAGATCCGTCCCTTCATCAACGACCGCCGCTTCACCGCGCTCGGTACCGATGGCTTCGGCCGCTCCGACACGCGTGAGTCGCTGCGCACGTTCTTCGAAGTGGATCGCCACTTCATCGTGCTGGCCGCCCTGAAGTCGCTGGCCGACGAAGGCCGCATCGAGCGCGCGCGGATGCAGGACGCCATCGACAAGTACGGCATCGACACCGGCAAGCGCGACCCGGCCGCGGTGTAAGGCTGCTGCATTCACCACGCCCGTTCTACGGGCGTGGTGCCGGCGGCAACGCTAGGGCATCCGCTTGAACAGATTGGTCTGCAGGATCGGCGTACCGTCGTGGCCGTAGAACGCCTTGGTCTCGGTCATCGTCGAGCGGTCGGCCGCCACGGTATAGATACGGGTGGAGGCCGGCGTGCCGTGGTCCACCAGCTGCATCACCAGCGTGTTCGGCGCTGGCAGTTTCAGGTTGGCCTTGTCTGCGCCATAGGTGCCGGACAAGGGCCCCGGCGTGCCATCCAGCGCCAGCGTGCCGTCGGACTTCATGGTCTTGCCGTCGTGCAGGACGATGTCCACGTGTGAACTCCAACGCCCCGCACCGGCGTCCTTGAACTCCAGCACCACGTGCTTCGGGCGCTGCGCTTCGGGTAGCGCGGACGTGGCGATATCCAGCGACCAGCGCCCCAACAGCGGCGAAGGAGATGCCTCCATTGCCAGCGCCGGAACGGCAGGAAGTGAAAGCGCAGACAACAACACAGCGGACAACAGCTTCATACGTTGCTCCATTCGGCGAAGAAGGCTCTGCGTGAGGCGTTGTGGGGCGCAGCACGGTCAATGCTGCTCGCCCACGGCGTGTGCTGCAAGCCACTCGCTGAATGGCCGACCTCGCACCATGTCAGACCGCTGTCACACAGGGGTAGTAGAACGATCCCGGATCTCCGGCCTCCTCCCCCAAAAACAGCGTTGAACGCGCAGCCATCGCTGCGGCGGCTCTATGCCGCCGGCCACTTCGCCCGCACTCTGGTCTGGTCGTTCGTGGACCTGGCACTCGGCTACTACCTGCACGCGCGGCTGGGGCTGTCGGCTGCCCACACCGGCCAACTGCTGGCGATCTCCCTGGCCTACAGCAGCGTGCTCGACTTGCTGCTGGCCGCCGTGTTCACCCGCCTGCACGACCAGCGTCGCCTCGCCTTGCGCCTGCAGTTGATCGGCGGGCTCGGCACCGCCGCCAGCGCCTGCCTGCTGTTCAGCCCCAGCACCGCGACCGAGCCCGCCTTCCTGCCGCTGCTGGCCGCCTCGCTCTTGTTCCGTACCTGCTACGCGGTTTACGACGTGGCCCAGAATGCATTGACTTCGCTGTTGCCCCGCGACGAGAACGAGGCCATGCGCTACGTTTCCGCTCGCGCGGTAGTGGTACCGATCTCCAAGCTGTGCATCGCTGCAGCACTGTTCGGCGTGGTCGGTGCACCTGAATCTGCAGGCAGTGGCAGCGCGCTGCTGATCTGCATGATCATCGGCATCCTGATCGCGGCCGCCGCGCTTCCCCTGGCCTGCATCGCCACGCCCGCACAGCCCGCCACAACCAGCAGGCCCGTTGCCGGCGCCCTGCCGCTGCCGGCACTGCTGCCGGTTCTGCTGGCCGCAGCGGTAGAGACGGCGCTGGTGGGCCTGGCCGGGCGTCTGTTTCCCTTTGCCGACCAGGGCGCAGCGCTGACCTTCGCCATGGTCGCGGGCATGGTGGTCGCGCCTTGGCTCCATCTGCGCCTGCGCCCCCCGCTGTGCAGCGAGACAGGCCTGATCGCGCTGATGTCGGTGCTGGTCATCGCTGCCGTCTGCGTTTACCAGGCCAAGCCCTCCCTGCCTGTCGCGATTGCGTGTGCCGCTGTCCATGGGGCGGCGGTAGCCAGTGTCGGCCTGGTGCTGTGGCGGCGCACCGCGCTGATCGCCCGTCGCCATGCCGCCCGCAGCGGGCGCGAGGATGACCTTAGCTGTTTTGCGCTGCTCACTGGAACCATGAAACTGTCCATTGCCGCCTCCTCATTGCTGCTGGGCCAGCTGCTGCCCGGCATACAGGCCGGTGATCCGGGCACCTCTGCCGTACTGGTCTCGCTGGTTGCCGTCGGCAGTCTGCTGTCGCTGGCCGCATTGGCCTGGCCGGTCGCGCTTCCGCATACCGAGGGCCTGCACCCATGAACCTGGCCCCGACATCGCGGCTGCGCCGCAAGCCGCTGATCGCGCTGGATGCCGACCACAAGCGCATCATCTGGCTGTTGCGCACGATGGGCGCGGTTCCCCGTATCACCATCGCCCACCAGCTGGGCATGCACAACGGCGCGTTGACCCGCCTGGCGCGCGAACTGCTGATGCTGGAGGTGATCGAGGAACAGGGACAACTGTCCGATGGCCAACGGGGGCGTCCATCGGTGCCACTGGCACTGTCCGGGCGGGGTGGCTATGCCGCCGGTGCCACGGTGCACCCCGGTTGGCTGGAGATCGCGCTGGTGGATTTTGCCGGCCAGGTCATCGCCCGCGATGCAACCGCATTCGACAGCGCAGATCCCTACGACTTCGTGCACGCGGTGGACCAGCGCCTGCGCAGCCTCACCAGCCGCACCGGGCTCATGCGCGCGCGCTTTCTGGGCCTCGGCGTGGCGGTTCCCGGGCCCGTGGTCGAAACCGGTCCGGCACGCCGGCACGCGGTGGACTGGCTGCATGGCTGGCGCGATATCGACAACGACCAGTTCTTCGAAGACTACTTCGGCTTCCCGGTCTGGGTGGAGAACGATGCAACCCTGGCGGCGCTGGCGGAATACTACGACAGCGGACTGATCCGCGACTGCGCGTCGGCGCTGTTGCTGTATGTCGGCCACGGCGTGGGCGGTGGCGTGATCCATCGACGTGATGTGATGCGCGGTGAGTTCGGCAATGCCGGGGATATCGGTCGCCTGTTCCGCATGGACGCACCGCGTCCCTCGGGCATCGACCTGCTGGCCACGTTGCGCGACGCCGGCGCCGGCATTCCTTCACTGTTCGAACTTGAGTCCTGCCTGGAAACCCATGCCGGCATCATCAATGCCTGGGCAGAACGTGCAGGCAACCAGCTGGGCGTCGCGGCCAATACCGGTGTGGCATGGCTCGATCCTGGCGCCCTGATCCTGTCCGGCTCACTGCCGAGGCAGGTGCTGGAAGTGTTGGGGCAACACCTGCAGCAACCGGCACGCTGGAGCAGTGCGCTGGACAGTCTGCGCCTGCCGCAGGTGCATGTGTCACGGCTGGGAGGATCCGCGGTATCGGTGGGCGCGGCGCTGCTGCCTATCCATCAGCTGGGTGCCGATGCCGCCGCTTAATTGTTTATTTCCGCCGAAGTAAACAATTCCGTCATCGCCCGGACCTACCGTGCAGCGGTCCCCCTTTCCTGCATGGCCGCCCTCCGATGAACATCAGCCCTCTGGTCCTGGGCATCTCCCTGGCCCTGATCACCCTGCACGGCAGTGCGTCTGCGCAGGACGCCCCTGTCCAGAACAAGGACAGTGCCGACGCTGCAACGTTGGATGCGGTGGTGGTCACCGGTGCGGCACGCACCCAGCGTCGCTTCGATGCGTCCTTCGCGGTCAATTCACTCAGCCGCGAAGACGTGCAGAAACTCGCACCGAAAAGCTACGCCGACCTGCTCGGCTCGGTTCCCGGCATCCATGTCGAGGCCACCGGCGGCGAGGTGCAGAACATCACCCGGCTGCGCGGCATTCCCACCGATCGTGGCTTCATTGCCTTCCAGCAGGATGGCCTGCCGCTCTACCAGGAGCTGGATGGTCACTTCTTCAATTCCGGCGACGGCATGAACCGGTTCGATGTGATGAACCAGCGGGTAGAGATCGTACGTGGTGGCCCGGCGCCGATCTATGCCAGCAGCGGCGGCGCCATCGTCAACAACATCCTGGCCGAGGGCTCGGAAGAGACCCACGGCAAGGCGCAGCTGACCATCGGCGATACCGGGCTGTACCGCGGCGAGATGTACCAGTCGGGCGCGCTCGGCAAGGACACGTTCTACGCCGTCGGTGGCTTCCTGCGCCAGCACGATGGCTACCGCGACAACGGCTTCCCGAACGACAAGGGCGGCCAGATCCGCGGCAACATCAAGCACTACTTCGACGACACCAGCTGGTTCAAGGTCAGCGGAACCTTCGTTGACGACCACAATACGTTCTACCTGCCGATCCCGGTCGCCGACCCGCGCAATCCCAGCGTCCCGCTGGATCCCTACATCGACTACTTCGACGGCACCCTGAACTCGCCCTCGCTGCGCAGTGTCAACCTGAAGTACCTCGATGGCGGCGGTGTCCTGCAGGGCATGAACCGCGATCTGGCCGATGGCCGCCACATGCGCTTCGGCAACATCGGCTTCCAATACGAGAACACCGCCACCGACTGGACCCTGTCGCTGAAATCCGGCTACACCAAGGGCCGCAATACCTTCGACGCGCTGTACTCGACCACCAATCCGGTCGACGCACGCAGCTTCGCCAACGGCTATCTGGGCGCGGCCCGTACCGCCTTCGGTGCCGGTGTCGCGCGGATGGGCTACGCGCTGGCCGGCAGCAACGGCGCCACTGCCTACGATCCCTACGCCGACTCCGGCCTGGTGATCTCGGCCCAGTACCGTGCCGCTGATTCGGACTTCTACTCCGGTCAGGCCGATTTCAGTGCGACGCGGCTGTTTGAAACGGCCTGGGGCAGCCACGATCTGAACATCGGCGCGTACACCGCCTTCTTCGGCACCACGTCCTTCAGCCTGTACCAGGACATGCTGATGGAGATGCGCGGCAAGCCACGCCTGCTTGATCTGGTGGCCTACGGTAACGATGGCGCCCCACTGGGCTATGTCACCGACAAGGGCACGCTGCGTTACACCACCACCCTCAATCGCGGCAAGGTCGATGCCCGCATGTTCGCGGTGTATGCCAATGACACCTGGGCACTGACGGACCGCTTGAAGCTTGATGCCGGCATCCGCCATGAGCGCTACCGCTACGAGGGCTATGCCGAGCAGACCGCCCAGGTCGACCTCGGCGACCGCAACACACTGGCTGACAACACCACGCGCCGGTTCACCGGCGTCGTCCAGAACCATCGCCTGAACCCGACCGCCACCAACTGGACGGTCGGTGCCAACTACGATTTCACTGCCACCGTAGGCGCCTATGCCCGCGTGTCGCACATGGAGATCGTTCCCAATTCGTCGGTGGCGCGCTCGATCGACCCGACCATCGTGCAGACCCAGCTGGACCAGTACGAGCTGGGCTTGAAGGCCGGGTTCGGCCGGTCCTATCTCTACCTGACCGCGTTCTACACCAAGTTCGATCCACTCAATGCGTCCTTCGTCGCCTTCAATCCGACGACCGGCCGCAATGACCAGTCGGTGCCCTTCATCGGCACCGCCGTCTCCAAGGGCATCGAGCTGGATGGCCTGTTCCGACCGCTGGACTGGTTCAGCATCGCCGGTTCGATCACGGTCAGCGATCCGCAGTACGACAGCCTGCAGAACGATTCCGGTGCCGATCCGGCGGCGGTCAATGGCAAGCAGATCGTTCGCGAACCCAAGCTCTACGGCAACCTGCGACCGACTTTCAGTTTCCAGTACGGCCAGGACCAGTTCGAGACCTGGCTGCGCTATGACGTGGTCGGCAAGTCCTATGTCGATCTGTTCAACCAGACCGCGTTGCCTGCCTACCAGACCCTGGGTCTGGGCGTTTCATGGAAGCGCGGCAACTGGGGCGCACAGCTGGTGGGCGACAACCTGACCAATGAAAAGGGGCTCACCGAGGGCAACACCCGCACCGACGCGCTGGCCGGACAGGGTTCGGCCGAGGCAATCTATGGGCGGCCGCTGTTCGGCCGCAACGTCCGCCTGATGGTCAGCAGGAGCTGGTGATGCACCGACGATTGAGCTTGTCCCTCGCCCTGCTGGCCACGGCTGTGCTGCCGCTTGCGGCGGCAGCCGACGACCGCGACAGCACGGTACTGGCCGGGCGCTTGTTTCCAACCCTGGTGCAGCTGAAGCACGACGCACTGCCCGCCCCTGCACGCGCCCTCATGGTCGAACGCACCCAGCGCATGACTGGCTGCCGGACGGCGGCCTGCACACTCGAGGCGGCACACTGGACGCCGGCGCAGGCAGGCCTGCTGACCACCGCGGTTCCGGCGCGCGCTGCAGCCATAGAAAGGGAGCTTGCGGGCCTCAACAACATCCTCTCCGTCTACGGCCACGGCCAGCCGCCCCGCTACGACGCCATCGACGGCCCGGTCGGCGCGGCAGGCAGCACGCGACTGGCCGGCGATGTTGCCATTGCCATGCAGATGAGCGAAGTGGACGCCGGCGCGGCCTACACCGCATTCGATCGCAGCATCGCCGTGGCGGTGGGCCTGCTTGATGCCAATGACCGCCTCGATGCGATCCGCTTCGAGCCCATCAACGCGGGAATGAACGCCGCGCCATTCGCGCGCGCGCGGCAGTTCGATTGGAATGCGCATCCATACACATCGATCATCGTGCTGGGCCAGGGCCCAGACGAACTGACCACCCCGCTCAGCGCCGGCAGTAAGCTGCGCCTGAAGGCGGCTGCGCAGCGCTACGACGCAGGTGATGCGCCCTTCATCATCGTTTCCGGCGGCGCCGTGCATCCGCGCGGCACCCGCAGCGTCGAAGCGGTGCAGATGCGCGAAGCGCTGATCGCGCGCTTCGGCATTCCCGCAGAGGCGATCATCATCGAGCCGTATGCCCGCCACACCACCACCAACCTGCGCAACGCAGCGCGATTGCTGGCGGCCCTGCCGGCACCGCCACGACAACCGGCACTGGTGGTCAGCAGCCCATCGCATATCGATTCGGTCGCCAGCAGCGGCTTCAGCGAGCGCAACCGCCGTGAGCTGGGCTACGTTCCCGGCAAGGTCGGTTCACGCATTTCACCGTACGCGATCACCTTCGTGCCAGCGCCCGAATCACTTCGCATCGACCCGATGGATCCACTGGATCCCTGAACCTCGCCACTGCCGCCTCAATAGCCAACCTTCAGCGTGAACATCACGTTTCGCGGCGCGCCGTACCAGCCCTGATTGTAGAAGCCGATCTGCGAGTAGTAGTGGCGGTCAAACAGGTTGTTGATGTTGACCGCCGCCGACACATTGGAACTGAACTGGTAGCGCGCCATCAGGTTGACCAGCGCGTAGGCGGGCTGCTCCACCGGCACCCGGCGATTCCCGGGCGCGGTGGCGGTCTGGTACATGCGGTTCTGCCAGTCCACGCCACCGCCGATCGTCAGCCGGTCCCAGGCACCCGGCAGCCGCCAGGTGGTGAACAGCTTGAACAGGCTGCGCGGCTTGGCGGTGTTGATCGCCCGTCCCTGTGCATCCTGCGCGATGAAGGTGGTGAAGCTGGTACCCAGGCTCCAGCCCGGTAGCGGCTCGCCGGCCAGCTCCAGTTCCAGGCCATCCACGGTTGCGCCCTTCACCGCACGGTAGGCCGCCTGCGTGCTGCCTTCGACCAGACCACCAGTGGCCTCGGCCAGGTTGTCCTGCTGGGTGCGGAACAGCGCCGCCGAAGCATTCAAACGCTCCTGCAGCCAGCTGCCCTTGAGGCCCAGCTCATAGCTGCGGCCACTGACCGGATCGAGGATCTGCCCGGATTCGTTGCGGTTGTTCTGCGGCTTGAAGATGCCGGTGTAGCTGGCGTACACGCTGCTGTAGCCGTTGAGGTCCCAGACCACACCGGCATACGGTACGAACTCGTTGCGGTAGCGGTACTTCCGCTTGGTGCCAAAGTAGACCTGGTCGGTCTCCCAGTTGCTCATGCGGCCACCGACGATCACGTGCAGCGGATCGGCCAGCGACAGCCGCGCCACCGCGTAGGCACCGCTCTGATGGTTGTCCAGGTCATCGGCCTGGGTCTTGCTGCTGGCCCACGTCGGCTCCGGCGTGCCCGGCCCGTGCCAGTCCAGATAGCTTGCCAGCGGCGGCAGCGGCGCCAGCGCGCGATACTGGCCGAGCGCGATCTCGTCACGCGAACGCGACCAGCCGATGGACGCCGTGTGCTGGCGGCCGAACAGCTGGAACGGACCGGTCAGGCTGGCGCTGATCGCTTCGCGGCGCACCGGACCGTCGTAGCGGGTAAAGCTGTTGCCATTGGGCATGGCACCAGTGACCGGGTCGGGATAGCCACCGCGATAGAGATGCTTCATCTCCATGTCGGTATGCGATCGGCTGTAGGAGACGCGCGCCTGCCAGTCGTTGCTGAAACGATGGTTGAAATCGAAGAAGCCGTTGCGGGTATCGGTGCTCATCCGTGCCCACGGCGCGGTGGCTGATACCGAGCGGTCGAAGCGGGTACGCGTGCCATCGGCGTTGAACAGCGCGAAGCCGCTGCCGAAGCCGCGGTTGTCGTTGCTCTGGTAGGAGATGCCGGCGATCAAGCCGGTGTCCTCGCCCAAGTCCACGCTGACCACGCCGTAGAGCGTCTTCGCCGTACTGTCCAGGCCAGCGGTGTAGCTGTCGCCCTCTGCGTGCGCCGCCACCAGGCGACCACGCACGCGTCCTTCCCGGCTCAACGGGCTGGACACATCCGCCCACGCGCGCCGTGCGTCCCAGCTGCCGAGGCTGATGCCACCACTGGCAGCGAACTCGCGCAGCGGGCGCTTGCGCACATAGTTCACCGCCGCCGAGGGATTGCCGGCGCCAGTCATCAGGCCGTTGGCGCCGCGCACGATCTCGATGCGGTCATACACCACCATGTCCAGGTTGTTCTCGCCGAAATTCCACGGCGACAGCACCGGCATCACCACGCCATCGAACTGGTAGTTGTCGATGTCGAAGCCGCGTGCGGAGAACGAGTAGCGGTTGGCGTCGCTGCGCGTGACCGAGATGCCAGGTGCGGTCGCCAAGGCATCGGCGGTGCTGAGCAGGCCACGGTCCTCGATCTGCTGGCGGGTGACCACGCTGACGGATTGCGGGGTCTGCCGCGAGGTCAGCGACAGTCCGGTCGCCGTGCCCATCGAGTCGGTGGTGTAGGAACGCGACGTTTCGGTGCTGCCATCGAGGTCGGCCGTGACCTGCACGGTTGGAAGCTGGGAAGGCGTTACGGACGGAGTGCGTTCGGCGGCGTGGGCAGCGTTGAACAGCGCCAGGGTCGTGCCGATGGCGCTAGCCAGGGCACACGGGCGGAAACAGGCAGGCATGGGAGATCCAGCGGGAAGGAAAGGCTGGATGAGAATTATTGTCATTTGAGCGTGAGCGCACGTATGCGCGGACGCAGCAGGCGTATGCGCACTGCCGACGGTGGTCCGGACTCAGCGGAGCTCGCTGGGCGCGATGCCGTAGCGCGCGCGGAATGCGGTCGCGAAATTGGTGGCGTGCCGGTAGCCGACGAAATGTGCGGCCTGCTGCACGCTGCAGCCCTGCCGCAGCTGCTCGCAGGCCAACTGCAGGCGCCGCTCGCGCAGCCAGGCGAACACCGAACACCGGTGCACCTGCTGGAACTTCAGCCGCAGGCTGCTCGGGCTCATGCAGGCCAGGCGCGCCAGATCCTCCAGGCTGTGGTCAGCCGCAGGTGATGCCTGCAGGCAGTCGATCACCCGTTGCAGCATGCGGCGATCACGTGCTGAAACACGCTGGTCCGGCGATGCCTCCTGGGCAGGCGCACCCAACGCCATCGCCAGCATCTGCAGGCCCACACCCTCGCACAGCAGCGCATGCATTGCGCCCTGCCAGGTCCCCGACAGCAACTGTTCGGCGGCATGTTCAAGATGCGCGGGTACCTGCCAGCTGTGCAGCCGCCGGCGACCATGGCGATGCGCCTGCAACAGCAGTTCGCTGATCACCGGATCATCCATCTCGGCCGGTGCATCCAGCGAGACATTCAGACTGCGCATCCGTTGACCGGCCGGATGAATCGCAGTCATCGGCGTGGCATCGGCCAACACCATCGCGCCGGCGCCGCGGTTCATGCCGATCACAGCCTGCCCTTCCAGGCGTGCTCCGGCACGACCTTCCAGCATCACGATCGCAGCGAACGGCGGGGGTGCCTCCGAAGTCGCCTCGAACGGCTGATGCGCGACCACGTCCGACAGCGCCAGGCTGATGCCAGGGCGCAAGCAGCGCTGTTCCACCCTGCCCTCGACCACGCACAGCGCGCCCGAATCGGCGGCGGACGCGAGTGCTGGCAGCCGATAGCGGAAACCACTGCTGCGGCCCAGGCGGTCCAGGTCGGCGAGGGTGAGGCTGTGCATGGTGCGCCGGTGAAGAATCACCCGCCATTCTCATATGAGAACCGTTCTCATATCCAGCCCTGGTGGCAAGGCCCAATCCGCCCTTGTCGATACAAAGAGTTACGTTATAACATTTCACATTAACTTCACGGATCGTGTCATGCGCCGCCATCTCCTTGCTGCAGCCATTCTGTTCGCCGTCCACACCGCCCAGGCCGCGGACGAACCCACCCTCCCCACCCTCCAGGTCCAGGCCTCCCAGCCCTCGCGCATCGACAGCCGGGTCACCGTCGACAATCCGCAGGCGCAGAACCGCACCCTCGGCGGCCTGCTCGAACACGTCTCCGGTGTGCAGAGCAGCGCCTTCGGGCCAAACGCGGGCGCTCCGGTCATCCGCAGCCTCAGCGGCAACCGCGTGCAGATCCTGCAGGACGGCCAGTCGATTCTGGGCATGAACGCGATCAGCGGTGACATCAACATCCCGTTCGATCCGCTGTTCGTGCGCAGCGTCACCGTCAACAAGTCCTCCGACACCGTGCGCTATGGGGGCAATGCGATCGGCGGCAGCGTGGAGATCGACTCGGGCCTGATCTCGCGCAGCATGGAAGACAGGGATCAGTCGATGGAACTGGTCCTGCGCAAGGGCTTCAACGCGGCCGACGCGCAGGGCTTCCGCATGAACTTCAACAACCAGCGCAACATCTCCACCAATCTGCAGGTGTCGCGGCAACGCATCTCGCACTACGACATCCCCGGCAACAGCAAGGCCAGCGTCTGCAACACCGGGTTGTTCCCGGCCGGCGGGGGCGTCAATTCGGCACTGGCCGACGCCTGCCAGAAAGAGGCGCGCGTCCAGCAGATCTACAACAAGGCCTCGCAGCCGTACATCGACCAGTTCATGACCGAGAACCCGGACTGGGCCGATGGTGATTTCTCCTTCTACACCAACAATCCGACGTCGGTCTGGCAGCGCCGCACCTACATCAATCCGGTCAACCCGGCCTACGTGCCCGGCACGCCGTCGTATGTGCAGAAGCAGATCAACAACGATGTGACGCCCGACTACCATCACCGGCTGGGCAACAGCTATGTGCGCAACAGTCAGGTGGCCTTCGGCTCGACCCTGTTCTTCGACCGTGGCTACGTGGGTGTCAGCATTGATGCCAAGGACAGCGAGTACGGCGTTCCAGGCTTCTCGATGCAGAACCTGTCGTTCGGTTCCAACTATGCCGATGGCCTGCCGGTGGGCGTGGTGATCAAGCAACAGCGCTACGCGCTGGAAGCCCTGCTGCGTGATCCACTACCGTGGTTCGAGCGCGCGGAACTCCGCGTTTCCAAGCTGGACAACACCTCAGGCGAGCGGCTGGGCGCCACCAAGGCCAACGACTACGATTTCGAGAGCACCCAGGCCGAGCTGCTGCTCAGCCATCAACGCATCGGCCGGCTCAGTGGCCTGCTCGGTTTCAGCCATCAGTCGCGTGATGTCACCGGCAGTGGTTCTCAGCGCTACCTGCCGGACGTGGACACCCGCAGCAATGCGGTGTTTCTGAAGGAAACGCTCGACTTCGGCTGGGCCAGTTTCGACGCTGGCGTGCGCCACGAGCGCGTTGACCATGACCTGCAACCAAGCCGCTTCAAGACCGCGCGCAATGCCGCCAACACCAAACTGCAGGACCGCGACTACCGGCTCAACAGCTACAGCCTGGGATCGTATGTCGAGCTCGGTCCGTTGTTCGCGGCCAAGGTGCGCTACTCGTCCTCGCAGCGCGCACCGGAGATCAACGAGCTGTATGCGAGCAATGCTCACTATTCGGTGATGACCCAGGAAGAAGGCAACCAGAACCTCGAACCGGAGCGCGCGAAAAACCTGGAACTGACCGGCCTGTTCCACCTCGGTGGTTTCGAGCTGTCCGCCACCGCGTACCGGATGAAGTACGAGAATTATCTCTACCTCGGCTACTCCGGCCTGCAGACCGCCAACCGCCTGCCACTGAAGTACTGGAAGCAGACCGACACCACGGTGAAGGGCTTCGAGATCGATGCTTCGCAGGCATTGGACCTGGGCCGCTTCGGCACGTTGAATGTGTCCGCCTTCGCCGACCTGGTGAAGAACAAGGCCGACCGCCCCGATTCGCTGCGTGCCCACAATGACGGCGAGTACCTGCCGAACATGCCGACCAACCGCTACGGTGCCAACCTGCAATGGCAGCGCGAGGGCTGGAAGGCGCAGCTGTCCAGCACCTACTACGACACGCAGAAGTACCTCGGCCGCAACGTCAGCGAGGAGGTGCCGCTGGATGCGTTCAACATGGTCGACCTGCAGGTCAGCCGCGAACTGCCGGTACGCAACAGCTACATCGCCGGCGTGGAGGTGTTCGTCAACGGCAGCAACCTGCTCAATGAAGAAGCACGGCCGCACAACTCGCCGTTGAAGTACATCGCACCGTTGCCCGGGCGTGGCTTCCAGGTGGGTGTGACGGTGAAGCTCTGACAACCGGATGCATCGGTACACGCCTGCAGGCAGACGCCCTGCAGGCGTCGTCCATCGCACCCCCTGCGTGGTTGCACCACGCTCCCCGGTTGATTCACCATCGGCAGAGAAGGAGAGCGTGATGAACTGGAAGCATGCGGTTTCACTGGCACTGTTGTTGTCCGTTTCATCAGGCGCAAGTGCTGCGTCTGCGATCACCTACGACAAGGATGGCCGCTACGGCTATTCGATGAACCAATCTTCCCTCACCACTGCGATGCAGCAGTCGCTGCACTACTGCGCAGCGCGATCGCGCAATTGCGGTCAGTCCGCCAGCACCAGCAGCGAAGGCTATTCGGCCATAGCGACCGGCACGATTGCGTTGGGCTTTGCACTGGGTGAGAAGACCGCGGACGCCGCGCAGCGGAAGGCCGAAAGAATGTGCAGGGAACGTGCCAACGACTGCACGCTTGCCTTGCTGTGGCGGGAAACCCCAACTCGCTATCTTGAACCGCCACAGCTGCCCGGTGCGCCCGCTCCGGCACCAGCGGCGACGCCCGCGCCCATGCCAACGCCTGCCATCCGCACCGATCAGCCAGGATAGCCAGCTCCACGCCGGCTGTACTTTCGAGTGTCGGATAAAGAAAAACGCCTGCAGATCGAGGATCTGCAGGCGCTTCTTTGTATCTGGCGGAGTGAGAGGGATTCGAACCCTCGATAGAGCTTTTGACCCTATACTCCCTTAGCAGGGGAGCCCCTTCGGCCACTCGGGCATCACTCCGGGGTTTTCTCCGCGTCTGGTGCGTTGCACCTCAGCGGGGCGTGAATCATAACGTTAATCGAGTGCGAAGGTAAAGCGTTATTCGGCAGAATTTTCGCTACCGGTGCCACCGGCTTCGTCACCGCGCTGGATGCGCTGATAGATCTCTTCGCGATGCACAGCGACGTCCTTCGGCGCGGTGATGCCGATACGCACCTGGTTACCCTTGACGCCAAGCACGGTGACGCTCACCGAGTCTCCGATCATCAGGGTTTCGCCGACGCGGCGAGTCAGGATCAACATTTTTGTAAGTCTCCATGGAACCGTGTGGAAGGGTATCCCCCACCGGCTTGACGCTCCGTCAAGAAGCGCTACCACGACAAAGGGAAAAGATTCGCAATGGTACCGTCAGCCGTCCCGCTCCTACAAGGAGGGGGACGGCCAGGTTCATCACAGGCGGGGGCTGACCCATTCGACGACTGCAGCCAGCGCAGTGGCAAGGGCGGGCCCGTCCTCGCCACCACCCTGGGCGAGGTCCGGGCGTCCGCCGCCCTTGCCCCCGATCTGACCGGCGATATGGGACAACAGTTCCCCGGCCTTGACCTTGCCCATTGCGCTGCCGTTCACACCCGCGACCAGGGCGGCCTTGCCGTCCTGGGCGCCAGCCAGCACGACCACCGCATCGCCCAGCTGCTGCTTCAGGCGGTCCATGGCGTCACGCAGGGCCTTGGCATCGAAGCCCTCCAGACGGGCGGCCAGCACCTTCACACCGGCAACCTCGACCGCCTGGCCGGACAGGTCGGCGGTAGCACCGGCGGCAACCTTGGCCTTCACGGCTTCCAGTTCGCGCTCCAGCTGCTTCTGGCGCTGGCCGAGGGCACGGATCTTCTCGACCACGTCGGCAGCGCTGCCACCGAGCAGGTCGGCGGCTTCGGCCAGGCGAGCCTCTTCGGCGTCCACGTAGTCCAGGGCGCCCTGGCCGGTGACCGCTTCGATACGGCGCACGCCAGCGGAGACACCGCCCTCGGAGGTGATCTTGAACAAGCCGATGTCGCCGGTGCGGTTGACGTGGGTACCGCCGCACAGCTCGGTGGAGTAGTCACCCATCTTCAGCACGCGCACGTGTTCGCCGTACTTCTCGCCGAACAGGGCCATCGCGCCGAAGTCCAGCGCTTCCTGCATGGCCATGGTGTGCACTTCGGCAGCGTTGTTGGCACGCACCTGCTGGTTGACCTTGCGCTCGATCACGGCCAGCTCTTCCGCGCTGATCGGCTGGAAGTGCGAGAAGTCGAAGCGCAGGCGATCCGGCGCCACCAGCGAGCCCTTCTGCTGCACGTGGGTGCCGAGCACTTCGCGCAGGGCGGCGTGCAGCAGGTGGGTGGCGGAGTGGTTGAGGATGGTGGCGCCACGGCGCTCGCCATCGACCTGGCCGGACAGCACATCACCGACCTTCAGGCCGCCTTCGGACAGGGTGCCGACGTGGCCATGGAACTGGCCGGCGAACTTCTGGGTGTCCTCCACCGCCAGGCGCACGCCGTTGCCGGTGAGCACGCCGGTGTCGCCGACCTGGCCGCCGGACTCGGCGTAGAACGGGGTCTGGTTGGTGATCACGATGACCGCATCACCGGCATCGGCCGACTGCACCGGACGACCGTCCTTGAGCAGGGCCAGCACGGTCAGGCCGTCGGCCTGCAGGCGGTCATACCCCAGAAACACGGTCGGGCTGAGGGTCGCCACCAGCTCGGCAGGCAGGGTCACGCCACCGCCGAACTTGCCGGCCGCGCGCGCGGTTTCTCGCTGCTGCTCCATCGCCGCATCGAAGCCGGCGATGTCGACGGTCAGGTCGCGCTCGCGGGCGATGTCCTGGGTCAGGTCGAGCGGGAAGCCATAGGTGTCGTACAGGCGGAACGCGTCAACACCCGGGATCACACCATTGCTGGCCTTGCCCGCGACGTCCTCGAAGATCTTCATGCCGGCATCGAGGGTTTCAGCGAAACGCTCTTCCTCGGCCTGCAGCGCACGGGTGACGGTATCCACCGCCGCCGGCAGTTCCGGATAGGCCTCGCCCATCTGCTCGACCAGGGTCGGCACCAGCTTGCTGAAGAACGGCTGGCGCACACCCAGCATCCAGCCGTGGCGCAGGGCGCGGCGGATGATACGGCGCAGCACGTAGCCGCGGCCTTCGTTGGACGGCAGCACGCCGTCGACGATCAGGAACGAGCAGGCACGGATGTGATCGGCGATCACCCGCAGCGACTTGTTCTCCAGATCGGCGGTACCGGTCAGTTCGGACGCCTTGCGGATCAGCGCCTGGAACAGGTCGATCTCATAGTTGGTGTGCACGTGCTGCAGAATCGCCGCCAGGCGCTCCAGGCCCATGCCGGTATCCACGCACGGTGCCGGCAGCGGCACCAGGGTGCCATCCGGCTGGCGGTCGAACTGCATGAACACCAGGTTCCAGATTTCGATGAAGCGGTCGCCGTCCTCATCCGGGGAGCCCGGGGGGCCGCCGGCGATATGGTCACCGTGGTCGTAGAAGATCTCGGTGCACGGGCCGCACGGGCCGGTGTCGGCCATCTGCCAGAAGTTGTCCGAGGCGAACGGTGCGCCCTTGTTGTCGCCGATGCGCACGATGCGCTCTTCCGGCACGCCAACCATGTCGCGCCACAGCGCGTAGGCCTCGTCGTCGGTCTGGTAGACGGTGACCAGCAGGCGCTCGGCCGGCAGCTTCCAGACCTGGGTCAGCAGCTCCCAAGCCCAGGCGATCGCGTCCTTCTTGAAGTAGTCGCCGAACGACCAGTTGCCCAGCATTTCGAAGAAGGTGTGGTGGCGTGCGGTGTAGCCGACCTGGTCAAGGTCGTTGTGCTTGCCGCCGGCGCGCAGGCAGCGCTGCACGTCGGCCGCGCGCACGTAGCTGCGCTTCTCCGCGCCAAGGAACACGTCCTTGAACTGCACCATGCCGGAGTTGGTGAACAGCAGGGTCGGATCATTGCCCGGCACCAGCGGCGCCGACGGCACGATGGTGTGGCCTTTGCCCTTGAAGAATTCAAGGAAGTCGCTGCGGATCTGGGAAGTCGTGAATTTGGCGGATGCGTTCATTGGGGGCTGGCAGTCTGCGGGCCGGCGGACCCGGACCACCGGCCGCGTTGGCCAGGGTCGCGAGGGACCGCCGAAAACCTAAAGGGTATCAGGCCCGGCGCCGCCAGTCTCAGTCATCCGGGTCGTAGCGGGTTGCGCGGCGGATGCTGTCGCCGTCGAAGCCCCGTCGGGCCAGCAGATCGGCGGCCTTGCGCCGCTGCGTCAGGTCCTGCGGGCCGGCCTCGCCAAAGCGTCGGCGGACCAGATCACGGGCGTTTTCCTGCCAGTCGCCTTCGTAGCTGTCCATCGCTGCGGCAATCGCGGCACTGTCCAGGCCGTGGGTCCCCAGCTCGGCGCGGACATGGATCGGCCCATAACCGGTGTTGGCGCGCATCCTCACCAGGTTCTCGGCAAAACGGGTGTCGTCCTGCCAGCCGGCCTCGGTCAACTTGGCGACAGCGGCCTGCGCGGCTTCGTCTTCGATGCCACGGGCGGTCAGCTTGCGGGTGAGTTCCTTGCGCGAGTGCTCGCGGCGGACCAGCAGGCCCAGCGCCCGTTGCACGGGGGTCTGCTCACGCGGCCGGCGCTTGCGGCCGGTCGGAATGTCTTCGGCGTCGGACATGGGTACTCCAAGGGTGGCGCCATCCGTGGCGCCCAGCCCATCCCTGGGCGATTCGAACCTGCGGGACAGGGCGACGTCACTGACGGCGCCACCCTGCCCCACAGCAAGCCTTATTCGTCTTCGCCTTCGTCGTCGCCTTCCTCGCGGGCCGCTTCGGCCGGCTGGAATTTCTCGCGCAGCTCGGCCTCGAGCTTGGCGGCGACAGTCGGGTTGTCGCGCAGGTAGCCGCGGGCGTTGTCCTTGCCCTGGCCAATGCGTTCTTCACCGTAGCTGTACCAGGCGCCAGCCTTCTCGACCAGCTTGGCATCCACACCCATGTCGATCAGCTCGCCTTCACGGCTGATGCCTTCGCCATACAGGATCTCGGTGATGACCTGCTTGAACGGAGGTGCCAGCTTGTTCTTGACGACCTTGATCTTGGTCTGGTTACCGATGATCTCGTCACCCTTCTTGATCGCGCCGATACGGCGGATGTCCAGGCGGACCGAGGCGTAGAACTTCAGCGCGTTGCCACCCGTGGTGGTTTCCGGGCTCTGGCCCGGCATCATCACGCCGATCTTCATGCGCAGCTGGTTGATGAAGATCACCAGGGTGTTGGAGCGCTTGATGTTGCCGGTCAGCTTGCGCAGCGCCTGGCTCATCAGGCGCGCCTGCAGGCCTGGCAGCTGGTCGCCCATCTCGCCTTCGATTTCGGCCTTCGGGGTCAGCGCGGCAACCGAGTCGATCACCAGGATGTCGACCGAACCCGAACGGACCAGCATGTCGGCGATTTCCAGCGCCTGCTCACCGGTATCCGGCTGCGACAGCAGCAGGTCGTCCACGTTCACGCCCAGCTTGGCGGCGTAGATCGGGTCCAGCGCGTGCTCGGCGTCGATGAAGGCCGCGGTACCACCCATCTTCTGGCATTCGGCGATGGCCTGCAGGGTCAAGGTGGTCTTGCCCGAGGATTCCGGCCCGTAGATCTCAACGACACGGCCCTTCGGCAGACCACCAATGCCCAGCGCGATGTCGAGCATCAGCGAACCGGTCGGGATGGCTTCGACGGGCTCGACCACGCGGTCACCCATGCGCATCACCGAGCCCTTGCCGAACTGCTTTTCGATCTGGCCCAGAGCTGCAGCGAGGGCGCGCTTCTTGTTCTCGTCCATCGGATTGGTCCTTGCAGAGGTCGTGTCGTTGGAGGTGCTGTCTTTGGGGGTCTTCTTTGCCATGGGTTCACTTTAAGTCGGACGTATCGCACAGGCTGAGATTCTGCCCGGCGCTCTGAAAAGAATTATCGGACATCCGTACCAACCTCAGTGGAACCAGAGAATCGCCACAAAAGACCGCGGGGTAATGCGCTATGGAACGGGTCAACGGTTGGGCCGCAGCAGGCCGCAATAGAGGCCCTCGATAGCGAAGTCCTGATCCGGCAGTACCTCGATCGGCTTGTAATCGGGATTGCGCGGCAGCAGGCGGATGCGATCCTTGGCGATCTTCAGCAGCTTGACCGTGATCTCGTCATCGATGCGGGCCACCACGATCTGCCCGGAATGGGCGTCGCGGGTGCGATGCACGCCGATCAGGTCACCGTCGAAGATGCCCTCGTCGATCATCGAATCGCCCTGCACCTTCAGCAGGTAGTCCGGCGCGGGCGAGAAGAACACCCGGTCCAGCACCACGAAATCGTCCGAGCCGATATCGGCGCCGATTGGCAGGCCCGCCGCAACCCGGCCGAGCACCGGCAGGCGCAGCACACTGTCGGGGAGGCCCGGCTCGGCCAGCTTCTCGACCGGCGGTGCCTGTACCAGGCGGATGCCGCGGGCCTGACCCGGGATGCGACGGATCGCACCGGCCTGCTCCAGGGCTTCCAGGTGGTACTGGGCCGCGCGCACGCCCTTGAAGCCGAACGCACGTGCGATTTCAGTCTGCGAGGGCGGCGCGCCTTCGCTCTCGATACGCTCGGCGATCAACTGCAGGATCGCCTGCTGGGTGTCGGTCAGGTCCATGGTTAGTAGTATTACTACTAATGAGCGGGACTGCAAGTGGCGGGGGGCGACACGGCGACAGCTGTAGTGCCGAGCCGAGCTCGGCAATCCGCGCCGGCTCGGCCCGGCTGGCAGAGGCAGAAGCAAAGGCGAGAGCAAAAGCAGCCGACCAGCGGTCGGCTCTACAGGAATCGCTGCGCGATTCCGCGGTTCCCGGGGAGAACCGCTGCGGTAAACACACTTATGTGTGTTTACCGCTTCTCCATATCGAAAACAGGATCCACACGCCGCAGAAGCCGGCGCCGATGAAACCGCACACGCCCAGCGCCAGCAGCCAGCGGCTGGAAACGCCACCAACGCTGTGCATCACGATCGACGAGCCGATGATCAATGCAGCGGTGACGATGCCCATCACCAGCCGGTTCGCGGCGCGGTTCACCTGCTCGCCGAAGCCCTGCAGCGCGCTGGTTTCCACCTTCAGCTGCAGGCGCCCACGGCGGGCTGCCTGGACCAGCTTGCGCAGGTCGCGTGGCAGTTCGCCGGCGAAGTCGACCAGGCCCAGCAGGCTGCGGCGGCCGCGCTTGAGCAGGGCCCTGGGCGCATAGCGCTGCAGCACCACCCGTTCCAGGAACGGGCGCGCGGCACTGGCCATGTCGAAATCAGGGTCCAGCTGCCGCCCCATGCCTTCCAGGGTCAGGAACGCCTTGATCATCAGCGCCAGGTCGGCCGGCAGGGTCAGGCTGTAGCTGCGCAGCAGCTGGGTGATGTCGCCCAGCATCAGACCGATGCGCAGGTCCTTCAGCGGCACGCCACGGTACTGGTCGACGAACTGGCTGATGTCGTGCTGCAGCCGGTTCTCGTCCACTTCCACGCCGCCGGCCCAGTCCAGCAGCACGTCGGCCACACCCTGCGGGTCCTGCTCGACCAGCCCGTGCAGCAGCTGCGCGACCTGGAAACGACGCACTTCGGACAGCGCACCGACCATGCCGAAATCGATCACACCGATGCGGCCGTCACGCAGGTAGATGATGTTGCCCGGGTGCGGATCAGCGTGGAAGCTGCCGTCCTCCAGCACCATCTTCAGCACGATGTCCGCACCGCGTCGCGCCAGTTCGCGCCGGTCCAGTCCTGCCGCATCAACGCCAGCCAGATCACGCCCTGGAATGCCGTCGACGAAGTCCTGCACGTTCAGGCTTTCGCAGGTCCACTGCCAGTGCACGCGGGGAATCAGGATATCGTCTCGGCCTTTGAAGTTGCGCGCGATGCGCTCGGCATTGCGGCATTCGGCGGCAAAATCCAGCTCGCGACGCAGCGACACGGTGAACTGCTGCACCACCTCGGCCGGGCGGTAACGACGCAGGTCCGGAAGCCGGGCTTCAACGATTTCGGCCAGGCGGGCCAGCAGCCGCAGGTCGGCCTCGACCACATCGCGGATGCCGGGGCGACGCACCTTCAGCACCACCTCGCGACCGTCATGCAGGCGCGCGCGGTGGGCCTGCGCCAGCGAAGCGGCGGCCATCGGGGTTTCATCGAGGAAGGCGAACACTTCTGAAGGCGATGCGCCAAGATCGGCCTCGAGCTGCTCACGGATATCCGCGTACGGCAGCGCCGGTACTGCGTTCTGCAGTTCAGAGAGCTCGGCGATCCATTCCGGCGGCAGCAGGTCGACGCGCGTCGCCAGCACCTGGCCGAGCTTGACGAAGGTCGGGCCGAGATCCTGCATCGCGCTGCGCACGCGCACCGGCGCGGTCATCCGCAGCAGTTCCTGCCGCTCCTCGTTCCAGTGCAGCAGGCGCCCTGCCCGCTCCAGCGTGCTGGCCAGGCCGATGCGCCGCACCACATCGCCGAAGCCATAGCGGATCAGGACGACGGCGATTTCCTGCAGTCGGCCCAGGTCACGGACCGTGCCCAGCGTTTCCCACATCATGCGTGCTCCGGACGATTACCGGAGCAGCATGTCACAGCTGGGCGTCGATACCGCGCAATGCCGCCGCCACGGTTTGCCGGCGGATGGCTTCGCGGTCGCCATCGAACTGGAACAGCTCGGCACGGGCATAGCCGCCGCGGCGCTTCCAGCCAATCCAGACGCTTCCGACCGGTTTGTCCGGGCTGCCGCCACCAGGACCGGCGATGCCGGTCACCGCCACCGCGATGCCGGCACCGGAATTGACCAGCGCGCCGGACACCATTTCCAGCACGGTTTCGCGGCTGACCGCACCGAACTGCTCCAGGGTCTGCGCACGCACGCCCAACAGGCGCTGCTTGGCCTCGTAGCTGTAGACCACCATGCCGCAGTCGAAGAACGCCGAGGAACCGGCGATATCGGTCATGCACTTGGCGATCCAGCCACCACTGCAGCTTTCAGCGGTCACCAGCTGCAGCGAAGCCTGCTGCAGGCGCTGCCCGAGCGCGGCGGACTGGGCATTGAGTTCAGCGTCGGTGGGAATGGACATCGGCATGACGGTGGGGTGAAGAACCTGCACGTTGTACCGCAGATGACAGCTGGATGTCGCGTCCCTCCGGCACGGTTACGCTGCCGGCCAGCGGCCGGCACTACCGGGCATGGGCCGCTACCTCACCACTCCGGCAGTTTCTCCGGCAGCAGCGCCCGGATCGGCGCGCCGTCGGCACTGGCGGCCAGCTTTTCGGCTTCGGCAATCGGCAGGTCGACCTGCAGCAGCCAGCCGTCTTCGTCGGCCTGCTCGCTGCGGATCACTTCCAGCTGGTGCAGGCGCGCACGCAGGCGGCCGGCATCCGGCGGCAGGCGCAGTTCGCCGGTGACATGCTGCAGGCCCAGGCGCTTGCCCAGCACCGCCTGCAGCAGCTCCAGGCCCTGCCCGTCACGCGCGGAAATCCACACCCGCTCGCGACGCGACTCATCCGGGATACCGTCCTGGCCATCGTGGCGGACGTCAGCGCCCTCGATCCGGTCGATCTTGTTGAACACCAGCAACTGCGGCAGGTCACCGGCACCGACCGCGGTCAGTACCTCGTCGACCTGGGCGATGCGCTCCTCGCGGTGCGGATCGGCGGCGTCGACCACATGCAGCAGGAAATCGGCCTCGCGCGCCTCGGACAGGGTCGAGCGGAAGGCAGCGACCAGGTCATGCGGCAGATCGCGGACAAAGCCGACGGTGTCGGCCAGCACCACGTTGCCGCCCGGCACCGCGATGCGGCGCACGGTCGGGTCCAGCGTGGCAAACAGCTGGTCGGCGGCATAGGCCTCGGCGCCGGTCATGGCATTGAACAGGGTCGACTTGCCGGCGTTGGTGTAGCCGACCAGGGCCACGCGCGGCAGCTCGCTGCGCACGCGCGCACGGCGCATCTGGGTGCGCTGCACTTCCACCTTTTCCAGCCGCTTCTGCAGCTGCTCGACCCGCTTCTGCAGCAGGCGGCGGTCGGTTTCCAGCTGGGTTTCACCCGGGCCGCGCAGGCCGATCGAACCGCCGCGCTGGCGCTCCAGGTGGGTCCAGCCGCGCACCAGCCGCGTGGCCAGGTGACGCAGCTGCGCCAGCTCGACCTGCAGCTTGCCTTCGTGGCTGTGCGCACGCTGGGCGAAGATGTCCAGGATCAGGCCGGTTCGGTCGATCACCCGGCGCTCCAGGAACCGTTCCAGGTTGCGCTCCTGGCCCGGGCTCAACGCATGGTTGACCAGGATCAGGTCGGCACCGCTGGCGTCGGCCGCAGCCTTGATCTCGTCCAGCTTGCCGCTGCCGATCAGGGTCGACGGATTCGGACGGTCCAGGCGCGCGGTGATCGTCGCGGCGATGCTGGCCCCAGCCGAGCGGGCCAGATCACCGAATTCTTCCAGCACATCGTCTTCCAGCTTGCCGAAATGGGGCTGGATCAACAAGGCGTGTTCGCCCTTTTTCGAGCGGTCAAACATTCACCGCTCCGGTATTACTCGTCTGCTTCATCACCTGCCTGACCACCTTCACCCGACTGCACGTAACCACCGCCCGGACCGACCTTCACGTTGCGTGCCGGAACGACCGTGGAAATGGCGTGCTTGTAGACCATCTGACTGACCGTGTTGCGCAGCAGGACCACGAACTGGTCGAACGACTCGATCGTGCCCTGCAGCTTGATGCCGTTGACCAGGTACACCGAAACCGGCACGCGCTCGCGCCGCAGTGCGTTCAAGAAAGGATCCTGCAGCGATTGCCCCTTGGACATTGCACACTCCTGATTATTGTTCTTATTGGGTTGCCGACGGTTGCCACGGCCCCCGAGCCGCCCGCCGACCGATGATGTTACACGGCTGGCGGGGGTTCAGCGTGCGACGAAGGTCGACACCGCGCCGGCCAGGCGCTCCCCATCGACATGGGGGTCGAACCAGCGCGCATCAAGCTCGCCGCGCAGCCAGGTCAGCTGGCGCTTGGCCAGCTGCCGGGTGGCGAAGATCGCCTTGTCACGGAAACGGGCGGCATCACCCTCCCCGTCCAGGTATTCCCAGGCCTGGCGATAGCCAACCGCGCGCACCGCCGGCAGGTCCAGCGGCGCCGTCACGGCGGCCATTTCCGGCATTGCACGCAGTGCCCGCACCTCGTCCAGGAAGCCCTGCGCCAGCATGGCGTCGAAGCGCGCCTCGATGCGCTGGTGCAGCACCGCGCGGTCACGCGGCGCCAGGATCAGCTTGAGGGTGCGCACCGGCAACGGCGCCACGCCCGGCCGGCGCTGCCATTCAGTGATGGGGGTGCCGGTCAGGCGATAGACCTCCAGCGCCCGCTGGATGCGCTGCGGGTCGGTGGCATGGATGCGTGCCGCTGCTGCTGGATCGACCTTGGCCAACTCTGCGTGCAGCGCCGCCCAGCCACGCTCGGCCGCCTCGGCGCTGAGCGCTTCGCGCGTCGCCGGATCGGCCTCGGGCATCGGCGACAGGCCCTGCAACAGGGCGCGGAAGTACAGGCCAGTGCCACCGGCCAGGATCGGCATCTTGCCGCGTGCCACGATGTCGGCCACGACCCGACCGGCATCGGCGGCGAATTCGGCTGCCGAGTAGGTCTGCCAGGGATCGCGCAGGTCCAGCAGATGGTGCGGCGCCTGCGCACGCTCTGCCGCATCGGGCTTGGCCGAACCGATATCCAGGTGGCGGTACACCAGCGCCGAATCGACGCTGACGATCTCGCCATCCAGCTGCTTCGCCAGGGCGATCGCGGTGGCGGTCTTGCCACTGGCGGTCGGCCCCATCACGGCGATCGCCAGTGGCCGCCGGTCGATGCCCATCAGTCTTCGTCCGGCCAGCGGATCGTCGGCGTGGCGTCGGCGCGCGGCGTCGGCACCGCCTCGACTGCTTGCCAGATCTTCAGCGCATCGACGGTGGCCGCCACGTCATGCACGCGCACGATGCGCGCACCACGCTGCACCGCAATCAGGTGCGCGGCCACCGAAGCCGCCACGCGTTCGGACGGCGTGTCGCGGCCGGTCAGTTCCCCCAGGCTGCGCTTGCGCGACAAGCCGGCCAGCATCGGCACGCCCAGTTCCAGGAAGCGCTCGGAGCGCGCCAGCAGGGTCATGTTGTGGGCGGTGGTCTTGCCGAAGCCGAAACCGAGATCGATCAGCAGGTTCTTCTTCGCGATGCCGGCCATTTCTGCAGCGAACAGGCGCTGCACCAGGAAACGGTGCACCTCGGCGACCACGTCATCGTAGTGTGGGTCAGCCTGCATGTGGCCCGGCTCGCCCTGCATGTGCATCAGCACCACCGGCACGCCGGTTGCAGCGGCGGCGTCCAGCGCCCCTTCCTGGCGCAGGCCGTAGATGTCATTGATCATGCCCGCGCCGACGGCCACGGCCGCACGCATCACCTCCGGCTTGAAGGTGTCGATGCTGATCGGAACCTGGGTTCGGGCGGCCAGCTGCTCGATCACCGGAATCACGCGGCGCAGCTCGTCCTCGATCGATACCGGCGCGGCGCCCGGGCGGGTCGATTCGCCGCCAATATCGAGCAGGTCCGCACCCTCCTCGACCAGCTTCAGGCCATGTGCGACCGCGGCCTCGGTAGTGTCGTGCGCGCCGCCATCGGAGAACGAATCCGGGGTGACGTTGACGATGCCCATGACCCGGGCACGGTCGAGGCGCAGGATGCGGCCGGCGCAATCGAGCTGGGGCGAGGTATCGAACATGGGCAATCCTGCAGGGACAACGGCGGGTAGTTTAGTTCGGCAGGGCGGCGCCCTGCACCCGCAGAGGCAACAGCAATAGCCGGAGCAACAGCAGGTTTGCTGAGGAATGGCGGGGTGGGTCCGGTTGCGGGAGACGCCGTGAACCCATCCATGAAGTGACCCCCGGGAGTTGGACGCTAGATCCAACCCCGAGGGATACATGAACAAATACGACGCGCGTTTCAAACTGCAGGTCGCCAAAGAGGCCTGCAAGACCTCCACATCGGTCAAAGCCATTGCCCGTCGCCACGGCCTGGAGTTCTCCACGGTCAGGCGCTGGGTGGCGACCTATCGGCTGCATGGTTGGCGGGGATTTCATCGCCAGGCCCGGTCCTATGACCTCCCGTTCAAGCTGGCTGTCCTGGAGAAGATGAGCCAGGACGGCCTGTCCGGGCGCGAGGCCACCACCTACTTTCAAATTGGCGATGCCGGCGCGGTGGGGCGATGGCGGCGCCTGTATGCTCAAGGCGGTGCCCAAGCGTTGGCACCCCCTCCGCCGCCGCCCCGAAAGCCGATGAAGAAGACCCGTTCGTCCAAGCCGCCTGAAGATATGAGCCGCGATGAGCTGCTCAAGGAAGTCGCCTATCTGCGTGCGGAGACCGACTACCTAAAAAAACTCGATGCCTTGATCCGGGAAGAGCAGGCGGCGCAGGACGCAAAGCGCAAGCCGTCCAAGGATTGAGGCAGGTTCATACGCTGTCGCTTCTGCTCGAAGCAGCTGAGCTGTCACGCAGTACGTTCTATTACCAGAACCATGTCCTGGCCCATCCGGATCAGGATGAGGCAGCCCTGTGCGAGCGCATCCGTGCAATCTACGATCAAAGCCAAGGGCGCTATGGCTATCGCACGGTGACGCTGGAATTAGCCAATCAGGGTCATCGGACCAATCACAAGCGGGTTCAGCGCCTGATGGGGGAGATGGGGCTGAAATCGCGGGTGCGTGTGAAGCGCTACCAGGCCTTCAAGGGGGCGGCCAATGTTGTGGTTGGCAATGACCTCAATCGCCAGTTCCATGCCGAGCGGCCCAACCAGAAGTGGGTGACTGACGTGACCGAGTTCAAGGTGCAGGGCATGAAGCTATACCTGTCGCCGATCATGGACCTCTACAACGGCGAAATCGTGGCTTATCAGATCAAGCGTCGGCCCGTATTTGATCTGGTGGGTCAAATGCTGGAGGAGGCCATCAAGAAGCTTTCCCCGGATGAGCGCCCCATGATCCACTCCGACCAGGGCTGGCAGTACCAGCATGAAAACTACCGGCACATGCTGGAAAAGCACTCGTTGAAGCAAAGCATGTCCCGGCGCGGCAACTGCCTGGACAATGCGGCGATGGAGAGCTTCTTTGGAACGCTGAAGTCGGAATTCTTCTACCTGAACAGCTTTGACAGCCTCGAGAGTCTGGAGGCTGGGCTGGTGGAATACATCCAGTACTACAACGAAGAACGCATCAAACTGAAACTGAAAGGTCTGAGCCCGGTAAAGTACCGGGAGCAGGCCCAATCGGCCGCCTGACCCCGTCCAAGTCTCGGGGGTCACTTCACCATGGGGGCTTGGCCGCGGCATCCATGCCGCGGACACTCCCGCAACCGGACCCACCCCGCCTTCGACAGTTGCTCGCGAGCTGCCGGAGTGACTCTTGGGGTCAGATCCGTTTTCCTACGGAAAACGGATCTGACCCCATTCTTGTACATCGATATCTGACAGATGTGTCGACCAAGGTCGACACCTACCAACAGCTCCCGGAATCTGTCAGAGGTGGGGCGGTGTCGGATGGCGGGGTGTCAGCCGCATGGGCCCGAGGCATGCCTCGGGCGGGTTGGGCAGGACGCCCAACCCCGGTCTTGCCGTGTGCGCAGGAATGCGCACGCGAGCAAGCGGCTGCCAAGCTTACAGGGACGTACTTGCAGCGCCCCCGCACTCCGACACCGCCCCGCCATCCTACGGAAAGCCCGCTGTTGCTGTTGCTGTTGCTGTTGAGGTTGCCGGCCAGCGGCCGGCACTACCACGGGTGCAGGGCGCAGCCCTGCCGACACCCCCTCAACGGCGGCGGCGCTTGCGGTCCACGTACAGGGTCTTGGCAATGCTCAGCACGATGCCGACTCCGATGCCCACCACGCAGCCCAGCAGCAGGTTGTCGGCCCCCAGGCCCACACCCACGCCGACCACGGTGGCGATCACCATTTCGGCAGTGTGGGAAATCGGTTCGGGCTTCGGGGCGGACATGCGGGCTCCAGCGTCAGATCGGATCTTCGGGATGGGCCAGTGGCCCGGAAACAACGAAGCCGGGTTGCCCCGGCCTCGCCTGGTGTCACCTGCAGCGGGCCGTCAGTGCGATTCGGCCGGGCCTGCGATCGGCGGCAGCGGACGGGCGTCGCCGCCCTTGTCGTTGCCGCCATCCTTGTTCGACTTGCTCCAGCCCGCCGGCGGCGGCGGATCGCGGCCTTCCATGATCGCGTCGATCTGCGGCGCGTCGATGGTCTCGTACTGCAGCAGCAGCTGCGACATCGCGTGCAGCTTGTCGATGTTCTCGGTCAGCAGCTGGGTCGTGCGGGCGTAGGCCTTGTCGAGGATGTTGCGCACTTCCTCGTCGATCCGGCGCGCCGTGTCGTTGGACACGCTCTTGTGCTGGGTCACCGAACGGCCCAGGAACACCTCGTCGTCCTCTTCGCCATAGGCGATCGGGCCGAGCTGCTCGGACAGGCCCCACTTGGTGACCATGTTGCGGGCCATCTTGGTGGCACGCTCGATGTCGTTGGAGGCGCCGGTGGTGACCTTGTCCTCGCCGAAGATCAGCTCTTCAGCGACGCGGCCGCCGTACAGCGAGCACAGCTGCGACTGGATCGCCACGCGGTTCATCGAGTACTTGTCGCCTTCCGGCAGGTACATGGTCACACCCAGCGCGCGGCCGCGCGGAATGATGGTCACCTTGTAGACCGGGTCGTGCTCGGGCACCAGGCGGCCGACGATGGCGTGGCCGGCCTCGTGGTACGCGGTCAGGGTCTTCTCGTCCTCGCTCATGGCCATCGAGCGGCGCTCGGCACCCATCAGGATCTTGTCGCGGGCACGGTCGAAGTGGTCCATGCGGACTTCCTTCTCGTTGCCACGCGCGGCGAACAGGGCCGCCTCGTTGCAGAGGTTGGCCAGGTCCGCACCGGAGAAGCCCGGGGTACCACGCGCGATCACCATCGGCTCGACGTCGTCAGCCAGCGGCAGCTTGCGCATGTGGACCTTGAGGATGTGCTCGCGGCCCTTCACGTCCGGCAGGCCGACCACGACCTGGCGGTCGAAACGGCCCGGGCGCAGCAGCGCCGGGTCCAGCACGTCCGGACGGTTGGTCGCAGCGATCACGATCACGCCTTCGCCGCCTTCAAAACCGTCCATCTCGACCAGCAGCTGGTTCAGGGTCTGCTCGCGCTCGTCGTGACCGCCGCCCAGGCCGGCGCCACGGTGGCGGCCGACGGCGTCGATTTCGTCGATGAAGATGATGCACGGCGCGTGCTTCTTGGCCTGCTCGAACATGTCACGCACGCGGCTGGCGCCGACGCCGACGAACATTTCCACGAAGTCCGAACCGGAGATCGAGAAGAACGGCACCTTGGCTTCGCCGGCGATGGCCTTGGCCAGAAGCGTCTTGCCGGTACCCGGCGGGCCCACCATCAGCACGCCGCGCGGAATCTTGCCGCCCAGCTTGGTGAACTTGGACGGGTCGCGCAGGAAGTCGACCAGTTCGCCCACTTCTTCCTTGGCCTCGTCGCAGCCGGCGACGTCGGCGAAGGTGACCTTGATCTGGTCTTCGCCCTGCAGCTTGGCGCGCGACTTGCCGAAGGACATCGCGCCCTTGGCACCGCCGCCACCGCCCTGCATCTGGCGCATGATGAACAACCAGAAGCCGATGATCAGGATGACCGGCAGGAAATTCATCAGGATCGCGCCGAGGGAAATGCCGCTGGACGGCTCCTCCTGCACGATCTCCACGTTCTTGGTACGCAGCACGTTGATCAGGTCACGATCGAACGGCGCGGTGATGGTGGAGGACTGACCACCGCGGGTGGTGTAGGTCAGCTGGCTGGTGCCGCCACGCATGTCGCCGCCAAAGGCGACCTTCTGCACGTTGCCGCTGTCCACCTGGTCCAGGAATTGCGAGTAAGACGCGCCCTGCGCGCCGGCCCCGGAGGACTTCGGCGAGAAGCTCTGGAAGACCACCATCAGCACGACGGCGACGACCACCCACAGCAGGAGGTTCTTGGTCAAGTCGTTCATCCTCATTGGCTCCGGTGTTCCTCTCAGTGCTGGCGTTGCGTTGGGGTCGAACTTGCGTACGTTGCGAGCTTACTTCATGTGGGCGCGTTTTCCCTGACCCAAGGCATACACCTCGGGAGAGCGCTTGCGCGACGCTTCCGGCTTGCGGATGGAGACCTTGTCGTACCGGCGGCGCATGTCGCGCACGTAGTCGTCAAAGCCCTCACCCTGGAACAGCTTGATCAGGAACGCCCCACCGGTCTTCAGGTGGTTGTCGGCAAAATCCAGGGCCAGCTCCGCCAGGTGCATCATCCGCGGCTGGTCGACCGCGCCTACACCACTCTTATTGGGGGCCATGTCCGACAGCACAAGGTCTACCGGCTGATCCCCGAGCATGGCTTCAAACTGCGATAGAACGGCTTCTTCCCTGAAGTCACCATGAAGGAACTCCACGCCGGCCAGCGGCGGCATGTCCAGGATGTCCAGCGCCAGCACGCGACCGGTGTCGCCGATCTGTCTCCGCACCTGCTGAGACCAGCCGCCCGGGGCGGCACCGAGGTCGACCACCACCATGTGCGGCTTCAGCAACCGGTCACGTTCCAGCAGCTCTTCGAGCTTGTAGGCGGCGCGCGAGCGCATGCCTTCGGCCTGGGCCTTCTTCACGAAGGGGTCGGAGAAGTGTTCCTTGAGCCAGCGCTGGCTGCTTTTGCTGCGGGTAGCCATTGAAAATAGGGGCTGATGGGGTCCTCATGATACCCTGATCGCCCCATTCAACCGTGTTTTCCTGCATGTCCATCGCCCTGACCGCCTCCCAGACCCGTTTCCTGCGCGGCCAAGCCCACGACCTGAAGGCCCTGCTGCAGACCGGCGGCAAGGGTGTGACCCCGGCCTTCATCGCTGAGCTGAACGAAGTGCTGGAGCGCCACGAGCTGGTCAAGGTGAAGGTCGCTGCTGAAGACCGCGACGCCCGTGACGTGATGATCGGCGAGATCGTCGAAGCCACAGAAAGCGCGCTGGTGCAGCGCATCGGCCACGTCGCCGTGCTGTACCGCCCGAGCAAGGAACAGCGCCAGATCGTGCTGCCGCGCGGCTGATCGCCCTACTGCCATGCAGCTGAACCACGAACCGCCGGATTACGCCTATAGCCTCCGTGCCGCCGATGGCCGCTCGGCCAAGGTGAATGACCAGGCGCTGGGCAGCAGTTTCTTCCTGACCCCGGACCAGCTGGTCTCGCAATGGCCGGTGGTGAGCGCCACTGCGCTGCAGGTGGCTGACCTGGAGCCGATCCTGGCGCTGAATCCGGCGCTGATCGTGCTCGGCACGGGTGACCGCCAGGTATTCCCGCCGGCAGTGGTGATGGCTGCCTGCCTGTCACGCGGCATCGGCCTGGAAGTGATGAACAATCCGGCCGCCGCGCGCACCTTCAACATCCTGGCGGGCGAAGGCCGCAAGGTCGCGGCCGCTTTCATTCTGGAAGGCTGAGGTCGAGGCGTCGGGCGCGCCCCGGCGCTAGCCGCCAGAAGCGGTGCAGCGGAAGGCCGAGAACTGCTTCAGCCGCCCGATCAGGTTGCCGCCCTGGCCCCAGCGGATGTCCATGACCTTCCAGTCCTGACCCTGCCTTTGCAGCAGGACACGGTCGGTCCAGCGATAGTCGCCTATCGCCATTTCGACGAGCACCCAACTGCCATCGCCGCTCGTCGCGGGCAGCCCCACCTTTACCGTTTCCGGCCGATCCGGCGCCATGAGATACGGGCTCTGGTCCAACATGTGCGGCTTCTCGTCATGCGCGGCCAGCACCGCACAGGCCCGCTCGTAAGCGCGCTGCGCATCGATGGCTGAGCGCAGCGCATCGCCCAGCAACGGCGGAATGGTCGCTTCGTCCGAAGCCGGCGCCTGGACGGCCGCGTAAAGACGGGTGACCACGTCGCGCGGATCGCTGGCTGCGGAGGCCAGCGGCGCGACGATGAGCAACGCGAGAGTGGAAGCAGGACGGAGCATGGGGCACCGGATTGACTGGGACCGCTCAAGAATGCCGGGTATCCCGTCCGCCGTGAAGGTGAGCCTGCGACACACAAGATCGCAAATGACCACTCTGCGGTACCCGGATCGAGCATGGCTCGCCTCTACGGGCCAGGAACGCCGGGCATGGCCCGGCGCTATCGCATCTGACGATCAGCGTGCCGGCAGGTACTGCTGCGGGTCGACCGGCTTGCCGTTGTAGCGAATCTCGAAGTGGACCATGTCGCGGTTCGCACCGGTACGGCCCATTTCGGCGATCTGCTCACCGGCCTTCACGCTCTGGCCTTCATTCACCAGGCGCTTGCGGTTGTGGCCATAGGCCGACAGCCACTGGTCGCTGTGCTTGATGATGATCAGCTCGCCGTAGCCGACCAGGCCGGCGCCGGAATACACCACCACGCCATTGGCGGTGGCCTTGACCGCCTGGCCGCTGGTGCCGGCGATGTCAACGCCCTGCTTGGTCGCATCACCAGCCACGTAGCGGCCAACGATGGCGCCATCAGCCGGCCAGCGCCAGGCGATGTTGCTCTTCACCGGACCGACCGGCGCCGGGGCCGGCGTGGTACTGCCGCCACTGCTGCCACCGGAACGCGGCGGGGTGACCACCGTGGTGGGCGCGCGACCGCCGCTGGCACCGGCCGGATACAGCCGGATCACCTGCCCCGGATAGATCGTCGAGGGGTTGTCCAGGCTGTTCCAGGCAATCAGGTCGCCCGGGGTGATGTCATGGATGCGGGCCAGCGCATAGATGGTGTCGCCCTTGCGCACCACCACGGTCTGCCCCGGCTTGGGTACCGAGGTCTTCGGCGTGGTCACACCGCCGCCGGTGCTGCCACCACCAGGACGAACCACGGTGGCGGTGCCGCAGGCGGCCAGGGTGGAAACCAGCAACGCCAGCGCGCCGATGCGCACTCCCTTGCTCAGACGATCAGGACTCATGCGAACTTCGACCTCCATACAAGCCAGGCGATCAGCACCACCACCAGCGCGGTGGCGATCCAGCCCAGCGGTTCAATCCAGCGACGCAGTGCCGCTTCAGCACGCGCACCACCGATACGGATGACCGCAGCCAGCACGAACACGCGCTTGCCACGACCGATCAGCATGCTCAACAGGTACTGCGGCATCGGTACACCGACGATACCCGATGCCCACGTGAAGACCTTCATCGGGATGGGCATGAATCCGCCCAGCACCAGGAAGGTGAACACTGCCCACGGCGACTCGGCCATCTTCGCCTGCACGGTGGTGATGCCCTGCTCGATGGCCGGCAGCATGCCCAGCGCTTCGAACAACGGCTTGATCGCCTCGAAGGCGTAATGACCCAGCGCGTAGCCAACCAGTGCACCGACCATCGAGCCGGCCAGGCTCAGGGTGGCGAACCACCAACCGCGCTTGGGCTGGGCCACGCACATCGGCGCCAGCATCACCTCCGGCATCACCGGGAAGATGATCGCCTCGAAGAAGCTCAACACCGTCAGGTAGGTGGGCGCGCGTTCGTGCGCCGCCCACTTCATCGCCCGCTCGTACAGCGGCCCGAAAATCTTCATGCAACCCTGCTCCGTGGATTAGTCGAGCATGCCAGACAGCAGCGGCACGAACGTGACCGGCGCCAGCACGTGTTGTTCGATGCTGCCGTCGGCCTTGCGGTCCAGCTGTACCAGCGACTGCGCCCCGGGGCCACCGACCGGCGCCACCAGGCGGCCGCCCTCGGCCAGTTGCTCGATCAGGGCGTCGACCAGTGCCGGCGCCGCCGCAGTGACCACGATGGCATCGAATGGACCGTGCTCGGCCCAGCCGACGCGACCGTCGTCATGCTTGGTGCGGATGTTCATGCCCAGTGCACGGAAGCGCTTGCGGGCCTGCCGCAGCAGATCACCGATGCGCTCCACGGTGTAGACCTCCAGGCCCAGCGCACCGAGGATGGCGGCCTGGTAACCGGAACCGGTGCCGACTTCCAGCACCCGTTTCGGCGCGACCTGGAGGACCGCCTCGGTCATCCGCGCGACCACCCAGGGCTGCGAGATGGTCTGGCCGTGGCCGATCGGCAGCGCGGTGTCTTCATACGCACGCGAGGCCAGTGCCTCGTCGATGAACAGATGGCGCGGCACCACCCGGATCGCATTCAAGGTCGGCTCGTCAACGATGCCGGCTTCGCGCAGGCGGTCGACCAGGCGGTCACGCACACGCTGCGAGGTCATGCCGATACCGACGGCTTCCGGTTGCAGGCGCAGGCGTGGACTCATGCCGGCTGGTCCAGCGCGGCACTGAGGCCGCCGACCCAGCTGGCCACTTTCTCCAGTGCCTGGTAGCGGGTCAGGTCCACCTGGATCGGGGTGATCGAGATATGCCCGGTGCGCACCGCATGGAAGTCGGTACCGGGGCCGGAGTCCTGCTCACGGCCGGCCGGGCCGATCCAGTACACCTCGTTGCCGCGCGGGTCCTTCTGCGCGATGCAGCCTTCGGCGCGATGGCGGTTGCCGAGGCGGGTGACCTCGAAGCCCCTGACCTCGCTCCACGGCAGATCAGGCACGTTGACGTTGAGGATGGTGTCAGCCGGCAACGGATCGGCCTTGAGCCGGGCAACGATCTCCACCGCAGCGCGCGCGGCGGTCTCGAAATGTTTCGGATCGTGGTTGCGGGTAACCAGCGAGACCGCCACCGCCGGCAGCCCGAGGAAGCGACCTTCCATCGCCGCCGAGACGGTGCCGGAGTAGATCACGTCATCGCCGAGGTTGGCGGCATTGTTGATGCCGGACACGACAATGTCCGGTTCGAACTCGAGCAGCCCGGTCAGCGCCAGGTGCACGCAGTCGGTCGGAGTGCCGGCCACCGAGACGGTGTAATGGTCGATGCGCTTGAGGCGGATCGGCAGGTCCAGGGTCAGCGAATTGCTGGCGCCGGAGCGATCACGGTCGGGCGCGACCACCGTGACTTCGTGTCCGGCCTCGCGCAGCACCGAAGCAAGCATCCGGATGCCTGCGGCGTCGACGCCATCGTCGTTACTGACCAGGATTCGCATCTTCGATTTAACCGCTTGATTTTCCAAGAATTCGATTCCGTCACCGTGCAGTGTGGGCGGGACCGCCGTACTCCCCTGCGGAAGCCGTCGACCCTGCAAGGGCATCGTCTATTGTGCCGCATGCGAGCCGCCGGTCCTACCCTGTCGGCGGTCATGACCGACATCGAACCGTCATAGGCAGAGATGCGCCGGCGGTTTACCCTGTGCGCATGTCGCACCCTGAAGACGAAGATCCGGCCGCATTGTTCCGTGCGGCCATCGGCGAAGTGACGCCGCTGCGCAAGGATGCCGAGCCGGCGCCTGCCGCGCCCCGGCCGAAGCCGCGCGCGCGCATGGCCGAACGTGACGAGGCCGAAGCCGCCGGCGAATTCGCCCGGCTGCTGCGCGACAGCACGCCGCTGGAAGCCGGCGACGTGGCCAGCTATCGCCGCGACAACCTGCCACCACGCTTGTTCCAGCGCCTCAAGCGTGGCCAGTACTCGGTGCAGGACGAGCTGGACCTGCACGGCGCCACTGCGTCGCAGGCGGAGGCGCTGCTGCGCCAGTTCCTGCTGGAAGCGCATGCACACGACTATGGCTGCGTGCGCATCATCCACGGCAAGGGCCTGCAGTCCGATGGCGGTGCACCGGTGCTGAAGAATCTGGTCGATCGCCTGCTGCGGCTGCGCAACGACGTACTGGCGTTCCATTCGGCGCCGACCGGACAAGGCGGCACCGGCGCGGTGCTGGTGCTGCTGGCCCGTAGATGAAAAAGGGGACGGAGGGAATTAAGTCGTTTGTGGCACAAACGACTTAATTCCCTCCGTCCCCTTTTTCTGGTCCCCTTTTTCTGTCAGGCCTGCGAGGCGTCCTCGACGGGGCCGAGTTCGTGCAGTACGGCGGTGGCGTAGCAGCCTGGCGGCAGCGCGAATGACAGCTCCAGCACGTCTTCGGCCAGCCACTGGTGCTGCAGCAGCGCCGGGCGCAGGCGCAGCGCGCGGCGCTCCTGCTTCAGGCGCGCGTCTTCCAGGCCGGCCCGCAGCGCCTTCGATTCCTCGTCGTCCAGCGCGGCCAGCTCCAGCTCGCGTGCCGCATCGGTGCTGCGCAGCTCGCCTTCACCCCACAGCGGCGCGCTGGGATGGATGTCGAAACGCGCCAGGCGCTCGGCCAGCACGTCGGTGTACGGCTCGGGACCGAACACGCTGCGGCTGCCATTGAGCATCCAGACTTCGCCTTCCAGCGGCTGGTCCCAGTTGCCCTGCTCCACGCGCGCGGCCAGCACGCGGTTGAACAGCGCCGAACGAGCGGCTGACAGCAGCAGCGATCGCTGTTCCTTGCGCATGCGGCGCCCCCCGAACATCGCCAGTGCCGCTGGCACATTGCCGCCGTCGCGGCCAAAGCGCTGCTCGCCAAACCAGTTCGGCAGGCCGCGCTCGGCAATCTGCTGCAAGCGTTCGCTGATCGCTGCGGCATCGCCCTGCACTTCACGCAGCACCAGCTTGAAGCGGTTGCCTGCCAGTGCACCGCGCTGCAGCTTGCGGTTGTGCCAGGTGGCTTCGAGCACTTCGATCTCGTCACTGGCCAGCTCGGCCAGGTCCGGCGCAATGCGCTTGGGCAGGTGCACGCTGAAACGCTGGGTGGTGACCGCATGGCGATCCTTCATGCCGGCGTAGCTCACCGCCATTTCCGGCAGGCCCGCCCACTTGGCCAGCACCTTGGCCACATGCACGGTGTTGGCGCCGCGCTTGCGGATGTGCAGCAGCAGGTGCTCGCCTTCACCGGTGGCCTCGAAGGCCGGCAGTTCGTCAACCTGGAAATCGTCCGGCGTGGTGCGGATGCGCGCCGTCAGCAACGGTGCACCAAACGCCAACGGCAGCGGGATCATGCCGCCACCAGCAGTACCACCGCCTGTGCGGCGATGCCTTCGCCACGGCCGGTGAAGCCCAGCTTCTCAGACGTGGTGGCCTTGACGCTGACCGCATCCAGCGGCAACTGCAGCAACCCACCGATGCGCTCACGCATCGCCAGCGCATGCGGACCGACCTTCGGCCGCTCGCAGATCACGGTGATGTCGGTGTTGCCGACGCGCCAGCCACGCTCGCGCAGCAGGCTGTCGCAATGGCGAACGAAATCACTGCTGTCGGCGCCCTTCCAGCGGTCGTCACTCGGCGGGAAATGCTGGCCGATATCGCCCAGCGCCAACGCGCCGAGCATCGCATCGCACAGGGCGTGCAGGATCACGTCGCCATCGCTGTGTGCGAGCACGCCGCAGCTGTGCGGCACGTTCACGCCGCCAAGCATGATGTGGTCGCCTTCACCGAAGGCATGGACGTCGTAGCCCTGGCCGATGCGGACGGGCGGGAACGGTGCGGTGCTCATGGATGCAACCCTTGCAACAGGGCCGCGCGGACGGTCAGCCGGCGCGGCGGGAAAGTACGAATTCGAACCGGTCCAGATCGGCCGGAGTGGTGACCTTGAAGTTGTCCTCGCTGCCTTCCACCAGCAGCGGGCGCTGGCCCTGGCGCTCCATGGCCATGGCCTCGTCGGTGACGTCAACACCGGCGGCCGCAGCGTCAGACAGCGCGCGGCTGAGCTGGTGGCGGCGGAACAGCTGCGGCGTCAGTGCGCGCCACAGGCGCTCGCGTGGCTCGGTGCCATCGATGCCGCCGTCGTCGCCAGCGCGCTTGAGGGTGTCGCGCACCGGCGCAGCCAGGATCGCCCCGACCGGGTCGGCACGACCGACTTCAAGCAGACGACCGAGATCGGCCAACGACAGGTTCGGCCGTGCAGCATCGTGAACCAGCACGAATTCATCGGCACGCACGGTGTCCGGCAGCGCCTGCAACCCGGCCAGCACCGAGGCGGCACGGGTCGCGCCGCCGATGCAGGTCAGCACCGGCTTGCCCGACCACTCATTCCAGCCCGGCCAGTCGGCGTCGTCCTGGCCGATCACCACCATCGCTCCGGCCACGGCGGGGTGCGCCAGCAGCGCGTCCAGTGTGTGGGCGAGCAGGATCTGCCCGCCCGCCTGCAGGTACTGCTTGGGCAGCGGTGCACCGAAGCGGGTGCCACGGCCGGCCGCAGGAACAACGACCCAGATCGCCGCGCTCATGGCACGTCTGCCGGGTGTTCGCCCGCCTGGGCAGTGACGCCGGCAGCAGGCTGCGCCGGGTGGACCGGCGCATCCTCGACCACGCGGTAGAACTTCTCGCCAGGCTTGATCATGCCCAGCTCGCTGCGCGCGCGTTCCTCGATGGCGGACTGGCCTTCCTTGAGGTCCTTCACTTCGGCAGCGAGCGCGTCGTTGCGCTGCTGCAGACCCTCATTGTCCCGCTCCTGGTTGGCGACCTGGGCTTCGAGCATCATCACTTCACCCGAGTTGCCCGGACCGAACCAGAAGCGGTACTGCAGCCAGCCCAGCAGCAGGGCCAGCACCAGCAGCATCCAGCGCCAGTCGCGCATCGGCTCAGCGCTTCAGCGAAACGAACGCGTCACGACCGGCGTAACGCGCGCCGGCGCCGAGGGCTTCCTCGATGCGCAGCAGCTGGTTGTACTTGGCCACGCGATCGCTGCGGCACAGCGAACCGGTCTTGATCTGGGTGGCGGTGGTGGCCACCGAGATATCGGCAATGGTGGTGTCTTCGGTTTCGCCCGAACGGTGCGAGACGACGGCGGCATAGCCGGCGCGGTCGGCCATCGCGATCGCTTCCAGGGTTTCGCTGAGCGTGCCGATCTGGTTGACCTTGATCAGGATCGCGTTGGCGGTGCCCGAGTCGATGCCTTCCTGGAAGATCTTCGGGTTGGTCACGAACAGGTCGTCGCCAACCAGCTGCACCTTCTTGCCGATGCGGTCGGTCAGCAGCTTCCAGCCGGCCCAGTCGTTCTCGGCCAGGCCATCTTCAATCGTGATGATCGGGTACTGCGCGGCCCAGTCGGCGAGGAAGTCGACGAACTGCTCGGAGGTCAGGCGCTTGTTCTCGCCGACCAGGTTGTACTTGCCGTTTTCGAAGAATTCGCTGGAGGCGACGTCCAGGCCCAGCAGCACGTCTTCACCGGCGGTGTAGCCAGCCTTGCCGATCGCTTCGAGGATGGTGTCGAGCGCCTCGACGTTGCTGCGGAAGTCCGGTGCGAAGCCGCCTTCGTCGCCGACCGCCGTGCTCAGGCCGTGGCCCTTCAGCACCGACTTCAGCGAATGGAAGATTTCGGTGCCCGCGCGCAGCGCTTCGGAGAACGAGGTGAAGCCGACCGGCAGCACCATGAACTCCTGGAAGTCGACGTTGTTGTCGGCGTGCGCGCCGCCGTTGATGATGTTCATCATCGGCACCGGCAGCGACGGGGTCACGCCGGTCTTGGCGGCAAGGTACTGCCACAGCGCCTGCTTGTTCGATGCAGCGGCGGCGTGCGCGGCGGCCATCGAAACACCCAGCAGCGCGTTGGCGCCCAGGCGACCCTTGTTCTCGGTGCCGTCGAGGTCGATCAGGCGACGGTCGAGGCCGGCCTGGTCGGTGGCTTCGAAGCCCTTCAGCGCATTGGCGATGGTGGTGTTGACGTTGTCGACAGCCTTGCGCACGCCCTTGCCCAGGTAACGGGTCTTGTCGCCGTCACGCAGCTCGACCGCTTCCTTGGTGCCGGTCGAGGCGCCGGAGGGAACCGCGGCACGACCGAACGAACCGTCCTCCAGGATGACTTCGGCTTCCAGCGTGGGGTTGCCACGGCTGTCGAGGATTTCACGGGCGTGGATGCTGCGGATCGTACTCATGGTCGGGCCGGTTACCTGTATGGAGAGGGGGCGACAAAACGAATGCCGCGTGATTATCCCCGGCTGCCCGCCACTTGCCAAATGGCGTGGGCGGCTTCAGCCCCAACTGGACCCGATCACGATCAGGATCATCGACACCAGCATCACCAGCAATGCACCGGCAATCGCTGCCAGGATGGGGCCACGCCGCCGTCGCCAGGCCAGCACCATCGCCACCGGACTGCCCAGGAAGGACAGCACCATCGTGACCAGCGCGCCCAGCAGCCACCACTGCGTGGCCTGCACGCCGTTGTTTCCATCCCCCGGCGGCCGGAAACCGGACGTGAAGGCCAGCACGCCCACCACCAGGGCGATCCAGGTCAACACGGACAGCCCCAGCGCGATCAGGCCCCAGGGCCAGCCACGCGCCGATGTGGTCGTATTCATCAGAGCAATCCGTAGAACAGGGCGCCCAGCCACAGCGAGAGCAGGATGATCGCCAGGCCAGCCGTGACCTTGCCGCGATTCAGCCGCCAGGCCAGCACAGCGGCAGCAACGCATCCCACCGCACCGAGCAGCTCCGCCACCAGCAGCGCAATGAAGTACGCCCGCAGATCGAGCGCACTGCTGCCATCACCGGGGGGCCGCACCGACGCAGCGCCGATCAGTACCAGCCCGAACATGCCCACGGTGAACAGCACGGCCAGACCCAGTGCGATCAGGCCCCAGGGCCACTGTTTCCAGTGCCGGCGGTGACGCTGGGTTTCCAGCGCCAGCCACGGGTCACGACTCACGCGAAGCGCGAAAAGCCGTGCTTCTTGGTCACCGCATCGAGTTCCATCAGGGTCTCGAGCAGCGCTTCCATCTGGTCCAGCGGCCATGCATTGGGGCCATCGGACAGCGCCTTGGACGGGTCCGGATGGGTTTCGGCGAACAGGCCGGAGATGCCCACCGCCACGGCGGCGCGGGCCAGCACCGGCACGTGCTCACGCTGGCCACCGGAACTGGTGCCCTGCCCACCCGGCAGCTGCACCGAATGGGTGGCGTCGAACACCACCGGGCAACCGGTATCGCGCATCACCGCCAGCGAACGCATGTCACTGACCAGGTTGTTGTAGCCGAAGCTGGCACCGCGTTCGCAGACCATGATCTGCTCGTTGCCGGTGGCCTTGGCCTTTTCCACGACCGGCTTCATGTCCCACGGCGCCAGGAACTGGCCCTTCTTGATGTTGACCGGCTTGCCGGCCGAGCACACCTTGCGGATGAAGTCGGTCTGGCGGACCAGGAACGCCGGGGTCTGCAGCACGTCCACCACCGAGGCCACTTCATCCATCGGGGTGTATTCGTGGACGTCGGTCAGCACCGGCACGCCGATCTGCTTCTTGACCTCGGCCAGGACCTTCAGGCCCTCTTCCATGCCCGGGCCGCGGAATGCGGTGCCCGAAGTGCGGTTGGCCTTGTCGAAGCTGGACTTGAAGATGAAGTTGACGCCGAGCTTGTCGGTGACTTCCTTCAACTTGCCGGCGGTATCGAGCTGCAGCTGCATCGACTCGATCACGCAGGGGCCGGCGATCAGGAACAGGGGCTGGTCCAGCCCGACCTCGAATCCACACAGTTTCATGGCGTTTCCTTGTTGTCCGCGGCACCGGCCGGGCCGGTGCGCTGGGGGTTGAAGCGTGCAAGATGGGGGCCGGCGGCCCCCATCACAAGTCAGGCGCGGGCTTCCTGCAGCAGCTTGCCGCCGGCCTTGCGCTCGCGTGCGGCACGGATGAAACCGATGAACAGCGGGTGGCCGTCACGCGGCGTGGACAGGAATTCCGGGTGCGCCTGGCAGGCCAGGAACCACGGGTGCGCATCGCGCGGCAGCTCCACCACTTCCACCAGGGTGTCATCCATCGACTTGCCGGCGATCACCAGGCCTGCATCCTCCAGCTGGGTGCGGTAGCGGTTGTTGAACTCGTAGCGGTGGCGGTGGCGCTCGGCAACCACGTCCTTGCCGTACAGCTCACGGGCCAGCGTGCCCGGCTTCAGGCGCTGTTCCTGCAGGCCCAGGCGCATGGTGCCACCGAGGTCGCTCTTGTCATCACGCTTTTCGACGTCGCCGGTTGCCGTACGCCATTCGGTGATCAGGCCGATCACCGGGTTCGGCGACTGGCGGTCGTTCTCGGTGCTGTTGGCACCTTCCAGGCCGACCACGTTGCGGGCGTAATCGACGACGGCCGCCTGCATGCCGTAGCAGATGCCGAAGTACGGCACGTGCTGCTCGCGGGCGAACTTCGAGGTCAGCACCTTGCCTTCGAAACCACGGTCACCGAAGCCACCCGGCACCAGGATGCCGTCGACATCGGCCAGTGCGGCCATGTCGGTGCCTTCCAGGTCCTGTGCTTCCAGCCACTTCAGGTTGACCTTGGTGCGCTGGCGCAGGCCGCCGTGCTTGAGTGCTTCGCCGACCGACTTGTAGGCGTCCTGGTGGTCGACGTACTTGCCGACCACGGCGATGGTCACTTCGTCCAGCGGGTGCAGGGTCGCATCGACCGCGTCTTCCCACATCGACAGATCGACCGGGCCAGCCTTGTCGGCCAGCTTCAGCTGGTTGACCACGATCTCGTCCAGGCCCTGCGCATGCAGGCCCGACGGAATGCGGTACAGGACATCCACGTCCGGCACGCTGATCACCGCGCGCTCGGAAACGTTGGTGAACTGGGCGATCTTGCGGCGCTCCGAATCCGGCACGGCCTGTTCCGAACGGCACAGCAGCACGTCCGGCTGGATGCCGATCGAGCGCAGTTCCTTCACCGAGTGCTGGGTCGGCTTGGTCTTCAGCTCACCGGCGGCGCCGATGTACGGCACCAGGGTGAGGTGCATGAACAGTGCCTTCTCCGGGCCACGCTCGGTGCGCACCTGGCGGATCGCCTCCAGGAACGGCAGCGACTCGATGTCGCCGACGGTACCGCCGATCTCCACCAGCGCCACGTCGTAGCCTTCGGTGGCTTCGTCGATGCAGCGGCGGATCTCGTCGGTGATGTGCGGAATGACCTGCACGGTCGCACCCAGGTAGTCGCCGCGGCGTTCCTTGCGGATCACGTTCTCGTAGATACGACCGGTGGTGACCGAGTTCTTGCGGCTCAGGCGGGTGCGCACGAAGCGCTCGTAGTGGCCCAGGTCGAGGTCGGTCTCGGCGCCGTCGTCGGTGACGTAGACCTCACCGTGCTGGAACGGGCTCATGGTGCCCGGGTCGACGTTGATGTACGGGTCGAGCTTCATCATCGTGACCTTCAGGCCACGGGCTTCGAGAATGGCGGCCAGCGACGCGGCGGCAATGCCTTTGCCGAGCGAGGACACCACGCCGCCGGTTACGAAAATCAAGGGAGTCATGGCTGCAAGCATCCTGTCTGGAAATGGAAAACGGCAGCACCACGCGCGCCCGGAGGGCAGGCATGGTGCTCAGAGGGGGTTTTCCGGTTCGCTGTGGCAGCGAGGGAGGTGCGGATCCGTGCGACGGCAGGCGCCGGACGGGGACCACCGTGCGAGGTCGGGGCGACCGTGCCGGTCAAATCGACCGTCACCTGCGACCCGCCATGCTGGAAGCCACGCTTGGCCGCTCCAGCCCATTCGCAAATGGTGGACACGCACTTACTCCCGGAAAGCCATAGTTTACAGATTGATGGCCGCCAACCCAAGAGGCAGATGGCACGCCACTAAAAAGAAACGCCCCGCAAAGCGGGGCGTTCCGGAGCGCAACCCTTGTCGCAAGGGCGCCTGGCAGGGGGCGGGATCAGCGCTTCTTGCGCGCTTCCTCTTCCTCTTCCTGCTGCGGGGCCGGCTGGCCCTGCGCCTTCATTTCGGCATTGGCCTGGGCCCGACGCTTGGCCTTGGCATCGGCCTCGGCCTGCGCCTTGTCGGCCTGGTCACCCTGCTGCGGGGCCGGCTGGCCGGCGTTCTGCGCCACCACCAGCGGCACTGCAACGGCGGCAGCGGCCAGGATCGCAATGGTCAGCAACTTCTTCATGAGGTCCTCCTCGCGGTATGGCTTGGATGTTTCGACCCAACGGGGGTCGCCGGTGTTCAGATTCCAGCAGCTGCCATTTTACCCCCTCTGCGTCGCCGAGACTGAACCGCAGGCGTGCAAAATCCCGTGCCAGACCCCACACTTGCCCGTCGCTCCAAGCTTTCGAAGACAGATGAACGCCCGTTATAACGCCGCCGATATTGAAGTCCTGTCCGGCCTTGACCCGGTCAAGCGCCGTCCCGGCATGTATACCGACACCGCGCGCCCGAACCACCTGGCGCAGGAAGTGATCGACAACTCGGTGGACGAGGCCCTCGCCGGCCATGCGCGCTCGATCGAGATCACCCTGTACAAGGACGGCAGCGTGGAGGTCAGCGATGACGGCCGCGGCATGCCGGTGGACATCCACCCGGAAGAGAAGATCCCGGGTGTCGAGCTGATCCTCACCCGCCTGCATGCGGGCGGCAAGTTCAGCAACAACAACTACACCTTCTCCGGCGGCCTGCACGGCGTCGGCGTCAGCGTGGTCAATGCGCTGTCGACCCTGGTGGAAGTGCACATCAAGCGCGAAGGTGCCGAGCACCGCATCACCTTCCGCAACGGCGACCGCGCCACGCCGCTGGAAGTGATCGGCAGCGTCGGCAAGAAGAACACCGGCACCCGCGTGCGCTTCTGGCCTGACCCGAAATACTTCGACACGCCCAAGTTCGCGGTGCGCGCGCTGAAGCACCTGCTGCGCGCCAAGGCCGTGCTGTGCCCGGGCCTGACGGTCAAGCTGACCGATGAGGCCACCGGTGAAGTCGACACCTGGTACTACGAAGACGGCCTGCGCGATTACCTGAAGCTGGAACTGGGCGAACGCGAATCGCTGCCGGCCGACCTGTTCGTCGGCAACCTGAAGAAGGACACCGAGGTGGTGGACTGGGCCGTGGCCTGGCTGCCGGAAGGCGAGCTGGTGCAGGAAAGCTACGTCAATCTGATTCCCACCGCCCAGCACGGCACCCACGTCAACGGCCTGCGTACCGGCCTGACCGAGGCGCTGCGCGAGTTCTGCGACTTCCGCAACCTGCTGCCGCGCGGCGTCAAGCTGGCCCCGGAAGACGTGTGGGACCGCGTGTCGTTCGTGCTGTCGCTGAAGATGACCGACCCGCAGTTCAGTGGCCAGACCAAGGAACGCCTGTCCTCGCGCCAGGCCGCCGGCTTCGTTGAAGGCGCCGCCCACGATGCCTTCAGCCTGCTGTTGAACCAGAACGTCGAGCTGGGCGAGAAAATCGCGCAGATCGCCATCGAGCGCGCCAGCGCACGCCTGAAGACCGAGAAGCTGGTCGTCCGCAAGAAGGTCACCCAGGGCCCGGCCCTGCCCGGCAAGCTGGCCGACTGCATCAGCCAGGACCTGTCGCGTACCGAGCTGTTCCTGGTGGAAGGCGACTCGGCAGGGGGCAGTGCCAAGCAGGCCCGCGACAAGGACTTCCAGGCCATCATGCCGTTGCGCGGCAAGATCCTGAACACCTGGGAAGTCTCGTCCAACAGCGTGCTGGCCTCGGAGGAAGTACACAACCTGGCCATCGCCATCGGCTGCGACCCCGGCAAGGACGACATCAGCGGCCTGCGTTACGGCAAGGTCATCATCCTGGCCGACGCGGACTCCGACGGCCTGCACATCGCAACCCTGCTGACCGCACTGTTCCTGAAGCACTTCCCGGCGCTGGTCGATGCCGGCCACGTGTTCGTGGCGATGCCGCCGCTGTTCCGCATCGACGTGGGCAAGCAGGTGTTCTACGCCCTGGATGAAGAAGAAAAGCGCTCGATGCTGGACAAGATCGAACGCGAGAAGATCAAGGGCGCCATCAACGTGACCCGCTTCAAGGGCCTGGGCGAGATGAACCCGCCGCAGCTGCGTGAATCCACCATCCACCCGGATACGCGCCGCCTGGTGCAGCTGACCGTGGACGATCGCGAGCAGACGAGCTCGCTGATGGACATGCTGCTGGCCAAGAAGCGCGCCTCCGACCGCAAGGGCTGGCTGGAGAGCAAGGGCGATCTGGCTTCGCTGGAAGTCTGACCCGACGCGGGGCCGGATCCGTTTCCTGCAGGGAAACGGCTCTGGCCCCATCGCCCGGTAATGCCGGTTCATGTGCCCTTGGCATTACGCCCCCATCGGCAAACCCGGCGGCGCCATAATGCGCGTCCATCTGTGTGGACCATCGTATTGGCCAGCCACTCGCTGCTGTTCCCGGGCCTGCCGCTGCACAGCGCGCGCCTGGTCCTGAGCCCGATCCGCCGCGACGATGCGGCCGCCCTGTTCGCGATCCAGTCCGATCCGGACGTGATGCGGTTCTGGAACCACCCGGCGTGGACACGACCGGCCGAAGCGCGCGCGCAGATCGACGATGACCTGGCGGCACAGGCCACCGGCACCCAGCTCAAGCTGGCCGTGCGCGAAACGCTGGATGGCCCGTTGCTGGGCATCTGCGTGGTGTTCGCCCTGGATCGCGATGCCGCTCGTGCCGAGATCGGCTACCTTCTGGCCCCCGACAGGCAAGGCCAGGGCTACATGCACGAAGCGCTGCAGCATCTGCTGGACTACCTGTTCCAGACCCTGCGCCTGCATCGCGTGGAAGCCGAAGTCGACCCGCGCAACCGGCCCTCGGCACACGTGCTTGAACGGCTGGGCTTCCACCTGGAGGGCGTGCTGCGGCAGCGCTGGCGCATCCAGGGCGAACTGTCCGATTCGGCGGTATACGGCCTGCTGGCCGACGACGAACTGCGCACCACCCTGCCCGCTTGACCCAATCTGGCCACTGGCGGCCTCGAAGCGCGGCCATGCCTTTGGACACATACGGCATGGGCCGCCACCGGCCTAGCATCGGAACCCCCTTCCGCTGCCGATCCGGTGCCATGAAGTCCCTGCTGCACACTGCCGCGCTCTGCGTCGGCCTGCTCATCGCCCCTGCCAGCGTGCTGGCCGCGCCCGACGCCGAGGCCAAGCCCGACCCGAAAGACGACAAGACCGAAGCGCCTGCGCTGCCCGCCGACGCCTCGGTCCGCCAGAGCATGCGCCTGGCCGGCCGCACCCTGGACTACACCGCCACCGTCGGCACCCTGCCGGTACGCGATGCCAAGGGCAAGGTGATCGCCGATGTGGTGTTCACCGCCTACACGATGCCGGGCAAGGACCGGCCGGTGACCTTCGCGCTCAATGGCGGCCCGGGTGCATCGTCGGTCTACCTCAACATGGGCGCGATCGGACCCAAGGTGGTCACCTTTGGTTCGGAGGGGGACAGCGCATCGGCGCCGGCCACCCTGCACGACAACCCCGGCACCTGGCTGGACTTCACCGACCTGGTGTTCATCGACCCGGTCGGCACTGGCTTCAGCCGTGCGCGCATCGGCGATGACGAAGCGAAGAAGCAGCTGTACAACCCCAGCGCCGACATCGAATACCTGTCGCGCTCGATCTACGACTGGCTGCTGCGCAACCAGCGCATGGCCTCGCGCAAGTACCTGACCGGCGAGAGCTACGGTGGCTACCGTGGCCCGCGCATCACCCACTTCCTGCAGACCCGGCTGGGCGTGGCGATGAACGGCCTGGTGCTGGTCTCGCCCTACCTGAGCCCGACCCTGGAAGACAACGCCGATGTCTCGCCGATGGCGTGGATGCAGACGCTGCCGTCGATCGCTGCAGCGCACCTGGAGCGCCAGGGCAAACTGACCGATGCGGCGATGCGCGACGTGGTGGAATACACCCGCGGCGACTACGCCACTGCGCTGATGAAGGGCCGCAGCGATCCGCAGGCGACCGAGGCGATGCTGCGCCGGGTGACCGAGCTGACCGGGCTGGATGCGCAGTTCGTGCGCCGCGCCGGTGGCCGATTGGAGACGCAGGCCTATCTGCGTGAGGTGTTCCGCGACAAGGGCACGCTGGGCAGCCGCTACGACTCCAACGTGACCGCGTTCGATCCGTTCCCGAATGATCCGGAACAGCGCGCCAACGATCCGCTGCTGGACAGCATCATTGCGCCGACCACCACCGCGATGGTCGACTTCGTGACGCGCGTGGTCGGCTGGAAGGTGGATGCACGCTACCAGGCGCTGAACTACGACGTGAACCGGCTGTGGGACCGCAACGGCGAGCTGCGCCAGGGCGCGGTGACCCAGCTGCGGCAGGCGGTGGCGATCGATCCGCATCTGCAGGTGCTGATCGTGCATGGCTGGAATGATCTGTCGTGCCCGTTCATGGGGTCGATCCTGACGGTGGACCAGATGCCGGCGATGGGCAGCAATCCGGCCCGGGTGCAGGTGCGCAGTTATCCGGGCGGGCACATGTTCTACAGCCGGGCGGACAGCCAGGCGGCGTTCCGGAAGGATGTGCAGGCGCTGTTCCAGCGTAACTGAGGGGTTTGGCCGGGCCTGCGGCCCGGCACCCGCCGGATCAACGGCAACGGCAACGGCAAAAACTGGCTTCCTGAGGGCTGGCGAGGTGGGGTGGGGTTGCAGGACACGCCGTAAACCCATCCTTGGGGGCTCGATGGCGCCATCCATGGCGCCAACGGTCCTGCAACCCCACCCCACCCCGCCGCTGACAGGTTCCTGCTGCTGTTGGTGGGTGCCGACCGTTGGTCGGCACGGGATCGGATCCCTGTTTCTGCTCTGGTAGGTGTCGACCTTGGTCGACACGATGTGTGCGGAAAAATTCTTTGCCCATGAAAAAGCCCGCCGGATACCGGCGGGCTTTTTCGTTTGCAACCTTGGCGTGGCGATCAGGTCCAGCCGAACAGCTCGAACAGCTTCAGGATCAGGTACGCACAGCCGCCCGCGGCCGGGATGGTCAGGATCCAGGCCCAGACAATGCGTTCGATGACGCCGAACTTCAGCGAGCGCGGGTTCTTGGCGAAGCCGACGCCCATGATCGCCGTGGAGATGCTGTGCGTGGTCGAGACCGGCATGCCGAAGTGGGCGGCCAGGGTCAGGATGGTGGCCGAGCTGGTCTCCGCGGCGAAGCCGTGGATCGGGTGCAGCTTGACCATCTTGTGGCCCAGGGTCTTGATGATCTTCCAGCCGCCCGAGGCGGTACCGGCGGCCATCACCACCGCACAGGTCAGCACGATCCACATCGCGATGCCGTCACCGGCGCTGGCGTCCGGGTGCATGAAGGCCAGCCACGACGGCAGGTCATCCAGCGCACCGGTGGCCTCGGCACCGATCAGTGTCATGGCGATGATGCCCATGGTCTTCTGCGCGTCGTTGTGGCCGTGGGCAAAGCCCATGTAGGCCGCCGAGGCGATCTGCGCCTTGCCGAAGAAGGCGTTGACGATGCGCGGGCGGGCCAGACGACCGATGGCACCACCGATCCTGGCCAGCCCGGCGATCAGGCCCCACAGCAGCACCATCACCACGATGCCGAGCAGGAAGCCGGCGATCGGCGAGGTGATCATCGGCACGAACACCTTCCACAGCAGGCCCTTGTTCTGCGCCCAGCTGCCCAGGCGCTCGGACCAGATCAGCGCGTCCCAGTTGTTGTGGGCAGCGGCCAGGCCGGCGCCGCAGAGGCCACCGATCAGGGCGTGCGAGGACGAGGAAGGCAGCCCCTTCCACCAGGTGATCAGGTTCCAGATGATGCCGCCCAGCAGGGCGCACAGGATCACCTGCGGGGTGACGTCGACCACGTTGGTGTTGAGCAGGCCCGAAGCGATGGTCAGCGCCACCGCGGTACCGGTCAGTGCACCGATGAGGTTCATGAAGGCGGCCAGCATCACCGCCCAGCCGGGCGAGAGCACCTTGGTCGCCACCACGGTGGCAATGGAGTTGGCGGTGTCGTGGAAGCCGTTGATGAACTCGAAGACGAGCGCGGCCAGGATCACCACCAGGACAAGGGTCAACATGCGGCGGCGTCCGTCAGCTGTTCTTCAACACGATCTGGTACGCCACCACGCCGGCCTCGCGGCAGCGATCGATGGCCTTTTCCAGGATCTCGAAGAATTCCTTCAGCAGGAACATCTGCAGGTTGTCCAGGCGGCCCGAGTAGATGTCGCGGTACAGCTCGAGCATCAGGCGGTCGGCCTCGTTCTCCAGCGAACGCAGCTTCTCGTTGAGAGCGGTCATCCGGTCCAGGTTCATGTGGCGCAGGTCGGCCACCATCTCCACCACCACGCCGGCAGCCTGTTCCAGCATCGCCGCGCGCGGCGCGAAGTCGATGTGCTCCAGGTGGGTCGTGGCCAGCGAATAGCGATCGGCGAACTTCTCGATCTGCTTCGGAATCTTGTACAGCGCCGAGCCCAGCGCTTCGATGTCTTCGCGCTCGATCGGGGTCATGAAGCTGTCCACCAGCGCCTGGCTGATCTTGTCCGAGGCCGCGCGTTCGCGCAGGCGGGCCAGCTTGAACGCGTCCAGCGCGGGCTGGCGGTCGGCCTCGCGCAGCATGGAATGCAGCGCCTTGGCGGCGTCGGAAGCCGCGACGGCAGCCTCATCGAGCAGGGTGTAGAACTGTTTGCCGGAACCGAAAATGGTCTGCAGAGAGAACATTGAGAAACCTGTCAGCCGTCGCGGGAAGGACGGCACCAGACGGAATTATGACGGCTAGATGACCATCACGGGTATCCCTGCCCCCTTCCGGGGCTCTGGAAGCCCCAACCTGAACAGGCGGTTGCCACCCTGCCACGCCCCTTTGCTAAGATGCCAGCGCGCCTTCGGGCGCACCTTATGGACGACGACCCTTATCCCCCAGCGCCGCGCCGGACCCCGTTCCTGAGCGCCTGCCGCCATCGCAAGCACCCGCCCTCCCTGCCACCAACCGGGGACGACGCCCGTGTTTGAAATGATCCTGATTGTCTTCGCGCTTGTTCTGCTGAACGGCTTCTTCGCCATGTCCGAGATGTCGGTCATGACCTCGCGCAAGAGCCGCCTGAAGCAGATGGCCGCCACCTCCAAGCGCGCGGCCAAGGCGCTGGAGCTGTCCGAGAAGCCGGAGAGCTTCCTGTCCACCGTGCAGATCGGCATCACCGTGATCGGCGTGCTGACCGGCTACCTCGGCGGTGAAGCGCTGGGCGAAGCCTTCGCCGGCTGGATCCAGGGCCTGATGCCGGGCTTTGCCTATGCCGGCAACATCGGTACCGCGCTGGCGGTCAGCCTGATCACCTTCATCACGCTGATCTTCGGCGAACTGGTGCCCAAGCGCCTGGCGCTGACCCGTTCGGAGGCCATTGCCGGCCTGGTCGCGATGCCGATGAGCTGGCTGGCCAAGCTCGCCCTGCCCTTCGTCTGGCTGCTGTCCAGGACCACCCAGCTGGTGCTGCGCCTGTTCGGCCTGGGCAAGGATGAAGTCGCCTCGGTGACCGAAGAAGAGATCCGCATGCTGGTCGCCGAAAGCCACGAGGCCGGCGTGATCGATGCCCACGAGCGCGACATGATGAACCGCGTCATGCGCCTTGGCGACCGCACCGCCGACAGCCTGATGACCCCGCGCAACCGCATCGCGTGGCTGGATACTCAGGCCGGGCTGGAGCGCAACCTGGAAATCATGGCCGAACACGAGTTCTCCCGGTACCCGGTGTACCGCGACAACGACATGGACGTGGTCGGCGTGCTCGAACTGAAATCGCTGGCCACGCGCATGGCGCGCGGCGACAACGCGCTGTTCCAGACCCTGCGCGAACCCCTGTACGTCTCCGAATCGACCCACGCGATGAAGCTGCTGGAAATCTTCCGCGAGGAACAGCAGTCGATGGCACTGGTGGTGGACGAGTACGGCGAGATCCAGGGCCTGGTGACCATCAGCGACCTGATGGGCGCGGTGGTCGGCCGCCTGCAGGCGGTGGAGAACGCCGACGAGGACGCGCTGGTGGTGACCCGCGAAGACGGCTCGCTGCTGGTGGACGGCTCGCTGCCGATCGAAGACGTGCGCGAACTGATCGGCAGCAACGACCTGCCCGACGCCGAGGACGGCGACTACTACACGCTGGCCGGCATGTGCATCCATTACTTCGGCCGCATTCCGCACGCAGGCGAGTACTTCGACTGGGCGGGCTGGCGCTTCGAAGTGGTTGACCTGGATGGTGCGCGCGTGGACAAGCTGCTGCTGCGCACGTTGTCCGACGAGCAGGCCGATGAGCTCACCGCCTGAGGCCGGCAAGGGTCCGGGCGACGAGCGCCCGGCCTACCGCAACGAGGGCATCCGTACCCTGCTGGAGATGTTTGCCTCTGGCGATCCCGCCGAGCACATGCCGCTGGGCCAGATCCTCGGCAACCTGCAGCAGAGCGCGTTCGGCGTGTTCCTGTTCGTGGCGATCCTGCCGTCGTTCATCCCGATCCCGGGCATGGGCGGCGCGGTCAGCGGCCCACTGGTGGTCCTGATCGGCCTGCAGATGCTGTTCTGCCTGCGCCGGCCCTGGCTGCCCGGCTTCATCGCCCGCCGCGGGCCGAAGCGCGGCACCATGCATCGTTTCCTGGACCGCATCGACCGACCGCTGCGGCGCCTGGACAAGATGCTGAAACCCCGCCTGCCGCAGCTGCTGACACCGCTGCCCGCCCACGCCTTCAGTGGCCTGCTGCTGGTGTTGCTGGGCCTGCTGCTGTCGTTGCCGATTCCCTTCACCAATTTCCTGTTCGGCTTCCAGCTGCTGCTGTTCTCGCTGGCGCTGCTGGAACGCGATGGCGCGCTGATGCTGTTCAACTGGATCGCCGCCGTGGCAGCGATCGCGTTCTTCGGTTTCAGTTCGGGGCAGCTGGTGGGCTACACGGTGGAGCTGTTCCAGCGCTGGTTCTGAGCCGGAATCCGGTAGAGCCGGCCGCTGGCCGGCTGCCACGTTTCCAGGTTTGCCGGCCAGCGGCCGGCACTACCAATACCGGACATCGGCCATCATCGAAGGTCGATGAATCCGTTGTCGGCCAACGCCGCCGGTTCGTCCTGCACGGCTGACAGCACGAAACTCAGCGCTGTGCCCAGCAGCGTGCCCGGTCCATCCCAGTACTCGGCCGAGTCGGCGCGCACCTGGATCAGGCGCAGGTTCGGGTCGTCCTTGCCGCCCGGGAAGAACAGCTTCATCGCTGGCGACCACAGTTCCTCGATCTTCGCGCGATCATCAACCACGCGCGCGCGCCCGGCCACCGACACATAGGTGTTCTTCGATGGCGAGGCATAGGCCACGTTGACGCGCGGGTCGAGCGCAATTTCGGCCACTTTCGGGCTGTCGGCAGTGATGACGAACCACAGATCACCGTCGAAGGTGACCTGCTGGGTGGCCAGCGGCCGGCTGTAGAGGCGGCCGTCGACGCCGGTGGTGGTGAACATCGCCACCTCCACGTCCTTGATCAGTTCTGCCAGTTGGGCAATGTGTTCGGCGCGGGTGTCGGCCATGTGGGGGCTCCTTCGATATGAGCCCCCATCAGACGCGGTTCGGCCGCAATGGGCCGTGACGCAATTGTTCAGCCCGCGTGGCGGGCGTGCCAGGCCTGCATGGTCAGTTCGAACGAGCGCAGGCGCGCGCGGTGGTCGTACAGGTTGGCGGTGAGCATCAGCTCGTCGGGCTTGTGCCGTTCGACGAACGCGGCGATGCCTTCCGCCACCTGCTGCGGATCCCCCAGCACGGTGCAGGCCAGTGCCCGCTCCACGCCCACTTTTTCGTGCGGCTCCCAGAAGGACTCGATGTCGTCGATGGGTGCCGGAATCTTGCCTGGTCGACCACGACGCAGGTTCACGAAACTCTGCTGCTGGCTGGTGAACAGGCGCCGCGATTCGGCTTCGCTGTCGCTGGCAACGACGTTCAGGGCCAGCATCGCGTGCGGCTGCTTCAGCGTGGCCGATGGGCGGAACTCGCGGCGGTACACCGCCAGCGCCTCGTCCATCACGTCCGGTGCGAAGTGCGAGGCGAACGCGTACGGCAGGCCCATCGAGGCAGCCATGCGCGCACCGAACAGGCTGGAACCGAGGATCCAGGTCGGCACCCGCAGGCCGCCACCGGGAACGGCCTGCACCGCCTGCCCGGGCTGTACCGGCTCGAAGTAGTGCAGCAACTCGCGTACGTCCTGCGGGAACTGGTCGGCGCTGTCGAAATAGCGGCGCAGTGCGCGCGCGGTCGGCTGATCGGTGCCCGGCGCACGGCCCAGGCCGAGGTCGATGCGGTCCGGGTACAGCGAGGCCAGCGTGCCGAACTGCTCGGCCACCTGCAGCGGCGCATGGTTGGGCAGCATGATGCCGCCTGCCCCGACGCGGATGCGCTTTGTTCCACCGGCGACGTGGCCGATCAGCACGGCGGTGGCCGCGCTGGCGATGCCAGGCATGTTGTGGTGTTCGGCCAGCCAGTAGCGGCGGTAGCCCAGCGCATCGGCGTGCTGGGCCAGTTCCAGCATGTTGGCGAAGGCGGCGGTGGTGTCACTGCCCTCGCAGACCGGGGCCAGGTCAAGGATCGACAACGGGATCATCAGCAGTTTTCCGTCACAGGATTCCACATGCATGGGGTCGGCCGGGCGCGGCGGCCAGTGACGGTGGCGGGATGCTGATTCCCGTGGGACGGGTTCAGGGCCCGCCGGACCGATCCGGGGTGCCCTGATCCGCGCCAAGCGCGATTGGTAGTGCCGGCCGCTGGCCGGCATACAGGTAGATCGCTTCGCAGCCGGCCAGCGGCCGGCTCTACCAAGGAAGCGTCAGAACGCGCTGGGGCGCGGCTCCGGCAGCGGCTGGTCGACCATCGGCTTCAGCTCGGCATCCAGCGCCACGCGCTCGTCGAACACGAAGCAGCGGCCTTCGTAACCTTCGCCGCCCACCTCCTCGAAGTAGCCGAGGATGCCGCCATCGAGCTGCAGCACGTTGTCCATGCCGTCGTTGACCATCCACAGCGCGGCCTTCTCGCAGCGGATGCCGCCGGTGCAGAAACTGACCACGGTGCTGTCCTTCAGCGCCTCGCGGTGCGGCGCCAGCGCCTCGGGCAGGTCGGTGAACTTGTGGATGGGCAGCACCAGCGCATCCTTGAAGGTGCCGTACTCCACTTCCTGCAGATTGCGCGTATCGAGCATGACCACCGGCTTGCCGGCGTCATCATGCCCCTGCCGCAACCAGCGCTGCACGGTAGCCGGATCGACCGCCGGTGCACGCGGATACTCCAGCGGCTGGCCGTCATCACGGCGGAAGCTGATGATCTCGTCCTTCACCTTGGCCTTCAGCCGCGCGAACGGCTGATGCTCGCTCAGGCTGGTCTTGACCCGCATATCGGCAAAGCGCGCATCGGCATGCAGCGCCGCATAGAAACTTTCGACCGCCTCCGGCCCACCCGCCAGGAACAGGTTCAGCCCCTCGCCCGCCACCAGGATCGTACCGCGCAGCTGCGCCGCCTCGGCACGTGCCAGCAGCTGGTCGCACAAGGCCTGGGGGGCGTCGATGACGGCGAAATGGTAGGCAGCGGTATTGGCGATCATCCCGCCATTTTAGCGCCAGACCACTCCAGGGTCAGATTTTCACGTTCATCCACGCATGGCGTGGATCTACAGAGTTCATGAACCTGTCAGAGGCGTGGCGGTGTGGGCAGGCGGGGGCGCAGAGCGCCATGGATGGCGCTCTACGAGGCACGCAGGAGCAGTTTTTGCCGTCCCCCGCCTGCCCACACCGCCACGCCATCCCACGGAATGCCAGCTGTTGCTGTTGCTGTTGCTGTTGCTCTTGCTGTTGCTGTTGCCGGCCAGCGGCCGGCACTACCGCGGGTGCCGGGTGCAACCCGGCCAGAAGCCCCATTACCCCCGCAACAGCACGAACGGCAGCAGCACCAGCGCCGCCGCACCGGCCATCGCCACCAGCACCAGCACCACATATACCGGCCGGCGCCGGAACAGGCTGCCGAAGGTCTCCGCCGTCCCCTCGCGCAACGCCTGCTCGCGCTCGGCACGGATGCGCGGCCCGCGTTCGGCCTGGTACTCGGCCATCAGCGCCTTCGCACGCGGATGATCGGCGTCCTCGCGCAGCCACAGGCCGCCGTTGGAAATGCCCCAGGGGCTGGGTTCGGTGCGATACCAGGCGATGCCGTGCTGGTCGAGCAGCGTGCAGACATCGGCGTATTCGTCGTCGCCGACATTGCGCAGATTGAGCAGGAGTTTTGCCATGCCCCCCATGATACCCGGCGCCGATGCGCTACCCTTGCCGCCCTCGCCCTGCGCCCTTCCGGAGACGCCCGATGCGCCGCCTGCTGCTTCCCCTGCTGCTGTCCCTCGCCGCCGTTGGCTGCTCGACCGAACCGTCCGGCCCACCGCCGGGTGGCACCCTGACCACCTTCGAGCGCATCGATACCGTCCCGGGCACCGGCACCGAAGCCGTTGCCGGCAACAAGGTCACCGTGCACTACACCGGCTGGATCTACGACAACCGCACTGAAACCAAGCACGGCAAGACCTTCGACAGCTCGGTCAGCCGTGGCGAACCGTTCACCTTTGCGCTCGGCGCCGGCCAGGTCATCCGCGGCTGGGATGAGGGCGTGGCCGGCATGAAGGTCGGCGGCAAGCGCACGCTGATGATCCCGCCGGACTACGGCTACGGCGACCGCCGGGTTGGCCCGATCCCGGCCGGCTCGTCGCTGGTGTTCGATGTCGAGCTGCTCGATGTCAAACCGTAATACCGCAACGCCTCCACGGGTCGCCGTCATCGGCGGCGGCCCGGCCGGCCTGTTCGCCGCCGAGCGCCTGCGCGCCGCTGGGCTGCAGGTGGACCTGTACGAGGCCAAGGGTTCGCCCGGCCGCAAGTTCCTGATCGCCGGCAAGGGCGGGCTCAACCTCACCCATTCCGATCCGCGGCCGCTGTTCGACAGCCGCTACCGCGAGCAGGCCTCTACCGTGGGACGCTGGCTGGACGGCTTCGACGCGCAGGCGCTGCGCGACTGGGCTGCCGGCTTTGGCGTGGAGACCTATGTGGGCAGCTCCGGCCGCGTGTTCCCGGTCGACCGCAAGGCAGCCCCACTGCTGCGCGGCTGGGTGCGCCGCCTGAAAGAACAGGGTGTGCGCCTGCACGCCAACCACCGCTGGATCGGATGGAGCGACGACGGCGCCCTGCGATTTGAAACCGAAGACGGCGCCGTTGAAGTGCATGCCGATGCTACCGTGCTGGCCATGGGCGGCGGCAGCTGGCCGCAGCTGGGCAGCGACGGCGCCTGGGTCTCGCCACTGCAGGCACGTGGCGTGGACATCGCACCGCTGCAGTCGGCCAACTGCGGTTTCGACGTGGACTGGACGCCGTTCTTCGCCCAGCGCAATGCCGGCGCACCGTTGAAGCCGGTGGTCGCGCACTGGCTGGACCTGGCGGGACAACCGCAGTCGCTGCAGGGCGAGTGCGTGGCCAGCGAGTACGGCATCGAAGGCAGCCTGATCTACGCATTGGCCGCAGACCTGCGCGAAACCATCAACCGCGATGGCCACGCGATGCTGTGGCTGGACCTGGTACCGGGCCGCGATGAAGCACGCCTGCTGGCCGACCTGTCACGCCCGCGCAAGGGTCGCAGCTTCGGCGAGCACCTGCGCCGCCAGGCCGGCCTGGATGCAGTGAAAGCCGCACTGGTGTTCGAGATGCTGGGCAAGGAAGCGGGCAACGACCTGCCTGCCGTGGCAGCTACGCTCAAGCGCCTGCCCCTGCGCCTGCTGCGCCCCCGGCCGATGGCCGAGGTGATCAGCACCGCCGGTGGCGTGCGCCTGGATGCGCTGGATGATGGCCTGATGTTGCGGGCAGTGCCCGGCGTGTTCTGTGCCGGCGAGATGCTGGACTGGGAGGCGCCGACAGGTGGCTACCTGCTGACCGCGTGCTACGCCAGTGGCCTGCGTGCTGCGGAAGGCGTGATCGGGTGGCTGGCGGCGCGTTGACACCTGCGTTGTAGAGTCGAGCCATGCTCGACTGCTTTTGATTCAGGCGATAGAGCAGTCGAGCATGGCTCGACTCTACAAAAACCATCGAGCAAGCCCGACGCTACATCACCACGGCCGGCGCATGCTCACCGAAGCCAGCGCCACGCCACTGGGATGCGGATAGGTCTCTTCGCGCACGCTGATGAACCCGTGCCGTTGATAGAACGGCACGGCATTGAGCGAGGCCGACAGCACTACCTCACGATCACGATCGGCCATCGCCAGCAGGCGCTGCATCAGCGCCTGGCCGATGCCCTTGCCGCCGCGATCCGGATCGACGAACAACGCATCAACCTCGTTGGCATCGGTATCAAACACGCCGAACCCGAGCAGGACACCCTGCCCGTCCTCGGCCACCACGCAGCCCCCCTGCGACAACAGCCGCGCGTACTGCGACGGTGGCGGCGAGGCAGACCAGGGCGCGATGACCTCGGGAGGGTAATGGCTGCTGCAGATCTCGCGCACGCAGCGCGTACGCAGGGCCCACAGCCTGGCCACATCATCCATGGTGCCGGTCCTGAACTGCATGACGCCTCCTTGTAGAGCCGAGCCCATGCTCGGCTGTTCTTCGTTCCAACAGCGCGATGCCTGATTGAAAGGCAGTCGAGCAAGACTCGACTCTACAGAATCGTTAATCTCGACGCCTGATCGAAAGGCAGTCGAGCAGGGCTCGACGCTACAGCAACGGTTACCGCGACTTGCTGGCGCGCAGCGCCTGGATCTTCGGCGGCGGCTGGAACGAGTCGCTGCGTGCATCGGCCCAGAACGCATGGAACACCGCATGGTCGGGCACCTTGTGCAGCAGTTCGCCTGGTTCCAGGTAGCGGTACAGCGAGGCCAGCGAACGGATTTCCACCGGTGAGACGCGGCGCAGGATGTGCTCCGGCCCCAGCTCGGCAGGATCGTTCAGGCCCGCCGCACACAGCAGCTCCTTCAGGGCGTGCAGCGTGTGCTCGTGGTAACTGTACACACGGGTGGCCTTGTCCGGTGCATCCAGATGCTTCCAGCGTGCCGGGTCCTGGGTCGCGATGCCGGTCGGGCACTTGTCGGTATGGCAGCTCAGTGATTGGATGCAGCCCAGCGCGAACATGAAGCCTCGGCCGGCATTGCACCAGTCAGCCCCCAGCGCGATGGTCCGCGCGATGTCGAACGCGCTGGTGATCTTGCCGGCCGCACCGATGCGGATGCGATCGCGCAGATCCAGGCCGACCAGAGTGTTGTGCACCAACAGCAGCGCTTCGTGCATCGGCACGCCGACATGGTCGACGAACTCCGCCGGTGCCGCACCCGTGCCACCCTCGGCGCCGTCGACCACGATGAAGTCCGGCAGCAGCCCGGTTTCCTGCATCGCCTTGGCAATGCCGAACCACTCCCACGGGTGGCCGATGGCCAGCTTGAAACCGACCGGCTTGCCACCGGACAGCTCGCGCAGGCGTGCAACGAACTGCAGCAGCTCGACCGGCGTCGAGAACGCCGAGTGACGCGACGGCGACACGCAGTCCACACCCATCGGCACGCCACGCGTCACCGAGATCTCGGCGGTCACCTTCGGCGCCGGCAGCACACCACCGTGGCCGGGCTTGGCGCCCTGCGACAGCTTGATCTCGATCATCTTGACCTGATCATGGGTGGCATTGGCAACGAAGCGTTCCTCGCTGAAACCGCCCTTCTCGTCACGGCAACCGAAGTAGCCCGAGCCAATCTCCCACACCAGGTCGCCGCCCATCTCGCGGTGGTAGGGCGAGATTGAACCTTCGCCGGTGTCGTGATAGAAGCCACCGCGGCGTGCGCCTTCGTTCAGCGCGCGGATGGCATTGGCCGACAGCGAACCGAAGCTCATCGCCGAGATGTTGAACACGCTGGCCGAATAAGGCTTGGCACAGTTCGGGCCGATCAACACACGGAAGTCATGCTTGGCGATGGCGGTCGGTGCCAGCGAATGGTTGATCCACTCGTAATCCACCGCATAGGTGCTGCGCAGGGTGCCGAACGGCACCGTGTCCATCTCGTTCTTGGCGCGCTGGTAGATCAGTGCACGCTGCTGGCGCGAGAACGGCACGTCTTCCAGGTCGCTCTGCACGAAGTACTGGCGGATCTCCGGGCCGATCGATTCCAGCCCGTAGCGGAAGTGCGCCATCACCGGATAGTTGCGGCGCAGCGTGCTGCGCTTCTGCAGCAGGTCCCAGGTCCCCAGCGCCACCATCGCGGCAGTCAGGCCGACGCCCCAATACCAGGCCGGCCAGATCGTGGCCAGCCACAGGCATATCGGGAACATCAGGATGGCGAGCAGGTAGACGATATACCGGTGCATGGCTTTCCTCGGTTGCAACTGCCCCCGAGTCTACCGCGCCGCCCGCTGCCAAGGCTTACAAGCGATCGTCAACCACGTTGCGCGGCCAGGCCGATTTCACGTCGTAGACCAGGCCTCCCGGCGCCAGCAGGCCCCGGATTGCGGATTCATCCATCGCCTTGAAACGGGCGTGGGCCACCGCCAGCACCACCGCGTCATAACACCCCGCCCCGGGATCGGCCAGCCAATCCAGGCCCTCGCCGGTCAACGCCGCCGGGCCGACCCAGGGGTCGCTGACCTCCACCTGCGCACCGGCATCGCGCAGGCGTTGCGCCAGCTCCAGCGCGCGGCTGTTGCGCAGGTCCGGGCAATCCTCCTTGAAGGTCACGCCCAGTACCAGGATGCGTGCGTCCGCCGGCGCACGGCCACGCTCGGCCAGCATCGCCAGCACCCGCGCCGCCACGTGCTCGCCGACGCGGTTGTTGACCTGTCGTGCGGTGTGGATCAGGTCCGGGTGATAGCCCACGCTCTCGGACTTGTGCAGCAGATAGTACGGGTCCACGCCGATGCAGTGGCCGCCGACCAGCCCCGGCCGGAACGGCAGGAAATTCCACTTGCTGCCGGCGGCGTCCAGTACGTCCTGGGTATCGATGCCCAGCCTGTCGAAGATCAGGGCCAGCTCGTTGACCAGCGCAATGTTGACGTCGCGCTGGATGTTCTCGACCACCTTGGCCGCTTCGGCCACCCGCATCGACGGTGCCGGGAAGGTACCGGCGGCGATGATGCGCTGGTACAGACCATCAATCACCGCAGCAACTTCCGGTGTCGAGCCGGAAGTGATCTTGCGGATGTCGGCCAGGCGCCGCTGGCGGTCGCCGGGGCTGACCCGTTCCGGGCTGTAGCCGCAATAGAAGTCTTCGTTGAAGCGCAGGCCCGAACCCTGCTCCAGCAGCGGCACGCACACTTCCTCGGTGGTACCGGGGTAGACCGTGGACTCGTAGATCACCAGGTCGCCGGCGCGAAGATGACTGGCAATCAGCCGTGTCGCCGAACGCAGGGGCTCCAGGTCGGGCTGCTCGTAAGCATCGATCGGGGTCGGCACGGTGACGATGTAGACGTTGCAGGCATCGAGCAGTGCGGGATCGCTGCCGTACTGCAGCAGCTGCGCACTGGCCAGCTCGTCGGATTCCATTTCCAGCGTGTGGTCCTGGCCGTTGCGCAGCTCGGCGATGCGACCGGCATCGATATCGAAACCCAACGTCGGCCACTGCCGGCCAAACGCCACCGCCAACGGCAGGCCGACGTAGCCCAGGCCGATCACCGCAAACCGAGGTGCGCTGGCCGCCGCTACCGGCGCACTCATCGGCACATCCCGCGCAACGGATGCGATCGCACATACGCTGCCATGGCCTCGGCCAACACACTCATCTGCTGCACCACTCCGGAAAACCTGCGCCAGAAAGGGTACAGCCTACCGGCCCCGGCGCCCTGCCGCCAAGGCGGGCTCAGGACCCCAACGCCACCGCGGCCGGTTCCAGTTCGCCGTCTGCGCCGGTCCAGGCCTGCAGCAGGCGCTCGAATCCACCGCTGCCAAGCAGGAAGCCGGGCCACGCGGCGTCGACGATCTGTGCCAGCAGCTCCGGTTCGATCCGCCGCGTGCCCATCGACCAGCGCGGAAATGCGCGCTGCACCACGGGGGCACGGCACAACACTTTCAGCTGCCCGTGGCTGCGCGCATTGAGGATGCGCTGGAACACCGAATCGATGCCGTCCTCCGGGCCCTCGAGATACTGCAGGAAGCGCGCTCCGTCGAACATCAGCACACCGGTGACACCGGCTACACGATTGAATGCCGTGGCGTCGGCCAGCAGGCGGTCAAGATCGGTTGTCTGCAGATCGGCGCGGGCCTCACTGGCATAGGCAATCGCGTGCAGCGACATCAGGTGGCTCCCCCCCTGGGAACGATGGCAGGGACTATGACATGAATGCGATCGACAGTTAAGCACGCCGCGGCCATGATGCAATCCGGTTGCGGAACCGCAGGTGGGCTACAATCGGCGCCGCGCTGCAGGCCCGGATGGCGAAACTGGTAGACGCATCGGACTTAAAATCCGCCGACCGCAAGGTCATGCCGGTTCGATTCCGGCTCCGGGCACCACACGCACGCAGCACGTCCCGCTTTCAGATCGCCCGCGAATAACGTGGTTGCTCGTGCGCGGCACGCAGATACGGGTCAAAGCACATCGCCAGCAGCCGCAGCAGCGGTCGCCCGGGTTCACTGGCGCGCACCACGCCATCGCGGTATTCGGCCAGGCCGTCTTCCTGCAGCCGCTGTACCGAACGCAGGTCCTCGGCAAAGTACTGCTCGAAATCCACGCCGTGACGCTGCCCCAGCAGCACGCCATCCACCTCGCCCTGGCACATCAGCTGCTGGATCAGTTCCGCGCGCAACTGGTCGTCGGCACTCAACGCCACGCCGCGCCAGACCGGCAGCTGGCCCTGGTCCACCGCATCCTCCCACGACGGCAGGTCGCGCGGATTCTGGCTGTAGGTGGCACCGATGTGGCTGATCGCACTCACGCCCAGGCCGAGCAGATCGGTATCGGCGTGGGTGGTATAGCCCATGAAGTTGCGATGCAGCTGGCCGGCGCGTTGTGCGCGCGACAGATCCTCTTCCGGCAACGCAAAGTGATCCATGCCGATGTACTGGTAGCCCGCCGCGGAGAGCTTCTCCACCGCCAGGCCCAGCAGCGCCAGCTTGTCTTCCGGTGACGGCAAGCGGCTTTCGTCGATCTGCTTCTGCGCGCGGAACAGATGCGGCAGATGCGCGTAGCCGTAGACCGCCAGGCGGTCCGGGCGCAGCGCCAGCACCAGCTCGAGGGTGCGACCGAAGCCTTCCAGGCTCTGTCCCGGCAACCCATAGATCAGGTCGACGTTGACCGATCGCATGCCGCTGTCGCGGCAGGCGCGCAGGATGTCCAGCGTCTGCTGCACGCCCTGCACGCGGTTGATCGATTCCTGCACCTGCGGATCGAAATCCTGCACGCCCAGGCTGGCCCGGTTGAAGCCCAGCCGCGCCAGCATGGCGACGTCGCGGGTGTCGATGAAGCGCGGATCGAGTTCGATCGAGAAATCGCGCTGCGGCGAATCACTGAAATCGAAGCGCCGGCGCAACCCTTCCACCAGCGTGGTCATCGCTTCGGCATCGAGGAAGTTCGGCGTACCACCACCCAGGTGCAGCTGGATCACCTCGCGGCCGTCATCGAACTGCGGCGCCAGCAGGTCGGCCTCGGCCAGCACGCGTGAGACGTAGCTGTGGCCACGACCGCGATCACGGGTGATCACCCGGTTGCAGCCGCAGTAGAAGCAGGGGCTGGAACAGAACGGCACATGCACGTACAGCGACAGCGCACGGGCCAGCTGGTTGCTGTCGGCGATCGCCTGGCGCAGTGCCGGCGCGTCGAAGCCATCATGGAAATGCGGCGCGGTCGGGTACGAGGTGTAGCGCGGGCCCGGCCGGTCGTGCCGGCGCAGAAGATCGGGGTCGAAGGTCCAGGCCAGGCCACCAGCGGCGGGAGAGAACGTGTCCATGCCGCCAGCATCGCGCCGGGCGGCCTGCGCCGCCTTGACCCAGATCAATCCTTGGCAGGGATGCCCAGCACCGGCAGGCCGACCTGCGGCCAGCGCAGCATCTGGTAGCGCTTCCAGAAGGTGTCACCGATGCGCGCGGCCACGTCGTTGGCCAGCTCCTGCATCGGATGGTTGTTGCATTCGGCGGTGGTGATCCGGAACAGCACCAGCCAGCGGTCGAACAGGTCCTTGTCCAGCTCGATGGCCATGTGCTTGGACATCGGCGAGCCCTTGAACCGGCGGGTGCCGCGCAGCATCGCCGACCAGAAGTCGACCAGTTGCGCCAGGTGCTCGGGCCAATCGTGGACGTGTGCGCCGAACACCGGCCCCAGCCGCTCTTCCTCGCGCACGCGGGCATAGAAGTCGTGAACCAGGCGGGTCACTTCCTGCTCGGTGCACAACTCGGGCGAGGCGACGGGGAGGACAGGCGGCGGTGTTGCGTTCATCGGGGTACCCAAAGCGTGCCGGCAGTGTGCCGCAGCCGGCCATCACCACCGTTGATCCAGATCAATGTCGGCGCAGTCCGCTGCGCCTAGGCTGGCACGCTTGCAGGAAGCATGCCCTGCGGATGCGGCGCCGACCCTGGCGAAGTATACGCGCCGCCCACTTTTCGATCCGGGACAGCATGAACAGACCTTCTCCCAACCGCCGCCAGCGGCTGATCCAGCAGTGGGGCGCCATCCTCTGGCCCAGCTTCATCGCCGCCGGCGTGGCCAGCGTAGTGTTCTTCGCCTTCGTCGATCCATTGCGCCTGCAGGCCATCAGTTTCCCGGGCACCGCAATCAGCCGCGAACTGGGTTACACGGCGGGATTCTTCATGTTCTGGTCGGTGACGGCACTGTCCAGCGCGGTCACCTGGTACCTGCAGCGGCCCATGCCGAGCGATGACGACGACGAGCTGCCGCTGGGATGAGCACGTCATGTACCCGGACTCCCCGTCCCTGGCACTGGCGCGGCACGCTCAGCGCCGCCCTGCTGGCGCTGTTCTACGCACTGCCGTGGCTGCGCTGGGAGGGCCGCCAGGCGCTGCTGCTGGACATCAACGCGCGGCGATTCGACCTGTTCGGCTGGACCCTGTGGCCCGGCGACGTCGGCGTACTGATCGGCCTGCTGGCGGTACTGGCCGTCGGCCTGGCGCTGCTTACCCACCTCGCCGGACGCATCTGGTGCGGCCATGCCTGCCCGCAGACGCTGTGGCGGCGCGCCTTCGACTGGATCGCCCGCAGCGCGGCCCGCATGCTGCCGGCACCTGCTGTACGCCCGGTCACCCAGCTTGCCTGGGGACTGCTGTCAGTGTGGACCGGCATTACCTTCGTCGGCCTGTTCAGCCCGATCACCGGCTTGCTGGCCGCCGCGCCAAACGCTGGCTGGAGCGGCTGGGAAACGTTCTGGGTACTGTTCTATGCCGCTGCCACCTGGGGAAACGCCGGTTTCCTGCGCGAGCAGGTCTGCCGTTCGCTGTGCCCGTTCGCACGCATGCAACCACTGCTGACCGATCCGCATACGCCGCGCATGCTGTACGACGCCCGTCGCGGTGAGCCGCGCGGGCCACGTCCATCCGGGCTCGGCGGGGTGCTGGGCCGTGGCCGCGGCCTGCTCGACCCGACCACTGCGCAGGACTACGTATTCCGCGCCGCGCATCCGCTGCTGGCTGGACCGATGCCGACCTTCAGCGCCGACCGTCTGGGTGATTGCACCGATTGCGCGGCCTGCGTCATTGCCTGCCCGATGCAACTGGACATCCGACAGGGACCGCAAGCCGATTGCCTGGCCTGCGGTGCCTGCCTGGAGGCCTGCGCACAACAGCAGCACCGGGCCGGTTTCGGTCCGGCGCTGGTGCGCTACTGCAGTCCGCAGGCAATGGCCGGACAACCGAAGCGCCTGTGGCGCCCCCGGACGTTGGCGCTGCTGTCCTTGTTGCTGGTGCTGCTTGCCTGCGGCGCCTGGCGCCTGCTCTGAATCAACGCGACCCGCTGGCGTGCGGCGGCACAAGCTGCGCACGCCGGACGATGCCCAGCTGTTCGATGATCAGCGCCATTTCGTTGGTGACTTCGGTACGCTCGGTCCCCTGCGGGACCAGACGGTCCAGCACCTGCTGGTAGGTATCCCAGAACGCCGGACCGCATCCGTGTTTGTGGTAACTGGCTTCCAGTTCGCGGCGTACCCGTTCAGCCAAGCCATGCATGCCGTATTCCATACGACCTCCGTTGGACTTGTTCTGCATTGTTGACGGTCTACCGACTCACTTGCGTGCTACTGAAAGACTCCCAGGCTTCACGCTTGGTTGACTCCAATTAGTCATAGATTTCACGACAGGTCAATTACATGCGGCGACTTTAGCGATTGAAATTATTAATCGTTCACGAAACTACATACGGGACCCCGGGGCCCCCGGATGGGGTGAAGCCGACAGGCCGCGGGAACCATGGACCGATGACTCCAGTAGATGGCGCCGATTGTGACCCTCAGATCGATCGATCTTGCCTATTTCGCTAAGCATACTTAGCAAATTGCGCTTAGCGTGCTAAATGCGACAAAAGGCGGCGCAAGTCAGATGGATTCGCCCGCCGACGCTTCTGTCGTGGGGAACAGGTTCGGATAGCGCTGATGCAGGATGTACTGCCGCAGGGCCGGAATCGGGAAATCCTTCGGCCATTGCGACACTGCGGAACGGCTGATGCCAAAGAAGCGGGCCAGTTCGGCATCGGTCTGGAATCCCAGCCGGGTGCGCACCTGCCGCTTGCTCCAGAATTCGGTCACGGTCGGTCCTTCTGTTAACCAGACTGATTCTTGCGACAAGGCTTCTTCGCAATCCACGCGTTAAGCTGGCTTGCATAGATGAATACTCTCGGCCAACGACTCGCGGCAGCCATGAAGAAAGCCGGGCACCCACGCCCGGCCGATCTGGCACGCGCCGCCAAATCAACGACAGCAACCATCAGCAACTGGCTCAACGACCACGTGAGCGCCTCCCACGTGAAAGCCGAACAGCTGTTCCGCATCGCCGATGCGGCCAAGCTGGACGCACGCGAGCTGCTGTACGGGGTCAGCGGGCTCGGCGTCGGTGAGCCTGGCAGTGCCTACATCCCCAGCCAGGCCCATCTGGATGTCTGGCAGGACGCCTACGAGCTGGTCAGTCACCTGGTGGCCGAGAACGGGCTGGAGATCGACCATCGCCGCCATGCAGCGTTGGATCTGCTCGCGTTCGAACTGCTGATGGATGGCTTCAGCCGCAGCAAGGTCGCCCGCGTGCTGACGACCTCGATGACGTGAATGCACCGCCGCTGGTAGCATGGACCGCGATGGGGATGGGGCTCCCCCGATAACCGCCTGAGAAGGCTGATGGCTCCTGCCAGGACGAACCCGGTGTTCGTCGACGGCAGGTCGTGCCTGCCCTCGGCGTTCGCCATTGCCCCTGCGAACCCGCATTCGAGGCACGCCATGCAAACACTGAACAATTATTTCCTGGTCTTCGTCGGAGGCGGCATCGGTGCCTGCCTGCGCCATGCCTGCAACCTGATCGGCGCGCGGGTGGCCGTCGGCAGTCCCTGGCCCTGGTCGACCTTCCTGATCAACGTCAGCGGCGCCCTGCTGATGGGCGTGGTGGTCGAGGTCTTCGCGATGCGCAATGGCGCCTCGCCGCAGCTGCGCCTGCTGCTGGCCACCGGCATCCTCGGCGGCTACACCACGTTTTCCACCTATGCGCTGGAGATCGGCCTGCTGCTGCAGCGTGGCCAGCATGGGCTGGCGGCACTGTATGCCGGCGGCTCGGTGGCACTGGGCCTGGCCGGCCTGTTCGGTGGGATGAAGCTGGCCCGGCTGGTGCTCGGCTGACGCTCAGGCCGCACTGGCACGGGCCTGTCCCCGCCATTCCCGCGGCGACTGCCCGGTGTGCGCCTTGAACGCGCGCGACAGCGCCGCTTCGCTGCCATAGCCCACATCATCGGCAATCCGCTTCAGCGGCCGCCCCTGGCGCAGTGCCTGCTGCGCCAACCCCACCCGCCAGCCCTGCAGGTACTGGCCCGGCGTGGTGCCCATCGCCTCGCGGAAGCTGGCGGCGAACACGCTGCGTGACATGCCGGCCACTTCGGCCAGGTCCTCCAGCGTCCACGCCTGCGCCGGCGCTTCATGCATCGCCACCAGCGCCAACCGCAGCCGCGGATGACCCAGCCCGGCGAACAGGCCGCCACGCATCTCGCCGCCTTCCATCAGCTGACGCAGCACCTGGATCATCACCACCTCGAACAGCCGGTTGACCATCGCCGCCCGCCCGCAACGCTGCTCGAACGCTTCTTCGAACAGCAGTTCCAGCGCCGCGTTGCCGCCATACAGATCGGCCAGCGGCAGGCAGATGAAATCAGGCAGCGCGGCGCTGATCGGATTGAGCCGGCCGCCCTCGAAATGCAGGTTGGCGCAGGCCATGTCGGCGCCCTGCTGCGGGTCGGTGCTGAAGCGATGCGGCATCGGCCGCGGATACAGCAGCAGGCTCGGCACTTCGACCTGCACGGTCTGCTGCCCGTGGCTGACCTGCACCGGCCCGCGCCGCACCAGGTGCAGCTGACCCGCCTCGTCTTCGCCCTCCAGCGTGTTGATGCCGCACAGCGCACCGGCATGGAATACCGAGGCGGTCACCGCAAAACGTTCAAGCAGTATGGCGAGACGGTCGACCATGACGGGACTCCGGGTCAAGCGAGGCGAGCTCAATGCGACAGATCGTATCGGAATCGCCACCGAAATGGTCGACTGAACGCCGCACTCTCTGCGCCCTCAAGCCTCCTGTGAATGGCGGATCACCATGAAGCCCTCTTCCTGCGCAGGTGCCACGAAGTGACGGGTGATCTGCTCGAAGGCTTCGTCGCTGGCCTGGAACGGGTGCTCGCCGCGCGCGTTGCGGGCATGCAGCCGCGCCTTGCAGATGGCGTCGGCAACATCGAGAAAATGCAGCTGGTGGGCAACACCGGCCGACTCGAACAGTTCGCGGCCCCATGCACGGGCGGCCGGCGTATTGAACGGAACGTCGAGCACGACCCGGCCCGCAGGATCGCGCATACATGCCGCGTCAGCGCTCCGCGCAGCGCGGCCGCGCGCTGCAGGTAATCGGCAACGGAATGGATCTGGTCGGGATACAGCGCGGCCAGCCAGGCGTCCTCGCTGATCAGCACGTGACGTGGCTGCGCCGCCAGCTGCTGCGACAGGGTGGATTTGCCGGCACCGATCTTGCCGCACACCAGGTGCAGGATCGGCGCATTGTCGGTCGATGAAAGATGATGCATCTGCGTTCTCCTTGATGGATTCCAGTACCCGGGAGAGCGCCGCATGCAACCCGCCTTCCCGGGCGGGTTGCATGGCCGTGGCGACCGCGCGCTATCCCGCCTTCCGGTGGGGAATGCGGATAATCGACGCGGTGCTGTGCAGGACCATGCCGCCAGCGTAGAGCGCAGCCTGGCCGGCGGGCAATCCCCTGCGGCAGTGCAGCGCGCGCAAGGTTTTGCGGGGATCTATGCTCGGCGCCATTCCCGCATGGAATGACCACGATGCGACCCTTGCTTCGATGCGCCCTCGCCCTCGGCCTTCTGCTGCCTGCGGCATCGCTGCTGGCTGCGCCCCCCACGGCACCACGCATGCTCAGCGGTGAGCTGCAGGGCGCCCCCTGGCGCCTGGACGTGCCGGCTGACTGGAACGGCGACCTGGTGATGCTGGCGCACGGCTACGAGCCGGTGGGCGTGCCACGCACTACGCCGATGACCGCCAATGACAGCACCGCAACGCTGCTGTCCGCAGGCTACGCCGTCGCGCAGAGTGCCTACGCCAGCCAGGGCTGGGCAGTGGCCGATGCGATCACCGACATGGAGCGCCTGCGCCAGCACGCGCTGGGCGAACTCAAGCGCGTGCGCCACACCTGGCTGCTCGGATTCTCGATGGGCGGCGCGGTGGCACTCGCCAGCCTCGAGCGCTTCCCGCAGCACTACACCGGTGGCGTCTCGCTGTGCGGTGCCAATCTCAGTGGCGAACAGATCGCCGCAGATCTGCTGACCACGCTGGTCGCCTTCGATTACTTCTTCCCCAACGCTGCAGGCCTGCCGGCCACCGGACTGGCTTCGCATGAAGCGGCCGTGCTGCCGCAGGGAGTGCTCTATCAGGGCATCTCCGACGCGCTGCAACGGAATCCCCAGCATGCCGACGTGCTCGCCAAGCGACTGCAGGTCGCTCCGGATGCACTGGCCGGGACAATCAGCCTGCACACGCTGGTCCTGCATGAACTGGCCACGCGCAGCGGCGGCATGCCGGCCGGCAACCTTGGTGTGGTGTACAGCGGATTCGGTGACGACGCCGCGTTCAATGCCGGCGTGCAGCGCATCGCTCCCGTGCCTGCGGCACAGGCCGATGTCCGCGCGAAGCTGGCACTGAGCGGCGCGTTGAAGCGACCGCTGGCGGTCCAGTTCAACAACAACGATCCCACCATCGTGCCGCACATGCAGGCGGTGTATCCGCAGATGGCCGCACAGGCCGGCGCGCGACCATTGCCGCGCGTGCTGCCGCCGGTGGGCGAAGGGCATTGTGGCTTCTCTGAAGCACAGGTTGTCGATGCCTTGAAGGCAATCCAGCGTTGAGCTCAACGTGTCGCAGCGCATCAGGGGCGCGCCATAAGGACTGCTATGGTGGCCGGGCCCATTGACGGGCACACAAAGGACTGACGTGATGATCAAGACGACCTTGAAGACCGTGATGTTCCTTGGCATGGCCGTGACCGGGCTGGCCTTCGCCGCAGGCCCCTGTGAATTCTGCAGCCAGCAGTACGAATATTGTCTGCGCGCAACTTCAGGCCCACTGGCCAAGACACCCGCAGAATGCCTGGCCCAGTACAAGATGTGCCGCGAAATGGATTGCCAGTCCTCCTGACCGGCATCCGGCCGGCTCCTGCGGGAGCCAGCTCAGCCGGCCACGCTGCCAAACGCTTACGATGCAGGGACCCGCGCAGCATCTGCCGCCTCCCCTCCCTGCTGACACAACGCATACGATGGCCTTCTTCGAACGACTGAGTGACACCCGCTACCTGCCGACCGAACACACGGGCGGCGCCTGGAACATCCGCGAACAACACATCGCACCTGCGATCGGGCTGCTGGCGCACCACCTGGAACGCGACGCCGCAGCGCGTGGGCACGGTTTTCTGATCGCGCGCCTGTCCTACGACATCCTCGGCACCATTCCGATCGAAGCGATGGAGGCCGACGTACAGGTGCTGCGCGGTGGTCGCACCATCGAACTGGTCGAAGCCACGCTGCGCCATGACGATCGCCCGGCGCTGCGCGTGCGTGCATGGCTGATGCGCCCGAACGATACGCAGGCCATCGCCGGCACGCCGATCACCGGCATTGCTCCGCCGGAATCAATGCCTGCGTGGGACCCAGGTACGGTCTGGCCAGGTGGTTTCATCAAGAGCGTGGAGATCCGCCGACATGATCAGGGGCCCGGCCGTGCCACCTACTGGGCGCGCGCGAAGCACGCGCTGCTGGACGGCGAGCCGGTCAGTCCGCTGGCCCGTGCCGCCACCCTGTTCGATCTGTCCAATGGCATGGCCGTGCGCGCCGATCCGAAGGAGGTCGCCTTCCCCAACCTCGATCTGACCGCGCACCTGTTCGGCATGCCCGAAGGCGAGTGGCTGGGCTTCGACACGTCGGTGTCGTTTGGCCACCAGGGTCTCGGCTTGACCAGCACCGTGCTGCACGATGCGCGCGGTCCGATCGGCATGCTCGGCCAGGCACTGACCGTACGCCCGTGACCCCAAAGGGCGGCGTCAGCCGCCCAGCGTACCCATGGTGAAGGTGTAGCCGGAGCTCATCAGGAATTCGCGCATGCGCATCTCCGCGCGCCGCGGTGAGGCGAGGTTGGCCGGTGCATACAGCGCGTAGACCACGCCCGCGCCTTCGATGGCTTCACGCCGCACGCCACAGTGGCGGGTCTCCGAAGCAATCACCCATCCATCCTTCAGCCGATCCGGTCCGATCGACTGGCCGTTCATCAGGCGGAACGTCAGCCAACGTACTTCCACAGAAGATTTGCTCATTGCCGGCATACCGCCAGCGTGCCGCGATCGTTCATGTCCTTGCTCGCCATTGCAGCTCCCTAAGACTTGGAACTCGACCATAGCGCCTTGCCATGTCGTGGGCGAATGAGACTGGAGGGGCCCTTATGTCGCCAGGCCGAACCGCGTCCACAGCGCTTCGCGCCCCGGCTGCGTCAGGCGCAGTTCGCGTCGACCCTCAACCCGCCGAAGCCAATCGTTCTTCACGAAGCTGTCCAGCATCGCCTCGCCGACCAGCCCGGCCAGATGCGGGCGCCGCTCGGTGCAGTCCAGGCATCCTCGGCAGTAGCGCGCAGGCTTGACCGTCACGGGAAGCCGCAGCAGCTCAGCCAGCGGCTGGCCGAGCTCCTGCAGGAACGCTGCGCCCTCCACACTCACCCGCCAATGCGCCTGGTGCGGGACCAGGTGCCCTGCCTGCAACAAGCGGTCGGTGATCGCCACCGCATGCACACCGGCCAGATGCCGGTAGCAGGAACGCGCCTGGCGCAACGCCGGCATGCTGCGTGATGCCTCAGCGGTGCAGGACGGCGTGCGGTCCGCAACGCGCAGGATGCCCTCCAGCATGTCGGCGACTTCGTGCGAGGCCAGCCGGTGATAGCGATGGCGCCCCTGCGCGACAGCGACCAGCAGGTCGCCCTCGACCAGCCTGCGCAGATGCGTGCTCGCCGTCTGCGGTGTCACCCCAGCCACGCGTGCCAGCTCCGTCGCGGTATACGCACGCCCATCCATCAACTGCAGCAGCATGGATGCGCGCGCCTGGTCGCCAACCAGGGCACCGACGCTGACAAGGGAACCGGAGGTGTGGACCATGCCCGCATTGTGGCACGCCGTTGCAGGCCGACAGTTCGATGCAGGCCGAAGCGTCGGCACCCGCTGCCACGGCACAGTGGCCACCCCGATAGTGCAAGGCCTGCCGTGAAAACCGCTCCGATTCCCCGCCGCCGCATCACCCCTTCGGTCCTGTACCCGGGCACGCCTGTGTTGCTGATGACCACGCTGAACGACGACGGCAGCAGCAACATCAGTCCGTTGTCTTCGTTCTGGGCCCTGGGCAACCGGGTAGTGCTGGGCCTAGGCGTGCAGGGTCAGGGCTATCGCAACCTGCAGCTGCGCAACGAGTGCGTACTGAACTTCCCATCCTCCGCGCAGGCCGCACAGGTCGAGGCCATCGCGCGCGCGACAGGCTGCGACCCGGTGCCCACTGCCAAACAGGCGATGGGCTACGTGCACGTCCGCGACAAGTTCGCGCTGGGGGGCTTCAGTGCGGTCGCCTCGATGCACGTCGCACCAGAGGCGATTGCCGAGTGCCCGCTGCAGGTGGAAGTCAGCGTGATGGCGATGCACCCGCCCGGCGAGGATGACGGTCAGGGCTTCGTGATCGTCGAAGGACGGATCCGTTGCGTGCATGCGCACGAAGCGATCACCGTGGCTGGCACCCAGCACATCGATGTCGCCCACTGGAAACCGTTGATCTATCTGTTCCGCCACTACCTGAGCGTGGGTGAACCAGTCGGGCGCAACTTCCGCGCGCAGACGCCGGTCCACGATCCGGCGTAGAGCGGGTGATTCAAGGTGCCGGCGATGGTGGGTAGCTGGTCACTGAAATCCAGTACGACACCATGTCCACATAGCGGCCGTCGCGCTTCACCGCGCGCGGCTCGACGCCGGATTCGGTGAAACCCAGCGATTCATACAGCGCGCGCGCGGCGGCGTTGTCCGCCAGCACCGTGAGAGTGAGCGATTCAATGCCTTCCGCGCGCGCAGCCGCGAACGCGGCAAGGAACAGTTGACGGGCGATGCCGTGTCCACGATGGCCAGCACCCACATGGACACTGTGCACTTCCGCCGTATGCCGTCGCGCCATCCGTACCGGGCGCACGTAACGCAGGAAGCCCGCCAGCATGCCGTCAACGAACGTGCCGAAGTAGCGCGTGCCGGGATCGGCAAGCTGGGCGCGCATCACGTCCGCCGAGTCATCCTGCGCCTCGGCCAGCGTGGACAGGAACGCCGCGGGCGACTCGCGAAGGGCCTGCAACCGTGCTTGCCAGAGAATATCGGCGTCGTCAGCGCTGAGTTGCCGGAGAAGCATGCGACACACCTGTGAGGATGCTGATGCACAGGTGCCCAGCCTAGCGCGGGTCCACCTGATGCGGTGTGCATGCAAGAATGAAGTCAGCTCCTTCTTCATTCTCCGCCATGACTGAACTGCAGATTCCCCGCGTTGGATGCGGCGCCGTCGTCCGTGATGCCGACGGCCGCATCCTGCTGATCCAGCGCGGACGCGATCCGGAGCGCGGGCACTGGGGCCTGCCCGGCGGCAAAGTCGACTGGATGGAAACGGTGGAGGCTGCCGTGGTCCGCGAAACTCGCGAGGAGACGGCATTGGAAGTGACGCTGCTACGCCTGCTGTGTGTGGCCGATCATTTCGAGCCGACACTTGCGCAGCACTGGGTCGCGCCGATCTTCGAGGCTCGGGCACCTGCCGCTGCCGAGGCTTCCATCCAGGAGCCGGGTGTGCAGACAGGGCTGGGCTGGTTCGCGCTGGATGCTCTGCCCCAGCCACTGACCCAGGCCACGGTGCAGGCGCTGGCCAGGCTGTAGCGGATATCGATCCGGACGCAGGTTAGCTGGCATCCAGACAAACAAAAAAGCCCTGACCGGAGTCAGGGCTTTTCAATTGGAGGCCTCAAGCGGAATCGAACCGCTGTAAACGGATTTGCAATCCGGTGCATAGCCACTCTGCCATGAGGCCAACGTACTGCGCGCCAGGAACGGAGCCCTGACAAGACAAAACCCCATGATGGGGCCTGTCGGAACATGGAGCGGGAAACGAGACTCGAACTCGCGACCTCAACCTTGGCAAGGTTGCGCTCTACCAACTGAGCTATTCCCGCATAAGCCGCCATGGTACCGGAAATCCGGAACACACACCAGCGATTTCACTTTTCTGACTGCGCGTAAAGCCTTGTGGCCCAACGTGCCCCGCCTTGCCGTGGCGGGAGAAAAACAAGGCCCCTACCGGGGCCCTGTAGAATCTGGAGCGGGAAACGAGACTCGAACTCGCGACCTCAACCTTGGCAAGGTTGCGCTCTACCAACTGAGCTATTCCCGCAGATTCCGTTCGACCTGCGTCGAAGGAGCGCTATTGTGTCCAAATTCCTTCACGCCGTCAACAGTCTTCACACGATGCGGTCATGGGCGTCCGCACTGGGGTACGCTGCCCCGCCCAGCCCCGTGCGCCCATGTTCCTTCGCGGCAAGCCCCTGTTGATCGCCCTGCTGCTGCATCTGGTAGTAGCGCTGCTGTACTGGGCACTGATTCCGCTGGGAATGAACTGGTATCGCGACAATTTCGGCTTCACCTCGCATCGCGACATCGGCCTTGGCATCGCCCAGTTCCATCTGTTCCATATGTTCCTCGGCGCCCAGCCACTGATTGCGGTGCTGCGGCCGCTGTTCGCCAAGCTGTTGGTGCTGGCGGTTCCGCTGACGTTCGCGACCTGGACGCTGATGCACAACCACCCGCTGCGCCTGCTGTACTTCACTGTCGGGCCTGGCCTGCTGGCGCTGGCCGCGATCGCCACATCGGTGTGCTATGCATCACGCAGCCGCCTGCCCGCTACCATGGACACCGCCGATGCCTAGACGTTACATCCGCCTGTTCTGGTTACTGGTCGCGCTGACCTGGCTGGCGCTGATCGTCGCGCTGGTCAATGCCGGCTTCACCCCGGACTACTGGTTGCTGCACCGCCTGGAAGGCGCCGAGCTGCCCTACCCGACCAGCACTGTCATCGTGTTCGCGTTGCTGGGCACGGTTGAACTGGTCGTGGCCGCCTTGATCGTGCGGCCATGGAAACTGAAGCGACTGTGGCTGCGCCTGTTGATTGCCTTCGTTCTGCTGCTGGCGTGGTCGGTACCGTGGATGCTGTCGGCCATGCATCAGCCACCGGTGCACGGCATGCACCTGCTGTGGTTGCTGCTGCTGGACGTTGGGCTGCTGCTGGCGCTGTGCGTGGTGTCGCTGGTCAGCGTCCTGGGACGCATTTCCGGCAGGAAGAAGACCCCGACTGCGGTTCCTTAAGGCGCGGGATCCGAGGACTTCACCGCTTCATTTTCGGATCTCTTGCATGGATTGCGGCAGGCCGATGCAGGAAGTTGAGGATCCGCCAGCGACGAACGCCTGCATCGTGCCCCTGCCCATCGCATTCCGTGCCGTCTCTGCCTTCTGGCTGTTCGTATCACTCATCTGGCTGCTGCTGGTTGCTGCGCTCATCCATGCCGGATTCCAGCCGGATCATTGGCAGCGGCCTTACACCGAGTCCGGGACGCTGCCCTACCCCATCGGCTCGGTGATCACATTCGCGCTGATCATCCTCGTGGAAATGACAGTGCTGTGCGTGGCTGTGCAGCCATGGCGGTTCCGCCGCCTGTGGCTGCGGATGCTGCTCGGCATCCTTCCGTGGCTTGCCTGGACGGCCTATTGGGGCGCGATTTCCATGCATCAATCACCCGTGCGTGCCGTGCATATGCTCTGGCTGCTCGGCATGAGCGCCCTCCTGCTGCTTGCACTGCTCGTGGTTGTGCCGGCCTCGCTTTGGCCTCGCCTACGACGTTGGCTCGAGAACTGAGGCCCGCGCCCTAATTCCGGAACTCCACCCGCACATGCTGGCCGAAGCGCGCCTTGGCCGCGCCGTCGAACTCCAGCACGCACTCCACCACCTTGGCCACGCCCCGCCCGGCATCTTCAGGCAGGCGCGCCTGCGCGAACACCGGACTGATGCGCACCACGCGCGCGGGTGGCAGTGAGCCGGTGTTCTCGGCGCCATCGCTGTCCGGCACGACGGTGGCCTTCATGCCCACCTGCACGGCATCGGCATAGGCGGCGCTCAGTTCTGCACGCACCTGCAGCGGGCGTGCCGGCAGCAGCGAAATCGCCGGCTTGCCAGCCTGCACGAAGGCGCCGAGGCCCGGCACCTGGCCGACCACGGTGCCGGCTTCCGGCGCGCTCAGCGACATCTGCTGCAGTTTCAGTCTGGCGTGCTCCAGCTTGTGCTGGGCCATGTCGACCTGCGCACCGGCCACATCGACATCGGCACGTACGCCGGCCAGCTGCTGCTTGGCCGCATCGGCCTGCTGGTTGGACGACACGCCTTCGCTGGCGCCGGTGGACAGACGGGTGGCGTTGCGCTCCAGTTCGCGCAACTGCGCCTGGCTGCCCTTCAGGCGGTCGTTGGCCAGGGCCAGATCGGCGGTGGCCATCGCCACTTCCTGCTGCAGCAGGGCGCCATCCAGCGACAGCAGCAACTGTCCCTTCTTCACCGTGGCACCCTCCTTCACCGGCGCGGCGGTGATCGAGCCATCCACTGGCGGCGCCAGCGCGATCAGGCCACCCTCGACGTCGATGATGCCGCGCGCCACCGCGACCTTGCCGGCGGTGGCAGTGCCGGCTTTACCTGCAGGTGCTTGGGCAGGCGCGTCCTTGGAACAGGCGCCGAGCAGCAGCGCCGCGGACAGTACCAGGCTGAAGGGAAGCAGGTGCAACGTCTTGGTCATGGGGCGGACTCTACAGTTTCGTTCTGGCGGCGGTCATCACGGACCATGCCGTCTTCCATGGCGATCACCCGATCGGCATGCCGGATCAGGCGCGGATCGTGGCTCACGCACAACACGGTGGCGCCGTGCGCACGTGCGTAGCGATGCAGGATGTCGATCACGCGCTGGCCGTTCTCGGCGTCCAGCGCGCTGGTGGGTTCGTCGGCGAAGATCAGCGTCGGCGACTTGGCGAAGGCGCGCGCAACGGCCACGCGCTGCTTCTCACCACCGGACAGCTGCGCCGGTCGCATGTGGCTGCGGTGGCTGAGGCCCACCTCGTCCAATGCCTTGCGGGCCAGCGGTTCGCTTTCGCGATTGCTCATGCCGCGATAGCCGAGCGGCAGCTGCACCTGTTCCAGTGCGGTCAGTGCGGGGAACAGATTGAAGCCCTGGAACACGAAGCCGACATGGTGCAGGCGGAAGCGCTCCACTTCACTGCGCGTCATGTGGCCCACATCCTGCCCGAGCGCGTGCACGCGGCCGCCATCGGGCGCAGACAACCCAGACAGCAACGACAGCAGCGTGCTCTTGCCGCAACCGGATGGGCCCGATACCAGGGTCAGTTCACCGGGATAGATGTCCAGTGACAGGCCACGCAGCACCGGCACCTGCACGTCGCCGGACATGAAACCCTTTTCCAGTGCGTCGGCCTGCAGGGTCGGGGCGACGGCGCGTATGGAAGTCATCGGTCGGTCCTCAACGCAGCAGCAACGATGGATCGGAGCGAACGACACTGCGTACCGCCATGATGCTCGACAGCATGGCCATCACCGCGACCAGTGCAACGCAACCGATGATCACCATCGGTGTCAGCTGCACTGGCACGCGCTGGGTCTGTGCGATCAACAGCACGACGGTACTGAACGCCGCCGCCAGCAACATGCCCACGCCGCCGATCAACAGTGCCTGTTCGAACACCACCCGCGCCAGTGCATAGCGACCGGCACCGAGTGCATTGAGCGTGGCGTACTCGCGCACCGAACCGGCCACCACCGAAGCGAACGACTGGTTGGTGATCACCGCGCCGACAAAGCAGACGATGACCGCCATGAACAGCACTGCGATGCCGGCACCGGTATCGAACAGCCAGTATTGCTGCGAGCGGCTGGCGAACTCCGGTGCCGTCCAGAACTCGACCGGCGTGGCCTGCCCCATCGACGTGGCCAGGCGGTCGCGCACACGGTCGGCCAGGTCCGGCGAACGCAGGCCCGCCACGAAATAGGTACTGCCCTCGTGCGGATCGGTACCCGCGATGGCGCGCGCGGTATCCAGCGACGCCAGCACGTTGACGCCACCAAGGCCACGCAGGCCCGGTTGTGCCGCGACCACGCGCACCGCCTTGCCATTGATCCACGCACGGTTGTTCTGCAGGTCCACGCCCAGCGTATCCAGATCGGCGCTATCGACGATCACCGCACCGGGTTCGCGCAGCTGCGCGCGCAGGTCGGCGGGCAGGATGCGCGCGAACATCATCGCGTCGTCCTGGGTGGAGATGCCGGACAGGTACACCGACACGTTGCCGGTACCCTGCGCGCTGGAACGCCATTCGCCATCGACCCATTCGTAGGGTTCGACGCGGGTGACATCCGGATCCATGCGCAGGTGGCTTTCCACATCCGCACTGATTGCATGGCCGTAGTTCACGCTCTGGGTGCCGGGGAAACCGGCCCAGATATCAGCCGACGATGCCTTCACGTAGATCGCGGCGGTACCGAAGATACCCAGCACCAGCGCCGCCTGCACGATCAGCAGCACGCCAGCGAAGCACATCGCCAGCACTACCGGCAGAAACCGGCGCCACTCATAGGCCAGGGTCTTTCGGGCCAGTGCAATCATTGCGACGCGTCCTCGGCTTCGACCGGCAGCGGTGCGCCACCGAGGGCGCGGTACAGCGAAGCAAACGCGAGCACGCGTGCGCCCTGCGCACCGATCAGATCAGCCTGCGAGGCAAGCGCGGCACGCTGCGTGTCCAGTCCATCGAACTCGCTGGACAAACCCAGCTGCACCTGCCGTGCCTGGCGCTTGAGCTGCTGGCCGGCGGCATCATTGGCCGCACGCAGCGACTGGATGCTGCTGTCCTGCCGCGCCAGGCTGCCCAGCGCGCCCTCCACTTCGCTCACGCCTTCCAGTACCGCTTTGCGATAACCGAGCAACGCGGCATCCAACTGCTTTTCATCGGCATTGAAGCGCGCACGACGCTGGCCCCAATCCCACAGGGGGATATCGATGTACGGGCCGATCGAGGGACTGGAATCGGAGTTGGAGCGGGCGTTCTGGGTGAGGTTGTAGGCGTACAGGATCGAGCCACCAAGACTGACCCGCGGATACATCGCGGCACGTGCGGAGCCCTTGCTCGCCGCAGCCTGCATCACTTCAGATTCGGCCAGCAGAATCTGCGGGCGGTGGCGCAGCAGATCGGCCGGTACCTGCTGCAGGGAGAACGTGCCCAGCTTCGGCGGCGAGCGATAGGCGCGCCAAGCCGGATCCGGGCCATCACGGCCCAGCAACAATGCCAGCGCACGGGCGGCGTTGTCGGCGTTTTCCCGCGCTTGTGCGATGGCGGCGTGGGTGGCGGCCTGGCGTGCACGCAGGCGATCAAGTTCGCCGGGCTCATCCAGGCGCAGGCGCTGGCGGACCAGGGCCAGGTGCTCGCCGCGGTCATCCACCGATTGCTGGCGGGCCAGCAGGTCCTGCTGGGCCTGTGCAACGGTCAGGTCCAGATAGCTGCGCACCACGTCGGCAATCACCGCCACCAGCGCGGCATTGCGCAGCGCCTCGGCATTGCCGGCCGAAGCCTGCGCGCTCAACTGCGCGCTCTCGGCGGCACCGAACAGGCCCAGGTCCCAGATCGCTTCGATGCCGGCATGGAAGTAGGTATCGACGGCGGCGGCGTCCTGCACCTGCTTGGCGCTGGCCGAGATTTCCGGCAGGAAACGCGAGTCGGAAGTGCCTGCGACGATCCGAACGGCCTGCAGGCGCAGCGTAGCCTGCTGCAGGTCCAGGTTGCCGGCGATGGCCTGGTCGACCAGGCCATCCAGTGCCGGGTCGGACAGCACTTTCCACCACTGTCTGGCATCCACTGCCACGCCCTGGCCCTGCGGCACCTGGGTCCAGGCGCTGGGCGTGCGGTCAGGCAGGTCCGGAACAGGCACCGACATGCAACCGGCCAGGGCCAGGCTTGCCAACAACGCACCAGGGCGCAGCACTGCATGCAGGGAGAGTCCGTGCCCGGCCTTGGGCACTGCCACTGAAGTGATACGCCTGACCACCAGCCCGCCAACGTGTAGAAGGAGCATGAAGGCTACCGTGCGATTGTGGAGCGAACATGGAGAAATCGTCCGAAAAAGGTCACAGCACGCGTGCGGTTCAGGCAACGCCGACCCAGTCTTTCACTACGCTTTCAATGCGTTCCCGGCACGGAACACTGGACGACTTTCACAGCGTATTGCACATTGCGGCATTGTCTTGCTTCGATGCTGCCCGACCGTGAAACGCCCCCGCCGCTGGCTGCTGATTGGCTCGATCACGACAGCGACTGTCGGTGTGATCGTGCTCGTCCTGACCACCCCACTGGTCTCGAACGCCACGCTGCTACTGATGGAGCGCAGCAACTTCATTCCCGCCGAATCCTCGATCTTCACGTTCGAGCCGTATGCCATCAACCAGGGCTCGTCGAACTACTGGTTGTACGGGAAGGACCGGACCTACTACTACCACTTCACCTACGAAGATGACGCTCCCTACGTCTACATCCCGCAGGACAACCGCTGCCCCGGTTTCCACCGGCAGGATGCCCGGACCTGGTGCAGCGCCCTGCCCGGCAAGGCACGCTAGCGCGGCGGTGGTGCAACCGGTGTGACAAACGAAAAACGCCCCCTTGCGGGAGCGTTCTTCTTGAATCTGGAGCGGGAAACGAGACTCGAACTCGCGACCTCAACCTTGGCAAGGTTGCGCTCTACCAACTGAGCTATTCCCGCAGATTCCGTTCGACCTGCGTCGAAGGATCGCTATTGTGTCGATATTGCTGCACGGCGTCAACAGGAATTTTCAGGTGAAGTGAAGGGGGGCGTTCAGGCCCCTGCGCCCGGGCCTCAGGTCCGCAGGCCAGGCCGGACTTGCCGCAGCAGAGCCACGTTCTCGTTGATACGCCCTTGGATCATGCTCAAGGTGTCTTGAGCAATAACGCTTGAATACATGCCGTTGGCGATTTCGGTGAATTGGCTGGCCACCTCGCAGATGCTGTCAATCGCCAGACTGGCGTCACCCTGCTGCACTTCTGCTTCCTCGGCAAGCCGAAGCATGTCAGCACGGGAAATCGCCAGTGCCTCCCCCATGACGTCCATCTGGTGATATCCGTTGGGTCCCTCGCAGAAGGTCACGTCGTAGGCCGGGGCCAAGCGCCATTGCCCATCCGGCGACATGATGTAGGCAAAATTCTTCGGATGATCGTCCCGGTTGTTGAAGGCGACGTTGAAGACCGCACGCTCGAAGGCCACGGCCATTTGCCGCACGTCATTGGTACACAGCTGGGTCGCGCGCAGGAAGTTGACATAGTCCAAGGACCCCGCCGTCTGGTAGTTGGCGCCCGTGAATGCGGCAAGACTCTGCATGGGTACACGCAACCCATCGTGGCGATCAAAGCGCTTGCTGGCGAACGCGGCCAGCCCATTGGGCAGGCTGAAGTACTGCGTGTCCGGGGTCTCGATGCCGCACCTGCGCAAGCACTCGGCGTAGACCATTTCAATGGCGCACGCCTCGGCATGCTCTTCTCTGGCCGGGAACTTGACCAGCCAGGCTTCGAACCCTGGCTCGGCGGCCGTGGTGAACCCACCGAACTGCGGATCGCGATAGACAAGTGCCTTGGGCCTTGCACCTTGGGGTGAGCCGCCCACCAGCAGCAAGGTCTGCAGAAATTCGCCACCTTCTCCCCGGAGCACCTCCTGCACTTCGGCGGCAAGCTGCTCCAGCGGGACGTGGACCTGCGGCGCCTCGCCCTCGGGCGCCACAGGTTCAAACGTCATGGCCCCCATCGCGTTGCCACCGATGCAGGCCAAACGCTGGAGCGGGCCGATGCGTGCTGTGCTGATCCTTCGGCGCCTGAACATGCGGTCCATCAGCAGCATGCCCCAGCCGTCTGGCAAGGCGTCATACACGGGCCCGGGCAGTTGCAGTTGATGGTCCGGAAAATCCCGCCGCAACGGAGGGCCGGCCAGCGGCAGCTTGTACGAAGACAGCTCCAGCCCCCTTTGCCTGGCCTCGTTGCTGTACTCGAAGGCGATCAGCGGGCGGCCGGTCAGGGCGGTGGTGGAGACCAGCGTTCCCCAGAGCCATCGCTCTCCCCACCCCTCATAGAAGACATTCACTTGCTCAGGCATTGCGGGGCTTCCTCTTCGTCCGCAGGCGATTCGCGGCCTCTTCGTAGCGCCGAATGTCTTCGATGCTGTCCAGCTTTGGCTGGAACAGGCCTTCGAGCTCGTTGATCCGACCAAGGACCATCGCCACGCGGACCACCGCCTCGAAGCCAACATTGCGCCCGGCCTCCAGGTTGGACACGGTGTTGGTCCCAATGCCGGCACGCCCGGCCAGATCCGACTGTGTCATGCCCAACGCCATGCGCTCTGTGCGCAAGCGCTCGCAGAGTCGCTTGACGACCTCGCCGGGCTTGCTGAAGCCCAAATCCAACATAGCGCTCACCACCCTCTTCCCATGCCAGTTGGCATCCAAATTATAGAATCGACACCACTCCTGTTCAATGAATTTAATTCCCTAATTTTGTGGCTTATATGCGTGTTCACGCAAATAAATACAGAATCATGTAATTATAAGCCCATCGAAATGTGCATCACCTGCGCAGGCCACGGCGATGGAAGTAGACCTGCTCGGCGATGCGCCGCGTGGTCGCCGTGTGCAGCAGTGCGTTGAGCGGCCAGTCGGCCTGCAGATGATCCATCGCCCAGCGCAGCAGGTACTTGCCGTGAAATGCGGGGGCTACCTGCCGCGCTACCCGTTCGGCGCCCGGCCCTTGGCCGCGCAGATGGCGGGCAATCGCCTCGCCGACCGCCCAGCCATGCCGCCACGAGGAATGGATGCCCCCGGCGGACAATGGCGAGACGATGCCCGCCGCGTCGCCGGTCAGGATCAGCCGTTGGCCAGTGATCGGCCCATCCGGCCGGCCGCAGGGCACCAGGCCTGCGCGGGTGGCCGACGGACGCGCCGAAGGCGGAATGCCGACCACATCGCGCACGTGCTCAAGAAAGCCATCGATATCAGGCGGCCGCACCTGGTTCGGGTCATGGCGCAGCGCCAAGCCGACCTGCAGCCCGGTCGGGTTCTGGGCGACCCAGCCGATGTAGCCCGGTGCAAAGCGCTTGCTGACGAAGCAATGCAATGCATCGCCCTGAGGTAGTTGCAGGCCGGCGAACTCGCGTTCGACACCGTAGAGATTGTCGCGCACCTGGCCGAGGCCAGTGCGCCGGGCAACGCGTGAGCGCGCGCCATCGGCGCCGACCAGGTAGGCGCACCGCCCTCCCCCTTCCACCAGCCAGCCGTCACCACTGCGATGGGCGTCGGTGAAGGACTGCTGCAGGCGAAGGTCGACACCATTCGCGCGCAGCTCGCTGGCCAGCCAGCGCATCAGGTTCGGCGTATCGGTGGTGAGGAAGTAATAGCCCGGCGCGGCCAGCAACACGCTGCGCAGGTTCGGCGCATACAGGCGCACATTGGCAACCCGCTGCACCAGGTGTTCGGGCATGCGCCCCAGCCAGGTCTGCTCCATCGCTTCCTTCACCACGATGCCGGTGGTGTGCAGGCGTTCGCCGGGGTCGGCCTTGCGTTCGAGTACGCACACGCGCAGTCCATATTGGACAGCGGCCAACGCGCAGGCGGCACCGGCGAAACTGGCGCCGACGATGACCACGTCGTGATCGTAGGCCGAGGATTGATGAGGCATCGCGACACCACCGGATTGGAACGGAGATGCAGCTTCGCCAATGCGCGTGTTGAGGCGATGGGGTGGCGGTGAAGTGGGGATGAAGCGCGTTGGACGCAAACGAAAAACGCCCCCCTTTCGGGAGCGCTTTTCTTGAATCTGCAGCAGGAAACGAGACTCGAACTCGCGACCTCAACCTTGCAAGGTTGCGCTCTACCAACTGGTCTATTCCCTCCGGCATCGACCGATCTGCGTCGGAGGACTGGCACTGTTCCAAAGGCTGACAGGCCCCTCCTCGTCGCCCGGAAATGTCCTGGTCACATTAGATTCGAACATGGGCATTTGCTGCGTCTTTTCGGACTATTTGTATGGCCCCTTTCCGCCCAGCATAGCAACGTACGACAAGCCATTCGGAATGAGCGCACTGCCAAGAGGCCGAGCAGATGCTTATTCAAAACTTCGAGACAGCCGGATTTATCGATCAGCAGGACGATTGGTTTACAGGAAATTATTTCGGGTCGCAGCAGGAAGAATTACATGACTACGCTTGATGACATTGCCAAGGACCTTGGCAATACATTTCCCCATCACAAGGTATGTCTTTCACTCGATGATGTACCTCAAGATGTCGCATTGCCCAGAAGCTGGGAGAACTTCGGACTCAGGCCCGACGTCGCCCCGGTCTTTCCTGCTGGCTGGAGCTCATTCTCCAATGAATTCCCATCGACAATTGCACTGTTCAACGACTGCCTGCTGGGCACAGTACTGCTACTAGGTGGTGAAGTTGAATTGGCGTACATCTTTCACGACGGAGATGGTCTCTACTACTACGTAGGGGGAAAGCCCGTCGAAGGTGAAGCCAAAGAGACCTTCGAGTTCAAGCATCTGCCCAGAAGACTGCAGGACTTCTATCGCGAAGTGCACGACGGATATACCTTCTTTCCTGCGCGCTCTATGGGCCCGCAACGCCTTGGTGACCAGTCACGGGTCTCCGAACTGATCGATGAGGCAGACGACTCTTTTGCGGCAAGTTGGATCACCGTACTTTCGAATGGTGGCGGAGACTATGTCGCAGTGAACGCCGACAGCCATGGCGATTCAGATGGCCTGATCTGGTGGCACGAGAATCCTGCAACTCCAGAATTCGACATCGACGTCTTCAGAGTCATGGATGCATGGATGAAAATTTTTCTGGAGGACACCAAGCCTCGCGAACCAAGGGCCAAGTCTCGTGCGCGATGATGATCGACCGGCCTGACAGGCCGGATGTTGGGGCCCACCACATCGAGCAACTCTCAGACCCAGGTCGAAATCACCTCAGGGCACTTTGATGGGCCATAACGAAAAACGCCCCCTTGCGGGAGCGTTTCTCTTGAATCTGGAGCGGGAAACGAGACTCGAACTCGCGACCTCAACCTTGGCAAGGTTGCGCTCTACCAACTGAGCTATTCCCGCTTGGGAGGCGAAATTCTACCTGTTCTGGAAGTGGCGTCAAGTGCTTTTTCCGGGGCCTCACGAAGTCACTGAAATGTCGATTCCACGCATGGCGTGGATCTACCAAGGAGATGAACATCAACACTGAAATCCATGGCATCTGGGTCTTCCACGGCGCAGGCGCGCGCTTCGCCGGAGGTGTCTTCGTCAGCCGGGAGTCGGGACTGACTTGGGCCGCCAAGCACTCCCTGACAGGCGTACTGACCCGCTATCCATTGAATGAAGGCGCGTGCGACCAAGCACTGCGTTTGGGCACCTTCATGCCCAAGCGCCCAGAGCAATGCGAAGCCCTCTTCATCGGAGGCTTCACATGTGCATCAATGGAGCATGTACATGTCGAAGACGGCATACCCCAGTAGATCCACGCCATGCGTGGATAGGCGCATCGATGGGGTCAGAGCCCTTTCCTGCGGAAAGGGATCCGACCCCGGGGCTCAGTTGCCCAGCTTCTTCTGCCGTGCACGCTCGCGCGCAGCGCGCTCGTCATCGCGCAGGCTCGGCCAGGCGGCGTGCAGGTACTGCAGGCCCGACCACAGGGTCAGCACCGCGGCGATCGCCAGGGTCCAGTCGCCGATGTGGAACACCGGCCAGCCCATCCAGATGTCTTCCACCGGCACGTTCGGTGCCACCGAATACAGCAGGCAGAGCAGCGCGACCATCTGCGCGGTGGTCTTGACCTTGCCGATCATCGCCACGCGCACCTTGGCGCGCTGGCCGAGTTCGGCCATCCATTCGCGCAGCGCCGATACCGCAATTTCACGACCAACGATCACCGCCGCCCAGAACGCCATCCACGGCGTCGGGTGACCCTGCACGATCAGGAACAGTGCCACTGCCACCATCAGCTTGTCCGCGACCGGGTCGAGGAAGGCACCGAAGGCCGATTCCAGCTGGTAACGGCGTGCGATCCAGCCATCGAGCCAGTCGGTGATCGCGGCCAGGCCGAAGATCGCCGCCGAAGCGAAGTTGGTCCAGGTGTAGGGCAGGTAGAACACCAGCACCAGCACCGGGATCATCACGATCCGCAACAACGTCAGCCAGGTGGGCAGGGTCAACTTCATGCTTGCGTGCTTCTCTCTCTACTCGGCCGCATCAGGCGTGGCCAACCCGTGCAGGTTAGCGTAGATACGTGCCGCGAGGGCGTCATTGATACCTTCCACCTTGGCGATTTCCGCTTCGCCAGCGGCTTTCAGGCCCACCAGGCCGCCGAAATGCTTGAGCAGGCTGGCGCGGCGGCGCGGCCCGATACCAGGGATGTCCTCCAGCTTGCTGGTCATCCGCGCCTTCTGGCGGCGGCCGCGGTGGCCGGTGATGGCGAAGCGGTGCGCCTCATCGCGCACCTGCTGGATGAACTGCAGCGCCGGATTGGCTGCGCCCGGGCGCAGCTCGCGGCCATCGGGCATCACCAGCGCTTCGTGGCCGGCGCGGCGTTCCACGCCCTTGGCCACGCCCACCAGCAGCACGCCTTCCACGCCCAGGTCGGCCAGCGCGGCCTGGGCCTGGGCCAACTGGCCGGCGCCGCCGTCGATCAGCAGCACGTCCGGCAGCACGCCCTGCTCTTCCACCGCACGGCGGAAACGGCGGTCGATGGCCTGGCGCATGGCGGCGTAGTCGTCGCCCGGCTCGATGCCGCTGATGTTGAAGCGGCGGTACTGCGCGCGCACCGGACCGGCGGCGTCGAACACCACGCATGAGGCCACGGTGGCCTCACCCATGGTGTGGCTGATATCGAAACATTCAACACGCTTGACCGGCTCGGCCAGGCCCAGCATGTCGCGCAATGCATCGCTGCGCGCGTGCTGCGCGTTGCGGCTGTTGAGTTCGGTCGCCAGGGTCAGCTGCGCGTTGCGGCTGGCCAGTTCCACATAGCCGGCGCGTTCGCCACGCACGTTCCACTTCAGCTGCACCTTGCGCTCGGCCGAGGCTGACAGCGCGGCGACCAGCAGGTCGGCGTCGGGAATCTCGCGGTCCAGCAGGATCTCACGCGGCGGCTCGAATTCGATGTAGTACTGCGAGACGAACGCGGCCAGCACTTCCTCCGGGCTCTCCTCGCCATTGGTACGCGGGAAGAACGGGCGGGTACCGAGGTTGCGGCCATCGCGGAAGGCCAGCAGCAGCACGCAGGCCTGCGAACCCTGCATGGCCACCGCCAGCACGTCCAGATCTGCAGCGCGCCCATCCACGTACTGGCGGGTCTGCATGCTGCGCAGTGAAGAAATCAGGTCGCGCAGGCGCGCGGCCTGCTCGAACTCCAGTGCCTCGCTGGCCGCCTGCATCTGCTCGCCCAGTTCGCGGGTCAGCTCGTCGCTCTTGCCTTCCAGGAACAGTGCGGCGCGACGCACCGACTCGGCGTAGTCCGGCGCCGGCACCAGCTCCACGCAGGGCGCGCTGCAACGGCCGATCTGGTACTGCAGGCACGGCCGCGAGCGGTTGCGGAACACGCTGTCCTCGCAGCTGCGCAGCTTGAACAGCTTGTGCATCAGGTTCAGCGTTTCGCGCACGGCGGTAACGCCGGGATACGGCCCGAAGTAGCGGCCGGGAATGGCGCGCGGACCGCGATGCAGCGCGATGCGCGGCCAGTCCTCGCGGGTCAGGAGCACATGCGGATAGGTCTTGTCGTCGCGCAGCGAGACGTTGTAGCGCGGCGACAGTGATTTGATCAGCTGGTTTTCCAGCAGCAACGCCTCGGCTTCCGAGCGCGTCACGGTCACGTCCATGCGCGTGATCTGCGAGATCATCGACATGATCCGCGCGTTCTTCGGGCTGCCGTTGAAATAGCTGCCGACACGGTTGCGCAGCGCGCGCGCCTTGCCCACGTACAGCAACGTGTCGTCGGCGGCGTACATGCGGTACACGCCAGGGGCGGTACTGAGCTGGGCCGCGAAGGCCTTGCCGTCGAAGGCCGGGGCGGGAACGTCGGTCATTCGCTGATCGGGACTTCGCTGAGCACGCCGCTGTCCGGGTCGAATCGCAGCACGGCATGGGCGTCGGTCTCGGCGATCCACACCGCACCGGCCCCCACCGCCAGGCCGGCGGGACCATGCAGGCGGCGCGGCAGCGGCTGGGTGGACAGTTCACCGCCGCCCAGGCGCAGCGTGCGCAGGCGACCGTTGCCGGTATCGGCAATCCACAACAGCGGCGCATCCGGACTCAGCGCGATGGCCTGTGGGAACTGCAGGCTGGCGTCCGAACGCGGACCGTCTTCGCAGCCGAAGCGCCACGGCCCCTGCCCGACCAAGGTCTGCACCAGATCGCCGCGCAACTGCAGCGCGCGGATCGAGGAACCCAGCGCATCGGCCACGTACAGCACCTGCTGCACCACGGCCAACGCGGTGGGTTGGGCGAAGGCGGCCAGATGCCCGCTGCCATCGCGCTCGTCGATGGAACCACTGCCCGCGCGCCATTGCAGGCTGCGCTGGCCCAGGTGGTAGCTCCAGATGCGGTTGTCGCCGGCCATGGCGATCTGCAGCTGGTTGTCGGCGATGGCCAGGCCGACAGGATGGTCCAGCGCAACCTGCCGCGCCTGCGCGACCGGGCCTTCCATCGGTGCACCGGGACGGCCGTTGCCGCACAGGGTATCGACGATCCCGGTCAGCAGGTTGATGCGGCGCACCGCGTGGTTGCCGGTGTCGGCGACGTACAGCGAATCGCGCTCCAGCACCAGCGACTGCGGGCGGTGGAACGCGGCTTCGGCGAGGTTGCCGTCCATGAAATCGGCGGTGCCCAGCCCGAACTGGCGCAGGATGCGGCCACCGTGGCTGCATTCGAGGATGCGGTGATGGCCGCTGTCGGCGATGTACAGGCGTTCGGTGCTGACCGCCAGGCCCAGCGGGAAGCGCAGCGCTTGGCGGGGTTCCGGGTGCAGTTCGCTGCCGCCACGCGGCGGCGCCGACGGTGCGCCTTCGCACAGCGCGTTCAAGGCACGCTCCAGCTCACCGGGTGCCCCCTGCCCGACCAGCCGTTGCTGTTCGCGGCCCTGCGCATTCAGCAGCACCAGGGTCGGCCAGGCGGTGATGCCGAAGCGGCGCCAGCCATCCCAGTCGGCATCAAGCAGCACCGGCATCGTCAGCCCCTGACGGCGCAGCAGCTTCAGTGCGGCACCGGCCTCGCGTTCGAAATCGAAGCGAGGCACCTGCAGCACCAGCGGTTGCAGCTTGCCGGGGTGGCGCGACAGCCATTGGCCGAACTCGGCCAGGCGTTGCGCGCTCCAGGCGGAAGCCGCGTTGACGAACAACAGCGCCACCGGCCGACCGCGCAGTTCGGTCAGGGTGCAGGGGGTGGCATTGAGCCAGGTGGCGAACTCGGGCAGGTCCGGGACGGGCTGGACGTTCATGGCCCGATTATGCCGGAGTCGGCGTCATGCAACAGTCGTGCCACGGCACGTTTTGCAGCATCGTCGACCAATGTCCAGACCTGTTCGAAATGCTCACTGCCGCCGGTGTACGGGTCCGGGATCGCCCGCCTTCCCTGCCCGCCGGTCCACGGCAGGTACAACGCCAAGCGTTCGCGCTGGGCGGGTGTGGCCAGGCGACCCGCATCGCGCAGATTGGCCTCATCGGCACACAGGATCCAGTCAAAACGGTCGAAATCCGCGACCTGCAGCTGGCGCGCGCGCAGGCCGCCGATGTCCACGCCATGCCCGGCCGCGCAGGCGATCGCTCGCCGGTCCGGTGGCTCGCCCACATGCCAGTCGCCGGTGCCGGCCGAATCGACCTGCACCCGACCAGCCAGCGGCGAGGCGTCCAGGCGCGCGCGCAGCGCACCTTCGGCCATCGGCGAACGGCAGATGTTGCCGAGGCAGACGACCAGCAGCTTCATCGGGCAGCCAGCGTCTGCAGCAGTGCTTCGGCGCGTTCCAGGTCCTCGGGCGTGTCGATGCCCGGCGGGAACGGTTCGGGCGAGATCGCCACGCTGATCGGGAAACCCGCTTCCAGCACGCGCAGCTGTTCCAGCGATTCGATCTGCTCCAGCTGGCCCGGCGGCATCGCCGCGAACTGCTGCAGGAAACCGGCGCGATAGCCGTAGATGCCGATGTGGCGCAGCCAGTTGTGACCGGCCGGCAGCGTGTCACGGCTGCGTGCAAAGCCATCGCGGTGCCAGGCGATCGGGGCGCGGCTGAAGTACATCGCCTCGTTGCGCACGTTGCGCACCAGCTTCACCACGTTCGGGTCGAACAGGGTATGCGCGTCTTCGGCGGTCGTGGCGAGGGTCGACATCGGCGCATTGCCTTCAACGAGTGCCTGGGCCACCGCGCGGATACCCGCCGCCGGTGCGAACGGCTCGTCGCCCTGCAGGTTGACCACGACGGTGTCATCGGCCCAGCCGGCGATGCGCGCGCACTCGGCCAGGCGGTCGGTACCGGAGGCATGCGAGGTGGCGGTCATCGCCACCTTCACTTCGGCCAGACCGGACAGTGCGTCGGCAATGCGTTGATCGTCGGTAGCGACCCAGACCTCGCCGGCACCGGCCTGCAGCGCGCGACGCGCCACGTGCAGCACCAGCGGCTCACCGCCCAGCGGGCGCAGCGGCTTGCCCGGCAGCCGCGAGGCGGCATAGCGGGCCGGGATGGCGACGACGAATTCGGTCATGGGGCGGTACTCGGCAGGCTCGTTACAACGGGAATGCGGCCGGCGGCGCATGAATGCAAGCGCCGCCGCGCCACTCAGTTCGGTCGCAGCTTGTCCAGGCGGTCGGTCAGCGCCACCCAGAATGCGGCAGGCAGCTCGGCGCGCAGCGGGACCGCGTAGTACCAGTCATTGCCGAACGCGCGGCATTTCACCGCGTCCTTTTCGGTCATCAGCACCGGCAGCTGGCTGCCAAAGGACAGGTCCTGCGGCTGATAGGCCTGATGGTCAGCGAAGGCGTGCGGCACGACGCCGATGCCACGCGCGCGCAGCATGTCGAAGAAGCGCTGCGGGTGGGCGATGCCGGCCACGGCGTGCACGCGCTGGCCCTTGAAATACGACAGCGGACGGGCACGGCCACCGGCCAGCGGTTGTGCGCTGTCGATGTGCAGGGCCATCGGCCACTGGCCGAAGCCGCAGGCCTGTGCTGCAGTCTCCTCATCGGCCTGGCCGAGGTTGACCACGCGGAAATCGCACTCGCTGGCGCGGCTGACCGGCTCACGCAGCGGCCCGGCCGGAATCATCCGGCCATTACCGTAGCGGCGCTGCGCATCGACCACCTCGATCTCGATGTCGCGTGCCAGCCGGTAGTGCTGCAGGCCGTCGTCGCAGACGATCACATCGCAGCCGGCCTCGATCAGCGCCTTGCCGGCTGCAACACGATCACTGTCCACGCGCACCGGCACGCCGGTCTTCCAGACAATCAGCACCGGCTCGTCGCCACCCTTGGCGGTCGGCGTATCGGCCTTTACCCACAGCGGCTTGTCGGCATCTTCGCGGCCGTAGCCACGACTGGCTACGCCCGGCTTCCAACCGGCGGCACGCAGGCGCTCCACCAGCGCGATGGTCAGCGGCGTCTTGCCAGTTCCACCGGCGGTGATGTTGCCAACCACGATGACCGGCACCGGCAGCGTGTAGCGCTTGCGCCAGCCACGCCGATAGGCGCGCCGGCGCAGCGCGGTGACGCCGGCATACAGCGGCGCCAGCAGGCGCATCGCCCACGGAACCGGGGTGCCGTCGTACCAGTACGGCGGGGTCTGGGTACCCTTGCCGGCCATCAGTCCTGCCTTTCGCGGAACTGCATGCTGTGCAGATGCTGGTACAGGCCACCCATGGTGAGCAGCTCTTTGTGGGTACCGCGCTCGACGATGCGACCGTGGTCCATCACCAGCACCTGGTCTGCATGCTCGATGGTCGACAGGCGATGCGCGATGACCAGCGTGGTGCGCTCGGGCATCAATCGCTGCAGCGCGTCCTGCACCAGGCGCTCCGACTCGTTGTCCAGCGCTGCGGTGGCTTCATCGAGGATCAGGATCGGCGCGTCGCGCAGGATCGCACGGGCGATCGCCAGGCGCTGGCGCTGGCCACCGGACAGCAGCGCGCCGTTCTCGCCCACCGGGGTCTGCAGCTGCTGCGGCATGCGTGCGATGAACTCCCAGGCATTCGCGGCTTCAGCTGCCGCTCGGATCTGTTCATCCGTCGCGTCCATGCCATAGGCGATGTTGGCGCCGATGGTGTCGTCGAACAACATGACCTTCTGCCCGACCATCGCCACCTGGCGACGCAGGTCGGCCAGCGGATAGTCGTCCAGTGCCACCCCGTCGAGGGTGATGCGCCCGCCGCTGGGTTCGTAGAAGCGCGGCACCAGCCGGATCAGGCTGGTCTTGCCGCTGCCGGATCGACCAACGATGGCGGTGACCGTACCCGGCTTGGCCACGAAGCTGATGTCGTCCAGGGCGATGCCACTGTCTTCGCGGTAACGCAGCATGACGTGCTCGAAGGCCAGTTCGCCACGCACGCGCTGCACCGTGTTGCGGCCTTCGTCGCGCTCGACCGGCATGTCGAGGATGTCGAACAGGCGCTCGGCGGCGGACACACCGCGGGAGATCGAGGACTGCACGCTGGTCAGGCGGCGCAGCGACGGGATGATCGCCGTCATCGAGATCATCAGGCCCATGAACTGGCCGGCATTGAGGCGCCCTGCCAGTGCTTCACGGGTCGACACCCAGACGATCACCGCCAGCGCCAGCGCGGCCAGGAACTGGACCACGCTGGAGGCACCGGCACGGGTGATTTCCACCTTCATGTTCAGCGCCAGCATGCGGTTGGCCAGGCGCGAGTAGCGCGACATCTCATGCTGCTGGGTGCCGTGCACCTTCACTTCCTGCTGGGCCGCCAGTGACTGCTCGGCGGTCTGCGCCATCGTGCCCATGCCGTCCTGGATACCGCGGCTGATGCGCCGGTAGCGCTTGCCCACGTAAGACACGATCACGCCGATCATCGGCACCACCACCAGCATGGCCACGGTCACCTTGACACTCATCTGCAGCATCACCGCCAGCATGGCGATGATGGTCAGGGTGTCGGCAACCACGGTCTTGAGCGCATCGGCGCTGGCCTGGGTGACCTGCTCGGTATCGAAGTTGAGGCGGCTGACCATCACCGGCGTCGATTCGGTATCGAAATGCGAGGACGGCAGGTGCAGGTACTTGGCCAGCACCTGTTCACGCAGGTCGCGCACCACGCTGCGACCGGTCTTGGCCAGCGCGTAGTCGCTCACCCAGGTGGCGGCGCTGCGCATCAGGAACAGGCCAAGGATGGTCAGCGGCAGGATCACCGCCATTTTCGGTTCGGGATTGACGAAGCCACGGTTGACCAGCGGCTCCATCAGCTTGGTGAAGTGGTAGCCGGCTACCGACTCCACCGCCATGGCGATGACGGCGGCGACCATCATGCCCCAGTAGGCACGGGTGTATCCCAGCAGACGTTTGTAGATCGGCCACACCGGCGCGTGTTTGGAACTCATGGACGCACCTCGGGTGCTGTTGCAATGGCAATACGGCGGAAGCCGAGCTGACCCAGCGCATCCTGCGCGGTCACCACGGCCTGATAGGGCGTGCGGGCATCGGCACGCAACAGCACCGGCTGGGTACGGTCGCTGCCGGCAACGGCCGCGATGGTCTGCTTGACCGACTCGACGTCGCTGCGCAGCACTTCCTGGTCATTGATGAAGTAGCGGCCTTCGGCGTTGATCAGCACGCTCAACGAGCGCGGCGGCTCATTGCTGGGCTGCTGGCTGGCCGTAGGCAGCTCCACCTGGAGTGTCGAGCGCGCATCGAAGGTGGTGGTGACCACGAAGAAGATGATCAGCACCAGGATGACGTCGATCAGTGGCACCAGGTCGATATGCGGCTCATCCTGGGATCGGTCGTTGCCGATACGCATCGATCAGGCCTTCGCCGTGGCCGCGCCGGCCGGGCGCGTGGCAGCGGCAGGGTTCATCACGCCGGGGCGGCCATCCAGCGTATCCAGCAGCGCGCTGGCTTCCTGCTCCATCTCTACCACATAACCGTGGATGCGGCCCTTGAAGTAGCGGTGGAACATCAGTGCTGGAATGGCGACGATCATGCCGGTGGCGGTGCACACCAGCGCCTTGCCGATACCACCGGCCAGCTGGTTCACATCACCCACACCATGGTCGAGGATGCCCAGGAACATCTGGATCATGCCGATCACCGTGCCCAGCAGGCCCAGCAGCGGCCCGGCCGATGCGATGGTGCCCAGCGCGTTGAGGAAACGCTCCATGCGGTGCACCAGGTGGCGGCCGGTGTCTTCGATGCGCTCGCGGATCTGGTCACGCGGACGGTTGCGTGCTTCCAGCGCGGCGGCCAGCAGCGCGCCCAGCGGCGAGTTCGCCCGCAGGGTCTGCAGGTGGGCCGGGTCGAGCTTGCCGCGTGCCGCCCAGTTGCGCACTTCCTGGCCGAGGCCGGGCGGCAGCACTTCAGTACGTCGCAGGGACCAGAAACGCTCCAGGATGATCGCCAAAGCCAGTACGCCCAACAGCAGCAGCGGCACCATCGGCCAGCCACCGGCCTTGACCAGTTCCCACACGTTTCAACCCTCCGGCCCAACGGCCGCTTGTTCGATCGGCGATAGGATAGCAGCCGACCGCGCCCGCCCAGCGGCATCCCACCACCGGGATGCGTGGATGCGCTGTTCACGCAGCTGCAGCCCTTGTGCGCCAAGCCATATGCGGATCGCCCCGGAATCGGCCGTGGCCAGCACCTCGGCCCCTTGCGCCTGCCAGCGCTGGACCACGTCCTGGCGCGGGTGCCCGAAGCGGTTGCGGTGCCCGGCCGAGACCACCGCCAGCCGTGGCGCCACGGCGGCCACCCACGGCGCGCTGGAGCTGCCGCCACTGCCATGGTGCGGCACCAGCACCACATCCGCCTTCAGTGCTGCCGGAGACGCCTGCAGCAGCACCTGCTCGGCCGGGCGGCCGATATCGCCAGGCAGCAGGACCACGCCGTGACGGCTGGCGACGCGCAGCACGCAGCTGTCCTCGTTCTCGGCCTGGCGGCTGCCCGGTGCCGGGTGCAGGACCTGGAAATCAACTCCGTCCCACTGCCACTGCATCCCTTGCTGGCAGGGCGCAGCGCCGGCGATGGTGCTGCCCGGTGGCGCCAGCAGCTGCAGCCCGGGCGGCTGCCTTCGCAGGCTCGGCAGGCTGCCGGTGTGATCAAGATGGTCATGGCTGAGCATCGCCTGCTGGGGCGGCCCCTGTCCGAGCGCGCGCAGGGCCGGGACCAGAATGCGTTCGTTGCCGTCGCCGCCGGTCGGCGGCCCCACGTCGTACCAGAGTGCGTGCCTCGCCGTACGCACCAGCACCGCGGTGCCCTGCCCTACGTCGTGCACCAGCAGCTCCAGTTCGCCTTCAGCCGGTGCATGCCGGGCGGGCCACAGCAGCGGCAGGCACAGCAGCGGGCCTGCCAGGCCACCGCCAGCGCCGCGTGGCAGCAGCCACCAGAACACCCCCGCCAATGCCGCCGGCACCGCCCAGCGCGGTGCCTCGGCCAGCCACCACATCGCCTGCGGGTGCAGCGCCAGTGGCTGCAGGGCCTGCCAGCTGAGCTCGAACAGCCAGGCGGCGGCGCGCCATGCCCAGCGCCCGGCGCCATCATGCAACGCGTGCAGGCCGGTACCCAGCAGCGACAACGGCACCACCAGCAGGGTCCACCACGGAATGATCGGCAGATTGACCAGCGGCCCCAAGCGCGCGGTGCCGCCGAACAGGGCCACGCACAGCGGCAACAGGCCGAGGCTGGCCACGCCCTGGGCGGCCAGAAAGCCACGCAGGCCCCCACCGACGCCGTCCGGCCCGGTTCGTGGCAGGCACCACAGCAGCCACAGCACGCCCCCAAAGCTGAGCCAGAAGCCGGCCGACAGCACCGACAGCGGCGCCGGCAGCAGCATCACCATCGCGGCCAGGGCCAGTCCCTGCCCCGCACCCACCGGGCGACGCCCGGCACGGGCCAGTGCCACCAGCCCGATCATCAGCGCCGCACGCACTGTTGGAAGCGCGCCGCCGGCGGCCACGGCATAGACGGCTGCGGCCAGTGCCGCGCCCCATGCCGCCGCCTGCGGCCGAGGCCAGAACCGTCCCAGCACCGGGCACAGCCACCACGACACGCGGCACAGCAGTACGCCAAAGCCAGCCACCACGCCAACGTGGAAACCGGAAATGGCGACCAGATGGGTCAGGCCCAGCGCGCGCAGGTGTTCCCAGTCGTTGTCGGACAGGCCGCGCGTGTCGCCCAGTGCCAGGGCCTGCACGAACCGCGCGGCAGGATGTGCCACCTGCATTGCGATGGCGTCACTGCTGCGCTCGCGCCAGGCCGGCAGGCCCTGCGCAGGCGCGCGCTCACGCGCAGCGCCGGGGTCGCGCACCGTGCCATTGCCGGAAATACCGCGCAGCAATGCATGGCGTTCGCCGTCGAAGCCGCCAGGATTGATCCGCGAGCGTGGCGCGCGCACGCGCAACGACAACTGCCAATGTGATCCCGCACGAACCGCGTGGCGCCCGCCCTCCGCCTGGTGCGCTGGCGATCCGCGCCACGGGTCGTTCCAGGTGACCTGCAGGCGCTTGCCACGCAGCACTGGCGGCGCATCGGCGTCATCCACGTGCAGTACGAAACGTGTGTAGCCGGCCCCTCTCTGTGGAAGATCGGCCACCCGCCCCCGCACCTGCACATCCTGCGGCGGCACACCGGGTGGAAGCTGGCCGTGCAGGGCCCACTGCCCGTGCACTGTTGCCCATGCCAGGCCGAGCAGGACTGCAGCCCACGCGCGGCCGCGCCAGCGCAGCAGCCAGCCCGCGACGCCGGCAACGGCCATCGGCGCACTCAGCGACAACGGCAGCAGCGCCGGCATCTGCACGCAGACCAGCGCGCCCAGCACCAGGCCGGCGGCGCAGCCGGGGCCAAACAGTGCCGGAGCGGAACGTTCGGGGACCATTCCAGCAGCCTGCCGAGGGACGTGGCAGGTTGCCTATCGGGGATTTCCCCGCGTGGCTGTCAGCGCCGGACGGTGCCGCGATGGAAGTTGACCCGGAAACTGGCGCCACCGCCGGCAGCTTCGCCGACACTGACCGAACCGCCGTGATGCTGCACGATTTCCTTCACCAGATGCAGGCCCAGGCCACTACCGCTACCCGCTGCGCGCAGACGATGGAACGGCTCGAAGATCGCTTCACGGTCGCCCACCGGAATACCGGCGCCCTGGTCGCTGACCTCCAGCAGGCCACGTGCATCCAGGCGCACGCAGATGGTGCCGCGTCCGCCGCCGTGGACGATGGCGTTGTGCACCAGGTTGGCGATCACCCGCCCCAGCGCCAGGCTGTCGCCATGGATCCACACTGGCATCTCGGGTGCATCCACTTCGAAGCCGTAACCGGCCCCCACCACCAGCGGCGCCAGATCGGCGGCCGCTTCGCGCACCAGCAACGCCAGATCCAGCCGCTGCAGTGCGCCGACATTACGATCAAGTCGCTGCAGGTCAAGCAGGTGCTCGGCAACGTTACCGAGCCGCGCAACGTCGGTCAGCAGCTGCGACTTCAGCTCGCCCTGCGGCAACTGCGACAGGCGCGCCTGCACTACTGCAATCGGCACCCGCAGTTCGTGCGCGGCATCGGCGAGGAACTTGTCACGCGCGGCATACCCCTGCTGCACCTTGTCGATCGCGTCGTTGAAGGCTTCCACCAGCGGTGCGACCTCGGTCGACACCAGCTGCGCATCCAGACGCGCCCCCGGCTGGCCGATATCCAGCTCCTTGGCCTGTTGTGCGGAGCGGCGCACGCCGCGCATCGCGCGGTGGATCACGGTCGGCATGACCAGCAGCGTGATCACGATCAGCGGCAGGAAAAACCACAGCCCGATCAGGCGCAGCACCATCAGCGCACCGTCCAGCAACCCGCCCTTCGGCGCCCCACCCACCATCACCGTGATGCGCCGCCCGTCCTCCTTGCGGATCATGACCCGCGCCACGTCCAGGTACGGCGGCACCAGCGAGCCGAGTTCGGTGGCACCCAGCGTCGGCAGGCGCGCGAGCAGCGGGGCGTGGATCGCCGGAATCGTGCCGCGTTCCAGCCAGACACCCTTGTCGTCGACCGCCGCGAACCAGAGGTTGCCCCCGGCCTCGGCGTCGAGCTTGTTCCAGCGCGCCTGGTCCAGCACCAACCGCCCGCCTTCACTGTGCACGGCCTTGGCCACGGCTTCGGCCATGAACATGTCCATGCCCCAGGTGTCCTTGTCGCCCCAGGTCAGGATCAGCGCAACAACGGCGAACAGCACGGTGAAGGCCTGCGCCAGGAACAACCGCCAGGCCAACCCCAGCGTGATGGAACGGATCGGACGTGTCGGACGCGCCATCTCAGGCCTCCGCCAGCAGGTAGCCGACGCCCCGGATCACATGGATTTCAACGCCCGCCCCGGCCTGCTGCAGCGCCTTGCGCAGCTTGGAAATGTGCGCATCGAGCGCATTGGACTGGATCTCATCGTCGAAGCCGTACACCGCGGCCTCCAGTGCCGTGCGGGTGACCGTGCGCCCCTGGCGCATCGCCAGTGCCTGCAGCACCAGCACCTGGCGCCGCGGCAGCGCCAGCGGTTGGCCCTCCACCTGTGCCTGCAGCGATTCGAAGTCGAATTCCAGCCGGCCCAGATGCAGGCTCGGTGTCACCATCGCCGAGGGCCGCCGCGAGACAGCACGGATCCGCGCCATCAGCTCCTCGATCGCCACCGGCTTCACCAGGTAGTCGTCGGCACCGACATCCAGGCCCTCGACCTTGTCCGACAACCTGCCCTTGGCCGTCAGCATGATCACCGCCAGGTTCGGGCGCAGCGCGCGTGCGGTGGCGACGAAAGCCACGCCATCGCCATCGGGCAGCTGACGGTCCAGCAGCATCAGCTGATGCACCGGCTCGCGCAGCGCAACCGCGGCTTCGGCCAGGCTGCCGACCACGTCGGCGACCACGCCCTGCCGCTCCAGGCCCGACTGCAGGGCTCGGGACAGATCGGGATCGTCTTCGACCAGGAGAATGCGCATCAGGGGCTCGGCTACCGGAAACGGTGCCGATCATAGTGCCTGGCGCCAGGTTTGGGCGTCTTCGTGTGCCAGTTGCAAAGGCGCAATGTTCTGACAATGTTGTACCCGCACCATGCACAGCCATCCCCCGCAAAGTGGTTGATCGATGCCGTCGCTGTCCCCGACCCTGCTGCGCCCGTTGCTGTTCTCCGCTGCCATCGGCCTGCCGTTGATCACCCACGCCGCCGACCGGAACCCGGGCGTGCAGGCCGGTATCAGTGCCGGCGCGACCTCGGGGGCGTACGCCCACTACGACGTCAAGCCGCTGGTCGTACCGTCCATTGCCTGGCAGGGCGAGCGCTTCTTCGCCAGCCCGGGCTCGCTGGGCATGTACCTGTACAAGCGCGAGGGCCTGCGCCTGTCGGCGGCAGTCACGCCCTACACGCTGCGCTTCAAGACCGACGACGTGAACGACCCGCAGCTGCGCCGCCTGCACAGCCGGCAGATGTCGGCCATGGCTGGCATCAACGGTGAGTACAGCGCCGACTGGGGCATCGTCGAGGCCAGCGTGATGCGCGAGGTCACCGGGCACGGAGGTGGCATGGAGTCGCGCCTGCACTACAGCTATCCGATCCAGGCCGGTCGCTTCACCTGGGTGCCCAAGGTCGGCGTGGTGCACTCCAGTGCGCGCCTGCTCGACTACTACTACGGCATCACCGACGAAGAAGCGCTGCGCTCGGGACTTGCCGCCTACAACCCGGGCAGCGCGACATCACCGAGCCTGCAGATCGCAGTCAGCACGCCCTTGGGCACGAAGTGGCGCGCGACCGGCGTCGTCGCCAACCAGTGGTTCGGCGATGCAGTAAAGGACAGCCCAATGGCCCGTCGCGGTACGCAGACGTCGGCCTTCGTTTCCCTGATGCGCTCGTTCTGATCGAGCGCCCGCAACGGACAAGGACCCCCCATGGCCTCCGTCTCCCCTGCTGCTGAAGCGCACGCGATCCTGCGTGCCCCCGACCTGGACAGCGCCGAGCGCGTCTACCTGGGGCTGCTGCCCGACCTGGAACACGTGAACGCGCTGACGCGCCGCGCACTGGGCCTTTCGCGTGCTGCCGATGCGGCACGCGGCTACGCGTTGTCGATGACGCTGGTGGGATTGCGCCTGCAGGAACTGGAGATGGGCGAAGCGACCGCAAAGGAACATCGCCAGGCCACGCTGCGCAGCCTGCGCCAGGCCTTCAGCGCCTGAGCGCGGGCCTGCGACGCCGCCGGTGCCGCAGGCAGCGGGAAGACTCAGCGGAACGTGGTCCACGCCAGCACTGCCGCCAGCAGGGCCACCCAGATCACCGCCTTGAAGGTACCCTCCAGCATGTTGCCGCCGAACAGCAGTTCGATGATGGGATTGGGCCGGGAAACCGGAACGTGATCACTCATGCGGCAGCTCCTTGCAGTGACGGCGCGATTGCGCGGTAGACCGGAGTCTACGCCTGCACGGCCCGGATTCATCGCCCCCCGGCCGTCTTTGGCGGTTCAATTCCGGCCTTCGTCGCAGGCCGGCTGCAGCACCCCACATGTCATGCCAGCCTGCGTGCACTTTCCCGCTGGAGCACCGTGCCATGCCGATGCTTGCCCTGATGCTGCTGCTCTCCAGCCTGTTCGGCGCTGGCAACGGGCCCACTGAAGAGGCCCTTCGCAGCCAGATCCTGCTTGCCGAAACCCAGCAGCCGGACGTCGTACGACAGGATTGCGGTTCGCCCTCCCTGCTGCTTTACCGGCTGCGCCAGGACCGGGTCCTGAGGCTGGCCAACCAGCCCCTGCAACACGAACCCGGCGTTGCCCAGCCCACGCGTGGTGCGACGGTTCGCGTCGCCCAGCTCTGGGAGCGCGTGGACGGTCACTGGAAGCTGCAGCGGATGATCAGCGTCGAAGACCTGGTCGTGCAACGCTGACCATGTGGAACCGTGATCGATGCCTGAAACGAGAAAAGCCGGCACAAGGCCGGCTTCCGTCGTGATCCACCGCTGCACCGGCAATGCCGGGAGCCAGGTGGTGGGCGGTACAGGGTTCGAACCTGTGACCCCTACCATGTCAAGGTAGTGCTCTACCGCTGAGCTAACCGCCCATCTTGTTCTTGCCGCCCGAAAGCTGGCCTTGCTACGTAAAAACCCGGCGCCAGGGCCGGGCTTTGCAGTTCACGACAGCCCCCTCCCAGGGACTTCGTGGTGGGCGGTACAGGGTTCGAACCTGTGACCCCTACCATGTCAAGGTAGTGCTCTACCGCTGAGCTAACCGCCCGATTTTGCTTCTGAACGTCCGCGATTGCGTCGGTGCAGGCCGCGTATATTACGGATGCCGGCCGTGAAGCGCAACACTTTTGTGAAGAAGATGCTGCACTGCCGCGTTCAGCCCAGACTCGCTTCCTTCAGCTGCCGGATCTGGTCACGCACGCGGGCTGCATCCTCGAATTCCAGGTCCTTGGCGTGCTGGTACATCTGCTGCTCCAGCGCCTTGAGACGGGATGCCAGCTGGGCCGGGCTGAGCGATCGATAGTCACTCCCCTCCTCGGCAACGCCGGGCCTGCCCTTGCCCTTGCCCTTCTTTGCTTCCTTCTCGGCCGCATCGGAGCGCGCGCCTTCCAGCACGTCGGTGATCGGACGCGCCACCGAGCGCGGCACGATGCCGTGCTGCTCGTTGTACTCGACCTGCTTGGCGCGACGGCGGTCGGTCTCGTCGATCGCCGCCTGCATCGAACGGGTGATCTTGTCCGCATACAGGATCGCCTTGCCACGCACGTTGCGGGCGGCACGGCCGATGGTCTGGATCAGCGAGCCGGTCGAGCGCAGGAAGCCCTCCTTGTCGGCATCCAGGATCGCCACCAGGGACACCTCGGGCATGTCCAGGCCCTCGCGCAGCAGGTTGATGCCCACCAGCACATCGAACTTGCCCAGGCGCAGGTCGCGGATGATCTCCACGCGCTCGACCGTGTCCACGTCCGAGTGCAGGTAGCGCACGCGGATGCCGTGCTCGGTCAGGTACTCGGTGAGATTCTCGGCCATGCGCTTGGTCAGCGTCGTGACCAGCACCCGGTCACCGGCCTTGATGCGCGCGTTGGCCTCGCTCATCAGGTCGTCAACCTGGGTGCCCACCGGGCGGATCTCCACCACCGGGTCGATCAGGCCGGTGGGGCGTACGACCAGTTCAGTGATCTCGTCACCGGCCTCGCGGTACTCATAGGGGCCTGGCGTGGCCGACACATAGATGCTGCGCGGGCAGCGCTCTTCCCACTCCTCGAAGCGCAGCGGCCGGTTGTCCAGCGCCGAGGGCAGCCGGAACCCGAACTCGACCAGCGTCTCCTTGCGCGAACGGTCGCCCTTGAACATGGCGCCGATCTGCGGAATGGTCACGTGCGATTCGTCGATCACCAGCAGCGCGTCGGCCGGCAGGTAGTCGAACAATGTCGGCGGCGGTTCGCCGGCGTTCTTGCCGGTCAGGTGCCGGGAGTAGTTCTCGATGCCGTTGCAGTAGCCGACCTCGGCCATCATTTCCAGATCGAACTGGGTGCGCTGCGCCAGGCGCTGCGCCTCCACCAGCTTGTTCTGCGCGTACAGCTGCTCCAGGCGCTCCTTCAGCTCGACCTTGATCGTCTCGATCGCCGCCAGCACACGCTCGCGCGTGGTCGCATAGTGGGTCTTCGGGTAGACCGTGAAGCGCTGCATGTTGCGCAGCGTCTCGCCGGTGAGCGGATCGAACAACGTGATCTTCTCGACCTCGCCATCAAACAGCTCCAGGCGCAGCGCCTCGCTATCCGACTCGGCCGGGAACACGTCGATGACTTCACCACGCACGCGGAAGGTACCGCGCTGCAGCTCGTATTCGTTGCGCGTGTACTGCAGCTGGGTGAGGTGGTTGATCAGGTCGCGCTGGTCGATGCGCTCGCCCTTGGAAAGGATCAGGCGCAGCGACAGGTAGTCTTCCGGCGCGCCCAGGCCATAGATTGCCGACACCGTCGCCACCACGATCGCGTCCGGGCGCGACAACAGGGTCTTGGTCGCCGCCAGCCGCATCTGCTCGATGTGCTCGTTGATCGAACTGTCCTTCTCGATGAAGGTATCCGACGACGGTACGTAGGCTTCCGGCTGGTAGTAGTCGTAGTAGCTGACGAAGTACTCCACCACGTTGTGCGGGAAGAACGCCTTGAACTCGCCATACAGCTGCGCCGCCAGCGTTTTGTTCGGCGCCATGATCAGCGTCGGCTTCTGCACGTTCTGGATGACGTTGGCGATGGTGTAGGTCTTGCCCGAGCCGGTGACGCCCAGCAGGGTCTGCTTGGCGATGCCCGCTTCGAAGTTGCTGGTCAGCTTCGCGATGGCATCAGGCTGGTCGCCCGCCGGCGAATACGGCGAGACGAGTTCAAAACGGTCGCTCATGGTGGTGCCAGTTCCCGGGAGTAGTGAGTATAAGGGGCATGGAGTGACGGCCCGCTGAGGGGTTTCCGGGCAGGTGAGCGCGGCGGTGCCTGATGGTGAATGCCCCGGCGTACGTCGAGGCTGGAGGCATGTCCCATCGTCTTCGCCCTGCCCGGCTCCACCGCGGGCTCCATCTGATCGAGCTGCTAATCGCCGTCATGGTGCTGTCGGTCCTGCTGGCGTTGGCCTGGGGCCCTTGGCAACGCACGCTGCGGCACTTCCAGGCGGAAGCGCTGCGCGCCGAACTGGTCGCCAGCCTGTCGATGGCGCGCAGCGCCGCCATCACCGAACACCGCCGCGTGACGGTCTGCGGATCGTCGGACGGCATGATGTGTGACCAGGCATGGAGCCAGGGCTGGCGGGTGCAGGTCGAACCGGCCAACAGCGCGACCGCCGCCGCAAGGGAACTGCGCGTGCACAGGACACACCAGCGTCATGTCGACCTGCGCACCAGCGATCATCGGCCCGACGTGCGGTTCCGGCCCGACGGCCGCAATGCCGGTACCAACCAGTCCATCGTGTTGTGCGTGGATGGACAGGAGCACAGCCGCGTCATCATCAGCGTCCCCGGACGGGTCAGGAGCCAGCGCCCGCGCAGGTCCACCCCCTGCTGATACCTGCAATGCCATCGTGGAAACGAGAAAAGCCGCGATTTCTCGCGGCTTTTTCGAATCTGGCGCCCGAAGTTGGACTCGAACCAACGACCCCCTGATTAACAGTCAAGTGCTCTAACCGGCTGAGCTATTCGGGCGGGGTGCGCATTTTAGCCAGCGTTTGCAGGGGAGTGCAAGCCTTTTCTGCGATTTGGCAAATCGGCACGCCCTTCACCAGCATCCGGGGCCCTCGCTGGCGCTTGGCGTCTTTCGTCCGGCCTGGTCCAAGGCCAGGGTCCCGCATTTGTCGTCTTCCTGGCCATTCTCCGGTACCGCCTGCAACTCGAACGTGGCTGCGGTCGCATCACCATTCAAAGACAGTGCATAGAACGAGGTGCCGCTGCGCGGCGAACTGGTGAACGGCAGAGTCAGACCGGCGTAGGTATTCTGAGTGGTGTGGTTGCGCTCCAACACCTGCGCCAGCTCCACCAGATCGGCCTTGGCCTGAGCGCGCCGAGCCTTGCGCACGTGCTCGGTGTAAGCCGGCATGGCAACAGCGGCAAGAATCGCAACTACGGCAACGGTGATCATCAGCTCGATCAGAGTGAAGCCACGGACGATACGAAGTGGGGATTTCATGCGCATGGGCTTCCCGGATTGCAAACAGTTCATCGAATCTGCCGCCATGACTGGCGCCCACAGGGCCGGGGCAGATACATGCCATCGGCCCCCTGAGTACCAAGCATATAGGTGCATGGCTCCAGCAACTCATCCACCTTGCATTTGGTTTTGCTGGGGTCGCAGGGTGTCAGCTTGGGTACGAACACACTGTTGTTGGTAATAGGTCCGCCCTGGCTACCCTTACCTCCCTTGGTCAACTTGATTCCACCACAGTTGCCGGTGCAGATCGAATCACCGCCAGGCTTGTCGCTGAGGCCAGACATGCCTCCCCCGCCTGTCAGCAGATACACACCGTAGCGCCAGTTGACCCCGCCGCTGCCACAGATTGCACTCCCGGGAACATAGGTCAGGAAGAACACACGGCCGCTCTGAATCGTCGGCGTTGCAATGAAACGCTCACCATCAACGATTGAATCGACTGTCAGGTCTACGTACCAGCCACGCTTGTTCGTATAGCTGACCGGATTGGAGGTAATGTCGCGGGTCTCATAGCCATTGCTGTCGGTACCAACCAGAACGCTCTGCTGAACCAGGCTGGTGCGGTCGGCGATCGGTGTCTTCAGATCGTCCCATACGCCATACAGCGTCTGCACGCCGGTATTCGCGTTGACGGTGTTGTCGTCGGCCGCGAAGTACTGCCCGGTACCGAAGAACAAACTGATGCCACCGGCCGGACCACTGCTGACTTCGATGCTTCCGGTGATGGGCTGGGCCACGTTGTTGCGGGTTGCAGTGAACAGTGGTGCTCCGCTGTAGGCCACGTTCCAGTTGGCTGGATCATTGCTGGACAGATCGAACTTCCACAGATTGCCCTTCATGTCGCCGCCATAAACCGTATCGGTCACCCCGTCCGCATTCTTCAGCGCCACCGGCACGATGTTCATCAGGCCATTGCGGCCAACATACTTGGAATCAGCCGGACTCAAGCGCTTGAGCACCTTGCCGGTCTGGATATCGACCACATACAGCACAGCCTTGCCGCCTGACGAGTTCACACCGTTGCCGAACAACGCGACAAAACGCGGTGCTCCACCACTGGTGGCGCTGGTCAACGGAACGATCGCTGGCTTGCCAAGCACGAAACCAAGATCGGATTCGTTCTTGCCGGATACTTCCCACAGGACCTTGCTGGCATCGAACCCGGTCGGATCGCTGACATCCAGAGCGAATACCGAGCCATTGCCAACGCTTGCCGCATTCGGCGCCTTGCTCGCGCCGCCGGCGCCGGTGGTCGCCGCCACCACGGTATGCCAGGAATCACCGTAATAGACATCCGAAGATGTCACCGGCCCGTCCACATAGTAGCGGTGGCCATACTTCGGGTTCGCCAGTTCGGCAATGTGCTGCAGCGATGTGGACGGAATGAAAGCAAACTCCTCCCTGCCCGCCGCCGCTGTGGTGCTGGCATTGAAGCCGTGCAACATGCCGTCGTTGGCACCGACATAGACCATGGTTGGCGGTCCATTCGCCGCACGCTTGGCATTCAGGAAGGTCTTGTAGGCACTGCCGAGCGTCTGCTTCCACACAACGCCCTGCGCCGTCCATCCCCCATAGCCAAAATCATCGCGATTGGACACGATTTCGGTAGTGGAGTTGATGATGTCACCCAGAGGCGAGGTGCGGGTCCGAAGCCCAGGCACTGCGCTGCCGCTGAGATAGTTGACCAGTTGGTCGACAGTCGTGCTACCGAACCAAGCCGGGATCGGCGTCGGGGTGGTGCTGAAGCCCATCACCGCCAGCTTCTGCGCGCGGGTACTGCCTGGAATGCTGGACGCCGTGAACGCCGCTGCAGCTACCGGCGTGACCACATCCTTGGTGTCCTGCATATTGGCGGATGTCGCCATGAAGATCTTGCGGTTGGCGCCCGCCATCCTGCTCGATGCACGCCACAATTCATCACCATCGGCGCCGCTGGGCAGCACCTGGGTTCCCACCACGTCCCCCGTCCAGTCATTTGAGCCGGCAGTAACCTTGTAATGCGAGCCTACCGTGAACGAGCCGGTAGTGATGCGTGCACCCGAGCCACTGCCACCGACCGGCGCGTCGCCCTCGGCAGCACTGGCAAAGATGTCATCCAGCGCCTGGCGCAGCTTGGAAGGATTGCGAGCCAGGAAGTAGTTGTCGGGCACTCCGGGCTTCTTGCTGTCCCATTTCTTGCCAGCCGGCACGCCATACTTGGCGGCATACCACAGCGGACTTTCCAGCTGGCCGGCCGCCGCACCACTTGAGGCCTTGTACTTGATCACAACCGGCCGATCCCAAGTACTCGGGAAATCATCGGACTGGGTAATGACGGAACCATTGCGAGCAGGGCCAGTAGTGCCCCTTTTATAGTCACCCTTGCGCAGGGTCAGCCTCTGCACCGTGTTGGCGGCATTTGAGCCAGAGATGGTGTAGCCGGTCAGCATCGCGTTTCCGGCGAAGGCGGAGAGGTTCTCGATCCGGATCAGCACCTCATCGGCCGCCACGGCGCTGCGCAGCGTAGTGCCACGGCTGGACGAGTCGCGGTTGCACAGTGTGGTGGTGGTATTGGCGACCACGCTGCGGATCGGATCGGCACGCCAGCAGATGTCGTTGGCGCCGGCTGGCACGGAGTTGCAGGCCGCCCCTACACAGTAGCTCATCATCGCCACGACATCGTTGTCGTGGTCGTTGCCCCACAGCGAATCCTCCCACACCAGCGAGAAGCTGCCCGAGCTCGCATCGTTCGCATACGGTCGGCCGTACTTGTTGTTGTTGACGCCGGACTTCACTCCAATACCAACCGAACCCAGGAAGCAGCTGCGCCAGCCGCTGTCGGCGATTTCCAACCAACCGTCATTGTTGGCCTGGCACAACGGTGCCAGGCTGATGGTCTTGCCGCCGACCTTGATTTCGAATTTCGGCAGATTCTCGGCCATCGCAACGGTGTACGTGGTAGCCGTGATCTTGTAACTGGCCGGTTTGCTCTGTACACCCGGACGAAGGTCCGTCGCCGCCGCAGACTTGGCCATGCCGGCCATGAGATAACTGCCTTCCATCGAAGGAATATCCGGACAGATGCCGCGCGCCAGACTGAGATTGTCGACGGTACGTCCCTGGCATATGTCTTCGTGGGTATTGAGCACAGTACCGCTCGGGGTCGCACCGACGCGGCCGATCATCCAGCTTTTGCCGGCGATGCCCTCAGCGGTTCCGATATCGTTGGTCGCGGTAGTCGCGTTGATCGAAACTGGCAACGTACCTATGTTGTCACTGTCGAATGACGGCAGGCCGGATGACATGACCAGGATGTTGCAGGTGGCGCAATAGGAATTTCCGCCCTTGGCCGGGTCCCGATAGGGGTCGACCCAGGCAATTCCGGTTGGCAGCGTAGCGAGGTCACCAGAGTCACCATAGACCTTGCTTCCACCGGTCACATACCGCAGCGCCTCTGCATACATCTCCGCCAGCGGATTGCCCCAGGCACTGCACCTCTGGTTGCCCGCACCCGGGTTATTGAGGATCTTCGAATTATCGGTACCTACACGATTGAGGATGCCGTACTGGTTGCAGTCGCTCCAGTTGTCCTTCCAGTTCCACTGGTCGATGCTGAAGTTGGAGATCGTGTTGATCACCCCTTCACCATTGGCGGTCGCGCCGGACTTCATGTAGCAGAACTGGCCGGTAGAGAGATCGATCTCGTCACCGGTGCCGCAGAAGCTGTCACCATTGCCGGCCAGCTTGCCGATGTTCCGGCGCAGTACGCCACCATCACGCGGATTGGCATATGTACCGGAAATCAGGCCAAAACGCAGGCGCCCGCTCTCACCATAGGTCTGCAGCAGGCCGGCCGGCTTGTAACGATCGGTATTGCCACTGGTGTACTTGCGGCAGTAGTTCTCCCGCAATGCATCAGTGCCTCCCGCGCAGACATCCAGGCGTACAGCATAGTCCGCCGCCGACCCGGGCACGTCGCGCTTGCCGTCGGTATCGGTACGACCGACGCCGCACTGATAACTGGCCGTCGCTGCCCACTCGGACCAGTTGCCCGAAGCCACCCGCATCAACGATCCGCTGGTGGCAGATGTGTTGCCATTGCAGAATGACCAGCCGGTGGAGTTCGCCGTCAGCGGTGCGAAATTGCCGATGTCTGAACCGGTATACACCTTCACCCATGCGTGCAGATCATTGGGAATCCGCGCGCGTTCAATGATGGTCTGGGTCAGGCTGTCCGTGGTGCGCAGTCCACCGTAAAGCACGCTGCGCATGACGTCCAGCCTGCTCATGGTGACCCAGTTGAGGAAGTTGCCTGACCACTGGCCTGTGCAGCTGTGGCCGTTACTGCCGCCGCCCTTTGCCGCAGCCTTGAACAGTGCATTGGCGCCAGTGCCTGTCACCGAGTAGCAGAGCTTGGAGTCGAAGTAGCCGCCGTACTCGAACGCATCCAGATAGGTCGTATCGAGGATGCCGTCCTCACTGCCATCAGGACCGCCACCAATGTCGGTGTAGTCGCTGTATGCCTTGTTGAACAGCTGTTCGTCGCGCGACATCACCATCATCATCAGCGGTGGCTGGCTCTGCTTGCTGTACAGCGGCTCCTGGGCGATATCGAAGTCACCAATGGCCGCACGTAGCGGAATCACCAGTGCGGCGACAGCAGCGACGACAGCACCAGCGGTACCCCATCGCAGCCACTGGGACGGAGTGAGGCGGAGGAAACGGCGCGGAGTGTTCATGGAATGAAAACCGTATCGATGACGGCGCTGGCCGAAGCGTTGGTGGTGGCATCACTGGACAGGGCAGTGACCTGATAGATGTTGCCGGTGTCTTCGTTCAACTTCGCACCCACGCGACGGCTGGAGGACGGGAAGCACTTGTCGATCCGACGGGTGTACTGCGCCGAATTGGCGGAAACTCCATTGGCCCAGGTCAGTGGGTCGTAGGTAGGGCTGCAGGCCTCCTGCGCCGCAGCGTACAACCCACCGCCCTCGATGGTGGTGGCAATGGTGTCCTCAACCTGACGAGCGTTCTGCTCGGCGTTCTGGAACGCCAGGTTGGTCCTTAGATAATTGGCCGCCATACGCTCCTGCATGCCTGTCACCTGCATGCCTGCGATGCCGATCAGGGCCAGCAGGATGAGCATGATCAGGGCAACGTAGAGCACCGCACCCCGTTGGGTGCGAGGAGGTTGCCAGCGGGGCGCGCGTAGAGCCATGGGATGCCTCAGTTGCCAAACAGGCGGTTACGGATTGCGATGGTCGTCTGGTAGGTGGAGCGCATGCGGCCATCACTGGGCGCGGCGAAGGTGACCCCCAGCGCAGTGAGTGCCGCCCCGTCCTTGGCCTGCACAGCAGCGGCCGGATCCGGGCTGGACATAACCAGACCCAGTTGCACCGCACCCACACGTCGCCAGGCCTGCGCGGTATCGGTCAATGACTTCTCCACGTCATCAGCGGTGCCTTGGCGGTCGATGAAGCCGGTTGGTGCGGTCCGCGTCAGGCCGCGATCCTGCCCATACAGCAGCTGCATGTTGGCCACACCCTCGACCAGCGCTTCGGGCGCGCCGGCAGTGAATGCACCATTGGGAGCGGCGCCGAAGCGGACGCGGTACAGCGAGGTCTGCTCCCTGTCGGCATCTTTACCAACGTAGAACACCACGCTTTCGGCGCGATGCAACATGGTCTGCCCTTCGGTATAGACGCTGCTGAATGTGCCGGTGTTGTTCGGCGCGGTGTCAAAGGTCACGGTACCGGCAGTGGCATTCACTGCATTGGCCTGGAACGTGGTCGCGGAAATGCAATCCGCAACACCGAACAACCCCGGATTGCTGACACCACTGTTGAGCACCGCTACGCGCTTGGGATCGAAACTGAAGATCGGCTTGGACGCGGTGCCGCCGATCAGGGTTACCGGGACACCGTCGGGCATCAGGTAACGCATTGCCACGATATCGCTACCGTTGACCCGGTTCGGCAGGGCATCAGCGATCTCCTTCGGCAGCACGGGGAGGTAGTCCACGCCACCAGTCGGCGGATCTGCGCTGATCGTGACATCTTTGCCGGGCGCGGTCCCGACAGCTTCATAGCCCTGAATGGAACGTCCGAAGTCCAGGGTTGGATGCGCGTTGGCAGTCAAAGTGCTGTGCAGCGATCCGGAAAGATCGTGCGACTGGTCGTTGACGCAACCGAAATGGCCGGCCATCCGCAGTTCGCGCTGCAGGGTATCCATCGCGAAGCGGCTATTTTCCTGCACGCGCGCCATACCCTCGGACAACTGATAGGCGGCGCGGGAGGCGGCGAACACCTGGATCACGGCGAGCATGATGATCAGGCCGATCGCGAGCGCAATCATGAGCTCGATCATCGACACGCCAGCCAGATGACGACGGGAACGAAGCGTGCTCACAGGCGTGTACTCGCACTGAAGGTAGTGTCATCGGCATCTGCACTCCAGCGCTCATCTCCCCAGCTGACGCGCACAGTGACCACGTTGTTGTTGCGAGTGACGGATGCACTGGCGTTGTCGCCTAGTGCTTTACCCAACCGGCAACGCCAATCTTTCATGAAGGCGGCCTGATCAATGTCCTTGCCGATCGGCGGATTGCACTCGCTTGTAGTCGCTGAGTAGTCACCTACGTACAACGCGGCAGCTACACGGTTGATACGGACCTGATCGAGCAGTTCATAACTGAGATTGGTGGCTTGGGTACGGTAGTTCGCACTCTGGACGTAGCGTACGTTCATGGTCTGAAGCAGGGCAAAGCCAAGCAGCCCGATGCCGAGCACAAGAATGGCGATCAGCACTTCAATCAGGCTGAACCCGTTCTGCGCGCGATGGCGCGCCGTCTTCCACTGGATGCGACGACGATTCATTTGCAGGCCTCCTTGTGCAACCTGAGCTGGCCCGTCAGCGACACCGTCAGACGCCGTTGAAGTGGCTGGTCACCGCATTTGTCCGGGCGAAGAGTAATGTCGGTGGCGGTAGCGGCCCGACTGCGCCCACGGGGATCGAACGCCACCGACACCGTTTTCACATCAACCCCGGACATCGCTGCGCGTGGCTCGCTGTAGCGCAGGACGGCCTCCCCGGCATCGAAGCCGCCATTGCCGTTGGTGTCATCCCAAACCATCCAGCCGTCGGTCCATGACTTGCCATCGCAACCGGTACCGGTACTGGAAGCACACATGCCAGCGCCGTGCGCATTTTTGACCGCTTCCGAGCGCGCCAACGCCAGCGAGGCCATCAACTCGTTGCTGGTCGTGGCCATCCGATTGGAACGGATCGTGCTCTGGAAGCTGGGATAGGCGATGGTGCTCAGGATCGCCAGCACGGCAACCGTGACCATCAACTCAACCAGCGTAAAGCCGTTTTGCCGGCGTAAAGACATTGGACGCTCCCCAGCGTGTTGATGGCCACGATGGGCCATCGCCCTGCCACCGGCAAGCGGCGGCAGGATGAACGGTCATTCCGGGGCGACGGGCGTCAACGCCTTGACGGCCCGCCCTCCCCTGCCTGTCCCGGCGAGATCCCCATCGCGCCGGCGCAGGCTCAGGCCAGCACCTGGTAGCAGGGCTGGTATTCGCCGGAGATCTTCATCCGGCGCTGTTCGACGAAGGCGCGCAGCAGCGCGTCCAGGGCCTGCATCATGTCCGGGTCACCATGGATCTGGAACGGCCCGAACTGCTCGATGCGGCGCATGCCGTCTTCCTTCACGTTGCCGGCAACGATGCCCGAGAACGCCCGACGCAGGTCGGCCGCCAGCGCGTGCGGGGCACGTCCGTGGTGCAGGTCCAGCGCGGCCATTGCCTCGTGGGTCGGCACGAACGGCTGCTGGTACTCCCACGGAATCTCGATCGACCAGTTGAAGAAGAACGAGTCCTTCTGTGCCAGGCGGTGCTCACGCACGCGCTTGATGCCGTTGGCCATCTTCTTGGCCACCGCCACCGGGTCGCCAATGACGATCTCGTAGCGCTCGGCGGCCGCATCGCCCAGGGTCAGGCGGATGAAGCGGTCGATCTGCTCGAAGTACGGCGCTGCCACCGTCGGGCCGGTCAGGATCAGCGGGAACGGCAGGTCCTTGTTTTCCTCGCGCAGCAGGATGCCGAGCAGGTACAGGATTTCCTCCGCGGTGCCGACGCCACCGGCGAACACGATGATGCCGTGGCCGATGCGGACGAAGGCCTCAAGGCGCTTCTCGATGTCCGGCATGATCACCAAGTGGTTGACGATCGGGTTCGGCGACTCGGCCGCGATGATGCCCGGCTCGGTCAGGCCGATGTAGCGCGTCACGGTGCGGCGCTGCTTGGCGTGGGCAATGGTGGCGCCCTTCATCGGGCCCTTCATCGCGCCTGGACCGCAGCCGGTGCAGATATCCAGGCCGCGCAGGCCCAGCTCGTAGCCCACCTGCTTGGTATACAGGTATTCGTCGCGCGAGATCGAATGGCCACCCCAGCACACGACCAGGTTCGGGTCGCCCGGGTTGAGGATGCGCGCATTGCGCAGCAGGCCGAACACCGCGTTGGTGATGCCCTCGGACGACTCCAGCTCGGCCGCGTAGGCCGGGCCCATCTCGATGGCCATGTAGGCCAGGTCACGCACCACGGCGAACAGCAGTTCGGCGACGCCGCGGATGATCTCGCCATCGACGAAGGCCATCGCCGGTGCATTGACCAGGTCGATGCGCACGCCGCGATCCTGCTGCGCCACCTGGATGTCGAAATCGGGATACAGATCGCGCGCCGCGCGCGGATCGTCAGAGGCGCTTCCGCTGGTCAGCACGGCCAGCGCGCAGCGGCGCAGCAGCTCGTGCATACCGCCGGCAGACGCATCGCGCAGGCGGGCCACTTCGGCCCGCGACAGCACATCCAGCCCACCGCGCGGGTAGATCCGCGCGTCCTGCACCGGCAGTGCACGGGCTGATTTTTCGTTCGTGGTCATGTCCAATTTTTCGCTTCCTTCAAGGTTTCCGACTGTACTGCCGCCCCCTTAAAAAGCAAAACGGCCGGGAAGCCCGACCGTTGGATGTGTGCTTCCCGCGTTCGCCTTTCCGGGACCGCATCGGCGGCGTTGGCACCGCGCACATTTCCCGATGCTACGCCGATGCCAGGTGACCTGCAAGGGCTTTCGCATGAACGGAAAACGGCCGGGTTTCCCCGGCCGTTTTCACTTACTGCTTCAGGCTCTGATGGATCAGAACTTGTACTTCACGGTCAGCTGCATCGACCAGCGCGACACGGCGGTGTTGCCCTTGTCGTTGTTGTTTTCCTGGATCGACGAGTTGTCGGTACGGCCGGTGAAGTTGTACAGGTACTTGCCGGTAGCCGGGTCGATACCCGAGTAGTTGGCAACGCGACGGGTGGCGTAGAAGCCGTAATCGTCGATCAGACCCCACTTCTTGTTGAGCAGATTGCCGACATTCATGATGTCCAGCGCGATCTCGCCCTTGTGGGTCTTCGCAAAGCCCGGGAACTCCTGGCTGATGCGGACATCGAAGCTGTTGACCCACTTGGCGCGGTGCGCATTGGCCGGGACCACGCTGCCACGGTAGGCATCAAGCTCCGGATTCTGCGCCAGCCATTCGAAGAACTTCTTCTCCATGTCGGCGCCGCCGGTGAAGATCACGTCACCCGGGCCCTTCGGCACGTAGAACAGATCGTTGGTGCCTGCGCCGTCGCCGTTCACGTCGTTATAGAACACGTAGCTGTACGGACGACCCGAACGGCCTTCATAGAACAGGCCGACGCGGGTGGCATTGTCACCGAAGAAGTTGTGCTTCCACTCCAGGGTACCGGTGATGCGGTCCTTGATCGCATAGCGCGAGTTGTACGCAACGTTGTCGTTGGCGTTCAGGCTCAGCGTGTTGTTCCAATTCGAGGTGTTCTGCGAGCTGGACAGCGGGCTCACTTCCTTCGCCTGAGTGTAGGTATAACCCAGCGACCAGCCCCAGTTCTCGGTCAGCGGCTTGGCCAGCGAGAACGTAGCCTGGGAACCACGACCCTTGTCGGTGTTGCGCAGCAGGATCACGTCGCCGATATCGCTCGGACGGTTGACACGGTCACTCGGGCAGGTCTGATCGGTGGCCGAGCAGGCACGACCGTTCTTCTGGCCAGCCTGCATGCCGTTCGAGCCAGCATTGGCACCGTTCATGCCGTAGTCGTTCCAGTACAGCGCACGACCGTCCTGACCAACCGAGCGGTTGGCATTCGGGGTCATGACGTCCAGACGATCAAAGTACAGACCATCCTTGACCTTGGTGACCAGCAGCTCGGCCGACGCCACGATGCCGTACCACGGCAGTTCGTGATCGAAGGCCAGGTTGGCCTTCCAGACCGACGGCAGGCGGGTACCGGGAGCGATCAGGTCGACGTTCTGACGTGCCGAAGCAAGCGACGGGTCCGGGATGAACGGATTGTCAGCATCGAAGCTGAAACCACCCGGATTGCGGGTCAGGTTGTACTCGGCGTAGTTCAGGCCGGTGTTCTGGTAGGCACCCGCCAGCCACACGTTCGGGGCAGCACCGCCGAACAGGCCCACGCCACCGCGCAGCTGGGTCGGACGGTCGCTATCGAAGGTGTAGTTGAAGCCGACGCGCGGCTGGAACAGCTTCTTGTCGACCAGCTTGGTGTTGTTGAAGCCGTACAGCTGCTCGATGCGCGGGTTGTACAGGCGCTGGGTGCTGAAGTCCGGCATGTCAACGCGAACACCGAACATCAGGCTCAGGTTGTAGTTGATCGCCCAGGTATCCTGGATGAACAGACCCGTGTTCTTCAGGTGGAACTTCGCCGGAATGTCATCCAGGCTGCCACCAGCACGCGGCACGCGCACCTGGTACGCGGACGGGGTGCCGGCTTCAAACGCAGCCAGGTTGGCGAACTCATACGCGCCGTACAGGTTGCGACCGTAGAAGTTCATCAGGTCGTTGTCGGTGTAGTCAAAGCCGAACTTGACGGTGTGGTCACCGACATACCAGGTACCGGCACCGAAGGCGCTCAGTTCCTTCGACTCCACCAGGTTGGTGTGGGTGTTCTGCTCGGTACCCAGGTACAGCGAATTATTGTTGTCGAAGCGGACGCGGATCTGCGGCAGGTGCGAAGCGGCAACGCGGTTGGACGAGTAGTCCTTGTGCGAGACCTTGAACTCGGTCGAGAAGTTCTCGGACCAGTCACTGAACAGTTCACCCATCCAGGTCTCATACTCGGTCGGCTGGGTGTACCAGAAGTCACTCAGCGAAATTTCGCTGTTGCTGACCTTCGGGAAACGCACCACGTCCTGCTTCATCTTGTTGTAGCGCAGGGCCGCACGGTGGTTCTCGTTGATGTTCCAGTCCAGCTTGACCGCGTACTCTTCGATCTCGGTCTTGTTGTTCAGCGCACCGACGCCGCCGACCTGATAGCCAAGATCGGACATGCGCTTCTGGACGCGGGCGATATCAGCATCGCTGATGCCGCCAGCCTTGTTGTAGGGGCTTTCGCCAAGGCTGACGCCGCCACCGCTACGCTCGTACTTTTCGTAGTTGGTGAAGAAGAACAGCTTGTCCTTGACGATCGGGCCGCCGAAGGTCATGCCGTAGGTCTTCTCGTCCTTGAAGCCGTTAAAGTCCTGCTTGTCACCTTCCAGGCGCGAACGGACCATGTCCTTGTCGCGGTACGAACCGTACACGGTGCCGTGGAATTCATTGGTACCCGACTTGGTCACGGCGTTGATCACCGCACCGGTACCACCAGCGATGGTGGTGTCGTAGTTGGCCAGGTCGATGTTGATTTCCTGGATGGCGTCCATCGACACCGGCTGACGCTCGGTCGGCAGGTTGTTGGAGCCCAGGCCGAACGGATCGGAGGCGCTGATGCCGTCGATGCGGATGGCGTTGTAACGGGTGTTCTGGCCACCGGCCGAGATCGCGCCGTCAGCCTTGCTGACCTGCGAGATGCGCGGGTCCAGGCGGATGTAGTCCTGGATGTTGCGGTTGGCCGACGGCAGCGCGTCCATCGTTTCGCGCGTCACGTTGGTGCCGCTGCCCATCTTGGTGGCGCTGAACAGGTCCAGGCCGCCGGCGGTGGCGACAACGTTCACGGCGTCCAGGTTGGTGGCGGCCAGATCGCCGCCGAGGCTGGCGTTGACCGTGTTGACCTGGTTCAGGTTCAGGTAGACACCTTCTTCGGTCTTGGTGCCTTCACCGGACTTGGTGATGGTGATGGTGTACGGGCCACCCACGCGCAGGCCGCGCGCGTTGTAACGACCCGACGCGTCGGTGGTGGCACGCGAAACGGTGCCCGACTCGGTGTGGGTGATGGTGACTTCAGCGCCAGCGACAGGCTGGCCTGCAGAGGACATCACCTGGCCGCCGACACCGGCAGAGGTGCTCTGGGCGAAGGCGGGAGCGGTGGCGAGCGCAGCCACGAGACCAAGGGTGAGCTTGGACATCCGGAGTGGGTGGGTCATTTTTCGGTAGCCTCGATGCGAGTTGGCGATGGCGGAAAAAAAGCGCATCCAAACAGCCCTGCGGGTGGCTGGTCGGACATTTATCTGGGGTTCCCTACCGCTTGACTGAAGGAAGCCACAACGGTTAACACTAGATTAACACGCTACGCCATCAATGTGACGGTTGTGCGACAAACGGCACCGGATCGCAACGCAATCGTGACGGGTTCTTCACTCCGCCTTTCCCCGGCGCTCACTCGGCCGGGGACGCCCCGCTGGCATCGAGAATCCGGCCGCGCCAGGTGGCGCCAGCACCGGACAACAGGGTCACGGCCGCAGCGGCGGCGGCCTCCGGGCCTTGGGCGGCCGGGTCCTGGTCGACGGAATACGCCCGGGCCCGCAGGGCTGTGCGCAGCGGGCCGGGGTACAGGCCACTGACCCGTACCGGGCTGCGGCCGAGTTCGTCATGCAGGCTGGCGATCAGGCCACGCAGGCCATGCTGGGCCACACCGTAACCGCCCCAGTAAGCCTGCCCGACCCGGTCGGGGGCATCGACCGCAAACACCAGCGCCGCATCTTCGCGCTGCCGCAGCAGTGGCAGGCAGGCCTGGGCCAGCCAGGCCGGCGCGGTCAAGGTAACGTGCACCGCGCGGGCGAAACTGGCTGGGTCGGCCAGCTCGAACGGGGTCAGGCCCGGGAAGTGGGCGGCACAGACCAGCAGGCCGTCCAGCCGCCCCAGCTCGCGCTGCAGGGCCTGGGCCAGCTCGGCATAGTCGTCGGGGCCTGCGCCTTCCAGGTCCAACGGGTACAGCAGAGGTTCCGGGCCGACCGCCTGCACCTGGGCGTAGACACGGTCCAGGCGCCGCGGCTTGCGGCCCAGCAGGACCACGGTGGCCCCAGCGGCTGCAGCAGCCACTGCCGCAGCACTGCCCAGCCCACCACCGGCACCGGCGACCAGTACCACGCGATCCTGCAACGGGCGGCCATCGAGCGCCCCGTCGGTCGGTGACGTCGATGGCCAGGCACTCATCCCTGGGTCGCCTCTTCGACGATGCGCTTGAGCTCGCCGGCTTCGAACAGCTCCAGCACGATGTCACAGCCGCCGATCAATTCACCGTTGATGAACAGCTGCGGGAAGGTCGGCAGGTTGGAAAAGCGCGGCAGGTTGGCGCGGATCTCGGGTTCTTCCAGCACGTTGACGGTGCGCAGGGTGACAGCGCCGGCCGCCATCAACGCCTGTACGGCGCGGCTTGAGAAGCCGCACATCGGGTATTGCGGGGTGCCCTTCATGAACAGCACGAGCGGGTAACGATCGACCTCGGCCTGGATTTGCTGCATTACCGCCACAACCACACTCCTTGCTTCGCCGGACAAACCGACCGTGATGGTCGGCTAGACTGCCCACGGTAGCCGCCATTGTAAGCCGATGGAACCGGCTGCCGCCGCCCCCTGGCCACGAACCTGTCCATGCCTGTCGAATTGCCTGCCCTGCCCTACCTCTCCGGCTCCCTGCAGCCGCACCTGTCCGCACAGACCGTGGAACTGCATCACGGCCGCCACCATCGCGCCTATGTCGATGCCGTCAACGCCGGCATCCTCGGCACCGAGTGGGAGGAAGCGTCACTGGAAGAGATCGTCCGCCACGCCCAGGGCACGCTGTTCGATGTCGCCGCCCAGGCCTGGAACCATGGCTTCTACTGGCAGTGCCTGCGCCCGCGCGGCGGCGGTGAGCCGCAGGGGCGGCTGGGCGAGCTGGTCAAGCGCCAGTTCGGCGACGTGCAGCGCCTGCGCGAGGAATTCAACCGCACCGCACTGGGCCTGTTCGGCTCGGGCTGGGTGTGGCTGGTGCAGCATCCGGGCGGGCAGCTGGGCCTGCAGGCCACCCGTAACGCCGGCACGCCATTGACCGGCGAAAGCACCCCGCTGCTGTGCTGCGACGTCTGGGAGCACGCTTACTACACCGACTACCAGAATGATCGCGCGCGCTATCTGGACGCGTTCTGGCAGATGGTCAACTGGGAATTCGCCGAGAGCCAGCTGCGCTGAGGCAGCGGCTCCGCCAAGGGGTAGTGCCGGCCGCTGGCCGGCATCCCCATCGGTGTACAGAGATGGCGAATCTGCCGGCCAGCGGCCGGCACTACCGGGAAACAGTACGGAGCTTCACGCGCTCTCGTGCGCGGCCACCGCGTCCATGACCCGCGCCGAGTACACCAGCGCGGCGCCTGCATTGAGCGACACTGCCACGCCCAGCGCCTCGGCGATTTCCTCGCGGCTGGCGCCGTGCTTCAGCGCTGCATCCACATGCACGGTGATGCAGCCGTCGCAGCGGGTGGTCACTGCCACGGCCAGCGCGATCAGCTCGCGGGTCTTGGCATCCAGGTGGTTGGTCTGCGCGCCGGCATTGGCCAGGGTGGCATAGCCCTTGACCGTATCCGGCGAGAGCTTGCCGATCTCGCCGATGCGGCCCTTCAGTTCCTTGCGGTAGGCATTCCAGTCGAGCATGGTCGTGACTCCTGTGAAAGGAGCTCCACGCTACCACCGGGAATGTTGCGCCGATGCCTGCACCGGCGCGCCACATCGTTGCATTGCCGGCCAGCGGCCGGCGCTACCGGGTTCAGCGGTTGCGCAGCGCGTGTACCGCCGGCGCCACCTGGGCCTGGCGACCCAGCTCCAGACCCACCTGGTCCAGTGCATCGGCCAGTGCATCAGCAGCATCATCGCGCAGCGTGGCATGACCAACCTTGCGGCCCTCACGCGGCTCCTTGCCGTAGTCGTGCCAGTGGCCGCTGGCCTGGGCCAGCACCGGCGCGGGGTCCGGCATCGCGCCCAGCCAGTTCAGCATGCAGGCATGGCCGAGCATACGGGTGCTGCCCAGCGGCAGGCCCAGCACAGCGCGCAGGTGATTCTCGAACTGCGAGGTCTCGCTGCCTTCGATGGTCCAGTGGCCGGAGTTGTGCACGCGCGGCGCCATCTCGTTGGCCAACAGCTCGCCATCGCGGCAGAACAGCTCCAGCGCGAACACGCCGACATACTGCAGGTGCTCGGCGACGCGACGGGCATAGCCGATCGCGGCCTCGTGCTCGGCGGCCGACAACACGGCCGGCGCCACGCTGGCCGACAGCACGCCGTCGACGTGCCAGTTGCCGGTGACCGGCCAGGCCTCGAAGCTGCCATCGCGGCCACGCACGGCAACCACGCTGACCTCCCGCTGGAAGGCCACGAAGCCCTCCAGGATCAGACCAGTACGCTCGACCTGCGCACCCAGCGCATCCCATGCGGCATCGATGTCGGCCTCGCTGCGCAGGCGGAACTGACCCTTGCCGTCGTAACCGAGGCGGCGGGTCTTGAGGATGCACGGCAGACCGAACTCGGCAGCCTTCGCGGCCAACTCGTCACGGCTGCGGATGTCAGCGAAGGCCGGCAGCGGAATGCCCAGCTGCTGGAACAGGGTCTTCTCGCTCAACCGGTCCTGGGCCACGGCCAGTGCGGCCGGCGGCGGGTAGACCGGCACGCGGTCGGCCAGGAACTGCGCGCTGTCGGCAGGCACGTTCTCGAAATCGAACGTGACCACGTCGACCTTGGCCGCGAAATCCGCCAGCGCCTGGCGGTCATCGAAGGCACCGACGGTGAGCGGCGCCAGCGGGCCGCTGCAGGCGTCGGCTGCGGGGTCGTACAGTTCGAAGCGCAATCCCAGCGGCGCACCGGCCAGTACCATCATGCGGGCGAGCTGGCCGCCACCCAGGATGCCTACGGTCAGGCTCATTGGCGCGGATCGTCGTGGGCCATCACGTCTTCGGTCTGGCGTGCGCGGAACGCGTCGAGCGCCTGGCCGATCGCCGGCTGGTCACTGGCCAGCATTGCGGCGGCGAACAGCGCGGCGTTGGAGGCGCCGGCATTGCCGATGGCGAAGGTGGCGACCGGGATGCCGGCTGGCATCTGCACGATCGACAGCAGCGAATCCATGCCGTTGAGGGCCTTGGACTGCACCGGCACGCCCAGCACCGGAACGGCGGTCTTGGCGGCGATCATGCCCGGCAGGTGCGCGGCCCCGCCGGCACCGGCGATGATCGCGCGCAGGCCACGCGGGCCCGCCTGCTCGGCGTAACTGAACAACACATCCGGCGTCCGATGCGCGGACACTACCTTCACTTCGAACGGAACACCCAGAGCTTCAAGCTTCTGGGCGGCGTGCTGCATGGTTTCCCAGTCGGAACGGGAACCCATGACGATGCCGACAAGCGGCGCGATCGGGTTGGGGGTCATTGGCCGTCACCTGCCTTAAAGACGTATTCTAGCCATCTTCCACGCAAGACGAAGAACCATGGATCGCAAGCTGCTCGACCTGCTGGTGTCACCGGACACCCGCCAGCCCCTGTCCCTGCTGGATGGCAAGGGCCTGGAAGCCCTCAACAAGGCCATTTCCGCCGGCGCGGTGAACAAGGCCGATGGCAACCCGCTGGCGCAGCCGCTGCGCGAAGCGCTGGTCACCCGCGACCGCAAGCAGGTGTTCCGCGTTGACGATGGCATCCCGGTGCTGCTGGCCGAGGAAGCCATCCCCACCGCTCAGATCGCAGACTTCCCGGCCGCATGAGCACGCTGCCGACGCCGGATGCGGCCGTTGTCGCCGCCGATGTCGCGCGTGCGCTGGCCGAGGACCTGGGCAGCGGCGACGTCACCGCCGCCCTGCTGCCCGACCAGGCCGACAGCGCCTACCTGCTGTGCAAGCAGGACGGGGTGATCGCCGGCCGCCCCTGGTTCGACGCCACCCACCGCGCACTCGATCCGGACGTGCGCATCGAATGGCATGTCTCCGAGGGCGACACGGTCACCGCCGGCACCGTACTGGCGCTGCTGCACGGGCGCAGCCGCAGCCTGGTGAGCGCCGAGCGCACTTCGCTGAACTTCCTGCAGACGCTGTCCGGCACCGCCACGACCACCGCGCGCTACGTGGCGGCCGTGGCCGGCACCGGCACGCGCATCCTCGACACCCGCAAGACCCTGCCCGGCCTGCGCCTGGCACAGAAGTACGCGGTGCGCTGCGGCGGTGGAGAGAACCATCGTTTCGGCCTGTACGACACGGTGATGCTGAAGGAAAACCACATCCGCGCTGCCGGTTCACTGGCCGCAGCCGTGGCTGCCGCACGCCGGCAATGGCCTGGGTTGCCGCTGGTGGTCGAGGTCGAGGATCTTGCGCAGCTGCGCCAGGCGCTGGAGGCTGGTTGCGAACGCATCCTGCTGGATGACTTCAGCCCCGACCTGCGCCGCGAGGCGGTGCGCATCACGGCGGGCCGCATCCCGCTGGAAGTCTCCGGCAGCGTCGGACTGGGTGGCCTGCGTTCGATCGCCGAGGACGGCGTGGACTGCATTTCCATTGGCGGCCTGACCAAGCACGTGCAGGCGATTGATCTGTCGCTGAAGCTGGGCCCGCCGCCGGGCTGAGGCCTGACCCGGTTCTCACACCCGGCGTTCACGACAGCGCTGCGACGCTGCGGTCATCCCCCACAGGAGCCGCGCATGCGCCGGATGCTCTTGCCTGCCTGCCTGCTGCTGGCCGCAGCCCCCTTGTCCGCAGCGGCCGCCGAAGCCTGCGATGTGCCGCCCCGCTTCGGCCTGAGCCCGTTGGCGGTGGCCATCCGCAATACCGCCTGCAACGAGCACCGGCTGTGGTTCCGGCCCTTCATTGATCGCGATGGCCGCGCCGCCAGCCTCAGTGTCACCGAGGCCGAAAGCGATCACTTGGCCGACAACGGCCTGATCGCCTGGCAGCGCGTGGCCGGCTACTGGCACAACAGCGGCACGCTCAACGCAATGGGCAGCATCGCCGGCGCCAGCAGCTGCCTGGCACCGCTGGGCACGCGCTACACCGACAGCGACTGCCGCGCCTTCCTGGTCGACAACCCGTGGTCGGCCGCGTTCATTTCCTGGGTGATGGTGCAGTCCGGCGTTCCCGGCTTCAACACCTCGCCACGCCACATCGACTACATCCGTGCCGCGTACCAGGGCGGCCCCTCGGGCGTGCCGTACCGGTTGGTCGATCCCGCGACCGCAAAGCCCGCACCGGGCGACCTGCTGTGCTTCCTGCGCGACCGCAGCACCACGCTCAGCTACAGCGGGCTGGTGCAGGCACTGGGCAATGGATCGGTGGGCCACTGGAAATCACATTGCGAAGTGGTGGTAGCGGCCAATCTTGGCGGCGACCAGACCCTGTACCTGGTCGGTGGCAACGTGATGAACACCGTGGCGATGCGGTTGCTGCCGCTGGACCGCACCGGGCTGATCAAGCTGCCGCCCGCGCGCGAACGCAACAGCACCGGCATCGACCCCAGCTGCACGCCGGGCCGCGAGGACGAATGCAGCTTCAACCGGCAGGACTGGGCAGCGCTGCTGCAGTTGACCGCCACATCACCGCTGGTGATGCCCTCTCCCACTGCGACGCCGATGCAGCCCGCCCCGACACCGCAACCGGTCATCGTGCCCGCGCAACCGGTATCCAGCGAACCGCAGCCGCGGCGGTGAATCCAGCGCTTGATCCAGCGCACGTTCGCCGCCATCTTTGCGGAATCGACCTCTGACGGCTGACGCCATGCCCACCCTGCTGCTGTTGCTGATTGCCGGCGGAATCATCTACTTCTTCTGGAACGCTGCGCGTTCGGCCGCCGAGCGCGCGGTCGAGCTGGGACGCAATGCCTGCCGCGCAGCCGACGTGCAATGGCTGGACCAGGCGGTGCACGCTACCGGCCTGCGCCTTTCGCGCGGCGAGGATGGCCGGCTCGGTTTCGAGCGCACGTTCAAGTTCGAGTATTCCTACGATGGCATCGATCGCCACGTGGGCCGCATGGTGCTGCGCGGCGACCAGTTGATCTCGTTCACTGGCCCGGGCGCGGCGCGGATCAGCCAGATCCGGCCGGATGCGGAGGATGCCGAGGATGTCTAAGGGCTTTGAGTGCCGACCAACGGTCGGCACCCACCGGTAAATCCTGTAAAGGAAAACGCCGCCCATCGGGGCGGCGTCAGAGAGATTACTTGACCACGCGCAGGTTCGGGCGACCCTTGGGCGGCGGACTGGCCGGCGGGGTATCGTCCGGCGGCGTGCCTTCCTCATGCAGCAGTTCGTCGCTGGTCGGCGCAGTTTCGCTGCCCGGAATGTCATCCGGCAGTGCCATGCCCTGCCCGGTCTCGCGGGCGTAGACGGCCAGCACGGCGCTGATCGGCACCTGCACCGGGTAGCTGGTGCCGGAGAAGCGCGCCGAGAAGCTCACCATCTCGTTGTCGATCATCAGCCGCACGACAGCGCGTTCGGCGATGTTGAGCACAACCCGGCCATCCTTGACCGCCGAAGGCGGGACCTGCACGCCGGGGACGCCGGCGTCGACCAGGATGTGCGGGGTCAGCTGGTTGTCGTTGATCCATTCCACCAGCGCCCGCAGCAGGTACGGGCGGTGGCTGGTCATGTGGAAGAAGTCTTCGGTCATGCGTGAAGTGTACGCGCCCGGCGCCCCGCCGGGGCGGATCGCCTGCACGCCGGTCGGCGTGCAGACGGGTAATGCGGGGCCGGATCAGACCGGCAGATCGCGCAGTTTCTTTTCCTGATCGGTCAGGCTGCGGACGAAACCGGGATGGCGGAAGATGCGGTTGCCGTAGTCCTCGATCGCCTTGCCGTCCTTCGGCAGCGGCACGTCCAGCGACTGCAGGCGCCAGATGATCGGCGCCATCGCGCAGTCGGCCAGGCTCATTTCCGGGTTGAGGAAGAACTTGCTGGCCTTGAACAGCGGCAGCGAGGCGGTCAGCAACTCCTTCAGGCGCTTGCGGCCGGCCTCGGCCTGGGTCTTGTTGCCCAGCTGGATGGCCTGCACCTGCGGTACCCAGTCGTGCTCGATGCGCAGCATGGCCAGGCGGATGCGCGCACGCGACAGCGGATCGACCGGCATCAGTGGCGGATGCGGATAGCGCTCGTCCAGGTATTCGCTGACCACCGACGCCGCGTACAGCACCAGCTCGCGCTCGACCAGGGTCGGCACCGAGTGGTACGGATTGAGATCGATCAGGTCTTCAGGCGGGTTCTGCGGATCGACCGGAACGAAGTCGAACGTGACCCCTTTCGCCGCCAGCACCAGACGTACACGGTGGCACAGCACATCGTCGTTCGAGGAAAACAGCGTCAGTGTATTGCGCATGCGTACGCTCGCCGCCATCAAAGGCTCTCCCACGACAGGAGACCGCCTGCCGCATCGGCGCCGCCGGCACCGTGCCAGCGGTCGACTCCTCCCCGAGTGTGCAACCGACCATCACAAAAGCCAATAGGCCCATGCAATGGTCGGCGGCAGAATCAGTGAACGTCCTTCCAGTATTCCTTCTTCAGCAGGTACAGCAGGAAGGTCAACAGGGCCAGGAACAGGATCACCCACACGCCCAACTGCTGGCGCTTGAGCGCGGCCGGTTCACCGGCGTATTCGAGGAAGTTGGTGATGTCGCGCACGGCCTGGTCGTACTGGCCGGCATCCACCGAACCGGGCGTTTCGATGCGCAGGCCGGTCACCGGCGGGTCCATGCCGGGGGCCTCGGGCTTGCCATGCACGGCATGCTGCAGGCCCTGCATTTCCCACAGCGGGTTGGGCATGGAGGCGTTCGCGAACAACGCGTTGTTCCAGCCCAGCGGCCGGCTGGTATCAAGGTAGAACGACTTGAGATAGGTGTAGACCCAGTCACTGCCACGCACGCGCGAAATCAGGCTGAGGTCCGGCGGCATCTTGCCGAACCACTTCTCGGCGTTCTCCTTGGGCATCGCCACCGGGATCGGGTCGCCGATCGCCGAGCCGGTGAAGTTGAGGTTGTTCATCACCTCTTCTTCGGTCAGCCCCAGGTCCTGCGCCATCCGCGAATAGCGCAGGTACTTCAGCGCATGGCAGCCGGAGCAGTAGTTCATGTACAGCTGTGCGCCGCGCTGCAGCGAGGCGCGGTCACCGAGGTCGTTGCCGGCCTGCAGCAGCTTGGCGCCGCCCTCGGCGGCGGAGGCCAGGAAACTGCCCAGCATCAAGGTGGCCGCCAGGGCCAGTCGGACCATCCAGCGCTCAGTCATGCGTGGTCACCCTCTCCGGTACCGGCTTGGTCTTGTCCAACCTTGTCCATAGCGGCATGGTGATGAAGAACGCGAAGTACAGGAAGGTCAGCACCCGCCCGATGTAGGTCTCGTGCACGTCGGTACCCGGGCCGGAGCCGATCACGCCCAGCCAGACGAAGCACACCGCCAGTACACCCAGCATCACCTTCGAGATCCAGCCGCGGTAACGCACCGACTTCACCCGCGCCTTGTCCAGCCATGGCACCAGGAACAGGATCGCGATGGCCGAGAACATCACCAGCACGCCGCCCAGCTTGTTCGGTACCACGCGCAACATCGCGTAGTACGGCGTGTAGTACCAGACCGGCTTGATGTGCTCCGGGGTCACCAGGCGGTTGGCCTCGGTGAAGTTGTCGTGCTCCAGGAACAGGCCGCCGAAACCGGGCGCGAAGAAGATGATGAAGGCGGCGATGATCAGCAGGAAGCCGGCGCCGACGCCATCCTTGAGCGTGTAGTACGGGTGGAACGGAATGCCGTCGGCCGGCGCGTTCGGCGACCAGCGGTTGCCCTTCGGCCCCTTCTTGATCTCCACGCCGTCCGGGTTGTTAGACCCCACTTCGTGCAGCGCGCCCAGGTGCAGCACCACCAGCAGCAACAGCACCAGCGGCAAAGCGATGACATGCAGCGCGAAGAAGCGGTTGAGCGTGGCGTCACTGGGCAGGTAGTCGCCCATGATCCACTCGGTCAGGCCGTTGCCGATCACCGGTATCGCGCCGAACAGCGAGATGATGACCTTGGCGCCCCAGAACGACATCTGGCCCCACGGCAGCACGTAGCCCATGAAGGCTTCGGCCATCAGCACCAGGTAGATCAGCATGCCCAGGATCCACACCAGCTCGCGCGGCTTCTGGTAACTGCCGTACAGCAGGCCGCGGAACATGTGCAGGTAGACCACGATGAAGAACAGCGAGGCCCCGGTGGAGTGCATGTAGCGGATCAGCCAGCCCCACTCCACATCACGCATGATGTATTCGATGGAACCGAACGCCTCGGCGGCGTTGGTCTTGTAGTGCATCGTCAGGAAGATGCCGGTGACGATCTGGTTGACCAGCACCAGCAGCGCCAGCGAACCGAAGTAGTACCAGATGTTGAAGTTCTTCGGCGCGTAATACTCGCTGACGTGCTTGCGGTAGACCGGCATCAGGCCCGGCGCGCGGGTATTGACCCAGTCGGCGACGCCGCTGGCGGTACGGCTGAGGATATTGGCCATCAGGCAGCCCCCTGCGGATCGACACCGATGATGATGGTGTTGTCGTCCTGGTAGTGGTGCGCGGGCACCTTCAGGTTGATCGGCGCCGGCACGTCCTTGAAGACGCGGCCGGACATGTCGAAACGCGACTTGTGGCACGGGCAGAAGTAACCGCCCTTCCACTGCGGATCGTAGGGCTCGGGCCGGATCTCGGCGACCATTTCCGGCGAGCAGCCCAGGTGCGTGCACAGCCCGACCAGCACGGAGATCTCCGGCTTGATCGAGCGCAGCTCGGGGTTCTGCTTCAGCACGTACTCCGGCTGCTGGTCCTTCTCGCCGGACTCGGGGTCCTTGAGACGGCCGTCCAGCCCGTGCAGCGCATCGAGGATCGCCTTGGACCGTTTGACGATCCAGATCGGCTGGCCACGCCATTCCACGATCAGGCGTTGGCCTTCCTGCAGGGCGCTGATGTCGGCCACCACCGGTGCGCCGGCAAGCTTGGCGCGGGCACTGGGATTCCAGGATTTGATGAAAGGAACTGCGGTGAATCCGACGCCGACGGCGCCCACCACGGCTGTGGTGGCAGAAAGAAAACGCCGACGTCCGGTGTTGACTGGATCGTGTACCCCATCGTTGGCCATCCGGCACTCCGATATTGATTAGGTAGCTTTAAGGCTGCCAGCGGATCCGGTGGGGGCCAGAGCCGCATTGAATCACGGTCGAGTGTAGCTGAACCGTCGCGCGCCACACAACGCATTGCAACAACATTGATTGCGGGGTTGCCGGCCAGCGGCCGGTCGGTACCGGCCATTGCCCAGCGGTTGCCGGCCAGCGGCCGACACTACTGGTGCGTCAATGCGGTGCGGTAACGCTCCGCCAGCTGCCCGACCCGGCGCACGTAGTACTGCGTCTCGCTGTAGGGCGGCACGCCGCCGTGGCGATCGACCGCACCTTCGCCGGCGTTGTAGCCCGCCGCCGCCAGGGTCAGGTCGCCATTGAAGCGTTTCAGCAGCCATGCAAGATACTGCACGCCGCCACGGATGTTCTGCCCGGCATCGTAGGAATCACTGACCCCGAAGCGGGCAGCGGTCGGCGGCATCAGCTGCATCAGGCCCTGCGCACCCGCGCGGCTGAGCGCGGTCGGGTTGTAGGCCGACTCGGCGTGGATGATCGCGCGCACCACAGCCTCTTCCACACCGAACTCGCGCGCGGCCGAGGTGATCTCGGCCTGGAAGGCCGAGGTGTTCAGGCGCACGGTGCCGAAGTCCACGCGTGGATTGACCCCGCACGCGTAGCAGCGCTCCATGAAGCTGTAGCGGATGGTCCGCACCGGGCCGAGATTGGCGACCTGGGTCGGGCGCGCACTGGTGTAGTGGCGCACGCCGTCCTTCATGAAGGAATAGACCTGGCCGCTGACCATGCGTCCGGCGCGCGGGGCGACCGGCTGCGCGGGTACGGATGCGGGTACGGACGCGGGCGCGAGCGTTGCCGGCGATGCGGCACCGGCGGCAACGGCCACCGGATTGCGTTCGATGCTGGCCACCGTGGTCGGCGCCGGCCTGGGCGCGGCCACTACCGGGCGCGGCGCCGGACGGGTGTCACGGCTGTAGCTGATGGTGCTGCAGCGCGCACCGGCCACCCGCTTGCTCACATAACTGGTGACGCCGTCAGGGCCCTGGCACTTGTACAGGGTTCCGGCGCTGGCCGGCGCAGCGGCCAGCGCAGCGATGATGATCGCCGTTGTCCCCAGTATCCCCTTCATGGCGGCGAGTGTCCCAGCTTCGCCGGAACTTGCCAAGCGATGCGGCTCAGGCTGTGACCGGCGGCACAGCCAGCAGCTGGCCCAACCCTGCCAGGCGTTGGGCCAGTTCGTCACGCAGGCCGGGCGGCGTGGTCCACAGCGCCACCGGCACGCGGTCCAGGCTCAGGATCTGCGCCAGCATCATGCCCCGGCTCTCAGCACCCATGCGCAGCAGGCAGTGCTCGGTGCCGTCCGCCTCCAGCACCCCGCACCAGGGCAGAATGCGACCTTCCAGCTCGGCGCGGCTGCCGGCCAGGCGCAGGATCGCCTGCAGCGCGAACGGGGCCTGGCTGACTGCCTGCCGCACCATTACATCCGGCGGTGCCGGGGTGCGTCGGTGCATGCCCGGCTCGGAGCATTCGCGTACCGCGCCCATCCGGTCCACGCGCAGGGTGCGCCAGTCCTGCCGGCCCAGATCCCAGGCCAGCAGGTACCAGCGCCGCCCGTAGTTGACCAGGTGCTGGGCCTCGACCTCGCGCTGGGTGACGGCCTCCTGTGCGCTGCGGTATTCGAAGGCCAGCCGTGACGCCTGCCGGCAGTGCTGGGCCAGCCGTCCGAGCAGGCGCGCATCGGTGGACGGAAGATCGGACAGGGTGGCCGTCGCTGCATGCACCTCGCCGGCCTGCTGGCGGCGACGGGTCGGCACCAGCGGGTCGAGCTTGGACAGCAGGCCACGCGCCGTGTCGTCAATGCCGGCGACGGTGGCCGAGGCCGCGCGCAGGGCGATGGCCAGGGTGGTCGCCTCTTCCTCATCCAAGAGCATGGGAAGTACGGGTGCCCCTGCCCCCAGCTGGTAGCCGCCGCCGATCCCGGATGAGGCCTGCACCGGATAGCCCAGTTCGCGCAGGCGCTCGATGTCACGGCGGATGCTGCGCCGGTCCACGCCCATGCGCTCGGCCAACTCGGCCCCGGACCACTGGCGACGGGCCTGCAGCAGGGCGATCAGGCGCAACAGTCGATGGGCGGTATGGCGCATGAAGGATCGAGGACAGAAGTCGTCCGCAATAGTGCCCCAGGATGAGCTCCAGTTCACCACCCACCGCAAGGAGCAATGCCATGACATCCCGCCAGATCACCCTGTACCACGCCGCCCGTTCACGCTCGAGCGGCGCCGTGGCCCTGCTCGAAGCGCTGGGTGCCGACTACCGCATGCAGGTGCTGGACCTGAAGGCCGGCGCCAACCTGGCCCCGGCCTACCTGGCCATCAACCCGATGGGCAAGGTGCCGGCCATCGTCCACAACGGCGCACTGGTGACCGAACAGGTGGCGATCTACCTGTACCTGGCCGACCTGTACCCGGAAGCCGGGCTGGCCCCGCCGATCGGCGACGCCCTGCGCGGCCCCTACCTGCGCTGGATGGCCTTCTACGGCGCCTGTTTCGAGCCGGCGATGATCGACAAGGCAATGCACCGCGAGCCGCCGCCGCGCCTGATGTCGCCCTACAACGACGCGGAGACGGTGCTGCAGGTGATCGAAGCCCAGCTGGCACAGGGGCCGTACCTGCTCGGCGAGACGATGAGCGCCGCCGACGTGCTGTGGGGCAATGCGCTGGCCTGGACCACCGCCTTTGGCCTGGTGCAGCCGGCGCCGGCAACGGCTGATTACATTGCACGGATGAGTGCGATGACCGCTTTCGACCGTTCGCGGCAGATCGATGCGGAGCTGGCAGCGGCCTGAGGCGTGCCGACGGGCACGGCCGGGCGCTACCGGGGGGCGGACCCGGAATTCCAGTAGATCCACGCCATGCGTGGATGACCCGCCCGCCGTGCCTGCGGGACGGAAAGCAGCCAGGCATGGCCTGGCTCTACTGGGCCGGCGCGCGCGCTGGGATGCGGGTAGAATTGCCCGCTTTCCCGCCACCCGAATGGATTAAGCGCCATGACCGGGACGCCAGACGTCTTTCCGCCCGCCACGCCGGGCGGTACCCCGCTCGTTGCCCTGCCCGCCGGTCCGCGCAAGCCCGACCAGGTGAAAGGCAAGCTGTACATCAAGACCCACGGTTGCCAGATGAACGAGTACGACTCGGCCAAGATGGCCGACGTGCTTGCCGCCAGCGATGGGCTGGAACTGACCGACAGCCCGGACGACGCCGACGTCATCCTGGTCAATACCTGCTCCATCCGCGAGAAAGCGCAGGAGAAGGTATTCAGCCAGCTGGGCGTATGGAAGGGCCTGAAGAACAAGGGCCGCGAGGTCATCATCGGCGTCGGCGGCTGCGTCGCTTCGCAGGAAGGCGAGGCAATCATCAAGCGCGCGCCGTTCGTCGACCTGGTGTTCGGCCCGCAGACCCTGCACCGCCTGCCGGAACTGATCCGTGCACGGCGCGAGCAGAAGCGCCCGCAGGTGGACATCAGCTTCCCCGAGATCGAGAAGTTCGACCGCCTGCCGGAACCGCGCGCCGAAGGCGCTTCGGCGTTCGTGTCGATCATGGAAGGCTGCTCGAAGTACTGCTCGTTCTGCGTGGTGCCCTACACCCGCGGCACCGAAGTCAGCCGCCCGTTCGAGGACGTGGTGGTGGAAGTGGCGCAGCTGGCCGCGCAGGGCGTGCGCGAGATCAACCTGCTCGGGCAGAACGTCAATGCCTATCGCGGCCCCTATGGAGATGGCGAGTTCGCCGATCTCGGCCTGCTGATCCGGACCATCGCCGAGATCGACGGCGTCGGCCGCATCCGCTTCACCACCTCGCACCCGCTGGAGTTCAGCGATTCGCTGATCGATGCGTTCCGCGACGTGCCGCAGCTGGCCAACTTCCTGCACCTGCCGGTGCAGGCCGGCAGCGACCGCGTACTATCGGCGATGAAGCGCGGCTATACCGCGCTGGAATTCAAGTCGAAGATCCGCAAGCTGCGCGCGGTGCGCCCGGACATCTCGATCAGCTCGGACTTCATCGTCGGCTTCCCCGGCGAAACCGATGCCGATTTCGAGAAAACGATGAAGCTGATCGAGGACATCGGCTTCGACCACAGCTTCTCCTTCATCTATTCGCGTCGCCCGGGTACACCGGCTGCGGATCTGGAGGACACGATCAGCGATGCCGAGAAGCACGCGCGCCTGTCGCGCCTGCAGGAACGCATCAATGCGCACGCTGCCGGCATTTCCGAAAAGATGGTCGGTACCGTGCAGACGGTGCTGGTGGAAGGTCCTTCGCGGAAGAACCCGAACGAACTGACCGGCAAGACCGAGAACATGCGTTCGGTGAACTTCCCGGCGCCGGCACGGTTGATCGGCCAGTTCGTGGACGTGGTGATCACCGAAGCGCTGACCAATTCGCTGCGCGCGCGGGTGGTAGCGGAGTAAATCCCGGGGTCGGAGCCCCTGCGGGGATCCGACCCCGGCCTGTTGGCCTCAATCCAGGCGCTTGCGGAAACGCAGGATCGCCAGCGTCATCATCACCACGATGAAGGCCAGCAGCGCCAGCGCATCGTGCCACAGCTCCCACAGCGAGGCGCCGCGCAGCATGATGCCGCGCACCAGGCGCAGGAAGTGGGTCAGCGGCAGCACTTCGGCCAGCCACTGCACCGGCCGTGGCATGCCGGCGAACGGGAACATGAAGCCCGACAGCAGGATCGACGGCAGGAACAGGAACAACGTCATCTGCATCGCCTGGAACTGCGAGCGCGCGCGCGTTGAGATCAGCAGGCCCAGCGCCAGGTTGGCCAGCACCAGCAGCACCGCGGCCAGATAGATGTCCAGCAGGCTGCCGCGGATCGGCACCTGGAACAGCCAGGTGCCCAGCACCAGTACCAGCGTGGTCTGCAGCAGACCGATGGCTGCATAGGGCAGCACCTTACCCACCATCAGTTCGCTGCGCGACACCGGCGTGGCGATCAGCAGTTCCATGTTGCCGCGCTCGCGTTCGCGCACCACCGCCACCGCCGTGAACATCACCAGGGTCATGGTCAGGATCACCCCGATCAGGCCCGGCACGATGTTCACCGCCGAGCGCCGCTGCGGGTTGTAGAAGCTGGTCACGCTGACCTGGCCACTGGCGATGCTGCCTTCGCGCAGGGGCCGCGTGTTGCTGGTCGGGCGCGTATCCAGCGGCACCTGCGCCAGCTGGATCGCCGCGCTCTGCACCACGGTGTCGCTGCCATCGACCAGCACCTGCACCGCCTCGCGTCCATCGAAGCGACGACGCTCGAAGTCGGCCGGCACGACGATGCCGACACTGATTTCGCCACGGCGCAGCGCCTGCATCAGTTGATCGGGCGTGTACGCCTCGCTGCGCGGCGTGATCACGCCGGTGGCGACCATGTCCTGCACCAGCGCGCGTGACGCCGCGCTGTTGGCCTGGTCGGCGACACCGGCGTTGAGATGGCGCAGGTTGAGATTGATCGCGTAGCCGAACAGCAGCAGCTGCATCACCGGGATGCCGACGATCATCGCCAGCGTGATGCGGTCGCGGCGCAGCTGCCGCAGCTCCTTGAGCATGATCGCCCACAGGCGGCGCAGGTTCATGCCGCCGGCTCCCGGCCGCGGCCGCGGGTGGCCGCCACGAACACGTCTTCCAGGTTCGGTGCCACCGCCTCGATGCGGGCCTGCGGATCGGCGCTGGCCAGCGCGCGCCGCAATGCGGCGGCGTCCGCGACATCCTCGCTGCACAATACCCGCAGCTGGGTGCCGATCTGCGCCACGCTCAGCACGCCGGGCAGCTCAGACAGTGCGCGGCTGGCCTGGCGCGGCTGCGTCGAGGTGACCTGCAGCGTGCGGCCGTCCAGCCGTGCACACAGTTCGGCCGGCGTGCCGTCGGCGACCAGCGCGCCTCGATCGAGGATCGCCAGGCGATGGCAGCGCTCGGCCTCGTCCATGTAGTGGGTCGACACCAGCACCGTCGTACCGGCATCGGCCAGCTCGAACAAGGCCTCCCAGAAATCGCGGCGCGATTCGGGATCGACCGCACTGGTCGGCTCGTCCAGGAACAGCAGTTCGGGCGAATGCACCACGGCACCGGCCAGGGCCAGGCGCTGCTTCTGGCCACCACTGAGCGTGCCAGCCAGTTGTGGCTGGCGGTCCTGCAGCCGGTATTGCTGCAGCAGTTCGTCGACCCGCTGCCGGGCCTGTGCGCGCGGCAGGTCCTGGATGGCGGCGAGGAACTCCAGGTTCTCGCGCACCGACAGATCTTCGTACAACGAGAAGCGCTGGGTCATGTAGCCGATGCGTCGGCGCAGCGCTTCGGCCTGCTCGGGAACCGCCAACCCCAGCACCTCGATCTGCCCTGCGCTGGGTTCCAGCAGGCCGCACAGCATGCGGATGGTGGTCGACTTGCCAGACCCGTTCGGGCCCAGAAAACCGTATACCTGTCCGCGCGGTACGGTCAGGTCGACGTTGTCCACGGCCAGCAGCTCGCCGAAGCGGCGGGTCAGGCCCTGCGCATGCACCGCGATGTCCGCACCGGTGTTCAGAAGCGCACCTGTACCGGAAGACCCGCTGGCAGTTTCTGCAGGTCGCTGTTCCCGTCCACTTCAATCTCGGCCAGATAGCTCAGCCGTTCGACGTCATCGCCGGTCAGTGCGTAGTACGGCGTGAACGATGGTTCGCTACGGATCGCACGTACATGCCCCTTCAGCACGGTGTTGCCGCCTTCCAGCTGTATCTGCGCGGCCTGCCCGACCTTCACCTGCAGACGCAGCGGTTGCGGCAGGTAGACGCGCGCATAGGGGCGCTCGCCGACCAGCATCACTGCCAGCGGCGCACCGATCGGTGCCTGGTCACCCTGCCGGTAGGGCAATGCATCGACTACCCCGTCGCGCGGTGCACGCAACTGCAGCTTCTGCAGGTTCACGCTCTGTACCACCTGCTGTGCCCGTGCGGCATCGGCGGCCGCCTGGCCCTGGGCGATATCCTGCACACGGCTGCCGTGCACCCGCTCCAGCCAGGCCTGCTCGGCAGCACGCACGCTGGCTTCGGCATTGCCGGCGGCGGCGCGTGCTCGATCCAGTTCAGCGGCGGCAATCAAGTGCTGCTGTGCCAACGGCTGGACCCGTCGGTAATAGGCACTTGCTTCGGCAGCCTGTGCGCGCAACGCGGCCAGTTGTGCCTGGGCCTGCGCGATCTGCTCCTGGCGTGGGCCGATCTGCAGTTCTTCCAGCTGCGCCTGCGCACGCGCCGTATCAGCCTGCGCTGCGGCGAACTGCGCGTCTCCCCGCGCCGGGTCCAGCTGCATCAGCACGGTCCCGGCCTTGACCTGCTGGCCCTCGCGCACCTCCACCGTGGCGATCACTTCGGCCGCCGGTGCCGGCACCGTGATCCGGTCCCACTCCAGCGTGCCCAGCGCAGTCGGCGTTGACTGCCCACACCCCACCAGCAGGCCGATGCCCGCCAGTCCGATTCCACGCATCCCGTTGCCGATGCCCATGCCATCCCCTCCTGCGACGGCGACACGGTGCCATGTGCCCCGTGCACCCTCAATGATTCCAATCAGCCCTGACGGTTTTTTCACCACGCGTGGGCAAGCCTTTTGCTGCAAGGCTCCGCACCACCTATCCACAGGTTGATTCGGCATCATTCCACAACCGTTGTGGAAATCCGGCACGACCTCGCGCTGTTGCTCGCCGGGCAACGAAACCTGCACTGCCATCACGATGAATGCCCCCCGCGCAGGCCACCCGTGGCAGTGCTGCCGTAGCGACCGGCGACCATGACGCTTTTTTCACCAGGACCTCATGGGCCTTGTGGCACAAGCAGTGCGAAGGTCTATCCACAGGTTTCCGCGTGCCCCGTCCACACCGGGTGTGGAAAACGCTGTATCGACCGTCTGCTGGCCGTGTGCCCCGCACGCGCGCTACCCTTGTCCTCCCTGAATACACTGCGGTGGAAGGCGTCCGCCCCACCCCAAGCAATGAAAAGCATCGATCATCGAGACTTCACCCTGTCGCCGGAAGACAACGAGCGACTGGCCAACCTGTGCGGCCCCTTCGACGGGCACCTGCGCCAGATCGAGCTGAAGCTCGGCGTGGAGATCGCAAATCGTGGCTTCGTGTTCCGCATCAGCGGCCCCAACGAAGCCATTGTCGAGGCGCAGAAGCTGGTTGAAGCGCTGTACGCCGAAGCCGGCGAAACGACCTTCGACAACCATGCCATCCACCTGCGCCTGGCGCAGGCCAATGTCGAGCAGATCGCCGAGCGCTCCTACGAAGCGCAGGAGGTTGCGATCAAGGTCAAGCGCGGCACGGTGCGCGGCCGCGGCGCCAACCAGGGCCGCTACCTGCACCAGATCGCCACCCACGACATCAACTTCGGCATCGGCCCGGCCGGTACCGGCAAGACTTTCCTGGCCGTGGCCAGCGCGGTCGAGGCCCTGAATGAATCGCGGGTGCAGCGCCTGATCCTGGTGCGCCCGGCGGTGGAGGCCGGCGAGAAGCTGGGCTTCCTGCCCGGCGACCTGAGCCAGAAGGTCGATCCCTACCTGCGACCGCTGTACGACGCCCTGTACGAGATGATGGGCGTGGAAAAGGTGGTCAAGCTGCTGGAGAAGAACGTCATCGAGATCGCGCCGCTGGCCTACATGCGCGGCCGCACGCTCAACGATGCGTTCGTGATCCTGGACGAAGCACAGAACACCACCATCGAGCAGATGAAGATGTTCCTGACCCGCCTGGGCTACGGTTCCACTGCGGTGGTCACCGGTGACCTGACCCAGACCGACCTGCCCAAGCACGTGAAGTCCGGCCTGCGCGACGCCATCGACGTGCTGCGTGAGGTCGAGGGCGTCAGCTTCACCTTCTTCGAATCCCGTGACGTGGTCCGCCACCCGCTGGTCGCGCGCATCGTGAGCGCGTACGACCGCCGCGACCTGCATCAGATCCAACCTGGAGCAACTCCATGACCCGTGGTCCCGTGCGATTGGACGTCGCCGTCAGCTATGCCCTGCCGCGCGCCGGCCTGCCGGCGGCAGTGAGCTTCCGCAAGTGGGTGGCCGCCGCATTGAAGGGCCGCATCCGCGAGGCCGATCTGGCCATCCGCGTGGTCGATGCCAAGGAAGGACAGTCGCTGAACCGCCATTACCGCGGCAAGGACTACGCCACCAACGTGCTCAGCTTCCCGGCCGAAGTGCCCGAAGGCCTGCCCAAGGGCGTCAAATTCCCGCTGCTGGGTGACCTGGTGATCTGTGCTCCGGTCGTGGCACGGGAGGCCGATGAACAGAGCAAGGCGCTCAACGCCCATTACGCGCATCTGACCGTGCACGGCGTGCTGCACCTGCTCGGCTGGGACCACGAGGACGACAAGGAAGCCGAGGCGATGGAGCAGCTGGAGCGGGAAATCCTGGCCGAGCTGGGCATCGACGATCCATACGCGGGCGAGCGCTGACACCGGGCCCTGTTCCGAGCCCACGCATTCACGGAAGAGGAGCGCAGCATGACCCTGCCCGCACTTGTGCTTGCCGCGCTACTGCAGTCCGGGGCAGGCCTGATGCCCGATCCTGACCGTCCCTCACCGTTCCCCGCCAGCGACAGCGAGGCCGACATCGCCGCAAAGATCGCCGAACTACGGGCGTTCTTCGGCAGCAGCGAGCGCGACACCCGCAACATCGTCGCCACTGCCCAGCAACGGGCACTGATCGAGCGCCTGGAAGCGCGGCACGCGGCACGTCTGGCCGGCATCTGGGTGGACAATGCGAGGGGCTGGAACGTTGTCGTGCGACTGACAGGCGCCGCACCCGAGGCCGATGAGACACATCCAGGGGCGGATGGCCCGCAACGTGTGCGCTACATCACCGGCGCCGCGATGACCGAAGCGGAGATGACGCGCCGCCTGCACGCACAGCAGGACTGGCTGCGGGCCCAGCTGCCCGACCTGTTCGGCCATGGCCTGGATGTCAAGACCGGGGAGCTGGAGGTGGAGCTGCGGGATACCCCAGCCAACCGCGCGACGGCGGCAGCCGTGCGTGACCACCTGCAGGCGCGACTGGGCTACCCGGTCAGGCTGCGCTGGTACCCAGCGGCCACGCGCTGGAATCCACCCTGACTGCGCCACGGCTGGAGTGCCAGCCCATACGCTGAGCTACTGTTCAACACCGGCCAGGACGCGGAAGGAAAAAGGATGAACCCAGGGAACAGCTTCACGACGTTTGCGATGGGCGCCGGTCTGTTCGCCGGCCTGCTGGTGCTGGGCGCTTACACCTTGCGCCGCATCAGCGCCCACGAACCCAGCGGCAGGCACTGGCTGCTGCGCAGTCTGGCCCTGCTCTCGCCCGTGTGCCTGCTGGCCGGGCTGGCGATCGGCATGATCGGCCCGCACCTCAGCGGACGGTTGGAACCGGCCCATCTCCCCGGTCTGCTTGAAACGTCGATGGTGCTGACGCTGGTGGGTGCACTGACCCTTCCGCTCCTGTGGCGGATGATCGTGCACCGCCGCCTGGGCCGCCCCGTGAACTCACTCCCGTTCTTCCACGCCAGCCGCACCTCGCTGCTGGTGCTGTTCGTGCTGGCTGTGATCTACATGAAAGTGGGCAGGAGCGCCGCAGCGGAACTGATGCCTTGGCTGACCAGCCCGGGCCTGTGGCCGGCGGTGGCGCGCATCGCGGGGCAATCGATGCAGGTCGCCATGCTTGCGGTCGTGCTGACCCTCTCACTGATGGTCGTGCGGCGGGCGATGACCGGTTTCCTGCGCCTTCTCACCGGGCTGTTCCGGCGCTCGCCGGGGCTATGATGGCGGCCCTTCGCCTGCGGAAACCGACCGTGTCACTGCGCTGCTGCCTGCCCCTGCTCTGTGCCCTCGCCGCTCCCGCCGCCTTCGCCACCCGCCTGGACCTGCCGGCCCTGATCGAATGCCGCCAGGGCGTGGCCGAGCAGGCCGCGCTGGCGCCGCTGCTGGCCGATCCGCTGAAGGCCGTGGCCCAGGGCCTGCAACCGCTGCCGCAGGGCAACCAGTTCATGAGCGAGTTCCGGCTGGCCAGCCCGATCACCGTCTTCGGCCAACAGACCGAGCGGGTGGCGGTGGCCGGCGCCAGCATCATGGCGGTGCTCGACCAGGCCGACCCACGCCCGCTGGCCAAACGGCTGGAATTGGAGACCGGCTACGACCAGGACGGCAAGTTCATGGCCGGCCGCGAGCTGGTCAGCCGCGACGTGACCGACCCGAAGACCGGCGAGGCCCAGATCGAGTCGATCATCCTCAGCGTCTCCACCGTGGCCTCCCACCCCGGCAAGACCCTGGCCGGTTGCACCTACAGCCTGGACCTGCCCGAGGAGGAGCCGGCCCCCGCCGCCCCAACCCCGGCCACCGGCAGTCACTGACAGGCCGTCACATCCTGCTAGACTTGGGTCAACGCCCGGCCTGCCGGGTGCCTTTTTTCCAGAGATGTCAGAAGACGACAGTAGTAGTTCCCCTGCGGAGCACAGTGAAAAGAAGCGCGGCTGGCTTGAACGCCTGACCTCCGCCTTCTCCGGCGAACCCCATACCCGCGACGAGCTGGTCGCTGTCCTGCACACCGCGCAGGAAGAGGGTCTGATCGCCGCCGATACCCTGAAGATGATGGAAGGCGCCATTTCGGTGGCCGAGCTGACCGTGGGCGACGTGATGATTTCGCGCTCGCAGATGGTCTCGCTGCCGGTTGAAGCGCCCTTCCTGGAACTGATGAAGCAGGTGGTCGAATCCGGCCATTCACGCTTCCCGGTGCACGGTGAGAACAAGGACGACATCCTTGGCATCCTGTTGGCAAAGGACCTGCTGCGCGGCGTGGTTGCCGACAACGGCCCGGCCAACGTGCGCGAGCTGCTGCGCCCGGCGGTGCTGATCCCGGAAGCGAAGAAGCTCAACGTGCTGCTGAAGGAATTCCGCCTGTCGCGCAACCACATGGCCATCGTGGTGGACGAGTACGGCGGTGTCGCCGGCCTGGTCACCATCGAGGACGTGCTGGAACAGATCGTCGGCGAGATCGACGACGAGCATGACGAGGCCGAGGATCCCTCGGCGCAGATCGCCATCCAGTCCGACGGCCAGTACGTGGTCGACGCGCTGACCCCGATCGGCGACTTCAACGAGCGTTTCGGCGCGACGTTCTCCGACGAGGACTACGACACCATCGGCGGCCTGGTCACCGAGGCCGTGGGCCATCTGCCGGAAGTCGGTGACGAGCTGGCGCTGGATCGCTTCATGTTCCGCGTGGCCCGCGCCGATGCGCGCCGGGTACAGGCCTTCCACGTGACCGTGCTGCCGCCGGACGCGCAGGACGACGCTTGAAGCGCCGCAGCCTGATCCTCATGGTGTGGCTGGCACTGTGCGTGCTGGCCATGGCCCTGCCGCTGGCCGCCTTCGCGCAGCCGGTGGCAGCCACACCTGCCGTACCCGCGACCAACGCTGAAGCCCCTGCCCCGCGCATCGGCGTGGTGACCATGCAGCCGGGCACCGTGTTCTTCGAACGCTTCGGCCACGACGCCATCGTCGTGGTCGATCCGGTCAGCGGCGAGGCAACCTCGTACAACTTCGGCTACTTCGATCCGTCCGAGGACGATTTCATCAGCCGCTTCGCACGCGGCGACATGATGTATTACCTGGTGGCGCTGCCGTTGCAGCAGGACCTGTCGTACTACGACGAGACCGGCCGTGGCGCCAGCGTGCAGTGGCTGGACCTGCGCCCGGACCAGGCGCGTGCGCTGGCCGCCGACCTGGCCGAGCGGGCCAAGCCGGAAAACGCGCGCTACCACTACGATTACTACACCGCCAACTGCGCCACGATGGTGCGCGACACGGTGGACAAGGCATTGGGTGGCGGCCTGCAGTCGCAGCTGTCGGGGCGCTCGCGCGGCAACACCTACCGCAGTGAATCGGTCCGCCTGGCGTCGCCGGCACCGTGGATGTGGCTGGGCTTCGATGTCGGCCTTGGGCCATTTGCCGACCAGCCGCTGTCGCGCTGGCAGGAAGCCTTCGTGCCGATGCGCCTGGCCGATGCGCTGCGCCAGGCACGCAACAGCGATGGCCGTCCGCTGGTGCAGTCCGAACAGGAACTGCTGCCGCATCGTATCGATGCGGAGCCGAAGGAATTCGCGCGCCGCTGGTGGCCGTGGCTGCTGCTCGGGCTGATCGTGGCCGGCGGCGTGCTGGCGCTGCGCAACCGCCCGCGCCTGCTGGCCGGGCTGGCCCTGCCGTTCTGGCTGCTGTGCGCCCTGTTTGGTGGCGTGCTGGTGTTCCTGTGGGGCTTCAGCATCCACTACGCCGCATGGGCCAACCGCAACCTGCTGTTGCTCTCGCCGCTGGCCGTGCTGCTGTTGCCGGGTGCAATCGCCCTGCTGCGCCGTCGCGTGCCAGGCCGCATGTTCAGGATCGTGTTGTGGCTGCTGGCGGTACAGGCGGTGGCCGCGCTGGTACTGCACTGGCTGAGCCTGCAGGCACAGTACAACGTGCAGTGGATCGTGCTGCTGCTGCCCGTCCACGTCGCGCTGGCATGGGTGCTGGGGCGTACTCCTCACTTGTCCAAAACACAGCCCTGACGCACGATGGCGGGCATGTCATTGCCCGCCTCTGCTGCCGCGCCCGCCTCGGCCAACCCCGCCTGCGTCATCAACTGCGTCCACTACGATGACGAGGGCAAACGCCACGACATCACCCTGGACGCCATCAGCGATGTCATTGCCAGTGGCAACGGCTTCGTCTGGGTCGGCCTGTACGACCCCAATGATGATGTGCTGTTGAAACTGCAGGAAGAGTTCTGCCTGCACGACCTGGCCATCGAGGATGCGCGCAACGCGCACCAGCGGCCCAAGGTCGAGACCTACGGCAATTCCATGTTCGTGGTGGTGACCACCGCGCAGATGGTCGACGAGCGCATCCAGTACGGCGAAACCCATGCCTTCCTCGGCCCGCGCTTCCTGGTGACGGTACGCCATGGCGCTTCGCTGTCCTATGCCCCGGTGCGTGCGCGGGTGGAACGCGAGCCGCAGCTGCTGAAGATGGGCCCGTCGTACTGCCTGTACGCGGTGACCGACTTCGTGGTCGACAACTACCTGCCCATCGTGCACCGCTTCCGCGACACCCTGGAGCTGCTGGAGAAGGACATCTTCGCCGACACCTACAAGCGCAGCACGGTGGTGCGGCTGTACGAGCTCAAGCGCGAGCTGAACAAGATGCGGATGGCGGTGGCGCCGCTGCAGGATGTGCTGGCGCAGCTGCGCCGCTACCAGGGCGAGCTGATCCCCGACGAAGTGAAGCTGTACATCCGCGACGTCCACGACCACGCAGTACGCATCAGCGATGTGATCGACACGCTGCGCGAGATGCTCGGCACCGCGCTGAGCGTGAACCTGTCGCTGGTGACGCTGGCGCAGGGCGAGACGGTCAAGCGCCTGGGCGCATGGGCCGCGCTGCTGGCGGCGCCGACGCTGATCACCAGCTGGTACGGCATGAACTTCAGCCACATGCCGGAGTTGAGCGAGCCGTGGTCGTACCCGCTGATGATCGTGGGCGTGGGCGGTGTGTGCGTGGGGCTGTACCGGTTGTTCAAGCGCGCGAAGTGGTTGTAGGGCATATCGACCAACGGTCGATACCCACCGGACCGGTAGGCCACGACCGTTGGTCGTGGCGCATGACCCGCTTCTGGTAGTGCCGGCCGCTGGCCGGCAACCAGGCAATGCCGGCCAGCGGCCGGCACTACCGTTGGGCATCAAGCCACGTAGACGGTCTTGATGTTCATGAACTCATGGATGCCGTGGTCGGCCAGCTCCCGGCCGAAACCGGACTGTTTGCTGCCGCCGAACGGCAACCGCGCGTCGCTCTTGACGATGGCGTTGACGAACGCGGCACCGCATTCCATGCGCTGCGCGAAACGTTCGCCGCGCACCGGATCGCGCGTCCACACGCTGCCGCCCAGGCCGAAGCGGGTGTCGTTGGCCACGCGCAGTGCCTCGGCCTCGTCAGCGACACGGATCACCGCAGCCACCGGCCCGAACAGCTCCTCGTCGTAGGCCGGCATGCCCGGGCCGACCTGATCGAGCACGGTGGCCGGATAGCCGGCATGTGTACCCGCAATCGGCTCACCACCCAGCAGTGCCCGCGCGCCCTTGGCCACGCTGGCCTGCACCTGCTTGTGCAGTTCGTCACGCAGGTCGGCACGGGCCATCGGCGCCAGCGTGGTACCGCGCTCGTCCGGATCACCGTACTGGCGCTCGCCCGCGGCTTCCACGAAGCGCCGGGTGAACTCATCGGCCACCGCCTCGACCACGATGAAGCGCTTGGCCGCGATGCAGGTCTGCCCGCTGTTGTCGAAGCGCGACTTCACCGCCGCCGCCACGGTCTTGTCGAGGTCGGCATCGTCGAGCACCACGAAGGCATCGCTGCCACCCAGCTCCATCACCGACTTCTTCAGCTGGCTGCCCGCGTTGGATGCGATCGAGCGCCCTGCCCGCTCGCTGCCGGTCAGCGTCACCGCCTTCACCCGTGCGTCGCGCAGCACCTCGGCCGCCTGGTCGTTGTCGATGTGCAGTACATCGAACACGCCGTCAGGCAGGCCACCGTCACGGCATACCGCCAGGATCAGGTCGGCGCACTGCGGCACGTTGCTGGCGTGCTTGAGCAGGGCCACGTTGCCTGCCATGAACGCCGGGGCGAGGAAACGAAACACCTGCCAGATCGGGAAATTCCACGGCATCACCGCGAACACGCAGCCGATCGGCTCGTAGCGCACATAGCTGCGCTGGGCTTCGGTGTCGATCAGCTGCGGCTTGAGGTAGTCGGCAGCATGGTCGGCGTAGTACTCGCAGGCCGCCGCGCACTTGTCGACCTCGGCCAACGCCTCTGCCTTGAGCTTGCCCATCTCATGGGTCATCGCCTGCTGCAGATCGTCGCGGCGCGCACGCAGTTGGCCAGCGATCTGCTTGAGGATCGCCCCCCGCTCCTGCAACGAGCGCTCGGCCCAGCCGGGGAATGCATCGGCGGCGGCCTGCAGGCGCTGCTCGACGTCGGCAGCACCCATCAGTTCATGGCGGTAGGTCACCTGGCCGGTGGCCGGATCGACAATCTCGACGGTCATGGGGGATCTCCATCTGGAAGACCCCCATTGTGCGCCGCCGACCGTGAGCCGGATGTTGCCGACGCTGTCGACAGACCGTGTGCTCAGCCGTTCTCCTGCCGCGCCAGCTGCAGGTCGCGCTGGCGCCGTTTCTCGGCGCGGGCGTTGATGTACCAGCCGATCACCGCGGCGATCGACACCGCCGACACCAGCAGCGTGGCCAACGCGTTGATCTTCGGGCTGATGCCCATGCGCACCGAGGCGAACACCTTCATCGGCAGCGTGGTCGAGCCCGGCGTGGCGACGAAGCTGGCCACCACCACGTCATCCAGCGACAGGGTGAACGCCAGCAGCCAACCGGCCACCAGCGCCGGCGCGATGATCGGCAGGGTGATGCGCCCGAACACGGTCAGCCGGCTCGCGCCCAGGTCCATCGCCGCTTCCTCCAGCGACAGGTCCATTTCCTGCAGGCGCGAGGACACCACCACGGTGACGAAGCACAGGGTGAAGGTGACGTGGGCGATCCAGATGGTGGTCAGGCCACGCGCCGGGAAGCCGGGAATCGCACCCATCGAGGCCAGCAGCGCCATCAGCGAGAAGCCGAGGATCACGTCCGGCATCACCAGCGGCGCGGTCACCAGCGCGCCGAACAGCGGCTTGCCACGGAAGCGCTTGAAGCGCGTCATCACCATCGCCGCCAGCGTGCCCAGCACGGTGGCGGTACAGGCGGTCCAGAACGCCACCACCAGGCTGGTCCACATCGCATCCATCAGCGCGCGGTCGGCGAACAGGTCGCTGTAGGCGCGGGTGGAGAACCCGGCCCAGACCATCGCCAACCGCGAGCTGTTGAACGAATAGAACATCAACAACAGGATCGGCAGGTACAGGAAGGCGAAGCCGAGCAGCAGCACGCCCAGCCCCAGGCCCTTTGCGCTACGCGGGCTCATGCCTGCTTCCCTTCCAGCAGGCGCTGCTGGGAACGGTTGAACAGCAGGATCGGCACCAGCAGCAACAGGATCATCGCCACCGCCATCGCCGAGGCGCCCGGCCAGTTGCGGTTGTTGAAGAACTCGTTCCACAGCTGGCGGCCCACCATCAGCGTCTCCGAGCCACCCAGCATTTCCGGGATCACGAATTCACCAATGGCCGGAATCATCACCAGCATGCAGCCGGCGATGATGCCCGCCTTGGACAACGGCAGGGTGATGCGCAGGAACGCCTGCCACGGCTTGGCACCAAGGTCGTAGGCGGCTTCCAGCAGGCGGTGGTCATGCTTGACCAGATTGGCGTACAGCGGCAGCACCATGAACGGCAGATAGCAGTAGACGATGCCGATATAGGCGGCGGTCGGGGTGTCGATCAGCTGCAGTTTCGGCAGGCCCATCGACGTCATCAGCGTCTGCAGGCCGGTGAACTGCAGGAACTGGTCGAGCAGGCCGTTGCGGTCCAGGATCGCCTTCCATGCATACACGCGGATCAGGAACGAGGTCCACGACGGCAGCACCACCAGCATCATTGCCACGTTGCGTGCGGCGGGCGACAGGCGGGCGATGGCATAGGCCATCGGGTAGCCGATCAGCAGGGTCAGGAAAGTAGAGATCGCCGCGATCTTGATCGAGCTCAGGAACGCCTGCGCATAGATCGAGTCGCGGAACAGCGCCAGGTAGTTTTCCAGGTTCAGCTTCAGCGAGAAGCCGCCGTCCGCATACTGCAGCAGCCAGGTGTACGGCGGCGAGCCGACCCGGCTGAGCGAGAAGCTGATCATCAGCACGATCAGGAACGGCACTGCGAAGAACAGCAGCAGCCACAGATACGGAATGCCGATCACCGTGGCACGCAGCCCCGGCAGCCAGCGCTTCAGGCCGGCGACGCTCATGAGGTCAGCACCACGCCGTCGTTGTCGCGCCAGTGCACCCACACGCTGTCACCCCAGGTCAGGCCATCGCTGGCCCAGCGCTGCGAGTTGGCGAAGTTGGCCAGCACCTTGGCACCGCTGGGCAGGCGCACGTGGTAGACCGAATGGCTGCCGAAGTAGGCAATGTCCTCGATCACGCCCTGCGCCTTGTTGGTGTGCCCTTCCGGCTCGTCCTTGCCGATCATCACCTTCTCCGGGCGCAGCGCGAACGCGACCGGCTGCCCTTCATAGCCGGTGATGCCATGGGCGATGTAGATCGGCGCCGGGAACAGCGGCGAGCGCACGGTCACGTACTCGGGAAGGTCCTCGTCGATCACCCCGTCGAACAGGTTGACCGAACCGATGAACTCGGCGACGAAGCGGTTGGCCGGCTGCTCGTAGACCTCGTCCGGCTTGCCGACCTGCTGGATCCAGCCGGCATCCATCACCGCGATGCGGGTGGCCATGGTCATCGCTTCTTCCTGGTCGTGGGTGACCATCACGCAGGTCACACCCGACGATTCGATGATGCTCACCAGTTCCAGCTGCATCTGCGAGCGCAGTTTCTTGTCCAGCGCGCCCATCGGCTCGTCCAGCAACAGCAGTTTCGGCCCTTTGGCCAGCGACCGCGCCAGCGCCACGCGCTGCTGTTGGCCGCCGGACAGCTGATGCGGCTTGCGCTTGCCCAGGTGCCCCATCTGCACCAGGTCCAGCATCTCGCCGACGCGCTTGCTGATCGCATCCTTGCCCAGGCCATCCTGCTTCAGGCCGAAGGCAATGTTCTGCTCGACCGTCATGTGCGGGAACAGGGCATAGGACTGGAACATCATGTTGACCGGCCGCTGGTACGGCGGCAGCGCGTCCAGGCGCTGGCCGTCGAGGGTGATGCTGCCCTTGGTGGGCGTCTCGAAGCCACCCAGGCAGCGCAGCAGGGTCGATTTGCCACTGCCGGAGCCACCGAGCAGGGCAAAGATCTCGCCCTTGCGCACGTCCAGATTGACGTCGTCAACGGCGACGAAACCGTCGAATTCCTTGCGCAGGTCACGAATGGAGAGATAGCCGGGCACACCGGTCGTGTCGACGACGGTGGCTACCGGCTGGGCTTCAACGGGCATGGGGGCTCCGGGAGCGGGCGGTGGACAGCGGCCGCCATTCTAACGGCCGGGGGGCCCAGGGGATATGACGGGAGCTGGCAAGAGGACGCCGAGGCATTGCCCGCGGCCCCGTCATTCCCGCCCGCTCCTCCACGCATCAGTACGATCGTTACAAAGTAACACTACCCTTCACGCGCCGCCGATCAGTTCTCATTGCCATGATTGTCAGCAAAGTACTCGTATCCGTATGAGTGCTCAGATGCCAGATCACGCGCCGTCCTAGCGACGTAGCGCGCGTCTTCCGGGCTTGGAAACTGCTCGTCCAAATCGGACGTTCCAAGTGCGAAGGTATCGGAAAAATGAGTTACCTCATGGTAGATGGTCGCCGCCTTTGACCCAGAGGGCACATTGGGACCTACCGGGAGATCGAAAAAACGTGGGCAATAATTCACAACATAGGGAACTGCAGTGGAGATCCAGGCATTGGTGTCTCCAACCATCTCTTCCGGGCAATCGCAAGAAGGTTGCTTGAGCAATGCGAACCGGGTAGCGACTCCCGAGACTGTCTTTCTGATCCGATCATTGACCGGATTTGCGATGTTGGGATCACCATGCTCACCGAACCACGACCTGTAGCGAGCAGTCTCTTTGAACGTCACGATAATGGATGATTCTCCAAACTCATATCCATAAAGCGACTCCATATAGTTCTTCGAACTGCGGGCGATACCCGCCGCAGCGGCAATTCCCGCCGTTACCTCCTTTAATCGGGCTGGCGGGCAGGATGCCACTCGGGATGCCACTCGGGATGCCTCCTGCGGCGCAGTTTCGGCGCGCCGGCCTGCACGAGGCAGCGGAGCGACGATCAGCATCGAGACGGGAGATGTGGAGGCCTCCTTGTCGATCGCGGCCGCTCCTGCGGCCCCCGTACCGTCAAGAATCCGGTATCTAAGAATCGGAGCGGAAATCTTGTATGTCTGACCCGGACGAAGCTCATAGTTCAGGGAAAGATTGACCTGTCGAACAAGCCGCTGCCCAGGCTCCAGCGTCAGCGTCTTCTCTCGAGCTGCGGCACTCAGGTGGGCAATGATTCCGCGATATGCAGCTGCATCTCCATCCTGCGAAACGACAAGAAACGCATCATTCCACAGCCTTCCATCCTGCAGGACTCTGGGCAGCCCCCTCTCGGGAATGCTGAGCGCCACTGCGCCGGAATTGATGTAGGTGACGTGGACCACGACGTCAGCCATGGCGGCTCCTGCTGCCTGCTTCATCTGCACGGACAACTGCGCATTTGCCGAAGCAGCACCGGACAGAAATATGATTGCGGAACCGATCCAGGATATGGCTTTCATTATTCACTTCCTTGAGATGGATGGACAACAAGCATCCGTGACATGAGAATTAAACTGCAAGAAATCGACGAACGAATGCTGATCTACTCGCCATTTTCCAGCATTTTGGCACTGTACCCCTGCTCCAGGGAATTCTCGGCTGGGGAAAAGCAGCTGCTCGCGCTTCACTCCTGCGCCCCCCACTGCGCTTTCCATCGTGGGCTGATTCCATCGCTGTTTGACTGCACGGCATGCGCCTTCATCTCAAGGCGCGCTGATCAACGGTCGGCAATCACCCGCGCCTCCGGACCAGCGCTCAACGCCCGATCTTCACCTCGGCCCACAGCCGGGTGTAGAGCTTGTCGGTATTCGGCGTGTAGATCGAATAGGTGAACATCTTCTCGGCCACGTCAGGCGGCAGGTAGATGGTCGGGGCGTTACGGACCGCTTCAACCGCCAGCGGGGTCAAGGTTGACACCGGCATGTGGCCATCTGCACCGAGTCGAGCATCTCGCCGACGCGCCTTCTGATCGCGACCCTGCCCAGACCATCCTGCTTCAGGCCGAAAGCGATGTTCTGCTCGATTGTCATGTGTGGGAACAGCTTATAGGACTGGATCACCATATTGACCGGCCAGTGGTACGGCGGCAGTGCATCCAGGCGCTGGCCATCGAGGGTGATGCTGCACCTAGTGGGCGTCTCGAAACCACCCGGGCAACACCGCCGGGTCGATTTACCACTGCTGGAGCCACCGACCAGAGCTTAGTTCTCAGCCTTGCGTACGTCCAGATTGACGTCGACGACCGCGACTACCGGCTGGGCTTCAACGGGCATGGGGGCTCCGGGAGCGGGCGGTGGACAGCGGCCGCCATTCTAACGGCCGGGGGGCCCAGGGGATATGACGGCGGCAGGCGGAAGCGGCCGCTGGCCAGCCCCGGGCGCCCTGGGAGTGTCGGTTTTCCCCCACCATGGTGGCCTGTCCGCGCAAAGGCCCGGGCTCCCCTGGACGACCCTGCGGCCGTCCCGGCCAGACACCACAGGCGACGCCTCGATCTGCAACGTTTTTCAGAACCGGATCTGTTGAAGGCCCGGGGCATTCCCCGCGCAATGGCCCGGATCAAGCCCTTGCATGGACCCACCCTGGTGACTTCCCCGGACAGCCCCTCCCCTTTCCCGCCCCGCCTGCCGGGCTCCCTGCCTGCAACGCTGCCGCTGGTCATCATCGGCGCCGGCCAGGCCGGGCTGTCCCTCAGCGCGCTCCTGCAGGAAGCCGGCGTCGAGCATCGCGTGCTGGAGGCCGAAACCGTGGGCGCCAGCTGGCAGCGGCGCTGGGATTCGTTCCAGACCAACACCGCCAACGCGACGATGGCCCTGCACGGCCATGCCTATGCGGGCGACGACCCGGAAGGCTTCATGGGGGCCCCGGAGGTGATCCGGCGGCTGCGCGACTATGCCGACGAACGTTCGTTGCCGATCAGCGAAGGTTGTGCGGTTCAGCGGGTCACGCCCGAATTGGGCGGCTATGCCATCGAAACCAGCCACGGATTGATCCGGGCTGGGGCGGTTGTGGTCGCCACCGGCGAGTACCGCCGCGCGCGGATGCCCCGGGTCCCGTTCGCGCCCGCGCGGGGTCTGACGGTGCTGCACTCCGGCGACTACCGCAACCCCCGCCAGCTGCCCGACGGCGGCGTGCTGGTCATCGGTGGCGGCCAGTCCGGCGCGCAGATCGCCCAGGACCTGCGCGACAGCGGTCGCAGCGTGCACTGGTCACTGGCCCAGCGGCATTCGCATACCCGCCGGCTGCGCGGCAAGGACTCGATGACCTGGTGGGACATGGCCGGGCGTATCCACCAGCATGTGAGTGAAGCGGCCGCCGTCCTGGCCGGAGAACCGGATGCGCTGCGCAAGGCCCGTACCGCCGAATTCCCGCTGATTTCCGGCAAGGGGCGTGCCGGCCTGGGCAGCTCGATCAGCCTGCTGGCGATGCACCGCGCGGGCATCAGGCTGCTGGGCCGGTTGCAGGGCTTCGATGGAAATGTCGCCCGCTTCGCCGATGTACGCCCGCAGCTGCGCACCGCGATCGAAGCGACACGGACCGAATATGCCTATCTCGATTCGCTGGCCAGCGCGTACTACGCCACGCGGCCCGAACCGCGCACCGACGATGCCCGCTACATTCCCGAAGAGGTCTATCTGCACTGGGAGCCGGACGCCGCCCCGCGTGAACTGGATCTGCAGGCCGCAGGCATCCGCTCGGTGGTGCTGGCCACCGGCTTCGTCGCCGAATGGCCCTGGCTCGACGTTCAGGGCGTGCTGGACGCACATGGCTACCCCCTCGGCGAGTTCGGTGTTTCTCCGCGGCCGGGGCTGTTCTTCATCGGCATGCACAACCTGCAGCGGATGAGTTCGTCGTTCCTGTGCAACGGCGGTCGCGATGCACGTGACCTGTTGCCGGCGATCCTGCGGCACCTTGACCAGGGCGGCGGTACCGCGCCCGGCCAAGGATGAAGCAATCCGCCGGGCATGGCCCGGCCAAGGATGAAGCAATCCGCCGGGCATGGCCCGGCGGCGCCAGACCGGCTTAACGGCCGGTCTTCACCTCGGTCCACAGCCGGGTGTAGAGCTTGTCGGTTTCCGGCGTGTTGATCGAATAGGTGAACATCTTGTCGGCCACGTCGGCCGGCGGGTAGATGGTCGGGTCGGTACGGATCGCCTCATCCACCAGCGGGGTCGCGGTCGGCACCGGGTTGGCGTAGTGGATGAAGTTGGTGTTGGCCGCGGCAACCTTCGGCTGCAGCAGGTAGTTGATGAACGCGTACGCGGCCTCCGGATGCTTGGCGTCCTTCGGGATCGCCAGCATGTCGAACCACTGCGGGGCGCCTTCCTTCGGGATCGAATAGGCCACGTGCACGCCATTGCTGGCTTCCTCGGCGCGGTCGCGGGCCTGGATGATGTCACCCGACCAGCCCACCACCAGGCAGGTGCCGCCATTGGCCAGCGAACCCACGTACTGCGAGGAGTGGAAATTCTGCACGTACGGTCGGATCGACTTCAGCAGGTCGGCCGCCTTCTGCAGCTCGGCCGGGTCACCGCTGTGCGGGTCCAGGCCCAGGTAATGCAGCGCGATCGGGATCATGTCCGCCGGCGTGTCCAGGATGGTCACGCCGCAGTCCTTCATCTTGCTGATGTTCTCCGGCTTGAACACCAGGTCCCAGCTGTTGGCGATGTCGGTGCTGCCACCGAAACGCTGCTTCAGCATCTCCACGTTGTAGCCGATGCCGGTGGTGCCGATCATGTACGGCACGCCGTACTGGTTGCCCGGGTCCTGGGTGGCGATGCGCTTCATCACCGCCGGATCGAGATTGGCCAGGTTCGGGATCTTGCTCTTGTCCAGCGGCAGGAACACACCGGCCTGGATCTGGCGACCGAAGAAGTTCAGGGTCGGCACCACCACGTCGTAGCCGCTGTTGCCGGCCAGCAGCTTGGTCTCGACCATCTCATCGCTGTCGAACACATCGTAGGTCACCTTGATGCCGCTCTCCTTCTCGAAGGTCGGGATGGTGTCCTCGGCGATGTAATCGCTGTAGTTGTAGACGTTCAGGACCTGGCTGTCCTGCGCGCCGCCATTGCCACCGCCACAGGCGGCGAGCATGGCGGAGGCCAGGCCGAGCGTGAGGATACGCAGCTTCATCGGGTGCTCCAGAATGCGGGAAGGGGGGCCGGCGGGGCCGGCGCCGGGTGCCAGCCTACCCCCCGGCGGCGGATTTTTCTATTCCGGATGCTCAGACGTTCAGCAGCAGGAACTCGCGCTCCCACGAGCTGATGACACGGAAAAAGGTCTCGTATTCCTTGCGCTTCACCGAGATGTAGGCGCGGCAGAAGCGCTCGCCCAGCAGGGCCTGCAGGTCGCTGCACTGCTCCAGCCCATCCAGCGCTTCGCCCAGCGAGCGCGGCAGGTTGTAGCCCAGTTCCTTGGCGCTGCCGGTCACCGGCGCATCCGGTGCCAACCGCTCGCGGATGCCCAGCAGGCCGCAGGCCAGGGTCGCCGCCATCGCCAGGTAGGGGTTGGCGTCGGAACCGGCGAAGCGGCTCTCCACGCGCATGTTCTCCGGCGTGTCCAGCGGCACGCGCAGGCCACAGGTGCGGTTGTCGAAGCCCCAGTGCACGTTGCTCGGCGAGACTTCGCCGAACACCAGCCGGCGGTAGGAATTCACGTTCGGCGCGAAGAACGCCATCGCCTGCGGCGCGTACTTCTGCAGGCCGCCCAGGTAGTGGCCGAACACCGGGCTGAACTCGCCTTCGGCATCGGTATCGCCAGCGAACACATTGCTGCCGTCGCTCACCCGCACCAGGCTCTGGTGGATGTGCATGGCACTGCCCGGCTCGTTCTCCATCGGCTTGGCCAGGAACGTGGCATACACGCCGTGGCGCATCGCCGCCTCGCGCATGGTGCGCTTGAACAGGAATACCTGGTCGGCCAGGTCCATCGCATCGGCATGGGTGAAGTTGACCTCCAGCTGCGCGGCGCCGGATTCGTGGATCAGCGTGTCCACGTCCAGCTTCATCGCATCGGCGTAGTCGTACATCAGGTCGAGGATCGGGTCGAATTCGTTGACCGCATCGATCGAGTACGACTGCCGCGCGGTTTCCGGACGCCCGGAGCGGCCGGCCGGTGGCAGCAGCGGGAAGTCCGGGTCGGTGTTCTTCTGCACCAGGAAGAACTCCAGCTCCGGCGCCACCACCGGGCGCAGGCCCAGCTCGGCGTAGGCCGCCAGCACGCGGCGCAGTACGTTGCGTGGTGCCAGCTCGTGCGGCTCACCGCTCTTGGTGTAGCAATCGTGGATGACCTGCGCGGTGGCATCGGCCGCCCACGGCACCATCCGCACCGTATCCGGATCGGGGCGCAGCATCATGTCCGAGTCCGACGGCGAGGTCAGGTCGTAGTAATCGTCAGGGAACTCGCCGGTGACGGTGGTGGCGAAGATGCCTTCGGGCAGCCGCGTACCGTAGTCGTGCGAGAACTTGTCGGCGGGAATGATCTTCCCGCGCGCGTTGCCGGTGATGTCCGGCACCAGGCACTCGACCTCGGTGATGCGCCGCTCCTTCAGCCAACGCAGCAGACTGCTTTCCTGCGGTGCGGGGGGCGTAGCCGTCTTGCGCGGGCGCGTTCGGGAACTCATCGGGAATCCAGTCGGTTCTGTTGGTGCTGCCGGCAAGCTTGGCCGAACGCACGGAAAATAGCGTGATAGAGCGGCGAATCCATGACACGCCACTCCGGGTGCCACTGTACGCCGAGCACGAATTCATGGTGCAGGCTGCGTGCCGCCTCGACCAGGCCATCATCGGCCACGGCTTCGACCTGCAGCCCCTGCGCCAGACGAGCGATACCCTGCCCGTGTACCGAATTGACCTGCGTCCGGCCACTGCCGCTCCACCGCGCCAACCAGCCATCAGCGGCCAGGGTGACCGTGTGGGCCGGCCCGTACTGCACCTCCACCGGCGCCTGCGGGTCTTCGCGATGGTCGGCCATACCAGGCACCGCGTGCACCTGCGGATGCAGGCTGCCACCCAGCGCGACGTTCAGTTCCTGGAAGCCGCGACAGATCGCCAGCACCGGCAGGTCCAACGCCAGCGCCTCGCGCAGCAGCGCGAACGCATTGGCATCACGGGCCGGGTCATGCGGATTGCCCGGCCAGCTGCGGCCGCCCTCGTAGTGCTGCGGTTCGATGTTGCTGACCGCGCCGGTCAACAGCAGGCCATCGAGCCCCTGCAGCCAGTCACCAGCCGGCAGCGGCGGCTGCAGGCTCGGCAGTACTACCGGGGTCACTTCGGCAGCCTCGGCCAGCGCGCGCACGTACTTCTCGCCGGCCACCGCGAAACGGTGATGGCCGAGCACGGTGCTGTCGGTGGGCAGGCCCACCCAGGGCAGGCGGCGCATGGGAAAACTCCTTGGCGTGCCGACACGTTACCCGTCGCCCGGCGAACGCGGCAAGTCGTCGCCGTCACACCACGGCCGTCATGCATCGGCGAAACTAGTCGCGTGAACACTGATCGTCCTCCCCCGCTCCGTCCTTCCATACTGCGCCTGCGAGGCCGGCGGTGAGCGCCGCCTTCCCGCCAAGCTGGTATGCCGCCAGCCTGCCCGAACCACCCGCACTGCCCCCACTGCAGGGCGATGTGCAGGCCGATGTCGCGGTGCTCGGCGCGGGCTATACCGGCCTGACCGCCGCGCTGGAACTGGCCGCCCGTGGCCAGCGCGTGGTGCTGCTGGAAGCGCAGCGGATCGGCTGGGGCGCGTCCGGCCGCAATGGAGGACAGGCGCTGGTCGGCTACGGCTGCGAGGTGGACGAGCTGGAACGGCAGCTCGGACGCGATGATGCGCGCCACCTGTTCGACTGGTCACGCGACGCGGTGCGGGCGATGCGCACCCGCATCGATCGTCACGGCATCGATTGCCATTGGGTGGAAGGCCACGCCAGCGTCGCCATCCGCGAACGGCATGAGCGTGACCTGCAGGCCAACTGCGAGCACCTGCAGCGCCACTACGACTACCCCATGCAGTGGTGGGACCGCGATGCCCTGCGCGCGCAGCTGGACAGCCCGCGCTACCGCGCCGCGATGTTCGATCCGCTCAGCGCGCACCTGCAACCGCTGGCGTATGCACGCGGCCTGGCCGATGCGGCGCGCGCGGCCGGCGTGGTGATCCACGAGAACTCCGCGGTGACCCGCGTGCAGCGGGGACCCCAGCCTTCCCTGCATACCGCTCAGGGCAGCGTGCGCGCTGCGCATCTGGTGGTGGCCGGCAACGCCTGGCTGCAGGGCCTGCTGCCCGAGCTGGAACGGCGGATCATGCCGGTAGGCACCTATATCGGCGCCAGCCAGCCGCTGGGTGCTGAACGCGCCCGGGCCCTGATCGGCAACAACATGGCCGTGGCCGACACCGCATGGGCACTGGACTACTTCCGTCTCAGCCACGACCACCGCCTGCTGTTTGGCGGCCGCGCCAGCTACTCGGCGCTGCCCCCACCCGGCCTGCGCAGGGTGATGCAGCGGCGCATGCACCAGGTGTTCCCGCAGCTGGCCGACGTGGCACTGGACCAGGTCTGGGGTGGTTATGTGGACATCACCCGCAACCGCGCCCCGCATTGGGGCCGGCTGGACGGCAACCTGTACTTCGCGCAGGGGTTCTCCGGCCATGGGGTGGCCGCCGCCGGGCTGGCCGGCGAGGTGATCGCCGCCGCCATTGCCGGCCAGAGCGAGCGTCTGGACGTGTTCCAGCGCCTGCGGCATGCGCCCTTCCCCGGTGGCCGGCTGCTGCGCACGCCGCTGCTGGTGGCGGCGATGTCGTGGTACAAGCTGCGGGATGCGTTGTGGTGAGTTGATCAGGGATCCCCCTGAATCAGCTGCCTCAGAAACTGTGAAACCCGTCGCCACGGCAATTCATGTGATGATTTTCTCACTTGCCCGGCACTGCGCTGCAGTGATTGCATAATCGAACGCGTGTCGATACCGTCGGTAACAACCGGGTCCCGCGGCGAATGGATGCTGACAGGGAACGTACTGTGAAGGGGTAGTGCGATTGAATTGGTGGAATGAAGGCCTGCAGCTGAAGTTGCGCATCCATCCGGCAGGACTTGCCTTGGCTGTGCTGTATGCCATTGCCTGTTGGGCCACCCGCCAGTTGTCCCTTGATCAGTTCTATCTGCCCGCTGGTGTACGCGTGGCTGCAGTGCTGCTCTGCCCTCCTCGGCTTTGGCCCTATCTCCTGCTGGGCGAGTACGCCTATTTCGCACAGATGCGAGTGCCGATGATCGATCGGTACGGGCTGACATGGGTCATTCTCGGCTCGGTGTTCCAGATGCCGGTTGTAATGACGATCGTCTATCTCCATCGCAATGTAATCTCGGCAGTAAAGAACGCTTGGCTCATCTCGATTGCTGCCTTCGCTGCAGTTTCCGTCACACTGATCAACCTGCTTCTGGCGAACTCCCTCTGGCCAACACCTCCCGCTTTTCCGCTGTTGACCGGAATCGTCCGCCTGGTAGTAGGTGACTTCATAGGCATACTCACGTTTGCGCCGCTTGTGCTGCTGTGGTCGCGTGGCAAGGCTGAAGTGCAGGTCCGGAAACGGGATATCGCACAGATGGCAGGAGCGCTTGCACTGATGGTCGTGTTCGGCCTTTGGGCTGCGGACGTACCTGCTGATGCAGTGACGACAAAAGTATCCCTGCAACTCCTCATGGCGCTTCCCGCCGTTCTTCTCACATGCGTGTATGGCTGGCGGGGCGCCGCCATCGGCGTGCCGACCCTGAACATGATTATCGGTCTGACAACACCTTCGTCTCACCCTGAGTCATTCGATCCTGCATCGTTCGCGACCCAGCAGATCATGGCCGTCACAGGCGCAGCACTGCTCATACTGGGCTCCCGGATCACTCACTACTATCACCGCTATCGACTGCGGGAGGTCGGCGAGAAAAATGCCATCAGACTTGCTCGGAGCTCCCATGTCGCCAGTGAGCTGGATCTCCGCGAACGCGCGTTGCATCTGCGGAAGCTTGGGGATGGCATTGATCATGCGCTTGACGAGGTGATCAACTGGCTTACTGCACAAGGCCATCATGCGATTGCGGAGAGCCTTGTACATGTGGCGTCGATTCATTCGCGCCAGTTCCGCGAGCAGACAAGCATGATTTATCCGACCGCCCTGGAGCAGCTCGGCCTTTATGTTGCCCTCCGAGCAGGTGGCGTTCGCGAAGCATGGGAAAGAACGGCTCGCGTCGCCAATCCGTCGTTGCTTGGCGACCCCTGTCAACTCAGTGTCGGACTGCAGCTTGCTGCCTACCGCACTGTGATAGATGCGGTGTCACTGCTGATCCAGGGTGAAACGGGACAGATCTACGTGCGGGCGCGTTGCGGACGGACGGGTTCGCATCGTGGAATCCTGATAGCGGTATCACTACTGGATCAACATCAACGCCTTTCGGACACAACCGCCGCCGCCGCGATGGAACGACTGGCCGGCAGGACGCTTGCCTACGGCGGCACACTGAAATGCAACCGAAATCGCATCGTGCTGGCAATGAAGGAAACGGGTACAGCCGCTCCTCTGGATGCTTTTTCATCAGATGCCCGGAACAGCCTTTCGGGACTCGAAGCGGGTCCCTCACGCGCTCAGGCTTGAATGACAAGGTCTACTGACTTCTGTTTCGATAGCAGGCATTTGCCCCCGCCTTGAGCGTGGTCGCGGAAACGTGCAAGCGGTTTTGATCGCTCGCACGCCTCAAGCCCTCCGGTCCGGGCGCTACGGTGTTTCGACAGACCAGATGTCGCCATCCGCGGTGGCATACCGCACCAGTACCACGTCCTGCGCACGATACACCTCGGAACGCTTTGCAGTGGATGGGACAGTGAGTCGCTGACCGGGAAGCGAAACAAGTGCTGCGGACTTGCCGGCAGGCAATGCAAAGTACGCACCAGCGGCATTGCCGATGATCAGCTTTACCTGCCCGGTCAGATCGTTGACCTGCAGGTAGACCATGCCATCGCGTTGGAAGGCATACACCTGCCAAGCGGGATCGGCGCTGATGTCTGCGGCGGCAGGGTTGGTCTCACCAAGGCCTGCCTTCGAAACTGCGGCACTTGCCAAGGGACTGCCGTGGTAGTCACCGCCCCCTCTATCACTCGCGAATACCGGAGCTGCGGCGAACAATGTTGCCCCGGCTACAACACCAACAAATATGGATCGCACAATGACCTCCTGGTCGGGATAAGAGCAAACAACCTCAAAACGATAGTAGCGCCTTCCCGCCACAACAAAGTGATTGACGGATAATCCGGACGATTTAGTTCCATTCGTGCCCCCCCCTTGCACACCATGCCCGCACCACGTCATCTGCAGAAGAAGGAGGGTGCTGATTGCGCCTGCGACGATCTAGTGGATAGTGTCCAGTAGCGGGCCAGCGGTAGCTGAGCGGGAGCAAAGGAGGCTTGTTTTTGGACCGATTCAAGAAAGCAATTGAACTGAGCTTCCGGATCCGTCCGGTCGGTCTCGTGCTGGCCGCCGTCTATGCGGCCAGCTGCCTCATATCGCGTCAGTTCTCGCTCGATCAGTTCTTCCTGCCCGCAGGCATCCGGGCAGCGGCACTGCTGATCGTCCCGCCCCGCTTGTGGCCTTACCTGTTGCTGGGCGAATACATCTACTTCGCGACGCTGCGCATCCCCATGATTGATGCCTACGGCTTGGCGTGGGTCATCCTGGCGTCAACACTGTTGATGCCGATGGCGATGCTGGTGGTCCACCTTCACCTCAGGAGAATGCCGTCCGAGGCCGTCACCGGTCTCTGGCTGCTGTCGTTATCGATCTGCACGGCACTGTTCGTCCCGGGTCTAAACCTGAGCATTTCATATATCCTCTGGTCGAACCCTCCGCCGAGCAACCTGCTGGACGCGGTCGACCGAACGCTCTTTGGTCACTTCGCGGCCATCATTACCCTGCTCCCGCTGGCCTTCCTTTGGGCGCAGCGGCACGCGGATCCCAGGTGGGGCACCCGCTTTGTTGCGCCTACAGCTGCGGCGATCCTGGCGATGCTGATACTGGGGTTGGGCATGCAGCTGACAGACAGTAGCGCACATACCACCCGCACACACCTTGTCCTGCTGGCGGCTCTACCTGCCATCGCCCTGACCTTCATGCATGGCTGGCGCGGCGCTGCCATCGCGATTCCGCTGTTGAATCTCCCACTTCACGGCGCTACGCCCAGTACCGGCCTGCCCTCCTCTTTCGACCTCGGTACGTTCGCCACCCAGCAGAACATGGCGGTGATGAGTGTCGCGCTGCTCGCGCTCGGGTCCAGCATCAGCTACCACCATCAGCGCGCCCGGTCCCGCGGCCTGGCCGAAGAAACGACGCTGCGCCTGGCACGCAGTTCCCACCAGACCAGCGAGCGGGAGCTGCGTGAACGGGCCGTCCATCTGAAGCATCTGAGCGACGGCATGGACAGCTCGCTCGTTGAAATGGTCAGCTGGCTGAAGGCTCAGGGCCATCATGCAGTGGCGAACAGCCTGCAACACGCGTCATCCGTGCACTCACGTCTGTTCCGCGAGCAGGCCAGCATGGTCTACCCCACTGGATTGGAACAGGTCGGGTTGTACATCGCGCTGCAAGCAGGCGGCGCATGCGAGATCTGGAACAACACGCATCGCGTCATTCCGCCCAGGCTGGCGGGTAACCCCTGCCTGCTGACTGTGGATCTGCAACTGGCCATCTACCGCTCCTTGATCGAGGCGGTGTCACTGCTGCTGGAGCTGGAGACTGGGCAGGTCTGCGTGCGTGCCCGAAGTGGCCAGGCGGGCGGACGTCGCGGCATCGTTGCTATCGTGAGCCTGCTCGACCGTGGTTGCACGCTATCGGCACGCACCACCGACCAGGCCGTCGAGCGTCTGGCCGGACGGATGCTTGCCTACGGCGGAACGGTCCACTGCCGAGGCAATCGCCTGCGACTGGTCCTGCATGAATCGATCACCCACGCGTCGCCAGCGGCGGCCTGATACGGAATCTTGCCCGGCGCACAGCGTTCGCCTCTAAAGTTACGCCCGAAACCGCCGCTATCCGTGCCGAGCCCTCCTTCGTGAGCCACCGCATCATGCCCGTCCTGCCGCAGGCCGCCGTCGATGGCGACCTGGCCGATCCGCTGCCACAGCGGATCCTGCTGGTCGAAAATTCCCGTGCCTTTACCGGCATGCTGCGCGAAGCCATCGAGCAGCGCCTGGAACTGCCGGTGGTGATCGCCTCCACCCTGGCCGAGGCCGATCGCCTGCTGAGCGAGGGTGGCGGCTGGTTCCTGGTGCTGACCGGGTTGGTGCTGGCCGACGGCGACCGCGATGCGGTGGTCGAGTTCTTCCTCAAGCGCGACCTGCCGACCGTGGTGGTCAGCGGCGTGTACGACGAGGACCTGCGCAAGCGCGTGCTGCAGCAGCAGATCATCGACTACGTACTGAAGAACACCCCCGGCAGCATCGACTACCTGGTGTGGCTGGTGCAGCGGCTGGAACGCAACCGCCGCATCGCGGCGCTGGTGGTGGACGATTCCCCGTCCGCGCGCGGCTATGCCGCCGCCCTGCTGCGCATGTATGGCCATGAGGTGCACGAAGCGGCCGATGGCAACGAGGGCCTGGCCGCGATCGAGGCGCATCCGGCGATCCGCCTGGCGGTGGTCGACCAGGAAATGCCCGGCATGCAGGGCGTGGAATTCACCCGCCGCCTGCGCACCCTGCGCTCACGCGACAAGGTGGCGGTGATCGGTATCTCCGGCAACACCGACGCATCGCTGATCCCGCGCTTCCTGAAGAACGGTGCCAATGACTTCCTGCGCAAGCCATTCTCGCGCGAGGAATTCTTCTGCCGTGTCTCGCAGAACGTGGACCAGCTGGAACTGATCGGCACCCTGCAGGACCTGGCCACCCGCGACTTCCTCACCGGCCTGCCCAACCGCCGCTGCTTCCTGGAACAGAGCCAGCGCCAGTTGCCGCAGCTGCAGCTGCATGGCCAGTGCGTGGCGGTGGCGATGATCGACATCGATCACTTCAAGCACATCAACGACACTCACGGCCACGAGGCCGGCGATGATGCGCTGCGCGCGGTGGCCGGTGCGGTGGCCGCGCATGCACGCAGCCAGGACCTGATCGCACGCTTCGGTGGCGAGGAGTTCTGCCTGCTGGTGCCGGACATGGAACAGGACGAGGCACTGCAGTACTTCGAGGAGCTGCGCCAGCGCATCGCCGCACTGGAAGTGGACATTGGCACCGCGACGCTTCGCATGACGGTCAGCATCGGCCTGTGCTGCCTGCGCCCGCAGCGTGATGCGCTGCACCGGCTGATCTCCGAGGCCGACCGCCAGCTGTACCTGGCCAAGGCCGGTGGCCGCAACCGGGTCAGCTGCACCACGGTGGCCAGCCCGCTGCGCCCGCGCGAGCCCGCCCTGCCCTGACCGGCCCGCTTTGATCCAGATCAACGCCGCACCCGCGCGGCGGCTCTACAGTCGGCCCCGACATACGCATGAAGGGGAGCCGGGGATGGCACTACTGGTCTGGCAGGACGATCTGAACATCGGCATCGATGTGATCGACCAACAACACCGCCGCATCATCGAGATGCTCAACCACCTGCACGTGGCCCAGGCCAGCATGCAGCGTGCGGCGGTGGGTGAAGTGATCGACGAGGTGGTGGACTACACCATGTCGCACTTCGCGTTCGAAGAAGAGTTGATGGAAGAAGCGGGCTACCCGTTCTGTGCCGCGCACAAGCGCGTGCATGAGGTCTTCATCAAGCGGGTATCGGAATACCGCATGCGCTTCCAGGCCGGCGAGGACATCAGCGACGAACTGCGCACCATGCTCTCGCGCTGGCTGTTCAACCACATCCGCGGTGATGACCAGGCCTATGCCGAACAGGTCAAGGCGCACCTGAACCAGTTCGCCCGCGAGCACCAAGGGGGCGGTTGGCTGGGGCGTACGCTCAAGCGCTTCTTTGGTTGAGCCTCAGGGCGCGCCGGTGCAGTGCCACCAGCGCGCACAGGGTCGCCACCGCAGTCAGGCACAGGTAGTAACCCACCGCGACCAGGCCGAAGCGTTCGGCCAGCCAGGTGGCCAGGTACGGCGCCGGTGCCGCGCCAAGGATGCCGGCCAGGTTGAATGACAGCGACGCGCCGGTATAGCGCACCTCCACCGGGTAGATCTCGGCCAGGAAGGTGCCGCAGGGGCCGTAGGTCAGGCCCATCAGGAACAGGCCCAGGCACAGGAAGCCAGTGACCAGCCACGGGCTGTGCGGCTGGAACAGCGGCGCGAACAGCACACCGAAACCGACGATCAGTACGCTGGCGACGATCATCGTGCGTCGCGTGCCCCAACGGTCGCCATAGCGCGCCGACAGCGGGATACCCAGCGCGAAGAACAGCATGCCGGCCATCTGCATCAGCAGGAACTGCTCGCGGCTGTAGCCCAGCACTGCGGTGCCATGTCCCAGACTGAACACCGTCATCAGGTAGAACAGCACGAAGGTGGCGAACGCACCCAGCGTGCCCAGCAGCATCGGCACCGGATGGTCACGCAGTACCGTCCACATCGGCAGCCGCACCGGCGCCTTGCGCTCCAGCGCTTTCTTGAAATCGGGCGTCTCGTGGATGTTCAGGCGCACCCACAGGCCAAGGCCGACCAGTAGAGCGCTGGCCACGAACGGGATACGCCAGCCCCACTGCAGGAAGTCGTCCTGGCTCAGGCAACGGCCGAGCACCAGGAAGATGCCGGCTGACAGCAGGAAGCCCAGCGGTGCGCCCAGCTGCGGGAACATGCCGTACCAGGCACGTTTGCCCGGCGGTGCGTTCTCGGTGGCCAGCAGCACTGCCCCACCCCACTCGCCGCCCAGCCCCAGGCCCTGGCCGAAGCGGCACAGCGCCAGCAACGCGGGGGCCCACAAGCCAATCTGTGCATGGGTGGGCAACAGGCCGATCAGCACCGTGGACAGGCCCATGGTCAGCAGCGCGGCCACCAGCGTGGCCTTGCGGCCGATACGGTCACCGAAGTGGCCGAACACCGCCGAGCCCACCGGACGCGCGATGAACGCGACCGCGAACGTTGCCAGTGACTGCAGCAGCGCAGCCTGTTCGCTGCTGTCCGGGAAGAACAGGTGCGGGAACACCAGCACCGCGGCCGTGGCGTAGATGTAGAAATCGAAGAACTCGATGGTGGTGCCGATCAGGCTGGCCAGCAGGACACGGCGGGGGGAATTCACGGGCGGCGCGGCAGCGGTGATCGTCGACATCGGCAACACGGGTAACGGCGGATCGCCCGATTCTGCCACGGGCCGGTGGCCGCACGGGGCGATGGTTTCAGCCGACACCGATGCCAACGGAATTTTTCGGGCCACCCGCTAGGCTGCGCCACCGGTCCCTGCATGGATGCTTTGCCGATGACTGCAGTCGCGCTGTCGTGGTCCGATTCGCCGAAGCTGCCGCGCATGGCGGCATGGCTGGTGGTGCTGCTGGTGCATGGGTTGATGGCAGTGTGGCTGCTGGGCAGCGGCAGGATGACGCTGCGCAGCGACGAAGGCGCCAGGATGACGTTGTACTGGCTGCCACCGAAGCAGCCCGTGCCGGCGCAACCGCACCCGGCGCAGCCCACCGCAGAGGCAGCGCGCCCGGCCGCATCGACAGCGCCACGCCCGCCCCCGGCGGCACCTACGGATGCCAGCACACCCGCGTCCGAGGAACCGCCTGCAACGGCGCCACTGATGCTGGACCTGCCTGCGGGCAGCATCGATGGCGGTGACGGCATCAGCGCAGCGGGTGTGGCCCCGCGCCTGATCGGTCGGCGCGAGGTCCATCCGGCGTTTGGGCCGCGCCGCAACTACTTCCGGATCCGTCGGCAGATGACACCCGAGCAGATCGTGCATGGCGTGGCGCAACTGCTGGGTTTGTGGCCACCGGGGTACATCGTCGACCCGTGCGAGCTGGGCCGGCAGGACATGGATTACTTCCAGAATGCCGTCGAAGAAGCCGACCGCGACATGTTGCGTGTGGCAGTGCTGCAGGTGAGTGCCCGCTGCCGGTAGCTCGACAGCTGTCTGCCTTCTGTAGAGTCGAGCCATGCTCGACTGCTCTTCGCGAGATGCAGCCGAGCATGGCTCGGCTCTACCGAAGAACGAAAAGCAGTCGAGCATGGCTCGACTCTACAAAGAGCGAACAGTGGTCAAGCAGCCGCGTCGTTACAACTGGATCCAGGTGGCCTTGATTTCGCTGTACTTGTCGAAGGCGTGCAGCGATTTGTCCCGGCCGTTGCCGGACTGCTTGTAACCACCAAACGGTGCGGTCATGTCGCCGCCATCCCAGCCGTTCACCCATACGCTGCCGGCGCGCAGCTGGCGCGCAACCCGATGCGCGCGGCCCAGATCGCGTGTCCAGAGACCGGCGGCCAGTCCGTATCGGCTGTCGTTGGCCAGGCGCACCGCTTCGGCCTCGTCGTCGAAACCGAGCACCGCCAGCACCGGCCCGAACACTTCCTCGCGTGCCAAGGCCTGCTCCGGGCGCACCTGGTCGAACACCGTCGGCTGCACATAGCTGCCACCCGCCTCCACCTCGGCACGATGGCCACCCAGCAACAGGCGGGCACCCTCGACTTCGGCGCGTGCGATGTCGTCCATCACCTTGTCCAGATGCGCGGCGTCCACCAGCGCGCCCATCGGCGCGTCGGCGTCCAGCGGATGCTGCGGCTGCATGTGCTGGCCATAAGCAACCACCTGGTGCACGAAATCCTCACGGATCGAGCGCTGCACCAGCAAGCGCGACCCGGCGGTACAGACTTCGCCCTGGTTGAAGAAGATGCCCTGCGCCACGGCCTTGGCCGCCGCGTCCAGATCGGGAGCGTCGGCGAACACCACGTGCGGGCTCTTGCCGCCGCATTCCAGCCAGACCCGCTTGAGGTTGGATCGCCCGGAATACTCCAGCAGCTTCGCGCCGGTGGCAGTGGAACCGGTGAACGCCAACACATCCACGTCCATGTGCAGGGCCAGCGGTTCGCCAACGCGCGCGCCATGGCCCGGCAGCACGTTCAGCACGCCCTCCGGCAGGCCCGCCTCGGCGGCCAGCGCCCCCAGCCGCAGCGCACTCAGCGGCGACCGCTCCGAAGGCTTGAGCACCACCGAGTTGCCCATCGCCAGCGCCGGCGCGATCTTCCAACAGGCCATCAGCAACGGGAAATTCCACGGCACGATGGCCGCCACCACGCCCGCGGCTTCGCGGGTGACCAGTCCGAGTTCGTGCGGGCCAGTCGGCGCGATCTCGCCGTACAGCTTGTCCACCGCTTCGGCGGTCCAGCTCAGGCACCGCACCACGCCGGGCAGGTCGATACGGCGTGCGTCACGCACCGGCTTGCCCATGTCCAGGGTTTCCAGCAGCGCCAGCTCATCGGCGTGCTTCTCCACCAGCGCGGCCAGCGCCAGCAACACGCGCTTGCGATGCGCCGGGCTCGCCTGCGACCAGTGGCCCGCCTCGAAGCTGCGCCGCGCGGCCAGCACCGCGCGCTCGACATCCTGCGCGTCACAGTCGGCAACCGCGCCCAGCACGCGACCGTCGATTGGGCTGATGCAGTCGAAGCGGACGCCGCTGGCGGCATCGACATAGCGGCCGTCGATGAAGGCCTGGCCCGGCATCGACAGCTGGAGGGCCAGCGCCTGCCAATGGCTGCGGTCGGGGAAATCGGCCATGGGAAGCTCCAACATTCAACGAGCCCTGGTTATACCGGGGCCGCCGCGACTCCGCCGTGACGCGGCTGCGCTACATTCGTCGCATCGGACCCGATGGAGCTGGCATGAAGCGTCCCGAAAGCGACCTGCACGACCTGGCCACCCAGCGTCCCGAGTCACTGGACGCGTACTGGATGCCGTTCACCGCCAACCGCCAGTACAAGGCCGCCCCGCGCATGCTGGTACGCGCCGAAGGCATGCACTACGAGGACGTCGACGGCCGCCAGATCCTCGACGGCACCGCCGGCCTGTGGTGCTGCAACGCCGGCCACGCCCGCCCGCGCATCGTCGAGGCCATCGTCGAGCAGGCACGCACGCTCGACTATTCGCCGGCCTTCCAGATGGGCTCGCCGCCGGCCTTCGCACTGGCGCAGCGGCTGGCCGCACTGGCGCCTGCCCCGCTCAACCATGTGTTCTTCACCAGCTCCGGCTCCGAGGCGGTGGATACCGCGATGAAGATCGCGCTGGCCTATCACCGCCAGCGTGGCGAGGGCCAGCGCACCCGCTTCATCAGCCGCGAGAAGGCTTACCACGGGGTCGGTTTCGGCGGCATGGCGCTGGGTGGGCTGCCCAACAACCGCAGGGCGTTCGGCCTGCAGTTGGGCGGCGTGGACTACCTGCGGCATACCCTGGACCTGCCGCGCAATGCGTTCAGCAAGGGCCTGCCACGCCAGGGCGCGGAGCTGGCCGACGACCTGGAACGGCTGATCGCGCTGCACGATGCCTCGACCATCGCGGCGGTGTTCGTCGAGCCCATTGCCGGTTCGGCCGGGGTGATCCTGCCCGCGCCCGGCTACCTGCAGCGCCTGCGCGAGCTGTGCGACCACCACGGCATCCTGCTGGTGTTCGACGAGGTCATCACCGGTTTCGGCCGGGTCGGCATGCCCTTCGCCGCGCAGCGCTTCGGGGTCACCCCGGACCTGCTGACCTTCGCCAAGGCGGTCAGCAACGGCGCGGTACCGCTGGGTGGCGTGCTGGCCAGCGACGCCGTGCACGCAACCCTGATGCAGGCACCGCCGCAGGCCATCGAGCTGTTCCATGGCTATACCCATTCCGGCCATCCGCTGGCCTGCGCCGCAGCGCTGGCCACGCTGGAGGTCTATGCCGAGGAGCGCCTGTTCGAGCGTGCCATCGAGCTGGGCGAATACTGGCAGGAACGGCTGCATGCGCTGCAGGGCCTGCCCAACGTGATCGACATCCGCAACTTCGGGCTGGTCGGCGCGGTCGAGCTGACACCGCGCCGCGATGCCCCCGGCAGCCGCGGCTACGAAGTGTTCCGGCGCTGCTTCCAGGACGGCCGGCTGCTGGTGCGCTGTACCGGCGACATCATCGCGCTGTCGCCACCACTGATCGTGGACAAGGCGCAGATCGACCAGATCACCAGCACCCTGGGCGAGATGATCCGGGCCACCGCCTGAGCCCGGGCCGGCGGTGGCGAGCGGGTACAATGGGCGGTTCCGCTCCTGCTCGCTGCCGTGCCCATGGATATCGTCGTCAAAGAAGAACTCAAGGCCTACATCGACCCGCTGACCGCGGACGAACATGACGCGCTGGAGCGCAGCATCCTGGCCGAAGGCTGCCGCGATGCGCTGGTGCTGTGGGGTGATGTGCTGGTCGATGGCCACAACCGTTTCGGCATCTGCCAGAAGCATGGCCTGCCCTTCAACACCGTGCAGAACACCCGCTTCCAGAGCATGGAAGACGTGCACCTGTGGATGATCGAGCAGCACCTGGGCCGCCGCAGCGTGTCCGACTTCCAGCGCGGCGTGCTGGCGCTGCGCAAGCGCGACATCCTGGCCGCCCGCAAGCAGATCGAGCAGGCGCAGCTGCAGCGAGAGAGCGACGGCACCGCCGAAGCCATCGAGGACGCGGGTGAGGACAGCCCGCCGTGGGAACCGGCACCGAAGATCAGCCGCGCCGAGCTGGCCCGCGAGGCCAAGCTGAGCACCAGCCAGGTCGGCATGATCGAACGCATCCACGCCCAGGCCGCGGCCGAGGTGGTGGAAGCGGTGAAGGCCGGCGTGATCTCGATCAGCGCTGCTGCTGCCGTGGCCGACCTGCCGGAAGACGAGCAGCGCGCCGCTGCCGCCGGTGGCAAGGATGAGCTGAAGCAGGCCGCCAAGCGCGTGCGCGAGTCCAAGCGCAAGCCGCGCGCACCGAAGCCGGAAGCAGCCGAGATGGACTTCGAGGAAGCGGACGAAGAGCAGATCGCCAGCCGCGACGCCGAGGTGCTGTCGGCACTGGAGCAGCTGGGCGAGGATGCCCCGGCGCTGCGCCGCCGCGTGGTCGCGCTGACCCGCGAGAACGACACCCTGCGCGCGCAGCTGGCTGCGTTGCGCAAGCAGCTCGAAGCGCTCTGAACCAACGGGTAGTGCCGGCCGCTGGCCGGCAACCCCATGAACGTTCCGGGTGCGTTGCGGATGCCGGCCAGCGGCCGGCACTACCAGATGCTCATGCCGTGCCGGTTAGACTTCCGGCATGACGTCTGCCAACGATCCGCGCCGCGCACAGCTGCGGCGCCTGAAAGCCCTCGCGCTGGGACTGCTGCTGTTGATGCTGGCCGGTTTCGCGATCAGCCACTGGCAAGGCGAGCGCGGCATCTGGGCGTGGGTTTCGGCCTTCTGCGAAGCAGCGGCCGTGGGCGCACTGGCCGACTGGTTCGCGGTCGTCGCGCTGTTCCGGCGGCCGATGGGCCTGCCGATCCCGCATACGGCAATCATCCCACGCAGCAAGGAACGCATCGGCGACAGCCTGGCCCTGTTCGTGCGCGACCAGTTCCTTGAACCACAGGTTCTCTTGGCAAAGCTGCAGGTATTCGACCCGGCCAGCCGTCTCGGCAGTTGGCTGGCCGACCCTGCACGTTCGCGGATGCTGGCCGACATGGCCCGCGGCTGGGCCCTGCAGGCACTGGACTTCTTCGACGAAACCGCGGTGCGTCGGCAGCTGCACGCCTTCGTGGTGCAGCAGCTGCGGCAGTGGAATGCCGCCGCCACCGCCGGTGAGCTGCTGGCCCTGCTGACCGCCGATGGGCGCCACCAGCGCGTGCTGGACGAGGGCCTGCAGCGCTTGGGGCGCTGGCTGGAGCAGCCGGAAGTTAAGGAGCGCGCCTCGCAGCTGATCGTGCGTTACATCCAGCGCGAGTGGCCGACGCTGTCGAGCACGGTGAACTGGGTCAAGCCGATCGACGAGATCGGCGACAGCCTGGCCGAGCGACTGGCGCGGGCGGTGCTGGAAGAACTGCAGCAGGTGCTGGCCGAGCCGCAGCATCCGCTGCGCCAGGACTACGAGAGCTGGCTGCAGAACTACGTGCAGCGCCTGCGCGAGGACCCGGCCCTGGCCGAGCGCATCGAACAGCTCAAACAGGAAATGATCGACCACCCTGCCCTGCAGGAGTACGTGCAGGGGCTGTGGGCGCGCATCCATGCCAGCCTGCGTGCCGACCTGCAGCGTGAGGATTCGGCGCTGGTCGGCCACCTGCAGCGCAGCCTCGCGTCACTGGGCAGCAGCCTGCAGGCCGACCCGGCCCTGCGCGACGCGCTGAACCAGCATCTTCTGGAGGGCGCCCAGCGCCTCACCGGCCGCCTGCGCGAAGGCGTGACCACGCATATCGCGCAGACCGTGAAGAGCTGGGACGAACGGCATCTGGTCGAACAGCTGGAACTGAGCGTGGGCCGCGACCTGCAGTTCATCCGCTTCAACGGCACCCTGGTGGGCGGCCTGATCGGCCTGCTGCTGCACGCCGCGACGGTGGTGTTCAGGTTCTAGGACCCCATCCGGCAGTCGATCCACGCCCTGCGTGGAGACGGAATTCGTCACGCTTGATTAACGAAATGCGAATGCCTATCATTTGCCGATCGGTTGTACGCTTAGCCAAGCGGGGCACGGAAGCACGCACCCACCCGCCCCTTCGCCCGTGTACATCCCCCGACTACCGGGTCGCCCGCACTACACGGGTGGCACACCGTCGATGGGACTCGCTGGGCGACGTGCGCGGAGCGCACGGCTGCTGCGTCTGCGCATTCCATCGCCTGTTTCGTCCTGCATGGAATCGCACCGATGGCAATGCCGCTGAACCACCCTCGTCCCACTCTGCTGGCCCTGGCCGTGACCGCACTGATGATCGCCCCGCTGGCCCACGCCGACGGCACTGCCGATCCTTCCGCGCGCACGCTGGATACGGTCCAGGTCACCGCTGACGGCGATATCGTCGACAGCTATACGGTCAAGCGTGCCAGCACGGCCACCAAGCTCGGCCTGTCGCTGCGCCAGACACCGCAGTCGATGACCGTGGTCACCCGCCAGCGCCTGGATGACATGGGCTTGTTCTCGCTGTCCGATGTGATGGGCCAGGTCACCGGCGTGGCGGTATCGGTTACCGACAGCGAGCGCATCAACTACGTCTCGCGCGGCTACAACATCACCAATTTCCAGGTCGATGGGATGCTCAACACCTTCGGTGGGTACATCAAGACCAACACCGACAGCGTGATCTATGACCGCATCGAAGTGGTGCGCGGCGCAACCGGCCTGACCACCGGTGCCGGCGATCCCTCGGGCACCATCAACTTCGTGCGCAAGCGTCCTACCGACAGCTTCCAGATGAGCGCCAACCTGACCCTCGGGCGTTGGGGCAACCAGCGCCTGGAGGCCGACCTCGGTGGCCCGGTTGCGCTCGACGGCCGCATCCGCGCGCGCGTGGTGGCGGCCAAACAACAGAGTGACTCGTTCCGCGATGTCTACAAACTGGACAAGGACGTGTTCTACGGCATCGTCCAGGCCGACATCACCGACACGACCCTGCTCGAGGCCGGCTACGAATACCAGTCGCCGCGCACCACGGGCGTGACCTGGGGCGTGGTGCCGTACTGGGGGTCCGATGGCCAGCCCGCCAACCTGCCGCGCTCGACCAACCTGTCCGCCCGCTGGAGCAGTTGGCCGATCATCGAAAAGAGCGCATTCGCACGCCTTGAGCAGCAGTTGGGCAACGGCTGGACCGCCAAGGCCGCCTATACCCGCTCCAAGCGCGAAACCGACGGTGCGGTGTGGTACGGGGCCTCCGGCTACCCGAATGCCGATGGCAGCGGCATCAGCGCCTTCGTCGGCAGCTTCGGCGAGAACGGCGATATGCAGGTGTTCGACTTCAACGTTGGCGGTCCGTTCCGGCTGTTCGGCCGGGAACACGAGCTGGTGCTCGGTTTCGGCCAATCGGTGCGCAAGGGTGAAGTGCCTGCCACCGACACTGCTGCCTACCCGGACAGCTACACGCGTGTACCGGATTGGCATCGCTGGAACGGCGACGTCGCGCCGCTGCAGGTCACCCGCCTGGGCTATCTGGCTTCTGAAGACGAACTGCGCCAGCGCGCGGCCTATCTGGCGACGCGCCTGCAGCTGGCCGATCCGTTGACCGCGGTGCTCGGCGCGCGCTACGGCAGCTGGGAAACGCGCACCTGGAACTACACCCACGACGCCGCCGGTCGCCTGACCGATACGCGTCGTGGCGGCTACAAGCCGGACGACTCGCTCACTCCGTATGCCGGCTTCATCTACGACTTCAACCGCTACTTCAGCGGCTACGTCAGCTACACCGATATCTTCCAGCCGCAGAACTACCGTGACCGGGACAACAACTACCTCGAACCGGTGGTCGGTGACATGTGGGAGGCCGGCGTCAAGGCCGAGTTCTTCGACGGTCTGCTGAATGCTTCCGCGGCCGTGTTCAAGGGCCAGAAGGACAACGTTGCCGAGCTCGATGACTCGGTGCCGGAAAACTCGCTGCCGGGTGGGGTCAGTGCCTACCGCTCCACCGGCAAGGGCAACAAGGTCAAGGGCTGGGAGATCGAAGCACAAGGCAGCCTTGGTGAGAACTGGAACCTGGCGGCCGGCTTCACCCACACCGTCAGCCGCAGTGCGCAGGGCGTGCGCCAGAACACCGTTGTCCCGGTCGATCTGTTCCGCCTCAACGCCAGCTGGCGACCGGGCGGTGCTGAAGGCCGCTTCTGGCTGGGTGGTGGCGCCACCTGGCAGAGCGGAATCTGGAGCCTGAGCAACAAGCCGCGTGCGGATTTCCTGACCAGCGGCAAGCGCGACCGCGTGGCAATCGAACAGGGCGACATCTACCTGCTCAACCTGTCGGCGGGCTATCGCTTCAACGAGAACTTCACCGCGCAGGTAAACGTGAACAACCTGCTGGACAAGAAGTATTACAACCGCGTCGGTTTCTATGACGGCGTGTTCTGGGGCGAACCGCGCAATGTGACGATGACACTGCGCTGGAAGCTCTGACCCTCGATGGATGGCACCGGTTCTGCGACCGGTGCCCGGCCACGGATGGCCAACCCCGGCGCGCTGCGGTGCGCCGGTTCCTTTTCACTGAAACCTGCAGGAACGCCGTGGACCGCTCGCCCGCAACCGCCAGCCCCCGCACCTTCTTCTCCAATCCGCGCTGGGGCGTGCTGTCACGCTCGCTGGCCGCGATCTTCGGCGGCTACGCGCTGGCCTCGGTGACCAGCGTGTTCTGCGCGGTTGCGCTGCCCGGCGCACGCGGCCAGACCGTGCTGACCGGCATGCTGCTGGCCATCCTGGTGGCCGCCTGCGCAGCGTTATGGGCGTTCGCGACCCGCAGCGCGCTGCGCGCGTGGGTCGGCATCCTCGCGCCCGCGCTGCTGATGGCCGCCATTGCGCGCCTGCTGGGGGCCTGGGCATGAAGAACGGATTCCGCCAGTCGATGGCCTGGCTGCACACCTGGACCGGCCTGCTGGTCGGCTGGTTGCTGCTGCTGATCTTCATGGCCGGCACGGCCAGCTACTACCGCGAAGAGATCAGCCGCTGGATGCGACCGGAACTGCCGTCCAGCCAGGTCAGCATCGATGTCGCCGCGCAGCGTGCGGTGGACTACCTGCAGGCCAACGCCACGCAGGCCGAGAACTGGTTCGTCACCCTGCCGCAGCCGCGCAACCCGGCGATGCAGATGTTCTGGCGGCTGCCACCGGAGCTGGCCGATCCCAGTCGTGGCCGCCGCGGTGGTTTTGGTGATGCCACGCTGGACCCGAACACCGGCCAGGCACTGAAAGCGCGCGAAACCCGGGGCGGTGACTTCTTCTACCGCCTGCATTTCGACCTGCACTACATCCCGGTGCTGTGGGCGCGCTATCTGGTCGGCTTCTGTGCGATGTTCATGCTGGTGGCAATCATCACCGGCGTCATCACCCACAAGAAAATCTTCAAGGACTTCTTCACCTTCCGCAAGGACAAGGGCCTGCGTTCCTGGCTCGATTTCCACAACGTCAGCGCGGTGATGGCCCTGCCCTACCACGCGATGATCACCTACACCGGCATCGTCACCCTGATGATCATGTACCTGCCGTGGGGGGTGAAAGTCGCCTACCCGCAGGACGAGGACAAGTTCTTCAGCGAAGCCTTCGGCGGCATGCCGGAGGTGACCGCGCCAGCCGAAGGCCGCGCCACGCCGCTGCCGATCGCGCAGCTGCTGGACAGCGCACGTGCGCATTGGCACGGCGTGGAAGTGGCCGGCTTCACCGTGTCCAACCCGGGTGCGGCCAATGCCGTGATCGACATCCGCCAACGCGACGGCAAGCGCCTGTCCACCGACACCCCGGCGCTGCGCTACGACATGGTCAACGGCACCTTGCTGGAGGAAACGCCCCCTTCCGGCGGTGCCACCGCCACCCGTGGCGTGCTGTACGGCCTGCACCTGGCGCGCTTCGCCGACTGGGGCCTGCGCGCGCTGTTCTTCCTGTCCGGCCTGGTCGGCTGCCTGATGGTGGCCAGCGGCGTGGTGCTGTGGGCGGTGAAGGAACGGCCCAAGCACGCCAAGAGCGGCCGCATCAGCTTCGGCCTGCGCCTGGTCGATGCACTGAACATCGGCACTGTGGCCGGCCTGCCGATCGCCTTCGCCGCCTACTTCTGGGGCAACCGCCTGCTGCCGCTGGACATCGCCGAACGCTCCAGCGCCGAGGCCAATGTGTTCTTCTACGCGTGGGGCGGTGCGCTGCTGGCCGCCTTCATCTGGCCGAAGCGGATGATGTGGGCCTGGCAGCTGTATCTGGGCGCGGCCGCATTCGCGCTGGTGCCGGTGGTCAACGCGCTGACCACGCACGCCCACCTTGGCGTCACCCTGCGCAACGGTGACTGGGTACTGGCCGGCGTCGATCTGTCGATGATCGCGTTCGGTGCGATGCTGGCGATGTGCGGCTGGCGCATGCAGCGTTGGACGCCACCGCTGTCTGCAGCCGAGAAGAAGAAGCGTGCCGCCGCGGCGGCACCCAAGGCCGCGGTGGACGCTGCGGAAACCGCCGAAGCGGAGGCCAGCGCATGATGCTGCTGGCATTGACCCTGTCGTTCTCTGCGTTCACCGCGTTGTCGCTGGCGATGGAAAAGCACCAGCACGACCTGCACGGCAAGGCTGCCGCCTCGCCGGCACGGCGCACGCAGTGGCGGATGCTGGGCTGGGCCCTGCTGACGGTGGCGTTCGCGCTGTGCGTGGTCGACCATGGCTGGGCGATGGGCCCGGTGCTGTGGCTGGGCACGATGACACTGGGCGGTGTGGCGTTGTCGTTCGGGCTGTACCCGTACCGGCCGAAGTGGATCGCCGCGCTGGCGATCACGCTGCCGGTGATGGGGCTGCTGGTGGCGGTGCTGTAACCGCCATCCACGCATGGCGTGGATCTACTGAACAACCATCCACGCATGGCGTGGATCTACTGAACAACCCTCCACGCATGGCATGGATCTACCGGCCAGATAGGGGTAGTGCCGGCCGCTGGCCGGCATCCCATGAACCCTCTGCGGATCTGACACCGTTGCCGGCCAGCGGCCGGCACTACCGGACTTACCCCAAACGCTTCAATTCCCACGCGCGGTGGATGCGCGCGTTGCGTTCGAAGTCCGGGCCGATGGTGCGCGCGGTGATCTCGCGGCACTGGGCGAATTCGGCGATGGCGTTCTCTTCCAGCTTGAAGCGGCGGAAGTTGTTGGAGAAATACAGCACGCCGCCCGGCGCCAGACGCGCCACCGCCGCGCGCAGCAGCTTCAGCTGCTCACGCTGTACGTCGAAGTCATCCGCGCGCGCGGAGTTGGAGAACGTCGGCGGATCGCAGAAGATCACGTCGTACTGGCCACGGTCGCCTTCCAGCCACGCCATCGCATCGGCCTGCACCAGCAGGTGCTGGTTGCCGCCCTGCCCGTTCAACGCCAGGTTGTCGTAGCACCACTGCAGGTAGGTCGCCGACAGGTCGACGCTGGTGGTGCTGGCCGCACCGGCCACCGCCGCCTGCACACTGGCCACGCCGGTGTAGCAGAACAGGTTGAGGAAGCGCTTGCCACGCACCTGCTCGGCCATCATCCGGCGCAGCGGGCGGTGGTCGAGGAACAGGCCGGTGTCCAGGTAGTCGAACAGATTCACCTGCAGCAGCGCGTTGTTCTCGCGCACCACGATGAACTCGTCACGCTGCTCGAAACGGCCGTACTTGCTGCCGCCCTTGCCGCGCTCGCGCGACTTCATCGACACCTGTTCCGGCGGCACGCCGAATACTTCGCGCGCGGCCGCCAGCAGCTCGTTGCGGCGGCGGCGCACGTCGTTCTCCGGAATCGCCGCCGGTGCCGCGTATTCCTGCACATGCAGGAAGGTGCGGCGCTTGCCACCGTCTTCCTCGTAGACATCGATGGCCGCCGCGTACTCCGGCAGATCGGCATCGTAGGCGCGGAAGCAGGTGATGTCCTCGCGGACACGCCAGCTCTTGAACTTCTTCAGGTTCTTGCGCAGGCGGTTGGCCACCATCTGCGCACCTTCGCTCAGCTCGCGCGGCTGCGCCGGGTCACGGCCCGGCACGGCGATCGGGTCGCAGACGATCAGCGCGCATTCCAGCGCACCGTTGAACATCTGGTACTTCTTGCCCGCACGCAGGCCGGTGGCAAAGGCCAGTTCGTCGTTGCCGCACAGCAGGCTGGCGCGCCACTGCGGCACCGCCTTCTGCAGGGCATTGCCCAGTGCGCGGTACAGCGCCGGGTCGGCGGCCAGGCGTTCGTCATACGGCGGGTTGCAGACCACCGCACCGATCTCCTGCTCCGGTGCGGCCAGGTCGGCCACATCGGCGCGGGTGAAGCGGATCGCGTGGGCTACACCGGCCACCTCGGCATTCTCGCGTGCCGCCTGGATCGCGGTCGGGTCGATGTCGCTGCCGTGGATGACCGGCTTCAGCGCAGCCAGGCCAGCCGCTTCGCGGTCACGCGCCTCGCTCTGGATGCTCTTCCAGGCGGCCTTGTCGAAGCCCAGCCAGCGGCTCGGCGGCAGGCTGCCGTGGCGCATCAGGCCGGGCGCGACGTCGGCGGCCATCAGCGCGCCTTCGATCAGCAGCGTGCCGCTGCCGCACATCGGGTCCAGCAGGCCGCCACCGGCGGCGTGCAGCCGCGGCCACTGCGCGCGCAGCAGCAGCGCGGCGGCCAGATTTTCCTTCAGCGGTGCCTCGTGAGCGGCGCCGCGCCAGCCACGGCGATGCAACGGGCCGCCGCCGAGGTCGATCGACAGCGAGGCACGGCCTTTGCGCAGTGACAGGTTGACGCGCACATCCGGCAGGTCGGTGTTGACCGACGGGCGCTCCAGACCTTCATCACGCATGCGGTCGACGATGGCGTCCTTGATCCGCTGCGCGGCAAAGCGGGCATGGGTGATCTTGTCGCCGGACACGTGCGCGTCCACCGCCAGGGTCATCTCCGGCTTGATGTGCTCGTGCCACGGCAGCGCACGCACGCCGTCATACAGGGCCTGCTCGTCCGGGCAGTCGAACTCGTCGATCGGCCACAGCACGCGGCTGGCCAGGCGCGACCACATCACGATCCGCAGCGCCTGCTCCAGTTCGCCCTCGGCGTTGACGCCGGCAATGGTGGCAGTGGCCTTGCCAAGGCCCAGGGCCGACAGTTCATCGGCAAGCAGGTATTCCAGGCCCTTGGCGCAGGAGACGAAGAATTTCACAGGATCGGTTCGCAGGTGGTCGGGCGCGGCACAGGGGCCGGGCCAGTCGGAAAGGAGGGCCGTAGGCACGGCCGGCAGGCCCGCGCCGGGGGCGGCGGGGCTGCCATTGTAGTCAATGCGGGCGGGCGCGCCGTGCGCCCGGGCTTCACAGTTGCCGCAGCAGGCGCTCGAAGGCCTGCGCGGAGGCCTCCACGTGGTGCTCCAGGCGGTGGCCGTCGTCGACCAGCAGCAGCTGCGCCGAACGCGCCTGCGCCCAGGCAATCACCCCGGCGGCCGGGACCACGTCGTCATGCCAGGCCTGGACCACGGTGGTCGGCACGGCGGCGGCGTCCAGCGCCGGCATCGGGCCCATGGTGGTCGGCGGCACCATCAGGAACAGGCCGGCCACCGGCACCTGCAGCGAGGCGATGGCAGAGATGTAGGCACCCAGGCTGGAGCCGGCCAGCACCACCGGGCCCTGCTGGGCAGCGATGGCGGTGCGTTCGACCAGGCGGCGCAGGCGGGTCGGCACATCGCCCACCCGGCTGACCTCGCTCATCGCGTCCAGGTCGGTGTAGTCCGGGCGCTCATGGGTCCAGCCCAGTCGCTGCGCCACGTCGGCCAGCGCGGTGACCTTGGTCGCTTCCGGGCCACTCTCGAAACCGTGGGACAGGATGCAGTGGCCGCGGCTCATGCGCGCGCTCCATGGGAGCGGGCCGATGAGGAAAGGGAAGGCAGGTTCATGCCGCAATGCTAGCATCGCCGGATGCCCAACCCGCTCCTGCCCGGCCTGCAGCTGCAGCCGCTGCCCTACCAAGACCGTCTGCCACTGCGCGACCCGGCCACGCTGGAGATGGTGGTGATCCACTGCACCGAGCTGCCCGACCTGGCGATGGCCCGCGAGTACGGTGAGCGTGTGCTGTACGACAGCGGTGCCGGCAACAGCGGCCACTTCTACATCGACCGCGATGGCAGCGTGGTGCAGTACGTGGCGCCGGAACGCGTGGCCCACCACGTGCGCGGCATGAACGCGCATACGCTGGGCATCGAGCTGGTCAACACCGGGCGCTACCCGCACTGGTTCGACAGCCGCCAGCAGGCGATGGACGAGCCCTACACCGAGGCACAGCTGCAGGCGCTGGAGCAGCTGCTGCAGGCGCTGGTGGTGCGCTATCCGTCGCTGCGGCGGATTGCCGGGCACGACCAGCTGGACCTGGAGCAGGTGCCGGCCAGCGATGACCCGGCGCTGATGGTGGCGCGCAAGCGTGATCCGGGGCCGTTGTTCCCGTGGGCGCGGGTGCTGGCGAAGGTGCCGTTGCAGCCGGTTGGGTAAGGGTTTGCAGGGCTGCGCCCTGCACCCGCAGAAGCAGAAGCCAGAACAACAGCAAAAGCAGAAGCTGACTTCCTGAGGGGAGGGGAGGCGGGGTGGGTCCGGTTGCGGGGGACGCTGCAAGTACGTCCATGTAAGCTCGGTCGCCGCATCCATGCGGCTCACGCCCCCGCAACCGGACCCACCCCGCCTTCGACAGATTCCTGCTGCTGTTGGTGGGTGCCGACCGTTGGTCGGCACGGGGTCGGATCCCGTTGCTACGCAACGGGCTCTGACCCCGATTTACGCTCGATGGGGTCAGAGCCGTTTTCCGCTGGAGAACGGATCCGACCCCGCGTGGCTCAGGCGCCGGTGGCGACCGGGCGGCTGCTGTCGCTGACCCAGCCGCTCCAGGAATCGGCGTAGATGCGTGCGCCGGACAGACCGGCCGCTTCCATCGCCAGCAACAGGTGGCAGGCGGTCACGCCGGAGCCGCACATCAGCACCACCTGCTGCGGATCACGGTTGCCGATCACGCCCTGCAGTTCGGCGCGCAGTTCCTGTGCATCACGCAGGCGGCCGTCGGCGACGTTCAACGCAAACGGACGGTTGACCGCGCCGGGCACGTGGCCGGCGACCGGGTCCAGCGGCTCCACTTCGCCGCGGAAGCGCTCACCCGCGCGTGCATCGACCAGCCAACCGGGTGCATGCTTCAAGCGTGCAGTGATTTCATCGGCATTGGCGATCTGGGTGGTGTCGAAACGGCCCGGGTAAACCGGCAGCGCGGTCACCTCATCCTGCCCCGTCGCCAAGGGATGCCCTGCGCCCTGCCATGCGGCGATGCCACCATCAAGCACGGCCACCTTGCTGTGCCCGATCAGGCGCAGCAGCCACCACAGGCGCGAGGCGGCCATGCTGCCATCGCTGCCGTCGTAGACCACCACCTGGGTGTCGGGACCGATGCCCCACTGGCCGAGCTTCGCGGCGAAGGCATCGCTGTCCGGCAGCGGGTGACGGCCGTGGCCGCTGCGGGTCAGATCCGACAGGTCCCGATTGAGGTCGGCATACACCGCGCCCGGAACATGCCCCGCCAGATACTGGCCGTTACCCGCCTGCGGATCGGACAGCGAGGAACGTGCATCGACCACGCGTACGGCGGTACTGGCAGTAGCACGTGCGTCGACCACGCGAACGCCCTCGCCCAATGCAGCGGCCAGGGTGGCGACATCGACCAGGGTGGTCCACGGCGGATCGATCGGCTTCATTGCACTTGCTCCAGGCGGCGACGCAGGTTGTAGAGGATGGCGGCGGTGGCGCCCCAGATGCGCTGGCCGGGCCAGCCATATTCGAGGACGTGGCGGACGCGGCCGCGATGATTGATTTCGACCTGGTGCAGGTTGTCGGCTGCCATCAGGTAATCGAGCGGCACTTCAAACACTTCGGCCACTTCACTGGGCTGTGGCACCGGCACGAAATCCGGATCGACCACGGCCACCACCGGCGTGACCCGGTAGCCGGTGATCGTCACGAAGGGATCGAGATAGCCCAGCGCCTGCACCTGGCCGGGCGCCAATGCGATTTCCTCCTGGCTCTCGCGCAGTGCAGCGGCCAACGCATCGCGGTCATCGGGTTCGGTGCGGCCACCGGGGAAACCGACCTGGCCACCATGGGTACGCAGGGTTTCGGTGCGACGGGTGAGAATGACCTGTGCGCCGTTGGCGCGCGGCACGATGCCGGCCAGTACGGCGGCTTCCACCGGGGGCCCGGGCGGAAGCAGATCGATCAGTTCACTGCGGTTCCAGCCGTCGCCGGCCGGCGGCTCGGCCAGTGGATGCAGCGCGCGCATCAGGCGCTCGTGATCAGCCAGCGAGCCGCGCAGTGATTGCTGCAGCTGTTCACGCAGAGGTTGCACGCGATGCAGGATGCGGCTGCGTTCCTCGTTGCTCATCGACGACCACCGCGCGATCTCATCGATATGCCGCCCGCAGCCGGTGCATTGCCGGTGCGGATCCAGCGTGCACACTCCGATGCAGGGACTTGCGACAACACGCGCCGTTTTTTCCATTGTTTGCACCCGGCAACAGTAGCGCGATCGGGCTGAATTTGCGCGGGGTCAATATGCAGTGCACGGCAGCGTCGCGCTCCGCGCAAACAAAAACGCGCCGGTGGGATCACCGGCGCGTTTCGTTTACCGCTTCGATTTACTTGACGCTGACCAGCTTGATCTCGAACTGCACAGCCACGTTCGGCGGGAACGGGGTGCGCGGGTCGGCACCGTAGGCCTGGTCCGGCGGCAGGGTGACTTCCCACTTCGAGCCAGCCGGCATCTGCAGCAGGGTCTCGCGCATGGCCTTCATTTCGACTTCGCTGACCTTGATCGACGGAATCTGCTGGGCCGGGCGGGCTTCGGTCGGGCGCTGGCCGTACGGGAACGGACCGGCCACTTCCAGCTGCACGGTGCTGGCCTGGGTCGGCTTGGCGCCCTTGCCGGCTTCGATCACGCGGTACTGGACGCCGCTCGGCAGGGACTGCACGCCGGCCTTGGCCTTGTTCGCCGCGATGAACTGATCGCTCTTGGTCTTGTTTTCGGCAGCAGCCTTTTCGTACTCGGCCTTGGCAGCCTGGGCACGGCCCTGCTCGCGCTTCTGGAACGCTTCAACGGCCGGCTTCAGCTGGTCGGCGGTGATCGCCGGCTGCTTCTTGGCGTAGGCGTCCTGCAGACCTTTCACCACCGAGTTGATGTCCAGCTGCTCACCACGACCGGTCAGCTCCGCCAGGTTGTTGCCGTAGTCGTAACCGAAGTAGTAGCTCAGCTTGCCCTTTTCGGACGAGACGTCCTGGGCGAAGGCATTGCCCGTCAGGGCCAGGGCCGCGACGGCGACCGCGATAGAACGCAACTTCATCAAACAGTTCTCCAGGGGTGGTAACTCAGGGACGTTCTGCGCCGCCCTGAGGCGACGGGTTAGGATAACGGGCACAACGTGTAACCGCTACTCACGATGCAGGCTAAGACCCGTCTGCGTTGGCGGAGTTCAATCTCACTTTTTTTTAACGTTTCAGGAGTTTCCCCGTGGCCGATGCCCTGATCGCTGTCGCCGACGACGGCGCCATCCGCACCGTGACCGTCCAGCGCCCGGACAAGCTCAACGCCTTGAATGCCGCGACCCTGCAGGCGCTGACCGAGGCGTTCAGCGCCGCCGCAGCCGACCCGGACGTGCGCGTGGTGGTGCTGACCGGTGCCGGTCCGAAGGCTTTCGTGGCCGGGGCCGACATCGCCGAGATGAACACACTCAGTGCGGTTCAGGGACGTGATTTCTCCCTGCTCGGCCAGGCCCTGATGCGCCAGATCGAGCGTATGCCCAAGCCGGTGATCGCACGCGTGAACGGCTTCGCCCTGGGCGGCGGGCTGGAGCTGGCCATGGCCTGCCACCTGCGCATCGCTGCCGATACGGCCAAGGTCGGGCAGCCGGAGATCAATCTCGGCCTGATTCCCGGCTTCGGCGGCAGTCAACGCCTGCTGCGCCTGTGCGGCCGCGCCGCCACCCTGGAGCTGTGCCTGCTGGGTGCACCGATCAACGCCGCGCGTGCACTGGAACTGGGCATCGTCAACGAGGTGGTGCCCGCCAATGCGCTGGACAACCGTGTACAGGACATCGCGCGCCAGCTGGCACGCTCGGCCCCGCTGGCCCTGCGTGGCCTGCTCGACGCGGTACACGTGGGTGGCGAATGCAGCCTGGAGGCTGGGCTGGAGTACGAAAGCGCGCAGTTCGGCCTGCTGTTCGCCACCGAAGACATGCGCGAAGGCACCAGCGCCTTCCTGCAGCGCCGCCCGCCGGCCTTCCAGAACCGCTGACGCCATGGCATCCCGACCCAACCCCGCGCAGCTGTTCGCCCGGGTCCAGGCAGACGATCTCGATGGCGCCCTGCAGGCCGGTCTCATGGACTACGTTGCCCGTGCCGGCGACGAACAGCTGCTGCCCGGCCACCCGGACCTTCCACGACGCCTGCAGCAGGCCCAGCAGCAGCTGCACGCGGCCTGGGCCGCACGCGAACGCTACCGTGCCCGCGCCGTGCGCCTGGCGCGCCGCGAGGCCGAACGCGATGCGCGACGCACGCCAGCCCCGGCGCCAGACGTGAAGCCCGCCCTGCCCCCGGCCGCCGCCGCGATTCTCGCCCGGGCCAAGGCCCGCGCCACCGGCAAGGAGCAGTAATGGCCGCTGCGAAGAAGACCCCGCGCGCGCCGGCGCGACGCGGTGGCAGCATGCCGCGCGCCGACGTGGTGGAGATGTTCACCCGCCTGCGCGAACTCAATCCGCACCCGAAGACCGAACTGGAGTACAGCTCGCCGTTCGAACTGCTGGTGGCGGTCGCGCTGTCGGCGCAGGCCACCGACGTGGGCGTCAACAAGGCCACGCGCCGCCTGTTCCCGGTGGCCAATACCCCGGCAAAGATCCTCGCGCTTGGCGAGGACGGGCTGAAGCAGTACATCGCCACCATCGGTCTGTTCAACGCCAAGGCGAAGAACGTGATCGCCACCTGCGCGATCCTGCTGGAGAAGCACGGCGGTGAAGTGCCGCGCGATCGCGATGAACTGGAAGCGCTGCCGGGCGTGGGCCGCAAGACCGCCAACGTGGTGCTCAACACTGCGTTCGGTGAGCCGGTGATGGCGGTGGACACGCATATCTTCCGCGTCTCCAACCGTACCGGCCTGGCCCCGGGCAAGAACGTGCGCGAAGTGGAAGACAAACTGGTGAAGGTGATTCCGGCCGAGTTCCTGCTCGACGCGCATCACTGGCTGATCCTGCACGGACGTTATGTGTGCAAGGCGCGCAAGCCGGATTGCCCGGGCTGCGTGATCGCCGACCTGTGCCGGTTCAAGGAAAAGACCACGGCCGAGGCGTGAACGCGTTCGTGGTGTGACAAAACAAGGACGGCGGGCACAGGGCCCGCCGTCCTTGCTTGTAGACAAGAGTGCTTCAGGACATCAGAACGACAGGTCGCCCCAGACGCCGAACTCCTTGGTCTTGTCGTTCTTCTTGTCGCTGGCGTTGGCCAGGTGCGTGTACTTGTACACGGTCGACAGCTTGAGGTTCTTCATGACCGGGAACTCGACGCCGACGTTCCAGTACTTGTCGCTCAGGGTCGGGTCCAGCGTCTTGCTGACGTCGGTGTCATCGTAACGACCGAACACGTTGATGCCGCCGTCGGTGACGCGCACGCTGCCCCACACCGACCAGCCGCTGGTCTTGTCGGTGGCAACGGTCATCACGTTGTTGAGGTTCTTGGCCTGGAAGTACTCGCCACCGACGCGGAAGTCGCTGCTGGCGTAGGCCACCATCGCATTGGCGCGGGTGTAGGTGTTCTCGGCGCTCTGGATGTCGGTTTCCTTGCCCAGCTTGCCACTGTAGCCACCGACGGCAACCACGAAGTTCTCGTTCGGGGTATAGGCCGCGCGGCCTTCCACGTCCATGCCCTTGCTGCGGGTCGGGTTCTTGTAACCGGCGCCGGACACGACCGAGACCGCGTAGTTGAAGTTGTTGCCCAGGTTGCCGAAGCCATGCAGGCCCCAGTCGGACGAGTTGCCGTACTTCAGGCGGTCGGTCAGGGTGTTCTCGACATAACGCATGCCGTAGAACTTCTCGACGTACGGAATCCACGGCATGTCGGCGGCACCGACGCGCAGGTTGAAGGCCGGGTCGAAGCTGCCCTGCACGTAGGCCTTCTTGACGAACAGTTCGGTGTTGCCGATGGCCGAGCTGTACTGGAAGTCGGTGGTCAGGTTCGCCGACCAGATGTCGTTGAACTTGTGGTCGACGGTCAGGTAGAAGCGCTTGACGTCCAGACCGGTGCCGCTGGCGGCGGTGTCCTTGCCGTTGCTGGTCTTGTCGATGTTGGTCAGGTCGAAGAACATGCGACCGCCGATCTTGTTGTCATTGACCAGCTTGGCGAGCTTGTCGACGCTGGTCTGGGTCTTCTGCGCACCTTCCAGGGCCTGTGCCTGGGTGATGTTCACTTCGGACTGCGCATCGGACTGCGCCTGCAGCGCCTGCGAATCGTTCTGCAACTGCTGGACCTGGGCCTGCAGCGCAGCGATCTGTGCCTGCAGCTGCTGCAGCTGTGCCTGGGATACGCCCGTGCTGGCGGGGGCTGCGAAGGCGTCGGCGGAAACCAGACCGAGGCTTGCAACGACCGCGGCGGCGAGCAAATGGGAACGCATTTTGGATTTCTCCAGAGGGTTGGAATGGCTTGGGCAGAACGCCACGCCGGCAGGCCGGTCAAGCGTTTTGCGAACATTCCGTTAAAACCATGACAGCCGAATGACAACCTGAGCACCAACCACAGATTTCTTCGTGCGGTCATGCGTACGACTCATTTGCGGGCACATGCTTGTCGATCCCTTGCGGCATATGGCGTCATGTATCAGCGTCTCGGCCTGGACCGACCGCCGCGACGCTCTCACCTGCATCGATGGTTTCGTGTGGATGACGCAGCATCACTGCGGAATGCCAGGCCGGGATGGCATTGACGACCACACTGGGCAGGCCATCAGCGACATATAGAACGTGATCGCAACCGGGCCACGTCCGTCTCCGGTGCATTGGTCAACACGTTGCCCGCAGCACTCAGAACCTTCACGCCCCTGGCTGTGCGGGCGCCGGGCAGCGCTGTAACGGTTGCGTCATACAACGGTCCCTGCACTGTCATCGAACCGTTATGGAATGTGCGCCGGGCGGGTAACCCCGCATCCCAATCAACCCAGGAGCCACCCCGTGATCCACGCCTTCAAGTCGCGCGTTGCCGTTGCCGTCTTCGCAGCGTCGTCCGTGTTCGCCGCCAACGCCGCTGAAATCACCGGCGCGGGCGCCTCGTTCATCTACCCGGTCATGTCGAAGTGGTCGGCCGACTACAACGCCGCCACCAGCAACAAGGTCAACTACCAGTCGATCGGCTCCGGCGGTGGTATCGCCCAGATCAAGGCCAAGACCGTTGATTTCGGCTCATCCGACGCCCCGCTGAAGCCGGAAGAACTGGCCGCTGCGGGCCTGGCGCAGTTCCCGTCGGTGATCGGCGGCGTGGTGCCGGTGGTGAACGTGGCCGGCATCGCCCCGGGCGCGCTGAAGCTGGACGGCACCGTGCTGGCCAACATCTTCCTGGGCAAGATCAAGACCTGGAACGACCCGGCCATCGCCGCACTGAACCCGGGCGTGACCCTGCCGAGCGCCAAGATCACCGTCGTGCACCGTTCGGATGGCTCAGGCACCACCTTCAACTTCGTCAACTACCTGTCCAAGGTCAGCCCGGAGTGGAAGAGCTCGGTCGGTGAAGGCACCTCGGTCCAGTGGCCGGCCGGCATCGGTGGCAAGGGCAACGAAGGCGTTGCTGCCTACGTGAAGCAGATCAAGGGCGGCATCGGCTACGTCGAACTGTCCTACGCGCTGCAGAACAAGCTGTCGTACACCGCGATGAAGAATGCCGCCGGCCGCTTCGTGCAGCCGAGCGACGCGTCGTTCGCTGCCGCCGCTGCCAGCGCCGACTGGGCCAGCGCCAAGGACTTCTACCTGGTGATGACCAACGCCCCGGGCGCCGAGTCCTGGCCGATCACCGCCACCAACTTCATCCTGGTGCACAAGAAGCCGAAGAATGCTGCCAACGGCAAGGCCACCCAGGAGTTCTTCCGCTGGGTCTACAAGAGCGGCGACGCCCAGGCCCGCCAGCTGGACTACGTGCCGCTGCCGGACAGCCTGGTCCGCCAGATCGAGACCTACTGGTCGCAGAACCTGAAGTAAGCAAGCGCGTTCCCCCGCAGGAACGGGATCGGCGGGTCCTCTCTCCCCCGCCGATCCCACCCCGGGCGCGAGATCCTCGAGATCTCGCGCTCTTCTTGTTTTTGGAGGTTGGTCGTGAAGAGCGTTTGCGCCTTCGCTGATCCGTGGGTGAGTCGGTGGGCCAGGGCGTGCAGGACACGCCGTAAACCCTTCCTTGGGGGCTCGGCCACGGCATCCATGCCGTGGACGGTCCTGCACGCCCTGGTCCACCGCCTCTCGACAGTTCATCGGGGGCGCGGTGGGGTCATGAAAGGCAGGAGCAAAGGCAAGAGCATTTGTAGAGCCCCGGCCGTCATATCGGTGCGCAGATCCGGGGTCTCCGGGGAGCTTCCGAATGGAGGCCAACCCCGTGAAACCCTTGTCAGAACGTGATCCAGGACACCTCTGTCATGGTCGTAATACGGCTGTAACAAAAACATCATTTCATAGCCGCATCCGCCGACGACGTCGGCTCTTCCCCGCTATGGAGTGACCATGAAACTGCACTCGGCCGGCCTTGCCGCCCTTTCCCTGGCCATCGCCCTGGGCCTGTCGGCCTGCGGTGGCGACAAGCAGGCCGCGCAGCAGCCGGCTGCCGACGGTGCCGCCGCCCCGGCCGCTGCCGGTGCCAAGGTGACCGCCGAAGTGTCCGGCGCGGGCGCGTCCTTCATCTTCCCGCTGGTCTCCAAGTGGTCGGCTGACTACAACGCCAGCACCGGTGCCAAGATCAACTACCAGTCGATCGGCTCCGGTGGCGGTATCGCCCAGATCAAGGCCGGCACCGTCGACTTCGGCTCCTCCGACAAGCCGCTGAGCAGCGAAGAGCTGGCCCAGGCCGGCCTGGCCCAGTTCCCGTCCGCCATCGGCGGCGTGGTGCCGGTGGTCAACATCGAAGGCCTGGAAACCGGCAAGCTGCGCCTGAGCGGCGCCCTGCTGGCGGACATCTTCCTGGGCAAGGTCAAGACCTGGAACGACCCGGCCATCGTCGCCGCCAACCCGGGCGTGAAGCTGCCGGACGGCAAGATCACCCTGGTCCACCGTTCGGACGGCTCGGGCACCACCTTCAACTTCTCCAACTACCTGTCCAAGGTCAGCCCGGAATGGAAGAGCAAGGTCGGCGAAGGCACCTCGGTGCAGTGGCCGGACGGCGTCGGTGGCAAGGGCAATGAAGGCGTCGCTTCCTACGTGAAGCAGATCAAGGGCTCGATCGGCTACGTCGAACTGGCCTACGCGCTGCAGAACGGCATGCCGTACACCGCCATGCAGAATGCGGCCGGGAACTGGGTCGAGCCGAGCGCGGAAACCTTCGCCGCCGCGGCCGCCAGCGCCGACTGGGCCAGCGCCAAGGACTTCAACCTGGTCATCACCAACGCTCCGGGCGAGCAGGCGTGGCCGATCACCGCCACCAACTTCATGCTGATGCAGAAGCGGCCGAAGGACGCCAAGCGCAACCAGGACACCCTGGCCTTCTTCAAGTGGGCCTTCGAGAACGGCCAGGCCCAGGCCAACGAGCTGCACTACGTGCCGCTGCCGGCCGAACTGGTCAAGCAGATCGAGGCCTACTGGGCGACCGACCTGAAGTGATGGACACGACGGTGCCCGCCCCGCGCGGGCACCGCCTCTTCCACGCCGTGCCGCCCCGCCCCTTCCTGGCCCTGCCGTCCCCATGAATGCCATCGCCCAGCCTGTAGCCGCCCCGTCCACGCGTGATGCGCGTGATGCCCGCAACGACAAACTGTTCCGATGGGTGCTGGTCGGCACCGTCATCTTCGTCCTGATCGCCCTGGCCTGCGCCGCGCTGTCGATGCTGTGGGGCGGCCGCCATGCCCTGCAGATGCAGGGCCTGAGCTTCTTCTTCTCCGCCGACTGGAATCCGGTCGAAAACAAGTTCGGCGCTCTCGCTCCGATCTACGGCACCCTGGTCACCGCCGTCATCGCGATGGTCATCGCCGTGCCGGTCAGCTTCGGTATCGCCTTCTTCCTCACCGAAGTCGCGCCGCGCTGGCTGCGTGGCCCGGTCGGTACCGCCATCGAACTGCTGGCCGGCATTCCCTCGATCATCTACGGCATGTGGGGCCTGTTCGTGCTGGTGCCGGTGATGACCGAGTACGTCACCCCGTTCCTCAACGAGACCCTGGGCGAATGGCCGATCATCGGCCCGATGTTCCAGGGCCCGCCGCTGGGCATCGGCATGCTCACCGCCGGTTTCGTGCTGGCCATCATGGTCATTCCGTTCATCTCCTCGGTGATGCGCGAAGTGTTCCTGACCGTACCCACCCGCCTGAAGGAGTCGGCGTACGCGCTGGGCTCCACCAAGTGGGAAGTGAGCTGGGACATCGTGCTGCCCTACACCCGCTCGGCGGTGATCGGTGGCATCTTCCTCGGCCTCGGTCGCGCCCTGGGCGAGACCATGGCCGTGGCCTTCGTGATCGGCAACAGCGTGCGCCTGTCGCCGTCGCTGCTGGAACCGGGCACCACCATCGCCGCGCTGATCGCCAACGATTTCGGCGAAGCCACTGAAACCTACCGCTCGGCCCTGCTGCTGCTCGGCTTCGTCCTCTTCATCGTCACCTTCGTGGTGCTGGCCATCGCCCGCCTGATGCTGATGCGCCTGTCCCGCAAGGAGGGCAACTGATGTCCACCACCGCTGATTCGCTGTACCTGCGCCGTCGCATCGGCAACGTCGTTGCGATCACCGCCTCCTGTGCCACCGCCCTGTTCGGCCTGTTCTTCCTCGGCTGGATCCTGTTCACCCTGGCCTCCAAGGGCCTGGCCGGCATCAACTGGGATCTGTTCACCAAGATGACGCCGCCGCCGATGCAGGAAGGCGGTCTCGCCAACGCCTTCTTCGGCAGTGCGGTGATGTGCGCGCTGGCGATCGGCATCGGCACCCCGCTGGGCGTGCTGGCCGGCACCTGGCTGGCCGAGTACGGCAACGCCCGCAAGGCCGGCACCGTGGTCCGCTTCGTCAACGACATCCTGCTGTCGGCCCCATCCATCGTGCTTGGCCTGTTCGTCTACACGCTGTACGTGATGCAGACCGGCGGCAACTTCTCGGCGTTCGCCGGTGCACTGTCGCTGGCCTTCATCGTGCTGCCGGTGGTGGTGCGCACCACCGACGAAATGCTGCGCCTGGTGCCCTCGCAGATGCGTGAGGCAGCCCTGTCGCTGGGTATCCCGCAGTGGAAGGTGATCGTGCAGGTGCTGTACCGCAGTGCGTCGGCCGGCATCATCACCGGCATCCTGCTGGCGCTGGCCCGCATCTCCGGCGAGACCGCACCGCTGCTGTTCACTGCCTTCGGCAACCAGTACTGGAACAACAACATCTTCCAGCCGATGGCCTCGGTGCCGGTGGTGATGAACCAGTTCGCCGGCAGCCCGTATGAATCCTGGCAGGTGCTGGCCTGGGCCGGTGCCCTGGTGCTCACCGTCTTCGTGTTGCTGGTCAGCCTTGCCGCCCGCGGCATCCTGCTGCGCAACCGTATCTCCCATGACTGACCTTTCCGTGGATAACGCCATGAACGACCTTTCCAACGCCGTGCCGATGCAGCGCATCGCCGTGCCGTCCTCGCACGAGAGCCTGCACACGCCGTCGCCGGTGAAGCTGGCTGCGCGTGGACTGGACTTCTACTACGACAAGTTCCATGCCCTGAAGGGCATCAACCTGGAGATCCCGGAAAAGCGCGTGACCGCGCTGATCGGTCCCTCCGGCTGCGGCAAGTCGACCCTGCTGCGCATCTTCAACCGCATCTACGCGCTGTACCCGAAGCTGGAGGCGCGTGGTGAAGTGCTGCTGGACGGCGAGAACATCCTGTCGCCGAAGTACCCGATGAACCGCCTGCGCAGCAAGGTCGGCATGGTGTTCCAGAAGCCGGTGCCGTTCCCGATGACCATCTTCGAGAACGTGGCCTACGGCATCCGCCACCACGAGAAGCTGAGCAAGGCCGACATGGCCGACCGCGTCGAGCAGGCGCTGCGCCAGGGCGCACTGTGGGACGAAGTGAAGGACAAGCTGGGGCAGAGCGCACTGGGCCTGTCCGGTGGCCAGCAGCAGCGCCTGTGCATCGCCCGTGCCGTGGCCCTGCGCCCGTCGGTGCTGCTACTGGACGAGCCGACCTCGGCGCTGGATCCGATCTCGACCAGCCGCATCGAGCAGCTGGTGGAAGAGCTCAAGCACGAGTACACCATCGTCATCGTCACCCACAACATGCAGCAGGCCGCGCGCGTGTCCGACTACACCGCCTTCATGTACCTGGGCGACCTGATCGAGCACGACCGCACCGAAGTGATCTTCTCGCAGCCGTCGCAGCGGCAGACCGAGGATTACATCACCGGTCGCTTCGGCTGAAACGTCAGTCGAGTTACAGCTAACGTCAGTCGAGCGTGGCTCGACTCTACGGATAACGTCAGTCGAGCATGGCTCGACTCTACAGAGTGGAATGAACATGAATCTTCCCAACGACCACATCGTCAAGAGCTACGACGAAGAACAGCAGCGGCTGGTGGCCGAAATCGTGCGCATGGGCGAGATGGCCGTCGCTCAGCTCGAAGCGGCGATGGACGTGATCGAGAAGCGCGACGAGAACGCCGCCCATCGCATCATCGCCAACGACGAAGCGATCGATGCGCTGGAGCAGCAGATCAGCCATGACGTGATGCGCCTGGCGCTGCGTGGCCCGATGGCACGCGACCTGCGCGAGATCCTGGCCGGCCTGCGCATCCCGGCCGACATCGAGCGCATCGGCGACTACGCGGCCAACGTTGCCAAGCGTTCGATCGCGCTGGGCAAAGTGCCGCCGCTGCCACAGATCCAGGGCCTGCGGGCGCTCGGCCGCCTGGCCGCGCAGCAGGTGCGCCGCGCCATTGCCGCCTACCGCGACAACGACGCCGATGCCGCGCTGGAACTGCGCGAGGATGACGCCCGCCTGGACGCGCAGTACACCGCGCTGTTCCGCGAGCTGCTGACCTACATGATGGAAGACCCGCGCAACATCACCCCGTGCACCCATCTGTTGTTCATGGCCAAGAACCTGGAGCGCGTGGGCGACCACGCCACCAACATCGCCGAGAACGTGTGGTTCCTGGTGCACGGTGAGCAGCCGCTGCCGCCGCGTGAAAAGCGCGACGAGACCTCCAGCACCGGCCAGCCCTGACGCTGCACTGCAACACCGGAGTCGACTCCACGGTGGCCGCTGTCCTGGTGACAGCGGCCCTTTTGTTTTTGGGCGTTCCGGCCACCGGTCTCCCCCTCTGTAATAAATCTCACGAAAATTTGAGTTCTTGGCGAGGATTCGTTGAGTAGGATCGCTGCACCATCGATTCACCCCGGGCACCTGCCCTCCACCTAGGAGTAAGACCGATGAGCAGTTCCAACAAGACCCTGTCCCTGCTGACCGCTACGGCCCTGGCCGCCGGCCTGGGCATGACCGCCAGTGCCTCGGCCCTGAGCATGAGCGACCTGGCCCAGGGCTACCTGGTGGCTGGCCAGGCGGCAAAGGCTGCCGATACCAAGCACGCCGAAGGCAAGTGCGGCGCCGACGGCAAGACCGCTGAAGGCAAGTGCGGCGGTGACAAGGGCAAGGCTGCCGAAGGCAAGTGTGGCGAAGGCAAGTGCGGTGCCGACAAGGGCAAGGCTGCTGGTGCAGCCGCTGCCAAGACAGGCGACAAGAAGTCGGCTGAAGGCAAGTGCGGCGAAGGCAAGTGCGGTGGCAAGCACTGACGTCCGCGCCAGCCTCGTCCACCCGCGGTCGCCGCTTCGTGCGGCGGCCGCCGGGTTGGGCCTGCGCCGGGCGCTGCTACAGGACCTGCGTGACGCCCCGGCAGGCGACTTCGATTTCCTCGAATGCGCGCCGGAGAACTGGATCCATGTGGGTGGTCCCGCCGGGGATGCACTGGCCGAACTGGCGCAGCGCCATCCGTTGAGCTGCCACGGCCTGTCGTTGTCGCTGGGCGGCAGCGCGCCGCTGGATACGCAGCTGCTGGAACAGGTCGGCCAGTTCCTGGAAAAGCACCGCGTGCCGCTGTACAGCGAGCACCTGAGCTACTGCAGCGATGACGGTCACCTGTACGACCTGCTGCCGATTCCGTTCACCGACGAAGCCGTGCGCCACACTGCGGCACGCATCGCTCACGTGCAGGATCTGCTGGGCCGCCGCATTGCAGTGGAGAACGTGTCCTATTACCTGGCACCGGAACCGGCGATGGACGAACTGGCCTTCACCAATGCGGTGCTTGCCGAAGCCGACTGCGATCTGCTGCTGGACGTCAACAACGTCTACGTCAACGCCTGCAACCACGGCTACGATGCCGACACCTTCATCGCCGGGCTGCCCGCAGAGCGCGTCGTCTGCCTGCACGTGGCCGGGCACCTGGACGAGGCGCCGGACCTGAAGATCGATACCCATGGCAGCGCGGTGATCGACCCGGTCTGGGAGCTGCTGGCGCGTACCTACGCGCGCATCGGCCCACGCCCCACCCTGCTCGAGCGCGATTTCAACTTCCCCCCATACGCCGAGCTGCAGGGCGAACTGCAGACCATCCGCCGCCTGCAGGCGACGCACGGGGGGACTGCACATGACTGACGCTCGCGGCACCCTGCGCGCGCAGCAGCATGCGTTCACTGCCCATCTGCGCGATCCGCAGGGCGTGCCACCGCCGGCTGGGCTGGAGGCACGCCGGGTCACGGTGTACCAACGGCTGCTGTTCAACAATCTGCTCGGCCTGTTGAGCAACGGCTTCCCGGTCTGCGTGCGCCTGCTCGGCGAGCCCGCCTGGAGCGACCTGGTGCGCCACTACTTCGCCACCCATCGCTGCCAGACACCGCTGTTCACCGAACTGGCCGCCGAATTCGTGCAGTGGCTGCGGGCACAGCCGCAGCTGCCGCACCCGGCGTTGGCCGAACTCGCTCATTACGAGTGGGTGGAGACCGCGCTGTACCAGTTGCAGGCCGAGCCGCTGCCGGCACCCGGCGACATCGATCCGCTGCAGGTACCGCTGCAGCGCTCACCCCTGGCGTGGCCGCTGCTGTACCAGTGGCCGGTGCATCGACTCGGTGCCGAGGATGCGCCAATGCAGCCGCCGGCGGAACCGACCGGCCTGCTGGTCCGCCGCGAGGCCGATGGCGAAGTGTGCTTCGCCGTGCTCAGCCCGCTGGCGGTATACCTGCTGTCCAGCGTCGGCGAACGACCCGGCCTCGATGGACATGCCTATCTGCGGCAATTGGCCGCTGCGAACGGCCTGGCTGAGGAGGCGCTGGCCGGGCCCGGTGCCGCGCTGCTGCAGCAGTTCCTGCAGGCCGGCGTGATCGGCCCGCTCACAGTCCCTGGCTGACGCCCTTTCCCCCACGGAGAACCACCGATGAACCTTCCGACCCTGGCCGCCACGCGTGGCCAGCTGGACCGTCTCGCCCCCTGGTTGGCCCCGCTCGGCCTGCGCCTGCTGCTGGCCTGGGAATACTTCGAATCCGGCCGCGAAAAGCTGCACGGCCAGAACTGGTTCGCCGACCTGCAGGACGCTTTCCCGTTCCCGTTCGACCAGCTGCCGGCCACCCTGAACTGGCAGCTTGCCACCTGGTTCGAGCTGATTGGCGCGGCCTGCCTACTGGTTGGCTTCGGCACCCGGTTTGCCGCCGCCAGCCTGCTGGTGCTGACCGTAGTGGCCACCTATGCGGTGCATTGGCCGATGGAGTGGAACTCGCTGGCCGACCTGGCCATGGGCTACGCGATCACTGACCAGGGCTTCGGCAACTTCAAGCTGCCAGTACTGTTCATGGCGATGCTGCTGCCGCTGATCTTCACCGGCGCCGGCAGGCTGAGCGTGGATGCGTGGTTGGCGCGGTGGTCTCCCTCGGCCACGCCTGCACGGCCAGCAGTCCGGTAATCGCCAAACCTGGTCGGCGCACCGTGTGCCAACCAAGGTTGGCACCTACCGGAATCCTGAGCGCGCGGTGTCCCGGTAGGTGTCGACCTTGGTCGACACACGCCCGCGCAGGGAACGCATGCACCGAAGGCTGGCCGGGCGCTCAGGGTCGCTCTGCTAGAATTCACGCATGACTGAGCCCACCCCCGCACCTGCCGCCGCTCCCGATTCCGCAGTCCCCCAGGCGCAGCGCGCGATGTCACAACGCTTCCGCGGCTTCCTGCCGGTGGTGGTGGACGTGGAAACCGGCGGCTTCGACAGCCAGCGCAACGCGCTGCTGGAAATCGCCGCCGTGCCGATCGAGATGGACGAGAACGGCCTGCTCTACCCCGGCCAGACCGCCAGTGCCCACGTGGTGCCGGCCGAGGGCCTGGAGATCGACCCGAAGTCGCTGGAAGTGACCGGCATCATCCTCGACCACCCGTTCCGGCTGGCCAAGGAAGAGAAGGCGGCGCTGGACCACATCTTCACCCCGGTACGCGCGGCCATGAAGAAATACGGCTGCCAGCGCGCGATCCTGGTCGGCCACAACGCCCATTTCGACTTGGGCTTCGTCAACGCAGCGGTGGCGCGGACCGGCCACAAGCGCAACCCGTTCCATCCGTTCAGCGTGTTCGACACGGTCACCCTGGCCGGCATCGCCTACGGACAGACCGTGCTGGCGCGTGCGGCCACCGCCGCCGGGCTGGGCTGGGATGCCAACGAGGCACACAGCGCGGTGTACGACACCGAGCAGACCGCGCGCTTGTTCTGCACGATCGCCAACGCCTGGCCGCGGTGAAGCGGCCAACGGCGGAGCCCCTCGTGGCGGGCTGACAGCGATTCCTGGTAGGGCCGGGCGGGTGGACTGCGCAGGGGACGCTGCAAGTACGTCCCTGTAAGCTCGGTCGCCGCATCCATGCGGCTCACGCCCCTGCGCAGCCCACCCGCCCGGCCACGGACAGTTTCCAGCGAGCGCCACGGAAAGATCAGAAAAGCGGAAGCAACAGCGGGTCGCTGCGCTCGTTGCGGGCTGCCGATCACCGCTGTGGTGAGTCACCTCTCTGCTGGGTGCCGACCGTTGGTACGGCAACACCCGTAGATCCACGCCATGCGTGGATGCAATCAACCGATGCTCGTTCGGTCGCGGCCGTCGCTCTTGGCGCGGTACAACGCGCGGTCTGCGCGCTGGTACAGCAGTGCCGGGGTGCGGTCGTCGGCATCCAGCTCCACCAGCCCTGCGCTGAAGGTCACGCGCAGTCCGTCCACGCCGGCCCAGTCGGGGTGGTCATGGAACAGGCCGCGCAGGCGCGCGCACAGCTGTGCGGCTTCCTCCAGACGGGTGTCGTTGAGCAGCAGCGCGAACTCTTCGCCACCAGTCCGCGCCGGCAGGTCCGAATCGCGGCTGGCGGCGGCGATCAACCGCGCCACCTGCACCAGCACCGCATCACCGATGCTGTGGCTGTGGCGGTCGTTGACGTCCTTGAAGTGGTCGATATCCAGCACCACCAGGCACAGCGGATGACCGCTGCGCTGCGAACGGGCGAAGTCACGCGCCAGCGTTTCATCGAAGGCACGGCGGTTGGCCAGGCCAGTCAGTGCATCCTCGCGGGCCTGCCGTTCGAATGCCTCGGCCTGGCGTGCGAGGCGCTCGGCCAGTTCGGTCTTTTCCTGGTTCAGCGCCTGCAGGTGCACGGTCTTGGCCTGCAGGTCGAAGGTCGCCTCGTCCACGCGCCGCGCCAGGCGCAGGTTGCTGGCCTTCAGCTGCTGCAGCAGCAGGCGGTACAGCGCCACCAGCCCGGCCAGCAGCAGCAGTCCACCCAGCACCTGCACGCTGCGTCGCTGCCACCAGAACGGCTCCACGGTGAAGCTCCATACCGCTTCCTGCTGGCCCCAGCTGCCGCTCGGATGGGCAGCGGCCACGTGCAGGGTGTAGTCGCCCGGCGGCAGGCCGACGAACTCCACGCTGCGCTGCGGGCCGCGTTCGACCCACCCCGTATCCAGGCCGTCCAACCGCGTGCGGTAGCGGATCCGGTCAGACATCAGGTAGCTCAGGCCGACATAACTCACCGCCAAGCGCCGGCCGCCGGGAATGTAGTTGCGGTCCGGGCCTTCCCAATGCACCGGGGCGCCATCCACCTGCACGCTTTCAATCGCTGCCGGCGGTGAAAGACGCTCGCGGAAACGCTGCAGGCGTTGCGGATCGACGGTGCTCAGGCCTCCGGCGGTGACCACCCAGAACGTGCCGTCCTGGCGCAGGATCGCCGATGGCCCGGAGCTGCCGTTGGCCTGCGCATTGGCCATGCCGTCAATCTCGTTGTAGCGCTCCACCACCACCCGGGGTGCGCGGCCATCGGCCACGGCGTTGAGGGTGCCCATGTCGGTGCGCAGCACGCCGCGGTTGCTGCTGATCCACACGTTGCCAAGGCGATCCGGCACCAGTTGGAACACCGCATCCACCGGCATGCCCTGCTCCAGCCCCACCCGTGCCAGCGTGCCGTTGCGCCAGCGGTACAGGCCACGGTCGCTGCTGATCCACATCGCGTCACCCAGCTGATGGAAGCCGAACACGCTGCGGCCACCGCCCATCGGCGCGAGGTCGATCGACTGCACGTGATCGCCGCGCAGTACGCGGATGCCCTCGATGGTGCCGATCCACAGGTTGCCCTGGTGATCGTGCTCAAGCGCGGTGATCAGGCCGCTGGGCATGCCCGCAACGCTTGATACCTGCACGCGGTCGCCGTCGATGCGGACCACGCCCTTCTGGGTGCCGGCCCAGACCACACCCTGCGGGTCCACGCTGATCGCGCGGATGTTGCCGCCCGGCATGCCATCGGCGGCGGCATAGTTGTGCCGCAGCCGGCCATCGGGGCCAAGACGGTAGACGCCATCACCGAACGTTCCGACCCACAGGTCACCGTCCGGACCCTGCGCCAGGCTGAGCACCGAAGGTGCCTTGCCGCCGCGGTTGTGCAGCGGCATCGCACGGAAGCGGCCATCAGCAGTCTGCAGGTCGAGGCCGCTGGCACTGCCGACCCACAGCTGGCGTTCGCGGTCCTCGAACACGGTGCGCACATAGTCGCCACTGAGGCCATCGCGCTCGGTGTAGCTGCTGAACAGTGTTTCGCGCAGGCGGTACAGGCCACCGTTGGCACCCACCCAGATGCTGCCCTCGGCATCCTCGCGCAGGCTGACCACGCGCCCACCCGGCAGGTTCAGGCCCGCCGGCAGGCGCTCCAGGCCATGCGCTGAGATCCGCAGCAGGCCCTGGTTCTCGGTGCCCAGCCACAGGTCACCATGGCGATCCTGCAGCATCGAGGTCAGGTGCAGCTGCCCCGGCAGGCGGTGCATCAGCACCAGCTGATCATCCTCCACCCGGTACAGGCGCTCGCCGGCGACGATCCACAGCGCGCCATCCGGAGCGCGGTACGGCCACGACAGGCCACTGCCGGCGCCCAGCCCCCACGTCGCTGGCGCGCGCTTGAGCACGCCATCGTTGTCGCGCAGCACCAGTCCATCCAACGTGCCGACCCAGACCCGGTCCTGCGCATCGACCACCAGCTTGGTGAAGCTCATCGCCATCGGCAGGTCGGCGGCCGGAGCCTGGTAGACGATACCGGTGTCCGGCGTCAGATAGCCGATGCCCTTGCCTTCATACAGCAGCCACAAGCGGCCCTGGCTGTCCATCTGCATGGACTGGATCAGGACCTGCGGGGTATCGGCCTGGTGCTCCCAGACACGCCACTGGCCATCGTTGCCGCGATGGCTGACATTGCCCCGCGAATCACTGATCCACAGCCCCCCCTGGCGGTCGACGAACAGCGCGCCGATGCCGTTGTCGCGCAGGCCCGGGCGGGTACTGCGGTCGAACACGGTGAAATCCAGCCCGTTGTAACGCACCAGGCCTTCCCAGGTGGCGAACCAGAGGTGGCCTTCGGGGGTCTGCGCGATGTCGCGCAGCGAGTTGTGCGGCAGGCCGTTGCGCGACGTCCATACATCAATGGCGTAGTCGCGCAGTGGCGGAGCCCCCTCCTGCGCTGCCACCGGCAGTGCAAGGGCCAGCAGCAGCCACAGCAGGCCCTGTCGCAGCCATCGACCGATATCTGATCCGCAGCGCTCCACCCAGCGCCCGATGTCCCCCTGTCCGGCCATCAGTGCAGCGGCGGCGGCCAGGCAGGGCTGCCGGGCCTGGCAGCATGCGGGAACTGCCGGGCAGCGCGGGACGGCATGCCGGCGGGGACGGGCTGGCTCATCGGGGGGGAACTGGGAAGATGCGCAGATGATAGGCCAAACCCGGCCCACGGCGTCACCATCGCCAGCCGCGAAGGCTCAGCCCGCGCGGCCCGGCGGCGTCACCTGTGCACTGGCCGGCCACTGCACTACCGCCTCCAGCCCGCCTTCGACGCGGTTGCGCAGCCACAGCCGCGCCCCGTCTTTCTCAGCCAGGGCGCGGGCGATGGTCAGGCCCAGACCGGCGCCGCCGGTTTCGCGCGAACGCGAGGTTTCCACCCGCACGAACGGGTCGAACACGGCTTCCAGCTGATCCTCGGCCAGGCCCGGGCCGTCATCGGCCACCACCACGGTGATCGCGCCACCACTACGCTCGACCCGTACCCGCACCCGGTAGGCATACATCACCGCGTTGTCCACCAGGTTGGAAAACAGGCGATGCATGGCCAGCGGACGCAACATCAACACCGCTCCGCTGCCACCTTCAAAGACGACATCTCCGCCGCCCTCGGCCGTGTCTTCAACGATGCTCTCCAGCAGCGAATCCAGGTCCAGTGCGGCGCGCTGCTCGGCGCTCTCCGCGCTGCGCGCCAGCTCCAGGCCTTCGCGCACCAACGCCTGCATCGCGGCCAGATCGCCGATCAGGCGCTCGCGCAGCACCTCGTCGCTGACATTCTCCAGGCGCAGGCGCAGCCGGGTCAGCGGGGTCTGCAGGTCATGGGTGATCGCCGCCAGCATCTGCGTGCGCTCGGCCAGGTGCCGCTGCAGGCGATGCTGCATGGCGTTGAAGGCTTCGGCGGCACGCTGCACTTCGCGCGGGCCGCGCAGCGGCAGTGGATCGCGCTGCAGGTCGTCGCCCAGGTCTTCGGCGGCTGCGGCCAGTTCCTGCAGCGGCGCGCTGGCCATGCGCGCGACGATATAGGCCAGCACCGCGATCGCCAGCACCAGCAGGGTCAGGAACCACGGGTCCACGGCGAGGATGCCGTTGTGTGCCACCGCCGGCGAATCCAGCGCCAGCTTCAGCAGCGTGCCGTCGTTGAGGGTCACGTCGACCGCACGGCACTTGGGCGGGATGAACGCCGGATCACGTTCGCGCGGATGCTTGCGATGCCCCGGTGGCGGCGGGGGCAGCAGGTCCTGCAGCTTGGGAATGCAGGAACGGAACGAAGCGAAGTGCACATGCGCGCGTGCGACCGGGCCGGGCCGGTCATCGAGTACTTCCATCAACGCGGTATCGGCCCGCCCCAGCCGTGCGCCGGGTTGCAGCGCACGTACGCTCGGCCCACCGATTTCGAGCAGGCGCTCGCGCAGTTCGGGGTTGCCGTCGAGCAGGTTGACGTAGCCCTGGAGGCGGTCGGCGATGCGGTTCAGGTTCTGCCGCTCGAACTCCTGCTGGCGTTTGGAGGTAGCCAGCATGGTCGCGCCGATCGCGGCCACGCTCATGCCCAGCAGCAGGATCACGAACAACCGCCCGACCATCGAGGACAGGAAATGGCGCAGGCGCTTCATCGCGGCTTATTCCAGGTTCACCGAGGAGGCCAGTACATAGCCTTCGTTGCGAACGGTCTTGATCAGTCCGTCAGGGCCACCGTCGTCGCCCAGCTTGTTGCGCAGCCGGCTGACCTGCAGATCGATGGCGCGGTCCTGTGCCTCGTAGTTGCGGCCGCTGCTGAGCGCGACCAGCTGCTCGCGCGACAGCACCTTGTTGGCGTGGGCGATGAACACCCGCAGCAGGCGGAACTCGGCGCCGGACAGCACCACCACGCGATCGTCCGGATCGACCAGGTGGCGATGCTCCAGATCGAACACCCAGCGCGAGAAGCGCGCACGGCGCACCGCCAGCGGCTCCAGGTTCGCCGGCAGCGCCTCGGTCCGGCGCAGCACGTTGCGTATGCGTGCCAGCAGCTCGCGCGGTTCGAACGGCTTGGCCAGGTAGTCGTCGGCGCCCATTTCCAGGCCCAGCACGCGGTCGATCGGCTCGGCACGCGCGGTCAGCATGATCACCGGCGTGTTCGAACGCGCGCGCAGGTCGCGGCACAGGGTCAGGCCATCCTCGCGCGGCAGGTTGAGGTCGAGCACGATCAGGTCCACGTGTTCGCGGTCCAGCAGCTGGCGCATGGCGGTGCCGTCTGCGGCCGTGCTCACCTGGTAGCCGGCCCGGCCGAGCTGTTCGGCCAGCAGGGTGCGGATGTCGTTGTCGTCGTCGACGATCAGCAGTCGATGCATCGTGTTTTCAGTCTCCATGTCGCGATCATCCCGTGTCGGCAGCTGAACCGCATCCGGGGCAATGCGTACCAGTGTATCCAGCCATGGGCGGGATACCTGTGGTTACGCGTATTCACCGACAGTGTTACATAGAGACATACCCCGAGGATTGAGCCGCCCATCGCCCGGTCTTCACAATGCCCACCAACGCCGCCACCGCGGCCCCGAGAGTGAAGCCACGACGTGACGTTCCGCCTGCTGCCCGCGACCCGCCGGGGTCGCCTGATACTGATCGCCCTGCTCGCCCTTGCCGTTGCCGCAGCCGCCTGGTGGCTGCTGCGCAAGCCCGCCGCCCCGGCGGTGGCGACCACGCCCGTCAGCCGTGGTGACATCGAGCAGACGGTGGAGGCCACCGGTGTGATCGACGCCTACAAGCTGGTCAGCGTCGGTGCCCAGGCCTCTGGCCAGATCAAATCGCTGAAGGTGCAGCTGGGCGATACCGTGAAGGAAGGCGACCTGATTGCCGAAATCGACGCCACCACCCAGCAGAACCAGGTGCTCAATGCCCAGGCCTCGCTGGACCAGGTCACCGCCCAGCGCGCCGTGCAGCAGGCCACCCTGCGCCAGGCCGAACTGGAATTCGCGCGCCAGCAGCAGATGCTGGCCGCCGAGGCCACCTCGCGCCAGGAGTACGATGCCGCCGAGGCGCAGCTGAAGACCGCCCGTGCCCAGCTGCAGTCCTACGAGGCGCAGATCAAGGGCCGCGAAACCGAGCTGGGCACCGCCCGCGCCAACCTTGCCTACACCCGTATCACCGCGCCGATGGACGGCACCGTGGTGGCGGTGGTGGCCGAGGAAGGTCGCACCGTGAACGCCAACCAGACCGCACCGACCATCGTCATGCTGGCACGGCTGGACGTGGTCACGGTCAATGCCGAGATCTCCGAAGCCGACGTGGTGAAGATCAAGGCCGGCATGCCGGTGTACTTCACCACGCTGGGCGACCCGGATCGCAAGTACCACGCCACGCTGCGCCAGATCAATCCGGCGCCGGCCTCGATCGCCAACGAGAGTTCGTCCAGTTCCAGCAGCTCGTCCAGTTCCAGCTCCAGCAGCGCGGTCTACTACAACGCGCTGTTCGACGTGGAAAACCCGGATGGCACCCTGCGCATCGACATGACCGCGCAGGTCTCGGTACTGCTGAAGCAGGCCAAGGGCGTGCTGATGGTGCCGGCGGTGGCACTGGGGCCGAAGCGCCGTGGCGACGAGCGCATGGTGCGGGTGCTGGACGACAAGGGCCAGCCGCAGCCGCGCAAGGTAACCGTGGGCATCAACAACGGCGCCTCGGCCGAGATCCTGTCGGGACTGAAGGAAGGCGAGCGCGTGGTGGTCGGCGAAGCCGGTGCGGCCGGTGCCAGCGCCGGCGGCGGCAACCGCGGCGGCATGCAGATGCGGGTCGGCGGCCCGGGCATGGGGCGCCGATGAGCACGACGGCGCCGCTGCTGCGCCTGCGTGACCTGCGACGCGAATTCCCGGCCGGCGACGATGTGATCGCCGTGCTGCGCGACGTCAACCTCGACATCCACGCCGGTGAGATGGTGGCCATCGTCGGCCAGTCCGGCTCAGGCAAGTCGACGCTGATGAACATCCTCGGCTGCCTCGATCGTCCCACCCGTGGCAGCTACCAGGTGGCCGGCCGCGAAACCGGGAAGATGGAGCCGGACGAGCTGGCCGAACTGCGCCGCGAGCATTTCGGCTTCATCTTCCAGCGCTACCACCTGTTGGGCGACCTCGATGCGCGCGGCAACGTGGAAGTGCCGGCGGTGTACGCCGGCAGCCCCGGCCCGGTGCGCAACGCGCGTGCCGAACAGCTGCTGCAGCGGCTGGGCCTGAGCGACCGCATGCACCACAAGCCGGGCCAGCTGTCCGGCGGCCAGCAGCAGCGCGTGTCGATCGCCCGTGCCCTGATGAACGGCGGCGAGGTGATCCTGGCCGACGAACCGACCGGCGCGCTGGACACGAAATCCGGCGAGGAAGTGATGGCGATCCTCGGCGAGCTGCACGCCGAAGGCCACACCATCATCATCGTCACCCACGACATGAGCGTGGCCGAACACGCGCAGCGGATCATCGAGATCCGCGACGGCGAGATCATCGCCGACCGCGCCAACCCGAATGCACCGACCTACCGCGCGCAGCGCGAGGCCAGCACCGGCGTCGCCCGCGGCAACAGCTGGCGGGCCGCGCGCGACCGCTTCACCGAAGCATTCCGCATGGCGTTGCTGGCGATGAATGCACATCGGCTGCGCACCTTCCTGACCATGCTCGGCATCATCATCGGCATCGCCTCGGTGGTCTCGGTGGTGGCGCTGGGCAATGGCTCGCAGCAGCAGATCCTGCAGAACATCAGCGCGCTCGGCACCAACACCATCGATGTCTACCCCGGCCGTGGTTTCGGAGACATGCGCTCGGCCCGTGTGCAGACGCTCAAAGCCAGTGATGCCGATGCGCTGGCCCGGCAGAGCTACGTCGACAGCTCCACGCCCAGCGTGTCGACCTCGGTCACCGCGCGTTACCGCAACCAGTCCTCCACCGCCCAGGTCAGCGGCGTCGGCGAGCAGTTCTTCCGGGTCAAGGGCGTGACCCTGCTCAGCGGCAGCTTCTTCGATGCCGATGCGGTGAAGGGCCTCGGCCAGGTGGCGGTGATCGACGAGAACACCCAGACCCAGTTCTTCCCCGATGTCGATCCGATCGGCCAGGTGATCCTGCTCGGCAATGTGCCGGCACGCGTGGTCGGCGTGGCCAAGCGCCAGAGTTTCGGTTTCGGCGGCAGCACCAGCCTCAGCGTGTGGGTGCCGTACACCACGGTGATGTCGCGCATGCTCGGCCAGAGCCACGTGTCCAGCATCACCGTGCGCGTGGACGACGCCACGCCGATGGATGCCGCACAGGAAGCGATCACCCGCCTGTTGACGATGCGCCATGGCACCGAGGACTTCTTCCTCAGCAACAGCGCCGAGATCCGCCAGACCATCGAGCAGACCACGCGCACGATGACCCTGCTGATCGGCGCCATCGCCGCCATCGCACTGCTGGTCGGTGGTATCGGTGTGATGAACATCATGCTGGTTTCGGTGACCGAGCGTACCCGCGAGATCGGCGTGCGCATGGCCGTCGGTGCACGGCAGAGTGATATCCGCCAGCAGTTCCTGATCGAAGCAGTGCTGGTGTGCCTGCTCGGCGGCGTGCTCGGCATCGGCCTGGCCCTGCTGCTGGGCTCGATGATCGGCCGCTTCGCCAGCGACTTCCAGGTGCTGTTCTCCACCGCCTCGATCGTCGCCGCCTTCGCCTGCTCGACCCTGATCGGCGTTGCGTTCGGCTTCCTGCCCGCGCGTAACGCCGCGCAGCTCGACCCGGTGGAGGCCCTGGCCCGCGAATGAAGATGATGACCCGACTGCCCTTCCCTGCCCCCTCGCGCCTGTTGCTGGCGGGCGCTGTACTGCTCGCCCTGTCCGGCTGCGCATCGATGGGCCGCTATCCGGTGCAGGCCCCCGACGTGGCGGCGACCTACGGTCGTGGCGACGCCGCCCTCAATGCGCCCGCCGACGATCCGCGCAGCAGCCTGGATACTCCGGGCCGCGACATCCGCCAGGACACCTGGTGGACCGGTTTCGGCGATGAACGTCTCGACCGTCTGGTGGCGCAGGCGCTGGCCGCCAACAGCGATCTTGCCGCCGCTGGCCTGGCCGTGCAGCGTTCGCGCCTGCAGGCTGGCCTGGCCAGCAACGCGTTGTGGCCGCAGCCTTCGTCTTCAGGTGTGAGTGGTAGCGCCAGCCGCGCCACCGACCAGGCCGACGACTGGCGCCGCAGCTATTCCACCGGCGTCTCGCTGGGCTGGGAAGTGGACCTGTGGGGCCGCCTGCGCACCCAGCGCGACATCGCCCGCTGGGAAGCCGAGGCCAGCGAGGAAGACCGGCAGAACACCGCGCTGCTGGTGATCAGCGACACCATCAACCAATACTGGAACCTGGCCTATCTCAACCAATCCATCGCCACCGGCCAGGCCAACCTGGAGCGGCTGGAACGTACCCGCGAACTGGTCCAGGCCCGCTTCGACGCCGGTGCGGTATCGCGCCTGGAAGTACGCCAGGCTCTGCAGAACCTGCAGTCGCAGCGTTCCTCGCAGAGTGCGCTGGAACAGCAGCGGGTGGAGGCGCGCAATGCACTGACCGTGCTGCTGGACGGCACGCCCTGGCCGCAGCAGGACGAACCGCAGGACCTGCTCGGCGCACGCAGCCCCAGCATCGCGGAGGGCCTGCCGACCGACCTGCTCGGTCGCCGTCCCGACCTGCGCGCGGCCGAACTGCGCCTGCGCAACAGCCTGAAGACCATCAAGGTGACCGCTACCCAGTACTACCCGGCGCTGAGCCTGACCGGCAGCCTCGGCTCCAGTGCAACGTCGCTGGGTGACGTGCTGCGCAACCCGGTGGCCACGCTGGGCGCCGGCCTGTCGCTTCCGTTCCTCAACCTGCAGCGCGCGCAGCTGGATACCGATATCGCCGGCACCGGCTACCAGATCGCCGCGACCAATTTCCGCAAGACGCTGTATACCGCGCTCTCGGAAGTGGACAACGCGCTGTCGGCACGCGAGCAGCTGGCGCGCCAGGTGGCGGCCTCGCAGGCTTCGTACGACGAAGCGGTGGAAGTGGAACGGGCGCAGGAAGTGCGCTACCGCGTAGGTGCCACCGACCTGCGCACCTGGCTGGAAGCGCAGCAGACCCGGCGTGATGCCGAGCTGTCGCTGGCGCGCGTGCGCCAGGGGCAGCTGAACAACGACGTCACCTTGTTCAAGGCACTGGGCGGCAGCGCGGGGTGAGGCGGCAAGAGCGCCAACCAAGGTTGGCGACTACCTGGTGGGTGTCGACCTTGGTCGACACAGCCGCTGCTGCCGATCAACCGCGCTGGCGCACGGCCTCGAACAGGCTGACACCGGCCGCGACGGAGACGTTCAGGCTCTCGATCTCGCCCGGCATCGGGATCTTGACCAGGCCATCGCAGTTCTCGCGGGTCAGGCGGCGCAGGCCATCTGCTTCACCGCCCAGCACCAGGGCGATGTTGCCCTTCAGGTCCAGCTGGTACAGCGAGGCGGTGGCTTCGCCGGCCAGGCCGTAGATCCACACGCCCTGCTTCTGCAGGTCCTTCAGGCAGCGCGACAGGTTGGTCACCGCCACCACCGGGATCAGATCGGCGGCACCCGCCGAGGTCTTGCGCACGGTGGCATTGACCGTGGCCGACTTGTCCTTGGGGATGATCACGGCAGTCGCGCCGGCGGCAGCGGCCGAGCGCAGGCAGGCGCCCAGGTTGTGCGGGTCCTGCACCTCGTCCAGCACCAGCAGCAGGGCCTTGCCCTCGGCTGCAGTGACCAGGCCTTCCAGCTCGTTCTCGCTGTAGGTGCGGGCGGCGGCATAGCGCGCGGCCACGCCCTGGTGGCGTACCGAACCGCCGACACCGTCCAGCGCCTGGCTGTTCACCTTGCGCACGTCGATGCCCTTGCGGCGGGCGTTTTCCTCGATCTCGGTCAGGCGCGGGTTCTTCGCACCGGCCTCGACCAGCACTTCGCGGACGTTCTCGGCGTCGTTCTCGATGGAGGAGGCGACGGCGTTGACGCCGACAATCCACTGGCTGTTCTTGCTCATGCGGGCGGGGACCGGAAAGGGGGTGGCTATGGTAGAGCATCGGCGGGCCGGGCGCTGCGGCCGGCCCTCTGTAGCGCCGAGCCCATGCTCGGCGGGCGGCGGCCGATGAAGCCTGAACCCAGAGCAGCCGAGCGTGGGCTCGGCGCTACAGGTGGCTTATCGGCTGCGCGGCGGCCAGTGCGGGGTGTCGTGGTCCGGATGCTGGTGGGACACGATGGTGGCCAGGAAATCCAGCGCCGCGATGTCTTCCTCGGTGCGCCGCGCCGGCAGGCTGGCCAGGCTGTCGACGAAGTGCAGCTTGCGTTCGACTCCGTACTGGATGGTCGGTGGCAGGCGTTCGGGTTGGTCAAAGGCACCAGCGGCCACGGCCACGCCGTCGGGGGCTTCATAGGTCAACGGGGTGCCGCAGTCGGCGCAGAAGCCACGCCGCACCACGTTGGACGACTGGAAATAACGCGGCTGGCCGCGGGTCCAGCTGAACTGCACGCCGCGCACCGACACCAGCGGCGCATAGTAGGCACCGAAGGCCTTCTGGCACATCCGGCAGTGGCAGATCGAGCTGTCGGTCAGCGTGCCTCGCGCCTGGAAGCGGATCGCGCCGCACTGGCAGCCGCCGCTGTATTCGGGTTGGCCCTGCATGCGATGTCTCCTGGTGGTGCCGGCCGCTGGCCGGCAACCCGTCGGTGCCGAGGGTGCCATGGATGCCGGCCAGCGGCCGGCACTACCACGGTCATCAGTATTTCTCTTTCTTCCGCTTGGCCGGCTTGCCACGCTCGGGCAGCGGCGGCAGGCCATCGCCTTCATCCTCACCCTTGTGCTCGACCAGGCGGAAGTCGATCTTGCGCTCTTCCATGCTGGCCTTCAGCACCAGGATGCGCACGCGGTCGCCCAGCCGGTAGCTGCTGCCACGGCGCTCGCCGGTCAGCGTCTTGCGGGTCGCGTCGAACTTGTAATAGTCCTGCGGCAGCTGGGTCACATGGACCAGGCCCTGCACCTTCGACTCGTCCAGCTCCACGAACAGGCCGAAGCTGGTCACGCCGCTGATCACGCCATCGAACTGGCCGCCCACGTGCTTTTCCATCCACGCGGCGCGGTAGCGCTCGTCGACCTCGCGCTCGGCCTCATCGGCACGGCGCTCACGCTCGGAGCACTGCAGCGCCAGCGCAGCCATTTCGCGTGCGTTGTAGGTGAACTTGTCCAGCGGCTTGCCGGACAACGCGTGCTTGATCGCGCGGTGCACCAGCAGGTCAGGGTAGCGACGGATCGGCGAGGTGAAGTGCGCGTACGCCTCCAGCGCCAGGCCGAAGTGACCGTGATTCTCCGGGCTGTAGATCGCCAGGCTCTGGCTGCGCAGCAGCACCGATTCCAGCAACGTGGCATCAGGACGATCCCGGATCTTCTTCAGCAGCTTGGTGTAATCGCCCGGACGCACCTTGGACCACGGCGGCAGGCTCAGCTTGAACTCCTTGAGGAATTCCAGCAGGTCGGCGTACTTGGTTTCCGGCGGCTTCTCGTGGATGCGGTACGGGGCCGGCACATGGCGCGACAGCAGGTACCTGGCCGCCTCGACGTTGGCCGCGATCATGCATTCCTCGATCAGCTTGTGTGCGTCGTTGCGCACCAGCATGCCGGCCTGGGTGACTTCACCGCGGTTGTCCAGCACGAAGCGCACTTCGCTGCTTTCGAACTCGATGGCGCCGCGCTTGGCACGTGCCTTGGACAGCACCTTGTACAGCTGGTGCAGGCGCTGCACCTGCGGCAGCAGGTCGCCCATCCAGGCCTTGGTATCGGCATCGTCCTCGCCCACCGCCTTCCACACCTGGGTGTAGGTCAGGCGCGCGTGCGAGTTCATCACCGCCTCGTAGAAGCGCGAATGCGTGACCAGGCCGTCGCGGTCGATCTGCATGTCGCAGACAAAGCACATGCGGTCGACCTTCGGCATCAGCGAGCAGATACCGTTGGACAGCGTCTCCGGCAGCATCGGCACCACGAAGCCCGGGAAGTACACCGAGGTGGCGCGCTTCTGCGCCTCCTCATCCAGCGGCGTGCCGGGGCGCACGTAGTTCGAGACATCGGCGATCGCCACCACCAGGCGGAAACCCTCGGCATTCGGCTCGCAATACACCGCGTCGTCGAAGTCCTTCGCATCCTCGCCGTCAATGGTGACCAGCGGCGTGCTGCGCAGGTCGACGCGGTCGCCGATCATTGCCGGCTCAACCACCAGCGGCACCGAAGCCGCTTCGTCCAGCACGTCCTGCGGGAACTCGAACGGCAGCTCGTGGCCGTGGATGGCGGTCTCCACCACCAGCGACGCGGTCAGCTTGTCGCCGAGCACGGCGATGATGCGGCCGATCGGCGGACGGCGGCTGTCCGGCGCCTGGGTCAGTTCGCAGACCACCAGCTGGCCGTCACGTGCACCACCGGTCTGGTCCGGCGGCACCTGCACGTTGCGCTGCACGCGCTTGTCGTCGGGCACTACGTAGTTGATGCCCATCTCGATGCTGAAGCGGCCGATCAGGCGGGTCATGCCGCGTTCGAGCACGCGGGCGATGCTGCCTTCGCGACGGCCACGGTGATCGATGCCGGTCACACGGGCCAGCACCTTGTCGCCGTGCATGACCTTGCGCATCTCATACGGCGGCAGGAACAGGTCGTCACCGCCCTCGACCGGACGCAGGAAACCGAACCCTTCCGGGTTGGCGATCACCACGCCAGTGACCAGGTTCAGGGTCTGGATCGGGGCGAAACCGCCGCGACGGTTCTGCACCAACTGGCCGTCGCGGACCATGGCACCGAGCCGGCGCGACAGCGCCTCGGCCCGGTCCGGCGCGGTCAGGCCCAGGCGCGCGCCCAGTTCCTCGGCGGTCTGCGGCCCTTCGCAGCGCTCCAGCAGGGCCAGGATGGCCTCGCGGCTGGCGATGGGCTGTTCGTACTTCTCGGCTTCGCGGGCGGCATAGGGATCGTCGATCACCTTGCCGGTCGGCGGCAGCTTGCGGCCCGGGGCCGGGCCCGGAGCGGCGGCATCGGCGCTGCGGACCTTGCGACCACGCGGTGGTGCGCCGCCTTCATTCAATTCGGGGAACCAGCCCGGCAACGGCTTGCCCGGCTTGGTGGTGCGGGCCGTGCCCGCCTTGGCGCCCTTCTTCGGGGCCTGGCTGCGGGAGGTGCTCCCGCCCTTGCTTGGTTTTTTGGTAGTCATCGCCCTACATGGTAGCCGCTGACGGCGTGCAGAACGGGTCAGCGGCTGTCTTGAAGGCCTTGCATGAAAAATATTCAGGAAGTCGTTGACAGCCTGGGGATTCATCTTCACAATTGCGCCTCTGGAACGCCCAGGTGGCGGAATTGGTAGACGCACTAGTTTCAGGTACTAGCGGGTAAAACCGTGGAGGTTCGAGTCCTCTCCTGGGCACCACTGATAAAGAACCCCTGAGCGATCAGGGGTTTTTTGTTGTCCGGCGCCTCCGCCTCATATCCAGACATCGTTCTGCGCGGTGCGCTCGCCGCGCGAATCGCCCGTATTGAGCACGCCTCGCGGCTCGACCAGCATCAACCACACTTCGTGATCGGCACAGGTTCTGTGCTCCACCCCTTTAGGCACGACGTACAGTTCGCCTCGTCGCAGCAGGATGTGCCCGTCGCGGAATTCGATGCGCAGCTCTCCCTCAACCACCAGGAACGCCTCATCAGTGTCGGCGTGCACGTGCCATACGAATACGCCCTCGATGCGTACGATCTTGAACTGGTAGTCATTCATCTCGGCGATGACCTTGGGTGCCCACTGTTCGGTAAACAGCGCAAATTTCAGGGCAAGCGAGACCGGCTGGGGCAGCGGAGAGGGATCAAGGTGTGACATGCGGATGCTCTTGGCGACATGGAAGAGGAAGCATGGAAAACTCCGCCGTGGGGTTCTTGTACGATCGTGCAACGATCAACGGCGCCGGCCGCGCATGCCCATCCGCTTGAGCCACAGCGCAGGCGTGACCCCGTAGGCAAGCAGGAACTGCCGCGCCATGTGGCTCTGATCGAAGAAGCCCGTATCGAGTGCAGCCGAGGCGATTGATTGCCCGGCCAGCAGGGCCCTGCGCACCCTGTCGAGCCGCCGAAGTGTCAGGAACCGATAGGGGCTGGTACCCAGCAGCGCGCGAAAATCACGACTCAGCTGCCAGCGATCCATGTCGCTGACCTGCTCCAGCGCATCCAAGGTCACCTGCTGTCCGAGCCTGTCCATCAGGTAAGCGCGGGCCCGCTCCACCCCGGCCGCATCGGGCCTGCGCATGGCACGCGGGCGCCCGGCCACCGCGACAAGGCTGTGCGATAGATCATAGAGCGCGTCAGCCTCTTCCATGGGATCCAGGCAGGCCTGTAGGTGCGCCAGTAGAGGCAGAATCGCGGCCCTCAGGCGAGGGTCGCTGGATACCCCCCCCTGCACGAAGGGAAGCGGCGCACCGCCAAGCACCTGTTGCACCTGCCAAGGTGAGACATAGGCCATCCTGTAGCGGAATCCGGCGGCCGTGCCCGCCTCACCATCGTGCAGTTCATCAGGATGCAGCACGAGCACCGATCCAGGCACGCCGTGCCGCCGTGAGCGCTGATACTGGAAACTCTGCACCCCAGCCAGCGTGAATCCGATGGCATAAGTGTCATGTCGATGAGGCGCGTAACCGTGGCCTTCGAAGAACGCCTCGATGCGCTCAATGCCACCGTCACCCTCCCCGCGCTTGACCCAGTCACCTGGCGAAGCCTTCTCAGTCATTTCCACGCTCCATCAGGCACCACCACTCCAGCATGGATGTCGGCAGGGATTCTCTTACCAGCGTTCCGGTCGTCCGGGTTCAGCGATGCTCGATCAACATCACCGCGGTGACCGGTTCCGACATCGCCTCCAGCACATGCGCGACATCGGCCGCATAGCTGATGTAGTCGCCCGCCCCCAGTTCGACGCACTGCCCCACTGGCCCCAAGCGCGCGCGGCCACTGCATAGCACCACGTGCTCCACCGTTCCCGGCGGATGCGGTGCGGATTCACGGATGGATGCAGGCTCGACCACGACCCGATAGATATCGCGGCGCGCCCCCGCGGGGCACGCGGCCAGCAGATGCACGACGTAATCAGCCTGCTCGGAGGCCAAACGAGCGCCCTCTCCAGCACGTATCACCTGCACCGGCTGCTGCGGCGGAGCGATCAGCTGCGATACCTGAACCTCCAGAGCCGAGGCCAGCGCCCACAGCGTTTCAAGGCTGGGATTGCCAATACCAGCCTCCAGCTGGGAAAGCGTGGACTTGGCAACGCCAGCCCGCTTGGCCAGCTCAGAAACAGACACCCCCAAATGCTCGCGCTCCCGCCTGAGGGCACGGGCGAGGACATCAATGGGCGCGAACTTGGATGAAGACATGAATACTCCATATCGAACGAATGTTCGACTTGACGAACACTAGTGATCACTTCTATCTTAGCGGCCAATCGTTCGACATATCGAACACCGCTGGAGGTGGCATGCAGTCCATCCGCGTTGGCGCGTTGCAGATGGCGGCAGCGATGGTGATATCCGGCAGCGTGGGTTGGTTCGTGGTGGAAACCGGACTGCCCGCGCCGACCGTGGTGTTCTGGCGCTGCCTGCTGGGCGGACTGGCCATGCTGCTGGCCTGCGTCGCACTGCGCCTGCCGTTAGGGGATGCGCGCAAGCGGCGCTGCCTACCCTGGATTCTCGCTGGCGGTGCAGCCCTGACCCTCAACTGGATCTGCCTGTTCTCCGCCTACCCGTATGCGTCGATCGGCGTGGTGACCGTCACCTATCACACCCAACCGTTCCTGCTGGTGGCCCTTGGCGTGCTGGCCTTCGGCGAACGCCCACGCCCCGCTCAGTGGGGCTGGCTGCTGCTGGCCTTCGGCGGCGTGGTGATGATCGTTGTTGCCACCCCCTCAGGCACCACCCCTTCGGCCAACTACTTCACTGGCATTCTGCTGGCGCTGGCGGCCGCCCTCCTCTACGCCATTGCCGCAGCCATCGGCAAACGACTGGTGGACGTGCCCACGCCCGTGGTCGTAACGGTGCAGCTCCTGATGGGCAGCCTGTTGCTGCTGCCCTTCGCGCGCTGGCCGGGCGACGCTCCGTCGCATGGATGGGCACTGCTGCTGACGCTGGGCTTCGTGCATACTGGCATGATGTCGACGCTGTTGTACTCAGCCCTGAAGAAACTACCGACCCTGCTGGTTGGCGTCCTGTCCTTCCTCTACCCGGTCATCGCCATTGCCATCGATGCGGCGGCATTCGGCCATGTGCTGGGGCCGGCCCAATGGATGGGCAGCGCGGCGATCCTCGGCGCCGTCGCCGGCATGAACCTGCTGCGGGCGGGCGGAATGCAGGGCGGCACAGCGAGTGACGCCGAACACGACCAAAAGTGTTGACACCCCCGTAACAACACCCCATAATCTCGCTCCTCGACGCCCAGGTGGCGGAATTGGTAGACGCACTAGTTTCAGGTACTAGCGGGTAAAACCGTGGAGGTTCGAGTCCTCTCCTGGGCACCACGTCGAGAATGAGAAAAACCCGCGAAAGCGGGTTTTTTCATGCCCGTGATTCGGCATCGCCGCGACCGGCGGCCGGCATCACAACAGCGGCCGCAGCACCAGCTCCAGTCCGAGCAGCAGCAGGAAACCCAGGAAGCAGGCGCGGAACACCCGCGCACTGATGCGCTGCCGGATCACCTGCCCCAGCCACATGCCCAGCAATGCCGGCAGCACCGCCAGCGTACTCAGCCCCAGCTGCTGGATGCCGAATGCGCCGTGCAGCACCAGGCCAGTGGTCAGCGAAATCGTCGACACAGTGAACGCCAGCCCCAGCGCCTGCACCAGCTCCTCGCGCTGCAATCCCAGCGACTGCAGGTACGGCACCGCCGGCATCACGAACACGCCGGTGGCGCCGGTCACCACACCCGACAACGCCCCCACCAGCGGCCCCAGCCATCGCTCGCGCCGCTGCGGCACGCGGAACACCGGCGCAAGCAGGGCATAGGCCGCATAAACCACCAGCGCAACGCCCAGCGCAACACGTGACCAGGTGCGATCGACCCGCACCAGCAGCGCTGCCGAGCCCAGCGTCACCACCACCACGGCCAGCATCATCGGCCACAGGCGCCGCACGATGTGGCCCAGTGAGGGGCCGGACAACAGCTGCCACGCATTGGTGACGAAGGTGGGGATGAACAGCATCGATGCCGCCGCCACCGGCGACAGCGCGCCACCGAGCAGACCCATCGCCACTGTCGGCAACCCCATGCCGGTCACGCCCTTGACCACACCGGCCAGCACGAACACCACCACCAGCAGCACGTAGAAGTACATCGATTCATTCATGCCTTCATTGGATCGGCCGGCCGCTCGGCGCACAATGCGGTCTTCCCGGCCTCGCCTTCGGCTGATCCGAAGGCTCAGGCGTTGCGATGAGGGCATCACATGCGGATGGATATCGCCGACCTGCGCCTGTTCCTGGCCATTGCCGAGGCGGGCAGCATCACGGCCGGTGCCGCGCAGGCAAACCTGGCACTGGGCTCAGCCAGTGAGCGCCTGCGCACGATCGAAGCCGATGCCGGTACCCCGCTGTTGAACCGGCACCCACGCGGCGTCAGCCTGACCGAAGCCGGTGCCGCGCTCGCCCACCATGCACGCTTGATCCTGCAGCAGCAGGCACAGCTGCGCGGTGAACTGCAGGCGTTCGCGCACGGTGCGCGCGGCACCCTGCATCTGTATGCCAACACCGCAGCGCTGACCAACTACCTGCCTTCGCGGCTCGCACCATGGCTGGCCGAACGCCCGCGCCTGCACGTGGAACTGCTGGAGCGCACCAGCCCTGAAGTCGTGCGTGCGATCAGTGCTGGCCAGGCCGAGGCGGGCATCATCAGCGATGCCGTCGACGCTGCCGGTCTGCAGCAGCATGTGGTCGCCGAAGATCCGCTGGTGATGCTGTTGCCCGAAGACCACCGCCTCGCCTCACGGCGCAGCGTGGCCTTCACCGAGGTAGCCGGCGGGACCTTCGTTGCCCTGGCCGATGGCAATGCACTGCAGGCCTACATCGAAGACCAGGCACGCGACATCGGGCGACGCCTGGACGTGCGCATCCGCATGAAGACGTTCGAAGGCGTGTGCATCATGGTCGGCTACGGCATTGGTGTCGGCATCGTGCCGCGTACCATTGCGCGCCAGCATCGACGCAATACCCGTACTGTTGCGGTTCCGCTTGCAGATGCGTGGGCACAGCGCCGCCTGTGCGCCTGTTTCGCCGGATGGGCGCAGCTGTCACCGGCGATGCGCAGCCTGCTGCTTCACCTGGGCGTACGGCCACAGAAAAATGTGTGAAATGTTGTTGACACACTCTCTGCCGTCCCGCACAATTCATCTCCTGAGTCGCCCAGGTGGCGGAATTGGTAGACGCACTAGTTTCAGGTACTAGCGGGTAAAACCGTGGAGGTTCGAGTCCTCTCCTGGGCACCACGACTCAAGATGATCAAACCCGCGAAAGCGGGTTTTTTCGTTTCCGGGGTTTGGCGAGCCTGGCATCGCATCTACCGCTGGAACTGTCGTATCTAGCACCACCCGGCAGTCGCCTGCTGCGGCATACCTCCTCCCGGCGCGTCGTTACCAGACCTTGAACGGCCTCCTTTTGGGGCGCATTTCACTTTAGCCGTTCAATTCGTACTTTTCCTAGTCGAGATTTACCCGATTCCTTTTCGGTGGAAGGCAGATTTACAGAAGCCGGTTGCAGGTGTATCGCCACGACCTGACCAGCGCCCTCCCCCTTCCCCAAAGGACGCACCCATGCAGCGCAGCATCATCTGCCCTCACTGCCATACCGGCTCGAACCACGGCGTACGCGTATGCGTGGGATGCCAGGCCGAGGTCCACTACGGCGCATCGAAGGAGGCCGTAATGCTGGTCTTTGTTGCCGCCATCATCTGCGGCGCACTGGTCGGCAGCCGATTGCAGGCCACTGCTGGCTGGCTCACATGCGGCGCCGTACTTGTGGCGGGAATGTGGGCCATCACCCGATTGTTCTGCGATCGGGTGGTGTTCAAGCGCGTCTATCGCACGCGCTGAACCTGCGCCGCGGCACGATCCCAACGGCAGGGCCCGTGCGACCCGCGGTGCACAAACAAAAACCCCGCCTTGCGGCGGGGTCAAAATACAGCACGTGTTTCCAGGGAGTTTCAGTGTCCGCCACCGGCGGCTGCACCCGCACCCGCGCCGAACGGCGGCTTGGCCAGCCACAGGAACGCGATGATCGCCAGGAAGATCCAGCCCAGCAGGAAGAAGATGTCGTTGAAGCCCATCTGCGATGCCTGGTGGTTGATCATGTTGTTCAGTACCGCTGCGCCATGTTGCAGGTCGCCCTGCCCCATCGCTGTCACCTGGTCCTGCATGCCCGGCTGATAGACCGAGATGTGCTCGGTCAGGTCGGCATGGTGCACCTGGGTGCGCCGCGCCCACAGCCACGTCGTCAGCGACGCCGCGAAGCTGCCACCCAGCGTGCGCAGGAAGGTGGCCAGGCCTGAGCCCGCCGCGATCTCGCGTCCATCCAGGTCCGACAGCAGGATCTGCAGCACCGGCATGAAGAACAGCGCGACGCCGATGCCCATGATCAGCTGCACACCCGCCACATGGTTGTAGTCCACCTGCAGGTTGAAGTTCGAACGCAGGAAGCTGGTCATCGACAACACAATGAACGCGACCGTAGCCAGCATGCGCATGTCGAAGCGCGATGCATACTTGCCCACGAACGGGGTCATGATCACCGGCAGGATGCCGATCGGCGCTGTCGCCAGGCCCGCCCAGATCGCGGTGTAGCCCATGTCACGCTGCAACCACTGTGGAATCAGCAACGCCACGCTGAAGAACGCCGCGTAGGCCACCACCATCGCCAGCGTACCGGCGCGGAAGTTGCGATGCCGGAACAGCTTCAGGTCGACAATCGGATCCTTGTCGGTCAGTTCCCAGATCAGGAACACCGTCAGCGTGACCACGGCCACGCACGCCAGCACCACGATCTTCATGGACGAGAACCAGTCCTCGTCGTTGCCCAGGTCGAGCACCAGCTGCAGCGCACCGACACCGATCACCAGGGTGACCAGGCCGACGTAGTCCATCTTCGGCTTCTCGATGTGCTCCGGGCGCCCCTTCAGCTGGTTGCCCACAACGAGCGCAGCGAAGATGCCCAGCGGCACATTGATCAGGAAGATCCATTCCCAGCTGTAGTTGTCGGTGATCCAGCCACCGAGAATGGGTCCGCAGATCGGCGCCACCACCGTGATCATCGCCAGCAGCGCCAGTGCCTGCCCGCGTTTCTCCCGTGGATAGATCGAGACCAGCAGCGACTGCGTGATCGGGTACATCGGGCCGGCCACGAAACCCTGCAGCGCACGCGACAGCACCAGCATGCCCATGCTCTGCGCCAGGCCGCACAGCAGCGAGGTGATGACGAAGGCCAGCGTGGCCCAGACGAACAGCTTGCGTTCGCCGAAGCGGCGGCTGAGCCAGCCGGTCAGCGGCAGCGCGATGGCTGTGCTGACCGCGAACGAGGTGATGACCCAGGTCGCCTGCTGCGAACTGGCGCCGAGGTTACCGGCGATGGTCGGCAGCGAGACGTTGGCGATGGTGGTGTCGAGCACCTGCATGAACGACGCCATCGCCAGGCCGACGGTGCACAGGGCGACGCTGGGCGGCAGGAACCCGGAGGCCGCACCCGGCGCCGCCGGGGCGCCCGGAGCACCGGGCGCGGCTGGAGCTTGTGCGGACATGGCGACCTCAGCCCACCTTCGCCTGCTGCGGCAGGTTGCCCTGGATGATCGTGTGGATCACCTCGTCGGCATCATGCAGCTGCTTGGCATACACGTCGGTGTCGAACACCGTGCCCTTGGCCGGGGTGCTCGGCAGCACTTCGCCCTTCTGGTCGCGCAGGCTCACTTCGGCCTTCATCGACAGGCCGATGCGCAGCGGGTGTTCGGCCAGCTGCTTGGCATCGATGGCGATGCGTACCGGCACGCGCTGAACGATCTTGATCCAGTTGCCGCTGGCATTCTGCGCCGGCAGCAGCGAGAACGCCGAGCCGGTGCCCAGGCCCAGGCTCTGGACGCGGCCCTTGTACTTCACGTCACCGGCGTACAGGTCCGACTTCAGCTCCACTTCCTGGCCCAGGCGCATGTGGCGCAGCTGGGTTTCCTTGAAGTTGGCCTCGACCCACATCTGTTCGGTCGGCACCACCGCCATCAGGGCATTGCCCGGCTGCACGCGCTGGCCAACCTGCACCGAACGACGGGCGACGTAGCCGGTGACCGGCGCAACGATGCCGGCGCGGGCGTTGTTGAGGAAGGCCTGGCGCAGCTGCGCGGCGGCGGCCTGCACATCCGGCTGGGTGGCGATCACGGTATCGTCGACCAGCGCGCGGTTGCGCTCGACGGTCTCGCGCGAACCGGCCACGGCCGCTTCGGCAGCGGCCAGCTCATCGCGGGCGTGGGCCAGTTCTTCGTTGGAAATGGCGCCGGTGGCGGCCAGGTCCTTGCGGCGGGCGAAGTCTTCGCGCACGCGCTTCAGGGTCACCTGGCGGGCGTTCAAGTCCGCCTGGGCGCCTTCCACGCTGCGGTACAGACCGCGGGTCTGGCGCACGGTCTTGGCCAGGTTGGCTTCGGCCTGCTGCAGTGCCACCGCAGTGTCGGACGGGTCCAGCTGCACCAGCAGCTGGCCGCGCTCCACGCGCATGCCGTCATCGGCGTTGATGGCGACCACGGTACCGGCCACCAGCGGGGTGATCTGCACCTGGTTGCCCTGCACGTAGGCGTCGTCGGTCTCTTCGAACCAACGGCCGAACATGAAGTACCACAGCGCCAGTGCGGCAAGCAGCAGCACGACGATCACGAACAGGCCGCGCAGCAGGTTGCCGCGGCGGTTGGGGGCGGCCGGGGCCGCAGTGTCTTGGGTCTGGCTCATGGCGGAAGTCTTCAGGAATGCGAGGAATCGGAATGGGAGGCGATCGGTGCGCGGTCGGCGTCAGAGGGCTGGAAACCACCGCCCAGCGCCTTGCTCAAGCGCACCGAGGTCTGCACCTGCTGCGACTGCAGGCCGGCCAGCTGCTGCTGCGACTGCAGCAGGGTGGACTGCGCGGTCAGCACGTCCAGGTAGCTGCCGATGCCGGCGCGGTAGCGCTGCTGGGCCAGGTCGAAGGCCGAACGTGCGGTATCCACCGCCTGCTGCTGCGAATGCGCCTGCTGTGCCAGCGAACGCACCGCGTTGACCTGGTCGGCCACGTCGCGCAGTGCATCGAGCACGGTCTGGTTGTAGTTGGCCACCGCCAGGTCGTACTGCGCATCGGTGTTGGCCAGGTTGGCGCGCAGCTTGCCGCCTTCGAAGATCGGCAGGCTCAGCGCCGGTCCGATGTAGGCGAAGGTCGAACTGCTTTTCAGCAGATCACCCACGTTCGGTGCGACGACGCCAGCCAGTGCGGTCAGGTTGAAGCTCGGGTAGAACTTGGTCCTGGCGACCTTGATCTGCTTGTCGGCCGCTTCCACGCGCCAGCGCGCGGCAACGATGTCCGGGCGACGACCCAACAGTTCGCTGGGCAGCACGCCCGGCAGCTGCAGCGCCATCGGATTCAACGCCTGCGGGCGCTGGATCGACAGGCCACGGTCCGGACCCTTGCCGACCAGCGCGGCCAGCGCGGTGCGGGCCGCATCGATGCGCTGCTGCGCGGCCTGCACCTGCTGCTGCGCGGCGGGCACGCGGGCCTCGGCCTGGCGCACCTGCAGATCACTGTCGATGCCGGCGCTGCGGCGTTGGCGGGTCAGTTCCAGCGACTTCTGCGAGCGGCCCAGCTCTTCTTCGGCCACGTCATTGAGCTGCCATGCATACGCCAGGTCGGCATAGGCCTGGGTGATGCCGGTGGACAGGTTCAGGCGTGCAGCCTGGGCTTCGACAGTGGCGGCATGGGCGCCGTCCACGGCCGCTTCCCAGGCAGCGCGCTTGCCGCCCCACAGGTCCACGCCATAGCTGAAATCCAACGCGACCTGGCTGCTGCCAGCGTAATGGCCTCCCATCTCGCTGCCGGCCATCGACTCGGGCAGGCGCAGACCGGTATAGCCACCGGACACCGACAGGCTCGGCAGGCGATCGGCACGCGCGGTACCGACCTGCGACTGCGCCTGGCGCAGGCGCGCATCGGCAGCGTCCAGGCTCGGGTGGCCAGCCAGGCCCTCGGCGACCAGCGCGTCCAGCTGCGCATCGCCCAGCGCCTTCCACCAGTCCTGCGCCGGGAAGCCGGTGGCGCTCAGGTCGGTGTCGGCCAGGGTGCGTTCGCTGTGCAGGCTGTCCACGTCGAGCACGTGGCCCTGCGGGTTGAGGCCACGACTGCTGGCGCAGGCGGCCAGGGCCAGGGCCAGCGCTGATACCAGCAGCGCGCGCCCGGACCGGCGGAGAGTGGATTGCGGGATCGGGTTCATGGGGTCGTCAGGGAATCGCGGATTCGGGTGAGGAGGGACAGCAGCTGCGTGCGCTCGTCAGCGGAAAGATCACGCAGGGCGTAATCCATCACCGCGTCGCCACGCAGCTTCAGCCGCGCCCACAGTGCGCGGCCTTCATCGGTCAGCACGATCTGCAGCGCACGCCGGTCCTGGGCATGCGGTTCGCGGCGGACGCAGCCCAGCGACTCCAGCTTGTCCAGCAGGCGGGTCACTGCACTGGGCACCTGGTCGATGGCCTGGGCCAGCTCGTTGGCCGTGCACGGAGCCATGTTGGAAAGCACCTTCAACCCGATGTAATGGGTGAAGCCGATACCCAGGTCTTCTTCAGCCATGGACGCGTCGAGTTGACGGACCAGGCCATCGCGCACCTGGCGCAGCAGCAGGCCGAAGCTGGGGGGAGTGGTTGCAGGACAGATCATGGGGGAGCATTCTCTTCCAAAAAAAATATTTCTCAATGGAAATATTCGATCTGGCATCGAATGCTGTGTTGCAGCAGCGGGCTGGATCAACGAAGGCGCCTACCTTAATGATCTGGTCAGGTGGCCCGGTAGTACAATTAAGCCAATGGATGACACATTTCAGCCAGCGGATATGATGAACAAGGCAGAAATCCCCCCTCCCAAGCGGTTGCTGCGCGACGACGCCCTGGATTGGTTCGAGCGCAATGACGGGCCACCGGTTGTCGCCTTCCGCTTCGACAGCCCCTTGGGCCTGGTCCGTGAAGTGGACTGGCACCACCATCAGCGCGCGCAGCTGATCTGCGTCGAACGCGGCCTGTTGACCACCCGCACCTCGCACGGAACGTGGTCACTGGCGCCGGGCTCGGCCGGCTGGATGCCGCCGCTGGAGCCGCATACGGTCACCCTCGACGGCCCGCTGCGTGGCTGGGGCATGGCGCTGGCCGCACCGGCCTGCGCCACCCTGCCCGCCGATCCCTGCGTACTGGGCCTGTCCAAGCTGGCGCAGGCGCTGGCCGACCGCATCTGCGAATGGCCGCTGGGCTACGACACCACGCCCGAGCGCCAGCACATCATCGAGGTGCTGCTGGACGAGATCCGTACCGCGCCGCGCCAGCGCATGCACCTGCCGATGCCGCATGACCGGCGCCTGCTGAAGATCGCCTCGCAGCTGCTGGCCGACCCGTCCGACGAGCGCAGCCTGGCCGAATGGGCGCACTGGGCCGGGCTGTCGCCGCGCAGCCTGACCCGCCACTTCCGCGACGAGACCACGCTCAGCTTCGCGCAGTGGCGGCAGCAGGCCCGGCTGTCCGAAGCCCTGCGCCAGCTGACCGACGGCCGCAGCGTGGCCGATATCGCCCACGCGCTGGGCTTCAGCAGCGCCAGCGCCTTCGTCACCGTGTTCCGCCGCCACTTCGGGCTGCCACCGGGGCGCTACCTGGCACGGGCCGGACACGGCCTGGAAACCGGGCTGGACCCTGCGCGCGGCTTGGCATCCCCCGCCGCATCCGGATAATCACAGGATTGCGAGCGGCGACCGCCGTCGCCGCCTCCCGACAACAGGTAACAATGCCGCATGACCGAACTTGCCCGCCCCGTGTTCCACGGATTCGAACAACTGCCGCTGCGCGAGTACGCCGAACGCGCCTACCTCGACTACTCGATGTACGTGGTCCTGGACCGCGCCCTGCCGTTCATCGGCGACGGCCTGAAGCCGGTGCAGCGCCGCATCATCTATTCGATGAGCGAGCTGGGCCTGAATGCCGCGTCCAAGCCGAAGAAGTCCGCGCGTACCGTCGGTGACGTCATCGGTAAGTACCACCCGCATGGCGACAGCGCGTGCTACGAGGCGCTTGTGCTGATGGCACAGCCGTTCTCGTACCGCTACCCGCTGATCGAGGGCCAGGGCAACTTCGGCTCCAGCGATGACCCGAAGTCGTTCGCGGCGATGCGTTACACCGAATCCAAGCTGACCCCGATCGCCGAAGTACTGCTGGGCGAACTGGGCCAGGGCACCACCGACTGGGCACCGAACTTCGACGGCACCCTGCAGGAACCGACCTGGATGCCAGCGCGGCTGCCGCACCTGCTGCTGAACGGCACCACCGGCATCGCCGTGGGCATGGCCACCGACGTGCCGCCGCACAATCTCAACGAGATCGTCAGCGCACTGCTGCACCTTCTGGACAACCCCGATGCGACCGTGCGCGACCTGTGCGAGCACGTGCAGGGCCCGGACTACCCTTCCAGCGCCGAGATCATCACCGCCGCCAACGATCTGCGGAACATCTACGAGACCGGCAACGGCAGCGTGCGTGCGCGTGCGACCTTCAACAAGGAAGCCAACAACATCGTGGTGACGGCGCTGCCGTTCCAGGTGTCGCCGTCGAAGGTGATCGAGCAGATCGCCGCGCAGATGCGCGCCAAGAAGCTGCCGTGGCTGGAAGACATCCGCGACGAATCCGACCACGCCAACCCGGTGCGCGTGGTGCTGGTGCCACGTTCCAACCGCGTCGACGCCGACCAGCTGATGGGCCACCTGTTCGCGACAACGGACCTGGAGCGCAGCTACCGCGTCAACCTCAACGTGATCGGGCTGGACGGCCGTCCGCAGGTGAAGAACCTGAAGATGCTGCTCAGCGAATGGCTGACCTTCCGCAGCAACACCGTCACCCGCCGCCTGCAGCACCGCCTGCAGAAGGTCGAGCGCCGCCTGCACCTGCTGGAAGGCCTGCTGGTCGCCTTCCTCAACCTGGACGAGGTGATCCACATCATCCGTACCGAGGACGAACCGAAGGCGGCGCTGATCGCGCGCTTCGGCCTGTCCGAGGAACAGGCCGAGTACATCCTGGAAACCAAGCTGAAGCAGCTGGCCCGCCTGGAAGAGATGAAGATCCGCGGCGAGCAGGACGAGCTGGCCAAGGAACGCGAGAAGATCCTCGGCATCCTCGACAGCAAGGCCAAGCTGAAGAAGCTGATCCGCGACGAACTGACCGCCGATGCCAAGAAATTCGGCGACGCGCGCCGTTCGCCGCTGGTGCAGCGCCAGGCCGCCCAGGCCATCGACGAGACCGAACTGGTGCCGAGCGAGCCGATGACCGTCGTGCTGTCGGAGAAGGGCTGGATCCGTGCCGCCAAGGGCCACGACGTCGATGCGTCCGCCCTGTCCTATCGCGATGGTGACGCCCTGCAGGGCGCGGTGCGTGCGCGCAGCACCCAGCAGGTCGCGTTCCTCGACAGCGAAGGTCGCGCCTACTCGACGCCGGTGCACACCCTGCCCTCCGCGCGTGGCAACGGTGAGCCGCTGACCGGCCGCTTCTCGCCGGCCGCGGGCACCAGCTTCGTGACCCTGGCCAGCGCCGAGCCGGATGCCCGCTTCGTGCTGGCCTCCAGCCATGGCTACGGCTTCGTCACCCGCTTCGAGAACCTGATCGGTCGCAACAAGGCCGGCAAGGCGATGCTGAACCTGTCGTCCGGCTCGTCGGTGCTCACCCCGTCGATGGTCGCCAACGTGGCCACCGACCGCATCGTGGCGGTGACCAGTTCCGGCAACCTGCTGGCAATCGCCGCCAACGACCTGCCGGAACTGGACAAGGGCAAGGGCAACAAGATCATCGAGATCCCGAAGGCCAAGCTCGCCACTGAACGCGTGGTCGCCATCGTGGCGATCAGCCCGGGGCAGACCCTGCAGGTGCGCAGCGGTCAGCGCACGATGGGGCTGAAGTTCAACGAGCTCGACGCCTACCTCGGCGCCCGCGCCACCCGCGGCCACCTGCTGCCGCGCGGCTGGCAGAAGGTGGAAGGGCTGTCGGTGGAATAAAGGCTGGGGCATTGCTCCTGGTGGGTGTCAACCTTGGTTGACACGCCTTGCCGGAGACCAGACACGAAAAAGCCGGGGCATTCCCCGGCTTTTTCGTTGTCGGCTGGCGGGCGGTGGAGCGGCTGGCTGGCGAAAGCTGGCTGGCGATGCTCCGGTGCTGGCGGGCGACAGAACGCTGTGCTTCTTCTGGTAGAGCCGACCGCTGGTCGGCTGTCTTTTGAAGAGCAGCCGACCAGCGGTCGGCTCTACCCAAAGCGGGGCGCCGGCTCAGTGCGCCGGAGCGCCGTTGCCGTCGATCTTGCTCAGCTGGTACAGCTCCAGGCCGATGCGCTTGATCAGGTCCAGCTGCTGCTCCAGCCACCAGGCGTGGTCTTCCTCGGTGTCCTTCAGTTGCGCCAGCAGCATGTCGCGGCTCACGTAGTCACCCTTCTCTTCGCACAGCTTCATACCGGCGGCGAGATTGTTCCGAACCGCGTATTCAGTGTCGAGATCCTTCTGCAGCATTTCTTCCACGGTCTTGCCCGGCTCGGTGGCATGCGGGCGCATGTCAGGGTCGCCGCCGAGGAACAGAATCCGGCGCAGCAGCGCGTCGGCGTGCTGGGTTTCCTCTTCCATCTCGTGGTTCAGGCGTTCGTACAGCGCGAACAGGCCCTGGTCCTCATAGCGGCGGGAATGGATGAAGTACTGGTCGCGGGCAGCGAGTTCGCCGCGCAGCAGTTCCTTCAGGCAGGCGATGACGTCCGGGTTGCCTTTCATGGGGGGGCTCCTGTGAATCGATGCGGCATAGGGTGCCGCATTTCAAAATACGGTGATCTAATCGGAATCAGTCGCAGTTGCGCCTGCGGCTACAATCAGCCCACAAGTTCGGAAAGGACGTGCGATGCGACGTACATGGCGTTGGGTGCTGGGTGTGTTGGTCGCCATCGTGCTGGTCACCGCACTGGCCCTGTGGCTCCTGCTGCGCGGCAGCCTGGCCGACCTGGACGGCGAGCATGCGCTGCCGGGCCTGGCCAAGCCGGTCACCATCGAGCGCGATGCGCTGGGCGTGGTCACCATCACTGCCGGCAGCCAGGCCGACGCGATGCGCGCACTCGGCCATGTGCATGCGCAGGAACGCTATTTCGAGATGGACCTGATGCGCCGCAGTGCCGCCGGCGAGCTGTCGGCATTGTTCGGGCCGAAGGCCGTTGAAGCTGACAAGCGCATGCGCGTGCACCGCCTGCGCGCCCGCACCGAGGCGCATCTGGATACCGCGCTGGGCGACAACGGCGCGGTCGTGCGCGCCTATGTAGATGGCGTCAACGAAGGCCTTACCGATCTCTCCGTGCGGCCATGGGCCTACCTGCTGCTGCGGCAATCACCGCAACCGTGGCAGCCCAGCGACAGCGTGCTGGCCGGGCTGGCCATGTACGCCGACCTGCAGGACCCGAACAACCAGACCGAGCTTGCACTGAGCCGCATCCGCGCAGTGGTGCCGCCGGCGCTGTACGCATTGATCGCCCACGACGGCACCGAATGGGATGCACCGCTGTTTGGCGAAGCCACCGGCAATGCGATTCTGCCCGATGCCAGCCAGCTCGATCTGCGCACATTGAAGGGAAAGCCGGGCACCGAGCAGGAGGAGGCGGACGTCATCGGCAGCAACAACTTCGCGGTGGCCGGCGCACTCACCGCCGACGGCCGCGCGATCGTCGCCGACGACATGCACCTGGGCCTGCGCGCGCCTGGCCTGTGGTTCCGGGTGCGCCTGCGTTACCCCGACCCGCAGGCTGCCGGCGGCCAGGTCGACGTCACTGGCTTCTCGCTCCCTGGCCTGCCGGCGGTGATCGTCGGCAGCAACGGCCACGTCGCCTGGGGCTTCACCAACAGCTACATCGACACGGCGGACTACCGCACGGAACCGGCCAACGCCACGGTGACCGTGCACGAAGAACGCATTGCGGTGGCCGGCCAGGCCGACGTGCTGTTCCCGGTACGCGAAACCGCCTGGGGGCCGATCCTGCACACCCATGCCGATGGCAGTGGCGATGCCCTGCGCTGGGTCGCACACCTGCCCGGCGCCGTACGCCTGGATTTCGCTGATCTGGCCCGCGCCGGTGACCTGGACGGTGCACTGCACTTCGCCGACCGCGCCGGCATTCCCGCGCAGAACCTGGTGGTCGGCGACCGCAGCGGCCGCATTGCCTGGCGCTTGATCGGTGCCCGTCCGGACCGTGGCCCTGGCTGCGCGCCGGCCGGCTTCACTGCCGCCAGCAACCAGGACTGCGCACCGTGGCCGATCCGCAGCGATGCCTCGCCGGCATTGATCGATCCCCCCAACCATCGCCTGTGGACCGCCAACGGACGCGTCCTCGACGGCGAGGCGCTGGCCAGCGTCGGCAACGGTGGCTATGACCTCGGCGCGCGTGCGCAGCAGATCCGCGACCTGCTCGCCATCCAGGACCGCTTCGACGAACACGACCTGCTGGCGATCCAGCTCGACGACCGCGCCGTGTTCCTGCAGCGCTGGTGGGCGTTGCTGCATGACGTCATCGAACGCAGTGACGACCCTGCACTGAAGCGCTTGAAGGCGGTCAGCCATCAATGGGGCGGCCGGGCCTCGGCCAGCTCGGTCAGCTACCGGGTGGTGCGCGCGTTCCGCACGCAGGTGATGGATACCCTGTCCGATGCACTGCTGGCGCCGGCCAACGCGCAGCTGGGCGATGACTATCTGGACCCGCGCCTGGCACAACTGGAAGGCGTGGCCTGGCCGATGCTGCAGCAACGCCCCGCCAACCTGTTGCCACCGGCCTACGACAGCTGGGACGCGCTGCTGCTTGATGCCGCACGCCGCACCGAGAGCGAGCTGGCCAAGCAGGGCCCACTGGCCCAGCGCACCTGGGGAGAGCGCAACACCGCGGCGCTCTGCCATCCCATCGCGCGTGCATTGCCGGACATCGCCAAGCGCTGGCTGTGCATGCCCGCCGATCCCCTGCCCGGTGACCGTGACATGCCGCGCGTGCAGACGCCGAACTTCGGCGCCTCCGAACGCATGGTGGTTTCGCCCGGCCACGAGGCCGACGGCATCGTGCACATGCCCGGCGGCCAGAGCGGGCACCCGCTGTCGCCGTACTGGGGCGCCGGCCACGAAGACTGGGTGCATGGGCGGCCGACACCGTTCCTGCCCGGCAAAGCGCAGCACACGATGACGCTGGTACCGGCGCGGTAGCGGTCGTGCCGGCCGCTGGCCGGCACGACCGTCCAGCGCTCAGCCCCGGCGCCGCTCGATCAGGTTCAGTAGCGGCCCGGTCATCGCCGTGGTCACCAACGCCATGATCGCCAGCACCGCGAACAGCCGATCGCCGAGCAGGCCCAGCTCGTAGCCCAGGTTGAGCACGATCAGCTCCATCAGGCCACGGGTGTTCATCAGCGCCCCCAACCGCCACGCTTCGCGCGTGGGCATGCCCGCACTGCGCGCGGCACTGAAGGTACCCAGCAGCTTGCCCGTCGTGGCCACCGCGATCACCACCACGCACAACACGACATCGCTGGCCTGCAGCGCATCGGCGCGCATGCGCAGGCCGGTCATGGCGAAGAACAGTGGCAGCAGCAGGGTCACCGCGAACGGTTCGACGCGGGCCATCAACAGGTCGCGCAGCTGCGCGTTGGACGATACCGCGACGCCTGCAGCGAATGCACCGAACAACGCGTGGATGCCCAGCATCTCGGTGACCAGCGCACTCGCTAGTGACAGCAGCAGGATACCCAGCAACCAACGTCCCTCACGGCCCGGCGCGATCTGCTGGCGGGCAAACCACGGCTTCACCAGCCCCAGCATCAGCGCCACGAACACGACCACGCACAGCAGGTTGAGGCTGGCCGGCAACCAGCCGCTGGCCTGGGCGGCGGCGACGATCAAGGCCAGCAGGCACCAGGCGGTGGCATCGCCCAATGCCGCGCAGGCGATCGCGGTCTGGCCCAATGGCGTCTGTGTGATCCCACGATCGGCAAGGATGCGCAGCAACACGGGGAACGCGGTGATGCTCATGGAGATGCCGACGAACAATGCGAATGCAGTAAAGCCCACACCCTGCGGACCGTGCTGCGGATACAGCCAGATCGCCAGCGCCACGCCGAGCACGAACGGCACTGCAATACCGGCATGGCTGACCGTGAAGGCGAAGCGCCGGCGGCCACGCAGCGCCGCCAGGTCCAGCTCGGCACCGGCTACCAGCAGGAACATCAGCACGCCCAGCTGGCTGAGCATGCCCAGCGGACCCAGCGAGCTGGCCGGGAACAACGCACCATGCAGCTGCGGCAGCAGGCTGCCGAGCACCAGCGGCCCCATCATCAGGCCAGCGGCCATCTCGCCGATCACCGCCGGTTGTCCAAAGCGCTTGAGCAGCGCACCCGCGCCCTTGGCCACCAGCAGCAGCACCAGCAGCTGCAGCAGGAACAAGCCCAGCGGTGAGGCAAGGTGCTGCGCCCAGCTGCCTTCGGCGGCGGTGGCGCGGGCAACCGCCTCGGGCGCCGCCGGCCCGGCATACCGCGCCAGCAGTACGCCAGCCAGCAACGGCACGCCGGCCCAGGCCAGATAACGCCATCCCCATTTCGTGGGCGGCACGTCGCCACCTGCCTGTACGTCCATGAACATTCCCCAATGCGCAGGGGGCGATCATACAAAAAGGGGACGGAGGGGATTAAGTCGTTAGTGGCACAAACGACTTAATCCCCTCCGTCCCCTTTTTGAGGGCTTAGGCCAGTGCCTGTTCGTGCACGCCGGCGATCGCGCGGCCCGACGGATCTGCCGCCGCGGCGAAGCTAGCGTCCCAGGCAATGGCGGCCGGCGACGAACAAGCGATCGACTTGCCGCCCGGCACGGTCTCGGCCGCCGCACGGCTGGGGAAGAACTGCTCGAACAGGTGGCGGTAGTAGTACGCCTCCTTGGTCTGTGGCGGGTTGTGCGGGAAGCGCTTGTCAGCCGCCGCCAGTACGCGGTCGCTCACCTGGGCTTCGGCGTGCGCCTTCAGCCCGTCGATCCAGCCGTAGCCGACGCCATCGCTGAACTGTTCCTTCTGCCGCCACAGGATGCTGTCCGGCAGGTAGCCGTCGAACGCCTCGCGCAGCACCGCCTTTTCGATGCGGCGGCCACCAAAGCCGGCACCGACCATCTTGTGTGCGGCATCGAAGCGCATCGCCACATCGAGGAACTCACGGTCGAGGAACGGCACGCGCGGCTCCACGCCCCAGGCCATCATCGACTTGTTGGCGCGCAGGCAATCGTAGTTGTGCAGGGCGTCGAGCTTGCGCACCAGCTCATCGTGGAATTCACGCGCATCCGGTGCCTTGTGGAAGTACAGGTAGCCACCGAAGATCTCGTCGCTGCCCTCGCCGGAGAGCACCATTTTCACGCCCATCGCCTTGATCCGCCGTGCCAGCAGGAACATCGGCGTCGAGGCGCGGATGGTGGTGACGTCGTAGGTTTCGATGTGGCGGATCACTTCCGGCAGCGCGTCGAGGCCTTCCTCGAAGGTGTATTCGAAGCCGTGATGCACGGTACCAAGTGCCTCGGCAGCGATCGCCGCGGCCGCCAGATCGGGCGAGCCCTTCAAGCCGATCGCGAACGAATGCAGGCGCGGCCACCAGGCTTCGGTCTGCCCGCCATCCTCGATGCGGCGACGCGCATAGCGCGCGGCCACCGCCGCCACCAGCGACGAGTCCAGGCCACCGGACAGCAGCACCCCATACGGCACGTCGCTCATCAGCTGGCGCTCCACCGCATGCTCGAAGGCCTGGCGCAGTTCGGCCAGGTCGGCCTGGCGGCCCTGCACGTCGGCATAGTCGCGCCACGGTTGCTGGTAGTAGCGCACCAGCTCACCGCTGGCACTGTCGAAGTAGTGACCCGGCGGGAACTGTGCGACGTCGGCACAGGTGTCGACCAGCGCCTTCATTTCCGAGGCCACGCGCAGGCGCCCCTGGGCATCGTGGCCCCAGTACAGCGGCACCACGCCCACCGGGTCACGCGCCACCAGCACGCGCCCGCTGTCGCGGTCCCACAGCGCGAAGGCGAAGATGCCGTTGAGCTGTTCCAGCCACTGCGCCGGCGAACTGCCCTGGCGATACAGCGCGTTGATCACCTCGCAGTCCGAGCGGGTCTGGAAGTCGTAGGCGGTGGTCAGCGCCGCCTTCAAAGCCTGGTGGTTGTAGATCTCGCCGTTCACCGCCAGCGCCAGCTGGCCATCGGCCGACAGCAGCGGCTGCGAACCACCGGCCGGGTCGACGATGGCCAGCCGCTCATGGACCAGCAGCGCACCTTCGTCGAGGTACACGCCGCTCCAGTCGGGGCCACGGTGGCGCTGGCGCTGCGACAGTTCCAGCGCATGGCGGCGCAGGGCGGGAAGATCGTCACCGGCCTGCAGGCCGAAGATTCCGAAGATCGAACACATGGGAGAGCTCCTGTTGGGGGATTTCACGGGTGGGAGGGTGTTCGACCGGCCATCCAGGCCCGGGTGGGGCTGCGCCCGGGCACAAAAAAACCCGCATCGGCTGATGCGGGTTTTCTGGTGTCCGGGCGTGTGTTGCTGTCTATCTACCCAGGGCGCAGTCCCGCATCGGCCGCGCACGATTATTCGCGCGCAGATTATTGCGGTTGTTGTTATTGACGGCGGTGGCCAGGCGGATCGACATGGCATCGACCCTACCCCGGTTTCCGGCACGGCGCAACCGTTGCGTTGGCAACCACTCCCCGGCGCGCATAATGGCCCGCCGTGAAACGTGTAATGGAAATGCAACACCGCACTGGACGCAACGCGGCGCTGGCCGCCCTGCTCTGCCTGGGCCTGGCCGCCTGCCAGACCCTGCCTCCGCCCTCCACGCTGCCGCTGGCGCAGCAGCAGGCACTGGAGCAACGCGGCACCGACGGCAGCTTCGACGGAGCCTGGGACACCGCGCGGACCTTCGAACGTTTCAACGATCCGCGCGCCGTCGCCTACTACGAGCGTGCTGCCGCGATCACGCCCTGGACCTTCCACAACACCAAAGCGGAAGAAGCACTGGGCCGGATCTGGATCTCCGGCAGGCTGCAGCATGCCGGCAGCCCCCACATCAACCCTGCACCTGTCCTGCGCGCGTCCTGGCGACGTGGTGAACGCGCGTATCTGGCGGCTGCCAATCACGGCAATCCCTATGCGTTCTACGGGCTCGCCAAGGCCTACCGCCAGCGAGGCGACGCGCAGCAGGCGCTGCGCTGGGACCTGCGCGAAATGATCTACAAGCGCTACCCGAGTTCATCGTCGCGACTGCCGGATGCGGTGGCCGCACAGGGTGACACCGTGCATCCGCTGGTGGCGCAGATCCAGCGTCGTGCCGAGCACGGCGACACCGAAGCGCAGGTCGACCTGGGCGCGCTGCTGGAGAAGGGCATGGGACTGCCGCGCGATCCGGTGCGTGCGCTGCAGCTGTACCAGCGCGCCGGTGAGAAGGGCAATGTGTTCGGCCAGTACTTCGCCGGTCTGCTGCTGGGCCGCAGTGCGCCGGGTGTGGAGAAAGACACCGACGCGGCGGCGCGCTGGTTCGCCAGAGCCGAGGCGCAACACTTCTACATGGCCGCGCCAAGTTACTGGAAGAAAGCGGTCGAGCCGCCGTTCTTCATTTTTTCCGAGTAGAGAAGCGGCCCCGGCGGGAGGCGTGCCGACCAACGGTCGGCACCCACCCTCGCGGGATTCATTCCGTCATGGGGTTCCCACCAGCAGCCGTTCCACTAGGCGCTGGTACAGCCCCGGCAACGCTTCCAGATCGTCCACGCGCACGTTCTCGTCCACCTGGTGGATGCTGGCGTTGACCGGCCCCACTTCGATGCACTGTGCACCCAGTGGTGCGATGAAGCGTGCATCTGACGTGCCGCCGCCGGTGCTTTCTTCCGGCGCACGGCCGATGTGCTCGGCCAGCACCGCACGCGCGGTGGCGCGCAGCGTGCCTTCCGGGGTGTAGAACGGCTCGCCGCTGCGGTGCCACTTCAGCGTGTACTGCAGGCCATGGCGGCCCAGCAATGCGGTGATCTCCGCCTCCAGCTTCGGTGCATCCCAGTGCGGGTTGTAGCGGATGTTGAAATCCACCTCCAGCTCGCCGGGAATCACGTTGTTGGCACCGGTGCCGGCATGGATGTTGGAGACCTGCAGGCTGGTCGGCGGGAAACTCTCGTAGCCGTCATCCCAGCGCCTTGCGCTCAGGTCGGACAGTGCCGGTGCCGCCTGATGGATCGGGTTGCGCGCCTTATCCGGATACGCCACGTGGCCCTGTACGCCCTGCACGCGCAGCTTGGCCGACAGGCTGCCACGACGCCCCACGCGCAGCAGGTCACCCAGGATCACGGTCGACGACGGTTCACCGGTAATGCACCAGTCGATGCGTTGGCCGCGCTCGGCGAACAGCCGTGCAACGTGACGCACACCATCGATGGCATCGCCTTCCTCGTCGCTGGTCAGCAGTACCGCCAGCGTGCCAGGGTGATCGGGATGTGCGGCGACGAACTGCTCGGCGGCGACCACGAACGCCGCCACGCTGCCCTTCATGTCGGCGGCGCCACGGCCGTACAGCACGCCGTCACGGATCTGCGGCGTGAACGGGTCGCTGGCCCAGGCCTCGCGCGGGCCCGTCGGCACCACGTCGGTATGGCCCAGCAGCACCAGCACCGGTGCGCCCTGGCCATGGGTCGCCCACAGGTTGTCGACCTCGCCCAGGCGCAGGTGATCGCACTGGAACCCGGCCTGCTTCAGGCGTGCCGCCAGCAGTGTCTGGCAGCCAGCATCATCCGGCGTCACCGAGGGTCGTGCGATCAGTTCGCAGGTCAGGTCGAGGACCGCACTCATGCGTCACCCACGCCGAAGCGGGCCTTGAAACCGTTGTCGCTGAAGCCCTGGCTGACCGTGCCATCGGCCGTGACCACCAGCGGACGCTTGATCAGCTGCGGGTATTCGCGCAGCAGCAGCTTCCATTCGGCCTCGGAGTCGGCGGCCTTGCGGTTGTCCGGCAACTGCCGCCAGGTGGTGGACGACTTGTTCACCATCGCGGCCAGGCCCCCCAGGTGCCCAGCCCACGCCAGCAGTGTTTCTGGGCTCGGCTTGTTCTCGCGGTAATCGACGAAGGTGTAAGGCACGCCGAAGCGGTCCAGCCACTTGGTCGCCTTCTTGCAGGTATCGCAGTTCTTCAAACCGTAGACAGTGGTGCTCATGGCCATCTGTGATGCTGGAAAACAGAGGGCCAGAATCTCACAACAGGCGCTCGGACACGACCCGGAACGGCACGTTTGGCAGCCGGAAGGCCAGCCCCTCGTGCAGCGCCACGCCCATTGCCTGCAGACGCGGGCACTGCGGTTCGCCCTCCAGCTGCAGCGGTTGCAACTGTGCGATGTCCACCGGCAGCGCGATGCGGGTGCTGGCCCAGCGGCCGTCGCAGGTACGGGCGATGGCCTCGTCCTGGCAGGTGAGGAAACGCAGCAGGGCCTGATGGTTGCCGAAGGCCGCCGCCCACCCGGCATCGTCCCAGCCCGCGGCGGCCTGCCACTGCAGGTGCAACGCCGGGGCACTGCCCTGCCCGCCTTCGATCAGGGTGTGCCCATCGCCATCGGTGCGCACCACATGCTCGAAGCGTATGGACAGATGCGGTTGCATGGCATCGCTGAAAACGCGCGCGCCAGCGACGAAGGCCAGCTGGTCCATCACGTTGCGATCGAACAGCACCACCGGCGTCCCGTCCGGATCGTCGTCACGACGCAGGTACCAGCGCCAGTTGCTCTGCCGTGGCGACGGCATCAGGGAACGCAGCGGCCCAGCCAGCGCGGGCCCGAAGTGGCCGTGACGGTAGCTGAGGATGGTGTAAGGCGTGCGTCCGGCATGGACCACGTAGTGATGGCCCGGCGGTGGCATTGGTGCGTGACGCACGTCGACCCACCAGCTCACGTAGACCACATCGCGCACGTCACTGACCAGCGCCGGCATCGGCCAGCGCCGCGACAGTGCACGGCGCAGCCGGTTCCAGCGCGGGGCGTGCAGCAGGCGCGGCAGCATCCGCCCGACCAGGGTGTCGGACGGATGCCGGTAGATCGCGGACTGCGCCAGATCCTCCGGCGCAGTCACCTTCAGTCGGCCAGGCCGCGCAGCAGGTCGTTGACGCTGGTCTTGCTGCGGGTCTTGGCATCAACCTGCTTGACGATCACCGCGCAGTACAGCGAATGGGTACCGTCCTTGCTCGGCAGCGAGCCGGACACCACCACGCTGTACGGCGGGATGTAACCGTAGGTGATTTCGCCGGTGGCACGGTTGTAGATGCGGGTGCTCTGGCTGAGGAACACGCCCATGCCGATCACGCTGTGGTGGCCGACCACCACGCCTTCCACCACTTCCGAACGCGCACCGATGAAGCAGTGGTCCTCGATGATGGTCGGGCTGGCCTGCAGCGGCTCCAGCACGCCGCCGATGCCGGCGCCGCCGGACAGGTGGCAGTGCTGGCCGATCTGCGCGCAGGAACCGACGGTGGCCCAGGTGTCGACCATGGTGCCTTCGCCGACGTAGGCGCCGATGTTGGTGAAGCTCGGCATCAGCACCACGTCCTTGCCGAAGTAGGTGCCGCGGCGGGCGATCGCGCCCGGCACCACGCGCACGCCACCACGGCGGAACTTCGCCTCGTCATAGCCGGCGAAGCGCGATTCGACCTTGTCCCAGAACGGCGCCGGACGGGCGTCGACCACGGCCATGTCATTGACACGGAAGTACAACAGCACGGCCTTCTTCAGCCACTCGTTGACCTTCCAGCCACCCTGGCCGTCCGGCTCGGCAACACGGAACTCACCGCTCTCCAGGCCGTCAATCACGCGGTTGACCAGCGGCTTGGTCGAGCCTTCCAGCTCGTGCAGGGTCAAGGTAGCGCGGCGCTCGAAGGCACTCTCGATGCCGAACTTCAGCTCTTCCACGCCCGGGGCCGACGGCTTGCGCAGCGACTTGCGGGCGATGGTTTCGGCGCGGACCGCTTCGGCACTCTTGGCCGGCGCCGGCTTCTTCACAGCACGCTTCACCGCAGCCGCTTTCTTCGCCGGGGCCTTCACCGCAGCGGCCTTCTTCGGCGCTGGGGTCTTCTTCGCGGCCGGTGCGGCAGCAGCAGGTTTCCGGGCCGCTGCGCTCTTGGGGGTCGCGGCGGTCTTCTTGGCGGGCTTGGTGGCCATCAGGCGGGGTCTCCGGCGTTTCGATCAGGGTCCAGGCAGGCCAGCATCGCGTCATGCAGCTGCTGCCGGGCAGGTTCAGTCAGGGGGAGATCGTGTTCGTCACTGATCACGAAGGTGTCTTCGGCGCGTTCGCCGAACGTGGCAATGCGCGCATCATGCACGCGCAGGCCCTGATTGCGCAGCACGAACGCCACATCGGCCAGCAGGCCGGGGCGGTCGGGGGCGACCAGGGCGAAACGGGTTGCGCCCGGCTCATCGCGGAATTCGATGCGCGGGGCGAAGCGGAAGTGCCGCAGCTGCCGTGGCACCACCCGGCGTGACGGCCGCAGGCGCGACAGGTCACCGCCGAGTGCCTCGCGCAGCGCCGCTTCCAGGTTGGCACTGCTGCCATCGGCGAAGGTATCGGCCGGGTTCACTTCGAAGGTATCGAAGATGGTATCGGCCGGACCGTCCAGCACGCGTGCGCGGTGGATGCCGTAGCCCTTGCGGTCCAGCGTCATCACGATCGCGGCGAACAGGCCGTCGCGGTCCGGCGAATGCACGAAGACTTCCAGCGCGGGATCGTCGACACTGATCCGGCGTACCTTTACCAGCGCCTGGCCCTGCTTCACCGGCACCAGCGCGGCAGCCTGCCAGGCCAGCTGCTCCGGGCGCAGGCGGATGAAGCCTTCGTCGGGCATCACCGCGAACTGGCGATCGATGGTGGCATCGTCGTAACCCCGCTCGCGCACCAGCGCGCGCACGCTGTCACGCGCTTCGGCCACGCGCTCGGCCGCCGGCACCGGGTGTTCCAGCCCCTCGCGCAGCGCGCGCCGGGTGGCGAAGTACAGGTCGGCCAGCAGGCGGTCCTTCCAGGCATTCCACAGCTTGGGGCTGGTGCCGGCGATGTCGGCGCAGGTCAGCAGGTACAGGTAGTCCAGGCGGTCGCGGCTGCCGACCAGGGTGGCAAAGCGATGGATCACCTCAGGGTCGGCGATGTCCTGCTTCTGCGCGGTCACCGACATGCGCAGGTGCTGTTCGACCAGCCACGCCACCAGTTCGGTGTCGGACGTGCTCAGCGCATGCGCCTGGCAGAACGCGCGCGCGTCCACCGCGCCCAGCTCCGAATGGTCGCCGCCACGGCCCTTGGCGATGTCATGGAACAGGCCGGCCAGCAGCAGCAGTTCGGGCTTGCGCAGGCGCGGCCACACTTCGTGCGCGATCGAGAAGCGCTCGTCGGCGCGACTGCTGGCGAACAGGCCGATGTTGCGCAGGACCATCAGCGTGTGCTGGTCGACGGTGTAGACATGGAACAAGTCGAACTGCATGCGCCCGCTGACCTGGGCGAACGCGGGAATCCACTGGCCAAGCACGCCCAGCCGCGCCATGCGCGAGAGCGTATCGACCGGGCGCTGGCCGCGCAGCAGCGCCAGGAACTGCTCGCGTGCATCGGCATCAGCCTGGTCGTAGGCCGGCAGCAGCGGCAGCGCTTCGGCCAGCGCACGCGCGGTCAGCGAATGCAGGCCGCGCACCTGCGGATTGTTGGCCCAGCTGGCGAACAGCGCGAACACCTGGCCGATGTCGCCGCGCGGCCAGTCGGCTTCGTTGGCCGCCAGGTAACCACGGCGCAGGGAAAAACCCACGGTCAACGGCTCCGGCTGCGCCTCGCCGTCGAACTGCTCCTCGAAGCGCTGCAACAGGCGGTCGCTGATCCGGCGCACCACCAGTGCAGCACGGTAGAACCCCTGCATCATCTTCTCGACACCGAGATTCTCGGCATCGTCTTCAAAGCCCAGGCGTGCCGCCAGGGTCTTCTGGTAATCAAAACGCAGGCGCTCTTCCGGGCGACGCGCGACCAGATGCAGGCCAAAGCGCAGCCGCGCCAGCACCGCACGTTCGCGCTTCAGTGCTGCCGCTTCGTCTGCGCCCAGATGGCCGAGCCCGACCAGCGCCTCCAGGTCACGCACGCCGAACGCACGCAGTGCCATCCAGCCAAGCGTGTTGAGATCGCGCAGGCCACCGGGGCCATCCTTCAGATCCGGCTCCAGGTTGTCGGCGGTGTCGCCGAAGCGCTGGTGTCGGTTGCGCAGCTCTTCCAGCTTGGCCAGGAAGAAGGTGCGCGCCGGCCACAGTTCACGATCGTCGACGGCCTCGCGCAGCGCGCGGCGCGCCACATCATCGGCCAGGATCGGGCGCGCCTCGATCAGCGCGGTCAGCACGGTCTGGTCCGCTGCCGCCTCGCGGCACTGCGATGCAGAACGCACCGCATGGCTGACGGCCAACCCACAGTCCCACAGCAGTGCGAACAGGCGCGCCAGCGCCGCCTCATGGGCCAGCTGTGCCGGCGGATCGCCGAACACCAGCAGGTCGATGTCCGAACGCGGAAACAGTTCACCGCGGCCATAGCCGCCGACCGCGAACAGCGACAGCCCGCTGTCGGCCGGCAGGCAGCGCTGCCAGGCCAGGCGGATCAGATGGTCGGCAGCGCGCGCGCGCAGTGCCAGCAGGCGCTCGATGTTGTCGCCCTGGTCGAAGCGGCGGTACAGGCGCGCGTCGGCCTGCTGCAGCGCCTGGCGCGCGGCAGCAGCCCAGTCCGGGTCGTTGAGCGACGCGGCCGGCGTGTCCAGCAGCGAACTCGCCGGCAGCATCGTCAGGAGACCTGCGACTCGCCCGGCGACAGGGTCAGCACGTCCACGCCGGTCTCGGTGACCGCGATCATGTGCTCCCACTGTGCCGACAGCTTGCGGTCCTTGGTCACCACGGTCCAGCCATCCGGCAGCACCTTGTTGTAGCGGGTGCCCTCGTTGATCATCGGCTCGATGGTGAAGGTCATGCCCGGCTGCAGCACCAGGCCCTGGCCCGGGCGGCCGTAATGCACCACCTGCGGTTCATCATGGTAGACCTTGCCGATGCCGTGGCCGCAGTACTCGCGCACCACGCTGAAACGCTCGCCTTCGGCATAGCTCTGGATGGCATGGCCAATGTCGCCCAGGGTCGCGCCCGGACGCACCGCGCGGATGCCGCGCCACATGGCTTCGTAGGTGGTTTCCACCAGGCGGCGGGCCATCACCGACGGGGTGCCGACGAAGTACATGCGGCTGGTGTCGCCGTGCCAGCCATCCTTGATGACGGTGACGTCGATGTTGATGATGTCGCCATCCTTGAGCACCTTCCCTTCGCTGGGGATGCCATGGCAGATGACGTTGTTGACCGAGGTACACACGGTCTTCGGGAAGCCGCGGTAGCCGACGTTGGCCGGAACGGCGCCCTGCACGTTCACGATGTGGTCGTGGCAGATGCGGTCCAGTTCCTCGGTGGTGACACCGGGCTTGACGTGGGGGGTGACGATGTCGAGCACTTCGCTGGCCAGGCGGCCGGCGATTCGCATCATCTCGATTTCCTGCGGGGTTTTCAGATTCACGCTCATGGCCCCCATTATCGCCGATCCGGCCACAATCTGAACGAACGCCACCCAACTGGCGATCCGGGCCATGCACGGTTCCGGCAAGGAAAGTGAAAGCGTGATCGCCGCCCCCCTTTCGCCTCCCTGTTTATCACGGAATACAGACACTTACGCCTCCTAAGCTGGGGTCACCGTCGCCGAAGCGGTGCCGAACGTGCCGCCTTCGCCTTGTTCAACGGACCTTCGGGTCAGGGAGGTTGTCCATGCGATCCGCGCTTCGTTCCCCGCTTGCCTGGGCCCTGGCCGGGGTCCTGCTGTCCGGCCCGGCCCTGGCCGCAGACACCACCACCTTCAATGTCACCCTGGTGGTGACCAAGGCCTGCACGATCACGGCCGCTGCCGCCACCAACGTTGACTTCGGCACGGCGGCCTCGACCACCGCGACCCCCACCCTGGGTCAGGGCACGGTGACCGCCCAGTGCTCGGCACTGACCCCGTACACGATTTCACTGAATGCGGGTGCCAATGCCAGCACCGCGAATGACGTCACCACTCGCCGGATGAAGAACACCAACGCCGCGGTGACCGCCAACAACTACGTCGGCTACCAGCTCTACCAGGACGCCGCGCACACCCTGGTCTGGGGTGCCACCTCCGGCACCAACACCCAGGCTGGCATCGGCACCGGCCTGGCCGTGCCCTACATCGTCTACGGCCAGATTCTGAACCTGAGCACCAACAACCCGGCGACCGGCAACTACCTGGATACGGTTACCGCCACGATCACCTATTGATGGAGCACGCCCGCATGGCCGGACCCCGCCCGTGGCGCGCCACCGGCGTGGCGCTGCTCGTCCTGAGCCTGGTATTCGCCGCCTCGGTCGAAGCCACCAGCCTGCAGGTCGCCCCGACCAGCCTGCAGCTGGAAGCGCGCCAGCGTGCCGGCGAGCTTTGGCTGACCAACAGTGGCACCTCGCCGGTGAGGCTGCAGGTTCGGGTGTTCCGCTGGGTGCAGCAGGACGGCCAGGAGCAACTGTTGCCCACCGATGAACTGGTGGTCACCCCGCCGATGCAGGAACTGGCTGCCGGGCAGCAGCAGCTGGTCCGGGTGATGCGTCCGGACAGGACGCCACCGCCGGCACAGCAGTACTACAGGCTGATTGTTGACGAGGTGCCCGACCTGGCCACCCGCGCCGACGGCATGCAGTTCGTGCTGCGCTATTCGATACCGGTGTTCGTGCAGCCCGCCGCCGGCAAGCTTGCGCCGCAGCTGCAGGCCCGCCTGGTGCAGTTGCCCGATGGCCGCAACGTCGTCGAGGTGGCCAACGCAGGCAACAGCTATGCGCAGATCGCCGATCTTGCGCTGGGCAGCCCCACGCGCCCACGCATCGTGCATCCCGGACTGCTGGGTTACGTGCTGCCCGGGCAGGTGATGCGCTGGCCGATCGAGCGCACGGCGATCGACCACGACAACGACCAGATCACGGCCAAGCTCAATGGCGAGTCGGAACAGACGCCGCTGTCGCCCCCATCGGCTCGCTGAGGCGTTGATGGGCGCGCTGCTTGCTGCCCTGGCTCCTGCGGCGACCCAAGCCGCCGATGTGTCCGGTGCAGCGGCTACCGCCACCGCCGATGTATCAGGCATCTCCGCCGATGCGATGCTGCCACCGCCCACACCGTTGACCGCCAACCAGACGCTGTACCTGGACGTTTCGCTCAACAGCACCCCACGCGGACTGCTGCCTTTCATCGAGAACCGTGGCCGCCTGCAGGCCAGCCCCGACGTACTGCGCCAGCTCGGCTTCAACGCCCACGGCGATGCACCGGTGTATCTGGACCAGATCAGCGGCGCGGTGGTGCGCTATGACGCACGCCTGCAGACCCTGGCGCTGGACGTGCCACTGGACCAGCTGACCCTGCCAACCACCGTGCTCAGCCGCCCGCAGACACGCGCGCCCGCAAGCAGTGCCTCACCCGGACTGCTGCTCAACTACGACGTGTATGGCAGCCGGGTGGATACGCTGGGCAACCTCAGCCTGAGCTCCGAACTGCGCCTGTTCGGCGTCGGCAACGGCACCTTCGAAAACACCGCGGTCAGCAGGCGCTACCAGCAGCCTGGCGACCGTCGCTGGCGTGGTGAGAGCGTGCGCCTGGATACGCGCTGGAGCCTGGATTTCCCCGACCAGGCGATGACGCTGGAGGTCGGCGATTTCTACAGCGGCTTCGTCGACTGGACCCGTCCGGTGCGCCTGGGTGGCCTGCAGATCGGTCGCAACTACGGCCTGCAGCCCTATCGCGTGCTGACCCCCACGCCCAGTTTCCTCGGCCAGGCGGTGGTGCCGTCCACGGTCGAGCTGTACGTCGATGGCCTGCGCCAGTACAGCGGCCAGGTCCCGGTCGGCCCGTTCCAGCTGGCCGCACAGCCGGGGATCAGCGGCACCGGCAGCGCACAGGTGGTGGTGACCGATGCGTTCGGCCGCATGCAGACCCTGGATTTCAGCTTCTATGGCACCCAGCAGCTGCTGGCCAAGGGCCTGTCGGACTGGTCCGCCGGCATCGGCCACCTGCGTGAGGACTTCGGCCAGCGCTCCTTCGCCTACGACGACCGCACCGTGGCCAGTGCCAGCTGGCGCGGTGGCATCAGTGACACGTTCACCGGCGAGGCTCATGCCGAAGGCGGTGGTGGCCTGGCCCAGGCCGGCATCGGCGGCTGGTGGCTGCTGGGTGGCGCGGGCGTGTTCAACGCCGCCTATGCGCACAGTGACTATCACGGCCTGCAGGGCGGGCAATGGGCACTGGGCTACAGTTGGAACAACCGCCGACTCAACGTCAATCTGCGCACCGTGCGCAGCCATGGTGATTACCGCGACCTGGGCGCACTGCAGGGCAACCTGCCACCCAGCATCAGCGAACAGGCCACGGTCGGCGCGGATCTGCTGCGGCTGGGCACGCTCAGCGCCAGCTACCTGCGCCTGCGCTACCCCGATGGCGAAGACAACCGCTACGCCAGCCTGTTCTGGTCGCGCACCTGGAGCCAGCGCTGGTCAGCCTACCTCTCGGTGAACCAGAACCTGGACCAGAGTGATGACCGCAGCATCTATCTGTCGGTGACGGCCAGCCTGGGCAACAACCGCCAGGCCAGCCTGTCCAGCCAGCGCAATGGCGACAGCCAGACGTGGGTGGCCGACGTCACCCAGCCGGTGCCCGGCGATGGCAGTGCAGGCGGCATCGGTTGGCGCGCGCAGGTGCGCCACGGCGAGGACGGCAGTGGCGGCCTGGCCGAAGTCGGCATCCTCAATGACGTCGGCCGCTACTCCTTCGGCGCCTCTCGCCAGGGCGGGCTCAACTATGCCTACGGCAACGCCAGTGGCAGCCTGGTCTGGATGGGCGGGCACGCGTTCGCCACCCGCGAGGTCTCCGATGCATTCGCGGTGATCAGCACCAATGGTGTCGGTGGCGTGCCGGTGCGGCTGGAGAACCGCCTGATCGGCGTCACCGATGATCGTGGCCTGTTGCTGATCAGCCCGCTGCTGTCCTGGCAGCGCAACCGGGTCTCGATCGACACCCTGGACCTGCCCGAGGACATGCGTGCCGACCGCATCGAGGACTGGGTGACGCCGCGCCAGCGCGCTGGGACCCACGTGACATTCCAGTTGCGCTCGCGGCCCTCTCTGAGCCTGACGCTTCAGAGCATGGACGGGCAGCCGCTGGAAGTGGGCAGCGAAGTGCAGTTGCCCGGCGGACGCCAGGCCACGGTGGGCTATGACGGCCTGCTGTATCTGGAAGACGTCGCTGCCGGCAGCGTGCTGTACATCACCACCAGCCGCGGCCAGTGCCGGGTGAAGGTACCCGAGCAGCCCAAGGTAGTGGCGTCCGGCGCCCGGCCGAAGCCGGCACCGCTGCCGTGCATCCCGGAGGTGGCGCCATGAGAGTGCTGCTGCTCGGCATGCTGCTGTTCGCCGGCCTGCTCGCGGCACTACCGGCCCAGGCGACAGCGGTCTGCACGGCAACCGCGAACCCGACCCTGCCGTTCGGCAACATCAACAGCAACGCTCCCGGCCCTACGGCGGCGACGCTGAACATCACGGTGACCTGCACCACCGCCGCACTGAGCCTGCTGGCCACCACCGGCGTCCGCGTCTGCGTGGGTGTCGGCGCAGGCAGTGGCGGCGGCAGCAGCTCCACCTTCCGCACGATGTCCACTTCCACCAGCGACACCATGAATTTCCAGCTCTACAACAACGCCAGCTACGGCCAGGTCACCGGCCTGGTGCCACGCGGCACGCCGCCGGCGCAGGAACTGACCATGAGCTACAACGTGCCGCTGCTGACCGGCGGCAGCGGTGCGCAGTCCGTGCAGCTGTTCGCGCAGATCCCCGCCAACCAGATCCTCGCTTCGGGTGCTTACAGCAGCACCTTCAGTGGCGCCAACGTGGTGCTCACCTGGGCCTGGAACGAAGTCCTGCTCGGCAACGCCACCGTGCCGGCCGCCTGCAACGGCGGCGCAACCGGCACCAACAGCGCCAGTGCGGCCTTCAGCTTCACTGCCACTGCCAACGTGCTGCCGCAATGCGGCAGCTACGTCACCACCAACATGGACTTCGGCAACGTCACCGGCAGCATTTCCGCCAACATCGACCGGACCGCCACGCTCACGCTGACCTGCCTGAAGAACACCGCCTACCAGATTAGCCTCAACAACGGCCAGAACAACCCCGCCGCCTCCACCACCCGGCGCATGGCCACCACCATTGGCAGCGGCACCTACTACCTCCCCTATGAGCTGTACCGCGACGCCGCGCGCAGCCTGCGCTGGGGCAATACCCTCAATGTCGATACCGTTGGCGGCACCGGAAGTGGCAGCGCGCAGCAGCTGACCATCCATGGCCGGGTGCCGCCGGTCACCGGCCAGCCTCCGGCCGGTACCTACAACGATCTGGTGCAGGTGACGATCACTTACTGACCTGTGTGCCGACCAACGGTCGGCATCCACCGGGATGGATTGGAATGGTCGGCATCCACCGGGGTGGGTTCCGGTAGATCCACGCCGTGCGTGGATGCGCGCATCCCTCCTGCGCCAGGACCAGTCGACTGGCAGTCGACCCTACAGATTCGGCCGATCCGGCCGATACCGCGCAACGGGTCCTACAGTACGGTGGATGGCAGGTGGTTCGCGCACTTCTGATCGGGGCGATGCTGGTCGCCAGTATGCCCGCGTGGGCCGATCCCGGCAGCACCTCCCTGCAGATCCGGCTGACTGTGGTCGAGGGCTGCAGCAGTGATGCCGGCAACACCCGATGCGCGGCACCGCACCGGCGCAGCGACGCGCCCGAGCTTCCGCAACAGATCCGCGACCTCGCGCCGCCGGCCGACAGCGACGACGCGGCGCCTGCCGTGACCCTCATCTACTGATGCGCATCCTGCTGAGCCTGCTGGCACTGCTGCTGGCACTGCCCGCTGCGGCGCTGGACCTGGTGCCCACCACCCTGCAGCTGCCCGCCGAAGGGGGGCACGGCGAGCTGTGGCTGTACAACCCCGGGCCCGGCCGCTGGCAGGGCGAGGTTCGGATCCTGGCCTGGGAACAGCAGGTCGATGCGGAAAAGCTGCGGCCCAGCGACCAGATCCTGGCCAGCCCCGCCCGGCTCGACCTCCCGCCCGGCACCCGTCAACGCATATGGCTGCTGCCTCGGGAGACGTCGCCCGTTGCCGTCGAGCAGGCCTACCGGGTGATCCTGAGCCCCAGCGGACCGGACCTGCCACGCTACTCGCTCCCCTTGTTCCGGGGGCATGCGGCGCCCCTGGCGCGGCCGGACCTGCATGCCGGGATCGAGCCCGGCACGTCGCAGCCTCTTCTGCGACTGCGCAACGCAGGTTCCGTTCACGCCCGCCTGCACGATCTTGCGTTCGTCGCCGGCGATGGACGCCGCACCCTGCTGCTGCCGGGACTGGCCGGCTACCTGCTGGCGGGCCGGGAACGCCGCTGGGCCCTCCCCGTCCATGCCGGCGGCTATGCCGGTGGCCATTTCCAGGCCCGGCTGCAGGACGGCCGCGTGGTCGATCTCACCGCGCCGGACCCGGCAATTGCAGCGAGCGCTCCCAGCGGGCTATAATCGACCGGATTCCTGCCGCCTGCGTGCGCGGGAGACCGTCCACACCGGACGTCACCGGTGAATCCACACCTGCTGCCCCCATCCGTGCCGGGGTGCTCCGCAAGGAGTTCGGCCACGGAGGCAACAGGGAAGCCCAACCCCGGAACCATCCGCGCTTCCACGCGTCCCGCATACCTATCCCGCGGGCGGAAACGCCGGTTCCATATCAGGAGTATTGCAATGCCCCAGGTCACCATGCGTCAGATGCTGGAAGCCGGCGTCCACTTCGGCCACCAGACCCGCTACTGGAACCCGAAGATGGCTCCGTACATCTTCGGCGCCCGCGGCAAGATCCACATCATCAACCTGGAAAAGACCGTCCCGCTGTTCAACGATGCGATGAACTTCATCTCGTCGGTTGCCCAGAAGCGCGGCACCGTCCTGTTCCTGGGCACCAAGCGCAGCGCCCGCGAAACCATCAAGGAAGAAGCCGAGCGTTGCGGCATGCCGTTCATGAACCAGCGTTGGCTGGGCGGCACCCTGACCAACTTCCGTACCGTCAAGCAGTCGGTTGCCCGCCTGAAGGAACTGGAAGCCGGTGAAACCGACGGCACCTTCGAGAAGCTGGTCAAGCACGAAGTGCTGGGCCTGCGTCGCGAGCGCGACAAGCTGGAAGCCTCGCTGGGCGGCATCAAGGACATGAACCGTCTGCCGGACGCCATCTTCGTGATCGACATCGGCCACGAAGACATCGCGATCAAGGAAGCCAAGAAGCTGGGCATCCCGGTCATCGCCGTGGTCGACACCAACTACAACCCGGAACTGGTGGACTACGCCATCCCGGGCAACGACGACGCCATCCGCGCTGTGCAGCTGTACGCCCGCGCCGCTGCCGACGCCGTGCTGGAAGGCAAGGCTGCTGCGCCGCACGCTGCTTCGGTGCGTGAGGAAGAGTTCGCCGAAGCTGCTGCCGAAGGCGAAGAGAAGCCGGCCCGCCGCGCTCCGGCCAAGAAGGCTGCCAAGAAGGGCGACGACGCCCAGGCCTGATCCAGGCCCCGGGGTGGACGCCCGGCGTCCACCCTCCCTGCGCGCAGCCTTTGGCGCGTGACAGGACCGTGTCACACGGGCCGGCCACCATGCCGGCCCAACCCCTTTCTTTCGTGAGGTAATCCCGTGGAAATCACTGCTTCCCTGGTCAAGGAACTGCGCGAGCGCACCGGCGCCGGCATGATGGAATGCAAGAAGGCTCTCACCGAAGCCAACGGCGACATCAACGCTGCTGCTGAAGCCATGCGCAAGTCCGGCGCTGCCAAGGCCGACAAGAAGGCTGACCGCGTGGCCGCCGAAGGCCGTCTGGGCCTGGCCCAGGATGGCGGCAAGGCCGTGCTGGTCGAAGTCAACTCGGAAACCGACTTCGTCGCCAACGATGACAACTTCAAGTCCTTCGTCAATGCCGTCGCCGCTGCCGCCCTGGCATCGGGCGCCAACGACGTCGAAGCCGTGAAGGCTGCCAAGCTGGCCGATGGCCGCACCGTTGAAGAAGCCCGCGCCACCGCCGTGCAGACCCTAGGTGAAAACATCCAGATCCGTCGCATGGTGAAGGTTGATGGCAACAACACCATCGGCGCCTACGTCCACACCAACGGCAAGGTTGGCGTGCTGGTCGACCTGGTCGGCGGCGACGTCGAGCTGGCCCGTGGCCTGGCCATGCACGTGGCAGCCCTGAAGCCGCCGCACAACAAGGCTGCGGACGTCCCGGCCGAGTTCGTCGAGAAGGAAAAGGAAATCGAGCTGGCCAAGATGTCCGAAAAGGACAAGGCCAAGCCGGCCGAGATCCTGGAAAAGATCATCAGCGGCAAGATCAACAAGATCGTCAGCGACGTGACCCTGTACGGCCAGACCTACGTGCTGGGCGACACCACCGTCGAGCAGGTGGTCAAGGCCGCTGGCGCCGACGTGGCGGGCTTCAAGCTGCTGATCGTCGGCGAAGGCATCGAGAAGGTGGTGGAAGACTACGCCGCTGAAGTTGCCAAGGCGATGCAGGTCTGATTCCAGCCTTCCGGCTGTGAAGCGACCAGAAGGAGCCGCGGGAAACCGCGGCTCCTTTTTTACGTATAGGCCAAGGGATGAACCCATGCCCCATCGGTGGGTGCGCACCGTTGGTGCGCACAACCGGCACCTTTGCGTTGCGCGCGAATCAAGCCGATACTCGGCGCAGGGAATCCACAGTCACATAGCAGGAACGAAAATCGCGGACTGTGATGCATTCCTAGGTATTCTTGTCCCAATGGAATTGAACGACCCGACATGCCTCCCGAGCTGACAGCTGCCCTGGCGCTCTGCCGCAACCTGCCCTCGCCACCCGGTATTGCCCTGCGCATCATCGAGCTGGCCCAGGACCCGGAAGCGGACATCGCCACCGCCGCCGACATCATCGCCATCGACATGGCGCTGAGCGCTCGCATGCTGCGCATCGCCAATTCGCCGCTGTACGCCAGCCGCCGCCGCATCGAGAACCTCGGCCAGGCGCTGACCATGCTCGGCCTGAATGCCACGATCAGCCTCGCCCTCGGCTTCACCGTCACCCAGGGCCTGACCGGTGGCGGCGGTGCCGACCACGACCTGCGCCAGCGCGCGTGGAAGCGCAGCATTCTCAGCGCCCTGGCCGCCAGCCAGCTGGGCCAGGCGCGCGGCCTGCGCCGGCTGGAGGAACTGATGCTGGCCGGGCTGCTGCAGGACCTGGGCGTGCTGTGCCTGGCCCAGGCCGAATCGGAGCGCTACCTGCCACTGCTGCGCGAAGCCCGTGACAATACCGATCTGGTCGCACGCGAGCGCGAGGAACTGGGCTGCAGCCACGCCGATGTCGGCGCCTGGGTGGCCGAACAGTGGGGCCTGCCGCGCTACCTGGTGGAGAGCATCAGCCACAGCGAGGACGACGACGCTGCCGATTCGCCGTTCCAGGCCTGCGTACAGCTGTCCGGCGCTGTCGCCGACATCTGGCTGGACGAAGACGCCGATGCCGCCCGCGAACGCGCCCTGCACCAGGTGCATGACCGGCTGGAGCTCGACAGCGCCCGTTTCGATCAGGTGCTGACCCGCATCAGCGATGCCCTTCCGGATATCGCCAGCCTGTTCGAGGCCGGCCTGAACTCGCCCTCGCGGGTCCGGGAGCTGATCGACCACGCGCAGGAGCTGGCCACCCTGCGCAACCTGCGCGAGTTGCAGGATGCCGATCAGGCACGCCGCCGCGCCGACGAATTCGAGGCGCGGGCCAAGCGCCTGGCCGACCAGGCCCACCGCGACGCCCTGACCGGCGTGCTCAACCGCCGCCAGCTGGAGGCGGTGCTGGAACAGGAGTTCCTGCGCGCCGGGCGCCAGGGCTGGCCGCTGTCGGTGGCCTTCATCGACCTGGACGACTTCAAGAAAATCAATGATGCCCACGGCCACCTGACCGGCGACGAGGTGCTGCGCGCCTTTGCCGGCAAGCTGCAGGGCCAGCTGCGCAACAGCGACACCGTGGCCCGCTTCGGTGGCGAGGAATTCGTCGCGCTGCTGCCCAACACCAGTGAATCGGTGGCGCTGGACGTGATCCGGCGTGTGCTGGCCAACATCGTCGCCACGCCGATGGCCGAGCTGGAGGAAGGCCCGCTGTTCGTCACCTTCTCCGCCGGCGTGGCCACCCAGGGCGGCTACGAACGCTTTGCCGACGTGCAGGACCTGCTGCGCGCAGCCGACGATGTGCTGTACCGCTCGAAGAACCTGGGCCGCAACCGGGTGATCGCCCGCTCCCCCGGCGCCCTCGGCCACGACGAGCTTTCAGCCACCGCCGGCGCCGAGCTGGGCTGAACGGGACGCCCCGCGTGAGCGGGGCGGACGGCAGGATTTCGCGCCGCAGTGCACAAAACACTTTGGCCCAACGCCGCATGCGCGTAGAATCGCCCGCGATTTCCACGCACCCGAGGTCCCTATGTCCAAGCTCGCCTATCGCCGCATCCTTCTGAAACTGTCCGGGGAGGCGCTGATGGGAGATGAGGACTACGGCATCGACCCGAAGATCATCAATCGCCTGGCCCGTGAGGTCATCGAAGCCCAGCAGGCCGGTGCCGAAGTGGCGCTGGTGATCGGCGGCGGCAACATCTTCCGCGGCGCCGGCCTGGCCGCCGGCGGCATGGACCGGGTCACCGGCGACCAGATGGGCATGCTGGCCACGGTCATCAACGCCCTGGCCATGCAGGACGCCCTGGAAAAGCTGGGCGCCAAGGCCCGCGTGATGAGCGCGATCAAGATCAACGACGTGTGCGAGGACTACATCCGCCGCCGCGCCATCCGCCACCTGGAAAAGGGCCGCCTGGTGATTTTCGCCGCCGGCGTCGGCAGCCCGTTCTTCACCACCGACTCCGGCGCCGCGCTGCGTGCGATCGAGATCGGTGCCGACCTGCTGCTGAAGGCCACCAAGGTCGATGGCGTGTACGACAAGGACCCGAACAAGTACAGCGACGCGGTCCGCTTCGACAGCCTGAGCTACGACGAAGTGATCCGCCGCGGCCTGGAAGTGATGGATACCGCCGCCTTCGCGCTGGCCCGCGACAGCGACCTGCCGATGCGCGTATTCGACATGGGCCAGCCCGGTGAGCTGCTGAAGATCCTCAACGGCGAGAACATCGGCACCCTGGTCCAGGGCCGCGATCCGGCCTGAGCCTGAGCGCCAGGCGAGCTGCGGGCCGATTCAGGCCCGGCAGCGTCCCGTATTCGCCTATAATCGCCCGATTCCAGTTACACCCAGGACCGGGCGATGCTCAACGACATCAAGAACAACGCGCAGACGCGCATGGCCAAGAGCATCGACGCTCTGAAGCACACCCTCACCTCGATCCGCACCGGCCGCGCCACCCCGGCCCTGCTGGACCGCGTCACGGTCAGCGCCTATGGCAACGCCAGCACCCCGCTGAACCAGGTCGCATCGATCTCCAACGCCGACGCCCACTCGCTGCTGGTCACGCCGTTCGACAAGAGCATGATCAAGGAGATCGAAAAGGGTCTCTACAACGCCGAGTTCACCCCGAACACCCTGGGCACCGCGATCCGCATCAACATGCCGCCGCCGACCGAAGAGCGCCGCAAGGAGCTGGCCAAGCAGGTGCAGAAGGAAGGCGAAGGCGCCAAGATCGCGATCCGCAACATCCGTCAGGACGCGAACAAGGAAATCGCCAAGCTGGTCAAGGACAAGGCGATCAGCGAAGACGAGAAGAAGCGCGGTGAGGACGACATCCAGAAGTTGACCGACACCAACATCAAGGACGTCGACAAGGTCGTTGCCGACAAGGAAAAAGAACTGCTGTCGGTCTGAAGTCGATGCCTTCAGTCCCGCCTCCGTTGCCGGCCGCCCTGCCCCGCCACATTGCCATCATCATGGATGGCAATGGGCGCTGGGCACAGCAGCGCCGTCGTCCGCGCGTGATCGGCCACCGGGCCGGCGCGCGTGCGGTCAACCGCACCATCGAGCGCTGCCTTGAGCTGGGCATTCCGGCGCTGACCCTGTTCGCGTTTTCCAGCGAGAACTGGGGCCGGCCGCAGGAAGAAGTCGATGCGTTGATGAAGCTGTTCCTCGGCGCGCTCGACCGCGAAGTGGACGAGCTGCATCGGCGTGGCGTGCGCGTGCGCTTCATCGGCGAGCGCGAACGCTTCGGTGCCGGGCTGGTCAGCCGCATGCAGCTGGCCGAGCAGCGCACCGCAGACAACACCACCCTGACCCTGTCGATCGCCGCCAGCTACGGTGGCCGCCAGGACATCGCCCGTGCCGCGCGCGCGCTGGCCGCTGAAGTCGCCGCCGGCCGCCTGCTGCCCGAACAGATCGACGAATCGCTGCTGGGCAGCCAGGTCGCCCTGGCCGACCTGCCGCCACCGGACCTGTTCATCCGCACCGGTGGCGACACCCGCATCAGCAACTTCCTGCTGTGGCAGCTGGCGTACACCGAGCTGTGGTTCACCGAGGCGCTGTGGCCAGACTTCGATCCCGCCCTGCTGCAGCAGGCGCTGGACGCCTACGGCAGCCGTGAGCGTCGTTTCGGCCTGACCAGCGCCCAGATCGCCGCACTGGCCACCGAGACTTCCAGCCCATGACCAAGACCCGAGTCCTTGCCGCGCTGATCATGGCGCCGGTCGCCATTGCCGCGATCCTGCTGCTGCCGACCCAATGGCTGGCAGCGGCGGCCGCTGCGGTTCTGCTGATCGGCCTGTGGGAGTGGCTGAAGCTGGCCGGCATCGAAGACACCCTGGCGCGCACCGTGCTGCTGGTACTGAACCTGCTGCTGATGGTGCTGCTGGTGTGGGCCGATGGCAGCACGCTGGTGCTGTTCCAGATCACCACATTGGCCGGTGTTGCCTGGTGGCTGGCGGCGCTGGTCTGGCTGCGCTTCTTCAATTTCGGCGCGCAACCGTCGGCGCCCTCGCGCATCGTGAAGATGCTGGCCGGTACGCTGGCCATCGTTCCAGCCTGGGCCGCGCTCGTGCTGATCCATGCCGGCGGCGATCCGCCGGGCAAGCAGGGCCACCTGTGGCTGCTGGCTGCGCTGGCACTGGTCTGGGCGGCCGATTCGGGCGCCTATTTCGCCGGCCGTCACTTCGGCAAGCACAAGCTGGCCCCGCGCATCAGCCCCAACAAGACCTGGGAAGGCCTGTTCGGCGGCCTGCTGGCCGGTGTCGCCGTGGCCGTCGGCCTGGGCTGGCTGGCCGGCATCGATACCGCACACCTGCCGGGCCTGCTGATCACTTCGGTGGTGGCCGTATTCGCCTCGGTGCTGGGTGATCTGTTCGAAAGCCTGATCAAGCGCCACGCGGGCGCCAAGGACTCGGGCCACCTGATTCCGGGCCATGGTGGCGTACTCGACCGTGTCGACGGCGTCCTGGCTGCAGTGCCGGTGTTCGCACTCGGCAAGGAAATCTTCGGGTTCTGACCATGAATGCTGTCGCAGACCTGCGCCGGGTCGCCGTATTCGGCGCCACCGGCTCGATCGGTGCCTCCACGCTGGACGTGATCGCCCGCCACCCGCAGCGCTACCAGGCCACCGTGCTGGCCGCCGGTCGTCAGGTGCAGGCGTTGCTGGCACTGTGCCGCCAGCACCGGCCCGCGCACGCGGTGATCGCCGACGAATCGCTGTTCGTTGAGCTGCGCGATGGCCTGCGCGATGCCGGACTGGCCACCGAGGCGCATGCCGGCCATGCCGCGCTGGACCAGCTGGCCGCCAGCGATGCCTGCGACACCGTGGTCGCCGCCATCGTCGGTGCGGCCGGGCTGTCTTCCACCCTGGCCGCCGCCGCCGCGGGCAAGCGCATCCTGCTGGCCAACAAGGAATCGCTGGTGCTGGCCGGTGAGCTGCTGACCCGCACCGCTGAACGCGCCGGCGCCGAGATCATCCCGATCGACAGCGAACACAGCGCGATCTTCCAGTGCCTGCGCTCGCGCGATGCCAGCGTCGATGGTGCCGGCGTACGCCGCATCCTGCTGACCGCCTCCGGCGGCCCGTTCCGTGGCCGCAGCCGCGCCGAACTGGCCCAGGTCACCCCGGCCCAGGCCGTTGCCCACCCGAAGTGGTCGATGGGGCCGAAGATCTCGGTCGATTCGGCGACGTTGATGAACAAGGGCCTGGAAGTGATCGAGGCCCACCACCTGTTCGGCATCCCCGGAGAGCGCATCGAAGTGCTGGTGCACCCGCAGAGCCTGGTCCACTCGCTGGTCGAGTTCGTGGACGGCTCGACCCTGGCGCAGATGGGCCTGCCGGACATGCGCACCACACTGGCCGTTGGCCTGGGCTGGCCACAACGCATTGAATCGGGCGTATCCGGGCTGGATCTGCTGGCCCAGGGCCGGCTCGATTTCGAGGCCCCGGACACCGACGCCTTCCCCTGCCTGGCCCTGGCCTGGCAGGCGATGCGGGCCGGCGGCACCGCCCCGGCGGTGCTGAACGCTGCCAATGAAGAGGCGGTTTCAGCGTTTCTTCAGGGCCGGATCGGTTTCCTGACCATCCCGGAGCTGGTTGCTAACGCTCTTTCAACACTGCCGACCCAGCCAGCCGATACACTGGAGGTCCTGTTGTCCGCCGACCAGCGGGCACGCCAGCTGACCCTGAACGCCATCGACGCCGCCTGAACGACCGCCTCGCCCAGCATGACGACGCCGCCCCTGCCCGCCACTGTGAGCCTGCATGACTGACTTCATCGGATCGGTCTGGTGGATGATTGTCAGCCTCGGGCTGCTGGTCACGTTCCACGAGTTCGGGCATTACTGGGTCGGGCGCCTGTGCGGGGTCAAGATCCTGCGCTTCTCGGTCGGCTTCGGCCGGCCGCTGTGGTCGCGCCGGGACAGGAACGGCACCGAGTTCGCCATCGCCGCCATCCCGCTGGGCGGTTATGTGAAGTTCCTGGACGAGCGCGAGGTCGAAGTGCACCCGCACGAGCGCGGCCAGGCCTTCAACCACAAGACCGTCTGGCAGCGCATCGCCATCGTCGCCGCCGGACCGATCGCCAACCTGCTGCTGTGCATCCTGCTGCTGTGGGCGATGTTCGTGATCGGCAAGCAGGATTATTCGCCGACCATCGGCCGTGTCAGCGGCATCGCCGCCAGCGCCGGCCTGACCAGCGGCGACCGCGTGCTGCGCGTGGACGAGCGCCCGGTGGTCACCCTCGGCGAGGCCAGCATGGCGCTGACCGCCGCCGCGATGGACCGCCGCGACGTGAAGCTGGAAGTGCTGGACCCGGCCGACCAGGTGCGCGTGCGCAGCCTGCCGCTGTCGCAGCTGCCCCCCGGCTTCGATGAACGGCGCGTGCCGATCCTGGCTGGCCTGTACTGGCAGTCGTGGCTGCAACCGGCGCTGGTCGAGTCGCTCACCGCGGACTCCGTGGTGGCCGGGCAGCTGCAGCCGGGCGATCTGATCGTAGCGATCGACGGCCAGCGCATCGACGGCGCCGACCAGGTCATCGGCGAGATCCAGACGCTGGGCCGCGCCGGCGGCCCGGGCATGATCGAGGTCCTGCGGGGCGGCGAGCGCCTGGCGCTGGAAGTCACCCCGCGCCAGGGCAAGGATTCAAAGGGCGAGCCGATCTGGCAGATCGGCGTGCAGTTCCCGACCTCGTTCAGCCCTCCCTACGACACCCTGCTGCGCTATGGCCCGCTCGACGCGGTCACCGTGGCCGTGCGCGAAACCGGCCGCCTGGCGGCCGATTCGCTGGGAATGATGGGCCGCATCGTCACCGGCAAAGCCTCGCTGCAGAACGTTTCCGGGCCCGTCACCATCGCCCGGGTAGCCAACATCTCGGCCAAACGCGGCCTGGACTGGTTCCTGCAGTTCCTTGCCCTGCTGTCACTCAGCCTGTGCATCATCAACCTGTTGCCGATCCCGATCTTGGACGGCGGCCACCTGCTGTATTACCTTATCGAGTTGGTCAAGGGCAGCCCGCTGAGCGAGCGTGCCATCGCCGCCGGCCAGTACATCGGCCTGGCGTTGCTGGCCGGGCTGATGGGGTTGGCGTTCTACAACGACATCCTCGGCCTGGTCCCGCGATGAACTTTTCCACGTTGTTGCCGTCTACAGCGTCGGCATCCCGCACCAATGAAATCGACCTTCCTACCGGACGTGACATGACGCGACTCCCCAATCGCCGCCTGCTGGCCCTCGCCCTCGCCGCCGTCACCGGCGCTCCCGCCCTGGCCCAGGCAGCCGAGCCCTTCACTGTCAGCGACATCCGCGTGGATGGCCTGCAGCGCATCAGCTCGGGCACGGTATTCACCTACCTGCCGGTGGAGCGTGGCGAGACGGTCACCGACAACAAGGTCGGCGAGACCATCCGCGCCCTGTACAAGACCGGCTTCTTCGAAGACGTGCAGCTGGACCGCCAGGGCAGCATCCTGGTGGTGACCGTCAAGGAACGCCCGGCGATCAACAAGCTGACCGTGACCGGCAACAAGGACATCAAGTCCGAGCAGCTGCTCAAGGGCCTGTCCGACATCGGCCTGACCGAGGGCGGCACCTTCGATCGCCTGAGCCTGGACCGCGTGACCCAGGAACTGCGCCGCCAGTACAACGACCGCGGCAAGTACAACGTCGAGATCACCCCGACGGTGAGCCCGCTGGACCGCAACCGCGTGGACATCGCGATCGCCATCAAGGAAGGCAAGGCGGCCAAGATCCGTCACGTCAACCTGGTCGGCACCGAGAAGTTCGAGAGCAAGGACATCCTGGAGACCTGGGAGTCCAAGGAGCACAACTGGGCGTCGTGGTACCGCCGTGACGACCAGTACTCCAAGGAAAAGCTGTCCGGCGACCTGGAAAAGCTCAATTCCTGGTACCTCGACCGCGGCTATGTCGACTTCAGCATTGATTCGACCCAGGTGTCGATCAGCCCCGACAAGCGCGACATGTTCCTCACCGCCGGCGTGACCGAAGGTGCGCAGTACAAGATCTCCGAGATCAAGGTCAGCGGCGACACGATCCTTCCGCAGGAGGACGTCGAGCGCATGGTGATCCAGAAGTCCGGCGACACGTTCTCGCGTGCGCTGCTGGAATTCAGCTCGGACACCATCACCAACTCGCTGTCCAACATCGGCTACGCGTTCGCCAAGGTGAACCCGATCCCGACCACCAACCGCCCCGAGCAGACCGTGGCGATCAACATGCAGGTCGTGCCCGGCCCGCGCGTGTCGGTGCGTCGCATCCTGTTCCGTGGCAACACGCGTACGTCCGACGAAGTGATGCGTCGCGAAATGCGCCAGTTCGAGAACAGCTGGTACTCGCAGGCCGCGATCGACCGCTCCAAGATCCGCCTGCAGCGCCTGGGCTACTTCGAGTCGGTGGACGTTGAAACCCCGGCCGTGAGCGGCAGCAACGACCAGGTCGACGTCGTCTACAACGTCAAGGAAACCACGTCCGGCAGCTTCGTGTTCGGCCTGGGCTACTCGCAGTCCTACGGCATGACCACCTCGGTGCAGCTGTCGCAGAACAACTTCCTCGGCGGCGGCAACCGCGTGTCGGTCGAAGCCTCGCGCAGCAGCTACCTGCAGCGCTACGGCTTCAGCTACACCAACCCGTACTTCACCGATGACGGCGTGTCGCTGGGCTACAACCTGTCCTGGCGCGAACTGGACTACTCCGACTTCAACACCGCGCAGTACAACAGCACCAATGGTTCGGCGCAGGTGGTGTTCGGCGTGCCGATCACCGAGACCGATACCGTCTCGCTGATGTTCGGCATCGACAGCAACCAGATCACCACCTACCAGGGTTCGACCCCGCAGTCGATCATCGACTACATCAACGCCGTCGGTAGGCGCACGTTCCATGCCTGGCGCACCGAGCTGGGCTGGGCGCGTGACTCGCGCAACGACTACTTCATGCCGACCCGCGGTACCTACCAGCGCATCGGCCTGGAAACCACGCTGCCGGGTTCGACCATCGAGTACTACAAGCTGAACTACCAGATCAGCAAGTACTGGCCGATCATGCCGTCGCTGGTGATCAACACCCGTGCCGAAGTGGGCTACGGCGATGCCTATGGCAACGACTACACCCGCACGCTGACCAACCCGGACGGCACCACCCGTACGGTGACCGCCAGCGGCCTGCCGTTCTTCGAGAACTTCTACGCCGGCGGTACCAACTCGGTGCGCGGCTTCGAAGACAACACCCTCGGCCCGCGCGAAGTCACCAACGGTTACCCGGAAGGCCAGCCGCTGGGTGGTTCGCTGAAGACCGTCGGTTCGGTCGAAGCCTACTTCCCGCGCCTGTTCGACAGCCCGTCGGCACGCGTGTCCGCCTTCGTCGACTTCGGTAACGTCTACAACGGCACCAAGAACTTCAAGGCCAACGAACTGCGCGTGTCCACCGGTGTGGCCCTGCTGTGGCGCGCCCCGGTCGGCCCGATCTCGATCAGCTACGCCTTCCCGCTGAAGAAGGAAGACGATGACAAGATCGAACGTCTGCAATTCACGTTCGGTGGCCAGTTCTGAGGAACGTCGTTCCTCAGAACTGATCCACCTCCGGTGAATTGCCCGCGCATTTCACCTATCCCCCGCGCCGTTACGCATGCCATCCATGGCATGCGCCCTTCGGGCCGTTGCATGGCAACGTTGGGAATCGCTCCTGCGATTCCCAGCGGCGCGCCCCCCTTAACGAAGGGGGGCTCTCCACCAGACGGGATGCGAAGCGCCGGGCTCTGCCCGGCGTTTTCGTTTGGCCTGGATGCCGGAAGCGCCCGCTCTGCTTTTGATCTTTTCTGTTTTTCCGTGGCTGGCACTCGCGCCACGCCCTCGGAGGTCGGACGGGGTGGGGCTGCGGGGGTGTGAGCCGCATGGATGCGGCGACCAAGGCTACATGGACGTACTTGCGCCGCCCCCCGCAGCCCCGCCCCGTCCGACCCAGCCCATGACACTGGCTCTGCCGGCCGCGAGGGGCCCTGCCGTTGGCTGCATGACCGCCCCGCATGACCGCAATGCCGTCACACGTTAAACTCCCGCCGTGAATACTCCCACCTACACCGCCCAGCAACTCGCCGAGCAGTTCGGCCTGCAGGTCCACGGCGACCCCGCCACCGCCATCCATGGCGTGGCCACCCTCGCCCATGCCGGTCCTGGCCAGCTGACCTTCCTCGCCAACCCGCGCTACCGCGCCCAACTGGCCGACAGCCAGGCCTCGCTGGTAGTCCTGCGTGCCGACGACGCCGAGGCCGCCCCCGGCGCCGCGCTCGTGGCCAAGGACCCGTACACCACCTTCGCCAAGATCGCCGCGCTGTTCGACATCGCGCCGACGCGCCCGCCCGGTATCCACCCCAGCGCCGTCATCGATCCCAGCGCGCAGGTCGCCGCCAGCGCGCATATCGGCCCGTTCGTCTCCGTCGGCGCACGCAGCGTGGTCGGCGAAAACTGCATCATCGGCACCGGCAGCGTGATCGGCGAAGACTGCAGCCTGGACAACGGCTGCGAGCTGATCGCGCGGGTCACCCTGGTCACCCGGGTCAAGCTCGGCAAGCGGGTTCGTGTGCATCCCGGTGCCGTGCTCGGCGCCGATGGCTTCGGCCTGGCCATGGACGCCGGCAAGTGGATCAAGGTGCCGCAGCTCGGCGGCGTGCGCATCGGCGATGACTGCGAGATCGGCGCCAACACCTGCGTCGACCGTGGTGCGCTGGAAGACACCGTGCTGGACGAAGACGTGCGCCTGGACAACCTGGTGCAGATCGCGCACAACGTGCAGATCGGTGCGCACTCGGCCATCGCCGGCTGCACCGGCATCGCCGGCAGCGCCAAGATCGGCCGCTACTGCCTGCTCGGCGGCCACGTTGGCGTGGTCGGCCACCTCGAGATCTGCGACAAGGTCGTGATCACCGGCAAGTCGGTGGTTCGCAATTCCATCCATGAGCCGGGCGAGTACTCGTCCGGCACCCCGTTGACCGACAACCGCACGTGGCGCAAGAACGCCGCGCGCTTCAAGCAGCTGGACGCATTGGCTCGCCGCGTCCTGGCTGCTGGCAAGGAGAAAGAATGAACGACACGCTGCAGCTTCCGATCGACGTCTGCCAGATCCAGGAACTGCTCCCGCACCGCTACCCGTTCCTGCTGGTGGACCGGGTGCTTGAGCTCGACATCGACGCCAAGCGCATCCTTGCGCAGAAGAACGTCAGCATCAACGAGCCGTTCTTCCAGGGCCACTTCCCGGGCCGCCCGATCATGCCCGGCGTGCTGATCATCGAAGCGCTGGCGCAGGCCGGTGGCGTGATGACCCAGCTGACGCTCGGCCGCGATGCGCAGTCCAAGCTGTTCTACATGGTCAAGGTGGAAAATGCCCGCTTCAACAAGCAGGTCGTTCCCGGCGACGTGCTGATGCTGGATGTGCAGATGAAGCGCCTGATCCGCAACATGGGCTGGTACTACGGCGAAGCCAAGGTCAACGGTGAAGTCGTTGCCTCGGCCGAAGTCATGTGCGCCGGCGCCAAGGGCTGATCCACTGGAGGCAGGAATGACTGACAACGCACCGCGGATCCACCCGACCGCCGTCATCGACCCGGCCGCGCGCCTGGCCGATGACGTCCAGGTGGGCGCGTTCACCCTGATCGGGGCCGATGTGGAAATCGGTGCCGGCACGGTGATCGGCCCCCACTGCAGCATCCACGGCCCGACGAAGATCGGCCGCGACAACCGCTTCATCGGCCACGCAGCCGTCGGTGGCGAACCGCAGGACAAGAAGTATGCAGGGGAGCGCACCGAGCTGGTGATCGGCGACCGCAATGTGTTCCGCGAGTTCGTCACGCTGAACCGTGGCACCGGCGGCGGCGGCGGCATCACCACCATCGGCGACGACAACTGGATGCTGGCCTACACGCACGTGGCGCATGACTGCCATGTCGGCAACTTCTGCGTGTTCTCCAACAACACCACCCTGGCCGGCCACGTGACCGTGGGTGACTACGTGATCATCAGCGGCTTCGCCGGGGCCCACCAGTTCTGCCGGATCGGCGCGCATGCCTTCCTCGGCATGGGCGCGCTGACCAATGGCGATGTTCCGCCGTTCACCATGGTCGGCACCGATTCGTTGGGCCGCCCGCGCGGTATCAACAGCGAAGGCCTGAAGCGCCGCGGCTTCGACGCCGAGCGCATTTCCGCCATCAAGCGTGCCTACCGCACGCTGTACGTGGCGGGCCTGCCACTGGCCGAAGCCAAGGTGCAGCTGACCGAACAGGCGCGCGACAGCGATGACGTGAAGGCCATGCTGGACTTCATCGAGCACGCCGAGAGGCCCTTGCTGCGATGAGCAGCACGACCGGCCAGGCGCCGGCCGGCGCCGCCGTGATTCCGCTGGCCTCGATGGCCGGCAGCGTCCCCGCGCAGCGGGTGCTCAGCGAGCGCCCATTGCGGATCGCACTGGTGGCCGGTGAGGCCTCCGGTGATCTGCTGGGTGCGGGCCTGGTGCGCGAGCTGAAGGCACGCTTTCCGAATGCCGAATTCGCCGGCATCGGTGGCGATGCCATGCGCAGCGCCGGCTGCCTGACCTGGCACGATGCCAGCGAGCTGGCGGTGATGGGCCTGACCGAAGTACTGCGCCACCTGCCACGCCTGCTCAAGCTGCGTTCCGCGTTCCGCCAGCGTGCGCTGGAATGGCAACCGGACGCGTTCATCGGCATCGACGCGCCCGACTTCAACCTGGGCATCGAACGCTGGCTGAAGCAGCGCGGCGTGCGCACCGTGCATTACGTGAGCCCCTCGGTCTGGGCCTGGCGCGAGAAGCGCGCCGAGAAGATCGGCAGCAGCGCTGACCTGGTGCTGTGCCTGTTCCCGATGGAACCGCCCATCTATGCCAAGCACGGCATCGACGCGCGTTTCGTTGGCCATCCGATGGCCGATGACATCCCCCTGCAGGGCAACCGCGAGGAAGCGCGCGCCGCGCTTGGCCTGCCGACGTCGGCCAAGGTGCTGGCGGTGTTGCCAGGCAGCCGCCTGGGCGAAATCTCGCGCCTCGGTGAACCCTTCTTCGAAGCCGCCTGGCAGGTCTCCGAGCGCATCCCCGGCCTGCACGTGGTGGTGCCTGCCGCCAACCCCGCATGCAAGCGGCTGATCGAAGAGCAGCTGTCGCGCTCAGCGCTGCCGGTCGCGTACTCGCATGTGCTCGACGGCCAGGCGCGCAACGCCATGATCGCGGCCGACGTGGTGGTGCTGGCGTCCGGTACCGCGACCCTGGAGGCGATGCTGGTGAAGCGGCCGATGGTGGTCGGCTACCGTGTCAACGAGCTGACCTACCGTCTGGTCAAGGCATTCGGCCTGATCAAGGTCGACCGCTTCGCCCTGCCCAACATCCTGGCCGGCCAGGACCTGGCACCGGAGCTGATGCAGCATGACTGCACGCCGGACAAGCTGGCTGCGGCCATCCAGCAATGGTTCGACCACCCGCAGCGGGTGACCGACCTGCAGGACACCTATGCCCGCCTGCATGAGCGCCTGCGCCGCAATGCGTCGGCACGTGCCGCCGACGCCGTCGGCGAGCTGCTGATGCGCGACCAGGCCCAGGCATGAGCCGCCGCCATGCCGCAGCGGCCAGCCTGACCCTGTTCGATGGCGCGGCGGTGGTCGAGCCGGAGCGCCTGGTCGCCGGCGTCGACGAAGCCGGTCGTGGCCCGCTGGCCGGGCCGGTCGCGGTGGCGGCCGTGGTGTTCGACCCGGCACGGCCGCGCATCAACGGCCTGGACGATTCCAAGCAGCTGACCGCGGCGCGCCGCGAGCAGCTGCATGACCGCATCATCGAGCGCGCCCTGGCCTGGCATGTGGTGCTGGTGGACGTGGACACCATCGACCGTCTGAACATCTACCAGGCCACCCTGCAGGGCATGCGCGACGTGGTCGCAGCGGTCGCCCACGTGGCCGGCTTCGCGCGCATCGATGGCAACGTGGTGCCCAAGGGGCTGGTACTGCCGGCGCAGGCGCTGGTCGGCGGCGATGGCATCGACCGCGCGATCATGGCCGCCTCGATCCTGGCCAAGGTCTCGCGCGACCGCTACATGCAGGAGGTGCATGCCCGCCATCCGCAGTACGGCTTCGAGCAGCACAAGGGCTACGGCACCCCGGCCCACCTGGCCGCCCTGCGCGAGCACGGCCCCTGCGTGGAGCACCGGCGCAGCTTCGCCCCGGTGCGCGAGTGCCTGGAAACAGCGCCAGCCCCCGCGATCACAGCCATCGCTTGAACAACGGCTGCCGGGTATCGTCCGGCGCTTTCACGGCAATGTGAACGCCTCCGCTGGCGCCGGGCCATGCCCGGCGACATTCGCGCAATCGGCGCACCGTCAAGTCCTTGTCGCTTCCCCCTGCCCTCGCTACCCTGACCGGGCACTCCAGCGCATCCCGACCCCGGCGACGATCTTCCGTCAGCACCCGGGGCCCGCGCGCTCCAACCTGGTCCGGCATGTCCAACTCCCGCTTCGTACATCTCCACGTCCACACCGAGTTCTCGCTGGCGGACTCGACCATCCGCGTGCCGGCCAAGCCCGACCAGGCGGACCCGAAGAAGGCCAAGCAGGCCAACCTGCTGTCGCGCTCGGTCGAGCTCGGCCTGCCCGCGCTGGCGGTGACCGACCTCAACAACCTGTTCGCCCTGGTCAAGTTCTACAAGGCCGCCGAAGGCGTGGGCATCAAGCCGATCGCCGGCGCCGATGTACTGATCGCCGAGGAAGGCCAGGACCCGTGGCGGATGACCCTGCTGTGCCGCGACCGTGAGGGCTACCTGAGCCTGTCGCGGCTGCTGACCCGCGCCTGGATGGAAGGCCATCGCCCGGAAGGCGGCGTGGCAATCCACCCGGACTGGCTGAAGGCCGGCAACGCCAACCTGTTCGCACTCGCTGGCCGGCAGAGCCTGGCCGGGCGCCTGGCGTTGGACGGCAAGCATGAACTGGCCGAGCAGCAGCTGGCCGACTGGCAACGCGTGTTCGGCGACGGTCTGCACCTGGAGCTGACCCGCACCGGCCGCGAGGGCGAAGAAACCTTCAACCAGTTCGCGCTGATGGCCGCCGGCCAGCGTGGCCTGCCGGTGGTGGCCAGCAACGACGTGCGCTTCCTGTCGCCGACGGATTTCAGCGCGCACGAAGCGCGCGTGTGCATTTCCACCGGCCGCGTGCTGGACGACCCCAAGCGCCCGCGCGAATACAGCGACCAGCAGTACCTGAAGTCGGCCGAGGAGATGTGCGCGCTGTTCGCCGACATCCCCGATGCGATCGACAACACGCTGGCGCTGGCCGAGCGCTGCAACATCGAGATGCGGCTGGGCACCTACTTCCTGCCCAACTACCCGGTGCCGGACGACGAGACCCTGGACACCTGGATCCAGAAGATGTCGCGCGATGGCCTGGAAGAGCGCCTGGAGAAGAATCCACTGGCGCCGGGCAAGACCCGCGAAGAGTATTTCGAGCGCCTGGAGTTCGAGCTCAACACCATCATCAAGATGGGCTTCCCGGGCTACTTCCTGATCGTGGCCGACTTCATCCAGTGGGGCAAGAACCAGGGCATTCCGATCGGCCCGGGCCGTGGTTCGGGTGCCGGTTCGCTGGTGGCGTGGGCGCTGAAGATCACCGATCTGGACCCGCTGCCGTACAACCTGCTGTTCGAGCGATTCCTCAATCCGGAACGCGTGTCGATGCCCGACTTCGACATCGACTTCTGCATGGATCGCCGCGACGAGGTGATCGACTACGTCGCACGCAAGTACGGGCGCGAGCGCGTCAGCCAGATCATCACCTACGGCACCATGGCCGCCAAGGCGGTGGTGCGCGACTCCGGCCGCGTGCTCGGTTTCCCGTACGGCCTGGTCGACGGTGTCTCCAAGCTGATCCCGAACATCCTCGGCATCCACCTGAAGGATGCGCTGGGCAAGGGCAAGGAAGGCCCGAGCTCGGAAATGGCGTCGGCCGAACTGATCCAGCGCTACGAGACCGAGGACGATGTCCGCGACCTGATCGATCTGGCGCTGCAGCTGGAAGACCTGACCCGCAACGCCGGCAAGCATGCCGGTGGCGTGGTGATCGGGCCGGAGCCGCTGAGCGAGTTCTGCCCGCTGTACGCCGAACACGACGAGAACGGCCTCGGCAAGAACCCGGTCACCCAGTTCGACAAGAACGACGTGGAAGAAGTGGGCCTGGTGAAGTTCGACTTCCTCGGCCTGCGCACGCTGACCATCATCGACTGGGCGGTGAAGGCGATCAACAAGCGCCATGAGCGCGCCGGCATTCCGCCGGTGGACATCGCCGCGATCCCGCTGGACGACACGCCCACCTACAAGGACATCTTTGCCAACGGCAATACCGGCGCGGTGTTCCAGTTCGAATCCTCGGGCATGCGCCGCCTGCTGAAGGACGCGCGCCCCGACCGTTTCGAAGACCTGATCGCGCTGGTGTCGCTGTACCGCCCCGGCCCGATGGACCTGATTCCTTCGTTCAACGCGCGTAAGCACGGCCAGGAAGAAATCATCTATCCCGATCCGCGCACCGAAGCGATCCTGAAGGACACCTACGGCATCATGGTGTACCAGGAGCAGGTGATGCAGATGGCGCAGATCGTCGGCGGCTACTCGCTGGGCGGCGCCGACCTGCTGCGCCGCGCGATGGGCAAGAAGGTGCCGGCCGAAATGGCCAAGCACCGCGAGATCTTCCGCGAAGGTGCGGCCAAGGACGGTGTGGACGAAGCCAAGGCCGATGCGATCTTCGACCTGATGGAGAAGTTCGCCGGTTACGGCTTCAACAAGTCGCACGCCGCTGCCTATGCACTGGTCAGCTACCAGACCGCGTGGCTGAAGCGCCACTACCCGGCCGAGTTCATGGCGGCCACGCTGTCCTCGGACCTGGACAACACCGAGAAGGTGGTCGGCTTCCTGGACGAAGTGCGCAACCTCGGCCTGACCGTGCTGCCGCCGAAGGTGAACCACTCCGCCTTCATGTTCGAAGCCGTCACCCCGGACACCATCCAGTACGGTCTGGGCGCGATCAAGGGCGTCGGCCAGGGTGCCTGCGAAGCGGTGGTGGACGAGCGCCTGAAGGGTGGCGACTACAAGGACCTGCTCGACTTCTGCACCCGCGTCGGATCGGCCAAGCTCAACCGGCGCACGCTGGAAGCGATGATCAACTGCGGCGCACTGGATGAGCTCGGGCATAACCGCGCCTCGCTGATGCTGCAGCTGCCGGAAGTGATCAAGGCCACCGACCAGATGGCGCGCGAACGTGCGTCCGGGCAGAACTCGCTGTTCGGCGGCCCCGACCCGAGCGCGACCACGATCCAGCTGGATCTGCCTGAAGCCGAGGAATGGCCGCTGCTGCAGCGCCTGAACGGCGAGCGCGACACGCTGGGCTTCTACCTCAGCGGCCACCCGTTCGATCCCTGGCGCGACGATGTGCGCGACCTGGTCGGCAACGACCTGGGCTCGGTGGAGAAGATCTGGAGCGCCAACAGTGGCGGCGGCGGCGGCGGCGGCGAGAAGCGCTGGCGCCCGGAAGTACAGACCGTGCTGGCCGGCCAGGTGGTCGGCGTGCGCCGCAAGGGCGAGAGCCAGATCTTCATCCAGCTCGAGGATGGCCGCGGCCGCGTCGAGTGCAGCGCATTCTCCGACGCGATGGCCGAGTTCGGCCACCTGATGACCAAGGACCGCATCCTGGTGGTCAAAGGTGGCCTGCGCGAGGACGAGTTCAACGGCGGCTTCGCGCTGCGCATCCGCCAGTGCTGGGACTTCGACGAAGTCTGCGCCAACTACGCCACCCGGCTCTCGCTGCGCCTGGACCTGCGCCAGCAGCGCCCGGTCTGGGAGCGCATCGACGCCCTGCTCGACCGCCATCGCCCCGGCCGCACGCCGCTGCGCCTGGACCTGCTGCTGAAGGGGCCGCACGGCGGCGTCGCCGGCATGCTCGATGTGTCCGGGCAGAGCGCGGTACGCATCGATTCCAAGCTGATGGAGGCGCTGCGCGCCGACCCGGCCGTGCGCACCCTGAAGGTGCGCTACAGCCCGCCGTGGGCCAGCTGAAGCTGGCTCCCTGGTTTTGCTGAACCCCCTGCTTTCCCGTTCCATGTATCAAGGACGATTGCCGATGAAGACCCTGCTGTTCCCGTTCGCCGCCGCGCTGGCCCTGGCCGCCTGTTCGCCCTCGAAGGTCGAGTTCCAGATCGACAACCCGACCGACACGCCGCTGGCACTGAGCATCGATGGCAAGGACCTGCCGGTGGCCGCACAGGGCTCGCGCCCGATTTCGCTGGCCGTCGGCGAGCATCGCCTGCATACCGACAAGCTCGGTGATGTGCGCTTCATCGTCTACGTCGACGGTCGTGGTGGCCTGATCAACCCGACCCTGAGCGAGTACGTGGTCGCCCGCGAGATCTATGTCACCGACGAGAGCAAGCTGAAGAACTTCGGCACCGGCAAGGCCGGCATCGAGCTGGGCGGCGTCGACTTCGAAGGCCCGTTCGAAAAGAGCCACGAACTGTTCATCGACAAGACCTGGACCTACGGCGTGCGCGAGCCCTTCCCGAAGGAAAAGGTGGTGGCCCACGTCGACACCAGCGGTGGCCAGATCGTGGCCAAGGTGTTCACCGCGCCGGACTTCATCGCTTACGTGGAAGAAGGCATGGGAGAGCCCGGTGCGTTCAAGCGCGAGCAGCCGGCCGGCTACGTGGCACCGGCATTCAGCCTGGAACCGGCCCCGGCCAGCCTGCCGGCGCTGGTGCCGGCCTTCGAGGCGCATGCCGCGCCGCTGCGTGAGGTCTATGCGCGCTGGCTGAAGGCCACCACCGCCGATGAACAGAAGGCCCTGCGCAAGCAGGACTTCGCCGCGCAGATGGCCTTCACCTCGGCCACCGCCACCCTGGGCAGCGGGCTGGGCCGGGAGGCCAACGAGGCCTACAACGACTTCGTTTCCCAGCGCAGCCAGCTGATGGGCCGCAGCGCCCTGGTGGTGCCCTGAGCTGACTGGCGCCCCCTGCCCGGCTGCGCTACCGTCGCCTTCCAGACGAAGGCGTACGGGTGGTTTGCACGCATTCGGATAGAATTCCCCTCTTCTTTACACGACGGCTTCCGATGAATCCGAACTACCTCGACTTCGAGCAACCCATCGCCGACCTGGAAGCCAAGATCCAGGAACTGCGCAACGCCAGTGCCGGGCCGGCGGTCAATGTCGAGGCGGAAGTGCACGCGCTGCAGGACAAGCTGCGCATGCGCACCGCGCAGATCTTCCGCAACCTGACCTCGTGGCAGGTGCTGCAGCTGGCCCGTCATCCGTCGCGCCCGTACACCGCAGACTACCTCCGCGTCATGTTCGATGAGTTCCAGGAGCTGGCCGGCGACCGTGCCTTCGCCGACGACAAGGCCATCATGGGTGGCCTGGCACGCATCAATGGCCGTGCAGTGATGGTGATCGGCCACCAGAAGGGCCGTGACACCAAGGAAAAGATCAAGCGCAACTTCGGCATGCCCAAGCCGGAGGGCTACCGCAAGGCCCTGCGCCTGATGAAGATGGCCGAGCGCTTCGGCCTGCCGGTGCTGACCCTGATCGACACCGCCGGCGCCTGGCCGGGCATCGATGCCGAATCGCGTGGCCAGTCCGAAGCGATCGCACGCAACCTGATCGAGATGGCCGAACTGAAGGTGCCGATCATCTGCACCGTGATCGGTGAAGGTGGCTCCGGCGGCGCGCTGGCGCTGGGCGTGGGCGACCGCACCGTGATGCTGGAGTACTCGGTGTACTCGACCATCACCCCGGAAGGCTGCGCCTCGATCCTGTGGAAGGATGCCGGCAAGGCCAAGGATGCCGCCGAACAGCTGGGCCTGACCGCCCCGCGCCTGAAGAGCCTGGGCCTGGTCGACAAGGTCGTGCGCGAGCCGACCGGTGGCGCCCACCGCAACCCGACGCAGATGGCCAAGCGCCTGAAGGCGGTGCTGCTGAACGAACTGGACGCGCTGGACAAGCTGTCCACCGAGCAGCTGCTGGAACAGCGCTACGCCCGCCTGCGCAGCTACGGCACGTACGAAGCGGCCTGACGTAGTGCCGGCCGCTGGCCGGCATGCAGGTAGGCCTGGTAGTGCCGGCCGCTGGCCGGCAACACGCAGGTGATTGCAGAAACGAAAGCGCCGGGCAATGCCCGGCGCTTTCGTTTGCGCCCTGACGGCATCCACGCATGGCGTGGATCTACCGGGTGCAGATGACCCCGCCTCAGAATGGCTTGGCCAGCACCAGCCACACGATCGGAATGAAGGCCAGCAACGGGATCTCGTTGATCCAGCGCAGCGCGCGCGACGACGGCAGCGCCCTGCCCTTGGCCACGCCCTTGAGCAGGCGCCCGATCCAGCTGAAGTACACCAGCAGTAGCACCACCAGCCCCAGCTTGGCATGCAGCCAACCGGCGCCGCCCGAGGCAACCATCGTCGGGAAATCCGGAATGACCTTGTAGCCCAGCCACAGCACCAGGCCCAGCAGGAACGCCAGGCCGAACATCGAGTGGCCGAAACGGTACAGGCGCAGGCCCATCAGCTGCAGGCGCTCGGTCACCGCCGGCTGGCCAGCGGTCTCGGCCAGGTTCACCAGGATGCGCGGCAGATAGAACACCGTCGCCATCCACGCCACCACGAACACGATGTGGAAGGTCTTGACCCAGTAATAGCTCTGCATGCGCTCGCTCCGGCGGCTGGCGTAGGTTGGCGGCCATTCTCGCATGCCGTGGCAAGGCCGCCGCAGGCACGCACGCCGCGACACATCGACGCATGGCACGCCGCAACGCCGTACGATAAGCGCCGTTTTCCCCGATCGTGCACCGCCCCATGGACAAGACCTACGACGCCGCCTACTTCCAACGCTGGTACCGACGTGCCGACATCGGTGGCAGCGCCCGCCTGGCACGCAAGGTGGCATTGGCTGTGGCCAGCGCCGAGTACTACCTGGAGCGACCGATCCGCAGCGTACTGGATATCGGCTGCGGCGAAGGCGCCTGGCGTGCGCCCCTGCTGAAGCTGCGTCCGAAGGTCGAATACCTCGGCTTCGACAGCAGCGAGTACGCTGTGCGCCGCTACGGCCGCACCCGCAACCTGCACCTGGCCCGCTTCGGTGATTTCGCCTGGCTGCGGCCCTGCGCCCCGGTCGACCTGCTGATCTGCTCGGACGTGATGCACTACGTGCCCGACCGTGAGCTGCGTGCCGGACTGGCCGGCGTGGCGGAGCTGACCGGCGGCGTGGCCTTCCTGGAGACCTTCGCCGCCGAGGACGCGTTCGAGGGCGACCACGAGGGTTTCCAGGCCCGCCCGGCGCGCTGGTACCGGCGGACGCTGGCCCGGCACGGTCTGCAGCCGGTAGGGTCGCATTGCTGGCTCGGCCCCGCTCTGGCAGGCGATACGGCCGCGCTGGAGCGGATGTGAATCCGGATTCATTATTTTCAGCCAACTTAACCTGCGGGACACCCGGATGGGATATGCTGCGCGGCAACATATGACCATACATATTCGGTCGTCATGCTCTATCAACTGCACGAACTGACCCGCAACCTGCTCGCCCCCTGGGTGCACCAGGCCCAGGCCAACGCCAGGTTCTTCGCCAACCAGGGCCACTGGTGGTCGCAGATGCCCGGCGCTGATCGCCTGGCGGCGGTCAATGAACTCTTCCATCGCATCGGCAAGGATTACGAGAAGCCCGAGTGGGGCATCAACGAAATCGACGTCGATGGCGAGCGCGTGCCGATCGTCGTGCACGAGGAAGTGAGCAAGCCGTTCTGCAAGCTGCTGCGCTTCAAGCGCCACAGCAATGAAGCCGACCAGCTGCACACCATGCTCAACCAGCCGTTCGTGCTGGTGGTGGCGCCGCTGTCCGGCCACCACGCCACGCTGCTGCGCGACACCGTGCGCACGCTGCTGCGCGACCACCGCGTGTATGTGACCGACTGGGTCGACGCGCGCATGGTGCCGGCCAGCGAAGGCGAGTTCGGCCTGGACGACTACATCGCCTACATCCAGGAGTTCATCCGCCACCTCGGCGTGGAGCGCCTGCACGTGGTGAGTGTGTGCCAGCCGACCGTACCGGTGCTGGCTGCGGTTTCGCTGATGGCCAGCCGTGGCGAGCCGACGCCGCGCACGCTGGTGATGATGGGTGGCCCGATCGATGCACGCTGCAGCCCGACCGCAGTGAACAACCTGGCCACGCAGAACCCGCTGTCGTGGTTCGAGAACAACGTCATCCACACCGTGCCGGCCAGCTATCCCGGCGCCGGCCGCCGCGTGTACCCGGGCTTCCTGCAGCACGCCGGTTTCCTGTCGATGAACCCGAGCCGCCACTTCAGCTCGCACTGGGACTTCTACACCGACCTGGTCAAGGGCGACCTGGAAGACGCCGACGCGCACCGTCGTTTCTACGACGAGTACAACGCGGTGCTGGACATGCCGGCCAAGTACTACCTCGATACCATCCGCGTGGTGTTCCAGGACTTCCTGCTGCCGCGTGGCGAGTGGGTGGTCAACGGCGAGAAGGTCGATCCGTCGGCGATCCGCGATACCGCGCTGTTGAGCATCGAAGGCGAGTTGGACGACATCGCCGGCCTCGGCCAGACCGAAGCGGCGCAGGCGCTGTGCACTGGCATCGGCGCGGACCGTCGCGAGCATTTCATCGTTGAAGGCGCCGGCCACTACGGCATCTTCAGCGGCCGTCGCTGGCGCGAAGTGGTGTACCCGAAGGTGCGCGATTTCTTCGCCGCGCATGCCGAAGCACCGGCGGCGAAGGTCACGAAGAAGAAGAGCAACGTCACCCCGTTGCGGCGAAAGGCGGGGTAACTCGCCCAGGGTGGGTGCCGACCTTGGTCGGTATGCCCTGGTAGATGCCAACCTTGGTTGGCGCTCTACCCTGAATCCCGGTATCTGATGGATTGTGCCAACCAAGGTTGGCACCTACCGAAGCGAATTCCGCCAAGCGCCCCTGCACTGATGGATCGTGCCAACCAAGGTTGGCACCTACCAGAGCGAAGCCTACCGAAGCGTGGATTCCCGCTTACAGCCGCACGAGCAGGTTCTTGGCGATCAGCCCATGCAGCTTGCCGATGCCGCGTGCCAGATGCATCGTCAGCAGCAGCAGCAGCGCCCCCGCCGCGGCAACCGCGATCGCCACCAGCGGCGAGGCCGCCATCGGCAGTACGTTCACGTCGTTGATGTACACGCCGGGGATGTCGCCACTGAAGATCGCCGCGACCGGCGCCCAGATCAGGCTCAGCGACAGCGACAGCAGCGTCACCGCGATGGTGAAGTAGATCACGCCCAGCGGCAGCATCAGCACGAAGTACAGCAGCGTCAGCCAGGTGCGGCCATCGGTGAACATGTCGCCGATGCGCTGCAGCCACGTGCGGCTGCGGTCGGTGTAACGCGGACGACGTGGCATGCGTTCGCCCAGCAGCGCTTCCACCAGCCGCCCTTCCAGCAGCGCCAGCCCGCGCACCGAACCGAAGAACAGCACGGTCAGCGGGATGCCGATGATCAGGATCAGCAGGCCCAGCGACAGCGACAGGCCGGTCACCACCCAGGTGAAGAAGAAGATGCCGGTGGCCAGTGACAGCAGCATGTAGAACAGCGCACCGTAAGTGTGCGGATCGGCCACCACGCCGAAGAAGCGCGCCAGCAGCGAACGCGGCACCGGTACCGGCGGGGGTGCGGCCGGCTCGACGCCACTGGCTTCCGCCGCCGCACGCAGCACCGGCGCGGTATCCGCACGCGGTGTACGCAGCGCGCGATTCACCGTCACTTCGGTCTCGCGGTAGATTTCGGCTACCTCGTCCGGCGCACCGTAGCTGCCGGCAACGTCGGCGATCACCTCGGCCTCGCTGCGGCCGGGCTGCGCCGCCAGCTCCGAGCGCAGGTATTCCTCGGCGTCGTACAGCGCGTCCTGCACCATCGCCGGGTCGGCGCCTTCCAATGCCGCGCGCAGCTGCGCCAGGTACTGCGGGATGGTCGTGGGCAGGGCTCGGCCTGCCAGGCTCGGGTCGTTCATTGCGGTACCCCCTCCAACACGGAATCGACGGAATCGCGTGTGGCCTGCCAGGCTTGGCGCCATTGCGCCAGCACCTCGCGGCCACGTTCATTGATGCGGTAGTAGCGCCGCGGCGGCCCGCTGCTGGACGGCTCCACATGGCTTTCAAGCAGGCCGGCGCCCTCCAGATTGCGCAGCACCGGGTACAGCGCGCTCTGCTTGCCGCTCAGCACGCCCTCGCCCACCCGCTCCAGCTCCTTGGCGATCAGGTAGCCGTACAGCGGCTCCCCAGCCCGGGCCAGCACCGCCAGCAGGGCCAGCGACACCGTTCCAGCGCTGAGTTCCTTCTGGAACTTCTTCAGCTGGACATCGTCCTCGGACATGACCGGCCCTCCACTACGTTGAAGTCCACAGTAGTGCGAAGTTCGGTATAGCGAGTGTGTCGTTAGTCACTCTGCCGGTTGGCGTGGCCGGGCCGCTCACGCAGAATCGAAGCCTCGTTCATGTTCCGGGGTTCCCATGCCGCACCGCCGTCGCCTTGCCCTGACCGCCCTCGCCCTGTCCTGCCTGCTGCCCGTCCTGGCCGGCGCGGCCACGCCCTACCGCAGTCCGCAGCAGATTCTTGATGCTTCGGCGGCCAGCGACTGGCGCACCCCGGACCCGGCCAACCTGCTGTACATGGACCTGCCGGCCGGGCGGGTGATCATCGAGCTGGCGCCGCAGTTCGCCCCGCGCCATGTCGCCAACATCCAGACCTTCGCCCGCGAGCACTTCTGGGACGGCACCAGCATCTACCGCTCGCAGGACAACTTCGTGGTGCAGTTCGGCGATGCCGATGCCGATGACGCGGCCAAGGCCAAGCCGTTCGGCAGCGCCGCGCGCAAGCTGCCGGCCGAATTCGAACGCGCCAGCGCCGGCCTGAAGGTCAGCGTGCTGCCGGATCGCGATGGCTGGGCCGCGCAGACCGGTTTCGTCGACGGCTTCCCGGTCGGCCAGGACCCGCAGGCCGGCAAGGCCTGGCTGGCGCACTGCTACGGCATGCTCGGCGCTGGCCGCAGCAACGAGGAAGACAGCAGCATCGGTGCCGAACTGTACGTGGTGACCGGCCAGTCGCCGCGCCAGCTGGACCGCAACATCACCCTGGTCGGCCGCGTGCTGAAGGGCATGGAGCTGCTCAGCGCGACCCCGCGCGGCCCGGCGCCGATGGGTTTCTATGCCGACCCGAAGCTGCGCACGCCGATCGTGTCTATCCGCCGTGCCAGCGATGTGCCGGTGGCCGAGCGCACGTCGATCCAGGTGCTGCGTACCGACTCGAAGACGTTTGCCGATACTGTCGAAGCGCGTCGCAATCGCGTGGATGATTTCTACAAGCGCCCGGCGGGGCATATCGATCTCTGCAGTATTCCGGTGCCGGTGAAGTAACGCCGTCGCGGGTTCTGCGCGTGGCGCGTGCTGAAGGTGCTTCATCGTTCATGGGCGTTACTTTTCTTTTCGCGCGAAAAGAAAAGTAACCAAAAGAAACGCGCCGCCAGGTCGCGAGCCGCCGTGCTTCGCACGCCGGTCCCCTGCGCTTCTCGGTGAATCAGGGGACGGCGCGAGGAAGTCAGCCGACTAGCAGTCGGCTCTACAGGACATCGCCGCCTCTTCGCCCCTGATTCCCCTGCGATGCTCGGCTCGCTCAAGGCGGACTGGAAGGTCAAGATCAACGGCAAAGGCATCCACGCATGGCGTGGATCTACTGGGTGCAGCTGTGGCCTTTGATCTGGGTCCGCCTTGAGCGAGCCGAGCACCGCAGGTCCGGCGAGGGCGAAGAGGCGCGGGTGTCTGAGCGCAGCGAGTTCCCGCGCCGTCCCTCGACGGGCCGAGGAGCGCAGGGTACCGGTGCGCAGCACCGGCTCGCGACCTGGCGGCGCGTTTCTTTTGGTTACTTTTCTTTTCGCGCGAAAAGAAAAGTGACGCCCATGAACGATGAAGCACCTTCAGCACGCGCCACGCGCAAAACGCCAACGCATCAACCCTTCTGACTCACCGCCACGCTACCCAGAATCAACGCACCCGCAATCAGCATCTGCAGCGTCACCGGCTCACCCAGGAACAACCACGCGAACGCAGCGCCGAACAGCGGAATCAGATAGGTCACGGTCGACGCACGCGACGGGCCGATACGGCCGATCAAACGATAGAACATCAGGAACGCCAGCCCGGTGCAGGCCACGCCAAGCGCGATCGCTGCGCCCCAGGCCTTGGCCGGAATCGCCGCCTGCGGCCAATGGCTGACCGCCATCGGCAGCATCCACAGCGAGGCACACGACAGCGTTGCCGCCGCCGCGGCCGCCGACGGCAGGCCGGTCATGTGCCGCTTCACCAGGTTCACGCCCAGGCCGTACAGCAACGAAGCCGCCGCACCGGCCAGCACCGCGGTGCCGATGCTCAGGCCGGAGACCTTGGCAGTGGCCAGCACCACCACGCCGGCGAAGCCGACCAGCAGCGCGCCCGCACGGCGCATGCCGATCTTCTCGCCGAAGAACAGGAAGGCGATCAGCGCGGCGAACAGCACGGTCATCGCATTGCAGATCGCACCGATCGCGGCCGGTGCCTGTTCGGCGGCATAGGCGAACAGCACGAACGGCAGCGCCGAGTTGATCAGGCCGATCGGTGCCAGCCACAGCCAGCGCCGCGGCGGGAACTGCGCGCGGGCGCGCCACAGGAACGGCAGCAGCACCAGCGCGCCCAGCACCAGCCGCACCTCGACCAGCGCGAACGGGCCGAACGACGGCACCGCCACCCGCATGAACAGGAACGAGCAGCCCCAGATGGCGCCCAGCAGGGTCAATTCCAGCGGCGTGCGCCAGTCGCGCTCGGCCGCCTGTGGGACCGCATTCATGCCCTGCCTCCGTCCATCGTCTGTTCCTCGCCAAGGCAGACAGGATCAGGCGCAGACGCCCGCCACACAAGCGCGTAGTATCGCTGCCAGCCACAAATATGGTTTGAGGCTGGACATGCAGCTACGCCCTTCCCTGCTCCCCGCACTGGCCGTGTTCGCGGTCGCCGCGCGCCACCAGAACTTCGCCCAGGCCGCCCAGGAGCTGCACCTGACCGCCAGCGCGGTCAGCCACCATGTGCGCCGGCTGGAGGAGGTGCTGGAAACCCGGCTGTTCCTGCGCCACGCCCGCGGCGTGCGCCTGACTGCCGAGGGCCGGCAGCTGGCCGACGCCGCCAGCGCCGCCTTCTCCGATGTCGCGGCCGTCGCCCATCACCTGCAGCCGGATGCCGACAGCGTGCCGCTGCGGATCACCACGCTGCGCTCGCTGTCCTACTGCTGGCTGCTGCCACGGCTGCCACGCTTCACCCAGGCCCATCCGCACATCCGCATCGAACTGCACACGGGCAGCGGTCTGGATCGCTACGACGACAACGGCCCGGAAGTCGGCATCCGCTATGGCCTGGGCCAGTGGCCGGGCCTGCGTGCACAGCACCTGATGGATGACTACCTGTTCCCGGTGGCCTCGCCGGCGCTGGCCGGGGTTGAAACGCTGGTCGATCCGGCGCGCATCGCCGACCTGCCGCTGCTGACCGATCTGTCGCCGCAGGGCTGGCGTGACTGGTTCCGCCATGCCGGCGTGCGCCCACCCTCGCCACTGCCGCCGATGCACACCTTCGCCGACAGTACCGATGCGATGCGTGCCGCGGTGTACGGCATGGGCGCGGTGCTGGCACGTACCCACATCGCGCAGCCCTACCTGCAGCGCTACGAAGTGGTACGCCTGCCCGGCCCGGCACTGAAAGCGCGCTATGCGTATCACGTGGTGCACGCCGAAGGGCAACCGCCGAGCCACGCCGCGCGCCTGTTCATTGACTGGTTGCTGGAGCAGGCGCAGGACGAACGCACGCCGATTCCCGCGTTGCCGGAAAGCCTGCTCGGGCGCCCGGCCACACGCGCCTGACTGCGCCCTCACCCGTTCTTTGCTTCACGCTGGCTAGGCTGCAGGCAACCCCACACCGTATCGACGCCATGGCCATGCTGCGACTGCGCATCACCGGAACCGAAGACGACGCCCGTGCCATCAGCGACCTGCTGCTCGGCCTGGACGGCATCGAACATGTCGAGGAAACCGACGACCTGATGCCGCACATGGACGACGACGATTCCAGTTCGGCCGGGCTGTCCGATGACATCGGCCCGGGCATCCACGAACTGGAAGTGGAAGTCGGCAATGAAAGCACCGCGCAGAAGGTGCGCGATGCCGTGCAGGAACTGGCACTGGAGCTGGACGTGTTCGTCGAGTACGAGACCGACGAGGGCTGATGCCGGCGGGTTGCCGGCATCAACCTTCACCTCAGAGGCTGGGCGGCAGCCTGCGGCGGCGGCGACGCCACCACGCCCGCACACCCCAGGCCGCGATCAGGGCCAGCACCGCCACCGGCAGCAGCGCGGCCGCGGCGCGGATCAGGAACGCAACGCTGGTACTGAGGATGCTGCCCGATTCGCTCAGCGCCTCGCCAATCTCGCTGCGGCTGCGCTGGCCCGAGGTGGTATCGAAGTGCATCGTGACCAGCTGGGTATCGATGCGCCGGCGTTGCTGCGCCGAATCCTTGTTGGCCTGTTCGACGCCCGCTTCGATCTCCGACAGGCGCGTGGTGATCGCCATCAGGTCCTCGATCTTCAGGTCCTTGCGGTCCTGGTAGGACAGCAGCCGCGCGTGTTCCTTCTCCAGCCGCGCCTTGGTCAGTGCGGTGTCTGCTACCTCCTGCGCCAGGTCCTCGGCGCGGGTATTGCGCGACTGCAGCGTGCCCCCCTCACCGGCCAGAGCGATCAACGGCTCGGTGCCCTTCGGCGCGATGCGTACCTTGACCTCACCGCTGGGCTGCTCGCCACTGCGCTGGTCGACCTGCAGCACCGCGCAATCACCGAACTTCGCACTCTGGCAGGCCTGCGCCACCTGCTGGATGCGCGGTGCAATCTGCGCCGCTTCCAGCTGGATCTGCACGTCATGCTCGTAGGCCAGGAACGCACCTTCCGGCGAAGCGACAGCAGCATCGGCAGCGGCGGCACCCGCCTCCTGCGCCCTCTCGCCGTTCTTGGCACAGGCCGCCAGTGCCAGCAGCAGCACCGGCATCGCCACCACACGCGTCCACGCGCGCAGCGGCGTCACAGTGCCGCTCCGTCGTAGGACATCACCGCCAACGTGGCCAGATCCACCTGCGGTACGCAGCGCACGTTCACCGCCACCATCGGCGTACCGGTGCGCGGGTCCACCGCTTCGCTGTAGGGGGCAACGCCGCACTCGCGGCAGTGGTGATGATCGATGTGAGCTTTGTTGAAGTGGTAGGTGGCCACGTCCGCGGGATTGGTGCTCAGCTGGAACGCCTCGCGCGGGGCAAACCACAGCAGGCTGCCGCGGCGACGGCACATCGAGCAGTTGCAGTCGATGACGTCGCTGATCGGCGCCTCGGCCTGTACGGTGAATGCGATCCTGCCGCAATGGCAGCTTCCCTGGTATTCCATGTCCTGCGCTCCGCTGGAGGGTCCTTGTCAGTGCCCATGGTAATCCTATGGCACGGGGACAAAGCAGCCCCGGAGGCCTATGCTCGGGAATTGACCCCAGTACAGGAACGCCGATGCGCCCGCATCTTCTTGCCTTCGCCCTGGTCGCCGCCCTTGCCGGTTGCCAGCCGGCCGACGCCCCGACCAACGGTTCCACCCCGGCCGCCAACCAGCAGGCCGGTGACGCGGCTGTTGATGCCGCCTTCGCCGACCTGTCCAAGCGCGCCCTGGACACCTGGATGCAGCTCTCGCCGGTCAGCGCCACCCAGATCGGTGACCACCGCTATGACAGCGAGATCGACGACCTGAGCGCCGCCGGCCAGCAGAAGACCCTGGCCGCCTACAAGGCGCTGCTGGGCGAGCTGGACAAGATCGAGGTGGCCAAGCTGGGCCGCGAAAACCAGGTGGACGCGGCGATCCTGCGCAACCAGCTGCAGTCCGAGATCTGGAATGCCGAGGTCATGCAGTCCGGCAAGTGGGACCCGCAGCTGTACAACGGCGTGGCCGGCAGCGCGATCTACGGCCTGATGGCCCGCGAGTTCGCGCCGCTGCCGGAGCGCCTGAAGTCGGCCACCGCGCGTATGGAAAAGCTGCCGGCGATCTTCGCCCAGGCACGCGAGAACCTGGATCCGGCCCGCGTGCCGAAGATCCACGCCGAGACGGTGGCCAAGCAGAACAAGGGCATCCTCAGCATCGTCGATACCTTCATCACCCCGCACATCGGTGAACTGCCGCAGGCCGACCAGCAGCGCCTGCAGGCCGCCATCGATGGCCTGAAGAAGGCCGTGGACGAGCAGCAGACCTGGCTGGACAAGACCCTGGTGCCGAACGCCAAGGGCGACTTCCGCATCGGTGCGGAAAAGTACGACCAGAAGCTGAAGTTCGCGCTGAACTCGTCGCTGTCGCGCCAGGAGATCGGCGAGCGAGCACGCGCCGAACTCAAGCGCGTGCGCGAAGACATGTACGGCATCGCGCAGACCGTGCTGAAGGACAAGCCGGGCGCACCGGAGATGCCGGCACAGCCGACCGACGAGCAGCAGCAGAAGGCGATCGAGGCCGCGCTGGAGCTGGCCTACGCCGACAAGCCGGCGCGCGACAAGGTGGTCGACGATGCCAAGGCCGCACTGGAGCAGTCCACCGCATTCGTGCGCGAGCACGATCTGATGACCCTGCCCGACGCGCCGGTGGACATCATCCTGATGCCGGAATTCCAGCGTGGCGTGGCCGTGGCCTACTGCGATTCGCCGGGCCCGCTGGACAAGAACCTGAAGACCTTCTACGCCGTGTCGCCGATTCCGGACGACTGGAACGACAAGCAGGTCGACTCGTTCCTGCGTGAGTACAACTCGCGCATGATCCACCTGCTGAGCATCCACGAAGGCACCCCGGGCCACTACCTGGAAGGCTGGCATTCGGCCAAGTTCCCCTCCACCCTGCGTGCCGTGCTGCGTTCGGGCCTGTTCGCCGAAGGCTGGGCGGTCTACACCGAGCGCATGATGCAGGAGCAGGGTTACCTCAACAACGACCCGCTGTTCCACCTGGTGCAGCTGAAGTTCTACCTGCGCACGATCTCCAACGCGATCCTCGACCAGGGCGTGCACGTGGACAACTGGGATCGCGAAAAGGCGATGCACCTGATGACCCACGATGCCTTCCAGCAGGAAAGCGAAGCCTCGGGCAAGTGGGTGCGCGCGCAGCTGACCTCGGCACAGCTGCCGACCTACTTCGTCGGTGCGCAGGAACACTTCGACACCCGCAAGGCGATGCAGGACAAGCTGGGCGACAAGTTCAACCTCAAGGCCTATCACGACCAGATGCTGTCCTACGGCGCGCCGCCGGTGCGTTTCGCACGCCAGCTGATGCTGGACCAGCCGATCGAGTGATCGCGCAGATGTGAGTTGGAAACGGAACGGCCCGGGGAAACCCGGGCCGTTTTCTGTTCGGCGTCCCGGGATGGACCCATCCACGCATGGCGTGGATCTACTACCCGCCTGCCAGTAGATCCACGCCATGCGTGGATGGCATTCAATTCAGCGCGCGATGCAGCACGCGCTCGAACTGCACGTCACTGCATCCATTCTGCCCACACCCGGGAAGCGCGAGCTCCACCCGACCGGGTGGCTGTACATCGCTCAACGGCAGCGCATCTCGCAGTTGCGCGGTGGTCGGGTAGACGTAGGCCAGGCGGAAACGCACTTCGCCGGCCCCACGATCACGCCAGCGTTCAAACTGCAGCAGGCCGCCGATCGGTGTCTTCTCATACTGGCCCGGCAACGTGTAGTCCGTGATTCCCAGCGCCGCCAGTACGGAACCGATGTTGGAATCGTGGCCGACCAGCAGGCTCACCTTCGGTGACGCCGGATCTTCGAACAGCCCGTTTATTCTTGCCAAAAGCGGCGCGGCCACGTCCCGCGCCACCTCGGGTGTTCCGAACAGGATGTCCTGGTAGCGGTTGCGGATCTGCGCCAGCGCCTGCCATTGCGCCTCGGTGGTCAACCGGCCCCAGCCTTCGCGGGGGATGCCACTGCCCTGGTAGTGCTCCATCAACAAGGCATCGACCAGCCCGCTGGCCAGCGCCAGTGATCCGGACGCGCGAGGCTCCTTGCCCGGTTCCGTACTGAAGGTGGTATCGGCCAGCGCCAGATGGCAGTCGCTGTGCCCCTTGCATGCCGCCGACTGCGGGTAGCGGGTGATCGCCTCCACCATCGCCAGCGCCGGTGCCAGATCCGATGCGGCCTGCGCCTGTTGCATCGCCGACAACGCGCGTTCGCGGAAGGCCGCATCACCGTTGTGGATCACCGGATTGAACAACGGATCCATCGTGCCCAGCGGAATGCGCTGTTCCACCGTCACGTGGCAGCCCGGGAACGCACCGGCAACGAAAAACTGCGCGGTGGCCTGGGTGCGCTGCAGGCTGTTGGCGTGCGCGTGGAAGTCGCTCGGCTGCGGGCAGCCCGTTGCCGGCAGCAACTTTGCCTGCCGCAGCCACTGGCCGATGTAACGGCCCATGTAGACCTCCAGCACGCCGCCCTTGTTGGTCAGCTCGCCGGCGCCTACGTCCCAGCTCGGCCAGCGCTCCGGAGTCGCATTGGCCAACGCGCCCGATGCCACCACCGGTGCGCGCAGGTTGTGGCGGCTGAGAAGGATGACCTGCTCGAGGGCTTCGCCTTCCACTGATGGCGATGCAGCGGCTGCGGCAGTGGCGACCAGTGCCAGCACCAGCACCAGCGCCAGCGCCAGCGCCAGCAGCAGGGGGCGTAGAGAACGAATCATGCGGGCCTCCGACCCCAAGGAATGCATCCACGCATGGCGTGGGTCTACTGGTCTGCAGCCACAAAACCACCGGTCTGCCGCGCCCACAAGCGCGCGTACAGGCCACCGGCCGCAATGAGCTCGGCATGGGTGCCGGTCTCGACAATGCGGCCCTGGTCCATCACCACCAGCCGGTCCATGCGTGCGATGGTCGACAGCCGATGCGCGATCGCGATCACCGTCTTGCCGCCCATCAGCTGGTCCAGGCTGTCCTGGATCGCCGCTTCCACTTCCGAGTCCAGTGCCGAGGTCGCCTCATCCAGCACCAGGATCGGTGCGTCCTTCAGCAGCACGCGGGCGATGGCGATGCGCTGGCGCTGACCACCGGACAGCTTCACGCCGCGCTCGCCCACGTGCGCGTCGTAGCCACGCCGGCCCTGCCCGTCCACCAGCGTATCGATGAAGGCTGCGGCGCGCGCCTTGGCCACAGCGGCATGCAGCTGCTCGTCAGTGGCATCGGGGCGGCCATACAGCAGGTTGTCGCGGATCGAGCGATGCAGCAGCGAGGTGTCCTGGGTGACCACGCCGATCTGCTGGCGCAGGCTCTCCTGGGTGACATGGGCGATGTCCTGATCGTCGATCAGGATGCGGCCGCTTTCCAGGTCGTAGAGCCGCAGCAGCACGTTGACCAGGGTCGACTTGCCGGCACCGGAAGGACCGACCAGGCCGATCTTCTCGCCCGGCTTCACCACCAGGTCCAGTCCGGCGATCACGCCGCCCTTCTTGCCGTAGTGGAAGTGGATGTCCTGGAAGTGCACGCCACCACGGGTCACCTGCAACGGCACCGCATCCTCGCGGTCCTGCACGGTCAGCGGCTGGGCGATGGTAGTGATGCCATCCTGCACCGTGCCGATGTCCTCGAAGATGCCGTTGATGGTCCACATGATCCAGCCGGACATGTTGTGAATGCGGATCACCAGGCCGGTCGCCAGCGTGATCGCGCCAACAGTGATGTGGCCACCGTTCCACAGCCACAGCGCGAGCCCACAGGTACCGGCAATCAGGAAACCGTTGACGATGGCGATGGTCAGGTCCATGCCGGTGGTGATGCGGGTCTGCGCACGGTGCTTGACCGCCAGTTCCTGGATCGACTCGGCCACATAGGCCTGCTCGCGTCCGCCATGGGCGAACAGCTTCAACGTGGGAATGTTGGTGTAGCCATCAACGATGCGGCCCATCGCCTTGGAACGCGCTTCGGAGGCGATCCATGCGCGTTCCTTCGCGCGCGGAACGAAGTAGGCCAGGATCACTGCATAGGCCAGCAGCCACAGGATCAACGGCACCATCAGCCGCCAGTCGGCCTGCGCGAACAGGTACAGCGCGGTGCCGGTGTAGACCACGATGTACCAGAGCGAGTCGACCATCTGCACTGCCGATTCGCGCAGCGAGGTACCGGTCTGCATCACCCGGTTGGCCACGCTGCCGGCGAAGTCGTTCTGGAAGAAGTTCAGGCTCTGCCGCACCACGTAGTTGTGCATCAGCCAGCGCGAGCGGTTGCTCAGGCCAGGCACGATGGCCTGGTTGACCAGCAGGTTGTGCAGGCCGACCAGGATCGGCCGCGCGATGACCGTGATGAACAGCATCCAGCCCAGCTCATTGGCATGGCGCTTGAAGAAATCGCCCCCCGGCTGCTCGGCGACCATGTCGACGATGCGGCCCAGGTAATCGAACATTGCCACTTCCACCAGCGCCAGCAGCAGGCCGGCGATCAGGGTGGCCAGCAGCACCGGCCACACCGGGCGCAGGTAGTGCAGGTAGAACGGCACCACCTTGCGCGGCGGCATGCGCCCGTCCACGGGCGGAAACACCGGGATCAGGGATTCAAACCAACGGAACATCGCATTCCCTCGCCATCAATAGCCGGCGGAGTATCCCACGCCGGGTGTGTACGCCAGCCGATGATCGCCGCGGTTCCGGTAGTGCCGGCCGCTGGCCGGCCCCCTCGCGACGCTTCCGGGGATCATCAGGTTGCCGGCCAGCGGCCGGCACTACCGATGGGATTCGTCAAACGGCAGCGCAGGGCCACGCCCGGCGACGTCATTTCACCGGGGTGAACAGCAGGTCCTGGAAATCGAAGCTGAAATCGGTCAGGTCGGAGATCGACTGCATGCGCACCTCGCGCACCTTGCCGTCCGGATCCAGGCTGAAGTTCACGAACGCGTCGGCGTTGAGCGAACGGTCGTCCCAGCGCACGATGAAGGTGTCGTGCTGCCAGTGCTCCAGGCGTCCGCTCAGCTGCGCGGTCTTGGCAAAGCGCAGGCGCAGTCCCTTGCCCTCGGCACTGACCTGCATGTCGCCATACCAGCGGTCGCGGAACGTGCCTGTGTAGCCGGCCAGCGCCAGCGACGGCCTGCTGCCCTTGTCGCGCGCGCTCTGGTGCTTGGCCCACGCCTCGTCGGCCTTGTCCTGTCCCTTGGCCACGGCCTTGGCATAGGCGTCCACCCAGTCATGCTTTTCACCGCCCAGGTAGGCATCGAGCACGCTCAGGGTGATCGCATTGAACGCCGCGCCCACTTCCTGATTGGTCAGCACCACCACGCCCAGTTTCTCGCCCGGTACCAGGGTCAGCCGCGAGACCATGCCCGGCCAGCCACCGGTGTGCCAGACCAGCTTCTGCCCGCGGTAGTCGCTCAGGCTCCAGCCTTCGCCATAGCCGGCGAAGTTGGCCCGCGCCGGTGCCAGCTCCGGCACGCTCGGCGCCGGGATCGACTGCGGCGTGATCATCCGCCACATCTGCTGCTGGCTCTTGTCGCTGAACAGCGCGGTGCCATCGGCCAGCTTGCCTTCGTCCAGCTGCACCTGCATCCAGCGCGCCATGTCGTGCGCACTGGAATAGATGCCACCGGCGCCGGCATTGTTCGACCAGGTCAGCGGTGCAACGGTACGCAGGTCCTTGAAATCGTACTTGGCGTGGCCGACCGCGGCCTTGTCGCCCGGCTTCAGGTGATCGGCGTTGTAGCGTGTGCCGGCCATGCCCACCTTGTCGAAGATGCGGGTCTGCAGGAACTGCTGGTAGCTCATGCCGGAGACATGCTCGATCACCTGCTGGGCAACCGCGTACAGGATGTTGTCGTACGCATAGCCCTCGCGGAATCCACCCTTCAGCGGCACCCTGCCCAGCCGTTCCACCACTTCGGCATTGCTGTAGGAGGTGGTCGGCCAGAACAACAGGTCACCGGCGCCCAGGCTCAGTCCGCTGCGATGCGACAGCAGGTCGCGGATCGTCATCTGGCCGGTCACGAACGGATCGGACATGCGGAACGACGGCAGGTGGTCGATCACCTTGTCGTGCATCTTCAGCTTGCCGTCCTCGGCCAGCAGGTTCAGCGAGGTGGCGGTGAACGCCTTGGTGTTGGACGCAATGGCAAACAGCGTATCGGCCTGCACCGGTTCCGGCTTGCCCTGCTCGCGCACGCCCCAGCCGCGTTCCAGCACCACCTCGCCATCCTTGACCACGGCCACGGCAATGCCGGGCACGTCGAACTGCGCGCGCACGCGCTCGACGGTCGCATCCAGGTCCTGCAGCTGCGCCGGGGTGGCAGCACTCGCCATGGTCGTGCACGCCAGCAGCACGGCTCCTCCAATCCAGGGTTTCATCCAGCACGATCTCCGAACAGGGGTGGCGGCCATGTGCAGGCCGTCACCGGGGTTTCGCGCGATGGTAACGGTCTGCGGCGCACCCTGCCCTGTGCCATAGGAGGGGTGTCATGGGCGGGAACGGCCAACCGAGCAACGGCTCCACCATCATTCCATGCCTGCGCTATCGCGACGCGCAGGCCGCCATCGACTGGCTGCAGCGCGCCTTCGGCTTCCATGCCCAGGCCGTCTACGCCGATGGCGATACGGTCTTCCATGCACAGCTGACCTTCGGCACCGGCATGATCATGCTCGGCTCGGCCGACAAGGAAAGCGAGTGGAGCCAGCATGCGGCGATGCCTGATGAGGTCGGCGGCCGCCAGACCCAGAACGCCTGCGTGATCGTCACCGATGCCGATGCGCACTATGCACGGGCCAAGGCCGCCGGTGCCCGCATTGTCATCGACATCGCCGACCAGGACTATGGCGGACGCGGCTACGCCTGCGCCGACCCGGAAGGCTATCTGTGGTGGTTCGGCAGCTACGACCCGTGGCGCGCGGACCACGGCCAGTGACCGCGACCGCCCGTCCGGCGGAGATCCGCTGCGGCATCGGTGGCTGGGTGTTTCCCGAATGGCGCGGCGGCGTTTTCTACCCCGTGGGCCTGCCGCAGCGTGAAGAACTGGCCCACGCCAGCCGCGCCCTGCGCTGCATCGAAATCAACGGCACCTTCTACCGCACGCCAACAGCGGCGCAGTGCACGCAGTGGGCCGCACAGACACCCGACGGTTTCCGGTTTTCGATGAAGGCACCACGCTACCTGGTGCAGCGCCGCGACCTCTCCAGTACGGTGGAAGCGGCCGCGCCCTTCCTGCAGGCGGCGATTGCACTCGGTGACCGGCTCGGGCCGTTGCTGTGGCAGTTCGATCCGCGCCATCCGGCCGATACCGATGCATTGGGTGCCCTGATGGCGCAGCTGCCGAAGCAACTGGAAGGGGTGACGCTGCAGCATGCGCTGGAGGTCCGCAACGCCGAGGCACATGGCCCGGCACTGGTTGCTGCCGCCCGTCGACACGGCGTGGCGCTGGTGATCGAGGACAGCGACGAGGCGCCACTACACGGCGATGTCAGTGCCGGCTTCGTCTACGCCAGGATCAAGCGCAGCCAGGCCCGCTTGAACGAGGGTCTGCCGGCACCCGTGCAGCAGCGCTGGGCCGAACGCGCGCTCCACTGGTCACGCGGCGAACCGGTGGACGACCTGCCCTGCCTGGCCGCGCCGGCACCGTCAGAGCCGCGCGAGGTCTACCTGCTGTGCATTGGTGCGGGCAAGGCACGCAACCCGGCGGCGGCGATGGCCCTGCAGCGGCGGGTAGATGGGGCCAGCAATTCCTCACGCGGATAGCGCTGCGGTCATCGCCTTGCCTCACAATAGGCGGATGAGCACACCCGACACCCGCAAAGCGCTGTGGCAGATCCACTTCTGTGTCCTGCTGTGGGGCGTCACCGCCATCCTCGGCAAGTTGATCACCCTGCCGGCGCTGCCGCTGGTGTGGTGGCGCATGCTGCTGGTGACGGCGATGCTGGCGCTGCTGCCGCGGGTCTGGCGCGGATTGCGCCCCCTGCCATTGCGCCTGGTGGCGGGCTACGCCGGCATCGGCGCGCTGGTCGCCCTGCACTGGCTGACGTTCTACGGCGCGGTGAAGCTGGCCAACGCCTCGGTGGCCGCCACCTGCATCGCGCTGGCGCCGGTATTCACCTCGATCATCGAACCGTGGGTAGCCAAGCGACCGTTCCAGCTGCGTGAACTCGCCTTCGGCCTGGCCGTGCTGCCGGGTGTTGCACTGGTGGTCGGTGGCGTGCCCGATGGCATGCGCCTGGGTGTACTGATCGGCGCGATATCGGCGCTGCTGGTGGCGGTGTTTGGCTCGCTCAACAAGCGCATGGTCAGCCACGCCGATCCGCTTACGGTCACCGCACTGGAGCTGGGCGCCGGCACCCTCACCCTGACCCTGCTGGCGCCACTGATGCCCTACCTGCTGCCGGCGCTGGCCAGCCCGCTATGGGTGGTTCCGGACCTGCACGACGGCATCCTGCTGCTGGTACTGGCCGGGTTCTGCACGCTGCTGCCGTTCGCCCTGGCCCTGGTCGCGCTACGCCACCTGAGCGCCTACACCGTGCAGCTGGTGACCAACCTGGAACCGGTCTACGCGGTGGTGCTGGCAGTGGTGCTGCTGCGCGAGCAGCACGAGGTCACGCCGTGGTTCTACCTGGGCGTGGCGATCATCGTCGGCGCGGTGTTCCTGCATCCGTTGTTGAACCGCCGCAAGCCGGTGCAGCACCCGGAGATTCTCGGTACGTCGGAAGCACGCAACATCGCCGATTGAGCGTATCCGCGCAGGGTGCGAATCGCCTTGTCAGCGCTGTGGCCAGTGCCATGCCGGGGCATCCAGCAAGCCCTGCCCGCTCAACAGCGTGCGCCCCTGTTCCTTGTGCAGATGCAGCGAATGACAGCCGGGCGCCTGCTCCAGTGCTGCGATCAGTCGGCTGGCGTGTGAGACCACCCACACCTGGCTGCGCGCACTGGCCGCGATGATCAGCCGCGCCAGCGCCGGCAGCAGGTCAGGATGCAGGCTGGTCTCCGGTTCGTTGAGCACCAGCAGCGGCGGCGGGCGCGGCGTGTGCAGTGCCGCGGCCAGCAGCAGGAAGCGCAGCGTGCCGTCGGACAGCTCGGCCATCGACAACGGCCGCAGCAGCCCCGGCTGGTGGAAGCGCAGGGCGAGTCGACCGTCCAGTTCCTCGAACCCCACCGTGGCGCCCGGGAACGCATCCTCCACGCTGCGCGCCAGTGCGCCCGGATCACCGATCTCGAGGATGGTCACCCAGGCCGCCGCCAGATCGCGACCGTCGTGATGCAGCACCGGCGTGCGCGTGGCCATCGCCGGTTGCCGTGCCGGGGCATCGGCGTCGCTGCGGAAATGGTCGTAGAAGCGCCAGCGACGGATGTACTCGCGCAGGGCGATGGTTTCCGGCATGCGCTGCGGATCGCCAACCTGGGTGAACAGACTGTCGAACAGCGACAACCGGTCATCGACCAGATCCCAGCCGCGCGCATGGCGTTGCCGCACCATTGCCCCACGTCGGTCGACCAGCAGGTTGGCGCTGCGCAGGAACGGCCCGGCCCAGATCGCCTCGGCCTTGATCTGCGGGTCCAGTGCGAAGGCCGAACGGCTGGGCGGTGGGTAGCCCAGGTCGATGGCATAGCCGAACTCGTCGGTGGTGAAGCCCAGCTTCAGCCCCACCGATTCCTGACGCGGGCCGCCCTGCAAGGGAATTTCGCCGGCAGCAACCCGACGGTCCATTTTTTCCGGCCCCGCCCACAGCGCCGAACCGAGCCCACCTTCGCGCGCCAGAACCGCCGCGACGCCGCCCTGCGCGGTCTCCGCCAGCAGGCGCAGCGCGCGGTACAGGCTGGATTTGCCACTGCCGTTGTCACCGGTGACCACGTTCAACGGCTGCAGCGGCAGTACCAGCCCGTGCAGCGAGCGATAGTGGGCGATGGCCAGGGTCTGCAGCATGGTCGTGTCCGTGGGAACAGGGACGGCATATTCGCCGGGCGCAATCGCACAGGCCGCGACACGGCGTTACCTCATCTGCAAAAGCATCCCCGCATGGCGTGGATCTACTGCATGCAGGGCTCAGCCCGCCCGTTCCACCCGGTTGCGACCATTGCCCTTGGCCCGGTACAGCGCCTTGTCGGCGCGCGCCAGCATGTCATCCACGCTTTCACCTGGCTGGTGCTGGGCAACACCGATGCTGATCGTGACCGGGAATCCAAGCGGCAGGTCAGCCACGGCCAGGCGCAGGAACTCGCATTGCAGTTCGGCCGTGTGCAGGTCGGTGCCCGGCATTACCGCCACGAACTCCTCGCCGCCGTAGCGCGCAGCCATGCCGCGGCCGGCGAAGTGCGAGCGCAGCAGCACGCCCAGCTCGGCCAGCACCCGGTCGCCTGTAGCGTGGCCCTGGAAATCATTGATGTGCTTGAAATGATCGATGTCGAGCAACGCGACGCAGGCGACGCCCGGTTGCCCATCGATCTCCACCACCGCCTCTTCCAGTGCCGCCGCCATTGCGCGGCGGTTGGGCAGGCCGGTCAGCGCATCGGTGCGGCTCTGCTCGGCCAGGTCGGCATTCTGCGCCAGCAGCACGTCCTGGTACTCCGCCAACAGGCGCTCGTAGTCATCGCGCTCCAGCATGTGCTTCTGGATGTCGAGCGCGAAACGGCGCAGCTCCATTACCAGCATCACCTGCCGTGACAGCGCGGCCAGTGCCTCGGCCTTGTCGCTGGGCAGGTGCTGCGGATGTGCATCGAACACGCACAGCGTGCCCAGAGGCAGGCCATCGGAACTGATCAGTGGCGCACCGGCGTAGAAGCGGATGTGCGGGTCGCCGGTCACTACCGGGTTGTCGTGGAAGCGGATGTCCTGCAACGCGTCCTCGACCACCATGATTTCCTGCGGCTGCAGGATGGCGTGGCCACACATCGATTCGCTGCGCAGGTTTTCCGCCGCGTCGATGCCCTGGATCGACTTGAACCACTGCCGTTCGACGTCGATCAGGGTCACCGCCGCCATCGAGGTACCGCAGACCGCCTTGGCGATCGCGACCAGGTCGTCGAAGGATTTCTCACGCTGCGAATCCAGGATCCGGTAGCGGTACAGCGCCTCGAGCCGAAGGGCTTCGTTGGCAGGCTTGTCGGGCTTGATCATGCAGCGTCACGTTCCGGCAGGTCACTGCGGAGTCTAGCTGATGCCGGTGCGCAATCCGCACAACGGGGAGTGCCGGCCGCTGGCCGGCATCCCGCACTCATTCGATGCCTGGAGCAGCCGGCCAGCGGCCGGCACTACCGCGCGTTACCAGTCCAGCTGCTTCGGCAGCAGGCCCTGCAGTTCCTGCTCGGTCAGGTTGCGCCACTGGCCCGGCTTCAGCGCGCCGATCTTGATGTTGTCGATGCGCACGCGGCGCAGCTGGGTCACGCGATAGCCGAATTCGGCGGCCATCAGGCGGATCTGCCGGTTCAGTCCCTGCTGCAGGGTGATGCGGAAACCGAACTTGGCGATGCGCGAGGCCTTGCACGGCAGCGTCATCTGGTCGTGGATGCGCACGCCGCGCGCCATGCCACGCAGGAACTCGTCGGTGACCGGCTTGTTCACCGCCACCAGGTACTCCTTCTGGTGGCCGTTCTCGGCACGCAGGATCTGGTTGACGATGTCGCCGTTGCTGGTCATCAGGATCAGTCCCTCGGACTCCTTGTCCAGGCGCCCGATCGGGAAGATGCGCTGTTCGTGGCCGACGAAGTCGACGATGTTGCCCTTGACCGAGGTTTCGGTGGTGCAGGTGACGCCCACCGGCTTGTTCAGCGCGATGTAGACGTGGCGGCGGGCGCCGGGCTTGCGTGCCACGCGAGCGCGCAGCGGCTGGCCGTCGACCAGCACCTGGTCTTCCTCGCCCACCACCGCGCCGGTACCGGCCGGATGGCCGTTGACGGTAACGCGGCGCGCGGCGATCAGGCGATCGGCCTCGCGGCGGGAGCAGAAGCCGGTGTCGGCGATATGTTTGTTGAGTCGGGTGGTCATCGGCCCATTATCCGGCATCGCCGCCCGCTGCGCTTCATGCCAGGGCGGGCGGATCGAGCTCCTCACCGTCGAAGACCCGGTTGCGGCCCGCCCGCTTTGCCACGTACATGGCATGGTCGGCGCGCCGCAGCAGCCCGGCCAGATCGTCCTCGCCCGGTCGCCACTGCGCCAGGCCGATGCTGGCGGTCACCTCCAGCCCCGGCACCTGCAGGGCCTGGCCAGCCTCGGTGATGCGCTGGCGCAGGCGGTCCAGCCGTGCCGACGCCGCCTCGCGCGGCATGCCGGGCATCAGCAGCAGGAACTCTTCGCCGCCCATCCGCACCACTTCGTCCTGGCTGCGCACCGCCGCGCGCAGGGCACGCGCCACCGCCACCAGCACCTGGTCGCCCACTGCGTGGCCGTGGCGGTCGTTGATGTCCTTGAACAGGTCGATGTCGAGGAAGCCGATCACCAACGGGCCGCGCTCACGGTCCACCCGTTCCAGATGGCGGGCCAGCTGCTGCAGTCCGGCGCGACGGTTGGGAAGCCCGGTCAGGCCATCGGTCTCGGCCAGCTGGCGAAGTTCATCACGCTGCTGGCGCAGCCGGCCCAGCCGCTGGTTCAACGCATATGCGGCCATCATCAACAGCCAGGTCACCGCCAGCTGCAGCGCCTCCACCCGGTATTCCAGCAGCCACGCAGCACCACAGGCATCGGCGATGATCAGTACCAGCATCGGTGCCAGCGCGGCCAGACCCGCCTGTGCCCAACGGTCGCCGCGCCAGCGTGCCCAGACGCCGACCATCAGTGCCAGGCCACATCCGGACAGATAGGACACCTGCAAGCCCTTCGCGACCCAGGCCAGATGCTCCCAGCGCAGCCACGGCACCAGCACGGCCAGCGCCATCAGGGTCCACAACACCGCCAGTTGGGCCGGGCGCGATCGAGGCAGCACGCGGTCGCCTCCGTTCAGCCGCCACAGCGCCGGCAGCACCAGTGCCTGGGTCGCAGCGGTCAGCGCCAGCAGCCACCAGGCGCCGTGCTCGCCCACCGGCAGCCAGGGTTCCGGATAGCCGCTCAGCCCGCCGAGGATGGCCTGCCACAGCACCATCACGGTGGTGCCGGCGATGTAGACCAGGAAACTGCGGTCCCGGGTGGTCAGGAAGGCCATCAACGCCGACAGCGCCAGCGCGATCGCCACCGCGATGCAGGCCGCGCGCACCAGCAGGCGGGCGGTGTCGTTCTGCTGCACCGGGCTGGGCGCGCCCAGCCGCAGGGTCGGTACCCAACGTGCCTTCAGCGGTGTCTGCCAGGAGACCAGGAACGGCTCATGGCTGCCGGCCGGCGGTACCGCCACCAGGCCGATGCCAGCCCGGAAACGTGAATCGCGGGTGCGCGCGTCGTGCATGTTGCCGCAGATCTCGCGGTCGCCGTGCTGGACGCGCACTTCACCGGCAAAGACGTTGAACACGTCCAGCGCCTGCGGTTGCCCTGACCAGCCCTGCGGCGGAGCCGGTACCAGCACCTGCTGGCGGGCGCCGGACAGCATCTGCGGCGTGCATGCGCGGTGCGGCGTCGGCTCGTCGGTAGCGCCGCCGACCAGGAGATAATCATGGCCCGACACGGCCTCTGCAGCCTGAAGCGGCCACGGCAACGCCAACCACACCATCAGGACGGCCAGCACCGCTCCTGTTCCATACCGCCACTGCCTGCCGCCCACGCCACGTCCTGTTCCTGCTTACGTCCGCGCCCACTGCGCGCCGCCCCTGGCGCGCATTATCGCAGCCGGGCACGCCACGCATGTGTAGACCAAAGTCGGCGCCCGCGGTTCAGCCAGCCGCCGGCGGCCCCTTCACCGCGACCAGCCGTACCGGGCGCAGATCGACCAGGGTCAGCCGCTCCAGCGGCTGCGGCCGTTCGATGGCATAGCCCTGCAGCCCTTGTACGCCAAGCCGGGTCAGCGCACCGGCAACCTCGGCGGTCTCCACCCACTCGGCCACTACTTCCATCTGCAGCTCGCGCCCGAGCTCGCTGATCGCACGCACCGTGGCGTGGCTGACAGGGTCGGTATCCATGTCGCGCACGAAGGCGCCGTCGATCTTCAGGATGTCCGCCGGCAACTGGCGCAGGTAGCCGAAGGAAGACAGGCCGGAGCCGAAGTCATCCAGCGCCATCCGGCACCCCCGTGCCTTCACCGCATCGATGAAGGCGCGGGCCTGGCTGAGGTTGCTGATCGCCGCGGTCTCGGTGATCTCGAAGCACAACTTGGAGGCCAGCGCGCGGTTGCGCTCGAGCAGGTCGCAGACGAAGGCGAGGAATCCGGGCTCGGCGATCGACTGCGCCGAAACGTTGACGTTGCACAGGCCCAGCTGGCGCACGTGTGCCGGGCAGACCTGCAGGTGGCGGAACAACAGCCCGAGCACGTGCCGATCCAGCGCCACCGCCATGCCGTATCGCTCCACCGCCGGCATGAACTGACCGGGCAGGTGCAGGCTGCCATCGGTACCGCGCATGCGCACCAGCACTTCGTAGTGCAGGTAGGACGGATCGCCCACGCGGGCGATGCGCTGCGCGTACAGCAGCATGCGATTCTCCGCCATGGCCAGGCTGACACCCTGCAGACGCTCGGCCTCCTGCCGCCGCTCCTCCAGCGCCATGCGGTTCTCGTTGAAGCAGTGCACGCGGTTGCGACCGGCCTGCTTGGCGGCATAGCAGGCGCTGTCGGCAGCGCTCATCAGCCAGTTCACATCGGGGGCGTCGGCACTGACCTCGACCACGCCGATGCTGCAGCTCAACTGCGGGCTGCCCTCGCTGATCGGGAACGTGGCCTGGCCCAGGTTGCGGATCACCCGCTGCAGTACCCGCTTGGCTTCATCCTGGCCGGCGTGGGCGAGGAACACCGCAAACTCATCGGCCCCCAGGCGGCCGACCCAATCGCCATCACGCACCGCCGCCACCAGATAGTCGGCGAAACCGCGCAGCATCTGGTCGCCGGCGGCATGACCGAAGCTGTCGTTGACCAGCTTGAAGTGGTCCAGGTTGATGTAGCACAGCGCATGCGTACCACCGTCGGTCCGGACCTGCAGCAGCGCGCGTTCCAGCAGGCGTTCGATCTCGCGGCGGTTGATCAGGCCGGTCAGCGGATCGTGGCTGGCGTGATGCTCGATCTCGCGCGCCAGTGCATGGTTCTGGCTGACATCCTCGATGATCGCGAACACCGACAATCCACCGCCCGAGCCGCGAACCGCGGTACCGCTCCAGCGTCCCCAGACGAGGCTGCCATCGCGCCGGCGGAAACGCAGCTCGCTCGGCCGCAGCTGCCGGTCCCAGTCGATGCGGCCGACACCATCGAGGACCAGTTCCCCCTCCATCAGCAGGTCACCCAGCAGCATCTGCAGCAGCACATCGCGCCGATAGTCGAGGATATCCGCCATCGCCTGGTTGGCCTCGACCACGCGGCCATCGGTGTCGAGCTTCAGCATGCCGACATTGGCCTGGTAGAACGCCGCGCGGAAGCGGCTCTCGTGCTCGGTCAGGTCCTTGCCTACACGACGCGCCAGCGCCACTGCCATCAGGCTGATCACCAGCACCGACAGGCCACCAACCATCAGCGTGGCGATCCGGACCATGGTGGCCATCCTCAGCAGCGCCTGCGAGAACGCCTGGGCCTGCACCTGCAGGCGGCGGTCGAGATCCCGCAGCTGCTGCAGGTAGCGATTGCGGTCGGCCACGGGCAGTTCACCTGCCGCATGCCTCCGTTGCAGCTCGGCGACCAGGGCCTGCACAGCCTCCAGATCACCATCGGTCTGCCGCCACAGTGCAGTGGCTTCGCGGAATGCTCCCAGGTCACGGGCGTAGCGGAACGAGAACACCAGGCGTGGAATATCGGCGCGCGCGTTGCCGCCCTGCAGGAAACCCTGCCGGGCCTTCTCCTCGTCCGGTACCGCCTGTTCCAGCGCCAGCCGGGCCTGCAGATCCCCCAACGGAATCCGCAGGGCCTGGCGCGCGTCATCCAGGTCCTGCGCATCGCCACGCGCCAGGTAGCGGCTCAGCGCAGCGGTCGCATCCTGCTGCCCCCGCGACCAGTAGCCCTGGCCGGCAATCCAGGCCGTCGAGGCCGCCTGCAGTTCCTGGATCAACGCGGACAGCGCGACCAACCCGATCGCCATGCCCGTCAACAACGCAAAGCGCAATCCCAGGCCACGGGTCATCGGCACCCGCCGGCTCTGCTGGTCCGTGCCACTTCTACCCATCCCGGATCCCCCCGAATGTGCTGCGGTGACAACCTCCCTTGGAACCGGCCCAGCCTATGACCGGCAATGTGTTTGCCATGCGAAAAGGGGACGGAGGGGATTAAGTCGTTTTCGGCATAAGCGCACTGCCGGGCATAAACGACTTAATCCCCTCCGTCCCCTTTTCCAGGCCCATAACGGACAACGCCAGCCCGGAGGCTGGCGTTGTTCAGGACCGCAGGTGCGGCTTAGAAGCTGCGCGGGCCGCGCGGCTTGAAGCCGTCACGACGCGGCGGGCGGCTGTCGCGGTCACCGCCGCGGTCACCGCCGCGGTCGCCACCGTGGCCACCCGGACCGCCCGGGCCACCGCGACGCGGGCCACCCGGGCCGCCCGGACCACGCCTGTCGAAGCGCGGCTTGAACGGACGCGGGGCCGGGTTGGTGTCTTCACCCGGAGCCAGCGCACGCATCTGCAGCTGCTGGCCGGACACCCACACCTTCTGCAGGTGCGACAGCACGTCCGGCGGCATCTGTGCCGGCAGGTCCAGCAGCGAGAAGTCGTCGTGGATGTCGATGCGGCCGATGAAGCGGCTTTCCAGACCGGCTTCGTTGGCAATGGCGCCAACGATGTTGGCCGGCTTCACGCCGTGCTGGTGGCCGACCGAAATGCGGTAGGTCTCCATGCCCTGCTCCGGCGCACCACGCGGCGGAACCTCACGGCGCGGACGCTGCTCGAAGCCACCTTCGGCGTCGTCGCGGCGCGGGCCACGCTCGAAGCGCGGACCACGCTCGTTGCGGTCGAAGCGATCGCCACGTTCCGGACGGTCACCACGGTCGAAGCGTTCGCGCGGTGCGCGCTCTTCACGCGGGGCACGCACCGGCGGCTGCAGCAGGAACGGGGTGTCACCCTGCAGCATCTTGGCCAGCGCGGCAGCCACTTCGATGGCCGGCACGTTCTGCTCGTTCTCGAAACGCTCCAGCAGCTGGCGGTAGAAGTCCAGGCCACCGGCGCCGAGGGTTTCGCTGATGCGCGAGGTGAACTTGTTGATGCGGGTGTCGTTGACCGCTTCCACACTCGGCAGCTGCATCTCTTCGATCGGCTGGCGGGTGGCGCGCTCGATCTGGCGCAGCATGCCCTTCTCGCGCGGGGTGGCGAACAGGATCGCCTCGCCGCTGCGGCCGGCACGACCGGTACGGCCGATGCGGTGCACGTAGCTTTCGGTGTCGTACGGGATGTCGTAGTTCAGCACGTGGCTGATGCGCTCCACGTCCAGGCCGCGGGCAGCCACGTCGGTGGCGACCAGGATGTCCAGCTTGCCTTCCTTCAGCATGGCGATGGTGCGCTCACGCTGGGCCTGCTGCATGTCACCGTTGATGGCGGCAGCGGCCAGGCCACGGGCCTGCAGCTTGCTGGCCAGTTCTTCGGTGCCGGCCTTGGTGCGCGCGAAGATGATCATCGCGTCGAACGGCTCGACTTCCAGGATGCGGGTCAGCGCGTCCAGCTTGTGCATGCCGCTCACCCACCAGTAACGCTGGCGGATGTTGGCCGAGGTGGTGGTCTTGGCCGCGATGGTCACTTCCACCGGGTCCTGCAGGTAGGTCTGCGCGATGCGGCGGATCTGCGGCGGCATGGTGGCCGAAAACAGGGCCACCTGGCGCTGCTCCGGCAGCTTCTTCAGCACGGCTTCGACGTCGTCGATGAAGCCCATGCGCAGCATTTCATCGGCTTCGTCCAGCACCAGCGTCTTCAGCTCGGACAGGTCCAGAGTGCTGCGGTCCAGGTGGTCGATCACGCGGCCGGGGGTACCGACCACGATGTGCACGCCGCGGCGCAGGGCCGACAGCTGCTGGCCGTACGGCTGGCCGCCGTACACCGGCAGCACGCGGAAGCCCGGGATCTTCGACGAATAGGACTGGAACGCCTCGGCAACCTGGATGGCCAGTTCGCGGGTCGGCGCCAGGATCAGGGCCTGCGGCTTGATCTGCTGCAGATCGATGTTGGACAGAACCGGCAGCGCGAACGCTGCGGTCTTGCCGGTGCCGGTCTGGGCCTGGCCCAGCACGTCGCGGCCTTCCAGCATCGCCGGGATGGTGGCGGCCTGGATCGGCGACGGGGTTTCGTAGCCGATGGCGGTGACCGCCTGCATCACGGGCTCGGACAGGCCGAGCTGCGCGAACTGCAGCGGCGCTTGGGAATCTTGGGACATGGGGAACTCCGAAGACACTGCCGTCTTCCTGGCAGTGCGATAAAAAAGGTGATGGTCCGCGCTTTGGGCGCCCTTCTTATCGCGTGCCCTGGCGCTGCTCGGTTGGAGGAGATTTCACTCGCTCAGAGCGGAATCATACCGCATTGATCCTGAACAAGGCGTACAGCTTGCCGTGCGCGTACCGTCATGCCCCAAGCTGGCGCACAATACGCGCCCTCTTCACCGGCCCGGCCGCTGGCTGCGCCCTTCCCCAGGAACCTCGCTCCATGCAGATTCTCGAATTCGACCTCGACGGTGACTACGTCGAACTCAAGCAGCTGCTCAAGCTGGCCGACCTGGTCACCAGTGGCGGCGAGGCCAAGATGGTCATCGGTGACGGCCAGGTGCGGGTCGACGGCGAAGTCGAACTGCGCAAGGCCTGCAAGATCCGCGCAGGCCAGGTGGTCGAGTTCGCCGACAGCCAGATCCGGGTGCTGGCCGCCGGCTGATCTGAACGGGCTGATCTGAACCGGTTCAGGCCACGCGCTGGGTCAGGTGCGAGGCGATCAGCTGCCTGAACGGTGCCACGCCCTGTGCCAGACGCAGGCCCGCCGCGCGCAGCAGCCGCGCCGGGCGGCGATCGTCGGTATACAGGCTGGCGATGGCATTGGTGGCCTCGTACAGCGGCCGCGACGCCAGCCGGTGACCCCGCTGGTACCTGGCCAGCATGCCGGCGGCAGCGATGTCGGCACCGCGACGCTGCTGTTCGACGATGCCCTGCGCCAGCCGCTGCGCGCTGGCCAGGCCCAGATTGAAGCCATGTGCGGTGACCGGATGCATGCCCACCGCGGCATCGCCGATCAGCGCCGAACGCTCGCCGACGAAACGGTGCGCGTACACACCCACCAGCGGATACGCCTGCGGCGTGGCCGCTGGCTGCATGCGGCCAAGACGGTGTTCGAAGCAGGCACCGATGGCCTCACCGAAGGCCACCTCGTCCATCGCCAGCAGTTCTTCAATCTGCCGCGGTGGCAGCGTGATCACTGCTGATGCCTGGCCTTCGTTGAGCGGCAGCAACGCCATCGTGCGGCCGTAGCCGAACCATTCCCAGGCAGTGTGGTGATGATCACGCTCAACCTGCATGCGGCACACCAGCATCGACTTGCCGAAGTCGCGCATCTGCGCGCCGATGCCGAGCATGCGGCGGGTTGCGGAGAAGCGGCTGTCAGCGGCGACCAGCAGGCGCGCATGAAGTTGGCTGCCGTCATCGAGTTTGACCACGTGGCCCTGCGCATCGGCCTGCACGCCCAGAACCTTGCGCCCGTCGAACAGCTCCAGGCCGTCCTGCCCCTGCACGGCATCCCATGCAGCGCGGCGGATCAGATGGTTGGGCACCAGCCAACCCAGCGGCTGACCGTCCACCTGGCTGCTGGCGAAGGTCAGCGCGAACGGCGAGCCGCCGTTCATCACCTTGGCATCGCGCAGTTCAGCGACTTCGGCCTGCGGCAGGCGCTGCCACAGCCCCAGCTGCTCCATGCTCTGCCGCGAGGCATGGGTCAGCGCAATCTCACGGCCATCGAAGGCGGCCTCGGCAAGGGCCTGGCGCGGTTGAACTTCGACCAGCCCGACCTGCAGGCCGCTACCGGCCAGCGCACGCGCGAAACACAGCCCCGCCGGTCCGGCGCCGACCACCACCACGTCCATCCTGCGCATGCGCGCCTCCTGCCGTTGATTCAGTCCGCGCCAGCATAGCGCCGCGCACCTGACCGGCCTTGATCTGGATCAGGCCGGGATCACAACAACGCGAACACCAGCGCCAGGATCGACAGCAGCGACACTGCCCAGACCAGGCTGCGCACGTAGGGCACGCCCGCGGCATACAGCGGCAGGTAGACCACGCGCGCCCAGAAGTAGGCCTGCGCCGCCAGCGCCGTGGTGTCGTTGCCGCGCCCGGCCACGACCACTGCGATGGCGGCGGCAGCGAAGAACGGGAACGTCTCCAGGAAGTTGGCCTGCGCACGCTGCAGGCGCCCGGCCAGCGGGCTGAGTGGCCTGGCTTCGCCATCACGCGCCGAGGCATTCCACTTCATCCCGCGCTCGCGGGTGACCACAGTGGAGGTAGCGAAGATGTAGACAAAGCCCAGCAGCACCGACCAGGCCAGCATCGTCAGTTCAGTTGCCATCGATCATCTCCTCAGGGTGCCGACGCACGCAGGCTGTAACCGGCCAGGCGCCACACCTGGTCCTCGTCGAAACGGAACGAGACGAGCTCGCGTACCGGCTGCGCGCTGTTGGCGAAACGGGTCGGGAAGCTGACGTTGATGTACAGCCCCTCCGGCACCGCGGCACCGGCGCTGTACTTGACCCGGGTGATGGTCGGCTGGCCACGCCCGGCCAGCGCGCCCAGGCGCGTGCGCTCGGCAGTCAACTGGCTGACGAAGGCGGCCTTCGGTACTGCACGGCGCGCGACGGCCGAAGCGCCATCCCACAACTCGCCTGCGCGGTTGGCATCGACCAGCTGCGCCGCCTTCACTGCGGCCGCGCCCATTTCCGCATCCTGCTTCTGCACCTGCGCCTGCTGCGCGGCAGTCAACGCCGGAGCGCCGGCCGTGGCCGGTTTCGCAGCCGCCGGCGATGCCGGTGCGGGGCGCGCGGGTGCCGGTGCAGGCGTGGCCGGCGCGGGTGCCTGCGCCAATGCGGTCAGGGGCAGCAGGGACAGCAGCAGGAGCACGCGCTTCATGGACACCGCCGGTTCTCGGGAAAGAACCGCAGTCTACGCCAGCGCGGTGAGCTGTTCGTCAGCGCGCGTGGGCGCTGCCTTCCACCGCTGCGGCATCGGCCTGCGCGGCAGGCGTGCCGGCGTCTGCTGGCGCCTGTTCGGCCACCGGCGGTGGCTCCGAAGGCGCAGGCGGCAGCGTTGCCACATCGATCTCCGACAGCGGGCTTTCTTCCGGGCACACCGCATCGGGGAAGCCGAAGCGCTGCTTCAACGCCTGGCCGCAGCTGTTGATCGATTCCATGTCGGCGCCTTCGTGCTTGCACTGCTGGTCGAAGGCGATCAGGAACGCGTCCTTGCGCTGCACGAAGTCGTCACCACAGGCACGCATCTGCTTGATCCGCTCCAGGTCGTCCTGCACCGCGTTGGTGCCGTCCAGGCCGTACTGGCGCAGTTCGTCCGGCGTCAGCAGGCGCAGGCTGCGGTTGGGCACCGTCATCATCAGATCGGCCACGCCCACCGCCACGCCGTTGCGCTGCAGGTAGTCCTTTACGTTGTCGTAGACCTCGTGCAGCTCGCGGTTGAGCTCGGCGCGCGAAGTGGCCTTGGAACTGATGCGCATCATGCGGTGGATGCCGACCTTTCCCGACAGCAGCCGGTTGTCACCAGCGGCCAGCACGAACACGCAGGCGCTGTGGCAGATCGAGCCTTCGCGCACCCAGATGGTCCAGCCCGATTCACCGATGCTGTCACCGGCGACGATCGCCGATTCCACCTGACCGCCGCTGGAGTCCAGATCGAGGATGCGCTTGTGGATCTTCTGTTCATCGGCGACCACGGCAAGTCGCCACATCATTTCGGCGAAGCCCGGATTGATCTTGCCGGCGTAACGCACACGCATCAGGCCACGCTCGGCACACGGCGCCAGGGCCTGGGCAATCTGCTCGCGCTGCAGGCCCTCCAGCTCGACGCCATCGCCCGCCTCACCGGCGTACTCGGTACTGCAGCTGACCCAGGCGCGGCCATTCTCCAACTGCGCCTGCGGCCAAGGCCGATCCGCCCGGCTGCGCGGCGGCGCCGGCGGTGGCGGTGCGTCAGCCGCATTGATCGACACCATGTTCTCGCCATCACTGGCCGGCGCCCGCGCCGCCTTGTCGGCAGCGGTCACATTGCCCGGATTCTCCAGCTGACTGCAGCCCGCCAGGGCCAGGCACAACAGGGGCAACCAGCGAAATTTGGCGGACATCGGGCAACCGGGATTCATGGGAGCAAGAGCCACAGTCTACCCGTCCAGGCCGCGCATTCAGCGCGTGGCACTGAACCCCTTCTGACCCTTGGGAAAAAGCGTGTCGACCAAGGTCGACACCTACCAACAGCAAAGCGTGCCGACCAACGGTCGGCACCCACCAACTGCAGCGACCAACTGTCAGAGGTGGGGCGGTGTGGGCTGACAGGACCGTTGGCGCCATGGATGGCGCCATCGAGCCCCCATGGACGGGTTTACGGCGTGTCCTGACAGCCCACACCGCCCCGCCATCCCACGGACTGCCAGCTTTTGATTGAGACGTTGACGTTGACGTTGCGGGTGCAGGGCTGCAAGCCCTGCCAGAACCCCCTCCAGCATCCATGTCCGAATCCGGCGAGTATCGCCGCCCGCACGCGCCTAGACTGGCGCCATGGACACCGCCCTCGCCCTCGACACCGCCGCCTGCGACCGCGCCCGCCTGGCCCGCGACGCACGCTTCGACGGCGTGTTCTTCACCGCCGTGCGCAGCACCGGCATCTATTGCCGCCCCGTGTGCCCGGCACCGCCACCGAAGCCGCGCAACATCGCTTACTACCCGACTGCGGCCGCTGCTGCGGCAGCCGGTTACCGCCCGTGCCTGCGCTGCCGCCCCGAGCTGGCACCGCAAGCGCAGCAGGCACTGGCCGGGCAGACCGTGCAGCGCGCACTGGCCCTGATCCATGGTGGCTTCCTGCAGGAACAGCCGGTAGCCGACCTCGCAGAGAAGATCGGACTCAGCGCGCGCCAGCTGCAGCGCCTGTTCGTCGAACATCTGGGCGCAACGCCAGGGCAGATCCACGCCACCCATCGGCTGCTGCTGGCCAAGCAGCTGCTGACCGAGACCACGCTGCCGGTGACCGACGTCGCGCTGGCCGCCGGCTACAACAGCCTGCGCCGTTTCAATACGGCCTTCCTGCAGGGCTGCGGCATGGCACCGACAGCACTGCGTCGCCAGCACCAGCCGCTGGCCGCCGATGACGGCTGCCTGGTACTGCGCCTGGCGTACCGCCCGCCGTTGGATTTCCCACGCATGCTGGCCTTCCTGCGCAAGCGCAGCCTGCCCGGCATCGAGCTGATCGGCGAAGACAGCTACCAGCGCGTGCTCGGCACGCCGGAGCGCCCCACCCTGCTGCGCGTCACCGCCGACCCGAAGCGCCCGGAACTGCGCCTGCAGCTGGGCGCGGTCGATCCGCGCCTGATCCCCGACATCGTCCGCCGTGTGCGTCGCGTATTCGATCTGGATGCCGACCTGCAGCAGGTCCACGCCGCACTGGATGAGGAACCCTTGCTGGCGCGTGGCATCGCCGAGCGCCCCGGGCTGCGCGTCCCCGGCGGCTGGGATGGCTTCGAGGTCGGCGTACGCGCCGTGCTCGGACAGCAGGTCAGCGTGGCCGCGGCCACCACCTTCGCGCGGCGGCTGGTGGATGCCTATGGCGCGCACCTGCCGGGCATGCCGCCGGAATTCGATCGCCAGTTCCCGGCCCCCGAGCTGCTGGCAGAAGCGCCACTGGAATCGATCGGCCTGCCACGCAGCCGCGCCGCCACCGTGCGTGCGCTTGCCGCCGCCTGTGCCAGTGGCGCGCTCGACTTCGGCCCGGGCCAGGCGCTGGAAGAGTTCGTTTCCCGCTGCGTGGCACTACCCGGCATCGGTCCGTGGACCGCGCAGTACATCGCCCTGCGCGGGCTCGGCCAGCCCGATGCTTTCCCCGCCGGCGACCTGGTACTGCAGCAGGTGCTCGGCCATGCGCAGGGCCAGCGCCTGAGCGAACGTGCCACCGAAGCACGCTCGCAACCGTGGCGCCCTTGGCGCGCCTATGCCGTGCTGCATCTTTGGCACCTGTCCGGCACTTTCGTTGGAGAACCGACATGACCCTGTTGTTCGACCGTTTCGATAGCCCGATCGGCGTGCTGACCATCGCCGGTGACGAGCGTGGCCTGTCCCATGTGCTGTTCCCGGAAAACCGCCACCCGGCACGCGGCCGCGACGACTGGCACTACGCGCCGGATGCGCTGCCGGAAGCACGCGAGCAGCTGCTGCAGTTCCTGCACGGCGAACGCAGCAGCTTTGACCTGGAGCTTTCGCCACGCGGCACGCCGTTCCAGCTGCGCGTGTGGCAGGCGCTGGCGCTGATCCCGTTCGGCCAGACCTGGAGCTACCTGCAGCTGGCGCAGCATCTGGGCCAGCCCAGTGCGACCCGCGCCGTCGGCGCTGCCAATGGGCGCAATCCGCTGCCGATCATCCTGCCCTGCCATCGCGTGATCGGCAGCAACGGCGCACTGACCGGCTTCGGTGGCGGCCTGGAAACCAAAGCCGCGCTGCTGCGGCTGGAACAACGCCAGGCCCCGCTGTTCGCCTGAGAGGGCTGGCCGGGCTGCACCCGGCACCCGCAGAGGCTAGAGCAACAGCAACAGCGGGCTTCCTGCGATCTGTCGGGACGGCGCACTGCGCGGCTGCTGGTAGGTGTCGACCTTGGTCGACACGGTAGATCCACGCCATGCGTGGATGGAAGCATCAGGAATATGCCTGGAGAAAAACCCCCTTCTTGTTGAAGGGGGCGCGCCGACAGGCGCGGGGATAAGGAAAAATGCGCGGACACGCTGCGCCCTTCGGCGCAACGTGTCTTGGGGTGGTCATTGCACCGGCTTATCATGGGCGGATGACTTCCGTACGCCTGACCTGCGCGCTGGCGCTGCTGCTGCCATTGGCCGCCTGCACCACCGCGCCCGCCCCTTCCGCCTCCGCTCCCACCGCTGTCGCTGCGGCTGCGCCGCCGAAGCTGCTGCTGATCTCGATCGACGGACTGCGCGCCGATGCGCTGGACCGCGGCCTGACCCCGAACCTGCAGCGCCTGATCGACGGCGGCGTGCGTGCACGCTGGATGACCCCGTCCTATCCGTCGCTGACCTTCCCCAACCACTACACCATCGTCACCGGCCTGCGCCCGGACCACCACGGCATCGTCAACAACAGCATGGACGATGAAGCCCTAGGGCGGTTCGAGCTGAGCAACCGTGAGGCGGTCACCACCAGCGGCTGGTGGGGCGGCGAACCGATCTGGGTCGGCGCCGAGAACGCCGGGGTGCGTTCGGCCACCACCTCGTGGCCGGGCAGTGAATCGGAAATCCGCGGTGTGCGCCCAAGCCAATGGCGCGTGTACGACGGCAAGGAACCGCTGGAACAACGCGCGGGCACCGTGCTGGACTGGCTTGCACAGACCGATGCCGACGCCCCCCGCCTGACCACGCTGTACATGGAGCACGTGGACAAGGCCGGCCACAACTACGGCCCCGAATCGAAGCAGTACGCCGACGCCATCGTGCGCGCCGACCAGATCATCGGCCAGGTGCTCGATGGACTGCAGCAGCGCGGCCTGGCCGCGACCACCAACGTGATCGTGGTCTCCGACCATGGCATGGCCAGCGTCCCGGTCGGCCAGGTGATCTCCACCGAATCAATGGCCGCCCCGGCCATCGCTCGCAACGTCAGCCAGGGCCAGTCGGTGGGTTTTGCGCCGTTGGCCGGTCACGAAGCCGCAGCCGAGCGCGCCCTGCTCGGTCGTCACGCGCACTACGAGTGCTGGAAGAAAGAAAACCTGCCGCCGCGCCTGCACTACGGCACCCACCCGCGCATTCCCGCCATTGTCTGCATGATGGATGAAGGCTGGGATGCCCTGCACCAGGGGAAGATCGCCAAGCGAGACCATCAGGATCGCGGCTCGCATGGCTACGACAATGCCCTGCCCTCCATGCGCGCGGTATTCGTGGCCAGCGGCCCGTCGTTCCGCCAGGGCCTGGTGATCGATGGCTTCGACAATGTCGACGTCTACCCGCTGCTGGCGCACCTGCTGCAGGTGCCGGCCGCACCGAACGACGGCAATCCGGAAACGCTGAAGAAAACCCTGCGCTGATCGTACGTCTTCCGCCGGGCATGGCCCGGCGAACGCAGCAAGCGGAACGACGAGCACAAAAAAACGCGGCGCCAGGCGCCGCGTTTTTCGTTGAACCGGTCCAGGCCGGATCAGGCCTTGGCGACGGCCTTCTTCGCCACAGCCTTCTTCGCCGGAGCCTTGGCCACGGTCTTCTTGGCAACCGGAGCAGCGGCGCCTACGGCGACCTTGCTCGCGGTGTGCGAACGGGCGTTGCCGTAGCTGGCGTTGTAGCGCTTGCCCTTGGCGGTCTTGCGGTCACCCTTACCCATGTCTTCAACTCCTCAAATGTGAAATCTGGTTACCCCGTACTGACACGGGTTCGGCGGGGCCGCCTTGCTGGGCGCCCCCGCGCACGATCGAAAATCCTATCACGGAGCGCCTAGTGCGCGCAGCTGGCGTCGTGCACGTGACCGTGGTTGAGGCGCAGGTTGACCAGATGGGCGACCCCCACCAGCAGGCCGCCGATGGTCATCACCACCGCGTGTGGCACCGCATTGTGGTGCAGCGGGTCGTACAGCACGCCGGCCCACAACGCGACCAGGCCGGGAATCAGGAAGCCCAGCGCACGCAGCGCACCGTGCCGGCGGTAGCCCCAGACCAGGCTGAACAATCCGAGCAGGGTGACGAACACCACCAGCGCCTGTTCCACCCCATCGCTCAGCCAGAACGACAGGCCCAGCGACGGCGCCGCGGCCAGCAGCACGGGGATCACCGCGCAGTGCACCGCGCACAGCATCGAACCGGTGGCGCCGAAACGGTCTAGCAGGTGGCGCAGGCGTGAGGACAGGGACATGACTTCCAGCAGGGTCGGCGAATCGTTATGGAATAATATAACATCTGTTCCCGACCCGCACGGTTTCCCTCCCCCTGTCCCGCTGACGGGATACGTGCGCCCAGCGATTGATACAGTGTAACAAAGGACCCACCGATGCCCGCCCGTACCCCGCGGTTGAAGCCGCATTCCCTCGCCCTGGCCCTGACCGCCCTGCTTCCGACCGCTGCCTTCGCCGCCAGCGAAGACGATTCCCATCGTGACCGCCACCTGACTGAACTGTCGTCGGTGCAGGTCACCGCGTCGCCGCTGCAGGGCGATGCCGAATCGCTGGCGCGCCCGGTGGACGTGCTGGCCGGTGAGCGCCTGGACGAGCAGAAGGCCGGCACCCTCGGCGATACCGTGGCCAAACTGCCCGGCGTGCAGAGCACCTTCTTCGGCCCTGGCGTCGGCCGCCCGATCATCCGCGGCCAGGAAGGCCCGCGCGTGGCCGTGCTGTCCAATGGCATGGGCAACATGGATGCCTCCACCGTCAGTGCCGACCATGCCACCAGCATCGAGCCGTTCCTGGCCGACCAGATCGAAGTACTGAAGGGCCCGGCCACGCTGCTGTTCGGCAGCGGCGCCATCGGTGGCGCGGTCAATGTGGTCGATGGCCGCATCGCGCGCGAGCTGCCGGAGCGCCCGCTGAGCGGCCGCGCCGAGCTGCGCGGCAATTCGGTGAACAACGAACGTAGCGGCATGTTCCGCCTCGATGGCGTCAGCGGCAATGTCGTGCTGCACGTGGATGGCCTGGTCCGCAATGGCGATGACTACCGCATTCCCGGCTATGCCGTGATCGACAGCCTTGAAGATCATCACGATCACGACCATGACCACGCGGGCGAGGAAGGCGAAGAGCCGCGCCGCGGCCGCCTCGACAACAGCTCGATCCGCACCCGCGCCGGCGGTGTCGGCGCAACGTGGCTGGGCGACGGCGGCTACTTCGGCGTATCCGCCAGCACCTATCGCACCAACTACGGCATTCCCAATGGCGCGCACGTGCATGCCGATGGCGATGATCATGGCCATGACCACGGCCACGACCATGGCGATGAAGAGGAAGGCGGCGACGAGCATGACGTGCGCATCGACATGGTGCAGAACCGCTTCGAGACCAAGGCCGGCATCTACAACCCGGTCTCGTTCCTGAAGAACATCAATGCACGCGTGGCCTACACCGACTACGAACACGTGGAGCTGGAAGCCGGCACGCCGTCCACCCGCTTTACCAACCGTGGCATCGAGGCGCGCCTGGAAGCGGTGCAGCAGCAGATCGGCGGCTGGGACGGCGCCTTCGGCCTGCAGTTCGGCAACAGTGATTTCGGTGCCAAGGGCGAAGAGGCGTTCGTTCCGGATACCGGCACGAAGAACATCGGCCTGTTCGTACTGCAGGAAAAGCAGTTCGGCCCGTTCAAGCTGGAACTGGGCGGCCGCCACGACCAGGTCAAGCTGGACCCGACCGGTGACTATCGCCGCCGCACCTTCGGCGCCACCAACCTGTCTGCGGCCGGCATCTGGAAGCTCAACGATGCCGTTGACCTGCGCATCGGCGTGGACAGCTCCGAGCGTGCACCGACCAACGAAGAGCTGTATGCCGCCGGCGCGCATATCGCCACCCGCTCGCTGGAAATCGGCGACGCCAACCTGAAGACCGAGCGCGGCCAGCGCGTGGAACTGGGTATCCACACCCACAGCGAACGCCTGGACTTCTCCGCGTCGGTCTACCAGACCAGGTTCAAGGACTTCATCTACCTGGCCGACACCGGCGTCACCGAGGGCCTGCCGGTTCGCGCCTGGACGCAGCAGGATGCGGTGTTCCGCGGTGCCGAAGCCGAAGCGCTGGTGCACCTGTTCGAAGGCGGCGCCGGTGATTGGGATCTGCGCGTGTTCGGCGACTACGTGAAGGCCAAGCTGGATGGCAGCGGCAGCCGCAACCTCGACATCGCCGTGCCGCATGGCGACCACAACCACAACTACTCGGTGGAACTGGCCAACACCGGCTACCTGCCGCGCATCGCCCCGGCCCGCGTCGGCGCCGACCTGCGCTGGTCGAAGGACGGCTGGCGCGCCTCGGTCGGTGCGGTCCGCTACAGCCGCCAGAAGGATGTCGCCCAGAACGAAGCGCCGAGCGACGGCTACACCCTGGTCGACGCGCATCTGGCCTACCGCTGGGATCGCAACGCGAGCAACAGCTACGAAGTGTTCCTGGATGGCAGCAACCTGACCAACCGCGAAGTGCGTCCGCATACCTCGCTGCTGCGTGATTACTCGCCGCTGCCGGGCCGTGGTGTCGCATTCGGCATCCGCGCGTTCTTCTGATCGCGTAGTGGAGTCGGATCCCATTCCAGAGGAATGGGTTCTGACCCCAGCCTCAGCCCACGCATGGCGTGGATCCAATGCAAGCAGATCCGATGGGGGCCTTCTGGCCCCCATCTCTTTGTGCAACATCCATCACGCATTCGTCACAAAGATGTGCGTACCACAACAAGCGGACAATCCCGTCACTCAAAGTCTCGCCAATCGGACACTTTTGTCCGAAAATAATTCCATGACTGCCCAACGTGCCGATGCTGCTGCCCGCCGTGCCCTCATCCTCGACGCCGCCGATCATGTGTTCGGCCAACACGGTGTCACCGCCCCGCTGGATCTGGTGGTCGAACGCGCCCAGGTGGGCCGCGCCACCCTGTACCGCAACTTCCCCGACCGCACCGCGCTGATCCAGGCACTGCTGCAACGTACGGTCGACCGTATCCGGCGCCAGGTCGAGCAGCTCGGCGACCGCGACGATGCCCTGTTCGAGGTGTTCGAAGGCATGGCCCAGCGCATCATCGATTCGCCGGCACTGGCCGATTACTGGCGCGCGGTGGATTCGGACGTGCCAGCCATGCGCACCGCGCGCGAGACCGTGCGCGATCTGCTGGAAGCACCGATCGCCCGTGCCAAGGCCGCCGGACTGTGCCGTGCCGACCTGGAGAAGACGGACATTTCACTGATCTCGGGCATGCTGGGCGCAGCCCTGCGCGGCAAGACCCGCGACGAGCGCGCCCACCTGGCCGGGCGTGCCCTGCAGCTGCTGCGCGGGGGTCTCCAGGGAGCAACCAGCGAGGCCCGCTGATGGTCCAGCCGTATCTGAAGCCGGTTCCGGATTGGGAGGAGCACGAGAAGCCGACCATGCCCGGTTCGGCGTCGATGCCCTGGCACCCACCGTATCGACGCGTGGCCTATGCACTGGTGTCGCTGCTGGTGGCGATTACCGGCGGTCTTGGCAATGCACTGGTCACCGCCAACCTGCCCTTCCTGCAGGGCCAGCTGGCACTGACGCCGACCCAGGGCAGCTGGCTGGTGGCGGCCTATGCAATGGTCAACGTCACGGCCAACCTGCTGGCCTTCAAGTTCCGCCAGCAGTACGGCATCCGCCTGTTCGCCGAGATCGGGCTGGGGCTGTACGCAGCTCTGGCCGTCCTGCATCTGTTCGTCGGCAGCTTCGAGACCACGATGCTGACCCGCGCCGCCAGCGGCTTCGCGGGTGCGGCCTGTTCGACACTGGGCACGCTGTACATGCTGCAGGCGCTGCCGCGCCGCTTTACCGGCAATCTGCTGGTGGTCGGCGTCGGCCTTTCGCAGCTGGCGGTGCCGATCGCCTGGATCGTTTCACCAGGCCTGGTCGATACCGGCCAATGGCACCAGCTCTACTCATTCGAAGCCGGGCTGGCACTGTGCGCGTTCGCGGCAGTGGTGGTGCTGAAGCTGCCGCCCGGCATCCAGGTGAAGGCGTTCGAACCGCTGGACTTCCTCACGTTCGCCCTGCTTGCACCGGCCGTCGCACTGCTGGTGATCGTGCTGGCGCAGGGCTACACCCGCTGGTGGCTCAACACGCCATGGCTGGGCTGGGCGCTGGTCGCCTCGATCGTGCTCTCCACCACTGCCTTCATCATCGAACACTACCGGCGCAATCCACTGCTGCAGATCCGCTGGCTGTCGAAGCTGCCGGTGCTGCACTTCATCGTCGGCGCGTTCCTGATCCGCTTCCTGACCACCGAGCAGTCCTATGGCGTGGTCAACCTGATGCGCACGCTGGGCATGGGCCCGGACCAGATGCGCCCGCTGTTCGTAGTGATCCTCGCGGGCGTGGTCACCGGCATCGCCGGTGCCTCGCTGACCTTCGGCCCGAAGCGGCTGATCGCCCAGCTGCTGATGGCGATCCTGCTGCTCGGCGCTGCCGCCTTCTTCGATCAGCACCGCACCAGCATGGATCGACCGCACGACTTCTACGTCAGCCAGTTCCTGGCCTCGGTCGGTGCCGGCATGTTCATGGGCCCGTTGATCATGCTCGGCATTTCCGCCGCGCTGAAACAGGGCGTGGACCACATGATCACCTTCCTGGTGACGCTGTCGATCACCCAGACGCTGGGCGGCCTGGCCGGTTCGGCGGTGCTGGGTACCTTCCAGCTGCACCGCGAGCAGCTGTACTCCAGCGCGTTGACCAGCCAGCTCGACCCGGCCGACCCGGTGGTGGCGCAGCGCCTGCGCATCCAGCAGCAGCTGTACAGCGCACAGATCACCGACCCGGTGCTGCGCAGCGCGCAGGGCAGCGCGCAGCTGGCGCAGACCACGCGCCGCGAAGCCAACGTGCGTGGCTTCAATGATGTGTTCACGCTGAGCGGTTGGCTGGCGATCGGCTTCCTGGGCTGGTTGCTGCTGCTGTCGCTGCGCACCGCCGTGCTCAAGCAATGGCGCAAGCGCCACCCCACTTCCCCCGCTGCGGTCACGCCGGCCGCGCCCCGCTGAGTCCTCCTCCATGCCTCCCGTCCCGCCCCGCCCCGACGACATCGACGCCGACAACGTCACTCCACCGCCGCCGACCGATGCGGCGCCTGCGCCCACGCCCGCGGCACCGGCTGCCGCGCCGAAGTACCTCAAGCCCAGCGCGCGCAGCGTGGTGGTGATGGTGGTGGTGGCCTTGCTGGGCATTGCGCTGATCCTGCGCGCCTGGCACCTGTGGCCGTTCACCAGCAGCGTGATGGTGACCGACAACGCCTATGTGCGCGGGCAGATCACGGTGATGGCGCCACAGGTGAACGGCTACGTGACCGAGGTGCTGGTGAAGGACTTCCAGCACGTGAGGGAGGGCGAGCCGCTGCTGCGCATCGATGACCGCATCTACACGCAGCGTGTCGCTCAGGCGCAGGCAACCCTGGACAGCGCACGTGCGGCACTGGCCAACTCGGACCAGTCGCAGGCACAGAACCGTGCGCAGATCGCTTCGGCGCACGCCACACTGTCGGCCGGCCAGGCCGAGCTGCAGCGTTCGCGCAATGAATTGAAACGCTACGAGGAACTGGCTGCGCAGCAACTGGTGTCGGTCAACGACCGCGACAAGTTCCGCACCACCCAGGCCTCGGCACAGGCCAGCGTGCAGCAGTCGCAGGCGCAGATCCGCATCGCCGAGGAAACGCTGGTCTCGACCCAGGTGGCGCGCAAGAGCCTGGAGGCCCAGGTGGAAAGCGCGCAGGCGCAGCTGGAGCTGGCGCGCATCGACCTGGCCAACACGGTGATTCACGCACCGCGCGACGGCCAGATCAGCGAAGCCAGCGTGCGCGTGGGCCAGTACGTCACCGCCGGTTCGCAGCTGCTGTTCCTGGTGCCTGACACGCTGTGGGTGGTGGCCAACTACAAGGAAGGCCAGACCTGGGGCATGGCGATCGGCCAGCCGGCCACGTTCTCGGTGGACGCGTTCCAGGGCCAGGTGCTGCGCGGCCGCGTGCAGGAGATCGCACCCGCCACAGGTTCGGAGTTCAGCGTGCTGCGCCCGGACAACGCCAGCGGCAACTTCACCAAGGTGGTGCAGCGGCTGCCGGTGCGGATATCGATCAATGAAGGCCAGACGCTGGCCGCGCAGCTGCGGCCCGGCATGTCGGTGATCGTGCGGGTGGATACCCGGTCCAAGCCGATGGACTAGGGTGCAGGCTGCTGGCTGCCTTCACCCCATTGATCCGCTACCGTTGCGGATCTGGATCAGGATCGCTGGAAGACGATGAAATTCACGACACTGGCCAGGCGGGCGGCCAAGGACACGCTGGAAGCGGAAGATCTGATCGCCTTCGTGCAGGAGCACGGCGCCGAAGGTGGCGAGGAGATTGAGCGGCTGCGGATACTGCACGGTTGGCCGGATGATGGCCTGCTGGGCGATGGTAGCCGGGTCGTACCGTTCGGCGGCTGGGCCAAGGCCTGCACCGCCTGGGGACGCCAGGGCGTGGAAGGTCTGCGCGATATGCTGGGTGACCCCCAGCTGGCAGTGTTCGCGCTCGGCACACTGGCCGATGTGAGTGGCCCCGCCGCCATTGCCATCCTGCTGGACTTTGCCGAACGCGCTGACTGGTCGCGTGCGGGCACACCGCGTGATCTGCCCTGCCAGGCGCTTTACTGCCTCAATACCGCGCTTTCGGGGAAGACCGGCGTTGAGGTTACACCCGGCATGCAGGCGTCGATGCTGCGTATCGCCAAGCTCATCTGGGACGCCAGGGTGCCCAATGTGCATTTCCTGGCGCAGGCACTGTATTTCGTGCGCCGTGCCGACCCGGTACCAGCGCTCGCCTGGGTCGAGCAGTTGCGGGTGGACGACCCTGTGCTGGTCGACGCACAGCGCAGCGTCCTGAAGCGTCTGAAAGAGCACGCCGCCCGGGACTGAGCGTACGGCTCAGTCCGGGTACGCGCCGCGACTCAGCCCGCGCAGCGCGCGCAGAGGCCGTGCACTTCCAGGGTCTGCGCCTGCGGCTGGAAGCCCAGCTCCTTGGCGCGCTTCTCCAGCTGGGTGACGATCTCGCGGTCTTCCAGCTCCACAGCACTGTGGCAGCTGTTGCAGATCAGGAACGGCACCGAGTGCGCGGCACTGCTGGGATGGTGGCAGGCCACGAAGGCATTCACCGATTCCAACTTGTGCACGAAGCCATTGGCCATCAGGAAGTCCAGCGCGCGGTACACGGTGGGCGGGGCATCGGCGCCCACGCCCTTGCCGTTGCGCACCCATTCCAGCAGCTCGTAGGCCTTGACCGGCTTGCCGGCCTCGGCGATCAGCTTCAGCACATTGGCGCGGATCGGGGTCAGGCGCAGCCCGCGTTCGCGCGAGACGCGCTCGACCACCGCCACGAAATCCGATGCGTCGTGGACGTGGTGGTGCGGGGCGGTACAGGCAGTGGCGGTCTTGGCGGGCATGCGTGTTCTCCGGTTCGGGCCTGGCAAGGATGCCTCAGGCCGTTGCTACCTTGGTGATGGCCACATCAATGCGTTTCAAGGCCTGCTCGCGGCCGGCCAGGTAAACGGTATGGGAAATGTCAGGACTGACCTGGGTGCCGGTGATGGCCACGCGCAGCGGCTGGGCCACCTTGCCCATGCCGATTTCCAACGCTGCGGCCGCGTCGTGCAGGGCGACGCCCACCGACTCGGCGGTCCATTCCGGCAGGGCGGCCAGCAGCTCGCGGGCCTTGCCCAGCGCCACTTCGGCACCGGCCTTGAAGTGCTTGGCCACCGCCGCTTCGTCGTACTCGGTCAGCGGCTGGTACCAGACCACGGCCTTCTCGGCCATTTCCTTCAGGGTCTGCACGCGTTCACGCAGGGCGATCACCACGTCCTCCGGGGCGGGGCCGGCGGCCACGTCCAGGCCCAGCTTCTGCAGCTGGTAGACCAGGTGCGGCACGATCGCGGCCACGTCCTCGGTCTTCAGGAAGTGCTGGTTGACCCAGCCCAGCTTGGCCATGTCCAAGCGCGAGGCCTTGGAGTTGCAGTCCTTCACGTCGAACAGGTCGATCAGCTCCTGGCGGCTGAACAGCTCCTGGTCACCGTGCGACCAGCCCAGGCGGGCCAGGTAGCTCAGCAGCGCGTCCGGCAGGTAGCCGGCGTCCTTGTACTGCATCACGTCGGCCGCGCCGGTGCGCTTGGACAGCTTGGCGCCCTGCTCGTCGAGGATCATCGGCATGTGGCCGAACTTCGGCACCGGCGCGCCGATGCCTTCGTACAGGTTGATCTGGCGCGGGGTGTTGTTGATGTGGTCGTCGCCGCGGATGACCTCGGTGATGCCCATGTCCCAGTCGTCCACCACCACCGCGAAGTTGTAGGTGGGGTAGCCGTCCGGGCGGAAGATGACCATGTCATCCAGCTCGCTGTTGGCGATCTCGATGCGGCCCTTGATCAGGTCGTCGAACACCACCGTGCCTTCCAGCGGGTTCTTGAAGCGGATGACGCGGTTCGGGTCGTCCTTGCGCGGCAGGCCCAGTTCGCGTGCAGCGCCGTTGTAGCGCGGCTTTTCCTGCCTGGCCATGGCGGCCTCGCGCATCGCGTCCAGCTCTTCGCGGGTCTCATAGGCGTAGTACGCCTTGCCGTCGGCCACCAGCTGCTCGGCCACTTCCATGTAACGGGCGACGCGGTCGGTCTGGTAGATCGGGCCTTCGTCATAGTCCAGGCCCAGCCACTCCATCGCCTCCAGGATCGCGTCGATCGCGCCCTGGGTGCTGCGTTCACGGTCGGTGTCCTCGATGCGCAGCACGAACTCGCCGCCACGGTGGCGGGCCTCCAGCCAGCAGTACAGCGCGGTGCGGGCACCGCCGATGTGCAGGTAACCGGTGGGGCTGGGGGCGAAGCGGGTGCGGCAGGTCATGGACGGCTCGAGGAACGGGAATCCCCCGATTTTACCAGCCCGCCGCCCCCGACGGAAAAAGGGGACGGAGGGGATTAAGTCGCGATTGCCCAGCCGCTGGGCCTGCAACCGTGAAACGGATGGGAGAAACGACTTAATCCCCTCCGTCCCCTTTTACGGTTCTACCTTGCGGGGGAAGGACTGCTCGCGCATCGCGGCGTTGTAGGCGAACGAGGCGACGATGGCTGCGGCCTGCTTCAGGTCTTCCGGTTCGGCGTGGTCCCAGGTGTCCAGGTGGCTGTGGTGGACGTTGGTGAAGTAGTCCAGCCGGTCCTGGATGAACTGGAAGCCCGGCAGGCCGATGCGGTCGAAGCTGATGTGGTCGGTGCTGCCGGTGTTGCGGGTGGCCACGGTGGTGGCGCCGACGTCATGGAACGGGGCCAGCCAGGCTTCGAAGATCGGCATCGCCGCCAGGTTTTCCTGTGCATAGATGCCACGGAAGCGGCCCGAGCCGTTGTCCATGTTGAAGTAGACCTGGAACTTGCCGTAGTCGCGGGTCTTCTGCAGCGCGCCGGTCGGCTCGCGCAGCGAGGCCGGCAGCGCCTTCTGCGCCGGGTCGGTGGGTTCCGGGAAACGGCCGAAGTGCTTGGCCACATAGGCCTGCGAGCCGATCAGGCCCTGCTCCTCGCCGCTCCACAGCGCCACGCGGATGGTGCGCTTGGGCTTGGCGCCGGTGGCCTTGAGGATGCGCATCGCTTCCATCATCACCGCCACGCCGGCCGCGTTGTCGGCCGCACCGGTACCACTGTGCCAGGAATCCAGGTGCGCGCCGATCATCACCACTTCATCGGGCCTGCTGCTGCCACGGATCTCGGCCAGCGTGTTGTAACCCGGCTGGTCGGCCTCGTCGGTGAAGCGCGCGGCCACATCCACGCGCAGGCGCACGGTCTGCTTGGCCTCCAGCGCGCGCACCAGCGGATTGAAGTGCTCGCTGATCATCGCCAGCTCGGGAATGCCCACCGACTCACCGGCCTTGCGCGAGCCGCCGCCGGCAACGCGGATGATGCCGTTGTCCCAGCTGCTGATGCTGATCGAGGCCAGCGCGCCTTCTTCCACGAAGAACGCATTGACCTTGGTCGCCAGCTGCTGGCGTTCCTGGTATTCCTTGACCCGCTTCGCACGCTCGGCGGTGGCGTCCTTGTCCTTGGGCAGGGTGAACTCCTGCAGGCCCTCCAGCGAGGTGGCGTCGTGGCGGTGCGAATCCGCCTCGGTGCCGCGCTTGTACTCGCGCGCCTCGCCCAGCAGCAGGATCTTGCCGCGCAGCTTGCCGCGGTACTTCTCGATGTCCTCGGGCTTCTTGATCTCGACCTGCACCAGTTCGCCTTCAACCGGTCCCTTGGTGCCCGGCGTCCACGCCTTCGGCAGTGCATGCAGCGGCTGTACACGGTCCCCCAGCATCTCCACGCTGGCCGAGGTGAACTCCCAGCCGCGCCCGAAGTCGTCGAAGGCTTCGTCGTGGACGTTGTCCAGCTTCCATTCGTTGAACTTGCCGCGGGTCCACGCATTGGCGCGGCCCATCGCCGGCGAATTGGTCAGTCGCGGGCCGATGCGTTCGGTGAGGTAGCTGAAGGTGTCCATCACCTGCGAACGGTGGAAGGCCTCCTGGCGGATGCGGCTGACCATGTCCAGGTCCACCGGCTCGCGCTGCTGCGCGCCTGCATTGCCACCCATCGCCAGCGCGACCGCCAGCATGCCCCACTTCATCACATCGCACCCCTGCCCTTCGGCTCGATCATCAACCCATCGAGTCTAGCCAGCAGGGGCGCGCCGATACCGTCCCATCGGTCATGGACAGCGCGGAAGCGTGCGAACCAAGGTTCGCACCCACAGGAGAGGTGGTTGGTTCGCAGCCACAGGAGAGTGGTTGGTTCGCACCTGCCACGCCACCTCATCCACTCCATCCCAGCCACAACTGCGCCCGTTCCGGCAGCAGCAGCAACCAGTGCCGCCGGTCGATGCTGCTGCAGCCGTACACCGCCGCATGCGCGGGCCAGTCCTCGGGCAGGCCGCCGATGCCGATCTCGGCCAGCGCCTCCGCCCCGGCCTTCCATGGCCGGTAGTGCGGCACCCGGCCAGCCAGCGCGCCGCGTCCCTGCCGCGCGCCGTGCAGCCAGGCCAGTCCCTGGCCCTGCAATCCCTCGCAGGTCACCGCTGCCAGCTGGAAGCGGACCAGACCGGGGGCGATCCGTGCCCCCGGCAGGGCCGCCAGCACGCCATGTGCCTGCAGCAGCGCATCCACTTCCAGCAGGGCCGGAATGCCCTGCCGTGCCCGTTGCCGCAATCCCTGGCGCCAGCTCATGACGTGCTCCTTACTTCAGTTCCGCGCCAAGCGCGTACCAGTCCACCCGGCGGGTCACCCACATCGCCAGCGCCAGGATCACGAACAGCAGCAGCGAACCCATCAGCAGCGCGTTGTTCTCCGACACCAGCAGGCCATACAGCGCGCCATACAACACGGTCAGCAGCGCAGCGAAGCCGAGGCCGCGCTTCCAGTGGCCCAGCACGTTGGCCAGGTACACCGCCTGCAGGCCAATACAGGCCACCGCCGAAACCAGGTAGGCCTTCCAGAACGCGATGTGCTCGGACAGGCTGATCAGCAGCAGGAAGAAGATCGCCAGCGCCAGGCCCACCATGAGGTACTGCAGCGGGTGGATGCGCAGTGACCTGATCAGCTCGAACAGGATGAAGCCGACGAAGGTGAGCAGCACGAACAGCACGCCGTATTTCGAGGCACGGTCGGCCTGGGTGTAGGCATCGACCGGATCAACCAGCGACACCGTCACCGCCTGCGACTCGACCGCACCATCATTGCGCAGCTGTCGTTGTGCATCGGAGGCCAGCGAAGACACCGCCCAGCGCGCATCGAAGCCCTGTGCGTCGACGCGACGTTCGTTGGGCAGGAAGGCGCCGCTGAACGACGGATGCGGCCAGCTCGAACGCAGTGCGATCTTGGTGTCATCGCCCACCGGCACCACCGACAGCATGCGGCTGCCATCCAGGCGCAGCTCGAGTTCGACAGTGCTGGCAGCCAGCGTACCGCCCTGTTCCGCGGCGAAACCGGCCACCGGCGCATGCAGGCCTCGCCCCACCTCGCTGGCCGCACCAACCCCCGGCAGCAGGCGCAGCTGCTTGCCATCCACGCGCAGGTTCGGCGTACCGACCAGGCCACGCACATCGGAAATGCCCACCGCCACATACGGCTGGCCGTAGCTGCGGCCGGCCTTCACCGGATAGTCGTCTGCAGCGAACGTCGCCTTCATCTGGCCGTTCCAGCTGTATACCGGCACCTTGAACAGGCCGACCTCACGCTGGCTCGGCAGCATCTCGCCGCCCACCTCCAGCGACGCCGGCATCTGCAGCCAGTGCCCCTCGGTGACCTGCACCTCGGTCTTCTTGACGCCCAGCGGGTCGACCAGTTCAACCTGCTTGCGTTCCACCCACGGCACCACCCGCACCGGGCCCACCAGCTGCTGTGCACCGGCGCGGCTGTCGGCCACCCGTGAGAAGGCCTCGTCGCGGTACGCGCTACGTTCGTTGATGACCCCGCGGATCATCGTCAGCGGCACCAGCAGCAGCAGGATCAGCCCGCCGACAATGGCGAACCGCAGCAGCATCTTCAGGGATTTCATGGTCCATCCTCGTTGGAGAGGGCTGCAGGATGGACCGCCGCAGTGAGCAGGGTTTGTGGCGAATTTGAAGCGAGTGTGAAGTCAGCGGCGCGGGCGCTGGCCCGGCGCACTCAACGGCAGCCACAGGCTGGCCACGGTGCCGCCGCCCTCGCGGATATCCACGCTGGCGCGCCCATCATGCAGGCGCGCGACCTCCTGCACGAACGGCAGGCCCAGGCCGGAGCTGCGCCGCCCGCTGCCGGGGCGGGCCAGCGAATAGAAGCGCTCGAACACCCGCTCACGCGCGTAGTCGGGAATGCCGGCGCCACGGTCGGCCACCTGCAGGCGCACGCCCTGCCCGTCCACCTCGGCCTGCAGCGCGACCTCCGCGCCGGCTGGCGAGAAGGCAATCGCGTTGTCGATCAGGTTGTGCAGTGCCTGCCGCAGCAGGTAGCCGTCGCCCTGCACCCGCAGGTCGGGCACGTTGCCGATGCGGACCTGCACGCCGGCCGCCTGCGCGCGCACCTGCGCGGCCGCCGCCGCATCGGCCAGCAATGCCGGCAGCGCGATCGGGTCACGCGTCTGCAGCCAGCCGTGCTGTTCCACTTCGGCCAGCGCCAGCAGCTTGTCGATGGTCTCGGTCAGCCGCTCCTGCTGGTCGACGATGCTGCGCGCGAAATGCACGCGATCGGCTTCAGGCAGCGGCTCCTGCAGCAGTTCGGCGGCACCGCGGATCGCCGCCAGCGGGCTCTTCATCTCGTGCGTCAGCGACTGCACGTACTGCTCGACGTAGGCCTTGCCCTCCAGCTTGCGGCGCATCGTTTCCAGCGCCTGGCCGAGATCGCCGATCTCGTCGCGACGGCGCCGTGGTGGTGGCACCGGTTCGCCCGCGCTGACCGCGCGTGCATAGCGGCTGAGCTGACCGAGGCCCGTGGTCAGCCACATCGTCACCAGCACGCCGACCAGCGCCGACAGCCCGATCAGCCACGCACCCCGCTCGATGATGGCGCGCTGGCTGGCGGCGATGAACGGATCGATGCTGCGGTTGGGCTGGGCCAGGCTGAGCACGCCGATCAGCGTGCGGCCGTCGGCCGGGTCGTACACCGGCGCCGCCACATGCATCACCGTATCGCCCTCTTCGCCGGCAATCTCGGGGCTGGAACGTGCGCCGTACTCACCGCGCAGGGTGCGGTAGACATCATTCCAGCGCGAGTTGTCGCGGCCGAGATCACGGCCCAGCGAATCGTAGATGACGATGCCCTTGGCGTCGGTGATGGTCACCCGGTAATCCAGCGAGCGCTTGGGGAAACGCCAGACCATCGCCTTCAGGTCGCGCTGCCGCGCCTTGGCCAGGTTGCGGGTGAAGCTGCCGCTGCGGATGGTGCCGTCCTTGACGTCGGCGGCGGCCATCTCGGCCAGCACGTTGGCCGCATCGACCAGGGTCGATTCCATCGCCTGGCGCACACCGGGCTTCACCTCGTTGACGAACACGCGCATCACGAAGAACGCGGCGATGCCGGTGATCAGGAAGAAGCCGAGGAACAGCTTCAGTACCAGGCGCATCGGCTAGACCTCCAGCGCGTAGCCGAGGCCACGGTGGGTGCGGATCGGGTCGTCGCTGGCACCGGCCGCGCGCAGCTTGGCGCGCAACGTCTTTACATGGGTGTCGACGGTGCGGTCGGCACTGTCGGCACTGCTGTCCCAGCCCCGGTCCATCAGCTGGGCACGGCTGAGGATGGCACCCGGGCGCTGCAGCAATGCTTCCAGCAGTGCGTACTCGTAGCGGGTCAGGTCCAGCGACTGTCCGCGGAAGCGGATGCGCCGGCCCTCGCGGTCGATGGCGAACGCGCCATGCTCCTGCCAGCCCGCATCGGCGCTGGGCGCTGCGACGACCGGCGCCGCACGGCGCAGGCGTGCACGCACCCGCGCCACCAGCTCGCGCGGCGAGAACGGCTTGGTCATGTAGTCGTCGGCGCCCAGCTCCAGGCCGAGCACGCGGTCCACTTCGTCGTTGCGCGCGGTCAGGAAGATCACCGGCAGCTGCGCCGCCGGCCCGGCCTGCGCACGCAGCCGCCGGCAGACCTCGAAACCGCCCAGGTCCGGCAGGCCCACGTCCAGCACCACCACGTCGATATCGCCGTCCTGCAGCCGCTGCAGGGCCTCACCGCCCAACAGGCAGTGACTGGCGGCATAGCCCTCGCTGCGCAGCGCATAGAGCACGGTTTCGGCGATGGCGGCTTCGTCCTCGACCACCAGGACATGGGCAACGGGAGCTGTCATGGCGCGCAGCATAGCCGCTGCGGCCGCCGCCCCGTACACTGCCGCCCATGAACTATCGCCACGCCTTCCATGCCGGCAACCACGCCGATGTGCTCAAGCACATCGTGCAGCTGGCCCTGATCGACAGCTTCAAGCGCAAGGACAGCCCGTTCTTCGTGCTCGACACCCACGGCGGCGCCGGCCGCTACCTGCTGGCCAGCGAAGAGAGCCGCAAGACCCTCGAGGCTGAATCCGGGATCATGCGGCTGATGGCCCAGCCCAAGCTGCCCGAGGTGGTCGAGCGCTATCTGAAGGCGGTGCAGGCCGATAATCCGGTGGGCGCCCTGACCAACTACCCGGGATCGCCGCTGCTGAGCGCGCAAGCGATGCGCGCGCAGGACCGCATGGCGGTCTGTGAGCTGCAGGAAGCCGAAACGGCCACGCTGAAGGCCCTGTTCGCCCATGACAGCCGCGTCGACGTGCGGGCGGGCGATGGCTATGCGCTGCTGCGTTCGCTGCTGCCGCCGAAGTTCAACGGCAGCAAGATCGGCCGTGGCCTGGTCCTGATCGACCCGCCCTACGAGGCCCAGGACGCCGAATACCAGGCCGTTCTGGCCGCCCTGGCCGAAACCCTGGCGCGCTGGCCGCAGGCCACGTGTGCCGTCTGGTTCCCGATCAAGCAGCGCCGCACCATCCTGCACTTCCTGCGCAAGGCCACCGCCCTGCCGGTGAAATCGGCGATGACGATCGAGTTCCTGGTGCGCCCGGACGACTCACCGCTGCGCCTCAACGGCAGCGGCATGCTGCTGCTCAACCCGCCCTGGCAGTTCGACCGGGTGGTCGGCCCGGCCCTGCCGGCGCTGCGCCAGCACCTGGGTGAACCCGGGGCCAGCACCCGCCTGGATTGGCTCAAAGCACCCGAATAACGGCCTTCACGAGGCTGTACCGCCGTGAGCCTTTCGTTCACGGAATGCAGCCCCGGTGATGCCACAATCGATGGACCACCAAGGAATCACCCGGTATGGCCACTCGCAACCGCATGCCGCCCTGGCATGAGATCTTCAAGGCTCCCAGCGGCCACGAGCTGCTGATCCGCCCCATCCGCCCGGAAGATGGCGCACCGCTGCAAGCGGCGTTCAGCCTGTTCGGGCCGGAAGAAATCCGTGATCGTTTCCTGCAGGCGGTGACCGAGCTGTCGCCGGAAACCACCCAGCGCCTGACCCACCCGAATCCCAAGACCGAGATCACCCTGGTCGCTGCCGAATCCCTGCCCGCTGGCGAAGCGGTGGTCGGCGCGGTCGCCCGGGCCTCGATCATCCCCGGTACCCGTGAAGCCGAGTACGCGATCCTGATCAGCCGCTTCCTCATTGGCCAGGGCCTGGGCCGGCAGCTGATGCGCAAGCTGGTGAAGTGGGGCCGCGGCAAGTACCTGGACCGCCTGTACGGCGACGTTGCCGCCGAGAACGAGCCGATGAAGCAGCTGGCCGCCTCGCTGGGCTTCAAGCCGGTGCCGCACCCGACCGGTGCCGAAGGCCTGGTGCGGATGGTGCTGGAGCTGGACAACTGACGGATGCGCCGGGCTCGGCCCGGCGACGCCTCCCGGTAGTGCCGGCCGCTGGCCGGCATTCCGATACCCCAACGGCACATGAGGCGGCCGGCCAACGGCCGGCACGACTCGCCGGGCTTCGATCGGGCTTCTGCTAAAATCCGGGGTCCATGTCGCGTACCTCATACCCCGCCCCGCCGCTGCCGCGCGCCGGCCAGCTCCGCGCCTGGTGGCGCGCCCCCGCATCGCCGACCGCCCTGGCCTGGTACCTGGCCCAGGCCGCGCGTGCGCACGACGCCCCGCTGCTGGTGATCGCCCGTGACAACCACGGTGCCAACCAGCTCGAAGCCGACCTGCACACCCTGCTCGGCGGCGACCCTGCCCTGCCAGTGGTTGCCTTCCCGGACTGGGAAACCCTGCCCTACGACCGCTTCAGCCCGCATCCGGACATCATTTCGCAGCGCCTGTCCGCCCTGCATCGCCTGCCCGCGCTGAAGCGCGGCCTGGTGATCGTGCCGGTGCAGACCCTGCTGCAGCAACTGGCCCCGCGCAGCTATGTGATCGGTGGCAGCTTCGACCTGAAGGTCGGCCAGCGCCTGGACCTGGAAACCGAGAAGCGCCGCCTGGAAAGCGCCGGCTACCGCAACGTGCCGCAGGTGATGGACCCGGGCGACTTCGCGGTGCGCGGCGGCCTGCTCGACGTGTACCCGATGGGTGCCGAGGAGCCGCTGCGGGTGGAGCTGCTGGACGAGGACATCGACTCGATCCGTGCCTTCGATCCGGAAAGCCAGCGCTCGCTGGACAAGGTCGAGGCGGTGCACATGCTGCCGGGCCGCGAAGTGCCGATGGACGAAGCCAGCATCGCCCGCGTGCTGGCCACGCTGCGCGAACGCTTCGATGTCGATACCCGGCGCAGTTCGCTGTACCAGGACCTGAAATCCGGGCTGGCCCCGGCCGGCGTCGAGTATTACCTGCCGCTGTTCTTCGAACGCACCGCCACCCTGTTCGACTATCTGCCCGAAGGCAGCCTGCCGGTGGTCTGCGCCGGTGCCGGCGAAGCCGCCGAGGCGTTCTGGGCGCAGACCGGCGAGCGATACGAGCAGCGCCGCCACGACGTCGAACGGCCGCTGCTGCCGCCGTCGGCGCTGTACCTGTCGCCGGAACTGCTGCGCGAGCGCCTGAACGATGCCCCGCGCATCGAAGTGTGGTCGGCTGACCACGCGCGCATCGCCGATGCCCATGCGTTAGGCGACCAGCCGCTGCCGCCGCTGCCGGTGGCCGCGCGCGAGGCCCCCGCTGGCGACGCGCTGAAATCCTTCCTCGGCCATTATCCGGGCCGGGTGCTGATCGCCGCCGATTCGCCCGGGCGTCGCGAGGCCCTGCTGGAAGTGCTGCAGGCCGCCGAGCTGAAGCCGCCGGTGGTGGCCGACCTGCCCAGCTTCCTCGCCGACGATGCGCGCTTCGCGATCGCGGTGGCGCCGCTGGAGGATGGCTTCGCACTGGACGATCCGCGCATCGCGGTGCTGACCGAGCGCCAGCTGTTCCCCGAGCGCGCCGGCAGCACCCGCCGCACGCGCCGTGCCGGCCGCGAGCCGGAAGCGATCATCCGCGACCTCGGCGAACTGACCGAGGGTGCGCCGATCGTGCACGAGGACCATGGCGTCGGCCGCTACCGCGGCCTGATTGCGATGGACGTCGGCGGCATGCCCGGCGAGTTCCTGGAAATCGAATATGCCAAGGGTGACCGCCTGTATGTGCCGGTCGCCCAGCTGCACCTGATCAGCCGCTACTCCGGTGCTTCGGCGGAAACCGCGCCGCTGCATTCGCTGGGCGGCGAACAGTGGAGCAAGGCCAAGCGCAAGGCCGCCGAGAAGGTGCGCGACGTGGCTGCAGAGCTGCTGGAGATCCAGGCCCGCCGCCAGGCCCGTGCTGGCCTGGCGCTGCAGGTAGACCGCGCGATGTACGAGCCGTTCGCGGCCGGTTTCCCGTTCGAGGAAACGCCGGACCAGCTGGCCGCGATCGACGCCACCCTGCGCGACCTGGCCAGCAGCCAGCCAATGGACCGCGTGGTCTGCGGCGACGTCGGCTTCGGCAAGACCGAGGTGGCGGTGCGTGCCGCGTTCGCCGCCGCCAGTGCCGGCAAGCAGGTGGCCGTGCTGGTGCCGACCACGCTGCTGGCCGAACAGCACTACCGCAACTTCCGCGACCGTTTCGCCGATTACCCGCTGAAGGTCGAGGTGCTGTCGCGCTTCAAGACCACCAAGGAAATCAAGGCCGAGCTGGAGAAGGTCGCCGCCGGCACCATCGACGTCATCGTCGGTACCCATCGCCTGCTGCAGCCGGACGTGAAGTTCAAGGACCTGGGCATGGTCATCGTCGACGAGGAACAGCGCTTCGGCGTGCGCCAGAAGGAAGCGCTGAAGGCGCTGCGCGCCAACGTGCACCTGCTGACCCTGACCGCCACGCCGATCCCGCGCACGCTGAACATGGCCATGGCCGGCCTGCGCGACCTGTCGATCATCGCCACGCCGCCGCCGAACCGGCTGGCGGTGCAGACCTTCATCACCCAGTGGGACAACGCGCTGCTGCGCGAAGCCTTCCAGCGCGAGCTGGCACGCGGCGGCCAGCTGTACTTCCTGCACAACGACGTGGAAAGCATCGGCCGCATGCAGCGCGAGCTGTCCGAGCTGGTGCCCGAGGCGCGCATCGGCATCGCCCACGGGCAGATGCCCGAGCGCGAGCTGGAAAAGGTGATGCTGGATTTCCAGAAGCAGCGCTTCAACGTGCTGCTGTCGACCACGATCATCGAGTCGGGCATCGACATCCCCAACGCCAACACCATCATCATCAACCGCGCCGACCGCTTCGGCCTGGCCCAGCTGCACCAGCTGCGCGGCCGTGTCGGTCGTTCGCACCACCGCGCCTACGCCTACCTGGTGGCACCTGATCGTCGTTCGATCACCCCGGATGCGGAGAAGCGCCTGGAAGCGATCGCCTCGATGGACGAACTCGGCGCCGGCTTCACCCTGGCCACGCACGACCTGGAGATCCGCGGTGCTGGTGAACTGCTCGGCGAGGACCAGAGCGGGCAGATGGCCGAGGTTGGCTTCAGCCTGTACACCGAGCTGCTGGAGCGCGCGGTGCGCAGCATCAAGCAGGGCACGCTGCCCGACCTGGATGCCGGCGAAGAAGTGCGTGGTGCCGAGGTCGAGCTGCATGTGCCGGCGCTGATTCCAGAAGACTACCTGCCGGACGTGCACACCCGCCTGACCCTGTACAAGCGCATTTCCAGCGCGCGCGACAGTGATGCGCTGCGCGAACTGCAGGTGGAGATGATCGACCGCTTCGGCCTGCTGCCGGATGCGGCCAAGCACCTGTTCGCCATCGCCGAGCTGAAGCTGAAGGCCAACACCCTCGGCATCCGCAAGCTGGACCTGGGCGAGAACGGTGGCCGCATCGTGTTCGAGTCCAAGCCGAACATCGACCCGATGGCGGTGATCCAGCTGATCCAGAAACAACCCAATCTCTACGCCATGGAAGGGCCTGACAAGCTGCGCATCAAGCACCCGCTGCCGTTGCCGGAAGACCGCTTCAATGCGGCCCGCGCCCTTCTGACCACCCTCGCCCCGGGTTGATCGCCCCCCCGAACACCCCGCACCGGTCCCCACCCGGTGCGGGCGGATGACCATGTTTCCTGACGCCGTACCCGCCCCCGACCTGCTGCACGCACAGGCCTGCCTGATCGATGCCCTCTCGATGTCGCTGCAGATGCGCGACGCCTACACCCGCCACCATTGCGACCGCGTTGGCCTGCTCGCGCAGCGCCTGGCCACGCACTGCGATCTCGATGACGATGCCTGCTCGCAGATCGCCCTGGCCGCGCGCTTCCATGACATCGGCAAGATCGGCATTCCCGACGATGTACTGCTGACACCGCGCCGGCACACCGACGAGGAACGCGCGATCATGCGCGAGCATCCGGTGCGCGGCGAACACATCTTCCTGGCCACCGGCCGCAGCGATGCGGCACCGGTCGCGCGGCTGATTCGCGCCCACCATGAAGCGTTCGATGGCAGCGGCTATCCCGACGGCCTGCGTGGCGAGAGCATTCCGCTGGGCTCACGCATCGTCACCGTTGCGGATGCCTACGATGCCATGACCAGCGTGCGCCCCTACCGCGCAGCGATGGAACGCGAGACTGCGTTGCGCATCATCGACGAGCAGTCCGGCGGCCTGATCGATCCCTATGTGCTGCAGCGCTTCCATCGCATGCTGGCGCAGGAACCAGCGCTGGCCTGAGATCCGCCGGGCATGGCCCGGCGCCTCCGATCAGACAAACAAAAGGCCCGGCATTCGCCGGGCCTTCTGCATCACGCATCACGTGCGATCGATTACCAGATCACCACGCGCTTGTCGTCGGCACGCACCATCGCGTCGCCGGCCTTGCACTGGAACGCAGCGGCATACGACGGCATGTTCGACGGCGCGCCGTTGGCACGGAAGTTGGCCGGCGCGTGCGGGTCGGTGTTCAGGCGGACGCGCAGCTCACCGTCGGTGAAGTTGCGGCGCCACACGGTGGCCCAGTTCATGAAGAAGCGCTGGTCCTGGCTGTGACCATCGACTTCGACATTCGCCTTCGGATCTTCCTTCAGCGCCATCTGCAACGCGTCGTAGGCCACGGTCAAGCCGCCCAGGTCGCCGATGTTCTCACCCAGGGTCAGCTTGCCCTTCACGAACACGCCCGGCACCGATTCATAGCCATCGAACTGCGCGACCAGCTGGTCGGTACGTTCGGTGAAGGCCTTGCGGTCGGCGTCGGTCCACCAGTTGTCGAAGTTGCCGTTGGCAGCGAACTGGCTGCCCGAGTCGTCGTAGCCGTGCATCATCTCGTGGCCGATGACGGCACCGATGCCGCCGTAGTTCAGCGCCGGATCGGCTTTGGCGTCGAAGAACGGCGCCTGCAGGATGGCGGCCGGGAACACGATCTCGTTCTTGGTGGCGTTGTAGTAGGCGTTGACGGTCTGCGGGGTCATGCCCCACTCGGTCTTGTCCACCGGCTTGCCGATCTTGTCCAGCATGTAGCGATAGTTGAACGCGCGCGCAGCCTGCATGTTGCCCAGGTAGCTGTCACCGTTGGTCTGCAGGCCCGTCCACTCACGCCACTTGTCCGGGTAGCCGATCTTCGGGGTGAAGCTGGCCCACTTCTCCAGCGCCTTCTTCCTGGTCTCTTCGCCCATCCACGGCAGCTGCTCCAGGCGCGCCTTCAGCGCCACCGAGAGGTTCTCCACCAGGTGCTGCATGGCCACCTTGGATTCGGCCGGGAACACGGCGTCGACGTACAGCTGGCCCAGGGCTTCACCCATGCCGCCGTTGACCGACTCCAGCACGCGCTTCCAGCGCGGCTGCATTTCCTTCTGGCCACGCAGGGTGGTGCCATAGAAATCGAAGTTGGCCTTCTCGAACTGGCTGCTCAGGTACGGCGAGGCGTCGTCGATGGTGTGGAAGCGCAGATAGGCCTGCCAGGTGCTGGCCGGCACATCGGCGAGCATCTTGTCCATTTCACCGAAGAAGCCCGGCTGCGCCAGCGAGAACTTCTGCGCGGCCGGCACCTTCAGGGTGTCGAACAGCGCGGTCCAGCTGAAGTTCGGGGTCAGCTTGTCGGCGTCAGCCGCGCTGAGCGGGTTGTAGCGCTTGGCCGGGTCACGCATTTCGATGCGCGACATCGAGGCCTTGGCCAGACGGGTTTCGAAGGCCATCACGGCCTTGGCCTGCTCGGCAGCCTGCGCCGCGTCCACGCCGGACAGCGTCAGCACCTGCGCGATGTAGGCCACGTAGGCGTCGCGGATCTTGGCCTGCGCGTCATCGAAGTAGTAGCCCTTCTCCGGCAGGCCCAGGCCGCCCTGGCCGACGTAGGCGATGACGTTGGCCGAATCCTTGTAGTCGGCATTGGCGAACAGCGAGAACAGCACGCCCTTGCCCTCGGCCTGGCTGTCGCGCAGGTACTGGGTGATGGCGGCGGTATCGTTCAGCGCGGTGATCTTGTCCAGCTGCGGCTGCAGCGGCGCCAGGCCGGCGGCTTCGATCTTGGCTTCATCGTTGCCGGTCTTCCAGATGTCGCCGATCTTGGCTTCCACCGAGCCGGCCTTGGCCTGGCTGGCCGCGGCCTGCTGCACCAGTGCGTGCTGCACTTCCAGCGAGCGCTCGCGCAGGATCTCGAAGCTGCCCCAGGTGGTCTGGTCGCCCGGCACCGGGTTGGCCTTCAGCCACTTGCTGTTGACGAAGCCGTTGAGGTCGGTACAGGCCGAGATGGACGGATCCAGGTCGGCGCTGTTGAGCGAGATCAGCGGCGTCTTGATCTGCGACAGGTCGAAGGCCGGCTTGGCGTCGGCGCTGGCCGCCGGCGCGGTTTCATTCTTGCCACAGGCCGCCAGCGAGGCAGCGATGGCGATGGTCAGGCCCAGCGGGACCAGGTTGCGGACGTTCATGAGGCTCTCCTGCGGGTAATTTCACAGGGTAGCCGGGGAGGCCTGCGGTGGGACCGGCCAAAGGTCACAGGACGCGCTTATGTAGAGTCGAGCCATGCTCGACTGCTCTCCGTTCCGGGTTTATTGTCCTTGCGGCAAGAGGCCAACAGCATTCGAGCATGGCTCGACTCTACAAAAAGCGAAGGCCGGCTTGCGCCGGCCTTCTGTTTTATTTCGCCTTGCCCTGGTTGGCCACGGCTTCAGCGGCCTTGCGCGCTGCTTCCGGGTCGCCCAGGTAGCGGAACGACTTCACCGTCAGGTCGTCGTTCAGTTCGAACAGCAGCGGGATGCCGGTCGGGATGTTCAGCTCGAGGATTTCCTCGCGCGAGACGTTGTTGAGGTACTTGTACAGCGCGCGCAGCGAATTGCCGTGGGCGGTGACCAGCACGGTCTTGCCGTCCTTCAATTGCGGCGCGATGGCGTCGTGCCAGTACGGCAGCACGCGGTCCAGCGTGGTGGCCAGTGATTCGGTACCCGGCAGCGCGTTGCGGTCCAGGCCAGCGTAGCGACGGTCATGGATCGGGTGGCCCGGATCCTCCAGGTCCATGGCCGGCGGCGGGATGTCATACGAACGACGCCACACCTTGACCTGGTCCTCGCCGTGCTTGGCGGCGGTCTCGGCCTTGTCCAGGCCCTGCAGGCCGCCGTAATGGCGTTCGTTGAGGCGCCATGACTTGTTCACCGGCAGCCAGTCCTGCTCCAGCTCGGCCAGCGCACCCTGCAGGGTGTGGATGGCACGCTTCAGCACGGAGGTGTGGGCGACGTCGAACTGCAGGCCTTCCTCGCGCATCAGGCGACCCGCGGCGGCCGCTTCCCGGCGCCCCTGCTCGGTCAGGTCGACATCGACCCAGCCGGTGAAGCGATTGTCCAGGTTCCACTGGCTCTGGCCATGGCGCAACAGTACGAGTTTACGGGTCACTGCAGGGTCTCCAACGCGAGGAAAGGCAGGCCGCCATTGTAGCCCCGGGCGCCGCTCACCGGGCCGTGGCACCGCGCATGCGATGCTGTGACCAATGAATACGGTGATCGACCCCGGGCGCTGGGAAGGCAGCGTCGCTGCGGCACGCAAGCAGCAGATCCAGCTGGCTGGCCGCGTGGAGCGCCAGGACCGGCTGCCACGCAACGTGCGCTGGCTGGCCGGGCTGGATGTCGGCTTCGAGGACGATGGCGCCATCACCCGCGCCGCGGCGGTACTGCTGGACGCAGAAACGCTGCAGCCCGTGGCGCAGGAGATCGCGCGCATCCCCACGGTGATGCCCTATATCCCCGGCCTGCTCAGCTTCCGCGAGCTGCCGGCATTGCTGGCCGCACTCGCGCTGCTGCCACGCACGCCGGACCTGGTGTTCGTCGATGGCCATGGCATCAGCCACCCGCGCCGGCTGGGGGTGGCCGCTCACCTCGGTGTGGTCACCGACCTGCCAAGCATCGGCGTCGCCAAGTCGAAACTGGTGGGCCGGTTCGTCGAACCGGGCGCCGAGGCCGGTGCGCATACGCCGCTGCTGGATGGCGATGAGCAACTGGGCTGGGTGCTGCGCAGCAAGCTGCGCTGCAAACCGCTGTTCGTGGCCGGCGGCCATCGGGTCAGTGCGGATACCGCGCTGGACTGGGTACGGCGCACGCTGCGCGGTTACCGGCTGCCGGAGCCGACGCGGCTGGCAGACCGGCTGGCCTCGCGACGGGACGAATAGCCACCCCGGGCACCACCCGGCACGGCCCTCAATTTCAATCAACGATGCACGTGACCGCGATGGCCCTGCGCGTCCTCGCCGTGGTCATGGCCTTCATGGCCCTCGTGCTCGCCGGCCTTGGCCGGCGCCGGCTCACCACAGGCTTCGCCGCAGTGGTCCGCTTCGATCTGCAGTGTCACGTGCACGATGCCGAAGTCATCGTGCAGGCGCCCGCCCAGATCACGACGCAGCGCATCGGCATCGGTGCCGTCGCGCATCACGATGTGCGCGGTCAGCGCCGGGGTGCTGGAGGCCAGCGCCCACACATGCAGGTCATGCACGTCCAGTACCGCAGCGTGGCCGGACAGGCTGTCGCGCACCTTGGCCACGTCCATGCCCTTGGGCACGCCTTCCAGCAGCACGTTGATCGCTTCGCGCATCAGCACATAGGTGCGCGGCAGTACCCACAGGCCGATCAGCACCGCCAGGATCGGGTCGATCGGCTTCCAGCCGGTCCACTTGATCAACAGCGCGCCAGCAATCACGGCCACCGAGCCGAGCATGTCTGCCCACACTTCCAGGTAGGCGCCCTTCACGTTGAGGCTCTCGCCGCTGCCGGCCTGCAGCAGGCGCATCGAGATCAGATTGATGACCAGGCCCGCCGCGGCAATCACCAGCATGCCCGACGAGGCAATCTCCTGCGGCTCGCGGAAACGTCCAATGGCCTCCCACAAGATATAGCCGGCAACCACGAACAGCATCGCGCCGTTGATCATCGCGCCCAGCGCTTCCAGGCGCGCATAGCCGTAGGTGCGGCGCGCGTCCGGCGGGCGCCGGCTCAGCCGCACCGCGACCAGTGCGATCATCAGCGCCAGCGCATCGGTGGCCATGTGCGCTGCGTCTGACAGCAGTGCCAGGCTGTTGGTCCAGAACGCGCCCACCACCTCGACGACGAGGAAGGTGGAGGTCAGGCCGAGTGCCCACCACAAGGGTTTCTCGTGGCGGATCTCGGATGGCAGGTGATCGTGGTCGTGGCCCATGGCAACAGCTCCTTTGCGATGGGAGGCAGGCTACGCCGGAGGGCGTTGGGAAACTATCACGGTGTTTATAACATTGCAGGCCACGCGGTCCCTCACCGGGCATGGCCCGGCGCTACCGGAGCGCGGCCGGCAACGCCAGGCCACGCCTGGCGGACGCAGCGGACCGACGTCCGCCTGCGGTCAGAACCCGAAGCGCAGGCTGGCCCAGTACGCGCGGCCCGGCTCGTTGTAGGTCGCCGCGCCGGCATCGCTGCTGTTGGCCCCGCGGAACAGGCGCTTGTCGGCCAGGTTGTTGACGCCGAAACCGAAGCTGACCGTCTCGGTCACCTTGTAGCGCGCGCTCACGCCCCAGATGTTGTACGCACCACGGTCCTGCAGCGCGATCGACGGATCGCAGGTGCCGGTGCAGCGCGGATCATTGTTGATGTTGGTGGTGGCCGGCTTCTGCTTGCCGTAGAAGGTGCCGGTCAGCAGCACCGACAACTTGTCGGTGGCCTGCCAGTCCAGCATCGTGTTGACGGTGTACTTCGGAATCACCGACAGCGGCTGGCCGGTGCTCTTGTTCTCGTTCTCTACCATGTAGGTGAAGTTGTTGCTCCACTTCAGGCGGTTGCCCTGCTCACCCAGCAGCGGGACCACCAGGTTGCCTTCCAGACCCTGCACGATCGCCTTGGGTGCGTTCTCCCAGCGGAAGATGCGGCCCTTGGTGTCGGCGGTCAGCCCGATCTGGTTGTACCCGGCCTGGATCTTGTCCTTGTAGTCGTTGTGGAAGTAGGTCAACGACGCTTGCCAGCCGCTCTGCGGTGCCCACTCGATACCCAGTTCCTTGTTCAGGCTGGTTTCCGCCTTCAGGTCCGAGTTGCCGCGCATGTAGCAGCCGGCGCCCAGGCTCGGCAGTGCATTCGGGCAGCCATTGCCCCGGGTGTAGTACAGGTAGTCCGGATTCGACTGGTACAGGTTCGGCGCCTTGAATGCACGGGCGATACCGCCCTTCACCACCCAGTCGCTGTTGATGCGGAACTGCGCGTTGAGGCTGGGGCTGGTGTTGTTGCCGAACTGGCTGTGGTGGTCGAAGCGCAGGCCCGGGGTGACGATCCAGCGCTCGCCCAGGTAGATGTTGTCTTCCACGAACACGGCGGTGGTCTGCGCGTCGGACTTGCCGCGTGCGCGATCGGCCGACAGCCCCGGGATGCCGCCGCCGCTGCTGCTGGACTGGCTCATCGAGTACGGGTCGGTCAGGCGGCTGTCCAGGTATTCAAAGCCCAGCGTCCAGATGTTCTCGGCACCACCCAGCGTGGTTGGGAAACTGACTTCGCCGTCCAGCTGGTAGTTGCGCAGGCGCGAGGTCGACCAGTCGGTGCCGTTGAAGCTGCCCTCCGGGCCACCGGCCAGGCCTTCGTTGATGCGTGAGTTGTTCACCGCCTCCACTGCAGCCGTTACCCGCGAGGTCACATCACCCCAGCGGCCGCGATGGGTGATCGCGCCGGTGTTGCGGTACATGCGGTTGGTCTCGGCCTGCTGCTCGGCCAACGCCCCCAGATCGATCGGTGTCGAGGTACCGGTGGTGCTGACCGCGCGATCGCCAGCATAGATGTTGCCCTGGCGACTGGTGCCGGCTTCGAATTCGACCACCTGGTTGGCGGTCACGTCCCAGCGCAGCAGCGCGTTGACATCGCGGTTCTTGACGCCCTCGCGACCGGCCGGCGGCACCGCGTTCGGATTCGCCGCGAAGTCACGGTTGAGTTCCAGCGAATCGGCGTCGGTCTTGTTGAGATTGCCGTACAGGCGGAACGACAGGGTGTCGGTCATCGGCCCGCTCAGCTGCAGGCCGACGCGCTCGCTGCCGCCTTCGGCGCTGTGCTCGGGCACCAGGCCATACAGGTCGACCGCGCCGGTCAGGTCGCCGGTCGGGCGCTTGGTGATGATGTTGACCACGCCACCGGAAGCACCCGAGCCATAACGTGCCGCTGCAGGGCCGCGCAGCACTTCGATGCGCTCGATCATTTCCGCCGGCACCCAGTTGGTATCGCCGCGGGTATTGCGCTCACCGCTGCGGCCCATGCGCACGGCATCACGCGCACCGATGCGCTTGCCGTCGACCAGGATCAGGGTGTTTTCCGGGCCCATGCCACGCAGATCGATCTGGCGGTTGTTGCCGTACTGGCCCGAGGCACTGTTGCCGGTCAGGTTGACGCCGGGCATGGTGCGCAGCAGCTCGGCGATGTCGTTGGCCGGCGGGCGCCTGGCGATGTCCTCTGCGGTGATGGTGGAGGTACCCAGCGCCTGGCGCGCGATCTGCGAGGCGGTGACGTGCACCGTGTCGATATCGGTGGCGTCGGTTTCGGCGTGGGCGGTCAGAGCGCTGCCGGCCAGCAGGGCGGCAACGGCAAGCGCCAGCGGGCGCGGCGAAAGGACAACGGCAGGGGACATGATCAGGACCTTCTGGCAGGGCTACGGGGCCTCTGGCAAAGGGCTTGAGGCAACGACGAGGGGGAGGCGGAGCAGTCCTGCAGCAGGCACCTGCAGCCCGTTCCGTGCGCGCATTCTCCCATCAATGCGATTGATTCTCAAATGCGTTCACTCATTGCCGCAGCGGCGCCGATGTGGTTTGCGCACCGTGCAACCCTGCACCGCGCGTAAACTGGCCGGCTAACCCGCCATCAACCGTATGCCGCCGCGGCCGATACCCGTGGTTTGCCGTACGCAGTCAGAGATCGACGTGGAACCACCCCAATTGGACGATGCCAGCCAGCCGCTGGCCGAGGCCTGGCAGCAGTGTCTGCTGCAGGCCGGCCCTGCCGCCACCGCGCTGCTCAAGGCCGCTGCTACCGATGCCCCACCCGCGCTGGCCCAGCGCTTTTACGAAGTACTGCTGCAGGACACCCGTGCGCGCCGTTTCCTGTCCCACGACCAGGTCAAGCAGCGCCTGCAGCCGGCCATGCAGCGCTGGCTGGCGCAGCTGCTGACCACTGATGCCAGCGGCATCGCCAACACCGTGGCCTCGCAGCGGATCATCGGCGACGTGCACGCCCGCGTCGGCATTCCGGTCGACCTGGTTACCCGCGGTGCGCGCGTGCTCAAGCACGAACTGTTCGTGCGCCTGCGCGACGATGCGCCTGACAGCGACACCGCATTCGCCGCCATCGACTGCCTCAGCGCGATCATGGATATCGCCATGGAAGGCATGACCCTGGCCTACACCCACGCGCGCGAGCGCTCCACCCGTGCCGACGCCGCCTACCGACTGTTCTCGCTGGTACAGAACGTCGGTACCGAACGCGAGCGCCAGCGCGCACTGCTGCTGGACTGGGAAAACGCCCTGCTCTACGCGTTGGCCGGCCACGTGCAGGCCAGCGACAACGCCAGCCTGGCCACCTCGGAGTTCGGCCTGTGGTTCACCCACAAGGGCATCCCCAGCTTCGGCGAAAGCAGCGAAACGCAGCAGGTGGGCCAGTTGATGGCCCGCATTGATGGCCACCTGCAGCGCGCGAGCGGCGATGCTCCGGCGCAGCGACTGGCGGTGCTGCCGGCCATCCGCGAGGACCTGGCCGCCATCCGCACCCTGATGACACTGCTGTTCGAGCGCATCGGCGAACTGGATGCCGGCAGCGACGCGCTGACCAACCTGCTCAACCGTCGCTTCCTGCCCACCGTGCTGCGCCGGGAAATCGAGCTGGCCACACGCAACCGCACACCATTCTCGCTGCTGCTGCTCGACCTGGATCACTTCAAGGCAATCAACGACGGCCACGGCCACGATGCCGGCGACCGCGCGTTGCAGCACGTCGCCGGCCTGCTCGGCCAGCTCACGCGCGGCAGCGACTACCTGTTCCGCTATGGCGGCGAAGAATTCGTGGTGGTACTGGTGGCTGCCAGCGAATCGCAGGCGACCGTGATCGCCGAGAGCCTGCGGCAGCAGATCGCACAGTCGCCGGTGGCACTGGCCAACGGCCAGGTGCTGGCACTGACCGCCAGCATCGGCGTGGCCGGCCACGACGGCCATCCGGACTACGAGCGGCTGATGGCCCGTGCCGACGCGGCAATGTACGAGGCCAAGCGCAGCGGCCGCAACCGCGTGGTGGTGGCCAGTGCGGACCTGCAGGAAGCGCCGGGACGGCGCGCACTGCAGCGATGACGGCAGGACAGGTAGAGTCGACCGCGGGTCGACTATCGCGCGCACCGCGGGGTTTTTCGCACGCAGGGCGAAGAGCAGTCGACTGACAGTCGACTCTACTGACAGCCGGCACTACCGATACGGCCGCCGGCCGCTGCTTTCACCGCCACCACCCGCCACGCTGCCCACCACAGCAGCGCCAGCAACGCGATGCCTGCACCCAGAAGACACACGGCAGGCCAGCCATGGCGCGCCTGCATCCACGGCCCGGCCGCTGCTCCGGCACCACTGCCCACCGCATAGAACAGCATGTACAAAGCCACCAGGCGTCCATGTTGTTCAGCCGGCGCGCGCAGCAGCAATGCCTGGTTTGATACGTGCAGTGCCTGCCCACCCAGGTCGAGCACAATCACGCCCAACAGCAGCAACGACAGCGACTGCGGCAGGCCCAGCAAGGGCCACCACGCAACCAGCATCAACAACAACGCACCGACGCTGACCGGATGCGCGAAACCACGGTCCATCCAGTGCCCTACCCGCGCCGCCAGCAGCGCACCGATCACCCCGGCCAGACCCAGTGCACCGATGGCGGCGGTCGACCAATGCAGCGGTGGCGCCGAGAGCGGCAAGGGTGCCGCCGCCCAGAACACATTGAGGCCGGCAAACAGCAGCAGTGCCAGCGGCCCACGCTCGCGCAGCGTTCGATCGCGGCGCAGCATGCCCAGCATCGAGCCCAGCAGCTCGCGCCAGCGTGGGGGAACCGACGGCACCGGTACTGCGGGCAGGCGCCGCCACAGCAGCGCCGCCAACCCCGCCATCACCATCGCTGACAACAGGTAGACCATCTGCCAGCCAAAGGCCGCCGCCACCGTACCGGACACCACGCGCGCCAGCAGCAGGCCGATGAACACGCCGCCCTGCACCACACCGACCACGCGACCGCGCTGCTCGGGCGGTGCCAGCATGGCGGTATAGGCGATCAGGCCCTGGGTCAGCGCCGTGCCCAGCAAGCCGGCCAGCAGCATGCCCGACAACAGCCAGCCCGCCGTGCGTGACGCTGCCAGCCACAGCAGCGCCAGCACCAATGCGATCAACTGCAGCCGCAGCAGGCGTCGCCGGTCACCACGGTCCGCCAGCGGCAGCAGGCCAAACAACGCCAGCACGCTACCGGCCTGGGTAGCAGCCAGCACCGCGCCGGCCACGGCCCGGTCCAGCGCAAAGGCGCGTGCAAGCTGATCCAGCAGCGGCTGCGCGTAATAGACGTTGGCAACGCTGGCACCTGCGGCAACCGCGAGCAGGACCAGCAGCGGGCGGGGAAGCGATATGGCACTCATGATGTGGTTGCAATTTGCAACTTGATGCAGGCTACTGCCATTGGTTTTAAACTGCAACCACATCAGAGAGGTCCACCATGCACGCCGACAGCCCCTGCCCCGTCGCCCGCAGCGCCGATCTGCTCGGTGACCGTTGGGCGCTGCTGGTCATCCGTGATGCCTTCGATGGCGTCACCCGTTTCGGTGATTTCCAGCGCAGCCTCGGCGCGGCCCGCAACATCCTCAGCGACCGCCTGCGCCGGCTGGTAGAGGCCGGCGTGCTGCAGCTGCAGCCGGCCTCCGATGGATCGGCCTACCAGGAATACGTGCTCACCCACGCCGGCCGGGAACTGTTCCCGCTGCTGGTCGCGCTGCGCCAGTGGGCGGAACGCCATCGCTTCGAGGCCGGTGAAGCCCATTCACAGCTGATCGAATCGGCGACGCGGCGGCCGCTGCCCTACATGCAGCCGCGCGGGCGCGACGGCCAGCCACTTCAGCCCACCGCCACCCGCGTGCGCAAGCTCAGGGACGACGGGCGCGACACCTGATCCGCCCATTCGCGCACACCGCCGAACACCCGCGCCGGTTAGCATCGGGTCTTTCCGCCACTGGATGCCGCCGATGTCGCGTGATCGCCCTTCCCTGCTGACCGCCCTGCTGTTGCCGCTGCTGGCCTGCGCCACAGCAACCACGCAGGCCCGCGAGGTTGCCGCGCCCGCCGACCACGTGCAGGCCGATGGCCCCTATGTGTTCCGCCAGGGCGACCAGCTGCAGGCCAAGTGGATCTGCGACGACAAGGTCGAGTCGCACACGCTTGCCACGCAGGCCGCAGGTACCGACATCGCCCCGCGCTGCGGCTACGAGCACACGGTGCACGTGGCTGCCCCGAATGCGCCTTCGGTTTCCGTGCTGCCGGCCGTGCCGCGCATCATTGCGCTGTCCGACATCCATGGCCAGTACGGGTTGCTGGTGCGCCTGCTGCGCGCCCACCAGGTCATCGATGCCCAGGATCGCTGGGCGCTGGGCAAGGACACGCTGGTCATCGCCGGCGATGTGTTCGACCGCGGCCCGCAGGTGACCGAGGCCTTCTGGCTGCTGTATGGCCTGCAGCAGCAGGCGGCCGCCGCCGGCGGCGCGGTGCACTTCGTGCTCGGCAACCACGAAACCATGGTGCTGTACGACGACCTGCGCTACGTCAACCCGAAGTACCTGCGCAGCGCGCAGCTGCTCGGCCGCAGCTACCCGCAGCTGTACGGTGCCGATTCGGTGATCGGGCAGTGGCTGCGCACCCGCCCGGTGCTGCTGAAGATCGGCGACACCCTGTTCCTGCACGGCGGCATTTCGCCCGAGGCAGTGCAGCTGGCGCTGGACCCGGCGCGCACCAATGCGGCCTACCAGGCGTCACTGGGCCTGCCAAAGGCCGAAGTAAAGGCCGACCCGGCCACCGCACCGCTGTATGACGGCAAGACCAGCCCGATCTGGTACCGCGGCTACTTCGATGGCCGCCTCGACACCGCGGGGGTGCAGACCGTACTCGACCGCCTGCAGCTCAAACGCATCGTGGTCGGCCACACCTCGATGCCACACGTCAGCAGCTTCCATGGCGACCGCGTGATCGCCATCGACAGCAGCATCAAGAACGGCGAGAACGGCGAACTGCTGTTCATCGAAAATGGCAGGCTCAGCCGTGGCCTGCTGGATGGCTCGCGGGTGCCGTTGGCCCCGGGTGAGCCGGGCCTGCAGGACTGAATGAAGGGACAGCGCGACGGCACCGGGCGGCGGCGGCGCGCTCCACCTTCACCCGGTTTGCGGCTACCCTCGGCAGCCGAGAGAGGCCCACCCCGTCCATCCGGTGGGCCTGACCGTTACAGGAGCCCCCGCGCATGCGCGTTCTGATTGCTGAAGACGACCCGGATATCGCCTCCGGCCTGTGCGCCTCGCTGCGCCGGCAGGGGCACGTGGTTGACCACGTCGACAACGGCGCGCACGCCGACGCGGCACTGGGCTCGACCCAGTACGCATTGCTGGTGCTGGACCTGGGCCTGCCGCAGCTGGATGGCCGCGACGTGCTGCAGCGCCTGCGTCAGCGCGGCGATGGCCTGGCGGTGCTGGTGGTGACCGCCCGCGACGGCCTGGCCGAGCGCGTGCGCGTGCTCGACCTGGGCGCCGATGACTACCTGGTCAAGCCGTTCGCGCTGGACGAGTTCGAAGCACGCGTGCGTGCGCAGCTGCGGCGGGTCACCAGCAATGGCAACCCAGACCTGCGCATCGGCCGCCTGCGCCTGGACCTGGCCGGGCACCGCGTGTGGATCGACGACCAGTCGCTGGAACTGACCGCGCGCGAGTTCGGCCTGCTGTCGGCACTGGCGGTACGCGCCGAGCGCATCGTGTCGCGCGCGCAACTGGTGGAGGCGCTGTGCGACTGGGGCCAGGACCTCACCGACAACGGCCTGGACATCGCCCTGCACCGCCTGCGCCGCAAGCTGCAGCCCGGCGGCATGGGCATCCGCACCGTGCGCGGGCTGGGCTACATGCTGGAAGACGCGCAGGACGAAAGCACGCCGTGATCAGTGGCCCGCCCAGCCTGCGCCGGCGCCTGCTCGCCTTTCTGGCGTTGCCGATGCTGGGCCTGCTCACCTTCAACACGATCCTGGCCTACTACGTTGCGCTGGACTATTCCAACCGCATCCACGACCGCAACCTGATCGACGACACGCATTCGTTCGCGCAGATGCTGAGCACCATGCCGGTGACCAGCGACCTGTCTCCGCAGGCGCGCTTCCTGATCGAGTACGACCCCGACGGCCATCGCTACTTCAACGTCGACAGCAGCCGCATGGGTACGCTCAGCGGCAATGCAGACTTCAGCCCGTACGCCCCTTCGCAGGACTGCACCGGTGTGCATCCGGCGCTGTACGACGGCAACCTCAATGGCCAGCAGGTGCGCATGGCCACCGTCTGCACGCAGGCGATGAACGATCCGCAGGACCAGCTGGCGGTGACCGTGGCCGAGAGCATGGCTGACCGCCGGCAGCGTGCGCGCGAGATCCTGATGATCATCATCCCGCTGATGACCATGCTGGCGCTGGGTACCGCAGCGCTGGTCTGGTTCGGCGTGACCTATGGCCTGCGCATCCTGACCCCGCTGAGGACCCGCCTGGCCCAGCGCCGCGGCGAACTGGCGCCGATCTCCGATGCCGACGTGCCCGAGGAGATCCAGCCACTGATCAGCACCATCGATGATCTGTTTGCCCGCCAGGCGGAAATGATCACCCTGCAGAACCGTTTCATCGCCGATGCCGCGCACCAGCTGCGTTCGCCGCTGGCGGGCATGGCCCTGCACGTGGACCAGGCGCTGGCACATGGCGACCCCGATACAGTGCGCGAGGCGCTGCAGCACATCCGCCGGCTCAACCAGCGCACCGCCCGGGTCAGCACCCAGCTGCTGGCACTGAGCCGGGCGCAGACCGTGCCCGATACCGTGGAGGCACTGGACCTGTGCGAGCTGGTACCGCAGTGGGTCGGCATGCGCGTACCGGAGGCGATCCGCGATGGCATCGATCTGGGCTACCGCGGCAGTCCCCATCCGCTGCGTGTACTGGGCAACGGCGCCATGCTGCAGGAAGCGCTGGACAACCTGATCGACAACGCCCTGCGTTATGCCGGCCGCAATGCAACCGTCACGGTGGGCGTGCACGCGCTGGACGACAATGATGTCGAACTGTATGTGGAAGACAATGGCCCTGGCGTGCCCGACGACGTGATGCCACGGCTGGGCGAGCGCTTCTTCCGGGCGCCGGGCACCGCTGCCAGCGGCACCGGCCTCGGCCTGGCCATCGCGCACGAGGCGGTGGAGCACTTCGGCGGCCGCCTGAGCTTCCTGAACCGCCCAGGTGGCGGACTGAAGGTCGCCATCACGCTGCCGCTGCTGAAGGCGCCCTGACCCGGCCCGGGGCGCTGAAAGGCTGGCGAAAATCGCGCTTGCGATCCTGCCATCCCCACTGCCGTCCCGGAGCCGCCAGGTGACCGAATCGCACGACTTCTTCCTCCCCGGTGGCCCACAGGGCGTGCTGCTGGTCCATGGCCTGACCGGCACCCCGGCGGAAATGCGCATGCTGGGCAAAGGGCTGAACAACGCCGGTTTCACCGTGCACGGCGTGCAGCTGCCCGGCCATTGCGGCAGCGTGGATGACCTGCTGGCGACCACCTGGGAACAGTGGTACCAGGGCGTGGAAGATGCGGCGGCAACCCTGCGCGGCAAGGTCGACCAGCTGTTCGTCGGCGGCCTGTCGATGGGCGCGGTGCTGTCGCTGGCACTGGCTGCACGTCGCCCCGAGTGGGTGTCCGGGGTCGGCGTGTACGGCGCCACCTTCCGCTATGACGGCTGGAACATCCCCGCCGTGGCCCGCTTCTCGTTCCTGCTGCCGTGGTTCAAGCGCTTCAACATCGGCCGCGACCGCATGTTCATGGAAGAACCGCCGTACGGCCTGCGTGACGAGCGCCTGCGTGCACAGGTCAGTGCCGCCATGCTGTCCGGCGACAGCGCCGCCGCCGGCCTGCCGGGCAACCCCTGGCACGCCCTGGCCGAAATGCGCGCGCTGAGCAACTGGACCCGCCGCCACCTGCACCAGGTCACCGCGCCGTGCCTGGTGATGCACGCCCGCGAGGACGACGTGGCCAGCATGGGCAACGCCGAGCTGGTGATGTCGCGGGTCAGCGGCCCGAAGGAACTGGTGGTGCTGGAAGACAGTTACCACATGATCACCATCGACCGCGAACGCCGCGATGTGATCCGCCGCAGCGCGCGCTTCTTCACCGAAATCGGTGAACGCACTGGCGTGCTCAAGGCGGTGGCCTGACATGGGGGCACTTGCCACGCTGCTGTGGCTGGCCAATGTCGTGCTCGATACCGGTGGCCAGCTCGCCTTCAAGGCCGCCGCCAGCGACCCGCAGGAGGGCGAAGGACTGCAGCGCTGGAAACACATGCTCAGCCGTCCCTGGCTGTGGATCGGCATCGCCTGCTACGTGCTTGAGTTCGTCGCCTGGATCGCGTTCCTGTCGCTGGTGCCGCTGTCCAAGGGCGTGCTGCTGGGCTCGATCAACATCGTCGCGCTGATGATCGCCGGCCGTTTCCTGTTCCGCGAGAAACTCACGCCGCTGCGGGTGACCGGCATGCTGCTGGTCACCGCCGGCGTAGCCGTAGTGGGGGCCGGCTCATGAGGCGCCTGTATGTGATCGGCTTCCCGCTGCTGATGGCGTTCGACACGCTGGCCCAGCTCTGCTTCAAGTACGCCGGTGACGCCGCGTTGCCGGTCGAGGCCAACACCGCCTGGCTGCTGCGCGTGCTGTCGCAGCCGTGGGTTTACGGCGCCATCCTCGGCTACGTGGGTGCATTCTTCACCTGGATGAGCCTGCTGCGCCATGCGCCGATCGGTCCCGCCTTTGCTGTCTCGCATCTGGAAGTGATCAGCGTGCTGCTGCTGTCGGCGTGGCTGTTGAACGAGCCGCTGACCCTGCACCATCTGCTCGGTGCGGTACTGATCGTGGCCGGCATCGTCTGCCTCGGCCGCGCCGAGGCGGACGACCCACACAGCCCTGCCGAAACCACGACGTGAGCACGCTGCAATGAGCCTGTTCGCGCGCGAACTGCCACCAACCGCCGGCCTGCCGATGCAGGCCAGCGATTTCCTTCCCGGTGGCGGCGACCTGCGTGACATCCTGGCCAGCCAGCTCGGCACACCGCCGCTGCAGCTGACCTGTTCCGGCACGCACGCGCTGCTGATCGCCCTGCGCACGCTGCGCAAGCGTGCGCCAAAGCGCGACACCGTGATCATGCCGGCCTATACCTGCCCGCTGGTGCCGATCGCGGTGCACAGCCTGGGCCTGCGCGTGCAGTTGTGCGATACCCGGCGCGGTCATTTCGACTTCGACCCCGGCCAGCTCAAGCGGCTGGCCGATGCGCGCACGCTGGCGATCCTGCCCACCCACCTGGGCGGGCGCATTGCCGACGTCGAGCTGGCCTGCGAAGTCGCCCGCAACGCCGGCGCCTGGGTGATCGAAGATGCCGCGCAGGCACTCGGCGCACGGGTCGGCAACAGCAGTGTCGGCCTGCGCGGCGATATCGGATTCTTCAGCCTGGCCGCCGGCAAGGGCCTGAGCCTGCATGAAGGCGGCCTGCTGGTCAGCCGCGATGACGAACTGCGTGCTGCGCTGGCCGAACATGCCGTCCAGCACGTTCGCTCCAGCCTGCGCTGGGAGCTGCTGCGCAGCGTGCAGTTGCTGGGCCTTGCTGCCTGCTATCGCCCTTCGCTGCTGTCACTGGTGTATGGCAATCCACTGCGCAATGCGCTTCAGCGTGGCGATCTGGAAGATGCGGTCGGTGACATTTTCCCGCTGGATATCCCGCAGCACCGGGTCAGCCAGTGGCGGCAGAACATCGGCGCGCATGCCGCGCGGCGCTTGCCGGCATTCCTTCAGGCCGGTCGGCTGCGTGCGTTGCAGCTGCGGGTGCAGCTGGCACAGCTGCCCGCCGTTGAGGTGGTCGATGGGCTGGCCGGTAGCGGTGGCACCTGGCCACTGTTGATGCTGCTGCTGCCCAGCCAACGCGCCCGCGATGCGGTACTGAAGGACTTGTGGCCACGCGGGCTTGGCGCCAGCCGCATGTTCATCCATGCCCTGCCCGGCTATGCCTACCTGCGCGGCATCGTGCCGCAGGACGACATGCCCAACGCACGCGACTTCGCCGCACGCATGCTGACCCTCGGCAACAGCGCCTGGCAGACCCGTGAAGAGACCGCCGAAATACTGCGGGCACTGGCCCGCGCGTGACGCCAGGACGCACGGATGGAGTGCGCCTCACGCATTCATCCATGCACCTTCCTGAACGCTTTCCGCGCCCTGCAATGCAGGCTTTCAACAGGAAAGGAACGAGAAAGGCTGCCTGTCTACATTGAGCCTGCCCCGGCATCGCGCCGGACGTTCCTTTCATCGACGGACCTGCCCATGCACTGGAGCATCCTGTGTGACTTCGACGGCACCATCAGCCTCGAAGATGTCATCGACTCGCTGCTGGAGAAATACGGCCAGCCGGGCTGGCAGGAACTGGAAGACCAGTGGAAAGCGGGAAAGATCGGCTCGCGCGAATGCATGCAGGGCCAGGTCAGGCTGCTGAAGCTGGACCCGGCCACGCTCGACGCCCACCTGGACCAGGTGCAGATCGATCCGGGCTTTGCCGCCTTTGTCAGCCGTGCCGAACAGCTGGGCGTGCCGCTGCGCATCGTCAGCGACGGCCTGGACCATGCGATCCACCGCATCCTCGCCAACCACGGCCTGTCGCGACTGCCGGTGGTGGCCAACCACCTGCGCTGGTGCGATGACCACTGGGAACTGGAATCGCCCTACCAGGCCGAAGGCTGCCGCAGCGGCACCTGCAAGTGCACCTGCGCTGCGCAGGCGCGCGCCAACGAAGCACCGCGTGTGCTGATGATCGGCGATGGCAGTTCGGATTTCTGCGTCTCCGAAGATGCCGACTTCGTGTTCGCCAAGCGTCGCCTGATCACCCATTGCACCCATGCCGGCATCGAGCATGCCGCCATCGATACCTTCCACGATGCAATCGCACTGCTGCCGCGCTTGCTCGATGGCAGCCTGCTGCAGCCACGTCGTATCGACGCCAGCCCGCAGCCCGCCGTACTGCCCCTGCTGCTGGCCACCGCCTGAGCACTCCCTTCCAAGCACGCCCCCGCTACCTCTTTCGAACGTCCTTCACGGAACCGAACTGCATGAACATTTTTGACAAGAACGCCGACGCCGCTGCCTCCGACGCGCAGCTGCTGGCCGACGAAGCCCGTTACAGCTCCTTCGGCGATACCGTCCACTACGTCGACCCGCCGAAGATCTTCCAGCGCGGCGAAGGCAGCTACATGTTCGACGGTGCGGGCGTGCCCTACCTCGACCTGCAGATGTGGTACTCGGCCTGCAACTTCGGCTACAGCAACAAGCGTCTGAACGATGCGCTGAAGGACCAGATCGACACCCTGCCGCAGGTCGCCAGCCAGTACCTGCACCCGACCCGCGTGCAGCTGGCCAAGACCATTGCCGTGGACATGCACGAGAAGTTCGGCCTCGACGGCCGCGTGCATTTCAACGTCGGCGGCGCGCAGGCCATTGAAGACTCGCTGAAGATCGTGCGCAACGCGCGTGGCGGCAAGAGCCTGATGTTCGCCTTCGAGGGTGGTTACCACGGCCGTACCCTGGGTGCGTCGTCGATCACCTCCAGCTACCGCTACCGCCGCCGCTACGGCCACTTCGGCGAGCGCGCGATGTTCATCCCGTTCCCGTACCCGTTCCGTCGCCCGAAGGGCATGACCCCGGAAGAGTATTCCGACCACTGCGTGTGGCAGTTCGAGCGCCTGTTCGAAAGCGAATACAACGGCGTGTGGGATCCCAAGGTCGGTCAGGCGGAGTACGCCGCATTCTATGTCGAACCGATCCAGGGCACCGGCGGCTACGTCATCCCGCCGCGCAACTTCTTCACCGGCCTCAAGCGCGTGCTGGACAAGTACGGCATCCTGATGGTCGTCGATGAAATCCAGATGGGCTTCTGGCGCACCGGCAAGCTGTGGGCGATCGAGCACTTCGGCGTGACCCCGGACGTGCTGGTGTTCGGCAAGGCGCTGACCAACGGCCTGAACCCGCTGTCGGGCCTGTGGGCGCGCGAAGAGCTGATCAACCCGACCGTGTTCCCGCCGGGCTCCACCCACTCCACCTTCAACTCCAACCCGCTGGGCACCCGCCTGGGCCTGGAAGTGCTGAAGCTGGGCAAGGAAATGGATTACGAGCGCACCGTGCCGGAAAAGGGCGCGTACTTCCTCGATGGCCTGCGTGGCCTGCAGAAGCGCCACCCGGAAATCGGCGACGTCGACGGCCTGGGCCTGGCCCTGCGCGCGGAAATCTGCCAGACCGACGGCTACACGCCGAACAAGGAACTGCTGGACCGCATGGTCGACATCGGCCTGGCCGGCGACCTGCTGCACGACGGCAAGCGCATGGGCCTCGTGCTCGACGTGGGTGGCTGGTACAAGAACGTGATCACCTTCGCGCCGTCGCTGGACATCAGCTACGAAGAGATCGACCTGGCGATCACCCTGCTTGACCAGGCGCTGACCAAGGCCAAGGGCTGAGGTCCGATGCGCTGCCGGTTCCCGTGCCGATGGAAATGACGTCACGCGCATCCAGCACCGCGCTGGAACCGGCCGCGCTGCTGGAGGGCTTCCTGGCCCACCCGCCGCTCGGATTCGAGGCGGGCCGCCTTCCGAGCGGCCTGCCGACCTTCCGTGCGCCGCTGGACCTGACCACCACGATGGACGACGACCTGCGCGGCAAGCTGCTTGGCCTGCCGCTGTCGCGCCTGTGGCGGCCATGGATCACCTGGAAAACCCGCTTCGTCGGTGCCACCAGCACCGAGTACACCCCGCTGCCCGCGCACGTCGCACCAGAAGCATTGGCCGAGGACGTGACGCGTCACGCGATCGGCGATACCCGCCTGCTGGTGGTCAAGGACCTGGCGATCGATTCGCCGCTGCTGGACGACGCGGCCAACGCACACAGCGGTGCCTTCCTGCAGGCATTGCTGGCACGCGGCTTCGTCGAACTGGAAGGCATGCCGCTGGCCTGGGTGGCGATCGATTTCGATTCGATCGATGGCTATCTCGGCCGCCTGTCGTCTTCGCGCCGCAAGAACATCCGGCGCAAGCTGCGCTCGCGCGACGACCTGCAGATCGACTGCATCGCCACCGGCGATCCGGCCCTGGCCGACCCGCAGCTCCAGGCCGAACTGTATGCCTTGTACCTGGGCGTGTACGCGCAGAGCGCGGTGCATTTCGACCAGCTCGACCTGCCCTACTTCCAGCATCTTCTGGCCGACAGCCAGGGCCAGGGACGGATGTTCCTGTACCGCCACCAGGGCCAGCTGATCGGCTGGAACCTGTGTTACGTGCATGCGGGCAAGCTGGTGGACAAGTACATCGGCCTGGCCTATCCGCAGTCCCGCGAGCACAACCTGTACGCGGTGAGCTGGATGCACAACCTCGAATACGCGCTGCAGCACAGCCTGAGCCACTACGTGGCCGGCTGGACCGATTCGCGGATCAAGGCCGAACTGGGTGCCAGCTTCACCTCCACCCGGCATGCGATCCACGCCCGTTCCCCGCTGCTGCGCGCCGCCCTGCGCCGGCTGGCCCCGTACCTGCAGGGCGAACCTGATGGAGGCGGTTGAACATGCCGTTGCGTTCTCCGTTGATCCTCGACCTGGACGGTGGCGTGCTGCCGCTGCCCCAGGCGCAGACCCTGGCCTTGCCGCAGTGGCACGACCCGCTGCGCTTCGCCTGCAGCACTGCCACCCTGGACCGTTTCGCCGCCGAAGTGATGGCGCCGCTGCCCGCGCAGCTCGGCACCGTGATGCTGGGCAGTGGCGACTTCCATCATCTCAGCCTGCCGCTGCTGCGCCGCATGCGCACACAGGGGCCGTTCCAATTGGTAGTGCTGGACAACCATCCGGACAACATGCGTTTTCCGTTCGGCATGCATTGCGGCTCATGGGTGAATGCCGCCAGCAAGCTGCCGCAGATCTCGCACATCCATGTGCTCGGCATTACCTCCAGCGACATCGGCCTCGGCCATGCCTGGGAGAACCACTGGCGCCCGCTGCTGGGCAGTCGCTTGACGTACTGGTGCATGGACGTGGATGTCAGCTGGGGCCATCGCCTCGGCATGGGCCACGTGTTCCGCCGCTTCGAGCACCCCGAAGCGCTGGTGGCAGCGTTCGCTGCCGAACAGGCCAAGTCGCCGCAGCCGACCTACCTGTCGATCGACAAGGACGTGTTTGCCGAGGACGTCGCGCGCAGCAACTGGGACCAGGGCCGATTCCAGCTGGAAGACGCACTGGTGGTGATCGAGGCGCTGCGTGCCGGCGGCCTGGTCGGCAGTGACATCACCGGGGAAGTGTCGCTGGCCAACTACCAGAGTCGCTTCAAGCGCTGGTTGTCGTCGCTGGATGGCCAGCCTGACGTCAGCGCCAAGGATCTACCTGTGTGGCAGGCGCGGCACCAGCAGGTGAACCGCGAGCTGCTGGCGGCGATGGCCGCAGTGCCGACGGCCTGCTGACCGCTTCCGTTAGTGCCGGCTGCTGGCCAGCGTGGCTTCGTCGGTAGTGCCGGCCGCTGGCCGGCAATGCCAACCAAGGTTGGCAACTACCAGACCCAGGCAGCGGCGGTCGTGCCGGCCGCTGGCCGGCAACCTCATTGTTCCCGGGCTCACGGGGATGCCGGCCAGCGGCCGGCACTACACTGGACGCCTGCCCCAGGAGCCCTCGCCATGCCCCAGACCGTCATCCCCCAGCTGCGCATGCGCCACGCCGACACCACCCTGCCGTTCTACGTGCAGGGACTGGGCTTCGTGGTTGACTGGGAACACCGCTTCGAACCCGGCTTCCCGCTGTTCGCCCAGCTCACCCGCGACGGCCAGACGATCTTCCTCACCGAACACAGCGGCGACTGCGAGGTCGGCGGCGCGGTGTACTTCATCGTCGAGGACGTCGACGCCCTGCACCGCGCCTTCAGCGCCGCAGGCGTCCCCATCGAACAGCCGCCGCATGACACCGAATGGGGCAGCCGCGAGATGCTGCTGCGTGACCCCGACGGCAACCGCCTGCGCTTCGCCACCGACGCGAGCTGAACCGGGCGGCCTTGAGCCGGATATACGAAACATATACGCTTCGTATACCCCCTCCTTCAGGACCGCCCATGGGCATCGTCAACATCGATGACACCCTGCACGACCAGCTGCGCCGTGCCTGTACCGTCTCCAGCCGCTCGATCAACGCCCAGGCCAACTTCTGGATCCGGGTCGGCATGCTGTGCGAGCTGAACCCCACGCTGAGCTTCCAGGACATCGTCGCCAGCGAGCTGCGCGCGGCCGGCGTGCAGCCCCCGTTGCTGCCGCCGGGCCAGGTCTGAGCCAATGGGCATCATCAAGCGCCCCGACGAGATCGCGCTGATGGCCGAATCGGGTCGCCTGCTGGCGCAGGTGTTCGCCGCGCTCGACCAGCTGCCGTTGCAGGGCCGCAGCACGATGGAGATCAACGATTTCGTCGAACGCATGATCGTCGATGAACTGCAGGCGAGGCCGGCCAGCAAGGGCCAGTACGGCTTCCCGTACGTGCTCAACACCTCGATCGACAACGTTGTCTGCCACGGCGTACCCAGCACCACCGACGTGCTGCGCAACGGCCAGATCGTCAACCTCGACATCACCCTGGAGAAGAACGGCTACATCGCCGACTCCAGCACCACCTACCGGGTCGGTGAGGTCGACTACACCGCGCGCAGGCTGGTGCAGACCACCTACCAGGCGATGTGGAAAGGCATTGCCGCCGTGCGTCCTGGCGCGCGCCTGGGCGACATCGGCCACGCCATCGCCCGCCACGCGCGCAGCCACGGCTACAGCGTGGTGAAGGAATACTGCGGCCACGGCATCGGCCAGGAGATGCACGAGGAACCGCAGATCCTGCACTACGGCCATCCCAACACCGGCATGGTGCTGGAAGAAGGCATGGTGTTCACCATCGAACCGATGCTCAACCAGGGCAAGCCGGCCATCCGCCAGCAGCCGGACGAATGGCCGGTGTACACCCGCGACGGCAAGCTGTCGGCGCAGTTCGAGCATACGGTGGCGGTCACTCGCAATGGCGTGCGCGTGCTGACCCTGCGCCCCGGCGAGACGCCGCTGTGCGCGGTGGATGCCGCCTAGAGTGGCCGTTGCTGCATCCCGGCACCCTCGTGCACGGCGCGCTTCCGTGCCGTCAGCGGTTCGCGTACCCGCTGTGCCACATAGCCGACGCTGGCTGCGAGAATGAAGGTGTAACCAAGGAGTTCGGTGGTCTCCTCGATGGTGTTCTTGAACACGCGGATGTACTGGTCACCCAGCAGTCCGGTCCACAACGACGTCATGCCGATCAGACGCGAATAGAACAGCAGCAGAACCAGGCCGATCGTCATCACGGTACCCGGCCGAGATACGAGAAAACGCACCAGCGCCGGCATGGCCCGGCGCCAGTCGCGGCTGGCCCAGGCCAGTGAACCGATGATCAGCACGGCCACCGGGTACTTCCAGAAGCCGTGTGCGATCAGGTCCAGCGCCTCATCCATTTCACGCAGGAGCATGCAGGCGAACAGCGCGGCCGCCAGAACGGCAAAGGCCCGATCATCGGCACGTCGCAATGCAAGCCGGACGAAGGCAGCCACGCTGGCGACCAGGAAGCCTTCCTGGGTCAGTTCGACCAGCGACCACTCGCCGACTGCATTGCCCAGCCAATGGATGTCGAGCCAGGCCAACGCAGGCGGAAGCGCCATCATCAGGCCGAACAGGAAGGTGCGCCCCAGGTGGGACAGGAGCAGCTGTAGATTGTCTTTCATGCAACACCGATGCCGCGCCGTGGCGGTCGTACAACGAGAACACAGGCGACCGGGGGGCTGCCGAACGACGGCATGCGCGGCGGGGTCGCGACCAGGCGCGCATTATCCGCGCTGTATCCGGCCACGTGAACCGTACCGGTGGAACACATACGCAACACCGGCGTACGTCACGCACTCATGGCGATAAAGGACGCAGCAGCAACAACGTCGCCAGGCAGAACATGAAGATCGCCACGCCTGCATCCAGCACACGCCAGGCGCCCGGCCTGCGGAACACCGGCTGCAACAGGCGCGCGCCATAGCCCAGCGTGCAGAACCAGGCCACGCTGGCGGCGCAGGCACCGGCGGCGAAGGCCCAGCGCAGATCGCCCGGGTAGCGCGTGGACAGGCTGCCCAGCAGCACCACGGTATCCAGATAGACGTGCGGGTTGAGCAGGGTGAAGGCCAGGCAGGTCAGCAGTACCTGCCGTCCGCTGCCGCCCTGCGCCTCGGCGGCGGCCAGCGCACTGCCACCGCGCCATGCGCGCAGCCCCGCCTGCAGGCCATACCAGAGCAGGAAACCCGCACCACCGAAGCGCAGCACCTGCAGCAGCAGCGGCCACTGCAGCACCAGCGCGCCCATGCCACCGACGCCGGCCAGGATCAGCACGATGTCCGCGCCGGCACAGGCCAGCACCACCCTGCCCACATGGCGCTGCTGCAGGCCCTGGCGCAGCACGAAGGCGTTCTGCGCGCCGATGGCGATGATCAGGCCGGCACCTGCGAACAGGCCGGCGGCGGTAGCGGCGATCCACATCAGGACAGGCCAGGCAGCGAGGGGACGCGCAGGGTGCGGCCGCTGACCCTGTTTAGACAATCTGATTTTTCTTTATCCTGTGCAGGAAAACTGAAGAGGCACCGGCATGGATCTGGTACATCCGCAACTGGCCGCGTTTGCTGCGGTGCTGGAAGAAGGCAGCTTCGACGCCGCGGCACGCCGCCTGTCGATCAGCCCGTCGGCCCTGTCGCAACGGATCAAGGCGCTGGAGGACAGGCTCGGCCAGGTACTGGTGGTACGTCAGGCACCGTGCCGGCCCACCGCCGCAGGCGAAGCGCTGCTGCGCCGGGTCCGGCCGATGCAGGCGCTGGAGGCCGAGGCATTGGCCGAACTGCTGCCCGAACGCGGCAGCGATGCCGCGCGCACGCCGATCCCGTTGGCGGTCAACGATGACTCGCTCGATACCTGGTTCGTACCGGCCATCGCCGAACTGCACCAGCACCATGGCTACCTGTTCGACCTGCGCATGGATGACCAGGACCATACCCTGCAGCTGCTGCGCGATGGCAGCGTGCTCGGCGCGGTCACTGCCGAAAGCCAACCGGTGAAGGGCTGCAACGTGCATCCGCTCGGCGCCATGCGTTACCACGCCATCGCCTCGCCCGGCTTCGCCCGCCAGTACTTCCGCGACGGCATGCAGGCCACGGCCCTGGCGCGCGCACCGATGCTGGTGTTCAACCGCAAGGATGAACTGCAGTGGCGCTTCGTGCGGCGGCTGACCCGCGCGCGACTGCAGCCGCCGCTACACTACCTGCCCTCCTCCACCGGTTTCGTCGAAGCCGCCGCGTGCGGACTCGGCTGGGGCATGGCCCCGGAAACCCTGGTCGCGCCCGCCGTGCGCGCCGGCCGCGTGGTGGTACTGGAACCCCGCCGCTGGCTCGACGTGCCGCTGTACTGGCAGCATGCTGCCGTGCGTTCAAGCACGCTGCAGCACATCACCCAGGCGCTGCGCACTGCAGCCAGCGGCACCCTTCGTTGAGGACAATCCAATGACCGCAGACCCGGGCTTCACGCCGCGCGCACTACCGTTTGCGCACTTCTTCACCATTGGGACGGCATGGGCGTGATCGGCCGACGTACAAGGATGCACTGCGCGAAGGCCGCGCTGGCGCTGGCGCTGACGACCTGCCTGCCACTGGCTGCGCAGGCGCAGACCCTCACCGATGCACCCGCATTGGACTGGGAGCAGGCACGGCAGCGCCTGGAGCAGGTCTCCGATGCACTGGCCGCCGCCGATGCAGCGGTACGCAACAAGCAGGACCTGCAGGACGCCACCCGCCTGCTGCGCCTGCCGGAGATCACCGGCGAAGTGCGCCGCCTGCAGTTCCAGAAGACCCTCACCCTGCCACTGGGTTCGCTGGCACCGGTGGCCGAGGCCTATGGCATCGACTCGCCGCTGTCGTTCACCGAACGCGACTGGCGTACCCGCCCGGTGGTGACGGCGGTGCTGCCGTTGTACACCGGCGGCGTGATTCCGGCCGCGCAACGTGCCGCCAGCGCTGCCCACGAGCAGGCCAGCGCCGAGCGCGAGGCTCAGCGCCAATCGCTGGCCGTGCAGCTGGCCCAGGCCTATTTCGGCCAGCGCCTGGCCGAGCAGGCAGTGGATGTGCGGCGCGACGTACGCGATGGCCTGAACCGCCACCTGTCCGACGCAGAGAAGCTGGAACGCGAGGGCTTCGCCACCCGCGCCCAGCGCCTGCAGGCCACCGTGGCTCGCGACAAGGCCGAGCGCGAATACCAGAAAACGGTGAACGACTTGGCCACGCTGAAGGCCGCGCTGGCCACGCTGCTGCGCAGTGGTGGCGAGGTGCAGCCGGTGTCGCCGCTGTTCGTGCGGCGCGTGCCGCTGGAACCGGTGGCCAGCTTCGAGCGCACGGCGCAGGCGCGCCAGCCGCAGATCGCACGCCTGCGGGCGATGGTGGCGCAGGCAGAACAGGGCGTGCGCGTGCAGCAGGCCAAGCTGAAGCCGCAGATCTTCGCCTTCGGCCAGTACGACTTCCGCCGCCGCGACGAGATGCTGACCGATCCGGACTGGGCGTTCGGCATCGGCCTGAAGTACACCTTCCTGTCGCCGAACTCGCGGCCGGCGCAGATCAGCGCCGCGCGTGCACAGCAGGAACAGGCCGAAGCGGGCCTGCGCGAGGCCGAGAACCAGGTCGCACTGGGCGTGCGCAAGGCCTGGAACGAGCTGGAAACCGCACGCCAGCAGTACGTGCTGCTCGACAGCAGCATCGCCCAGGCACAGGAAAACCTGCGCCTGCAGGAGCTGGCGTTCCGCGAAGGCCAGGCCACCTCGCTGGATGTGATCGACGCGCGGCTCGGCCTCGGCGGCGCCCGCGTCGAGCGCGCACAGGCCGCCTACCAATACGATATTGCGCTGGCACAGTTGCTGGAGGTCAGTGGACAGATGGACCGTTTCGAAGAGTTCCGGCGGCGTGCGGACGAGGTGATCGACCATGAGTGATGTGCTGCACGACGATGCAACTACGCCCCCGGCCAAGCGCCGTCTGGGCCCGATCCTGATAGTGGTGCTGCTGGTCGTGGTGGTGCTCGGCCTGTGGCTGGCCTGGCGCAGTCCGGCCGACCAGATCCAGGGCATGGCCGATGCGGACACGATCAACGTGGCCGCCAAGATCACCGCGCGCGTGGCCGAACTGAAGGTGCGCGAGGGCGACCGCGTGCAGCCCGGGCAGGTGCTGTTCCTGCTCGACAGCCCCGAAGTGGCCGCCAAGGAGCAGCAGGCGCACGGCGCATTGGCCGCCGCACAGGCGGTGGCCGACAAGGCCGACGAAGGTGCGCGCAGCGAGGACATCCGCGCCGCCGAAGCGAACTGGAAGCGGGCTGAAGCCGGTGCGACGCTGGCTGAAGCCACCTACCAGCGCGTGCAGAACCTGTTCAACGAAGGGGTGATGACCCGGCAGAAGCGCGATGAAGCGCATGCCCAGGCCACCAGCTCGCGCGAACTGGCCCGTGCCGCCCGCGCGCAGTACGACATGGCCTTGGCCGGCGCACGCGAGCAGGACAAGCGTGCCGCGCAGGGCCAGGTGCAGCAGGCACAGGGCGCGGTGGCCGAAGTCAACGCCGCGCGTGTCGAAGTGGAAGGGCGCGCGCCGGTGGCCGGCGAGATCAACAAGCGCATGGCCGACCCCGGCGAACTGGTGCCAGCGGGCTATCCGGTGTTCACCCTGGTCGACATCGACCGCATGTGGGTGGCGATGAACCTGCGCGAATCGCAGATGCAGGGCCTGAAGGTCGGCAGCAAGCTGCAGGGCAGCGTGCCGGCGCTTGGCCAGGACGGCGAGTTCGAGGTTTATTTCATCAATCCGGCCGGTGACTATGCGACCTGGCGGACCACCCGCCAGTCGTCCGGCTACGACGTCCGCAGCTTCGAGGTGCGGGTGCGCCCGGTACGCCGCATCGAGGGCTTCCGCCCCGGCATGAGCGTGCTGTTCGCATGGCCCCAGCACTGAGCCCCGACAGCAGCAGCTTCGCCGCCAACTGGCGGCGCGAGCTGCGGTCGCTGCGCGGCAACCGCGCCGACCTGCTGCTGGTCACCCTGCTGCCGCTGCTGATGCTGGCCGTGATGGCGTGGATGTTCACGCCCTCGGTGATGCGCGACATCCCGATCGCCGTGGTCGACCTCGACCACAGCAGCGACAGCCGCCTGCTGCTGCGCATGCTCGATGCCAGCCCCGGCGTGCGCATCGCCAGCCAGCCTGCGGACATGCAAGATGCACGTTCGCAGCTGCGTCGGCTGGATGTATTCGCCATCGTACTGGTGCCGCGCGATGTCACCCGGCAGGCGTTGCGTGGACGCCAGGGCACGGTGTTCGCCTATTACAACGCCACCTACATGACCACCGGCCAGTCCGCGGCGCGCGATATCGGCGACGCGGTCTCGGCCTGGAACGCACGCCTGCTGCGCGAGCGCATCGGCCTGCAGGTCGGCCCGGGCAAGCTGCGTGCGGCACCGATCGCGGTGCAGTCGGACATCCTGTACAACCCGGCGCGCAGCTACGAGCTGTTCCTGCTGCCGCTGATCTTCCCAGCGGTGCTGTCACTGGTACTGGCGCTTGCCGTGGCCGGCAGTCTCGGCCGCGAGATCCGCGACGGCAGCCTGCCCGCCTGGCTCGGCCGCACACCGTGGCCGGCGATTGCCGGCAAGATCGCGCCGTACGTCCTGCTGTTCTCGCTGTATGGCGCGCTCGGCATCGGCTACCTGGCCTGGCTGCGCGGTGATGGTGTGGCCGGCAGCGTGCTCCTGCTGCTGCTCGCTCAACCCCTGTTCTATCTGGCTACTGCGGCCTACGCGTTGTTCTTCGTCGGCGTCACCCGCGACATGGGTACCGCGCTGTCCGCGGTCGGCCTCAGCATCGGTACTGCACTGGCGTTCTCCAGCGCCACCTTCCCGGTGCTGGATGGCCCCCTGTTCACCCGCATCTGGCATCAGCTGCTGCCGCTCAGCGCCTATATCAAGCTGCAGACCCAGCAACAGTTCATCGGTTCGCCGCTGCAGGTTTCGGTATGGCCGCTGGCCACGTTGCTGCTGATGTCAGTGGTGGCTGGCGGCATCGGTGGGCTGCGCCTGATCGCCTTCGCGCGTACGCCCGAAGCCGCGCAACCGGCGGGGGCCGACGCATGAGCGCACTGTGGCGCAGCCTGCGGCAGACCCTGATGGCGGTGCTGTGCGACCGCTATGCGATCGTGGTGATGGTCGGCGCGGTGATCCTGTACTCGTTCTTCTACCCGGCCGCGTATCGCCACCAGGTGGCCGGCAACCTGCCGGTACTGGTGGTGGATGAAGACCACAGCGCGACCAGCCGCGAGCTGCTGCGCAAGCTCGATGCACTCCGTGTTGCGCGCGTGGTCGGGCAACCGGCAGACATCGACAGCGCGCGCCAGCAGCTGGAAGCCGGCCACGCCGAAGGCATCGTGCTGATCCCGGCCAACCTGGAGCGCGACATCCTGCGCGGCCATCCGGCCAAGCTGGTGCTGCTCGGCAACGGCGCCTACCTGGGCCGTGCCAGTTGGGTGCTGGGCAGCGTGGCCGATGCACTGGGCGCGTTCGGACGTGATGCCGTGGTCGGCCAGGCCGCCTTCATGGGCGCACCGCAGGCACCGCCGGTCACGCTGGTGCAGCGCCCGCTGTACAACACCCAGGAAGGCTACGGCAGCGCCATCGTGCCGGGAGTGGCCGAGCTGATCGTGCACCAGACCCTGCTGATGGGCATCGGCGTCCTGCTCGGTGGCCGTCGCCTCGCACTCGGCCGGCGCCTGCGCTTCGACCTGCCGACCCTGGCTGGCATGGCGTTGGGCTTCGGCCTGATCGGCCTGTTCGGCCTGTTCTACTACGCCGGCTTCACCGCCTGGGTGCAGGACTATCCGCGCGGCGGCAACCCATTGGGCCAGCTGCTCGGCGGCACCTTGTTCATCGCCGCCACCGTGGCCTTCGGCCTGTTCGTCGGCAGTTTCTTCCGCACCCGCGAACGCGCCTTCCAGTACATCATCGCCACCTCGATCCCGCTGTTCTTCCTGGCCAACCTGTCGTGGCCGGCAGTGATGACGCCACAACCGCTGGTCTGGCTGGCGCAGCTGTTGCCGACCACCTCGGGCATCAACCTGATGGTGCGCCTGAACCAGATGGACGCCAGCCTGGCCGAAGTCAGCCACGAACTGATCACCCTCACCGCCCTGCTTGTGCTCTACGGCAGCCTTGCCAGCTGGCGCCTCCTCGCAAAAAAGGGGACGGAGGGGATTAAGTCGTAAGCGGCCGGTTTGGGGAATTACGACTTAATCCCCTCCGTCCCCTTTTCCTGCAACGAAGAACGCCGGCGCGAGGCCGGCGTTCGGATACTGCATCGTGGAAGGGCCAACCAGGTCGGTCAATCAGCGGTAGACGCGTTCGCAGCGACGTTCCACCACGCGGTCGCCGTTCTTCTGCTGGCTGTTGCCCTGGATCTGGCGACCGGCTGCACCACCTGCAACGGCACCGGCCACGGTGGCCAGTTTCTTGCCATTGCCGCCGCCCACCTGATTGCCGAGCAGGCCACCGATCACGGCGCCGGTAGCGGTACCCGTGATGCGGTTCGGATCGCGCGAGTTGCGCTGCACTTCCACGTTCTTGCAGACCACGCGGCTGCCGTCGTTGAACTTGCGTCCCTCATCGCGCGGGCCATAGGTCTGCGCGCCGGCCACCGACGAAGCTGCCAGCAGGGTGCCCAGCACAAGCAATCGGGTCGAGGTCTTCATGGCCATCTCCTGAGTTCCGGTATGGCGCCAGTGTCCTCCCGCGGTTGGCAACCGGAAGTGAAATGCGCGTGTCCGCCACTTCATCGGCCATCGCACGTTCAGGAAGAAAATCCGCGCCCATCGCGACCAGCCGTCGCGATGGGCGCCGTCTCCCTGCCGGCGTGCTGCCTTGCTAGAACTCTTCCCAGCCACCCGCATTGGCGGCCAGCGTCGGCTCGATCCGCGGCGACAGCACCGCGGGCCGGCGCACCGGCGCAACCGATGCCGCCACGGCTGCCAGCGCCGGGCGCACCGCGGCGGCGGCGGTCACCGCCCCCGTGCGGAACACCGAAACCGCCTCGGCCAGCAGGTTGGCCTGCTCCTCCATCGAGCGCGCTGCAGCACTGGCTTCCTCGACCAGCGCCGCATTCTGCTGCGTGGTCTCATCCATCTGCACCACCGCCTGGTTGACCTGTTCGATGCCCGAGCTCTGCTCCTGGGAGGCAGCAGAGATATCGGCCATGATGTCGGTCACGCGCTGCACCGAGGCCACGATCTCGCCCATCGTGGTGCCCGCCTGGCGGACCAGTGCCGAGCCGTCGGCGACCTTGCCGACCGAATCCTCGATCAGCCCCTTGATCTCCTTGGCCGCACCCGCCGAGCGCTGCGCCAGCGTACGCACTTCGCTGGCCACCACTGCAAAGCCCCTGCCCTGCTCGCCGGCACGCGCAGCTTCGACCGCCGCGTTCAGCGCGAGGATATTGGTCTGGAAGGCGATGCCGTCGATGACGCTGATGATCTCGGCGATCTTCTTCGACGATGCCTCGATGGCCGACATCGTGGTGACCACCTGGCCCACCACTTCACCGCCCTGGGAAGCAACACCATGCGCGCCGATGGCCAATTGGTTGGCCTGCCGTGCATGCTCGGCATTCTGCTTCACGGTGGAGGTCAGTTCCTCCATCGATGCTGCCGTTTCTTCCAGGTTTGCCGCCTGCTGTTCGGTACGCCGCGACAGGTCGGTGTTGCCAGAAGCGATTTCACCTGCGGCCAGATTGATGCTGGAGGCGCTGGACTGGATGCGGCCGACGATCTGCTTGAGCTGGTCGACGGTGGCGTTGCAGTCATCACGCATGCGCGCGAACACGCCATGGAAATCACCCCGCATGCGCACGGTCAGGTCGCCGCGCGAGATGGCCTGCAGCAGGGTCGAGACCTGCACCAGGTTCTCGTCGGTGGTCTGCATCAGGCGGTTGAGCCCGGCCACCATGTCGCGGAAATCATAGGCGAAGCGATCTTCGTCGCCGCGCAGGCTGAAGTCGCCTGCCGCAGCCGCTGTCGCCAACCGGCGGATCTCGCTGTTGATCGCCGACAGGCTGGACTTGGTTTCGTCCATCGCCTGGGTGATCGCCGCCTTCTCACCGGGCAGCGGGTCCATGTCCACCGACAGATCGCCGCGTGCGTAGTGTTTCATCACCTCGATCAGCCGGTTCTGTACCTGCACGTGCGATCCAACCAGCGCATTGGTCTCATGCACCATGCGCCCGTAGTCACCGGGGAACGCGCTCTCGTCCATGCGGTAGCTGAGGCTGCCGGCATCGTGCTGGCGGGCCAGCTCCCCCTGTGCCGCCATCACCGACTGCAGCTGTGCCTGCATGCGCTGCATCGACTTCAGCAGCTGGGTCACCTCATCGTTGCCGGTGGCGTCGATGCTGCTGTCCAGGCGGCCACTGGCGATGCCGTCGGCCAGCTTCACCGCTCCTTCCAGCGGGCGGGTCAGGCTGCGGGTGATCGCCCAGGCCGCCAACGTCCCCAGCAACAGGCTCAGTGCCCCGAACGCGATCGACAGCGTGCCGGTCCACGATTCAGTTGCGCGGTACTCTTCGCGGCTGCGTTCGGTCAGTGTTTCCTGGTGGCGCAGCAGGGCCGAAATGGATTCATTCCAGGCCGTTGCCAATCCGTGCTCGGCCAGCAGCTCCTTCGCTGCACCATCGAAATCCCCCGCCTTCATGCGCTCATGCAATTGCTGGGTTGATGCATCGGTGGCCTTGCGGGCCGCCTCGATGCGCGCGACCAGGGTATCGCCGGTAGCGTCACGCGGAATCTTGATGTACTTGGCCCAGATACCGTCATAGGTCCGCGACAACTCCTGGGCACGCTGGTAATCCTTGTCGAACTCGTCACCCCGCTTGATCACCATCAGGCGACGATGCATCAGCACCGCGTTGTTGGTATCAAGCATGTCATTCAACAGGCGCATCTTCACCATGTTGACGTCCACCACTTTCTCGAACTGGGCGGATTTCAGCTGATTCCCATACAGCACCAGGCCGACGATGGCCATGATGAACAGCAGCAGCAGACCGAAGCCGGCGCCAAGCCGGGATCCCACACGGAGATTACGTAAGGCAAGCATCTCAATTCCCTTGATCGTGGCCGTACGTTCGATGGCGGCGCAGCGGAGGGAAACTTTACGGGACTTTATATATGGACCGATCCAAATATATGGAACTGTGCAGGCAGTCAGAAAATGCGGCGACCGATAATAGCGCCATATCCTTATCGAATAGCGCTGACACGCCAGCGCCCGATGAAAATCACGCAGGATTAACACCATAATAACGCCACCCCATCCAGGGCGGCCCGGATTATCTGCGCCGGACACAACCGTCGCCCCGGAGGGCTACAGTCTGCAGATGACACGGATCCTGCACATCGAAGGCGCGTCCATCAACGACATCGCCAGCCTCTACGTGGAAATCAATCGTGTATTCATGGCCGACGAAGACTGGCAGCTGGGCGCAAGCCTGGACGCGCTTGATGACCTGCTGCACGGGGGCTACGGCGCGCTCGCCGGTCATGCCACCGCCACGGTGGTGTGGCGCGACATCGCCCACAGCCGCGAGGCACTGGGCCGCGAGACCACACGCGCCTGGCTGCAGTCGAAACTCGATCAGGGCGGCAGGTTCAACGGTCCGGCCATCCACGCTCAGTTGACGGCACTGTCACTTGGCCAGGGACAGACCTACTTCGAGATCGTCATGGAGATCTTCGGCAGCCATCCGCAGATCACCCTGGTGCCAGGCTGAGCACTCTGCAGCAACCAGCCCCCATCAGCTCAAAGCTTGGCCAGGGCCTCGCCCAGCCGGCGTGGGAACGCCACTTCGCTGGCCAGGTGCCATGCGCGTGCATTGGCGCCCAGCCGGGTCCACTCGGCCTCATCCATCGCCAGCGCACGCTCGACGGCCTGTTCCAGCGCCTTCTCATCCACATGCCAGGTCCTGGACAGATGGCAGGGCGCGCCCTCGTGCGCGGCAACCAGGATGCCGCGGCTGTCGTCGATCATCTGATTCATCGGCGCGCCGTCGCAGGTGATCACCACCGCCCCGCAGCTCATCGCTTCCACCAGGTAATGGCCCCAGCCTTCGGTCTGCGACAGGCACAGGTGGAACGCATGTTCGTTCTGCAGGCGCTGCACCTCCTGGTCGGGCAGGCGCTCGCGGACGATCCGCAGGTTCGCGGCCCCGCCCTCATCTTCGTCCGAAGGGCCGCCGCGCAGGATGGTCAGCAAGGGCCACTCTGGGTGCCGCTTCCAGACATTGACGAGTGCAGCCGTCCCCTTCATGCGACTGGTACCAGCTGCATGCAGGAAGCTGCGCGGTCTGCGCGGCACCGCCGGGTCGTAGCGGTCACGGCTGCAGAAACCGACTTCCAGCGCGCGCATGCCCAGCGCATTGAAGATGCGCGTGGCGTCTTCGGTCTTGGTCAACAACGCATCGAACCGCGGCAGGATCCGCAGGCTGCGTGCGGACACCCATTCCGGATTCGGAATCAACAGATTGACCTCGGCCAGTCCGAAGCTTGCCGGCCGGACATGCTCCAGCGAGATGTTGATGTCGAACCGGGCCGGCGTGCGCCCCAGGCTCAGCCACGAGGCCAGCAGCCTGCGCAGGCGCATCCCGCGGAGCTTCCAGGCCCCCCCATTGCGCACCGCGTCCAGACGGCTGACCGTCACCGTGTGCCCGAGCTGCTGCAACGAGCGCTCGATCACCTGGATGTCATGGGACAGGCCACGCTGGTTGTCGGCGGCCAGCAGGTGGATATGCGCCATCAGGAGGGACTCCCTGGCCGGCGCAGGTCGCGCGCAGGCAAGGCGGTCGCCAGCATGAAGCCCAGCACCAGGTAGAAATAGAACGAATGGGGCATCGCCCGGTAGAACACGTTGTCCGTGAACGCCGACAGCGCATAGACGATGACCACGGCAAGTCCGGCGGTGGCGATCATCGCGGTGATGTCGTCGGCGTGGCCGAGACGTCGCACGAAATGAATGCCGGGCAGGATGAAGACCAGCAGCATGATCAGCAGCAACGGCACGCCACCGGTCACCGCCGCTTCCAGGTACTCGTTGTGCGGGTGGTTGTAGCGGAAGATCGACTCGGACACCTCGCCGCGGGCGATGCCCTCACGTGCATAGGTACCGAACTGGTTCAGGCCCACCCCCGCCACGGGATGCTCGGCGAAGGCGTCGACCGCCACGCCCCACATGGCGATGCGCTCACGGACCGAGCCGACCTCGTTTTCCTGGTTGAAACCGGAGATCTCGCCACTGACCTCACCGAAGCGCTGGATCACCTCATGGTTCAGCACCGAGGTGGCACCGACCACGCCAATGACCAGGGCACCGACGAAGGCCAGTGCCCCCCGCCAGCGCCGGGTGCGCCGGACGTGCACCGCAATCACCATCAGCATGGCGGGAATGAACGCCAGGATCGGCCCGCGGCTCTGCGCCAGGATCGAACCGTAGACGCCGACCGCGATGGCCACGCCGTGCAGCCAGCGTTCGGCCGGATGCACATTGGGCTGGATCAACCGGATGACCGAGAACAACGCCATGCACAGCGTCACCATGGTGAACTCGATCGCCGTCCATTCGCCGCCACTGAAACCGTGCGCGCGTTCAAGGCCCATCACGTGGTGCTGCACGATGCACGACCCGCCGAAGACCAGGGTGGACACGGCGAAGATCTTCCAGATCAGGCGCCAGTCCAGCGCAGTGGCGAACACGGCAGCGGTACCCAGGTAGAGCAGTGTCTGCGCCGGCAGATCCAGCTCGTTCCAGCGCAGCCCGTGCCAGAGGATGCTGTAGAAGGCATAGGCCAGGCGCAGGAAGCAGACGATCACGATGAACCGGGCGATGCGGTAGCGCAGGCGGACATCGGGCTGGCGGCGGATCAGAACCACGCCGGTGACCAGCAGGGCCAGCAGCAGCACCGCCTTCAGCAAGGTGTAGGGTGCGGAACCGGCAAGCGGAACGATGGCGACCAGGATGCTCAGCAGGACGGTACGCCAGGTGTAACGAGGTTCGGCGGCCATGCAGGCTGCAGTCATGCTTGTTCTTTCCATCAACGCCCGCCCGGGGGATAAGTCGCCCCGGTTTCCATGGAGGCCGCTTGGCGGAAATCGCCGGGGCTGACACTACCGCGGGCCCCTGGGGAAATCAACCAAAGTGCCGGCGCAGGGGCGCAGGCGTTGGCACACGGACAGCCCCCGGGCCCAGCGCGGGTGCCGCGGATCATCGACCGCCCCAGGTCGCTACACTAATGTCCTCTCCGGCCATGCCTGCGCGTGGCCACGCCCCGACGCCCTGCCCAAGACGCGAAACGCCCCAAGTGACTGATACAAAAGACAACACCAGCAACGCCAAGGCGTCCAAGGAACACACCCCGCTGATGAAGCAGTTCTTCGCGGCCAAGTCCGATTACCCGGACCTGCTGCTGTTCTTCCGCATGGGTGACTTCTACGAACTGTTCTATGACGACGCCCGCAAGGCGGCGCGCCTGCTCGACATCACCCTGACCCAGCGCGGCAGCTCCGGCGGCGCACCGATCCCGATGGCCGGCGTGCCGGTACATGCCTATGAAGGCTACCTGGCACGGCTGGTGGCGCTGGGCGAGTCGGTGGCGATCTGCGAGCAGATCGGTGACCCGGCGCTGGCCAAGGGCCTGGTCGAGCGCAAGGTGGTGCGCATCGTCACCCCCGGCACCGTCACCGACGAAGCCCTGCTGGATGAACGCCGCGACACCCTGCTGATGGCCCTGTCGCGCAGCAAGCAGGGCTACGGCCTGGCCTGGGCCGACCTGGCCGGCGGCCGCTTCCTGGTCAACGAGGTGGAAACCGACGACGCGCTGGAAGCCGAACTGGCACGGCTGGAACCGGCCGAGCTGCTGGTGCCCGATGAAGAGAACTGGCCGGAGTTCCTGCGCCAGCGCACTGGCGTACGTCGCCGCGCGCCGTGGCTGTTCGACGCCGACAGCGGCCGCCGCCAGCTGCTGAACTTTTTCAAGCTGCATGACCTGAGCGGCTTCGGCATCGACGACAAGCCGCGCGCGACCGCTGCCGCCGGTGCCCTGCTCGGCTATGTCGAGGAAACCCAGAAGCAGCGCCTGCCGCACCTGACCTCGATCGCGATGGAAACCGCAGGCGAAGCGATCGCGATGAACGCCGCCACCCGCCGCCACCTGGAACTGGATACGCGCGTCGACGGCGATACCCGCAATACCCTGCTGGGCGTGCTCGACAGCACGGTGACGCCGATGGGCGGGCGCCTGCTGCGGCGCTGGCTGCACCGCCCGCTGCGCCTGCGCGAGGTGCTGGTGCAGCGCCACCACGCAGTGGAAACCCTCATCCACCGCGGCAGCGACGCCGATATCCGCGAGCAGTTCCGCCGCCTCGGCGACCTGGAACGCATCCTCACCCGCGTCGCACTGCGTTCGGCGCGTCCGCGCGATTTCTCCACCCTGCGCGATGGCCTGGGCCTGCTGCCGGCGGTGCGCGACGTGCTGGCGCCGCTGGATTCGCCGCGCCTGCAGGCCCTGCATGCCGCGCTGGGCGAACACGATGAGTGCGCGCAGCTGCTGGCCAGCGCCATCGCCGAAATGCCGCCGCTGAAGCTGAGCGACGGCGGCGTGCTCGCCGATGGCTTCGATGAAGAGCTGGACGAGCTGCGCCGCCTGTCCACCCATGCCGACCAGTTCCTGGTCGACCTGGAACTGCGCGAGCGCGAGAGCAGCGGCATTCCCACCCTGAAGGTGGGCTACAACCGCGTGCACGGCTACTACATCGAAATCAGCAAGGGCCAGTCCGACCGTGCGCCGGTGCACTACACCCGCCGCCAGACGCTGACCAATGCCGAGCGCTACATCACCGAAGAACTGAAGGCGTTCGAGGACAAGGTGCTGTCCGCGCGTGACCGCTCGCTGTCGCGCGAGAAATACCTGTACGAGCAGCTGCTGGATACCCTTGGCACGCAGCTGGAACCGCTGAAGCAGTGCGCCGCTGCGCTGAGCGAACTGGACGTACTGGCGGCCTTCGCCGAACGCGCGCAGGCGCTGGACTGGGCGCGCCCGGAGCTGCAGGCCGAGCCGTGCCTGAAGATCGAGCGTGGCCGCCACCCGGTGGTCGAGGCGGTGCGCGAGCAGCCGTTCGAACCCAATGATCTGGATCTGCATCCGGACCGTCGCATGCTGGTCATCACCGGCCCGAACATGGGCGGTAAATCGACCTACATGCGGCAGAACGCGCTGATCGTGCTGCTGGCCCACATCGGCAGCTTCGTGCCGGCCAGCCGTGCGCTGATCGGCCCGATCGACCGCATCTTGACCCGCATCGGCGCCGGCGACGACCTTGCCCGCGGGCAGTCGACCTTCATGGTCGAGATGGCCGAAACCAGCTACATCCTGCATCACGCCACCGCCCATTCGCTGGTGCTGATGGACGAGATCGGCCGTGGCACGTCCACCTACGATGGCCTGGCGCTGGCCGACGCGGTGGCCCGTCACCTAGCCTACCAGAACCGCTGCTACACGCTGTTCGCCACCCACTACTTCGAGCTGACCGCGCTGGCCGACGAGCAGCACGAGGGTGGCCGCAGCGGCATCGCCAACGTGCATCTGGATGCCGTCGAGCACGGCGAAGCGCTGGTGTTCATGCACGCAGTGAAGGACGGCCCCGCCAACCGCAGCTTCGGCCTGCAGGTGGCCGCACTGGCCGGCCTGCCGCGCGCCACCGTGGCGCAGGCGCGTCGTCGCCTGGCCGAGCTGGAGCAACGTGGCGGTGAAAGCCATGCCGCCGAACTGGCGCCGCAGGCGCTGGATGCGCCACAGCAGTTCGGGCTGTTCGCAGCACCGTCGAACAAGGCCCAGGAAGCGCTGGCCGCCATCGACCCGGACGAGCTGACCCCGAAGCAGGCGCTGGAAGCCCTGTACCGGTTGAAGGCGCTGCTGTAACCGCAGCGCACGCCCAAGGCCTCCCCGCCTACCTTGCGGGAGGCCCATCGAAAGGTTCTGCAAATCCGATTCTGAGTTTCAATTGACAGAATCTATCAACCTGAATGGATCATTCGATTATTCATTTCATCTGGCCCTAGCTAAAGTCGAGTGAAGATGTTCCATCCCGTCTTCACCCGCAGGAGCCAGCCATGAGCCAGTCCGATAACAACAGCCCCAAGTGCCCGTATCACACCGCGCCGTCGCCTGCGGAAGGCGCCCAGCAGCAGCGTGAACTGAGCACCACGCCCAAGCAGAAGCACGGCGATGATCCGGTCACGCCGATGACCACGGCCTTCGGCGCACCGGTGGTGGACAACCAGAACAGCAAGACCGCCGGCCCGCGTGGCCCGCTGCTGATGGAAGACGTGTGGCTGCTGGAAAAGCTGGCCAACCTCAACCGCGAGATCATTCCCGAGCGCCGCATGCATGCCAAGGGCTCGGGCGCGTTCGGCACCTTCACCGTCACCCACGACATCAGCAAGTACACCCGCGCCAAGCTGTTCGAGAAGGTCGGCAAGCAGACCGAGATGTTCGCCCGCTTCACCACGGTGGCCGGCGAGCGTGGCGCCGCCGACGCCGAGCGTGACATCCGCGGCTTCGCGCTGAAGTTCTACACCGAAGAAGGCAACTGGGACCTGGTCGGCAACAACACCCCGGTGTTCTTCCTGCGCGACCCGCGCAAGTTTGCCGACCTCAACAAGGCGGTCAAGCGCGACCCGCACACCAACCTGCGCAGCGCGCGCAACAACTGGGACTTCTGGACGCTGCTGCCCGAAGCCCTGCTGCAGGTGACCGTGGTGATGAGCGACCGCGGCATTCCGCGCAGCTTCCGCCACATGCACGGTTTCGGCTCGCACACCTACAGCTTCACCAACGCCGACAGCGAACGCTTCTGGGTGAAGTTCCACTTCGTCAGCCAGCAGGGCATCGAATCGCTGACCGACGCACAGGCGCAGATCCTGGTCGGCCATGACCGCGAAAGCCACGGCCGCGACCTGTTCGCCGCGATCGAGAAGGGCGACTTCCCGAAGTGGAAGCTGTTCATCCAGGTCATGCCGGAGCTGGACGCGGAAACCTACCGCGTGCATCCGTTCGACCTGACCAAGGTGTGGCCGAAGAGCGACTATCCGCTGATCGAAGTGGGCCAGTTCGAACTGAACCGCAACCCGGTCAACTGGTACCAGGACGTGGAGCAGTCGGCGTTCGCACCGAGCAACCTGGTGCCGGGCATCGGCCCGTCGCCAGACAAGATGCTGCAGGCACGCCTGTTCGCCTATTCCGATGCGCAGCGCTACCGCCTGGGCGTGAACCACCACCAGATTCCGGTGAACGCAGCGCGCTGCCCGGTGCACAGCAACCACCGCGATGGTGCGATGCGCGTGGACGGCAACTACGGCGGCCTGCCGCACTACGAGCCGAACAGCTACGGCCAGTGGCAGGAGCAGCCGCAGTACCGCGAGCCGCCGATGAAGATCCGCGGCGACGCCGACTTCTGGAATTTCCGCGAGGACGACGCCGACTATTTCAGCCAGCCCGGTGCGCTGTTCCGCAGCTATAACCAGGCACAGAAGGAGCGCCTGTTCGCCAACACCGCCCGCGCCCTGGGCGATGCGCCGGACTTCATCAAGCAGCGCCACATCGACAACTGCAGCAAGGCCGACCCGGCCTACGGTGCCGGAGTTGCCGCGGCGCTGAAGGCGCTGGCCAGCCAGCCGTCGGATCCGTTCAAGCCGGCGCAGCCGGAAGCGGACTTCCCCACCGCCACCCCGGGCGCCGAAGACATCGAGCTCTGATCGCCCTGCCCCGTGTACGGCACGCCGCCTCCCCGTGAGGCGGCGTCGCCGTTTTAACGGTCCGCGTCGTACCTTCTGCACGCCCAACCCCAATCAAGGATTCCGCAGATGAGCCTGACCGATGAACTTCTCGCCAAATTGCAGGGCGCCCCGCTGCAGCAGGTGTCGCAGCAGCTCGGCATCAGCGATACCCAGGCTTCCGGCGCGATCAGTGCCGCGCTGCCGGTACTGATGGGCGCGCTGGGCAACAACGCCTCGCAGCCACAGGGCGCGCAGGCACTGCTCGGCGCCTTGCAGAACAACCACAGCGGCCTGGACCTGGGCGGCGTGCTCGGTTCGGTGCTGGGCGGCGGTGGCGCCAGCGGTGGCGCTGCCAGCGACGGCGCCGGCATCCTCGGCCACATCTTCGGCGGCAACCAGCAGAAGGTGGAAACCGGCCTGGCCCAGGCCACCCAGCTCGACAGCGGCCGTACCAGCCAACTGCTGCAGATCCTCGCGCCGATCGTGATGGCCTTCCTCGCCCAGCGCCTGGGTGGCGGCCAGGCCGATGCCAGCTCGCTCAGCCAGGCCCTCGGCCAGGAAAAGCAGCAGGTGCAGCAGCAGGGCGGTCTTGCCGGTGGCCTGCTCGGCAGCCTGCTGGACCAGGATGGTGATGGTCAGCTGGGCGTGGGCGATCTGCTCAAGCTGGGCGGCAATCTGCTCGGCGGCAAGCGCTGAGGGAAAGCCTGGCCGGACATGGGCCGGCGCTACCGGCATCGCCATGGGTAGCGCCGGGCCAGGCCCGGCGGCTTACCGGTTGCCCGCCTTCAAACGCTGCAGGATCGGTGCGAACAAGGGCGCCTGCATCGAGCGCGGCGGCTCGACATGGCCGCCCTTTTCCTGCGCCTGCCAGTACGACCACGGCAGCGGCTTGTCGCCCAGTTCGTAGTCCATGCCGTCCCAGCCATCCTCGCGGAAGGCGTAGAAGGCCCAGTGCACCTTGTCCTGCTCCAGCACCTGCAGCACATCCTGCAGGTAGCGGCTGCAGTCCGGCCACCGCCGCATGCAGCCGAATTCGGCCACCACCATGCGGTTGGCACCGACGCCATGCGAGGCGGCCCACGTCATCGGCTGCTGCAGGTAACGGCGTACACGCGCCGCATCCCAACGCTCGCTGCCTGCACCGAACGGCACCTGCGCCGGATAGCGCCAGGGTTTGGCACGCGTCTGGTTCGGTGCACTGGTTGCTGCATACGGCTCGTACATGTGCACGCTGTACAGCAGCTTCGAATCCGCCAGCGGTGCCGGCCAGTAGTTGAAACCGTCGGCGGCGGCATACCAGCCCGCATCCAGCATCAGCGGCATCACGGTGTCGACCTCGCGGATGCTGGCGATCAGCTCCGAGTAGAAGCGGCGCAGATCGCGTGGGCCGTCCTGCACTCCGGCATACCACCGCTGCATCGCCTCGGTGGACGCATGCTCGGCCAGGCCTGCACCGTACTCGGGCACCGGCTCATTGATGAGGTTGTAGGCGGCCAAGGCAGGATGACCCTTCAGCGCCGTGGCCAGGTCATGCCAGAAGCGACGGGCCGGCACATGGTTGTCGAAGGACTGCCACAGGCGCTGGTCGACCACATTGCCGTTGTGCTGCTTCCAGCGCAGCAACGGCAGCGACAGCGGCGTCAGCACCACTTTCAGTCCGGCCGCATCGGCGTCATCCAGCACCCGCCGCAGCGTGGCCAGGTCGGCCGGAACCAGTCCGCGATAGTCATCGGCGTTGCCGATCAGGAAGTCACGACCGCCCTGCCCCTTCCACTTGTCCGGCACCAGCCGCACCCAGGTCGCACCGGTCGCACGCAGCGCCTCGAAGTATTTCCGGTCCGGAGGCGACATGTTCATGCTGTTGCCACCGCGTTGCGGAACGTCCCAGAAGGTGATGTCGGCAGCGTGCAGTGGCGCCGCAGCAAGCAGGGACAGGCATAACAGCAGACGACGCATGGGCAGGCCTCCGATAGGTGAAAAACCAGCCTGCCCAGCGCAATCCGAACGCACCGTGACCGGCGCTTTGTTTCGCACCGCGATAGGAACAATCCGTTGGAATCAGGATTTCGCTAGAGCGCGTCGATGTCACCCAAGGCCCGGATCAAACGCCGCGCGCGCTTGTCCGGCTTGTGTTCCGGCGGCTGGAAACCATCGCGTGCGGCAATGCGCAGTGCACGCTGTTCGGCACGGCGTGCCTTCGAGGCCTCGCTCTCTGCATACAGCTGCTGCGCCGCCGGCGCGGGCCCACGCTGATCGCTCAGCCCCAGCACCTGGATCTCGAAATGTTCCTCGCCGCGGTCGACCTGCAGCTGCTCACCGACGCGCACTGCGCGTGAGGATTTCGGGCGCTGCCCGGCGACGCTGACCTTGCCGGTTTCGATGGCCTGCTTGGCCAGGCTGCGGGTCTTGAAGAAACGGGCCGCCCACAACCAGATGTCCAGGCGGACACTGGGCGACAGCGGGGAAAGCTCGGGCATTGGTGCGTGCTACTCCGGTGGCTTGTTCAGGGGACGCGGATGATCGGGGTCAGTGCGGCAACCGCTGCCCCCGATCAAGGTGGGTACGCCAGCAGACAGATCCTGGCGCTGGCTGCCGACCAGGCACTCGGGGCGGTCGGTCGGCCGCACCTGGGTATCGCCCAGCCGGTCACCTGTCGAACATGCGGCCAGTGCGGTGCCGATCAAGGCCATCGCCAGGCTCCATTTCACCTGCAGTCGTTGATGCATTGCCACATCCTGCAAACCGGCGTGGTGCTAGTGTGCGCCTCCCGGGAATCGATCACCACTCCATGGCAAAAGCGCCGCTTGACCTGACCTCCGGCCCGATCGGCCGCAACCTTCTGCTGTTCTCCCTGCCGATCCTGGCGGGCAACATCGCGCAGTCGCTGAACGGTTCGGTGAATGCGGTCTGGGTGGGGCGCTTCCTCGGCGAGGCGGCATTGACCGCCACCGCGAACGCCAACAACATCATGTTCTTCCTGATCGGCTCGGTGTTCGGCTTCGGCATGGCCTCGACCATCCTGATCGGCCAGGCGATCGGTGCGCGCGACATCGCGCAGGCACGGCGCGTGGTCGGTACCAGCGCCACCTTCTTCATCGGCCTGTCGGTGATCATCGCCATCGCCGGCTGGTTCATGGCCCATCCGCTGCTGGCGGCGATGGGCACGCCGGCCGCCTCGCTGCCGCTGGCCGAGGCCTACCTGCAGATCATCTTCCTGGCGATGCCGACGCTGTACGCGTTCGCCTTCCTCACCGCCGCGCTGCGCGGTGCCGGTGATTCACGCACGCCGTTCCGTTTCCTGATGGTGTCGGTGGCGCTGGACATCGTGCTGAACCCGGTGCTGATCTTCGGCATGGGGCCGTTCCCGGCGCTGGGCATTGCCGGTTCGGCCTGGGCCACGCTGGTCGCGCAGACGCTGTCGCTGGCCGGCCTGCTGCTGTACATGCGGCACAAGCGCCACACCCTGTGGCTGGGCCGCGCCGACATGCGCCTGCTCAAGCTCGACCTGACCATCCTCAAGGCGCTGGTGCTCAAGGGCGTGCCGATGGGCCTGCAGATGGTGCTGATCTCGCTGTCGGTGATCCTGCTGATGACCATGGTCAACCAGTACGGCACCGACACCGGCGCCGGTTACGGCGCTGCCCTGCAGCTGTGGAACTACCTGCAGATGCCGGCGATGGCGATCGGTGCGGCGTGTTCTTCGATGGCGGCACAGAACGTCGGTGCGCAGCGCTGGGATCGCGTGCGCGGCACCGCGCGCCAGGGCGTGCTGTTCAACTTCCTGTTGACCGGCGCGCTGATCCTGCCGCTGGTGGTGTTCGATCGCCAGCTGCTGGCACTGTTCCTGCCACCGGCCAGCCAGGCGCTGGACATCGCCCGCCACCTCAACCACGTGGTGATCGGCTCGTTCCTGTTCTTCGGCGTCAGCTTCGTGATCTCCGGCGTGGTGCGCTCCACCGGCGCAGTGATTCCGCCGCTGCTGATCCTGGCCGGTTCGCTGTGGGGCGTGCGCGTGCCATTCGCCGAACTGCTGCAGCCGTATTGGGGCGCCGATGCGATCTGGTGGAGCTTCCCGGTCAGCTCGCTGGTCTCGATGCTGCTGTCACTGGCCTATTACCGCTGGGGTGGCTGGCGCAAGGCGAAAATGATGGGCAAGCCCTCGCACGCCGAAGAACTGGCCACGCCGTCGGAGATTCCGGCCTGCCCGCCGTCTCCGGTGGCCGACCCGGATGCCGCGCCACTGCGGTAGTGCCGGCCGCTGGCCGGCAACCTCAAACCCCTCCGGAAGCATCGCGCAACAGCCGGCCAGCGGCCGGCTCTACCGCTTCTTCTTCGCCGCCGGTCATTACCACGGTAGTGCCGGCCGCTGGCCGGCAACCTCAAACCCCTCCGGGGGCATCGCAAAACAGCCGGCCAGCGGCCGGCTCTACCGCTTCTTCTTCTCCGCCGGTCATTACCACGGTAGTGCCGGCCGCTGGCCGGCAACCTCAAGCCCCTCCGGAAGCATCGCGCAACAGCCGGCCAGCGGCCGGCTCTACCGTTTCTTCTTTTTGGCAGCGTTGAACGTGGCCGCCGCGCGCAGCAGTGCCTTCAACGCCGCGGCATCCGGCATCGCGCCTTCATGGATGTCGATCGCACGTCGCGTGTTGCCGTCCAGGCTGGCGTTGAACAGGCCCTTCGGGTCCGCCAACGCCGCACCGTTGGCAAAGGTCAGTTTCACCGCCTGCTTGTAGGTCTCGCCGGTGCACAGGATGCCGTTGTGCTCCCACACCGGTGTACCGCGCCACTTCCAGGTTTCCTGCACGTCCGGCAGCGCCTCATGGATCAAGGCACGCACGCGTGCCAGCGCCTCGCCACGCCAGTCGCCCAGCTCGGCGATGCGTGCATCGATCAGTTCAGCGGCCGGGGTTCCGGCATCGGCAGGGTTCGGTGCATGCGTGGCCATCAGCGGTTCTCGTCGGCAGGGAGATCGGAACGATGCACTTACATGCGCTCGCCGGGCAATGCCGCGGCCTGGCGCACCCAGTCGAGGAACTGCGCCTCATCCAACGCACCCTCCTGCTGGATGTGCAGGTAGCGCGTATCGGCACTCTTCGACGGCTCCGGCGGCACCGGCTTCAGCGCAGCGCCGCGGAAGAACGCCACCTTGATGTAGCGGGTGAAGCAGTGGAAGCTGAGAAACCAGCCTTCGCCCGGCGCAACCGCATACATCGGCGAATTCCACTTCACTGCCTTGTGCACACCGGGTACAGCCTGTTCGATCAGCGCGTCCAGCTGTGCTCCGATCGGCCGCTTCCAGTCCGGCATCGCCGCGATATAGGCCTGCACCGGCGCATCGCCTTCGCCCTTGGCGATCTGCGGGTTGCCGCCTGACAACAGCTCGGGCGCGGTGGAAGGTGCGGTTCGCTTGGCAGGCATCGCACAGCACGTCCATCGGGATGAAACCGCAGCCTAGCGCGGCCTGTCCCCAACGGTCACGGCGCAGTGCGCCATCGGCTCAGTCCGCTTGCCGCGCCCGGAACTGCTGCCAGTCCGGCAGCTTGCGGTGGCGGCGCAGCGAGCGCATCAAGGCCGCCATCACCACGCCGAACAGCGCACCGGCCACCAGGCCGGCCGCCAGCAGCAGGGCCAGCGGGCGTTCACTGCCCTGCCACAGCATCAGCCACATCAGCGCGGTCCAGAACAGCCCGAACAGCAGACCCTGCACCAGCGCATTGGTGCCGAAGCCGGCCAGGATCGGCGGTGGCAGTGCGATGCCCATGCGCCACAGAAGGCGATGCAGCAGCGGTGCCGACTGCACGCGCGCCAGCCCCTTGCCGTCGAGGAAGCGCAGCGCCGACTGGATCACGGCGGGATAGCGCGGGTTGATGTCGTTCATCCCCTGATCGTGGCCGAAGCGATGCCGGAAACGCAAACGGCCACCCGAAGGTGGCCGTCGCGGCAACAACCGAAGTTGTTTATCAGGCCTTTTCGGCCAGACGGGCAGCCTTGGCGGCAGCAGCGGCAGCCAGGTCTTCCTTGATGCGGGCAGCCTTGCCTTCCAGGCCACGCAGGTAGTACAGCTTGCCGGCGCGGACCTTACCACGACGCTTCACTTCGACCGAGTCGATGATGGCGCTGTGGGTCTGGAACACGCGCTCGACGCCGTAGCCGTGCGAGATCTTGCGCACGGTGAACGAGGAGTTCAGGCCGGCGTTCTTGGTGGCGATGACAACGCCTTCGTAGGCCTGCACGCGCTCGCGGCTGCCTTCCTTCACCTTCACGTTGACGACAACGGTGTCGCCCTGGCTGAACTTCGGCAGTTCACGGGTGATCTGGGCGGATTCGAATTCCGCGACGATGGACTTGTTCAGCTTGCTCATGGGTTACACCGATTCTTGTTCGGGTGGGCGTGTCGTATCGACAACGTAGGCTCATGCAGTCACCGGACTGTGCTGCACGTTTGTTTTGGGTACTGCGCGCGCCGGCCGGGGCCGACGGGAATTGGCCATGATAGCCGATAACGCCAGCCCTGCGCTAGGGGCTGGCCTTGTGTTTCTGGGCCTGACGGCCCTGCTCCAGCAGCTTGCGGTCGGACTTGCCCAGCGCCTGTTCATCCAGCAGGTCCGGGCGCCGCTGGGCGGTACGGACCAGCGACTGCTGGCGGCGCCAGGCCGCGATGGCCGCGTGGTTGCCCGAGCGCAGCACGTCCGGCACGTCACCCAGCGGGTGCTGGGCCGGCTGGCTGTAATGCGGGCAGTCGAGCAGGCCGAGGTCGCCCTCGAAGCTGTCCTGCGCCGCCGATTCCGCGTCGTTCAGGGCACCGTCCTGCAGGCGGGCCACGGCGTCGATGATCACCGCCGCGCCCAGCTCGCCACCCGACAGCACGTAGTCGCCGAGGGAAATCTCCTCGTCGACATTGGCCTCCAGGAAACGCTCGTCGATGCCTTCGTAGCGGCCACAGAGCAGGACCATGCGCGGCAGCGCCGCCAGTTCCCGCACCTTGGCCTGGGTCAACGGCGCTCCCTGCGGGCTGAGGTAGATCACCCGCGCCGGGGTCGGATCAGCATCACGGATCGCCTGCAGGCAGGCCTGCAGCGGCTCGATCAGCATCACCATGCCGGGGCCACCACCGAACGGACGGTCGTCCACCCGGCGGTAGTTGCCTTCGGCGTAATCACGGGGATTCCAGCCATGCAGGCTGAACAGGCCCTTCTCCTGCGCGCGCCCGACCACGCCCAGTCCAGCGGACTGGGCGAGGAACTCGGGGAACAGGGTGATGACGTCGAAACGCATGCTCACAGTCAGAACTCGGGATCCCAGTCGACCACGACCAGGTTGGCCTCGAAGTCGACCGACTTGACGAAGTCCGGCTGCACGAACGGAATCATCCGTTCGCGGTCACCACGGACCACCACCACGTCGTTGGCGCCGGTGCTGAACAGGTGCGAGACCTGGCCCAGGGCAACGCCCTCGGTGGTCTTCACGTCCAGGCCTTCCAGGTCCACCCAGTAGTACTCATCGGGCTTCGGCGGCGGCAACGCACTGCGGGCCACGTAGATCTCGGTGCCGTGCATCGCTTCAACGGTATCGCGGTCCTCGACGCCGGGGAAACGGGCGACCAGGTGCTTGCCGCTGTCGCGGCCGCGTACACCTTCAATCGTGGTTTCCACGCCGGACGGGCTGCGCACGATCCACGGCTGGTAACGGAAAATGGCGGAACGTGGCTCGGTCCAGGACTCGAGCTTGATCTCGCCGCGCACACCAAAAGCGCCGACAACCCTGCCCAGCAGGATGCGGCGCTCGATATCTTTCATCTGCTTCAACCAAGAGGGCCACGCCGAAGCGTGGCCCGTCAGGATCAGGCCGCAGCGGCCTGGGACTTGGTCGCTTCCTTGATCAGGTTGCGGACCTTGTCGGTCGGCTGGGCGCCGTTCTTGACCCAATGGTCAACGCGGGCCAGGTCCAGCTCGATGCGCTTCTCGGCGCCCTGGGCGACCGGGTTGTAGAAGCCAACGCGCTCGATGTTGCGGCCGTCGCGCGCGCTGCGCACGTCGGTGACGATGATGTGGTAGAACGGACGCTTCTTGGCGCCGCCGCGGGTCAGTCGAATCTTGACCATGGTGTTTTTCCTATTGCCCAGTCGCCAGGATGGCGAGGTAAGCGGGCGATTATAGCGACAGAGCCCGGCCGAGCCAACCCCGGGGTGAATCCGCCTTCACGGCAGCGCCGGGCCATGCCCGGCGGCTTTCGTTCAGCAACGTGATCAATCTCCGACCGCCCCCGCCGACGCCCCAGGGCAATAGCGTCAGAGTGCTCCAGTGACAGGCGCCCGATGCATGCCCAGCACGTCCATCTCCTGCTGCTGCAACAGGTCATCAAATGCATCACTGCCAATCCGCTCGACAAGTTGCCGCTCGGATTCGTGGATGGCGATGCACTGCAGCCAGTTGATCGCCACCGGCGGGAACTGCAGTCCCGGGAACCTGGCGTCATTCCAGAAGAAGGGCGGCACCAGATAGACGTGAGGCATCCGGGTCGATGGGAAGTAGTCCTGCAGGATGTTGGGAATCACACTTCCGGGTTGCACCGCTGCGCGATCGCGCATGATTGCAAAGGCCGTCGAGGCGACGACGTTGTCCCAATGCAGCGCGTCCTGTTCTGCACACGCACACAGTTCGACGCGCGTTTCCAGTTCGTGCCCCTCCGCACGACGTAAGACAAAGTCCGACAGCCCGATGGACGCGATGGACTTCAGCCCTGCTTCCGGAGAGCTGAACGTCGTGAGGATATCGACCGAACGCTGGCGATGATCATCGTGAAAGGCCTGGACCTTGGGCCGTCCCTCACCGCCCATGATCTTGATTGCGTGCATCGCTACCGCACGATGCTGCTCGGTGACCGTGCCCATGACTGATTGGATCTCCTGAGGGGTTCTGCGCTGCGGAGGCATCCGCCGGGCATGGCCCGGCGCTACCGATTACGGCTTGCCACGGTAACGCCGGGTCATGCCCAGCGACCGGTAACCCGCGCGCCCCGTTCAGGAAAGCGGCTGCCACGGCACACTCGCAAGCACCGCCCTTCCCTGTTCAGCCAAGGCCTGCGAGCCGGGCAGGACATGCCCGTCAATGGCCTCCAGCGCCCACAGGCCGCTGGCGTTGCAGGCAAAAGCGGCGTTCATACCGATCAGGTCCGCCAGCCGCAACGGCTGCGTGGCCTGCGCCCCCGGCCAATGCTGCTTCAGCAGCGCTTCGGCGGTCCCGCGCAGGGCCGACGCCTGAGGCCAGAGCAGCCGGTCACCATCGTGCACGGCCAGGTTCCAGGTGCTGCCTTCACTCACCTCGCCATCGGCGGTCACGAACAGCACATCGTCAAATCCTTCCGCCATCGCAGCACGGCGTTCGGCAAACAGGCCGAAGGTGCCGACATGCTTGATCTGCGGCAGTTCACGCTGCCAGGTCACGCTGCGAACGCGCTTGGAGGCGGTCAGCGTCACCGGCGCGGACACCGCCACCAGCACGTCCACCGGTACGGCCGCCAGCGGATTGCGGAAATCGAAGCGGCGCGAGTACACCGTCACCCGCAGCGAGGCATCGGCCAGGCCGGCCTGCTGCAGCGCCTGCGCCATCCAGCCCTGCACCTGCGCCGCGTCCAGTTCGCTGCCGAACAGTTCGCGCGTGGCCTGCGACAGCCGCGCCAGATGCAGGTCCAGTCCCTGCACGGCGTGACCGCGCACCTGCAGCGAGGTGAAGTGGCCATAGTTGACCAGTGCAGGCAGCAGATCCTCCACCTGCGCCGGTTGGCCGTTGCAGGTCACGGTCATCGCAGCAGCGCCTGCGCCTGTTCCCACATCCCGCGCAACACGTCGGCGGCCGGCTGTGCCGGGGCCATCCACGCCGACTGCCCGGCCCAGGCCTGCATCGCTGCAAGACGATTTTCCTGCACGGCCTGCCTGCGCATCGGCGCGGTCAGGCCGCGCTGCACCGGGTACGGGCGTGGCGCCGGTGCGCCTTCCGCAGCGGCGGCGCGCACATAGGGTGTCGCCAGGCCACGCCCCAGGCGGCCACTGAAGGCGCGGGTCGGCCAGGTATCTTCCGGTTCGCTGGCCGCCAATCCATCGGCCCACGCTGAAGCGATCGCCGCTTCGGGCGTGCGCAGGAAGGCAGTGCCGATCTGCACGGCGCTGGCCCCCAAGGTGAGTGCGGCAGCAATGCCACGGCCGTCGGCGATGCCACCGGCGGCGATCACCGGAATCTGCAGGTGATCGGCCAGGCGCGGCAACAACGCAAACAGGCCGACCAACTGACGCTCGGCCATCGCCGGATCGAACGCGCCGCGATGGCCACCGGCTTCCACGCCCTGTGCGACCACCGCGTCGGCACCGGCGTCCTGTGCCGCACGCGCTTCGGACAAGGTGGTCGCACAGGCGATCCAGGCAATGCCGGCATCCTTCAACTGCTGTACGTGGCGCGGCAGCAGCACGCCCATGATGGTCGAGGCCACCGCCGGGCGCGCCGCCAGCAGTGCGGCGAACTGTTCTTCGAAGTCGGCGGGCGTGGCATCGGCGGCGCTGGCCGGCACGTCCGGACCCCACTGCGCGAGGAAGGCGCGGCTGGCGGCTTCAGCGGCGACATCACGGGTCGGTGCCGGGTCCGGCACCCACAGGTTCACCTGTGCGGGGCCCGTCGAGGCAGCGCGGAAGTCAGCCATCCAGTGGCCGATATCGGCCGATGACGACAGCACTGCGCCCATCGCCCCCATGCTGCCGGCGTTGGCCAGCACGGCCGACAGCGGCACCGGGCAGGCACCGGCCATCGGTGCCAGCAGGATCGGAAGCTGCAATGAAAAACGCCGACAGAAGGTGTCGGCGCGTTCAAGAATCGGCGATGCATTCACGCGACATACCTGTTGGAGAAGTCGCCATCCAGCATACGCCAGTCGTTGTGACCGGGGCCGCGTCGCAATGCGCGCCGGCCCCGTCGCTACATCAACGGAACGGCATGCCGCGGCCGCCCATGGCGCCCATCATGCCCTTCATGCTGCGCAACATGCCCTTCATGCCGCCGCCGGCCATCTTGCTCATCATCTTTTCCATCTGCATGTACTGCTTCATCAGCTTGTTGACGTCGGCGGGGGTCACGCCCGAGCCCTTGGCGATGCGCGCGCGGCGCGAGCCGTTGAGCAGGTTCGGGTTGCGCCGTTCCTTCTTGGTCATCGAGCTGATGATGGCGATCATGCGCGGCACTTCCTTGCCCTGGCTGACCTGCTGCTTCAGATGGTCGGGGATGTTGCCCAGGCCCGGCAGCTTGTCCATCAGGCCGCCGATGCCGCCCATGTTCTGCATCTGCTCCAGCTGGTCACGCATGTCGTTCAGGTCGAACTTCTTGCCCTTGGCGACCTTCTCGGCCAGCTTGGCGGCCTTGTCCTTGTCGACCTGCTGCTCGACCTGCTCGACCAGCGACAGCACGTCGCCCATGTCGAGGATGCGGCTGGCGATACGGTCCGGGTGGAATACGTCCAGGCCTTCCGGCTTCTCGCTGACACCGACGAACTTGATCGGCTTGCCGGTGATGTAGCGCACGCTCAGCGCGGCACCGCCACGGGCGTCACCGTCGGTCTTGGTCAGCACCACGCCGGTCAGCGGCAGGGCGTCGCCGAAGGCCTTGGCGGTGTTGGCCGCGTCCTGGCCGGTCATGGCGTCGACCACGAACAGGGTTTCGGCCGGATTCACCGCCGCATGCAGGGCCTTGATCTCGGCCATCATTGCTTCGTCGATGGCCAGGCGGCCGGCGGTATCGACCAGCAGCACGTCGACGAACGACTTGCGTGCGTCGTCGATGGCGGCGCGGACGATGGCTTCCGGCTTCTGGTCGGCGCTGGACGGGAAGAACAGCACGCCGACCTGCTCGGCCAGGGTCTTCAGCTGCTCGATCGCGGCCGGACGGTAGACGTCGGCCGAGACCACCATCACCTTCTTCTTGCGCTTTTCCTTCAGGTGCTTGGCCAGCTTGCCCACCGTGGTGGTCTTGCCGGCGCCCTGCAGGCCCGCCATCAGGATGATGGCCGGAGCGGGCACATTGAGGTTCAGGTCGCTGGCTTCGGCGCCCATCACCGCGGTCAGCTCGTCGCGAACAACCTTGATCAGCGCCTGGCCCGGGGTCAGCGACTTCAGCACTTCCTGGCCGACCGCGCGCACCTTGATGCGCTCGATCAGGGCCTGCACCACCGGCAGCGCAACGTCGGCTTCGAGCAGCGCGATGCGGACCTCACGGGTGGCCTCGCGGATGTTCTCCTCGGTCAGGCGGCCGCGGCCACGCAGGCGCTCGATGGTGCCGGAAAGGCGCTGGGTCAGTGACTCGAACATGCGGCGCAACCTGTCTGAAAGCGGGGGACAATAAGGCAGACAGTATAACGGGTCCGCTCCCCTCCCCGGACTGCGACCACAGGGCCGTCGCCACCACCGCAGGGGTATGCGAAACTGCAACGATGTTAATCGTTCTCATCGCCGCCCTGCTCTACCTGGCCGCCAGCGCCCTGCTGGTGCGTGCGCTTGGCCGCGATGGAAGCACCGGCTCCCCCGCCTGGCTGTGGCCCGCCCTGCCGGCGATGCTGCTGCACGGCGGCTACCACGTGATGGTGGCGATGCGCACCAACGGCGGGCCGGACATGCACTTCTTCGCCGCGCTGTCGCTGGTCGGCCTGGGCATGGCCTGGCTGACCTCGCTGGTCGGCGCGCGCGGGCGCATGTCGGCACTGGGCGTGGTGGTGTTCCCGTTGGCCGCGGTACTGCTGCTGGCCTACCACGGCTACGGCCATGAACCGAGCAAGGTGCTGGGCTGGCGCCTGGCCAGCCACGCCTGGCTGGCGCTGCTGGCCTACGCGACGTTGAGCATCGCCGCGCTGCTGGCGATCATGCTGTGGCTGCAGGAACGCGCCCTGCGCCGCCGCGAGTTCCGGCCGTGGCTGCGCGCCCTGCCGCCGCTGGCGGATCTGGAATCGCTGCTGTTCCGGGTGATCACCGTCGGCTTCGCGCTGCTGACCCTGACCCTGGTCACCGGCGTGCTGTTCGTCGACGACCTGCTGGCGCAGAAGCTGGTGCACAAGACCGTGCTGAGCGTGCTGTCGTGGATCGTGTTCGGCGTGCTGCTGATCGGCCGTCGCCGCTACGGCTGGCGCGGCATGAAGGCGGTGCACTGGACGCTGGCGGCAATGCTGTTGCTGCTGCTGGCCTTCTTCGGCAGCCAGTTCGCGATCGAACTGGTGTTCGGGCATTCGCGATAGCGGTGTGCCGGCCAACGGTCGGCACCCACCCCGGTAGTGCCGGCCGCTGGCCGGCAACAGGACCGCACCCTGCGTGTATGCCGCAGACGGTCAAGGCAGCGGCTGGGCCAGGATCTTCCGTACCGAGCGACCGCTGTTGGTGATGATGTCATCCACCTGCCAGCAGCCTTGGCCCTGGCGCATCATCGGCAGACGGGTCACGTAGGCCTTCTTCCATACCGAATAGCGCATCTCGACCTGGCCGGCGGTGGCCGACGCCTCTTTCCAGCTGTAACGCACCGGGGTTTCGATGTCGCCATCCTGCGCATCCAGCCACGGATCGGAATCGATGGTGCAGATGCCTTCCTCGCGCGTCTGGCAGGCGCGCTCGCCACGCAGGGCCTTGCCGAAGGCCGGGCTGACCAGCGCCAGCGGCGGTTCCAGCAGATCGCCATTGCCGGTGGTTGCCTCGTAGAAGGCACGGGCGACAGCCACTGGTTCCTGGCAGGCCGATGCGGCCTGCACGGCGGGGGCCAGCAGCAGCCCGGCGATCATGAACATCCCTGTCTTTCGCATGTATTTCTCCTTGAGGTAGTGCCGGCCGCTGGCCGGCAACACAGGATATCCCGGCGCTGCCGGCCAGCGGCCGGCACTACCCGATACCAGGCTTACAAGCCGTAACGCTCGATCACGTCCAGGTGCGGCTGGCGATCCTGGTCGCAGGCTTCGGCCAGCCGCAGCCAGCAATGCGGATGCTGCCACTTCGCGGTTTCCTGCTGCAGGAAGCGGTGCAGCGCCAGCGGTGCATGGTCCTGCGGCTGGGCGACGGTGAACAGCAGGCCCGGCAGCGTGCCCTCCTCCTCGTCCGGATCGGTTACGGTGTAGTCCGGGCGGCTGTGCGACCACACCTGCCAGCCCTGCGCCTCGGCCGCTGCGACAAAGGCATTCCACGCGTCTTCACCCGGGTGCGCGCCGTCGATCAGCCAGCTGCGGGCAAAGCCGCCGCGCTCCAGCACATGCACCTGCGCATAGGTCGGGATGAAATGCTCGCGCGCTTCCTCCTCCTCCGGCGCCGGGTGCACCAGCGCAGCATCGAACACCACCCAGTCGCCGACCTGCTGGGCGCGGTTGGCCGGTGCGTTCTCGACGATGCGCGCGGTGACCGGGCCGCTGCGGCGCGCGTAATACTCCATCGGCTCGCCATGCTCTTCGCTGCGGATGATCACCCAGCCCCACGGCTCCTCGACCACGCCGTCCTGGCTGGACAGCTCCATGCCGATCGCTGCCGCCGAGCGGCGCACTGCGTCCCAGTCGCGCGCCGCACTGGCCGCGCTCATGTGGTCCCAATGCGCGGCGTTGGGTTCTTCCAGCAGCTCCACCAGCTGCGCATAGCAGGCCTGCGCCTCGCTGAAGCGACCGGTTTCCATGTACATCCGCGCCAGCGTACCGCGTGCGCCATGCGAGCCCGGCGAGGCCGCCAGCAGCGCCTGCGCGGCCTGCTCCAGTGCCGGCCAGTCGGACACGCGACGGGCACGCTGCACCTCGCACCAGTGCGCGAACACCGGCACGCTGCCGCGATAGAGATCAGCCAACTGGCGCAGGCCTGCATCGTCGCCCTGCTCGGTCAGCCAGCGCATCAGCGTGTAGGCGGCCGGGCCATCATCCTGCGTGTGTGCGCGCACGAAGCGCCACAGCAATGCGCGCGCTTCCGTCTGCGCCCCACAGGCGCTCAGCGCGGAGGCAGCCATCTCGGCCAGCGCCTCGTCATCTGGCAGCTGCGCCTGTGCCTGCAGCAGCCACTGCGCCTCACGTTCGGGATCGCGCGACTGATTCTGCTCTCCCTGCTCGTTCAGCCAAACCAGTAGTTCAGCGGCTGGCACCGGCAGCGGCGCCACATCCGGCAATGCATCGATGCGTGCCGCCAGGCCGGCCACCAGCGCAGCCGCACCCCGGTCCTGGCGCAGCTTTGCCAGATGGATACGCGCCAGTTCCAGCTGGCGCAGCGCCACCCAGCGTGCGCCACGCTGCAGGGCCAGCTCCAGGCTCAGCGCAGCGACTTCGATCAGCAGGCGGTGCGAGCCAACCTCGGCAAAGTGTTCGATGATGGTGTTGAAGCGCGTACCCAGGTCCCAGGTATTGCGTGCGGGATCACGCCGGCACAGCGCTGCGGCGGTGTTCGCCCACAGCCGCCAGTAGGTAGGCGTCAGCTCGCTCCACGGCACCAGCTGCTGCAAGGCCTCTTCGTCGCGGTCCAGCTGCGCAAGCGCCCACGCCTTGGACAGGCGGCGCGGCACCGTGCAGTTGGCCGGCTCGTACTCGCCGGACGCGGCCACTTCGGCCTCGCGCTTCTCGATCAGCAGCAGCGCTTCTTCGGCGCGGCCCATGCCCAGCAGGATCTTGATCTGCATCTCCGGGAAGCTGTCGAACACTTCCTTGCCGCAGGCCTCGATCGCGTCGGACTGCACCTGCAGGTAATCCAGTGCCTCCTGGCCGCGGCCATCATCAAGCAGTGCATCGGCCTTCTCGCAGCTCAGGCACTGGAAGCAGGCCCAGCTCGGGTCGATGCGGCCCAGTGTTTCATCGCACACCTCGATGCGCTCCGGCACCCAGCCGGGGCCATCGATGTTGCCGTAGCAGGCGGCAAGATCCTGGGTCACGCAGATCGACTGCGGGCATTCCAGGGTGTCCTCGCGATGCGCACGCTCGAACAGCGCCACGGCTTCCCCCAGCGCGCTCTCGCCTTCGACGCGGTTGCCGACGCGGTTGCGCAGCGCCCAGTGACCGACGTAGACGTCGACCCACGGGTTGTCCAGCGCCTTGCCCAGCGCTCGCGCTTCGGGCAGCAGCGCGTCAACGCGGTCGACACGCAGTTCACTCACCTCGTCGGCGAGGCGGTTCAGCAGGTGCGCATTCTGCGCCTGGCCGGCCTGGCGCAGGTCACCCTGCAGTTTTTCGACCCAGTTCCAGATGTCCATGGGGTAAGTACTCCTGTCTAGCGAAGGCTGGATGAGAGGATGCGGTGCTCAGCGCAGCATCTGCTGCAGGGCACCGGCGATATCGGTGAAGGCGCCGTTGAGATCCGGGCCGGGCGTGGCGGTCGCGCGGGCCAGCGGACGGCCCTGCGCGGCGACGATGATCTTCAGTGAGCGCAGCAGGCGCGCTGCGGCTTCGGCCTGCGGGTGGCCGTCGCGCTGGGCACGCAGCAGCGCCTGCACCGCGGGGTTGTCGAGGTTGAGGTACAACCGCGATGGCGCACGCGATTCGATGCGCGCGGTGAACTGACGCGCCAGCCGCAGCGCCGCCATTGAAACGCGCTTGTCGTTCTCATCGTCTTCCAGGCGCTGCTTCAGTTCGGCTTCGCGATCGGGCACCACCACCACCGGCAGCGACTCGGGACTGAAGCGTGCCGGCAGCAATTGTTCTCCGTCACCCAGCTGCTCGCGCAGCCATGCCAGCTGCGCCTCATCGAGGCTGTCATCGCTGCGGAACAGCGCACGGTTGCCCTGTTCGGTGCCCAGTTCAACCAGGCGCAGGCCCTTGGCCTGGGCCCAGCGCCGCAGGAACGGCACTACTGCATAGCGATGACCATGCGCGACCGGCACGCCCATCGCACGGAACAGCATTTCCTCGAAGCCGCCACCGTTGTCGAGGATCACATGCACGGCACCGCGTGCGGGCAGCGCACTGGCAGGCAGATCGCCCTGCGAGGTCGGCACGCGCACGTGCTCCAGCAACAGGTCGAACAGGCGGTCATCGCACAGCGCCGCGCCCAGCAGCGCCTCGTTGTGGCGGCTCAATACACGTCGCCACGCTTCCGGCTGCTGCCGCGCGACGTCGGCCAGGCCATCAATCAGCGCTTCCAGTAACGCATGCTGCACGGCGCGGTACTGGTCGTCGCGCTGCAGGTCTTCGCGGCTGGCGGTAGGCGTGAGCCGCGAGGATTCGATCACCCCGCCGATGAAGCCCGCCCACGGCGGCAGCAGGTCACGCGCATCGTCGTCCAGCAGCATGCCGCGCACGAACACCGACAGGTTGCGGTTGTCACTGGTGCCGTAGGTGGCACCGTCCTGCACCCACAGCAGGCCGGTGGCATCGCTGTTGCCATCGGCACGCAGCGGCACGGTGACGATCGGCTCGAAATCGTGCTCGAAGCGCGCAGCGAACTGCAGCGCCTGGCGACGCGCCTGCACCGGATGCACGACGACGTCACCCTGGCTGCGCCACGGCGGCGGCTCGGGGTTGAGCGCCTCGCCTGCAGCACCGATGAAGATCGGCTCGGACAGCAGCGCGCAATAGCGACCCAGCACTTCGTGCAGGCGCGCCTCGTTGGCCAGCGGCAGGAAGTCCGGATGCAGCTCCAGTTCCACCTCGGTGCCGACCGCGCGTGCCGGCACTTCGCTGACGGTGTACTGCTCGGCGTTGCTGGACACGTACAGATGGCCCAGTTCCGGCGTCTGGTACGAGGTGGTGCGCACGCTGACCCGGCGCGCCAGCACGAAGGCCGACAGGAAGCCGAGGCCGAACATGCCGATCAGGCCCTCATCGTCCTCGCCGCCCTGGCGCAGGCCGCGGGTGTAGCCGACGCCGACGGTCGCCAGGTAGTCATGGATCTCCTGGCGGGTCAGGCCGGCACCGGTATCGATGATGCGCAGCACGCCGGCAGCGGCATCGACCTGCACCGAAATGCGCGAAGGTACCTCGATGCCGGGCTGTTCGATGCGGCGGCGGATGATCGAGTCGTGCGCGTTCTGCACCAGCTCACGCAGCGCCACCACCGGGGTGGAATACAGGTGCTTGCCCAGCACCGTCATCAGTCCATTGAGATCGACCCCGGCACGACGGATTTCGGCGTTGGGGGCGGTGAGCGCGGTGTCCTGCATGTAATCGTTTACTCCTGGGCACGGAAAGACGCCAGAGGGCGTCTTCGTCGAGCGGGAAAAACTAGCACAGGGAGGCTGACCGTTACCGTGTCGGCCGCCGTATTCCACGTGCGCTGTGGTGACGCCGGGCCATGCCCGACGCGATCACGCCGCGTCGATAGCCTCGGACAGGCGCTCCACCGCGATCACTTCCATACCCTTCACCGACCCCCCCTTGGGCGCATTGGCCTTGGGCACGATGGCGCGCTTGAAGCCATGCGTGGCGGCTTCGCGCAAGCGGTCTTCGCCATTGGGTACCGGTCGGATCTCGCCGGACAGGCCAACCTCGCCAAACGCAATCGTCTTTTCCGCCAGCGGCCGGTCCTGCAGCGAGGACAGCACCGCCAGCAGCACCGGCAGGTCGGCAGCGGTCTCCTGCACGCGGATGCCACCGACCACGTTGACGAAGACATCCTGGTCGCCGACCAGCACGCCGCCGTGGCGATGCAGCACCGCCAGCAGCATGGCCAGCCGGTTCTGCTCCAGGCCGACCGCGACGCGGCGCGGGTTCGACAGCGGCGACGCATCGACCAGTGCCTGCACTTCCACCAGCAGCGGCCGGGTCCCCTCGCGCGTGACCATCACGCAGCTGCCCGGCTGGTGGGTGCTGCCGCCGGACAGGAAGATCGCCGACGGATTGGAGACTTCCTTCAGGCCCTTGTCGCCCATCGCGAACACGCCCAGCTCGTTGACCGCACCGAAGCGGTTCTTGAACGCGCGCAGCAGGCGGAAGCGGCTGCCACTCTCGCCTTCGAAGTACAGCACCGCATCGACCATGTGTTCGAGCACGCGCGGGCCGGCGATACCGCCCTCCTTGGTCACGTGGCCGACCAGGAACACGGCGGTGCCGGTCTCCTTGGCGAAACGCACCAGCCGCGCCGCGCTCTCGCGCACCTGGCTGACTGAGCCGGGCGCGGCGGTCAGGCTCTCGGTCCACAGGGTCTGTACGGAGTCGGCCACGATCAGCCGCGGGCCGGCCTTGGACGCATGCTGCAGGATCGACTCGACGCCGGTCTCGGCCAGAGCGTTGACACCATCCAGCGGCAATTCCAGCCGGTGTGCGCGGCCGGCCACCTGGGCCAGCGACTCCTCGCCCGTGACGTACAGCACCGGCAGCTCGGCCGCCATCTTCGCCACCGCCTGCAGCAGCAGGGTCGACTTGCCGATGCCCGGGTCACCACCGACCAGTACCACCGCGCCCTCGACCAGGCCACCGCCCAGCACGCGATCGAACTCGCCGATGCCGGTCGAGACGCGGCGATGCTCGGTCTGCTCCACGTCCTTCAGGGCGGTGATCTTCGGCGGGTCGATCTTGCCGGCCCAGCCGGCCCGGCGCGACGCGGGCGCCTTGGCCGCCGCCGCGCTCTCCAGCACGATTTCCGACAGCGAGTTCCAGGCGTTGCACTCGGTGCACTGGCCCTGCCACTTGCTGAATTCGGCGCCGCATTCATTGCAGACGTAGGCGGTGCGGGCTTTTGCCATCGGATGATTTCCAGCAACGGGAACAGGCGTGGCAGGATAGCCGAGCCGGGTCGCAGGTGCTGCGACCGCTCAAGTCCCGCCCACCCGCGCCGATAGCTGTCGCGGGCGTGCGCCTTGCGGGCGCCCCTCCCTCCCCCTCTGGATTCAACATGACTGGCAGTTACAGTCAGAGCCTGGTCGCCATCTCCCTGCTGGTGGCCATTCTTGCTTCGTACACGGCGCTGGACATGGCCGGCCGCCTGGCCACGGCCGAGGGCCGCGTGGCCCGCTGGTGGCTGGCCGGCGGCGCGGCGGCGATGGGCCTGGGTATCTGGTCGATGCATTTCATCGGCATGCTGGCCTTCGACCTGCCGATCCCGGTCGGCTACGACCTCGGCATCACCCTGTATTCGCTTGCAGTGTCGATCGGCGCTTCGGCCTATGCGCTGTGGCTGGTGTCACGACCCAGCCTGCCCTGGCGACGACTGCTGGCCGGCGCCGTGCTGATGGGCCTGGGCATTGCCACCATGCACTACCTCGGCATGGCCGCGATGCGCATGCAGCCGGGTATCGACTATCACCCGGGCTGGTTCGCCGCCTCCATTGCAGTAGCCATCGGTGCCGCCGGTGCGGCGCTGTGGATTGCCTTCCGCCTGCGTGCCGAGCAGCGCAACACCACGCGCCTGCGCCTGCTCGCCTCACTGGTGATGGGCCTGGCCATCGTCGGCATGCACTACACCGGCATGGCCGCGGCGCGCTTCCCGGAGGGCAGCATCTGCGGCGCGGTCGGCAGCGGCGGCATCGACACGCGTTGGCTGGCGGTGCTGGTGATCGTCACCACGGTGGCGACCCTGGGCATCGCCCTGGTGGCCTCGCTGTTCGACCGGCAGATGCGCGTGCGCACCGGGCTGCTGGCCGATTCACTGGCGCACGCCAACGACAGGCTGATCCAGGCCGCCCTGCACGACCCGCTGACCCAGCTGCCCAACCGCATGCTGCTGCAGGACCGCATCGAACAGGCCATCGAGAAGGCGCGCCGCCGCGGCCGCGCAGTGGCGGTGATGTTCTGCGACCTGGACGGCTTCAAGGCGGTCAACGATGCCTACGGCCACCAGCTGGGAGATCGCCTGCTGGTGGCGGTGGCACAGCGCATCGGCGGCCTGCTGCGGCCGCAGGACACGTTCGCGCGCCTCGGCGGCGACGAGTTCGTGATCGTGCTGGCCATCGACACCCCGGACGATGCGGTGGTGGTGGCCGAACGCATCATCGCCGCCGCCGGCGAACCATTCACCCTGGATGCCGCCGAACTGCAGGTCAGCGCCAGTCTCGGCATCGCCCTGTACCCGGATGACGCCAGCAACGAGCGCGAACTGATGGCGCACGCCGATGCGGCGATGTACCACACCAAGGAAACCGGCCGGAACGGCTATACCTTCTTCACCCCGTCGATGCAGCTCAGCGCCAACCGCCAGCTGCGCCTGCTGCAGGATCTGCGCAAGGCGATCGCGCGTGACGAGCTGCTGCTGCACTACCAGCCGAAGTTCCCGGCCGCTGGCGCACCAGCTACCGGCGCCGAGGCCCTGCTGCGCTGGCAGCACCCGGAACTGGGCCTGCTGGCGCCGGATGTGTTCATTCCCATCGCCGAGCGCAGTGGCTTGATCCTGCCGATCGGCGACTGGGTACTGGACCGTGCCTGTGCACAGCTGCGCGCGTGGCACGATGCCGGACATTCCGGATGGTCGATGGCGGTGAACCTGTCACCGTTGCAGTTCGCCTCGCCGGCGCTGCTGGACAGTGTGCGCGAGGTGCTGCAACGGCACCGCATCGAGCCGGCGTGCCTGACCCTGGAGATCACCGAGACCACGGCAATGAAGGACGTGGACGCCAGCCTGGCGATTCTCAACGACCTGACCGCGATGGGCGTGCACATTGCCATCGACGACTTCGGCACGGGCTATTCCAGCCTGCTCTACCTGAAGCGCATGCCCGCCACCGAACTGAAGATCGACCGCGCGTTCGTGCACGATCTGGAATGCAATGAAGAGGATGCCGCCATCGTCTCGTCGATCATCGCGCTGGGGCGCACCCTGCAGCTGCAGGTGGTGGCAGAGGGTGTGGAGACGCAGGCACAGCGCGAGTACCTGAGCGAACTGGGGTGTGATCAATTGCAGGGTTACCACCTGGGCCGACCAATGGACGCCGAGGAATTCCTGCGCCGGGTGGGGTGAGACCCCATCCACGCATGGCGTGGATCCTGGTAGAGCCGGCCGCTGGCCGGCTTCCCGCAATTGCCGGCCAGCGGCCGGCACTACCACCCTGTGCCGGCCATGCCAGGTGGGATGAGGCCGATGGCTTTGGGGTCAGAGCCCTTGCCGCAGGCAAGGGCTCTGACCCATCCACGCATGGCGTGGATCCTGGTAGAGCCGGCCGCTGGCCGGCTTCCCGTAATTGCCGGCCAGCGGCCGGCACTACCACGCTGTGCCGGCCATACCGGGTGGGATGAGGCCGATGGCTTTGGGGTCGGATCCCTTGCTGCAGGCAAGGGCTCTGACCCCATCCCCGTACAGCGTGGATCTCCTGGTAGAGCCGGCCGCTGGCCGGCTTCCCGCAATTGCCGGCCAGCGGCCGGCACTACCACCGCGCGTGCCATTCCCGGTGGGCGCGACAAACAAAAAGGCCGCCCGAGGGCGGCCTTTCTGCGTGGCAACGTCGCGCGGACGTCAGTGCATCATGTGCACGTTCATGTTGTGCATGACCCACAGGGTACCGACCACGATGATGCCGATCACCACCACGGTGAAGGCCGCAGCGTTGACGTTCCAGCGGCTTTCCGAAGAACGGTCCAGGTGCAGGAAGAACACCAGGTGGACCAGCATCTGCAGCACTGCCGTGATCGCGATCACCACACCGTTGACGGTGCGCGAGAAATCACCCGACATCACCATCCAGAACGGGATGACGGTCAGCACCACCGCCAGCACGAAGCCGATCAGGTACGACTTCACGGTGCCATGGCTTTCGCCGCCGGTGCCGTGGTCGTGTGCATGGTTGTCATGTGCCATTACAGCGCTCCATTGAGGTAGACGACGGAGAACACGCCGATCCAGATCAGGTCCAGGAAGTGCCAGAACAGGCTCAGGCACGCCATGCGGGTCTTGTTGGTCGGGGTCAGGCCGTACTTCTTCAGCTGCACGAACATCACCAGCAGCCACAGCAGGCCGGCGCTGACGTGCAGGCCGTGGGTACCGACCAGGGCGAAGAACGCCGACAGGAAGGCACTGCGGTCCGGACCGTAGCCCTGATGGATCAGGTGCTGGAACTCCCACACTTCCATGCACATGAAGCCGAAGCCCAGCAGCCAGGTGATGCCCAGCCACAGGTACATCTGGCCCATCTGCTTGCGGTGCATGGCAATCATGCCCAGGCCGAAGGTCAGCGAGGAGGTCAGCAGCAGCGCGGTTTCCCATGCCACGAACGGCAGTTCGAACAGGTCCTTCGCGGTCGGGCCACCATCGGTACCGCCGGCCAGCACCACGTAGGTGGCGAACAGCGAGGCGAAGATGAGGCAGTCGCTCATCAGGTACACCCAGAAACCGAAGACGGTGTTGCCGCCGGTGTCGTGGTGCTCGTGGTCGTCATGGCCATGGGCCGCCGCGTGCGCGGCGTGCCCGTGGCTCAGGGTCGAGGTATTGGTGCTCATGCCTTCAGCTCCGACTTCACCAGGCCCTGGGCTTCCAGGTGCTTGCGGTGTTCGTTCTCGATGCGTTCCACCTCGGCGGCCGGGACCCAGTAGTCCACGTCCTGGTCGAAGGTGCGGTAGATGAACGTGGCGATCATGCCGACGAAGCCGACGATGGCCAGCCACCAGATGTGCCAGATCATCGCGAAGCCGAACACCAGGCTGAAGGCACCGATGACAACGCCCGTGCCGGTGTTGCGCGGCATGTGGATGTCGGTGTACTTGGCCGGCTTCGGCCAGGCTTCACCACGCTGCTTGCGCTCCCAGAAATCATCCAGTTCGGTGACTTCCGGCAGGGTGCCGAAGTTGTAGAAGGCCGGCGGCGAAGAGGTTTCCCACTCCAGCGTACGCGCATCCCACGGGTCGCCGGTCAGGTCGACGGTCTTCTTGCGGTCACGGATCGACACGGCCACCTGGATGATCTGGCACAGGATGCCGGCGCCGACGATGAAGGCACCTGCAGCTGCGATCAGCAGCAGCGGCTCATAGGCCGGGTTGACCGTGCTCTGCAGGCGACGGGTCATGCCCATGAAGCCCAGCACGTACATCGGCATGAAGGTCACGTAGAAGCCGATGAACCAGCACCAGAACGCGCACTTGCCCCAGAACTCATTGAGGCGGAAGCCGAACATCTTCGGCCACCAGTAGGTGATGCCGGCGAACATGCCGAACACCACGCCACCGATGATGACGTTGTGGAAGTGGGCGATCAGGAACAGGCTGTTGTGCAGCACGAAGTCGATGGCCGGGATTGCCAGCATCACGCCGGTCATGCCGCCGATGACGAAGGTGACCATGAAGCCGATGGTCCACAGCACCGGGGTGGTGAAGTGCACGCGGCCGCGGAACATGGTGAACAGCCAGTTGAAGATCTTCACGCCGGTCGGGATCGAGATGATCATCGTCGTGATGCCGAAGAAGGCATTGACGTTGGCACCCGAGCCCATGGTGAAGAAGTGGTGCAGCCACACGATGAACGACAGCACGCCGATGCAGGCGGTGGCGTAGACCATGCCCTTGTAGCCGAACAGCGCCTTGCGCGAGAAGGTCGCGATGACTTCGGAGAACACACCGAATGCCGGCAGGACCAGGATGTACACCTCCGGGTGACCCCAGATCCAGATCAGGTTGATGTACAGCATGGCGTTGCCGCCACCGTCATTGGTGAAGAAGTGCGTACCCAGGTAACGGTCCAGGGTCAGCAGCACCAGGGTGATGGTCAGCACCGGGAAGGCAGCGACGATCAGCACGTTGGTCACCAGGGCGGTCCAGGTGAACACCGGCATCTGCATCAGCTTCATGCTGGGGGTACGCATCTTCAGGATGGTGATGAAGAAGTTGATACCGCTCAGCGTGGTACCCAGGCCTGCGACCTGTAGACCCCAGATGTAGTAGTCCATGCCTACGCTTGGACTGTATTCGATGCCCGACAACGGCGGGAACGCCAGCCAGCCGGTGGCAGCGAACTCACCGATCCACAGCGACAGCATGATCAGCACCGCGCCGGACACGAACAGCCAGAAGCTGAGCGAGTTGACGAACGGGAACGCGACGTCGCGCGCACCGATCTGCAGCGGCACGGCCAGGTTCATCAGGCCGGTGATCAGCGGCATCGCCACGAAGAAGATCATGATCACGCCGTGGGCGGTGAAGATCTGGTCGTAGTGGTGCGGCGGCAGGTAACCCTCGGACCCGCCGACGGCGAGCGCCTGCTGGGTACGCATCATGATGGCGTCGGAGAAACCGCGCAGCAGCATGACGAAGGCGACGATGAGGTACATCACGCCGATCTTCTTGTGATCCACCGAAGTGAACCACTCCTTCCACAGATAGCCCCACAGCTTGAACTTGGTGATCAGGGCCATGACGCCCAGGCCACCCAGCACCGCGCCGACCAGGGTGGTCAGCACGATCGGATCGTGGGGGATCGACTCAAGAGAGAGTTTTCCCAACATGTTCATTCTCCCGAACCCGCGTGGCCAGCATGGCCAGCGTGTTCGTGTTCGTTGGCATCCAGGTTTTCACCCGATTCCTTGGAATCATGCGCGTCACTGGGGGCATGGCCCTCGTGCGCTTCATGGCTGGCGGCATCGGCAGCGGCGGCACCGGCGTGTTCGTGCTTCATGCCGTAATGCTTGTTGTCGCCCATGTGCTTGGCGATGACCCAGTCGAACAGGCCTTCTTCGGTCTTGCCGAAGTAGGTGACCGGATACCACTCGGCGTTGCGTGCTTCACCCAGCGCCTTGAACGAGGCCTTGTCCAGGGTCTGCTCGCCGGCGCGGACCTGGTCCAGCCACTGGTGGTATTCGGCATCGGTGACCGAGTAGGCGGTGAAGTGCATCTTGGCGAAGCCCGCGCCGCTGTAGTGCGAGGACATGCCCGGGAATTCACCGGTCTCGTTGGCGATCAGATGGAGCTTGGTCTCCATCGCAGCCATCGAGTAGATCATGCTGCCCAGGTGCGGGATGAAGAACGCATTCATCACCGAATCGGACGTGATCTTGAAGTTCAGCGGCGTGTTGACCGGGAACTTGATTTCGTTGACGACCGCCACCTTCTCTTCCGGATAGATGAACAGCCACTTCCAGTCCAGCGAGATCGCCTCGATGGTGACCGGCTTGACGTCCGATTCCAGCGGCTTGTACGGGTCCAGCGCGTGCGACGAACGCCAGGTCAGGACCGCCAGCACCAGCACGATCATGCAGGGAATGGACCACACCACCACCTCGATCGCTGTCGAGTGGGACCACTTTGGCTCGTAGCGGGCCTTGGTGTTGGAGGCGCGATACTTCCACGCGAAGGTCAGGGTCATGATGATGACCGGGATGACGACCAGCAGCATGAGCACGGTAGCCGTGATCAGCAGGGTCTTCTCATCCTGGCCGATCTGGCCCTTCGGACTGAGGATGGCCACCGCATCGCAGCCGGTGAGCATCACCAGCAGCGACAGCAGCAGGCCCGGGCGCAACCAGCGCCCAAGGGTTTTCAACGGAATCATCGGTCGATCCAATTGCGAGGGAATGCCGTTCCCCGTCCTGCCTGTTCCGGCCAAAGCCGGTCCCACCGGTCCGGAAGACAGGCAGGGAGGTGGGGTCGAGTCAGCCTTTCAATTTTAGGCCGTCACCCACCATTTAAGAAAGGCATTGACAATGATCGAGCGCAGGAAAGGCCCGTTTCTGGCTGCGACACGTTGTCGCACCGCGCAGGCGCGGCGGGCAGAACACCCGGGGGCGGCATCCTAGCATCAGGTGCTGGCCGGCGGTCCGGACTCGTTCGGCAAAGTCGTCTGAACCTGTTCAGGCGTGCTGGCGGGTGCCCGGCGTGGGATGCTCGGCGCAGGAGGAAGGCCCGTGGACAAGATCGACTTCAAGAAGCGCGATCGCGCGTTGTACCTGCCCCCGGCGGGCCGGTTCGTGACGGTAGACGTACCGCCCCTGCCCTACCTGATGGTCGACGGCCACGGTGATCCGAATACCGCCCCCGCGTATGTGCAGGCGGTGCAGTGGCTGTACGCGGTGAGCTATGCACTGAAGTTCGCGCTGAAGTCCGGGGGCCAGGACTACGTGGTGCCACCGCTGGAAGCCCTGTGGACCGCCGAGGATCCGTCGAGCTTTGTCGCACGCCGCAAGGATGAGTGGAGGTGGACGGTGATGATCCGTACGCCGGACGGGATCAGTCCAGCGCAGTTGGAGGCTGCCATCGCCAAGTCGGCGAAGAAACTGGGCGAGGTCCCGCCCAGCCTTCGCCATGAAATCCTTGCCGAGGGCCCCAGCCTGCAGACCTTGCACGTGGGCGCCTACGATGACGAAGGGCCCACCTTGGCGCATCTGCATGACGAACTGATGCCCGCATTGGGATACACCTTTGCCGGCCCCCATCATGAGATCTACCTGAGCGACCCGCGCAGGACCGACGCGGCGCGGTTGAAAACCGTGCTGCGGCAGCCGGTGCGGCCGATTGAGCCTGATGAGGACTCCCACACGTGACACAAGGAATGCCATGCGCCTGATCAGCCGGCTGCTGCACTGGACTACCCTGCCCGCTGGGCGCCGCCTGATGGCCGTGCTGGGTGCTGCGCTGGTGATCGTGCTGGCCTGCAACCCGGCGCTGTTGCCGTTGCTGCCGGTGGTGGACGCGCTCGGGCTGGACGTGCTGGTGCTGTTGCTGGGTGCACAGGTGGTGGCGGTACTGCCTTGGGTGCGGGAGCGGGCCGTGCGCGGGACCAGGGTGCTTACACGCCTGATGATGGGCGCATTGGCGGGAGCGGCAGGTGGCTATCTCCGGCAGCTCGCGTGGTGGCTGGCACGGGGTGCGGAGATCGTTGGACGTGAATGAAGCTGTGTTTGCATCGGTGACGTCGCCGACCGACCTTTCCCTTGGGCAGAAACAGAAAGCCCCGGCAAAGGCCAGGGCTTTCTGTTGATGCAACTGCTCGTCTTGCGTGGAGTGCGTCTAGAACGCGGTCGGACCGATTTGGATCACACCATCATGGGTCAATGCGAGACGGATCCTGGTTCTGCCACCCGCCGTGACCACGTGGGAAATTTCGCGCCTGTGCGCCGATTCATCCCCCCACAAACAGAGACCTTTACCCGCGAAACTTGCGCTGACAATGCGATTGCCGGCAGGCACAGACAGCGAGACAGACTCTCCCCGCTGCAGATGGGCTGCCAGGGTGCCGTCGATATACAGTGCAAGTGGGCATGCCCCACCAACCGCGCCGACGTCGCGCGTAAAGATTACCTGTCCGGAAGCACTGTCCCCAATCCCATTGAAGGCGAAAATCCGCTCGGCAGGCACCGGTTGCGCCTGTTCGGAGCTGATCTGGCGGGTTGCACAGCCGGCGAGAACGACGCACGCCATCAGGCTCACCACGATCTTCTTCATGACATCCCCTGTTGGTTGAAACTGACTTGCCCCGTCCAGCGCCGCAAGCAACCCACCTCGGCAATGGTGATGACCCCGACCGGCAGGTACATGCCTGCAGTTCCATCGGACGCTTCCGCCGGGGTCGGGCCGCGCCAGCACAGCCCAAAACGAAAAGCCCCGACCAAGGCCGGGGCTTTTCATTACAACTGGTGCCGGAAACAGGAGTCGAACCTGCGACCTACGCATTACGAATGCGCCGCTCTACCAACTGAGCTATTCCGGCGGAGCCCGCGATTTTACGGGCTGGGCGCCCCGGCGGTCAATCCATCCGGCTCAGCCCACCTCCACCCGGTTGGCACACACCCGCCCGGCCGCGAAATCCTGCAGATTCCCCAGCGTGATCGCCGAGATCTCCTGCAGCGCCTCCACGGTGAAGAAGCCCTGGTGGCCGGTCACCAGCACATTCGGGAAGGTCATCAGGCGCTGGAAGGCCTCGTCGTCGATGATCTCGCCAGACAGGTCCTGGAAGAACAGCGCGCTTTCCTGCTCGTACACGTCGATGGCCAGATGACCCAGCCGGCGCGACTTCAGCGCGCGGATCACCGCATGGGTATCGACCAGTGCGCCGCGCGACGTATTGACCAGCATCGCGCCCGGCTTCGTCCGCGCCAGCGACGCATCATTGATCAGGTGGTGGGTCTCAGGCGTCAGCGGGCAATGCAGCGACACGATGTCGGCACGCGCCAGCAGTTCATCCAGCCCGACCATTTCGCCGATACCACCGAACGCGGGTGACGGATAAGGATCGTGCCCCAGCACGGTGCAGCCCATGCCGTTGAAGATGCGCGCGGTGGCCAGCCCGATCTTGCCGGTACCCACAATGCCAACCGTGCGTCCATGCAAGGTGCGTCCGAGCAGGCCATCCAGCATGAAGTTGCCCTCGCGCACGCGGTTGTAGGCGCGATGGGTCTGCCGGTTGAGGGTCATCACCAGCGCCAACGCATGCTCGGCCACCGCCTCCGGGGAATAGGCCGGTACGCGTGCGACGAACAGATCCAGCGCTTTCGCGGCTGCCAGGTCCACATTGTTGAAGCCGGCACAGCGCAGCAGTACGGCCCGCACGCCCATCGCATGCAGGGCGTGCAGCACCGGCGCATCCAGGCGGTCGTTGACGAACACGCATACGGCTGCGCAATCCTGCGCCAGCGCGGCCGTGTGCACGTCCAGCGCCACATCGAAGTACACGAACGCAAAGCCGTCCCCAGCCGCATCGCGCTGGTTCGCCTCATCAAGGAAACGACGGTCGTAGGGACGGGCACTGAAGACGGCGATCTGCATGGAAGGGCCTGGGTGGAATGCCACGCCGACCATACCGCAGCAACGCGCGTTCTGGGGATGGCACCGGCGATGCCTTCATCGCCGGTGCCGTGCACCACTTAGAACTTGTAGCCCAGCCCCAGCATTACGCCATTCTGGATCTGCCCGTCGCGGCGCTCACCCACGTAATCGGCCATGATGGACAGCCGCTCGCTGGCACGGCTGGTCACGCCCAGGTTCCAGGCCAGCACCTGCTCGCCCACCGCCTGGCTGCTGGCGCCGAACACCAGATCCGGTGCCGCGGCGAAGCCGGTGCTGTAGCGGGCCTGCGAATCGCCCAGTTCCTTCTGCCAGACCACCCGCGCGCGCGGGGTGATGCGCTCGCCGTTGTTGCCTTCGAAGGTCTTGAACAGCTGCAGGCCCGCACCCACGCGGATGCTCTCCAGGCTGCCGCTGCGGCCAACCAGCGCACCGGCGCCCTGCCCTTCGTTGAAGCGGGTGGCCGAGGTGCGCGCGTAGTCCACCACCGGCAGCAACGGCTGGATCACCAGGCCCTTGGCGGTGGTGAAGGAGAACGCATGTTCCACCCGTGCGGAGATCGCATCGTTGCTGTACTTGGCGCGCAGTGGCTGCTGCAGGCCATCGATGCCGTTGATGCTGCGACGCGTATCGTGGCGCAGATCGGTGTAGCGCACGGCCGCCGACAGATAGCCGCGCGCGTACGTCGCATCGAGGTAGCCGCCCACGTCCAGCGCACGCACGTCACCAGTGAAACCAGAGCCATCGCTGGCCTTGGTCGACATGTCCGCCGCGGCCACGCTGACGCCCAGGGTCACGCGGTCATCGGCCACGCGGGTATCGGCACCGACCACGATGCCACCGATGGTGTGGCTCAGGCCGGCCACGCCACCGTCAGCATCGATGCGACCATGGCTGGCGAAACCACGTGCCCAGATGCCGTGGCTGCGTCCAGCATCACCGCTGCCCGCAACGCTGCCCGACGCCGGCTCGACCAGGTGCATCGCCAGCTGGTTGAACAGGCTGCCATGGCGCATGCCCGGCTGGGAGGAGACCGACTGCGCCACCTGCGAGGCCAGGCCATCGGCATCACCGCCGCTGCGCATGGCCGACTGGTGCTGCTGCACGACGTTGCCGATACTGCCCACCAGCGCGGTGTCGGCCAGTCGCAGGCTGGCGTGCGCATCACCGCGCAGGGCACCGGCCTGTTGTGCGATCACATCGCGGTCGGCGAACTGCAGTGCGCCCAGCAGCGATCTCAGTCCCTTGTCCTGGCGATCGGAGGCGGTCGCCAGCGCGCGGCCCAGGCCGTCGCCGGACGTGCCATTGGCGAACAGGCCCAGCTGGTCAAAGCCGGGGTTGGCGGTCAGCCACAGGCCATCGGCCGTCTGCTTCACGTTGAAGCTGAGCAGTGAATTGTGGCGCGGGCGGAACACTTCACCGGCAGTGATGCTGGCACTGTATCCGGCGTCCCCCAGCCGCACGACATCCTGGAAGCCCCCCTGGTAGATCGGCCCTTCCACCAGATCGCGGCGGTAGGCACTGGCATAGAAGCCCTGGGCCACATTCAACGCAAGGTGTGCGCCCTGCGCGATCACCAGCGCGCCCTCCTCGGTGCCGCCATCGTAGAAGCTGCCGACGCGCAGGCGGCCATTGCCGGTACCACCGGTTTCGGTAACATCGAACAACACCTGGCCGCCGGGCATGATGTTGACGTAGCCGTGGGTCACCAGGTCCCCACCGCGCGGCATCAGCGTGCCGAACACGCGCAGGCGGTTGAAGCCATCTTCGCGGTAGGACGGGCCGGTGCCATCCAGCAGCGCATCGCTGTCGGTGCCGACCGATGCGATATCACCGTGGCCGACCACGATGCTGCCCGGCATCACCCGCAGCTCGGGGGTGCGCAGCGCACCACCCTCCAGTGCGATGGTGCCGTTGTCCACCAGAATGAAATCGGCGCCGGTGGTTTCAGCGGTGCGCCAGGTGGCGCCATTGCTGACACGGATCACGCCGGCGGAGTTGGCCAGGGTCGAGGCATCCAGATCGGCCAGCCGCAGCTGGCCGCGCAGTTCATCCTGGAGGTCGGGGTCGGCGAGCAGCTGCTGCAACGACTGCGCGCCGATACCGTTCGCCCCCCGCGTGGAGAAGTTGTACAGGCTCACCGCATAGTTGATGTAGGTGCTGGCCCAGTCGGTGTTCCAGCGCGCGAAATCGTCGTCGACAAAGGCCTGCAGCTGGCGCGCGGTACGAAGGTAGCCCGGGTTGATGTCGCCGCTGACGTTGCTGGTGACACGAAGGGTGTCGCCCGGATCGCGATAGCCCGCCGTGTTGATGATGCTGTTGCTGCGGATGTCCTGGCCCGGGAATGACTCCAGCTTGCTCCCACTGCCATCCGGATCGAAGGTAACCGACGTACCCGTGGTACGCGCCGGGTCGCGGAATACCAGCAGGCCATTGGGCTGCACCACTTCATACATGGCCTTGTGCAACAGGCCCGCATCCATGCCGCCGCCGTAGTTGCCTGTGTAGATCTGGGTCATGCGCGCCGACGGCGCATAGGTGATCCTGCCACCACTGCTGGCGGCATGGATCTGCACCGAGTCGACCAGCGGCAGATCGCCGCCGAGGTAACGGTTGACGCCACCGGACTGCATGATCGAGCAGGACGAAATGCAGTGGCCGGACACGATGGTGTCCAGGCCCTGGGTACGGATCACCGCCTGCAGCCACTCGCCGGCAATCAGCGCGCCACCGTTGGACGTTCGCAGCACGACTTCGCGGATCGGACGGCCTTCAGCCTGCGCCTTGGCCAGCAGTGCGGGCAGCGCCACCACATCGGCGACGGTGACGCCGCCGCTGAGGAAGACGCGATCGTCCTGCACGTGATAACTCATTGCCATGACGTCATCAGCTGCCGCGATGGCGCCAACGCCCATCAGCCCGGCCAGGGCCAGGCTCAACTTCGAATACTTCATGCGTTCTCTCTCTCCACCCGCAACACGCGGGTAGAACGATCAACGCCGCAGCGGGGCGATCTCCCCCAGTGGAACGGATCCTGAAAAATGAATACATTCACAATAAGAATCCGATCGATGCACACTCTTCCCCATCCGGTCATCGTCGCGTAAAACTCGATGACGCATTCGCCACCGACAGTCGAGGCCAGCCCTGTCCACCCCGTCTCCCCTGATCCATCGCGCGCCGGAGCCGCCCGCACCTGCGGATGCCTTCATCGCGTTCGTACGCGAAGAGCGCGCACCGCTGTGCGCGTTCCTGCGCACGCGGGGGGTCGGGCCTGAGGATGCGGAGGATATCGCGCAGGACTGCATGGAGCGGCTGATCCGCTATCGCGCACAGGGCCCGGACGAACTGCGCCTGCTGCTGTATCGTATCGCCCGCAACCGCCTGGCAGACCGCGGACGCTCGCCGCAGTCGCGGCCGCATCTGCCGCTGGCCGAACACGATGGCAGCGACGAACCGCCCAGTTCCTCGCCCGATCCATTGCGCCAGGCCGAGTCAGGGCAGATGCTGTCCCTGCTGCGGCAGGCCCTGTTCAAGCTGCCCGAACGCGCACGCGAGGTCTATCTGCTCAACCGCATCACCGGCATGAGCTACACCCAGATCGCGCGGCATTGTGGAATTACTGCCAAGACCGTGGAAAAACATATCGCCCGGGCCCTGCAGGGCCTGCGTCAGGAGTTGGGATCGGATCCGCTGCACAACGACAGGGACGGCCAATGAGTGGCACCCCGCACAGGAATGATGCACAGCTGTTTGAACGCGCCAGCGCCTGGGTAGCCCGCCTGGAAGCCCCGGACTGCACATCGGCCGAACGCGAAACGTTCGAGGACTGGCTGGCCGAAGATCCGGCCCACGTCAAAGCCTGGGTGCAGGCCGAAACCCTGTTCCAGCAGGGTGCGGAGCTTGCGGCTGACCCCTGGCTGCGCACCGCCGCGGCACGGGCGGCGCGTCCGCCGCGCCGGCGCTGGTTGCCGGGCGTGGCCGCTGCCGCCGGTGTCTGCATGGCGATCGGCATCGGCTGGATGGTTGCCGTCGACGGCAACCCGACGCCACAGGTCTACGCCAATGATTCGCACCAGGCACAGCAGCAGACGCTGGCCGATGGCAGCGTCGCCATGCTGGATGCCGGCACCACCCTCCGCGCCCGCTTCGGCTGGCGTCATCGTGATCTGGTGCTGGAGCGGGGTCGGCTGCAACTGCAGGTCGCTCCGTCGAACAAGGCGCTGCAGCTGCACGCCGGCGGCAGTACGATCCGCGACATCGGCACGACCTTCCAGGTGGAACGCCTGCGCGATGGTCTGGTCGAGGTCGCGCTGCTGGAAGGTGCCGTGGAAGTCAGCAACGGCGCAGCGCAGCACACGCTGGCACCCGGCCAACAGCTGCAGGTATTGCCCTCCGGCCGTATCCAGCCGGGCCCTGCCCTCTCGTCCAACGCAGCCGCTGAAGGCTGGCTGCGTGGGCAACTGGTGTTCGATGCCACGCCACTGTCGATCGTGGTCGAGCGCATGAACCGTTATGGCCGCACGCCACTGGTGATCGTCGATCCGGAGATCACCGACCTGGCGGTAAGCGGCACCTTCCGCGCCGGTGATGCACAGGAGCTGCTGTCGGCGCTGGAACTGGGTTGGTCCGTGGCTGGCCAGACGCGTCCGGATGGCGCGCTGGAACTGCGCCGCACCTACTGAGGAGACCGGCAGTGAAGGCAGGTCCGGGTGCGCTGCAGTGGGGGCTGCTCCGCGCCCTGCTATGCCTTGCACTGGGTGTTGCCGCACTACCGATGGCCGATGCCGGCGAGCCCGCCGGCACGCTGGAGATCGACGTGGGCGCCGGCCCACTGGTGCCGGCACTGCAGCAATGGGCCCGGCAGAGTGGCACCGCCCTGCTGTTCGACGCACGTGAACTGGATGATCTGCGCACCGGCGGCAGCCGTGACCAACGCGATACCGGGGCCTCCCTGAAGCAGCTGGTCGCCGGCCTGCCGGTCAACATCCTGCGCACTTCATCCGGTGCCTTTGTCGTGCGGCGCGTCCATCCCGAGCCCCCTGCCACGCCGCCGAAAGCGGTCGCAGCCCCGCGCCTGCCGCGCCCGGCTCCCAAGTCCGCCGACACGCCACACCAGGTGGAACTGGCGCCCATCCATGTCACCGGCAGCCGGCTGCCGCGCTCTTCGGTGCAGACCACACTGCCGGTCACCACCATCGATCGCGACGATATCCTGCGCAGCGGCTACGGCAATCTGTTCGACCTGCTGCGGCACCTGCCCGGCATGAACGGCCATCCGGCCATGAGCACCTCGCGCGGCGGCGATTCGCAGTACCTGCCGGTGGGCGCAGCGGCCACCACCAGTCTCGACGGCATGGGCCCGCGGGCGACGCTGTTCCTGGTCAACGGCCGGCGCCTGCCGCGCTATCCGATGGTGTCGCTGGAACAGGGTGGGCTCACCGACCTCGGCGGCATTCCGCTGAGCTTCGTCGACCGCATCGAACTGGTACGCGGTGGTGCCTCGGCCATCTATGGGGCCGACGCCATGTCCGGCGTGGTCAACATCATCCTGCGCGACCAGGCCGATGGGCCCGAAGCCATGCTGCAGACCGGGCTCAGCAGCCGCGGCGATGCGGGCCAGTACCGCCTGCAGGCCGCCACGGGCGGCGCGCGTGGCAACGGGGACCGCTGGTTTGCCGGACTCGATCTGCACCGTGTCGAACATGTCGCCGGTGACCAGCGTGACTGGCACGCGGAAACCTCGCTGTATCCGATCGGCGCGATCTTCGGCAACTGGTACGTGCCCGCCCGGCGCTGCGAGCCGCCCCTGAAGCGGCGCGAGGATGGCTGCTGGTTTGACAGCGCGCGGCCGCGGTCGCTGCAGCCCGCCTCGGATACCGCGTCGGCCTTCCTGCACTACCGGCATGAACGTGGTGAGGGACGCTATGCCTATGTCGAGGCGCGGGCCAGTCACAACCGCCAGCGCTTCGATCTGGGCCCGACCGCCGTTGCGGTGGTCTCGCGCGGAATCACCTTCAACAGTGTGCTGCGTGAGGCCGGCAACGTGCGCCCCAGCGTCCGCGCCACCGATGCCGACCTTACCTTCGGCATCGGCCGCGACCAGGGCCGGCGCAGCTGGGAGGCGGGCATCAGCGCGCAGCGCAGCGACGTGACCTTGTCCACTGCAGGCACCGTGCGCACGACACGCCTGCTTGAAGCAACGCAGGCGCGCAGGTTCACTCCCGGTTTCGACGCGCCGCCGGCGGCCGAGGCGGACACGCTGTTTCCGTCCATCCGCAACCGCGGCAGCACCGCACAATGGCAGGGCTGGTGGGGCGTGCAGCGTGAGCTGATGGCAATGCCCGGCGGCAATGCGCAGCTGGCCACCGGCATCGACCTGCGCCATGAACGCTGGACCTCGCGCCCGGACGCACTGCTGAGTCAGGGCGACCTTGCGCTGGGCCTGCCACAGCAGCGACGCCGCCTGTCGCGACAAAGCAGTGGCGTCTACGCCGAGCTGGGCCTGCCGCTGGCCCCCACGTTGCGCGCGGACCTGGCTGCACGCTGGGACCGCGACGGCGGCTTCATGGCGTTCTCGCCTCGTGCCGGGCTGCGCTGGAGCCCGACGCCGCACTGGTCGTTCCTGCTGGCCAGCGGGCGCGGCTATCGTGCACCGAGCCTGTTCGAGCAACGGCGGCCTCCCGGCTACTTCGGCTCGATCACGCTTCCGGTGTCCAGTGCCCTTCCGGAATGTGCGATCGCCACGCGTGGTGGCGGCTGCAGCGTCACGGCCAACGTGGTTGAGAACGATGCACTGAAGGCCGAGCGATCACGCAGCCATTCGCTGGCAGCCACGTGGACGCCCAACGACACATTCTCGCTGTCGCTGACCCACAACATCGTGGAACTGCGCAACGAGATCCTCGCCCTGCAGCCGAGCGATGCGGTGTGGAACCGCAGCACGTGGGAACTGGATGAAGACGGCCACCTGGGCAGCCTGCGCCTGTCGTTCGACAACATCGGCCGCACCACCTCCCGCAACTGGGTGCTGCGTGGCGAGTACCGCATCGACAGCGGCAGCAACGGCCAATGGTTGTTTTCGCTCGATGCGCTGAAGCAGCAGGAACTGCTTCGCCGCCGTGACCATGAGGCCGCCGTGGACCTGCGTGGTCATGTGACACCCGAGCTGGCTGCGGTGTTGAACGTGCAATGGCAGAACAGCAACTGGGACATCGCGCTGCGCGGCAACCAGATCGGGCGCACGCGTGCCTGGCTGCCGGGGGCGGAGTGCCCGCAGAAGCAGGTCGACCGGAACCACTGCATGAACCCACGGCAGCTGCGCTGGAACCTGCACCTCGCACGCCGGCTGGGGCCGCGCATCGTTGCAGCGCTGGACGTGCACAACGTGCTGGACACGCAACCGGTGAACTATCTGGTCGGCAATGGCGGGCAGATGCCCGGGCTGGACGATCCGCTCGGCCGCTACTACCTGCTTACCCTGCAGTTCCGCTGAAGCGTAGTAATCTACGCGCCCTGTTCCACCGCGGTCCCCTTCCCCCATGAAAGCCTATCTCTGGTTCTGGGGCGCGTTCCTGCTGTTCTTCGCGTTGCCTTTTCCCTGCATTCTCTATTTCGGCACTTCGTGGCCGGTAGCGCTGGTCGACCGCAGCGCACCGTGGCTGGCACTGTTGCTGCTCGCACTGTCGATGGTGCTGTGGCTGATGCTGCTGTTCGCCTTCCTGCACTACCTGTTGCTGGGGCCGCCACGCGCACTGCACCGGGTGCAGTCGATCCTGGCCGACGGTGAACCGCGCAGTGCGCTGATCGAGCAGGCCGAACAGACCGGCGTGCAGGTACGTGGGTTCGCGCAATGGAAACTGCAGTTGTTCTTCAAGAACCTGTCCGGTACGCCGGTCCGCGAACAGATGCTGGTGGTCGACAGCAAACCCCAGCTGCATCGCTTCGAGGTGGGCAGGCACATCGATGCGCGCCTGGGCCGGACACCCGGAGCATTCCCCAACATCGTGCTGGACGGTGCCCAGCCCGAACTGAATGTCGCCAGCCTGTGGCGGCGCGGCATCGGTGCAGCACTCGGCATCGCCGTCGTTGCCGCTGCCTATGTGTGGGCCTACCAGCTGCAGAGCGAGGGGCTGGGCTGGACCTTCCTGTCGTTCGGTCACCCGCTGCTGGTGTGCCCGCTGGTGCTGTGTGGCTATGCGCTGGGCCTGCGCCTGCTCGGCCGCCTGCTGCACGCCGATGCCCGCGGCGATGCGCTGAAGTATCGCGGCATCGGCGTGGAGGCCAGGGTGTTGAAGGTGCGTCAGACCGGCACCTACCTCAACGAACAGCCGCAGGTGGAGTTCCAGCTGGAATACATCGACCGCGAAGGCAACGTGCAGCAGGCTCGCGTGCGCCGCTTCATCCCGCTGATTGAACTGGCCAACATCCCGCGCGAGCATGTGACGCTGCTGTACGACCCGGATGACCGCAGCAACGTGCGCCTGGAGGGAGTATGAAACAGCCACCCTCAACCCGCACCGTGTTCCTGGTACTGCTGCTGGTTCTGGCGGGCGTGGCCGTTGCCGGAGGCGCCCTGCAGACCATCAGCGAAACGCTGGGGCATTCGGTACAGCCGGACCGGTTGCCCGCGTCCGTCTCGTCCCAGTCGCCGCGCGAACAATCCGCATCGCTTGTGCCGTCCCCGGCGCCCTTCCCCGCCGCGAGCACCGCTGGAGCGCCCGAGCGCAACAACCGCCTGTTCGATGCGGACTACCTGCTGGCTGCCCGTCAGGCACTGGAGCAGATGCCAGCGCTGGCCGGCCAGAGGCTGACGGTCTTCCACAGCATCCACTTCTACGACGATGGCCGCATCAACCTCGATCTGGTCGATCCGCAACAGCCGGGCCACGTCGACAGCTATCACTTTGAACGTGGCCAATGGCGCAAGGGCAATCCGGTGAACCCGCAGCAGTTTGCGCCGACCATCAGCCTGCAGCGCAGCAGCACATCACTGGCCAGCATCGATTTCGAGGCTGTGCCGCGCGTGGCGCAGGCGCTGCAGGAACAGCGCAATGCGCTGCAGAACCCCGCATCTGAAGTCGGCCACGTCTACGTGATCGTGCGCAAAGCCGGCAAGGTGGTATGGCTGCCGGACGAAGTCGCCGGTGACCGCGAATCCGTGCGCCTGCAGTTCGATGCGCAGGGCGCCCTGCGCGGCGTGAGCCGCCGGTAGGCCACACAAAAAAGGGGACGGAGGGGATTAAGTCGTATGTGCCTTGGTGCGGTTTGCGACTTAATCCCCTCCGTCCCCTTTTTTCTATTTCACCGAGCGCGCGATGGCGTACTGCGCGGCGTAGTACGTGGACAGCACCAGCAGGCTGGCCAGCGGCAGGCCGCCGGCGAAGCGGTCCCAGGCCAGCAGTGAATCGCTGGCGACGAACAGCAACGCACCGGCGGCGGCCCAACGGGCACTGGCGGCCTCCATGGCGTCAGGCTGCGGGCGGCGCCACTGCCGTGCCAGGGCCAGCACCGCCATCGATGCCAGCACCACCACGTACGCCAGCACCGGAATACGCATCGGTGCGGGCAGGTGTGGCCACAGGCCCAGCACGTTGAGCACGGCAAACGCACCGAGCAGGACGCTGGCGCCGACCAGCCCACGCCCGGCACGCAGGCCTCCGCAGAAGGCGACGATGTAGCAGACATGCGCCAGCAGGAATGCGACCAGTCCCGGTACGAACGCATCCATTGGCAACATCAGCGCGATGTCACCCACGCACGAGAGCAGCATGCCGGCCAGCACCGCGCGGCGGTAGAGCGGCTGCGCGGGATCGTGCACGCGCCAGGCGATGGCAGCGATCAGCAGCGTAGTCGTCGGCTTGGCCAGCCAGTGCAGCCAACGCCCGTCACCGTGCAGGAACGCGCCGATGATGGCGAGGACCGCCATCAACAGGATCACGCCATCGCGGGCCCGCGGTTTCATCGCGCCTTCCACAGATCCGCAAGGCGGTCAGGCTTGCCGGCGATGCGCTCCAGCACCGGGTACTGCAGGCCACCGTGGTAGGCGATGCTCATCGTTTCGATGCGATCGAACTGCTTCACCAGCAACACGATCGGCGCCTTGTCCTTTGCTGCGGCGGCGACTGCATCCTTCAAGCGCTGGCTGCTGTATTCACGGCCGCCAACCGCGATCACCTTCATGCCCGGTGCAAGACCGGCGTTGAACGCCGGACTGTCCCAGATCACGTCACCGACCGTGCCGTTGTCGAGCACGGTCGCACCCAGTGAGTACGCCAGCAACGCGGCCTTGGCGCGCTTTTCCTGCGCCTTGTAGGCGTCGTTCGGGGTATCGCGGTAAACCAGCTTCCAGCCCGCCAGTTCCAGGCCACCGGTCAACGAACCATGGCCATCCAGGCGTCCGCGCAGGAACGTCGCCCAGTCGTACGGCGCGATACCGTTCAAGGTCGCGACCACATCATCGAAGGTGTACGGATTGACGTCCCAATTGCCATTGCCGACGCCGAAGAACGCACGTGCGAAGTCGTCCAGGCTGCGGCGATTGCCGCTCAGTTCGCGCAGCTTGCCCTCCACTTCCAGCCACAGCATCTGGCCGCCGGAGTAGTAGTCCTCGCTCATCTGGTAGTTGCGGTAGGGCAACGTGCGGCGCTGGGCGATGGTCGGGTCGTTGGTGGTGTCCTGCAGCGGCCGCCAGGCCAGGCCCGGGCGACCACGGTCATAAGTCGCGGCCACGTTGGCCAGCATGTCGCGCGCCTGTGTGGTCGACCACAGGCCCGAACGCGCCGCCAGCACCTGGCCCCAGAACTGGGTCTGGCCCTCGTACACCCACAGCAGGCTGTCGCCCATCGGCACGTTGAAATTGGCGGTGGCCAGATCGGCGCCGCGACGGTACTTCCCGTTCCACGAATGGGTGTACTCATGCGGCAGCAGGTCGCGCATCCACGCGTTGCTGTCCCACTCTGTGAAGTAGCCTGGATCGGCACTGTTCTCGCTGGAACGGTGGTGTTCCAGACCAATGCCACCGAGGCGGTCGGTCAACGCCAGCAGGAACTCATAGTGGTTGTAATGGCGCGCCCCATAGAGCTTGTCGGCCTGCTGCACCAGCGCGCGGTGCAGCTTGATCTGTTCGTCGGTCGGCTTCAGCGACTTGGCGTCGTCGGCGAACACATTGAGGTGCACCGGCACCTTCGCACCCGGGTCGAGATCGATGCGCTGGTAGTGCTCGCCGGCGAACAACGGCGAATCGACCAGATGGTCATACGAGATCGGCTTGAACACCACGGCGTCACCGTCGCGTCGCGCGGTTTCCAGCGCAGTGGCGAACGACCAGCCCTTGGGCAGGGTCACGCTGGCCTGCGCCTGCAGGTTGCGTGCATCCACCCCGGCCGGGTACAGCGAGTTGGCGTTCCACTGCAGGTTGAGCATTTCCGGGGTCATCACCACCCGCCCCTGGCTGCCGCCCTGCGAGGACAGGAAATCGAAGTGGGCGACGATCTCGCTCACGCCCTCGGGCACGTTCACCTTGAACGCATAGACGTTGAACTGGTCGCGCTGCCAGGCCAGCGGCTTGCCGTTGGCCGTTACGCGCAGTCCGGCCAGCTTGTCGATCGGACCGGTGGGCGAATGGTTGCCGGGAATCCACTGCGGGTACAGCAGGGTCATCGGGCCGGGCTTGGCCGGCACCGTGGCGGTCACCTTGAAGATGCGGCGCGCGAGGTCGCGTGCATCCACGTCGATGCGCAGCAGGCCAGGGGCCGCGGCATCGCCCGACGGCGAGGTCTGCGCCAGCGCGGGCGTGGCCGCGAGCGCGAACAGCAATGACATGGCCAGGGCTCGGGTCTTCATCGGGCAGGTTCCAACAACGGAGAATCTTCCGATGCTAGGCCTGTGCAGTGCCCGGCCCCATGGCCGAAGGTCATGGTCGGTGGCGCTCCGGCCTGATGTGGCAAAACGCCATCCGACAGTGCGAACCAAGGTTCGCACCCACCAGAGTCAGGCCCGGTCAGTCGACCAGGCGCAGGCGCAGTTCCTTTGGCAGCGCGAACACCATCGATTCCGGTTCGCCGTCCAGCTCGCCCACGCCGCTGGCGCCCAGCTCGGCCAGACGCGCCAGCACGCCATCAACCAGCACCTGCGGCGCCGAGGCACCTGCGGTCACACCGATGTGCTGCTTGCCAACCACCCACTGCGGGTCGATCTCGTGCGCGCCGTCGATCAGGTACGACTCCACGCCCTCACGACGGGCCAGCTCGCTCAAGCGGTTGGAGTTGGAACTGTTCGGCGAGCCGACCACCAGCACCAGGTCGCAGCGCTTGGCCAGATCGCGCACGGCGTCCTGGCGGTTCTGCGTGGCGTAGCAGATGTCGTCGTTCTTCGGGCCCTGCATTGCCGGGAAACGCTCGCGCAATGCATCGATGATGCCGCGCGTATCATCCACCGACAGCGTGGTCTGGGTGGTATAGGCGAAGTTTTCCGGCTGGTTGATGTGCAGCGTGGCAACCTGCTCGACATCCTCGACCAGATAGATCTGGCCGGTGCCGGCTTCGCGGTTCCACTGGCCCATGGTGCCCTCCACTTCCGGGTGACCGGCGTGGCCGATCAGCACCACGTCACGGCCGGCACGGCAGTGGCGGGCGACTTCGAAGTGGACCTTGGTCACCAGCGGGCAGGTGGCGTCGAACACCTTCAGGCCACGACGCTCGGCCTCCTGGCGCACGGCCTGGGACACGCCATGCGCGCTGAAAATGACCGTGTTGTTGTCCGGCACTTCATCGAGTTCCTCGACGAAGATCGCACCGCGCTGCTTCAGGTCGTCGACCACGAAGCGGTTGTGCACCACTTCATGGCGGACGTAGATGGGCGCGCCCAGCGTTTCGATCGCGCGCTTGACGATCTCGATCGCACGATCGACGCCGGCACAGAATCCACGCGGGTTGGCGAGCAGCACATCCATCAGTTCAGTCTCCCGGCAGCGGCCGGCTTACGGTTTCGGGTTGGCATTATCCGCCTTTTTGGCGGACTTGCCGTCGAACAGGCCAAACAGGGCGATGCCGATGGCACCCACCACGATGGCCGAATCGGCGATGTTGAACGAGGGCCAGGTGTAGCTGCCCACGTACCACTGGATGAAGTCGACCACATGGCCATGCACCTGGCGGTCGATCACGTTGCCGATCGCGCCGCCGATGATCAGCGCGTACGGCACCGCGGCCTTCCAGTTGCCGCGGGCAGTGCTACGCAGCCACCAGGCCATCAGGCCGCTGATGACGATCGCCAACACGGTGAAGAAGTGTTTCTGCCAGCCACCGGCGTCGCTCAGGAAACTGAACGCGGCACCGGTGTTGTAGGTGCGGTACCAGTTCCAGAAGCCGTCGATGACCACCACTGGCTGGAACTCCGGCAGGCTCGACAACACCCAGGCCTTGGACCACTGGTCCAGGCCGATGATGGCGGCCGACAGCAGCAGCCAGACCAGGGCGTTCGGATGCGGACGGGGCGCGGCCATCAGAACCAGCTCCGCACTTCACCGGCGCCGGTGATGTTGCTCACGCAGCGGCCGCACAGTTCCGGGTGGTCGGCGTTGCTGCCGACGTCGGCGCGGTGGTGCCAGCAGCGCACGCACTTGGCCTTGGTGGTCGGCTGGGCGCTGACGAACACCTCGTCGGTGGTCGCCGGGCGCACCTGCACGTCGCCACTGATGAACAGGAAACGCAGTTCATCGGCCAGCGGCTGCCAGCGCGCGGCCTGCTCTTCGCTGGCGGCGATCGTGATTTCCGCTTCCAGCGCGGCACCGATCGCGCCGTTGGCACGCATCGGCTCGAGCACCTTGGCCACCTGCTCGCGCACGGCCAGCAGCTGGTCGAAGTCGGCGGCGTTGAGCTGGGCATCGGCCGGCAGCGGCGCCAGGCCGTCGTACCAGGTGGTGAACAGCACATGGCCGGCATGCTCGCCCGGCAGATAGCCCCACAGCTCGTCAGCGGTGAAGGTCAGGATCGGCGCCACCCAGCGGGTGAACGCTTCGGCGATGTGGTACATCGCGCTCTGTGCCGAACGGCGACCGTGCGAATCGGTCGGCATCGTGTACAGGCGGTCCTTGGTCACGTCCAGGTACAGCGAGCCCAGGTCCACGCTGCAGAAGTTCAGCAGCAGCTGCACGATCTCGGCCATGTTGTAGCCGTCGTAGGCCGCCTTGATCTTCTCCTGCAGCTCCCACGCGCGATGCACGATCCAGCGGTCCAGCGCGACCATCTGGTCGAGCGGCTGCAGGTGCTGGGCCGGATCGAAACCGTCCAGGTTGCCGAGCAGGAAGCGTGCGGTGTTGCGCAGGCGACGGTAGGCGTCGGCGTTGCGCTTGAGGATCTCCTGCGACAGCGACATCTCGTTGCTGTAGTCGGCCGAGGCGATCCACAGGCGCAGGATGTCCGCGCCCAGCTTGTTCATGATGTCCTGCGGCTCGATGCCGTTGCCCAGCGACTTGGACATCTTGCGGCCGTGCTCGTCCACGGTGAAGCCGTGGGTCAGGCACTGCTTGTACGGCGCGCGCTTGTCGATCGCCACGCCGGTCAGCAGCGAGGACTGGAACCAGCCGCGGTGCTGGTCGGAACCTTCCAGGTACAGGTCGGCCGGCTTGCCGAAGCCACGCGCCGCAAGCACGCCTTCATGGGTCACGCCCGAGTCGAACCAGACGTCGAGGATGTCGGTGACCTTCTCGTAGTCGGCCGCTTCGGCGCCCAGCAGTTCAGCAGCATCCAGCGAATACCACACGTCGATGCCCTCGGCTTCGACGCGGTCGGCGACCTGCTGCATCAGCTCCACCGAACGCGGGTGGATCTCGCCGGTCTGGCGATGGGTGAACAGGGCGATCGGCACGCCCCAGGTGCGCTGGCGCGAGATGGTCCAGTCCGGACGACCGTCGACCATGCTCTGGATGCGCGCCTTGCCCCAGGTCGGGAACCAGCCGACGGTATCGATGGCGGCCAGCGCATCGTTGCGCAGGTTGGCCTTGTCCATCGAGATGAACCACTGCGGGGTGGCGCGGAACACCACCGGCGTCTTGTGGCGCCAGCAGTGCGGGTAGCTGTGGCGGATCGGGTGGAAGGCCAGCAGCGAACCGTTGTCGCGCAGCACGCCGACGATGGCCTCCTGCGCCTTCCACAGGTGCTGGCCAGCCAGCACCACGTCACCGGCCGGCGGGGTCGATTCCAGGTACACGCCACGACCGTCGATCGGGGTCACCTGGCCGGCGTTGTACTTGTCCAGCAGGCCGTACTTCTGGCTGACCACGAAGTCTTCCTGGCCGTGGCCGGGGGCGGTGTGCACCGCACCGGTACCGTCCTCGTCGGAGACGTGCTCGCCGTTGAGCACCAGGATCTCGCGCTCCGGGTAGAACGGGTGCGCCAGCAGCTGGTTCTCCAGCGCGGCACCGGTGGTTTCACCGTGCAGCACCACGTTTTCGACGCCATAGCGCTGCAGCGCGCGCTCGGCCAGGGCCGCGGCCAGCACCAGCCAACGGCGCTTGCCGTTGTGCGCCGGGCCTTCGGCCAGCACGTAGTTGATCTCCGCGCCCAGCGACACCGCCAGCGAAGCCGGCAGCGTCCACGGGGTGGTGGTCCAGATCGGCACGGCCACTTCCACATCGGCCGGCACGCTCACGCCGAACGCCTGGCCGATGGCCTGCGCATCGCGCGCGGCGTAGGCGACGTCGATCGCCGGCGATTCCTTTTCCTGGTATTCGATCTCGGCCTCGGCCAGCGCCGAGCCACAGTCGAAGCACCAGTACACCGGCTTGGCGCCACGCACCAGGTGGCCATTGGCCACGACCTTGGCCAGCGCACGGATCTCGTTGGCTTCGAAGTCGAAGCTCAAGGTCTTGTACGGGTTGTCCCAGTCGCCGGTCACGCCCAGGCGCTTGAAGTCCACGCGCTGGATGTTGATCTGCTCTTCGGCGAACTCGCGGCACTTCTGGCGGAATTCGACGGCGTCGAGCTTGGTGCCGACCTTGCCCCACTTCTTCTCGACCGCGATCTCGATCGGCAGGCCGTGGCAGTCCCAGCCCGGCACGTAGGGCGCATCGAAGCCGGCCAGGTAGCGCGACTTGACGATGATGTCCTTCAGGATCTTGTTGACCGCGTGGCCGAGATGGATGCGGCCGTTGGCGTACGGCGGGCCGTCGTGCAGCACGAACAGCGGGCGGCCGGCGGCGTTTTCGCGCAGCTGCTGGTAGAGCCCCTGCTCTTCCCACCGCGCCAGAATGCCCGGCTCGCGCTTGGGCAGGTCGCCGCGCATCGGGAATTCGGTGGCTGGCAGGTTCAGGGTGGTCTTGTAGTCCTGGCTCACGCAGTGGCTCGCAATCTATGTTCGGAAAGGATGGCGCGCGCCTGTTCGGCATCGCGGTGCATCTGGTCGGTCAGCGCCGCCAGATCATTGAATTTCTCTTCGTCGCGCAGCTTGGCGACGAACTCCACGTCGATGTGGCGCCCGTACAGGTCGCCCTGGAAATCAAACAGGTGCGCTTCCAGCAGCGGCTCCACGCCGTCCACCGTCGGCCGCGTGCCGAAGCTGGACACCGACGGCCACGGCTGGTCGAACACGCCGTGCACCCAGGTCGCGTAGATGCCCGACAGCGCCGGGGTCTTCGGGAACCGCAGGTTGGCGGTGGGGAAGCCCAGCGTGCGGCCGAGCTGGCGCCCACGCACCACCCGCCCGCTGATCGCGTAGGGACGGCCGAGCAGATCGCCGGCACGGGCGAAATCGCCGTCCTGCAGCAGCTGGCGGATGCGGGTGCTGGAGATGCGCTCGCCGTGCAGATCGACCGCTTCGATCTCGCCGGCGCTGAAGCCGAGCTCGGCGCCGAGCTGCTGCAGCAGGGCCAGGTCGCCGCGGCGGCGGTTGCCGAAGCAGAACTCCGGCCCGATCCAGACCTCACGCGCACTCAGGCGATTGACCAGCAACTGGCGCACGAAGGTCTCGGCCGGCATCGCCGCCATCGCCGCGTCGAAACGCAACAGGCCGATCGCATCGACGCCGAGCTCGCGCAGGATCTCGACCTTGCTGCGCGCCAGGGTCAGCCGCGGCGGCGGCGTGCCCTGGGCGAAGAATTCACGCGGCAGCGGCTCGAACGCCACGGCCACCGCGGCCACGCCCAAGGCGCGCGCGCGGGCAACCGCGTGGCGGACCAGCGCACGATGGCCCAGGTGGAGGCCGTCGAATGCACCGATACAGACCACGCTTCCGTTGGGGAACAGCTCCCCGCCCTCGACGCTTCTGAACAGCCTGCTCATCAACTCTCGTTCCGGCCCGACCGGGGCCGCTGCTTCAATGGTGTAACCCTGAAGTATAGCCGCCACGGGCCGCGATCAATGCCCACGCAGGTCGCGCGGGCGGAAGCCCATCGCCAGCATGGCCACCGCATAGGTCGCGCCACCGCCGCCGACCAGCAGCATCAGGCCACCGATACGGTGCCATTTGTCCATGACGGTGAAGTCGGGAACCCAGTGCAGCAGGGCCAACAGCACGCCGACCATGGCCGCACAGGCCAGCAGCAGCCGCACCAGGTAGCCGCCCCAGCCCGGCCGGCGCTGGTAGACATCGGTCTTGCCCAGCCAGTACCAGAGCAGGCCCAGGTTCAGGTAACTGGACAGTGCGCTGGCGATGCCCAGCGCCAGGTGCAGGCCCGGCTGCTTGCCGATGGCCGCCATCACGCCCTGCGCCTTCAGCTCGTCCGGCACCATGACCTGGTAGAGCATGGCCAGCAGGGCGAAGTTGAACACCATGTTGGCCACCAGCGCGGCCACACCGGCACGGACCGGGGTCTTGGTGTCCTGGCGGGCATAGAACGCCGGCAGCACCACCTTCAGCAGGGCGAACGCCGGCAGGCCGAAACTCAGGCCGTACACCGACAGCGCGGTCATGCGGGTATCGAAGGCGGTGAACTGGCGGTACTGGAACAGAGTGGCGATCAGCGGCTCGGCCAGCAGCAGCAGGCCCAGCATGGCCGGCACCGAGATCAGCAGGGTCATCCGCAGGCCCCAGTCCAGCGAGCGCGAGAAACCCTCGCGGTCGGTGCTGACGTGATGGCGGGCCAGCGCCGGCAGGATCACCGTGCCCAGCGCCACGCCGAACACACCCAGCGGCAGCTCCAGGAAGCGATCGGCCAGCGACAGCCACGACTGCGAGCCGTCGGTCAGCTTGGCCGCGATGAGGGTATCCAGCAACAGGTTGATCTGCGCCACCGACGAACCGAACAGGGTCGGCACCATCAGCGTCAGCACCTTGCGCACGCCCGGATGGCGCCAGCCCCAGCGCGGCAGGGTCAGCAGGTTGATGCCCTTCAGCGAGGGCAGCTGGAACAGCAGCTGCAGGATGCCGGCGGCGAGTACCGCCCAGCCCAGCGCCAGGATCTGTTTTTCCGGGGTGCCGCCCAGCCGCGGCGCCAGCCATAGCGCACCGGCGATCATGCACAGGTTGAGGATGACCGGGGTCAGCGCTGGCATCGCGAAACGCTGGAAGCTGTTCAGCGCGCCACCGGCCAGCGCGGTCAACGAGACGAACAACAGGAACGGGAAGGTCAGGCGGAACAGGTCGACCAGCAGGGTCTGCTTGACCGGGTCGGTATCAGCACCACTCGAGAATGCGACCGCCAGCTGCGGCGCGAAGATCAGCGCCAGCGCGGTGACCAGCATCAGCACCCCACCCAGGGTGCCGGCGGTGCGGGCCATCAGTTCACGCAGCTCGGCATGGCTGCGGGTTTCCTTCACTTCCGTGAACACCGGCACGAAAGCGGTGGCGAAAGAGCCTTCGGCGAACAACCGGCGCAGGAAATTGGGTACCCTGAAGGCAACCCAGAACGCATCGGTAACCGCATTGGTGCCGAACGTGGTGGTGATCACCTGGTCACGGACAAGTCCGAGCACCCGCGAGACCATGGTCATGCTGCTGAACGACAGCAGGCCTCGCAACATCTTCGGTGAACTCACTCAGCGTCCCTCTTGACAATCGACTTGACGTGCATTTCTCGGGCCATCATACTAGCTAGCTTGCTGTTCCCATAACACCGATTTTTTCAGGAAACCACCACCGTGGCCAATATCAAGTCCGCCAAGAAGCGCGCCAAGCAGACCGTCGTGCGCAACGCGCGCAACGTGGCTCAGCGCTCGATGCTGCGCACCGCTGTCAAGAAAGTGATCAAGGCGCTGGACGCCAACGATGCCGCCGGCGCCGAAGCCGCCTTCGCCGTTGCCCAGCCGATCCTGGATCGCTTCAGCGCGCGTGGCCTGATCCACAAGAACAAGGCTGCTCGCCACAAGAGCCGCCTGAACGACCGCATCAAGGCCCTCAAGGCCGCCTGATCCGGCGTTGCCGCCCTGCCCCTTCGGGGTCGGGCAGCAGACAAGAACCCGGCCCCGGCCGGGTTTTTTGTTGCCAGCGATCCGGTAGTGCCGGCCGCTGGCCGGCACTACCGGAAAATGAAAAACCCGGCCGAAGCCGGGTTTTTCGCATGGAACCACAACAGCATTACTGCGCGTTGCGGGCTTCCAGCTCGTCTTCCTTCTGGCGATCGAAGAAGGCCATGATCCGGCTCATGATCGGGAAGGTACCTTCGCGGCCCAGCGCGGAAACCAGGAACCACGGCTCCTTCCAGCCCAGCTCGGCGACGATCTGTTCGGCCGCAGCCTTCGCTTCGTCTTCGAACATCAGGTCGGCCTTGTTCAGCACCAGCCAGCGCGGCTTCTGCAGCAGCTCCGGATCATGCTTTTCCAGTTCGCGCTCGATCGCGCGCACCTGCTCGACCGGGGAAATGCCTTCCACACCGCCTTCCATCGGCGAGATGTCCACCAGGTGCAGCAGCAGGCGGGTGCGCTGCAGGTGGCGCAGGAACTGCGCACCCAGGCCGGCACCGTCGGCAGCGCCTTCGATCAGGCCGGGAATGTCGGCAATCACGAAGCTGCGGTAGTTCTCCACCTTCACCACACCCAGGTTCGGGTACAGCGTGGTGAACGGGTAATCGGCCACCTTCGGCGTCGCCGCCGAAACGGCACGGATCAGGGTGCTCTTGCCAGCGTTGGGGAAGCCCAGCAGGCCGACGTCGGCCAGCAGCTTCAGCTCCAGCTTCAGCGTGCGCTCTTCGCCCGGCTCGCCCGGCAGCGCCTGGCGCGGCGAGCGGTTGGTCGAGCTCTTGAAGTGCATGTTGCCGAGGCCACCACGACCGCCCTGCGCCACCAGCAGGCGATCACCATGCCGGGTCAGGTCGCCGATGATTTCATCGGTGGCGACGTTGATCACCACGGTGCCGACCGGCACGGTGATGGTCAGGTCTTCGCCGCCCTTGCCATAGGCCTGGCGGCCCATGCCGTTCTCGCCACGCTGCGCCTTGAAGATGCGGTCATGGCGGAAGTCGACCAGGGTGTTCAGGTTTTCGTCGGCGCGGATGTACACGCTGCCGCCCGCACCGCCGTCGCCGCCATCCGGGCCGCCGAGCGGAATGAACTTCTCGCGACGGAAGCCAATGCAGCCGTTGCCGCCGTTGCCGGCGAACACTTCGATTTCTGCTTCGTCTACCAGTTTCATTGTTTCGATGCCTGCGATGGGCGCGGCCTGCCTGCCGACGCCTTGAATGTTATGCCAGCCGCTGGCCGGCAACCCGGCCTGGCCGGTCTTGCTTTCACTCTAACGAAAAGCCCCGCCGAAGCGGGGCTCTTCATGCAGCACCCCCATGCCGAGGCACGGGTGCCGGCGATGCCTGGATCAGGCGTCGGCCGAGACGATGCTGACGGTGCGACGCTTCTTGGCGCCCTTGACCGAGAACTCCACCTTGCCGTCCACGAGGGCGAACAGGGTGTGGTCACGGCCCAGGCCAACGCCCGAACCCGGGTGGAACTGGGTGCCGCGCTGACGCACGATGATGTTGCCGGCTTCGATGGCCTGGCCGCCGAAGATCTTGACGCCCAGGTACTTCGGGTTGGAGTCGCGACCGTTGCGCGAGGAGCCTACGCCCTTTTTATGTGCCATGACTGCTTCTCCTGATGCTTAGCCGGCGATGCCGGTGATCTCGATTTCGGTGTAGTACTGACGGTGACCCTGACGCTTCATGTGGTGCTTGCGGCGACGGAACTTGATGATCCGGACCTTGTCAGCACGACCCTGGGACAGGACCTTGGCGGTGACGGCAGCGCCCTTCAGCGCATCGCCCAGCTTCACGCCGTCGCTGTCACCCAGCATCAGGATGTTGTCAAACTTGATCTCGCTGCCGACTTCGACTTCGAGCTTTTCAATGCGGAGCTTTTCGCCCTGCGCCACGCGGTATTGCTTACCGCCGGTGACCAGTACTGCGTACATGACCAGGCCTTCCTCTGTAGTTATTGTGGTCTGAGCTGCCGCCATCGAGGGCGGACAGGAGCGGAATTGTACGCAGATCAGCGGGCGCGGGTCAAGTCAACCCCTGAACGGCCTGGAGACCGGGCCCTGTAGAGCCGGGCCATGCTCGGCTGAACGGTTCGGGGTCCCGGCAGCCGAGCATGGCTCGGCTCTGCACAAAGCTGTCGGCCGGTCTCATCAGGTGAGACATCGGGCTGGCATTGTCGCCCATTGCCCCCATCTGGTCACCTCGGTAGGCTGACCGATTGCCGTTCCCTGCTGGCCCGGCACCCAGCCAACGCCCCCACAACCGGATCCCCCATGGCGATGGATTTCATCCGCATCCGCGGCGCGCGGACGCACAATCTGAAGAACCTCGACCTCGACCTGCCCCGCGACAAGCTGATCGTGATCACCGGCCTGTCCGGTTCGGGCAAGTCCTCGCTGGCGTTCGACACCATCTATGCAGAAGGCCAGCGCCGCTACGTCGAGTCGCTGTCGGCCTATGCGCGCCAGTTCCTGAGCGTGATGGAAAAGCCGGACCTGGACCACATCGAAGGCCTGTCCCCGGCCATCTCGATCGAGCAGAAGTCGACCTCGCACAACCCGCGTTCGACCGTCGGCACCATCACCGAGATCTACGACTACCTGCGCCTGCTGTACGCCCGCGTCGGCACTCCGCGCTGCCCGGACCACGGCTACCCGCTGGAAGCGCAGACGGTCAGCCAGATGGTCGACCAGGTGCTGACGCTGGACCCGGAACAGCGCTACATGCTGCTGGCGCCGGTCATCCGCGACCGCAAGGGCGAACACGCACAGGTGTTCGACCAGCTGCGTGCGCAGGGCTTCGTGCGTGTGCGCGTGGACGGCGAGCTGTATGAAATCGATGCGGTGCCGCCGCTGGCGCTGCGCCAGAAGCACACCATCGAGGCGGTGATCGACCGCTTCCGCCCGCGCGAGGACATCAAGCAGCGCCTGGCCGAGAGCTTCGAGACCGCACTGAAGCTGGGCGATGGCATGGCCTCGGTGCAGAGCCTGGACACCGCCGACGCCACGCCGGCGCTGTTCTCCTCCAAGTACTCCTGCCCGGTGTGCGACTACTCGCTGCCGGAACTGGAGCCGCGCCTGTTCTCGTTCAACGCACCGATGGGCGCCTGCCCCGGCTGCGATGGCCTGGGCATCGCCGAGTTCTTCGATCCCTCGCGCGTGGTGGTGCATCCGGAGCTGTCGCTGGCCGCCGGTGCGGTGCGCGGCTGGGACCGCCGCAACGCCTACTATTTCCAGCTGATCGCCTCGCTGGCCAAGCACTACAAGTTCGACGTGGATGCCGCGTGGAATTCGCTGTCGGCCAAGGTGCAGCAGGCCGTGCTGTACGGCAGCGGCGACGAAACGATCACCTTCACCTACTTCACCGAAGCCGGCGGCCGCACCCAGCGCAAGCACCGCTTCGAGGGCATCATTCCCAACCTCGAACGCCGCTACAAGGAAACCGAGTCGCCGGCGGTGCGCGAGGAGCTGTCCAAGTACATCAGCGAACAGCCGTGCCCGGAATGCAATGGCGCGCGCCTGAACAAGGCAGCACGCAACGTGTTCGTGGCCGATCGCCCGCTGCCGGAGCTGGTGGTGCTGCCGATCGACGAGGCACTGAAGTTCTTCAGTGAACTGAGCCTGCCGGGCTGGCGTGGCGAGATCGCCGCGAAGATCGTCAAGGAGATCGGCGAACGCCTCGGCTTCCTGGTCGATGTCGGCCTGGATTACCTGACCCTGGAGCGCAAGGCCGACACCCTGTCTGGTGGCGAGGCACAGCGCATCCGCCTGGCCAGCCAGATCGGCGCCGGCCTGGTCGGTGTGATGTACGTGCTCGACGAGCCGTCGATCGGCCTGCACCAGCGCGACAACGAACGCCTGCTCGGCACCCTCACCCGCCTGCGTGACCTGGGCAATACGGTGATCGTGGTCGAACATGACGAGGATGCGATCCGGCTGGCCGACTACGTGCTGGACATCGGCCCGGGCGCGGGCGTGCACGGCGGCGAGATCGTCGGCCAGGGCACCCTGCAGGACATCCTGGAGGCACCGCGTTCGCTGACCGGCCAGTACCTGTCGGGCAAGCGCGCGATCGAGATTCCGGCGCGCCGGCACACGCCGAACCCGAAGATGACCCTGCACCTGCGCGGGGCGACCGGCAACAACCTGAAGGGCGTGGACCTGGCGATTCCGTCGGGCCTGCTGACCTGCGTGACCGGTGTATCCGGCTCGGGCAAGTCGACCCTGATCAACGACACCCTGTTCTCGCTGGCCGCCAACGAGATCAACGGCGCCTCGCACCCGATCGCTCCGTACAAGGAGATCGATGGCCTGGACCTGTTCGACAAGGTGGTGGACATCGACCAGTCGCCGATCGGCCGCACCCCGCGCTCGAACCCGGCCACCTACACCGGCCTGTTCACACCGCTGCGCGAACTGTTCGCACAGGTGCCCGAAGCGCGTGCGCGCGGCTATTCGCCGGGCCGTTTCAGCTTCAACGTGCGCGGCGGCCGCTGCGAAGCCTGCCAGGGTGACGGCCTGATCAAGGTCGAGATGCACTTCCTGCCGGACGTGTACGTGCCCTGCGACGTCTGCCATGGCAAGCGCTACAACCGCGAAACGCTGGAGATCCTGTACAAGGGCTTCAACATCAACGACGTGCTGGAAATGACCGTCGAGGATGCACTGAAGCTGTTCGAGCCGGTGCCGTCGATTGCGCGCAAGCTGGAAACACTGGTCGACGTCGGCCTGAGCTACATCAAGCTGGGCCAGAGCGCGACCACGCTGTCCGGTGGTGAAGCGCAGCGCGTGAAGCTGTCCAAGGAACTGTCGCGCCGCGATACCGGCCGCACCCTGTACATCCTCGACGAGCCGACCACCGGCCTGCACTTCCACGACATCGAAGCGCTGCTGGGCGTGCTGCACAAGCTGCGCGACGAAGGCAACACGGTGGTGGTGATCGAGCACAACCTGGACGTGATCAAGACCGCCGACTGGATCGTCGATCTGGGTCCGGAAGGCGGCCATCGCGGTGGCACCATCCTGGTCACCGGCACGCCGGAAGACGTGGCGGCCTGCCCGCAGTCGTACACCGGCCAGTTCCTGGCCCGCATGCTGCCCTCCACCAGCGCCCGCCCCGAGCAGCCGGCTGCCGTGGCCAACAAGCCAGACGCCCGCCCGCCGCGCAAGGTGAAGCCTGAAAAGCCGGCCAAGGTCGCCAAGAAAGCGGTAGCCGCCAAGAGCACCGGCAAGACCAGCAAGACCGCCACTGCCAGCAAGAAGAAAAAGGACGCCTGATGAGCAGCGAACACAAGATCCTGGCCCGCATCCCGATCAGCGTGCGCTGGCGTGACATGGACAGCATGGGCCATGTGAACAATGCCAAGTACATCTCCTACCTGGAAGAAGCGCGCGTGCGCTGGATGCTGGGTGTGGACGGTGTGTCGATGACCGACCGCATCGCACCGGTGGTGGCCGCGACCAACGTCAACTACCGGCTGCCCATCGTGTGGCCCAACGACATCCTGGTCGAGCTGTTCGTCGAGCGCCTGGGCAACAGCAGCGTGACCATCGGCCACCGCATCGTCGACCAGCAGGACGAATCGAAGCTCTATTCGGACGGCAACGTGGTGGTGGTCTGGATGGACACCCAGACCGGCAAGAGCGCACCGCTGCCGGAGGCGATCCGCAACGCGTCGACCTGACGCGCCTGTGGTAGTGCCGGCCGCTGGCCGGCAACCTCCAGATGTATCGCGGATGCCGGCCAGCGGCCGGCACTACCGATCCAATTCAAAGGACTGACGTGATCCACCAGACTGAACTGCGCGACCTGCTGCCCGGCATGGTCCCCTTCCCCGCCGATGTCTTCCCCGCCGACCAGGCGTGGCTCGGCCAGCACCTGCTGCCGCTACTGAAGATCGACCTCGGCGTGCTGCGCCCGGAACTGGCCGGCCAGGTGGCAACGATGCTGTGCCCGATCGAGCCGTATGACGGCTGCATCGGCGAGACCACCGAAGAACACCACAACGATTTCACCGGCACCAACTGGATCGCCTTCGAACTGACCGCCGGCAACGAGTTGCGCTTCCTCGGCAACGCGGGCTATTTCATCAGTGATGCGGTACAGGACAAGGATGCGCAGGAACACATCGCGCAGATGCGCGAGAGCTACGCCAAGGCCCGCGATTACCATGCCACGCATTGCCGCCTCGCCTGCTACTCGCGCTACGGCAAGGGTGAGGCCAGCGAGCGCGATTACCTGGATACGCTGGGTGGCCCGATCGGTTTCGGCAACTGGACCGAGACCGCAGAGATTCCCGCGGCATTCGAGCTGGGTTTCACCGAAGCTGCCGATGACCCCAACGCTGCGGACGATGCCGAAACAGTGATCATCACCCGCAATGGCAACAAATTCTTCGCCGTGGCCGACGTAGCCGGCTACAACTGGTGCGCCACCGGTGCCGATGCGATCGTGATGCTGTACGAGCCGGAAAGCCGCACGGTGCTGTTCTCGTACGACTGGTCGTAAGCCCCCTGGTAGTGCCGGCCGCTGGCCGGCATTTCGCGTCCTGCCGGCCAGCGGCCGGCACTACCGGATATTCCGTTCGCGCCCAGCGTCCTCGACGCTACGGCAGCCATCCCAATCGTCGCCTCATCCGTAGAGTCGAGCTTGCTCGACTGCTGCAGGCCGGGGCCGTCGAGCAAGCTCGACGCTACGACGGCCATCCCAACCCCTTGCGTCAGCAGCAGCGTCCCGTTTCCCCGCGCGCTTACGGCGCGGCCTTGCGCACCACCAACGTCGCGCTCGCTTCGCCACCGCCTTGCAGCTGCAGCCGCAGCGGCAGCGCCTGGCCTTCCTTCAACGCGCCTTTGCCCTGCATCAGCATCAGATGCAGGCCACCGGGCTTGAGCTCGGCGCGTGCGCCCGGTGCCAGCGGCAGACGCTCGATCGCGCGCATCCGGCTGACCCCATCCGTGATCGTGGTTTCGTGCAGCGACACATCATTGAAGCTGCTGCTGGTCGCGCCAGTGATCGCCACCGCCTTGCTGCAGCCGTTGTGGATCACGCCGTAGCCGGCGGTCATCGGCATCGACGGGTTCGGCGGCAGCCGCGCCCAGCCCTGCTCCACCGTGACGCACGCCGGTTCCGCCGCCGAGACCGATGCTGCGGCCGCACACAGAACCAACAGTACGCCAACGAATGGTTTGGTTATCATCGCCCAGGTTCCTTCTTCGCAACGAGACCGCAGCATGACGACGCTCATCGAGGTGATCAACCATGGCCCCATCCGCGAACTGCGCCTGGCGCGGCCGCCGGTCAACGCACTGGACACCGAACTGTGCCGGCAGTTGATCCATGCCATCGAGCTGGCCATGGCCGAAGACGCGCACGGCATCGTGCTGTCGGGCAGCGAGCGCATCTTCACCGGCGGCATGGACGTGCCGCACCTGCTCTCGCATGGCGATGACAAGCACAAGCTGCTGGACACCTGGAACGCCTTCTTTGGCGCCGTACGCACACTGGCCGAGAGCCGGATCCCGGTGGTCGCGGCGATCACCGGCCACGCCCCGGCCGGCGGTTGCGTGCTGGCGCTGTGCTGCGATTACCGGGTGATGGCGCGCAGCGCCGATCCGTCGAGGCCGTATGCCATCGGCCTGAACGAGGTGCAGGTGGGCCTGATCGCGCCGGAGGGCATCCAGCGCCTGCTGCGCCGTGCAGTGGGCGTGCACCGCGCGGGCGTCCTGCTGACCACCGGTTCGCTGGTACCGGCCGAACAGGCGCTGCAGATCGGCCTGGTGGATGAGCTGGCCGATGGCGATCTGGTGGTGGCGCGTGCCGTGGCCTGGCTGCAGAACCTGCTCAGGCAGCCACGCCAGCCGATGCTGCTGACCCGCGCCATTGCCCGTGCCGACCTGCACGAAGCCCTGCACCCGGACCTGATCCAGCTCGACCGCTTCGTCGAGGCCTGGTTCGCCCCGGATGCGCAGAATGCCCTGCAGGCGCTGGTCGCCCGGCTGGGCAAGTAACCGGTAGTGCCGGCCGCTGGCCGGCAACCGCAGGTGCCCCAGGAGGATCATGAGGTTGCCGGCCAGCGGCCGGCACTACCAATGATGGACTGGCCTGCAACGGTATAATCGGGGCCTCTTCATTGCTGTGGCCGCCCCCTTGAACGACACGCCCGAACCCGTCGTCTCCGAGCTGATCGACCTGCTCACCCTGGAGCGGCTGGAGGACAACCTGTTCCGCGGGCAGAGCCGCGACATCGGCACCAAGTACGTGTTCGGCGGCCAGGTGCTGGGCCAGGCGCTGGCTGCGGCGCAGGCCACGGTCGACAACGGGCGCCACGTGCACTCGCTGCACGCCTACTTCCTGCGCGCCGGCAACATCGACCACCCCATCGTCTACGACGTGGACCGTACCCGCGACGGCGGCAGTTTCTCGGTGCGCCGGGTTACCGCAATCCAGCACGGCAAGGTGATCTTCTTCTGTGCTGCCTCGTTCCAGCAGGCCGAAACCGGCGCCGAGCACCAGCACAAGATGCCCGAAGTGCCGCAGCCGGAAGACATCGAACCGAACCGCCCGCTGCCGGCCGAAGTGCTGGAGCGGCTGCCGATCAAGGTGCAGCGCTGGCTGTCGCGCGGTGGCCCGTTCGAGTTCCGCCACGTCTACCCGCGCGATGAACTCAATCCGCCCAAGCGCCCCCCGTACCACCAGGTGTGGCTGCGCCTGAGCGAGCCGGTCGGCGATGCCCCGGAGCTGCACCAGGCGCTGCTGGCCTACGCCTCCGACTTCCACCTGCTGGGCACTGCGACGTTCCCGCATGGCATCAGCTACTACCACCCGCACGTGCAGATGGCCTCGCTCGACCACGCGATCTGGTTCCACCGCCCGTTCCGTGCCGACGACTGGCTGCTGTACTCGCTGGACAGCCCCAGCGCGCAGGATTCGCGCGGCCTGGCCCGCGGCCAGTTCTTCACCCGCAATGGCGTGCTGGTGGCCAGCAGCGCGCAGGAAGGCCTGATCCGCGTGGTTCCCGACCAGGCCGCGGCCGCCGCCGTGCCGGCCAAGGATTGATCCGATGCGCCAGATCTTCAGCAGCCAGCGCGTGGAAACCGTCGAAGGCGTCGCCGAGCTCCTGCGCGGGCATGGCATCGACGTCAAGGTGACCAATGGGCGCTCGTACAAGACCCGTCGCCGCGGCCAGTTCAGCTATACCGACCTGGGCAACGCCAACGCCTACCCAGCGGTGTGGATCGTGCGCGCCGACGACCAGCCGCGCGCGCGTGAAATCCTGCGCGAGGCGCGGCTGCTCGACACCACCCGCCGCGACCATCCGACCGCCGAATTCGCCTTCCGCGACACCGCAGAGACGACCGGCGGCGGCCGTGGCTGGGCCTGGCGCATCCGCATCGCCCTGCTGGTGGTGATCGCCGGCGTGGCGCTGGTGATCGGCCTGCGCCATCGCGGCGCCCCGGCGCCGGTCGCACCGGCCCCTGCCCCGCAGACCCAGCCGCAGCAGGCGCAACCGGCTCCGCAGGCCGCACCGGAAGAGGAAGAAATCCGGGTTCGCATCCAGCCCTCGAAGTGACGCACGGGTAGTGCCGGCCGCTGGCCGGCACTACCGTGCAGAAGGCCGGTCACATTCGGCGCGCGGCTCCGTCTTGGGACACAATCCCAGCAGGAGAGCCGCCGCCATGACGACGTTCGCCGCATCGATCGACCAGACCCTGGAACGCGAACTGCCTGCCGCTGCCAGCGGTTGCCAGCACGCCTATGGCCGCATCGTGCTGGCCTGCCAGAACACGGTTACCGCCATCGCGCTGGCCATCACCCGCGATCGTCAGGCCAGCGAGGACATCGCCCAGGAGGCCTTCGTGAAGGGCTGGCAGCAGCTGCACCAGCTGCGCAGTTCGACCAGCTTCCTGCCCTGGCTGCGGCAGATCACCCGCAACCTGGCCCGCGACTGGCTGCGCACTCAGCGCGGCCGGCCGCTGACCGGCGAGGCCGCCGAGGTGGCGATGGGCATGGCGGCCGACCCGGCCCCGGGCGCGGCCGACCGGCTGCAACGGGTGGAAGAAGAGATCGCCGCCGAGGACATCATTTCCGCGTTGCCGGCCGACAGCCGCGAAGTGCTGCTGCTGTACTACCGCGAAGGCCAGCGTTCGCAGCAGGTGGCTGACCTGCTCGGGCTCAGTGACGCCGCCGTGCGCAAGCGCCTGTCGCGTGCCCGCGCCCTGGTGCGCGACGGCCTGCTGCAGCGCTTCGGTGAATTCGCGCGCAGCAGCGCCCCGAGCGCGGCATTCGCCACTGCCGTGGTGTCGATGGTGCTGGTGGCCGCGCCCGGCACAGCCAGCGCCGCGATCCTGCTCGGCACCGGCGTCGGCATCGGCGGCAGCAAGCTTGGCCTTGGCGGCGCCAGCGTTGCGGGCGGCACCGCGATGGGCTCGCTGACTGCCACGCTGGGCCAGCTGCACGTGCTGCCGGCCGAAAGCTGGGGGGCGGTGATCGGCGGCGTGGTCGGTGGTGCGATCGGCAGCTATCTCGGCGGCCGCTTCCTGATGTCGTACACCGAAACGGCGTCTGAGCGCGCCGACGTGCGCCGCTTCCTGTACCTCAACATCATCACCGGCATGTTCTGGTGCCTGGCGATCCTGCTGGCTGTGATGCTGCAGGCGCCGGTCTGGGCGCAGCTGACGGTGCTGGCGGTAGGCCTGGGCGTGGTCAACTACCAGTGCCTGGTGCCGCTGCAGCGGGTGATGGCACCGATGATCGCGCGCGATTCGGCCCGCCGCGGACGCACCGGCATCAACTGGAAGTTCGAATCGATGTACGGCCGCACCGGCATCATCGCCATGAACCTGATGGTCATCGCGCTTGTGGTGCACTCACTGATGCGCAACGGAAACGTGTAACGGACAACGCCGGCAGTACGCCGGCGTTGTCATCAATCACTGCATTGAACCTCAGCGCTGCGGCTTCGGCGCAGCGCCATCACGCGGACCGCCATGGCGCGGGCCACCATGCATCGGGCCCTTGGCGGCGTCGAACTCGGCCTTGCTCAGCTGGCCGTCCTTGTTGGTGTCGGCGGCAGCGAACCAGGCATCACGATGCTGCTTCATGCGCAGCTCGCGGTCGGCCTTGTCCAGGTAGCCGTCCTTGTTCAGATCAAGCTGGTCGAAGCGCGCGGCCAGGCGCGGATCGGCCTTGGCTTCCTCGCGGCTGATGCGGCCATCCTTGTTGACGTCCAGCTTGGCCCAGCGCTCACCGCCGTGGCCACCACGGCGACCGTGCTGCCAGCGCGGCAGCTCATCGCGCGAGAGCTTGCCGTCCTTGTTCTTGTCCAGCTCGTCGAACTTCGCGGCCAGGCGCGGGTTGGCAGCGGCTTCGCTGCGGTCGATGACGCCGTCGCCGTTGGTGTCCAGCTTGGCCGGGCGCTGCGCCGGCGCAGTCGGGGCATCGGCGGCCAGCGCGATACCGGTAGCGGAAGTGCCGAGCAGCAGGGCCAGCAGCAGGGGGGTACGGATCATGAGGTCACTCCTGGGGATGGGGATTGCGTCGGGGTGATCGCTTCACCCTCGGGGACAACAACGCCCGGGCGCGTCATCGGTTGACGCCGCTGCCGGTTCCATTCATCCGGCGGACAGTCGCCGCCACTGCGACAGCCTGGGGCTATGCTGTGCCCATGGCGATACACGGCGACAGAGACGACGAACTGCGGCTTTTCCAGACCGGCGAGCACCCCTGCGGGTACTGGTCGGACCGGGTGGCGCGCGACCTGGTGTTGGACCCGCACGATCGCCGCCTTGGCGGCCTGTACCCGCTGGCACTGAGCTGGGGCTTCCGCCGCAGCGGCGACCTGGTCTACCGGCCGCATTGCGCGCACTGCCAGGCCTGCGTGGCGGTGCGCATCCCGGTGGCGCGCTTCGCCCCGGACCGCAGCCAGCGCCGTTGCGCGGCCCGCAATGAAGACCTGGAGGTGCGGATCACCGCCGCCACCGCCCGTGACGACCTGTTCGCGCTGTATCACCGCTATCTGGTGCATCGCCACGCCAACGGTGGCATGGACGACCATGGCCCGCACGAATTCGAGCAGTTCCTGATCGGCAGCTGGTCGCACACCCGCTTCATGGAGATGCGCCTGCCCGGCCACGACGGCCAGCCCAGCCAGCTGCTGGGTGTGGCGGTGACCGACGTCACCGAGCACGGCCTGTCGGCGGTCTACACCTTCTTCGACCCGGACCATGCCGCGCGTGGGCTGGGCACCTTCGCGATCCTGCAGCAGATCGAATGGGCCCGCCGCGAGGGCCTGCCGCACGTATACCTGGGCTACTGGATCCGCGGGCATCAGAAGATGGACTACAAACGGCGCTATCGACCGCTGGAAGCCTACGACGGCCGCCGCTGGCACGATTTCGACGACGAACTGGACGGACGCTGACAAACCACTGACACCGGGCCGGGTGCACAATACGGCCCATGAACATGACCCGCCGCCATCCCCTGATCCTCGCCCTGGCCCTGCTCTGCGGCGCCACGGCCCCCGCCTTCGCCACGTCCCCTGCGATGACCGAAAAGCCGTCCGCTGCGCTGCGCCTGGCCACCTACAACACCTCACTGTACTCCGATGAGACCGGTGGCCTGATCAAGGAACTGGAAGGCGACAGCGAGCACGCGCGCAAGATCGCCGCGGTGCTGCAGCAGGCACGCCCGGACCTGGTGCTGCTGAACGAATTCGATTTCGACGACGCCCACCGCGCCGCCGACCTGTTCCAGAAGCGCTACCTGGAAGTGGCCCAGCCCGGCGGCGGCAAGCCGCTGCACTTCGCCTACCGTTACCTGGCCCCGGTCAACACCGGCGTGCCCAGCGGCCTGGACCTGGACAACAACGGCGTGGTCGGCGGCGAAGGCCGCAGCCGCGGCAACGATGCGTGGGGCTACGGCCTGCACCCGGGCCAGTACGGCATGCTGGTGCTGTCGCGCTACCCGATCGATGAAGCCAAGGTGCGCAGCTTCCAGCTGCTGAAGTGGAGCGCGATGCCGGGCGCGATCCGTCCGGTCGACCCGCGCACCGGCAAGAGCTTCTACAACGACCATGTGTGGTCGCAGCTGCGGCTGTCGTCGAAGTCGCACTGGGACGTGCCGGTGAAGACCCCGGCCGGCGTGGTCCACGCGCTGGTCTCGCACCCGACCCCGCCAGTGTTCGATGGCCCGGAAAAGCGCAACGCCGCGCGCAACCACGACGAACTGCGCCTGTGGCAGGAATACCTGTCCAAGGGTGACAAGCCGTGGCTGTGCGACGACAAGGGCCAGTGCGGTGGCTTGGCGCAGGACGCGCGCTTCGTGATCCTTGGCGACCTCAACAACGACCCGATCGATGGTGATGGCCGCCATGAGGCGATCGTCGAACTGATCGAGAACGCCCGCGTGTTGCGCTACCCCACCCCGCGCAGCGTTGGTGGCGAGCAGACCAGCCTGGCCTATGCGGCCAAGGGCATCGAGCGCAAGGGCGCACCGTTCCATGCCACCGGCGATTTCGGCCCGAAGTCCGGCACCATGCGCCTGGACTACGTGCTGCCCTCGACCGGTTTCGAGTACATCGGCAGCGGCGTGTTCTGGCCGGCCAATGAAAGCCCGGAAGCGAAGATCGCCGATGGCAGCGACCATCACCTGGTGTGGGTGGATGTGAAATAACAAAAAGGGGACGGAGGGGATTAAGTCGTTTGTGCAACAAACGACTTAATCCCCTCCGTCCCCTTTTTGCTTTACGGGCGCAGTTCGACGCCGATGGCGTCGGCGGCATCACGCGCGATGGCGCGCGCTTCGTCGATGGTTTCCGCGCGCGCCAGGGTCACGCCCACGCGGCGATGGCCGTGCACGCTCGGCTTGCCGAACAGGCGCACGGCGGTGTCCGGCACCTGCAGGGCGGCGGCGACGTTGTTGAAGTACGGCACGCCCTCGCCATGCGCCAGCAGCGCGCACGAGGCCGACGGGCCACTCTGGCGGACCACCGGGATCGGCAGGCCGAGGATGGCGCGCGCGTGCAGCGCGAACTCGCTCAGTTCCTGCGAAACAAGCGTCACCAGGCCGGTGTCGTGCGGGCGCGGCGACACTTCGCTGAACCACACCTCGTCGCCCTTCACGAACAGCTCGACACCGAACAGGCCCCAGCCACCGAGGTCATCGGTGATCACGCGCGAAATCTCTTCGGCACGCGCCAGTGCCGCGCTCGACATCGGCTGCGGCTGCCAGCTTTCGCGGTAATCACCGTCCTTCTGCAGATGGCCGATCGGCGCGCAGAACGAGGTGCCGCCGGCATGGCGCACGGTCAACAGGGTGATCTCGTAGTCGAAATCGATGAAACCTTCGACGATGCAGCGGCCGGCACCGGCACGGCCCCCGGTCTGCGCGTAGTCCCAGGCCGGGGCGATGTCCGCCTCGCTGCGCAGCGTGCTCTGGCCCTTGCCCGAGGACGACATCACCGGCTTGACCACGCAGGGCAGGCCGATGGCGGCCACAGCGGCGCGGTACTCGGCTTCGGTATCGACGAAGCGGTAGGGCGAGGTCGGCAGGCCCAGGGTTTCGGCGGCCAGGCGGCGGATGCCTTCACGGTCCATGGTCAGGCGGGCGGCGCGCGCGGTCGGGATCACCCGCAGGCCCTGCTCCTGTTCCAGCTGGACCAGGGTTTCGGTGTGGATGGCCTCGATCTCCGGCACCACCAGGTGCGGCTGCTCCCGGGCGATCAGGGCACGCAGCGCCATCGCATCGAGCATGTCGATCACGTGCGAGCGGTGCGCGACCTGCATGGCCGGGGCATCGGCATAGCGGTCGGCGGCGATCACTTCCACACCCAGCCGCTGCAGCTCGATGGCCACCTCCTTGCCGAGTTCGCCCGAGCCCAGCAGCAGCACGCGGGTGGCGGAGGGGGACAACGGAGTTCCAAGCTTGGCCATGGCGGTTCCAGCAGCGATGTGAAGGCGGGTGGGCATTCTAGCTGGCCGGGCACCCCGGCCATGGCATCCGACGAACGGTAGTCGATAAGTGATATCACTTTGATATCTTCATTCCGAACCCTCAAGGACGTACCGCCATGAAAGAGAAGTCGCTGTCTTCGCTCAACGGCCTCGGCACGCTGGCCGGCGCCCTGCTTGTCGCCCTCGCCGGCGGCGCCCTGTTCGTACTGGGGGTAGCAGCCAAGGCCAGCACCGGTTCCCCCAACCTGCTGCTGATGCTGGCAGGCATCCTGGTGGCGGCGCTGGCGATCTTCGCCCTGGCCGGCCTGTACACCGTCCAGCCCAACCAGGCGGCGGTGCTGAGCCTGTTCGGCAAATACGTGGGCACCGTGAAGGACAACGGCCTGCGCTGGAACAACCCCTTCTACGCCAAGCGCCGGGTCAGCCAGCGCGTGCGCAACTTCGAGAGCGGCAAGCTGAAGGTCAACGAGCTGGACGGCAGCCCGATCGAGATCGCCGCGGTCATCGTCTGGCAGGTGGTCGATGCCTCCGAGGCGGTCTACAACGTGGACGACTACGAGAGCTTCGTGCACATCCAGTCCGAATCGGCACTGCGCGCGATGGCCACCAGCTACCCCTACGACCAGCATGAGGATGGCCAGCTGGCACTGCGCAGTCATGCCAGCGAGATTTCCCAGCACCTGAAGAACGAACTGGCCGAGCGCCTGGCCGACGCCGGCGTGCAGGTCATCGACGCACGCATCAGCCACCTCGCCTACGCCGCCGAAATCGCCCAGGCGATGCTGCAGCGGCAGCAGGCCAACGCGGTGATCGCCGCACGCACGCGCATCGTTGCCGGTGCGGTCGGCATGGTCGAGATGGCCCTGGCCGAACTGCAGAAGAACGGCGTGGTGCAGCTGGACGAGGAACGCAAGGCGCACATGGTCAGCAACCTGCTGACCGTGCTGTGCTCGGACCGCGGCACCCAGCCGATCGTCAATGCAGGCTCGCTGTATTGAGCCACACTCGCAACGGGGCGCCCCACCGCCCCGCCAGGAGCCCCCATGAGTGAGAAGAAAGCCTACCCGCTGCGCATCAACGCCGACGTCCTGGCTGCGGCGCAGCGCTGGGCTGATGACGAACTGCGCAGCCTCAACGCTCAGATCGAATACGTGCTGCGCGACGCGCTGCGCAAGGCAGGACGCCTGCCCAAACCCAAGGCATCGCCGGAGGACAAGGAATGAGCAAGCGCTGGAGCTACCAGACGATCGAGGTCAAGACCTCCATGATGGGCGTACTCAAGGCCGAGGATGTCCAGGCCGAGCTGAGCCGGCAGGGCCAGCTGGGCTGGGAGCTGGTCAACATCATCATCCCCGCGCCGATGCGCCCGGCCATGCTGGTGTTCAAGAAGGAGGCCTGAACCATGGGCGGCAGTGACCCGAAACCCTTTGACGTGGCCGAGAGTTCGCCGCTGCGCGTGCTGTGGATCGTGCTGCCGCTGCTGGCTGCCTTCGTGGCCTGCCTGTATGCGCAGCTGTACAAGGCACCGGCGAACGCACCCTGGATCGAAGTAACGCTGTCGCCGCCCTGGTTCCGGATGGGCGGCAGTGCGGCATGGAGCCTGATCGTCATCGCTGTACTCGCTGTCGGGCTGGGGGCCGCCTTCTTCCGCCGCCGGGTGGAGCTGGCCGGCAACGTGCTGGACGTGCGCTCGACGATGTACCGGCGGCGCGTGCCGGTGGCGCAGCTGCGGCTGGACCAGGCCGAGGTGGTCGACCTGCAGCGTGACCGCCGCTATGGCATCCGTGTCAAAACCAATGGCTATTCAATGCCGGGCTTCTACTCGGGCCACTTCCGCCTGCAGGGAGGCGGCAAGGGCTTCGCCCTGGTCACCGACCGTGCGCGTGTCCTCGCCCTGCCGGTCAGTGATGGCAGCACGCTGCTGCTCAGCGTGGACCGGCCGCAGGCGCCGCTCGATGCGCTGCGCAAGGTGGCCGCGTCGGCACCACGGCAGTAAGCTGAGGCGATGCAACGACGCCTGCCCCTGCTGATCAATACCGAGGCCATCGAACTGTGGCCTGCCGACCTGCTGCGCGCGCGCAGCAACCTGGATGCACGCCTGCTGTCGCAGGCGCAGTGGGTGCTGCGGCGCAAGCGTGATGGCCGCTATCTGGCGGCGGTACTGCCGCACGGCGTGCATTCGATGGTGCCGCGCCTGCCGCGCGAGCCCGGGGTCGAGGAAGCATTGGCGCTGCTGGATGCCGCGGCTGCACGGCCCTTCGGCGCCGGACTGGAAGATCAGTGGCTGCCGCTGGCGGGGCTACAGCAGCGCCTTCAGCAGCTGGGACTGGATCCACAGCGCTATGCCGACCACAGCGGCCTGCCGCTGGAACCCGAACCCTGCCTGCTGCACTTCGCCGGCCGTGATCGTTTCGCCCGCCCGCTGTGGCTGCGCCAAGGCGCCGCACAGGGCTGGCGGCGGATGCGACTGCACGCAGCACAGGATGGCATTGCGCTGGACGCCATCTCCGGCTTCCGCAGCCATGCCTACCAGTTGGGCATCTTCGAACGGAAGCTGGCGCGCGGCTTGAGCGTGGCGGAGATCCTGAAGGTCAATGCCGCCCCGGGTTTCAGTGAACACCACAGCGGCCACGCGCTGGACATCGGTACACCGGGCGACGCCCCGGCTGAAGAATCGTTCGAAGCCACCGACGCGTTTGCGTGGCTGCAGGCGAATGCCGGTGGGCATGGCTTCCAGCTGAGCTACCCGCGCGACAACCCGCATGGGATCGTCTACGAACCTTGGCACTGGTGCTGGAGACCGGCCAACGGCTGAGCCCCTCGTGGCGGCTGCACGGCGAACTTCATGGAGCTGTCCGGGCGGATTCCGCGTGTGCCCGCCACGAAATGGGACAAGAAGGCAAAGGCAAAGCTCGAAGCCCCTGTAACGGATCAGCGCGCAGCTGTTGGGTCCGCCTTCAAGCGAGCCGAGCACCGCAGGTCCGGCGAGGGCGAAGAGGTGCGGGTGTCTGAGCGCAGCGAGTTCCCGCACCGTCCCTCGACGGGCCGAGGAGCACAGGGGACCGGTGCGCAGCACCGGCTCGCGGCCGGCGGCGCGTTTCTTTTGGTTACTTTTCTTTTCGCGCGAAAAGAAAAGTAACGCCCATGAACCCTTAGGATCGCATCGGCATGGATCGAAGCGACAGCCCTGCGACCGTCACCGCCTCAACGCATTGATCGCCAGCAGCACCCATCCGGCCATCATGCTGGTGCCACCGATCGGTGCCATCCGCGTCGGCCACTGCCACAACGCACCGCCCACCAGGCTGCCGGAAAACAGCAGCACGCCCAGCAGCAGCACGTACAACGCCAGGTGCGCGATCGCACCCTGCGCGCGCGGCCCGAGCGCCACCAGTACCGCGCCATGCGCGAACGCATAGAGCGCCGCCATGTTCAGATGCTGCTGCGCCAGCGGGTCGGCCACACCGTGCGAGGCATAGGCCGACAGGCCGATAGAGGCGGCGGCCAGCAGCGCCCCCAGGCAGGCCAGCAGTGATGGCTTACGTGCGCGACGTTCGAGATTGAACATGTGGGCTCCTTGCGCAGCGCCCTTGCCGGGCGCCAGATGAAAAAAAACGCGCCGCAATGAGCGGCGCGTTTTCGTGTCCAACACTACATGGGTCAGCCGAGGCTTACTTGACGGCCCAGTAGATGTCGTAGGTCGCTTCCGGGGTGAACGACTTGTCCAGACCGTCCTTCCAGGTTTCGTACGGGCGATCGACCACTTCCGAACCGTTGGTCACAGCCCAGGCACGCAGGCCGTTGCGGGCCACGTCCAGACCCGCCATGTGGCCGGTGTAGGCGGCATGCGCCGAACGGTGCGGGGCCACGTGCACGTACTTGACCGGAGCGCCGCCGTCGATCTTGACGGTCAGCTCTTCAGCAGTGGCACCTTCAGCACCCTTCTTCTTCACCGGCTGGGCGATGTCGAAGGCGTACTTTTCCTGACCGAAATCGGTGGTGATGATGCGGAACGGACCGGCGGCTTCAAGGCCATTGGCCTCCATCACGCGCTTGATCCACTCCTGGTTGTCCTTGATGGACTTGGTGATCGTGTCCTGACCGCGGTCCACGTTACCGGCGTTGACGACCAGCAGGTCTTCAGCCGGCACATTGACGATGGCCAGATCGGTCAGCGGGGCTTCCGGGGTGCGGTAGTCCACGTTCGGGACGCTGGCCAGCATGTTGGCCATACGCGACAGACCCATCTTGATGTCGTCGCCGATCTGGCGGCTGACATACAGGCCGGCATAACGGCCGAACAGGTCGAAGCCGTACTTCACCGAGTAGTCCTGGGTGATCTTGACGTTGCGGCCACCCTTGCCGGTCGGCTCCAGCGTGAAGGTGGTGATCTTGTCGTGACCCTTGGTGGCGTCATCGATGGCGATCGCAACACGCTTGTTCTCTTCGGCTTCGGTGATCTTCCAGGAACCGGTGCCCAGGTCCTTGGAGGTGAAGTCGAGGGTGGCACCGACGCCGGAGGCCGGGCCGGACAGCTTCAGTTCAACGGCGGGATCGCGCAGTACCAGCGGGTTCCAGTCCTTGAAGCGGCGCAGGCTGCTGACCGTGTCGTACACGATCGTCATCTTGCGGTTGGTCTCGATGCTTTCGGTGATGTGACGCTCGCCCGGCAGACATACGCCAATGATGACGAACAGGCCAGCCACGATCCCCAAGGCGATCAGGAACTCGATAATACGGGTCATTCAGAGAGTCTCCGGGGCCGATCCCACGGCCGGGTTGATTGAAGCGAAGCGCCAATCCTAGCAGGCTTCGCGGGCATTGTTTATCGGGATTGGCGCACCGGTTTCCCTGCCGGCTGCGTATTTGTATGGACAAAGAATTCGAAGGGTACCGCATACCGATACCCGTGAAGTAGGGGGCAACCCCACCCGAGGGCCATGACTGGACCTCAAGTCATTGTCCTGAAAAGGTTTTCCTCAGACCAGCTGGAGTTCGAACGCCTTCAGTACGGCGCGCGTACGGTCGCGCACGCCCAGCTTGGACAGGATGTTGGACACATGGTTCTTGATGGTGCCTTCGGCCACACCCAGCGAGTTGGCGATCTCCTTGTTGGAGAAGCCACTGGCCATCAGGCGCAGGATCTCGGTTTCGCGGTCGGTCAACGGGTCCGGGCGGTCCAGGCTGACGAACTCGTTGCGCATGTGCTCCAGGCCGGAGAGCAGGCGCTGGGTCACGGCCGGCTGCACCAGCGAACCGCCGTCGGCCACGGTGCGGATGGCACCGACCAGCTGCGCCAGGGTCACGTCCTTGAGCAGGTAGCCCTTGGCTCCGGCCTTGAGCCCGGCCAGCACCAGCTGGTCGTCGTCGAAAGTGGTGAGGATGATGGTCGGTGGCAGCTGCTCCTGGCGCGACAGCACCTGCAGCGCCTCCAGCCCGGACATCACCGGCATGCGCATGTCCATCAGCACCACGTCGGGGCGCACCTGCGGTATCAGCTCGACCGCCTGCCGGCCATCGCCGGCCTCGGCCACCACCTCGATACCGTCGTCGAGCGCCAGCAGGGAGCGGATTCCCTGCCGCACCAGGGTTTGGTCGTCGACCAGGCAGACGCGAATCATCAACGCACTCCTTCAGGAACCTTGGTAAGGGCGGCCACCAGCACCGTTGCCGGCACCGTCGCCCGCAGCCGGAAGCCTTCACCGGGACGGGTTTCGACCTGCAGCTGGCCACCACATTGTTGCAGGCGCTCGCGCATGCCGCGCAAGCCATTGCCCACATTGACCATATCCGCGCCGACGCCGTCGTCGCGGGCCTCCACCACCACCCGGTCGGGGGCTTCACGGTACACCTTGATCCACAGGTGGCGGGCGCCGGCATGGCGCACCGCGTTGGTGATGATCTCCTGGGTACAGCGCAGCAGCACGTGGGCCCGCTGCGGGTCCTCCACGTTCAGCGGATCCTCGATCTCCAGCTGGATGTCCAGCGAGGGCACGTTCTCGGTCAGCGGGCGCAGCGCCGCCGCCAGATCGATGGCGCCGGTCTCGCGCAGCTGGCTGACCACCTCACGCACGTTGCCCAGCAGCAGCTTGGCCAATGCGTGGGAACGCTTCACATGCTCCAGCGCCTGGCCGTCGGCCAGGTGGCCGGCCACTTCCAGGTTCAGGGTCAGCGCGGTCAGCTGGTGGCCCAGCAGGTCATGCAGCTCGCGCGAGATGCGCGTGCGCTCATTGACCCGGGCGCTCTCGGCCAGCAGGGCGCGGGTGGCACGCAGTTCCGAGTTGAGCCGGCGCTGTTCGTCGCGGGCCTCGGCCTGGCGACGGGCCACCAGCGCGATCACGAACACGAAGCTGGAGAAGCCCATGTAGCCCACCGCCTGCAGCACGGCGATGAACGGCGGGAAGCCCAGCGGCTGGATGTAGACCGGCAACACCGCCAGGTTGCTGGCCACCAGCCAGACCACGCCGATGCGCGGCCCCAGCAGCCATGGCAGCAGGCCGGCCACCACCATCAGCAGGATGCTGCCCAGCGCGGTACCGGAAAAATAGCTCACGCCGATCGCGCAGGCGGTCAGCAGGATCAGCGCCGCGTGGTCGAAGAAGCCCGGACGGCCCTCGCCCAGCGAGCGGGTCAGCGCCCAGTACACGATGCCGAAAGCCAGGTAGGCCGAGGCCCAAGGAATGATGCGGAAGCCGGCTTCGCCGTCCAGCGTCTCCAGCGTCAGCGAGACAGGATCGATCAGGTAGATCGCGAGCCAAAGGCCGACGGTGCCCCAGGTGAACAACCCGGAGTAGCGCAGCATCGCATTGTGGTTCAGTCGGGCCAGCATCCCTCATCGTAGCCCGTGCACGGCCGCTCCCAAGCGCCGAAAGTCATGCTCGGGCATATCCCCTGTTCATGCCGCAGCCCACCCCGGGCATGCAATAATCGTGCGCAGGGTCCAATTTGACGGACCAACCGCGTTACCCCACGGAGTCACAATGTCGATTGTCATCCGCGACGTGCGCGAGCACGAGCTCGATTCCGTCCTGGCTTTGAACAACAACGCTGGCCTGGCCATCCTTCCCCTGGATGCGGCCCGCCTGCGCCTGTTCTACGAAACCGCTGAGTATTTCCGCGTCGCCGAGCGCGACGGCAACCTGGCCGGCTTCCTGATCGGCTTCGGCAGCGACAGCCAGCACGACAGCAGCAATTTCGCCTGGTTCAAGCAGCAGCTGGACACCCCGTTCTTCTATATCGACCGCATCGTGGTCGCCAGCCGCCGTCGTGGCGGTGGCGTCGGCCGTGCGTTCTATGCCGACGCGCAGAGCTTTGCCGAGCTGCGCTACCCGCAGATGACCTGCGAAGTCTTCCTCGACCATGGCGCCGATGCCGCCCTGCTCTTCCACGGCAGCTTCGGCTTCCGCGAGCTGGGCCAGAACACCATGCCGCAGGTCGACGTGCGCGCCAGCATGCTGGCCAAGGAACTGTGCAGCTACCCGTGGGTCCAGGAGACCTACGGCGGCAAGCTGCCGGATGTGGCATGGACACGTGCCCGGCATCTGCCGGCGCAGGCACAGCGGCCGACGGGGACCTGAGCGTGGCGGTGAATTTCGATTACGAACAGGCCGGTGAACTGAAGATCGGCCAGGTGGGCATCGCCAACCTGCGCATCCGTACCCTTGATGTCGAACGCCTCGTGCAGGAAATGCGCGAACGCGTCACCCGTGCGCCGAAACTGTTCGGCCGCGCCGCGGTGATCCTCGACTTCGGCGGCCTGAGCCAGGTGCCGGACGTGGCCACCGCGCAGGCGCTGGTCGATGGCCTGCGCAGTGCCGGCGTGCTGCCGGTGGCGCTGGCCTATGGCACCAGCGCGGTCGACCTGCTCTCGCAGCAGCTCGGGCTGCCACTGCTGGCCAAGTTCCGCGCCCAGTACGAGCGTGCCGAGGCCGAGCCGGCCCCGCCGCCGCCGCCCGCGCCGGAACCGCGTCGCGCAGCCCGTGCCGAACCGAAGCCGGCACCGGCCACGCCGGTGGCCAAGGTTGCCGACGCCGCCGCACCGCAGCCGGGCCGCATGCAGCTGGGCAACGTGCGTTCGGGCCAGCAGCTGTACGCTGAAAACTGCGACCTGACCGTGATGGCCACCGTCGGCGCCGGCGCCGAGGTCATCGCCGATGGCAGCATCCACATCTACGGCACCCTGCGCGGCCGCGCGCTGGCAGGGGCACAGGGCAACACCGCGGCACGCATCTTCTGCCGTGATTTCCATGCGGAACTGGTCGCCATTGCAGGCCACTACAAGGTACTGGACGATGTCCCGGACTCCCTGCGCGGCAAGGCCGTGCAGGTGTGGCTGGAACAGGACCAGATCAAGATCGCTGCGCTGGACTGACGCAGCACCCAAACAGAATCATCAGGAGAAGTCCTTTGGCTGAAATCATCGTAGTCACCTCCGGCAAGGGCGGCGTCGGCAAGACCACTTCCAGCGCGAGCCTGGCCTGCGGCCTGGCACGGCGCGGCAAGAAGGTGGCGGTGATCGACTTCGACGTCGGCCTGCGCAACCTCGACCTGATCATGGGCTGCGAACGCCGCGTGGTGTACGACTTCGTCAACGTCGTGCACGGCGAAGCGACCCTCAAGCAGGCCCTGATCAAGGACAAGCGCTTCGAGAACCTGTACGTGCTGGCCGCCTCGCAGACCCGCGACAAGGACGCACTGACCCAGGAAGGCGTGGGCAAGGTCCTGAAGGACCTGGCCGCCGACGGCTTCGACTACATCATCTGCGACTCCCCGGCCGGCATCGAGAAGGGCGCCTTCCTGGCGATGTACTTCGCCGACCGTGCGGTGGTGGTGGTGAACCCGGAAGTGTCGTCGGTGCGCGACTCGGACCGCATCATCGGCCTGCTCGACTCGAAGACCCACAAGGCCGAGTCCGGCCAGGACGTGCCGGCCTTCCTGCTGCTGACCCGCTACACCCCGCTGCGCGTGGAAAGCGGCGAGATGCTCAGCATCGCCGACGTCGAGGAAGTGCTCGGCCTGAAGGCGATCGGCGTGATCCCCGAGTCGGGTGACGTGCTCAACGCCTCCAACAAGGGCGAGCCGGTCATCCTGGATGTCGAGTCCGCAGCCGGCCAGGCCTACGACGACGCCGTCGCGCGCATCCTCGGCGAAGAACGCCCGATGCGCTTCACCAACGTCGAGAAGAAGGGCTTCTTCAGCAAGCTGTTCGGAGGGTAAGCATGGGCCTGTTTGATTTCCTCAAAGCGAAGAAGACCACCGCCGAAACCGCCAAGAACCGCCTGCAGATCATCATCGCGCAGGAACGCAGCAACCGCGGTGGCCCGGACTACCTGCCACTGCTGCAGCGCGAACTGCTGGAAGTGATCAAGAAGTACGTGAACATCGACGTCGATGCAGTGAAGGTCGACCTGGTGAAGGATGGCCAGCACGATGTACTGGACATCTCAGTGGCGCTGCCTGAAGGCCCGGACAAACCCTGATGCTCTGCCCCGCCCGTGCCTGCACGGGCGGGGCTGCCTGACCCGCATGACCGATACGACAACCGCCGTGGACATCACCTGCGTGGGCGACATCGCCTTCGCTGATGCGCAGTGCCTGCTCGCCGCGCATGGCCTGCAGCTGCACCACGTCGCGGCCGGTGAACCGATTCCCGGCAGCTACTGGGGCGAGCCCGAGGCCGGCATCATCGCCAGCAACGTGTACGTGCGCGATGACACGCCCGTGCACTCGATGCTGCACGAAGCCTGCCATCTGATCGTGCTGCCGCCGGAGCGGCGTGCGCAGGTGCATACCGACGCCACCGACTCGGTGGCCGAGGAAGATGCCACCTGCTACCTGCAGATCGTGCTGGCCGGGCAGCTGCCTGGCGTTGGCAGTGCGCGGTTGATGGCCGACATGGATGCCTGGGGGTATACGTATCGGCTGGGGTCTACGAAAGCGTGGTTTGAAGAGGACGCCGAAGACGCGAAAGCGTGGCTGGTCGAACGCGGGTTGCCGGTGGCGTAAAGCCGCGGGCGCGGTTGGCCACGGGCGCGTGGCGACGCGCCGGACCTTGCGGCGCCCCTCTTTTCACTCGGCGCGGTTCGAGCAGGACGCCGAAGACGCGAAGGCGTGGTTGATCGAACGCGGATTGCCGGTGGCGTAACGCATCGGTAGTGCCGGCCGTTGGCCGGCAACCTCATGAACCCGTGCAGCATTACCTGGTTGCCGGCCAGCGGCCGGCACTACCCCATCAGCCCTGCCCTGCCAGCGCGCGCAGGGTAATGCCGACGATGTAGGCCAGGTAGGTGCCGGTGGCGTAGCCCATCGTGCCCAGCAACACGCCCACCGGCGCCAGGGCCGGATGGAACGCTGCAGCCACCACCGGCGCCGAAGCCGGGCCACCAATGTTCGACTGCGAACCGATCGCGAAATAGAAGAACGGCACCTTCAGCAGCTTGCCCAGGCACCACAGCAGCGCGATGTGCACGGCAATCCAGATCAGGCCGAGCAGGAACAGCCACGGGCGGTCCAGCAGCGCCAGCAGATCCATCTGCATGCCGATGCAGGCAATCAGGAAGTACAGCAGCAGCGAACCCAGCCGCGAGGCGCCCGCACCTTCCAGCGTGCGTGCACGGGTGAAGCTCAGGCTCAGGCCCAGCGTGGTCGACAGCACCACCACCCACACGAACGGCGCATCCAGGCTGAACTGCGAGGCCCAGCTGACATTGGCCTTGAACCATGCCGCCAGCGGCGCACCGATCGCGTGTGACAGACCCACGCCGCCGAAGGCCACCGCCACGATCAGCATCAGGTCGGTGAGGCTGGGGACGCGCTCATGCTCGGCCTGGAAGCGCGCGATGCGCTCCTTCAGCTCATCGATGGCCGACGTGTCGGCACCGCTGCGCGCGTCGATCTTCGCTGCGCGCCCGGCCAGGAAGATCAGCGCGGCCATCCACACGTAACCGACACCGACATCGACCACCGCGAACTGGCCGAACGTGGTGGCGTTGACGTCGAACACTTCGCGCATCGCCAGCATGTTGGCACCGCCGCCGATCCAGCTGCCGGCCAGTGCGGCCATGCCGGCCCAGGTGTCACCGGCCACCGTTTCCGGATGCAGCGCGCGCATCACCAGGAAAGCCACCACCGCTCCCAGCATGATGCTGGCGGACGCACCCAGGTACATCAGCACCAGCTTCGGGCCGAGCCGCAGGATGCCTTTGATGTCCACCGCCAGGGTCAGCAGGATCAACGCTGCCGGCAACAGGATGTCGCGTGCGATCGGGTTGTAGAGCTTGGTGTTCTGACCGTCGATCAGGCCGACGGTGTTGTAGATGCCGGGAATCAGGTAGCACAGCAGCAGTGCCGGCACGAAGGTGTAGAAGCGTTTCCACAGGCCCTGCTCGCGCGAGGCGGTCCAGAACACGGCGCCCAGGGTGGCGGCGATCAAACCGAAGACGACGATGTCGTTCTGGATCAGGGCGGTCGAGGGCATGCAGGCGCTCTGGGTAGAGCCGGCCGCTGGCCGGCTGCTGTTGGCGGCAGATCAGGAAGGTGTGCCGACCAACGGTCGGCACCCACCGGTACAGCAGATGGCGAAACAAAAGCGCCGCCCCGAAGGGCGGCGCTGCAGTCATCAGTTGCCGATGTGCTGCTTCAGCCAGGCATTGACGGTGTCATGCCACAGGATGCTGTTGTTCGGCTTCAGCACCCAGTGGTTTTCATCCGGGAAGTACAGGAACTTCGATTCGATGCCCTGGCGCTGGGCAGCAGTGAACGCGGCCAGGCCCTGCTCGACCGGAATACGGAAGTCCTGCTGGCCGTGGATGACCAGGATCGGCTTCTTCCAGTCCGCCACGTGGTTGACCGGGTTGAACTTCTCGTAGTTCGCCGCCTTCTGGTACGGCGTACCGCCCTGCTCCCACTCGGTGAACCACAGTTCTTCGGTGGCGTAGCCCATCATGCGCTGGTCGAACACGCCGTCATGGTTGACCAGGCACTTGAACGGGCCGTTCCAGTTGCCGGCGATCCAGTTGACCATGAAGCCGCCGTAGCTGGCGCCCAGCGCACAGGCCTTGTCACCGTTGAGGAAGGAATACTTCTTCAGCGCCGCGTCCCAGCCCTTCTGCAGGTCTTCCAGCGGACGGTCGCCCCAGTGCTGGCTGATCGCATCGGTGAAGGCCTGGCCATAGCCGGTGGAACCGTGGAAGTCGATCATCACCACGGCGTAGCCCTGGCCTGCATAGGTCTGCGGGTTCCAGCGGTAGCTCCAGCCATTGCCGAAGCTGCCCTGCGGGCCGCCGTGGATCAGGAACGCGACCGGGTACGACTTGCCTTCCTGGTAGTTGTGCGGCTTGACCACATAGCCGTGCACGGTGTCGTTGTTCCAGCCCTTGAACTCGAACTGTTCGTAGTCGCCGAAGCTGACATCCTTGAGCACCTCGCCGGCAGACGGGGTCAGCGCGCGCAGTTCGCCGATGGCTTCGCCCGCGGCCGGCAGCAGGCCGACCAGCACCTGGTCGTTGCTCTTCAGGCTGTTGCGGGTGATCGCCACGCTGTTGCCGGCCACGTCGACCGAGGTCACGCTGCCGTCGCCGATCAGTTTGGTGGCCTTGCCGCTGGCCACGTCGATCTGGAACAGCGGGTGCTCGCCGAGATCATCGGCAGTGGTGTAGATGCTGGCGCCGTCGGCGGACAGGGTGATGCCGCCGGCCGAACGATCCCACTGCGGGGCGATCTCACGGCTCTTGCCGCTGGCCAGGTCCATCGCCATCAGGCCGAAACGGTCGGCCTCGAAGCCCGGGCGCTTCATCGCACGGTAGAACAGGGTCTTGCCGTCGGCACTGAACACCGGGCCGGCATCCCAGGCCGGATTGGAGGCGGTCAGATTGACCGGCGCCTGCTTGCCCGCAGCGTCGAAGCGGTACAGGTCGAAGTTGGTCGACCACGGCTCCTGCTTGCCGGCCACGCGGATGCTGGCCACCACGCTGGCGCCATCCGGCGACCACGCGAAATCGTCATTGCCACCGAACGGCTTGGACGGTGCATCGCCGTCGATGGTCGCGCTCAGCGCCGAGGCGCCCTTGACCGCCCCGGCCTTGCCTGCCGGCAGCGGTGCCACGAACAGGGTGTTGCGGCGGCCGTCGTTCCAGGTATCCCAGTGGCGCACGAACAGCGAATCCCACACCTGGCCGCTGGCCTTGGCGTCCTTCTTTTCCTTCAGCTTCTTCTCGGTGCAGGCCAGATCCGAGGCACAGGCCTGGAACACGCCGGCACTGAACAGCACGCGGTCGTCCTGCGGTGACACGTGGTAGCTGTCCACGTCCACCGGGAAGTCGGTCAGCTGGCGCGGGGTGCCGCCGTTGATCGGCTGCGCGTACAGCTGCTGGCTGCCGTTCTTGGCACTGAGGAAATACACGGTCTGGCCATCGGCCGACAGCGACGCGGAATTGACGCTCCAGCCAGCCGGGGTGATCTGCTTCGGCGGAGCGGCGTCACGCGTGCGCAGGTTGCGCGCGAACAGCGCGGTGGAGGCCTTCAGGTTGGCGTCCACGCTGCGCTTGGCGAACACCACAGTGCCACCGTCCGTGGTCAGTACCGGCGCGGAGACGCGGTCCATGGCCACCATGTCGCGGACTTCCAGGCCACGGGCAGCGGCAACGCTGGGCAGGGCAGCCAGCAGGCTCAGTGGCAGCAGGGCATGACGCAGTTTCATCGAGGTCTCCGCAGGACGGCAAAAAACCGATGGTAGGCCCGTGCGGCCGGGGCTGCCAAGGCCATCGGTCATGGCTGCGCGCGGGGTTGGCCCCGCCGCCAGAAAAAGCAAACCGCGCCGTAGCGCGGTTTGCGGTAGTGCCGGCCGCTGGCCGGCAACCAGGGGTATCACGGGATTCCGGGATTGCCGGCCAGCGGCCGGCACTACCCATCCCTTACGCCTTGGTGTACTTGCCGGTGCGGTAGATCAGCCAGCCCACCAGGAACAGCACGGCCAGGCCGATCCACTGCGCGCCCGGCAGGTGGAACGGCACGGCCAGCACGTCGGCGCGGCTGCTGACCACGATCGGAATCGCGATGGCGATGCCCATCAGTGCCTCACCGGTGATCAGGCCCGCAGCGAACAGCACGCCCGGCTTGTGCACGCGGTCGCGGCCTTCTTCGTCATCGGCGCGCACCTTGTGGAAGCGCTCGACCAGGTGGGCGATCAGGCCGCCGAGGAAGATCGGCACCATCAGCTCCAGCGGCAGGTAGATGCCGATGGCGGCGGCCAGCACCGGCACGCGGAAGCGTGCGTTGCGCGACTTCAACCAGCTGTCGAAGGCGATGATGGCGGCACCGACCACGGCACCGATGCCGATGAAGGTCCACGGCAGTTCGCCACCGAACAGGCCCTTGGCCACCGAGGCCATCAGGTTGGCCTGCGGCGCAGCCAGCGCGTTCGGGTGCAGCTCGGACTTCACGCCGATGCCGTAGGCGGTGGCCAGCAGATTCAGCACCGGGGCCATGATCAGCGCGCACGAGAAGGCACCGATGCCCAGCATCAGCTGCTGCTTCCACGGGGTGGCGCCCACGATGTAACCGGCCTTGAGGTCCTGCAGGTTGTCACCACCGACCGCTGCGGCGCAGCACACCACCGCGCCGATCATGATCGCCGCCACCGCGCCCAGCGGCGCACCGCCGGCACCGACCGGCTTGAGGCCATCGGCGCCCAGCAGCACCACCAGCACGGCCGAGGCGAACAGGATGGTGGAGATGGTAATGCCCGACACCGGGTTGTTGGACGAACCGATCAAGCCGGCCAGGTAGGCCGAGACCGACACGAACAGGAAGCCGGCAACGATCATGATGATGGTCATCGGGATCGACACGTGCCACTGGCCCACGATGGCCTGGTACAGGGCCAGCAGCGGCAGCACGAAGACCACCAGGGCCACCAGCATCCACTTCATCGGCAGGTCGCGCTCGGTGTGCGCCAGCACCGGGCCACCGCTCTTGCGGGCGGCGGCAAAGCCGCTCTTGACGCCATTGAGCAGCGACTTGCGCAGCGAGATCAGGGTCCAGATGCCGCCGATCAGCATTGCGCCGACACCCAGGTAACGCATCTTCGCGCCCCAGATGGCGAACGCCGCTTCGGTGGAGGATGCCGTGGCGACCGACGCGGCCAGTGCCGGATCGGTGTTCATGAAGAACGCCTGGTAGATCGGAATGGCGATGTGCCAGGTCAGGATCGAGCCGGACACGACCACGATGCCGACGTTGAGGCCGACGATGTAGCCCACGCCCAGCAGTGCCGGCGACAGGTTGGTACCGATGAAGGCGGTGACCTTGGAGCTGCCGACGTAGGCCGAGGTGGCCCAGGCGTCGGGAATCAGGCGCATGCCGCTTTCCGCAGCCAGCTTGACGAAGGCACCGATGACTGCCGACAGGCCGAGGATCTTCAGGCCCGGGCCCGGGTTCTCACCGGCCTTGAGCACTTCGGCCGCGGCCTTGCCTTCCGGGAACGGAAGCGGGTCTTCAACGATCATCGAACGGCGCAGCGGCACCGAGAACAGCACGCCCAGCAGGCCACCGAGGCCGGCGATGCCCAGCACCCACCAGTACTTGAAGTCCGGCCAGTAGCCCATGATCACCAGCGCCGGGATGGTGAAGATCACACCGGCGGCGATCGACGAACCGGCCGAGGCGCCGGTCTGCACGATGTTGTTTTCAAGGATGGAGCCACCGCCCAGCAGGCGCAGCACGCCCATGGAAATCACCGCGGCGGGAATGGCGGTGGCGATGGTCAGGCCTGCGAACAGACCGAGGTAGGCGTTTGCGGCCGACAGCACCACCGCCAGCACGATGGCCAGGGCCACTGCGCGGAAGGTGAGCTGCTTGGGCGCAGCGTCGTGGTTCATGGAAGCCCCTGCTGGCAAAAAATCCCTGCCACGCTAGCGTTCAGGGCAGATCAAGTCCAGCGTGCCAAAGGATGGGGGCGTGTGCTGCAGCGCAATGGGCCAGTACGTGGACCGGCAATCGACCGACCCGGCAAAGTCCGGCTGGGCGCGAAGCAAATGATATGTTATATCTTAATGCTACCTTGCTGTTACTGCATCGCATGCCCCCTTCCCCCTCCCCTCGCCTGGCCTCCATCGACCAGCTGCGCGGCACCGTGATGCTGTTGATGTTGCTGGACCACGTGCGCGAGACCTTCTTCCTGCAGCATCAGGTAAGCGACCCGATGGACGCATCGACGGTCTCTCCCGGCCTGTTCGCCTGCCGTCTGCTGGCGCATCTGTGCGCCCCGGTATTCGTGCTGCTCACTGGTCTGTCGGCCTGGCTGTACGGCCAGCGCCAGGCGGATCCGCGCCGGGCCACGGCCGCCTTCCTGCTCAAGCGCGGGCTGTTCCTGGTCGTGCTGGAACTGACCCTGGTGAATTTCGCCTGGACCTTCCAGCTGCCGCCGGAAACGCTGTACCTGCAGGTGATCTGGGCCATCGGGCTGAGCATGATCGCGCTGGCCGGCCTTCTGTGGCTGCCGCGCCTGGCCCTGCTGGTGCTGGCAGTCGCGGTGGTGACCGGGCACAACCTGTTGGACGGCGTGCGAGTGGAAGGCCACGGTCTGCTGGCGATGCTGTGGAAAGTGCTGCACCAGCGCGACTGGATCGAGACCGGCGCGCTGCGCCTGCGCACTTCCTACCCGGTGCTGCCGTGGATCGGGGTAATCGCGCTGGGCTACCTGATGGGGCCGTGGTTCGCCCGCGACCGCGACCCGGCGCAACGCCAGCGCTGGCTGCTGTGCGCAGGCGTCGGCGCGCTGGCCCTGTTCGCCCTGCTGCGGTTCGCCAACCAGTACGGGGATGCACCGTGGCAGTACCAGACCAGCACGCTGCGCACCTGGATGAGCGTGTTCAACATCACCAAGTACCCGCCGTCGCTGCAGTTCCTGCTGTTGACCCTGGGCGTGGGATTGTTGCTGCTGCGCCTGTACGAATGGCCGCCACTGGCGCGTGCGCTGCGCCCGCTGGCCGATGTCGGCGCCGCGCCGATGTTCTTCTACCTGCTGCACCTGTATGTGCTGAAGGGGCTGTACCTGGCCGCGCTGGCGATCTGGGGGCCGACACACGGTGATCTGTACGCACTGGATTCGGTGGCCGGCCTGCTGCTGGTGGCCTGTGCGCTGGCGGTGGTGCTGTATCCGCCGACGCGGGCATTTGCGCGGTTCAAGGCACGAAGGCGCGATCTGGCGTGGCTGCGGTACCTGTGATCGCCCAGGCCAGTCCGGCAATCCACGCATGGCGTGGATCTACTGAAAGCGGATCGGGCCACAGGCCTATAATTCCGCGATGAATTCCACCGCTATCGCTTCCGACGATTTCCTGGGCCATCCCAAGGGCGTCTACGTCTGCTTCTTCACCGAAATGTGGGAGCGCTTCTCCTTCTACGGCATGAAGGCGCTGCTGCTGCTGTATCTCACCAAGTACCACCTGTTCGGCGACAAGGCCGGCCTGGACCTGCTCGGTGCCTACGGCGGCCTGGTGTACTGCATTCCGGTGTTCGGCGGCATGCTGGCCGACCGCTGGCTGGGCATGCGCCGGGCGGTGCTGTTCGGCGGCATCCTGCTGGTGCTCGGCCACCTCGGCATGGCATTCGAAGGTCACGCGGCCTATCGGGTCAACGGTGAAGTGGTGCGCGATACCTCGGCACTGGCGGTGACCTACCTGTCGCTGGCGCTCATCATCATGGGCGTCGGCTTCCTCAAGCCGAACATCTCCACCATCGTCGGCAAGCTGTACGCCAAGGACGACCCGCGCCGTGATTCGGGCTTCTCGCTGTTCTACGCCGGCATCAATCTCGGCGCACTGTTCTCGTCGCTGGTGTGCGGCTTCCTCGGCGAGGCCTATGGCTGGAAGTACGGTTTCGGTGCGGCCGGCATCGGCATGCTGGCCGGCCTGGCGATGTTCCTGTGGGGCCAGAAGTACCTGCAGGGCCATGCCGAACCGCCGCAGCCGGCCGCGCTGAAGCAGAAGGTGCTGGGCCTGCCGCGCGAATGGCTCATCTATCTGTGCGCGATGCTCGGTGTATTGCCGGTGGCGTGGTTGATGTGGGCAGCCGGCAACGGCGCGTTCGCGCTGGGCGGTGAAATCAGCCTGGCACTGATGCTGATGCTGGTGGTGCTGGGCGGCGTGCTGGTCTGGTTCGCCTGGTTCACCGGCAGCAAGTGCACGCCGGTACAGCGCCAGCAGATGATCGCGCTGATGGTGCTGATCTTCATGGCACTGGTGTTCTTCACGATGTACGAGCAGTCGTATGGCTCGTGGGTGACCTTCACCGACCGCCTGCTGACCAAGGACATCGTGCCCTCGCTGGTGATCACCGGCGGTACGCCGCTGCCGTGGTCGATCATCTCGCTGCTGCTGGCACCGCTGGGCTTCGTGGTCAGCGCGCGCCTGTCCGAACGGCGCCCCGGCTCGACCGCACCGCGTGCGTTCTTCATCGGCATCGTTGCGCTGATGCTGGTGCTGCTGGTGCGCGACTGCCTGGTGATTCCGCAGACCGCCGGTTCGCTGACCTACCTGGGCGGCCTGTTCCTGGTGCTGCTGGCACCGGCCTTCGCCGCGCTGTGGACCTGGATGGACCGCCGCGGCTGGGAACCGGGCAAGCCGGTGAAATCAGCGTGGGGCCTGGTGATCGGTGCGCTGTCGTTCGTGCCACTGGCACTGGCCGCACAGCAGGTCGGCGCCACCGGCGAGATGGCCAGCGTGTGGTGGCTGGTGCTGGCCTACTTCCTGCTGGCCAGCGGTGAGATGTGCCTGTCGCCGGTCGGCCTGTCGGCAGTGACCCAGCTGGCCGTGCCGCGGGTGATGAGCCTGATGATGGGCACCTGGTTCCTGGCCACCGCATTCTCGGAAACGCTGGCCGCGCTGTTCGGCAAGCTGGCCGCGATCGAGGTGCCGGAGGGCGAATCGCTGGACATGGTGGCCGCTGCCGGCGCCTATGCGCACCTGTTCTGGCTGCTGATGTGGATCGGCCTGGGCTGTGCGCTGGCCGCCTTCATCGCCGCGCCGCTGCTGAAGAAGATGATGCACGGGGTCAAGTAAGCCTGATGCAGGCGAACTCCGGGGGCGGCGGATCGATCATCCGCCGCCCCCGGCTTGTTCAGGGCGCGCTGCTCTTCTCCGCAGGTGCGGCCTGCCCGGCCACCTGGCCCCCCAGGCTGCGCGAGAGGAAGGCCAGCAACCTGCTGTAGTACGCACGTTGGTTGGCAGGGGAATAGAAACCATGCCCTTCATTCTTGACGTACAGGGTTTCCACCGGCGAGCCGGCCTTCTTCAACGCAGCTTCCATGCGTTCGCTGTGCACGATCGGCGCACGTTGATCCTGGCCACCCGCGGCCAGGAATACCGGCACCCGCACCTGCGCGGCCAGATTCACCGGGGAACGCTCTGCCAGATCCTTGGGCGATCCCAGCCAGTTCCGCAGGTAGGCCAGGCCTGACTCGTCGCTCTGGATGTCTCCGCGGGCGTACATCAACGGCAGGTCGTAGATGCCGACGTAGCCGGCCGCGCACTGGTACAGGCCCGGTTCGCGCACCGCCCCCATCATCGCCGCATAGGCACCGTAACTGGCCCCATAGATGCAGATGCGGTTCTTGTCGGCCACGCCCTGTTCGATCGCCCAACGCGTGGCATCGGTGACGTCATCCTGCATCGACAGCCCCCATTGCTTTCGCGCGGCCTGCATGTGGGCCCGGCCATAGCCGGAAGAGCCGCGGAAATTCACCTGCAGTACCGCGTAACCTGCCGCCGCCAGCATCTGTGTCTCGGTGTCATAGGCGCCCTGGTCGGCAACACCGATCGGACCTCCGTGCGGCACCACCACCATCGGCAGCGCCCGGGCCTCGCGGCCATGCGGGACGGTAAGGAAGCCATGCAGCGGACGCCCATCACGCGCCGTCAGGCTGATCGGACGCACCTCCGCCGCCAGCGCGGGGTCGATCCAGTCGCTGCGGCTGATCAGGTGCCGTGCACTCTTGCCAACCGTGTCATAGAGATAGAAATCGCCCGGATTGCTGCCTGACCAGGTTTCCACCAGCACCGTCTTGCCATCGCGCGTGCTGGAGGTGATGTAGACCGCTCCGCCCAGGCCGGCTTCGAGGCTGCGGTACAGGCGAGCGTCGTCCGAGGCGTCATCGAAGAATGCCGTTCGCGGCGCACTGCCAAGGAACAGGGCCCCGACCGGCACGCGGCTGCCGGGGTGCCGGATGATGCGCGCCGGGTCGGCACTCCCATCGCGCAGCACGGTGCGTCGTTCATTGCTCTGGGGGTCCCAGCTGACAATGGCATCAGGTCCATCTGCCTGCTCGACCTGCAGGTACGCCAGGCGACCATCGGCCGAGAAGCCGAGCGGCGCCTCGATGCGCTTGCTCAGGGATTCATCATTGAGCAGGACCCAGTCGCTGTTGCTGCCCGTGCGGTAGTAGAGCTTCTGCGTGCCATCGGTAACGACAGCGCGTGCGAAACGCACCTCGCCCTGCTCATCGGTCGTGAAGTCCGCATCGGGAATGGGAGCGCGCGCCACGGCGTTGCGGCGACCGGTGATCACGTCCAGGCGCTCGACCTGCGCATGCGAACTGCCGACCAGCGGGATCACCGTCACCAGCGCGTTGCGGTCATCGTCCTTGAGTTCATCACTGAGGTAGGCGGCCACCAGGCCTGCCGGCTTGACCTTGATGTTGGTGCCCAGGCTCTGGTCGGCAACCCGGTACCCCACCAGCAGCTCGCCGCCCTTGCCGTTGGCATTGATACCGAACAGTTCGCCGGTCGGCGTCGGCCGGTCCAGCACACCGAACTTCTGTGCCATGCCCACCAGCAGCCGCTCGTTGCTGACCCAGTCGAAGGTGTGGGCGTGATCGTTGCGGGGCGGGCGGAAGCTGCCGACCATCTTCATGTCGGCAATGCGGTAGATCGCCAATGCGGTTCCCGCCTCCAGCGGAACCGTCGCGGCGATGTACTCGCCCCCTGGTGAAATCTTGATGTCGGTAAACGACTCCTGCCGCAGATAGCGATCCAGGTCCAGCGTTGCGGCCGATGCCCCACCCACAACCGCGCCCAACAGTACAGCCAGCACAATCCTGCGCATCCTTCCCCCATGGAAAACCGGACACCCTGTCCGGATGCACGATTCTAGGCACGTGACCGTTTGCCGCGCCACATCGGCAGAAAAAACGACGGCACCGTTGCCGGTGCCGTCGTTACCACTACCTTGGAGAGAGAGTCAGGACGTGGGTTCGGGGGGCATGCGCCGGGTCAGTGGACCCCGCGCACCGCCAACGTAAGGGCCAGGATGCTGAGGATCACGGCGATGGTGCCGTCGAGCACGCGCCAGGTACTGGGCTTGGTGAACAGCGGCGCCAGCAGGCGTGCGCCCAGGCCCTGCGCGGTCAGCCACAGGCAGCTGGCAGTCACCACGCCGGCGGCGAAGGCCATGCGGGCGTTGCCGAAGTTCTCGGCGATCGAGCCGATCACCATCATGTCCAGCCAGAAGTGCGGGTTGATCAGCGAGAAGCCGACCGCAGCCATCAGCACCGCGCGGCGGCTGCCGTCGTCGCTGTCAGCCTCGCCCATGCCGCCGCCACCGGCAATCGCACGGCGTGCCGACTTCATGGCGTACCAGGCCAGGAACGCCACGCCGGTCCACAGCACGGCGGTGGTCAGCCACGGCAGCGCCGAAGTGAGCGTGCGCAGGCCAGCCACGCTGGCAAAGATGAAGATCGCATCGATGGCCGCACAGGTGGCAACCACCGGCACGATGTGCTTGCGCAGGATGCCCTGGCGCAGAATGAAGGCGCTCTGGGCCCCGACCACGGCGAACAGGCCGATGCCGGTAGCTGCACCAGAGAACCAGGCACCGAGGCCGGTGCTGGCGGAGATGACCGAGAACATGGGATTCACTGCCTTTACTTGCTTGGGGGGACGGTGCCTCGCGAAGGCGGACAGCACCGGAACGGGCGCCATTGTCGCGCCGCAACATGAAAAAGACGAGCTAAACTTCCTAAACCAACATTAGCGGAACTTAATTCGATGCGTATCGACCATGCCCAGCTGCGCGCCCTCGCCGCAGTGATCCGCGAAGGCAGCTTCGACCGCGCCGCGCAGTCGCTGAATGTCACGCCCTCGGCCATCTCGCAGCGGGTCAAGGCACTGGAGGATCGGGTCGGTCGCCTGCTGGTCAAGCGCGGCACCCCAGCCACCGCCACCGCCGAGGGCCAGGTGCTGGTGCAGCTGGCCGAGCAGACCGCCCTGCTCGAGCACGACGCCCTGCACCGGATGGGCCTGGCCGATGAGGACCTGCCGCAGGCCAGCATTCCGGTGGCGGTGAACCACGACAGCCTGGAAACCTGGTTCCCGCAGGCCGCCTCGCAGTTCGCACAGAGCACCGGCACCACCCTGGACCTGCGCGTGGAGGACCAGGACCACACCGTCGAACTGCTGCGCCAGGGCACCGTGCTGGGCGCGGTGACCACCCTGGACGAGCCGGTGCAGGGCTGCCAGATCCATGCGCTGGGCAGCATCCGCTACGCGGCGACCTGCACCCCGGAGTTCCGCGAGCGCCATTTTGCCAAGGGCGTGACCGCCCAAGCCCTGGCCACGGCACCGGTGCTGGTGTTCAACCGCAAGGATGAGATGCAGTCGCGCTTTGCCCGGCGCATGGCCGGCGACGACCTGCCCAGCACCGCGCCCACCTGGTGGATTCCCTCCACCCGCGCGTTCGTGCAGGCCAACCTGGGCGGCATGGGCTGGACCATGAATCCCCTGCCCCTGGTCAAGCGGCATCTGGACGCCGGCCGCCTGGTCTACGTACGCCAGCGCGCGTGGGAAGACGTGCCGCTGTACTGGCAGCACTGGAAGGGTGACGTCCAGACCATGGCCCTGCTGACCCGCGCCGTGCTGGATGCCTCCTCAGCGCTGGTGCGGCGCAAGCGCTGAGGCAGCCCTGCAAAAAAGGGGACGGAGGGGATTAAGTCGTTTAAGGCCCATACGACATTCTGGGCAAAGACGACTTAATCCCCTCCGTCCCCTTTTTGCTCCATCCAATCTCCACGAAGTCTCCACACCAGGTCCATGCGCGATGCGGATACTGGTCGGCCGATCACTGCAAGGATGCCCTGCATGCCTGTATTCGTCCGCGATGCGCGCCCCGAAGATGCCGCCGCCTGCATCGACCTGCGCGGGCGCACCCGCGAGAACGCCTTCAGTGCCGCGCAGTTGGCGGAGCTGGGCATCACGCCGGAAAGCTGGGCGGCCGGCATCACCCAGGGCGATTCGATCGGCCGCGTCGCCTGGGAGGGGGAGCGCATGGCCGGTTACTGCTTCGCCGACCGCGACAGTGGCGAGGTGCTGGTGCTGGCCCTGCTGCCGGACTACGAAGGCCGTGGCATCGGCCGCCAGCTGCTGCAGGAGGTGGTGAGCCTGACCCGCGATGTCGGCCATGCCCGGCTGTTCCTGGCGTGCTCGGCCGACCCGCGTTCGCGCTCGCATGGCTTCTACCGGCGCCTGGGCTGGCGCCCGACCGGGGAGATAGATGAGGCCGGTGACGAGATTCTGGAGCTGGTCTGATTGAGGGCGTCGCCAGGCATGGCCTGGCGCTACTGGGGCTACGATCGCCAGGCTGGGCCCGCCGCTCACGTGACGGGGCCGCGAAACGTCGGATGCTGCGTTGCATCAAAAACGGACCGGATCCGGTTAGAATCGCGGATGGATGGCGCAAGGCGTTGTTTCTTCACGCCCTTTCCCTGCCCCACGCGCATCCTGACCCCTTCCCCTCCGCCAACGATCCCGCCCCCATGAAGAAATTTGGCAAGGCCCTGCTCGCCCTGCTCGTGCTGCTGTTGCTGGCCGCCGCGCTGTTCCTGTACTGGCCGCTGACCCAGCGCTCGGTGCCCGCCGCCAGCAACGACAAGCCCGTCGACGTGGTACTGGTCGGCGCCGGCATCATGAGCATCACCCTGGCCACCTACCTGCAGGAACTGCAGCCGGACTGGAACATCCAGGTCTACGAACGCCTCGACGGCGTCGCCGGTGAAAGCTCCGACGGCTGGAACAACGCCGGCACGGGCCACTCGGCCTTCGCCGAACTGAACTACACCCCCGAACTGCCCGACGGCAGCATCGAGACCAAGCGCGCGGTCGGCATCGCCGAATCGTTCGAGGTCTCGCGCCAGTTCTGGTCGCACCAGGTGAAGGAAGGCCGGCTGAGCCAGCCCAGCGACTTCATCAACCCGACCCCGCACATGAGCTTCGTCTGGGGCGATGACAACATCGCCTACCTGCACAAGCGCCAGCAGGCCCTGGTGAAGAATCCGCTGTTCTACGGCATGCAGTACTCCGAGGATCCGGCACAGATCAAGCAGTGGGCACCGCTGCTGATGGAAGGCCGTGACCCGAAGCAGAAGGTTGCCGCGACCTGGATGCCGCTGGGCACCGACGTCAACTTCGGCGTGATCACCCGCCAGCTGACCGCCGGCCTGCAGCGCAGCCCGAACTTCAGCCTGCACCTCAACCACGAAGTGAGCGCGCTGCGGCAGAACGCCGACAAGAGCTGGAACGTGACCGTGAAGGACCTCAAGGCCGGAACCGAGTCCACCACCCACGCCCGCTTCGTGTTCATCGGTGCCGGTGGCGCCGCGCTGAAGCTGCTGCAGATGTCCGGCATTCCGGAATCGAAGGACTACGCCGGCTTCCCGGTCGGTGGCCAGTTCCTCGCCTTCCAGGGCCAGGACGTGACCTCGCGCCATGGCGTGAAGGCCTACGGCATGGCCGAAACCGGTTCGCCGCCGATGTCGGTGCCGCACCTGGATGCGCGCAAGCTGGACGGCAAGCCGGTGGTCCTGTTCGGACCGTTCGCGCTGTACAGCACCAAGTTCCTCAAGCACGGCTCGTGGTGGGACCTGTACTCCTCGGTCACCCACAACAACGTTGGCCCGATGCTGGAAGTGGGCAAGGACAACCTGGACCTGGTGCAGTACCTGATGGCCCAGGCACGCCTGAACGATGCCGATCGCCAGGCCGAACTGGTCAAGTACTTCCCCAATGCCAAGCCGGGCGACTGGAAGCTGGTCACCGCCGGCCAGCGCGTGCAGATCATCAAGCGTGATCCGCTGAAGGGCCCGGTGCTGCAGTTCGGTACCGAGATCGTGACCGACAAGGACCACACCATCGCCGCCCTGCTCGGTGCCTCGCCGGGTGCATCGACCTCGCCGCCGATCATGCTGGACCTGATGGCCAAGGCCTTCCCGGACCAGATGAAGGCCGGCTGGGAAACCCGCCTGCGCGAGATCGTGCCGTCGTACGGGCGCAAGCTCAACGACAACGCCGCGCTGGTCAACGAGATCCGCACGCTGACCAGCCAGACCCTGCGCCTGCCGTACCTGGAGGTGCCGGTGGACGCCAATGCGGCGGCTCCGGACCCGGCGGTAGTGCCGGCAGCGGTTCCGGCACCAACCAAGGAAAAGCGCAACGCCAATGAGGAACTGCAGGCGCTGTAAGCCTGGCAGATTCCCTGCAGCAGACACGGACGGCCACCTTCGGGCGGCCGTTCGCGTTTGGGCCGCTCCCTGCTGCAGAAAGCGATGCCCGGCGCCGGGAATCCTATGCACAATGACGCGAATTGTAATGTTGTTAAGAATTATTTACATTTGCGCACTGCGCAGTGACCGCGCCCCTCCCAGATGGACCTGATGTGCCCGAAGCCGCCGCCCCGGGTGCTGGACGACTGTTGCCGCCCCCTTCCCGTCTCCGAGCTTCGAACCCACCATGTCCCTGACGTTCCGTAACCGCCTGCCCCGCCGTGCGCTGCTGCCGGCTACCCTGCTCTCTTCGCTCGCGCTGGTCGCGTCTCCGGCGTTCGCCGAGGCCGCCGCCGATGCATCCGATGCCAAGACCCTGGACCGGGTCAGCGTCCGTGCCAAGCAGTCCGCTCCGCCATCCAGCACCACCCGCCTGCCGATCACACTGCAGGAAACCCCGCAGTCGGCCACTGCGATCAGCCTGAAGCGCCTGCAGGACGAATCGCTGTTCAGCATCAACGACGTGATGCGCAACGTCACCGGCGTCAGCGTGTCCTTCTATGACACCCAGCGCCCGCTGTACTACGCACGCGGCTTCGCCATCACTGACTTCCAGGTCGACGGCATCCCGACCTACAGCGGTTCCACCAACCAGGAATACGACACCGCTTTCTACGACCGTATCGAAGTGATCCGCGGTGCCAACGGCCTGCTCAGCGGCGCCGGCGTGCCGTCGGCCACCGTCAACCTGCTGCGCAAGCGGCCGGGCAAGGAGTTCGATGCCTCGTTCGCGATCAGCGCCGGCAGCTGGGACTATCGGCGCATGGAGGCGGACGTGACCGCGCCGCTGACCGATGACGGCCGTTTCCGCAGCCGCGTGGTCGCCGCCTATACCGATCGTGGCCTGTATTACGACCGCTACGACGAGAACAAGATGGCCGGCATGGCGGTGCTGGAAGGCGACGTCACCGACAGCACGACGATCACCCTCGGTTACCAGAGCCAGGACAACAATCCGACCGGCTCGACCTGGGGCACCGTGCCGTTCTTCGACAACCAGGGCAATTTCGCGCACCTGCCGCGCTCGACCAACCTGTCGCCGAAGTGGAGCTACTGGAAGCGCGAGAGCAACACTGCCTTCGCCAACCTGGAACAGCGCTTCGGCGACAACTGGCTGTTGAAGATCAACACCGCCTACACCCGCGGCAACGTTCAGAATGTGCGCCTGTACGGCACCGGCGAGCCGGACCCGGTGACCGGCTCGGGCATCTTCCTGCGCGCGGCCGCCGGTGATTCGAAGGACACCCGGCGCAACGTCGATGCCTACCTGACCGGCAGCTTCGATCTGTTCGGCCGCGACCACGACCTCACCGTGGGGGCGCAATGGTCGGACCTGGAAGGCACGACAAATACCCTGGCACTGAACTTCCCGGCCGACTGGGCAACGTGTGTCAGCGCCACGGGTGCACGCGAACGCTGCTACTACATTCCCAACGTGTACAGCTGGAACGGCGATATCTCCGAGGTCACCTACCGCCGTACCGGCGCGCGCCGCATGGCCAAGACCACGCAGAGTGGCGTCTATCTTGCCACCCGCCTGCGCCTGGCCGATCCGCTGTCGCTGATTGCCGGCGCACGCCTGAGCCGCTGGGAAACCCTCAGCCGCTCCTACAACGCCGCAGGCGCCTACACCGGCACCAGCGGTGCATACAAGGTGAGTGATGAAGTCACCCCGTACGTGGGCCTGGTCTACGACATCACGCCGAACGTCTCGGCGTACGCCAGCTACACCGAGATCTTCAACCCGCAGAACTTCAAGGACCGCAACGAGAACCTGCTGGCGCCAGTACAGGGCTCGAACCTGGAAGCAGGCATCAAGACGCAGTGGCTCGATGGCCGCCTGACTGCCAATGCCGCGGTGTTCGAGGCCAAGCAGGACAACTACGCGGTGCGTGACATGAGCGTGCCGGACGGTTCGCTGAGCGATGGCACCTCCGCCTACATCGGGATCAACGGCACCAAGGCGCGCGGCTGGGAGATGGACGTCAACGGCGAGATCCTGCCGGGCTGGACGGTCAATGCCGGCTATACCCACGTCAAGGTCACCCGCGCCGCCACCGATCTGCTGTACGCCAACCCGCCCAAGGACCTGCTGCAGCTCAACACGCAGCTGCAGTTGCGTGGCGCGCTGGAGCGCCTGAGCATCGGCGGTGGCGTGCAGTGGCAGAGCAAGGTGCAGGGCTACAACATCGCCTACCCGCTGGGCGGCACAGTGACGGTGAACCAGCCGGCCTACATGCTGGTCCAGTTCAACGCCAACTACCGCATCAGCGACAACTGGACGGCAACCCTGAGCGTGCGCAACGCACTGGACAAGACCTACTGGGCGAATCTGGACTACAACAACTACGGCGAACCGCGCTTCGTGTCGGCCAGCCTGCGCTGGAAGTTCTGAGCCACCAGAAACGGTAGTGCCGGCCGCTGGCCGGCTCCAAGCGATGCATCGATGACGCGGAGCCGGCCAGCGGCCGGCACTACCCCGATCGATGCGGTCCTCCTCCATTTCAATCTGAATGGGCCCGCCTCTGTGCGGGCCCTTTCATTTGCTGCACCGCGGGTTGCACGCCCATCATAATTATGACGTAATTACATCGACACCAATCGGAAGCCGGTCGATGAACCCGAGCTGGGATACGTTGGAACGCAGCCGCCAGGCCCGCCTGGAACGTGCCGCGCCGTGGGCCCGGGGACGTGAGGTCGCCGCCACCGACGTGGGCGAGCTGCTGCACGCACTGCTGGAGCCAAGCGACAAGGTCTGCCTGGAGGGCAACAACCAGAAACAGGCCGATTTCCTCGCCCAGGCCCTGGCCGACCTTGACCCGGCCCGGGTGCACGACCTGCACATGGTGCAGTCGGTGCTGTCTCTGCCGTCGCACCTGGATGTATTCGAGCGTGGCATCGCCGCGAAGCTGGACTTCTCGTTCTCCGGCCCGCAATCGGTGCGGCTGGCCAATCTGGTGGCCGAAGGGCGCATCCAGATCGGTGCCATCCACACCTACCTCGAACTGTTCGGCCGCTACTTCATCGACCTGACCCCACGCGTGGCGATGGTCGCCGCGCAGGCCGCCGATCGCCACGGCAATCTCTACACCGGCCCGAACACCGAAGACACCCCGGTCATCGTCGAGGCCACCGCGTTCGGTGGCGGCATCGTCATCGCCCAGGTCAACGAGATCGTCGACACCCTCCCCCGCGTCGACATCCCTGCTGACTGGGTCAACTTCGTGGTGCAGGCGCCGAAGCCGAACCACATCGAGCCGCTGTTCACCCGCGACCCGGCGCAGATCTCCGAGATCCAGGTGCTGATGGCGATGATGGCGATCAAGGGCATCTACGCCGAGTACGGCGTGAACCGCCTCAATCATGGCATCGGCTTCGACACCGCCGCCATCGAGCTGCTGCTGCCGACCTACGCCGAATCGCTCGGGCTGAAGGGAAAGATCTGCCAGCACTGGGCGCTCAATCCACACCCCGCACTGATTCCGGCGATCGAATCGGGCTTCGTCAAATCGGTGCATTCGTTCGGTTCCGAACTGGGCATGGAGAAGTACATCGCCGCACGCAGCGATGTGTTCTTCACCGGTGCCGACGGCTCGATGCGCTCCAACCGCGCGTTCTCGCAGACCGCCGGCCTGTATGCCTGCGACATGTTCATCGGTTCCACCCTGCAGATCGACCTGCAGGGCAACAGCTCCACTGCCACCCGCGACCGCATTGCCGGCTTCGGTGGCGCACCGAACATGGGCTCCGATGCACGTGGCCGCCGCCATGCCAGCGAGGCCTGGATCAAGGCCGGCCAGCAGGCCGCACGCCCCGGTGAGATGCCGCGTGGCCGCAAGCTGGTGGTGCAGATGGTGGAAACCTTCCGCGAACACATGGCACCGGCCTTCGTCGATCGGCTGGACGCCTGGGAGCTGGCCGAGCGCGCGGACATGCCGCTGCCACCGGTGATGATCTATGGCGACGACGTCAGCCATGTACTGACCGAAGAAGGCATCGCCAACCTGCTGCTGTGCCGCACCCCTGAAGAGCGCGAACAGGCGATCCGCGGCGTGTCCGGCTATACCGCCGTGGGCATGGGGCGCGACCGCGCGATGGTGGAGAACCTGCGCGACCGCGGCGTGATCCGCCGTCCCGATGACCTCGGCATTTCCGTGCGCGATGCCAGCCGTGACCTGCTTGCGGCGCGTTCGGTGAAGGACCTGGTGCGCTGGTCCGGCGGCCTGTACGACCCGCCCAAGCGCTTCCGCAACTGGTAAGGGGCTGAGCATGGAAACCCTCGACTATCGATTCGAAGGACACACGGCGGTGCAGTTTCCGCGCGATGCAGTGCTGGTCGGCGTACTGGCCTCGGGCAACCTGGAAATCCTGCTGGAGCCGGCCGTACTGGACGGCGCGATGACGGTGCGCATCATCACCGCCGCTCAGGGCTTTGGCCGTGTCTGGGAGGCGGTGATCGGTGATTTCGCACAGCGCCATCCGCTGCGCGATGTACGCGTCTCGATCAACGATGCCGGTGCGACCCCGGCGGTGGTCAGCCTGCGCCTGGACCAGGCCGTGGAAACCCTGCTTGCTGGAGATCCACGATGAGCCGGACGCAGCGCCACAGTTACTACGAAGCCGATGCACGTGAGCGCATCGCCGGCCTGATCGACGCCGGCTCGTTCCGTGAATTCCTCGGCCCGGCGCGGCGGATGATGAGCCCGCACCTGGCACAGCTCGACCAGCCCGCGGCGTTCGACGACGGTATCGTTGTCGGCGAAGCCACACTGCGCGGCCGACGCGTGCTGCTGGCCGCACAGCAGGGTGAATTCATGGGCGGCGGCGTGGGCGAGGTGCACGGCGCCAAGTTGACCGGGCTGCTGCACCGTGCAGCGGAAACCCGACCTGACGGTGTGCTGCTGCTGCTCGATACCGGCGGCGTGCGCCTGCACGAAGCCAACGCGGGATTGATTGCCATTTCCGAGATCATGCGCGCCACCCTGGACGCGCGCGCTGCAGGCGTGCCGGTGGTGGCGCTGATCGGCAGCGGCAACGGCGCATTCGGTGGCATGGGCATCGTCGCCCGCTGCTGCAGCACGGTGGTCATGTCCGAGGAAGGCCGGCTGTCACTGTCCGGACCGGAAGTAATCGAGACCGTGCGTGGTGTGGAAGAGTTCGATTCCCGCGATCGTGCGCTGGTCTGGCGCGTAACGGGAGGCAAGCACCGCTACCTGATCGACCAGGCACAGGTGCTGGTGCCCGATGCCATCGAGGCGTTCGCGCAGGCTGCCAGCAATGCGCTGCAGCCCGATACCAGCAGCACCGATCCAGATACTGCACTGGCCGCGCTGCAGGAACGCCATGCGGCACTGAAGGCGCGCGTGCAGGCCTGGGGCGATTGCCGCGATGGCCTTGAGATCTGGGCGCGGCTGGGTATCACTACCCCCGAGCGACTGACGCTGCTCGACACCGATGCGTTCCTCATCGCCACCGCCGACCGGAGCCTGCCATGAGCATGCCGCTGCAGACCCTGCTCGATGCCCTGTTCCCGCATGGGCATGCCATTGCCGTGAACGATTCGGTGCTGACCGGTAGCGCCACCACCGAGGATGGCGAGGTGACCGTGATCGGTACCGCCGACAAACTCGAAGTCGGCGTGGACCACGCATTGGCACTGGCCGAAACCGTGCTTGCCAGCACCGCCGCGCTTCCACAGCGACCGATCGTGATGCTGGTGGACACCGCTGGCCAGCGCCTGGCGCGGCGTGACGAACTGCTTGGCATCAACGGCTACTTCGCTCACTTGGCGCAGACGCTGGATCTGGCACGCCGACGCGGTGCGCGGCTGGTGACCCTGGTCTATGGCGAGTCGGTCAGCGGCGGCTTTCTGTCGTTCGGCCTGATGGCCGACCACATCCACGCCCTGCCCGATGCACAGGTGCGGGTGATGGACCTGCGCGCGATGGCGCGGGTGACCAAGCAACCGCTGGAGAAACTGCAGGCACTCAGCCAGAGCTCGCCGGTGTTCGCGCCGGGCGTGGAGAACTACGTGGCGATGGGTGCGGTGGAATCGCTGTGGGAGGGCGATCTTGCCCAGCACCTGCTGCAGGCGCTGCGCACGCCCGCCGAAGGCGACCTGCGTGCCGCACGCGGCGCACAGCGCGGCGGTCGTGCCCTGGCGGCAGGGGTTTCGACTGCGGTGGCCCACGGCGATGCCTGAGCGGCCCGCCCGCCACACGCTGGCCTGGCTGTCGGCCGATGCCGACTGGCGGGCTGACGTGACTGCACAGGAACCACGCCTGGCAGCGTGGTTCGCGCAGGGCCTGCCGGCCATGGTGGCGCGCTGTGCGGCGGACGACCCCGACCCTCGGCTGCGTCTGGGGGTACCGCTACCGCCAAGCGAAGGCAAGCAACGGCTGGCGCTGCGCGTGGCCCTGCAGGACGTCCAGCAGCTGCAGCCTCCCCCTCCCTTGGATCACGTTCTCGCCGGCGGCGTTCCGGCGGATTGGCAGGCGGCGTTGCAGGCAATGCTGCGACTTGCACCGGCCCGCGTATTCGGCGCCTTCGCATGGCAGCACCTCAGCGGACTGCCCTATGTGCACGCGCGCTCGGACATCGACCTGCTGTGGCAGGTGGATGACGCGCGCCAGGCCGACCTGCTGGTCGAACGCCTGCAGCACTGGGAAAGCGCCTACGGGCATCGCGTAGATGGCGAACTGTGCCTGGTGGATGGTGGCGCGGTGAACTGGCGCGAATACGCCGGTCGCAGCCGCGAAGTACTGGTCAAACGCATTGATGGTGCCGCTCTGGAACTGCGCGAGGCCTTGTTCAACGCCACTGGAGTTGTCGCATGAACGCCGTCGTGAAGCGCGTCGCCCGGTCCACCCCGGCGGTGGACAGCGCGCGCCTGGGGCGCCTTGCCATCGCCAGCCTGCACGCCGAACTGGCCCTTGCCCCCAAACCGGGACTGGTTACACCGTTCGATCGCGGCAGCCACCACGACATGGATGCCGGCACCTTCCTGCGCAGCCTGTTCGCGTTGCGCCACTATTTCATCGCCGTGGCCGACGCCGGTGCCAGCGCGGCGCCGTTCCAGACGCTGCGCCGGCATGGCATCGCCGCCGAGATATCGATGCTGCACGCCACTGCGGGCATCAACACCCATCGCGGTGCGATCTTCAGCCTTGGCCTGCTGGTGGCCGCGTCCGCTGCCTGCTGGGGCCGCGCGGGCCGTGTCGCCGCAGCCGAGCAGGTCTGCCAGGAAGTGCGCCGTTGGGCGCCCGAGCTCGCCGCCGCGCCTCTGGATGCGAACAGCCCTGGCCAGCGCGCGCGTGCACGGCACGGCGTGCAAGGTGTGCGCGAACAAGCGGCCGCCGGCTACCCGCTGCTGCGCGAAGTGGCACTGCCTGCCCTGCGCCACGCACTGGCCAGCGGCCTGCCACGCGAGGCCGCGATGTGCCAGACCCTGATGCAGCTGATCGCGTGCGTGGATGACCTCAACCTGCTGCACCGGGGCGGCGCCGACGGCCTGCGCTGGGCCCAGCGGCAGGCACGCACCTTCCTGGACGCCGGTGGCACCTTCGCGCCGGACTGGCAGGTACATCTGCGTCGCATCGGTGACGGCTTCGTCATGCGCCGGCTGAGCCCGGGCGGCAGCGCAGACCTGTTGGCCTGCAGCGTGTTCCTGCTGCAGCAGGAGCAGGCATGAGCCTGGCCCTGCTCTGCCCTGGCCAAGGCGCGCAGCACGCGGCGATGTTCGATCGCGTGCGCGATCTGGCTGCTGCGCGGCCGGTGCTCGATGCCACGAGCGAACTGCTCGGCCGCGATGTATTCGCCGCTGCGGCGGCCGACGACCGCTTCGACAATGTGCGGGCGCAACCACTGTTGTGCGCAGCAAGCCTGGCGCATTGGCAGGGCCTGCGCGAGATATTGCCAACGCCGACGGTGATCGCGGGTTACAGCATCGGCGAGCTGGCCGCACATGCCATCGCCGGCGGCGTCGATGCGGCCACCTGCCTTGCCCTGGCTGCGCAGCGCGCACTGTTGATGGACAGTGCCAGCCCCGCCGATGCAGGCCTGCAGGCAGTGCTTGGCCTGGAACGCCATGTACTGCAGCCGCTGTGCGATCTGCACGGAGCGCACGTGGCCATCGCCAACGGGCAGGACCATTTCATCGTGGGCGGCACGCACGCCTCATTGCAGCGGCTGGCCGATGCCGCGCGGCCGCAGGGTGCGGACATCCGTCCACTGCCGGTGCACGTGCCTGCACACACACCGTTGCTGACAGCGGCGGTCGCACCGTTCGCTGCCGCACTCGACGCCTCGCCACTGCAGGCCCCACGCCTGCCGCTGCTGGCCGGCATCGATGCGCGACCGGTGCGGGATCGGGCAACGGCAGTCCACACGCTGTCGACGCAGCTCGCACAGACCATCGAATGGGCGCAGGTGATGCGCCAGGCCTTCGAGCGTGGCGCGCGGGTGTTCCTGCAGCTGGGCCCGGGCAACGCCTTGGCGCGCATGGTCGCGCCGGCCTATCCGTGCTGCGAAGTGCGCGCGGTGGAAGAGTTCCAGAGCCTTGAAGGCGCCGCGGGCTGGGGCCGCAGTGCGCTGGAACGGCTGCAGTAACGGGTTCGAGCAGTACGTATCACGCAACACGCAGTACGTCGCCTTACCCCGGGATGGCGGGTCTCCATCCGCGCTGTACGTGAGTCACGTGTCTGGGAGGGCGCATGAGTCCACAAATCGCAACGATCATCGGTCTGGTGATCATGTTCATCGTCGCCACCGCGATGCCGATCAACATGGGTGCCGTCGCCTTCGCGCTGGCCTTCATCATCGGCGGGCTGTGGGTCGACATGGGCGGCAAGGAGGTCCTGGCCGGCTTTCCCGGCGATCTGTTCCTGACCCTGGTCGGCATTACCTATCTGTTCGCCATCGCGCAGAAGAACGGCACCATCGACCTGCTGGTGCACTGGGCAGTGAAAGCCGTGCGCGGCCATATCGTGGCCATTCCGTGGGTGATGTTCGTGATCACCGCGGTCCTCACTGCGTTCGGTGCACTGGGCCCGGCGGCGGTCGCGATCATCGGCCCGGTCGCGCTGCGCTTTGCCAAGCAGTACAACATCAATCCACTGATGATGGGCCTGCTGGTCATCCATGGTGCGCAGGCGGGCGGCTTCTCGCCGATCAGCGTGTACGGCAGCATCACCAATGGCGTGGTGCAGAAAGCCGGGCTGGAAGTGACCGAGATGGCGGTGTTCCTGACCAGTCTGGGCTTCAACTTCATGATGGCGACGATCTGCTTCTTCGCCTTTGGTGGCATCGCCCTGCTGCGCCGTGGCTCGATCACCGCAGCAGGAACACTCGGCAATGCCGAGCTGGCGATGGCCGGTGGCCCGCAGGCGTCGTCGCGCCAGTTCGCGATCGAAGGTCATGGCGCGCTGGTCGCGGCAGGCGGCGGCACGCTCAGCAATGATCCGGTGGCACTGGATGCGGTGAACCTGACCCGCGAGCGGTTGTTCACCCTGATCGGCCTGCTCGGCCTGGGCGTGGCCGCGCTGATCTACAACCTCAACGTCGGCCTGGTCTCGATCACCGTGGCGGTGGCGCTGGCGCTGTTGTCGCCACAGAGCCAGAAGGGTGCGGTCGATGGCATCAGCTGGTCCACCGTGCTGCTGATCTGCGGCGTGGTGACCTACATCGGCGTGCTGGAACATGCCGGCGCGGTGGACTTCATCGGCAACGGTGTGTCCGACATCGGCATCCCACTGCTCGGCGCGCTGCTGGTCTGCTATGTCGGCGGCATCGTCTCTGCATTCGCTTCGTCGGCAGCGGTACTCGGCGCGACGATTCCATTGGCGGTGCCGTTCCTGATGCAGGGCCACCTCAGCGCCGCCGGCGTGATCTGCGCGCTGGCGGTGTCATCCACCATCGTCGATGTCAGCCCGTTCTCGACCAATGGCGCACTGGTGGTGGCCTCGGCAGCGCAGGAAGAGCGCGAGACCCTGTTCCGCCGCTTCCTGGTGTACAGCGGCCTGGTGGTGGCCCTGGGGCCGTTGCTGGCCTGGCTGGTGTTCGTGGTGCCAGGCTGGATGTAACCGCCCAGCGGGGGTGCCGACCGCTGGCCGGCACTCTCATGAAGCCATCCAGCGATCATGGGTTGCCGGCCAGCGGCCGGCACTACCTGGCGGTACACTTCCACCATGGCCATTGCCCCTGCCCCGCGGTCACCGAAGAAGCGCGCACCCCTGTACGAAGAGGTGGCCGAACACGTGCGCGAGCGCATCTACGATTACCGGCTGCCGCCGGGAGAGTGGATCGACGAGCCCGCGCTGTGCGAAGAACTGGGCATCAGCCGCACGCCGCTGCGCGAGGCGCTGAAGCTGCTGGCCGCCGAAGGCCTGGTGCAGATCGATGCGGGTCGTGGCAGCCGGGTCACGCGACTGACGCTGGAAGACCTCAACCAGCTGTTCCCGGTGATGGCGATGCTGGAAGGCCGCTGCGCGCATGAGGCGGTGAAGCACATCGACGATGCCGGCGTGCAGCAGCTCGAAGACCTGCATGCAGCGATGGAAGCAGCGGCGGCCGAGGGCAACATCGCCGAGTACTACCGCAACAACTACCTGATCCACGAAACCGTGCAGCATTACGCGGGCAACCCCTGGCTGATCCGCATCACCCACGATCTGCACCGCATCCTGAAGATGCATCGTGGCCGTCAGCTGCTGACCCCGGGTCGCACCGCGCAGTCGCTGGCCGAACACCGCGAGCTGATGGAATGCTTCCGCCGCCGCGACGCGCAGGCTGCCGAACGCACCATGGAACGCCATCTGCTGAGCCAGGGCCAGGCACTGGCCGCCTATGTGGCGGCGGGCGGGCTGTTGAACGTACCGGCGCCGTTGCCGACCGAAGGCGGCGGCTGAGCGCACTGTCGTCGCCTTTGTAGAGTCGAGCCATGCTCGACTGCTTTTCGATCAGGCATCGCGGCGTTGGAACGAAGGGCAGTCGAGCATGGCTCGACTCTACAGAGACCTCAATCGCTGCAGCTGCCACCACCACCGTCACTGCTGCCGCCGTCGCTTCCACAGTCGGAGCTGCTGTAGCTGTGATGACTGTGGCTGTCCCCGGAATAGCCGCCGGAGAAATCGGCGGGCCCACCGCCACTGCCATCGCTCCGCGCGGGTGAGCCATCGGCCGTGGCCACTGCCATGCACAGGATCGCGCCGACCAGCGGCAGCAGCCAGACCAGCAGCAGCTGCACCGTCCGGCCGCCCGCCGACAGGCCGTCGCGCTGCGCGATCACCACGGTGGCCACCACGTTCAGGCCCAGCACCAGCAGGACCAGCAGAAGGGTAACGATCAGCATTCGGCGACTCCATGCCTGGACTGGGGGCATTATGGCCTGCCACCCCGGCAATGGCCCTGCCTGTCATGAAGATGGGACAATGTAGGGCGCGCCGGCCTGCCCCGTGGCCGCCGGCGCCCCCCGCACCACACGGAAGAAGAAGAACAACAACATGCTGAAAGTCATTTTCGATACCGACCCGGGCGTCGACGACGCCCTGGCCCTGCTGTACCTGCACAAGCACGCCCAGATCGACCTGATCGGCGTCACCACCACCTTCGGCAATGCCTCGGTGGAGTCGACCACGCACAACGCGCTGTACCTGAAGCAGGCCTGGGGCTTTGCCGCTCCGGTCGCGCGCGGTGCCGGTGGCCCGCTGCAGCCGGAAGCCACCCCGGAAGCCTGGCCGGTGCACATCCATGGCCAAAACGGCCTGGGCAACCACCCGGTGCCGGCCAGCCTGGACGTAGCCGCCGATGCGCGCCCGGCCCATCAGCTGATCATCGACCTGGTCCGCGCCCATCCGGGCGAGGTGACCCTGGTCGCGGTCGGCCGCATGACCAACCTGGCCCTGGCCCTGCAGCAGGCCCCGGACATCGCCGGCCTGGTGCGCGGCGTGGTGATCATGGGTGGCGCTTTCCACGTCAACGGCAACATCACCCCGGCCGCCGAGGCCAACATCTGGGGCGATGCCGAAGCCGCCGACGTGGTGTTCACCGCCAGCTGGCCGGTCACCGCGATCGGTCTGGACGTGACCACCCGCGTGGAAATGGACCGTGACGGCCTGGACACGCTGGCGGCCATCGGCGGTGCCGACGCCGAGCTGGTCCGTGCGCTGTCGCAGGACTACGTAGACTTCTACCTGCAGGCCGGCCACAAGGGCATGGTCGTGCACGACTGCTGCGCGTGCATCGCGCTGACCCGCCCGGAGCTGTTCCAGTTCGAGCGCGCCAGCGTGCGCGTGGCCACCGACGGTGTCGCCCGCGGCATGACCATTCCCAAGCCGGAAGGCCTGGCGTTCGGTCCCAGCGTGTGGGATGGCCACGTGGTGCAGTCGATTGCCATCGGCGTGGATGCGGCCGCGGTACTGGCCGACATCGAGCAGACCCTGAAGGTCTGACCCGCTAGCGCTTGGCCCTGCCCGGGACCGTCTCGGGCAGGGTCCACAGCACCGGCAGCACCAGCACCGCCACCAGCGCGATCATCGCGCCCGGCGCCGCTGCCCAGCCGCTGCGCTCCACCCACCATTGCGCCAGCCATGGCGTTGCCCCGCCGAAGAAGGCGGTGGCCATGGTCACCCCCAGTGCCAACCCGCTGACCCGGCCCTCGCCCGGGAACTGCTCGGCCGTAGCCGGGGCCGCCACCGCGCTCACTCCACCGGCTACACAGGCCAGCAGCACCGCCGCCAGCGCGATGCCCAGCGCCGTCGCCTGTGCCATCCACGCGAACAGGGACAGTGGCAGCAGCGCCGCCAGCACGGTCAGGCCCAACAGCATCGGCCGTCGTCCGACGCGGTCGGACAATGCGCCGCACAGCGGCGTGATCGCAATGACCGCCACTGCCGCAATCGTCGACAGCCACAGTGCATCACCTTCGTCATGACCCTGCGCATGCAGGAATGCCGGCACATAGGTGATGCCGACGTAGTAAGTGATCGACCCCAGCGCCGAAATCGCAAACGTGCGCGCTACCGCCAGCGGGTGGTTACGCAATACGTGGCGAAGCGGCGTAGCCGGAATACTGCCCTCGCGACGCTGGCGTTCGAACTCCGGCGATTCGTGCATGCCCGAGCGCGCGACCAGGATCACCAGTGCCAGCGCGGCACCGAAGAAGAACGGAATGCGCCAGCCCCAGCTGTCCAACTGCGCGGTGGGCAGCAGCGCAACCGTAAGCGCCGAGATCGCCACCGCCAGCAGCGCGCCCACCTCGCTGGCCGCCGATGCCAGCGAGGTCACCAGGCCGCGTCGCCGTGCTGGTGCGCTTTCCAGCAGGTACGCCACCACGCCGGTGTACTCACCGCCCACCGAAAATGCCATCACGCAGCGCAGTACCAGCAGCAGCACGCCCGCCGTAGTGCCCGCCGTGGCCGCAGTCGGCAGCAGCGCGGTGGCCAGCATCGCCGCTGCCATCAGGGCCATCGATGCCAGCAGCATCCAGCGCCGGCCCAGCCGGTCCCCCAGGTGGCCGAAGCACAGTGCGCCCAGCGGGCGCATCAGGTAGGACACCGCAAAGCCGGCCAGGGTGACCAGCAGCGCCTGCTCGCCACCACCGAAGAACACCCGCGACAGCACCGTGGCGAAGTACAGGTACAAGGTGAAGTCGTACCACTCCACCACCGTGGACAGGCCGGCCACCCACATCGAGCGCTGCCGCTCGGCAGTCATTGCGTGTTCGCCTTCAACAGCCTCGATCCCGGTTGCGCAGGTTCGGGGAGGATGTCACGGCCGGGGTGAAATACCGGTCATCGGCTGTCCGTCGCCTGCATGTACTGGGTTTCATGGCCGGTGAATCGCTCACCGTCAAAGCCGAAGCAGAAGCGTCCTTCCTCGAACACGCGGTAGACCAGCAACGCACCATCAAGGCAGAACTGTTGCTGGTCCACACCCGTTTCCAAGGTCCCGTAGCCGGTGGCGTCTCCGCCCTTCCCCGCCGGGCCGGTGAAGGCATCGATCGGCAATGGCGTGGCGCGTCCGGTGCGGGTGTCGACCAGCACCAGCGTGCGCTGGAAGTACTCGGGACGATCATCGACCTGTACCAGCAGATAGTGCTGGTTGAAATTGGGCTTCTGATGCTGGAGAGCTTCTTCAATGGCGGCCCGGTGCCGCGCATCGCAGAAGTCGACCGGGCTGTAGCGGTAGCTGCAACCGTCGTGGTCGTAGGGCAGGTTCATGCCGGAATAGCTGATGCTCCCCTCGCTGTCCACGTCGTGGCCCAGTTCCGGGGTGCTGCACAGCAGCCACGAACGCTGCGCATCTTCAGGATCGGCCATCAGCTTCGGTTCGCGGCCCTGCTCGTAAGACGCGCCGCCCGGAAATTCCTGCCCGAAGCGCTGGCGGACGATGGGACGTGCCTTCTCCAGCGGCAGGCCGATCTTCACGCCACGGAACGAGACGAAGGTCATCGTCGGCAGGATCACCTCCTCCACCGGCAGTCCCTTCCACTGCCCCTGCACGCAGAACGTGGCGATCTCGCTCTCTTCGTCCACCTTGCAGGGCTTCGGCGCATTCGTGGCCAGCCAGGGATGTGCCGGGCGATCGGTCTGAACGTCGATGTACCAGCCGTCCAGCGCGCAGCTCGGCAGCGCATCGAGCAGCGGAGAGAGGTCTTCTGCCATGGCCGGGGCGGCAAGCGGTGTGCCCGCTGCGGGTGCTCCGGTCGGCGCATCCGTTGTGCGCTGGCATGCCGCCAGCGCGAGCAGACCAACCAGCAGCGCGACGTGGCGCGGACGCCGGATTGAATGATGCGCTCCCTGCATTGCGTGGTGCTCCCTGGTTTCAACACTCGCTGCGGATGATCGCCGATCCCGGGGTGGTGCAGGAATGCCGTAGATCCACGCCATGCGTGGATGCTCTCGCGTCGGGGTCAGATCCCTTTGCTGCGGCAAACGGATCTGACTCCGCCGGTTACCCCGGCAGCTGCAGCTCCGCCCGCAGGCCGCCCCCCTCGCGGTTGTGCAACCGCAGCGAGCCGCCCAGCGACTGCGCCAGCTGCACCGCGATGGCCAGGCCCAGGCCGGTCCCGCCGGTATCGCGATTGCGCGAGCTTTCCAGCCGGTGGAACGGCGCCAGCACTGCCTGCAGCTGGCCCTCGGGAATGCCGGGGCCACGGTCGGAAATTCCGATCCACACCCTTCCGGCCTCATCGCGGCCCGCCTCGATCTCGGCGGCACCGGCGTAGCGCAACGCGTTGTCGACCAGATTGCCGACCACCCGGCGCAGCGGCTGCGGCCAGGTCTGCACGACCAGTCCAGCGGGCGCACCACCACTGACCGGCTTGCCCATGTCCTCGTAATCGCCGACCACACTGGCCAGGAACGCGCCCAGGTCCATCGACACCGGCGCGCCACTGGCGACGTGGCTGCTGCGCGCATAGGCCACGCCCTCACGCACCAGTTGCCCCAGGTGGTCGAGGTCGGCCAGCAGCCGCTGCTGGGTGCTGTCTTCAGGCAGGGTCTCCACCCGGAGCTTCATGCGCGTGATGGGGGTCTGCAGGTCGTGCGAGATCGCGGCCAGGATCTGCAGGCGCTCACTGACATGGCCACGAATGCGTGCCTGCAGCGCGTTGAGTGCGGCCGCCGCACCGCCTACTTCCGCAGGACCATCTTCAGGCAGTGCCGGCCCGTCCTTGCCCGGCTGCAGATGCTCCACCGCATGCGACAGCTGCTGCAGCGGGCGCATGGCCAGGCGCACCGCCAACCACGCGCACACCAGCAGCAGCGCCAGCTGCACCAGCAGCACGGCGGGCAGCCAACGTGCCAGCGGCAGGCCCGACGGAGTGACTTCAATGGTCAAGGGTGTGCCGTCGTGCAGGCGCAGTTCCACCTCGAACCGCTCCGGCAGGCGAGCCACCTGGCGCGCCTGCAACGGATAGCGGTGCTGCAGGCTGTCGTCGATGATCGCCGTGACCTGGCGTGCACGATCGGTCTGCAGCCCCGGCCCGGCCGAAGCCGGGCGCAGCAGGTAGCGGTAGGTGCGCCGCTCCAGCCGCGGCACCCAGGCCTCACGCTGCGCCACAGGCAGGTGCTCCAGCAGCGCGACACTCACCGCCACATCCTCGTCGAGGTTGCGCAGCATCATGCTGCGGGTGGACTGGTAGCGTTCGAAGAACAGCAGGCCGAAGGACAGTGCGTGGGCCAGGGCCAGTCCGCCCAGCAACACCAGCAGCAGCCGCGCCGACAGCGTGCGCGGCCAGCGTGGACGGCGTGCGGTGGTGTTCATTCGTCCGGCCCCAGCAACTGCACCGGCACGCTGAACACATAGCCTTCGCTGCGCACGGTCTTGATGTAGGTCGGCTCGCGTGCGTCGTCACCCAGGCGCTGCCGCACGCGGCTGACCAACAGGTCGATCGAGCGGTCGAACAGTTCGGCATCGCGGCCCTGGGTGAGGCTGAGCAGCTGGTCACGGCTGAGCACCCGATTGGCGTGATCGAGGAACACGCGCAACAGGCGGAACTCGGCACCACTGAGCGGATACGCGGTGTCCTGCGCATCCAGCAGATGGCGCGCGGTGGTATCCAGGCGCCAGGCACCGAAGGCCAGTTGGCGACCGGCTTCGCTCACCTGCAGGTTCGGCGGCAGCATCCGGGTGCGACGGATCACCGCGTTGATGCGTGCCAGCAGTTCGCGCGAGGAAAAGGGCTTGGTCACGTAGTCGTCAGCGCCCATTTCCAGGCCGATGATGCGGTCGGTCTCGTCGTCGCGGGCGGTCAGCAGCACCACCGGCACCGCACGATGCTTGCCGGCGCGCAGGTTGCGGCACAGGCTCAGGCCGTCCTCGCCTGGCATCATCACGTCCAGCACCACCAGATCCACGGCATGGGTATCCATCAGCGCGCGCATGGCCCGGCCACCGTCGGCCTGGCTCACGCGCAGGCCGTTGCGTTGCAGGTAGTCGGCCAGCATCTGGCGGATATCGCTGTCATCGTCGACGACCAGGATGTGCGGTACAGGGTTCATTGCGTTCTCGATGAAGGCAGGGGGACAGCGCCGCGCGGCGCGGCCATGGTAGCGCGGCTCAGGGGCTGGCCAGCTGGCGCTGGATCTCGCTTTCGGTGCGTGCGTAGTCGCCCTCGCCGTAATGGCGGTAGACCACCCGCCCCTGCCGGTCGAGCAGGTACAGCGCGGGCCAGAAGCGGTTGCCCCACGCGTTCCAGATCCGGTACTGGTTGTCCTGCACCACCGGCCAGGTGATATCCAACCGTGCGATGGCCTTGCGCACGTTGCCGGGCAGCCCTTCATAGGCGAACTCGGGCGTATGCACGCCGATCACCCTCAGGCCCTGCGACGCGTAGCGTGCATGCCACTGGTGGACGTATGGCGCCACGTTGAGGCAGTTGCTGCAGGTGTAGGTCCAGAACTCGACCAGTACCACCTGCCCCTGCAACTGCTTCAGTGTCATCGGTGGGCTGTTGTGCCAGGGCCCGCCATCGCCGAACCCCGCCTTCGGTGCTGCGTCGAGTGGCTGCGCGCCGGCCTCGGCGCTGGGCCAGGCCGGCAGCAACGCCGCTCCACCCAGCAGGCCCAGCAGCAGGGGCAGTGCATACCCTCGCAGTGCGGCCATCGCTCAGCCCCCCTGCTCGGCCAGCGGCAGTTCGGCCGGCTTCACGCCTGCCGCCTCCAGGATGCTGTCGGCCACCTGCGCCGGATGCGAAAGCAGCGACACGTGGCTGCTGCCGATCGACTGCAGCTGTGCGCCGATGCGGCGTGCGGTGGCGGCCTGCAGCTGCGGCGACAGCATGCGGTCATCGCGGCTGAGCACGTACCAGCTCGGCTTGCTGCGCCACGCCGCAACGTTCACCACCTCGCCCAGCGCGCTGGCCTTCAACGGGACCTGGGTGCTGTACAGCAGCGCAGCCGACTTCTTCATCACGTCCGGCGCGAAGTCCTGGGCGATCGCATCGGCAGGCAAGGTCAGGTAGCCATCCCTCTCCTGCAGTCGGGCCAGGCCCGGACCGACCGGGAAGCCCTCGCCCTGCTGTGCCGATGACTGCCCGGCATCCGGTGCGAACGCGGCCACGTACACCAGCGCCTGCACCTTCGGGTCATCGCCCGCTTCGGTGATGACCGTGCCGCCCCAGCTGTGGCCGACCAGCACCACCTTGCCGGGTGCAGCGGCAATCGCACGGCGGGTGGCGGCAACATCGTCGGCCAGCGAAGTGAGCGGATTCTGTACGGCCACCGCCGGCAGCTTCCAGTCATGCAGGGTACTGATGACCTTGCTCCAGCTGGAGCCATCGGCGAACGCGCCGTGCACCAGGATGATGGTGGGCGGCGCGCCGGCGTCGACCTGGGCAGCGAAGGCCGGGGCGGCGGCGCCGGCAAGGGCGAGAGCGGCGGCAAGCAACGTGGTACGGATCATGAGTGGCACTCCGGTGTTGGGAGCGGCCATTTCCGCCTGCCGGTGTATCGGCGCTGTTTCGCCGCGGCACGGAGTTGTACCGGACTGTAGGGCGCAGGCGGGTTTCTACAGTGGGATACATTCGGGCGCCGGTCCTGGCTGGGCGCTAACGGGTGGATATCGCTCCCCGCACGCGGGCGTGCAAGGCCCCGATGTGCACCAACGCATCGTCTTTGTATCTGACTGTACGAAACCCCGGCCGCGGCCACAGTCGCTGACAAAACCCCGGGCAACGGCACACGTTGCCGATACCTGCGCCGCCTGAAATGGCCTCCATCGACCACTGGCCCGCAGGACACCACCATGATCAGCACCGCCTCTTCCGTGTACACCCCCCGCCTGGACGCCGTCGGCCGCTGGCTTTCGCCATTGGCGCTGCGCACCCTGCTGGCCTGGGAGTTCTTTGAATCCGGCCGCGAAAAGCTGGGCGGCCAGAACTGGTTCGCCGACCTGGAAGGTCGCTTCCCGTTCCCGTTCTCCACCCTGCCCGCATCACTGAACTGGCAGCTGGCCACCTGGCTGGAACTGGTGGGTGCGGTGATGCTGCTGCTCGGCCTGGCCACGCGCTCGGTGGCTTATGTGTTCTGGGTGCTGACCGTGGTCGCCATCGCCGCCGTGCACTGGCCCGACCAATGGAACGGCCTGGGCGAACTCTGGCAGGGCTATGCGATCACCGACCAGGGCTACGGCAACTTCAAGCTGCCGCTGCTGTTCCTGGCCATGCTGCTACCACTGATCCTCAACGGCGGCGGCGCACTCAGCGTGGACCGACTGCTGGCCGGCTCGCAGCACGCCCCCGTTGGCAATGACGGCTTGGGTTGGGGCGTCGCCCTCATCGCCCTGCTGCTGCCGGTTGCCGCGCTGCTGCCCGGCATCGGCTTCGGCGGCGCCCTGCTCGGCGGTGTGCTGCTGGTGGGTTACGTACTGCGCCGTCGCCGCAACGCCTGATCCGCTTCGCCCCCTCACCGCGCTTCTTCCCTTCGTTTCCGTCGCCTTCAAGCGGCGTCCATCCCGCACGCCCCGCGTGCTTTCCCAAGGAGTCACCACCATGTCCGTCTCGACCAAGAACACCCCCTCCTCCCGCCTGCCGCGCATCGGTGCCATCGGCATCGCCCTGGCCGGTGGCCTGCTGCTGGCCGGCCAGGCCGCGGCGATCCAGCCGCTGGCGGTCAGTGCCATGGCCATGAGCGCTGCTGCCGAAGGCAAGTGCGGTGAAGGCAAGTGCGGAGCCAACAAGACCGCCACCGGCAAGCCCGCCGGCAAGGCCAAGGTGGCCGAGGGCCAGTGTGGCGAAGGCAAGTGCGGCGACGCCTCGTTTGCCCGCACCGACCGCGACCACGATGGCCGGGTCTCGCGTGCCGAGTTCAACGCCGTGGCCGCCAAGCGTGCCGCCGAGTTCGACCGCATCGACACCGACCACGACGGCTACATCAGCGAGCAGGAGGCACACGACTACCTGCGCAGCGTCTACACCGCCAACGGCAAGCCGATGCCGAAGGGCCTGTTCTCCCGCGTCGCCGATTGATCGACGTTCAACCGGCGCCGCCTCCGAGGCGGCGCCCTCTCCCTGGAGCATCCGTCATGACCCTGCCCTTGCCTTCCAATGCCGCCGGTCTTGGCCTGCGCCGTGGCCTGATCGACGAACTGCTGGCCATGCCGGCCGGTGCCATCGACTTCCTCGAAGTTTCGCCCGACAACTGGATCGGCGTCGGCGGTGCACACGGTGCAGCGCTGCGCAGGTTGAGCGAACGCCACCCCCTGACCTGCCACGGCCTGTCGCTTTCTTTGGGCGGTCCTGATCCGCTGGACCGCACCCTGCTGGCCCAGACGCGTGCCTTCCTCGACCTGCACCAGGTGCAGCTGTACAGCGAACACCTGAGCTACTGTGCTGCCGGTGGCCACGTCTACGACCTGCTGCCGCTGCCGTTCACCGCCGAGGCCGTTCACCATATCGCCGGTCGCATCGCCCAGGTGCAGGACATGCTGGGCCGACGCATCGCCGTGGAGAACATCTCCTACTACGCCGTTGCCGGCGCGGACATGAGCGAGATCGACTTCATCAACGCCGTGCTCGCCGAAGCCGACTGCGACCTGCTGCTGGACGTCAACAACGTTTTCGTCAACGCCTGCAACAATGGTTATGACGCCTTCGAATTCCTGGCCCGCGTGCCGGCCCACCGCGTCGCCTCGCTGCATGTGGCGGGCCACTTCGATGAAGACGATGGCTTCAAGATCGATACCCATGGTGCACCGGTGAAAGGCGTGGTCTGGGCACTGTTGCGCGAGGCCTATGCGCGGGTGGGCGTTCGCCCCACGCTGCTCGAACGCGACTTCAACTTCCCCCCGCTTGCCGAATTGCTGGCCGAGGTCGGGCAGATCCGCCAGGCGCAGGCCGAGGCACGTTGGCCCGAGGTGGCCCATGGCTGAGTCGCTGGCGACCCTGCAACGGCGCTGGGCCGATCATGTGCGCGACCCTGCAAAGACCGCACCCGATGGCATCGAGGCGCGGCGGATGGCGGTCTACCGCCGCCTGTGCATCGACAGCTTGGACACCCTGCTGGCCAGCAGCCTGCCGCGACTGCAGCAACAGTTGGGCACGTCGCGCTGGCGCGACATCGTGGAGCACTACTACGCCAGCCACATCTGTCACACCCCGTTGTTCCCACGGATCGCCGGCGAGTTCGCGGCCTGGCTGGCAGTGCAGGACACGCTGGCACTGCCGGGCTGGGCAGCAGAACTGGCGCACTACGAGAGCACGCAGCAGTCGCTGCACATTGAAACGCGTGACGGCGGGCGGCCGCTGCAGCGCGCTCCCGTAGGCAATGATGTGCTGGCGGTTTCGCCGTTGGTGCGGGTGCTTGGCTACCAGTGGCCAGTACATGAGGACGGGGCGCTGGAGCCGGTGTTGAGCACGGCTCCCACGCTGCTGGTGATCCAGCGCCTCGCCGATTTCAGCCTGCAGACCGAGGAACTGTCACCGCCGGCCTACGCGCTGCTGTCGGTGTTCGGTGACGACAGCGCGTCGGTGGATGAAGCACTGCAGCTGCTGTCCGAAACACATGGCGAGGCAGCGGACGCATTGCGCATTGCCTGCGTGCCTGTTCTGGGCGAGCTGTGCGCGGCGGGCGTGCTGGTCGCATTGCCTGCTTTCTGAGATTGCCGGCCAGCGGCCGGCACTACCGCCCCCCTACTTCGAGGTCTCACCATGGCTGCATCCAATACTCCCTTCCTGCACGGCTGGCGCCTGTTCGTGTCCGTGGCGGTGGTCCTGATCGCCTTCGCGCTGGCGGCCTTCGCCCTGTATCCCGATGCGGCCGAAGGCAGCCGAGCCGCGATCCGGGTCACTGCACGCACATCGTTCCTGTTGTTCCTGGCAGCGTTCACGGCATCGTCGTTCGCCAGCCTGCTGCCCAGCCCGTTCACCCGGTTCCTGCTGCGCGAACGGCGCATCATCGGCCTGTCCTTCGCGTTCTCGCACCTGCTGCATGCCATCGCCATCACCAGTTTCGGCATCCTCAACCCGGCATTCTGGCCAGCACGCTCAGCGCTGGCCAACCTCCCGGGCACGGTGGGCTACATCGCCATCCTGGCGCTGGCCATCACCTCGCATCGGGGGCTCGCCCGGCGCATGGGACCCACGGCCTGGCGTCGCCTGCACGTCACCGGCATGTGGATCATCGCGGCGGTTTTCACCTACTCGTACTTCAAGCGCGTGCCGGGCAACTTCTGGTATGCGGTGCCGTCGGCGCTGCTGTTCACCGCCTTCGTGGTGCGCTGGATCGCCAAGCGGGCGCAAGCGCTGCGTCGAAGTGCGCATGCGCGGCCGCCGCTGCGAGCGGCCTGACGGGCCGGGGGTCAGATCCCTTTGCCAAAGGCGAAGGGATCTGACCCCATCATGTCGTCCCCATCAGCCGTCACGTGTGGCGCGATAGGCAGCGTAGGCATCGAGGATCTTCTGCATCCGGGCCTGCTGCTTCACACCCATCGGTGCCCGCTGCACGCGCTTCAGCAGCGTCTTCCACATATATCCGGAACGGAAGAAGTACGGGCGCACCTCAAGGAAGGTCAGCACGACATCCACCGTATCTGGATCGCGTTCGGCAAGTTGCTTCAGCGCGTTGGCGTAGCCCCCCGGGAAAGCAAGCTGTTCATAGCGCTGGTTGTATTCCGCGCAGGCTGCCACGTGCCGCTGCATTGCTTCCGGGCCACGCCAGCACGCGCCAGCGGCTTCGCGGATGGCTTGGCGCAGCCGATTGATCTCGTCCGCATTGGCGCGGATAAGACGTTCCATGGGTGCGCGGGGATGGGACATGGTTCCTTCCATTTGGTTTGTCAGGGGTCAGATCCATTTCCCGCAGGCAAAGGGCTCTGACCCCACTTCAGGTCACGGGGCGCGGCGCAGGGTGATCAGGGTGATCTCCGAAGGAACGCCGATGCGTGCCGGGAAACCGGCCCACAGGCCGGCGCCATTGCTCACGTACAGTGTCATGCCATCCACCTCGTAGCGGCCGGACACAAAACCGCCATTGGCGCGCTTCACCAGCTGGTCCATGCCGATGATCTGGCCGCCATGTGTATGCCCGGACAACTGCAGCTTTACCCCACGCGCGGCCGCCTCGCGTGCGTTGCGCGGGCGATGGTCGAGCAGGATCACCGGCGCGCCCGGATCAGCACCGGCCAGCGCGGCCTCCAGGTCCGGCAGCGGCAGACCGTAGCGTGCGGCCACCGGATCGGTGACACCGGCGATGGTCAGCGCCGCATCGCCGCGCCGCACCTGCAGGTGGCTGTTCTCCAGCACCTGCATGTGCAGTGCGCGGAACGCCTGCATCCACTCCTGGTACTGCGCGTAGTACTCGTGATTGCCGGTGATGGCAATGACGCCATCCGGCGCCTGCAGGTCGGCCAACGGACGCGCGTCGTCGCGACGGGCCTCGACACTGCCGTCGATCAGATCGCCAGTGATCACGATCAGGTCCGGCTTCAGTGCGTTGCTCTCCTCCACCACCCTGCGCACCCAGTCGCCGGTCAGCAGGCGGCTGGCATGGATGTCGGTCAGCTGCAGCACGCGATAGCCGTCGAACCCGGCCGGCAACCCGGCGATGCTCACCTCGATGTGCCTGGGCTTGGGCACCGCCATTCCCTGGCTGACGCCATAGGCGCTGACCAGCAGCGCCAGCACACCCGCCGCCGGGCGCAGCTTCGGCGCGCGCAACGCCGATACAGCACGTGGCCTGCGCAGGATGCGCGACACCAACAGGCCCGCGTCCAGCACTAGCAGGAACAGCGCCAGCAGCAGTACGGCAGTCGAACCCGTGGCCAACGAGGCGATGGCCAGCTTCGGGATTTCCGGCGAGGCCATCGTGCCCCAGAACATGGCGACGATCCGCAGCTGCACGGCAACGCTCACCAGCAGCAGCGACAGCACAACCTTCATCCAGATGGGCATGCGCAGTGGCCAGAACAGGCGCCAGGCCACATACAGGCCCATCAACAAACCGATCGTACTCAGCACTGCAACCATCCTGGAAAGAAAGCGGGCCCGCCATGGTGACGGTTGCCGGCAGTGTTGTGTAGAGCCGGGCCCGTACCCGGCTGCTCAGGAAGCAGTCGAGCATGGCTCGACTCTACAGAGGGCCAGTCGAGCAGGCTCGACTCTACGAAAGCCCGATGCGCTCCACCCGCAGGCGGGCGATGCGACGCTTCTCCATTGCCAGTACGGTGATGCGTACATCCGCAATCTCCACCGTGTCACCGATGTCCGGCAGGCGACCCAACTGCTCCAGTACCAGTCCGGAGATGGTCATGTAGTCGGCACTGCGCGGCAGCGACACGCCGGCCAGGCGCTGCAGGTCGTCCAGGGTCAGCGCACCGTCGGCCTCCCACTGGTTCTCGCCCTGCGCCTCCACGCCATAGCGCTCGTCCTGGGTGTCGACCAGGTCACCGGCAATGGCCGCCAGCAGATCGTTGGCGGTCACCAGACCTTCCACACTGCCGTACTCGTCCACCGCTACCGCCAACGGCACCGGGTGCTGGCGGATCAGTTCCAGCGCCTGCAGTGCGCTGGCGCTGGACAGCACGTACTGCGGCTCGCGCAGGTTGCCTTCCAGCTGCAGCGGCCTGCCCTGCAGCAGGTCGGCCAGAAGGTCGCGGCTCTGCACCACGCCGCGCAGGCTGTCCAGGTCGCCATCACCCACCAGCAGGCGGGTGTGCGGCGATGCCACCAGGCGTGCCACCACATCCTCCTGCCCACGTGCCAGGTCAATCCACTGCACGTCGGCACGCACGGTCATCACGCTCGACACCGGGCGATCAGCCAGGCCCAGCACGCTGCGGATCATCTCGTGCTCGGCCGGCTGCAGGCGCTCTTCAGCATCCACCTGCTCGCTGGCCTCTTCGTCGTGATGGCCGTTGGCCGGCCGCGCGCCGAGCATCCTCAGTACGGCGTCGGCAGTACGTTGACGGAATGGCTGGCGACGCTCGTTGCGCTCGCGATTGAAGCGCACCCACTGGTTGAAGGCTTCAACCAGGATCGAGAAGGCGATCGCCGCGTACAGATAACCCTTCGGGATCTTGTAGCCCAGGCCTTCGGCCACCAGGCTGAAACCGATCATCAACAGGAAGCCCAGGCACAGCACCACCACCGTGGGATGCTTGTTCACGAAGCGGGTCAGCGGCTTGCTGGCCACCAGCATCAGCACCATCGCGATGGTCACCGCGGCGTACATCACGCCCAGGTTGTCGACCATGCCGACCGCGGTGATCACCGAGTCCAGCGAGAACACCGCGTCGAGCACCACGATCTGAGCCACCACCATCGCGAAGCTGGCGTAGACCTTCTTGCCATCCTCGTGATGCTCGCGGCCCTCCAGCCGCTCGTGCAGTTCCATCGTGCCCTTGAACAGCAGGAACAGACCACCGCCCAGCAGGATCAGGTCACGCCCGGAGAAGCTGTGGTCGAACAGCGTCAGCAGCGGCTCGGTCAGTTTCATGATCCACGCCAACGCCGCCAGCAGCACCAGCCGCATCAGCAAGGCCAGCGCCAGGCCGATTACCCGCGCGCGGTCACGCTGGTGCGGCGGTAGCTTGTCGGCAAGGATCGCGATGAACACCAGGTTGTCGATGCCGAGAACGATCTCCAGCACGACCAGGGTTGCAAGGCCCATCCAGATCGAGGGGTCAGCCAACCATTCCATTTCAGGTCCGTTTCGTCAGTAGGTAAGGGAAAAGAGCGACCGCTCAGTCAGCGTCCTGTGCCTGCGCCGGGTCGTGCCCGAGCAGGTCGCCGGGCGTGCACTGCAGCTCGCGGCAGATCGCATCAAGGGTGGAAAAGCGGATGGCGCGCGCCTTGCCGGTCTTCAGGATCGACAGATTGGCCAGGGTGATGTCGATGCGCCCGGCCAGCTCGGACAGGGTCATGCCGCGTTCCTGCAGCATGCGGTCCAGGGTGATGACGATCGCCATCAGATGACACCGTCGAGGTCGTCGCGCATCGCTGCGCCCACGGCGAAGACGCGCGCCAGCACGAACAGCATCAGCACGGCCACCAGGCCAGTGATCGACATGCCACCGCCGACCTCCATCCAGGTGAAATCCGGGCCCATCCAGGCCGAATAGGCACCGATCAGGATCGACAGCAGTTCCATTGCCAGCATCAGCCAGGCCATGCGCTGCAGGCGCCGTGCATTGGCGTGGGTGAACGGCCGCTCGCGCGCCGCCGACTTCAGCAGCCTCAGCAGATGGCGCAGAAACAGCAGGCACAGCACCAGCAGCGCGATGATCGCGCCCAGGCCCAGGCAGAAGTGCAGGAACAGATCATTGCCGTGCGCGGCAGCGGCCTCGGCGTCATGCACGCTGTCGAGCAGCCAGCGGCGGTCGTGGGCGACCAGCGGCACCGCCAGCAGTGCGGCCAAGATGCCCAGCCAGCACATCGCCCGGACGGCCTGTACGGCGGCCTGGGCCAGGGCAAACAGGCCTCGCGCGGGTCTGGCGCGGGCGGGACGAGCGGTCAAGCGGCCTCCGGTGTTGGGGTGGACTCGCCGCCCCCGGGATGGATTTATCGATAAACGATATATCACACGCTGCGTGAAAGGCTGAACCGCAGGCGTGGCTCCTGTCAGGGCCCGGGTGCGCCCCGCTCCAGCATCGCTTCACCCGGCGTCGCCGAGGCCATCGCCTGCACGCCGGCTTCGGCCGCCTGCCGTGTGACCAGGCGGAATCGCACCTGCAGCTTGCCCTGCCCCGGCGTGGCCCAGCCGTACTGGATGGCCACCTGATCGGCCGACAGCGGCCCACGCCCTGGCAGCGACCGCACCTGCAACGGCTTCGGTGCGGCCTGCACCAACCGGGCGAATCCCTTCTGCACGACCGCCGCGTCGGCCTTTTCGGCGTAGACCGTACACGTGCCATCGTCAGCCCAGCTCACCGCATAGCGGCCACTGGCCAGAGGCACCATCCAGGCCACGCCCGATTGCCCCTGCAACAGCGTCGCGGCTTCGGCGGGCTGCAACGGCGACAGCCCATTGGATTCCATCAGCGACTGCAACCGCGCCGGGGCACCGATGTGCTGCATGCAGGCAGTATCGAACAGCTCGCTGAAGGGATCCTGCGCCGGAGCCTTGGTCTTGGCAATACGCGCGGGTTGCGCCACCGCCAGGGTGGGCAGCAGGGCCAAAGCCAGCCAGAACACAGGACGCATCGGGATTCCACGCTACGGAAAACAGCAGGGAGGATGGCAAAGCCCGGGCGCCACGCGCAATGGGTCATGGCTTGACATGCGTAGATGACGCCCCCGGGTGCACCGATGATGCCGGCCAGCGGCCGGCACTACCGGGTGCTGTAGCGGTAGACCAGATCATCCGCATCGCTGCGCGCGGCGTTCGCATCCAGCACCCCGCCCAGGCGCCGCGCGACGGCCTGCGATGCCAGGTTGTCCGGCGCCATGTAGCTGACCAGCGTCGGCAGCCGCACCACCACGAACGCCCAATCGCGTAGTGCACCGGCCGCTTCAGTGGCAAAGCCCTTCCCTTCATGGCCGTCATACAGCAGCCAGCCCAGTTCCTTTTCCGGGAACAGCGGGCCATGATTGATCCCGACCTGGCCGATGCAGGCTCCCGTATCGGCACGCTCGATCATCAACGCGCCATGGCCGAACAGATGCCAGCTGGCGAGGTCATGGCAGAACTGCCCCCACGCCGCCACCTCACCGAACGGCCCGCCCATGCCCCGCGCACGCGGCGAGGCCAGGAACGCGGCATAGACGCCGAAGTCATCCAGCTGCTGTGGACGCAGCCGCAGGCGCACGGTGTGCAGGGTTGGAATCTCAAGCACGACGGCGCACAGGATCAGTACACGGCCAGGTGGCCACAACCGCGGCGCTGCGGCTGCCCTTCCATCGTCACCTGCACGCTGGCCAGGGTGTCCACACCTTCGGCAGTGCGGCACGACTCACGCTTGATCTCGACGATGGCGGGCTGCTCGCCAAGCTCGCCGTTGAGCACGATCAGCGAGCTCGGTGCATCGGCCGGCTGCCCCGGATAGCGCAGCGTGCCCTTGAGGGTACGGCCGTCAGCGCTGAGGCTGGCATCGTGGTTGCCCTGGCCGGTGGAGGCGATCTCAATGCTCCAACCCGCACCGCCGCCGGTGAAAGCCGGCACCGGGCTCAGGTCGGCGGCAACCGAGGGGTGGCGTGGCGCATCCGCAGCGGTCTGCGACGAAGTGGAGGTACAGCCGGCCAGCATCCCGGCCAGCAGCGCTGCAGCAACGACGGGGCGAACGGTCATGATGCGCTCCTGCCAGATGGTCGAAGGTCCAGTCTAGGCAGCCATGCGTGCGCCAGCGATGAACATGATGTTTCAGCGTGGAATGCGCCCACCACCGGCGACCCGCACGCGGTCGCGGCCCTGCGCCTTGGCCTGGTACATGGCCGCATCGGCGGCACGCAGCAGGGTCCGCCAGCCCAAGGCGTCGGTAGCACCGCGGGCCACGCCGAAGCTGGCGGTCACCCGCAGCACGGTACCGCCGGCCACCACGATGTCCAGCTGCTGCAGCGCAAGCCGCAGCGATTCGGCCAGCTGTCGGCCAGCGGCCAGGTCACCGTCGGCCAGCAGCACCAGGAACTCCTCGCCACCATAGCGGGAAATGCTGTCGCTGCGGCGAAGATGGCGCTGCAGCAGTTGCGCCACCTGTACCAGCACTTCATCACCCGCATCGTGGCCATGACCATCATTGATCGATTTGAAGCGATCAACGTCCAGCAGGATCACCACTGCGCTCATCCGCCCCTCGTCGTGGCGCTGCTGCACCAGTTCCTCCAGCGCGCGACGGTTCAGCAGTCCGGTCAATTCATCGGTGCCGGCCAGCTGGCGCAGCTCGCTGGTCAGCGCCGAGCGTTCGCGCGACTTCTCGCGCAGCACTTCAATCGCATCGAACAGGCGCTGCATCTCGGCCAGCGGATGGGTGACATGCTGCTCGGGCCCCGGCGCTTCGGAGGCAATCTGGATCACCTGCCGTTGTGCCTGCAGCAGAGGCCGCAGGATCTGCAGATGCGCGATACGCAGCGCCACACCCAGTACCACCAGGGTTCCCAGCGCGGTGGCCAGAAGTACCGCCAGCCGCGTAGCCTCCCGGTTGCGGGTGTGCTCGAACCTGGCGATGGACACACTCAGGTAACCGTCACGCAGCGCCTCAAGCGACTGCAGGGTCGGCACGTAGCGCGTGGTGAACTCGGCAGCGGTCCACGGCGGCGGCAGGCCACGCCGTCCGTCGTCGATCAGCTGTTCGATCATCGGCAGTGACTCGCCGAAGAACTGCCGGCGCGCCATATCCCAATGCCAGGACAGCGTCGGATCACTGCGGAACACCGATTCGTGGCTGCCGGCCAGCCGCCACAGTTCCAGCAGGCGGCCCTCGGTCTGCAGCGCCGCGCGCACCTGTTCGTTGCGCCAGGCACCGGGTACCGCCACCGGCGCCATCACGTTGGAGGCCAGACGCCCGCCGTGCTCGCGCAGGTCGATCAGCACCTGGCCCTGCATGGCTGGAATCGCCGCTTCGCGGTCGGCCCGGACCAGTACGTTGATCTGTGCCGAGGTCAGCAGGTGCAGGCGGTCGACCACGGCAAACATGCCGCTGATCGCGCGCTCCACGTCTTCGACGCGTCGTGCGTCGCGCGGCTGCGCTGCCACCCGGTCCACGCCCGCGCGTGCCGACTGCAGGCGACGTTGCGCGTCTGCCAGCATCCCATGCTCATCCACCACGCCCGGATCAGCCGTGAACACGGCATCCAGCTGCTGCAGCGCGGTGTCCACACGCCTGCGCACCACCGCCAGCTGCAGCGTAAGCCGCGCATGCTCGCTGGCATCGGCCGGGTCGGCACCGAGCAGGCTGTTGGCCGGGCCGCGTTCGGCCGAGACCAGGTTGGCCAGGTCGAAGGTCTGGCGCAGCTGGCGCAGGCTGACCAGGTTGTCCTCGGCAGCGCTGTAGCGCAGCGCGCCCTGGACCAGCGCGATGGCCATCAACGGCAGCGTACAGACCACGAACGACCCCGCCAGGATCCAGACCCAGGTCCGCAGTCCGATGGGCGATGCCTTGCCGGCCATGCAAATTTCCCCTGAAGTGCGGATCACTGTAGCCGCCGGTCCCGGCAGCGCCAAGCCAGTGCCGCGCGAACCGTGACCATAGGTATACCGCAGCCACCGCGAACGCGCCGGCAAGGTCTCACCCCGCGCCGGGCTGAGGCGAATGCGTCACACCCTGCCGTACTAGATCCAGCGCTGGTCGACCAGTTCGCGCTTCACGTAGGCGTAGAACACCGGCGCCGCCACCAGGCCGGGCAGGCCGAACGCCGCTTCCATCACCAGCATCGCCAACAGCAGCTCCCAGGCGCGGGCCTGGATTTCGCCGCCAACGATGCGCGCATTGAGGAAGTACTCCAGCTTGTGGATCACGATCAGGTACAGCAGCGCCGCCACGGCCACGTAGAACGAGACCGACAGCGCGACGATGGTGATGATGGTGTTGGAAATGATGTTGCCCACCACCGGCAGCAGGCCGGCGATGAAGGTGATCAGTACCAGGGTCTTGGACAGTGGCAGGTGCACGCCGAACAACGGCAGCACGCCCAGCAGGAAGATGGCGGTGAACACGGTGTTGAGCAGCGAGATCTTCACCTGCGCGAACACCACCTGGCGGAACGCGGTGGCCAGGCGGCTGGTGCGGCCGATCAGCTCCTGCGCCAGCGGGCCCATCTTCGGCAGCGGCAGTTCGTCATACAGCGCGATCATCGCGCCCAGCACCATACCGATCAGTACGCGTACGCCCACCTGCACCACCGAGGTACCGGCCACGCCCAGCTGGCGCTGATGCTCGGCGGCCCAGTCGTTCAGTGCCGTGCGCAGCGCCGGCATGTCCTCGGGGATGTACGGCTGCAGCAGCGCCGGCACCTGGTGCCGCGACGAATTGAGGATCTCCATCAGCCGCGCCAGCAATGCGTCCGGTCCACCGGTCTCGTTGCGGAAAAATGACGCCACGCCGATCCCGGCCAGCACCAGCGCGCTGATGATCACCGCTGACAGCACGATCACCGCGATCGCCCGCGCCCGGCCTGGCGGCAGCTTGCCCTCCACGGTGGAGGCCAGCAGGTGGGTCAGCTGGAACACCAGCAGGCCCGACAGCAGGGTCACCACCAGGCCCAGCTTCAACGCCAGCCACATGCCCAGCAGCATCATCAGCCAGGCCGCGATCCTCGGGACGGGGGGCTTGGGCTGGGCAACGAGGGCGTCTTGCATGGGCGGCACGTCCGGGCAGGGTGGCCCATGGTAGAGGATTGTCGGCGATGATTCCGGGTGCAGGATGAACAGGCAACACACGCGGATTCCGCCGCCCCTTCTCCGTCCATCGGCACGTCCGCAATCACGCCCGGATCACACCCGGTCCAGTGCCAGATACCGCGCCGTGCGCACGATCGTCTCACGCTCGCCGAAGCTGGCCAGCTCGCCGGCAACACGCCCGCTGTCGCCAGTCGCTGCGATCTCCTGCAGGGTGCGCTGCATGGCCCGGATCGCAGCGCGCTGCAGGTCAGAGGGAATGATCACCAGCCGGTAATCGAGTTCGGCCAGCCGCGCCACCGGCACCAGCGGCGTCTTGCCGCTGTGGAACATGTTGATCAGCTTCGGCCCGGGAACCTGCTGCGAAATCACCTCAATCTGCTCCAGCGTTTCCGGTGCCTCGACGAAGATCATGTCCGCGCCCGCGTCCACATAGGCCTGCGCCCGTTCGATCGCCGCATCCAGGCCTTCGCAGGCGATGGCATCGGTACGCGCGATGATCATCAACTCCGGGTCGATCCGCGACTGGCAGGCGACACGGATCTTCGTGCACATCTCGCCCGCGTCGACCAGCGTCTTGTCATCCAGGTGTCCGCAGCGCTTGGGGAAGGCCTGGTCCTCGATATGCAGGGCGGCAACCCCTGCCCTTTCGAACGCGCGCACCGTGCGTTCAACATTCGCGGTGCCGCCGAAGCCGGTGTCAGCGTCGGCGATCACCGGCAGATCGCAGGCATCGACGATCCGTTCAACCTGCGCAAGCACTTCGCTGAGGCCGAGCAGGCCGATGTCCGGCACGCCGGCCGAACGTGCGATGGCGCCGCCGCTGGCATAGACCGCATCGAAGCCGGCCAGCTCCACCAGGCGTGCCGACAATCCATCGAATGCACCTGGCGCAATCACGCTGCCCTGGCGGAGCAGATCGCGCAACTGACGTGTCTTTTTCATGTGGTCTCCCTTGTCGTTGGACATCTTCCGTGGGATACCGATGATGTTGCCGCCAGCGGCGACCGTCCAATACCGTGTTCGTACAGCACCAGAACGTTTGAGGTTCCAATGGAACTGCGGCACCTGCGCTACTTCGTCATGACTGCCCAGCTGCAGAGCTTCACCAAGGCCGCCGAGGCCCTGCATATCGCCCAGCCGCCGCTCGGGCAGCAGATCCGCGCCCTGGAGGAAGAGATCGGCACACCGCTGTTCCACCGGCAGGGACGCGGCATCGTGCTCAGCGATGCTGGCCAGGTATTCTGGAAAGCCGCGGAGGACATCCTCGCGCGCGTCGACCAGGCCAAGGAGGAGGCGCTGCGCGCCGCACGCGGCGAGGTCGGCACGTTGACATTGGGGCTGACAGAATCGGCGACCTACAACGAGGCGGTCACCGCGCTGATGCGCAGCTTCCAGAGGGCACATCCGGCGGTGCAGGTGCAGCTGGTCGAAGATGGCAGTGAATCGCTGGTCCGGCGCCTCGATGATGGCGAACTCGATGCAGTGATCGTGCGCCCGCCGTTTTCCAATACCGGTGAACGGATGACACAGCAACTCAGTGCCGAACCCCTGGTGGCAGTACTGCCGGCCGATCACCCGTTGGCGTGCCGGACGAGCATCGCGCTGGCCGAGCTGCGCGACGAGCGCTTCATCCTGTTCTCGCGGAAATCGGGTCAGGGCCTGAGTGCAGACGTCGTCGCTGCCTGCCGCAGCCAGGGCTTCGCGCCTACCATCCAGCAGGAAGCGCCGCAGGTGGCTTCGGCGATCAACCTTGCCGCTGCCGGCCTGGGTATCGCCATCGTGCCGGCCTCGATGCAGAGCATGCACCGCAGCGGCCTGGCTTTTGTTGCGCTGGAACTGGGCATGCCGACCACTACGCTGCAGTTGGCGGTGCGCTGCAAGCCTCCGGCAACGGCCGCCCAGCTGCTGGCCTGCGCCAGAGACCTGGCAACACCTCATTCGCCATAGCTGGCGTTGTTCTTGCCCTGGCGCTTGGCGTGGTACAGCGCGCGGTCGGCCAGTGCCAGCCAGTCCTCGACGCTGCCACCGCGCGGCGTCGCCGCGATTCCGATGCTGACGCTGAACTCGATGCCCGGGGTTGCCTGCCGTGCTGCCTCCAGAAGTTGCAGCCGAACCCGCTCTGCCACATGCATCGCATCGACGGGCGCACAGTCCTGCAGCAGCACGACGAACTCGTCGCCTCCCAGCCGCGCAGGGGTATCGCCAGGCCGGGCGAAGGCGCGCAAGGTGGACGCGATATGGCGCAGCACTTCGTCCCCGGCGCGATGACCGTGCGAGTCATTGATGCGCTTGAAGTCATCCACATCAAGCATCAGCAGGCAGGCAAAACCACCCTGCCCCTGCGCCTTGTCCAGTGCCTGCTGCGCACGGACGATCAGGAAGCCGCGGTTGGCCAGCTCCACCAGCGGGTCCATGCGGCTCAGCCGCTTCAACTGGCGGTTCTGCGATTTCACCCGCCGCGCCAGCTGCCAGCTGAGGATGCTGAGGCCGATGCCGTAGACGAACAGGAACGGCACGCTGAGCACGATCGTGCGCTGCGATGACACCGGCTGGTAAGGAAACCCGAGCCCCCACCAGGTGAGCGCGAACCCCACCACCAGTGCCAGTGTGGCCCGTACCGCCAGCTTCACCCCACCGGCGGCGATCTTGTCGGCGACCAGCAGCGCGGCGAACAACGCACTGGGTACCACGCTGAGCCCCATGAAGGCGATCCAGCCACCGCCAAAGAAGGAATCAACCACCATGCAACGGAACTGGACCACCGCAGGCTGCCGTGAGCGCTGGGTCAGCACCAGCGCGAGCGCCGGCCATGCCAACGCATTGAGCAGCAGCAACGCCCAGGCCAACACACCGTCCTGACGTTCAAGAATGATCGAGGCGATGGGAATCGCGCCCAGCCCATTGCCCACGAAGCGCATCCAGCCGATGCGACGTGCCGCGCCGATGCCTTCGACCGCGACTTCCGTCGAGTCCGTCAAGAACGGCATTGCCGACCCCCTTGCGCGATCGCACGCCCTTGCCGGGCGGCCTGTGGTGAGTCTGACAGCTCTGCGTCAATTCGGGATCAAGGATTCACGGCGGTTACCCTGCCTCACCCACGCCTGAGTGGCGCCGTTGAACCCCGCAGCATCAGGCTGAAATCCAGCGTCTGCTGCAGCGGCACATCCATGTGCTCGATGATGGCAAGCAGCAGGTTGACCGCGCGCTCACCGATCTCCCGCATCGGTTGCCGGATGGTGGTCAACGGCGGCGTGAGGTAGCGGGAAGATGCCAGATCATCGAAGCCGACGATGGACAGGTCCTCCGGCACGCGGATGCCCAGATCGCGGCAGGCCGCCAGGGTGCCCAGCGCCATCTGATCGCTGAAACAGAAGATCGCCGTTGGCGCAGACATGCCGTCCAGCAGCGCCATGGCAGCCGCATGGCCGGATTCCACCGAAAAGTCACCCGGCACGATGTTCAGCTGGCGCAGGCGTCCACGCGCCTTGCCAGCCGCCCGCACCCCTTCCAGCCGTTGCTGGTGCAGCGGATTGTCCGGCGGTCCGCCGACCACGGCGATCCGCTCGTGTCCCAGCCCATACAGATGTTCCATCACCACGCGCGCGGCCGCGGCGTTATCGATATGGACGCTGGGAATGCCCAGTGCGGGGTCGAACTCGCAGCCGTTGATCACCGGCGCGGCGGCACCGCGCTGCTGGACGATCTCGCGCGCCGTGGGCGGCAGGCGGTGCCCCAGCACGATCATGCCGTCGGCCTCGTTGCGCCGAAGCATCTGCGCATAGCGCTCCTCGCGGTCGGGTTGATGCTGGGTATCGCCGAGCAGAACCGCATAGCCGACCGCCTGTGCGGCGTCCTCCGCCCCCTGCAGGATCTGCGCGAAGAACGGATTGGCGATGTCCGGGACGGTGACCAGGATCTTGCCGCTGCGCTGGGTCTTGAGCGTGCGGGCCACCGTGTTGGGCACATAACCGAGTGCGGCAGCGGCCTGCTCGATGCGCGCGCGCGTGGCCGGCAGCACTTTGTCCGGCCGGGAAAGCGCCCGCGACACCGTGCCTGCGGAGACGCCGACGTGCTTCGCGATGTCGTAGATGGTGGCCATGGCGTTAGTTCTCCTGTCTGCTGTGCAGTGCACAACAGGTCCTGCGTGAGCCCCTGCTAGGATAATGCAATCGATTGCATCGAGGGCGAATCACGTTGAAGACGCTCAAGGGTCCAGCGCTGTTCCTGGCGCAGTTCATCGGCGACACAGCTCCTTTTGATCGGCTGGACACGCTGGCCGGATGGGCCGCGGGTCTGGGCTATTCTGGCGTACAAGTCCCCACCGGCGCGCCCCACCTGTTCGATCTGGCCGAGGCCGCGCGCAGCCAGGCGTACTGCGACGACGTCGCCGGCATGCTGGCCGGTCATGGCGTGCAGATCACCGAGCTGTCCACCCATCTGCAGGGGCAGCTGGTCGCGGTGCATCCGGCCTACGACAGCCTGTTCGACGGATTCGCGCCGGCGGACAAGCGCGGCGATCCGGCTGCCCGCCAGGCTTGGGCAGTCGAGCAGCTTCTGCTGGCCGCCAAAGCCAGCCAGCGCCTGGGGCTGACCGCGCATGCCACGTTCTCCGGCGCATTGGCCTGGCCCTATTTCTATCCCTGGCCGCAGCGTCCACCGGGACTGGTGGAAGAAGCCTTCGCCGAACTCGGCCGCCGCTGGCGCCCGATCCTGGATGCGTTCGACGCCTGCGGCGTGGACCTTTGCTTCGAGATCCACCCGGGTGAGGACCTGCACGACGGCGCGACCTTCGAACGCTTCCTCGACGTGGTGGACCATCACCCCCGCGCCAAGATCCTGTACGACCCCAGCCACCTGCTGCTGCAGCAGATGGACTACCTGGGCTTCATTGACCGCTACCACGCGCGCATCGGCATCTTCCACGTCAAGGACGCGGAGTATCGCGCCAGCGCGAGCAGCGGCGTGTATGGCGGCTACCAGGACTGGATCGATCGTCCGGGCCGGTTCCGTTCGCCCGGTGATGGCCAGATCGACTTCAAGGCGATCTTCTCCAAGTTCGCCCAGTACGACTTCCCCGGATGGGCGGTACTGGAATGGGAGTGCTGCCTGAAGCACCCGGAGGACGGCGCACGCGAGGGTGCCGCCTTCATCCGCGACCACATCATCCGCGTGACCGAACGCGCCTTCGATGACTTCGCCGGCAGCGGCACGGACGCCGCATCACTGCACCACATGCTGGGAATCTGAGCCATTACCGCCCCGGGAGGGCAAGCCATGTCGCACGCAATGTCGCGCCTGGGCGCGATGATGTTTCTGCAGTTCTTCATCTGGGGAGCGTGGTTCGTGACCCTCGGGACGTACCTGGTGCAGGGCCCGCTGCAGGCCAGCGCCAGCCAGGTCGCCACCGCTTTCCTCAGCCAGTCCATCGGCGCCATCGTCGCGCCCTTCCTGGTCGGCCTGATCGCCGATCGCTACTTCGCCGCGCAGCGCATCCTCGCGGTGCTGCACCTGGCCGGCGCGGTGCTGATGTGGCTGGCGTCCACGGCGGCCAGCTTCAGCATGTTCTCGGCTTGCGTGATGGGTTACATGCTGCTGTTCATGCCCACGCTGGCGCTGGCCAACAGCGTGGCGATGCGGCACATGCAATCGCCCGAGAAGCAGTTCCCGCTGGTACGCGTGGCCGGCAGCATCGGCTGGATCGTCGCAGGCGTGCTGATCGGCTGGCTGGGGTTGGAGCAGGCGCATCGGCTTGAACTGACCTTCCGCATGGCCGCGCTGGCATCGCTGGTGCTGGGCCTGTATGCGTTCACCCTGCCGCACACGCCGCCACTGGCACAGCAGCGCGATGCCGGGCTGGGGCAGATCCTGGGACTGGATTCCTTGCGGCTGCTGAAGTCGCGCGCCTACCTGGTGTTCTTCCTGGCCTCCATCGCCATCTGCATCCCGCTGTCGTTCTACTACAACTTCACCAATCCGTATCTCAACGACCTGGGCGTGCGCGGCGCCGCAGGCCTGCAGTCGCTGGGCCAGGTTTCCGAGGTACTGCTGATGCTGGCCATGCCGTTCCTGTTCGTGCGGCTGGGGGTGAAGACCATGCTGGCGGTCGGCATGGCGGCGTGGGTGGTGCGCTACGTCCTGTTCGCCTTCGGCGATGCGGGCAGCGGCTTCTCGCTGCTGGTGATCGGCATCGTGCTGCACGGCATCTGCTACGACTTCTTCTTCGTCACCGGCCAGATCTACACCGATGCCCATGCCGGCCCCGCCGTGCGCAGCAGCGCGCAGGGCTTCATCACCCTGGCCACGTACGGCGTAGGCATGCTGATCGGCACCTTCCTGTCCGGCGCGGTGGTGGAGCACTTCACCACCGAGGCCGGCCCCGACTGGCAGCAGATCTGGCTGTTCCCGGCTGGCGTCGCGCTGGTGGTTCTGATCGCCTTCCTGCTGCTGTTCCGCGACCGGCCCGCCGTGGCCGCCGCATCTTCCACACGCTGAGGATTCGAGCCGATGCCAACGCTTGGAATCGCCATCGTCGGCGCCGGCATGATCGGCGCCGTGCACCGCCGCGCGGCCTTGCTCGCCGGTGCCGAGGTACGCGGCGTTGCCGCTTCGTCAGCGCAGCGCGCGCGTGAGATGGCGCAGCTGTGGAATGTCCCGCGCGCCTATCGGGATATCGAAGAGGTGATCGCCGATCCGCAGGTGCAGGTCGTGCATGTCTGCACGCCCAACCATCTGCACCGCGCGATGGCGCAGGCCGCGCTGGAAGCCGGCAAGCATGTGATCTGCGAGAAACCGCTGGCGACCACGCTGGACGATGCGCAGGCCCTTGCAGCATTGGCCGCCTCAACCGGGCTGGTCGCCACAGTACCTTTCGTTTATCGCTACCACCCGGTGGTGCGCGAGGCACGCGCACGCATCGCCGAAGGCGATCTGGGGCCGCTGCACCTGATCCACGGCAGCTACCTGCAGGACTGGCTGCTGGACCCTGCCAGCAACAACTGGCGCGTGGACCCGGCGTTGGGTGGCGCATCGCGCGTATTCGCCGACATCGGCTCCCACTGGTGCGACCTGGTGGAATGGGTCAGCGGCGAACGCTTCGCCGAGGTCAGCGCGGCGTTCTCTACGGTCATCGCCGAGCGCGGCGCCGTCAGCGGGCAGAGCTTCAGCACGCCAACCGCAGCCAGCGCAATGCAGTCGGTAACGAGCGAGGACGTAGCGGCGGCGATGTTCAGGACCGGCGCCGGTACGCTGGCATCTCTGACGGTCAGCCAGGTCTCGGCCGGACGCCACAACCGCCTCTGGTTCGAGATCGACGGTGCCAACGCCAGTGTGGCCTTCAACCAGGAAGACGCCGAGCGCCTGTGGATCGGCCTACCCGACCAACGCGAGGAGATCTTCGTGCGCGGACCAGGCGCCGGCAGTGCCGATCAACGCCGCCTTTCCGTGCTGCCGGCCGGACACGCTCAGGGCTACGCCCAGTGCTTCGAAGCGTTTGTCGCCGACACCTATCGCGCCATCGAGGGCGAGCGGCCGCAGGGCCTGCCCACCTTCAAGGACGGCCTGCGCTCGGCGCAGATCGTCGATCGTGTCATTGCATCAGCCAGGTCGCGCGCCTGGACTGCCATCGGTTGAAACCCGGGAGGATCTGTTGATGAAAGCCCTTGTCCATGGAACTGCAAGCCTCATTCTGCTGCTCGCTGCCCTGCCCGCTTTTGCAGTCGAAGCCGCCAGCACGCAGAAGCCGATCGCGGTACAGATGTACACCCTGCGCGATGCCGGCTCGCTCGAGCAGCAACTGAAGATCGTCCACGACGCTGGCGTCCATGCGGTGGAAACGGTCGGCACGCAGAACACCAGCGCCGCCGAGCTCAAGCAGCTGCTGGACCGGTATTCGATCAAGGCAGTTTCATCGCATGTGCCGCTGGCCGAGCTGCGCAGCAACCTGGATGGGGTGGTGACCTTCAACCGGTCGATCGGCAACACGACGCTGGTGGTGCCGTACCTGGACAAGAAGGATCGCCCGGGCGATGCCGCCGGCTGGACTGCCCTGGGCCAGGAACTGGGCCGGATCGCGAAACAGGTGCGCGGCAAGGGCATGCGCCTGGCCTACCACAACCACGACTTCGAACTGGCCGACTTCGACGGCAGGACCGGACTGGAGCTGCTGTTCGCCGCCGCCGGTCCAGACCTGCAGACCGAGCTGGACCTGGCCTGGGTCGCGCGTGCAGGCCTGGACCCGGCAGTGATGCTGGCAAAGTTCCGCGGCCACGTGTTCGCGGTACACGCCAAGGACAATGCACCGAAGGGCCAGGCCCAGAACGAAGGCGGATTCGCCGCGGTGGGCCAGGGCGTGCTGGACTGGAACGCGATCCTGCCTGCTGCGGCAGCCGCCGGCGTGCATTGGTACATCATCGAGCACGACCAGCCACGCGATCCGGCCAGGATCATCCAGACCGGTGCGGACTATCTGCGTGAACACCTGACCACCAACGTGCCCGCCCGTGCGCGGCGCTGACGCATCAAGGAGCCCCACATGAAAATGATCCTGGCAATGGCGGTGGCCCTGGGTGGCATGAGCGTTGCGACGGCCGCCTGGTGCAAGGACGATCCGGCTGCGGGTGCAAAGCTCTACACCGCGAACTGCGTGGCCTGCCATGGTGCGGATCGTGCGGGCATGCCGGGCGCATTCCCGGCGCTCACCGATATCGGCAAGCGCATGGCTCCTGCGCAGATCAAGGAAAAGATCAGCAAGGGCGGCGGGCTGATGCCGCCCTTCTCCCAGCTGTCACAGCAGGAGATCAACGACATCGCCAGCTACCTGGCGAAGTAAGCGGCCGGCGACCACGCCGGCCGCGTGCCCCTACAGCTCACGCACCCAGATGTTGCGGTAGCTGACCCTGGAGTCATGTTCCTGCAGATAGAGCGGCGCACACCCATGCGGCGCGTAGGAAGGCGCGCCGATGTACTCGGTCTTGCCCGCCAGCACAGTGTCGTCCTGCACCAGCACGCCGTTGTGCAGCACCGTGATGCGCGCGGGCGACACAAGCCCACCGCCCTGCGAGAAGCGCGGCGCCTTCCAGAGGATGTCGTAGGCCTGCCACTCACCCGGTGCGCGCGAGGCGTTCACCAACGGCATGGCCTGCTTGTAGATCGAGCCCGCCTGGCCATTGGCATAGGTCGGGTTGTTGTAGCTGTCGAGCACCTGCAGTTCATACAGCTCCTGCAGGAAGATGCCGCTGTTGCCGCGGTTCTGTCCGTCGAAGCCCTTCGTGTCGGTGGGCGTGCGCCACTCGACATGCAGCTGGACGTCGCAGAAGCGTTGCCTGGTGCGAATGCCCTTGCTGCCGGGCACGACGGTCATGGCGCCATCGGCAACCTTCCAGGGCACGCCTCCGCCCTGCTCCGACTCCCACGCGGAGACATCCTTGCCATCGAACAGCACGATTGCGTCGGACGGGGCCCTGCCTGGCGGCGTGGCAACGGTCGCAGGTACCGGCGACCACACCTCGGTCTTCTTCGGATCGCGCGCGGCGTCGGCACCGTTCTGCGCGAACACGGGTGCGGCGGCCAGCACGGTGGCCGCGATCAGCAGCGGCTTGATCATCCTGTTGCACTCCATCAGCTGGTCCCCCAGGCGGGCGTGCCGGGAACATAGGCAAGATCGCCGTCGTAGCGCCCCGGCACGGCGACGTACTGCAGCACCCCGGTCGCGCCGACCTTCGAGGTGAAGAAGCCAAAGATGGCCAGCTGCTTGAGCATCGTGAAGTAGTGCGGCATCGCCTCGCCCTCTTCAGGCGTACCGGTTTCGGTCACATCGGCATGGCGTGCCTTGGCTTCTGCATCGAGCGTGCGCAGCAATTCGGTGCGGGCGTCCGGCGCAAGCGACACAAAGCGGCCACCCGCGCGCTTGTCGATATCGGTCAGCCCTGCGCGGAAGGTTGCCTGCTGCCGGGCGGTGTAGCAGTCACTGACGAACGTCGCCATGAACAGACCGGCGCCGGCATCCTTCGCCCCTGGTGTCCGGGTCCGCGGCAGGATGGTCTCGGCGATCTCATCCAGCGTAGCGACGTCGGTATCGGAGAAATGAATCTTGGTGGCGCCCGCCGGTGCCTGACCCTGCACAAGGGCAGGCAACCCAACCATGGCCGCACCGGTGGCGGCGACGATCATCTTCAACAGCTCGCGGCGATCCATCAGAGATTCCCCGCTTTCAGTTCGCGCACCGCATGATCTGCGGCCCGAGCCGTCAGCGCCATGTAGGTCAGCGAAGGATTAACGCAGGCGCTGGAGGTCATGCAGGCCCCGTCGGTCACATAGACATTGGGTGCATCCCAGACCTGGTTGTGCTGGTTCAGCACCGAGCTCTTCCGATCACGTCCCATGCGCGCGGTCCCCATTTCGTGGATGCCCTTGCCCGGGGCGTAATCGTTGTCGTGCATCTTCACGTCCTTGACGCCGGCCGCCTCCAGCATCTCGGCGGCATCGGCGGCCATGTCCTTGCGCATCGCCAGTTCGTTGGCACGCATGGCAACGTCCATCGCCAGCACTGGCAGCCCCCACTTGTCCTTGCGGTCGCGGTCCAGGCGGATCGTGTTGTCGTGGTGCGGCAGCATTTCACCGAACCCGGTCATGCCGATGCGCCAGTCACCGGGCACGGTCAGCGCCTCCTTCAGGTCGGCACCGATGTTCAGCTCGGCGATCTCGCGCGACCAGCCGGTGCGGCTGGCACCGCCCTGGTAGCCGAACCCGCGCAGGTAGCCGCGCTTGTCGGTCGCGACGTTGCGGAACCGTGGAATGTAGAAACCGCAGGGGCGACGCCCGAAGTAGTACTTGTCTTCGTAGCCCTCGACCCGACCCGAGGCACCTGCACCGAAATGATGATCCATCACGTTGTGCCCGAGCTCGCCCGACGATGAGCCCAGCCCGCCCTCCCACACATCGGTGGCCGAGTTCATCAGCAGCCAGGTCGAGTTGAAGGACGATGCGTTGAGGAAGATGACCTTGGCGGTGTACTGGTAGGTCTGCCCGGTCTCCGCGTCGATGACCTCCACCCCGCGCGCACGCTTGCGGTCCTTGTCGTAGAGCACTTCCTTGACGATCGAGAACGGCCGCAAGGTCAGGTTGCCGGTCTTCATCGCCGCTGGCAGCGTCGCCGCCTGGGTCGAGAAGTAGGCACCGAAGGGGCAGCCCAGGATGCACTTGTTGCGGTACTGGCAGTTGACGCGCCCCTGCTCGGGCATCGGCTTGGTGATGTTGGCGGTGCGCGAGTGGATCATGTGCCGGGTACCGCCGAATGCCTTCTTGATCCGTGCGGCCACGTCCTTCTCGACGATGTTCAATGGGATAGGCGGCAGGAACTCGCCATCCGGCAACACGTCCAGCCCTTCACGCGTACCAGCGATGCCGGCGAACTTTTCCACATGGTCGTACCACGGCGCGATGTCGGCGTAGCGGATCGGCCAGTCAGCGGCGATACCGTCCTTGAGGTTCGCCTCGAAATCCAGGTCGGAGAAGCGATAGCTCTGCCGGCCCCACAACAATGAGCGGCCGCCGACGTGATAGCCGCGGAACCAATCGAAGCGTTTGGTCTCGATGTAGGGCGAGTCCTGTTCGTTGGCCCACATCCCTTCCAGGTTCTCAGCCAGGCCGTAGTCGCGCATCAGCACCGGGAAGTCGGCCTTCATCGCCTGCGTTGGCCGGTTGCGGTGCGGGAAGTCCCACGCTTCCTTCATCGCATTGACGTAGTCCTTGACGTGTTCGATGTTGCGTCCGCGTTCCAGCATCAGGACCTTCAGGCCCTTTTCGGTCAGCTCCTTCGCCGCCCAACCGCCACTGATTCCCGAGCCAACAACAATGGCGTCGTAGTGATTATCTGCCATGGGTTTCTCACCTGGGTGGATATCGTTTCAGACGTCGCAGAGGCGGATCGCCTCGCGCAATGAGGCAACGGGATCGGGCGCTGCAGGCGTGAACTCCTGCGCCAGATACCCCTTGAAACCGGTGTCGCGGATCGCGCGGCAGATGGCCGGATAGTGGAGCTCCTGCTGGTCTCCGATCTCGTTCCGGCCGGGCACGCCTGCGGTGTGGTAATGCTTGAAGCAGGCGTGATGCTTGCCGATGGTGGCGATGATGTCGCCCTCCATGATCTGCATGTGGTAGATGTCGTAGAGCAGGCCGAAGTTGTCCGAGCCGAGCCGCTGGCACAGCTCCACACCCCAGGCGGAGTGGTCGCACAGGTAGTCACGATGATCGACCTTGGAATTCAGCAGTTCCATCACCAGCACCACCCCGCGCCTCTCGGCGTGCCCGAGGATGCGCTTGAGGCCGGCCTCGGCATTGGCCATGCCTTCGGCGGGGTCCATGCCGTTGCGGTTGCCGGAGAAGCAGATGAGATTTCGGTAGCCGGCATCGGCGACCAGGTCGATGTGCCGCGTGTAACGCTCCACCAGCTGGTCGTGGAATTCGCGGCCGGCGAAGCCCTTGGTCAGGCCCAGCTCCGCGCCGTTGCACATCGAGCTGTACACGCCATTCGCCTTCAGCGTGGACCAGTCTTCCGGGCCGACCAGGTCGATCGCGGCAAAGCCGATGTCCTTCACCGTCGCGCAAAGCTGGGCGACCGACAGCTGCGGGAAGGTCCAGCGGGCGACAGAATGCTTCAGGTTGCCCTTGAGCGGCGCCGTGGCGGCGAATGCGGGCAGCGTACCCGCAGTACCCAGAGCTACGCCTCCAGCAACCGCCATGCGCAACGCATCGCGCCGCGTGAGGCCCGTCGCCGGAGCCGGTCTGATCGAATGGATGGACATCCACCTGCCGGCCTCCCAACCGGTATCAAACGCAACGATTCACAGCAATGCAATCGATTGCACCATAGGGGAGGAAATTGTCTGTTTGCAAGTCGCGGTGCACGAAAACTGATGCTGCGGGGCACAACTCCGCAGGAATCGCGGACAAAGAAAAGCCCCGCATGAGCGGGGCTTTCTTTTGTGCTGCAGGCGAGCGTCCGATCAGAACGGAATATCGTCGTCAGCGAAGTCGTCCATCGGCGGCGCCTGCTGCGGCTGCGGGCGCTGGTTGCCACCCTGGTTGCCGTAACCGCCGCCCTGGTTGCCATAGCCACCGCCCTGGCCGCCACGCTGGCCGCCGCCACCGCCGCCGTACTCCTGGCGCGGGGCCTGCTGGCGCTGCGGGCGATCGCCACCGTAGTTGCCACCACCGCCGCCACCGCCCCCTTCACCACGGCCGCCCAGCATCTGCATTTCATCGGCAACGATGTCGGTGGAGTACTTCTCCACGCCGTCCTGGCCGGTGTACTTGTCGTAGCGCAGGCTGCCTTCGACGTAGACCGAGCTCCCCTTGCGCAGGTACTCGCCGGCGATCTCGCCGAGCTTGCCGAAGAACACCACGCGGTGCCATTCGGTACGTTCCTGCTGGTTGCCATCCTTGTCCTTGCGGACGCTGGTGGTGGCCAGGCTGATGCGGGTGATCGCCATGCCGCTCTGGGTGTACTTCACGTCCGGGTCGTTGCCGAGGTTGCCGACCAGGATGACTTTGTTGATGCCGCGCGCCATAGGTAAGTGATTCCATTGTCCGGGGGCTGGTGCCTGTCATAGCACACAGCCGGAGTTGCCGATACCCGGCCGCCCATGGGTGGGCACTGCCAGAAACCCGGCATTCTATCATCGAGCCCCGGCCCACCGGGCTTGCCTCTACTCCCCCGACCGCCAGCGTGGCGACCGGGGCGGACGTTCACCTCTCCCGGATCAGGCCGCCTGCGACGGCACGCCGCCCAGGGTCACCTTGTCACGCCGGCCGGTGGCCGGATCGGTCCGGTGCATGGACAGACTGCGCCCCGCGAACGGCCCGGTCAGCAGATCGCCCAGCATGGCCTCGGCCAGGCCGTTGCCGGGCTGGGCGAAGGGGGTGATGAACTCGATCAGCCACAGGCGATCGCCGCTGTTCCAGTCGTCCAGTTCCAGCCGCTCGCCGGCTTCCAGCTTGCGCTCGGCCTCCTCTGACAAATTGGCCCAGATTGCAACTCCAAGCGGCAACTGTTCCAGCGCCTGCTGGGTCACCCCGGCGAAGGCCGCACCGGCCTCCTGCATGCCCGGCAACGGCGGCAGGGTGCCGAAACGGAACACCCGGAACTGCTCCTTCAGCAGCGGCGGCATGAATGACCATTCGAGGTCCTTCAACTGCATCTCACGGTGCAGCGGCGACTGTGAAAGCAGCCAGACGATCTGGCCGAGGGCCTCGGCAACGGTACGCGGCGCCCCGTCGGTGGTGGTGGTGGCGGTGGCGGTCGTGGACGTGATCATGAACGGGAAATCCTGTAGTCGGGAATGGCGGTCAACAGTTCCATGGTGGCCGGATCGCGCGCCGCTGTGCTGATGCCCTGGGCATAGGGCTGGGCGTCGAACGTGGACATCGCTTCGATCATCTGGAACCGCTTCTTCTGTGCCAGCGCCAGATTGTCATGCAAGGCTGAGCGCTGTGATGCCTGGCCGGAGGGAATGCTTTCGTCGATGGGAGCACGATGTTCCGAACGAGCCGATTGCTGCATCCGCTCGGCGGCTGTGGGCTCAACGCCACCGAAACGATCCCCCGGTTCCGTCACTGCTTGCGCCACCGGGGCCTGCGGCAGGTCAGCTGCAGGCGCGAAGCGTGGATCGCCGCCTCGACGGTTGACCCGGCCGGAGGCGGCATCACCGCTGCCCAGGTCGCGTCCGCCCTTGCCGGCGCCAGCATTCAGATTCAGGCCGTCACCGTTGCCCTCCTCATCGCGCTCGCCGAAAGCGAAGAACATGTCCGACAGGGCCGCCTGGGTGCCATCGGTACGGGTGTACTGACCGTTGGCATAGGTAGTGTTGTCCACCGATGTACCCGGCATCTGCCCGGTGCGGCGCGCATCGAGGTTGATCGACGCCACGCCGGCCTGCTGCAACGTCAACAGCTCACCCGCCTGGCTGATGCCATCGCGGTTGGCGTCACGCCAGACCTGGAACTCTTCGAAGCGGGCGTCATTGGCATCCAGACGCCGATCACCATTGCTGTCATAGGCAGCCAGACCTTCGAGGTCGGAATGGGCCCCCTCCAGATCCATCGTGAACGAGATTTCGGCGCCGGAATCAATCGTGCCGTTGCGGTTGCGGTCGAGCACCAGTAGACCGTCGTGCGGCCCGACCCAACCGGTCAGATCACGCACGCCATCACCGTCCATGTCAAAGCGCGTGGCGCTCTGCGCCCAGCCCACGGTCTCCACGCCGTCGCCATCCAGGTCAAGTACGACCGGACCGAGGCGCCCGCCCCATTGGTTGACGACAAACTTCAAAGGATCACTCCACTGCCCTGCAGAATCCACCGCCTGAACGACGATTTCATACCAGGTGTCGTAGTAGGTTTCCTGGTAGTAGCCCGCGCCGCTGCCTCGCGGATCGCCCCAGTTTCCAGATATCTCCGTTCGACGGCCGCCACGGCCCACGATGCGCGAATCGAAGATGTTGCTTCCGTAAGAAGTAAGGAAACCATCGCCCGAGATACCGCGCGTTGTAATACCTCCATCGAGCATTTCGGTTTCACCCGAGTAGGTATCCCAATACTGGCTGGAGATGCCAGTGAACTCCACTGCACTGGTGACATGCATGATGGCGTAGAAGTCCTCCTGGTCACTCGCTGAGAGCACCTGATAGAAATTCCCATCCTGCCAAGTCACGACCGTCGGCCGCTCATTGACGTTCTGCACATTGATCGTCACCCAGGTGCTGCTGGACAGGCCACCACGATCGGTGACCGTCACCTGGATCTGGTGGCTCTGCGCGGTTTCATAGTCCAGCTGCCCGTGCAGCGCGATCTGACCCGTGGTGGCGTTGATGCCGAACAGGTTGCTGGCACCACCTGTGATGGCAAACCGGTGGTCGCGGTTGTACCACTGGCTGTCGGGGTCGGACCAGTTGGTGAACTGGAACACGGTCTGGCCCGCGCCCGGCGCCGATTCGGCCAGCGTCAGACTCTGGCCCCAGGTCGTCGGTGCCTCGTTGACGTCTTCGATGCGTACCGTGATCTCGCGATTGCCCGACACCAGCGCACCATCCGTGGCACGGACCGTGACGTTGTAGTAAGCCTCCAGCTGGCCGTCGCCGTCGCCGTCGATCAGCTGCAGGTACGGTGCAACCGCTTCGAAATCGAAACTGCTGACGTTGTACTTGAGCTGGTTTCCGGAAATGACGAACCAGGCAAAGGGGTCGTTGATGATCTGATACGAGGGTACGGTCCCGTCCGGATCAGACGAGGACAGCGTGGCTACCACCTGCCCGGACACGCCGGTGTTCTCGGAGGTGAGCGCCACGTGCTGTACGACGTCCGGCGTTCGTGGTGCTTCGTTGACGTTGGACACGCCCACTTGGAACACCTGGTCGCGGGTCGCGCCGTGGGTGTCGGTCACCCTCACCGTGATTGCATGCGAAGTGGCGGCCTCGTAGTCCAGCAGCCCGCCATTGGCAACGCTCAGTACACCAGCCGCGGTGATGGCAAAGCGGCCGCCAGCGTTGTTGACCAGGGTGAAGGTCAGACCGTCGGTAACGTCCTGGTCCTGGCCGCTGAACCTGCCGACCTCGGTGCCGTTGCCCGAGTTCTCGGCAATGCTGAGCGAGCGGTCGGCAGTGATGCCATGAGGCGCGTCATTGACGTCCTCCAGGCGTACGGTAATGGTGCGCGCACCTGCCGAGGTCAATCCACCGGATACCGCCTTCACCGACACCGAGTACACCACTTCCTGGCGGCCATCGCTGTCAGCATCGCTCAGGGTCATGCCGGCGGCCTTCAGCGCCTCGAAATCCAGTACCAGGCCATCACGGAACTTCAGCTGGTTGCCGACCAGGGTGAACCAGCCGCGCGCGTCGCCCTCCAGCACATAGCTGTAGGTGCCATTGCCACCGCTGGAAGCCAAGTTGGCAATCACCACACCACCCAATGCTGCATTCTCCGCAGCAATCGCCACCGGCTGGCTGGAGACGGTCGGCGTGGCCGGGGCTTCATCGACGTTGGTCACCGCGACGGTGAAGGTCTTGTCGCGGGTCAACCCGCCCGAATCGGTCACCCGCACCACGATCTGGTGCGAGGTGTTGGCCTCGTAGTCGAGCAGGCTGGCATTGGCCACGGTCAGCACACCGGCTGCGGAAATCGCAAAGCGGCCGCCCGCGTTGTTGGTCAGGCTGAAGGTGAAGCCATCGTTGTCCGCATCGACGCGGGCGAAATTGCCGAGCACCGTGCCATTGGCCACCGGTGCATCCGCGGTTGACTCGACCGTACTCAACGCGCGGTCGACAGTGATGTCGGTCGGACGCGCATTGATGGTGACCGACAGCGTCTGCGTCTTGCTGCTGGTCTTGCCCGTCGCGGTCTCCTTGGCGATGGCAGTCACCGTCAGCGCCGCAGTGCCGGTCAGGTCGGCCGACCACGTGGCCGGACCGACCAGCGCCAGACCGGCCAGCTGCGCCGGCGTCAGCGACCACACGCCGTTGCCCAGGTTCGTGCCCTTGTTCAGGGTCAGCCCGGTCGGCAGGTTCGAGATGCGGATCTCCAGGGTCTCCGAACCATCGGCATCGGACAGCGCCGCCTGCACATCCAGCGTCAGCGTGCCACTATCAAGTGTCTTGCCGACCTGCACGGCACGGGTAATCACCGGCGCGTCCACTACCGGCGCCACATTCATGAAGAACACGCGCTCGGTCACCAGCCCACCGGCATCGGTTGCGATCAGCTTGATCGCAACGCGTCCGCTGGCGTTGCCCTTCGGCACCAGCGTCACCGTACGCTCGCCGTTGGCCCCCGCAGTGATCGTCGGAGTATTCATCCAGGCCACCACCGTCGTGAGGTCAGTGGCATCCACCGCCACGGCACGCACGGTGACCCCAGATGCCGGGGTCAGGTCATCACCGACGGTGAACTGCAGGGCGACCTGGCCATCCTCGTTGATCGACTGATCCGGCACGATGCTGATCGACGGCAGGCCGTTGCCATCCCAGTAGTGCCGCCACTGGTTCTCGAACGTGCCGTCCGCATGCAATGCCTGATAGGCCGCGACCGTGGCCGGCTTGGTGCGACCGGCCATCAGCGCGACCAGTGCCTCTGCATTGATCGTGCTGCTGGCGTGCTCGCCGGCCAGGAAGAAATCAATCTTGTAGTTGGCGCGATCATTGGCATTGGTGGTCGTGTACCAGCCCTTGATCGTGGTCACCACGCTGGTGCCGATCACCGAGATCACCAGGTCATCGCCGGTACGGCTGAACCACAGGTCATTGCGGCTGATGTCGCGATAGCCGATGACGTCGATATCGTCGCCACTGGAGTCGTAGTTACGGATTTCGTCGGCACCGGAGTTGCGGTCGATCAAGTAGACGTCGCTATCATCGCCACCAATCAGGATGTCGTTACCGGCGCCGCCATACAGGGTGTCATTGCCGGCCTGCGCATCGAGCAGGTCGTCACCATCACCGCCATACAGCGTGTCGTTGCCAGCGCCGCCGTAGAGCTTGTCGTTGCCTGCGCCACCCTCGATGTAATCATCCCCCGCGCCACCATTGATGACGTCGTCGAACCCACTGCCGATCACGCGCTCGAACGCATCTTCCAGCACATCGCCGGCGGCCGCGCCGCCATGTGTTCCGGTAGCCAGGTTCAGCACGATGCCCGCCGTCGCCGAGGCGTAGGTCAACGTATCGACACCGGCGCCTCCGGACAGGGTGTCGGCACCGACGCCGCCATCGAGGATATCGTCGCCATCGCCACCGCGCAGGATGTCGTTGCCGACGCCGCCGCGCAGCGTGTCATTTCCGATGCCCCCTTCCAGCAGGTCATTGCCGGCACCGCCATCGAGGATGTCATTGCCGGCGTCGCCGTACAGGCGGTCATCACCGTCTTCGCCATACAGGTTGTCATCGCCATCACCACCACGCAGTTCGTCGACGCCTGCGCCACCGTACAGCGTGTCGCGACCCAGCTCGCCCCACAGTTTGTCGTCGCCAGCCTCACCGCGCAGATTGTCATCGCCATCGCCGCCGTACAGGTCGTCGTTGCCACCGCCGCCGTTGATGATGTCGTTGCCGCCGAGCCCCTGGATCACGTCCCGGTTGGCCTGGCCGACCAGCGTTTCGCCAGCGGCAGTGCCGTACAGGTAGTCATCCCGGTTGACCACGGTGAAGACCAACTGCTTGCTGACGCTCAATCCGGCGCCGCCGCGATCGGTCGCGGTGACCGTCACGGTGACGTTGCCTCCCGCTTCATAGTCAACGATCGCACCGGCCTTAAGGCGCAGCTGGTTGCCGTTGATGATCTCGAAGCGGCTGTCGGACACGCTGAACACCATCGTGGCGAAATCACTGCCGGCGGTGGTGTCTGGATCGGTGGCCGACAGCGTGCCGAGCAGGATCGCCGGCAGCGCGGTTCCGGTGGGAACGCGATCGGTTTCGCTGAAGCTGGTGGTGGTGGCCGCGAACACCACCGCCGTCGGCGCTTCGTTCTCATCTTCAATGGCATAGGTGAAGCTGAGCGTCGAGGCCGATGCCAGGCTGCCGTCGTACGCCCTCACGCTGGCGGTCAGCAGCACCTCCTTGATGCCATCGCCATCCAGATCGACCAGGGTCGCGCCCTGCGCGGCGGCCAGCGTCTCGAAGTCGATCGCAACGCCCGCACGCACACGCACCTGGTTGCCCACCACTTCCAGCAGGCCACCCGTGTTGGTCACCAGTTGCAGGGTCGGCGTGGTCTTGTCGGGGTCCCCGATCACGAAGGTGCCCACCACCGTACCGGCCCCGGTCTTCTCGCCGGCCAGTACGGCCGCAGTGTTCGGTGGCCGGGTCGGCGTGAACGGCGCCTCGTTGACGTTGCGGACGTCGATCTTGAAGTCCTTCTCGAACCACGCGCCGGCGCCGTCGGTCACGCGCACCCGGATGGTGTGCGCGGTGGCGGTCTCATAGTCCAGCTTGGTGCCATCACGAACGCTGAGCGTGCCATCGGCGGTGAGCTTGAAGCGGCCGCCGCCATCATTGATCAGGGTGAAGCTGGCCGTATCTTCCGCGCCGTCGCGATCGACATGGCCGAAGCGGCCCAGCGACAGGTTGTTGGCGGCGTTCTCGTCCACGGCCAGCGGACCGGGTGCGAGGATGTCGCTGGGCGCGTCGTTGACCGAGCGCACCTCCAGATCGACGATCTGGTCGGCGGTATTGCCGTCGGCATCGGTGACCCGGACCACGAAATGGTCATTGCCGTGGCGGTCCGCCGCCGGCGTGTAGACCCAGGCGCCGGTGGCCGCATTAAGCGTGACGGTCCCCATGCCGGGGGCGGTGATCACCGTGTACCCGGTGATGTTCCCGTCATGGTCGACGGCATTGACGCCGCCACTGAGCGGCACGTCCTCGTCGGTGGCCAGGTACTGCGTTTCGACCAGCGGTGCCGGCTTGCTCGAGTTCTGCCAGTAGCTGCCGAGCATGCCCTGCAAGCTGGAGGACATCCCAGCCGGCACGGACGCCGACTCTGCCGCCATTGCCGCAAGCAGCGGCTCGGCGTGGGCGAGGAACAGCGAGCCTGCACCGGTCGCGATCTCGGTGATCCGGCTGGCGCCGGTGTAGTAGCCCGCGATGGTGATCCGAGTGCTGCCTCCAATCACGCTGACCAGCAGATCGTTGCCCACCTTCTGCAGCCAGACCTCGTGGTTGGCCACGTTCTGCAGCACGATGCGATTGACGCCCAGTGCGTCTTCGATGCGGTCGTTGCCACCCTCCCGATCGAACAGGTAGGTGTCATTGCCATCCCCGCCCCGCATCAGGTCGTTGCCGGCCTCACCGGCCAGGGTGTCGTTGCCGGTGCCGCCATCCAGCAGGTCGTCGCCTGCGCCGCCCACCAGGGTATCGTTGCCGGCCTCGCCATAGAGCTGATCGTCTCCGTCCTGGCCCCCCAGGGTGTCATTGCCTTCGCCGCCCCAAGCCTTGTCGTTGCCCACATCGCCGCTGATCTGGTCGTCGCCCAGCCCGCCGTAAAGCTCGTCGGCACCGGCGCCGCCGGCCAGCACATCGTTGCCCCCGCCACCTTCAAGCCGGTCATCGCCGGCATCACCGGACAACGCGTCGTTGCCGTCGCCGCCCATCAGGGTGTCATTGCCATCACCACCGATGAGCACGTCGTCGCCCCCCCGCCCATCCAGCCAGTCGTTGCCACCCAGCCCGATCAAGCGATTCGCGCGTGAATCACCACTGATCGTATCGGCGAAGCCGTCGCTGCCAACTACGTTCTCCAGCGTGCTGACGCCGTTGACTGCAACCAGGGTATCGCCATCGGCGTGCCCGCCCGACAGAGTACCCGCAGCCAGGTCCAGCACCAGCGACGCAGTGGAGGTCACGTATCGGACGGTATCGCCATAGGCTTCACCCGCCACCGCGGTCTGGCCGAGGCTGATGCGATCGCTGCCGCCGTCGAGGATGTCGGCACCGGCGCCGCCCTCCAGCGTGTCGTCGCCGTCGCCGCCCCGCAGCGTGTCATTGCCATCTCCACCCGCCAGCACGTCGTGACCTGCAAGACCCGTAAGCGTGTCCGCGCCATCGGACCCGAACAATACATCGTCACTCGCGCTACCGCCTTGGGAAAGCTGGCGGAACTGGCGCAGATCCAGCACCAGTCCGTCCTTCAACTGCATGAACTCGACGCGACGCTGGGCATTCGTATGATTGGCGAGCTTGATCGTACCGTTCTGTGCGGCGAAGACATCCACCTGGAGCGTCGTCCCGCTCAGCGCCAACCGAAGATTTGAGAGGCTGAGCCCTGCTCCCAGTACCAGCGTATCCTGGCCCCCGTCGGTGGCCTGGAACACTTCGCGCACGATCTGTTGTCCATTTGGCCCGTTTCGCCAGGTCGACGAACGGAACTGCCCCTGCGCCGATGGCCACGTGGTGGAGGCTGGCGCGTTCGCCACTGGGGCGTCAAACAGGAAGTCCACCTTGTCCACGCTCTGGTAGACAACGGTGCCGGATGCGATCTCCTTGACCGTCAACCGATACTGATGCTTGTTGCCCGCCGTTGTCTCGCCAAGGCCCAGATACTCCCAGGACGCCGTGTAGGCTGATCCAAACGTCCCTGAGCTGGACATCACCTCATCCAGATAGAAGGCGCCTTCATAGATGACATCACTACCGTCGCCGACGTTGTACTCATAGGCATCGTCGCCCTCACCGCCGTACAGCGCATCCGCGCCACCACCACCGCGCAGCACGTCCGCGCCGATGCTGCCGCCGAGGCGATCGGCACCGGCACTGCCTTCAATACCCTCGATGCTGCTGTAGACATCTCCCTTGGCGTCGCCGGTATTGGCGAACGTGCCTTCCAGGTAAACGCGCACCGCCGCACTTCCCGCGTAAGAGGCGATGTCCACGCCACCGCCGCCGAACAGGGTGTCCGCGCCGGCACCGCCGTGCAGCAGATCATCGCCCTGGCCGCCGTACAGGATGTCGTCACCCGCACCGCCACGCAGCGTATCGTCGCCTTCGTTGCCCATCAGCAGGTCATTGCCCGCGCCGCCGTCGATGACGTCATCGCCACCGTTGCCGGTCAACCAGTCCTTGCCGGCCGTACCGGCAATGGTGTCATTGCCATCGCCGCCCCCCAGCAGGGTCATGTCGGTGAGCGTATGGCGGCCGGTCGCGGCAAACACCATGTTCTCGATCGATCCACCCAGCGCGTACCAGTCCTTGATCGTGATGCGGTCACTGGACGCCGAGAGGCGCTCCTTCTCACCATCGCGGCCGATCACCAGGCGCAGGTCATTGCCATCGCGCTGCAACATCACATCCTGGATGTCGATGCCAACGCCAAACTCCAGCGAATCAACACCCGCGTTGCGCGCAATCAGGCCATTGAGCGCGCCCTTGTGCCGGCGCAGCACCTGCGCCTCATCATTCCAGTCGTTGTGGCTGATCCAGGTGGAGCCATCGAAGTAGACCACGCCATCCTTGCTGACAGTGCCATCGGCATTGCGCACATAGCCGTTGACATAGGCGCCCCTTTCCCAGACCAGATCCCAGTTGTCGACATAGTCGTCCATGACGATGTCGTCGCCATCGCCGCGCTGGTAGCGGAAGACGTCATCGCCTTCACCGCCCACCACTTCGTCGTTGCCACGGCCGCCGACCACCAGGTCCGAACCCGTACCGCCATACACACGATCATTGCCATCATCGCCAAACACCGTGTCATTGCCCGCGCCGCCCAGCACCTGGTCGTTGCCGGAGCCGCCCATCACCCAGTCCTGGTCGCCATCGCCAGCAACGAAATCGTCGCCCGAGCCACCATTGCCGAAGTCATTGCCGGCCAGGCCCCGGATCTCGTCATTGCCGGCGCCGCCATAGAGGAAGTCCGCACCGTAGGTGCCCAGGATCACATCCGAGCCACCGGTGCCGATGATGTACGAGGTCATGTCGCCGATGCGGATGTCCTCGCCATCGGCAAACCGCAGCCACTCCACGCGATGCGAGGATTCGAACCAGTCCTTGATGGTCAGCTCATCGCCGGTGAGGGTCGCGTTGCCGGCGGCGTCATAGCTGACCAGGGCGATGATCAGGTCGTTGCCGGCACCGCTGGCCGAGGAGCGGCGCATCTGGATGTTCTGCAGCGACAGGCCGGTGCCGAACACGATCGCGTCCTCACCGCCCTTCACCGAACCGTTGACCTCGTACTCGCCGCCACCGGCCCAGTTGCGCGCCAGCTGTCCATTGGCGATCTTGGCGAGGCGATCATTCAAGCTGTCGCCGCTGCCACGGATGGCGCCTGCGCCCTCTTCGTCGTAGATCACGTCGCGGCCGTCACCGAGCCGGAACAGGTACTGGTCCGCGCCGCCCCCACCGAACAGGCGTGCTTCGCCATTGGCACCCCGATCATCGCCGGCGCCACCGGCGATGATGTCGCCGCCCTCGCCACCCACCAGCAGATCGTTGCCGGCGCCGCCTTCCAGCCAGTCCGAACCGGTGCCGCCATACAGGCGATCGTCGCCGGCACCGCCGTCGAGGTAGTTGCCGTTGCCACCACGCGCGGCGATCGCCAGCGCCTGTGCGCTGGCATCACCGATGGCGAAGTTCACATTGGTGACATTGCCGGCGAACAGCACGTCGTTGCCGTCACCGCCAAGCAGCCAGTCATCGAGCAGGGCCCCCACCAGGGTGTCGTTGCCGCTGCCGCCGAGCAGATCGTTGCCGAGGTCTCCGCCGCGGACCAGATCGTCGCCAGCACCGGCATCAATGACCGCAGCGATGCCAATGCGATGGGTGGCCGGGGCGGCCTTGCCATTGATCAGCAGGCCGGTGGTGCTGGACAGCGTGGCACCATTGACGATGATGCTGTCGTTGCCGATGCCACCGAGAATGCGATCCTTATCCGCGGTGACGATGGTGTCGCTGATCGAGAAGAGCTCTTCGTCGCTTCCGCCAGTCAGGACGAACTTTCTGCCATCAATGGCATTGTATCGCGCACTGACGTTCGCGGCGTTCAAGCCACGCCCGTCCAGCTCACCGTCAGGAAGCTGGTCCATCCACGCTGCAAATCCCCCTGTCCAATCGGTCGATGCGCGCTTGTTGAGGCCCAATTCGATCGCACGCGCAAGCGTGATCGCCCATTGAGCTGCCAACCCGCTGTCTGGCGCACCGGCGATGAGCGAATTGACCTGGAAAGGATCCATTACATACTGACCATAATCAGCAGCCATGGCCAAGTCGCCAATCATTGACGTCACATTGAAACCGCGAGGCGAAGGCAACATACCCAGATGTTGGACGATGGCCCGCTTGATATAGATGTTTCCGCCAACCATCTTGTCCGCCATCCCCGCCAGAGCCAGCGCAGAGCCGTGACCGATAAGCTCCTCAGCCGTCGCAAACCCGACGGGCGTTGCAGACCAGTATCGATAGTCCTTTCCGTAGGTACCGTAGGTACCGCCATCGATGCTGGCCCCCGAAGCCACACGGCTTCCCGACATCTTCAGCACCGCGTTGAGGTTGTCCGCTACGGCATTGGCAAGAACCCTCGCCCCAGCCTTGGAGCCACCCGATCGGGAACGAATGCCGGTGACCACGAAGCCGTCCGATGCCTCTTCCCAGCTGACCGACGCCCACGAACGCGGCTTGCCACTTGAGAAGAACGAGCCAACGAGCCCGCCCAGGATGTAGCCCACCAGCGCACCGATTGCCGCTCCGATTGCGCCATACGCGGCACCTCCGACCTTGCTACCTGCTGCAGCCCAGGTGGTCGCAACGGACGCACCGACATAGGCGCCGATCGCCGAACCAACCTGTGCACCGATTTGCCCTCCGACCGTATCGAACTTGACCAAACTAGCGCCCAGCCGTGCGCCAACGTAGCCACCGACTGCGTTGAATATCTGCGTTTCACCCAGACCTTCGAACACGCTGATCTTGGCACCATCGGCGATCAGGTTCGCATTCTGGATAACTTGACTCAGTGCTGCACCAGCAGCGGTCTGTGCAATTTCACCGAGCGTCCCTTCGATACCCAGTGTCCTGAACAGCTCTGCGGTCAGGTAGGAAGAGACAGCTCCAGCCCCTGCGCTCCTGAGATTGGCCTGAAACTCCTCAGGAAGATCGGCAAGAATGCTGCTGAAGTCCCCACTGGACAGCCGAACCCCGAGGCCCCTGGCCGAGATCGCCTCGGCGAAGTTCTCTCCGATGGTCGACAGCGTTGCCGAGGAAATGACCTGCCATGCCGGGTCATTCAACTTCAGGGCAGAAGAGATTGCGCCACCAATCACACCACCAAGCGCACCCGCCTGGGCAATCTGCTGCAGGCGCGTACGATCGAAGAAGGCATTCCATTGGTCCGGATCAAATCGCGGCCCCGTCGTGGTTCCGCTGCGCTGGAAGCCGTTGTTCGGGCCACCACCAAGGTCGGTATAGAAGAAGATATCTCCTTTGCCCTGGAATGTCAGACCCGCGACCTCCAGCGCTGCCTCTGTCGTTCCCAGAGCGGCAAGATTGATCTGTACCAGTGCCCTGTCGGGATCCCCGTACGGGTTGTTGTAGCGCTCCATGCGCACAATCAGGCTGACGCCGTAGGACAAGTAGTAATCGGTGTAGGAAGACTTTCCTTGAGGCCCCAGGCTTCCCTTGCTGCCATCAAAGTAGCACTTTGCGAATGCTTCAACGGATTGATCTGAAACATTTGCAGTGAGATCGGCATTCAGCACGATTCCGGCAGCCATCTGATAGACGCCATTGACCTCGATGACGCATCGCGGATTAACTTGGGCCATCCTCTCCAGAACTGCGGCTCGGTCTAGAGGACGGCCTCCACTGTCTGCGATCATCTTGGAAATGTTGGCGTTCCAGCCTCCGATAGCTGCGACAGCCTCATTCCTTCGTGCGGCAGCAAGGAAATTCTGGAGGACCGCGGTGTAATTGCGAGTCTCTGTTCTCTCAAACGCCAGCTTCTCTACTTCTTCACTCAGCACATTCAAGGCAAAGTCGTAGCCTTTATAGTGCGCATGCGCGATCTCGTGCCCCAAGGTATCGCGGAGCTGGTCCATGAACTCAGTGGTCGCGTTGCCCACGACGGCATCCCGGCCTATCGCGAGCACTCCCTCGTCCGACATATGAGCTCTTTCGGTCGCCGATCTAGGCAGCAACTCAATCGTTTTCAACTTGCCCTCGGCAATAGCCGATTCGAAGCGCTTGACCAAGCTTGGTGACGAGGAAATTGCCTGACGTAGCCTCTGCGCTGCGGTACGCGTATCCGCATTTCGCGATGCGAACTGGTCCAGCAAGGTGTTCAACCTGATGCTAAGTTCAGACATTGTCATGCTCCGGCGGGGCTATGGTCAGGGTATCTACACACTGTTCAGGCAGCGCGGCATTGATGGCCGCGTCGAACGTCGTGATATGGACAGAGACGGAACCCCGAGAGTAGGTTCGGGTATCCGGGCTGAGCGGCGCGGCGTTCCTTCCTCCATGGAATCCCGCAGCCAGCATTGAAGACGTCATTGCGTCAGCCTTGAACGTGCATGGCCGTTCAAGATCGTTGAATCGGCGGGACGCCAATGCGTCGAATTTCACCGCGCGACCTTCCCGCCTGTACTCCACCTTGATTGCGGCGGACCACCCTTCACGTGTCGGCAGCCTCGACTGAATCGTTCTCGAGTTGACATCCAGAGATGACAGATGTACACCGAATCTTCGCTCGACATCCGAGCGTTCGACGCCACGCCAACTACCGTGGCGCGGTTGCTCCAGGACCAATGCGATAAGCATCTTCTCCAGCTCGGATGCTGCCCAGACGTGACGCTCCCGCGCGTTTGCCGGGGATGCCGCAGTGAGGCAAAGGACTGAAGCGCCCAGGATTTGCCAGAACGGCATTCTCCTCATCGCTCCCTCCCCGCTTCCTGCACGCGCCTGGACAGCGGCGACAACAGGTATTCAATGATGCGGCGGTCACCGGTCTTGATTTCCGCCGTTGCGGCCAGGCCCGGCGCCAGCGCGCGGCGCCGGCCATCCACTTCGATCCAGGGCCGCAGCAGGCGCACGCGCGCCGGATAGCGCAACCCTTCCTTCTCGGTCTGCACCGCATCACGGCCCACAGTCTCGACCACGCCATCCACCACACCGTAGCGGGTGAACGGATAGGCCTCCAGCTTCACCTCCACCGGCTGCCCGTCGCGGACGAAGCCGGCATCGCGATTGGGCAGCATCGCATCGACCACCAGCTCGCCGTCATGCGGCACCAGCACCATGAGCGCGTCAGCCGGCTTCACCACGCCGCCGATGGTGTGCACCTGTAGTTGCTGCACGACGCCATTCACGGGTGCGCGCAATACCGTGTGCCCAGCCTTGTCATGGGCCTTCTTCAATTCTTCGCCTCGCAACGCGCGTGCCGCTTCCGCCTCAGTCAGGGCGTCCAGTGCTTCACGTGCGAACTCGCTGCGGCTCTTGCTCATCTGCTGGCTGGCCGCCAGCTGCGCAGCGGTCGCTTTACGCTGCTCTTCGCGACGGATCGCCAGGTCCTGGCGCATGCCGACAACACGCTCCTTTACTTCGGCCACCTGCAGTCGCGGCACATAGTTTTCGCGGCTCAGCTCCTCCAGCTTGTTCAACTGGTCGGTAGCCAGCGGCAGCTGCTCTTCCAGCTTGGCGATCTCGGCCAGGATCATGCCGTGCTCGCCATCGCGCTGGCTGCGCTCCTGCTGCAAGCCACCCACAGTGGAATCGAACTCGCGCTGCTTGGCGGCCACCAGTGCCTGCTGGATGGCAATGATGCTGTCAGGTGCTCCCTCCGGTGCGATGAAGCGACCGGCCCGACCGGCAACGTGGTCAACCACGGCCTGCGCCCGTGCCACATCGATCTGCGCGGTCAGCAACGCCTGGCGCGCCTGCTCGACTTCGGCATGGCTGACCGTCGGGTCCAGTTCGAGCAGCGGCGTGCCGGCCTTCACCGACTGCCCTTCAACCACGTGGATCGCACGGACCACACCCTGGTCCGCAGCCTGGATCACCTTCACGTTGCCGCGCGGAATCACCTTGCCTTCGGCCACCGCGACCATGTCCAGGCGGCCAAGGCACGACCAGACCAATGCGATGGCGAGAAAGGCGATCAGCAGCCAGAGAACGGTGCGGCCGATCGGGTTCGGGGGCTTTTCCAGGATCTCCAGCGCCGCCGGCAGGAAGTCCGGCGCCGCCGAGTCGCGTTGGTCCGGCTGCGCACGCTCCGCGCGCAGGCTCTCGCGCAGGATGCCCAGGTGATGCCTCAGTCCCTTCAACATGCGTGCTGTCCTTGGCTGGGCCCGCGGTGGTCAGTTCAGCGGGGCCGCCACGGCGGGCAGGCCCATCTGTTTGGTGTAGAGCAGTGAGTAACGGCCTCCCGCGCGGAGCAGATCCTCGTGCGTGCCGGTCTCGGTGATGCGGCCACGTTCGAGGGTCACGATGCGGTTGGCCTGGCGTACCGCCGAAAGACGATGCGCGATGATGATCACGGTGCGGCCAGCGGACATCCGCTTGAGGTTGTCCTGGATGACTTCCTCGCTCTCCGCATCCAGCGCCGAGGTCGCTTCGTCGAAGATGAGGATCTTCGGGTCGATGGCCAGCGCGCGAGCGATCGCCAGGCGCTGACGCTGCCCGCCGGAGAGGTTGCCGCCGCGCTCGTCGATGCGCGTGTCGTAGGCCTCGGGCAACTCCAGGATGAAGTCGTGCGCCCCCGCCAGCTTGGCCACCTCCACCACCCGGCTCATCGGCATCGCCGGGTCGGCCATGGCGATGTTCTCGCGCACGCTGCGGTTGAACAGCAGGTTTTCCTGCAGCACCACACCCACCTGTCGCCGCAGCCACGCCGGATCCACCATGGACAGATCGACACCATCCACCAGCACACGGCCGCGCTCCGGGGTGTGCAGGCGCTGGATCAGCTTGGTCAGGGTCGACTTGCCGGATCCCGAGGGCCCGACCACGCCGAGGATCTCACCCGGAGCAATCTCCAGACTGACCGACGACAACACTTCCTGCCCCTCAGGCCGATAGCGGAACGACACGTGCTCCAGCGCGATGCGGCCATCCACTGCCGGCAGGCTGGCACGCGAGGGTGAGCTGGCCGGTTCGGTAGGGGAGTTGAGGATGTCGCCCAGCCGCTCCACGGCAATGCGCGCCTGCTGGAAGTCCTGCGCCAACTGCGCCAGGCGCAGCACCGGCCCGGCAACCTGCCCGGCAAGCATGTTGAACGCCACCAGTTCGCCCACGGTCAGCTTGCCGTCAATCACCAGCCGCGCGCCGAAGAACAGGAGTGCCACGGTGGCCAGCTTGTGGATCAGCTGCACCGCCTGCGAGCCCCAGTTGGCCAGCATGCTGGCGCGGAAGCTGGCCTGGATGTAACCCGCCAGCTGCTTGTCCCAGCGGTTCTGCGCCTGCGGCTCGACCGCCAGCGCCTTGATGGTCTCCACACCGGTCACTGCTTCGACCAGGAACGACTGGTTTTCGGCACCGCGCACGAACTTTTCATCCAGGCGGCGCCGCAGCATCGGCCCGACCACCATGACCACCACCGCGTACAGTGGCAGCGTGATCAGTACGATCAGCAGCAATGCAGGGCTGTACAGCCACATCACGGCCAGGAACACGATGGCGAAGAACAGGTCCAGCACGACCGTCTGCGCCGAAGAGGTGAGGAACTCGCGGATGGTTTCCAGTTCGCGCACGCGCGCCACCGAATCGCCCACCCGACGCGCCTGGAAATAGGCCAATGGCAGATGCGTGAGGTGGGAGAAGAGCTTCGAGCCAAGTTCGGCATCAACGCGGCTGGTGGTGTGCGAAAACAGGTAGGTGCGCAGTCCGCCCATCAGCACTTCGAACACCGAAACCACCAGCAGGCCGAGGGCAAGCACTTCCAGCGTGGTGATGCCTTTGTGCACCAGTACCTTGTCGATCACCACCTGGAAGAACAGCGGCGTGATCAGTGCCATCAACTGCAGGAAGAACGAGGCTACCAACACGTCACGCAGCAGGCGGCGATACTTCACCAGGGCAGGAATGAACCAACCGACATCGAAGCGCCTCACGGCGCCGGCCACGCTTTCACGCGTGGTCATCAGCAACAGGCGGCCATCGAACTCCTGCGAGAACTCGCCAAGGGACAGCGTGACCGGGCGTCCGTCGGCCGCCGCGTCGAAGCACAACACGTTCTCGGCGTCGGCCTTGAGCACGAGCGTATAGCGCCCGTCGGCCAGGCAGGCGATGGCGGGCAACGGATGGTCGCGCAGCGCGGTTACCCGCGCCTGTACCACGCGTGCTTTGACGTCCATCCGCTTGGCCAGGCGCAACAGATCCTGTGTATCGATACGGCCTTCGGGGTGGCCCAGCTGGTGCCGGAGCTGGTCGGGGTCGGCAGGCCGATCCAGAAACCCCAACAGGGCGACGAAGCACGCCAGCGCGCCTCCATCGTCCACGCACAGTGACTCCTGCAGATCGATCCCTGATCCGTTACTGCCCACGTCAACTGCCTTGTTGTCCCCTGGTGCGCGGACTCTAGGGCCATGCCATGGCAGCTGTCCATCTGCTGAATGCGCTTTTGTGCAAATCAGGTCAAAGTGACAAATTGGTCACATTTTTCAACATCAATCCTGTTCATCCAGACAGGAGCGCACCTGCGAGCGGAGGGCCAGCCTCATGGCATCATGATCGCTGCACGTTCCCTATCCGTTCCCATGACGATCAAAGGCAAAGCCACCTCCCTGGACATCGCCCACCTGGCCGGGGTCTCCCAGCCGACCGTGTCGCGGGCCCTGCGTGGCAGCCCGATGGTCAACGCCGAGACCCGCGAGCGCATCCTGCGCATCGCCCGCGAGCTGAACTACAAGGTCGACAAGAACGCCTCCAGCCTGCGCCTGCGCAATGCCGGCACGCTGGCCCTGCTGTTCTTCGAGGACCCGACCAACGACGACTCGCTGATCAACCCGTTCTTCCATTCGATGCTGGGCTCGATCACCCGCGCCTGCGCCCTGCACGGGCAGGACCTGCTGGTCTCGTTCCAGCAGCTGTCCACCGACTGGCAGGCCGATTACGAGGACAGCAACAAGGCCGACGGCATCATCCTGCTCGGCTACGGCGACTACCACGAATCGCGCGACCGACTGCAGCGGCTGGTCGAGCAGGGCACGCACTTCGTACGCTGGGGCGCCGCCCTGCCCGGCCAGCCCGGCGTGTCGATCGGCAGCGACAACTTCCAGGGCGGGCACGACATCACCACCCACCTGCTGCAGCAGGGCTGCCGCCGCATCGCCTTCCTCGGCCATGCGTCCAGCCACTACCCCGAATTCCAGGAACGCTACCGCGGTCATGTCGCGGCCCTGCAGGAACACGGCCTGGCGGCGGAGCCGGCCCTGCAGCACGATGCGATCACCACTGAAGCCTCCGGCCAGGAGGCCTGCCAGGCGCTGCTGGCGCGCGGCGAACCGATCGATGCGATCTGCGCGGCCAGCGACCTGATTGCCATCGGCGCGATGCGCGCCCTGCGCGAAGCCGGCCGGCGGGTGCCGGAGGACGTGGCAGTAACCGGCTTCGACGACATCCCGCTGGCGGCTTCGGTGTCCCCGGCGCTGACCACCGTGCAGCAGGACACCAAGCAGGCCGGCCAACTGCTGGTGGAGCGCCTGTTGGCCCTGATCGGGCGGCAGCCGGTGGACAGCCAGAGCATCCCGGTGAAGCTGGTGGTGCGGGAATCGTCGCTACGCCGGTAGGTGCCGCCAGACCTCCGGCCACACCCCAACGCACGACGGCGGGATTCTCCCCCCATGACCAACGGCGGATGCGCAAGGAGGCGGTTGCGCGGATAACCCGCAGACATTGCCCAGGGAAAGGTGTACGTCGCATGCTGAAGATCGATTCGCTGTCCAAGACTTACGCCAACGGCGTGCATGCCCTCAACAACGTCACCCTGGACATCCCGCGCGGCATGTTCGGCCTGCTCGGCCCGAACGGCGCCGGCAAGTCGTCGCTGATGCGCACGCTGTCCACCCTGCAGGAGGCCGACAGCGGCACGGCTACCCTCACCATTCCAGGCGAGGCGCCGATCGACGTGCTGCGCGACAAGGACGCCGTGCGCCGCCGGCTCGGCTACCTGCCACAGGATTTCGGCGTGTACCCGAAAGTCAGCGCGCTGGACCTGCTGGAACATTTCGCGGTGCTCAAGGGCCTGACCCAGCGCGCCCAGCGCCGCGAGGTGGTCGATGGACTGCTGCAGCAGGTGAACCTGTGGGACGCGCGCAAGCGCAAGCTCGGCACGTACTCCGGCGGCATGCGCCAGCGCTTCGGCATCGCCCAGGCGTTGCTGGGTGACCCGCGGCTGGTGATCGTCGATGAACCCACCGCCGGCCTCGACCCGGAAGAACGCAACCGCTTCCTCAACCTGCTGGCCGCCATCGGCGAGAACGTGGCGGTGATCCTGTCCACCCACATCGTCGAGGACGTAACCGATCTGTGCCCGACGATGGCGATCATGAACAAGGGCCAGGTGCTGCTGACCGGCCGTCCTGCCGAAGCCATCGACGCCCTGCAGCACCAGGTCTGGCGCAAGCAGGTCGATTCTTCTGAACTGGCCGACCACGAAGCGCGCTACGTGGTGCTGTCGACCCGCCTGGTCGGTGGTCGCCCGGTGATCCACGTGCACAGCGCCAACGACCCCGGCGACGGCTTTGCGGCCGTAGCTCCCGACCTCGAGGACGTGTACTTCCAGCGCCTGCGCCTGCAGGCCCGTGCCCGCGCGGCAGCCTGAGCGGAGCACGCCATGATCCTCAACTTCTTCCGCTTCGAGCTGCGCGAGCAGCTGCGTTCCCCGCTGCTGTGGCTGCTGGCCGGGCTGTTCGCCCTGCTCGCCTTCGCCGCCGCCTCCAGCGACGCCGTGCAGATCGGTGGCGGCACTGGCAACGTGCACAGCAACGCGCCCACCGTGATCGCGCAGATGCTGGGCATCTTCACCCTGCTTGGCATGCTGGTCACCGCATTGTTCGTCAGCAACGCGCTGTTGCGTGACTTCGAACTCGGCACCGCCGAACTGATCTTCGCCAGTCCGGTGAAGCGCCGCGATTACCTGGCCGGGCGCATCGCTGCCGCCCTGGCCGCCGGCTTGCTGGTCTACATGGTGATTGCATTTGGCCTGTGGCTGGCGCCGTTCATGCCGTGGGTCGATCCCGAGCGCATGGGCCCGATCAGCTGGCAGGGCTATGCGTGGACGTTCGCGGTCATCGTCATTCCGAACCTGCTGTTCACCACCGCGCTGCTGTCGCTGCTGGCGGCGCTGACCCGCTCGATCCTGTGGGTCTACATCGGCCTGGTGGCCTACCTGGTGCTGTACGGCGCCAGCGCGGCCCTGCTGCGCGACATCGACAACACGTGGATCGCGGTGCTGAGCGAACCGTTGGGCATGCGCGCACTGGGCCGCACGATCCGCTACTGGTCCACCGCCGAACGCAACAACGGGATTCCCGAGCTGGCCGGTTACCTGCTGGCCAATCGCGCCCTGTGGTTGGGCGTAGCCGCCGCGCTGTTCGCCGCCACCTTCGCGCTGTTCCGCACCGAACGCAGCGGCAGTGGCCGTCGGCGCTGGGGCCGCAGGCAGGCGCAACCGGTTGCCGATGCCGGCGCCGTCCGCCCCACCCGCGCAACGCTGCCGCGCGTGGTACCGGCGTTCACTACCACCACGGCGTGGCAGCAGTTCCTGCGCCAGGTCCGCTTCGATACACGTGGTGTCCTGCACAGCGTGCCGTTCATCGTGCTGCTGGTACTGGGCCTGGCCAACTTCCTGCCCAGCGCGCTGTTCCGGCAGACCCTGTACGGCACCTCGATCTGGCCGGTCACCTCGCAGATGATCATGGGTCTGCAGGGCGCCTTCAGCTGGCTGCTGGTGATCATCGTGCTGTTCTTCGCCGGCGAGCTGGTCTGGAAGGAACGCAGCGCGCGCATCAACGAAGTGACGGACGCCATGCCGGTGCCGAATTGGGTACCGCTGCTGGCCAAGTTCACCGCGCTGCTGGCGGTGATCGTCTGCTTCCAGACCGCCGGTGCGATGGCGGCGATGGGCGTGCAGCTGGCCAAGGGCTACACGCATCTTGAGCCGCTGCTGTACCTGCGCAGCCTGGCGCTGGATTCGGTGGTCTACATCCTGATGGGGGGCCTGGCGCTGGTGCTGCAGGTGCTCACCAACAACAAGTTCGTCGGTTATGCGCTGCTGATCGTGGTGATGATCGGCCAGGGCGTGCTCGGCCTGCTCGACTACACGCAGAACCTGTACAACTTCGGCAGCTGGCCCAACGCGCCCTATTCGGACATGAACGGCTACGGCCACTTCCTGACCGGGCAGCTGGCGTTCCAGGGCTACTGGGCGTTGTTCCTGCTGACGTTGATGTGCCTGGCGTCGGCATTCTGGGTGCACGGTGTCAGCCAAGGGTTGCGCCAGCGCCTGGCCCTGGCCGGCCGCCGCCTGCACGGTCCGACCGGCGCCTTTGCAGCGCTCGCAGCACTGGCCTTCATCGGCGTGGGCGGCTGGCTCTACTGGAGCACCAACATCCGCAACGAGTTCATCTCGCCCGACCAGCAGCTGGATCTGCAGGCCCGCTACGAGCGCGAGCTGTCGAAGTACCGCACTTTGCCGCAGCCTCGCATCGTGGCGGTGGACAACCGCGTGGACCTGTTCCCCGAATCGCAGTCGATGGTGATCGATGCGAACTGGACGGTGCGCAACACGCATGCCGTGCCGATCCAGGACGTGCATGTCTCGATGGGCGACGACAAGCAGCTGGTCGCGGCTGACCTGGGTGGGCAGACCTTGTCGATGCACGACGCCGACCTTGGCTACCGCATCTACCGCCTGGCCGCGCCACTGCAACCGGGTGAAAGCCGCAACGTCCACTTCCGGGTGGTGCAGAAACCCAATGGCATCACCGCCGGCCAGGCACCAAGCAACATCGTCGACAACGGCACCTTCTTCAACAGCCGCGTGCTGCCTTCCTTCGGCTACAACGAGGGTGCCGAGATCAGCGACCGCAACGAACGCCGCAAGCGCGGCCTCGGCGAGCCGCGGCGCATGCCCAAGCTGGAAGACGAAGCCGCGCGCGCCAACACCTACATTTCCAACGACGCCGACTGGCTCGATTTCCGCACCACGGTCTGCACCGCACCGGACCAGGTGGCGTTGGCGCCGGGCTACCTGCAGAAGGAGACCACGGTGAATGGCCGCCGCTGCTTCAGCTACGCCATGGACCGGCCGATGCTGAACTTCTACGCCTACCTGTCGGCACGCTGGGAGGTGCGCAGGGCGAAGTACAAGGACATCCCGGTGGAGGTCTACTTCGACCCGGCGCACGGCTACAACGTGGACCGGATGATCGAAGCGGTGCAGAAGTCGCTGGCCTACTATGAAGCCAACTTCACGCCTTACCAGCACCGCCAGGTACGCATCATCGAGTTCCCGGGCTATGCGCGTTTCGCGCAGTCGTTCGCCAACACCATCCCCTACTCCGAGGCCATCGGCTTCATCGCCGACCTGCGCGATCCGGACAAGGTGGACTACGTGTTCTACGTGACCGCGCACGAGATCGCGCACCAGTGGTGGGCGCACCAGGTGATCGGCGCCAACGTGCAGGGCGCGACGGTGCTGTCCGAATCGTTGTCGCAGTACTCTGCGCTGATGGTGATGGAGCAGGAGTACGGCCGCCAGCACATGCGCCAGTTCCTCAAGCGCGAGCTGGATGGCTACCTGTCCGGACGCGGTGGCGAGGCCATCGAGGAGCAGCCGCTGGAGCGCGTGGAGAACCAGCAGTACATCCACTACCAGAAGGGTTCGCTGGTGTTCTACCGGCTGCGCGAGGAAATCGGCGAGCAGGCGCTGAACCGCGCGTTGAAGCGCTTCCTGCAGGACAAGGGCTATCAGCAACCGCCGTACACCACCTCACGCGAACTGCTGGACTACATCCGGGCGGAGACCCCGGCCGACCGCCAGCAGCTGGTCACCGACCTGTTCGAGAAAATCAGCTTCTACGACAACCGGGTGATGGCCGCCAGCGCCCGCAAGCGCGATGACGGTCGCTACGACGTGACCCTGGACCTGCACGCGGCCAAGCAGTACGCCGATGGCAAGGGCAAGGAGAGCGACGGCACGATGGATGACTGGGTTGAGATCGGCGTGTTCGCCAATGGGCCCTCCGGCAAGGAACGCGACCAGAAGGTGCTGTATCTGCAGCGCCACCATATCACCAGTGCCGAGCCGAAGATCACGGTGACGGTGGATGAAAAGCCGGATGAAGCAGGCTTCGACCCGTACAACAAGCTGATCGACCGGGTGAGCGATGACAACCGGCGCAAGGTGACGATGTGAGGCAACGGGGCGCCGGCCTGTCCGCCGGCGCTCCACGCAACACCTGCGGGCTTGGCTCGGCCTTACTGTAGTGCCGAGCCATGCTCGGCATACTGCACACGGTGACCGCGAAGCTTCAGCGCACCGTCGCCTTCGACCCCAGCAACGCCAGCAGCACATAGACCACGATCGAGGCGACGGTACCAAGTGCCGCCGGCAACCCGAAGGCCCAGGCCGACCGGCCCTGCTGGCGCGCCCACTGCGCCAGGTGCCACGCCGCGCCCAGGTTGATCAGCCAGGCAATGGCGAAGACCGGCCACAGCACCATGCCCACCGCGCGCAGCAGGGGCATGGAGACCAGTGCGGCAACGATGGCTGCGATCAGGAAGATCAGTGCTGAGCGGGAGTGCCGGGCCGTTGCGGCGCTCATGCGGCCAACCTGCGCACCATCACCAGCACGCGGTGGCTGCGGTTGTCGGCTTCCTGCAGCGGCTTCCAGCCCAACCGCGCATACAGGCCGCCATCCAACGATTCGGTCTGCAGATACAGGTCGGATACACCCATCCGCACCGCCTGCGCTGCTGCCTGCTCGACCAGGCCGCCAGCCAGCCCACGCCCGCGATGACTATCGGCCACGAACACGCTGCCCAGCCAGTGCTCGTACTGCGGGAAGGCCTGCATCTCCCGGCGCTTGAGCTGCACCGCACCGACCACCTGACCGTCATCGAAGGCAGCGATCAGGTGCGGGAAACCCTCGGCGTCCTGAGGTGTGTTCAGCCGCTGCAGTTCCTGTTCCAGCGACAGGCCGGCGTCGCGGCCCCATTCGGCGTGGTACCACCGGGCCAACTGCTGCCGTTCCGGTGCATCGGCGGGTAATACCCTGAATTCCATGGCAATGCCTCGATGGGGAAGCGTTCTGTAGAGTCGAGCCATGCTCGACTGATCTGGCACTGTGCGAAAGGCAGTCGAGCATGGCTCGACTCTACAAATATAGCGCGGTGGCGGTTCAGCCCTGGGCGAAGTCCTTCAGGATCTCGCCCACGCCGCTCGGCGAAATCTCAAAGCCCAGCGAAGTGCCCGGATTGATCACCACGCCATAGCCACCCGGCACGCGGCGCAGCACGTCCAGCATCCGCCAGCGGATCTGGTGTTCGGCCTGCTGGCTGTAGATGCCCACCCGCGACGGGTCGGTGAACACGGCCACATGCAGGGTGCCCTGCTTGTCGAACAGCAGCGGGTCGAAGCCGCTGCCGTCGGGGGTGACCAGGCTGCCGGTCAGGAGCACCACCTCGGAGGCGACGAAGGCTTCCATGAAGGCGCGGATCGGCACCGCCCCGTCCATCGCCGCCTTCAGCAGGGTTTCGATCGGGGTCTGCGGGGCGAGGTCGGTCATGGCGGTACGGCGGGGCGTGAGGGGTGCCTATTGTAGAGTCGAGCTTGCTCGACTGCTCGAAAAGCGTGCCAACCAAGGTTGGCACCCACCAGAGCGGTAGGCAGGAGCCATGGATTCATGGGTTGCCGGCCAGCGGCCGGCACTACCGCCCCAGACGCTGGTCCCGCGCCTTCTGGTCGGCCATCGCCTTGTCCAGCTCGGCCTGCAGCGCCGGCTGCTGCACGGCAGCGTCCAGCACATAGACCTTCACGCCGTGCGCGGGCACGTCGGCCTTCAGCAGACCGTTCACCTGCAACGAACCGCCGTCCAGCGCGTCGCGCCAGCGGCCCGCCTGGACGTAACGCGACACAGTGAAGCTCTTTGCCCTGTCGCCCTTGTTCAGCAGCACCAGCGCGGTCTGCGCCACCTCGCCATGCTGCAGCACGCGGAAGAACACTGCCTCATCGCCCTGCAGGCGCTCGTTCACCTGCAGGCCGCGCTGCAGCGCCGGGGTGGCTGCGCGCAGCCTGGCGATGCGCTGCAGCGGCGCGAAGATCGGGCTCTGCGGGGCAGCGTCCACGCGCGGCTGACCGAAGTAGGCACGATTGCCGGCATGCTCGGCGCGACCACGCATGAAGCCGGTTTCCGAGCCGTAATAGACCACCGGAATACCGCGCGCGGTGAACAGCCAGTTGTGCGCATCGATGAAGCCGTTGTCGCTGGCCTGCAGCCGCGGCATGTCGTGGTTGTCGTAGAAGCTCATCAGCTCATACGGGTTGGCGTACGGGCCACCGCTCAGGTGCAGCGGCCCGGACAGGGTTTCAAAGCCCTTGCCGGCGGTGCCGAAGGTCTGTTCCAGTGCGCCGCGCAGCGGGAAGTCGAGCACGCTGACATTGGCGTTGGCCGGCCAGGTGTGTTCGGCGATGCTCGCCGCGTTGTAATCGAACGCTTCGCCGAACATGAACATGCCCGGATGTTCAGCACGGATGCGCTTGACGAAGGCATGCCACCACGGGTGCGGCAGCCAGCCGATGGTATCGATGCGCAGCGCATCCACGCCTTGCGCGGTCCACTGCAGGTAAGCACCCACCAGATAATCCATCACCGCCGGATTGTCCTGGTTGAAGTCGGACAGCTCGGCAAGGTTGCCGTCGAAGATCGAGCCGTCCTTGCTGTCGACCGGACCGATGTTGTTGTAGAACGCGTGCAGCGGGTTGTGCTTCGGATCCAGCTCCTGCGGCGGCAGGTTCTGGTGGTCGGCAATCAGTTTGCCGTCCTTGTCGAAGATCTGGCCGAACTGCGGCTGCCGCGTCGGCATGGTCCAGGCCGGCGAGCCGTGGTTGCCGACGATGTCCAGCACCACCTTCAGGCCTGCGCCATGCAGGCCCTTGGTCAACCCCGCGAAGTCCAGGTCCTTGCTCGGCAGGTGCTCATCGAGCTTGTAGAAGTTGATGCCCCAGTAGCCGTGGTAGCCGGTCTTGCCGCGATCGGTCAGCGTGCTGGTACAGCTGATCGCCTTGCTGCCGGTGAACGCCTCGTCCGGGTTGTCGATGATTGGCGTGATCCATACCGCGCCGAAGCCGAGGTTGCGGATGTACTGCGCATTGTCGAGCACGCCGCGGAAGTCACCGCCGAGATAGCCGATGTTGCCGTCCACCTTGTCCGGGCACGGCACCGGGATATCGAAGGTGCGATGCGTTCCGCCCTGGTCGCGATGATCGTTGGACGGGTCGCCGTTGACGAAGCGGTCGGTGACCACGAAGTACACCGCATCGCTGGCGAACGGTTCGGTGGTGCCCACATAGTCCGGGCGTGGCGCGGCCGCCGCATGGCCGGCCAGCAGCACCAGGGAAACAGCAACAGACAGCGCACCACGCATCACACCACCTCCGGACGGGACGGAACCCGCAGCACGCACAGGCCGGCGACGAACAGGCTGCAGCCGCCCAGCACCAGCACATGCATCGGCTGGCCACCCAGCCAGGCGCGCAGGGCAAAGCCGAGCGCGCTGGCCGCGACCAGCTGCGGGATCACGATGAAGAAATTGAAGATGCCCATGTACACGCCCATCTTCGATGCCGGCACGCTGTCGGACAGCAGCGCATAGGGCAGCGAAAGAATGGACGCCCAGGCGAAGCCGACGCCGACCATCGACAGCAGCAGCCAGTGTGGGTCGCGGATGAACATCAGCGAGACCAGGCCGGCGCCGCCCAGCCACAGGTTGACCAGGTGGCTCCAGCGCAGGCCGATCGCACGCACCATCGGCGGGATCAGTACTGCGGCCAGCGCGGCGAAGCCGTTGTAGGCACCAAACAGCACGCCCACCCAGTTGGCGCCCTCGTTGTAGGCCGCCGACTGCGGATCGGTCGAGCCGAAGTGGATACCCGCCACCGCGGCGGTGGTGTAGATCCACATCGCAAACAGCGCGAACCACGAGAAGAACTGCACCCACGCCAAACGACACATGGTCACCGGCATCGCGCGCAGGTCACCGACGATGGCGGCCAGCATATGCGTGGCCGGCAAGGCACGCGCGGCCGCCAGCAGCAGGCCGTAGCCGGCGCACAGTCCTGCCAGCACATACAGCATCCTGTCGCCCTGCCGCCAGGCGATCAACAGCGCCAGCACCACGCCGAGCCCCAGCCACAGCGCCACCTGCGTCCACGGTGCGGGGCCACTGATCGCAGCCCCTGCGTGGTGCGCCGGCGGCTCGGCATCGTCAAACCCGGCCAGCTCCGCCGGCGAGTACTCGCGGGTGCTGACCACCGTCCAGGTGATCGCCGCCAGCAGCACCACCGCGCCGAAGTAGAACGCATAGCGCACGGTATCGGGCACTTCTCCGGCAGCTGCGGTATTGGCAACACCGAAGTGGGCCAGGATGAACGGCAGGAAGCTGGCGACGATGGCGCCCACACCGATGAAGAAGCTCTGCATGGCATAGCCGGCCGGACGCTGGCGCGGCGCCAGCTGATCGCCGACGAAGGCGCGGAACGGTTCCATCGACACGTTGATCGAGGCGTCCAGCACCCACAAGGTACCGGCGGCGATCCACAGCGTCGGCGAATTCGGCATCACCAGCAGCGCCAGCGTAGTCAGTACCGCACCGATCATGAAGAACGGGCGGCGACGGCCCCAGCGCGTCCAGGTGCGATCGGACAGGTAACCGATCACCGGCTGCACCAGCAGGCCAGTCAGTGGCGCCGCGATCCACAGCCCGGGCACCGCGTCCATGTCCGCGCCCAGTGTCTCGAAGATGCGGCTGGCGTTGGCGTTCTGCAGGGCGAACCCGAACTGGATGCCGAGGAAGCCGAAACACATGTTCCAGATCTGCCAGAACGACAACTGCGGTTTGGCGGGACGACTCATCGTGCGCCCTCTTCCATCGCCACCGGCGCCACCTTCAGCGCCTGCACCTGGGCCTGGTTGAGCACACCATCGCGTCCCCCCTTGCCGCCGGTGTAGTGCGCGAAGTGCTGCAGCGCGCTCATGTTGAAGCCCTCTTCAAGCGCGACCGTGCATTGCCCCTTGGGCACCGTGAATGTCGCCGAGGTCGAGTCCTGCATCGCCACGCTGTGCGGCAGGGTGACCGTATGCTGCTGCAACGGCTGGCCCGGGCACTGCAGCACCAGCTGCTTGACCGCAGCGGTGACGCCAGTGTTGATCGGCCCGTTCGCGTTGCGGTACTGCAAGCGCAGGCGCACCTGCCCGGCCTGGCCCGCGGTGAACTGCCAGCGATCCTCGCCCTTCAGCACCTGCTGCGGACCGACGCAGCGCGTCGGGCTGTGCAGTGATTCCAATGCACCCTCGCGCCGGGTCAGACTGAAGCAGTGCTGCAGGCCATCGTCGCTGATGTGCGCCTGGCCATTGCTGGCGGCGACGGCCCTGCCGTCCTTCCACAGAACCTGCCCAGTCGTGACCGGCACGCTCCAGCCAGCGCCATCGCGTGTGGCCTGCGGTGCGGTCGGCGTGGCCGGCGCACGCGCATTGGCTTCGGCGGTTGTGCCGCCGAAGCCGGTCGCGGACGGGGCAGCCATCAGCTGCACCGTGGTCGTGTTGCCCTGGGTCAGCGTCCTGCCCGCCACCAGCAAGCCATCACCCAGCTGCTGCGGGCGCTCCAGCACGTAGCGCTTGCCACCGGCCTCCAGGGTGATGCGGGGGTGCGTGCCGAACAGTTCTGGCACCAGCACGGCCGGCAACTTGGGCTGCACGCGGCCATCGTCCTGCACGCCGAACACGCCCTCGACCACCATCGACAGGTAGCCGGCCACCGACCACAACTGGCGTTCGGAGTTGACCACCGGGCCGCTCACCGCACCTTCCTCGACATGCACGGCCTGGCTGACCAGTTCGTAGTTTTCCATGTTGGAACCGGCCAGCGCAGCGCCCTGCATCAGCGAGCGGATCTCAGCGGCGATGCGCGGCGCATCGTCCAGCTGCCGCGCCGCACGCAGAGAGTACGCGCTGACAAACGGCCAGATCGCGCGGTTGTGGTAGATCGGCTGCTGCGATTCCTGCGGCCAGACCACCGGGCTGCCGGCTGGCCCCATCGGGTAGGCAGCCAGTGCACGGCGCGCGCGCTCGGGCGGCAGCACCTCGGCGAGGATGCCCAGCGACAGCCCGAGCAGATCGACCTTGACGTACGGCACAGGGTGCGCGGCTTCGCCGATGTAGCTCATGTACTGGCCCATGTCCTCGCGCCAGAAGCGCGCATCGATCTGCTGCGCCAACGCATCGGCCCACGCCTTGTAGTCAGCCGCGCGGGCATCACCATGTTGGCCAGCCAGGCGTTCGGCCAGGCGCAGCGCCTGGTAGTGCAGCACGTTGGTGGACAGCGCATAGGAATCGCCGATGAAGCGCACGTCCTCGCGGGTCCAGTCCGGATAGGTCTGCTCGCGCCAGTCCAGGAACGAGGTCTCACCACGGTACAGGCCCACCTGCGCGTCGAACACCATCGCGCGGTCCTGCGCCAGCGTGCCCTGCAGCGCCTGCCAGACCTGGTCGGCAAACGCGCGATCGTCCAGCAGGTGGCGTGCCGCCAGGAACCACACCACCCGGTCGCTGCTGATCGGCCAGCTGCCGCCGGAACCGGTGTCCTGCGCCACGAACAGGCCGGGCGTATGGCCATCGCGCGCTGCCGAGAGCTTGAACTGCAGCGACTGCCGGGTGCGCTGCGGGTCCAGCCGCGCCAGCGCCAGGTCGGCGGCGAAGCTGACATCGCGGGTCCACACGTAGGGCCAGCGCGCGCCCGTCTGGAAGCACTCGCACGGCACCGGCCGGCCTTCGTCGAACGCGGGATCGCGGATCGCATCCACGCGGTCCTGGTCCATCTCCTGCTGGGCCAGCGCGAACAGTGCATCGAACATCACGCTGCCGGTCTGGCTGCGCATCGGCATGGGCGCGATACGCACCTCAGCCTTCGGCGCATGCAGCACGTAGCTGCCCTTGGCAGCGGCTTCGGCGCGCGCATGGCGGCCGTCGAATTGCAGGTCGGCCGCCTGCGCGGTCGATCCCAGCGCTGCCCCCAGGGCAGCGGTCAGGCAAATGATCTTCAGCATCGAAGCGGCGGACCGGCTTGCGCCCGTCGGCCTCCCTCCCTCTCTGCACGCGTTGTAGGTCCGCACCGTCGTTGTCGGCGGGCGGGCGCGGCCCCTCCCTCAAGGTGCCCTGGCCCCATGGTAGACGCGGGGCTGTCGGCTGCGTCCAGTTGCATACGTATTCATGGCGTTGCGCGGTAGCGGGCCTGCCGCGCTGGCTTATGGTCCGGGTCTGCCAACGGCGCCTTGGGAGGGGAAATGCCGATGTCACCCACTGCTGTACGCGCGGTGTTCGCGCACCTGCTCGGTCTGGCTCTGCTGGGCCTGGCCACGCTGGCGCAGGCCGCGCCGCAGGTGGCCAGCGTCGAATCACCGGGAAAGGTGCTCAAGGTCAGTCTGATGCTGGACGGTGGCACCGCGCGCTATCGCGTCGAGCGCTTCGGCGAGGTCGTGGTGGAGGATTCGAAGCTGGGCTTCGCCCTGCGCGACGGCCGCCTGGACCGTGATTTCGCCCTGCTCGGCCAGCAACGGCGTAGCATCGATGACAGCTGGGAGCAGCCCTGGGGCGAACGCCGGCTCACCCGCAACCACTTCAACGAGCTGACCGTACAGCTGGCCGAAACCACCGGCAGCAAGCGGCGGCTGGACGTGGTGTTCCGCGTCTACGACGATGGCGTTGGCTTCCGCTATGTGTTCCCCGAGCAGCCGAACCTGCACGAAGCGATCATCGATGACGAGCTGACCGAGTTCGCCATCGCTCAGGATTCCACCGCGTGGTGGATCCCTGCCGGCGAACCGATCCACTACGAGTACCTGTACCAGCGCACACCACTGCGCGAGGTGCCGCTGGTGCATACGCCGATGAGCCTGCGCAGCCGCGATGGCCTGCACGTGGCGATCCACGAGGCCGCGCTGGTGGACTATGCCGGCATGTGGCTGCGCCGCACCGACGGCCAACGCTTGCGCGCGCAGCTGTCGCCCTCGGCCGAAGGCTGGAAGGTGCGCCGCGGCCTGCCCTTCGCCACGCCGTGGCGCACGCTGCAGATTGCCGACCGTGCCGGCGGCCTGGTCGAATCGGACCTGATCCTCAACCTCAACGAACCCAATGCGCTGGGTGATGTGAGCTGGGTGAAGCCGGCCAAGTACCTGGGCGTGTGGTGGTCGATGCACCTGGACAACGAGAGCTGGGCGACCGGGCCGAAGCATGCGGCCACCACCGCCAAGACGAAGAAGGTGATCGACTTCGCCGCCGCACACGGCTTCCGTGGCGTGCTGGTGGAAGGCTGGAATCCGGGCTGGGACGGCATGTGGGTGGGCAATGGCTACGACTTCGATTTCACCCGTGCCACACCCGATTTCGACATTGAAGCGCTGTCAGCGTATGGCCTGAAGAAGGATGTGCATCTGATCGGCCACCACGAAACCGGCTGTGCCATCGAGCATTACGAGGACCAGCTGGGTACCGCACTGGACCTGTATGCGCGGCTGGGCGTGGACCAGTTCAAGACCGGCTACGTCTGTGACGACGGCCAGGTCGACCGCCGTAATCCCTCGGGCGGCCCGCTGTGGCGTGAGTGGCATGACGGGCAGTTCATGGCGCGCCACCACCTGAAGGTGGTCCAGGAAGCGGCGCGGCGGCACCTGTCGGTGAACCCGCATGAGCCGATCAAGGACACCGGCCTGCGCCGCACCTATCCCAACTGGATCTCGCGCGAAGGCGCACGTGGCATGGAGTACAACGCCTGGGGCCAGCCGCCGAACCCGCCGGAACATGAGGTCAACCTGGTGTTCACCCGCATGCTGGCCGGGCCGATGGATTACACCCCCGGCATCCTCAGCCTGAAGGGCCGCCACGGCCAGGCCATCCCCAGCACGCTGGCACGCCAGCTGGCGCTGTACGTGGTGCTGTACAGCCCGATCCAGATGGCCGCCGACCTGCCCGAGCACTACCTGCAGCATCGCCAGGCATTCCGCTTCATCGAAGACGTGGCGGTGGACTGGGAGCAGAGCCGCGTGCTCGATGGCGAAGTGGGCGACTACGCGACGATCGTGCGACGCGACCGCAACAGCCGCGACTGGTTCCTCGGCAGCATCACCGACGAGCACGGCCGCGTGCTGCCGGTATCGCTGGGCTTCCTGGAGCCGGGCGTGCGCTATCGCGCCGAGATCTACCGCGATGGCGAGGGCGCGGATTTCCGCAGCAATCCCTTCGCATTCGCGCGCGAAACCCGAGAGGTGACCAGCGCCGACGTGCTGACGCTGGTGCTGGCACCGGGGGGTGGGCAGGCCATTCGTTTCACGCCGCTTTGAATGCCGCGGTAGTGCCGGCCGCTGGACGGCAACCCGGTGAACGCGATTGCCGGCCAGCGGCCGGCACTACCGCAAACAGAACCTGAAAGCGATTACATCCCTGCAAACGCCATTGAATACGTATGCAGGGTGATTCCCGCGAAGAACGCGCTGCCTACCATAGCGGCGACGACAGCGGCCACCGCGTCGCACGTCCACGGTCACTCCGGGACGTTCACGAATCGATCTGCAACATTGCCTGGGAGGGGAAAATGTTGAACCACAAGCGCAGCGCGCTGAGCATCGCGCTGGCCGTTGTCCTGGCGCCGACGCTGGCGTCGGCACAGTCCACGCAGAGCACCACCACGCCGGCCGCCACCGCCGCCACCAACCTGGATACGGTGCAGGTCACCGGCATCCGCCGCGGCATCGAGAACGCAATCGCGATCAAGCAGGACGCCACCTCGGTGGTCGAAGCGATCTCCGCCGAAGACATCGGCAAACTGCCCGACGTCAGCATCGCCGAATCCATCTCGCGCCTGCCCGGCCTGGCTGCCCAGCGCGTGGCCGGCCGTGCGCAGGTGATCAGTGTGCGTGGCCTGTCGCCCGACTTCGCCACCACCCTGCTCAATGGCCGTGAAGTGGTCAGCACCGGCGACAACCGCGGCGTCGAATTCGACCAGTACCCGTCCGAGCTGGTCAACGGCGTGACCGTGTACAAGACCCCGGACGCGGCGCTGGTCGGCCAGGGCCTGTCGGGCACCATCGACATGCAGACCGCACGCCCGCTCAGCTTCGGCGAGCGGGTGATCGCGGTCAGCGGCCGCTACCAGAAGAGCTCCCTGGGCCGCGCTGCCAACATCGACCCGTATGGCAACCGTTTCAGCGCCAGCTACATCGACCAGTTCTTCGACAACACCCTGGGCATCGCCATTGGTTATGCGCACAGCGACATGCCGATCCAGGAGAACCAGGTCGGCCTGTACGAGCCCTGGACCACCGAACACACCGACAAGGGCGAGCGTCGCGGAATCGCACCTGGCACCTACTTCACCGATGGCATCAAGGCCCTGCGCCGCACCGGCAACAACAAGCGCGACGGCGTGATGGCAACGATCCAGTTCCGCCCCAGCAACAGCTGGACCAGCACCTTCGATGCGTTCCACACCGAAGCCGAGCAGATCGACACCGCCAACCAGTTCGAGCTGAGCCTCAGCGGCAACGGCGAGGACAGCAACAACCCCAACGCGATCCTGCCGGTGTTCAGCAATGTCGGCCGCAATGCCGATGGCAGCTTCACCGGCGGCACGATCAACAATGCATACCCGCTGGTGCGCGGCATGTACAACAAGCGGAAGGACAAGATCGATGCGTTCGGCTGGAACAACGAGTTCAACGTCGGTGGCGTGAAGCTGGTCGCCGACCTGAACTACTCCAAGGCGACCCGCCGCGAGATCAATCTGGAAAACAACCTGCAGCTGGTGCCGCGCCCGCAGTTCGACACGATCGGCCTGGTGGTGAACAACAACAGCTTCTCGCAGATCACACCGGGGCGCGACTATTCCAATGCGGACAGCCTGTTCCTGACCAACACGATCTATGGTTCCGGCTACGGCAAGGTGCCAGAGGTCGAAGACCGCTTGAAGGGCGCCAAGCTGGCGGCGACGCTGCCGGTTCCCGAGGCCATGTCCAGCTGGTTCTCGGATGTGGACGTGGGCGTGAACTATGCCGACCGCCGCAAGCAGAAGGCCCAGGCCGAAGGCAACATCCTGCTCGGCGCCCAAGGCGAATCCACCATCGCACCGGACCTGCAGTACCGCCCGGTCAACCTCGGTTTCGCCGGCATCGGCTACATCCCGTCGTGGAATGTGCCGGCAGCCGTCGGTCGTTACATGACCTTCAACCCGGTCGACAACCTGGACTACCTGATTCCCAAGTCGTGGACGGTCGAGGAGAAGATCACCACGGCGTGGGCACGCCTGAACATCAACACCGACATCGGCGTGGTCGGCGTGCGCGGCAACATCGGCGTGCAGATGCAGCACACCGACCAGAGCTCGGATTCGCGCTACTGGGACAGCTCGCAGCCGGCGGGCAGCAACATCCAGCCCTTCTCTGCCGGCAAGACCTACAAGGATTGGCTGCCAAGCTTGAACCTGGTGTTCATGTTCCCGCACCAGCAGACGCTGCGCTTCGCCGCCGCCAAGCAGGTCGCGCGCCCGCGCGTGGACCAGATGCGTGCCGGCCTGGAATTCGGCGTGGATACCAACAACGGCCGCCCTGGTGGCAGCGGTGGCAATCCGCTGCTGGATCCGTGGCGCGCCACCGCGCTGGATCTGTCCTATGAGAAGTACTTCGGCGAGAAGGCCTACGTGGCTGCGGCGATCTTCTACAAGGACCTGAAGAGCTACGTCTACACGCAGTCGGTGGACAACTACGACTTCAGCGGCCTGCTCGGCAACTACGTGCCACCGCCGGGCATGACCGCACCGGTGCTGACCACCGGCACCTTCTCCACGCCGCAGAACGGCAAGGGCGGCACGTTGAAGGGGCTGGAGCTGACCGGGTCGTTCCCGCTGGAGATGCTGACCGACAGCCTGCGCGGCTTCGGCGTGCAGGCCAGCGCAACGTTCAACAAGAGCGACATCACCATCCTGGATCCGGAAAGCGCCAACAGCGTGGGCACCGGCCCGATCAGCCTGCCGGGCCTGTCCAAGCGTGTCTACAACTTCACCGCCTACTACGAGCGCAGTGGCTTTGAAGCACGCGTGAGCCAGCGACGCCGCTCGGACTTCATTGGTGAGATCGGCAACTTCAACGGCAACCGCACGCTGCGCTACGTGGTGGGCGAGAACGTGACCGATGCACAGGTCAGCTACACCTTCAGCGACAGCAGCGCCCTGCGTGGGCTGACCCTGCTGCTGCAGGGCAGCAACCTGACCAACGAGCCGTACCGCACCTATGCCGGCAGCAAGGACCGCCCGCTGGAATACATCGAGTGGGGCCGTACCTACATGCTGGGCGTGAACTACAAGTTCTGAGGTAGCGCCGGGCCGCGCCCGGCAACCCGGACCCGGTAGTGCCGGCCGCTGGCCGGCAACAGAAAACAGGGAGCAGGACCGGAAACCCGCTGCGCAGGCAGCGGGCTTTCTTTTGCGCGAATGCCCTTCACCGGCATCCCACCCACAAAAAAGGGACGGGGCGCTTCGGCCCCGTCCCCGCAAGTACCGCCACCGGAGAAAACGGTCAGCTGCGTCGGGCGCAATACACCGCGCGCGGCGGCAGCTGGAGTTCATTGCCCTGCACCGTGCCCGCATCCGGGCCCGGCACCGCCACCTGCTGCCAGTTGCCCGGCGGCAGCGGATGGCTCACCGCCTCGGCCGACAGGTTGAAGGCCAGCAGGAGGGTTTCATCTGCAAGCATACGCTCGAACAGCAGCACTGGCTCGGCGCTTTCGATGAATCGGATGCTGCCATGCAGGAGTGCCGGCTGGCTATGCCGCCAGGCCAGGAACCCGCGGAACGCAGCCAGGACCGAGTCCGGGTCGCGCTCCTGCACCGCCACGGCCGCGGCGCGGTGCTCGGGCGGAATCGGCAACCACGGCTGGCCGGCGGTGAAACCGGCCAGCGGCGCGTCGGTCCACGGTAGTGGGGTCCGGCAGCCATCGCGGCCCTTGAAGTTGGGCCAGAAGGTGATGCCATAGGGGTCCTGCAGGGCCTCGAACGGCACCTCGGCCTCGGCCAGGCCCAGTTCCTCGCCCTGGTACAGGCAGACCGAGCCGCGCAGCGAGCACAGCATCGCCACCAGCATCCTCGCCAGGCGCGGGTCAGCCGGGTGGCCGCCCCAGCGGCTGACGGCCCGCTCCACGTCGTGATTCGAAACCGCCCAGCACGGCCAGCCTTCGGTCATTGCCGCTTCCAGCCGCGAGACCGTATCGCGGATGTAGGCCGCGCTGTAGTCGTCCACCAGCAGCTCGAAGCTGTAGCCCATGTGCAGACGACCATCCCGGGTGTACTCGGCGGTGGTGGCCAGCGAGTCCTCCGAGGAGATCTCGCCCAGGCTGACCGCCCCCGGATACTCGTCCAGCAGCGCGCGCAGGCGCTCCAGGAACGGCAGGTTCTCCGGCTGGGTGTTGTTGTAGTAGTGGTACTGGTAGGCGTACGGGTTGTCCGGGCTGAAGCCGCGCCCCACCCGCTTGTCGGCGGGCTTGGCCGGGTTGTCACGCAGGCGCGCATCATGGAAGCAGAAGTTGATCGCATCCAGGCGGAAGCCATCCACACCGCGGTCGAGCCAGAAGCGCACGTTGTCCAGGGTCGCCTGCTGCACGTCCGGGTGATGAAAGTTCAGGTCCGGCTGGTCGACCAGGAAGTTGTGCAGGTAGTACTGCTCACGGCGCGGCTCCCACTGCCAGGCGCAGCCGCCGAACAGCGACAGCCAGTTGTTGGGCGGGGTGCCATCCTCGCGCGGGTCGGCCCAGACGTACCAGTCGGCCTTCGGATTGGTCCGGTCCTGGCGGCTCTCGCGGAACCAGGCGTGCTCGATCGAGGTATGGCTCAGCACCTGGTCGATCATCACCTTCAGGCCCAGACCGTGCGCCTTGGCCAGCAGGCGGTCGAAGTCGTCCAGGCTGCCGAACAGCGGGTCGACGTCGCGGTAGTCGGCGATGTCGTAGCCGAAGTCGGCCATCGGCGATTTGAAGAACGGCGAGATCCAGATCGCGTCCACGCCCAGCGTTGCGATGTGGTCCAAGCGCTGGATGATGCCCGGCAGGTCGCCTACCCCGTCGCCGTTGGCGTCAAGGAAACTGCGCGGGTAGATCTGGTAGATGACGGCTCCGCGCCACCATGGATAGTGCGACATCGACAGCCCCCCTCCGGGCGTGCGGGACCCGCCGGGAGCGGGCCGAAATCCTGATGCCGCAAGCTTAGCGGTGGCCTCACGGGCATGGCGCAACCTGCATACGTATTCACGCAGGCGGCATCCGTGGCCGGGCCGCAGACGCCGGCCTGCCCGGTTTGCGCCCGAATTCACAGGCAACGCCTATAATCAGCGATGAGCCTGAAAGCCTGATCGCATGACCATCACCGAAGACACCCGTCCCGCCCTGGGCCTGCCCCAGATCCAGTCGCTTGCCGCGGCCGACATGGCCGCCGTCGACGCCCTGATCCGGCGCCGCCTGTCCTCGGACGTCGTGCTGATCAACCAGATCGCCGACCACATCATTTCCGCCGGCGGCAAGCGCCTGCGCCCGATGCTGGTGATGCTGGCCGGCCATGCGGTCGGCCAGGCCGGCCCGGACCACCACCAGCTGGCGGCGATCATCGAGTTCATCCACACCTCCACCCTGCTGCACGACGACGTGGTGGACGAATCCAGCCTGCGCCGTGGCCGCAGCACCGCCAACGCCCTGTGGGGCAACGCGCCCAGCGTGCTGGTCGGCGACTTCCTGTACTCGCGCAGCTTCCAGCTGATGGTCGAGCTGGAGCGCATGTCGGTGATGCAGATCCTGGCCGATGCCACCAACCGCATCGCCGAGGGTGAAGTGCTGCAGCTGCTGCACGTGCACAACCCGGATACCGACGAAGCCGCCTACCTGCGCGTGATCGAGCGCAAGACCGCGGTGCTGTTCGCCGCCGGCACCCGCCTGGGCGCGCTGGCCAGCGGCGTGGATGAAGCCACCCAGCAGGCCCTGTTCGACTACGGCATGCACCTGGGCTACGCGTTCCAGATTGCCGACGACGTGCTGGACTATTCGGCCAATGCCGAGGAGCTGGGCAAGAACCTGGGTGACGACCTCGCCGAGGGCAAGGCCACGCTGCCCCTGATCCATGCCATGGCCCATTCGGACGCCGCCACCCGCGAACGCCTGCGCACCATCGTGCAGGACGGCGACGCCTCGGCGATGCCGGAAGTGCTGGCCGCGATCCGCGCCACCGGCGGCCTGGAGTACAGCCGCGCGCGTGCAGAGGAATATGCCGAAGCCGCCGAGCGCGCGCTCGACGGCCTGGGCGACAACGATGCCGTGGCCGCCCTGCGCGGCCTGGCCCGCTACGCGGTGCAGCGCTCGCATTGATGGGTTGAGGCGTGCCGACCAACGGTCGGCACCCACCAAACCGGCATTCCGGTGGCTGCCGACCGATCACGTTTACCGCATTGTAGTGCCGGCCGCTGGCCGGCAACCTCATGATGCTGCGGATGTCACGGGAATGCCGGCCAGCGGCCGGCACTACCGCTGCACGGTTCAACGTTTCTCGAAGCGCTCCTCGAAAAACTCATCCAGCGCCTTCCACGCGCGCTTCGCCGCGCGCTCGTTGTACTGGCAGCCCGGCGGGCTGTTGGCATCGCGCTCGGCAAAGCAGTGCACCGCGCCGCTGTAGTTGGTGAACTCCCAATCGACCTTGGCCGCGTCCATTTCTTTCTGGAAGCTGCCGATGTCCTCGGCGGTCACGCTGGTGTCGTCGGCGCCATTGAGCACCAGCACCGACGGGTGGCTGCCACCAGCCTGTGCGGGCAGCGGCGAACCCAGCCCGCCGTGCAGGCTGACCACCCCTGCCAGCGGCGCACCGGCACGGGCCAGCTCCAGCACCGTGGTGCCACCGAAACAGAAGCCCACCGCACCGATCCGGCTGGCATCCAGCGGTGCCTTGCCGGCCTGGGCCTTGAGCACGTTCACCGCCTCCAGCGCACGCGCACGCAGCAGCGGCCGATCATTGCGGAGCTTGGTCGCCACCGGCCTGGCCTCGGCATCGGTCTTCGGCCGCACGCTCTTGCCGTAGACATCGGCCACCAGCACCACATAGTCATCGCCGGCCAGCTGCTTGGCCTTCTCGACCGCCGATTCGTTCACGCCTTTCCAGTTCGGCACCATCACCAGCCCGGGGCGCTTATCGTTGTCGCCGTCGTCATAGACCAGCACGCCGCTGAAAGTCGTGCCGTGGTGCTTCCACTCCACCGGCTGCGTCTTCATCGCCGCCCACGCCGGCATCGCCGCCAGCCCCAGAACCACCGCCACACTGCATCGCCAACGATTCATGCGCCTGCTCCGCAAGAAAAAGGGGACGGAGGGGATTAAGCCGTATTCGCCCCTCCCGCGTCGCATTCTGCATTGGCGACGTGACGCAGGTGTGGTTGGATACGACTTAATCCCCTCCGTCCCCTTTTTTCTGCATGAACCTTGTTGATCGCTTTCTGTCTGGCCTGATCCCCCGCCTGCCTGCCGAGGATGCCCCGCAGTGGGCCCACGTGCAGGGCGCCAGCGGCGAAGACCTGCAGCGCCTGCGTGCGCAGTGGCCTCAGGTGCCAGACAGCCTGCTGGAACTGTTGTCCCGCGTGGATGGCACCCACTTCCGTGAGTACCCCGGCGGCGAGGTCTGCGTGCTGGTGCTCGGCTCGGACGTGGAGGACGGCGGCTATCCCTACTACCTGCGTTCGGTTGCGCAGATCTTCGAAGACCAGCAGCAGTGGGACGACAGCATCCGTTCCATCTACGAAGAGTGGCTGGATGACGAGCCGGAGATCCTGGGTGAGGGCATCGACGCCGATCTGCCGATGAACCGCCGCCTGTGCTTCTCGCACTGCATGAACAACGGCGGCACCTCGATGCTGTACCTGGATTTTGATCCCGCGCCGGGCGGTGCGGTCGGCCAGGTGGTGCGCTACCTGCACGATCCGGACAGCTATGCGGTGATCGCGCCCAGCTTCGATGCGTACCTGCAGCAGCTGATCGAAGGCGGCTACGCGTTCATCGAAGACGAACAGTAGATCCACGCCATGCGTGGATGAATTTCTCCGGAGGTTGCCGGCCAGCGGCCGGCACTACCTTCAAGCGATACCCAGCCCGGGAATCGCGCTGATGCTCTCCGGGTCAAACCCAGCCAGCTCAGCGAAATGACGGCCACGCGCCACGTAATCCCGGTAGGCACCAAAGCTCGGCGCGCCCGGCGACAGCAATACCACCCCGCCTTCAGAACCCAACGCGGCACGTGCCAGCGCCATTGCCTCGGGCAGATCCGCCGCCGCGTGCAGGCCGAAGCGACCAGCATCGGCCAGCGGCTGCAGCATGGCGTGGATGCGCGGGCCGTTGCTGCCCATGGTCACGATCTCCACCGGCGGCACGTCGTGCGCCATGTGCTGCATGAAATCGGTCCAGTCCAGGCCACGATCATGGCCCCCCACCAGCAGCGCGATGCGCTGGCCGGCGAAACACTCCAGCGCGGCCAGGCTGGCATGCGGCGTGGTGCTGATCGAATCGTTCACGTAGGTCAGGCCATCGGCCACGCCGATGCGCTGCAGGCGGTTCGGCAACGGGCGGAAATCCTGCACCGCCGGCGCCAGCGCCACCGCGTCCAATCCCAGCGCTTCCAGCGCTGCCAGCACCGCGCACAGGTTTCCGCGATTGTGGCGACCCGGCAGCGGGGTGTTGCGGGTATCGAACACCGCCTGCTCACCGCGATGCACGATGTCACCGCGCATGTGCCAACCCTGCGGCTGGTTGAACCAGACCACCTCGCTATCGGGCAGTGACAGCACGGCCAGGTGCGGATCGGCGGCATTGAGCACGGCAATGCGCGGCGCGGCTTCAGTCACCAGCCGCAGCTTGTCGTCGATGTAACGCTGCTCGCTGCCGTGCCAGTCCAGGTGCTCCGGGAACAGGTTCAGCACCACCGCTACCTGCGGATGGGCGCCACTGCGCGCCACTTCGCCGGTCTGGTAGCTGGACAGTTCCACCGCCCAGTACGCGGGTACGGGCTGCGGGTCCAGCACTTCCAGTAGCGGCAGGCCGATGTTGCCGACCAGGCCGGTGCGGTGGCCGGCGGCACGCAGCAGGTGCGCGACCAGCGCGGTGGTGGTGCTCTTGCCCTTGGTGCCGGTCACGCACACGGTGTCGTGCACGATGCCATCGGCACCTGCATGTTCGGCAAACCACAGCGCGGTGCCACCGATGAAGGTGGTGCCCTGCCCCGCCGCCGCCAGCGCGACCGGCTGGTAGGGGCTGATGCCGGGCGACTTGATCACCACGTCGAACGCGGCCAGCGCTTCAGCAGAAGGCTCGCCACGCACGTCCAGCACGCCCTGTGTTTCCGCACGCGCGGCCTCCACTTCGGCCGCCGGGCAGAACAGGCTCAGCGGCAGCGTGGGCAGGCGCTCGCGCAGCACCGCAAACGCGGCGCGGCCCTCACGGCCCCAGCCCCACAGCGCAACGCGCTTTCCTTCAAGCGTCGAAATCTTCACGCACCCGTTCCCACAGCGCAGCCGGAACGCGGTGCTCGCCCTGCAGCTGCAGCAGCGGTGCCAGTTCCAGTTCGGCGGCATCCAGCTGCGGCTGGATCTCATTGCAGAAGCGCTTCACCAGCACGTCTTCCTTCCACTCCGGGCGCTGCGCCAGGGTCGCCATCGCCGCACGCGATTCGCGGCCTTCGCCCACGCACTCGAACGGCTTGTGGTCCTGGAATTCCAGCAGTGCATCGAAGCCACCGGCCTGCTCGGCATCGTCCAGCAGGTTGCGGCCGAAGATGCGTACCAGGCGCGTCTTGGGCATGAACGGGGCCAGCGCCAGGAACACGAAATGGCACTTCGGGCAGACGCCGCACCAGCGGTTCACCGGGCGCTCGCCGAGGATGTGGAAGTTGCGGTTGCAACTGGAGAAATGCGCGTCGTAGAAATCGGTCTTGGCGAACTGGCGGGCCACTGCCAGCTCCGACATCGGGCGCAGCAGCGAGTAGTACTGCAGGTCCGCCGCTACGTGCGTCTGCACATGGCTGCCGAACGCCTGCTCGAATGCCCAGCCCTTGGACCACTGGTGGTTCACTTCGCCGGTGCCCGGAATCTGGCTGCCGTAGCTGGCCGAACGTTCGTTGGAGAACACCACCTGGTCCACGCCCTGCAGCAGCGCGGCCAGCACCATGATCGCCGAGTTCACCGCAGTGACCGGGATATGCCCGTTCCACGCACCCTGACGGTTGAGCTCGAACAGTTCCGGCGCCAGCGCGCGGCCCAGGTTCAGCGTCGGCAGGCCGGTGCGTTCGGCGCAGGCACGGATCAGCTGCGAGCCACCGATCCAGGTCACCGTCTCGTCCACGCCGGCACGGCGCAGCGCTTCGATGCTGACCAGCGAATCCTTGCCGCCACCGATCGCCACCAGCGCGTGCGGCTGCAGGCCCAGCACCGGCGCCTGCACCGCGTCGCCCTGCACCGGCAGGCGGAACCGCCCGCGCAGGTTCAGGCCATTGCGGTACGCGAATTCACCCAGGCCGTTGAGGTAGACCGTCTCCACCAGCGCAGCGGTATCGGCATCGATGGCGTAGCTGTCGATGCTGACCGTCTCCGGCACGCCCGCCTTGTAGTAGCTGACACCGGCGATCAGGTGCAGCAGCTGCAGCGCGCGCTGCACAGCGGCGGTACGCGCTTCGTCCAGCACGAATGGAGCGCCCGGCACGGTGATGGTTTCCACCATCTCCGGGCCATCATCAAAGGCGTAGACCAGCTTGGCCACGCCGGTGTCCGCGGCGAATTCGCAGCGGACGAAACGGAAGCGGGAAACCTGGTGTTTGTCGAAAGCAGTCATGGTGTATCCGGTCAGGCACGGGCCCGCGCGATGGTGCGGGGCGTGTCGGTGGGCGGGTGCAGGGCGCGCGCGGTGGTCATTCGATCACGTCTTCGCGCGGCAGCATCCGCTGGTTGTAGGTGTTGGCCATCGAATAGCCGTAGGCGCCGGCATCGGCGATCAGCATCACGTCGTCCGGTGCGGTCGACACCGGCAGCTTGCGGCGCTTGCCGAACACATCGCTGGATTCGCAGATCGGGCCGACCACGTCGAATGCCGCTTCGGCATAACCGCCCTGGCGGCTGAGGTTCTCGATGTCGTGCCAGGCGTCGTACAGGGCCGGGCGCATCAGTGCGTTCATGCCGGCGTCCAGACCAACACGGCGCACGCCGTCCTTCTCCACCACCTGGGTGACATGGGTCAGCAGCACGCCGGACTCGGCCACCAGGTAGCGGCCCGGCTCGATCGCCAGGCGGAATGCAGGATGCAGTGCCTTGACCTCGGCCAGACCCTCGGCCCAGGCGTCCAGGTCGAACGGCTCGTCTTCGTCGCTGTACGGAATTGGAAGGCCACCGCCGATATCGATGGTGTGTACGCTGCCGATGCGGCGGGCGAAACCGGCCAGCTCATCGCACATCAGACGCCAGTGCTGCGCGGTTTCCACGCCACTGCCGAGGTGCGCGTGCAGGCCGACCACGCGGCTGCCCAGATCGGTGGCCGCGCGCACGAACTCATCGACGCGGGCGATCGGCAGGCCGAACTTGGAGTCCTTGCCGCCGGTGCGGACCTTGGCATGGTGGCCTTCGCCACGGCCCAGATCCACGCGCAGCCACAGCTCGCGGTTGCGGAACAGGTCCGGCCAGCGCTGCAGCGCTTCGACGTTGTCGACGGTGACGGTCACGCCCAGCGCGAACGCGGCTTCGTACTCGCTGCGCGGGCAGAAGCTGGGGGTGAACAGCACACGCTTGGGCGACAGTTCCGGCAGGTGCTGGAACACGTGCTTCAATTCGCCGTGCGATACACACTCAAGGCCGAAGCCCTCGGCTTCCAGCAGCTGCAGGATGGCCGGGTGGCTGTTGGCCTTGATCGCGTAGTAGCGCTGGTCGATCGGCTTGATCGCGGCCAGCGCGCGGGCACGGGCGCGCACGGTCGGCAGGTGGTAGACATAGCGCGGCGTGCCAGCATCGGCCAGCTGCAGCAGGTGCGCCCGCTGGCCCCGCCACCACGGCGTGCCACGCGGGCGCACGGTGCCGGCGATCTCGCGCCAGCGCGGGCCGAATACTTCGGTCTCTTCCACCGGCATCGCGCCGCTGTCGATCAGCTCGGCGTGCAGCACCGGCAGCAGGCCATCGGCATCGGCCTCGTCGATGACGAAGGTCAGGTTCAGGTCATTGGACGACTGCGAGATCATGTGCACGCGCTCGCGGCCGAAGGTGGCCCACACGTCCGACAGCTTGTGCAGCAGCGAACGCATGCCACGGCCCACCAGAGTGATCGCCGCACACGGCACGATCACCTTCACCTTGCAGATCTGCGACAGGTCGGCCGACAGCGCGGCCAGCACATCGGTGTTGACCAGGTTCTCGGACGGATCCAGCGATACGGTGACGTTGGTTTCGGCCGAACCGATCAGGTCCACCGACAGGCCATGCTTCTTGAACAGGTTGAACACATCGGCCAGGAAGCCGACCTGCTGCCACATGCCGATGCCTTCCATCGACACCAGCACGATGCCGTTGCGGCGGCTGATCGCCTTCACGCCCGGGACCGGCGCAGCACTGCCATCGATGCTGGTACCCGGCAGTTCAGGGCGTTCGGTATCGAGGATGGCCATCGGCACACCGGCATCGCGGCACGGCTTGATCGAGCGCGGGTGCAGCACCTTGGCGCCAGTGGTGGCGATTTCCTGCGCCTCGTAATAGTCCAGGCGGGTCAGCAGGCGCGCGTCCGGCACGTCCTTCGGGTTGGCACTGAACATGCCCGGCACATCGGTCCAGATCTCCACGCGGCTGGCGCCGAGCAGCGCGCCGAAGTACGCCGCCGAGGTATCCGAGCCACCACGGCCGAGGATGGCGGTACCACCATCGGCATGCCGCGAAATGAAGCCCTGGGTGATCAGCAGGCGGGTCGGCTGCGCGCGGAAGCGCTGCATCCACTCCGCATCGGCACGCCACTGGCAGTTCACCGACAGCCGCTGCGACCAGTCGCTCTGGTTCGGCTGCGGCGGCATCGCGTCCAGCCACTGGCGGGCATCCATCCAGCCCATGTCCAGGCCCGAAGCGTGCAGATAAGCCGCGCCCAGGGTGGAGGACAGCAGTTCGCCCTGGCCCAGCACTTCGGCCTGCCACTGCAGCGGCCGGGTGGCCGCGCGCGCGTCGTCGAGCAGCCCCTGCAGCGCCGCCAGGCGCTCGGCCAGCACCTCGCGGCCCAGGCCGAGTTCAACCAGGAAGGCCTCGTGGCGTTCGACCAGCGCCGCCACGCGATCACGGCTGTCCGGCGCGCCATCGGCGATCGCAGTCAGTTCGTTGGTGACCCCGGACAGCGCCGAAACCACCACCAGCACGCGCGAGCCGGTCTCTTCCGCACGTTTTTTCGCCAGCTTCCCGATCGTGTCCCAGCGATGACGACGCGACACCGAGGTGCCGCCGAACTTCAGTACGATCCAACGATCGACAAGGGGGGAAGCTGACATGGATTGGCTATGTAGAATGTGGGGAAGCCGCCCTCGGGGGCGGAACCTTTGATTCTAAGCGCAATATCCTCGTAGATGGCCGTCCTCCGTTACCTGCAGCTCGATGTCTTCGCCCCCTGCCCCGGCACCGGCAACCCACTGGGCGCCATCCTGGACGCCGACGAGCTCTCCAGCAGCCAGATGCAGGCCCTGGCCGCCTGGCTGAACCTGTCCGAGACGGTGTTCTTCCTGCGCCCCAGTGCGCCGGGCGCCGACTACCACATCCGCATCTTCACCCCGACCCGCGAGCTGGCATTTGCCGGCCACCCCAGCGTCGGCGCCGCCTGGGCGGCGGTGACCTGCGGCCTGGCGCATCCACGCGACGGTGCCCTGCTGCAGCAATGCGCGGCGGGGTTGCTGCCGGTACGGGTGTGCGGCCCGGCCGAGGCGCTGCAGATCCAACTGGCCAGCCCACCGGCGCAGCAACTGGACACAGCGGCGGACGGAGCGCCGGAAGCGCTGCTGGCGCTGGCTGCCAGCGGGCACGTACCCGAACTGTGGGACAACGGCGCTCGCTGGTGGCTGCTGCCGCTGCGCGACGCCTCCGCCGTACGCAACCTGGTGCCGGACATGGCCGCACTGGCCGACTGGAGCCTCACCACTGATGCCACCGGCCTGGCCGTGTTCGCCGACGAAGCTGGCACCGACCACACCCGGGTGGTGCGCGCCTTCTGCCCCGCTGATGCGGCCGCCGTACCCGAGGACCCGGTGACCGGCAGCGCCAATGCCCTGATCGGTGCCTGGCTGCGGCAGCGCAACGCTCTGCCCGGCCGCGAGGGCCACTACGTGGCCAGCCAGGGCCGCGAAGTCGGCCGCGATGGCCGCGTGCAGGTGCAGGTCGATGCGCAGGGCACTGTCTGGATCGGCGGCCAGGTGCAGGCGGTCATCGACGGCCACATTCGCTGGTAGCCCACGGAAAAAAGGGACGTAGGGAATTAAGTCGCTTATGGCACATGGGGCAAAAGCGACTTAATTCCCTCCGTCCCCTTTTGGGTGCCCCGCGCTACGCTATGCGGCCTGTTTACTGGAGTGCCGCCTGATGTCCACCCGCCGTTTCCTGCAGCTGGATGTGTTCTCCCCGCGCGCCGGCGCCGGCAATCCGCTGGCCGTGGTGCTCGATGCCGAGGGCCTGGACGACGCCAGCATGCAGGCCATCGCGCGCTGGACGCGCCTGCCCGAAACCACCTTCGTGTTCCCGCCGCAGGTCGCCGGTGCCAGTTACCGGCTGCGCATGTTCAGCCCGCAGAAGGAAGTTCCGTTTGCCGGCCACCCCAGCGTCGGCACCGCGCATGCGGTGCTGCAGGCCGGCCTGGCCGCAGCGGTCGATGGTGTGCTGGTGCAGGACGGCATTGCCGGTGCCCTGCCGCTACGCGTCAGCGGTGAGGGTGTGCAGCAGCGCATCGCCATCCGCACGCCGCGCGCGCAGCTGGCCGAGACTGCCGAGGCGACCGATCCACGCCTGCAGGCCGCACTGAAGGACTGGCCGCTGGGCACGCTGCCGCCGGCGCGGATGCAGGGCGGACGCAGCTGGTGGGTGGTGCAGGTGGCCGATGAGGCCGCATTGCGCGCGCTGCAGCCGGACTGGGATGCGGTGGCCGCACTGGCCGAGTCCACCGACAGCATGGGCGTGTTCGCCTATGCCTTCAGCGATGGCGGTGAGGGCTTCGATCTGGCGGTACGTGCCTTCGTCGGCAATGGACGCCGCTTCGAGGACGCCGCGTCCGGTGCCGCCAACGCCGTGCTGGCCGCATGGCTGGACCTGCGCGATGCCCTGCCCCGTGGTCGTGCACCGTTCGAAGTCAGCCAGGGCCGCGAAGTCGGCCACGATGCACGCCTGACGCTGCTGGTCGACGAGGACGGCGAGGTCTGGTCGGGCGGCCAGGTGCAGACGGTGATCAGCGGCACCATCGATTGGTGATCCGCAAGCGGTAGAGCCGAGCGCGGGCTCGGCTCTACAGGTAGCGGCCGCTCAGCCCAGCTCGGCTTCCAGGCTGATCGGCACTGCGCTCAGCGCCTTGGATACCGGGCAGTTCTGCTTGGCGTCATCGGCAATCGCACGGAACTGCGTCGCGTCGATGCCCGGCACCACCGCCTTCACCTTCAGCCGGATCTGCGACAGCTGCGGGCCGCCTTCCAGCGACAGATCGACCTTGGCTTCGGTATCCAGCGAAGTCGGGGTGAAGCCGGCTTCGCCGAGCTTGGCCGACAGCGCCATGGTGAAACAGCCGGCGTGCGCGGCAGCGATCAGTTCTTCCGGATTGGTGCCCTTTTCGTCGCCGAAGCGGCTGTTGAAGCCGTAGCGGGTCTTGTCCAGCAGCCCACTCTGCGGCGTGCTCAACTGCCCCTTGCCCGACTTCAGATCGCCTTCCCAGTGCGCGGTGGCGTGTCGCGAGATTCCCATGTGCTGCTCCTGCGTGACGGTGATGAACGGTCACCCTCGCACGGGAGGCGTTAGCCCTGCGTCGCTCCGCCGCACGCCACAGGTCCGCCGGAAACCGGACAACTGGTCACTTCTTCGCCAGGCCGGCGCGCATTTTTCCCTTGTTTTCAGTGGTTTCGCGCATTCCTCCGACGGGCGGGCGCGGACCATCGCGCGCGCTGCCACGCCCCCTTCCCCCACTGCCGGCCATGTACTGAATCGGCCTGGATATGAAAAAACATGCACTTTCCACGCTTCGGGCTATTGGCGGCGCCCGAGAGTTGCCCTACATTGCGCTTGCCGACGGGGTTCGGCGCCGACCAAACAACCAACCGTTCACGGAACAGGAAACCATGGCAAAGACCGCTAAGAAGGCTGCCCCGAAGAAGGCAGTGAAGAAAGTCGCGACGAAGGCAGCCGCCAAGCCGGCCGCTCCGAAGCCGATCAAGGAAGTGCTGACCAAGTCCGGCCTGGTTGCACACATCGCTGAAGCCTCCGGCGTCATCGCCAAGGACGTCCGCGCTGTGCTGGCCTCGCTTGAAAGCGCCGTCGCCTCCTCGGTGCACAAGAAGGGCGCTGGCTCCTTCACCCTGCCGGGCCTGCTGAAGATCACCACCGTCAATGTGCCGGCCAAGCCGAAGCGCAAGGGCATCAACCCGTTCACCAAGGAAGAGCAGTGGTTCGCTGCCAAGCCGGCCACCACCAAGCTGAAGGTGCGTCCGCTGAAGAAGCTGAAGGACGCCGCGCTGTAAGCGCGCGCCCCAACGCGGATTCCGACGGGACGGCTCTGGCCGTCCCGTTTTTTTTGTCCCAACCACAGCCCGCAACACAGCGTTGCCGCATCCCCGGGAATGCGCGTACAGGCCCGTCGCCATTGGCTGGGCGTGGTCCGTTGCGGCCCCGGAACGTACCGGGTGGAACACTGCGTGCAGCCCCGGCCATCGCCGCCGGGCACGGCCTTGCCTAAGGTGGGCACATCCTCCACAGCTACGGCGAGCACACCCTCATGGCCAGCCCCTCCACCCGCTACCGGATCTCGGTGACCCCCATCGAAAAGGACGGGTTGCAGTGCACCGGGCGCTGCACCATCGAACTGGAACATCGCGCAAGCCGCGACCTGATGCGCCTGCTGGAAGCGGCACCGCGTACCGCTGGTATCAGCGGCGACGAGCGCGCGACCCTGGTGATCGCCACCCAGCTGCTGCGCGACATCGTGCAGCGCCACGCCGACACCGAAGGCCATGCCCTGGCCGCCATCGCCGCGCAGGTGCTGCCGGCGCTGGATGCACTGGAACAGCTGCCCTCCTCCCGCTGATCGCGGAACAGCCGATACACTGCCTCCTTCCGTTCGCCTCGGGGAGGAGGCAGACATGCGCAGGTTCCTGATACTGCTCGCACCGCTGGTGCTGCTGGCCTGTTCCCGGCCGACATCGCAATCCGATCCAGCGGATGCCACACCGTCGGCCACGGCCGAGGCGGCTGCCCGCACGAAGTCACAGACCGCCGCAGAAGGCGATGCACCGACCGTGCAGGGCATCGATGTCGATCCCCTGTTTGCCGCCGTCGCGGCCGAGGCCGAGCTGCCGGCGGGAATGCTCAATGCCTATGTCATGGCCCTGCTCAATCGCGATCGCAAGGCCGTCGACGCCGCGTGGACCTTCCCGCCCAGCGATGCACGACGCGCCGACGATGCCGCATTGCGCCAGCTCACGGACGTGCGCAGCCTGCGCCTGACCAGCGAACTACCGATCGCGCGCGACGGTCACCAGCCGCCGCAGCTGCTGGAGGTTCCGGTGCAGATCCGCGCAGTGACCCCTGAGGGCACCTTCCGCTTCGGTGGCTGGTACCGGGTGCAACCCCGTGCCGATGGTCGCGCCTGGCAGATCCAGTCGGCGCAACTGCGCCCATCGCTGGACTGAACCGTTGCAGCGGCATGCACGCGCGATTCAGCCGGCACGGCTACTCTTTGATTCGTCCATTCATATCCACCGGTCACCGCCATGCGCCTGCGTTCCCTGATGACCCGCCTCGCCGCCTCCACCGTACTGATCGCCGCTGCGATCGGCGCCCAGGCCGCCCCTTCCATTTCCGGCCGCGAACTGTCGGTCGGCGCCAGCGACGTGCAGCAGTACCTCGATGGCAGCTTCCCGCGCACCCAGGACGCCCTCGGCGGCCTGATCGCCCTGACCATGAGTCACCCGCAACTGAGTCTTCCGGCCGGCGAACGGTTGAACCTGGGCATGGATGTGGCACTGGCCACCGCCGGTGGCAACCCGGCCAAGCTGGGCACGGTGAAGCTCAGCAGTGGACTGCGCTACGACGCGCAGACCCAGGGCTTCCACCTGCAGCAGCCGAGCGTGGATGACTTCACCCCGGCCAACCAGGGCGGTCGCCTCGATTCGCGCACCCGCGGCCTGCTCAATGCCTGGCTGAGCGACTACGCCCAGCGCGAACCGATCTACAAGCTGGACCCGGCCGTGGCCGGCCTGCTCGGCGCCCTGCAGGTGCAGTCGGCGCAGGTGAAGAACGGCAAGCTGGTGGTCACCTTCAACCAGAACCTGGGCAACCTGGTGCCGGCAGGCGTGCTGGGTAAGTAAGGTAGTGCCGGCCGCTGGCCGGCACGCTTTTCACATGTGTGCCGGCCAGCGGCCGGCACTACCCGCTGCGGGTCAGCGCTTGGGCTGCAGCATGGTGCCGGTGCACTTGGGCGAGCCGCAGCGGCACTCCCAGATCTTCTTCAGCTTGGCGGTGTGACGCTCAGCCAGGGTGATGCCGTAGTTGTAGGTCAACTCTTCGCCGGCCTTGATATCGCGCAGCGCCTCGATGAACACCTTGTCGCCGCGGCTGTCGCCGTCCTCGTCTTCCTCGATCACCGCCTCGCAGTTCGGGTCGCAGCTGTGGTTGATCCAGCGCGCGTCATTGCCCTTGTAGTTGGCATCGATCACCCAGTCGTCGTTGAGGGTGAACAGGAAGGTATGGCCACTTTCGACGTCGCCGCTGTCATCGGCATCAACGTCGCCGTGGCTGCGCAGCAGGCCCTTGTACTGGATCACGCGCTCGCCCTGCTTGATCGGGGCCACGGCGAACACGCCGTTGCCATGGATGGCGGACTTGCGGGCTTGGATCTTCTTCGGCATCGGCACGGGCTGTTTGCAGCGAATGGAACAGGGATTCTCGCCCATTCCGGGTGATTGCGAAAATCACCCCGTTGGCGCAGCATTGCGCCCTGGCAACGGCCCCGGTGTTTCCTCCCGGCCCGGCCCCAGCGCCGGCTGAATGCCCGGGTTGGATGGCGGCGAATAAAAGCGTACAATTTCAGTCCGCTTTAAGAACCACTCGCATCCCCATGTTGCGCGTCACCAAACTCACCGATTACGCCACCGTCGTGCTGACCGTGCTCGCCGCCCGTCCGGGCGAGGTGCTCAGTGCCACCGAGCTGGCCGAATTCACCGGTCTGGAGCCGCCCACCGTCAGCAAGGTGCTCAAGCCGCTGGCCCAGGCCGGCCTGGTTGAAGGCCTGCGCGGCGTGCGTGGCGGCTACCGCCTGACCCGCCCGGCCATCGAGATCTCGCTGTTCGAAGTGGTCGAAGCGATGGAAGGGCCACTGGCCCTGACCGAATGCAGCCACGACCACCACCAGTGCGGCATGGCGCCCAAGTGCGGCGCGCGCAGCAGCTGGCGGCTGATCAACGACGTGGTTTCCGAGGCCCTGCGCGATGTCACCCTTGCGCAGATCCTGCCCCCTCTCCCCCTTGCCGATGACGAACAGCGCCGCACCATCGCTGTCGACGTCGTCTCCTGATCCGTAGGCAGCCCCCCATGGCCACCGAAACCATCGAAAACGTCGCCCACGACGACACCCCCAACCGCGAGATCCACGAGCAGCTCGGCCGCAAGTATTCGGCCGGCTTCATCACCGAGATCGAATCGGACTCCCTGCCGCCGGGCCTGGACGAGGACACCATCCGCGCCCTGTCGGCCAAGAAGGAAGAGCCGGAGTGGATGACGCAGTGGCGCCTGGACGCCTACCGCCACTTCCTGACCATGCCGATGCCGGACTGGGCCAAGCTGGAGATCGCGCCGATCGACCTGCAGGCGCTCAGCTACTACTCCGCGCCGAAGGGCCCGAAGTACGCCTCGCTGGATGACGTGCCGAAGGAACTTCTGGACACCTACGACAAGCTGGGCGTGCCGCTGCACGAGCGTGCCAAGCTGGCCGGCGTGGCGGTGGACGCGGTGTTCGACTCGGTGTCCGTCGGCACCACGTTCCGCAAGGAACTGGCCGAGAAGGGCATCATCTTCTGCTCGATGTCCGAGGCCATCAAGGAACACCCGGAACTGGTCCGCCAGTACCTGGGCACCGTGGTGCCGGTGGGCGACAACTACTTCGCCGCGCTCAATTCGGCGGTGTTCTCCGATGGCAGCTTCGTGTTCATTCCCAAAGGCGTTCGCTGCCCGATGGAACTGAGCACCTACTTCCGCATCAATGCCGGCCACACCGGCCAGTTCGAGCGCACCCTGATCGTGTGCGAGGACAAGGCCTACGTGTCCTACCTGGAAGGCTGCACCGCGCCGATGCGCGACGAGAACCAGCTGCACGCTGCGGTGGTCGAGCTGGTCGCGCTGGAAGACGCGGAGATCAAGTACTCCACCGTGCAGAACTGGTACCCGGGCGACGAAAACGGCGTCGGCGGCATCTACAACTTCGTCACCAAGCGTGCCGAGTGCCGTGGTGCGCGCAGCAAGGTCACCTGGACCCAGGTCGAAACCGGCTCGGCGATCACCTGGAAGTACCCGTCCTGCGTGCTGCTGGGCGACGACTCGGTGGGTGAGTTCCACTCCGTGGCGCTGACCCATCACCGCCAGCAGGCCGACACCGGCACCAAGATGATCCACGTCGGCAAGCGCACCAAGAGCAAGATCGTCAGCAAGGGCATCAGCGCCGGCCGCGGCCAGAACACCTACCGCGGCCTGGTGCGTGTGGACCGCAATGCCGATGGCGCGCGCAACTACACCCAGTGTGATTCGCTGCTGATCGGCAAGCAGTGCGGCGCGCACACCTTCCCCTACATCGAGGTGAAGAACCCGGGCGCCACCGTCGAGCACGAGGCCACCACCTCGAAGATTTCCGACGACCAGCTGTTCTACTGCCGCGCCCGTGGCATCAGCCAGGAAGACGCGGTGTCGATGATCGTCGACGGCTTCTGCAAGCAGGTGTTCCGCGAACTGCCGATGGAGTTCGCGGTGGAAGCCAAGAAGCTGCTGGAAGTCTCGCTGGAAGGTTCGGTGGGCTGACCGCCCGCCCCTGCCCCTCGCAAACGCATTCTCTTTACCGGCGGGCCGCGGCCCGCCCCACGGAAACCCCCACCATGCTGAAGATCGAAAACCTCCACGCCCGCATCGGCGACAAGGAAATCCTCAAGGGCCTGTCGCTGGACGTCCAGCCCGGCCAGGTGCACGCCATCATGGGCCCGAACGGCGCCGGCAAGTCCACCCTGGGCAATGTCCTGGCCGGCCGCGACGGCTACGAAGTGACCGAAGGCAGCGTGCAGTTCGACGGCGTCGACCTGCTGGAGCAGGACCCGGAAGCGCGCGCCGCTGCCGGCCTGTTCCTGGCGTTCCAGTACCCGGTGGAAATCCCGGGCGTGAACAACACCTACTTCCTGCGCGCGGCACTGAACGCCCAGCGCAAGGCGCGCGGTGAGGAAGAACTCGATTCCATGCAGTTCCTCAAGCTGGTGCGCCAGAAGCTGGCCGTGCTGCACCTGAAGGACGAACTGCTGCACCGTGGCGTCAACGAAGGCTTCTCCGGTGGCGAGAAGAAGCGCAACGAGATCTTCCAGCTGGCCGTGCTGGAACCGAAGCTGGCGATCCTGGACGAGACCGACTCGGGCCTGGACATCGACGCGCTGAAGAGCGTGGCCGATGGTGTCAACGCACTGCGCGCCGCCGACCGTTCGTTCCTGGTCATCACCCACTACCAGCGCCTGCTGGACTACATCAAGCCGGACGTGGTGCACGTGCTGGCCGATGGCCGCATCGTCAAGAGTGGCGGCCCGGAGCTGGCACTGGAACTGGAAGCGCACGGCTATGATTTCCTGAAGGACCGGGTCGTGCCCGAGGCGGCGGTCTGATGAGCGCCCTGCTTGATTCGATGGCCCAGGCCTTCTGCGGCAGCGATGCGCGCCGCGAAGTGCTGGATGCGGCCCTGCGCGACGGCCTGCCGGCCGCCCGCAACGAAGCCTGGAAGTACACCTCGCTGCGCCAGCTGGAACGCCGTGCGTTCGCTGCGGCACCGCTGCAGGGCCCGGCGCTGGACGCCACGCTGCTGGACGACATCCCGGCGCCGCGCCTGGTGTTCGTCAATGGTCGCCTGGATGCCGCGCTGAGCGACGTGCAGGCCCTGCCGTCCGGCGTGCAGCTGCAGCCGCTGTCGGCCGCACTGGCCTCCGGCGAAGACGCCGTGCGTTTCCTTGGCCGCCGCTACGAACGCAGCGAGGAGATCTTCGCCCGCCTGAATGCCGCGCTGGCCGATGAAGGCGTGGTGTTGCGCGTGGATGAAGGCGTGCAGGTCGAAACGCCGCTGCAGCTGGTATTCGCCAGCGTCGCCGGCGACACTGACCTGGCCTGGCACCACCGTCACCTGATCGAACTGCGTGCCGGCGCCAGCCTGGGCGTGGTCGAGCATCGCTTCAGCGTGGGTGACTCCGCCCACCTGGACAACACCGTGCTGCATGCCCACGTCGCCCGTGATGCCGTGCTCAAGCACGCCCGCGTGCAGGCCGGCAGCGGGCGCCAGACCAGCTTCCTGCGCACCGACGCGGTGCTGGCCCGCGACGCGCAGTACCACCGCGTCGACCTGGAACTGGGCGCCGCGCTCAGCCGCCATGAACTGAACGTGCGCCTGGAAGGCGACAATGCCCAGCTGACCGCCAACGGCGTGCTGCTTGGCAATGGCCGCCGCCACGTCGAAACCCGCCTGGGCATCGACCACATCGCACGCGATACCGCCTGCGAACTGCTGTGGCGCGGCGTCGCCGCCAACCGCAGCCGCGTGGTGTTCCATGGTGGCATCCAGATCCGCGAAGGCGCCGATGGCACCGACGCGAACCTGTCCAACAAGAACCTGCTGCTGTCGGCCGATGCCGAGATCGACACCCAGCCGACGCTGGTGATCGACGCCGATGAAGTGAAGGCCGCGCACGGCGCGACCGTCGGTCAGCTCGATGCCAATGCGCTGTTCTACCTGCGCTCGCGCGGCCTGCCGCAGGCCCAGGCGCAGGCACTGCTGAGCGCCGCGTTCTGCCACGAGCCGCTGAAGATCCTGCCCGACGCACTGCGTGCGCAGCTGGCACGTCGGCTGGACAAGGCGCTGGCCGAGGCGGGTGTGGCATGAACCTGTCCACGCCGCGACCGATCGAAGAACGCACCGGCGCCCCCGACTGGGACCGCGTCCGCCTCGACTTCCCGCTGTTGATGCGTGAAGTGCACGGCAAGCCGCTGGTCTATTTCGACAACGCCAACACCGGCCAGAAGCCGGTGCAGGTGATCGGCGCGGTGGACGAGTTCTACCGCCGCTACAACGCCAACGTCAGCCGCGCGGTGCATGCACTGGGCAGCGAAGCCACCGATGCCTACGAAGGCGCACGCAACAAGCTGGCGCGCTTCCTCAACGTGCGCCCCAGCGACCTGGTGCTGTGCAGTGGCACCACCTTCGCCATCAACCTGGTGGCCTACTCGTGGGCGCTGCCACGGCTGAAGGCCGGTGACGTGATCCTGATCACGCGCATGGAGCACCACGCCAACATCGTGCCGTGGCAGCTGGTCGCGCAGCGTACCGGCGCCACCATCCGCGTGGCCGAGATCACGCCTGACGGCGCACTCGATCTGGATGCGCTGCGCGCGGCAATGACCCCGGAGGTCAAGCTGCTGGCGGTCACCCACGTCTCGAACGTGCTGGGCACGGTCAACCCGGTGCGCGAGATCTGCCGCGAAGCGCGCAAGCGCGGCATCATCACCGTGGTCGATGGCTCGCAGGCGGTACCGCACCGCAAGGTCGATGTCGCCGCGATCGGCTGCGATTTCTACGCCATCACCGGCCACAAGATGTGCGGGCCAACCGGTACCGGCGCACTGTGGGCACGCCGCGAGCACCTGGACGCGATGCCGCCGTTCCTTGGTGGCGGCGAGATGATCAAGGAAGTCAGCTTCGACGGCACCGTGTTCAACGATGCCCCGCACAAGTTCGAAGCCGGCACCCCGAACATCGCCGGTTTCATCGGCCTGGGCGTGGCTGCCGACTACCTGCAGCAGCTTGGCCAGGAGAACGTCGAAGCGCGCGAAGCCGAACTGCTGGCGCACTTCACCGAAGAGCTGCGCCGCGTTGACGGCCTGCGTATCATCGGCGAAGCGCCGGAGAAGGCTGCGGTGGTCTCTTTCCTGATCGATGGCGCGCATGCGCACGACCTGGCGACCCTGCTCGACCTGGAAGGCGTGGCCGTGCGCTCGGGCCAGCACTGCGCACACCCGCTGCTGCAGTACTTTGGCGTTGCCGCTACCTGCCGTGCCTCGCTGGCGTTCTATAACACGCACGCCGAGATCGAGCGGTTCATGACCGCGTTGACGAAGGTGCGAAAGCTGCTGGGCTGAGGATTCGCCAGAATCGGGGAAGCATGAGAGCGCCGCAGGAAACTGCGGCGTTTTTTATTGCGCGCTGGACGAAAGCAAGCAGAGGCGTGACCGGGAAACACCGAGTGATGCCAGGAACGGGCAATCTCACCGTAATGCCGTTCCATCCACCATCAACGGCCTTGAGGCACCGTCCCCTACATGCCAACAAGCATGGATACCCCGGAGGCAATCAAGAAGACGTACATCATCACGACGCCCCTCAACACCCACCGTTCCCCCTGATGGAGCGTCTGCCCTTTGGAAGTAAGGGCAAGCACTGCAATACCGCGCAAGCACCTAAGCCACCAATCAACCTTGATGATTCCGACTGCAGCGAGTACTTCCGGCCGTTCACGCTCGATTTTAAGCAACATCCTGTGAGCCGCAAATGCGTTTATCCACATGGCACCTAGAATGATGGAAGCCCAAATGGGGAAGCTTTCAACAAACCCTGGCACTCAGCTCCTCCTTTTGAGGCTACTCCATCACATAGCACCTGCACACCCAATCTTCTACGCAGCAAACAGCTATGGAACCGATGCGTTCAAGGGCGCAATATGACCTCTGATGTATTCCGCGGGGCCATCAACGTCCTCAGCTGCGCCAGCAAACCCTCCTCATCTAGCGGCCTTCCTTAATTCCGTCATCAGAGGCAGCAATGCCATCATCAATGTAGAGGTGAACATTGTCTTTGCCAATCAGACGCGCATACAGGGTAACCACCTGATCTGCTCTTACCAGTGCGGAGCAAATCTCTCGAGTAGCGAAGACCCTGTCCCCCGCGACCACGCGTCGCCACAGGTCACCCAGCAGCACGTCATCCGCTGAAGTTAATGTTTCAATGGCTGAAACCTCCCAGATATCTCCAGGTCCCGCGAGCGACTCGAGTGCATCAGCAACTGCTCTCCCTGTAATAGGAAATTGGGCAAACCCTTCACTCATGACCTACCCTCCATTCAATGGTCTTTCATCGCCACGCATTGGTGTTCCGCCCGTCTTATTCGGAACATACGGGTGTTCATGTGGATTCACATGCTGACTTGGGCGACCGTGGTCAGTGAAATCAATGTCTTTCACCGGCTTTCCATCCCCATCGAACTCTCGAGCCTGATCATATCGTGACTTCCTTCCGTCCTTCTGACCAAGCTGAGTATGTGGTCCTTTTGCACCAGGATCCGGGGTGGGATTTCCGTGTTGATCTCGCGGTAGATCTCGATCAGGAAATCGATTTCCAGAACCTTCGCCACCTGCTGATTCCGGCTTAGAACTATCAGGCTTTTTCTCCGTGCGAGGAGAACCTTTGGGAGCAGCCTTGGGAGCGGGCTTTGGCGATGCCTTTGGCAAAATCTTAGGAAGAATTTTCTTTATCAATTCCGCGATTAGCTTACCGATCCGCCCATCTGGATCGGCATACTTGTAAGGATTCCCATTCGCATAGAGATATCTCGCAAAATTTCCTCCCGTCACCGTATCCGCCGCGACGGGATCAACTGAAAGGAATACGCCAGTACTTGGGTCGAAATACCTCTGCTGCATGTAGATCAACCCGGTCCCCGAGTCCGTCACATGCCCCGTATATCCCGGCCCATCCTTCAACGGCCGATTCACCACCGCCCCATACGGCTCATACACCGTACGCTCGATGACGTTTCCGCTGGCATCGGTGATCGCCACCGGTGAACCCAGTGCATCAGTGTGGATGTACTCGACCACTTCCTGGGCGACTGCCGGAGCCACGCAGGCCGCCAGCACCACCACCGCGAGTACCGCCCGAATCAACAGCGAAGAGAGTCCATTCATGGCTTAGTCCCAGCTCAGTACACCTTGGGTGACCGGCCGTTCGGCCGACCATGGGGAGCAACCGCCTGCATTACAGGCACGCACGCGATACTCATGCGCGCAGTAGGTCCCGCCATTCGACTGCACGTAGGTCTTGGGGCCCGTGTAAAGACGCTTGCCACCGCCACCGCTTTCAAGCTGATACTCGGTTGCGTCTGCCACCAGACTCCATCCTGCAGAGCACTGGACCTGATAGGGCGGCCTGCGGGTCGTCAACCACTCTGCTAGATAGAGACTCGTCGCCCCCGGCGGCAGCACCACCGCGACAGTCACGACTCCCGAGTACGGACTGCACCCCGCGAAATTGCACGCCCTCACGCGATAGGCGTAGCTGCCTTTACCACGGCTGGCACCAAAGCTGTTCCCGTCGCCGTTATGCACCACCGTCCAGCCACCACCGTTGGCGCTCTCCTCCAGCACGAAGCTCTCGCTGTTGGCCGGCACCGACCAGCTCAGGCTGTACTGCGGCACGTTCACCAGGCCCGGCGCACTGATCACCGGCTCGATCGTCGGCGGCCCGATCACCGCTACCGTCGACGTAGCCGACCACGGTCCGCAGCCCGCGCCATTGCAGGCGGCAACCCGATAGCCATAGTTGCCCACACCGCGCGCAGCGGTGGCATAGGAACCCGCGTTGCCGTCGAACAGCGTGACCCATCCGCCACCATTGCTACTCTCCTGCAGGGTGTAACGCGTGGCACCAGCCACCCCGTTCCAGCCAATACCAATACTGCCCGGCGCAGCGCGTGCCGGCGCAGAGAGTCCGGGCGCAGTGGCAGGCGGATATACGACCGTCACCGCAGCCGTGGCGCTGTATCCCGTGCACCCTACCGGGTTACATGCGCGAACCCGGTAGTTGTAGCTTCCCGCTGCCTTGCCACTGAAGGCCTTGGACTGACCGATGGCGTTGTGCACCTGGGCCCAAGCGCCACCATTGGCGCTTTCCTCCAGCTCATAGCGCTCGGCACCGGAAGCCGCAGACCAAGCTACGTTGTAGCTGCCGTTGAAGGCTGTGGCAGGCACGTTCAGGGTCGGCACGGTGGATGGCGCCAATGCCACGGCCACTGACGCGACATTGCTCCATCCGCCGCACACCGCCCGGCAGCCGCGCACCCGGAATTGATAGGTCCCCGTGACCAGGCCGGTGCTGGTGAAGGATTGCGCCGCGCCATCGAAGACCGTGCTCCAGGTGCCCGCAAGGGCACGCTGCAACTCATAGCGGTTGGCACCACCGGCCGGGCTCCAGGTCAGGTTCACGCTGCCCTGGGTGATGTAGCCCGGCGCACTCAGCGCGGGAACGCTGGGTGCGGCTTCACCATGCACCTGGGAAACCAGGCTGCCTGACAGGTAGAGATAGTCGGTCTGCTTGCCGGTACGTTCGTTGCGCTGGAATCGCAGCACGCCGCCGTTGTCGTAGAACGAGTAGATTGCCCCCTTGCCACTGGCGCTGGCCTTCACCCGGCGACCGTGGGCGTCGTACTCGTAGCTCTCTGCTGTTCCCGCCGCGCGCAGCCGGTTGCCGTAGTCAAACGCGAAAGCCTGACCATTGCGCACCGAAAGATTGCCCTGCACGTCATAGCCAAGACCGGTCACGGTTGCCCCGGTTCCGGTTTCGATCACGTTGACCAGCCGATTGGTCGGATCGAAGTAGTGCGTACGATCGCGGCTGCCGACCTTGGCACGGCGCAGGTTGTCCAGCGCGTCATACTCATACAAGGCGTTGCCGAAGCCCGGCGCAGTGACCGTCCGCAACCGGTCCAGGCCGTCATAGGTCATGTCCCGGTTGCCGGGCGCCCCGGGCAGACCATCGGAAATGGCCATCACGTTGCCACCAGCATCGTAGTCATAGCTGTCATCCAGCACTGCGGCCGCTGCAGTGGCATCGCGGCTGCGGTCGGGCAGCCCGCGGGCATTCTGGGTCAACGTGTGCACGATTCCGTTGCCATATACGAAGCGGGCCAACGCGCCGTTGGCAAAGTAACTGGCCTCCTTCGCATAGCCGCCGACCGTCGTCGCCCGACCCAGTGCGTCCGGCGTATAGCTGACGACACGCCCACCCGGATAGGTATTGCTGGCCAGTGTGCCGTTGGCATCGTAGCCATAGGCCAGGCTCAGGCTTCCCAGATCCGGATGCTGCAGGGTTTCGCCGCTGAGCAGGCGGCGGCGGTTGTACTGGTAGCGGTTGACGACCATCGGCCGGGCCGGATCGTTCTGCGTGCTGATCTCGGCCGGCAGACCATCAGGCGCGTAGGACCAGTTCTGATTTCCGCGCCCATCCGGGAAGATCAGGGACGACAAGCGGTTGGCGGCGTCGTAACTACGCTTCACCGCACGTCCGCTGGCCAGGGCTTCACTTCGGTTGCAGTCGGTGGTGCTGGTCAAACCCGTGCCGGCCGCCGACCACAGCACGTTGCCTGCCGCGTCGTAGTCCTGCACGGTCGCACCGGTTTCCGGCTCGATGGTCTTGCACAGCTGCTGGTAGCCGTCATAGACGTAGCGGCGGGTGAGCGACTGGCTGCCGTCTGCATTGCGGCGGGTGATCGCCAGCGGCTTGCCCAGCGTGTCGCGCTGGATCTCGGTCACCACGCCTTCCGGGTGCTGCAGCGTCAGCGGCATCTCGTAGCTGGGCTGGTCGTAGGCAAGGTGACGGGTCGTCGTGGCCTGGCCGCGGGGGTTGGTCACCTTCACCGACAGGTTGCCCACGTACTCGGTGCGGGTAACCAGTGCCCCCAACTCGGACGATTGACTGACCACGGTGGGGCGGCCCAACGCGTCGTACTGCGTCGTGGTGCCAGTCAGGGTGGCATTGATATCGGAGAGCTGCCGCGTGGGATACGAGGCAAACACGGTCTTGCCGCTGGTGTCGTAGCGGGTCACCACGGCACTGTCCAGCACATTGTTGGCGTTTTCGGTCACCAGCACCGGGCGGAACATCGCATCCAGGTAGGTATCCGTGCGCCGTCCGCCCTGCGTGCGGGAGTGCTTCCACGCACCGGCGGGCACCCCCAGCTGCGCGCCACCCAGCCGCTGCAGGTCCATGGTTACGCCATTCCAGTTAACGCTGTCGCCGCCAGGGAACTGCTGGCTGCGCAGCCTGCCCATGCTGTCGTAGCTGAAGCTGGTGGTTGCGCCGGTTTCGTCGGTCAGCGAGGTGATCCAACCGTTGTCGTCGACGGCAACCGTGCGCACCGCACCATTGGGCGCTTCGGGCGTGGCCGGCATGCGGAGCTGCTGCGGAACACCACGCTTCCATCCCGACAGATGGCTGGTATTTCCACGGCCATCGGCCACCGAGGCAACCGTGCCGTCGGCTGCATAGGTCACCTGCTGCGCCAGGCGGCCAAATGCGTAGGCGCGCAGCGGCAGTGCTTTGGCCGTATCGAATTCGGTGCGGGACTGTTCGATGCCATTGAGCACACTGCGCGCCGTCTGGCCGTTCACCCATAGCGCGGGATTGTCGTAGTAGCTGGTGCTGGTGGTGCGACTCTGGCCGGCGGAATTCGCTTCTGCGACGGTGACTTCGCGGACGAAGGCATCAAAGGCCTGCACAGTACGCGTGAACTGCACGCCATCCTGATTCACAACCGTGCTCTGCACTGGGCGATTCAGATGCTCTCCCAGTTCCCTGGCCCCGTACTTGAGATTCCGGCCCGCCTCGCGCGGGAACGGCGCGCTGGCAAGTTGCGCGTCCGGGTAGTAGTTGCTGCGCTCGATGCGAACCACCGCGCCACCAGAGCTGGTAGTCGTGGACAGCAATAGACCGTCGTTGTAGCCGACTTCCTTACCGAATTCGTAGGTCCGAATAACCCCATCGGGTAGGGTTTCAATCGTTATCTTGGGCTCTGCCTGCCCCACCGGAATCATCGGCCACCCGGCCTGGTCGACTCTCCTGTCGTACTGCCACCCCAGATTGGTGTACTGATAGCTCCACTGCGCGGTGGGCATCCCCGGGCCGCTTATCCGCTTTGCCACCAAAGACATCGCGTCCCGATAGAGGGGCGTGAGATTCCATCCGTCGGCCAGCAACTGATCGTCGCCGGAGGTCTGGCAGTTGAACGGAACATTCTTGCGCCCGTGTCGGAACGGTCGAAACACAAAAGTACCGAGTGCGCCAGAGGGATGTGTGACAGTAGCCGTGACCTCGGTCTGCACAATCTTGTTCGTCTTCGCGCACAGCCCAGCGAAGTCCATGTAGGCTGAAGGATCCTGCCCGGTGTATTCGGGGTACTTCTTCGTCACGTGGACCGGAGGCAGGTCGTAACGCCAGGCGGTGCCATCCGGCAGCGTCACCGACTGCAACACACCAGCCGGAGTGTAGCCATAGGTCCAGGTGCGGCCCGCTGCTGTTGCGGTTGCGATGCGGCCCAGGGAGTCATAGGCAAGGCTGATGCTGCGCCCATCGTTGGCAACGATTCGATCCAGCCGCCCGCCACTCCATTCGTAGCGGACCCAGTTGCCGAAACGATCGACAACCTGGGATGGATAGAGGAAGACCTTTTTCCGTTTCAGCGTGGCATGGGTGATGGTGTCGTAGGGCTGGAGAACGGCAGACTCGTTCTCGCGCGCCACCATCCAGTCGAAGTAGTACTTGGTTCCGTCTGGCGCGTGGCCCAGGAAACCTTCGCCCGGCTGGCCGCTCTTGAGCGCACTGAGGCATGAGAAGAACCATCCCCCTTTTGTGTTCCAAGGCGTTGGCGTGCCAATCTGGGGCGTTGGCTGGCGTGCGTCCCCGCTGCCCGCCAGGACGGTTTCACCGCCTCCGCCCGGCAATGAAAGCCTCACCCCATCCCAATAGGTGTGGGGAGAAAAATTGATGGTCTGGGTATGCTTGTAATTCCAGACATCCAGCGACGGGGGTGCGGTAACTGTCGAGCAACGGGCGCTTGGCATCCAATGCCCGCCGATCGCGGTTTCGGGCTGGTCTCCGTATGTGCCTGAAAGCGACGGAATGTCGAGATCCCAGTTTCCATATTCCTTGTCATTTGCACCGCCGCTGACATCCCCGTAGCTGCGGCTGAGTGAAACCGCGAGCCCGCCATTGCCTGGAATCGAAATATCCGTGGCCTTGAAGCTGATCGAGCCGTCATAGAGGTTGACCTGCTCGCCGAAGATCTCGCCCTTCAGCGGTTCGACAAGGTCCCCGTACTTCAGTCGCTTGTCGTACTCCTGGCGCCACGTGGGAACGATCTGGGCTGAAACGCCGACCGGTGCCAGCACACACAGGGCAATGAAACCGAGAAACAGACCCTTGGCAGCCGTTGCGGCGCGCGGATGAGAAATGAGGCCAGACTGCATGAAGATCCTCCCTGGATCGACGTCCCTGTGTGCCCCACCTGCGCCGAACGGCAGTTGGCCTTCGACCAGGCGGCACCCACTCCGGCAGACAGCCACGCGTTGCATCACGGTGGGCGGGTGCTGACCATGGATATGAACGAATAATGAAGACGACGTCAACCCTGCGTATTGGCCAAACTCGGCAAAGTCGACCCAAGCGGCAGCCTCCCGCGCCCTTCCCCGCTCCACCTAGAATGTCCCCATGAGCACCCTGACCTTCCGCGCCGCCACGTCGGCCGACATCCCCGCCCTCATTGCCCTCGTCACCTCGGCCTATCGGGGTGACGCCAGCCGCGTTGGCTGGACCACCGAAGCCGACCTGCTGGACGGCGCCCGCATCGACGCTGAAGGCATCCAGGCCGACCTGGACCGCCCGCGCTCCACCATCCTGCTGGCCGAGCGCGATGGCCAGCTGGTGGCCTGCGCCCACGTCGCCGATGTCGACGGCAAGGGCTACTTCGGCATGTTCTCGGTCGACCCGGCCCAGCAGGGTGGCGGCGTCGGCAAGCAGCTGATGGACGCCGCCGAAGCGCATGCCGCACGCGAATGGAAGGTGCCGGTGATGCAGATGACGGTGATCGACGTGCGCGACGAGCTGATCGCCTTCTATGAACGCCGCGGCTACCAGCGCACCGGCATCAAGAAGCCGTTCCCATACGGCGACGAGCGTTTCGGCATTCCCAAGCGCGACGACCTGCGCTTCGAGGTCCTGGAAAAGCCGCTGGCCGGAGCCGCCGCGTGAGCGATACCTGGACCTTCGTCTGTGCCGGCACCGAGCTGCTGCCGGGTGAAATGAAGAGCGTGTTCGACGAAGTGACCGGCACGCCGATCGTGGTGTTCAACCTCGACGGTGAGTTGTACGCGCTGGAAGACCAGTGCACACATGAAGAGTTCGAGCTGTCCTCGGGCGAGTTCAACACCGCCGAGGGCAGCGTGGAGTGCGTGCTGCACGGCGCGCGCTTCGACGTGCGTGACGGCCGCGCCCTGTGTGCCCCGGCCTACAGCCCTGTGCCCAAGTTTCCGGTGAAGCGCGAGCACGACGCTGTCTGGACCCGCGACGACCGGGATTGAGGCGGCGCTCGGCCCTCACGGACCTCCCAAAGGGCGCCCCGCGGGAGAGCATCCACCCATGGGGTGAATCTACCGGAAGGCCATTAGAGCCTCCCCAGGGCGCCCCCGGGCCATCTCGGTGGCCCGGAACGACCCGTACATGCGAATCATTATCGTTGATGTTATTCTACGTAACATCTTCGTAACGACTCCGCCCCCGCGCCATGGCTTCGCCCGCGCCCACCGCCACGCTGTGCCAGCTTGCCCGTCAAGGGTGGCCGCTGCTCGTAGCCGTGCTGCTGACGCTGGTGTTGGGCTGGTCTGCTTTGCATGAAGGCAGGCACACGGCGACCGCCGATGCGCCGACTCTGTATGCTCATGATGTGTCGCCCGCGTCCCCGCCAAACGTGCTGCCGCACGAACAGGCGATGCACCCCGCTGAATCCGAACCCGATGGCAGTCGCGGTGACAAACCTCGTGCCCTGCGGCGACTCTGCCTGCAGCACCCTGACAATGCACCTGCAGACGCTCCGGCGCCGGTGACACCGACCCCTCCGGCGCTCGCACCGGGCCGGCGCCAGCCCCCATCCCACGCACCGCCCGCGCTGCTGGCCTGACGCTCTGCTGCGCCATGCGCAGCCGCATCCGCACGCCCCCCCTCGTTCTACGTACTGCTGCCGCGCGGCCCGCGCCGGCCGCCTCTCCCTGTTCCCCTTCTGCAGACGCCCATGAACCCGATCAAGAGCCGCAAGCACGCTTCGCCGCTTCGTACCCTGCCGCTGGCCACCGCCAGTCTTGCCGCCGGCCTCGGCCTGGCCACCCTGCCCACGCTGGCCCACGCTGAAGCCACCGACAACGCCCGCACGCTGGACAAGATCGACGTGCACGCCACCCGGGGCTACAAAGCCGACAAGGTGGCCTCGCCGAAGTTCACCCAGCGCCTGCAGGACACGCCGCAAACCATCCAAGTGATTACCAGCGACCTGTTCAACCAGCAGGGTGCCACCACGCTGACCGAGGCGCTGCGCAACAGCCCGGGCGTGGGCACCTTCTATGCCGGCGAGAACGGCAACACGACCACCGGCGATGCGCTGTTCATGCGCGGCTTCGACACCTCCAACAGCTTGTATGTGGACGGTGTGCGCGACCTGGGCTCGATCTCGCGCGATGTGTTCAACATCGAACAGGTGGAAGTGACCAAGGGGCCGGCCGGCACCGACAATGGCCGTTCGGCGCCGACCGGCGCGATCAACCTTGTCAGCAAGCAGGCCAACCTGCAGGACGCGACGTCGGCCAGCATTTCGCTCGGCAGCGACCAGCAGCGCCGCGCCACCGCCGACTGGAACCAGTCGCTGGGCACCACCAGCGCGCTGCGCATCAACGGCATGTGGCAGGACAGCGACCAGCCCGGCCGCGACCACGTGCAGAACAAGCGCTGGGGCATCGCACCGTCGCTGGCCTTCGGTCTGGGTACCGCCACCCGCTACTACCTCAACCTGCTGTATGTGAAGCAGGACAACGTGCCCGATGGTGGCGTGCCCACCCTGGGCCTGCCGGGCTGGACGCCGCAGCCGACGCTGGAAGCGCTGGCCGGGCACCCGGTCGATCCGGAGAACTTCTACGGCACTCGCGCCGACCACGATGACGTGACCGCGAAGATGGCCACGTTCCGTTTCGAGCATGACTTCAACGACAGCGTGCGCCTGACCAACACCGCCCGCTGGGGTCGCACCGAACAGGATTACCTGCTCACCGCCTTCATGGGCACCGGCGTGCGCGGCGCAGGCGGCCGCCCGACCGGCAACATCACCTATGCCAACCCGGCCGACCTTTCCAGCTACGCCATCGCGCGCAGCCTGCCGACCTTCAAGGACCAGCGCAACACGATCCTCACCGATCAGCTGAACCTGCGCGCCGACTTCGCCACCGGCGCGGTCGGGCACGCATTGAGCGCTGGCCTGGAATTCACCCGTGAAGAACTGGACAGCTACGGCCAGGCCGCCGCTGCCGGTACCAGCTGGCCCGCTGCGAACCTGTACAACCCGGACTGGAACGTCAGCGGCCTGAACTGGGCGCACAACGGCGCCGATGCACATGGCAAGACCACCACCTCCTCGGTGTACCTGTTCGATACCCTGTCCTTCGGCGAAAGCTTCCTGTTGACCGCTGGCGTGCGTGCAGACCACTACAAGACCGAGTACGCCAGCGCGTCGGTGTGTGGTGGCCGCGGCGGCCCGGCGTGTGGCAGCAATCCTGCCGGCACGGTGCTGCGCAACCCGACGCTGGACGCGTCCGATACGCTGCTGAACTGGAAGCTCGGCGCCCTCTACAAGGTCGGCGATGCCGTCAGCGTCTACGCCAACTACGCCATCTCGCAGCAACCCCCGGGTGGCGCCAACTTCCAGCTGAGCAGCTCGGCCAGCAGTGCCGACAATCCCAAGCTGGATCCGCAGAAGGCCAAGACCTTCGAAGTGGGCAGCAAGTGGGCCTTCCTGGATGACGCTCTGGCAGTGAACCTTGCGTTGTTCCAGACGGACGTGGACAACGAGATCAACACCACCGTGCTCGACGATGCCGGCAACCCGACCCAGACCGGCAGCAAGCGGGTCAAGGGCGTGGAGCTCTCCGCAGTCGGCCGCCTGACCGACAACTGGTCGGTCAGCGCCGGATACAGCCACCTGGACACCGACGTAAGGGAAGGCGCGAAGGTGGCCGCCGATGGCACCACCAACCTGACCTATACCCCGGACGACACATTCACCGGCTGGACCAGCTACACCCTGCCCTACGGCATCACCGTGGGCGGCGGCGTACGCTATGCCGCCGGCATGCACCGCGGCACCGACGGCGCGGTGGGCACCCCGTCGTTCACCAAGTCCTACGTGGTGTATGACGCGGTCGTGTCCTGGGCAATCAATGAGACGATCTCGCTGCGCTTGAACGGCTACAACCTGTTCGACAAGCAGTACGTGGCCAGCATCAACAAGAGCGGCTACCGTTACACCCCGGGTGCCCCGCGCACCTTCCTGCTCAGCGCGGACATCCGCTTCTGATGCAGCACGCGGGGGAGCCCACTCCCCCGCGCCCCCAAAGGAACCGCCATGCTGCTGCACATTCCCGACGTGCTTTCACCCCAGGACGTGGCGCAGGCACGCAGGCGACTCGACGCTGCAGACTGGACCGACGGTCGCGAGACCGTCGGTGCACAGGGCGCGATGGTCAAGCACAATCTGCAGCTACCCGATGCATCTCCCCTGAAGGCGGAGCTGGGCAGGGACCTACTGGCCGCGCTGAGCCGCAGCCCCTTGTTCTTTGCTGCCGCGCTGCCCCTGAAGATCCTGCCGCCGCGTTTCAACCGCTACAGCGGGGGCGGCACCTATGGCTTCCATGTCGATGGCGCGGTGATGAACCTGGCCAACGGCGAACAGCTGCGCTCGGACATCTCCTGCACCCTGTTCCTGTCCGATCCGGACGAATACGAAGGCGGCGAGCTGATCATCAGCGATACCTACGGCGAGCACGAGGTAAAGCTGCCGGCCGGCGACCTGATCGTGTATCCGTCCAGCAGCCTGCACCAGGTGCGGCCGGTCACCCGCGGTGCGCGCGTGGCCTCGTTCTTCTGGGTACAGAGCATGATCCGCGACGATGTGCAGCGCCGCCTGCTGTGGGAAATGGATGGCTCGATCGAGCGCCTGCGGCAGACCGGCGGTGACGCCGAGGCGGTGCTGCAGCTGACCGGCGTGTACCACAACCTGCTGCGACGCTGGAGCGAAGTCTGAGCCACATCCGGCCGACCCGCGACAATTTGGCAATCATTCTCATTTGCAACAGCTAACAGCTCTCATTACAATCACGCCCCGTTGATGCCGGCCGCTGCCGGCAGACCCCTGGGGACCCCTGCTTGCTGCGCCCGCTTCGCCCTCGCCCACTCATCCATCGAAAGATGGGCACCGCCATGCGCGGTCAGCGTCCTGCGCTGGCCAGCCTGCTGGCGTGGGTGGCGATGCTGGCTTTGCTGCTGGGCACCCTGCCGCTGCTGCCACACGGCCAGGCCGGAATGGCCGTGCAGATGCCGCTGGAAGAGCGCGGTGGCGAAGCGTCCCCGCAGGAAGAAGCACCGGCCAAACTGCGCCGCTGTGCTGCCGCCCCGGTGAAATCGGCCGAGAAGGCGCGCCCGCCGCTGCTGCTGGCCAGCCAATGGCTGCGCACCGAGCTTGAACTCGTACCCGCCACGCCGGCCATGCCCGGCGTGCGCCCGGACTGGCCGCTGGCCGCTCCGGACACGCCCTGGGCCGACGCGCCCGGGCGCCGCCAGCAACGCGGCCAGGCGCCTCCGCTCGCCTGATTCACGGCCCCGCGTGACCGCCTGCGCGGTCGTGCCCGCACGCCGCTGCCTGCTTCATCCCTGCCGCCCCTGACCGGGCCTCCCCGTGCATGCCGCGCCGTTCGCGCCTGGCATTGCACCACCCTGCATCCTTCGAGGTTACTGCCATGGCCCAGCGCCATCGTGTCCGTTCGTCCCTGTCCCGTACCCTGCTGACCAGCGCCGTGCTGGCAGCCATGACCGCCCCTGCCTTCGCCCACGGTGACGCTTCCGGCGCGCCACAGACGCTGGACAAGGTGGTGGTCACCGCCTCCGGCTTTGAGCAGAAGGTGGTCGATGCACCCGCCAGCATCAGCGTGGTCAGCCGCGAAGAACTCAGCAAGCGCCCGTACACCAATCTGGTCGACGCGCTTCGCGACGTTGAAGGCATCGACGTCGGCCTGGAAGCCAGCGACAAGAACGGCCGTGCCACCATCTCGATGCGCGGCCTGCCCTCCGAGTACACCCTGGTGCTGATCGACGGCCGCCGCCAGAGCAATGTCGGCCAGCTGTATCCGAACAACTTCGGCGGTGGCCAGTTCGCCTACCTGCCGCCGTTGGATGCCATCGAGCGCATTGAAGTGGTGCGCGGCCCGATGTCCACGTTGTACGGCTCGGATGCAATGGGCGGCGTGATCAACATCATCACCCGTCGCAACCAAGACAGCTGGCACGGCGCGCTCACCCAGGGCTTCACCGTGCAGCAAGACGATCAGTTCGGCGATGCACGCACCACCGACGTCTACCTCAGCGGCCCGCTGCTGAAGGATCGCCTGAGCCTGGCAGTACGCGGCAGCTACTACGACGCCAAGGCCTCCAATCCGGAGTGGGATGCACTGACCCTGCCGGACGGCAGCCTGTGGGAGCGCAGCATCGGCTTCGGTGGCGGCGGCAAGTCGGTGGCCAACACCAATTGGAACACCGGTGTGCGGCTGAACTTCCACGTCAACGATGACCACGAACTGTGGCTGGACTACGACGTGTCGCGGCAGAAGTACGACAACAGCGAGGGCCAGACCGGCACCCTCGACAGCCTGGCCAGCCTGTGGCGCGTCGGCAATGCCGTCATCCCCAACCCGAACGGCAGCGGCACCGTCACCCGCCGCGTGGTGCAGCCGCGCGTGGGCTACACCGCCTACCAGCGATACGAGCGCGACCAGTTGTCGCTGACCCACCAGGGCCGTTACAGCTTCGGTACCTGGCAGACATCGCTGACCCACAGCAAGAGCAGCAACCTGGGCCGCTCGCTGCCGCTGACCCTGGACGAACGCGCCAACCTGCAGACACTGTGGAACGACGTCTGCCGCCGCACCGGCGGCGCCAACAACTGCGCGGCCGGCCGCGGCAATGCACTGGCCGCCCTCAACCCAAGTGAAATGGCACGCCTGCAGGCATTCCTGCCGCGTCCGCTGCGCACCATGGAGCTGGAAGGCTACGTGCTCGACACCATGCTCGACCTCGACTTCGGCGCGCACAAGCTGACCGTCGGCGGCCAGTACAACGACACCGACATGATCGACGGCGTGTTCGGCATGGATGGCGCCGGCTACCGCAGCAACACCAAGCAGAAGCACCGCATGTGGGCGCTGTTCGCCGAGGACAACTGGTCGCTGACCGACACCCTCACCGCCACCTTCGGCCTGCGCTACGACGACCACAACGTGTTCGGCAGCCATGTCAGCCCGCGCGGCTACCTGGTGTGGAACGCCACTGACGCCTGGACCTTCAAGGGTGGCGTCAGCACCGGCTACAAGACCCCGCGACCGGATCAGCTGTTCCCGGGCATCACCGGCTTCGGTGGCCAGGGCGTGCTGCCGCTGGTGGGTTCGCCGAACCTGAAGCCTGAAACCAGCACCAACTACGAGCTGGCCGCGTACTACGAAGGCCAGCGCTGGGGCTTCAATGTCACCGGCTTCTTCAACAAGTTCGAAGACAAGATCGCCAGCGGCGGCACGTTCCCGAACTGCGAAGTGGCCCGCGCCGGCAGCGGTTACTGCGTGGACATCGGCCCGGGCTGGGCAGCACTGGGCTACAGCACCTTCACCCAGAGCGTGAACATCGACAAGGCCGAGACCCGCGGTGCGGAACTGGCCGGCCACGTCGACCTGCTCGACAACCTGCAGCTGCGCGGCAACTACACCTGGACCAAGAGCGAACAGACCAGCGGCCCCGACAAAGGGCGCCCGATCTCTGGCACGACGCCGGCAAAGCACATGGCCAACGCCAGCCTCAACTGGCAGATCAACGAAGCGATCAGCCTGTCGCTGATCGGCGAAGGCCGCTACGACCGCTATCGCGACACCCTCATCGACAGTGCCGGCGCCCGCCACGTGCGCTACTACGAGGACTACACGATCTTCCATCTCGGTGGCAGCTGGAAGGCCACGCCGTGGCTGACGGTCAACGCACGGGTCAACAACCTGTTCGACAAGAACTTCGTTTCGCAGTCGTGCCTGCTGCTCAATCCCAGCGAGTTCAGCTGCGTGGACGACTACGCGACCAAGGACCAGCGCCGCAGCTACTGGATTTCGTTGAACGCGAAGTTCTGATCTCTGCGCCCTGCCCTGGCGGGTGCCGACCTTGGTCGGCACCGCTCCATCCACGCATGGCGTGGATCTACTGATCCGTGGGATTGCCGGCCAGTCGGTAGTGCCGGCCGCTGGCCGGCAATTCCCCCCCCCAGGGATACAGAACGATACGCAATTGCGAGCTATTCTCATCAATGATGTAATGGGCAGTCCCCGTCCGCCTCGAACCGTGCCGTGAGCCGTCCTGCCTCTTCCACCGTGCAGCAGCAACAGAACCGTGGCTTCTGGCTGCGGACGCTGCACCAGTGGCACTGGATCAGCTCGGCGGTCTGCCTGATCGGCATGCTGCTGTTTGCGGTGACCGGCCTGACCCTCAACCATGCCGCGAAGATCGAGGCCAAGCCCGAGGTGCAGAACCAGCATCTGGAACTGCCGGCCGCGCTGCTGGGCCAGCTGGGCACGCGCGAGGACGGCAACGCGCCGATCCCGCGCCCGGCCCGGCAATGGCTGGACACGCAGCTGGGCATCGCCATCGGCGGGCGCCCGGCCGAGTGGTCGGCTGAAGAGATCTACCTGTCACTGCCACGCCCGGGTGGCGACGCCTGGCTGAGCATCGATCGCGCGACCGGCGCGGTGGAGTACGAATCAACCTCGCGCGGCGCGGTGTCCTACCTCAACGACCTGCACAAGGGCCGCAACGCGGGCCCAGCGTGGGGCTGGTTCCTGGACCTGTTCGCCGTGGCCTGCCTGGTGTTCTGCATCACCGGCCTGTTCCTGCTTCACCTGCATGCACGGCAGCGGCGCATGACCTGGCCGCTGGTCGGCCTCGGCCTGATGATCCCGCTGCTGATCGCCCTGCTGCTGATCCACTGACTTTCCTTCGTTTCCGGAGCCGCCCCATGCGCGTCACCCTGACCATCGCCCTCAGCGGCCTGCTGGCCACCTCGCCGGCCTATGCCACCACCCTCGACATCAACGTCGAAGTGCCCAAGCTCAACGTGGCCGAGTACCACCGCCCGTACGTGGCGGTGTGGCTGGAAGGCGCCGACCAGAAGGTCGCGGCCAACCTGTCGGTCTGGTACCAGCAGACCAGCAACAGCGAAGGCCACGGCACCAAGTGGCTGCCGGACCTGCGCCAGTGGTGGCGCAAGAGCGGCCGCACCCTGCAGGTGCCGGTGGACGGCGTGACCGGCCCGACCCGCCCGGCCGGCAAGCACGCGCTGTCGTTCAACGACAGGCAGCCGGCGCTGAAGCAGCTGGCTCCGGGCAACTACACCCTGGTGGTAGAAGCGGTGCGCGAAGTCGGCGGCCGTGAACTGCTGAAGATCCCCTTCACCTGGCCGGCCACCGCCGCGCAGAACGGCAAGGCGCAGGGCGCCACCGAACTGGGCCAGGTCACCCTCGCCGTCAAACCCTGAAAAGGGGACGGAGGGGATTAAGTCGTAATTCCCCTCCTCTCGCCGCACCACCCTGCATCCACCTGGAGTCTTCCGCATGAAGCGCACGCTCGTCCTCGCCGCCGCTCTGGCCGCTGCCCTTCCCTTCTCCGCCCTGGCCCACAAGGCCTGGCTGCTGCCCTCGCAGACCGTGATCGCCGGCAATGCGCCGTGGATCACCGTCGACGGTGCGGTCTCCAACGACCTGTTCTATTTCAACCACGTGCCGCTGCGCCTGGAGTCGGTGGTGATCACCGCGCCGGACGGCAGCACCGTGCAGCCGCAGAACGCGTCCACCGGCAAGTACCGCAGCGTGTTCGATGTCGAGCTGAAGCAGCCGGGCACCTACCGCATCGCGTCGGTCAATGACGGCCTGTTCGCCACCTACGAGCAGAACGGCGAGCGCAAGCGCTGGCGCGGCAGCGTCGCCACCTTCGGCGAACTGCCCAAGGATGCGAAGAAGCTGGAAGTGAGCCAGTCGGTCGGCCGCGTGGAGACCTTCGTCACCAACGGCGCCCCGAACGACACCGCGCTGAAGCCGACCAACCGTGGCATCGAGCTGGTCGCCGTCGGCCACCCGAACGATCTGTTCGCCGGCGAGGAAGCCACCTTCCGCGTGCTGGTCGACGGCAAGCCGACCGCCGGCCTGGAGTTCGAGATCGTGCGTGGCGCCACCCGCTACCGCAACGCGCAGGACGAGCTGAAGGTCACCAGCGATGCCAAGGGTGAGATCAAGGTGACCTGGCCGGAAGCCGGCATGTACTGGCTGGAGACCGGCACCGAAGACAACAAGACCTCGGTGAAGCAGGCCGCCAAGCGCCGCCTGAGCTACGTCGCCACGCTGGAAGTGCTGCCGCAGTAATGACGTGGACCGCGATGCCGGGCACGCCCCGGCATCGCGCCAGCAGCACACCACCATGACCGATCCCCTGCTCGACATCGCCCGCCTCGGTGGCACCACCATGGGCACCACCTGGAGCGTGTCGCTGGTCGCGTCGCGCCAGCGCGACCTGCACCCGCTGCATGCTGGCATCCAGGCGCGGCTGGACGAGGTGGTCGCGCAGATGAGCACCTGGGAGCGTGGTTCGGATCTGAGTCGCTACAACCGCGCCGACGCCGGCCAATGGTGCGTGCTGCCGGCCGAAACCCGTCACGTTCTGGTCTGCGCACAGGCCATCGCTTCCGCCAGTGGCGGCGCCTTCGATCCCACCGTCGGTCCGCTGGTTGCACTGTGGGGCTTCGGGGCACATGCCGGTGAACGCCGCCAGCCCGACGACGCTACCCTGCAGGCCACGCGTGATCGCTGCGGTTGGCAGCGCCTGCAGTGGCAGGACGATGCGCTGCTGCAACCGGGTGGACTGGAACTGGATCTCTCTGCGATCGCCAAGGGCTTCGGCGTCGATCACGTGGCCGCCTGGTTGCGTGGACAAGGCATCACTGCCGCGCTGATCGAAGTCGGCGGCGAACTGGCCGGCTACGGCCGCAAACCGGACGGCCAGCCGTGGCGCGTGCTGGTGGAATCCGCACCCGAAGAAGACGTGCACACCGATACCCCGCCACGGGTGCTGGCGCTGGACGGCAAGGCGGTGGCCACCTCCGGCGATCGCTGGCACCAGTATCAGGCCGATGGCGAGGCCTACAGTCACAGCCTGGACCCGCGCTCCGGCAGACCGGTGCGGCAGGTTGCCGCGGCAGTAACCGTGGTGGCCGACGACGCCATGCACGCCGATGCCTGGGCCACCGCACTGACCGTACTTGGTCGCGAACAGGGCATGGCACTGGCCGAGCGCGAAGGACTGGCTGCGCGCTACCTGCAGCGTGCGGCAGACGGCCCGCAGGAATTTCTCAGCAGCGCCTTCCAGCGCCTGCTCGACGAGCAGGACGCATGAGCGCACGTCCATCGCACGCCTGGCTCGGCAACGCACTGGTTCTGCTCCTGCTGGCGCTGATCGGTTGGGCGCTGCTGCGCCTGCATCTCGGCGAAGCGTGGTGGCAGGGCGCGCCACCGGTGCGGCACGCGCAGATCGCGGGAATCGCCACGGCGCTGTATGCGCTGGCCTGCGCTGCACTGTGGTGGCGAGGGCGCCCGCGCGACGATGCCACAACCGGTGACAGGCCCCCGATCCTGCTGGTCTGGTCCAGCCAGACCGGCTTCGCCCGCGAACTCGCCGAGCGCAGCGCCGAGGCCCTGCGCGGTGCCAGCGTGCCGGTGCGTGTGCGCGGACTGCATGAGGTGGATGCAGGACTGCTGGCTTCCAGCCAGCGCGCGTTGTTCATCGCCAGCACCACCGGCGAAGGCGATCCACCCGACCACGCCCTGCCCTTCCTGCGCGGAGTGATGGCCACGCCGCCCTCGCTGCAGCACCTGCACTACGGGGTGCTCGCGCTGGGCGACCGCAGCTATGGCCACTTCTGCGGATTCGGCCACCAGCTGGACACTTGGCTGCGCCAGCACGGCGCGCATCCGATGTTCGACGCCATCGAGGTCGACAACGCCGATCCGGCAGCACTGCGTCATTGGCAGCAGCTGCTGGGACAGCTCGGTGGTGGCGCCAGTGAACTGCCCGACTGGAGCCCGGCCGAGTACCAGCCGTGGACGCTGCTGCAACGCGAGCATCTGAACCCGGGCAGCCCCGGTGGTCCGGTGTACTGGTTGCGCCTGCAGCCCCCGGCCGATGCAGTTGCGCAGTGGCAGGCCGGTGACATCGCCGAGATCGGCCCACAGCACGCATCGCACACCGTGCGTGCCTGGCTGGATGCACAACGCTTCGACGCGGACACCGTGCTGGATGACGGGCAGACGTTGCTGGCACGCGTCGCGCGCTCGCACCTGCCCTCATTGGTTCCCCCGGGTGATCTGCCTGCCTTGCTGGCGACCCTGCAACCGCTGCCGCATCGCGAGTACTCGATCGCCTCGGTCATGGCCGACGGTGCGGTTGAGCTGCTGCTGCGCCGCCAGCTGCGCGCTGACGGTACACCCGGCATCGGCAGCGGCTGGCTGTGCGACCACGCTGCCATCGGCGAACCGGTACAGCTGCGTCTGCGCCGCAACGACAATTTCCACGGCTTGGCCGCCGACGTGCCGCTGCTGCTGATCGGCAACGGCACCGGCATCGCCGGCCTGCGCGCGCATCTGCACGAACGCGTACGCAGTGGCGCACGCCGCACCTGGCTGCTGTTCGGTGAGCGCACCGCCGCGCACGACTTCCACTTCGGTGAAGAACTGCAGGCGATGCTGGCCGACGGCACGCTGGTGCGGTTGGATGCAGTGTTCAGCCGCGATGGCGGTGCGCACCGCTATGTGCAGGACCGGCTGCTGGCGGAAGCGGCAACGCTGCGCCAATGGGTGGATGAAGGCGCCACGATCCTGGTCTGCGGCAGCCTGCAGGGCATGGCCCCGGCGGTGGATGCAGTGATCGAGCAGGTGCTGGGTACCGCGGGCAAGGAAGCGCTGTTGCTGGCCGGTCGTTACCGGCGCGATGTGTATTGAGGCCACCGCATCCTGGTGGGTGCGAACCGATTCCTGGTGGGTGCGAACCGCTTTCTGGTGGGTGCGAACCTTGGTTCGCACCGTGACGCGGTGTCGGTGGCCCCATCCACGCATGGCGTGGATCTACTGAACGGTGTGTCCAGACATGGTGGCAACCGCACCCCAGTAGATCCACGCCATGCGTGGATAGTGCCGACCGGCGCCCAGGAATCATCCCGCCGCCGCACTGATCCGGATCGCCAGCAACTCGCCACCGCCCTGCAATGCATGACGCTGCCGTTCACCGGCCGCCAACCACGCAGTGTCTCCCGCCTGCAACGCCGGCAGGCCACTATCTGCACCAAACTCCGCCTGACCGGCCAGCAGATGCAGCGCCCAGGCCACGCCCGGCTCGCAGAAGAAGAACATCGTGCCCACCAGCGGCCGGTGCAGCAGTTCGGCCTGCAGCAGCTCGCGCTTCCACATCAGGTTGAAGTCGTGGGTGGTGCCATCGACCAGTTCGCCGTGCAGCGCTTCCTCACCGGCAAAACGCACACGCCCGTGCGGTGGCAGCACCTCGGCCACATGGCCATCCTCGAAACGCAGGCGCACGCCATTGCCCTGCAGCAGCACCAGCTCGCGCTCCACGCCGGGGAAGGCGGAGAACGCGGCATCCTGCTCGATCTCGGCCACCGACAGGCGTAGCGCCCAGTCATCACCCTGCGCCGGCAGTCGCAGGATCTCGCGGGTCCAGCCCAGGCCGTTGCGCCAGCGTTCGCGGCGATAGTCCAGGCGGGAGATCACCTGGCTCGGAGTGTGCAGCAGGGAGTCGATGTTCATCGGCGCATTGCATCATGCCGCGCGCCGTCATGCATCACCGCGTGGCGAGCGTGCCCTGGCCACCGCACTCACCGCCCAGCAGCTGCGAGTGCTTCAGCCAGTCCTGGTCGGGGTAGTAGGCGAACACCATCGTGCCGCCACGCAATGCGTCGATCAGTGGCTTGGCCACCGACAGGCGCACTGCCGGACAGCCCAGGCTGCGGCCGAGCCGTCCCTGCAGCTGCGCGGTCGCCGGATTCACATAGGGCGCGCCGTGGATGACGATGGCGCGTTCGCGCGCGCGGTCGTTGAAGCCCGGTTCCAGCCCGGCCAGGCGCAGCGAATAGCCGTTGCCGCCCATGTAGGTCTCCTGCGCGGTGAACGCGCCGAGGCTGGACATGAAGCTGCCATCGCGGTTGGAGAAGTGCTCGGTGCGGTTCTCACCGCTGTTGCGGCCATGCGCCACCCATTCCTCGAACAGCAGGCGCTGGTGGGCCAGGTCGAACACCCACAGGCGCGGCTCGGTGGACGGCCGCGAATAGTCGATCACGCTCAGGCGATCACCATTGATGCCCAGCTCGGGCCGCTGCAGCGCGCAGCGCATGGCGTGCGCCGCCAGCTGCAATACGTGGCGGTCGGCCTTGGGCGCACTGCGCGACAGCAAGGCAGCCAGATCATCGGCACTGGTGGCAAGGGCGGGCGTCTGTGCCAGCGCCGGAGCGCTGGCCGAGGTCGCCAGCAGGCCGAACGCGGCCAGCCGGCACAGGCGGGATGCAGTCATGGGCACAACGAAGGAACTCAGTTGCTCTTGAGGGTGGACCCTGGCGGCTCGGATTCCAAGACCGGCTGCATTCCGGATTCAGCCGGGCTTGGGCGGACCGCCGGCAGCGAGGTCACCAGCAGGGTCGTGCCCGGTACCAGCACCTGGTACAGCTGGCGGGCGAAATCGGCCGGCAACGCCATCGGCAGCGAGGGCGTGGCCAGCAGGTCCGGGGTGGCCTGGGCACGGTCCTGGCCCAGCAGCGGATAGGCCGTCCACTGGTGCAGGCGCTGGTTCGCGTCCAGCGGGCTGGGCGTATCGCTGTAGCCCTGCCCCATCACGAACAGGGTGGTGCCCTGGAACGCCGGCAGGGCGTCGGCCTTCAGCGGCGACTCGCCGATCATCACGCCATCGCGCAGCACGTACAGGCGCTGGTCGTGCAGGCTGACCAGGATGCCGACCTGCCCGGCCGGCGCTGCGGCGTCATCCCACCAGGCCTGCGCCGGGGCCCCATCCCCGGTTTCAGGAAGGGCCTGGCCGCGCGCGTTGACCGGCGCCAACACCGACGGATAGGCCAGCGTCATCGGCGAACTCTTGGCATCGGCCACGACCACGGTGTCGCCACGCTGGGTTTCACTGAACAGCTTCTGCGCGAAGGCCTGCGGCAGGCGCACGCAGCCATGCGAGGCCGGATGACCGGGCAGGCTGCCGCCATGCAGGGCGATGCCGTCCCAGGTCAGCCGCTGCATGTAGGGCATCGGCGCGCTGTTGTAGAGGTTGGACTTGTGGTCCTTGTCCTTCTGCAGGATGGTGAACACGCCGGTCGGCGTCTCATGCCCAGCCTTGCCCGAGCTGATCGTGGTCAGGCCGATGGCAATGCCGTTGCGGTACACGTACGCGCGCTGCTCATCGAGGCTGACCACCAGCACGATCGGGCCGGTCGGTGAAATTTCCGGATGCCACAGGTATTCGCCCGGCTTGAGGTCGGTCGGTCCGCGCACTTCGGCGGTGCTGGCTGCGGCAGCGGCAGGCTTGGCGGCCGGCGTTGGCGCAGCGGCATGGCCCAGCAGCGGCAGGGCCAGTGCAAGGGCGAGCATCAGGGTAGTGGGGCGGTGCAGAAGCATCCAGCGGGGGTCCTTTCCATGCGGTGCGGCCACCGTACACCATCGACCCGTGGTGGCCGCGGCAAAACCAGGTGCCGGAAATGAAACTGCCCGGCGACACAGCCATGTGTCGTACCGGGCAATCGTTACGTCCTTGTCGGCCTGCTGCCGCCCCCTCGCATCCTGCGCTGTGGGGGTAGCGTTGCATCCTGCACGCGGCCGCGTCTGTCCTGTTTGTATCTCAGCCCCTTCCACAGGTCTGTGATGCCACCATCCTGGTGATTGGTGCCGCGTCCTGCGGCGGTCGGTGGTCACGGCCTTCCTGTCCGTGTCCGGTGAACCAGCCTCCTGCCGGTTCCGACGATTCCTGCTGTCAGCGCCTCGGTACGGTTCGCACCGGTACCGATCCGGGTACCGGATCCGCCGGCAACAACCTGTTGCCTACGGTGATCCGCTGTCGATTCCGTTCGACGATTACATTCCCTATCCCCTTCACCTGCGTCAGGTCCTCGACGCGATGAAACGGGCCGTGTCTGCGCCGGTGCTCGACGATCGCCTCGGCCTTGGCGGCTCCGACCATCGTCAATCCCTGCTGCAGCGCCTGGGCATCGGCGCGGTTGATGTCGATCGGTTCGGCGGCATGCGCCCCAGCGATCCACACGACCAGCACCAGTGCCCTCAACACGACACTCCAAGGCACGACGTGTATCTCCTTGTGATTCTGGCCGTCCCGACCGGCAATCCCGTCGGTAGGAACAGTGTCCGTCACCACATGCACACAGCCTATCGGTTTCCTGGATTTCTAAAAGCCAGCCAAATACCCGACGTGATGTAGGAAAAACCCTACCCACGGCACAGGCGTAGAATGGCCGGATCAGCCCATGCAACCGGAGTTTCAGATGGACAGCGCCAAGCTCGGCCAATTCGTCAATGACAAGTGGGACAGCGAGATCGTCCCGCAGTTGGTCGACTACATCCGCATTCCCAACAAGTCGCCGATGTTCGACGCCAATTGGGTGCAGAACGGCTACATGGAACAGGCGGTCACCCTGATGGAGAACTGGGCCAAGGCCCAGCAGCTGCCCGGCCTGAAGGTTGAAGTGGTGCGCCTGGAAGGCCGTACCCCGCTGATCTTCCTGGAAATTCCGGCTACCGGCGCCGAAACCGGCGACGACACCATCCTGCTCTACGGCCACCTCGACAAGCAGCCGGAAATGACCGGCTGGGACGACGACCTCGGCCCGTGGACCCCGGTCCTGCGCGGCGACAAGCTGTATGGCCGCGGCGGTGCGGACGACGGCTACGCCATCTTCGGCTCGCTGGCCGCGGTGCTGGCACTACAGGCCCAGGGCCTGCCGCACGCCCGCTGCGTGGTGCTGATCGAAGCCTGTGAAGAGTCGGGCAGCTATGACCTGCCGGCCTACGTCGACCACCTCGCCGACCGCATCGGCAAGCCGTCGCTGGTGGTCTGCCTGGATTCGGGCTGCGCCAACTACGACCAGCTGTGGTGCACCACCTCGCTGCGCGGCCTGACCGGCGGCAACTTCACCGTGAAGGTGCTCAACGAAGGCGTGCACTCCGGCGATGCCTCCGGCGTGGTGCCGTCCAGCTTCCGACTGCTGCGCCAGCTGCTGTCGCGCATCGAGGACCAGGACACCGGCCGCATCCTGATCGACGGCATGAACGTTGAGATCCCGGCCGAGCGCCAGGAACAGGCCAAGCGCGCCGCCGAAGTGGTCGATACCGAGATCTTCGAGAAGTTCCCGATGGTCGACGGTCTGCGTCCGATGAACGAGGACCTGACCGAGCTGGTGCTCAACCGCACCTGGCGCCCGGCACTGTCGGTCACCGGCGTCGGTGGCATGCCGGCGCTGGAATCGGCCGGCAACGTGCTGCGCCCGCAGACCTCGGTGAAGCTGTCGCTGCGCCTGCCGCCGACCGCCGATGGCAAGACCTGCGGTGAGCTGCTGAAGGAAGCGCTGCTGCGCGACCCGCCGAACGGTGCGCAGGTCACTCTGGATCTGGAAAAGGCATCCACCGGCTGGAACGCCCCGGCCATGGCGCCGTGGCTGACCCAGGCCATCGACGACGCCAGCCAGGCCTTCTTCGGCAAGCCGGCGATGTACATGGGCGAAGGTGGCTCGATTCCGTTCATGGGCATGCTGGGTGAGAAGTTCCCGGGCGCCCAGTTCATGATCACCGGCGTGCTCGGTCCGCACTCCAATGCACACGGCCCGAACGAGTTCCTGCACATTCCGATGGGCAAGAAGGTCACCGCCTGCGTGTCCAAGGTGATCAGCGAGCACTACGCCGCCAGCCTGCGCGGCGAGACCAGCGGTTCGCCGGTGGCTGCCGACAGTGGCACCCGCCACGGCGACCACGGCTGCTGCTGAATCCGGCACACCGTGACGGACGCAGCCTGGCCTTGCTAGGCTGCGTCCACCCTTGGTGGAAATCGCGCGCATGAATGGTCTGTTCGGCAGCAGCAGCTGGCTCTACATCATCCTGGTCGGCTTCTTCGTCGGCCTGCTCGGGCGATTCTTCATGCCCGGCAACAACCGCATGGGCTGCCTGCTGACCATCGTGCTGGGCATCATCGGCGCGCTGCTGGCCGGGTGGTTCGGCCAGTACATGGGCTGGTACGCCCCCGGTGAGCCGGCCGGCTTCCTCGGTGCTGTGCTGGGCGCAGTGGCCGTGCTGGCCGTCCTGCGTCTGTTCAGCGGTCGCCGCTGATCCCGCACCCTCTTCCCTTCCTGTTCCCGACGTAGGCGCGCCCGGCGCGCCCGGATATGCCTGCATGACCGAACCCGCCTCCGATCCCCAGCGCAGCGCGCAGCGCCTGCAGTGGGCCCGTACCCAGCTCGATGATTCCAGTGCGGTGGTCGAACGCGCCTCGGTCGATGCCGGCATGCGCAGCTACTGGCGCACCACCAGCACGCGCGGCAGCCACATCGTGATGGATGCCCCGCCGGGGCTGGAAGATCCGCGCCCGTGGCTGCGCATGCGCGGCCTGCTGGATGACAACGGCCTGCGTGTGCCCGCGCTGCTGGCACAGGATCTGGATGCCGGCTTCCTGCTGCTGGAAGATCTCGGCGGCCCGACCCTGGCGAAGATCCTCGACGAGCGCAACGCCGATGAATGGTTCGGCCGTTCGATCGAACAGCTGCTGCGCCTGCAGGCGATCCCGGTGCCGGCCGACTTCGGCCAGTTCGGCGAAGCACTGCTGCAGCGCGATGCCGGCCTGTTCGACGAATGGTTCCTGCAGCGCCACCTGAACCTGGAACTGGACTGCGGCGAGATTGAAGGGCTGCAGCTGGTGCACCGCCGCTTGATGGACAACGCGCTGGGCCAGGCCCAGCTGATGACCCATCGCGACTACATGCCGCGCAATCTGATGCCGGTCGAGAATGGTCCGGCAGTGCTGGATTTCCAGGACCTGGTGCGCGGCCCGATCGCCTACGATGCGATGAGCCTGTTCAAGGACGCGTTCCTGAGCTGGCCGCTGCAGCGTGTGGACGAGTGGCTGGCGCAGTATCACGAGCGCGCCCGCAACGCCGGCCTGCCGGTGCCCGACCGCGCCACCTTCCTGCGCGATGCCGACTGGATGGGCATCCAGCGCCACGTGAAGATCCTTGGCCTGTTCTGCCGCCTGCGCTACCGCGACAACAAGGGTCACTACCTCGACGACGCGCCGCGCTTCATCGCCTATCTGGACGAAGTGCTGCCGCGCTACCGCGAGCTGGCACCGCTGCAGCAGCTGCTGGAACACCGCATCAAGCCGGCGCTGACCGACCTGGCCGCACCGATGCGCGTGGCCCGATGAAGGCGCTGGTCTTTGCTGCCGGCCTCGGCGAGCGCATGCGCCCGCTGACACTGCACACGCCCAAGCCGCTGCTGGACGTGGCCGGCAAACCGCTGATCGTCTGGCACCTGGAACGCCTGGCCGCACTCGGCGTGCGCGAGGTGGTGGTCAACACCGCATGGCTGGCCGAGCAGTTTCCAGCGACGCTGGGCGATGGCAGCCAATGGGGCCTGCGCCTGCATTTCATGTACGAAGGGCAGACCCCGCTGGAAACCGGCGGCGGCATCCTCAATGCACTACCGGTGCTGGGCGACGCCCCGTTCCTGGTGGTGAACGGCGACATCTGGACCGATTTCGATTTCGCCACGCTGCCGCGCGAGCCGCAGGGCCAGGCGCATCTGGTGCTGGTCGACAATCCGCTTCAGCACCCGAACGGTGACTACCGCATCGATGCGCAGGGGTTGCTGCACCACGACCGCGAAGGACCGTGCCTGACCTATGCCGGCATCGGCGTGTATCGCCCTTCCATCGTGGCCGACTGGCACACGGTGATCGGTGATGCACCGGGCAGCGAGCGGCTCCCACCGAAGTTCTCGGTGGTGCCGCTGCAGAAGCACTTCATGGCGCAGGGATTGATGACGGGGCAGCACCATCGCGGGCGCTGGACCGATGTCGGGACCGTGGATCGCCTGCGCGCGCTGGATGTTGAGTTGGCCGCGAACGGCTGAGCCCCTCGTGGCTGGATGCCTAATCAGTAGAGTCGAGCTTGCTCGACTGCAAAGCCGTGCTTGGCCGGGCGGGATGGGTACGCGGGGGACGCCGTGAATCCATCCATGGAGGCTTGTCCGCGGCATCCATGCCGCAGACACCCCCGCGTACCCATCCCGCCCGGCCTCTGACAGTTTCCGTGCGCGTCCAGCCACGGAAAAGAAAAAAGAAAAGCAAAAGCGGGTCGCGTCGCTATGCTCGCTCTGGTGTCGACCAAGGTAGACACCCACCAACAGCAGTGCAGTATGCAGTCCCGGCAGATCGCGGGAACCTGTCGAAGGCGGGGTGGCTCAGGTTGCGGGGGCGTGAGCGCCATGGATGGCGCGACCGAGGCTACATGGACGTACTTGCGCCGTCCCCCGCAACCTGAGCCACCCCGCCTCCCCTCAGGAAGCCAGCTTCTGCTGTTGCTTCGGCTCTTGCTGTTGCCGGCCAGCGGCCGGCACTACGGCGGGTGCAGGGCGCAGCCCTGCAAAGCAAACCCCACCCTCAGTAACGAGGCCGCCCTTCTTCCAGCACCTGGCGCAGGAACGGCACGGTGATCCGCCGCTTCGCCGCCAGCGACTCGCGGTCCAGCCAGTCCAGCAGCGTGATCAACCCACCCAGCTCGCGCCCGGTATGCGACAGCAGCCACTCGATCGAGGCCTCGTCGATCGCCAGCCCACGCCGCAGCGCGCGCTCACGCAGCACCGCTGCCCGCCCTTCCTCATCCAGCGGCTGCAGCAGCACACGCACGCACTGGCCCAGCCGCGAACGCAGGTCCGGCAGCACCAGGCCCAGTTCGCCCGGCGCCTTCTGCGCCGTGTACAGCACGGTCACGCCCGCAGCGCGCGCACGGTTATGGAAATCGAACAGCGCGATCTCGTCCTCGCGGTTGCCGGCAACCTCATCCAGGCCGTCCAGCGCCACCAGTTCGCGCGCTTCCAGCCCATCGAGCGCCGCACGAACGCGGCCAGCGGCGCTGGCCAGCGGTACGTAGGTCGGCAGTCGCCCGGCCTGCTCGGCGCTGGAGCACATCGCCAGCGCCTGGTGGGTCTTGCCCGTGCCCGCCGCACCTTCCAGGTAGACCCAATCGTGGCTGGCGCCGACCGCGATCGCGCGCAGCTGCGCCAGCGCGCCATCCGGCGCGCCGATGAAGGTCTCCAGGCGCTGGTCCTGCGGGTAATGCAGGGCCAGCGGCAGTTGCGGCACACCCATCACTTCAGGTCGGGGCCCTTGTCGTTCGGAATGATGATATGGGGGGCATCGACCACGCCATCAAGCACGATCGCCGGCTTCTCACCCACGTACAGCTCGCTCTGGCGATAACGCTGGTGCGCGTAGCGCAGCAGCACGTTGGTCACCGCTGCCACCGGCAGCGCCAGCAGCATGCCGAGGAAGCCGAACAGCTGGCCGCCGGCCATCACCGCGAAGATCACTGCCACCGGGTGCAGGCCGATCTTGTCGCCGACAATCCGCGGGGTCAGCACGTAGCTTTCCAGCAGCTGGCCCACAGTGAACACCACGCCGACCAGGATCAGCAGCTTCAGGTCGAAGCCCTGTGCCTGCACCAGTGCGGCGACCACCGCCATCAGGATGCCGGTGGTCGCGCCCAGATAGGGAATGAAGCTGATCAGGCCGGCAATCAGGCCGATCAGCAGACCCAGCTTGAGGCCGACCAGCGACAGGCCGCCGGCATAGATCACACCCAGCGCCAGCATCACCAGGAACTGACCGCGGATGAAGGCGCCCAGCACCTCGTTGGACTCACGCGCCAATGCGCTGATGGTGCCGATCTGGTTGCGCGGAATCACCGACGCCACGCGCTCGACCAGCTTGTCCCAGTCACGCAGGAAGTAGAACGCCAGGATCGGCAGAAGCAGGATGTTGACCACCCAGGTCACCATCGCAAAGCCCGAACGCGAGACATAGCCCATGAACGTGGTGGCGAAGCCGCCGGCCTGCTGCCAGTGGCTGCGCACCCATTCGATCAGGCGGTCCGGGTCCAGCCACTGCATCACTTCCAGGCCGGTCTTCTGCTCGAACCAGGGAATGCCCTTTTCCATCAGCCACGCCTGTGCCTGCGGCGCGACCGCAATCAGGGTGGTGATCTGGCGCTCGATCATCGGCACCAGCACCAGCAGCAGCGCCACGATCACCAGCACCATCGCCGCGAACACCAGCACCACGCCGGTCATGCGCGAACGGCCGGTGGCCTCGATGCGGTCCACCAGCGGATCGCCCAGCCAGGCCAGCGCCAGCGCCAGCACGAACGGGGTCAGGATCGGCGCCAGCAACCACACCACCCAGCCGATCAGGCCGGCGAACAGGATGTACTTCAGGCGGCGCAGAAACTGCGCGATTTCCGCTTCCGGGGTCAGGTTCATCGCAGGCGGTACTCGTTGCTGACCGGCGCAGCGACCGGGGCACCGGTGGCGTCGTCGATCGGCGTCGGCAGGGCCGGCAGCGGTGCGCTCGGCACCAGCACGCCGTTGTCGCCCAGCATGCGGTTGAAGCCGGCCAGGCCGGTGGTCATCTCCAGGCTCAGCTCCAGCTGGCCGGCCGAAGCGTGCAGCGGGGTGACGTTGCGCACCACCGGCACCTCACGCAGGCCGGCAGCCAGGCGCAGGTAGTCGTCGGCACTGTTGATGCCGGTGACCACCACCCGATAGGTGCCGGCCTGGCCGACGGCCGCGCCGGCCTTGGCATAGCGCTTGACCAGCGCATCGGCGGCACCATCGGCACCGGCGGCCATCGCGCGCATGGCGTTGGCGTCCTTGCTGGTCCACTTGTTCAGCTCACGGCCGTTGTCGACGAACACCCAGTCCGCCTGCCAGCCGCCATTGGCGCGGTACAGCTTGCCGATCAGCTGCATCGGCGGAGAGTAGCGCGAAGAGGCACGGGCCACGGCGGCACTGTCCTGGCGCCAGATGGCACCGGCCAGCGCCTGTTCGGCGGCACCACCGCTGGGCAGGCCCAGCTTGTAGCCGCGCTCGATGGCGCGGTTCAGCAACGGGCGGGCGGCGTTGGCCTGCTGCACGCTGACCAGGCGCGGGCCGCTGCCGTCATCGACGGCCAGCCACAGCACCGGCTTCGGTCGGGGCTGCGGCCACAGCGGCAGGCCCAGCGCCGACACCAGCGAATCGACATCGTCCTCGCGGAAGCGGGCCACCAGCAGGGTGCGGAAGCTGGGGGCGCCACTGGCGCTCACGCTCTGGTCCTGCTTGTAGTCGTAGCTGGCCACGTAATCCTTGGCATTGCGCAGCGCCTGCGCCACGCCAGGGCGCGACATCACGCTGCGATCGCCGGACAACTTGCCCAGTACAACGCTCAAGGCGCGGGCCAGGGCGCCGTTGCGGTCGGCTTCGGCCTGGCTGTTGACGGGCACTTCGGCCTCGTACGCGCCAGTGGCGGTGGCAACATCACCCTCGGTGCGCAGGCCGCTCTGGGCCATCGTGGCCACCGGCAGGCTCAGCGCAAGGAGCAGGGTCAGAATCAGGCTGCGGCGCATCAGGACATCCATTGGCTCGACGTATCCGGGGGAATTGTTGCCCGAATACGGCCTTTGCGCCAATGCGGCCTGTTAAAATCGCCCGTTCAACCCCTGCCAGCGCCGACGCCCGTGACCAACACCCCGTCTTCCGCCCCCTCCCCCCTCACCTACCGTGACGCGGGTGTCGACATCGACGCCGGCAACGAACTGGTCGAGCGGATCAAGCCCCTGGTCAAGCGCAGCTTCCGCCCGGAAGTGATGGGCGGCCTGGGCGGCTTCGGCGCCCTGTTCGACCTGTCCAACAAGTACCGCGAGCCGGTGCTGGTGTCGGGTACCGACGGCGTGGGCACCAAGCTGAAGCTGGCCCACCAGCTGGACCGCCACGATACGATCGGCATCGACCTGGTCGCGATGTGCGTGAACGACGTGCTGGTGCAGGGTGCCGAGCCGCTGTTCTTCCTGGACTACTTCGCCACCGGCAAGCTGGACATCGACACCGCCGCAGCGGTCGTGGGTGGCATCGCCAACGGCTGCACCGAGGCCGGCTGCGCGCTGATCGGCGGCGAAACCGCTGAAATGCCCGACATGTATGCCCCGGGCGAGTACGACCTGGCCGGCTTCACCGTCGCCGCGGTTGAGAAGAGCGAGCTGAAGGATGGCGCCAGCGTGGCTGCCGGCGACGTGCTGATCGGCATCGCTTCGTCCGGCCCGCATTCCAACGGCTACTCGCTGGTGCGCCGCATCTACGACCGCGCCGGCCGCCCGGCCGAGCTGGAGCTGGAAGGCGGCGTGAAGCTGGTCGATGCGCTGATGGCGCCGACCCGCCTGTACGTGAAGCCGATCCTGTCGCTGCTGAAGTCGCACGGCGCGGCCATCCACGGCATGGCCCACATCACCGGTGGCGGCCTGACCGAGAACATCATCCGCGTGGTTCCCGACGGCCTCGGCCTGGACATCCAGGCCTCGGCCTGGACCCTGCCGCCGGTGTTCCAGTGGCTGCAGAAGGAAGGCGCGGTCGCCGACAGCGAGATGTGGCGCACCTTCAACTGCGGTATCGGCTTCGTGCTGATCGTGGCGCCGGACCAGGTGGCCGCGGTATCCGATGCGGTCAAGGCGCAGGGCCTGGAGCACTGGACCATCGGCCAGGTGGTCACCGCCGAAGGCGCCGAGCGCGTCCACATCGCCTGATCCCGACAACCCAGGAGCCCGCATGGACGCAACGCCCCCCTTGTCGCCCGCCCCCGTGCCGCCGCCGCTGGCGACGGTACCGGTGTTCAACGCGCAGGATGCCGACCACCTGCGCATGCTGGCCATCGCGCACTACGTGGTCGGCGGCCTGATCGTGCTGTTCTCGCTGATCTTCATCATCCACATCGTGCTGGGCATCACCGCGCTCACCGGCAACCTGCCGATGAATTCCGGCGGCCAGCCGTCGTCGCCGGCCGAACAGCGCCTGTTCGGCTGGATGTTCACCCTCATCGGTTGCGTCGCCGTATTCGGGGGCGTCACCCTGGGCGCGTTCGTCGCCTATGCCGGCCGCTGCCTGGCCCAGAGACGCCGCTACCTGCTGTGCCTGATCGCGGCCGGCCTGGCCTGCCTGTTCACCCCCATCGGCACGGTGCTGGGGGTGTTCGGCCTGATCACCCTGCTGCGCCCGCAGGTGAAGGCCGCCTTCGACCTTCCCGCCACGCCCGCATGACCGCCTCCGGCAATCCGCCGCCGCTGCCGCATCAGACCCTGGCGCAGCTGCAGCTGACCAGCCACCTGCAGACGCTGAAAGTGCTGTTCTACGCGTTGGCCGGCTTCCATTGGTTCGCCACAGTGGCGTTTCTTGGCCTCAGCGGATGGGTGGCCCACTCGCGCGGGCTGGACGATGCCTGGATGCTGACCACGGTCTATGCGTCCATCGCCGTGCTGGCGGCCGTGCTGGGGTTCGTGCAGTTGTATACCGCGCGCCAGCTGTCACATCGCACCGGGCTGGCCTGGTGCCGGCGCGCGGCGTGGCTGGGCGTACTGGCCGGCCCGCTGGGCATGGCCTTGGCCGCCTATGCCTGGGTGTTCCTGTCCAAACCTGACATGGCCGCGCTGTTCGACCGCGGCGACCACCTCAGTGTCTGAACCTGCCGGCAGACGCCCCGTCCTTTCCTGATCGATTTCCCATGTCCGCGCCTGCCCTCCCCACGTCCGCTTCGCCCACCACCCACCGTTTCTCGGGCCCCAAGAAGCTGGCCTTTGCCGCCGTGCTGGCGGTGTTCGCAATCAGCTGGGTCCACCCGCTGTGGCCTACCGAACAGGCCCTGCACAGCACCCTGACCGTGATCGGGCTGGCCGCGCTGCTGTGGGTCGACCGTCGCGGCGGCTGGCTGGGCAACGGTGCCTTCATCGCGATCTGCGGCTTCATCGCCCTGCACTGCGTGGCCGCGCGCTGGCTGTATTCCAACGTGCCCTACGACGCCTGGGCGCAGACGCTGAGCGGCTGGTCGCCGAATGCGGCCTTCGGCTGGCAGCGCAACCATTTCGATCGCCTCATCCACTTCCTGTTCGGCGTCTGCTTCACTCCTGCGCTGCTGCAGCTTGCCCGTCATGCGTGGCCGGCGCTGCGCCTGGGCCAGGCCTTCACCCTGGCGGTGATGACGGTGATGTGTGCCAGCCTGGTCTACGAATGGTTCGAGTGGGCCATCGCGCTGGCGCTGTCACCGGATGCTGCCGAGGCCTACAACGGGCAGCAGGGCGACATGTGGGACGCGCACGCCGACATGCTGATGGCCACCCTCGGCAGCCTGCTGATCTGGCCGCTGATCCGCCGGAGCGCCCAGCAGTGACCGCGACCACCCGCATTGGCGTGCTCGCCTCCGGCCGCGGCAGCAACCTGCAGGCCATCCTCGATGCCATTGCCGACGGCCGACTGCCCGCCGAGGTGGTCGGCGTGTTTTCCGACCGCCCCGCCGCAGAGGCCCTGCAGCGCGTCGCACCGAACCTGCGCTGGGCGCATGCACCGAAGTCCTTCAGCGACCGCGCCAGCTACGAGCAGGCGCTCGGCGATGCGCTGGCCGCAGTACAACCGGACTGGATCGTCTGCGCCGGCTACATGCGCATCCTCGGCGCGGCCTTCGTACAGCGCTTCAATGGCCGGCTGGTCAACATCCATCCATCGCTGCTGCCGCTGCACAAGGGCCTGGACACCCACGCACGGGCGCTGCAGGCGGGCGACGCCGAGCACGGTGCCAGCGTCCATCTGGTCGTGCCCGAGCTGGATGCGGGCGCCGTGCTGGCGCAGGTGCGGGTGCCGGTGCTGCCCGGCGATGACGCCGACAGCCTCGCCGCGCGCGTGCTGGCGGTGGAGCATCCGCTGCTGATCGCCACCCTGCAGCTGTTGTGCGCCGGCCGCCTGGCTGAACGGGATGGCCAGCCGCAACTGGACGGTCACCCCCTGTTTAGCCCGTTGGCCCTAGATTCCGCCGGGAACCTGAACCGGTAGTCCCCATGCACACGCCCCGCTGACTGCGGGGCTGGCATCCTGCCCCCTCCTGCGGTCCCTGTCCTCCATGAAGACCACGACCCTGCTGTCCACTCCATTGCTGTTGTCGCTTGCCGTGTTCCCCGGCGTGGGCTGGGGCCAGGCACAGGCGCCCGCCGCCCCGCCGGCACCGGTGCCGGCACCGGTGCCCGCAGCGCAGCCGCCAGCCGATGCGCCGGCCGTACCGATGCCACCGGCACTGGCCTGGGAGCCACCGCCGCTGCAACCGTTCAGCGCCACCTACCAGGCCTTCTACAAGGGCAAGGAAGCGGGCGATGCCAGCATGCAGGTCACCCACACCGGCGGCAGCCAGTGGCGGGTGGACATGCAGGTGGTCGGCCGCCGCGGCTTTGCCAGCGTGCTGGGCCTGAACATCGAACAGAGCACAGTGTTCGAGGAGCGCAGCGGCGTGTATGCGCCGCTCAGCCAGAGCACGGTGCGCAAGGGCCTGTTCCTGGGCAAGAAGGCGGTCGGCACCTACAACTGGCAGGCCGGCACCGCGCAATGGACCGGTGACGTCAAGAAGGAACGCGCGCAACCGATCCCGCTGCAGGCAGGCGACCAGAGCGCGCTACTGATCAACCTGGCGATCATGCGCGATGCGCGTCCAGGCGCCTCCATGCATTACCGCTACGTGGACATGGGCAAGGTCCGCGAACACGACTACCAGGCCGCGCCGCAGACCGAGAACGTCGAGGTCGGCGACCTGTCCTACAACGCACTGCGGGTCTACCGGACCAACGGTGGCAGAAACGAAACCATTCTCTGGATCGCCAACGGTGTCCCCACCCCGGTGCGCATCCTGCAACGCGAAGACGGCGAAGACCGCGTCGATCTGCGCCTGATCGAATACCAAGGAGTCTGAGCATGAATACCCTGACCCGCCCCCTCACCTGGATCGCAGCCGCTGCCCTGACCGTGGCCAGCCTGCCGGCCATGGCGCTGGAACCGTTCAAGGCCGATTACCTGGCCAGCTACATGGGCATGCAGGCCAACGGCACCATGACCCTGGTCAGCGAAGGCAGCAACAAGTGGCGCTACAGCCTGCAGGTGAAGAACCAGCTGGCCGACCTCAGCCAGAGCACGGTGTTCGAGGAAGTGCGTGGCCAGCTGCGCCCGCTCAGCAGCCAGGACCGTTCGGCGCTGCTGGTGAAGAAGCGCAACGTGCAGGCCAACTACAACTGGACCAGCAACCAGGCCACCTGGACCGGTGACATCAAGCCGGATCGCGCTGGCCCGATTGCGCTGAAAACCGGTGACATGGACGCGCTGCTGATCAACCTGGCGATCGCCCGTGACCTGGCGGCGGGCAAGCCGCTGACCTATCGCATGGTCGACGAAGGCCGCATCAAGAACATGACGTACCGTGTGATCGGCAAGGAATCGATCACCGTGGGCGGCAAGAGCTACGAGGCCACCAAGGTCTCGCGCGCCGACGGCAACAAGGAGCTGATCGCCTGGATCGTGCCGGAATTCCCGGTGCCGGCGCGCATGCTGCAGCGTGAGAGCGGCCGCGATGCGCTGGACCTGACCATCAAGGCGATGAACTGACGCGCGAACCGGTAGTGCCGGCCACTGCCCGGCATTCTCGCGATGCTCCACGAGGTTGATGGGGTTGCCGGCCAGCGGCCGGCACTACCGAAAAGAAAACGCCCGCTTTCGCGGGCGTTTTCTTATTTCTTCGCTTCAGCCGGTTTCTGTTCCTCGGCCGGCTTGAACTCGGTCCGGCAGTCCACGCGGATCTGCTCACCGGTGCTGTGCCAGACGAAGGTGCGGCAATGACGGTTGCCGTCCTGGCTGTCGTTCACTGCGACCGCATAGAACGACTCGATGATTTCATCACGCGAGACCGTGCCATCGCCGTTCCAGTCCATGTCCTTCTGCTCGATGCCCTGGGTGATGGCGATGTTGGCGTACCAGGCATAGCCCAGCCACGCCAGCACGATCAGCACCAGGGCCAGCAGCGCCTTGCGACGCGGGCTGAACTTGCCGCGCAGGATCATGGCACGCGCCGGATGGTGGCGCCGAGCGAAGACAGCTTCTCTTCGATGTTCTCGTAGCCACGATCAAGGTGGTAGATGCGGTCGATGGTGGTCTCGCCGCTGGCCATCAGGCCGGCCAGGATCAGCGAGGCCGAGGCACGCAGGTCGGTGGCCATTACCGGCGCACCGCTCAGGTGTTCGCTGCCACGCACGATGGCGGTGTGGCCTTCGACCTGGATGTCCGCGCCCAGGCGCAGCAGCTCGTTGACGTGCATGAAACGGTTCTCGAAGATCGTTTCGTTGATCACGCCGACGCCGTCGGCCACGCAGTTGAGCGCCATGAACTGCGCCTGCATGTCGGTCGGGAACGCCGGGTACGGCGCGGTCGTCAGGTTGACCGCCTTCGGCCGCTTGCCCTGCATGTCCAGGGTGATGGTGTCGTCGGTGGTCTCGATCTTCGCACCGGCCTCGACCAGCTTGGACAGCACCGCATCCATGGTGTTCGGCCGCGCACGGTTGACCGTGACCTTGCCGCCGGTCATCGCCGCGGCCACCAGGAAGGTGCCGGTCTCGATACGGTCGGGCAGCACTTCATGGCGGCCACCGGACAGGCGCTCGACGCCTTCGATGACCAGGCGGGCAGTGCCCAGACCTTCGATCTTCGCGCCCAGCGCGATCAGGCAATGCGCCAGATCGGTCACTTCCGGTTCCATCGCACAGTTGTCGAGGATGGTGGTGCCTTCAGCCAGCACCGCACCCATCAGCACGTTCTCGGTGCCGGTGACGCTGACCATGTCGAAGGTGAAATGGCCGCCCTTCAGGCGCTTGGCGCTGGCCTTGATGAAGCCGTTCTCGACCACGATCTCGGCACCCAGCGCCTGCAGGCCCTTGATGTGCTGGTCGACCGGACGCGAACCGATCGCGCAGCCGCCGGGCAGCGACACTTCCGCAGCGCCGAAGCGGGCCAGCAGCGGGCCCAGCACCAGGATCGAGGCGCGCATGGTCTTGACCAGCTCGTACGGCGCCACGTGCTGGTTCACCGAGCGCGGGTCGACCACGATCGCGCTGCCGCGCGACAGCGTGCCCTGGTCGATGGTGACCTTGGCGCCCAGCTCGCCCAGCAGCTTCACCGTGGTGACCACGTCGTGCAGGTGCGGCACGTTGGTGATCTCCACCGGCGCATCGGCCAGCAGGGTCGCGCAGAGAATGGGGAGGACGGCGTTCTTGGCGCCGGAGATGCTCACTTCACCGTGCAGCGCAGCGCCGCCGGTCACAACGATCTTGGCCATGTATTCGGGATCTTCTGCGGTTCAGCCGGCTTCGGCCGGGGTCACGGTTTTCAGCGCCAGCGCGTGGATCGCGCCGCCCATCAGGTCGCCCAGCGTGGCATACACCATGCGGTGGCGGGCCAGCGGCATCTTGCCGGCGAAGGCCTCGCAGACCACGGTCGCTTCGAAATGCACGCCATCGTCGCCCTGCACGTCGGCGCGGGCGCCGGGCAGGCCGGTTTCGATCAGATTGCGGATGGTGTCGGCGTCCAACGGGCTTTCCTAATAAAATGTGCCTCCATTCTACTTCCGCTGCGTGGCGTCCGCATGGCCGAATCCCTGTTGCCCCCCCGTTCCGTCGACCCTGCCGGCCTGGTCGCCAGCGGCCGCCGCGTCTTCGAGATCGAGCGGCAGGCGCTGGACGCCGTGGCCGACCGCCTTGGCGAGGCGTTCCAGCAGGCCTGCCAGGCGATCCTGGGCAGCCGCGGCCGGGTGGTCGCCACCGGCATGGGCAAGTCCGGGCACATCGCCCGCAAGATCGCCGCCACCCTGGCGTCCACCGGTACGCCGGCGTTCTACGTGCACCCCGGTGAAGCCGGCCACGGCGACCTGGGCATGATCACCGAGGACGACGTGGTGCTGGCCCTGTCCTATTCGGGCGAGTCAGACGAGGTGCTGATGCTGCTGCCGGTGCTCAAGCGCCAGGGCAACGTGCTGATTTCCATGACCGGGCGCCCACAGTCCAGCCTGGCCACCGCCGCCGACATCCACCTGGACGTGAGCGTGCCGGCCGAGGCCTGTCCGCTGGCGCTGGCGCCGACCTCCAGCACCACCGCCTCGCTGGCGATGGGCGATGCGCTGGCGGTGGCCCTGCTCGATGCGCGCGGCTTCACCGCCGATGACTTCGCCCGCTCGCACCCGGCCGGCAGCCTCGGCCGCCGCCTGCTGCTGCACATCACCGACGTGATGCACACCGGCGACGACCTGCCCAGCGTGGGCGCCGACGCCAGTCTCAGTGAAGCGCTGATGGAGATGAGCCGCAAACGGCTGGGCATGACCGCCGTGGTCGATGCCGGCGGCGTGCTGATCGGCCTGTTCACCGACGGCGACCTGCGCCGCGCGCTGGACAGCGCGCTGGACGTGCGCACGGCGAAGATCGCCGATGTGATGACGCGCAACCCACGCACCATCGGCGCCGACCAGCTGGCGGTGGAGGCAGCCCGGCTGATGGAGACCCACAAGATCACCGGCCTGATCGTGGTCGATGACCAGGGCCGTGCAGTCGGCGCCCTGAACATTCATGACCTGTTGCGGGCCCGGGTGGTTTAACCGACAGTCCGTAGACCCCATTCAGTCTGTACTGCCCCACCCGAACCCACCGAGCCTGCCGCCCTGATGCCCTGGTCCCCCCTGCCCGCCTTCCCTGCCCACCTGCATGCCGCCGCGGCCCGTATCCGCCTGGCCTGCTTCGACGTGGACGGCACCCTCACCGACGGTCGGCTGTACTACGACAAGGACGGCAACGAGAGCAAGGCGTACTTCGTGCAGGATGGCCTGGGCCTGAAACTGCTGCAGCAGCACGGCATCCACCCCGTGCTGATCACCGCGCGCAACAGCCAGTCCGCGCTCAAGCGCGGCGCCGACCTCGGCATCGACACCCAGATCGCCGTGGGCGACAAGCTGGCCAGCGTGCAGGCGCTGTGCGCGCAGCATGGCATCGGCCTGGAACAGGTGGCCTTCATGGGCGATGACCTGCCCGACCTGGCACCACTGGGTGCGGTCGGCCTGGCGGTGGCGCCGGCCAACGCCCATCCGTGGATCGCCGAGCGCGTGCACTGGCAGACCCGTGCCGATGGCGGGCGTGGCGCCGCGCGCGAGCTGTGCGACATCCTGCTGGCCGCGCAGGGGCATGTGGATGCGGTGCTGGCGAGGTTCGGCGCATGAACCTGCCGACCGTGAACTGGCGCACCCTGCTCGGCATCGGCCTGCTGCTGGCCGCCCTGCTGAGCAGCTGGGCGGCGCTGCGCAACCGCGACAAGGGGCCAGCCAGTGGCGGCCAGGAAGTGGGCGTGGATTACATCCTGCACGACTTCCAGATCGTCGCCCTGGATGAGCACGGCAAGGAATCGACCACGCTGCGTGCGCCGCTGCTGGAACGCCAGCGCGGTGACCAGACCATCAACATCGCCACGCCGTTGTTCGAGATGCCGGACAAGGATGGCAGGCACTGGACCCTGCGTGCCGAAACCGGCTGGCTCAGCGCCAAGGGCGACGAGATGAAGCTGCGCGGCAATGTCGCCGGCGACAGCCCGGTCGGCCCGGGCACGGTGCCGACCACCTTCCGCACCGACCATCTGGACGTGTTCCCGAAGGAAAACCGCGCCCGCACCGACGCCCTGGTGACCATGACCCGCCCGGGCATGGAACAGTCCGGCGTCGGCTTCGAAGTGGATTCGAAGAACAACACGTATCATTTCCTCAGCCAGTCCAAGGGCCGCTACACGCCCAAACGCTGATTCCGCCGCCAGCCTGCGACGTCTCCGGACAGGCGCAAGGCCGGCAGCCCCACCCGCCCGCCCCCGGTCCACCCGGGAGGCCCCCACCGGTAGAACGGACCCCGATGAAGATTCCCTTTGCCGCCGTACTCGCGCTTGGTCTTCTTGTCCCCAGCGCCGCCTTCGCCAAGTCCACCGACCGCAACGAAGACATGCACATCGATTCCGGCGCCCAGTCGGGCACGCTCACCGGCGACGGCAAGACCGTGCTGTCGCAGGGCGTGATCATCACCCAGGGCACGCTGGACCTGCGCTCGTCCGAGGCCGAGATCTACCTCAAGGACGGCGAAGCGGTGCGTGTGGTGTTCACCGGCAAGCAGGCCAAGATGAAGCAGCAGCTCGATGATGGCACCTGGATGGACGCGCTGGCCGATCGCATCGACTACGACATCAAGACCGAGATCATCACCCTGACAGGCAACTACAAGGTCACCAGCGCGCGCGGCACCAATGCCGGCCAGCGCATGGTCTACAACACCCGCACCGGCGAAATGAACTCCGGTGGCGACGGCAGCCGCGTGCGCACCGTCATCCCGCCGAAGAACAAGACCCCGGCCGCACCTGCGGCACAGCCCAAGGCCACCACGCCGGCACAGCCGGCCGGGAGCAGGAAGTAATGCTCGTCGCCAAGGGCCTGCGCAAGAAGTACAAGCAACGCGAAGTCGTCAAGGACTTCGGGCTGACCCTCGACGCCGGTGAAGTGGTCGGCCTGCTGGGCCCCAACGGCGCCGGCAAGACCACTTGCTTCTACATGATCGTCGGTCTGGTTGCCGCCGATGCTGGCAGCATCGTGCTCGACGGCAAGGACATCACCGGCGACCCGATGTATACCCGGGCCAAGCAGGGCGTGGGTTACCTGCCGCAGGAGCCGTCGGTGTTCCGCAAGCTGACCGTGGCCGACAACATCCGCCTGGTGCTGGAGCTGCGCGAGGGCCTGGATTCGGCTGGCCGCGAGCGTGAATTGAACAGCCTGCTCGACGAACTACAGCTGGGCCATGTCGCCGACCAGCTCGGCGCCAGCCTGTCCGGTGGCGAACGTCGCCGCTGCGAGATCGCCCGTGCCTTGGCCGCGCAGCCGCGCCTGATCCTGCTCGACGAACCGTTCGCCGGCGTCGACCCGATTTCCGTCGGCGAGATCCAGCGCATCGTCACCCATCTCAAGCAGCGTGGCATCGGCGTGCTGATCACCGACCACAACGTGCGCGAGACCTTGGGTATCTGCGACCGCGCGTATATTCTCGCTGAGGGCAGCGTGCTGGCCCAGGGCTCGCCGGAAGCGATCCTGGACAACGCCGATGTACGTCGCGTCTACCTCGGGGATTCCTTCAAGCTGTGAAGCAGTCGCCGGGTTCCTCTCCTTCCTTTCGGCACAGGCATGAAGACTCGGCTGCAGACATCGTTGGGACAGCAACTGGTGCTCACGCCCCAGTTGCAGCAGGCGATCAAGCTGCTGCAGATGTCCACCACCGAGCTGGAGCTGGAGATCGCCCAGGCGGTGGAAAGCAATCCGCTGCTGGACTGGGCCGACAGCAGTGACAGCAGCAGCGCCAGCAACGAAGGCAGCGATGGCAACGATGGCAACGATGGCAACGACGGTGATGCGCCCGCAGAACGTACCGATGCCGGTGACGACTGGGCACCGGCCGAACTGGACTGGAGCGCGGCCGGCAGCGGCGGCAGCTTCGACGATGACGACGACACCGGCAGCGCCGCCGAGCGCGTAGCCGAAACCGAAACACTGGCCGACCATCTGCTGTGGCAGCTGCATCTGTCGCATCTGTCCTCGCGTGATCGCAGTATCGGTGCCGCACTGATCGATGCACTGGACGACGACGGTTACCTGCGCGAGCCGCTGGCCACCATCGCCGAAACCCTGTTGCCGGCGATCCACGCCGACGAGGACGAGATCCTCGCCGTGCTGCATCGCATCCAGCGTTTCGATCCGGTCGGTGTGGCTGCACGCACGCTGGGCGAATGCCTGCTGCTGCAGCTGGATGTGCTGGCCGGTGACACGCCCGGCCTGGTGCTGGCGCGACAGATTGCCGCAGGCCCGCTGGAACGGCTGCCGCGCAGCGGCGTCGCCGGGCTGGCCCATGAACTGAAACAGCCCCTGGACGAGGTCGAGACCGCAGTCACCCTGCTGCGCTCGCTGGACCCGCGCCCGGGCACGCAGATCGCACCGCTGTCGCAGGACACCTACGTGGTGCCGGATGTGGTGGTGTGGCGGCAGAACGGCGTATGGCGCGCAGCGCTGGCCGCGCATGCCGGGCCGAAGGTGGTGATCCACCGCGGCTACGAACAGCTGATCCGACGTTGTGGCGACGCCGATGCCGGCTACCTGCGTGCCCAGCTGCAGGAAGCGCGCTGGCTGCTGAAAGGGCTGCAGCAGCGTGGCGAAACCCTGCTGCGGGTGGTACGCAGCCTGATCCTGCAGCAGGCCAGCTTCCTCGAATTCGGCGAGCAGGCGCTGCGTCCACTGACCCTGCGCGAGATCGCCACCGAGCTCGGCCTGCACGAATCCACGGTCTCGCGTGCGATCGCCCGCAAGCACGTGCGTACCCCGCGCGGCACCCTGCCGCTGCGCGCCTTCTTCGCCTCGGGCATCGATACCGAGGGCGGTGGCGAGGCGTCCAGCACGGCCATCCAGGCGATGATCCGGCGCCTGATCGACGACGAGAACCCGCGCAAGCCGCTTTCTGACGCCAAGCTGGCTGACCTGCTCAAATCGTCGGGAATTCCAGTAGCGCGACGCACCGTGGCGAAGTATCGTGAAGCCATGAACATTTCCGCCTCGCACGAAAGGGTCAGAATCGCTTGACGCGCCGCCGCGCCCGGCGGAGAGGTTCATTGGCACATCCGAACACAGGAGAAACCCGATGCGCATCGAAACGTTTGGCAAAGATGTCGAAGTCACCCCGGCCCTGCAGTCCTATGTAGAGGAGAAGCTGGCCCGGATCGGCAAACACTTCGACCAGCACTGCGAAGCGCGGGTGACCCTCAAGCTGCAGAAGACCGAACACCACGTCGACGCCAGCCTCAACATTCCCGGCCAGACCCTGCACGCCGAGGCCAATGCCCAGACCATGTATGCCGCGATCGACCTGCTTGCGGACAAGCTTGACCGTCTGGTGATCAAGCACAAGGAGAAAAAACAGCAGCACGCACCGCTGCCGGTGGGCGACAATGGTGGCTGATCGCCACCGTTCCCCGCAGACATGCCCCTGACTGACCTCCTGGCGGCCGTGCAGACCCAGCTCTGCACGGCCACCGACCGCGACAGCGTCCTGCAGGCCGCCGCCGGGTTGCTGGCCTGCCGCCAGGCCAACGCCGAACAGATCTATCTGAACCTGTGCCAGCGCGAAGCGCTGGGCAGCACCGCGATCGGTCACGGCATCGCCATTCCCCACGGCCGCGCGCCAACCCTGGACCGCCCCCGCGGCGCCCTGCTGCGGTTGGTCACCCCGGTCGACTTCGGTGGCGACGAGCCGGTGGACCTGGTGTTCGCCATGGCCGTCCCCGCCCACTACACCCACCAGCACCTGATGCTGCTGTCCGAGCTGGCCGAGCTGTTTTCGGCGCCCGACATCCGCCAGGCCCTGCGCGAAGCGGGCGATGCCCGGGCGCTGCGCGAGGCGCTGGACATGACCCCACCTGCGAGTGCCGCATGAATACCAGCATCACCGCCCGTGAACTGTTCGAACAGCAGCGCGAGCGGCTGGGGCTGCGCTGGGCTGCCGGCAAGTCCGGCGAGAAGCGCGAGCTGGAGGCCGGCAACACGGTCTCGCGGCGTCCATCGCTGGCTGGTTATCTCAATGCGATCTACCCCAACAAGGTGCAGATCCTGGGCACCGAGGAACTGTCTTGGCTGGATGCGCTGGAACCGCGCCAGCGCTGGGAGACCATCGAAAAGATCATGCAGTCGCACCCGCTGGCGCTGGTGCTGACCCGCAACCAGGCCTGCCCGGAAGACCTGCGCGCCGCTGCTGACGAATCCGGCACGCCGCTGTGGCTGTCGCCCAAGCGCGGCCACGAACTGCTCAACCATCTGTCCTACCACCTGGCGCGCACGCTGGCGCCGCGGGTGATCCTGCATGGCGTGTTCATGGAGATCTACTCCATCGGCGTGCTGATCACCGGTGAGGCCGGATCGGGCAAGAGCGAGCTGGCGCTGGAGCTGCTCAGCCGCGGCCACCGCCTGGTTGCCGACGATGCCCCCGAATTCACCCAGATCGCGCCCGACGTGCTCGATGGCACCTGCCCCGAACTGCTGCAGGACCTGCTGGAAGTGCGCGGCTTGGGCGTGCTGAACGTGCGCGAGATGTTCGGCGACACGGCTGTAAAGAAGAACAAGTACCTTCGGCTGATCGTCCACCTGACCAAGCCGATGACCGAACCCACCCCGCATGGCTACGAGCGCCTGACCGGCGACTCGGGCACCCGCCATGTGCTGGACCTGGATGTACCGCTGATCACCCTGCCGGTGATGCCCGGCCGCAACCTGGCCGTGCTGACCGAGGCCGCGACCCGCCTGCACATCCTGCGCACCAAGGGCATCGACCCGGCGGCCATGTTCATCGCCCGCCACAGCAACCTGCTGGAACGGCGAACACCCTGATTCCCCTGTCCTTCGAAGAGCCTGTCCATGAGCACCGTCACCCCCTCCGCCCCGACCCTGATCATCGTCAGCGGCCTGTCCGGCTCGGGTAAATCCGTCGCCCTGAAGACCTTCGAGGACCAGGACTACTACTGCTCGGACAACCTGCCGATCAATCTGCTGCCCGACTTCGTGCGCAGCCTGCTGGCCAACCACGACGGCAGCGCACCACGCCGCCTGGCCGTAGGCATCGACGTGCGCGGCCAGGCCGACCTGAGCCAGCTGGGCGACTGGCGGCAGCTGGCCACCGATGCCGGCGTGGAAGTGAAGGTGCTGTTCTTCGAGGCCAGCGACGAGGCTGTGCTCAAACGCTACGCCGACACCCGCCGCCGCCATCCACTGAGCCAGCTGGGCCTGTCGCTGCCCGAAGCGATCGCGCGTGAGCGTGAATTGACCGCACCGCTGCGCCGCGAGGCCGATGCGGTGATCGATACCAGCAATCTCAATGTGCATCAGCTGCGGCGGCGGATCATCACCGAGTTCACGATGGACCATGCCACCGGCCTGTCGCTGCTGTTCGAATCGTTCGCCTACAAGCGCGGCGTGCCGGCCGAGGCTGACTTCGTGTTCGATGCGCGGGTGCTGCCCAATCCACACTGGGACCCGGATCTGCGTGCGCTGAGTGGCCGCGAACCGGGTGTGCGCGACTACCTGGAAGCGCAGCCGGACGTGCAGCGCTACCTGACCCAGCTGATGGATTTCCTCGATACCTGGCTGCCGAAGCTGGGGGATGGCACCCGCAGCTATGTGACCGTGGCCTTCGGCTGCACCGGCGGCAAGCACCGTTCGGTGTTCCTGGCCGAGCGCCTCGCCCGGCATGCCCGCGAGATGGGCTGGGAAGACGTGGCGACCTACCACCGCGAACAGGATTGAGGGATGCGGCCGGGCTGCGCCCGGCACCCGCAGAGGCCACGTCAACGGCAAGAGCGGGATTACGTGGGATGGCGGGGCGGTGTGGGTCTGCAGGACACGCCGTAAACCCGTCCATGGGGGCTCGATGGCGCCATCCATGGCGCCAACGGTCCTGCAGACCCACACCGCCCCACCTCTGACAGATTCCGTGTGCTGTTGGTAGGTGTCGACCTTGGTCGACACAGTAGATCCACGCCATGCGTGGATGAATCCCGGTCAGGCACCGAAAAACGGATGGGGTGGGATCCTTTTCCAACGGAAATGGGCTCCGATCCGAGCAACACTGAATACGGGACACAGTGCCCCTCATCTGCTGCTATCGCCAATTCACCTTGACCTGTTAACGTGCAGTAATGACCTGTGGCATTCTCCTCGTAACACATCCCGGGGTCGGGACCGCCCTGCTAGACGTGGCGACCCGGCTCCTGCGGCAATTGCCGCTGAAAACCGAAGCTTTCGAAGTACCGTTCGACGCAGACCTGGACGCCCTGCTCCCGCTCGCCTCAGCCGCTCTGCGGCGGGTCGACAATGGTGAAGGCGTGCTGATCCTGACCGACCTGTACGGCGCCAGCCCCGCCAACCTTGCCGGGCAGCTGGCCCGGCTGGGGACCCCGGTTCGCCGGGTGTCGGCGCTGAGCCTGCCGATGTTGCTGCGGGTGATGAATTATCCGGAACAGGGACTGGATCAACTGCCCGCCACAGCCGCGGCGGGTACCCGTAATGGAGCGATAGTCGACGATGCTTGAACGAGAACTCACCGTGAGCAACCGCCTGGGCCTGCACGCCCGGGCCACCGCCAAGCTGGTGCAGACCCTGGCGCCGTTCCGCTGCAACGTGACCATGGCCGCCAAGGGCCGTGAGATCAACGCCAAGAGCATCATGGGCGTGATGCTGCTGGCCGCCGGCCAGGGCACCCCGGTCACGGTGCGCATCAACGGCGAGGACGAAGCCGCCGCGATGGAAGCGGTGGTCGGCTTGTTCGAACGCCGCTTCGACGAGGACAGCTGAGCGTGCCGCGCGCGCGCGCCGGCCAGGTCCCTTCCGGCCAGCGGCCGGTACAGCTGCTGGCCGGGCACGGTGCTGCCCGTGGCACCGCGATGGGCCGCGCCCGTGTACGCCTGCCGCATGCACTGGAGGTTGCCGAGCAACGGGTCGCCGTCCACCAGGTCGAGGCCGAACTGGCCCGCCTGCACCGTGCCGTGGATGCCGCGCGCACGGAAATGCACGAGCTGCGACAGCGCCTGCAGGGTGCACTGAACCAGGAAGTGGGCGAGTTCCTCGACCTGCATGCACTGCTGCTGGACGACCCCGAGCTGCTGTTCGGGCTGGACGAGCTGATCCGCAGCGGCCCGTACAGCGCCGGCTATGCGTTGCGCCTGCAGCGTGACCGCCTGGCCAAGGTCTTCGATGGCATGGACGATGCCTATCTGAAGAGCCGCATGGACGACCTCGACCATGTGATCGGCCGCATCCACGCCTTCCTGCAGCCCGAACGCCCGGAGGTGATGAAAGGCCTGGCCGGTGAAATCCTGGTCTGCGACAACATCGCGCCCTCCGAGCTTGCCCAGTTGCAGGCGCAGGGCGTCGTCGGCATCGTCACCGCCGCCGGCAGCGCGCTGTCGCACAGTGCGATCCTGGCGCGCAGCCTGCACCTGCCCTTGATCGTCAACGTGCCGCAGCTGCTCAGCCGCATCGCCGATGGCGACGTGCTGATCATCGATGGCGCCGACGGCAGCATCACCGCCAACCCGCAGGCCGACAACCTGCGCGACTACCGCGCGCGCCTGAAAGAACATGCGCGCGAGCAGCGCGAGCTCGGCCGCCTGCGCAGCAAACCCAGCCGTACCCGCGACCAGGTCGACATCGCCCTGCTGGCCAATGCCGAATCGCTGGAGGACGTCACCCAGGCGCATGCGCTGGGCGCGCAGGGGCTGGGCCTGTACCGCACCGAATTCCTGTTCCTGCAGCGCAACGAGCTGCCGGACGAAGAAGAACAGTTCCAGACCTACCGCGATGCCGCGTTGGGCATGAGCGGGCGACCGGTCACCATCCGCACGCTCGATCTGGGCGCGGACAAGGCCGACCGCACCGGCCTGACCCTGAGCAACGAAGAAAACCCGGCCCTGGGACTGCGCGGCGTACGCCTGTCGCTGGCACGGCCCAAGGTGGCCGACACCCAGCTGCGCGCGATCCTGCGCGCCTCGGCCTACGGCAAGCTGCGCGTACTGGTGCCGATGGTCAGCACCCGCGAGGAACTGCTGGCGGTGCGCCGACGCATGCTCAAGCTGACCGAGCAGCTGCGCAGCGAAGGCCACATGGTGTCCGACCATGTGCCGCTGGGGGCGATGATCGAGGTGCCCGCTGCGGCGTTGGCGCTGGAGAGCTTCATCGACCTGGTCGACTTCCTGTCGATCGGCACCAACGACCTGGTGCAGTACCTGCTGGCCGCTGACCGCAACAACGAGGCACTGGGCGAGCTGTATTCGCCGCTGCATCCGGCCGTGCTGCGGTTGCTGCAGATGGTGATCGAGACCGGCGCGCGGCATCGCATTCCGGTGGCGGTCTGCGGTGAGATGGCCGGTGATGCACGGATGACTCCGCTGCTGCTGGCGTTGGGCCTGAGCGAATTCAGCCTGCACCCCGGCACACTGCTGGAGGTGCGCCGCGCGATCCGCGAGGCCGACCTGGCCGCGCTGCGCGCGCGCGCGCCGAAGCTGCTGGCCGCACGCGACCGTCGCGCGATCGAGCGCTGGCTGGCGCTGGTGGCGGATACGCCCTGAGCGCCAAGGGTAGTGCCTGCCGCTGGCCGGCAACCTCATGGCCTTCGATGGGGACGCTTGCCGGCCAGCGGCCGGCACTACCACCGCCCGGCGGCTATGCGTTGAAACATCCCCTTGCGATAATGACGCGCTGAACACCCCTGTTGCCGCATCCTTGCCGGGATCGCGGCTTTTCTTATCCCGCGGGAGCTGCGATGGCTGAAGCTGTACGCCACGACAAGACTGCACGCCAACTGCGGATGCTGTCCGACGCACTGGACAGCGGTCGGCTGGGCCCGGTGCGCCGCCTGGTCAACACCCTGGCCCCGGCCGAGATCGGCAACCTGCTCGAATCGCTGCCGCCGGGCAAGCGCGAGGTGGTCTGGGGCCTGGTCGATCCGGAAGATGACGGTGAGGTGCTGGTCCACGTCGGCGACGACGTGCGCGAGAGCCTGCTCGCCGACATGGACCCGGACGAGATCATCGCCGCGGTCGAAGACCTGGACATCGACGATCTGGCCGACCTGGTCGAAGACCTGCCGGACACGGTCATCGACGAAGTCCTCAAGTCGATGGACCGCGAGAACCGCGAGCGCCTGGAGCAGGTGCTGTCCTACCCCGAGGACAGCGCCGGCCGCCTGATGAACCCGGACGTGGTGACCGTGCGCGCCGACGTCAACGTTGACGTGGTGCTGCGCTACCTGCGCCTGCGTGGCGAACTGCCCGACCACACCGATCATCTGTTCGTGGTCAGCCGTCGCCATCAATACCTCGGCCGGGTGTCGCTGGCGGCACTGGTGACCCACGAGGACACCACCCCGATCAACCGCCTGATCGACGACGAGCAACCGGCGATCGATGTCGGCGAAAGCGACCAGGAGGTCGCCCGCCAGTTCTCCGACCATGACTGGATCTCCGCGCCGGTGGTGGACGACAACAACATCCTGGTCGGCCGCATCACCATCGATGACGTGGTCGACATCATCCGTGGACAGGCCGAGCACCAGGCGCTTGGCGCCGCCGGCCTGGACGAGGACGAGGATCTGTTCAGCCCGGTCTGGCGCGCCATGCGCCGCCGCCTGATGTGGCTGTCGGTCAATCTGTGCACGGCATTCCTGGCGTCCAGCGTGGTCGGCCACTTCGAGGGCACCATCGACAAGCTGGTGGCGCTGGCGGTGCTGATGCCGATCGTCGCCGGCCTCGGCGGCAATGCCGGCACCCAGGTGCTGGCGCTGATGGTGCGCGGCCTGGCGCTGGGCCAGGTGGGCGCCTCCAACGCGCGCACGCTGCTGTGGAAGGAAGTGCGGGTCGCCTTGTTGAACGGCGTGATGCTGGGCTCGGTACTGGGCCTGATCGTATTGGCCTGGTTCCATTCACCCGGACTGTCGGCGGTGATCGCCATCGCGCTGACCTGCAACCTGCTGTTCGCCGCGTTGGCCGGCGTGCTGGTGCCACTGACGCTGAAACGCTTCGGCTTCGACCCGGCGCTGGCCAGCGGCATCTTCCTGACCGCCGTGACCGACTCGATGGGCTTCTTCACCTTCCTCGGCCTGGCCACCCTGGTGCTGCTGCACTGACCGTATCAAGGGTCGGATCCGCACCGCGCGGGGCGCTGACCCGATCCCAACTGGAACACCCATGGCAACGACGATCGAAAATTACTTCCAGCCCGGCTGGCGCGACCAGCAGCACACCTGCCCGGCCTGCGAATGGAAGGGCAGCTCGCGTGCCATGGAGATGGAGCTGGACGAGGACGCCACCGAGTACGACTGCCCGGTCTGCGAGAACCCACTGCTGGTGGTGCTGCACCCGGATATGGCGCAGGTGCAGGCTGCGGCCGCCGAAGGCAATGCCGAGGCACAGGAGCAGCTGGACATCATCGCCAGCTTCCCGCGCCCGCAGTGACGCGGCGCATGATGCCGGGCCGACGTTGGCGGACTACGATGCAGGCGTTCTTGCCGCTTCGGAAAACCCCATGGTCCGTCTGCTGTCGCGCTGGCTGCCACTGCTGGCCCTTCTGATGATGAGCGGTTGCACTTCGCTGCCGGACAGCGCGCGTGGCCGCTTCGAAGCACGTGCGGTGAAGGTGGATGGACACACGGCCTACTACCAGGTGTTCATTCCCGCGGGCCTGCAGGCCCACAGCCCTGGTGGGCAGACGCCCGCAACCTCCAACGTCCCGGTCATCCTGTTCCTGCACGGTTCGGGCGAGCGCGGCGCCGATGGCATCAAGCAGACCCACGCCGGGCTGGGGCCTTATCTGCGCGAGCATCCCGACTTCCCTGCCCTGGTGGTGTTCCCACAGGTACCGGGCCATGAGGAATGGAGCGGCCGCAACAACCGTGCGGCCGTTGCCGCGCTGGACGCGACGATCGCCGAATTCGGCGCCGACCCGGCACGGCAGTACCTGACCGGCATGTCGATGGGCGGCTACGGCAGCTGGAACATCGCCCTGGACGACCCGCGCCGCTTTGCCGCGATCGTGCCGGTGTGCGGTGCCGTGCTGGCACCACGCGCAAAGCGCCCGACCCTGTTCGTCGAGCAGGTCGTCCAGGAAACCGATCCGTATGCCGTGATCGCGCAGCGCCTGCAGCACACGCCGGTCTGGATCTTCCACGGCGCGCTGGACGACGTGGTGCCTCCGGATGACGACCGCAGGCTGCACAGCGCATTCCAGAGCGCCGCTGCACGCGACGTGCGCTACACCGAGTACCCGGAAGGCAATCACAATGCCTGGGACGCTACCTACGCCGACCCGGCAATGTGGGCGTGGCTGTTCGCGCAGAAGCGCTGAACCGCAGTTTCTCGTAGCTGCCAACCTTGGTTGGCACTGACTGCTCTGGTAGTTGCCAACCTTGGTTGGCATTGACTGCTCCGGTAGTTGCCAACCTTGGTTGGCATTGACTGCTCCGGTAGTTGCCAACCTTGGTTGGCATTGACTGCTCTGGTAGTTGCCAACCTTGGTTGGCACTGGCCTACCTGAAACCAAGCCATTCCCCGATGTTCACTGGAAGCAGGCCCATCCATGCTTGCTCCATGCAGAACACACGTCTCCTGCTCGGTCGTCGCTCCAGCGTCGGCCTCAGCTATATCCTCACCACAGTCGTCCATGACCGCGCACCGCTCTTCACCAACGCCGCAGTGGCCGCCTTGGCAGTGCGCGAATTCCAGCGACTTGATCAGGAAGGCTTCACCCGCTCGATTGCCTACGTGGTCATGCCCGACCACATTCACTGGCTGGTCGAACTGCGCGCCGGGTCACTGGAAACCGTCATGAAGCGTTTCAAGTCGCGCACAGCCCAGCAGGCAAACCGGCTGCTGGGGCGAGTCGGGCGCTTCTGGCAGGCCTGCTATCACGATCATGCGATCCGCTCGGACGAATCGTTGCACCGACATGCGATGTACCTGATGGGAAATCCGATCAGGGCCGGGCTGACGACGCGGTTGGGGCAATATCCCCATGCCTGGTGCGAATGGGAGCTTGGGGCATCATGTGATCTGCCCGATGACATGAGCTCCGGTGGATAGTGCCAACCAAGGTTGGCATCTACCAAAGCGGTGCGCGGACAAGCCGAGCGGTGAGTGTGCCAACCAAGGTTGGCACCCACCACAACAGCAGTACCAACCAAGGTTGGCACCCACCAAAGTGGTCAGCCCAGCAGCGTTTCCAGCACGGCCATGCGTACGGCGACGCCGTTGGCGACCTGGCGCAGCACCCACGACTGCGGGCCGTCGGCCACCTCGTCGGTCACTTCCACGCCGCGGTTGATCGGGCCTGGATGCAGCACCGCGGCATCCTTGCCGGCGCGGGCCAGGCGTTCGTTGGTCAGGCCGTACTGCGCGTGGTACTGCTCCAGCGACGGCACCAGGCCTTCTTCCATGCGCTCGCGCTGCAGGCGCAGCATCATCAGCGCGTCGACGCCTTCCAGCATCGCGTCGAAATCATCACCGACCACGCAGCCCTTCAGGGTCTCGTCGTCCGGCAGCAGCGACTGCGGGCCACACACGCGGATCTCGCCCACGCCGAGCGTGCGCAGCGCATGCAGGTCGGTGCGGGCCACGCGCGAGTGCTTCACGTCGCCGACGATCACCACTTTCATCTTCGAGAAATCCGGGCCCTTGGCCTGGCGCAGGGTCAGCATGTCCAGCAGGCCCTGGGTCGGGTGCGCGCTGCGCCCGTCACCGGCGTTGATCAGTGCAGTGCCCTCACCCGCTGCCTCGGCCAGTGCGGCCACGGCGCCATCATCGGGGTGGCGCACCACGAAGCCGCGCACGCCCATCGCCTCCAGGTTGCGCAGCGTGTCGCAGGCGGTTTCGCCCTTGCGCGTGGACGAAGTCGAGGCATCGAAGTTCAGTACGTCGGCGCCCAGGCGCTGCGCGGCCAGCTGGAACGAGCTGCGGGTGCGCGTGGACGGTTCGAAGAACAGCGTGCACACCGCCGAACCGGCCAGCACGTGGCGCTTGTTGCCGACACGACCGACCGCGGCGTCGCGGATCTGCCCTGCCCGGTCAAGCAGCTGCAGCAGGGTGTCGCGCGGAAGGCCTTCGAGGGTCAGCAGGTGGCGCAGGCGGCCGGAGGCATCGAGTTGCTGGGTGGTCATGGCGGTGTCGGGCAGTCAGGGAATGGGGGTGGCGTCGTCCGGCGACGACAGCCAACGGTCGATGATCACCGCCGCGGCAACGGCATCGAGGGCGGCCGCATCACGGCGGCGCTTGCGCCCTTCGGCGCGCTCGACAGCGAAGCGGCGGGCGGCCTCGACCGAGCTGGAACGCTCGTCGATCATCACCACCGGCAGCTTGAAACGTTCCCGCAGCTGGCGGGCAAAGCCCTGCGCGCGCTTGCGGTTGGGCTGGTCCTGGCCGTCCAGGGTCAGCGGGTCGCCGACCACCAGGCCGTCGGGCTTCCATTCCTTGAGCAGGCGTTCGATCGCGGTCCAGTCCGGGCCGTTGCCATGCACATCGACCACCGCCACCGCGCGCGCATGCGCAGCGAAGGCACTGCCGATGGCCACGCCGATGCGGCGCGAGCCGACATCGAACCCCAGAACGGTGCCATCACGGCGGATGGCCGGGGCAGCAGAATCCGGCGCGGGCGTAATGGGCTCAGACATGGCCGCTGTAGTCGGTCAGCCGGAACAGGTCCACGCCGATGCGCGAAGCCGCGCCCTGCCAGCGCTGCTCCAGCGGCAGCTGGAACACCAGCTCGGCATCGGCCGGCACGGTCAGCCAGCTGTTCTCGGACAGCTCGCTTTCCAGCTGCCCTGCACCCCAACCGGCACAGCCGAGGGTGACCACGGCATTGGCCGGGCCTTCGCCGCGCGCCATCGCTTCGAGGATGTCGCGCGAGGTGGTCAGGTACAGGCCGTCGCCCACGGTCAGGCTGGAATCCCACGCCCGCGCGTCGTCATGGATGACGAAGCCGCGTTCGGGATGCACCGGGCCGCCATTGAGCACCATGCGCGCCTGCAGGTCGCCATCACCGGTGGTGATGTCCATCTGCGCAAGCACTTCACCCAGCGTGTACTCGGAAGGCTGGTTGACCAGCACGCCCATCGCGCCGTTCTCGTCGTGCTGGCAGATCAGCGCGACGCTGCGGGCAAAGGTCGCGTCGAGCAGCGACGGCAGCGCGACGAGCAGGTGATCGGCAAGGGAGGTCGGCGTTACAGGCATGGGCCCATTCTACCTGCTGGGGGCGGGATGGTCGCGCGATGGCGCCGAACCGCGATGGGCTAGGATGGTGCTTTGCCATGGAAGGTCGTCGATGCAGTCTTCATCGCCCCTGACCCTGCCGGCACGCAGCGCCATCGTCCTGATCGCGCTGCTGCAGGGCCTGATGCTGTATGCCGCGCAGGAGCTGTCCGATGCGTGGCCGTTCCGCGATATCGGCTGGCGCTACTGCTGGTATGCCTGGGTGCTGGCCATTCCCAGCGCGGTGGCGCTGAGCCTGGTCGAGCTGGGCCAGCGCCGCCTGTGGCTGCAGGCGGTGCTCGGCTCGGCGGTGGTGCTGGCGCTGGCCGCCTGGATCGGCTGGAACCTCAACGGCGAGACCGCACTGGAATCGGGCGCACTGCAGTTCCCGCTGACCCTGGGCATGGCCGTGGCGGTGTTCGTGGCCCTGCCCTGGTGGCAGTTCCAGCTGCAGCACGGGCATTGGCGCGCCAGCTATCCGGAGCTGTTCGAGCGCGCCTGGCAGAACGGCCTGACACTGGCCCTGGCGGCGCTGTTCACCGGGCTGACCTGGCTGCTGTTGTGGCTGTGGGCGGCGCTGTTCCAGCTGCTCGACGTGACCATCTTCCGCGACCTGTTCCGGCAGGACGCGTTCATCGCGCTGGCCACCGGCAGCCTGGCCGGGTTCGGCGTGCTGATCGGGCGCACCCAGCACCGCGCGATCCAGATCACCCGCCAGGTGCTGTTCGCGATCTGCCGCGGGCTGCTGCCGCTGCTCTCGTTCATCGCCGTGCTGTTCGTGCTGAGCCTGCCGCTGACCGGGCTGGAGCCGCTGTGGAAGACCCGCTCGGCCGCCAGCCTGCTGCTGGTGCTGTCGCTGCTGCTGGTGTCATTCACCAATGCGGTCTACCAGCAAGGCGACGACACCGCGCCCTACCCCGTCGTGCTGCGCCGGCTGGTCGAGGCCAGCCTGCTGGCGCTGCCGGTCTATGCGGTGCTGGCGCTGTATGCACTGGGCCTGCGCGTGGTGCAGTACGGCTGGACCCTGGACCGCTTCTGGGCGGTGCTGATCGCGTTGGCCGTGGCCGGCTATGCACTGGGCTACGCGCTGGCGGTAGTGCGCCGGCAGGGCCGCTGGCTGCAGACGCTGGAGCCGGTCAACCGCTGGATGTGTTGGGCGGTGCTGGCACTGGCATTGCTGGGCAACTCGCCGCTGCTGGACCCGGTGCGGCTGACCCTGTCCAGCCAGTTGGCGCGCCTGCGTGCGGACCCGCCAGCGATCACCAGCAGTGACGTCAACGTGCTGCGCTTCGATCTTGGGCGCCGTGGCGTGCAGGCGCTGCGCGAGCTGCAGCGTGATCCGGCCATCACCGCCGATGCCAACGCGCCACAGGTGATCGCTGCCGCGCTGGCACGTACCTCGCGCTGGGACGATGGACAGCGCCTGGACAAGGGTCTGCAGGACGTCGCCGCCCTGCAGCGCGCGCTGAAGCTGGCCAAGGGATCCAGCTCGCCACCGGACGATTGGTGGCAGGCACTGGCCACCCGCGCGATCAATGGCGAATCCTGCGCCCAGAGCGAGCGCGACTGCCTGATCGTGCATCGCGACCTGGATGGCGATGGCAGCAACGAGGTGCTGCTGTGCGAGCTGTACACCCACCGTGGGCCGGACTGCGTGCTGTACGCACGTGGCGGGGATGGCCAGTGGCGCCGGGCCGGTTCGCTGTTCGGCACCGTCAGCGGCCAGGCCGAGGCGATCAACCAGGCCCTGCGTGACGGCAAACTCACGCTTGTGCCACCGCGCTGGCCGATGCTGTCCATCGGCGGGCGCCCCGCGCTGGCCATCGATCCCGAACCCGAATCCAACGAGCCTTCCCCATGAGCGGTTACTGCCTCATCGCCCCGGGCCATCCGGTGCACGACTACTACCACGCCAACGAATACGGCTTCCCGCAGCGTGACGAGCGCGAGCTGTTCGAGCGGCTGGTGCTGGAGATCAACCAGGCCGGGCTGAGCTGGGAGACCATCCTGAAGAAGCGCGAGGGCTTCCGCGCGGCCTATGACGGCTTCGATGTGGATCGGGTTGCAGCCTACGCCGAGCAGGACATCGAACGGCTGCTGTCGGACGCGGGCATCATCCGCAACCGGCTGAAGGTGCTGGCGGCGATCCACAACGCACAGGTGATCCAGCAGCTGCGGGTCAGCCACGGCAGCTTCGCGGCGTGGCTGGACGCGCACCATCCGCGCAGCAAGGCCGACTGGGTGAAGCTGTTCAAGAAGACGTTCCGCTTCACCGGCGGCGAGATCACCGGCGAATTCCTGATGAGCCTGGGCTACCTGCCCGGTGCGCACGCCGAGGACTGCCCGGTGCATGCGCGGCTGCTGACGCTGTCGCCGCCGTGGTTGCAGGCCTCCCGGTAGCGCCGGCCGCTGGCCGGCAACCTCGGAACGCCTCAGGTGTTGCCGGCCAGCGGCCGGCACTACCGTCGAATCGTCACACGCCCATGTAACGGCCCGGGCGGTGGTTGAACATCAGCACCAGGCTGAGCACCACCGCGCCGATCGCCGAGTACAGCACCTTCGACGGCGACAGCACGAAGAACGCGGCCACCATCAGGCAGGCGTCGTAGGACATCTGCACCTTGCCCGCGCTCCAGCCGCGGGTGCGCTGCAGGTACACCGCCAGGATACCGATGCCGCCGAGGCTGGCGCGGTGGCGGATGAAGAACAGGATGCCCAGGCCGGACAACGCACCGCCCACGATCGCCGAATACAACGGGTTGATGTGCGAGAAGTCGATCCAGCGCGGCAGCAGGTCGGTCAGCACGCCACAGGCGGTGACCGCAGCGAAGGTCTTCAGGGTGAATTCCCAGCCCATGCGCCGCAGCGCCACCCAGTAGAACGGCAGATTGACCAGCACGAACACCAGGCCGAAGTTCCAGCCCATCGAGTAGTGCAGCAGGAAGGCCATGCCGGCCATGCCGCCGATCATCAGCCCACCCTTGGCGAAGATGGCCAGGCCCAGCGAGGCCACCATCGTAGCCAGCACCATGCCCTGCACGTCCTCGGCAATCGAGTGGCGAAGCGCTTTTTCGTCGGCGGCGGTGCCGGCGCTGTCGGGCGGTGGGGTCAGCGGACCGGCGGTGACCAGGTGGCCGTCAGCGTCGTCGCACGGCGCAGAGCCATGGGCGGGAAGGGACATACGGGTGGGGGAACAGCAGGTGGGGAGCGCTATTAGACACGATCTGCATGACAGTTGCAGATGAAATCGTTCAGCTGCGCTCGCCCATTCAGGTTATTCCGGAGGCGTCACCGGCAGCACGGCCAGCATGTCCTCGCCATCATCGTCCATGCCTGTCTCGACGAAACCGAAGCTGCCATAGAAGGCGCCCGCCACCGGATTGCGCGGGTTGTAGCAGATCTCGATCTCGGCCAGGCCGGGCGTGTCCCGGATCTGCGCCAGCGCCAGTTCCAGCGCGCGCCGCCCGATGCCACGCCCCTGCCAGCGCTGATCGACCATGAAGCGCCAGATCGAGATGCGCTGCGGCGTCTCCGGCACCCACATGAAGAACCCGACCAGCTCGCCATCGGCCTGGATGGCGCGGGTCTGGTAGCCGGGATGGAATGCTGCCTGCACCAGCGACCAGGTATTGCCGGCCACGAAGTCCTGCTGCGCCTCGCTGACGTCGAGATCGCATACCGCTTCGTAGTTGTCGACGGTGATCGCGTCCAGCGTGACCTGCATGAGGGCGTCCTGCCTCGGGATGAACGCCCAGTCTGCCTGACCCCGGAGGCCGTGTAGCCTGACCCCCACACGACCGTTCAGCGCCGGGTTGCCTGCTCAGCCCTTTCCGGCCAGATGGTGCGCCACCAGCGCGTTGGCGTGGCCATGGCCCAGCCCATGCTCGCTTTTAAGGAAGCTGACCAGTTCCATGTGTTTCAGGCCCTTCTTGCCCGCCAGCAGCCCGAACCAGTGCGCCACCGGCTGACCGTAGGTCTTCTCGATGGAGGGGAAGTACGAGGCCGGGCCTTTCGGCTTGGTGTCAGCGCTCATGTGCAGCTCCCGTTGAAGTCATTCATTCGACGAACCACAGTCCCTGAAATCGACATCCCCACACGCCTACACAGAATGGGGTCGGAGCCGTTCCAACAGCTCGCGGGAAAATGTCGAAGGCGGGGCGGCTCAGGTTGCGGGGGCGTGAGCGCCATGGATGGCGCGACCGAGGCTACATGGACGTACTTGCGCCGTCCCCCGCAACCTGAGCCACCCCGCCTCCCCTCAGGAAGCCAGCTTTTGACGTTGCCATTGACGTTGTTTCGGCGGGTGCCGGGCGCAGCCCGGCCGTATCATCCCGTCATGCCCCGTGAAAATCTCAACGACCTGCAGGCCTTCGTCCACGTTGCCCGCGAAGGCAGCTTCACCCGGGCCGCCGCCCAGCTGGGTGTCTCCCAGTCCGCGCTCAGCCATGCCATGCGCGGCCTGGAAGAGCGCCTCGGCGTGCGCCTGCTGACCCGCACCACCCGCAGCGTGTCCACCACCGAAGCCGGTGCGCGCCTGCTCGAGACCCTCGCCCCGCGCCTGGCCGAGATCGAGGACGAACTGGCCGCACTGGCCGAGTACCGCGAACGCCCGGCCGGCACCATCCGCATCAATGCCACCGGCCATGCCGCCGAATACATCGCCTGGCCGCGGTTGGCGCCATTGCTGCAGCAGTACCCGGACCTGAAGGTGGAACTGGCTGCAGACTACGGGCTGGCCGACATCGTCGCCGAGCGCTACGACATCGGCATCCGCCTCGGCGAACGGCTGGCGCGCGACATGATCGCGGTACCGGTCAGCCCACCGCTGCGCATGCGCGTGGTCGGTGCGCCCAGCTACTTCCGCCAGCACGTGGTGCCGCGGCATCCGAACGACTTGGCCGAGCACAACTGCGTCACCCTGCGCCTGCCTACGCATGGCGGACTGATGCCGTGGGATTTCGGCCAGGACGGCAACGAACTGAGCGTGCGCGTGACCGGTCAGTGGACCTTCAACACCATGGGCATGACCCGCGCGGCTGCACTGGCCGGCAGCGGGCTGGCCTGGCTGCCGGAAGACCAGGTGCAGCCGATGCTGGACGATGGCCGCCTGCAATCCGTGCTGGACGATTGGTGCCCGCACTTCGATGGCTACTACGCGTATTACCCGTCACGCCGCTACGTCACCGTGGCGATGCGCACTGTGCTTGATGCGTTGCGCGGGCCGATGGCTGGATGAGCTGAGGAGTGCGGACCAACGGTCCGCACCCACCTGGTGATCAGCCCTTGGCCTGCGCGGCGCGCTGCGCGTTGTAGCGCTCACCGACAATCGACACTTCATCCAGCGCCTGCGCGATGCGTTGCAGTTCCTCCGGCACCAACTGCAGGTCGGCCGCGCCCAGGTTTTCTTCCAGGCGATGGATCTTGGTGGTGCCCGGAATCGGCACGATCCACGGTGCCTGCGCCAGCAGCCAGGCCAGCGCTACCTGCGCCGGCGTCGCGCCACGTGCGGCAGCGATCGTGCTGATGCGGTCAACCAGCGCCTGGTTGGCACGACGCGCCTCCACTTCAAAACGCGGTACGGTGTTGCGGAAGTCGTTGGCGTCGAAGGTGGTATCGGCGTTGATCGCGCCGGTCAGGAAGCCACGGCCGAGCGGGCTGAACGGCACGAAACCAATGCCCAGTTCCTGCAACGTCGGCAACAGTTCGCGCTCCGGCTCACGCCACCACAGCGAGTACTCGCTCTGCACGGCGGCCACCGGCTGCACTGCATGGGCGCGACGCACGGTGGCGGCACTGGCCTCGGACAGGCCGAAGTGGCCGACCTTGCCTTCGGCGATCAGGTCGCGCACGGTACCGGCCACATCCTCGATCGGCACGTTGGGGTCGACGCGGTGCTGGTAGAACAGGTCGATATGGTCGGTGCGCAGGCGCTTGAGGCTGGCCTCCGCCACCGCGCGGATGTTCTCGGGACGGCTGTCCAGCCCGGTATCGACGCGCGCATCCTTGAAGCCGAACTTGGTGGCGATCACCAGCCTGTCGCGGTACGGCGCCAGCGCCTCGCCGAGCAGGTCTTCGTTGGTGTAGGGGCCATACACTTCGGCGGTGTCGAAGAAGGTCACGCCACGTTCGACGGCGGCCTGCAGCAGGGCGATGCCCTGACTGCGCTCCACCGGTTGGCCGTAGCCATGGCTCAGGCCCATGCAGCCCAGGCCGAGGGCGGAAACCTTCAGGCCACTGCGGCCGAGTTCACGTGTCTGCATCGTCGTGCTCCAGAGGGGGAGCGTTGACGATACGCCTGCAGAGCCCACGGATTGAATGGGCAGCATTGCAGTTGGTCATGACTGGAATTCATCAATACGCGCAGCCGCCCGCCCGTAGAGTCGAGCTTGCTCGACTCGACAAGAACAGTCGAGCAGGCTCGACGCTACGGAACACGCAGATTACCGGATCTCGGAGATCTCCACGCCATCCAGCCCCTGCGACAGGGTGCGGGCGTCGCCGCCCTGGCTGAGCTTGATGCGCAGGCGCACTTCGTTCTGCGAATCGGCGTAGCGCAGCGCGTCCTCGTAGCTGATCTCGCCCGCCTGGTACAGCTCGAACAGGCTCTGGTCGAAGGTCTTCATGCCCAGCTGGACCGAGTCCTTCATCACTTCCTTCAGCTTGTGGATCTCGCCGTCGCGGATGTAGTCCTGCACCAGCGGCGTGCCCAGCAGGATCTCCATCGCCACCTTGCGCGAACGGCCATCGGGCGACGGCACCAGCTGCTGCGCAACCACGCCCTTCAGGTTCAGCGACAGATCCATCAGCAACTGGTTGCGACGATCTTCCGGGAAGAAGTTGACGATGCGGTCCATCGCCTGGTTGGCGTTGTTGGCATGCAGGGTGCACAGCACCAGGTGGCCGGTTTCGGCAAACGCGATGGCGTGGTCCATGCCTTCGCGGGTACGCACCTCGCCGATCATGATCACGTCCGGCGCCTGACGCAGAGTGTTCTTCAGCGCGGCTTCCCAGCTGTCGGTATCGATGCCGACCTCGCGCTGGGTGATGATGCAGCCCTCGTGCTTGTGCACGAATTCGATCGGGTCTTCGATGGTGATGATGTGGCCGGTCGAGTTCTGGTTGCGGTAACCGATCATCGCCGCCAGCGAGGTCGATTTACCGGTACCGGTGGCACCGACGAACAGGATGATGCCGCGCTTGGTCATCGCCAGCGTCTTGATGATCGGCGGCAGGCTCAGCTCTTCCACGGTCGGAATGCGCGTCTCGATGCGACGCAGCACCATGCCGACCTGGTTGCGCTGGTAGAAGCAGCTGACGCGGAAGCGGCCGACGCCGGACAGGCCGATGGCGAAGTTGCACTCGTGGGTCTTCTCGAATTCCTCGCGCTGCGCCGGGGTCATCACGTTGAGGACCAGGTCGCGGCTCTGCTGCGGCGTGAGCGGGGTCTGCGTGATCGGCGAGATCTTGCCGTTGACCTTCATCGCCGGCGGCATGCCCGCGGTGATGAACAGGTCCGAGGCGCGCTGGTGCGCCATCAGCTTGAGGAACGAAGTGAAATCGATGGTGGTCGCGGTGGTGTTCACGGCGGGCTCCCAATGGGGCATGTACCAGGAAACGGTCGGAGGCGGAAACGGCGCGGAAACGGCGGCGCACTGGCGCACGCCGTCCCGTTGCGGCCCCGCCTTACTCGAACAGGCGCTTGTCCTTGGCGTAGTCGCGGGCCTGGTTGCGGGTGATCAGGCTGCGCTTGACCAGGTCCTGCAGGTGCTGGTCCAGGGTCATCATGCCGTACTGCTGGCCGGTCTGGATGGCCGAATACATCTGCGCCACCTTGTCCTCGCGGATCAGGTTGCGGATGGCCGGGGTGCCGACCATGATTTCCCATGCAGCGGTACGACCGCCGCCGACCTTCTTCAGCAGCGCCTGCGAGATCACCGCACGCAGCGATTCGGACAGCATCGAACGCACCATCGGCTTTTCGCCGGCCGGGAACACGTCGATGATACGGTCGATGGTCTTGGCCGCCGAGCTGGTGTGCAGAGTGCCGAACACCAGGTGGCCGGTTTCCGCGGCGGTCAGTGCCAGGCGGATGGTTTCCAGGTCGCGCAGTTCGCCGACCAGGATGATGTCCGGGTCTTCACGCAGTGCCGAGCGCAGCGCTTCGTTGAAGCCATGCGTGTCGCGGTGCACTTCGCGCTGGTTGATCAGGCACTTCTGCGAGGTGTGCACGAATTCGATCGGATCCTCGACGGTGAGGATGTGGCCGTATTCGTTTTTGTTGATGTAGTCGATCATCGCCGCCAGCGTGGTCGACTTGCCCGAGCCGGTCGGGCCGGTCACCAGGATCAGGCCCTGCGGCTGCTGGATCACTTCGCGGAACAACGGCGGGCAGGCCAGGTCCTCGAGGGTGAGCACCTCGGACGGAATGGTACGGAACACCGCACCGGCACCGCGGTTCTGGTTGAACGCGTTGACACGGAAGCGCGCCAGCGACGGGATCTCGAAGGAGAAGTCCACTTCGAGGAATTCCTCGTAATCGCGGCGCTGCTTGTCGGACATGATGTCGTACACCAGCGCGTGGACCTGCTTGTGGTCCAGGGCTGGGATGTTGATCCGGCGCACGTCGCCGTCCACGCGGATCATCGGCGGCAGGCCTGCGGACAGGTGCAGGTCGGACGCTTTGTTCTTTACGGAAAACGCCAACAGCTCGGCGATATCCATGAGCGGCTACTCCCCAATAACGGCTTCGACTGGAAGGATCTTTCCCCGGGCGGCAGTATAGCCTCCTGATTCAACGGAACGCGTTACGTGGCCACTCCCCTGCCCCAGATCCTGAGCAACCTGCACGCCGCCGCCGAGGCCGCTGGCAGGCCCGACCCACGCCTGCTGGCGGTGTCCAAGACCCAGCCGGCCGAGGCCGTGGCGGCACTGGCCGCGCAGGGCCAGCATGCCTTCGGCGAGAACTACGTGCAGGAAGCGCTGGCCAAGATGCAGGCGCTGCAGCACCTGGCGCTGGAATGGCACCTGATCGGCCACCTGCAGTCGAACAAGGCCGAGGCCGTGGCCAGGCATTTCGACTGGGTGCAGAGCGTGGACCGTTCCAAGCTGGTGACCGCGCTGGCACGCCATCGCCCGGCCACGCGCGGCCCGCTGAACGTGCTGATCCAGGTCAACATCGACGATGAGTCCAGCAAGCACGGCTGTGCGCCGGAGGCCGTGGACGCATTGGCCGCCACGATCGCCGCCGAACCCCAGCTGCGCCTGCGCGGCCTGATGGCGATTCCCGCACCGTGGCCGGAGGCCGAGCGTCGTCGGGATGCATTCGTGCGCATGCGCGCCCTTTTCCAGTCACTGGCCGCCCAGTACGCGCAGGTCGATACGCTGTCGATGGGCATGAGCAGCGACTACGCCGAAGCCATCGCCGAGGGCGCCACCCTGGTGCGCATCGGCACCGCCCTGTTCGGCGCGCGCCCGCGCCCGGCCTGATTTTCCAAGGAGACTTCCATGGCAGCTGATTCCATCACCTTCATCGGCGGCGGCAACATGGCGCGCAGCCTGATCGCCGGCCTGATCCGCCAGGGCGTGCCCGCCGCGCACATCCACGTGGCCGAACCGGTGGCCGCACTGCGCGAGTCACTGGCTGCCGACTTCGGCGTGCAGGTGCACGACAACGCCGCCGATGCCGCCGCGCACGGCCGCACCTGGCTGCTGGCGGTGAAGCCGCAGGTGCTGCGCGATGTGTGCCAGTCGCTGCAGGCGCTGGCGCAGGCGAACCGGCCACTGGTGGTGTCGATCGCCGCCGGCATCACCAGCGCGCAGCTGGAACGCTGGCTGGGTGGCAATCTGCCGGTGGTGCGCGCGATGCCGAACACCCCGGCCCTGCTCGGCGCCGGCGTGACCGGCCTGTACGCCACCGCGTCGGTGGATGCGCAGCAGCACGCACGCGCCGAACAGGTGCTGGCCAGTGCCGGGCGCACGGTGTGGATCGACAGCGAGTCGCTGATGGATTCGGTGACTGCCGTATCCGGCAGCGGGCCGGCCTATGTGTTCCTGCTGGCCGAAGCGATGGAAGCGGCGGGTATCGCACAGGGCCTGCCTGCAGAAGCGGCGCGCACGCTGGTGGTGCAGACCCTGCTGGGTGCCTCGCGCATGCTCGATGAAGCCGGCGAAAGTCCGGCCGAACTGCGTCGCCGCGTGACCTCGCCGAACGGCACCACCCAGGCCGCGATCGAGAGCTTCCAGGCCGGTGGTTTCGAGGCGCTGGTGGATACGGCGCTGCGCGCCGCGCAGGTGCGTGGGCAGGAACTGTCTGCGGCGAATGATTGATCCCGATGTGTGCCGACCAACGGTCGGCACCTACCATCATCCACGCATGGCGTGGATGTTCACTGCCCCAATGTGGCCATGACGAAATCGACGAAGCACTGCAACCGCGGGCGCGGCCGTCGATCCGGCAGGTAGATCAGATGCATGGGCCGCGGTTCGGGCAGGTAGTCGCGCAGCAGCGGCTTCAACCGCCCGGCCGCGATTTCGCCGGCCAGCAGCGCGGTCGGCTGCAGCACCAGCCCTGCGCCGGCCACGGCGGCCTCGCGCAGTGCAACACCGTCGTTGCAGGTCAGCCGCGCCTCCCAGTCCACCTGTTCGCCGTTGGCCAACTGCCAGCCATGGCCGCCGCGCCAGGCCAGGTGGCTCAGGCAATCATGCCCCTGCAGATCCGCGGGCGTGCGCGGCGTGCCGCGCCGGCGCAGGTAGGACGGTGCCGCACACAGGCTCATTGCATACGGCGGCAGCGGCCGCGCCACCACCTCCTGCGATGGCAGCGGCCCGACCCGGATCGCCACGTCGAAGCCATCCTCGATCAGGTCCACGCGGCGGTTGCTCAGGTCCAGCTCGATGTTCAACTGCGGCTGCGCGCGCAGCAGGCCGGCCAGTTGTGGCGCCAGCACGCAGCTGCCCCAGGTGGTTGGCGCGCTGACCCGCAGCAGCCCGCGGGGTTGTACCTGCAGTCCGGCCACGTCCGCCTCAGCCTGCTGCACCTGCTCCAGCACCTGCCGGCACCCGGCCAGGTAGGCGCTGCCGGCTTCGGTCAGGCGCTGGCGGCGGGTGTTCCGTTGCAGCAGCGCGGTACCCAGGTGCGCCTCCAGCTGCTGGATGTACTTGCCGACCATCACCGCCGACACCTGCAGCTGTTCGGCGGCTCCTGCAAAGCTTCCGCACTCGGCCACGGCGACGAAGGCCTGCATGCAGCGAAGGGTATCCATTGCTAATCCAGAGTTAGGAATCTGCGAAGCATACGCCGCTTACCTAACCCCACTGTGAGGGCGCAGACTGCGCCCATTCCCCCTCTCGCAAGGAACGGCCATGAAGATCCTCCTCGTCGGTGCCAGCGGCACCCTCGGCCAGGCAGTCGCCCACCAGCTCGGCCAGCAGCATCAGATCCTCGCCGCCGGCCGCAACAGCGGTGAGCTGCGCGTCGACCTGACAGACGACGGCAGCGTCGCCGAACTGTTCTCGCGCATCGGTCCGGTCGATGCAGTGATCTCCACCGCTGGCAAGCTGCACTTCGGTCCGCTGAAGGACATGACACCCGAGCAGTTCAACCTCGGCCTGCAGGACAAACTGCTGGGCCAGGTGCGGCTGGCACTGGTCGCCCAGCACCACCTCAACGCCGGCGGCTCGATCACCCTGACCAGCGGCATCGTCAGCGCACAGCCGATCCGCGATGGGGTCAACGCCACCTCGGTGAATGCCGCACTGGAAGGCTTCGTGCGTGCCGCCGCGTTGGAGCTGCTGCCGCGTGGCCTGCGCATCAACGTGGTCAGCCCGAACGTACTGATCGAATCGATGACGGCTTACGGCCCCTATTTCCCAGGCTTCGAAGCGGTGAGCGCGCAGCGCGCGGCGCTGGCCTTCCAGCGCGCGGTGGAAGGCATCCAGAGCGGCGAAACGATCACGGTCTGGTAAGAAAAAAGGGGACGGAGGGGATTAAGTCGTTAATGCACAAACGACATAATCCCCTCCGTCCCCTTTTCGCGGGTCACTCCCAGCGCATCGGGCCGTCGCCGCGTTCGCCGAGGACGTCTTCGGGGTTGGCCAGGCGGCAGCGCTGCAGCGACAGGCAGCCGCAGCCGATGCAGCCGGTCAGTTCATCGCGCAGCAGTTCCAGCATGTGGATGCGCTCCTCCAGCTCGGTGCGCCAGCGCGCGGACAGCTTGGCCCAGTCGGCCTTGGTCGGCGCGCGGCCCTCGGGCAGGCTTTCGAAGGCACGGCCGACAGCTTCCAGTGGCATGCCCACCCGTTGCGCGACGCGGATCACGGCCAACCGTCGCAGCACATCACGGCTGTAGCGCCGCTGGTTGCCCGATGTGCGCAGGCTGCTGATCAGCCCCTTGCGCTCGTAGAAATGCAGCGCGGAAACCGCCACGCCACTGCGCTGGGAGACTTCACCAACGCTGAGTTCCTGGGAAACCATTGCTTGACCTAAACTGCAGTTGAGGTGGCATGCTGCTATCTTCGCCGCCAGTTGACAAGCGCGGCCCGCATCTGACTCGTATGTCCCCCACTCTTTCGCCCGCCGACGCCCGTGCGCCGGCTGATACGTCGATCCTGTCTCCCCGCTATCGCGCCACCACCATCGGCATGGTGGCACTGGTGGCGCTGCATGCCTTCGAGGCCCTGGCGGTGGCCGCCGCCATGCCGACCGTGGCCGAGGCGCTGGATGGCCTGCGCCTGTATGCGCTGGCCTTTGGCGGCACCCTGGCCACCAGTGTCATCGGCATGACCCTGGCCGGACGCTGGGCCGACCGCCATGGGCCAGCTCGGCCGCTGTGGTATGGCCTGGGCTGCTTCGTGCTGGGCCTGCTGCTGGCCGGCTTCGCCATGCGCATGGGCATGCTGGTGGCCGGGCGCCTGCTACAGGGCCTGGGCGCAGGCGCGATCTCGGTCTCGCTGTACGTGATGGTTGGCCGCAGCTATCCCGAACACCTGCGCCCGAAGGTATTCGCCGCGTTCTCCGCCGGCTGGGTGGTGCCGTCGATGATCGGCCCGGCACTGAGCGGCCTGATCGTGCAGCACCTCGGTTGGCGTTGGGTATTCCTGGCGGTGCCGCTACTGGCGGTCCCGGCCGCGCTGCTGCTGCGCCCTGCACTGGCACGCATGCAGCCCACTGATGCTGCCAGCAGCGACGATGGACGCGGCAACGTGGTGCGCTGGGCCAGCGGTGCTTCGTTGGCGGCGCTGCTGCTCTACTTCGGCGGCCAGCAGCAGGGCCTGCCTGCGCTGCTCTGCATCGGCGTGGCCATGCTGGCGCTGCTGTTCTGCGTGCACCGCCTGTTGCCAGCCGGCACGTTGCTGCTGCGCCGCGGGTTGCCCAGCGTGATCGCGCTGCGCGGCGTCGCGGCGGCCGCATTCTTCGCCTGTGAGGCCTACCTGCCACTGCTGTTGCAGCGCGAACGCGGGCTCTCGCCCAGCTGGGCCGGCGCGGTGCTCAGCCTCGGCGCGTTGGGCTGGTTCGCCGGTTCATGGCTGCAGGGCCACCAGCAGCGCGGCTGGTCACGCCAGCAGCTGCTGCGCGTTGGCACACCGCTGATGACGATCGGTATCGCCGCCACACTAGCCGTGCTGTTCAACGCAGCGCCGCTGCCGGTGGCCCTGGTCGGCTGGGCGGTGACCGGCTTCGGCATGGGCATGATCTACGCCAGCTTGTCGGTGCTGACGCTGTCGTTGTCCGCACCGCACGAGCAGGGTGCCAACACCTCGGCGCTGCAGTTGAGCGAGGCGCTGTCGGTGACCACCGCGCTGGCGGTTTCCGGTGCGCTGTTCGCGCTGTTCGTGGAAGCCGCGCCACACACCGGCTACCTGCTGTGCCTGGCGATCACCTTCGGCCTGGCGCTGCTGTCCACGGTGATCGCGCGGCGGGTGTAGCACCGCCGCATTGCGGGATTGCCGGCCAGCGGCCGGCACTACCGGCTGCCGGTCCCCATGTCATCGATATCCCGGTGCAGGATGCGCCTCACCTCCAGCACCGCCTGCGGGGTTTCCTGCACGCTGTGGCCCGAGATGATCACCTTCTCCGACAGCGCGCCCGGCAGATGTGCGCTCCAGTACGGCACCAGCCCATCATCGGATTTCTCCACCGGCAGCTCGGGTTTGCGCTGGGCGATGATCGAGTGGTACTTCAGGCCCGCCTCAATCGGCAGCTGTGCGGCGGCCTTCACGAACGGATCGCTGGCCTTGAGGTTGTCGATGCTGTTCGGGATCTTCGGCTTGGCGGTGCCATCGACCTGCTGCTCGGCCTGCGCCAGCGCCATGAACACGTCCTCGAACTTGCCGAGGATTGTCAGCGGCAGGCGTACCAAGCGACCAATCAGGCGACCGACCTTGTTGCCGGCAATGTCGGTGCCCTGGTGCGGCGCGGCGATGAAGATCGCACGCTCCACGTTCGGCTGCGCCTTGAAATGCAGCAGCGGGCCCAGCTTGTTCTGCACCCGCTTCAGCCGTTCCCCCTTCAGGTCGTAGTTGGCCAGCAGGTCGTTCCACAGTACATCGCCGGAATCGCTCACCAGCAGGCGCGCCAGCACGCCGCCCATGCTGTGACCGATGTAGACCATGTCCTTCGACGCACGCGTGCTGCCATTGGGATCGAAATGCTTCAGCGTGTCGTTGAATGCATTGGCGATCTCGTAGCGGTTCAGCGCGATCGGCGCATTGGTCGGGTAATAGACCTGCCACACCTGGAACTGCTGGCGCAGCTCGGGGTCACCCATGATCTCGTTGGCCAGGTTCACCCACGCTTCCGGGCTGCTGGCCAGGCCGTGCAGCATGAAGATGATGCGGCGGTTCGGGTCCCACGGCTGCATCAGGTAGATGTGCGGCTCGCCGATGCCCTCGCTCATACCGAACAGGGTACGCAGCGACTGCCGGGCGAAGCCACTCTGCGCCAGCCACAGGCCGTAGGCGGCAGTGAAGTTGCCGGCCAGCGGTACCTGCTCACCGTGCAGAGTGATGCGCTCGGTCGCTTCCGGCGAATAGGCATCCAGCTCGACCCGGCGCGTGCGCATCACGTCTTCCAGGCTGCTGCCCTCGAACCGCAGCAGTGCGGTGACGTTGATCGAGGACATCTCACTGAACTCGGGCACTGAATCGTCATGGCGGTGGCGGCGGCCACGACGCTCGTCGTCCTCGTCGTCCTGCGCGGTTTCAGCCTTCGGGCCGTCGGGCGCGATCACTGGCGCGACCAGTTTCGGCGGGTCCATCACCATCACCAGTTCGGCACCGAAGCCATCGCGGCGATAGGTGCTGCGCAGGCCAACGAAGCTGACCGTTCCCGCTGGCACCAGCTGCGCCGGAATGCTCTTCAGACCCAGCTGCTGGTAGTTGGAGGCCAGCGACCAGCTACCGACCGTGAGCGGCTTCGTGTAGTCCTCGCCGGCCAGCGCAGCGGCACGTGCGCGCACGAACAGCACCACCGCCGCCTTCTCGGCCGCGTAGTTGTAGTAGTCGCGCACCTGCGTCTGGCGGTCCTCGAAGGCCCGGTCGGACGGTGAGCGGCCACTGTAGAACAGGTAGGCATAGGCATAGCGCGCGGCTTCCAGCCAGGCATCCAATGCCGCATCGCTCATCGGCGGGTCGCCTGCGGCGGTCTTCTTCGGCGTCATCGCCAATGCAGCCTTCACCCACAGCTCGGACAGCGCCGACAGCCGCTGCTCGACATTGAGGTCGTCGGTCATCAGCAACGTGCTGCGGCAGACCAGGAAGTCCTTCTCGCACTGCGATTCGTCCAGGCCCGCTGCGCTGAGCGTTTCACGCGCGGCGGGGCTGAGCTTGCCAGTGTTGAGCACATCCGCGCGCTTGTTGACCAGTGAATCACTGGATTTGACCTGCTTGACGGTAACCATCGCGCAGCCGCTGCTGCCCAGCAGCAGGAAGGCGGCGAACAACACCGGCAGCAGGCGCTGCCAGCGGGTCAGAAAGAGTTGGGTCATTACTGCGGGTCCTGCTCGGTGCCGGGCACGCCCTGGCGGATCACGGTGGAGAAATGCTCGCCATCACCCAGGTCCAATGCGCGCTGGGTGATGCGGCCCTTGTCGTGCAGCTCGGCGTACGGCACGCCCGGCGTGAGTGCACCGACCTCCTGCGCGTACTCGGCCAGATAGCCGGACAGCAGCAGCCGATAGTCCAACGGCAGGCGCGGTGCGATGTGGCGGGCCAGGTCGAAGACGATGGTCGTGCAGTTGCTGGTCAGCGTGTTGTAGAAGCCCGGCTTGGCATCCAGTTCACGCGCCTGTTCGATGTACGCGGCGAACAGTTCCTTCAGCTGCGCGCGGTCCATGCCATGCAGGCGGTACAGGTAGACATCTTCGCCACGCGCGTTGGTGCGGGTGCGGATGATGTCGGTCTCCTCCGAAGCCACCAGGGTCATCTCGAACTTGCGGAAGAAGCCGCCCAGCGCGGAGAACGACTCACCGCGCTCCTTGCGGATCTCCAGCGAAAACACCACGTGGCGTCCATCCTCGAAGCCGAACGAGATCAGCGTGTGGGCGATCGCCGGGCCCATCCAGTACGACAGCACCAGGTCGGCCGAGCGCAGCTGGTCCAGGTCGTATTCGCGGCGCACCCAGTGCGCGTCGTAGTCGGTTTCGCTGCGCCAGGTGAAGTCGCGCACGTTGTCCAGCACCACATGGCGCCCGTCGAAGGACACCACGTGCAGGCGCTGGGCCACGTCGTCGGCCCATACGCGGTCCTGGCGCGGGGTCAGCAGCAGCCACCACAGGCCGGCCAACGCCAGCGCCACACCGAAGGCCGTGCCGAGGCGGCGGGAGGCACGTCCCCGCGCGACCCGCCACGACGCCCACAGCGCCACCAGCAGCCACAGCACGGCCACGCCGGTGGCCAGCCAACCCGGCCCCGGCAGCTGGTAGGCCAGCAGCCCGCTCACCCACAGCGCCGCCAGCGCCATGGCACTCCCTGTCATCCAACGTCCTGCGGCGTTCACTGGCATCCTGTCGCGGTCTTGAAGCCGCATAGTTAGCCACAAGCGGGTTCACCGTGGCATCTACAGACCGTTCAGGCTGGGCAGCGCACCGTCGGCGGCGGCCTCTGCGGCCAGGTTCACTTCACAGGAGCAACGATGGGCATCACTTCCGTGGCCGGCGTTCCGGTCCAACCCCAGCACCGCGCCACCTGCCATTGCGGCACGGTCGAACTGCTGCTGGACCTGCCGGACGGCATCGTCGACCCGCGCCGCTGCGACTGCTCGATGTGCCGGCGGCGGGGTGCCATTGCGGCCAGCGTCAGCCGCGCGGGCCTGCAGGTGGTGCGCGGGCAGAACCACCTGCAGCTGTACCAGTTCAACACCCATGTGGCCGAGCACTACTTCTGCGGCGTGTGCGGCATCTACACCCATCACCGGCGCCGCTCCAACCCGGAACAGTACGGTTACAACGTGGCCTGCCTGGAAGGCATCGACCCGTTCGCGCTGGGTGTGATCCCGGTCAACGATGGGGTCAACCACCCCGCCGACCGCACCGGCTAGTGGCGCGTGCGCCGCGGCGGCGTGGCGACCTTCTGCCAGGGCGCCATGCCGCTGCGCCCGGCCCGCACCGGGCGTTTCAGCCAGGGGCGACGGGGCGCGGCCTGCGGCTCGGCCGCGACCGGGGGAGGTGAAGGTCTGCGGCCTGGCCAGAGATGGTCGAGCAGCCACATGGCAGGTCTCCGTGGGGGACGGGGACGACCTACGCTAGCGGCACCTGGGCAAAGAACGGGTGAGGGCGCTGCGGCAGCCAGATGACAGCCGCGCCCCCCTCAGTCCTGCGGCCGTGACCGGCCCAGGCGGCGCACCAGCACGAAGAACAACGGCACCAGCACCACTGCCAGCACCGTGCCGGAGACCATGCCGCCGATCACGCTCATGCCGATTTCACGGCGGCTGACCGCGCCTGCACCGGTCGCCAACGCCAACGGGATCACACCAGCCACGAAGGCCAACGACGTCATCACGATCGGGCGCAGTCGCAGGCGTGCGCCCTGCAGGGCCGCTTCCACCGCTGAACTGCCGGCACGATAGCGGGCCTCGGCAAACTCCACGATCAGGATCGCGTTCTTGGCCGACAGGCCGATGGTCGTCAGCAGACCCACCTGGAAGTAGATGTCGTTGACGAACCCGGCCGCGGTGGTCGCCAGCACGGTACCAATCACGCCCAATGGGATCACCAGCACCACTGCCACCGGCACCGTCCAGCTCTCATAGAGCGCTGCCAGGCACAGGAAGATGAAGGCAATGGAGGCGGTGTACAGCCACAACGTCTGGTTGCTGGCCAGTTGTTCCTGGTAGGACAGGCCACTCCACTGCAGGTTGAACCCGGGTTGATCGGCAACCAGCGCCTGCATGCGCTGCATCGCTTCGCCCGAGCTGCGCCCTTCAGCGGCGCTGCCCTGGATCTGCATTGCCGGCAGGCCATTGAAACGCTGCTGCAGCTGCGGCCCGCGTGCCCAGTGGCTGCTGGCGAAACTGGCGAACGACGCCATCTGGCCGTTGCCACCGCGCACATACCACTGGCCGATGTCGTCGGGCACGCTGCGGTAGGGCTGGTCGCCCTGCATGTAGACCCGCTTGACCCGGCCACGATCGAGGAAATCGTTGATGTAACTGCCGCCCCAGGCCGCCGACAGCGTGGAATTGATGTCGGCCTGGGCCAGGCCCAGCGCGCTGGCCTGGGCATGGTCGATGTCCAGCCGCAGCTCGGCCTTGTCGCCCAGGCCGTTCAGGCGCACCGAGGTGAGCCCGTCGTCTTCGCCGGCCGCGCGCACCACCTGTTCCTGCGCCGTCTGCAGGGCCACGCGCCCGGCTGCGCTGGTGTCCTGCAGCCACAGTTCGAAGCCGCTGGACTGGCCCAGTCCACGCACCGCCGGCGGTGCCAGTACATTGACCTTGGCATCCGGCAAGCGGCGGAAGTAGGCATTGGCTCGCGTGATGATCGCCGCAGCGGTGTTGTCGCCCGTGCGCTCATCCCAGGGTTTCAGTGCGAGAAAACCCTGCCCGGCGTTCTGGCCGGTGCCGGCATTGTTGCGGCCGACCACCACGAACACCACATCCAGGTTCTGCTTCTCGTGCTCCATGAAGTAGCGGCTGATCTGCTCGCCCAGCGCTTCGGTACGTGCCATCGGCGTGCCTTCCGGCGTGGAGAACTGGAAGGTGACCTGGCCCTGGTCTTCCACCGGCAGGAAGCCGGTGGGCATCCGCGCGTACAGCGCGACCATGGCGACCACCAGCAGCAGGTAGAACGCCATCCAACGCCGCGGCCGGGAGACGACGCCGCCGAGTCTGCCCTGGTAGGCCAACTGGCTGCGCTCGACGCCCCGGTTGAACGCCCGGAAGAAGCGGCCCTGCGGTTTCTGCGCCGAAGACGGCTTGAGCAGGGTCGCGCACAGCGCCGGGGTCAGCGTCAGCGCCACCAGCGCCGACAATGCCATGGCAGACGCAATCGTGATCGAGAACTGCCGGTAGATGATGCCGGTGGAACCACCGAACAGCGCCATCGGCAGGAACACCGCGCCCAGCACCACGGTGATGCCGATCAACGCGCCGGTGATCTCGCCCATCGATTTTTCGGTCGCTTCGCGCGGCGGCAGATGCTCGTCGTGGATGATGCGCTCCACGTTCTCCACCACCACGATCGCATCGTCGACCAGCAGGCCGATCGCCAGCACCATCGCGAACAGGGTCAGTGTGTTGATGGTGAATCCGGCAACGGCCAGCACGCCGAAGGTGCCCAGCAGCACCACAGGCACCGTGATCGCCGGAATCAGCGTGGCGCGCAGGTTCTGCAGGAACAGGAACATCACCACCACGACCAGAACGATGGCTTCGATGAGGGTATGGATGACCCCCTCGATCGAGACCCGCACGAACGGCGTGCTGTCACGCGGATAGGCCACCTGCAACCCCGGCGGGAAAGTCGGTCGCAGCCGTTCGATCTCCGCGCGGACCGCGTCGGCGGTGGCCAATGCGTTGGCGCCGGAGGCCAGGGTGACTGAGAAGCCGGCCGCCGGATAACCGTTGAGATAGCTGCTGGTCTGGTAGTTCTCCGCGCCAATCTCGACCCGCGCGACGTCGCCCAGCAACACCGCCGCGCCATTGGGCAGGGTACGCAGGATGATCGCGCGGAACTGCTCGGGGGTCTGCAGGCGCGACTGCGCGGTGACCGTGGCGTTGAGGCTCTGCGTCGGGCTGGACGGCATCGCGCCCAGCTCACCCGCCGTCACCTGGGTGTTCTGCGCCTGGATCGCAGCGCGCACGTCCGAGGGCATCAGGTCATAGGCGCGCAGCTTGTGCGGGTCCAGCCACACGCGCATTGCGTAAGCCGAGCCGAACACGTTGATCTCGCCAACGCCGGGAATACGGCTGATCGGGTCCTGCACGTTGCTGACCAGGAAATCGGAAACATCCACCCGTTCCATGCGCCGGCTGGTGTCGTACAGCGAGACCACCATCAGCGAATCGCCCTGCGACTTGGCGACCGTCACGCCCTGCTGCTGCACTTCCTGCGGCAGCCGGTTGATGGCCTGGTTGACGCTGTTCTGCACCTGCACCTGGGCGATATCCGGATTGGCGCTCTGGTCGAAGGTGACCGTGATGCGCGCCTGCCCGGACGAGGAACTGGTGGACGAGAAATACAGCAGGTGGTCGATGCCCTTGATCTGCTGCTCGATCACCTGGGTGACGCTGTCTTCCACCGTCTGCGCCGAGGCACCGGTGTAGTTGGCGGTGATGTTGACCTGCGGCGGCGCGATGTCCGGGTACTGCTCCACCGGCAGCTGGGTCACCGCGATGGTGCCGAAGGCCATGATGCAGATCGCCAGGACCCAGGCGAATACCGGGCGATGGATGAAGAAGCGCGGCAGCATCTGCTCAGTCCTTCCCGACCGGTGCCGGTGCCGGCTTCACCCGCACCGTCATGCCATCGGCCAGGCCCTGCGCGCCGGCCACCACCACCTGCTCGCCGGCGGCCAGGCCATCAAGGACCAGCCACTGGTCGCCCACCGCACGCGCGGTGCGGAACAGGCGCAGCCGCGCCTTGCCGTCCTTATCCACCAGCCACGCCTGTGCCTCGCCCTTGGGGCTGCGGTCGACCGCCGCCTGTGGCACCAGCAGCGCCTGCTGGCGGGTTCCCTGCCCCACCAGCGCGCGCACGTACATGCCCGGCAGCAGCAGCCCGTCCGGATTGGGGAAACGCGCGCGCAGGGTGATGCTGCCGGTTTCCTGCTGCACGTCCACGTCGGCAAATTCCAGCGTGCCCGGCAACGGGTAGTCGGTGCCATCGGACAGGCGCAGCCGCACCGGCGCTGTATCGGCCTGCACGCCACCGTCGGCGATGGCGCGGCGCAGTGCCAGGTACTCATTGCTGGACTGGGTGATGTCCACGTTCATCGGGTCCATCTGCTGCACCCGTGCCAGTGGATCGGCCTGGCCCGAGGTGACCAGCGCACCGGGCGTGAAGAGCGCGCGGCCGATGCGCCCGGCGATCGGCGAGGTCACCGTGGCAAACCCCAGCCGTGTGCTGGCCGTGTCACGTGCCGCCTGTGCGGCCTGCGCGGCGGCGGCGGCCTGCTGGTCGCTGGCCACCGCATCATCCACGTCCTGGCGCGCGGCCAACTGGTCCTTGCCCAGCGCCTGCATGCGCTGCGCCCGCAGGCGCGCGGTCACCGCAGCGGCCTCGGCCGTCTTCAGGTTGGCCTGTGCCTCGTTCAGCGCCGCCTGGTACAGCGCGGGCTCGATCTGGAACAACGGCTGCCCGGCCTTCACCCACTGGCCCTGCTCGAACAACCGCTTCACCAGCACGCCATCCACCTGCGGGCGCACATCCGATTCCTGCGAGGCGACGCTGCGCCCAGGCAATTCCTGCTGCAGTGCCAGCGGCTGGCTGCGCAGGGTCAGCACCGTCACCTCAGGCGTCGTGGCGGCAGGCTTGGGCGCGTCCTTGCCGCAGGCGCTGAGCAGGCCGGCCAGGGCAAGCGCCAGCAGCGGCAGGCCCGCGGTTCGCGGCAGCCGCCAAGCACGGTACGGACGGGAGGGGTTCGGAAGGATCATCGGCTGCAGGTTCCACGCGTGGGGGAGCGTTCGGCGCCGAATATAGAAGACGTGGCGGCGCGATCCTGCTAAATGGCGCATGAAACATTTTTCATTTGCAGTCGCTGCCCACGATTGCGAGGATGCCCCTGTCCCACTCTGCACACTGGCCCATGCCGCGCGTACTCACCATCGAGGACGATCTTGTCACCGCCGAGGAGATCGCCACCGAACTGCGCAGCCACGGCTTCGACGTGGACCTGGCCAGCGACGGCAGCAACGGCCTGGCGCTGGCACGTGCAGGCGACTACGCGGTGATCACCCTGGACCGCATGCTGCCCGGCATCGACGGGCTGGCCCTGGTCACCACCTTGCGCCGCGAAGGCATCACCACGCCGGTGCTGATGATCAGCGCACTGTCGGACGTGGATGAACGCGTGCGTGGCCTGCGCGCCGGTGGCGACGACTACCTGACCAAGCCCTTCGCTTCGGACGAGATGGCTGCACGTGTGGAAGTGCTGATCCGGCGTCAGGGCCCGACTGGCGCCATCGACAACGTGCTGCGCGCCGGTGACCTGGAACTGGACCTGATGGCCCGTTCGGCGCGACGCGGCGGGCATGAAATCGCGCTGTTGCCGACCGAGTTCAAGCTGCTCGAATTCCTGGTGCGCAACGCCGGCCAGGTGGTCACCCGCAGCATGCTGTTCCAGGAAGTCTGGGGCTACCACTTCGATCCGGGCACCAACCTGATCGATGTGCATATCGGTCGCGTGCGCAAACGCATCGAACAACCCGGCCGACCGCAGCCGATCATGACCGTCCGTGGAACCGGCTATGTCTTCGACGCGCAATCCTGACCACTGGCGCTCTTCCAGCAGCAGACTGCTGGGCCTGTACTGCATCCTGTTCGTGGCGTGGTCGAGCCTGCTGCTGGGCGTGATGTACTGGCGCATCTCGGATTACCTGAGTGACCTGACCGAATCAGGCCTGCAGCAGCGCGCCCACCTGTTCATGAGCTTCGACGGGCCGGCACTGGATGAAGCATTGCGCGACAGCCAGCGCTTCGATCTGCACCAGGTCTATACCTATGGGTTGTTCGACAAGGCCGGCATGCCGATGGCGGGCCCGCTGACAGCGATCCCCGAGGGACTGCCGCTGGATGGCAACTCGCATGCGGTGGACGGTTGGACGCTGGCCGATGGCCGCCACGACAACGGCGGCAGTGCGCTCGGCGTGGTGACCCGCGATGGCCGCACGCTGGTATTCGTGCGCCAGAATGGCAAGCTCATGGCGGTCAACAGCATCATCCTCGATGCGCTGCTGTGGGGCGTGTCGCTGACCGTCATTCCCGGCCTGGTGGGCTGGCATCTGCTGCGCCGGCGCCCGTTGAAACGGATCCAGCAGATCGAAGCGGCCACCAACCGCATCGTCGCCGGCGACCTCGGCCAGCGCCTGCCGGTGTCCAGCCGTCGCGACGAGATCGATCGGCTGTCGAGCATCGTCAATGCAATGCTGGAACGCATCGAACAGCTGATGACCGAGGTCAAGGGCGTGTGCGACAGCATTGCCCACGACCTGCGCACGCCCCTGACCCGCCTGCGTGCCCACCTGTACCGCATGCGCGTGGGCCTGGACGAACGGGACCCGCATGCCGATCCACTGGACAAGGCGCTGGCCGAGACTGACATGCTGATGGCGCGCTTCGCCGCGCTGCTGCGGGTGTCGGAACTGGAGAGCCACCAGCGGCGCTCGGCCTTCGACGCGGTCGACGTCACCGAGCTGCTGCAGGAACTGCACCAGTTCTACCTGCCGCTGGCCGAAGAGAAGCAGCAGTTGCTGGAGCTGCAGGTGGAGCCGAAGGTGAGCCCGCTGCGTGGCGACCGCGAGCTGCTGTTCGAAGCGCTGGCCAACCTGTTGTCCAATGCCCTGCAGTTCACCCCTGCACACGGCCGCATCCTGCTGCGTGCGGTCGATGATCACGGCGCCCCGAGGATCGATGTGATCGACAACGGGCCGGGCATTCCGCCACAGGACCGCACGCTGATCTACCAGCGCTTCTTCCGTGGCAGCAGCAGCGCCGCCCAAGGGCCTGGATTCGGCCTGGGCCTGTCGATCGTGGCCGCCATTGCCGGCCTGCACGGCTTCCGTGTCCGCGCCGGCAGCGCCCCCGGTGGCGGCGCCTGGATGAGCATCCGCGGCGCGACGGACGGCCTGCCCTGACGCCGGGCCAGGGCGGCACAATCGCACTTGGGAATCATTTGTATTTGAGGGCGGGCATCCGGATAATCCGCCGTCACCGCCCTTCCCGGATCACTCCCGATGCCCGCTCTGCCGTCGCGTCCGCTGCTGTACACGCTCGCCCTGCCCACCCTGCTGGCCTCGGCCATCGCCCAGGCCCAGGACACCCCGGCGGCGCGCACCCTGGACAAGGTAACGGTGGTGGCCGAGCGGGCCAGCACCGCGACCAAGACCGACACCGCCCTGACCGAGACGCCGCAGGCGATCAGCGTGGTCACCCAGCAGCTGTTCACCGATCGCGGCGCGCACAACCTGCAGGAAGTGCTGCGCTACAGCGCCGGCGTCACCGCCGATGCGTGGGGGCTGGATACCCGCAACGATGCGACCTCGGTGCGCGGGCTGGACCCGGTGCAGTACCAGGATGGCCTGCGCCGCAGCTACGGTTTCAGCCCCCTCGCCCGCCCGGAAATCTATGGCCTGGAGCGGGTGGAAGTGCTGCGCGGCCCGTCCTCGGTGCTGTATGGTGCCGGCGCCACCGGCGGCATCATCAATGCAATGAGCAAGCGCCCGACCTTCGGCACCCTCAACGGCGAGGTCGGCGTGCAGCTCGGCAGTTTCGACCGCAGGCAGCTGCAGGGTGACATCGGCGGCGCATTGAACGATGCCGGTACGCTTGCCGGCCGCTTCGTCGGGCTGGTGCGCGAATCGAACATGCAGACCGATGTATTGAAGGATGACCGCGTCTATCTGGCACCGTCGATCAGCTGGCGCGGTGAACGCAGCACCTTGACCCTGCTGGCCAGCTATCAGCATGACAAGACAGGCTCCAGCCAGCAGTTCCTGCCGCTGGCCGCGACCCTGCTTGCACCGCCCGGACGCCGCCTCGACCCGTCCACCTTCATCGGCGATCCCGGTTTCGACCGCATCGACTCGCGCGTCTACAGCCTGACCGCGCTGTTCGACCACAGCTTCAACGACACGCTCAGCCTGCGCTCGGCAGTGCGTTACATCGATGGCAGGACCACTCTGCAGCAGATGTACGTGGACAGCTACAGCAATCCGGAAGATCCCTTCATCGACGCCGAGCGGCGCGTGGTCAACCGCACGGCCTATGGCACCCGCCCCGACGTGCAGATCTTCAGCGCCGACAATGCGCTGCAGTTCGACTTCGCCACCGGTGCCTTCCAGCATCTGCTGCTGGCCGGCGTGGACTACAGCCAATACAAGGAGCAGCTGCAGCGGCTGGACGCCACCGGCACGCCGATCGACATCTACACCCCGGTATCGGTCGCACCGATCGTGCGTGGCTGGGATCGTCAGCCGGACCAGACCTCCACCCAGCTGGGTGTCTATGTGCAGGACCAGATCCGCTGGGCCGACCGCATCTCGCTGGTGCTGGGCGCGCGCCGCGACCATGCACGCTCGAAGACCGAAGGCCAGCCCAGCCAGACCGACAATGCCACCACCTACCGCGCCGGGCTGATCGGCGAACTGGGTGCGGGCGTTTCGCCCTACCTGAGCTACAGCGAATCGTTCCTGCCGGTGTCCGGCCAGGATCTGTTCGGCAGCGCCTTCAAGCCGATGCGTGGCCGCCAGAGCGAGGCCGGCATCAAGTGGCAACCCGCACGCAACCTGCTGCTGACGATGGCAGCGTATCGCATCATCGAAACCAACCGGCAGACCAACGACCCGGACAACGTGTTGAACGTGGTGCAGACCGGGCAGATCCGCTCCAAGGGCATCGAGCTGGAAGGCCAGTTCCAGTTCGCCAACGACCTCACAATCACCGCTGCCGTTGCGCGCAACGAGGCTGAGGTCAGCCGCAGCAACTTCGCACTGGAAGTGGGCCAGCGCCTCAACGACACCCCGCAGGACCTGGCCTCGGCCTGGGTTTCGAAGGGCTTCCAACTGGACGATGCCGCACGCCTGCGCCTGGGCCTGGGCGTGCGCCATGTCGGCAACACGGTGTCGCTGGGCAATGGCGGGCGCATCGTCACGCCCAGCTACACGCTGGCCGATGCATTGCTGGAAGTGCAGGTGACCGACTGGACGATGGCGTTGAACATCACCAACCTCACCGGCAAGCGCTACTACGCGCCGTGCCGCACCTTTGGCGACTGCTTCGCCGGCTACCCGCGCGTGGTGACCGGCACCATCAGCTATCGGTTCTGATCACGGCCAACGCTGGCCGCCGCAGCAGCAGGTGCAACAGCACAGCGCATGCGGCAGTCAGCAGCGCCAGGACACGCAGCAGTATCGCCAGCGCCTCGGCACTGGCCTGCTGCAGCTGTGCGCCGCTCATCGCCGGAAGCAGTGCCTGCGCCTGTGCCTGCGCCCCCGTGGCCAGATAGGCACCGGCACGCGCCAGCGATGCAGGCGATGCTCCCTGCAGCTGGTAGCCGATCAGCACCGCAAGCAAGGCGGTGACTGCGGCCAATGCGATGCCTTCACCGGCCACCCGCACGGTTCCGAAGATGCCGGCGGCCATGCCCGCACGCTGTACCGGCACCACGCTGACCGACAGCCCATCCATCAGGCCCCACGGCAAGGCCGTTCCTGCGCCGATCAGCATCAGCAACGGCACCCACTGCGACGGCGACGGATGCGATGCATGGCGCGACAACAGGTACAACCCAGAGGCACAGACCAGCAGGCCCAGCGTACAAAGCCGCGTATTTCCAACGCGTTCCGCCCAGCGCGCGGCCAGCATCGGCAGCACCAGCATCGGCGCAGACAAGGCCAGCATCTGCAGCCCGACCAATGTCGCGCTCTGTGCATGCACGCCCAACAGCTGCAGAGGCAACACCACCAGCAGCACCACGTAGCCGAAGCAGGTTGCGACCGGCAGCAGCTGGACACCGAGGAACGCCGGTTGCGAGAACAGCGAGAGGTCCAGCAACGGTGAGCGGTGCAGTCGTTCGATGCAGACGAATACCCCTCCCAGCACCAGCGTCGCCAACAGCGCCAGTTGCACGCGCATGGCATGCAGGCCGAATTCCCCCAGCCACAGCAGGGCCAGGGTCAACGCCGCCAGCATCAGGCTGAAACCCAGCATGCCGCCGACATCCAGCCGCCCGCGTTCGCCATGGCTTTCGGGCAACGCGCGCGCGCCCACGGCGAACGCCGCCAGCGTCAGTACACCGGCCGCGGCGAACACACTGCGCCATCCCAATGCCTGCAACAGCAGACCCGCGAGCAGCGGCCCCAGCGCCAGCCCCGCACCGAATGTGGTGCCCAGCAGGGCGAACACACGGGCACGCACCGGCCCCTGCCAGGCATGCGCCAGCGCAGCGGTGCCGGACGCCAGCGCCGCTGCAGCGGCAACGCCCTGCAGCCCGCGCGCCAGATCCAGCCACAGCAGCGTGGGCGCAAGGCAGACGACGGCAGTGGCGATGCTGAAGCCCGCCGTACCCAGCAGGAACAACCGCCGCCGACCATAACGATCGGCCAGGCCACCGGCAGCGAGCAACAGGCTGCCGAAGGTGAGCATGAAGGCGTTGGTGACCCAGGCCAGCGCAGTCGGCGACGACGCCGCGGAACGGGCCAGCGCCGGCACCGCGACGGCACCGGCCGAGAAGGACAACGGCAGCGCCAGTGCAGCCAGGCAGACGGCAAGCAGGGCCCAGCGCTGCTGCGTGTGGGAAGGTACGGGAAGCATCGAAACCGGGGCCATGCGGGCCTCCATCCATCAGGGGCATTGATGATGGACAGGCCGCTATTCCAGAAAAACAGGCTCGATGGACGTTGATTGCGGCCCGATGTTCCGTAATCATGCCCCGCATGGATTCCATCTCTGCCCTGCTGGCCTTCGTCCGTACCGCCGAAGCAGGCAGCATCGTCGGCGCCGCTCGCGTCCTCGGCCTCTCCGCGTCGGCCGTGGGCAAGCGCATCGCCCGCCTTGAACAGGAACTCGGCACGCGCCTGTTCCAGCGCACCACCCGCCGCGTGCACCTCACCGACGAAGGCGAACTGCTGCTGCAGCGCTGCCGGCGTGCGTTGGATGAACTTTCCGAAGCGCAGGCAGACCTGGCGCAGCGACAGCACGCCCCCAGCGGGCTGCTGCGCATCGGCCTGCCCACCATCGGCTACCGCTTCCTGCTGCCGGTGCTGCCTGGCTTCCAGCAACGCTACCCACAGGTGCAGCTGGAGCTGGACTTCAACGATCGCATCGTCGACGTGGTCAGCGAAGGCCTCGACGCGGTGATACGCAGCGGTGAACTGGCCGATTCCAGCCTGACCGCACGGCGGCTGGGCGGCTTCCGTTTCATCCTCTGTGCGGCGCCCGGCTATCTTCAGGCGCACGGCACGCCCGGTGATGTGAGCGAGCTGCGCCTGCATAGCGCGCTGCGCTTCCGTTACCCCACCACCGGAAAGCTGCACCCGTGGCAGCTGCCGGGCATCGAAGGCGATGCTGGAGCGCTCCTTCCCACCGCGATGACCTGCAACAACATGGAAGCCGTGCTGGCCGCTGCGATCGGTTGCATGGGCCTGGCCTGGATGCCTGACTTCCTCGCAGCCGACGCGCTGGCCGATGGCCGCCTGCAGCGGGTACTGCCAGCACTGCCCACGCACCAGGGGCAGTTCTCGTTGCTATGGCCCGGTGGGCGCCATCCCAGTGCACGCCTGCGGGTGTTCATCGACTACGCCGTTGCCAACCTGTTCCGCGGCGACGAGGCATAGCAGCTCCACAGAATCAGTTGGTGCCCGCCGTCTGCAGGAAATTGCGCAGCACCGGCGACGGTTGTTCCGGCCTCATGCAGAACTGCAGGGCGAAACGGGCGGCTTCGCTCTCCAGCACGCGATAGACGATCTCCTGCGGGCGGAAGCTGGCCATGCTGGCCGGAACGATCGCCACGCCGGCATCCACCGCCACCAGCGACAGGACCGCATGCATGCCCTGCGCTTCCTGCACGACGCGCGGGGTGAATTCCGCCGCAGTGCACAGGCCCAGCACCTGCGCGTGGAAGCCGATGCCCTCGCCCGCCGGCCATGAAATGAACGGTTCTTCAGCCAGCATCGCCACACTGACCTCCGGCGCGTCGGCCAGCGCATGAGCGCGCGGCAGCGCAATCGCCAGGCGGTCATGGTCGAAGTCGTGCAGTACCAGCTCGGCGGCGGGAATCGGTGGAATCAACACGCCAACGTCGATGCGCTGCTCACGCAGCCACAACTGCTGCTGGCGCGACGTGGCTTCCTGCAGGTGCAACTGCACCTGCGGGTACTGCTGGCGGAAGCGGCGGATCAAACCTGGCAGGCGGCCATACAGCGCACTGCCGACATAGCCTACGCGCAGGCTGCCGGACTGCCCCGCTGCAGCTTCGCGCGTGCGCTGCAACCCCTGCTCGGCCTGCTGCAGCGTTGCCCGCGCCTCCACCAGCAAGGTCTGCCCGGCCACGGTCAGGCCCAGCGTGCGGTTGCCGCGCACGATCAGTTCACTTCCGAGCTCGTCTTCCAGCCGTCGTATCGCCGCGGTCAGCGGCGGCTGCGACATGTGCAGGCGGGCGGCGGCGCGGTGGAAATGCAGTTCTTCGGCCACGGCCACATACTGGCGAAGCAGGCGCAGGTCGATCATCTCGAAGCAGGCAGTGGGAACCCGCCTAGGGTACGCCCTCAGCCGCGCACGTCGACGCTGGCGCGGGCGATGGCCGGCCACTGCAGCGCCACCGACTCGATGCTGTCGGCACTGACCGCGCGCAGATCCCTTGGGTACGCCACATGCTCGGCCTCCTGCAGGCGCAGTGCGTGGAACTGGCCATTGCTTGCGCGCAGCACCCAGCCGCCGTCCTGGCAGCGCGTGGATGCCAGATAGGCCACACCTTGCGCAACAGCTTCCGGATGCAGCTCATCGGGCTCACCCTCGATGCCCCACATGCGCGTCTTTGCCACCGGCGAAACCGCATTGACCACGATGCCATGCTCGGCACCTTCCAGTGCCAGCACATTGACCAGACCGAGCGCGGCCAGTTTGGCCATCGCGTACGCAGACAGCCCGCGCTGTGCGTACTGCGGATACAGCGCGCGATCGGAGGTGGTGATGACGATGCGCCCACCGCCCGCCGCGCGCATTGCCGGCCACGCCGCCTGCGCCAGCCACAGCGGCGTCTTCGCGGCCAGGCACAGCATCTGCTCCAGCGCCTCGTCCTCGATCGCTTCCAGCGTCTGGTACTCGACCCAGCCAGCGTTGTGGATCAGGAAATCGATGCGGCCATGCGCCTGCAGCAGTTCCTGCACCAGCGCATGGCAACCGCCACGATGGTCGATGGGACCGCTTGCGGCCTGCACCGGCAAACCCTGCCGCTGCAGCGCTTCGACGCTGCGCAGGATGCGCTGTGGATCGGCGCCGCGGCCGTCGGTACCGGCGCCGACGTCATGCATCAGCACCTGTGCACCGCGCTCGGCCAGCAGGCGGCTGTAGGCCAGGCCCAGTCCACCGGCGGCACCCGTCACCAGGCCCACCTGGCCTTCAAAGGAAATTCGGGAAATCGGCTGCATCTGCACAGCTTCGGCCATGCACCCAGGTTGCGGCCAATACCATTGACCACAGCGCACGATACGCCCGCGCTATCACTGGAAAAGGGGACGAAGGGGATTAAGTCGTTTCAGGCACAGTAGGACCGATTACGACTTAATCCCCTCCGTCCCCTTTTTCGTTCAGCGGCTGAAGCGGCGCGCGCCGGCCACGCAGATCACCGCGACCACGGTCACCAGCACCATGCTGAGGCTGACCGATTCGTGCAGCAGCAGCGCGGCCAGGGCCAGGCCAAAGAACGGTTGCAGCAGCTGCAGTTGGCCGACGGCCGCAATGCCGCCCTGCGCCAGCCCGCGGTACCAGAACAGGAAGCCGATCAGCATGCTGAACACCGCCACGTAGCCCAGCGCCCACCACGCCGACGCACCGACCGCGGTGAACGAGGCCGGGCGCATCAGCAGTGTCAGCGGCAGCATCACCGGCAACGCCAGCAGCAGCGCCCAGCTGATCACCTGCCAGCCGCCCAGATGGCGGGCGAGCCGACCACCCTCGGCATAGCCCAGCCCGCACACCACGATCGCCGCCAGCATCAGCAGGTCAGCCTGCAGCGAGGCCTCGATGCCGTTGCGCACCGCATAGCCGACCACGCAGGCACTGCCCAGCAGCGAGAACAACCAGAACGCCGGGCGCGGTCGATCGCCGCCGCGCAGCACGCCGAACACCGCAGTGCTCAGTGGCAGCAGGCCGAGGAACACGATGGTGTGTGCCGATGACGCATGCCGCAGCGCGAGCGCGGTCAACAGCGGAAAGCCGACCACCACCCCCAGACTGACCACCGCCAGGCCTGGCAGGTCATTGCGCCGCGGCCACGGCTGGCGCAGCAGAAGGAGCAGGCCAAGGCCGAGCACAGCGGCAATGGTCGCGCGTGCAGCAGTGACGAATCCGGCGTCCAGCTGCAGCACCGCCAAGCGGGTGGCCGGCAGGGAGCCCGCGAAGATCACTACACCGATGAAGCCATTGATCCAACCACTCGCCGACCGTTCCACGCCTGTACTCCTGAAGATGCCGGACGATGCCCGGCTGGACCTGTATGGAAGCATCCAGCGCGGAACGACCCCAGCTACAATCCAGTACAGTCGCAAGTAACTGTACTGCCTACACATCCACTACGGTTCCCACATGCAACGTTCGCTCACCCGCATTGAATCGGTCATCCAGACTGTCCGCGCCCGCATCGGTGCGCGGGTGGATGGCCCCGGCTCGCGCCTGCCTTCGGTACGTGCGCAGGCGGTGGCGATGGGGGTGTCGGTCTCGACCGTGGTCGAGGCCTACGAGCGCCTGGCCGCCGAAGGCCTGATCAGTGCGCGCGCAGGATCCGGCTTCTACGTCAGTGGGCCGACCGCACCGTTGGCGCTGGCTGAAATGGAACCCCGGCTGGATCGCGCCGTGGACCCGCTGTGGGTGTCGCGGCAATCGCTGGAAACACCGGCCGGCCATCTCAAGCCGGGCTGCGGCTGGATGCCCAGCGATTGGCTGTACCACGATGGCGTGCGCCGCGGCCTGCGTCGGCTGGCGCGTGCCGATGCATCACAGCTGGTCGACTACGCCGGCCCGCTCGGGCTGCCCGCACTGCGCCAGCTGCTGCAACGACGCAGCGCCGCGCTGGGCATTGATGCACCGATGGAGCAGATCCTGCTGACCGAATCCGGTACGCACGCGGTCGATCTGCTCTGCCGTTTCCTGCTCAAACCCGGCGACTGCGTGCTGGTGGATGACCCGAGCTACTTCAACTACCACGCGTTGCTGAAGGCGCACCAGGTGCAGGCCATCGGCGTGCCGTACACGCACAGCGGCCCGGACCTGGAGGCGTTCGCGCAGGCAGTTCAGGCGCATACGCCGCGGCTGTACATCACCAACTCGGGCCTGCACAACCCGACCGGCGCGGTGCTTTCCGCCAGCACCGCGCACCGCCTGCTGGGCCTGGCCGAACGCAATGAACTGATCATCGTCGAGGACGACATCTTCGCCGACTTCGAACTGCAGCCTGCGCCGCGGCTGGCCGCGCTCGATGGACTGTCGCGGGTGATCCACGTCGGCAGCTTCTCCAAGACGCTGTCGGCGGCTTCGCGCTGTGGCTACATCGCTGCGCGCCACGACTGGATCGAAGCGTTGACCGACCTGAAGCTGGCCACCAGCTTCGGCGGCGGCCATCTGGCGATGCAGTTGATGCACATCGCGCTGACCGACAGTGGCTACCGCCGCCATATGCAGTCGGTACGTTCGCGCCTGGCCGATGCGCGCCGGCACACGCTGCGCAAGCTGCAGACGCTGAGCATCACGCCGTGGCTGCAGCCGGAGGCCGGCCTGTTCCTGTGGTGCCAGCTGCCGGATGGCCGCGACGCCGCTGCACTGGCGCGGCAATGCCTGCGCGAGGGCATCGTGCTGGCGCCGGGCAACGCGTTCAGCCAATCGCAGCGCGCGGCTGACTATGTACGTTTCAACGTTTCGCAGTGCCAGGACCCGAGGATCTGGCAGGTACTGGCGCGCGCGCTGCGTTGAGCTGGTAATGCGCGACCAGCGCATCCACCACCACGCGCACGCCCGGCAACTGGCCGCGACGATGCGGCAGCAGCACGCTGGTGGTCACTTCGCCGGCATGCCACGCCGGCAGCACCTGCTGCAGGCGGCCGGCGGCAAGTGCCGCGGCACACAGGCTGTGTGGCAACACAGTAATGCCAAGACCCGCTTCGGCCGCCGCGATCAGCAGCTGCGATTCATTGCCGACCAGCGCCACCTGCGGCTCCACCTGCACGGTGCGCGCGTCGGGGCCATGCAGCGTCCAGCGCGTTGCATGACGCGCGGTCAGCAGGCCGGCATGCGCAAGCAGCTGCTCGGGCGTATCCACTGCCGGCGCGGCTGCCAGATAGCCAGGGGACGCCACAAGCACGATGCGCTCGCTACCCAGCGAGCGCTGCACCAACCCGGAATCCGGCAGCGGACCGAAGTGGCTGCGCAGAGCGATGTCGATGCCCTCCTGAGCCAGATCGATGAAACGATCACTCACTTCAACTTCGATGCGCAGCCGTGGATAGCGGCGGGCCAGTGCAGGCAGGCACGCGGCGAGCTCGCCCTGCACCACCGGAATCGAAGCGCTGATGCGTACGGTGCCGCTGGGTTCGGCCTGGCGGTCGCGGACGATGGCCTCGGCGGCCTCGACCTCAGACAACGCTGCGCGTGCGCGCTCGAAGAAGTCCTGGCCGACCTCGGTCAATGCGAAGCGACGCGAACTGCGTTGCAGCAGCCGCACCTCGAGGTGTTCTTCCAGCAGCGCCACGCGCTTGCTCAGGGTCGAGCGCGGCAAGCCCAGATGGCGGCCACCAGCAGCGAACCCGCCCTGCTCCACTGCGGTCACGAACAGAGCCAGATCGTTGAGATTGAGCATGCGCAACGTCCACAGATGTGGACTTCAGGATGCCATTCTGACGGCTTCCGGGGCAATGTCCACGCAGGCACGCTTTCCTCACCCGCCGCATCGCGGCTTGAACCGGAAACCTGCCATGACCCCGATCCTCTTCTACGGCGTGCCCTCGGGCTGCTCGTTCGGCTCCATCGTTGCCCTGGAGTGGCTGCGCCAGCCTTACCAGCTGTGCCGCATCGACATGCCCGGCCAGGTGCAGGGCGAAGACTACCGCCACCTCAATCCACTGGGCGAAACCCCGACCCTGCGCACCGGGCAGGGCGAACTGCTCAGCGAAAGCCTGGCCATCCTCAACCACCTGGCCGCGAAGGGCATCGCACAGGGGCTGGGCTTCGCACAGGGTACGTCCGGCTTCGATCGCCTCAACCATCGGCTGGCCTATCTCAACACCAGTTTCTTCGGTGCCTATGCGCCGCTCTGGCACGCACTGGAGCATGCGGAAGGCGATGAAGGCGAGGCGCTGCGTGCCTACGGCACGACCAAGGTGCGCCACGCACATCGGGCACTGGAGCAGATGATCGGCGACGGCCCCTGGCTGCTGGGCGCACAGCGCAGCTTCGCCGATGCCTACTTCGCCGGCATCGCGCGCTGGAACGATTACCACCAGGTGGTCGACCGCCGCGAGTTCCCGAAGTTGCAGCAGCTGTTCGAGCGCCTGCAGGACGACGCCGGCGTGCAGTTCGCCCACGCCGTTGAAGCGCAGCGGCCGGCAACCAGCAGCGGCGGCTTCCTCGGCGAGGTGCGGCTGGAAGAAGTGCTTGAGGCCGCAGCGGCCTGAGCCCGGCCCGGCCTGTGCGGCAGCGGCGCGCAATGCCTCTTGCGCGCCGCGCTACAGTGGTATGTCCCCCGCCGCAGGAATCCGCGCATGTCCACGTTCTCCGATCCGCAGGCGGTGGCCCGCTATGCCGAAGCACCGCTGCGCCAGGTGCCGGGCTTCCTCGCCCTGCAGCAGATGAGCCGGCTGCTGCTGGCCGAACGTGTCCCTGCGCAGGGCCGCGTGCTGGTGCTGGGTGCCGGTGGCGGGTTGGAACTGAAGGCCTTCGCCGAGGCGCAGCCGGGCTGGCAGCTGCTGGGCGTAGACCCGGCCGCGCCGATGCTGGCCCTGGCCGAGCAGACACTGGGTCCGCTGATGTCGCGCGTGCAGCTGCTGGAAGGCTATATCGACGATGCACCCGATGCGCGCTTCGACGGTGCCAGCTGCCTGCTGACCCTGCACTTCCTCGATGCCGGGCAGCGCCTGCACACGCTGCGCGAACTGCACCGGCGCCTGCAACCCGGCGCGCCGCTGGTGGTGGCGCACCACAGCGTGCCGCAGGACCCGGCCGGCAAGCTGCGCTGGTTGCAGCGCTACGCGGCGTTCGCCGAAGCCTCGGGGGTTGCCCACGCCGATGCGCAGCGCGCGATCGACGCCATTGCCGAGCGATTGCCGTTGCTGTCGCCCGAGCAGGAGGTTGCGCTACTGCAGGAGGCCGGCTTCGACAACGTGGAGCTGTTCTACGCCGGCTTCAGCTTCAAGGGCTGGGTGGCGTACGCCGGATGATGCCTACGGCACCACGGTAATGCCGATACGCTGCATCAACAGCGCCACCTGCTGCACATCCAGTGTGGCGCCGCGCAGATTGGTGCTGCGCAGGTCCAGCTCGCCCAGCTCCGAGTTGGTCAGGTTGCAGTCGGTGAAGTTGGCACTGTTCCAGTCGATCCCCTCGAACTGGCCACCGGACAGGTCCGAACCGGCGAAGCTGGCACCGCTCACATTCGCGCCATCCCAGCGGTTTTCCCACAGTTCGCACTTCTCCAATGTCACCCGCGAGAAATTGGCGTAGCGCAGGTTCGACTTCTTGATGAAGGCACTGCAGAACCAGCTGCGCGTGGTGATCTGGTTCATGAAGCTGGCGTTGCTGAAGTCCGCGCCCTGCGCACGGCACTCACTGATCTCCAGGCCCAGCGCCTTGATGAAACTGAAGTGGCACATGCTGATGTCGCAACTACGGAAGCTGGCTTCCTTCAATGTGGCGCCATTGAAGCGGCAACCGGCGCGGTTTTCAGCGTCATAGAAGCTGCAGTTGATGAACTCGGTGGCGGTGAGGTCAGCGCCGGAGAAATCGCATTCGTGGAACTGCTGGTCGACCACTTTCTGGCCGGTGTACTGGTCCGCGCCGATGCGCAGCTTGCGGTGAACGGTGGGGGACATCGTGGATTCCATGCCAGGTGCCCCGCCATGATGCCGGGCCGCGAGGGCGATCCATAGACGCTGGCGCGGTTGGGTTCACCGACAGTCCAGCCGATCTGTGGCCACGCCCGCCCAACGCACGTTGTTGCACGTTAATGCACGAACGTGCAGACTTGCGTCATGAGCTCCGATCCCAGCCCCCTCCCCGCCCAGCGCACCCTGCAGATCCTCGAGGAACTGCGCCAGCAGGGCCGCGTGGTCGCCGCCGAACTGGCGCGCCGCTATGCCGTCTCCGAAGATTCGATCCGCCGTGATCTGCGCGAGCTGGCCGCCCAAGGCCTGTGCCAGCGTGTCTACGGCGGCGCCGTGCTGCCGCCCCCCAAGGAACGCCCGCTACGCGAGCGCCTGACCCGCGACCGTGGCGACAAGGCCGAACTGGCCGCCCGCGTCTGCGCGCTGCTGCAACCGGGCCAGGTGGTACTGCTCGATGCCGGCTCGACCAATCTGGCGATCGCCCAGCAGCTGCCGACCGCTCTCGGCCTGACGGTGATCACCAATGCTCCGCAGATCGCCACCGCCGCCAGCATGCTCGAAGGCACTTCGGTGCAGCTGATCGGCGGCCGCCTGGCCAGTGGTGGCGGCGCGGTCGGCGCTGAAGCGTTGGCGCAGGTGCAGCGCCTGCGCGCCGACGTATACCTGCCCGGCCCCTGCGCAGTGGACGGCGACACCGGCGTCTGGGCAATGGATGCGGAAGAAGCCACGCTCAAGCGCGCGATGGTGGCCTGCAGCAGCCGCGTCATCGTCGCCGCCACCACTGAAAAGCTCGGTGCCCGCGGTAACTGGCAGATCGCCAGCCTGGACGAGATCGACGACCTGGTGCTGACCACCACCGCGCCCGCCGCACTGGCGGCGCGCTTCCGCGCCGCAGGCATCGCGGTACACCCCAGTCCGCCCTGACCGTACCGCTCATGTCCCTTGCCAACCGCGCGCGTGCCGAACAGCACGCGACCCGCGCTGCGTTCTTCATTCCCGGCTTCGCCACGGCGTTGTGGGCCACCCTGGTGCCATTCGCCAAAGCGCGCACCGACATCAACGACGCCACGCTGGGCCTGGTGCTGCTCTGCCTCGGTGCCGGTTCGCTGCTGGCCATGCCGCTGTCCGGTGTACTGGCCGCCCGCCTGGGCTGCCGGCGGGTGATGGTGGCCAGCAGCCTGCTGATCTGCCTGACCGTGCCCGGCCTGGCGCTGGCCGGTTCGGCCTGGTCACTGGGGCTGGTGCTGTTCGTGTTCGGCGCCGCCGTGGGCGCAATGGACTGCACGATGAACGTGCAGGCCGTCATCGTCGAGCGCGAAGCACAGCGGGTGATGATGTCCGGCTTCCATGCCTTCTTCAGCATCGGCGGCTTCCTCGGCGCGGCCACCATGACCGTGCTGTTGTCCGCACAGCTGCCGCCACTGGCATCGGTGCTGATCGGCGTTGGCGCCATGCTGCTGGTGATGCTGCTGTCGGCGGCGTACTGGCACAGCGAACGCATGCCGCACGACACACCGATGTTGGCCCTGCCGCACGGCATCGTGCTGTTCATCGGCGTGCTGGCGTTCGTCGCCTTCCTCGGTGAAGGCGCGATGCTGGACTGGAGCGCAGTGTTTCTCAGCGACGTGCGTCGCGTCGATGCCAGCCTCGCCGGTATCGGATATGTAACCTTCACCCTGACCATGACCGTCGCACGCCTGTTCGGCGATGCGCTGGTAGCGCGTATGGGCCGTGAGCGCGCGATCGTGTTCGGTGCTCTGCTTGCCGCCGCTGGCGTGCTGGTGCTGACGCTGGTCACGCCGTGGCAGGCGTCGCTGATCGGCTATGTGCTGGTCGGCCTCGGCTGCGCCAACATCGCGCCGGCGCTGTTCTCGCTGGCCGGCCACCAGACCCGCATGCCGGGTGCGCTGGCGATCACCGCGGTATCCACGCTGGGCTTCGCCGGCATCCTTGCCGGGCCGGCGCTGATCGGCTTCGCCGCCAACCACTTCGGCCTGATCGCTGCGTTCATCGGGGTGGCCACGGCCTTGTTGCTGGTGGCCGTGTCCACACGTTGGCTTCGGATGTAGCCCAGGGCCTCAGCGCCGCCTGTGCCGCAGCTTCATCCGCAATCGCCGATAGCCGATCACCGTCGCCGTGGCACACAGCGCGGTGCCAGCAGCACTCAGCAGCAGCAACACCGCCAGCCGGGCACCTTCCTGGCGCAGCATCGCCGGCAGGTCCCAGCTGTGCAGGAAGTAGAACAACCAGCGCCCCACGCGCTCCCGATGCCCCATCGTCAGCAACGGATCGCCCGTGGCCAGATCGAGGTAGACCCGCGTCGCCTCGGCATCGCCGAAGTCCACCACTGCTACCGGGAAGCGGCGTACCGCTGCACCATTCATGGCCTCGGGCGCACGCGGATAGAAGTAGGCATCCGCTGCCTGCTGCACCACGAAGCCCTGCATCGGCGCAGCGGACAGCGCACGCACCTTCTGCTGCAGCCACGCTGCCGGCAGCAACCGCGCAACCTGCAAGTGCCCATTGTCGCTGGACACGATGCGGGTCTCGCCCCGCCCGTCCAGCAGCACTGCGAACAGCTCGCCTCCGATGCGGCGCCACTGGATCTCGACCGGTTGGAAGCGCTCAGCATCGGCCACCGCCAGAAGCTTCACCGGCTCACCCAACGCGCCATCCACCGTTACCGCGCTGCCACGATAGCGTTCAACATCGATCGCCTCGCGCGTGCTGCTGAAGACCCCCAATGGATTCATCGACATCAGCCCGCTGAAGATCCAGGTGAACACGAAGGCCGCAGCCATCAGTCCGATCAGATGGTGCCAGCGCATCCACGGTTCGACGTACGGCGTCTTCGCACCGGAGCGGTAGCGCCCGCGGAAACGCCAGCGCCACACACCCACCACGATGCCGCTGACCGCCGCCACCGTGCACAGCGCGGACAGCACGATCACCACCCACGTCCACACCGGATCCACCGACTGCATGCGCAGGAAGTACAACCAGTGCAGCCAGGCACCCACGTAGTTCCAGCGCTGCTGCACATGCGGTGCGTCCAGCACCACTTCACCGGTGCGCGAGGACACATACAGGTCACCGGGCTGTGCGCCCCCCACTTCCACCCGGTACAGCGGCCGGTGCGCGTCCAGCGCGCGCGAATGCGTCCAACGGTCCTCTTCCACGCGCATTGCACCGACAAAGGCCGGGCCGCCAGCAAACTGTGCCGCTGACGCTTCGGCGCGCTGTGCCGACACTGGCAGCAGGGCCTGGCCGGTGACGGCTGACCACGCCCCCACGTTGCTTCCCGTGCGCACCACATACGCAGGCTCGCCACGCAGCGTGGTCAGCGCCACGGCCTCCGGCTCGGTCTGCACGGCTGCAGGCAGCACCGACAGCCCGCGCAGATCGCGGGCCTCCGGCAGCACCGGCAATGCCGCCAGACGTTCACCGGGCGTCAGCTTCGGGTAGCCAATGAACAACATCACCATGCCGCTGACGAACCACAACAGCATCAGCAGGCATCCGCCGATGCCGAGCCAACGGTGCACCAGGTAGGTCCAGCGCTTGGCAGTGGATCGCAGCGACATGGTGCGTGTCCTCAGAAGCGATGGTCGACGGTGAACTCGACGCGACGATCCGCGCCCAGCAGCCACTGCGTGCTGGTGTAGTACGCGGTGGCGTAGTACGCCTTGTCGAACACGTTGAACAGGCGCGCTGACAATCGCGTGCGCGGTGCTGCCTGCCAGGTCAGCGCCAGATCAGTGGTGCTGTAGCTGGGCAACTCCAGCGTGTTGGCATTGTCTGCGTAGCGCTTGCCGACATAGCGAACGCCACCCGCCGCGCTCCAGTCCGGTGCGAACTGCCAGCTCAACCACACATTGGCCAGGCGTTCGGCCACGTTCGGCGGCACGTTGCCATCGCGCGACACCAGCAGCGGCGGCGAACCGGTGGTCTCCAGGAAGTCCTCGAACTCGGCCTTCAGCACCGTGGCGTTGGCATCCAACGTCCAGTGCGGCGCGACGTTCCAGTTCAACGACGCCTCGATACCATGCGAGGTCTGCGCGCCCATCTGCACGCGGCGGTCCGGCACCAGCGGATCGCGGCTGAGCAGCCCGGTCTTGCGGATGCGATACGCCGCCAGCGTCCACTCGCCGCCATCGAAGGCCTGCTTCAGGCCCACCTCGATCTGCCGGCCCTTGGCCAGGTCGAAGGCACCGTTGGCCGGGCTGATCATCAGCAGGCCACTGACCGGGTCCGCCGCCTGCGAGTACTGCGCATACAGGCTCAGCGTCGGCTGCAGCGCGAATACCGTGCCTGCACGCCAGCCGGTGCTGCTGTAGGTCTTCGAGAACGCATTCTGGCCGCTGATCAGATCGGTACGGTCGATGCGCGCGCGGTCGTGGCGCAGCCCACCCAGCACCGACCAGCGCTCGCTCAGCGCCAACCGGTCTTCCGCGAACAGCGCGTACTGCTCGGCACGATTGCGGTAGCGCGGCAGGTTCGGCGCGTCGCTGACGAACTGGCCCGGCACCGGCTCGAACGGGTCGATCGGGCCCGAGCTGCCGGCATAGGTGTTGTTGGTGTGCTTGAAGTGCGCGCGGTTGGCGTCCAGGCCCACCGCGAAGCTGTTCTGCAGGCCACCTGCGGTCCCCTGCACGCGCAGCGTCGAGGTCAGTCCGGTCTGGTCCTGGTTGTGGGTGATCTCGGTGTTGCCCGATCGATCGATCAAGCCGGTGGCGCGGTTGTAAACATAGGCCTCGGCATTGCGCCAATCGCGTTGGCTGTCGATCTGGTAGAGGCGCGTGCGCCATTCCACGTTCGCGGTCGGCGTCCACAGCGCATCGAGCTGGGTCCAGCGGTCGCGATAGCGGATCTGGCTGTCGTCCACGTTGTAGTTGCGGTGGCGCAGCGCCTCCAGCTGGCGGCCCTCGACCAGCGGCGTGCCGAAGTAACGCATCGGCTGCTGGTAGCCCTGCGCATGGGTGAGGGTCAGCTGCAGGTCCGCGCGCGGCTGCCACAGCAACGCACCGGAGAATGTCGCGTCACTGTTGCGCCCACGATCGACCCAGCCACCGCTGTAGTTGCCACTCACGTCCAGCCGGTAGGCCAGCTCGGGCGTCAGCGCGCCACCACTGCCGAAGCCCAGGCGCGCGGTGTCCTCGCTGCCCACGGTTACGCTGATCTCGTTCTCGATCGCACCACGCGTGGGCATCTTCGGCACGATGTTGATCACGCCGCCGATCGCACCGTCGCCATGGATGACCGAGGCCGGGCCGCGCAGCACTTCGATGCGCTCGATCGACCAGGTATCGAACGGGAAGGTGATACCCACGCCGCCGTACTGGCGCAGCCCGTCGTACAGGCGCATCACCGAAGCGCCATCGGTGAAGCCGCGGCTGGACAGCGCACTCAGGCCGTTGCCCGGATGCGGCATCACACTGATCGCACCTGCCCGGCTGATCGCATCGTTGAGGTTGCTGTCGCCACGCTGCTCCAGTTGTTCGCGCGAAATCACCGTCAGGCTGGCCGGTGTCTGCAGCACGCTCAGGCCCAGCGCGGAACCGGCGTTGGCGGTGGACGACAGCTCACCGCTGCGGGTATCGACCACCCGCACGGTATCCAGCGTGGTCGGTGGTGCCGCATCGGCGGCAAGCAGGGGCGCGGCGTGCAGGAGCAATGCGCACAGGACAGGTAGCGTCGCCCGGCGCAGGTGCGCGGGGTTGGGGTTCGTTTTCATTTGTTCACGGCATGCAAGGCCACCCCGCAATGGCAGGGCAGCAATCAGAAAGGGACAAACACGCGCGTGCGGGCACCGGCCGTGGCCGGCAACCTCATGGAAAAATCTTCAATGCAACGCGCGTGCGGCTCAGGCAGCCATCAGAGCCGGCGGCCCACGCGCTCCCAATGTGCCGCTGATCCGTTGCGGCAACGATCGCACCGCACCGCGCAGCGCGCGGCACACCGGTGCCATCGGCGCCAACAGCAGCACTGCCGCCACCAGCAGCGTGATCAGCCGTGCAGCGATCAGGCAGTAATCGCAGTCCACGCCCATCTCATGATCGGCGTGTGGATCGGCAGGTGGCTTCTTTGCGGCCTCGCCGTGCGGCATCGCCATCGCGTGGTGGTCGTGATGGCCTTCCATCGCGTGCTGCGCATGCTCTGCGTGCATCGCGTGGTCCATGGCGGCCACCGGTGCGGCGGCCGCGACGTGGCCATGCGCCAGCCAGCGGCTCACCAGCGGGGCAAGCAGCACCAGCAGCATGGCAAGCCATGCCAGGGCCTGGAACCGGCGGTGGAGAGCAGAACGGCGCACGCCGCCATTCTACGGGGCCATGGCCAACCTTGGACCATGTTCAGAGTTTGCCCCCTGCGACACGGTGACGCAGCGCTGACCTCCCCCGCACACGCCCTCCATTCAGTAGATCCACGCCATGCGTGGATGCTTTTCGCGCATCAACTCACGTACTAGGCCACACCATTACCGAACGACCAGTTTTCCCGCTTCACTTCCACCAGGTTGATGAACACATCCTCTCGGCGGATACCCACCGCCGCATGCAGGCCATCGGCAATGCCCAGGTACAACGCTTTTTTCTGCTCCAGCGTGCGCCCTTCGTTCCAGGTGATCTGGATGCAGATGAAATCGTCGGTGCGGTCCACGCCCAGGTAACCGGGGTCATAGATCAACGTGCCCGGCTCGTGTTGCTGGAAGATCTGGAAGCGATCGTTCTCCGGCACGCCCACCGCGCGCATGGCCTGGTAGATGGTTTCGCCGACGCGTTGCAGGTAGTCGGCGGATTTACCTTTGCGAAGATCGATACGGGCGAGCGGCATGGTGGCACTCCAGAGTGGATGGGCACGGCAACGGGCCGAGACTACGCCTGCCCGGGGCGGTGGGACAGCGCAGGAATGGAACCCTCTGCTTCCATTCGTAGCACGGGCCCGCCCACGTGCGTAACGAAGGCGATCCGGACGAACAGTTGGGCGCCTTCCACACCGACGGGCTGATCGTGGCCGCGCGACAGCTGGTACGCGAGGCACATCATTGCCTCTCCGGCGACGACGCCTGACCGGCCCGGATATGCGCCCGCTACAATCGAGCAGGGAGCGCAGGAGACCGCAATGGACGCCGAACACCTGGAGTACTTCAAGGCCGCACTGGAAGGCCGCGCAAGCGTGGGCTGGAACGTCTGGTTCACCGCCAACCAGCAGGCGCTGGCACAACACCTGAGCCGTCCTGCACTGCTGCGCTTGAAGTTCAGCAAACTGGATGAAGCCGAACGCCTGCTGGCCGAGGCCGGCATCGTGCCCTGCAGCACAGCGGGCAAGCGCTACGAAATGTACTGCGCGCAGTTCTCGGCGGACGTGGTGGACGCGAACGGTCGCCCGCTACCGGCCATCTGGCGCGCGGCGCACGGCGGTGCCATCGGCCTGCTTGCCGATGGTGAACAGGAGGCCGGCCAGGCGAAGCTGCTCGCGGAGTTCCGCCGCGTCCGCAAGCGCGGACTGCAGCAGGCCCATGAATGGTTGGCCGATCTGTGCTTTGAAGGCGAGATGGAACTGAGCGGCGGCAATGCCGATGTGGGCCGTAGCCTGCTGGCGGTGGTGGTGCGGGCGGGCAACGGTCACGACCTGCTGGATGCAACGACGATGAACGCGCGCGAGCTGCTGGAGGACTTCGGCTGAAACGGTGATCGCTTCGGCGGGCACTACGGAATCACAGGCAACAAAAAAGCCCCCATTGCTGGAGGCTTCTTTCGTTCTGCAACATGGTGGGCGGTACAGGGATCGAACCTGTGACCCTTGCCGTGTGAAGGCAATGCTCTACCGCTGAGCTAACCGCCCGGTGTGTTGCTGAGCCGCTCATTATAGGGGCTTTTCAGAGGCCGTCAACCGTTTTTCACATTCGTGTTCACGGGTGTTTTCGAGGGCGGCAGTCGAGCATGGCTCGACTCTACAGAACAGCCCGGCGCAGCCTTACATCGTGTGCGTCGGCTTGTCCGAGCCGGTCAGGCCGGCCAGCAGGGTCTCGATCTTGTGGCGCACGCCCTCGCCTTCGGCACCGTCGGCCAGCTGCACGCCGATGCCGGCGGTGCGGTTACCCTGCGCGCCGGCCGGGGTCACCCAGATCACCTTGCCGGCCACCGGCAGGCGCTCGCTGGAATCGGGCAGGGTCAGCAGCAGGAACACTTCGTCACCCAGGAAGTAGCGCTTGGGCGTGGGCACGAAGATGCCGCCGTTCTTCACGAATGGCATGTACGCGCTGTACAGCGCGGCTTTGTCCTTCACGGCCAGGGACAGGATGCCCTGGCGGGCGTTGCTGGCACTCATCGATTTCCCCTTGCGGCAGGCCGCTCGTTCACCTTGTTCCAGGCCAGCAGCAACTCGACCACGGCAAGGTCTGCACGCACCGTGGTGCGCAGCAGGTCGCGGGTGCGGTTGGCCGCATCGAACCAGGCTGCAAGCTTGTGCAATCGCTCCGGCGTGGTCAAGGCATCGGTGCTGGCCTGGGCCAGCGCCAGGTCGGCGGCGAAGCGCAGGCGCAGCGCCGCGTTGTCATCACCGCACCACTTCTGCGCCAGCTCCACCGCGCCGGTCTTGCCGGCGGCCAGCTGTTCCAGCTCGCGGCCCACTTCGCGGCGCAGGCTCAGGCCATCTTCGCGCAGCCAGTTGTCGGCCTGGCCGGGGTGGCCGCGCGCCGCGTCCAGCGCTTCGCGTGCCGATGCTTCGCTGTGGCCCTGCTGCTGCAGCCAGGCCAGCGTTTCGTGCTGCGGCGGCAACTTGAATTCCAGACGCTGGCAACGGCTGCGGATGGTCTGCGGCAGGCGCGCCGGGTCGCTGCTGATCAGCCACAGGTAGCGGCCGGGCTGCGGCTCTTCCAGCGTCTTCAGCAGCGCGTTGGCCGCCGAGCGGTTGATCGCATCGGCCGGGTCGACGATCACCACCTGCGCCACGCCGTACTGCGGGGTCAGCGCCAGCTTGTCGGTGATCTCGCGCACCTGCTCGATGACGATCTCGGTGCGCAGCTTGTCGCCGCTCTTGTTCGGAATGAAGCTGACCAGCTGCAGGTCAGGATGGGTGCCGGCGGCGATCAGCTGGCGCGTGCGCGTGGCATGCGCGGCATCACCGCGCGCCAGCACGTGGTCGGCCAGCGCCAGTGCCACCTCGCGTTTGCCCAGCCCGGCCGGGCCGCAGATCAGCAGGCCATGACCAAGGCGGTCGGCATCGAGCGCTGCCACGGTCTGGTCGAACGCGCGCTGCTGCCACGGCGAGAATGTGCTCATGCGCCCTCCCCGTCCTGCAGCCAGCGCTCGACCTGCGCGACCACATCGGCCGCTACACGCGCCTGCACCTGGCCGGCGTCGATCAGCGCGAAGCGCTGCGGGTCCTGCTGCGCGCGGCTGCGGAACACTTCGCGCACGCGCTGGAAGAAATCATCCTGTTCGCTTTCGATGCGGTCCGGCCACAGATCGCGCCCGTTGGCGCGTGCGCGGCCTACTGCCACGTCCACGTCCAGCAGCAGGGTCAGGCCCGGCAGCAGGCCCACCGCGCGTCGTTCCAGATCGGCAATCCACTGCGGGTCGAGGCCACGGCCACCGCCCTGGTAGGCGTAGCTGGAATCGGTGAAGCGATCGCTCAGCACATAGGCGCCGCGCTGCAGTGCGGGCTGGATCACCTGGCGCACATGCTGCGCGCGTGCAGCGAACACCAGCAGCAGCTCGGCTTCGGCGCTGAGCGGCTCGGCGGCGATCTCGGCATCGGGTTTCAGCACCAGGCCACGGATGCGCTCGGCCAGCGGCGTACCGCCCGGCTCGCGGGTCAGCACCACCTCGTGGCCGTGGCTGCGCAGGCAGTCACGGATGGCATTGATGGCGGTGGTCTTGCCTGCGCCCTCGCCGCCTTCCAGGCTGACGAAACGCGGGTGGCGAAGCAGCGCGGGACTCATTGCGCCGGGGTCTCCTTGGTACGTTGCTGGCGCAGCTGCTGCAGGTAGCGGGCCACTGCGGCGTTGTGCTGGTCCAGGCTGGGCGAGAACACGTGCGCGCCACTGCCATCGCCCACGGCGACGAAGTACAGCGCGTCGCCCGCTGCGGGTTGCGCGGCTGCCATCAGCGCATCGCGGCTGGGCATGGCGATCGGGGTCGGGGTCAGGCCGGCGCGGGTATAGGTGTTGTAGGGCGTATCGGTGGTCAGGTCGCGGCGGCGGATGTTGCCGTCATACGCAGCACCGATGCCGTAGATCACGGTCGGGTCGGTCTGCAGGCGCATGCCGATCTTCAGGCGGCGCATGAACACGCCGGCGATCTGCGGACGCTCGCTGGCCAGCGCGGTTTCCTTCTCGATGATCGAGGCCATCGTCAGCAGTTCGTAGGGCGTGTTGATCGGCAGGTCCGGCGCACGGCTTTCCCAGGCTTCATCCAGTGCGTCCTGCATTGCAGCGTGAGCACGCTTGAGCACATCCAGATCGCTGTCGCCACGCTGGTAGACGTAGGTCTCCGGCAGGAAGCGGCCTTCCGGATGCTGGCCACCGAAGCCGAGGCGCTGCATCAGCGCGGCGTCATCGAGGTTGTCGGTGGTGTGCAGCAGCGGCTCGGCGCGCTTGAGCGCGGCACGCAACTGGCGGATGTTCCAGCCTTCAATGATCGTGACGCGGTGCTGCAGCACCTTGCCGGCGCGCATGCGCAGCAGCAGATCACGCGGGGTCAGGTCGCTGCTGAGCGCGTACTCACCCACCTTCAGCTTGCCGGCCGCATCGAGCTGGCGCGCCAGCAGCTGCCACTGCGCGTCCTGGCCCTCGTCCACGCCGGCGTCGCGCAGCTTGCGCAGCACCGTGCTCATGCCGTCGCCACTGGCGATGACCACGCTTTCGGCGGACGGGGTGATCGGGGCGTCGGCGAACCGGGTCTGCTGGTAGAAGAACCACGCGCCCGCGCCGGCCACGACGGCGGCCAGCACCACCACCAGCGTTACCACGAACAGACACCCGCGCTTGGCTCCCGCCATGGACTACCTCTGAACTCGATTCCGTCGTGCAGGATACCGTGCCGGTGGATTGGGGTCATGACCGGGGGCATGCGCCTGTGCCGACCGACGGTCGGCACCCACCCGAACAATGGCACCCACCGGTACCGGTAGTGCCGGCCGCTGGCCGGCAATCGCGCGGATCATGGGTGCATGAGGTTGCCGGCCAGCGGCCGGCACTACCGGAATACGCCTACCCCTGCTGGCCGAGCGCGCGCAGCAGGCCGCGGGCCTTGGCGCGGGTCTCGTCCAGTTCCTTGTCCGGGTCCGAGTCGACCACGATGCCGGCGCCGGTGCGGAAGCTCACCTCGTGGCCATCCACTTCGGCGGTGCGGATCAGGATGTTCAGGTCCAGGTCGCCATCGCGGTTCAGCCAGCCGAACGCGCCGGTGTAGGCACCACGCGGCACCTGCTCCAGCTCGCTGATGATCTGCATGCAGCGCACCTTCGGGCAGCCGGTGATGGTGCCGCCGGGGAAGGTGGCGGCGATCACCTCGCCGGGGGTGACCTCCGGGCGCAGATGGCCGCTGACGTTGCTGACGATGTGATGCACGTGCGCGTAGCTCTCCACGGTCATCAGCTCATCGACCACCACGGTACCGGGCAGGCAGATACGGCCCAGGTCGTTGCGTTCCAGGTCGATCAGCATCACGTGCTCGGCACGCTCCTTCGGGTGACCGACCAGCTCCTGGATGCGCGCAGCATCATCGTCCCCCTCGAAGCGCGGACGCGTGCCGGCAATCGGACGGGTCTGCGCGTGGCCGGCATGCACCGACACCAGCCGCTCCGGCGAGGAACTGACCACATGGCGGCCGTGCGCGCTGAACAGGCCGGCGAACGGTGCCGGGTTGGCACGGCGCAGCTGCGCGTACAGCGCCTGCGGGCTGACCGGTGCGGCAAACTGCGCGCTCCAGCGCCGCGACAGGTTCACCTGGAACACATCGCCGGCACGCAGGTACTCGATCACCCGGCGCACGCCGTCGGTGAAGCGCTGCGGCGCGTCCTCGCCGACCGACTGCGGTGGCTGCCAGCCCTGCCCGGCTTCGGGGAGCGCGGCTGAGGCCAGTGCCACCAGCGCATCCAGCAACGCCTGCTCGCCGGCTTCGGCGATGACGAAGCTGGCCTCGTGGTGATGGTCGTGCAGCACCGCGGCCGGGCAGCGCAGTGCCAGTGCGGTCGGGCGGCCGTCCTCGCGCGCACGCGCCGGCAGCACCGGTTCGATCTGGCTGGCCACTTCGTAGTCCAGCATCAACGCCCAGCCGCCGCGGAACGGCAGGCTGTGGCTGCCGTCATGCGGCAGGCGTTCGTGCTGCCAGGCGCGGTCCAGCACCTGCAGGAAGCTGCCGGCCTGCACCGCATCATGCTGGTCGCGCACCTGGCCATCGGCATCCAGCCGCAGGCTATCGCCCTGCGCGGCCAGCAGCAGGCTCCAGCGGCCCTGGGCGGTGCCCGAGGCAGTGGATTCCATCAGCAGCGGGAAGCGCGACGGGTCGTGCTGCTGCAGGGCCAGCAGATCGATCGGGTGCGGCAGCGGGTGGATCAGCGGTGCGTGGGTCATGGCGGCCAGTTCGGGGATTCAGATGCACGGAAGCCGCCTTGCGGCGGCCTCCTCGTGCGTAGAGTCGAGCTTGCTCGACTGTGTTGCACGTTCAGTCGAGCATGGCTCGACTCTACACAAGGGCGGAGTCGAGCAAGCTCGACGCTACAACGTCGCTCAGACGCGCTTGAAGATCAGCGTGCCGTTGGTGCCGCCGAAGCCGAAGCCATTGGACATCACCACGTCGACCTTGGCCTGGCGCGCTTCGTTGGGCACGTAGTCCAGATCGCAGCCTTCGCCCGGCTGCTGCAGGTTGATGGTCGGCGGAATGACATTGTCCTGCAGCGCCATCACCGAGAAGATCGCTTCCACGCCGCCGGCAGCGCCCAGCAGGTGGCCGGTCATCGACTTGGTGGAGCTGACCATCATCTTGTAGGCGTGGTCGCCGAAGGCGGTCTTCATCGCCATGGTCTCGCCCAGGTCGCCCAGCGGCGTGGAGGTGCCGTGCGCGTTGAGGTAGCCCACCTGTTCCGGGGTCACGCCGGCGTCCTTCATGGCCATGACCATGCAGCGGGCGGCGCCTTCGCCGTTCTCGCTCGGTGCGGTCATGTGGTACGCGTCGGAGCTGGCGCCGAAGCCGGCCAGTTCGCAGTAGATCTTCGCGCCACGTGCCTTGGCGTGCTCGTACTCTTCCAGGATCAGGATGCCGGCGCCGTCGCCCAGCACGAAGCCGTCACGGTCCTTGTCCCACGGGCGCGAGGCCTGTTCCGGGGCGTCGTTGCGGGTGCTCATGGCCTTCATCGCGCAGAAGCCGCCCAGTGCGGTCGGCGACGAGCCACGCTCGGCACCACCGACCACCATCACGTCGGCATCGCCGTACTGGATCATGCGCATGGCGGTGCCGATCGAATGGTTCGAGGTTGCGCACGCAGACACCGCCGAGAACGACGGGCCCTTCAGGCCGGTGATGATGCTCAGCTGGCCCGGCAGCATGTTGATGATGGTCTTGGGCACGTAGAAGGGCGAGATCTTCTTGCCCTCATGGAACTCGATGGTCTGCTCTTCGATGCCGAGCAGGCCGCCGATGCCGGCGCCGACGATGGCGCCGATGCGCTCGGCATTGGCGTCGGTGATTTCCAGGCCCGAGTCGTGCAGGGCCATGAACGAGGCACCGAGGCCGTAATGGATGAACGGGTCCATCTTCTTGGCATCCTTGCCGCTGACCCGGAACTTGCCGAACAGTTCATTGTCGGCGGTGATGTCGAATCCCTTGACCTCACCTGCAATCTTGGTGGTGAACCGATCCAGATAGGCATCAGAAACGTTGGTCAGCGGACCGATGCCCGAACGACCCTGGGTGATGCCTTCCCAGCTGCTGGCCAGATCATTGCCCAACGGCGAGACGATACCCAGGCCGGTTACGACGACGCGACGCTTCATTGCTGATTCTCCTGGCCCGGATGATTTCAACGGGCAACTCGGTTTGCTTCGGTGTGATGCTCAAACACACGGGGCCGCAACAGCGGCCCCATGGGGTGCGGTGCGCGGCGAGCGTGAGCCCGCGCGCGCACTGCCGTCTGACATCAGGCCTTGACGTGGGCCTTGATGTAGTCGATGGCGGCCTGCACGGTGCTGATCTTCTCGGCTTCTTCGTCCGGGATCTCGCACTCGAATTCTTCTTCCAGGGCCATCACCAGCTCGACGGTGTCCAGCGAGTCAGCGCCCAGGTCATCGACGAACGATGCGCTGTTGGTGACTTCTTCTTCCTTGACGCCAAGCTGTTCGACGACGATTTTCTTGACGCGTTCTTCGATGGTGCTCATGGGATCTCGCTCCAGATGGAGTTGTGGTTCAAAAGTGGTCGCCATCAAAGGCGATGGCCGTGGGATAGTGTAGTGGAAACCGGCGCGGCCTTGCATCGCAGCAAAAACCTCCGCAGATCAACCACTTGCGGCGCAATCCCTGCGCCCCTTGCTTACGGCATGTACATGCCACCGTTCACATGGAGGGTTTCGCCGGTGATGTAACCGGCAGCCGGGCCGGCCAGGAAGGCCACCGCATGGGCGATGTCTTCCGGCGAACCCAGGCGTTCGAGGGCGATGTCGTTGATCAGCGCGGTACGCGCTTCTTCCGGCAACGCCTTGGTCATGTCGGTGTCGATGAAGCCGGGTGCGACAACATTGACGGTGACACCGCGCGAACCGATTTCCTTGGCCAGCGACTTGCTGAAGCCGATGATGCCGGCCTTGGCGGCAGCGTAGTTGGCCTGGCCGGCATTGCCGGTCACGCCCACCACCGATGCGATGTTGATGATGCGGCCCTTGCGCGCCTTCATCATGCCGCGCATCACCGCCTTGCTGGTGCGGAACACGCTGGTCAGGTTGGTGTCGATGATCGACGCCCAGTCCTCGTCCTTCATGCGCATCAGCAGGTTGTCGCGGGTGATGCCGGCATTGTTGACCAGGATCGAGATCGGGCCGAATTCCTTGGCGATGCCATCGAGCACACTGTCCAGCGCAGCTGCGTCGGTGACGTTCAGCGCGCGGCCGTGGCCACCGTGGGCGGCCAGGCGCTCACCGATCGCGGCGGCGCCGGATTCGGTGGTGGCGGTGCCGATGACGGTGGCGCCCTGGGCGGCCAGCAGATCGGCGATGGCGGCACCAATGCCACGGCTGGCGCCGGTGACCAGTGCGATTTCACCCTGCAGGGGCTTGCTCATGATGTTTTCCTCAGGCTGGGACGGCCGCCGTACCCGTACCGCTTGCAGCGGCCACCGGTACGGTCGGCAGGAACAAGGGGGATCAGGCCGACCATGCCTCGCGGGCGGCTTCGAAGTCGCCTGGCGTGGCCAGCGAACGGCCGTCGATGGCCCTGTCGATGCGCTTGACCAGACCGGTCAGCACCTTGCCCGGGCCGCACTCGGCGATCCGGGTGACGCCACGGCCACCCAGCGCCTGCACGCACCCGGTCCACTGCACCGGCTGGTACAGCTGCTGGACCAGCGCGGTACGGATCGCGTCAATGCCGTCATGCACCTTGGCGTCGACGTTCTGCACCACCGGCAGCTGCGGCGCCTGCCAGGCCAGGCCGGCCATCACTTCGGCCAGGCGGTTGGCGGCTTCGCGCATCAACGGGGTGTGCGAGGGCACGCTCACGGCCAGCTTGACCGCCTTGCGCACGCCCTTCTCGGCCAGCAGCGCCAGCGCACGGTCGACCGCGTCGGCGTCGCCACCGATCACGATCTGGCCCGGCGAATTGAAGTTGGCCGGCACCACCACCTGGCTGCCTGCGGCTTCGGCGCAGACGTCCAGCACCAGCTGGTCTTCGGCGCCGAGCACGGCGGCCATGGCACCGACGCCGGCCGGTGCGGCTTCCTGCATCAGCTGGCCGCGCAGGCGCACCAGGTGCGCACCGTCATGCAGGCTCAGCGCGCCAGCGGCAACCAGGGCGGTGTACTCGCCCAGGCTGTGACCGGCCAGCACCGACGGGCGCGGACCGCACACGGCGTTCCAGGCGCGCCACACGCCGATGCTTGCGGCCAGCAGGGCCGGCTGGGTGTATTCGGTGCGGTTGAGCATTTCCTCCGGGCCCCCCTGGGACAGCGCCCACAGGTCGACGCCGGCACCATCGGATGCTTCGGTGAAGGCTTCACGCACCTGCGGGTGCAGTTCGGCCAGCTCGGCCACCATGCCCACAGACTGCGAGCCCTGGCCGGGGAAGACAAAAGCGAGGGTGGATACGGTCACGCGGTCATCCGCTTGTTGCAATCGAAGCGGGCCATGATAAGGGCGAATCCGCTGTGTCGTCTGTACGTGCGCGTATGCAGGCGTATGGTGGGCCAGCCGCGGAACGCCGCCGGGCATGGCCCGGCGGACGCACAGTCAGCAGAACAGCTGCAGGACGTCCAGATCGCCGTCGGCGAGGAAATCCACGCACAGGCCCACCAGCATCAGCACGCCAGCGGTGCTGGCGCCATGGGCGATGAAGATGGAGTGGGCCAGCGCGCGCGCCGAGCGGCCCAGCTTCATGCAGACCCGGGCCAGGCTGCGCAGGCGGCCACTGACCGCATGCACGTGCTCGCGCACGGGCGCCTGAACGTCGCCCATCGCTTCGGCCATCATCGCCTGCAGGTGCTCGGGGCGGTCGGCGTAGTACTTGGCCACGCCATAGCCGAACATCAGCCAGTCGCGGGCCTGCGCTTCGGACAGATCCATCACTTCCAGCGGATCTTCCTCGAAGTCGATGAAACCGACCTTCTCGCCATCCCAGGTGAGATTGCGCGGCAACGGCTGGCCGAAATAGGCGCCGCGCGCATGCGCTGCGGCAATGGCCAGCATGGCCGCCATCACCAGGCGGTCGCGACCGGCCTCGTCGGCTTCGCGCAGGCAGGTATTGAACGAACTGCCGTTGTCGCCGATCACCAGCGCAGCATGGCCGGTGCCCAGCACATCGGGCACGTTCACGCCCTGCGCCTGCAGTTCTGCAAGGCGACGGGCTTCGGTTTCGCGCGCGGCGTCACCGCCACGGTGCGGCGGCGGGCGCAGGGCATCCAGATGAAAACGACGGGCAACAAAATTGAGCAGGCCAAGGGCCAGCGCGCGGCTTCCCTTGCCGTACTGCTTCAGCCAGGCACGTTGCCCTTCGATGACGATGGGCTCAACCATGACAGGTCCTCCTTAAACGCGTTACGGCCCCAGAGGGGCCGCAACGACAAAGCTTCACGTTGTCGTAACTTGCACTATCAATAGCGCAGCAGAGCCGAACCCCACGTGAAGCCGCCGCCGAAGGCTTCCAGCAGCAGCAGCTGGCCACGTTCGACCTTGCCCGAGCGCACGGCGGCATCCAGCGCCAGCGGCACCGAGCCGGACGAGGTGTTGCCGTGCTTGTCGACGGTGACCACGACCTGGTCCATCGACATGTCCAGGCGCTTGGCGGTGGCTTCGATGATGCGCAGGTTGGCCTGGTGCGGAATCAGCCAATCCAGGTCGGACTTGTCCAGGCCGTTGGCGGCGAGGGTCTCGTCCACGACCGAGTCCAGCGCCTTGACGGCGTACTTGAACACGTCGTTGCCCTTCATGTTGATGGTGCCACCACCGTTGGCGCCGTCCTTGAAACCACTCGAGACGCCAACCGGGTTCCACAGCAGTTCCTTCTTGCTGCCATCGGCATGCAGGTGGGTGCTGAGGATGCCGGTTTCTTCGTCGGCCTTGAGCACGACGGCGCCGGCGCCATCACCGAACAGCACGCAGGTGGTGCGATCGTTCCAGTCGACCATGCGGGTCAGCGTTTCGGTGCCGATCACCAGCACGTGCTTGCAGTCGCCGGAGCGGATGAATTTGTCGGCCACGCCCAGCGCGAACACGAAGCCGGAACAGGCTGCATTGACGTCGAAGGCGGGGCACCCGGCCACACCGAGCTTGGCCTGGATCAGGCACGCGGTGGACGGGAAAATAAGGTCAGGGGTGGTCGTGCCGACCACGATCATGTCGAGCTGCGAGGCATCGATGCCTGCGGCTTCAAGCGCGCGCAGGGCAGCGTTGTAGCCAAGGTCGCTGGTGGTCTCGCCTTCGGCCGCGATGTGCCGTTCACGAATTCCGGTGCGCGACTGGATCCACTCATCCGAGGTTTCGACCATTTTTTCCAGGTCGGCATTGGTCAGGACTTTCTCCGGCAAATAGCTACCGGTGCCCGCGATCCTCGAATAGATCCGCTTGCTCATCATGTTTCCTGTTGCGCGGGCCGCCGATCACCGGCACGCCCGGGAAAGAAGGCAAAGGCCGCTGCCCGGAGGCAGCGGCCTTCCCGGCACATCAATCTTCTTCGACGGCCGAGGTCTTGGTCTGGATGACCTTCTTGCCGCGGTAGAAACCATCGGCAGTGATGTGGTGACGCAGATGCACTTCGCCGGTGGTCGGGTCGGTCGACAGCTGCTTGGCGCTCAGGGCGTCATGCGAACGGCGCTGGCCGCGGCGGGACGGGGTAACACGGGATTTCTGGACAGCCATGGGATTGCTCCAAACTCGGTTCGTTTTGCTTCGTCGTTTCGTCGCACAGGACGCCAGCGCCCAGCACACTTTTCGCTTTCGCCGCAGCCGCCGACGACAACCGGCTGCTATTGTTTCTTCAATGCCGCCAACGCCGCAAACGGGTTGGCCTGCTTTGTTTCTTCTTCGCTCGGTGCCCAGTCCTGATCGACTGCCTCACCGTCGGGCGACAGCGGCACCACAGGCACCGCCAGCACCAACTCGTCCTCGACCAGGTCCAGCGGACGCAGCTGGCCGTCTTCCGGCACCAGCAACGCCTCGTACTCCTCCGGCAGGGACGATTCCTCGTCCTCGTCGCGGATCAGGCCAAGCCTCTGGGTCATCTTCACCGGCAACAGGAATCGCTGCATGCTGCGCTGACAGGTCAGCGGCAACGCGGTGTCGATGGTCAATTCCACATAGGATACCCGCAAGACGTCGTCGCGACCGAATTCAAGCGAGTAATTGCACTCACCGTCGGTATCTGCGACCAACCCCTGCAGGCGGGTCAATTCAGCCAGGGACACCTGACCGTCGAAGCGCCTTCGCGCTACAACCATCCGCCAGGCATCCAGCGTTTCGGGCACGTTCGCGGACATAAGCCGCTGAATACTAAGGATCGGGGCGGCGGCTGTCAAATGCCCGCCATACAGGACTTGCCGCTGGCGCTGCGGACACGCCAGACTGCCGCGCCCTGCCCCGGTATTCTCGCATGTCACTGGTCCTGGCCTCCACCTCCCGCTACCGCCGCGAGCTGCTGCAGCGATTGGGCCTTGCCTTCGACTGCGCGCGCCCGGAGGTGGATGAAACCCCGTTGAATGGCGAAGCGCCGCGGGCTCTGGCCACGCGCCTGGCTGCGGCCAAGGCCGCCGAGGTGGCTGCCCGCCATCCGGGCGCCTGGGTAATCGGCTCGGACCAGATCGCGGACCTGAACGGCCAGCCGCTGGGCAAACCCGGTACGGTCGAGGCCGCCTGTGCGCAGCTGACAGCGATGTCCGGGCAGACCGTGCGCTTCCACACCGCCGTCTGTCTCAGCCGTGATGGAGAATCATTCACGGCCGTCGATCTGACCGAAGTCTGCTTCCGCGCACTGGAACCGGACGAGATCGCCCGCTACGTGACCACCGAGCAGCCACTGGACTGCGCCGGCAGCTTCAAATGCGAGGGCCTGGGCATCAGCCTGTTCGACGCCATCGACAACCGCGACCCGACCGCGCTGGTCGGCCTGCCGCTGATCGCGGTATGCGGATTGCTGCGCAGGGCCGGTTTCGCGGTGCCCTGAACTGTAGCGTCGAGCCCTGCCCGACTGCTTCTGCTGTAGATGGCAGGCGGCCCGGAAAAAGCAGTCGAGCATGGCTCGACCCTACAAAAGCAGAAGCCTCAACGGACCTCGAACGGCTGCTCCTGCCATTGCTCCACGCTGCCATCGCGGCCATACAGGCGCAGGCCCAGCCAATGCCTGCCCGGCGCCAGCGTGGTGGTATCCAGCGATGCGTCGAAGCCCACCGCCGGGTGCTGCGGATCGGTGCTGTCCGGCCACACGGGGCGCACGTCGAACACACGCCCATAGCGGGCGTCACCGATGGAACGGCCATCGACCAGCACTTCGACGCGTGCCAGGCCGACGCCATCCTTGAACGCCCAGCCCTTGATCGCGAACGTGCCGGACACCTTCTCGCCATTGGACGGCGCATCCAGCCACGCCATCGCCGGCGTCACGCACGGCCCTTCCGCGCGCTGCACCGGCAGGCGGAACAACAGGAAGCGCTGGAACCCGTGATCACTGCTGACCACGCGCGGCGCCGGCATCGGCCCCACCTGATCGCAGATGGCGTGATAGCGCTCCAGCAGTTCGCGATAGCGCTGGTCGCTGGGTGACAGCACCAGCAGCATCGGCGCCGTGCGCTCGCCCTCATGCAGCAGGCCCCACTGTGCCAGCTGCGCGGTGCGGCCATGCTTGTCATTGAGCGGATGCGGCAGCACCTCGATGTTGCCATTGCCCAGCTGGAAGCCCAGTTCGGCGCCGACCTTGAAGTTGCCGGCCAGCACGCGCGTCCCTTCCGGCATCTGCCGAAGCTCTTCATGGACCGCTACGGCCAGTGGTTGCCAGCCAGCGAAATTGCGCGGGTAGTACTTGCTGCCGGCCATCTGCTCGCGCAGTGCCGGCGTGGATGCCATCAGGTAGTAGCCGAACGCCAGCACCATGCCCGCGCCTGCCAGCCACCAGCCGGTGCGGCGCAGCCAGCGCGGCCAGCCGTTGAGCACTACCGGCACCGCCACCAGCAGTGCGAGGTAGCCCGGCAGCGGCCAATGGAAACTGATCCGCTCGACGTCAGTGAAGAAGCCAAGCACGAAAATGCCCAGCGTGGATACGCCGCCCACCAGGCCGAAATAGCGCCACTGCACGCGCGCACCGCCACCGCTCCGGGTTCCTGCCAGCGCCACCTTCCACATCGCCATGCACAGGATCGGCGTCACCAGCATCGGCTGGATCACCAGGAACCACAGCCCGCCCCATTCAAAGGCCCAGGGATGACGCTCGACCACCTGGAATTTCAGACCGGCATCGTGGTTGTCCGCATTCCACGCCAGCAGTGGCAGCCATGCCAGCACGCCCACCGCCAGTGCGACCCATACGCGCGGATCGGCCAGCATGCGCCGCCCCTGCGGCAATGCCAGCAGCGCGATGAAACCGACGCCGATGACACCGATGAAACGGTAGTGGCTGAGTGCACCGATCAGCAGGCCCAGCGCCAGCTTCATCGCCGAGGAGGCATCCACGTTGTGCAGCAGGCGCGCACCGGCGTGCAGGCAGATCACCGCCGCCAGCGCCATCGGCACGTCGGGTACCGCCAGCAGGCCCAGCGTCGCCGACAACGGCATCAACAGCGTGAGGCTGCCCGCCTGCCAACCCGCCACATTGCCGAACCAGCGCGTGGCCGTGCGCACCACCAGCAGCGGCAACAGTGCACCGATGGCCAGGAACGGCAGGCGCAGCGCAAGCACGTGATGACCGCCGAGCTCCACGCCCAGGCGGGCCAGCCAGGCGGTCAACCCGGGCAGATCCGAATAGGCCGCGGCCAGATGCTGGCCTTCCTGCCAATAGAACGCTTCGTCGACGAACAGCGGCAAGCGCGCGGCAACGATCAGCTTGGCCGCTGTGACCAGCGTCCATAACCAGAGAAATATCGTCCGTGCGCGCTGTTCGCCTTGCATTGCTCTATGGATAATCGAGTGGATTCCAGATCTGAGACGATCATGCCAGCTTCGTCCCCCAACCCCAGCATGCTAACCGATCAATTGCGTCAGGCCCTGCGGGAGGCACAGGATCAGGTGAACGCACTGGTACTGGGCAAGGTGCCGGAAGTCAGGCTGGCGTTCGTCGCATTGCTGTCCGGCGGTCACCTGCTGATCGAAGATTTGCCCGGCCTGGGCAAGACCACGCTGGCGCATGCGCTGGCCAGCAGCCTCGGCCTCAGCTTCCAGCGCGTGCAGTTCACCTCCGATCTGTTGCCCGCCGATGTGCTGGGCGTGTCGGTGTATGAAGCCGGCAGCCGTCAGTTCCAGTTCCACCCCGGCCCGGTGTTCACCCACGTACTGCTGGCCGACGAGATCAACCGCGCACCACCGCGCACGCAGAGCGCGTTGCTGGAAGCGATGGCCGAGCAACAGGTCACCCTGGATGGACAGACCCATGCCCTGCCCGATCCTTTCTTCGTGATCGCCACGCAGAACCCGGTGGATCTGTCCGGCACGTTCCCGCTGCCGGATTCGCAGCTGGACCGCTTCCTGCTGCGACTGGCGATGGGTTACCCCAGCGCGCAGGCCGAGCGCGAGCTGCTGCGCGGCAGCGATCGCCGCGACCTGATCGCGCGTGCCGTACCGAAACTGGATGACACCCAGGTGCGCGCGCTGCGCGACGCAGTGAACCAGGTGCATGCCAGCGACGCGCTGATCGACTATGTGCAGGCGCTGCTGACCCGCAGCCGCCAGCATGCCGGTGTGCGCGTGGGCCTGTCGCCACGTGCGGGCCTGGCGCTGCTGCGCGCGGCCAAGGCACATGCACTGCTGCTGGGGCGCGGCCATGTGGTGCCCGAAGACGTGCAGACCCTGTTCGTGGCGGTGGCCGGTCACCGACTGGTGGCGGAAGCCGAATCCAGTTCGGGTCCGGCACTGGCGCGCGCGATCCTGCAGACCGTCGCGGTGGACTGAGCGTGGCCACACGCTGGGCACGCATGCAGCTGCTGGCTCGGCCACGCAGGCCCGAAGCCTTGCCGAGGCGGCTGGACCGCCATCGCATCTATGTGCTGCCCACCCGCTTCGGCCTGTTCGTTGCCACCCTGCTGGCGGCCATGCTGCTGGGCGCACTGAACTACAACAACAACCCGGCGCTGCTGCTGGCCCTGCTGCTCGCGGCAGCAGCAATCGCCAGTGCCATTGCCGCGCATCTCCAGTTGTCCGGCGTGCAGATCGATGCGATCTCCGCCGAGCCGGTAGCGGCCGGGCAACCATTGCGTCTGCGCGTGGACCTCTCACTGCGTGACCCGCGTGCGCGGCACGGCCTGCATCTGCAGCTGGGTGACAGCAACGCCTGGACCTCGCTGCCTGCGCACGGCCGTGGCGAAGTGGAACTGGACGTTCCCAGCGAACGCCGTGGCTGGCTGGAACTGCCGCGCATCCGACTGTCCACCACCCAGCCGCTGGGCCTGGTGCGGGCGTGGTCGTGGGTGTGGCCGGAACAGCCGCTGCTGGTCTACCCGCTGGCCGAAGCCGTGGCGCCTGCACTGCCGGAGCGCGGCAGCGATCCGCTGCACACCCGCGCCCATGCCAGCGGCGAGGAACTGCATCAGCTGCGCCCCTACCGGGCGGGCGATGCGCCGCGCAGCATTTCCTGGAAGCACTCGGCTCGCCGCGACAGCCTGCTGGTGCGCGAGTACGAAAAGCCGGTCGGCATCGAAGTGATCCTCGACTGGCGCGCATTGGCGCCGTTGGGCCATGAAGCACGCATCGCTCGATTGGCGCGCTGGGTGGATGTGGCAGAGCGCGAGGGCCGCCGCTACACCCTGCTGCTGCCTGCACACCCGCCGTTCGGGCCCGGTCAGGGCGCCAGCCACCATCACCTGTGCCTGCGCGCGCTGGCGCTGATGCCGCATGACTGAGACCCCGGCCCTGCTCGACCGCAATGCCCGCAACTGGACCCTGGCCAGCGCGGCGCTGGCCTTGTTGCCGTTGCTGCTGCAGCTGCCGCCACTGCTGGCTGGTGTGATCGCGCTGGCGGCGATCATCACCGCCGCCCTGTCGTGGCGGACAGTGTTGCCGATGCCGGTACGCCTGCTGCTGGTGCTGGGCATGCTCGGCGCCATCGTCTGGCAGATGGGCATGGTGCGCCCCGGGCGCGATACCGGTTGCGCACTGCTGGCCGCGATGCTGGCGATCAAGTCCAGCGAGCTGCGCAGCCTGCGTGATGCCCGCAGCCTGCTCGGCTTCGCGCTGTTCTCGCCCTTTGCAGCATTCCTGCTCGACCAGGGGCCGCTGACAACCGCGTTGGCCGCGCTGGCCGGGGGCAGCGCACTGATCGCGCTGCAACGCCTGGCCCAGGATGAAGGTCATGCCGGCCGCCTGCCACTGCGCGGGCAGCTGCATGGTGTCGGCCGCCTGTTGGCGATCGGCCTGCCGCTGGCATTGGCCTGCTTCTGGCTGTTCCCGCGCCTGGCCACACCACTGTGGGGTGTTCCCGAGCGCGCCGTGGGTACACCGGGGTTGTCCGACAGCATGGAGCCCGGCCAGTGGTTGGACCTGATGGCCGACGACAGCCCGGCGCTGCGCGTGCAGTTCTTCGGCACTCCACCCGAGCCGGCGCAGCGTTACTGGCGCGGCCCTGTACTGACAGCCTTCGATGGACGGCGCTGGACACGCGACCGCGCCAGCGCGCGGCGGCCTGCTGCGGTGGTTGAAGCAAGTACACAGGGCTGGGATTACCAGATCGACTACGAGCCGACCGACCGCCGCCAGCTGGTGGCGCTGGACCTGCCCAGCCGCGCGCCTGCAGGCAGCATGCTGGATGCGGACATGAGCCTGAACAGCGAACGCCCGCTGGCCTCGCTCAGCCGCTGGCGGTTGCATTCGGCCCCTCCCCTGCGTTTCGACAGCACGCTGTCGCCCTATCTGCGCCGCGCGACGCTGCAGCTGCCAACCGGCTTCAACCCGCGCACCGCCACGTTGGCGCAGCAATGGCGACAGGAGGCTGGCAGCGATGACGAGGCCATCGTGCGCCGCGCGCTGCAATGGATCACCACCGACTTCTCGTACACGCTGGACACCCCTGCGGCGGGACGCGACCCGATCGACGAGTTCCTGTTCGGCTACAAGGCCGGCTTCTGTGAACACTTCAGCTCGGCCTTCGTGGTGCTGATGCGCAACGCCGGCGTCCCGGCGCGGGTGGTGACCGGTTTCGCCGGCGGCACCCGCAACCGCATCGGCGACTACTGGGTAGTGCGGCGAATGGATGCCCACGCCTGGGCCGAGGTGTGGCTGCCGCAGCGCGGCTGGGTCCGGGTTGACCCGACCGCAGCCGTGGCACCGGAACGCATCCTGGACACACTGGATGACCGCCTGCAGGCCGGCACGGACACGCCACTGCAGCAGCGTTGGCTGCAGCTGGGCCAGCTGGGCGACTGGCTGCGCCGCGGCTGGAACGACCTGGTGCTGTCGTTCGATGCGCGCCGCCAGCAACAGCTGCTCAAGCCGTTCGGGCTGGACGATCTGGGCCCTGGGCAGCTGGTCGCTGGCTTCGTGGTGGCCGCACTGCTGGCGCTGGCGTGGATGGCCTGGCTGCTGGCCCGTGGCGAGCGCGAACGCGACCCGCTGCTGCGCGCGTGGCACCGGCTCGGACGGCGCTACGCCCGCCTCGGCCTGGCCCGTGAACCGCACGAAACCGCCCAGGACTGGGCACAGCGCGTACACCGGCAGCGTCCTGACCCGGCCTTGCTCGCGCTCAGCCAGCGTTTCGCTGATGCGCGTTACGCTGGAACTTGCACCGACCTCGCTTCATTATTGCGGGACCTGCGCAGGCATCGCCCGACTTCCGGAGCCTCCCCATGAACACCAAGTTCCTTCTCACCGCTGTGGCCACGCTGGCCCTGTCGGCCTGCGCCACGGCCCCCAAGCCGCTGCAGGGACAGTTCAGCCTGGTCTCCCCTCGCGATTCGGTCGCTACCCAGCAGGTCGGCACGCCGGTCCGTTGGGGCGGTCGCATCATCGAAACCAAGCCCGGCCAGGGCGAGACCTGCTTCCAGATCATCTCGCGCCCGCTCAATGGCAGTGGCCGCCCGAACACCACTTCGTCCGATGCCAGCGACGGTCGTTTCATCGCCTGCCGTGCCGGCTTCTACGACCCGGCGGTGTTCGAAGCCGGTCGTGACGTGACCTTCATCGGCAAGATCGACGGCTACCAGAACACCCGCATCGGCGAATACGACTACCGCCTGCCGAAGCTGTCGGCCGATGTGATCTACCTGTGGCCGGAACAGCGTCAGGTCGACGTGGTGCCCTACCCCTATGGCCCGTGGGGCCCGAGCCCGTATGGCCCGTACTGGGGCGGCTATGGTCGCTGGGGCTGGTGGTGATCGTCACCGCACAGGCATGACGGAAAAGGCCGCCCTCGGGCGGCTTTTTCCATCCTCGTCGGGATACGGTAGATCCACGCCAGGCGTGGATAGGGGCTTCAACGCCCCGGGGTACCGAAGTGCCCCAGCGGCGCACCGGCCAGCAGGTGCATGTGGATATGGAACACGGTCTGCCCGGCGTCCTCGCGGCAGTTCATCACGATGCGGTAGCCGTCCTGAGCAAAGCCCTCGCGGCGCGCGTACTCGGCGGCAGCCAGCGCCAGCTTGCCGATCAGGTGCGCCTGCGACGGCTGCAGGTCATCCAGGGTCGGAATGATCTCGTTCTTCGGAATGAACAGCACGTGCACCGGCGCCTGCGGTGCGATGTCCTTGAAGCCCAGCACCTCGTCATCCTCGTAGACGATGGTGGCCGGGATCTCGCGACGGATGATCTTGCTGAAGAGGGTTTCGTTGCTCATGGTCGGCCTCGGCGGGGATGTCATCCGCATTGTAGGCCGGCCGCGCCCGCGCCCGGCCATGCCGGCCGTTGCTCAATCGCGGAATTCGCTGCGCGTTCCGAACGCGTGCGAGAGCGTGCCGCGATCGACGTATTCAAGTTCACCGCCAAGTGGCAGGCCCTGCGCCAAACGACTCGGCTGCACCTTGCGTGCGCGCGCCAGCTGCGCCAGGTAATGCGCGGTGGCCTCGCCCTCGACAGTGGCGCTGGTGGCGATGATCAGCTCCTGCACCTCGCCTTCGGCCAGCCGCCGCTCCAGCTGCTCCAGGCCCAGCTCGCGCGGGCCGATGCCATCGAGCGGCGACAGCCGCCCCTGCAGCACGAAGTAGACACCGCGGAAACCGGTGGCGTTTTCGATGGCCAGGCGGTCGGCCGGCGATTCGACCACGCACAGCTGGCTGCGCTCGCGGCTGCCGTTGGCACAGGTCGGGCACAGCTCGGTTTCGCTGAAATCGCGGCACTGCACGCAGTGGCCGATTCGCTCCACCGCCAATGCCAGTGTCTCGGCCAGACGCTGGCCACCTTCGCGCTCGCGCTCGAGCAGGTGATAGGCCATGCGCTGCGCAGTCTTCTGGCCGACGCCAGGCAGCACCCGCAATGCGTCGATCAATTGTTCAAGCAGGGGTGCGGACACGGCGGCATGCTTTCATGGCGTCGAGCACGCTCGACAGCTGTTTGTAGAGTCGAGCCATGCTCGACTGAAGGTTGGAACAGTCGAGCAAGCTCGACTCTACGGGATCCGTGGCACCCGGTTACACGGGTGCCACGCTGAAAATCAGAACGGCAGCTTCATGCCCGGCGGCAGCTGCATGCCGGCGGTGGCCGACCCCATCTTCGACTTCGACTCGGCATCGATCTTGTTCGACGCATCATTGAAGGCGGCGGCGATCAGGTCTTCCAGCATCTCCGGGTCGCTGGTCAGCGACGGGTCGATGCGCACCTTGCGGCATTCCTTGGCACCGGTCAGGGTCACGCTGACCATGCCGCCGCCGGCGCTGCCGGTCACTTCGATCTTGGCGATTTCTTCCTGGGCCTTCTGCAGGTTTTCCTGCATCTTCTGGGCCTGCTGCATCAGTTGGGCGATGTTTCCGCGCATGGTGTCTTACTCGTCAAAAGAACGGATGGAATCGGAAACAACCCGGGCACCGTGCTGTTGGATCAGCACCTGCACTTCCGGGTCGTCCATGAAAACGGCCTCTGCCACCTGCTGCCGCTCACTACGCTGGCGGTCGGCACGCTGGTGCAGGGTCTCGGCCGGAACGTGTTCGGTTTCCACGGTCTCGACCACGATCTTCGGCGCCTGGCCGAGGGCCTTCTCCAGCATCTCGCCCAGGGCGGCCAGCGCGCGCTCCGAGCGCAGGTATTCAAATCCGGGCGAAAGGCCCAGTTTCAAGGTCCCGTGCTGGCAACTGATGAAGGCAGCGTTGGCGGCCAGCTGCCGCGACGGGCCGCTCAGGCCACTGTTGGCGACCAGATCCAGCCAATCCTCGGCGCTGGCCAGATCGCTGACACCTTCCTGCGGCACGGCATCACGTGCCGGGGCCGGCTCGGCCGGCGCGATGGCAATGCCTTCAGTGCGGAACGGGCGCTCGGGCGGCGCAGGCTCGCTGGGAGCCGCGACGGGAGCTGGCGGTTCATGCCAGGGCGCCACCATGGCAGCGTCCGGCCCAGCCATCTCGGCCGCCAGCGCCTCGTCACGCGCCTCGGCTTCGTCGGTGGCCCACGGCGGCGGGTCGTCGCCCGCTTCGGCTTCAACGGATGCCGGTGCCGCTGCTTCGGCCTTCACCGGCGGCGGTGACACGGGCTCTTCCACCGGAACCGGCTCGGGCTCCGGGGTCGGGTCCGGTTCGGGTCGTGGGGCCGGCTCAGGTTCGGGTTCAGGTTCGCGCGGCGCGACCTGCGCCGGAGCGGCCACCTGCGCTACTACGGCCGGGCTTGCCAAAGTGGCGGCAGCCGCCGGTGTCGCTTCGTGGGTACCCGTACCGCTGCCACCACCGGCAGTATTGCCACCCGGCGCATTGCCTGCACCATCCACCGACTTCGGCACCGGCGGGACCGCCGCGGCCGGGCGGAACGCCAACATGCGCAGCACAGCCATTTCAAAGCCCGCGCGCGGGCTAGGTGCCAGCGGCAGGTCGCGACGGCCGTTCAAGGCCATCTGATACCAGAGCTGCACCACTTCCGGACGCAGGCGTTCGGCGAACACCGTCGCATCCAGGCCTTCGGCAGCCGCTGCGGCACCCGGTACCAGCTGCTGCACCTGGATGCGATGCAGGCCTTCGGCCAGCGCTTCCAGTACGCCGCTCCAGTCCGGCGAGAACTCCGCCAGCGCAGCCACCACCTGCAACAGGCGCGAACCATCGCCTTCGGCCAGCGCATCGAGCATCGCTGCCACCTGGGTGCGGTCGACCGTGCCCAGCATGGTGCGCACCACGTCCTCGCGCAGCGCGCCGCCGGCGTAGGCGATCGCCTGGTCCAGCAGCGACAGGCCGTCACGCAGGCTGCCGTCGGCGGCCTTGGCCAGCTGCACGATGGCGCTGCCGTCGGCCTCGATTTCCTCAGCCGCCAGGATGCGGGTCATCTGGCCCTGGATCTGATCCTCGTCCAGGCGCTTGAGGTTGAACTGCAGGCAGCGGCTGAGCACGGTGACCGGCAGCTTCTGCGGGTCGGTGGTGGCCAGCAGGAACTTCACGTGCTCCGGCGGCTCTTCCAGCGTCTTCAGCAGCGCGTTGAACGCCGCCTTGGACAGCATGTGCACTTCGTCGATCAGGTAGACCTTGTACTTGCCACGCGAGGGCATGTACTGCGCGTTCTCGATCACCTCGCGCACGTCATCCACACCGGTGTTGGACGCGGCGTCGATTTCCAGCAGGTCGATGTAGCGGCCAGCGTCGATGTCCAGGCAGGCCGCGCACTGGCCGCATGGGTCTGCGCTGGTGCCCTGCTCGCAGTTCAGCGACTTGGCGAAGATGCGCGCGATGGTGGTCTTGCCCACGCCGCGGGTACCGGTGAACAGGAACGCATGGTGGACCCGGCCGCTGTCCAGCGCGTTGCTGAGCGCACGGACCACGTGTTCCTGGCCCACCAGCTCGGCAAAACGCTTCGGACGCCACTTGCGGGCAAGGACGAGATAGGACATCAGGCCACCGTTTTCCATCGGATGTTCCATTGTGCCATGCCTGTCCAGCCCCCTCGCCTCCGGCACGTCCTTCGCAGGTTCCTGACCGGGGTGCTTGTGAAGTGCCGCGCGGCCCGCTAGAATCTGCGCCCCTGCTGAGGCGTTTGCCGATGGCAGGGATCCGGAGAGGTGTCCGAGTGGTTGAAGGAGCACGCCTGGAAAGTGTGTAAGCGTCTAAACCGCGCTTCGGGGGTTCGAATCCCCCTCTCTCCGCCAGACAAACGCAAAAGGGCCGCCCACAGGGTGGCCCTTTTGCGTTTGTCTGGCGGATGGGATGGGTGGTGAGAAGCCACGCCGGGGTTCGACGGTTCTGCAGGAGCAGAACCGGACCGCCGCAGGCGGGTCCCGAGGCGCAACGCGCATCGGGATCGGGTGCATGGATGCACACGACAATCCCCCTCTCTCCGCCAGATAACTGAAAAAGGCTGCCCCCAGGGGCGGCCTTTTTCAGTTATCTGGCGCGGGACGCGAAGTGCGCTGCGCGCGCTTCGCCCCAAACGTTGCTGCGCAACCTTTGGGCCCCTCCCTTTGCCGGCCTCTCCCCGCCCCTGTCGGGGCAGCCCCTCAACAGAGGGGCTTGTTCCTCCAGATCCATCGGTAGATCCACGCCACGCGTGGATGCTTTTGATCGCCTTACACACGCTCGTTGGCACTCCAAAACAAAGCTGAACGAAACCTGAAAATTCGCTATCGTAGACGCCTTCATCCGACGCCTGGCCCATTGCCCATGAGTTCGACCGACAGCGCTCACGCCGACTGCGAGAACTGCAACACCGCCCTGCAGGGCCACTACTGCCATCGCTGCGGGCAATCGGCGCACAACCCGCTCAAGCACGTGGGCCATGCCATCGAAGAAGTGTTCGAATCCTTCTGGCACCTGGACGGGCGCATCTTCCGCACGCTGCGCGATCTCTGGGTTCCCGGCCGCATCACGCAGAACTACCTCAAGGGCCGCCGGGTCGGATACGTGCAGCCTTTGCGGCTGTTCGTCATCCTCACCCTGTTTACGTTCTTCATCGGCAAACTGTTCGTGCACGTCGACGACATCCGCATGGGCGGAGGCGATTCGCTGTATGCCAAGTCCATCACCGTTGAACAGGTCGAGGCCGCACGCGCGAAACAGCTCGCGACGATCGATCGCCAGCAGGCCAACTCACCCGCCACCGGCAACGCCGGCTTCGCCATGGCCAGAGCGGCGGTGAATGCGGCAGCCGCACAGCGCAAAGCCGAGCTCACCGGCACCAGCAAGGAGGTCGCCACGACCGAGCCCGGCACCTTCTTCAACCACACCGTCAACGGCAAACCGTGGGACGCTGACACCAACCCCATCGTGGTGGCCGGCTGGCCCCGGTTCGCCAACAACTGGCTCAACAAGCGCCTGCACAACGGCAACGCCAACATCCAGCGCATGGGGGGCAAGACCGATCTGTACATGCAGGCGATCCTGACCGCATTGCCCGGTGCCCTGTTCTTCCTGATGCCGGTGTTCGCGCTGGTACTGCGCATCGTCTACGTGCCACGGCAGATGGGGTATCTGGAACATCTGGTGGTGGCGCTGTACAGCCACTGCTGGCTGATGATGGTGCTGCTGGCAACCTTCCTCATCGCCGGCATCAGCAGCGCGCTCGCATCCCCCGCCTTCGCCGCCGCCAGCCAATGGCTGTATGCCCTGCTGTGGCTGGCGGTCCCGGTCTATCTGCTGTGGATGCAGCAACGCGTGTATGGCGGCAACAAGGCGCTGACCGTGTTGCGCTACCTTGCCATCGGCGGCGTCTACCTGTTCCTGGTGAGCTTCGTGGTGATGTATGCGGTGCTGGCGGGAATCTCGGCCTGAGGGATACACGCACGGCATCCGGCCCATGAATCCACGTGTAGCGTGGATCTACTGACGATCGTCTATCGTGGGCCCATGAACCTCCGCCTCTACCGACCCGCAGATGCCAGCGCCTGCCTGTCGATTTTCGACAGCAACGTGCCAACCTACTTCGCGCCCGAAGAGCGCAGCGACTTTGAACGCTTCCTGCGTGAGCAGGCCATGGACTGCGCCTTCCAGGTGATCGAGCGCGACCACCGCATCGTGGCCTGTGGCGGCCTGTCGCGACGCGGCGATGGTAGTGCCGGTTTCTGCTGGGGCATGGTGCAGCGCGCGCTGCACCGGCATGGACTGGGCCGCGAACTGGCGCTGGCGCGCCTGCGCCAGGCCGAAGTGGATCCCTCGATCAATCGCGTCACGCTCAGTACCAGCCAACACACCCAAGGCTTCTATTCCGGTCTCGGCTTCCAGGTGACACGTGTGGTGCGCGATGGCCACGGTGCCGGGATCGACGCCGTGGAAATGGAGCGGGAGCTCTAGCGCTCCCGCCCCGGTCCCATCCACGCCCGCCGTGGTTCTACCGCTGGCCCGCTCCCCTCAGAAGCCCACTCGCAGGTTGATCTGCCCGCCGACGTCGCGGCGACCGTCGCCGTGCTGGCCCTGCACGAACATCGACAGCTGGCTGTTTCGGCCGAGCCCAACCGCCACGCCCAGCTGGCTGACCAGCGCGTTGCGTGCCATCACCGCGCTGTACACATCGAACGCATTGCCGCCGACCGCGAAGCGGTTGCGGCTGGCCACGTCGGTGTCACCCGAAGCATGCTGCCAGCCGAGGCCGACCGTCAGCTGTGCCGGGAAGCGCTCGCCGCTGCCCACGTCCCAGCGGCCCCGCACGCCCACGGTGCTGACATTGAGCGTGTCCTTGCCGCCTTCCAGCGCCAGCGCAGCAGTGCCGCCCTGCTCCACCGCGCGATCACTGTCGACCCAGTGCTTGGTGAACTGCACATACGGCTGCAGCTGGGTCCTGCCGTGGGTCCAGGTCCAGCTGCCTTCCACCTGGGCGATGGTCACATCCGAGTCCTGGCGGCTGTACAGGGTCTGGCCCAGCAGCGGCACCTCACGCGTGGTGCGCGTGCGGTAGTCGCCGCGCGACACGCTGCCACCGACCGCAACGCCGTTGTTCCATTGACCCTGCGCATACAGGCCGAAGGTGTTGCCACGCAGGCGGGCGCGCGAGCTGCGATCGTACAGGCGCGTATCCAGCCGTTCGTTGCCGGCCGCTGCACCCAGCACCACGTGCTCGCCCAGCTGCCAGTCCACGCCGGCCATCAGCGCATTGCGGTTGGAGCGGATGTCGTCGCCGTTGCCATCACCATCCTGCCTGAACACCTTGCCGCTGCCGGCCAGCCAGGCCGAGGCACGCTCACCGCGCACGGTCGGCAGCTCACTGCCCAGACGCTGGCGGATACCCTCTTCCAGGTAATTGTCGTACAACAGCACCGCACGGCTGGCCGCATGCACTTCACCGGACAGCTGGTCGAAGGCCGCGCGCGCGGTACCCGCGTCATACATCAGCAGCGTGTTGTACAGGCCCAGCGCCGGACCACTCTGCGGCAGGCTGTCCAGCGCTGCGGCGGTGTTGTACTGGTTGCGCGTCTTCGCCGCCGTGGTGAAGGCTGCGGTCTGCGCCACATCGATCTGCAGATTGGCCGTGTTCGCCGTGTAGACCGGGGTGATGGTCAGGAAGGCCGACGGCGTCTTCGCCGAAGCGAACTGCCCGCTCACGCCACCGCCCGCATTGACCACGGTGTACTGCTGGCCCTGCTGGTAGCTGGTGCTCGGCGAGATGGTATTCACCTGCACGCTGCTGCCACCCACGTTGGCACTGCCACCCACCTGCACCGTGTCGCTGCCGGTGGCCCCCAGATCGATGCCCAGCGTGCTGCCCGGCGACAAGGTCAGGTTGCCACCCACCGTGATCGTGCCGGTGCCATTGCCCGCACCGCTGCCATTGCCTGGGCCATTACCCGGCGACAGCACGCCGCCACTGGATACCGTCACGCCACCACCGGTACCCCCGATGGTGCCGGTGCCGGACAGCGTGGTACCGCTGCCGATGGTCCACTGGCCGCCGATGTTGCCGGTGACATTCAGGCCACCGCCGGTGACCTGGCCGGTACCGCTGAAACCACCACTGTTGCCGCCAAGGTTCAGGCCCCCCGGACCGGCCTGCACGATGCTGCCACCTCCGCTGATGGTGCCACCCAGCGTGGTGCTGCCACCGGTGTTGATGATCAGCCCACCGTTGTTGGTGATGTTGCCGGTGATCGAGCCACTGGCGCCGCCATTGCCAACCTGCACGGTGCCACCGGCGTTGATGGTGGTGCCGCCGGTGTAGGTGTTGTTGCCGGTCAGGGTGATGGTGCCAGCACCGGCCTGGGTCAGGCCACCGCTGCCGCTGATGGTGCCACCGATGGTGGTGTTGCCACCGACGTTGAACACCAGGCTGCCGTTGTTGCTGACGTTGCCGGCAATCGATCCGCTCGCGCCGCCGTTGCCGACCTGCAGCGTGCCGCCGGTGTTGATGGTGGTGCCGCCGGTATAGGTGTTGTTGCCGCCCAGGATCAGCGTGCCGCTGCCGGCCTGGGTCAGGCCACCGCTGCCGCTGATGGCGCCGCCGACGGTGGTGTTGCCACCCACGTTGAAGATCAGGCTGCCGTTGTTGGTGACGCTGCCGCCAATCGCACCGGTCGCGCCGCCATTGCCCACCTGCAGGGTGCCACCGGCAGTGATGGTGGTCGGGCCGGTGTAGGTGTTGTTGCCGGTCACGGTCAGTGTGCCGCTGCCGGCCTGGGTCAGGCCACCGCTGCCGCTGATGGTGCCGCCCAGCGTGGTGTTGCCCGCGACGTTGGACACAAGCGTGCCGTTGTTGGTGATGTCGCCGACGATCGAGCCGGTCGCACCACCATTGCCCAGCTGCAGCGTGCCGCCGGCATTGATGGTGGTACCGCCGGTGTAGGTGTTGGTGCCGGTCAGCACCAGCGAGCCACTGCCCGCCTGGGTCAGGCCACCCGTACCACTGATGGTGCCGCCCAGCAGGGTGTTGCCCGCGACGTTGGAGATCAGCGAACCATTGTTGGTGATGTCGCCAGCGATCGAACCGGTCGCTCCACCATTGCCCACCTGCAGCGTGCCACCGGTATTGATGATGGTGCCGCCGGTGTAGGTGTTGTTGCCGACCAGGGTCAGTACGCCGGCACCGGCCTGGGTCAGGCCACCGCTGCCACTGATCGCGCCGCCAACCGTAGTGTTGCCCGCCACGTCGAACACCAGGCTGCCGTTGTTGGCGACGTTGCCGGTGATCGCACCGGTCGCACCGCCATTGCCGACCTGCAGCGTGCCACCGGCATTGATGGTGGTACCGCCGGTGTAGGTGTTGTTGCCGGTCAGCACCAGTGTGCCAGCGCCGGCCTGGGTCAGGCCACCGCTGCCGCTGATGGTGCCGCCCAGCGTGGTGTTGCCCGCCACGTTGGACACCAGCGCGCCGTTGTTGGTGATGTCGCCGACGATCGCGCCGGTCGCACCACCGTTGCCCACCTGCAACGTGCCGCCGGCATTGATGGTGGTACCGCCGGTATAGGTGTTGTTGCCGGTCAGCACCAGCGTGCCGCTGCCGGCCTGGGTCAGGCCACCGCTACCGCTGACCACACCGCCCACGGTTGCGGTGCTGCCCAGGTTGTAGATCAGGCTGCCGTTGTTGGTGATGTCGCCCACCACCGAACCGGAGCTGCCACCGTTGCCGAGCTGCAGCGTGCTGCCACCATTGATGGTGGTGCCACCGGTATAGACGTTGTCGCCGCTCAGGGTCAGCGTGCCGGTGCCGCTCTGCACCAGGCCACCGGTGCCACTGAGCACACCGCCGAAGGTGGTGCTGCCGTTGTTGCCGCCGGTGGTCAGGGTCGCACCGCCCAGCACCACGCTGGATCCGGTTACGCCGGCCAGGCCTCCGATGCTCTGGTTGCCACCGGCACTGATGTCCAGCGTACCGGCACCGGCCAGGTTCACCGTGCTCGCACCCGACAGGCTGCCACCGGCCGCCACCGCCAGCGTGCCGCTGTTGATGGTGGTGTTACCGGTGTAGGTGCTGGCACCGCCCAGGGTGACCGTTGCTGCGCCATCCTTGAGCAGGCCGCCAGCGCCGCTGATCGGGCCGTTCAAGGTCAGCGCGTTGCTGCCGGCAAGGGTCAGCGTGCCACTGGCCAGCTGCACGGTATTGGCCAGCGTCAGCGCGCTGGTGCCGTCCAGGCTGGCATTGCCGCCCACGGTCAGCGTGCCGGTTCCCAGTGCATTGTTGTTACCCAAGGCAAGGCCACCGGCGTTGAGTGCCACGCCACCGCTGAAGGTATTGCTGCCGGTCAGGCCCTGGATGCCTGCACCATTCTTCACCAGGCCACCGGTACCGGTAATGTCACCAGCGAAGGTCGTGTTTCCTACGCCATTGAGGGTCAGCGTGCTGCCGCCGAGCGCAACCGTACTGCCGGTAACACCCGCCAGTGATCCGATGCTCTGCGCACCACCGGCAGAAATATCGAACGCTGTTCCGGCGTTGGCCAGTGTCACCGCGCCATTCGCTGCCAGACTTCCTCCGGCGCCAATCGCCAGCGTGCCCGCATTGATGGTGGTGCCACCAGTGAAGGTATTGGCACCGGTCAGGGTCTGGGTGCCGGTGCCTTCCTTGATCAGCCCACCGGTGCCCCCCACCGAACCACTGAACGTGCCATTGACGGGACCACCAATGGTCAAGGTGTTGCCGCCCAGGTTCACCGTGCCGTTGCCGATCAGGGTACCGAACTGCTGCGTGCCGCTGCCCGCCGACAGATCGAAGGTCGCACCACTGGCCAGGTTGACGATGCCACTGGCATTCAAGCTCGCGCCGGCACCCAATGCCAACGTACCGGCATTGATGAAGGTGCCACCGGTATAGGTATTGGCACCGTTCAAGGTCAGCGTTGCCGCGCCCTCCTTGGTCAGCGAGCCGGTGCCACTCAGGCTGCCGTTGAGGGTGAGGTTGTTGCTGCCGAGTACGGTCAGCCCGGCGTTGAGGACGAAGTTGTTGGCCAACGTCACCGCAGTGTTCGAATCGAGCGTACCGTTGCCACCCACCGTTACCGCCCCGGTGCCCAGCGCAGCATCGTTGCCGACCACCAGGCCGCCTGCATTGAGCGTTACACCGCCACTGAAGGTGCTGGCGCCGTTGAGGGTCTGCACGCCTGCGCCGCTCTTGACGAGGCCACCATTGCCGGTGATCGCACCGTTGAACGTGCTGTCTACCGTGCCGCCCAGGGTCAGCGCACTGCCCCCCAGCGCCACGGTGCTGCCGGCCACACCGGCAAGCGAACCGATGCTCTGGTTGCCCGCAGAGATATCGAGGGTACCGGTACCTGCCAGGTTCACCGCGCCGGTCGAGGCCAGGCTGCCGCCGGCGCCGATCGCCAGCGTGCCGCTGTTGATGGTGGTGCCTCCGGTGTAGGTATTCGCACCGGTCAGGGTCACGGTGGCCGCACCATTCTTGATCAGTCCACCGGTACCGGAAACCATGCCGCCCAAGGTCAGTGCATTGCTGCCGAGCAGGTTGAGGTTGGCACCTGATGCCAGCGTGATGTTGTTGGCCAGGTTGGCCGCGGTCGAAGCATCCAGCGTAGCGCTGGCCCCCACCGTCAGCGCACCGCTGCCGAGCGCGGCGCTGTTGCCGACCACCAGGCCACCGCCGTTGAGCGCCAGGCCGCCGTTGAACAGGTTGGCGCCGCCCAGCGTGAGGGTGCCGGTGCCGTTCTTGACCAGGCCACCGGTGCCGAAAATCGCGCCGTCGAACACGCTGTTGCCGTTGCCGCCGAGGATCAGCGACTGCGCGCCCAGAGTGACCGTGGAGCCGGTCACCCCGGCCAACGAACCAATGGTCTGGCTGGCACCGGACGTCGAGATGTCGAAGCCGGTTCCCGCTGCGGTAAGTGTCACTGCACCGGTGGCCGCCAGGCTGCCGCCCGGACCGATCGCCAGTGTGCCGGCATTGATGAAGGTGCCGCCGGTGTAGGTGTTGGCACCGGTCAACGTCTCGATGCCCGCACCGACCTTGGTCAGGCCACCCGTACCTGCGATAGAGCCACTGAAGGTGCCATTGGTCGCCCCGCCGACTTCGATCGAATTGGCGCCCAGGTTGACCGTACCGTTGCCGACCAGGGTGCCGAACACCTGCGTGCCACTGCCGGCCGACAGATCCAGCGTCGCGCCGGTGGCAAGGTTCACGGTACCGCTCGCCGCCAGGCTGGCACCGGCACCCAGCGCCAGTGTGCCGGCGTTGATGTTGGTACCACCGGTATAGGAGTTGATACCGTTCAAGGTCAGCGTTGCGCCACCATCCTTGGTCAGGCTGCCGGTACCGGAAATCACCCCGTTGAGCGTCAGCGCATTGGTGCCCAGTACGGTCAGGCCTGCGTTGAGCGCGATGTTGTTGGTCAGTGCTGCCAGGCCGGTGGTGTCCAGCGTGGCGACCCCGCCGACGGTAAGCGCGCCAGAGCCCAGCGCCGCGTCATTGCCGAGCACCAGCCCGCCTGCGTTGAGCGTCACGCCGCCGCCAAACGTGTTGGCACCGGACAATGTCTGCACGCCTGCACCCACTTTCACCAGGCCGCCGCCGCCACTGATCACGCCATCGAACGCAGCGTTGCTGGCGGTTCCGAACGTCAATGAGTTTCCGCCCAGCGCCAGCGTGCTTCCGCCCGCACCGTTGAGCGCGCCGATGGTCTGGCTGCTGCCGGCACCGGAGATATCGAAGCCAGCGCCTGCGCCCAGCGTGACATCACCCGCCGCGGCAAGGCTGCCACCTGTTCCCAGTGCCAGCGTACCGGCGTTGATGGTGGTACCGCCGGTATAGGTGTTGGCACCGGACAGCGTCAGCGTGGTGGCACCGTTCTTGATCAGGCTGCCGTTGCCATCGATCACACCCGACAGCGTCAGCGCATTGCTACCCGGCAATGTCAGTGCGACACCCGAGCCCAGCGTGACCGCATTGCCGAGCGTCGCTGCAGCACCCGCATCCAGCGTGGTGCTGGCATTCACCGCCAGCGTGCCGGAACCGAGTGCGCCGTTCGCGCCAACCACCAGGCCACCACCGTTCAAGGCCAGGCCGCCACCGAAGGTATTGGTGTTGTTGAGCGTCAGCAGGCCTGCACCGTTCTTGATCAGGCTGCCGCTGCCGGCCACCACGCCTGCAAGGGTGAGATCGCTGCTGCCGCCCAGCGTCAGCTGCGTACCCCCACCGAAGTTCACGGCGTTGGCCAGATTCAGTGACGTCGTTCCGTCCAGGCTGACGTTGCCGCCGATGCCCAGCGTGCCCGTGCCCAGCGCCCCCGAATTCCCGAGGATCAGGCCACCTGCATCAAGCGCGACACCGCCACTGAAGGTATTGGCACCGGACAGCGTCTGCACGCCAGCACCGACCTTGATCAGCCCACCGCTGCCATCGATGACGCCGGCAAAGCTGCCATTGCTGGCGCCACCGAAAGTAAGGGTCTGCGTGCCCAATGCCACATGGCTGCCTGCCACGCCGTTCAACGCGCCAATGGTCTGCCCGGCACCCGCTGCGGAGATGTCCAGCGTCGCGCCGGCACCGGCGAGGTCCACCGCACCGATGGCGGCAAGACTGCCACCCGCGCCGAGTGCCAGCGTACCTGCGTTGACCGTGGCGCCACCGAGGAAGGTATTGGCACCGGACAAGGTCAGCGTCGAGGCGCCGTCCTTGATCAGGCCACCGGCACCACTCACCACACCGCTCAGAGTGAGATTGCTGCTGCCCGGCAGGGTCAGCGTATTGGCGCCCAGGTTCACTGCATTGACCAGCGAAACCGGGGCGCTCGCATCCAGAGAAACATTGCCGCCGATGTTCAGTGCACCGGTACCCAACGCACCGTTGGCGCCGACCGACAGACCGCCCGCATTCAGCGTCAGACCACCACTGAAGGTGTTGCTGTTGTTCAACGACAGCACGCCAGTGCCGGTCTTGATCAGGCCACCGGTGCCGGTGATCAGTCCGCCCAGAGCAACATTCTCATTGCTGGTCAGGCTCAGCTGCGCACCGGCATCGAGATCGATGGCATTGCCCAGGTTCAATGCCACCGTACTGCCCAGGGTCGCGTTCGCGCCCACGGCAAGCAGCCCGGTTCCCAGCGCGCCAGCGTTGCCCAGCATCAGGCCACCGCCGTTGAGCGTCAGCCCACCGGCGAAGTTGTTGGCGCCGTTGAGCGTGAGCGTGCTGGCGCCGTTCTTGACCAGGCCACCGGCTCCGGAAACCACCCCGCCAAGCGTGATCGCCTGCGAACCCGGCAGCGACAACACGGCCCCACTGCCCAGAGTGACATTGTTGACCAGGTTCAACGCCGTGCTGCCATCGAGCGATGCATTGCCACCCACGCTCAATGCGCCCGTCCCGAGTGCACCGCTGTTGCCCAGCAGCAGGCTGCCGGCATTGAGGTTCAGGCCGCCGCTGAATGCATTGGTGCCGTTCAAGGTCAGCAGCGAGGCACCGTTCTTGGTCAGGCTGCCGGTGCCGGTGATGTTGCCGCCCAGGGTGAGGTTCTGGCTACCCGGCAGCGTCAGCACCGCGCCAAGGTTGATGGCATTGCCCAGATTCAGTGCTGCGGTTGCGTCGAGCGTGCCATTGCCGCTGACCGTCAACGCGCCGGTACCGAGTGCACTGCCGTTGCCCAGCAACAGGCCACCGGCCGCCAGGTTCAGGCCACCACTGAAGGTATTGGCGCCGCTGAGCGTCTGCGTGCCCGTTCCCTGCTTGACCAGGCCACCGGTACCGCCGATCACGCCGCCGAATGCCTGGTTGGTGGCATCACCGAAGGTGAGCGTGCTGCCGCCCAGCGAGAGGATGCTGCCTGCCGCACCGGACAGCGCACCGATGGTCTGGTTGCCGCCGAGCGAGATGTCCAGTTCGGCGCCGGCCCCCGCCAGGCTCACCGCCCCGGTGGCCGCCAGACTGCCGCCACTGGCCAGTGCCACCTTTCCTGCGTTCACGTTCAGACCGCCGGTGAACGCGTTGGCCCCACCCAGCGTGAGCGTGGAGGCGCCGTTCTTGACCAGGCTGCCGGTACCACCGATCACGCCGCCCAGCGTCAGCGCGTTGGAGCCCAGCACGTTGAGCGAACCACCCACCCCCAGGTTGATGCCGTTGCCCACGGTCAGTGCCGAGCTGGCATCAAGCGTCACCGCGCCACCGACATTCAATGCGCCAGTTCCCAGCGCACCGCCGTTGCCGAGCACCAGTCCTCCAGCCGTGAGCGACAGCCCTCCACCAAACGTGTTGGCGTTGTTGAGGGTCAGGGTGGCCGCGCCGTTCTTGACCAGGCTGCCGGAGCCACCGATCACGCCGTTGAAGGTCAATGCCTGGTTCCCGGACAGATTGAGGATGCTGCCCGCGCCCAGATGGACCGCGTTGGTGAGAGCGAGCGCCCCGGTGCCATCGAGAGACACGTTGCCGCCAACACTAAGTGTTCCAGTACCCAGCGCGCCTGCATTGCCCAGCAGCAGGCCACCGCCGTTGAGCGTGACGCCACCTGTGAAGGTATTGGCGCCCGACAGGGTCTGGGTACCCGTACCGACCTTGACCAGCGCGCCGCCGACACCGCCGATGACGCCGGAGAAGCTGGTGCTGGTGTTCAAGCCACCCAACGTGAGGCTGCGCGCGCCAAGGTTGAGCGCACCGGATCCGGCGAGTGAGCCGATGGTCTGGCTGGCCGCAACCGAGAGATCGAGGTTGGTACCTGCGGTCAGCGAGATCGCACTTGTCGGCGACAGACTGCCACCGGCGCCCAATGCCAGCGCACCACCGGTGACCGCGAAGGAGCCCGTAAGCAGGTTGGCACCATTCAAGGTGAGGGTACCCGGACCCGCCTTGACCAGGTCGCCAGCGCCGGAGATCGAACCATTCAGGCCCAGCGCGTTGCTGCCCAGCAGGTTGAGCGTGCCGCCACCGTTGATGACGAGGTTGTTGCCCAGATTGAAGTTGGCCGAGGTATCCAGCGAAGCGTTGCCACCGACGGTCAGACTGCCGCTGCCGAGCGCACCGGCATTGCCGAGCACCAGGCCGCCAGCATTGAGGTTGACGCCACCGCTGAACAGGTTCGCACCGCCCAGGGTGACGATGCCGGTGTTGTTGACCGTCAGCCCACCGGTACCGGATAGCACGCCACTCAAACCGAAGCCTTGGGCACCGCCCAGGTTCAACCCGCCATTGAGGGTGAAATTGTTGCCCAGCGACAGGCCTGCACCACTGGCCGCGATCGAGCCGCCAGTGACGGTAAACAGGCCGGAACCGAATGCGGCGTTGTTGTTGAAGTTCACCACGCCGCCACCGAGGGTGATCGCGCCCGTGCCCGACCACGGCCCCTGCAGGTTCCAGGTGCCGCTGTTGACGGTGAGCTTCTGGAAGCCGATGTAGTTGGTCCAGCCGATGCTCGACGCAGGCCCGTTGTTACTGGCGTTGTCCTGCAGCACCAGGGTGTTGTTGGCGGCACCGGTGCCGATGCCTGCATCAACCGTGCCCGCCGCTGCGACCTTGACCCCGGTTACGCCGGCGAGCAGGCCTGCAGGTGCGCTACCGCCACCGGTAACCACGGTGGACCCTGCCACGGCAGTGAAAGTATTGCCGCCGGTGGAATCACCCAGATGCACACTGCCCGAGATCGTGCCCGAATTGGTGAACGTATTGCCTGTCGAAGCACCCAGGCCGACACGACCGGTGATGCTGCCACGGTTGGTCACGTTGGCCTGTGCTCCGCCATAGGTCACCACCGACGTCGCATCCGCAAGCTGCCCTATCCCCAGCAGCGACATTCCAATCGAACCATCATTGACCAGCGTGGTGGTCCCACCTGCGGCATTCTGCGCGGTGACCGCCTGGCCGCCGAAACCCAGCAAAGTGCCGATGTTGAAGATGCCCTTGATCTGGCCGCCAGTCTGGTTGTTGACCGTGATCGCGCTGCCACCGGCGGTGTTGTTGCCGACCACCAGGCCGGCCGCGGCCAGGCTGAGACCACCGGTCAGGAACGGATCGATCGTGCCGGCGTTGTTGACCGTGGTGTTGCTGCCGCTCAACGTCACCGCATTGCCGCCCAACAGCAGAGGCACGCTGAACACCGCGCCATTGGCGATGTTCAACGTCAGGCCGCTGGTCGGGTTGACGTAGTTGTTGATGTTAGTGGAGCTGTCGCAGTTGACGGTCGTGGTGCCAGTGCACGCTGCGAAGGCCGAACCACTGGCCAGCGTGGCAGCCAATGCCACCACCAACTGGTGCGCCCGCAATCGCGGCACCCGCCCTGCGCAGACCGCGCTTCCGCCGGGATTCTGAGTGACCTCCGAAGCAACCTGCATTACGCCGAGGGCGCGATTGAAAACCAGACGGTAAATGCGGTTCATCGGTAAATCTCCATGAAAAGACCGGATGGCACTGCAGGCAGGTTTTTTGAAGACAATGCGGCCCACCCCGGCTCCCGACACGGGAACAAGGCCTGGCGTCATTAACTTCTGAAAATCTTCACATCTTCACGCGACCGCACCTGGAAAAGGCAGGTCAACGTGTCCGTCAAGGCGAAAACTCCCCGATTTCGCATGACGAATGGCGGCACTGTGCGGCCGATGGCGCCAGCGGCATGTGAATCACGCTCGTTATTTTCATGACGCACGTCAAATAAAACGGGAGGACAAAATGGTTTTGCCGAAAATGCATATACCTGCAGCAGGCGGAGATTCCTTTCTCCGCCCAACTAAATGCATTCAGCTGCTCGAGAGTTTCATCAGCACCAGGCCGGAAACGATCAGCACCGCCGCACCGATCCGCATCGGGCTGACCTGCTCACCGAGGAAGACGATGCCGACCACGAACGCACCGACCGCGCCGATGCCGGTCCAGATCGTGTAGGCGGTGCCCAGCGGCAGGCTGCGCATGGCCACCGCCAGCAGCCAGAAGCTGGCGATCATGCCGATGATGGTGACCACGGTAGGGGTGAGCTTGGTGAAGCCTTCGGACTGCTTCATGGACACGGCCCAGACGATTTCCAGCAGGCCGGCGAACAACAGATAGATCCAGGCCATGACAGCCCTCCTCTTGGTAGGGCCAGGCCGTCCTGGTCATTGATTCCCGATGTGGGGGAGGTCGTTCCTCCTGGCCGGCATTCTAGCAACGCCGGTCGGCGCGGGGCGTTGCCGGCAGACGCGGGTTACAGCCGATTCAGTGCACGAAGCTGGCGTCGATGTACCTGCCTGCGCTATAGTTGCCGTCTGCCATCGGCCAGCCGATGTGCAGTCCGGCTGTGGTCTCCGGCGCATCGCGCGCTGCTTCCCCTGATCCGTGAACCGGCCGCCCACTGGGCGGCCAACGTCTCTATGGTGGCCCCGTCGGCCCCTCGCGACGCTAGGTCGAAAATCCCGCCAGGGCCGGAAGGCAGCAACGGTATCGATCGACGCGGGCGCCGAGGTCAGCCGGCGGGGCCACCGCCTTTTCCGGCGACGCCCCGCCTCTGGTAGATGCCAGCCTTGGCTGGCGCCCTTCACCGGGCATCGCCCACCACTACCCCGCCGCGGGCGTGCCCTGGTGAAACACCACCCTCCATTCCTGCGCATGCCGTCGCCACAGCGAACTGCGCAACACCCAGCCCTGGGCCTGGCCATCAACGTGATAGCGGCTGCGGTAGCGCACCTGGGCCAGATCCTCGGCCAACAGCCACACCGCGTACTGTTCCGATTCGATCAGCACCTGAGCGCGCTCCAGCGGGATCTCCTGCAACGCCGCATCACGGCCGTAGCATCGCCCGGAACTGCCGATCTCGCTGAAATCCTCGTCCAGAAGTGCCGCCAGTTGCTCGCGATCGGCCCGCACCTGCGGCGCATGCAGCGCGCGTTCCAGCGCCTCCAGCTCGGCAGCCAGCGCCGCGTCGGCGGGCTGGCCAGCACCGCTCACGGCGGATCCTGCACCAGCACGTGCGGTGCAGTGGGGTTGGCCAGCGGCACGCACTGCCCCGGCTGCGCCACACGGTGCCCCCGCGCGGCCAGCGCCTGGCCGTCGGCCGCGCTCGCATAGTGGTAGAGCATCATCCGCGCCTGCAGTTCGGCGCTGTACTCGCGCTCCAGGTCGTCCACGCCGGTGTGCGACGGGTTGCCGTGCAGGCCGCAGTCGTGCGCGATCAGTTCATTGTCGTTGGCGAAGCGGGCCAGCATCTCCGGAATCGGCCGGGTATCGCCGCTCCAGGTCAACGCGCCCTGCAGGCGCAGGCCATAGGCCGTCTCCGGCCAGTGGTGGCGCACCGGGAACACTTCCAGGCGCACACCCTCGTGCCAGAACGCCTCACCGACCACGATCAACTGGAAGGCATCCCAGAAGTTCGCACCGCCCTCGGCCAGCACGTTCGGGTAATCCCCGATGCGCTTGTGCAGCAGCGGCACCACCGTGGCGGGCACGTACAGGCGCACCTTGCCGCGCCGGTGCGCGTTGAAGAAGGTGTCCACGAACAGGCGTTCGAAGCCGGCCACGTGGTCCAGGTGCACATGGGTGACGAACAGCGCCTGCGGCATGTGCCCGTAGTGCGCCTTGAACGCGGTCAGGCCTTCACCACCGCAATCGATGGTCAGCCACGGGCGCCCCTCCCGCTCGATCACCGACATCGGCGACCCCAGCTCGACCGCCGACGCATTGCCGACGCCGAGGAAACGCAACGACCAGTCCATCAGGTGCCCCGGTTCCAGGCCATGTCATAGGCGCGGCGCAGCCGCGCGTAATCCTTCTGCACGTCTTCCATGCTGCGCTCGCCGCGCAGCTTGATCAGCGAGCGCAGCAGGCGCTTGAGATTGCGTTCGCGCCAGGCGGTCGCCGGGATGCGGATCACCCCGCGGTCGAAGTCGATCAACCAGCCGTGGCCGTTGCCGTCGAACAGGATGTTGTGCGCATTGAGGTCGGCATGGTCCAGGCCGGCACGATGGAAGCGGGCAATCAGCCGCCCGGTCTCCTCCCACGGTGCGCCCCGCCCCGCGACCAGCGCGCGGTCGGCCAGCGAACGGACACCCTCGATCCGCTCCATCAGGATCGCAGCCCGGTAGCGCAGGCCCTCGCGCATGTAGAACGCCGCCAGCGGCCGGGGCACCGGCAGCTTTTTCTCGCGCAGCGCGCGCATCAGCCGGAATTCGGCGAAGCTGCGCGTCCGGTCCGCGCCGCGCCAGAGGTACTGGTCATGGCTGATCTTCGCCGCCAGGCCACCGCGCAGGTAGTGGCGCAGCACGCTGGCGCCGAACGGCGCATCGACGAACCAGGCGCTGCCACGACCGCCCTCGCCCACCGGCCGAGCCCTGCTGCCCCAGTGCTGGGGCGAGAACAGGCCGATCTCGGCTTGCCGCAGCCGCTCGCGGTCGAACAGAATGGCCCCGATGCCGCGACCCTCGCGGCATGGCGTCAGCGCTTCATTGGCGTCGAATGCGACCATTTCATTGAGTCTAACAACACATGGCATCAGCGTCCTCCTCCTTGTGCCTCCTGCGCCTGTCCGCACTTGGCGATGTCACCCACGTGGTGCCCCTGGTGCGCACCCTGCAGGCTGCGCACCCGGATACGCCGATCCACTGGATCATCGACAAGGCCGGCCACAAGCTGCTCGACGGCCTGCCCGGTGTCACCTTCCATGCCTACGACAAGAAGAGCGGCATGGCCGGGGTCAAGGAACTGCGCAGGCAGCTGCCGCCGGGGCGCTTCGAAGCGCTGTTGCAGATGCAGGTGGCGTTCCGCGCCAACCTGCTGTCGGCCTTCATTCCCGCAGAGCGTCGCATCGGCTATGACCGCAGCCGCTCGAAGGACCTGCATGGTCTCTTCATCAACGAACGCATCCCCGACCGCCCCGGCATCCATGTGCTGGATGCCATCGGCAGTTTCTGTGAACCCCTTGGCCTGCGCCAGACCGAGGTCAGCTGGGACCTGGCGGTGCCACAGTCCGCGTATGAGTGGGCTGCCGCGCAATGGCAGGACGATGGCCGCCCGGTGTTGATGATCTCGCCCTGTTCCAGCCACGTGCGCCGCAACTGGTATGCAGACCGCTACGCCGCCGTGGCCAACCACGCCGCACAGCGCGGTTGGCAGGTGGTGCTGTGCGGAGGCCGCAGCGAACTGGAGCGCAGCATGGCCGATGCCATCCAGGCGCAGCTGCACACACCGGCGCTTGACCTGGTCGGCAAGGACACCTTGAAGCAGCTGCCGGCGCTGCTGGCCCGCGCCAATCTGGTGATGACCCCGGACTCGGGCCCGATGCACATCGCCAACGCGATGGGCGCCAAGGTACTGGGCCTGCATGCAGCCAGCAACCCGAACCGCAGCGGTCCCTATTCCGACCGCCGCTACTGCGTGGACCGCTACGACGATGCCGCGCGCAAGTACCTGGCCAAGCAGGCCTCGGATCTGAAGTGGGGCACCAAGATCGAGTTCGACGATGTGATGGAACTGATCACCGTGGAAGACGGTATCGCTGCGTTCGAACGCTACGTCGCCGACCACCTGGGGTGAGCAGCAGGCTGCCCCGGATTACGCGCGCTGCGCGTAATCCTGGTAGGACTTCTCTTCCACGTACGCCGAACCCAGCGCCAGGTTGATCGCCTTCTTGATGCGCGCGCGTTCGTCATTGCGCAGGTAGACGCTGCGCGCCAGGTCGATGAAACCCTGGTCGAACGCCTGCGCCTTCTCTTTCAGGCGGATGTCGTCCTCGATGTCCCACAGCTGCTCGTTGACCGCCTTCAGCTCGGCACGCAGCTTGGCGATGTCCTTCACCGCCGCCGGGTGTGCCATCCAGGTCTGCTCCAGCGCCGACAGTTCTTTGCGCACATTGGCCAGCTTGCCCTCGTCACTGATGCGCTCGGACTTGATCTGCAGGATCGAGATCTTGTCCAGCAGCTCGCCGAAAGAAACGGGGACGAGGATTTCAGCGGTCATGGGGAAAGCTCCAACAGGTGATGCAGGCAGTTTAACCCGCAGCTCGCGATGGAATGGGCAGATCCACGCCATGCGTGGATGAGCCTGCCAGCAGGAACAGCATCCACGCATGGCGTGGATCTACTGATGCACCTGCCCCGACAGGGGCGGGGAGAGGCCGGCAAAGGGAGGGGCCCACAGGTTGCGCTGCAACGTGTGGGGCGACGCGCAGAGCGCGGCGCGTCCCGCGCCAGATTAAAGAAAAAGGGCTGCCTTTCGGCAGCCCTTTTTCTTTAATCTGACCCGTCCTGAATTGGGTTGACACCTTTTCCCTCTGGAAAAGGAATGTTCAATGAAATCAACAATCAGGCGCAGTCAGCGGGATTACTCGCTGGCCTTCAAGTTGTCCGTGGTCGATCAGGTCGAGCGTGGAGAACTGACCTATAAGAAGGCTCAGGAGCGATACGGTATCCAAGGTAGCAGCACGGTTCTGAAGTGGCTTCGCCGCTATGGTCGGCAGGATTGGTCAGGTGGTGCATCATCTGCCCCCATGACGACTTCTCCCAAAAGTGGACCGGCCACGCCGCTGACGCCGGAACAACAGATCAAGGCCCTGCAGGTCCAGTTGCGGGAGGCCAACGAGAAAGCACAGCTTTTCGAAGCCATCGTGGATGTCCTCAAAGAGGATTACGGGGTGCGCATCGTAAAAAAGCCTTCAGGCAAGTCCTCACGCAAGGGCGCCTCAAAGGCGTAAGCGTGGCAAGGGCTTGCCGCCATTTCGGCATCAGTCGACAGGCGTTCTATCAAGCGGGGTGCCGGCATCAACGACGACGCGCCAGCGAGACCAAAGCACTGGCGCTGGTGAGCGATTGCCGCGTGCGGCAGCCACGGATCGGGACGCGCAAGTTGCACCATTTGATCGGACCGAAGCTGCAGGCGGCGGGAATCACCATGGGACGTGACCGGTTGTTTGACGTACTTCGGGAAGCGCGCCTGCTGGTACCGAAACGTCGGGCTTATCACAAGACTACCGACAGCCATCATCGCTTTCGCAGGCATCCGAATCTGCTCAAACCTGGCCAAGGATGCGTAATACCAACCGGTAGCGAGCAGGTGTGGGTGGCGGACATCACCTATCTGCCGACGCAGGGGAAGTTCGTGTATCTGAGCCTGGTCACCGATGCCTGGTCGCGCAAGATCGTGGGCTGGAGCGTGCATGAAACGCTACAGACAGAGCAGGTAGCTCAGGCGCTGGAGATGGCGCTGAAAGGGAGAAAGACATCGCAGAAGCTGATCCATCACTCTGATCGTGGAATCCAGTACTGCTCGGATTACTACCAGAAGATCCATGCGCGGCACGGCCTGACCTGCTCGATGACCGACGGCTACGACTGCTATCAGAACGCTCTGGCAGAGCGAGTCAACGGGATCCTCAAGTGCGAGTTCCTGCTTCATCGCCCACGGGACCTGGGGCAAGCCCGCCAGATGGTGGCTGAGGCCGTAGACATCTACAACGCTGAGCGCCCCCACCTGTCCCTTAAAATGCAGACGCCCGATGCGATGCATCGGGCGTCTTTGGCCGCCTGACGGCGGCCGGACCATCCACCCATCGGTGTCAACCTATGGCAGGACGAGTCAATCTGGCGGAGAGGGGGGGATTCGAACCCCCGAGGCGCTATAAACGCCTGCCTGATTTCGAGTCAGGTACATTCAACCACTCTGCCACCTCTCCGGGTGGTCCCCGGCGGACCGGGGACGCGCATCATACGAGGAAGTGAGGCCGACGACAAGTCATTCCGGCCAACGAAGTGAAAATTTCCTGAGCGCACGCCTTGCCGGATGCGCGCAGCCACCCGATGATGCCTGTCTCCCCAGCAACACCCCGCCCCAGCGCCCATGATCGAATTCGGACACCTCACCCACCCCGGCATGCGCCGCGAGCTCAACGAGGACACCTACTACGGTGACAGTGAGCTGGCCCTGTGGCTGGTGGCCGACGGCATGGGCGGGCACGCCTGCGGTGAAGTGGCCAGCGCGCTGGCGCGCGAGACCATCGTGCGCGAGATCCGCCGCGGCGCACCGCTGGCGCAGGCCATCCGCACCGCCGACGAAGAGATCATCCGCGCCTCGCGCCGGCGCAACGACACGTTGCCGATGGGCACTACCGTGGTCGCCGCACGGGTACAGGGCAACCGCTATGAAGTGGCGTGGGTTGGCGACAGCCGTGCCTACCTGTGGCGCGACGGACAGCTGGCCCAGCTCAGCCAGGACCACAGCGTGGTGCGGGAGCTGGTCGCGCAGGGCAACCTGACCGCCGAACAGGCGCGTGCGCATCCGCATCGCAACGTGGTCACCCAGGCGCTGGGCGTGACCGATCCGGCGCATCTGAACGTGGCCACCACCAGCGGCGAACTGCGTCCGGGCATGCAGCTGCTGCTGTGCAGTGACGGCCTGACCGAAGAAGTGGACGACCGCAGCATCGCGCGCACCCTCGCCTTCGAGGATGCCAGCGCACAGGAATGCGTGGACACGCTGGTCGCCGCCGCGCTCGATGGCGGCGGCCGCGACAACATCAGCGTGATCCTGGTGCGCTGCCACTAACCGGTAGATCCACGCCATGCGTGGATGCGACGCTGCCGGCCAGCGGCCGGCACTACTCCACTCCAGGCATTACGCGCTGGCGGGCTCTTCCACCTTCGGGCCATCCCACAGCGCGTGGCCAGCCTTCTTGCGCAGCCGCTCCAGTCGCGCCGCATGCGCTTCCAGCTCCGACGGCGTGGCCACCACGCGCGGGCGCGGCAGCAGCTTGCTGGTATCGAAGGCCTGCAGCGCCGCACCGGCAGCGCCGCCATCGTCATCGCCCAGACCGAAGCCGATTTCTTCCTGGCCCGAGGTCAGCGCGATATAGACGTCGCCCAGGATCTGCGCATCGAGCAGGCCGCCATGCAGCGCACGGTGCGAGTTGTCCACGCCCAGCCGCTTGCACAGCGCATCCAGCGAGTTGCGCTGGCCCGGGAAGCGCTCACGCGCCATCACCAGGGTATCGATCACGGCGCAGCGGTCGGTGATCTTCCCGTACTGCGGCCCCAGCAGCGACAACTCGTTGTCGAGGAAGCCGAGGTCGAACGCCGCGTTGTGAATGATCAGCTCGGCGCCATCGATGAAGGCCAGGAACTCGTCGGCGATCTGCGCGAAGTCCGGCTTGTCATCGAGGAACTCCAGGGTCAGGCCGGTGACTTCCTGCGCGCCCTGTTCGAACTCGCAGTCCGGCTTGATGTACTGGTGATAGTTGTTGCCGGTCGGGCGGCGCTTGAACAGCTCCACGCAGCCGATTTCGACGATGCGGTTGCCCTTCTTCCACTCCAGGCCGGTGGTTTCGGTATCGAGGATGATCTGACGCATGGGCTCAGTTTACCGGGCTGGTGTCGCGGATCTGGATCGCCGCGTTGCGGGCCAGCGTATCCACCCGCTCATTGTCCGGGTCGCCGGAGTGACCCTTCACCCAGCGCCAGTCGATCTGATGCCGCAGCGTGGCCGCCTGCAGGCGCTCCCACAGCTCGCGGTTCTTTACCGGATCGCCGCCAGCGGTCTTCCAGTTCTTGCGGATCCAGCCCGGCATCCACTGGGTCAGACCCTGCCGCACATACTGCGAATCGGTATAGAGCACGATGTTGCACGGCTCGGTCAGCGACTCCAGCCCGGAAATGGCCGCCATCAGCTCCATCCGGTTGTTGGTGGTGTGCGCCTCGCCACCGCTCAGTTCGCGCTCGTGGCCCTTGTAGCGCAGCAGCGCAGCCCAGCCGCCGGGGCCGGGATTGCCAAGGCAGGAACCGTCGGTGTGGATTTCGATGGTTTTCAATACAACTCCAGAATCAGGTAGCTACGGTGCCGTGCCAGCGCACCGGCAGCGGTTTCGGCCCAGGCAGGGCCAGCGTACGTTTTTCCGCATGGAACAGGCAGGCCGCGCGCAGCGGTGCCCAACCTCCGGGACGACGGCTGCCCGCACCGCGCCAGAGCGGGCCCAGGTAACGCATATCGTCGCATTCCAGCCCATGACGGCCGAGCAGCAGGCGGATCCGCTGTGGCGTGCGCACCACCAGTCCATGCTGGCGCCATCGCGTGCGATACGGACTGAACGGATTGAGGCTGCTCAGCCACAGATGGCCGCCCGGCATCAGTACGCGCTCGCACTCGTCGAGCAGCCGATCAGCGTCGGCCGCAGTGACATGCTGCAGCACGATCGCATTGACGCTTTCATTGGCCAGCGGCAGCGGCAGCGCACAACGGGTGTCGCCGTCATAGCCCTGCCCCTGCCGGAACAGGCGCAGACCGCGTCCGCCCAACTGTGCATCGTCCAGCCAGGCCGCACTTGGTGCGATCCACAGCCAGGGCTGCGCCGGCAGCACCGACAGCTGCGGCAGCAGCAATTGCCGCTCCAGCACACGCAAGGCCTCCGCCGGTTCGCTGTCGAACCAAGGGGTCTGGCTCGCTTGACGGGTGCTCTGCAGCGCGGGCATGGTCCAATTCTATGCGACTGACTGCCCTGCCCGCATTTGCGGATAACTACATCTGGACGCTGATCGACAACGAGGGCGCTGCCGTGGTCGTCGACCCCGGCGATGCCGCGCCAGTGCTCGCACTGGCCGATCAGGGCCTGCGCGTGGACACGATCCTGCTCACCCATCACCACGACGACCACATCGGTGGCGTGCCGGCACTGCAGGCTCGCTTTCCCGGTGTACGGGTCATCGCGCCGGTCGAAGAGCGCATCCCCACGGCCACCGAACGGGTCGGCGAAGGTGAACGCGTTCAGGCACTGGGCCAGACGTTCCACGTACTATCCGTGCCCGGGCATACCCGCAGCCACATCGCGTTTCACACTGCTGAACATCTTTTCAGCGGAGATTCGTTGTTCAGCCTGGGCTGTGGACGCCTGTTCGAAGGTACGCCGTCCCAGCTGCTGGCGTCGATGCGCAAGTTGGGTGCCCTGCCCGCGCAACTGCTGCTTTGTTGCGCTCATGAGTACACCGTGTCAAATGCCGTCTTCGCGCGGCATGTCGACCCCGCCAACGCTGCCTTGTGGCAGCGCCAAGAGGAGGCTTTGGCCATGCGCCGCGATGACCGTTCCACCCTGCCGGTAACCCTGGCCAACGAATTCGACTGCAATCCCTTCCTGCGTGTGCACGCTGCACCGATCCGTGCGTCGGTGTCGGCACACCTGGGCCGTGACGTCGTGGACGACGTCGACGTGATGGCCGGTCTCCGGCACTGGAAAGACGGCTTCCGCGCATGATGCGCCGAAGTCTGCCGCTGGCCCTGGGCCTTGCCCTGGGGCTGGCCGGAACCGCGGGCGCACAGTCGCTGGGCGCCGGCATCAGCCAGAACCTGACCGCCGCTGCGGCGCTGCCGCTGGATCCGTCCGCGCTGCCTGCGCCCTCGGTGCGCAATGGCCAGGAGATCTTCACCAGCTTCCGCGACGGCCTGGCCGAGCCCAGCTGCGATGCCGAGGCTACCAGCCCGCGCTGGCAGAAGCAGTTCGCCCACGCCCCCTCGCGCCTGGCCAACCAGGATGACGATGCGCTGGTGCTGTTCGGCTATGTGGTCGAAGAGCTGCGCAAGGCGAACCTGCCCACCGAATTCGCGCTGATCCCGTTCGTGGAAAGCGGCTATCGGCCCAATGCCCGCAACGGCAGCGGCCCGACCGGCCTGTGGCAGTTCATCGCCACCACGGCGCGCAACCACCGCGTCCCCATGGCCAACGGCTACGACGGCCGCCTGTCGGCGGTTGATTCCACCCAGGCCGCGGTGCGCTACCTGAAGACCCTACATGGCATGTTCGGCGGCGACTGGCGCCTGGCCACCATGGCCTACAACGCCGGCGAGTACCGGGTGCTGCAGTCCATGCGCAAGGCCGGCATGAACGCGCAGAACGCCAAGCCGGCAGCCCTGCCGGGGCTGTCGCCGGTTACCCATGCCTATGTCGAGAAGCTGCATGCCCTGGCCTGCGTGCTGGAAGACGTGGAGGACCAGCCTCGCGTGATGGCCTCGCTGGACCGCACAGTGCCGGTGTTGAAGGACCACACCCTGCCAGCCGGCACCAGCGTCCAGCAGTGGGCCGCACAGCGCGCCCTGGACCCCGCCAGGATCGCCCGCCTCAACCCGGCCCTGGCCGCCGGCAACCGCGCTTCGGGAACCACCCGGGTCCTGGCCCCGGTCTCGGCCGCCAATGCGACGGTGACGGAAGCCGCGACCACGCTGGTGGCCAGCACCGCACCGGTTGCCACGACCACGCCGACGCCGCAGGTGGCCAAGGCCGTGGCCGCGATCGCCGACCGCCCGCGCAGCCGCCGCCACACCGTGCGTGATGGCGAGTCGGCCTGGACCATCGCCCGCCGCTACGGCATGCCGGTAAAGGCCCTGCTGTCGCTGAACGGCCTGAGTGGCAGCAGCGTGCTGAAGCCCGGCGCAGTGCTGCGCGTCGAGGACTGACGCGCTCCAACCCCGCTGTATCTGCTCTTTGTAGAGTCGAGCGATGCTCGACTGCATCTGCACGACTCTACAAAAGGCGGTCGAGCAAGCTCGACCACTACCAAAGCTCAAGCGCGCCACAGACGACACGAAGGCACAAAAAAGGCCCGGCAATGCCGGGCCTTCTTCGATCCTGCCCCGCCGCGAGGCTTACAGGTTCTCTTCGGTGGTCTGGATCACGAACTTCCTGCGCATCGCCTCGACGTAGGCCTTGGCTGCGGCCATGCCGTCGATCTGGCTCAGCTGATCCTTGAGCTGCTTCTGCTGCTCGGCGGTCACTTCCTTGATGTCGCCCGGGTTGACCTTGTTCACTGCGAACAGCAGCGCGTGGCCGTTGACGTCGACCTTGCCGTAGCTCGGCTTGCCTTCCGCCGGCACCGGTGCACTGAAGATCGCGCGGTTGATTTCCGGGGTCGGCACCGGCTGGCTGCGCGGCAGGCCCGGCATCGGGCTCACCTGCAGCTTCTCGCTGGCGGCCAGCGACTGCAGGGTGGCGCCCGCCTTCAGCTTGGCCAGCACGGCGTCGGCGGCCTTGTCGCTGGCTTGGCGCTGGCGGTCGGCGCGGATCGCGGCGATCACCTGTTCACGCGCCTTGTCCAGCGGCGTTGCCTGTTCCGGGGTATGCGCGGCAACGCGGATGACCACGCTGTGGTTGGTGGCACCGCCCAGGGCGATCGGGTCGCTGGCAGTACCATCCTGCACCAGCACTTCGGAGAAGGCCGCACGCAGCACAGCCGGATCGGTGGCGATGCCACTGGCGGTGGCACGGGTGATCGGGCCCAGGGTCTGCAGCGGCAGGTTCACTTCCTTGGCCGCAGCAGCCAGATCACTCGGGCTCTTGTTGATGGCATCGACCAGGTGGCCGGCCAGCTCGTTGAAGCCGCGCTCGCCGTCGGCCTTCAGCTGCTCGGCGGCCAGCGTGTCACGCACTTCCTCGAACGACTTGCCTTCGCCGCCACGCACCGCGGCGACCTTGATGACGTGGTAGCCGAAGTCGGTCTTGACCGGGCCGATCACGTCACCCGCCTTGGCGGCGAACAGGGCGTCTTCGAACGGCTTGACCATCGCGCCACGCTCGACCCAGCCCAGATCACCGCCCTGGTCCTTCGAACCCGGGTCTTCCGAATTGGCCTTGGCCAGTGCAGCGAAGTCGGCACCCGCCGCCTTGGCTTCGGTGGCGATCTTGTTCGCCTTGGCTTCGGCACCGTCACCGGTGATCAGGATGTGCGCGGCCTGGCGCTGTTCCGGCGAAGTGAACTTCGCCTTCTCGTCCTCATAGCGCTTGCGCAGGGTCGCTTCGTCGGCCGCGGTTGGTGCCGGCAGGTTGGCGCCATTGATCTCGACGTATTCCAGCGACACGCTTTCGGCCTGGCGGAAATCCTTGCCGTGGCTGTCGTACCACTGCTTGATCTGCTCATCGGTGACCGGCGCGGTATCGGCCGGAACCTCCGGCAGCGCGGCCAGTTCGACGTCGCGGGTCTCACCCAGCAGCTTCAGCAGGCGCTCGGTCTCGGCCTGGGTGACGAAGCCCGAATTCTGCAGGCCCGACGGGATCACCGACTGCTGCAGGCTCTCGCGCACCAGCTCCTGGAACTGCGTGGGGGTACGCGGCGGATTGCCACCGGCCAAGGCCAGGCGGTAGTTGTTCTCGTTGAACTTGCCGTTCGAATCGAGGAAGGCCGGGATGGTGGCGATGTACTCGCGCACCGCGCCATCGCCGATCACAACACCGGCCTGCTCGCCCACCAGGCGCACGACCTGCTCGTCGATCAGCTGATCGAGCACGGCCATCTTGTTTTCAGTGCTTTCGAACGCGCGCGGGTCGAAGTTCTCGCCCTGCTGCTGGCGCTCACGCATGCGCTCCTGCTCGAAGCGGGTGCGGAAATCCTGCGCGCTGATCTCGTGGTGCTGCCACAGCATGCGCACCGGCCACCACGACGGTGCCGAACGCCACCAGGTCGGAGGCGCGGAAACCTTGGCCACGTTCTGTGCGCCAACGCCACCCAGGTAGCTGTTGTCGATCACGAACAGGAACGGAATCATCAGCAGCCCCAGGATCACGGTGACGATCCAGCCTGAGGTCTTGTCGCGGAGTTTCTGCAGCATGGTGAGGAATCACAAGGCCTGATTGGCGAGCCCGGCAGTGTAACCCGCTTCGTCGCAGGGACCAAAAGCAGCGCCGGCGTGGCCTGCGCCGATCTCCGCGGACCTGTGCCGTCAGCACCTCGGCAGGCCTGCCGCAGGGCACAAAGAAAAAGCCCCCGGCTTGCGCCGAGGGCTTTTAAAGTTGGCGGAGCGGACGGGACTCGAACCCGCGACCTCCGGCGTGACAGGCCAGCATTCTAACCAGCTGAACTACCGCTCCGCGCTGAAACTTTGCAGGCGCCCAGTATATCCGAAGACTCCCTGGAAACCCAGCCCGATGAACACTTTTTTCAAAGTTTTTTCACAGGGACTTAAGAATTCTGCAATGGCGGAGCGGACGGGACTCGAACCCGCGACCTCCGGCGTGACAGGCCAGCATTCTAACCAGCTGAACTACCGCTCCGTTCTTGCAAAAACCTTTTCGCCTTCCTTCCGAACCTGTCGGTGAGAAGACAAGGCCCCCAGCTTTAGGCCGGGGGCCTCGATGTAGTGGCGGAGCGGACGGGACTCGAACCCGCGACCTCCGGCGTGACAGGCCAGCATTCTAACCAGCTGAACTACCGCTCCGCATTGTTGCTATTTTTGTTTTTCCACCGGCCTGGACCGGGGAGAAAACAAAGCCTCCAGCTTTTGGCCGGAGGCCTCGTTGAATGGCGGAGCGGACGGGACTCGAACCCGCGACCTCCGGCGTGACAGGCCAGCATTCTAACCAGCTGAACTACCGCTCCACACTCAAACTTTTACCGCGGTGCTGTGGTGGGTGCTGAGGGTTTCGAACCCCCGACCCTCTCCGTGTAAAGGAGACGCTCTACCGCTGAGCTAAGCACCCCAGCGAGCCGCTTAGTTTACAGCATCCTTCAGGGCCTTACCAGCCTTGAACGACGGATTCTTCGAAGCAGCGATCTTGATGGTGTCGCCGGTCTTCGGGTTGCGGCCGGTGCGGGCAGCACGGTCGCGAACCTGGAAGGTACCGAAGCCAACCAGGGTGACCGCATCGCCGTCCTTCAGCGCCTTGGTGACGGCAGCAACGACGGCATCGACAGCGCGGCTGGACTCGGCCTTGGTCAGGTCGGCAGCTTCAGCAACGGCATCGATCAATTCGGTCTTGTTCATTCTCTACAACTCCTTTGGCGGTGGGTTCCGCTTATTCGACAGGGAAGCAACCGCACGCCTTCTGCATGCGGCCGCCATGTGGAAACGGTTCGCCGATTCAGTCATCGCTGACAGCGATCACTCATTCGCGAGTGCTGCTTTTATACCAGTGGCCCTACCCCCACGCAAGCTGGAAAGCCAGCAACGACGCGGGTTTCGGGCCATCGGACAGCGCGCGTCAATGCTTGACGCGCGCGCTTCCACTCGGTTTGGCCTTGCTGCGCACCGTGACACGCTGCGCACTCTTGCGCGCCTTCTTCGGTGCCAGCGGGCGCTCCAGCGCCAGGTCCAGGACTTCTTCGATGTACTTCACCGGCACGATCTCCAGATCGCGGGTGACGTTGGCCGGAATGTCTGCAAGGTCCTTGCGGTTCTCTTCCGGAATGATGACCGTGCGGATACCACCGCGCAGTGCGGCCAGCAGTTTCTCCTTCAAGCCACCGATGGCGGTGACACGACCACGCAGGGTGATCTCACCGGTCATCGCCACGTCGGCACGCACCGGCACCTTGGTCAGCATCGACACCAGCGAGGTGACCATTGCCGCACCGGCACTCGGTCCGTCCTTCGGCGTGGCACCATCGGGCACGTGCAGGTGCACGTCGTGCTTCTGCAGGAAGTCGCTGTCGATGCCAAAGCCCACGGCGCGCGAACGCACCACCGACAACGCCGCCGAAGCCGATTCCTTCATCACGTTGCCGAGCTGGCCGGTCAGGATCAGCTGGCCCTTGCCCGGCACCAGCGTCGATTCGATCTGCAGCAGATCGCCACCGACTTCGGTCCACGCCAGGCCGGTGACCAGGCCGATCTCGTTCTCTTCCTCGGCGCGGCCGAAATCGAAGCGACGCACACCCAGGTACTTGTCCAGGTTCTTGCTGGACACGCTCACCAGCGCCTTGGACTTCTTCGCGCCCTTCTTCGCCTTCACCGGCTGCGGACCGGCCAGCGCGATCTCCTTCACCACCTTGCGGCAGATCTTGGCGATCTCGCGTTCCAGGTTGCGCACGCCCGATTCGCGCGTGTAGTAGCGCACGATGTCCTGGATCGCATCGCTGCCGATCTCCAGTTCTTCCGGCTGCAGGCCGTTGGCCTTGATCTGCTTCGGCACCAGGTAGCGGGTGGCGATGTTGAGCTTCTCGTCCTCGGTGTAGCCGGGGATGCGGATCACTTCCATGCGGTCCAGCAGCGGGCCGGGAATATTGAGCGAGTTCGAGGTGGCCACGAACATCACTTCGGACAGGTCCAGGTCCACTTCCAGGTAGTGGTCGTTGAACGCGTTGTTCTGCTCCGGGTCGAGCACTTCCAGCAGCGCCGACGACGGATCGCCACGGAAGTCCATCGACATCTTGTCGATCTCGTCGAGCACGAACAGCGGGTTCTTGCTGCCGACCTTGTTGAGGTTCTGCACGATGCGGCCCGGCATCGAACCAACGTAGGTACGACGGTGGCCACGGATCTCGGCTTCATCGCGAACGCCGCCCAGCGACATGCGCACGAACTTGCGGTTGGTAGCCTTGGCGATGGACTGGCCGAGCGAGGTCTTGCCCACGCCCGGCGGCCCGACCAGGCACAGGATCGGGCCCTTCATCTGCTTCACGCGCGACTGCACCGCCAGGTATTCAAGGATGCGCTCCTTGACCTTCTCCAGGCCGTAGTGGTCGGCGTCGAGGGTGTCCTGTGCGGCCTTCAGGTCCTTGCGCACCTTGCTGCGCTTCTTCCACGGCACGCCCAGCAGCCACTCCAGGTAGTTGCGCACGACCGCCGCTTCGGCCGACATCGGCGACATCTGCTTGAGCTTGTTCAGTTCATTGCGTGCCTTGGCTTCAACCGCCTTCGGCATGCCGGCTTCGGCGATCTTGCGGGCCAGCTCTTCCAGCTCGCCCGGTGCATCGTCCAGGTCACCCAGTTCCTTCTGGATGGCCTTCATCTGTTCGTTGAGGTAGTACTCGCGCTGGCTCTTCTCCATCTGCGACTTCACGCGGCCGCGGATGCGCTTTTCCATCTGCTGCACGTCGATCTCGCCATCGACCAGGCCGACCAGCATCTCCAGGCGGTCACCGACGGCCAGCGTTTCCAGCAGGCGCTGCTTGTCGGCCAGCCGCACGCTGATGTGCGCGGCGATGGTGTCGGCCAGGCGGGCCGGCTCATCGATGCCCGACAGCGTCTGCAGCAGCTCTGGCGGCAGCTTGCGGTTGGTCTTCACGTACTGCTCGAACAGCGACATCAGCGAGCGGGCGATCGCCTCCACCTCGCGTGCTTCGCGCTCGTCGGTGGCGTCGATCTCCACGGCCTGGCCGTGCAGCGAGCCGTTACGCTCGTCGACGTGGGTGACCTGCACGCGCGACAGGCCTTCGACCAGCACCTTGATGGTGCCGTCGGGCAGCTTCAGCAGCTGCAGCACCTGCGCCAGCGTACCGACCTGGTAGAGGTCGGCCGCATGCGGGTCGTCGGTCTCGGCCGACTTCTGCGCCAGCAGCAGGATGCGCTTGTCCGCTTCCATTGCCTGTTCGAGCGCGTGCATGGACTTGTCACGGCCGACGAACAGCGGGATGACCATGTGCGGGAACACCACTACGTCGCGCAGCGGCAGGACCGGCAGGTCGAGGGTTTCACTTGGGGAACGGGCCATGGGGGCTCCAGGGAAGGGGAAAACCGCCTCCGGGAGGGCATCTTCCGGAGACAAAAAAAGCCGATGGCCCCGTTATGGGGCCATCGGCTTTCAGATGCAAGGCATTCCTTGAAAATCCTTTCCAATCAACAACCTGGAAGGATCACTCGGCGCCTGCGGCCTTCTGTTCAGGGGCCGCCGGGGTCTGGTAGATCAGGTACGGCTCGGACTTGTGCTCGATCACCGACTCGTCCACCACCACCTTGCTGACGTTTTCCTGCGACGGCAGGTCGTACATGGTGTCCAGCAGGACCGATTCGACGATGGTGCGCAGGCCACGGGCACCGGTCTTGCGCTTGAGCGCCTTGCGGGCAATGGCCGACAACGCGTCCGGGCGGAACTCCAGCTCGACGTTCTCCATCTCGAACAGCTTCTTGAACTGCTTGGTGATGGCGTTCTTCGGCTCGGTCAGGATCTTGATCAGGGCCGGCTCGTCCAGCTCCTCCAGGGTCGCCACCACCGGCAGGCGGCCGACGAACTCGGGAATCAGGCCGAACTTGATCAGGTCTTCCGGCTCGACTTCGGCCAGCACCTTGCCCACTTCCTGCTTGCGCTCGCTGCTCTTCACCTTGGCGCCGAAGCCGATGCTGCCGACGTCGGTGGAACGGGCCTGGATCACCTTGTCCAGCCCGGCGAACGCGCCGCCGCAGATGAACAGGATGTTCTTGGTGTCCACCTGCAGGAATTCCTGCTGCGGGTGCTTGCGGCCGCCCTGCGGCGGAACGCTGGCCACGGTGCCTTCGATCAGCTTCAGCAGGGCCTGCTGCACGCCTTCGCCGGACACATCGCGGGTGATCGACGGGTTCTCGCTCTTGCGCGAGATCTTGTCGATTTCATCGATGTAGACGATGCCCTGCTGCGCCTTCTCGACGTCGTAGTCGCACTTCTGCAGCAGCTTCTGGATGATGTTCTCCACGTCCTCGCCCACGTAACCGGCTTCGGTCAGCGTGGTGGCGTCGGCCATGGTGAACGGCACGTTGAGCAGGCGGGCCAGGGTCTCGGCCAGCAGCGTCTTGCCCGAACCGGTCGGACCGACCAGCAGGATGTTCGACTTCGCCAGTTCGACGTCGTCGTTCTTCTGCCGGCTCTCGATGCGCTTGTAGTGGTTGTACACGGCCACGGCCAGCGTGCGCTTGGCGCGGTTCTGGCCGATCACGTACTGGTCGAGGACCTCGAGGATCTCGCGCGGCTTGGGCAGCGAACTGCGCGCCGACTGCGCCTTTTCCTCAAGTTCCTCACGGATGATGTCGTTGCACAGCTCCACGCACTCATCGCAGATGAATACGCTCGGACCCGCAATCAGCTTGCGCACTTCATGCTGGCTCTTGCCGCAGAAAGAGCAGTAGAGGATCTTGCCGGTGTCCGTGGAACGACCTTGGCGGTCTTCGCTCATGCTTCGCTTACCCAGTTACCCCACCCGCTGAACGGGGGTTCGATTCGAGAATAGCACAGGGCCGAGGGGACACCAGTCCCGCCCGACCCTGCAGGAACGGGGCCTCCATGGCCCCGTGATGGCCGGTCAGCCGGCCTGGATCGACTCGTCCGGACGACGCTCCAGGACCTGGTCGACCAGACCATAGGCCTGCGCCTCGAAGGCGCTCTTGAAGTTGTCGCGCTCGGTGTCGCGGGCGATCGTCTCCAGCGACTGGCCGGTGTGCTTGGCCAGCACTTCGTTCAGGCGCGAACGCAGGGTCAGGATCTCACGCGCGTGGATGTCGATGTCGGTGGCCTGGCCCTGGTAGCCACCCAGCGGCTGGTGGATCATCACGCGCGAGTTCGGCAGCGCATAGCGCTTGCCAGCTTCGCCCGCGGCCAGCAGCAGGGCGCCCATCGAGGCGGCCTGGCCGATGCAGGTGGTGCTCACATTCGGCTTGATGTACTGCATGGTGTCGTAGATCGCCATGCCGGCGGTGACCACGCCACCCGGCGAGTTGATGTAGATGTTGATGTCCTTTTCCGGGTTCTCCGACTCCAGGAACAGCAACTGCGCCACCACCACGTTGGCCATGTGATCGTCGATCGGGCCCACGAGGAAGATCAGGCGCTCCTTCAACAGGCGCGAATAGATGTCGTAGGCACGCTCGCCGCGGCTGGTCTGCTCGACCACCATCGGAACCAGGTTCAGGGCTTTGGTTCGGTTGTCCATTACGTGAGGTACCTATCTTGGGGGGCAACAACCCCGCGCCGGCAAAGGCGCGGGGCATCCGGTGATCCGCCCGGGCTTACTGGCGGATCGCGTCCTGGAACGACAGCTTCTCTTCGGTGTGCTGGGCACGTTCGGCGATCCAGTCGATCACCTGCTCTTCCATCACACGGTTCTGCAGGCCAGACATCAGCTGGGGGTCGTTGCGGTACATCTCAATGACCTGTTCCGGCTCTTCGTAGGTCGAAGCGATCAGACGCATCGTTTCGTTCAGGCGCTTGGCTTCCAGGCGCAGGTCGTTGATGCGGGCCACTTCACCGACCAGCAGGCCGACCAGCACGCGCTTGGCGGCCGCTTCCTTGAAGCCTTCGTGGGCATCGGCCGGGATCTCGCCGACGTTCTGGCCGTTGCGGCGGATCTGCTCGACCTGCTGGGCCAGCATGGCGCGGGCTTCGTTCTCGACCAGGCGCGGCGGCATTTCCACCGACGAATAGGCGGCGATCAGCTGCTCGCCCACTTCGCGGCGCAGGCGGTTCATCAGGGCACCCTTCAGCTCGCGCTCCAGGTTGGCGCGGATGTCGCTGCGGAACTGCTCGACGTCGCCGCCCTTCACGCCGAAGCTCTTGATGAAGGCTTCGTCGACCGCCGGCACGACCGGCTCGGACACTTCGGCAACCTTGACGGTCACCTGCACGGTCTTGCCTGCCAGCACCGGCACGCGCCAGTCAGCCGGGAACTCGACGTCCAGGGTCTTTTCTTCGCCCTTGGCCAGGCCGACCAGGCCCTTTTCGATGGTGTCGAACATCATGCCCTGGCCGAGCACGATCGAACCCTTCTCGGTGCCCTCGGCCGGCAGGCGCTCTTCGCCGGCCTGCGACCAGGTTTCCACCGCGACCAGGTCACCGTCCTGCGCGCCACGGCTGACCGGGGCCCAGGTACGACGCTGGTTCTGCAGGTTCTCGATCATCTGGTCGATGTCGGCGTCGGTGATCTCGGCGCTGTGGCGCACGACGGTCAGCTTGCTGACGTCGATATCGCCGAAGTCCGGCACCACTTCCACGGTGGCCACGAAGGAGAATTCACCCTCGTCGCCCTTGTCGATGCGCGGGCTGCCGACGATGCGCAGGTCGTGCTCACGCACGGCGGCATCGAAGGTTTCGCGCAGCAGGCCGTCCAGCGCCTCGCCACGGACCTGCGCGCCGAAGCGCTGCTCGATCACCTTGGCCGGCACCTTGCCCGGACGGAAACCCTTGATGCGGGTGGTACGGGCGATTTCGCCCAGGCGGCCGACGATGTGGCTCTGCAGACGCTCTTCCGGCAGCGAGAAGCTCAGGCGGCGTTCCAGGTTGCCGGTGGATTCGATCGAAGCTTGCATGTTGACTCCTGCCACCGGCGGCCCACGCCCCCGGCTCGATGATTGGGATGAAACGGTTGTAAGGACACGACGTCTGGGACGCGCCTGCTTGCCGCAGCCCTTTAGTTTCGCCCAATTCGGCCTGCACTGCCAGCGCGTGCCGGTCAAGGGGGCGCAGATGGCCCGATCAGGGCGGGGACAGGCCGGCACTGGTGCGAAAGGGGGGACTCGAACCCCCACGCCTTGCGGCACTGGAACCTAAATCCAGGGCGTCTACCAATTCCGCCACTTTCGCGTGGCCGGCTCAGGCGTTCATTGTCGCAGGCGGGGGCTGGAAGCGGAAGGCCTGCACAAAACTGAATCTGCCGCGATGCGCGCGGCCCCTGCATCGCTGCCGCCCCGGCGGGCGCACCACCCGCCAGGACGACTGCGGCTTACTGCTGCGGTACAGCGCGGGCCGGTGCCATGCCTGCATGTTCGGCGGGCGCCTCCCCCTTGCGGATCTCCACGCCCCCGTCATCGGTGCGCCGCAGAGCCACCGACTCCGGCATGGCCTTGCGCACATCCACCGAACCGTCCGCATTGCGCTGCACATCCACCGCGTCAGGCAGGACCTCCGCTTCCGCAGGCTGAGCCGGCTGCATCTGCATGGCGTCACCCACCGGGCGCGCCGGAGTGCTCTCCGTGCCCGCATCGCGTTCAACGGTCTTCGCGGGATCATTGGCCGGCGCGCAGGCAGCCAGCGCCATCAACGCGAAGGGAACCCACAGCGTGCGGTGCAATCGATTGATATCAGCCATCAACATCTTCCTTCGTGCATGCGCCTTCGGCGCGGAAGATCCATTGGGTGCGATGCAGGAAGGATGCGGTGAGAAGCAGCGCACAGCATTGAAAACACTGATGACGCGTATGCCCCTGATTTCAGCATCGCTTCAGTAGATCCACGCCATGCGCCGTTTCAGCAGATCCACACCATGCGTGGATGAAGCGCAACCCGGCGCGCAGACAAGAAAAAAGCCACCTGGCAAACCAAGTGGCTTTCGTCTGGTGGGCTGTCAAGGATTCGAACCTTGGACCTATTGATTAAGAGTCAACTGCTCTACCAACTGAGCTAACAGCCCGAAATCGGGGCGCGAATTATGACCCGATCCGCTCGGTGGGTGCAAGCACTTTTTTCAACATCGTTGAAACCAGCACTGCGGTCCCGCTGCATTGCAGATCCACGGCCAAGCGGGGCTCTGCAACCCGTGATCCATCGAAACGATGGGAGTCACACTTATAAGAAAAAAGCCACCTGGGATACCAGGTGGCTTCTGTCTTGGTGGGCCGTCAAGGATTCGAACCTTGGACCTATTGATTAAGAGTCAACTGCTCTACCAACTGAGCTAACGGCCCGTGAAACTCAGACGCACATTGTAGCGTGCTTTCTGTTTATTGCAATACCGTTTCGGCTGCGCCGATGCGGTTGAATCAGTGGGGTGGCTGAGGGGATTCGAACCCCCGACCACCGGAATCACAATCCGGTACTCTAACCAACTGAGCTACAGCCACCACTGAAACTTTCGCTCCACCGCCGATGAGGCTGACGCTGGACCTTGATGCTTTGCTAGCGGGTGGAGCCAGAAGTCCGTCCCCCGAAGCGAGTCCGGCATTTTCCGGGAGTCGCGAAGGAATTGCAAGCACTTCTTCACATTGATGTGCAGGGGCCGGAACAGGAGATCAATGCTGCTCCGCCGAGGTCACGCGCGCGATGTCCGCATGCCCATCCAGGAATGACAGCGTGGCCTCCCCTTTCGGCGTGACCTGCAGCTGCAGGCGTGGCTGGCCCGCTCCGTCGAGCAACTGAAACATCACGTTGCGCGACTGCGTCCTGCCAGGAAGCACTCGACGGGTAATCGCTTGCACACCCTGCGCGTGCAAGCGCTCATCGTCGGCCCAGAACATCGGTCGCAACTGTCCATCGGCGACATCGTTTCGATCACATCGAACGACGTGTTGCGTTCGGCCGTCACCCCCATCAGCAGGCCAGCAAACGCCCGCAAGGCGACAGCACCGCGGCAGAAGGTAAGCCGCCGTTGGCGCCTGCGCCGCCGATGTACTTCGACCAGCACCTGCTTCACCTCACCCACGCCGTTCGAATCTGCATCCATCCCGAGCTAGAGAAGGCGCGTGCCGCACGCACCGGATGTCAGGCGCTGGCGAACAGCCCGCCCGTCGTCGGGCACGCCCCGAGAGCATGAACGCTTAGTGAACAAATCGTGAATGAATCTCAAATAGGGATGGGGGAGATCCATTCATACAACGTTAGCTGCAGGACATGGAACGCAGGGCGCGCGTTTGCAACCATGCCGATTCCTGCAATGAAGGTGAGATCAATAGATGAGCAAGCGGCTAATCGGATTCGTCGCGCTGGCAGCCGTGCTGGCAGTGGCAGCCGTTGCAATGTCCGGCTACCGGCAGCAGGCAACTGCGGATGCCACGGCAGAGGAATCCGGGAAGAGTGGCAGCCTCGATGAACGGCCTGACCAGGGAAGGCAGCTTCCGGCGTCAGGTGCGGCGGCCGCGCAAAGGCTTGAGCGGGACAACAAAATCCCGCCGGGCTCGTACAAGGCCGTGGGCCCCAAGGCCTACGAAATCGTAAGAGGCAATGAGTTCCGGCCTCCCGGTGACGCGCTTGCCCACGTCAAGCAACTGATGCTGCGCTCCGAATCCGGAGATGCCACGGCAACCTACGAAATCTATCGAACCATCGAGCAATGCCAGACCTTCATCTCGGATCGCGCTGACAAGCTGGCGGATTCGGCCACCACGGTCGGGGCCGGCAACTGGTTCCTGGAGCGGTCGGAACGAATCCTCAAAGAGTGTGAGTCGCTGGCTCTGGATCAGGACATCTATCACGCCGATTGGCTTTCGAAGGCCGCCGCCATGGGCTCGCAGGAAGCGATGCGCGCCTACTCGCGATCGCCGGAGAAAGTCATCGGTTCGCTTGATGACGCAATCCGTGATCCCGCGGCGCTCGAGGCGTGGAAGGACACCGCCACCGGATATCTGCGCGAACTGGAATCACAAGGGAACGTCAATGTCATCAGCGACATGGCGATGGCCTACACCTATGGCGGCATCGTTCCTGCGGATCCCGTTGCGGCCCTGGCGTACACCCGCGTCCTCAACCGGCTGGACCCACGTTTTGCCACCACCGATGACATTGCCAACCATGAGAAAAACCTGAGCAGCCAAGAGAAAGAGAAAGCCCGCATTTCATCGAACGAAATCTTCAAGAACTGTTGCATCCCACGATAAGGACCTATTGTGAAAGCTAGACTGATTGGGATTATCCCTTCGCTTGGTAGAAACTCCATTCCCGCCATTGCAGGCGTGCTGCTGTTCATGGCGGCCGGGAGCCTTCAAGCGAAAAAGCTTCCTGGCGTCATCAACTGCACCGCCGGATGCACGCTGACAACCCCGTATCCCGATCCGGTGACCAACCAGCAGCTTTCCCAAGAGGTCCAGAAGCTCAATGACGGCCGGACCACGGTCTGGACTGCCCAGACGCGCGTCCAGACCGGCGATGTCCTGACCGTCTGCAACGGTATTTCCTGCGTCAACTACACGTGGCGAGGTGCAGGTTTCGACTCCGGCGAAGTGATTTCGACCGTCCTCCCGCCCAACTCCCGCGGCGGTGGTGGTGGCGGCGGCGGTGGCGGCGGTGGTGGCGGCGGCAGCGGCCCGATCAGCGGCGGCTGCCACGGCAACTGCGGCGGTGGCGGCAAGGTGCGAGTGGGCGAACTGGAACAGATGTGATCCATCCGGGGTGCACTCGACCAGAGTGCATCCATCGCGACCATCGCGACATGAGAAAGGCCAGCGCATAGCGCTGGCCTTTTTTCGTTGCCGGGCGCATTGCCCCATCCCAGGCGGCGCTGCTCAAGCACCTGCGGAGTGAGCCGATCGTCGCCAGATGCCGGTCAACCGCAACCTGCATGACATCACGCCGTGCGACTGCACCCCATGCAAAGGGCATCTTTCATCGGAAAAGAGGAAGGTGGAATGCTCGCCACCCAGGGTCGTGCAGCCATCGAATGGGAACCAATGTTCACGGATGTGAGCACTTAAACCATTGATTCCAATGGCGCGCCCGACAGGAATCGAACCTGTAACCGCCGGCTTAGAAGGCCGGTGCTCTATCCAGTTGAGCTACGGGCGCCCGAACCGGAACGGTGTCCAATCCGACGTGATGTGGGATTGGTCGGGGTAGAGGGATTCGAACCCCCGACATCCTGCTCCCAAAGCAGGCGCGCTACCAGACTGCGCTATACCCCGGTCTTGCAATCCCCTCGGGCCATGCCCGGGGAGCTGGTCATTGTCGCCAAGCGCATTGGGAACTGTCAACGCAGGATGCGTAGATCCGGCGCCTGCCACAACGCCGAAAGCAGTCATCGGCTATGCTCACGCCCATCGGCCGGATGGCCGTCCTGACCCTCATTCGCACGGAGAACGCGTATGCGCAGCGGCAACCCGGCTCTTTCCGAGTCCACCTTCCTCGACCTCGCCAGCGGCTCGGTGGTGACCAGCCCCGACCAGGCCATGACCCTCAACGGCACCGTCAACAAGACCGGTTTCCTGCTGCTGTTGACCGTGCTGACCGCCGCCTTCGCCTGGAACCAGACCATCGATGACTACGGCCAGGTCATGGCCGGAGCCAAGCTGTATGCCATGGGCGGCGCCATCGGCGGCCTCGTGCTGGCGCTCATCACCGTCTTCAAGAAGGAATGGTCGCCGGTCACCGCACCGATGTATGCGCTGGTGGAAGGCCTGTTCCTGGGCGCCATCTCGGCCGTGTTCAACGCCAAGTTCCCGGGCATCGTGTTCCAGGCGGTGCTGCTGACCTTTGGCACCCTGTTCGCGCTGCTGTTCGCGTACCGCAGCGGCCTGATCAAGGCCACCGAGAACTTCAAGATGGGCGTGGTCGCCGCCACTGGCGGCATCGCCCTGCTCTACCTCGCGTCGTTCGTGCTGGGCTTCTTCAACATCGACGTGCCGGTGATCCACGACTCCAGCTGGCTGGGCATTGCTTTCAGCCTGTTCGTGGTAGTCGTGGCCGCGCTGAACCTGGTGCTGGATTTCGACTTCATCGAAACCGGTGTCGCCCAGCGTGCACCGAAGTACATGGAGTGGTATGGCGCATTCGGCCTGATGGTGACCCTGGTCTGGCTGTATGTTGAATTCCTGCGCCTGCTGTCGAAGATCCAGCAGCGCTGAGCCGAAACATGCCGTAGACGACAAAGGGCGCCCTTCGTGGCGCCCTTTTTTGTTCTTCCCTCAGCGCGCCAGCAGTACCGGCAGCGACGACGCCAGCAACGCGATGCCTGACGCGGTCAGCAGGCCCAGCACGACCTGCCGGAAGCGTGCCTCGCTGATGCCGATGTAGACCCGCGCGCCCAGCAGGGTCGGCACCAGCATGGCCGGTGCCACGATGGCGAAGTACGGCAACATCTGCCGACTCACCAGGCCGCTGCCGACATAGGTGGCCATGGTCACCGCCAGCATCGCCAGGTTGAAGTTCTGGATGACCGCGCGCTGCTCGTCCTTGCCGAAGCCTCGCAGGGTGCTCCACAACGTCGGCACCGGCCCGGCAAAGCCGCCGATGCCACTGAGCACGCCACCGGCCATGCCAGCAATCGCATCACCGATACGGCCGCCGACGCGGACCGGAGGCAACGAGCGCGCCATCAGCATCACCGGGCACCACAGCGCCAGGAAGCCACCCAGCAGCGCCTTGAACCAGTCCATGTCCAGCCGTGGCAGCACCGTCACGCCCAGCGGAATGCCGGCCAGCCCACCCAGCACGAACGGCAGCAGCAGGCGCAGGTTGAAACCGCGGCGCACGGTGAACACTGCGACCAGCTGCCCGACCAGCGCACCAAACACCGAAAGCGTCGCCGCCAGCCGCGGCTCCAGTCCCCACGCCCAGAACGACATCGCCACCATGCCGAAGGCGAAGCCGGACAGGCCCTGCACGAATCCGGCGACGATCGCGCCCAGCGCGACCAGCAGATACACCGACTCCATCACCACCTCGGTTGCTGCCGCGCGACTACCCCGCCGCGCCCACCTGTGCAGCGTAGTGCGCCGCAAGGTGCTCGACCAGCGCACGCACCTTCGGCGCCAGCGCCCGCGCGTGCGGATACAGCGCGAAGTAGCGCCGCTGTCCGGCGTGCCAGGCGGGCAGCACACGGATCAGGCGGCCGGCACGCAGGTCCTCCTGCACGGTCAGCGCAGTGAACAGGCTGATGCCCATGCCAGCCAACGCAGCGGCATACAACGCTGGCGTCGCATCCACCCGCAGGCGCTGCCCCGCCTCGATGCTCGCGGCGGCACCGCGTGGCCCCTGCAGCTGCCAGGGCGACATCGCCGCTGTGGGACTGAAACCAAGCAGCGTGTGCTGTGCGAGGTCCGAAGCCTGCCGGGGCAGACCGTGCCGCGCCAGATAGGCCGGTGCGGCGACCAGGATGCGTGGGCAGCTGGCCAGCTCGCGCGCGACCAGCTGGCTGTCCGGCAAGGAAGGCGCGATGCGCAGCGCCAGGTCGAAGCCGCCCCCGACCACATCAACCAGCTGGTCGTCGGCGGAAAGATCCAGCGTGACCTGTGGGTAGCGCTGCAGGAACGACGGCAACCAATGCGGCAGCTCCTGGCTGGCGACCACCTGCGGCACGCTGATCCGCACGGTGCCGCTGGGCTGTGCCTGCCCTGCGCGTGCGCGGTCATCCGCCTCCTGCAGGCGATCCAGCAGCGCTGCCGCCTCGCGGTAGTAATCGCGACCGGCTTCGGTCAGTGACAGCCGGCGGCTGTTGCGATCGAGCAGTCGAACCTCTAGATGTTCTTCCAGCTGCCGCAGTTGCCGTGACATCGCCGAATGGGTGGTACCCAGTCGTTCGGCGGCGGCGGTGAAACTGCCTGCATCGACGATGGCGCGCAGCGCACGCAGGGCGGCGAAATGGTCCATCGGCGGGCGGCTCCAGGTGGCGGGGCCCGCGGCGTGCGGGCCCCGTCAGCTTATCAAGCGCCGTCGCCGGCCTTGCGCACAGGCAGTGCCAGGATCGCGTCAGTCGCCATGACATCGCCGAAGGTGTCCTCAATCTGCGCCAGCGAGGCGTCATGCAGCGCGCGATGACCGATGCGCTGGCCTCCGGCAAGATCCAGATCACGGCTGGCAGTTGCATCGGACGACACGATGACGCGGTAGCCACGCGGTGCCGCTGCGGCATCGCGGGCGGCACCTGCCACGCAGGCATGGGTCTGCAGGCCGGTGACGATCAGGGTGTCGATGCCGGCATCCTTCAGCACCTGGTCGAGCACTGCGGCCGAGTCACCGGCGAACACGCTGACGTTGTCCTTCTGCACCACGGTCTCGCCCTTGCGCGGCTGCAGGTCGCGATGGAAGGCGGCATTGACGCTGCCTTGCGCGAACAGCGGCGCACCCGCCGGCAACACGTGCTGTACATGGATCACGCGGATGCCGTGGGCATCGGCGAACTCGACCACCCGCTTCGCCTGCCGCAGTGCGGCCACGCCATCGGGGATGACCATTCGGCCACCGGCGAAGCCCGGCGCAGCGCTGCCGTCGAAGTATTCGTTCTGGAAGTCGATCACCAGCACGGCGGTCTTCGCCGCATCCAGCGAAGCCACAACGGGTGCGCCAGCCATGTGGCGGATGGTGGGATGGGCCGGTTCGGCAGCGGTGACGGGGGTAACGGTGGCCATGCCGATCAGGCTGGCCAGACCAAAGGCGGTGAGGTTCATGTTCAAGCTCCTGTGCGGTGAAAAGTGGGCACATGATGCGGAGCGGACGGCGCACGAACCAGCCATGTAAAAGCACATGATCTGTGCGAATTTCGCACAGACAATCCCCTGTAGAGCCGCCCCATGGGTGGCTGCGGACCAAAGCCCCGCCATCCACGCATGGCGTGGATCTACCGAGCCGACCCACAACGCAACGAGGCGCCCGAAGGCGCCCCGCTGCGGTTCCGTCAAGGAACGCCGGCCGCTTACAGGCGGCTGGCGATGGCCTGGGCAAAGCTCATGGTGGTGCCGGTGCCGCCCAGGTCGCCGGTCAGCGAATCCTTGGCTTCCATGGTCGCCACGATGGCCTTGCGCAGACGCTCGGCATTTTCCGGCTGGCCGACATGGTCCAGCATCTGCGCCGCTGCCAGCAGCAGCGCGCACGGATTGGCCTTGCCCTGGCCAGCGATGTCCGGCGCAGTGCCGTGCACGGCTTCGAAGATCGCCGCGTCCTTGCCGATGTTGGCACCCGGGGCCAGGCCCAGGCCACCGACGAGGCCGGCGCACAGGTCGGAGATGATGTCGCCGAACAGGTTGGTGGTGACGATCACGTCGAACTGTTCCGGACGCATCACCAGCTGCATGCAGCAGTTGTCGACGATCATTTCCTGGAATTCGATGTCCGGGTACTGCGCAGCCACTTCACGGGCGACATTCAGGAACAGGCCCGAGGTCGACTTGATGATGTTGGCCTTGTGTACGGCGGTGACCTTCTTGCGGCCGGTGCTCTTGGCCAGCTCGAAGGCGTAGCGCACGATGCGCTCGGAGCCCTTGCGGGTGATGCGGGTGCCGGAGAAGGCGGTCTCGCCGTCGGCCGACACTTCCTGGCCTTCGGCCAGGTAGGCACCTTCGGTATTCTCACGCACGGTGATCAGGTCGACGTTGTCGAAACGCGACTTGGTGTTCGGGAAGGTGTGGGCCGGACGCACATTGGCGTACAGGTCGAAGTGACGGCGCAGGCTGACGTTGATCGAGGTGAAGCCACCACCGACCGGGGTGGTCAGCGGGCTCTTCAGCGCGACCTTGTTGCGCGCGATCGATTCCAGGGTCACCGCCGGCATCAGGTCGCCGTGCTTTTCCAGGGCCACCAGGCCGGCGTCGGCGTCTTCGTACTCCAGGCCAGTCTTGAGCTGGTCGAGCACGAACAGGGTGGCGTCCATGATTTCCGGGCCAATGCCGTCGCCGCGGATGACCGTAATTTTCTGCGTCATTGATCGATGTTCCGAACAGGGGGAAAAACGCCGTCCGGACGTGCCCGGAAACGCCGGCGCAAAGGAAGTTTCACCGGCAATTATGCCTTACCCGGCTCGGAGACCCCAAATAGGCAATTAGTCCGAGCCGGGTAAGGCAGAATTGCCCGCGCATGCTTCCTCTACCCCCGCCTGTCGGCGCGCCCCTTCAACAAGAAGGGGCTCCTGGGCTGTTGGATTGCGGGGAAGCGCTCGGTAGTGCCGGCCGCTGGCCGGCAACCTCGGCCATGTGGGGTTCACGGGATGCCGACCAGCGGCCGGCACTACCGGGAGGGCCGCAGACCCCGGTTCCCGGCGCCCGTCAGGTTCAGTGCGCGTGCGCTTCCGGGGCGGCGGCGCCGCCTTCGAGCTGGTCGAGGAAGTCGACCGCGCGGCGCAGGTGCGGGATCACGATGGAACCGCCCACCACCAGGCCGACCGAGAAGGTCTCGAAGAACTCTTCTCGGGTCACCCCGGCGTCCTTGCACTGGGCGACGTGGTAGCTGATGCAGTCGTCGCAGCGCAGCACCATCGAGGCCACCAGGCCCAGCAGTTCCTTGGTCTTCACGTCCAGCGCGCCGGCCTGGTAGGTCTGCGTGTCCAGCGCGAAGAAGCGGCGCACCACCTGGTTCGGCTCGCCCAGGATCCGCTCGTTCATGCGCTTGCGGAAGTCGGTGAACTCGGCGATGCGATCCTTGCTGCCGTCGTCGGCCGCGCTCATGCCTGGCCCTGCCCGGCCAGCAGCGGCTCGAGCTTGCCTTCACGGTGCAGGGCCATCATGTCGTCGTAGCCGCCCACGTGGACGTCGCCGACGAAGATCTGCGGCACGCTGGTACGGCGGGTCAGTGCCATCATCTTCTCGCGCTCGACCGGGTCCAGGTCGATGCGGACCTCGGTCCACTGCTGGCCCTTGCTCTTCAGGAAGTTCTTGGCGGCCACGCAGTACGGGCAGACGGCGGTGGAATAGATGGTGATGGCGGGGGCACCGCCGGCGGTCTGGGCTGTCACGGGAAACTCCACGATGGATCGACGGTCTACATATGGTACCGGTGCGCTGGAATTTCCACGCCACGGCCGCAACACTGTGGATTAACGAATGGTTGCCCCCCACCCTGCCACGCTTGGCGCGCCCTGCCCGAGGACCCACTGCTTGCGAGCCCTGCTGCTGACTACCGCCGTCACCCTGGCCCTGGCCATGCCGCTCGCCCAGGCCCAGGAGAAGCTGCCCGACATCGGCTCCTCGGCCGGCGAGCTGCTGACCCCGGCCCGCCAGGCCGAGTACGGCGCGATGATGCTGCGCGAGCTGCGCAACTACGGCTACCTGCTGGATGACCCGCTGGTCAACGACTGGCTGCAGACCATGGGTACCCGGCTCGGCTCCAACAGCGACCAGCCTCGCCAGCCGTACACCTTCTTCGTGATGAAGGACCGCCAGATCAACGCCTTCGCCACGCTGGGCGGCTACATCGGGGTCAATGCCGGCCTGGTGCTGACCGCCGAGCGCGAAGACGAGGTGGCTGCGGTGCTGTCGCACGAAATCGCGCACGTCACCCAGCAGCACGTGCTGCGCGGAGTCGAGCGTGCCCAGCGCGACCAGATCCCGATCCTGCTCGGCATGCTGGCGGCGGTGGTGGCCGCACAGGCCAGCAACAGCACGTCGTCCGGCAACGCGACGATGGCCGCGATCAGCTCGGGCATGGGCCTGATGCAGCAGCGCCAGATCAACTACACCCGCTCCAACGAATCCGAGGCCGATCGCCTCGGCATCCGCACGCTGTCGCGCAGCGGTTACGACGTGGACGCCATGGCCGGCTTCTTCGAGCGGATGGCATCGGCGATGCGCGGCAACGAGGGGGGCTACAGCGTGCCCGAGTTCCTGCGCACCCATCCGGTCAACATCACCCGCATCAGCGAGGCGAAGGCCCGCGCCGACCAGATGAAGAAGGACACGGTGCTGCTGACCACCAGCACCCCCAGCGGCGAGCGCAGGGAGCGCGTGGACCCGGCCGATCCCAGCCTGGCCGAACCCCTGTTGCGCGGAACCAACCCGCTGCTGCCCAGCAGCGTGCTGCGCATCCCGATGGGCCAGCTCAGCCGCGGCGCCAGTGGCGACTTCGACTGGGCGCGCGAGCGCCTGCGCGTGCTCAGCGCGGATTCCACCCCCGAGCTGGAACGCGAGTATGCCGATCTGGCCAAGCGTCAGAAGGACGGCCTCAACGATGCCCAGCGCTATGGCCAGGCGCTGGCGGTGATGCGCAGCGGTCGCGCCGGCGCCACCCAGGCCCGGCAGACCCTGGCAGGCCTGCTGCAGACCCGCCCGGACAACCTGTGGCTGGCTCTGGGGCTGGGCGAGGCCGAATCGCGTGCAGGCCAGACCGCCCAGGCCAACAGCCGCTTCGAGCAGCTGCTGCGCCAGCACCCCAACAGCCGTCCGGTGGCGCTGACCTATGCCGAGATCCTGAACGAACAGGGCAGCCGCGAGGCGGGCCAGCGTGCGCAGGCCATGCTGCGGCCCCTGCTGTCGCAAAGCGGTAACGATCCGGTCTTCCAGCAGCGGTACGCCCGCGCCAGCGAGTTGGCCGGCGACAGCGTGCGTGCCAGCGAGGCCTACGCCGAGGCGGCCTTCCTCAGCGGCCGACCGGAACAGTCGCTGATGCAGCTGCAGGCGCTCAAGCGCAACCCGGCGCTGGACTACGTAGGCCGGGCGCGGGTGGATGCGCGCATCGAGGCGATCACCCCCACCGTGCTGGAGCTGCGCCGGCAGGGCGTGCAGGACCCGGACCTGGACCGCCGCTGAGCGCTGCATGACCGGCCGATGGCAATCCCGAACGGTTCCGGCCAGGTAGTCACAAACATGTCATCAAACCGTAGTCTACTGGCACCACTCCAGTAACCGAGCCCTACGGTGTCCTCGTGCAGAAACGCATCCTGATCGTCGATGACGAGCCCGCGATCCGTGAAATGGTCGCCTTCGCCCTGCGCAAGGGCGATTACGAACCGGTCCACGCCGGCGACGCCCGTGAGGCCCAGACCGCCATCGCCGACCGCGTCCCCGACCTGATCCTGCTGGACTGGATGCTGCCCGGCACCAGTGGCCTGGATCTGGCCCGGCGCTGGCGCAAGGAAACCCTGACCCGCGAAGTGCCGATCATCATGCTGACCGCCCGCGGCGAAGAGAACGACCGCGTGGGTGGCCTTGAAGCCGGCGTCGACGACTATGTGGTCAAGCCGTTCTCGGCGCGCGAACTGCTGGCCCGCATCCGTGCGGTGATGCGCCGCGCCCGCGAGGACGACGAGGACGGCAGCGTGGCGGTCGGCCCGATCCGCATCGACGGCGCCGCCCATCGCGTGTTCGCCAACGACCAGCCGGTGCCGATCGGCCCGACCGAATACCGCCTGCTGCACTTCTTCATGACCCACCCGGAGCGCGTCTATACCCGCGCCCAGCTGCTGGACCATGTGTGGGGCGGCAGCGTGTACGTGGAGGAGCGCACCATCGACGTGCACATCCGCCGCCTGCGCAAGACGCTGGAACCGTTCAACGCCGAAAACATGGTGCAGACCGTGCGCGGCGCCGGCTACCGCTTCTCCACTGCTACCTGAGCCTCGTCGTGCCGGCGCCACGCACCTGCGGGTGCCGGCGCCGGCAACTCTGCTATAACCCTCGGTTCACCCCAGTGAACCGCCGCACCTCAACGACGAGATCGCAATGCCCCGCCACATCCGCTCTGCCTGGTTGAAGACCCTGGCCACCGTTGCCGCGGTACTGCTGTTCGCCGGACTGGTGGGGTGGTTCACGGGCCATCTGTGGTTGTGCATCGCGTTGGGCGCGCTGGCCACGCTGGCATGGCATTACTGGCGACTGCGCAGCGTGCTGCGGCGCCTGACCGCGCGCCAGCGCTGGGATACCGCCGAAGAAGGCACCGGCGTCTGGAACGAGCTGGACCGCCTGCTGTACCGCAACCAGGTGGAAATGCGCGTGCGCAAGCGCCGCCTGCTGGACATGCTGCGCAGCTATCGCGCTGCGGCCGCCGCACTTCCCGATGCGGTGGTGGTGCTGGACCGCAACAGCCAGCGCGTGCAGTGGTTCAACGAAGCGGCCACCGCCCTGCTTGGCCTGCATCATCCGGGCGACCTCGGCGAGGCGCTGGTCGAACGCCTGCAGCCGATGCCGCTGGCGCACTGGCTGGCCGGCGGCCGCAACGCCGAGCCGATCCTGGACGTGCCCTCACCCGTCGATCCTGCGATCCGCCTGAACCTGCGACTGATTCCGTATTCTTCGGACTACTGGCTGCTGATCGCCCGCGACGTCAGCAAGCTGCTGCGCCTGGAACAGGTGCGCCGCGACTTCGTCGCCAACGTTTCACACGAACTGCGCACGCCGCTCACCGTGGTCCACGGTTACCTGGACATGATGGACCCGGAGGATTTCCCGGGCACCGGTCCGATGCTGGAAGAAATGCGCAAGCAGAGCCAGCGCATGGCCCAGCTGGTGGAAGACCTGCTGACGCTGTCGCGCCTCGAATCGCAGGAACACAGCGAGGAAGAGACCGTGGCCATGCAGCCGATGCTGGCGACGCTGCGCCGCGAGGCCGAGGCGCACAGCCAGGGCCGCCACCAGATCAGCATCGACGACCTCGCCGGTGTCGACCTGCAGGGTTCGACCAAGGAACTGCACAGCGCCTTCTCCAACCTGGTCACCAACGCGGTGCGCTACACCCCGGCCGGGGGCCGCATCGCGGTGGAGTTCCGCCGCGAAGGCGACGGCGCGGTGCTGGCGGTGCGCGATTCCGGCTACGGCATCCCGGCCACCCACCTGCCGCGCCTGACCGAACGTTTCTACCGTGTGTCCAGCAGCCGCTCGCGCGAGAGCGGCGGCACCGGCCTGGGCCTGTCCATCGTCAAGCACATCCTCGGCCTGCACCACGCACGGCTGGAGATTGAAAGCGAGGTCGGCAAGGGCTCGGTGTTCTCCTGCCATTTCGATGCCGACCACGTGCGCCCGCGCGAGTCCGCCCCCCTGACCTCCATCGAAGAATGACGCCATGAGCAGCCTCGGATCCCTCCCCCTCCCCGTGAGCCCGGACAACGATCCGTTGCGCGACCCGGCGCTGTACATCAACCGCGAGCTGTCGCAGCTGGATTTCAACTTCCGCGTGCTGGCCCAGGCGATGGACCCGCAGGTGCCGCTGCTGGAGCGCCTGCGCTTCATGTGCATCTCCTGCACCAACCTCGACGAGTTCTTCGAGATCCGCGCCGCTGCCGTACGCCACGCGCAGGAATTCGGCCTGCCGCCGGCGCCGGACGGGATGAGCCCGCAGGCCATCCTCAACGCCATCCATGACCGCGCCGCGGAACTGGTGGACCAGCAGTACCGCTGCTGGAACGAGACGCTGCGCCCGGCGCTGATGGACGCCGGCATCGGCGTGCTCGGCCGCCATTCCTGGACCGATCGCCAGAAGCGCTGGCTGCGTGCGTACTTCCGCAACGAGATCATGCCGGTGCTGTCGCCGCTGGGCCTGGACCCGGTGCACCCGTTCCCGAAGATCCTCAACAAGTCGCTGAACATCGTGGTGGTGCTGAAGGGCACCGACGCGTTCGGCCGCGCCGGCCACCTGGCCATCGTGCGTGCGCCGCGCTCGCTGCCGCGCATCATCCAGCTGCCGGAGAAGCTCGGCGGGCCGCAGAACTTCGTGTTCCTTTCCTCGGTGCTGTCGACCTTCGTCGATGAGCTGTTCCCGGGCATGGAAGTCCAGGGCGCCTACCAGTTCCGCGTCACCCGCAACTCCGAGCTGGTGGTGGACGAGGAGGAAGTGGAGAACCTGGCGCTGGCACTGCGTGACGAGCTGGTCGACCGCGGCTACCGGCCGGCGGTGCGGCTGGAGATCGCCCACGACATGCCGCGCGAGATCGTGCGAACCCTGCTGCAGAATTTCGGCCTGACCGAGAACGCGGTGTACCGCATCGATGGCCCGGTCAACCTCAACCGCATCATCCAGCTGTACGACCTGATCGCGCAGCCGGACCTGAAGTACCCGCCGATGACCCCGCGCACGCTGCGCGACAGTGACGGCATCTTCGAGACCACGGCGCGCCAGGACCTGTTGCTGCACCACCCGTTCGATGCCTTCACCGCAGTGCTGGACCTGATCCGGCAGGCGGCGATCGACCCCAACGTGCTGGCGATCAAGCAGACCCTCTACCGCACCGGCAAGGATTCGCTGATCGTCGACGCACTGATCCAGGCCGCGCGCAACGGCAAGGACGTGACCGTGGTGGTCGAACTGCGCGCGCGCTTCGACGAAGAAGCCAACCTCGGCCTGGCCGATCGCCTGCAGGAGGCCGGCGTGCAGGTGGTGTACGGCGTGGTCGGCTACAAGACCCACGCCAAGATGCTGCTGATCGTGCGCCGCGAGGGCCGCAAGCTGCGCCGCTACGTGCACCTGGGCACCGGCAACTACCACAGCGGCACCGCCCGCGCGTACACCGACATCAGCCTGATCACCGCCGATGCGGACATCGGCAACGACGTGCACCTGCTGTTCCAGCAGCTGTCCGGGCTGGCGTCGAAGATGAAGCTCAAGCGCCTGCTGCAGTCGCCCTTCACCCTGCACACTGGCATCCTCGGCCGCATCGAGCGCGAGACGCGCATCGCCGCCGCCGGCCGCCCGGCGCGGATCATCGCCAAGATGAACGCCCTGAACGAACCGCAGGTGGTGCGCGCGCTGTACGCCGCCTCGCAGGCCGGCGTGCAGATCGACCTGATCATCCGCGGCGCCTGCACCCTGCGCCCGGGTGTGCCGGGCATCTCGGACAACATCCGCGTGCGCTCGATCGTCGGCCGCTTCCTGGAGCACAGCCGCGTCTACTGGTTCGGCAACGACGGCGCACCGGAGATGTACTGCGCCAGCGCCGACTGGCTGGAACGCAACCTGCTGCGCCGGGTCGAGACCTGCTTCCCGATCCTCGACCCGGAGCTGGCCAAGCGGGTCTACCGCGAGGTCCTGCAGAACTACCTGGACGACAACCTCAATGCCTGGGAACTGGATGCCGACGGCATCTACCACAAGCGTGCGCCCGCCCACGACGAGGCACCGCATTCTGCGCAGATGGCACTGATGCAGGGTCTCTGACCCGGTAGGTGTCGACCTTGGTCGGCACGTTTGGATTCATCCACGCATGGCGTGGATCTACCGTGTCGACCAAGGTCGACACCCACCAACAGCCGCGCAGAACGCCGTCCCGGCAGATCGCAGAGAACTGTCGAAGGCGGGGTGGGTCCGGTGGCAGGGGTGTGAGCCGCATGGATGCGGCGACCAAGCCCCCATGGACGGGTTCACGGCGTCCCCTGCCATCGGACCCGCCCCGCCATCCCACGGATAGCCCGCTGTTGCTGTTGCTGTTGCTGTTGCTGTTGCTGTTGCTGTTGCTCTGGCCTCTGCGGGTGCAGGGCGCAGCCCTGCCGCACTCCCCTCTTCCAAAATGTGAAGGCCGCGCGGTGACGAGCACACCGCCCCTTCGGCTAACATTCGTCCATGCCGCACACCACCACGACTCCGCCCGCATTGCAGGATGGCGACCTGCTGGCCGCCATCGACCTTGGCTCCAATAGTTTCCACATGGTCATCGCGCGCTACACGCTCGGCCAGCTGCGGGTAATCGACCGCCTGCGCGAGACGGTGCGCATGGCCGACGGCCTGGACGGCAAAGGCGGGCTCTCCTCCGCTGCCCGGCAGCGCGCGCTGGAATGCCTGGCCCGCTTCGGCCAGCGCATCCGCAATGTACCGCCGCACCGGGTGCGCGCACTGGCCACCAATACCGTGCGCCAGCTGCGTTCACCGCAGTCGTTCCTGGTTCCCGCCGAAACCGCGCTCGGGCACGCCATCGAAGTGGTCAGCGGCCGCGAAGAAGCGCGCCTGATCTACCTGGGCGTGGCCCATGCACAACCGCCCAAGCCCGGCCAGCGCCGGCTGGTCATCGACATCGGCGGCGGCTCCACCGAATTCATCATCGGCATGGGCATGCAGACCCTGGAGCGCGAAAGCCTGCAGGCCGGCTGCATCGCCAGCACCCGGCGCTTCTTCCCCGGCGGCAAGCTGAGCAAGAAGCGCTGGAAGGACGCACTGGCCGAGATCGGCCGCGAGTTCCAGCCCTTCGCCAGCAAGTACCGCGCGCTGGGCTGGCAGGAAGCCTTGGGCTCGTCCGGCACGCACAAGGCGATCAGCGAGATCTGCGCGACGATGAAGCTGAGCAAGGGCGCGATTACCGCCGAGGCCCTGCCGCAACTGCGCGACGAACTGCTGAAGGCCAAGAAGATCGACGACATCCAGTTGCCGGGACTGTCCAGCGACCGCCGCCCGATCATTGCCGGCGGCATCCTGGTGCTGGAGGCCGCCTTCCAGGCGCTGGGCCTGCAGAAGCTGCTGGTCAGCAAGGCCGCGATGCGCGAAGGCATCCTCTACGACATCGTCGGCCGCGCTGGCGAGAACGATCTGCGCGATGAATCGGTGTCCGCGCTCAGCCAGCGCTACGGCATCGATACCGTGCAGGCCGACCGTGTGCAGGACACCGCGCTGTCACTGCTGGAACAGGTGCAGGAACGCTGGCGGCTCGATGCCGACGACGCGCGCATGCTCGGCTGGGCCGCGCGCCTGCACGAGCTGGGCCTGATGATCGCGCACAGCGGCTACCACGTGCATGGCAGTTACGTGCTGGAACACTCGGATATCGCCGGCTTCTCGCGGCAGGAACAGCAGATGCTGGCCGCGCTGGTGCGCAGCCATCGCCGCAGCGTGACCAAGACCGCCTTCGACGCCCTGCCCGAGCGCCTGCTGCTGACCGCTCGCCGGCTGGCCGCCCTGCTGCGCCTGGCGGTGCTGCTCAATCGTGCCCATGAGGACGATCCACTGCCGGCGTTGGAACTGACCGCCGACGACAACCGCCTGTCGTTGATCGTGCCGCAGGCCTTCATTGATGCCCGGCCACTGCTGCGCGCCGATCTGATCGGCGAGACCGACGGCATCGCCGGGCTGGGCATCCAGTTCCGGCCCTTCGTAGCCTGAGGCTCACGCTTTCCCGCGAGGGAAAGAAGGTCACACACCGTTACGGTTCGCGCATGCGCCCCCGGTTGACCTGCTGCGACGCAGCAGATCAAGTCGGGGGAGCGCATTCAGCGTTACAGCTAAGCGACTGCTTTTGTTGAGCTTTCGTGAAATCTGACGATGAAGCCTGGTACAAATCGACACGACCTCTTTACAGAGCATTAACCAACGAGACTACTATCGGGTCATCGGTCCGCTTGTGGGCGGCCGATTTCTTCGACGCCCCTTTTGGCGTCCCTGCACGACCTGAGAGAGAGAGAGCTCGTCATGACTTCACGTACCACCCCCCTGGGGCAGGCCATCCGCTACGCCCTGGCAACCACTGCGACGCTGGCCGCCCTGCCTGCGTTCGCCCAGAGTGGCAGCACCGCCGCGCCGACCACCCTGGATCGCATCGAGATCACTGGCTCGCGCATCCGCCAGGTGGACGTGGAGACCGCTCAGCCGGTCCTGGCACTGAGCCGGTTGGACATCGAGCGCCAGGGCTTCAGCTCGGTGGCCGACATCCTGCAGAACGTGACCGCCATGGGCAGCCCGGCGATCAGCCGTGCAAACGCACTGAGCTCGGGCGAAAACACCGGCGGCACCTACATCGACATGCGCAACCTGGGCGCGCAGCGCACCCTGGTGCTGGTCAACGGCAAGCGCCTGGGCATCAGCACCTCGGGCCTGCAGGATGTGTCCTCGCTGCCGGTGTCGGCGGTGGAGCGCATCGAAGTGCTGAAGGATGGCGCGTCGGCCATCTACGGTTCCGATGCGATGGCCGGCGTGGTCAACATCATCACCCGTTCCAACGTCAACGGCGTGACCGCCAACGTCTACCACGGTCAGTACAGCGAAGGTGACGGCGCGCGCGATCGCTTCGACGTGGTGGGTGGCTGGAGCAATGACCGCGTGTCGCTGACCCTGGCACTGGAGCACTCCGAAGAAAAGAGCGTCTGGGCCAAGGACCGCTGGTTCAGCAAGTACGGCGTGAGCGACCGCCACCCGAACGATGCCTCCAACTGGACCACGCTGAGCCAGTGGGGCCAGGTCACCGGCCTGAAGGGCGGCCCGGGCTGCACCAACACCAAGGACGGCTGCGGCTATTCGCTCAACCGTGGTGCTGACCCGACCAACCCGGCCAACTACCACCTGACCGATGCGACCCCGTTCACCGGCGACGTCAGCAACGCCAACGAACAGATGCACGTCATGTATCCGCTCAAGCGTGATTCGGTGTACTTCGACGGTCGCTTCAAGATCACCGACCAGGTCAACCTGCGCACCGAATTCGGCTACAACAAGCGTTCGGCCGAGCGCCAGATTGCAGGCTACCCCCTGCAGTCCAGCTCGGTGTCCATCTCGGGCGACCCGACCGCCACCGGCCTGATGTCCAAGGACAGCTACTTCAATCCGTTCGGCAACCAGCACGGCTATGCCAAGCCAACCGACGTGGCCTGGAACCGCCGCACCTGGGAAATCCCGCGTGTGAGCACCAGCGAACTGAAGACCTACCGTGCGGTAGTGTCGCTGGATGGCAGCTTCGAGATCGGCCAGCGCTACTTCGACTGGGACGTGGGCTACCAGTACAACCGCAACGAGCTGACCGCTACCGCCACCGGCAACCTGCACAAGAAGCGCGTGCGTGACGCCGTGGGTCCGTCGTTCCTGGATCCGGCCACCGGCAAGGTGATGTGTGGCCGTCCGGGCGCGGTGATCAGCGGCTGCACGCCGTGGAACCCGCTGGTGCCCTACGGCAAGAACGATCCGAACGGACTGACCGGCAATGAAGAACTGATGGCCTGGCTGTTCCCGGCGGAGCACACCACCGGCCGGACCACCACCAAGAACGCGTTCGCCAACCTGTCCGGCAGCATCATGACCCTGCCGGCCGGCGACCTCGGCTTCGCTTTCGGCGTGGAAAGCCGCAAGGAAGATGGCCGCTACACCCCCGATGCCCTGGCCCAGACCGGCGCTACCACCAACCTGGCCGCAGGCCCGACCGGTGGCAGCTACAACGTGAAGGAAGCCTACCTGGAGCTCAGCGTGCCGGTGCTGGCCGACCTGCCCGGTGCGCGTGAGCTGAGCTTCAGTGCCGCCACCCGTTACTCCAAGTACAACACCTTCGGCAACACGCTCAACAGCAAGTTCGGCTTCAAGTGGAAGCCGATCGACCAGCTGCTGGTCCGTGGTACCTGGGCAGAAGGCTTCCGCGCCCCGACCATCAACGACCTGTACGGTGGTGGTTCGGAAACCTTCGCGCAGTTCAGCGATCCGTGCGACACCGTGTTCGGCTCGGCCAAGGGCAGTGCCGAAGTCCGCGCGCGATGCGCACGTGACATCGCCGATGCCGCCAACTTCCGCCAGCTGAAGCAGGGCAACGCCCCGGTGACCACGGCGCAGGATGCGACCCCGACGCCGTTCGTGTCCGGTTCGAACCCGCTGCTGGTTCCGGAAACCTCGACCAGCAAGACGCTGGGCCTGGTGTGGAGCCCGACCTTCCTCAGCAACCTCAACGTGGCGCTGGACTGGTGGAAGATCCGCATCGACAACACCATCGTCGGTGACAGTCCGAACCAGATCCTGAGGGACTGCTACGAGCAGGGCATCGAATCGCGCTGCAGCCGCTTCAGCCGTGACCCGTCCAACGGCATCGTCACCGGCCTGAAGTTCGGCAACCGCAATGCCGGCTTTGCCGAGACCGAAGGTTACGACCTGGATGTCAGCTACCGCGTCGACACCAGCTACGGCAAGCTGAGCGCAGGCTGGACCAGCACCTACGTCAGCAAGAACGTCTACCGCTCCACCAACGATGTCCGCGAAGCGATCACGCCGATCAACGGCGTTGCCAACACCATCGGCACCGCCACCAGCCTTGCGTTCCGCGTGCGCTCGAACCTGGTGCTGGGCTGGGATGTGGGTGACTTCGGCGTCAGCTGGACGGCACGCTACTACTCCGGTGTGAAGGAGCGCTGCCTCAACGCCTCGCGTTATGCGGACGAATGCTCCGATCCGACCTTCCTGGCTCCGTGGCTGAAGTCGCCGACCGCGTACAACGAGCGCGGTGCCGTGACCTTCCACGACGTGCAGTTCCGCTACAACCTGCCGTGGGATGCCACCGTTTCGGTGGGCGCGAACAATGTGTTCGGCAAGGAAGCGCCGGTGATGTACAGCAAGCCGAACTCGTCGTTCTCCTACTACGGTGGCTACGACATCGGTCGTTTCATGTACATGAAGTACCAGCAGCGCTTCTGATCCATCCGCGCTGTTGAAGCTCGACGACCACGGCCCTTCAGGGCCGTGGTTTTTTTCTGCCTCCGCGCAGACTGTCGCTTTCCACATTGACCGTGATGCGTTCAATCAGGGACACGGTCCTCTGCGCTGCGTCCGCCGCGATGCCACAGGTTGGAGCAATCGATTGATTTGCTTCCGCTTTGTGCAGAAGCGTCACAGCCATCTGCAGCGCTTTCGTCGCTTGCCCATACGTCTCCCCATCCATCTTCACTAGGTTCGAACATCCACCGCCGCGGTGGAGTTGACGCAGCCCCGCTTGGCTGTGTTCCGAAGACTTCGAAGACTGAGAGAGAGACCCATGACCATCCGTATTCCCGAGCTCGGGTTGGCGATCCGTCGTGCACTGGCGATGACGGCCACCACCGCACTGGCCGCCCCCGCATTCGCCCAGCACGCACCGGAAGCCACCACGCTGGACCGTATCGAGATCACCGGTTCGCGCATCCGCCAGGTCGACCTGGAAACCGCGCAGCCGGTGCTGACCATCAGCCGCGCCGACATCGAGCGGCAGGGCTTCAATTCCGTTGCCGACATCCTGCAGAACCTGACCGCAACCGGCAGCCCGGCCTTGAGCCGTGCCAGCCCGCTCAGTGCGGGCGAGGCCGCAGGCGGCAGCTACGTGGACATGCGCGGCCTCGGTGCACAGCGCACCCTGGTGCTGGTCAACGGCAAGCGCCTGGGCATGACCACTTCGGGTTACCAGGACATATCCAGCATTCCCGCCGCTGCCGTGGAACGCATGGAAGTGCTGAAGGACGGCGCCTCGGCCATCTACGGTTCCGACGCGATGGCCGGCGTGGTCAACATCATCACCCGGCGCAACGTCCAGGGCGTGACCGCCAACGTCTACCACGGGCAGTTCAGCGAAGGCGATGGGGCCCGCACCCAGTACGACGTGGTTGCCGGCTGGTCGAATGACCGCGCTTCGATCAGTGTCGCCGCCGAGCATGTCGAAGAAAAGGGCGTTTGGGCGAAGGACCGCGGCTTCAGCGCCTACACCTATACCGATCGTCATCCGGACGATGGCTGGACCACGGTCGGGCAGTGGGGGCGCATCGTCGGCTTCAAGGGCCCGGGCTGCAGCAGCGTCCGTGGCTGCAGCTATTCGCTCGATCGCGGCAGCCAGCCGGGCGGGCCGGACAGCTTCCACCTCAGTGACAACACGCCGTTCACCGGTGATGTCAGCAACAGCAATGAACAGATGCACGTACAGACGCCGATCAAGCGCGATTCGCTCTTCGTCGATGCACGCATGGATCTGAACGACCAGATCCGTTTCAACACCCAGCTGGCCTACAACCGACGCACCACCACGCGCCAGATTGCCGGCTATCCGTTCCAGTCCGGTGCGGCCGGCATCACGCCGATGTCCGCCGACAGCTGGTTCAATCCGTTCGGCAGCCACCACGGCTATGAACGCCCAAGCGACGTGCACTGGAACCGCCGCACCTGGGAGATTCCACGCATCAGCACCAGCGAACTGACCACCTGGCAGGGTGTCGCAGCGTTTGAAGGCAGCTTCCAGTTCGCCGGTCGCGACTTCGATTGGGAAGCCGGCTACCAGTACAACCGCAGCGAGCTGGAGCAGCGTGCCACCGGCGACCTGCACAAGCAGCGCGTTGCCGATTCCACCGGTCCTTCGTTCTACAACCCGGCCACCGGCAAGGTGGAATGCGGTACACCGGATGCACCGATTGCCGGCTGCAAGCCCTGGAATCCACTGGTGCCGTATGGCCAGGATGACCCGTACGGCCTGACCGGCAATGGCGAACTGCAGGACTGGCTGTTCCCCGAGGAACTCACCCGTGGCCGCAACACCACCCGCAACCTGTTCGCCAGCCTCAGTGGCGGCCTTGCCACGCTGCCTGCCGGGGAACTGGGCTTCGCCCTGGGTGTGGAGAGCCGCCGCGAGGAGGGTCGCTTCATTCCCGATGCGCTGGCCCAGACCGGCGCCACCACCAATCTGGCGGCGGGCCCCACCGGCGGTGGCTACCGTGTCGACGAGGCCTATCTGGAGCTGAGCGTGCCGGTGCTGAGCGACCTCCCCGGTGCACGCCAGCTGACCCTGGACATGGCAACGCGCTACTCGGACTACACCACCTTCGGCGGAACCCTCAACAGCAAGTTCGGCATCTCGTGGAAGCCGATCGACCAGCTGCTGGTCCGTGGCACCTGGGCCCAGGGTTTCCGTGCGCCGACCATCTCGAATCTGTACGGCGGCGGCTCGCAGACCTTCACCACCGGCTTCCGTGATCCCTGCGATACGGTCTATGGCGCCGCCGCCAGCAGCCCGGAGGTACGTGCACGCTGCGCCGCCGACATCGCCAATGCGGACAGCTACCGCCAGCTCGGCCAGGGCAACGAGCCGATCACCGGCAGCAGTGGGCAGACGCCCCTGCCCTTCACCAACGGTTCCAATCCCGACCTGAAGCCGGAAACCTCGACCAGCCGCACGCTGGGCCTGGTCTGGAGCCCGACGTTTGCCGAAGGACTGAACATTGCATTGGACTGGTGGAAGATCCGCATCGACAACACCATCGTCGCCGACCATCCCAACGACATCCTCCGCGACTGCTACGAACTGGGCATCGCCGAGCGCTGCGGCAGTTTCACCCGCGACCCGGAACTGGGCATCGTCAACACGCTCAACTATGGCAGCCGCAACAGCGGGTTCCGCCAGGCCGAAGGCTATGACCTGGAGATCGGCCACAAGATCGAAACGTCCTGGGGCACGCTGAGCGCCGACTGGAAGACCACCTATGTGGTCGCCGCGGAAGAACGGACCACCAACGAGGCGGATGCCCCGCCCATTCCCAGCAATGGCATCGCCAGCAACGGCGGCATCGGCTTCCGTGTGCGCTCCAACGCATCGTTGGGCTGGGAGCGTGGCAACCTCGGCCTTAACTGGGGCCTGCGCTATTTCTCCGCGGTCAAGGAGCGTTGCCTGGATGCAGCCACGTATCCGGGTGAGTGCTCGCACCCGGGCCAGCGCGCGCCGTGGTTCAGTGGCAGCCGTGACTACAACCGTCGCGGATCGGTCACCTTCCACGACGTGCAGGCGCGCTACAACCTGCCATGGGATGCGACCGTCTCGATCGGTGCCAACAATGTGTTCGGCCGCCAGGGACCGGCCATGTACAGCCAGCCGAGCGCCAACTTCTCCTACTACGGTGGCTTCGACATCGGTCGTTTCATCTACATGAAATACCAGCAGCGCTTCTGATCCACCGCGCCCCCTGCACGACCGCCACGGCCCTTCGGGGCCGTGGCTTCGTACAGGGACCTGACCACCGTCATCCCGTGGTCGCAAAGCGGTCATATCGGCTACATCGCCAGGCCCGAGCATGCCGGAAACCCGGAGGCCCGCCATGCGCTATGCCATCGTCACCGAGACCTACCCGCCGGAAGTGAACGGCGTTGCCCTCACCGTGCAGGGCCTGGAGCAGGGACTGCGCAATTCCGGCCATGACATCGACCTGATCCGGCCACGCCAGACCAGCGAAGCACTGGACTCGGCACCGGGCACGCTGCTGGTGCCGGGCGCCGCACTGCCGCGCTACCCCGGCCTGCGCTTTGGCCTGCCTGCACCGATCAGGCTCAACCGCCACTGGCAGCAGCAGCGTCCCGATGCGGTCTACATCGCCACCGAAGGCCCGCTGGGCTGGTCGGCGCTGCGCACCGCGCGCCGCCTTGGCATTCCGGTCGCCAGTGGTTTCCATACCCGCTTCGACGAGTACCTGCCCGACTACGGCGTGGCCTGGCTGCAGGCTGCCGCGATGCGCTGGATGCGCCGGTTCCACAACCAGGCCGATGCAACCCTGGTGCCCACCCGCGAGCTGCAACAGTTCCTCGGTGAACAGGGCTTCGAACGCGTGCGCCTGCTGGCACGCGCGGTCGACAGCCAGCAGTTCGATCCGGGCCGGCGCGACCCGGCGCTGCGCGAGGAATGGGGCGTGGACGGCAACGGCCTGGTCGCGATCCATGTCGGCCGCATCGCTGCGGAAAAAAACCTTGGCCTGGCGGTGAAAGCCTTCCGCCGCCTGCAGCAGATCCGCCCCAAAGCCCGCTTCGTCTGGGTGGGTGATGGTCCGGCCCGCGAAAAACTGGCACATGAAAACCCCGATTTCATTTTCTGCGGCATCCAGCGCGGCGAAGCCCTGGCACGGCATTTCGCCAGCGGTGACCTGTTCCTGTTCCCCAGCCGCAGCGAGACCTTTGGCAACGTGACCCTGGAAAGCATGGCCAGCGGCCTGGCCACCGTCGCTTTCGACTACGGTGCGGCCCGCGAATACCTGCGTGATGGCGAGAACGGTGCGGCCGTGGAAAACGATGAGCAGTTCATCGAGGCAGCGGTGCAGCTGGCCGCCGATGATGCACGGCGCCGCGAATTCGGCAGCAGCGCCGCGCGTGCGATGAAGCGCCTGCATCCACAGCAGGTGGTTGCCGAATTCGATGCCCTGCTGGCCGAGCTGGCCCAGTCGCGGAGGAGCGGCCATGCGCACCACGCCGCTTGAGCTGCTGGCTGGCCGCGAGGCGCGGCTCTGCCGCCGGGCCAACCACTACTGCCGGCGTCGCCGCGTGCGTCGCCTGTTCTCGGTCATCAGCCGGCTCGGCGATGGCGTGTTCTGGTACGTGCTGATGGGCGCGCTGGTGGCGCTGGACGGCTTCGACGGACTGCGTGCATCGGTGCACATGGCCGCCACCGGCCTGGCCGCACTGCTGCTCTACAAAGGCCTCAAGCGCTGGACCCGGCGTCCCCGCCCGTATGCGGCCGATCTGCGCATCCGCGCCTGGGTGGCGCCGCTGGACGAGTTCAGCTTCCCCTCCGGGCACACCCTGCACGCGGTGTCGTTCACCATCGTCGCGCTGGCCTACTACCCGTGGCTGGCGCCGCTACTGGTGCCGTTCACCTTCGGCGTCGCGCTGTCGCGGGTGGTGCTTGGCCTGCACTACCCGTCCGATGTACTGGCCGCCACCGGCATTGCCATCCTGCTGGCATCGGCCAGCCTGGCCTGGTTGCCGCTGCCGGTGTAGCCCCCGGGGTCAGATCCCTTCGGTAGCGCCGGGCCATGCCCGGCGGTGGATGCCCTAGAATGCCTGCATGACCACGCTGTTCATTTCCGACCTGCACCTGGACCCCAGCCGTCCGGAGATCACCGACCTGTTCCTGCGCTTCCTGCGCGAGCAGGCGCCCGGCGCCGATGCGCTGTACATCCTCGGCGACCTGTTCGAAGCCTGGATCGGCGACGACACGCCCTCGCCTGCTGCCGATGCGGTGGCCGACGCGCTGAAGGTACTTTCCGACAGCGGCGTACCGGTGTACTTCATCCGCGGCAACCGCGACTTCCTGCTCGGCGAAGACTATGCGCGCCGTGCCGGCCTGCGCATCCTGCCCGACCCGTGCGTGATCGAGCTGTACGGCCGCCCGGTGCTGCTGCAGCACGGCGACCTGCTGTGCACGGACGACATCCCCTACCAGCAGTTCCGTGCACAGACGCGCGACCCGGTCTTCCAGGCGCAGTTCCTGTCGCAGCCGCTGGCCGCACGCATCGCCTTCGCGCAGAAGGCACGCGACGCCAGCCAGGCCCGCCAGTCGGAAATGAAGCAGGATGATCGTGCGCAGTTCGAGTCGGTAACCGACGTGTCACCCGCCGAAGTCGATGCCACCTTCGTGCGCCATGGCGTGGACACCATGATCCACGGCCACACCCATCGCCCGGCGGTACACACGCTGCAGGCCGGTGGCCGCGCCTGCAACCGCATCGTGCTGGGTGACTGGTACGAACAGGGATCGGTGCTGCGCGTGGATGCCGGCGGCTGGTCGCTGGATACGCTCGCGCGCGAATGATGGATCGCGGGGTGCCAACCAAGGTTGGCATCTACCAGGGCAGGTGAACGCACCCAGGTAGACGCCGACCTCGGTCGGCGGTTGGCCTCAGCGGAAGGCCGCGATGGTGGCCTTGGTATTGACCAGCACGCGCTGGTTGTCGGCGGTGCTGGCATTGCCCATCGGGATGCCGTTGTAGTTGATGTTCGGGTTGGACCAGTAGTTCAGGCGCGGGCAGCCGGCCGAGCAGTCATAAGCCATGATCGTGCGCCAGCGCGAACCGGAGGACGGCTCGTAGCGATAACCGTGCCCATAGGCATAGGGCGACGTGCTGGGATCACTGGCGATATCGTGCCGCGCACTCTGCAGGTGGCCGATCTCATGCGCGAAGGAGTAATAGCCGGTCGCGCAATCCCAGTACACCGCCGCGAACGCCGTCGATGCCGTCGAACCGATGCCCGAGGCCAACCCGCAGTAGCTCGTGTTGTTGATCAGCAGGACGCCGACATCGGCCGCAGTGTTGTTGCGGCTGGTGTGGATGCTGTCCATGTAGCCGTCGCTGGTGTTGCGGAAGCGGGTCAGGTCGGTGGTGAAGTTGCCGGATTCGGTGTAACTGGTGGTTTCATAGCCGGCCAGCTGCAGGGTGATGCCCACGTTGCTGTTGACGTAGCCCTGGTTGGATTCGGCCACCGCCAGCTGCACCAGCGACTGCATGTTGCCGCCATAGGCCGTTACCGCTGCATTGGTCGCCACCACCAGCACGCGGATGGTGGCCGGGGTACCGGACGAGGCCTGCGCGATGCCGATGCGGTCATTGTTGCCCATCGGGATTTTCGGCAGCTGGTTGTAGTCGGCCGGATGGTCGGCCGGCATCCGCGACTCATCCACTTCCACCAGTACATGGCGGTTGCCCAGTGGGCGCAGGCGATACAGCTTGCCGTCCTTGCGGATCGAACCGGTGAGGGTGTTGCCCGAACGCACCAGGATCACTGAATTACCAGGATCATCCTGGCCATTCGAAGTGGCGGCAGTCAGCCGATCGGACGGCGAGCGCAACTGGCCGTACCAGATGCTGCCGCCATCGGGCAGGGCTTCCACCTTGCTGCGCACCGCCTGCACACGCTGGCCAAGCAGTTCGAACTCCAGCTGCGGCTGCGCAGTGGCAGCAGCGTCGACACGCACTTCCTGTACCGTCGCGGTGGACGGGGTGGCCAGCAGCTTGCCCAGCGCGGGCTCACTGTTTGCCGATGCGCGGCTGATGACCGTCACCGGCTCGAACAACGGTGCCGCATGCGCGGCCGCTGCCACCGACAAACCCAACACCAGGCCACCTGCCGCTTTGCCAATCGATCTGGACAACATTGCGTCGCTCCTTGAATGATGTGAACAGCGTTGATGCAGCACGCCCGGGTCTACCGGGTCTGGCCATCTGGCCTGCGCGGGTCGTGTGAATTCAATAGAAGATGGGAATGAAAATCAGGAACTGTGATCGACCGCATCTGCGTTAAGTAAGGTCAAAAGCGTCACTACACTTCGCCAATACACCGCTTTCGCGCTACCGTGACGCAGCCACGACGGGGAATGCACATGGCACCATCGCAGGACACGGACGAAGATGTCGGCTTGCTGCGGATCGGCCTGTTCTTTGATGGCACCCGCAACAACGCACACAACCTGGCACGCGGTCGCCCACAGGTTCCGCAGCCACGCCCGGCGCAGCTGCGCGCGGATGATGATTCGACCTACCAGAGCCGGCTGACCAGCAGCTACGACAACGGCCTGACCAACATCGCGCGCCTGCAGCAGCTGTATCCGGACAGCCGCCGCGATGCGATGGCCGCGCCTTCGCTGTCGATCTATGTCGAGGGCGTGGGGACCCGCGATGATGCCGATGACGATCTGATCGGACTGGCCTTCGGCATCGGTGCCAGTGGCGTTCGCGCGAAAGTGCAGCGCGCGCTGCAGGTGCTGCTGCCGGCGGCACTGGCCGAGCTGTCCGCGCGCTGGCAGCGACCGCTGCGTGGCGTGCAGCTGGATCTGTTCGGCTATTCGCGCGGTGCTGCCGCGGCACGTGATATCGCAAACCAGCTGCGGGCCTGGGACAGCGCGCGCTGGCGCCAGCTGCTGCAGGGCGCCGGCCTGCCCTGCACTGCGGACTTCGCCCCGGCCACGCCGGTGCTGCGCTTCATCGGACTGTTCGACACCGTGGTTGCAGTCAATGGTGGCCGCGCCGATGAACACCCGCAGCTCGCCCTGCGCAGTGGCATCGCGGCACACGTCGTGCAATTGGCCGCGCGTGACGAGCATCGCCAACACTATCCATTGACCAGCGTCGCGCCAACGTTCACCGAGGTCGCCCTGCCCGGCGTGCACGCCAACATCGGCGGTGGCTACAACCAGCTGGAAGAAGGGCCCAAGCTGCTCAGCCGTCCACGCCGGCAGCAGCTGCGCCGCCCACCGGTTTCCGACTACCAGGTCCCTCCACTGGCGTTGCTGCAGGCCACCACGGCCTACGCCGAAACGCAGGCCGACGCCGAACGCTGGCGGCAGCAGCTGGGCGTGGGTGAAAAGGAGATCTGGGTGGATGTCTGGCACCAGTGGCAGCAGCAGCGTCGCGCCGGCAGCCGCAGCGTGCTGTTGTCGCCGGTGCTGTATGTGACCGCCGCGGTGGTGCTGCGTCGGCGCATCGACTGGCGTTACCAGCTGATCGCACTGCAGGTGATGCAGCAGCAGGCCATCGATGCTGGCGTGCAATGGACCGCCAATGCCGCTGGAGTTCCCGGCTGGGAGCTGCCGTCCGCCCTGCAGCCGATCGCACGCCGACTGGTTGCCGGACAGCCGCTGACGCAGACACAGGAGGCGCTGCTGCGACGGCGTTACCTGATGCAGTCGGCGCACTGGAACTTCGATGCACTGGGCGACACCGCACTGACCTACGCCGCCGATGCCGGCGTCAGCGAACTGCCGTACCGGCCGGGTCCCGGCCTGTTCTACATCAACCGGCCAACGGTGGATGGCAAGCGCGTGGTGTTGCCGAACGCATGAAAAAAGGGACGGAGGGGATTAAGTCGTTTGTGCCACAAACGACTTAATCCCCTCCGTCCCCTTTTCTTCAACCGGCCTGTTCAATCAGGTTGGCCAACTCATCCGCATCGAACCCGGCCAGCAGGCGCGCTTCGATGTTGAATGGCCCATGCAGGTAGCCGCCGGCGTACTCCACCAGCAGTTCCTTGAAGCGCGCACGCGGTTCGACACCGGCACGGTCACAGTACCAGCGGTACCAGCGCGAACCGGCAGCCACATGTGCCACTTCCTCGCGCAGGATCACTTCCAGCACATCGGCGGTCTCGCCATCGCCGACATTGCGCAGTTTCTCGATCATGCCGGGCGTCACGTCCAGGCCGCGCGCTTCCAGCACGCGCGGCACCAGCGCCATGCGTGCCAGGCCATCGTGCGCGGTCTTTTCGCACATTTCCCACAGGCCGTTGTGCGCGGGGAAGTCGCCGTAGTCGTGGCCATGCACCTGCAGGCGCTCCCGCAGCAGCATGAAGTGCCGCGATTCGTCGTCGGCACAGCTGACCCAGTCGGCATGGAACGCCGGCGGCAGGTCGCGGAAGCGGTACACCGCGTCCCAGGCCAGGTCGATCGCGTTGAGTTCGATATGCGCGATGGCGTGGATGAAGGCAGCCCGTCCTTCCACACCGCCCAGTCCGCGCCGCGGCACTTCGCGCGGATGCACCAGCACCAGCTGCGCCGGCCGGCCCGGCATGCGGATCGGCTTTGGCGGTGGCGCGTCGGCAGCCACCTTCAGGCGGCCGGCACGGAACGCAGCGGCGTAGGCCTGGGTCAGCGCAACCTTGCGCAGCGGGTCGGCTTCGGCCAGGCACTGCTGCGCTGCGCGCAGCAGGTCGCCAGCAACATCGGGCACGTCAACCACGCCTGGTCCTCAGGCGCGGCGCTTGTGCTTGGCGTCGTCCGACCGCAGCTGCTGGATGCGCTCGAAGTAGCCCGGTTCAATGCCGGTCGGGTAGTGGCCGTTGAAGCAGGACGAATCGAAGTTGCGCAGCGCCGGATTGCCCTCACTCACTGCCGCTTCCATGTCTTCCAGGTCCTGGTAGATCAGCCAGTCGCAGCCCAGGTGGGCTTCGATCTCTTCCACCGTGCGGTTGTGCGCGACCAGTTCCTCGGCCGCCGGCATGTCGATGCCGTAGATGTTCGGGTAGCGCACCGGCGGCGCGGCGCTGGCCAGGTAGACCTTGCGCGCGCCCGCGTCACGGGCCATCTGCACGATCTGCTGGCTGGTGGTGCCACGCACGATCGAATCGTCCACCAGCAGCACCACGCGGTTGCGGAACTCCAGGTGGATCGGGTTGAGCTTGCGACGCACCGACTTCACGCGTTCGCCCTGCCCCGGCATGATGAAGGTACGGCCGATGTAGCGGTTCTTGATGAAGCCTTCGCGGTACTTCACGCCGAGCACGTTGGAGATCTCAAGCGCAGCGTCGCGCGAGGTGTCCGGGATCGGGATGATGGTGTCGATGTCGTGGTCCGGGCGCAGGCGCAGGATCTTCTCGCCCAGCTTGATGCCCATGCGCATGCGCGCCTTGTGCACCGACACGTTGTCGATCATCGAATCCGGGCGCGCGAAGTACACGTATTCGAAGATGCACGGGGTGTGCTCGGCCGGCTCGGCGCAGATTTCCGAGAACAGCTCGCCGCGCGCGGTGATCACCAGCGCTTCGCCCGGCTGCACATCGCGCACGCGCTGGAAGCCCAGCACGTCCAGCGCGGCCGACTCGGACGCCACGATGTACTCGTCGCCCTCGGCATGGCTGCGCTTGCCCAGCACCAGCGGACGGATGCCATGCGGGTCGCGGAAGGCGACCAGGCCCAGGCCCAGCACCACGCTGACCACTGCATAGCCACCCTTGCAGCGGCGGTGCACGCCAGCCACCGCGCGGATGGCCGCTTCCGGGCTGAGCTGGCGCTGCTGCTCCAGTTCATAGGCGAACACGTTCAGCAGCACTTCGCTGTCCGAATCGGTGTTGACGTTGCGGCGGTCCTGCTCGAACACCTGCTGGCGCAGCGCTTCGGTGTTGATCAGGTTGCCGTTGTGGGCCAGCGCGATGCCGTACGGCGAATTGACGTAGAACGGCTGTGCCTCGTCCATGCCTTCCGAACCGGCGGTCGGGTAGCGCACATGGGCGATGCCGACGCTGCCTTCCAGGGTGGACATGGTGCGGGCATCGAACACATCGCGGACCAGGCCGGTGGCCTTCTGCACTCGCAGGCGGCTGCCGTTGGCGGTGGCGATGCCCGCCGCGTCCTGGCCACGGTGCTGGAGGACGGTCAAGCCGTCATACAACTGCCCGGCGACGTTCTGGTTGCCGACGATTCCGACGATGCCACACATGGTGCGAGGTCTCCGCTGGGCTGTGCCCAGTTACAAGGAAGGTGGCCGTACCTGGCCGCGGTGGTCGCCGCGCGCGCGGTCGACGTTGGCCGGATCGCCCGGCTCGATACTGTCCGGCAGTGCAGGAGCGTCCGGGCGCACTTCGGCCGGATCGTAGGAATCGCCCTGTTCCGCTTTCGCAGGCCGCAGCCATCCGCTGCCTGCCACTACCTGGTTGAGGATGCCATTATCGCCTGCCGCGCCCGGCTTTCCCAACCCGGCGCCTGCGTTCTTGCCCAATTCCATCAATGCAGATGGGGACAGCGCGTCGGTCGGCAAGGCCTTGGGCAGCAGATCGGCCCCGGGAACCTCCCAGTGCGGCAGTTTGCTGTTCATCCAGGCCACGGTCGGGTTCAGCAACGGACGCACCGCCGAGCGCTGCCACGAGGGTTCGGCGGTCAGCGGGGTGAAGCTGCCCAGCAGCAGCAGGACCGCGGCGATCAGGCCGCCTCGCACCGCGCCCAGCACCCCGCCCAGCAGGCGGTCCAGGCTGGTCAGCATGCTGCGGTGGACCAGGGCCTTGATGACCATGCCGATCACCGCGACCACGATCATCACGCCGATGCCGACCCCCAGGTAGCCACCGACGAAGTGCTCGCCTCCGGGGGCCGCCGGCGCGGCCCACCAGTGGGCCGCGTCATTACCGAAGGCGAAGGCCGCCCACGCGGCCAGCAGCCACGACAGGGTGCCGATGACGATTCCGACGAAGCCGCGCAGCATCCCCAGCAGGGTCGAGGCGGCGATCACGATCAGCAGCACCACGTCGATCATGGCGCCCCGCTCCTTCGGCGGCGCTGGCAACGGGGCTGCGCGTGGGTCATGGGTGCGGTCGGACCATGCCGGCCACGCCGACCTTGGCGGCGACCTGCGCCTTCAGCTGCTCGGCGTCAGCGCGGTTGGCCACCGGCCCGACGCGGACGCGATGCAGGGTGCCCTTGTCCGTGCGCACCTGCTCGACGAAAGCGCTGAAACCAGCGGCACGAACCTTGTCGCGCAGGGCATTGGCATCGTTGGCCTGACCGAACGCGCCCAGCTGCACGGCAAAGCCGACGCCGCTGGCAGCCGGTGCTGCCGGTGTGGTCGGCACCGTCGCCGGCTTGCTGGCGGTGGCCTCCGGCTTCGGTTCGGGCTTCGGCGCCGGCTTCGGCGGTTCCGGCTTGGCGGCCGGCGGCGCGGTCGCCGTTGGCGTGCTCGGCGGCAGGCTTTCGCTGCGGACCGGGTTGCCGCTGGCCGAGGGCGCAACAGCTGCGGACGGGGTGCTGGCGCTCGGCGCAGCCGGTGCCGGGGTGGCCGCAACCGGAGTACTGCTGCCGGCCGCCGCGTCCAGGGTGATCACTTCGGCCTTCACATCCGCACGGATCTTCACCGCCTGCAGGCGGGCCGCTTCGGCCTGGGCACGGTCGGCGTAAGGTCCAACGCGCACGCGCCATGCCTGGCGGCCGTTGATGGTGGCCGTTTCAGCGAAGCCCGGCAGCTGCGAGCGCTTCAGGTAGGCGATCACCGCATCGGCGTCGGCCTTGCTGCCGTAGGCACCGAAGGTGACCGCATAGTTGCCGGCGGCGACTGCCGGCGAGGTGTCCACGGTCGGCGGCGTAGCCGGCGTGGCAGCCTCCTGCAGCGGCTTGGCCTGCCCGGCCTGCAGGCCGGTGGCACCACCGGCCGGGGCGACCAGCGGCAGCTCACGGGTTTCGAACTGGCCATCGGCCGGCGCATCCGGCGCGGCGATCGGCACATTGGCGACACCGCTGTCGGGTGCGGGTCCCTTGACCAGCATCGGCAGGAAAATCACGGCCAGTGCCACCAGCACGATGGCACCAATCAGACGCTGTTTCAGAGGCGTATCCACGTGAGGCAGGCAACTGTCCGGAGATTGCCGTCGATTATACGGGTGCCGGACCGGCCGGCGTCGGCGTTGGCTGAACGCGGATCAGGCGTCGCCCTGCAGCCACTGCAGGGCCGCAGCGGCGGTATGGAAGGAGCCGAACACCAGCACCCGGTCACCCCGCTCAGCCTGGGCCAGCACCTGCGCCAGCGCCTGTTCGACGCTATCGGCCAGCGGTGCCTTGGCCGCCACCGTACCGCTCAGGCGTGCCTGCAGCTGAGCGGCGCTCTGCCCACGCGGACCGTCCAGCCCGGCCAGGGTCCACTCGCCCACCACGTCCTGCAGGGCCTGCACCACACCCGCCGCGTCCTTGTCCTGCAACGCGGCGTACACCGCCAGGGTGCGGCCGGCTGACACTTCGGCCTTCAGCGCACGCGCCAGCTGGCCCGCCGCCTGTGGGTTGTGGCCCACGTCCACGCGGATCTGCACGCCGTCGCGCTCGAATGCCTGCATGCGGCCGGAGATTCGCGCTGCTGCGATACCCGCGGCCCACGCCGCACGCGGCACCGGCTTGTCCAGCGCGCGCAGGGCGGCGATGGCAGCACCGGCATTGGCCAGCTGGATCGGGCCGGCCAGCGCCGGGGTCGGCAGCTCCATGCGCAGGCCGACGTCGCGCCAGCGCCAGCGCTGGGCGTCGATCGGCTCGTAGAAGTAATCGCTGCCGCCGCGGATCGCGTTGGCACCGACCAGATAGGCACGCGCCAGCACGCTGGACGGCGGATCGGTCTCGCCCAGGATCACCGGCTTCCAGCCACGGATGATGCCGGCCTTCTCGGCGCCGATCGCTTCGCGGTCCTCGCCCAGCCACTCGGCATGGTCGATGTCCACGGTGGTGATCACCGATACATCGGCGTCGACGATGTTGACCGCATCCAGGCGGCCGCCCAGGCCCACTTCCAGCACCGCCAGGTCCAGCCCGGCGTCGGCGAACAGCTGCAGCGCGGCCAGCGTGCCGTACTCGAAATAGGTCAGCGTGGTCTCGCCACGCGCGGCTTCGACCGCAGTGAACGCAGCGATCAGCGCCGCATCGTCCACGTCCTGGCCATCGATGCGCACGCGTTCGTTGTAGCGCAGCAGGTGCGGCGAGGTGTAGGCGCCGACCTTCCAACCGGCAGCACGGCCGATGGCCTCGATGAAGGCCACGGTCGAGCCCTTGCCGTTGGTACCACCGACCACGATGGTGCGCCCGGCCGGCGCGCCAAGACCCATCGCCGTGGCCACGGCGCGCACGCGTTCCAGGCCCATGTCGATGGTCGCCGGGTGCTGGCGTTCAATGTAATCCAGCCAATCGGCCAGGGTGGTCGGGGTGTTCGTCACGGCAGTGCTTCCAGCAGGTACAGGTGGTTCGGTGTGGCGGGTCAGAGTGCGCGGTGCTTGGCTTCGCCGAAGAACGGCGTGTGGTGGGCGCAGTCGTTCAGGCGCACCACTTCCAGGCTGTCCAGGTCGGCGCCTTCGAGCAGGTTGAGCGTGGTCGGCGCCTGGCGGAAGGTCCACAGGCGGGAAATCGGCAGGCCCAGCACCTTGCACAGGATCACGCGGTTGACCGCGTCATGGGCAACCACCAGCAGGGTGTCGTGCTCGCCGAGGCCTTCGGTGGCCCGGGCCAGGCCGCGCCAGCTGCGCTCCAGCACCAGCCGCAGCGATTCGCCGCCGGGCATCAGCACGGTATCGGGTTCCTCGCGCCAGGCCTGCAGGCGCGACGGATCCTTCTCGTGGATCTCGCTGGCCAGCAACCCTTCCCATTCGCCGTGGGCGATTTCCTGCAGCTCCGGCTCGGTCAGCAGCATGTCGGCGCGGGCGGCGCCAAGCGCCAGCTGCGCGGTGCGCTGCGCGCGCGACAGCGGCGAGGCAACGGCACGGGTGATGTCCACCGAGGCCAGGCGGGCACCCAATGCCTGGGCCTGGGCTTCACCGATCGGCGAAAGCGGAATATCGATCTGGCCCTGGTAGCGGCCTTCGGCGTTCCACGGCGTTTCGCCGTGGCGGGCAAGCAGGATGCGCATGCGTGCAAGGGGTCCTGGGGGGAGGAGGTTTCCGCGTTTCGTTCACATCCTGTGAAGTACGCGGAACAGGGATGATACCTGTTCGGCGCACCGGGCCGGGCCAGGCATGAAAAAACCCCGCGACGTGGGTCGCGGGGTTTCGGAAACTCCGGCTATCTGGTCGAGGTTGCCGGCCAGCGGCCTGCACTACCATCGGTACAGGCAGTAGATCCACGCCATGCGTGGATGGACCGCCCCGAACCGCGAACCTTACTTGACCAGGTTCAGTTCCTTCAGCAGCTGCGGCGCCGGCGCCACTTCCTGCATGATCCACTGCATGTAGCGGCTGTCGACGGCGATCATGCGGGTCATCACCGGGTCGAACACCCAGTTGGAGCTGACCGATTCCCAGTTGCCATCGAAGGCCAGGCCGACCAGCTTGCCGTTGGCATCCAGCACCGGCGAACCGGAGTTGCCGCCGGTGATGTCCAGGTTGGACAGGAAGTTCACCGGCACTGAACCAATGCGCTTGTCTTCCAGGCCGCCGTAACGCTTGGCCTTGACCGCATCGAGCAGCGCCTTCGGCGAATCGAACGGATCTTCACCGGTTTCCTTCGCCGCCACGCCTTCCAGGGTGGTGAACGGGGTGTACTTCACGCCGTCCTTGCCATAGCCCATGACGTTGCCGAAGGTGATGCGCAGCGACAGGTTGGCATCCGGATAGACGAACTCGCCCTGGCTCTTCTTGTAGTCGGCCACGGCCTGCAGGTACAGCGGGCGGGCGGTCAGCGATTCGCCTTCGCGGATCTTCTTCTGCTCTTCCTGCTTCAGCAGTGCCGGCATGACGGCCACGGCGTACTGGATGGCCGGATCGCTGCTGGCTTCAAACGCGGCACGGTCGGCCTTGAACCACTTCAGGCGATTGTCCAGGCTGCCCAGCTCGGTGCCGCCCAGCTTGTTCACCAGCGACTTGACCGCAGCGGCATCGCTGCCGGCCAGCCACTTGTTCAGCACTTCGTTGTCGCGCTGCGCGGCCGGCAGGGCCACGTACTGGTCCAGCCAGTAGGTCTGCAGCTGCTGGTCCATCTTTGCCACGTAGCGACGGTCCATCTGCTTCAGGCCACCTTCGATGGTGGTCAGGTCGCGTTCCTGGTAACCGGCTTCGCGCTCGGCATCCGGCTTGCTGCGTTCGATCGACAGGCGGTACAGGGTGATCGCTGCGCCAACGGCCGAGGTGTTGTTGAACTGGCCGACGAACAGGTCGCGTTCGCGGGTCGACTTGCTGGTATCCAGATGCTTGAGCAGCTGCGCGTGGGCGGCCAGGGCCGGCTTGCCGGCAGCACCCTGCTTCTTCAGCCAGGCCAGCACGGCGGCTTCTTCAGCCTGCTTCTGGCCGGCGGCGTCGATGCGCTTGAAGCCTTCCAGCTGGCCCAGGTAGTTCTTGGCCACGTTGTTCATGCTGGCGGCGGTCGCTGCGTACTTCACCTTGACGTCGGCGTCGGCCTTGCCGGCGTCGGCGATCATTTTCAGCACTGCGTTGTAGTGCTTGGCGATGGTCGGGTAGGTGAAGCTGGCGGTTTCGTTGAACTCACCGGCCAGTGCATAGCGGTTGGTGCGGCCCGGGTAGCCGGCCACCATCACGAAGTCGTCGGCGCCCAGCGGCTGGTCGGCGAACTTCAGGAAGTGCTTGGGCTGGTACGGCACGTTGTCGGCGGCGAAGGCGGCCGGCTTGCCGTCCTTGCCCACATAGGCCCGGTAGAACGAGAAGTCGCCGGTGTGGCGCGGCCACATCCAGTTGTCGACGTCGCCACCGAACTTGCCGACGCTGCCCGGGGGCGCGTAGACCAGGCGCACGTCCTTGATTTCCATGTTGCGGAACAGGCGGTAGGTGTTGCCGCCGGAGAAGCTGTACAGGCGGCAGCGGAAGCCGGCATCGGCTTCACAGGCGGCGACCTGGGCCTTGTCGAAGGCGTCCAGCGCGCGGCTGCGGGCCAGCGGGTCGTTGCCGGCGCCAGCAATGGCGGCCTTGGCCTGGGCGGTGACGTCGGTGATCTGGTCGAGCACGAACACGCGGGCGTTCGGGCCGGCACTCAGTTCGTCCTTCAGGGTCGGCGCGTTGAAGCCGTCCTTGATCAGGTTCTTCTGCGCGGTCGAATTCAGCTGGATGGCGCCGTAGGCACAGTGGTGGTTGGTGACCACCAGGCCCTGCGGCGAGACGAAGCTGGCGGTGCAGCCGCCGAGGGCAACGACGGCGCCCATCGGGTCGCCGGTCAGGTTGGCCAGCTGTTCCGGGGACAGCTTCAGGCCGGCCTTCTGCAGCGGGCCGGCGATTTCCGGCAGCTGCTGCGGCACCCACATGCCTTCAGCGGCATGGGCGACCTGGGCCAGCCCGAGGCTGGCGACGATGGAGAATGCAAGCAGGTTCGAGCGCATGGAGCGGCCCCTGGTAGTGGAACCTTCGATTGTAGCCCGCCGCCCTGCCCCGGCCCGAACCCCGGAAGTCATGGGCCTGCTTCTTGCTCTGCCACGCGCACGTCGGCCGCGCACACGGAAATCGTCCAGAGGGGGCGTGGTCACCCTGGACGGGACCGTTGGCGCCATGGATGGCGCCATCGAGCACCATGGAGGGGCTTTTGCGTGTCCTGGCCAGGGTGACCACGCCCCCTTTCCCGAACCAGGGAGGCGCTGCTGTTCGCAGCACGTTCGAAACGCCCGCCGGCGCACGCCTTTCGTTCCGCCACTGCACCCGCAGCGCAACATGGGAAATCCGCGCGGCACCCTATAATCCGCGCTTTCCCCCTGATGAGTTCCACCCCGATGGCGCAGCAAACGATGAAGGCCCTGGTCAAGCGCGAAGCGGCCAAGGGCATCTGGCTGGAAGAAGTTCCGGTTCCGACCCCGGGCCCGAACGAGGTCCTGATCAAGCTCGAGAAGACCGCGATCTGCGGCACCGACCTGCACATCTACCTGTGGGACGAGTGGAGCCAGCGCACCATCAAGCCGGGCCTGACCATCGGCCACGAATTCGTCGGTCGCGTCGCCGCACTCGGCTCGGCCGTGACCGGCTATGAAATCGGCCAGCGCGTCTCGGCCGAAGGCCACATCGTCTGCGGCCACTGCCGCAACTGCCGTGGCGGCCGCCCGCACCTGTGCCCGAACACCGTCGGCATCGGCGTCAACGTCAACGGCGCCTTCGCCGAGTACATGGTGATGCCGGCCAGCAACCTGTGGCCGATCCCGGACCAGATTCCGTCCGAGCTGGCCGCGTTCTTCGATCCGTACGGCAACGCCGCGCATTGCGCGCTGGAGTTCAACGTGATCGGTGAAGACGTTCTGATCACCGGTGCCGGCCCGATCGGCATCATCGCCGCCGGCATCTGCAAGCACATCGGTGCGCGCAACGTGGTGGTGACCGACGTCAACGACTTCCGCCTGAAGCTGGCCGCCGACATGGGTGCCACCCGCGTGGTCAACGTGGCCAACCAGTCGCTGAAGGACGTGATGAAGGAACTGCACATGGAGGGCTTCGACGTGGGCCTGGAAATGAGCGGCAACCCGCGCGCGTTCAACGACATGCTCGATTGCATGTACCACGGCGGCAAGATCGCCATGCTCGGCATCATGCCCAAGGGCGCCGGCTGCGACTGGGACAAGATCATCTTCAAGGGCCTGACCGTGCAGGGCATCTACGGCCGCAAGATGTACGAGACCTGGTACAAGATGACCCAGCTGGTGCTGTCCGGCTTCCCGCTCGGCAAGGTGATGACCCACCAGCTGCCGATCGACGACTTCCAGAAGGGCTTCGACCTGATGGAAGAAGGCAAGGCCGGCAAGGTTGTGTTGAGCTGGAATTGACCCTTCGGGTCAATTCCCCCGCAGGTTTCCTTATCCCCGCGCCGTCGGCGCGCCCCCTTGAACAACAAGGGGGCTCTCCCCCAGCCGGGGTAAGGCATGCGGCTGAAATTGAAAAAGGCGCCCATTGGGCGCCTTTTTCGTGGACATCAGCGAAGGCGCATCAGTTACCGATCGCGACGCTCAGCATCACGCGGCTGTGGGCCAGCTTGCCGGAATTGTCACGGCCGTTGCCGTCGGTGCCGTAGTAGCCCAGGCCGACGTTGAACAGGCCGAACTGGCGCGCGACGCCGACGTTCCAGTCGGTGTAGTCCTTGGCGATGCCGTCCTCGAAGGTGCTGCGACCGACGTTGGCATTCAGGGTGAAGTCCTTCGGCAGGCCCCAGCTGCCGCCCAGGCCGAAGTACCAGCCATCGGTGCTGCTGTTCCAGACATCGTTGGTGTAGGCCACCGTCAGCTTGTAGGTGTCATCCAGCGTGGTGGTGGTGATCAGCTCGTTGTAGTTCTGGTGGCTGGACTTCAGGTAGGTGTAGCGGTTCAGCAGCACGTCGAAGTTGACGCGCTCGGTGACGTCCACGCCGTAGCCGATCAGGTAGTCGACCTCGGTCTTCGGGTCACCCGCACCAAAATCCACGCCCGAGCCCCACACGCCTGCGTACAGGCCAACCGGGCTGGTGTAGGTGAAACCGGCCTGCAGGGTCGGATCCTCGTCGGTCTGCGACACACCACGGAACAGGTAATCGGAAACAGCGGTGACGTTCCAGCTGTACGGCGATTCGTTTTCCTGGGCGCTGGCGGCGAACGGGGCGGCCAGGGTCAGGGCAGCGGCAATGGCGAGGCAGGCACGGGCGTGCTTCATGGGCGTCTCCGAGGGTGGCGGGGGCGGGAAGGGGGAGCGGGCAACCGGCGCCAGACAGGCGCGGTTCACGAATTTTTAACCCGTTTGCTATTGCGATGCAACATGTGCCACCCGTGGCGGTGCCCTGCCCGGCCCGGTCGAAGGCCGTCGTAGCCCGGTAGAATCAACGGTTTCCCCGTTCAGAGCCGTGCCCACGCCATGACCGACGCCTCCTCCGCCCTGACCCGCCACTACGCCGAGGAACTGGACGCCATCCGCGCCCAGGGCCTGTTCAAGTCCGAGCGGATCATCACCAGCCCGCAGTCGGCCGAGATCACCCTCGAGGATGGCCGCAAGGTGCTGAACTTCTGTGCCAACAACTACCTGGGCCTGGCCGACCATCCGGACCTGATCCAGGCCGCCAAGGATGCGCTGGATACCCACGGCTTCGGCATGGCCTCGGTGCGCTTCATCTGCGGCACCCAGGACCTGCACAAGCAGCTGGAGAAGCAGATTGCCGACTTCTTCGGCAAGCAGGACACCATTCTGTACGCGGCCTGTTTCGACGCCAACGGCGGCCTGTTCGAACCGCTGCTCGGTGAGAACGACGCGATCATTTCCGATGCACTGAACCACGCCTCGATCATCGACGGCGTGCGCCTGTGCAAGGCCAAGCGCTTCCGCTACGCCAACTGCGACATGGCCGACCTGGAAGCCCAGCTGCAGGCCGCCGATGCCGCCGGCTGCAAGACCAAGCTGATCACCACCGACGGCGTGTTCTCGATGGACGGCTTCATTGCGCCGCTGGACGAGATCACCGCGCTGGCGAAGAAGTACAACGCGCTGGTGCACATCGACGAATGCCACGCTACCGGCTTCCTCGGTGCCACCGGCCGCGGCTCGGCCGAAGTGAAGGGCGTGCTGGAAAAGATCGACATCATCACCGGCACCCTGGGCAAGGCCATGGGTGGTGCACTGGGCGGCTTCACCTGCGCCAGCGCCGAGGTGATCGAGCTGCTTCGCCAGCGTTCGCGCCCGTACCTGTTCTCCAACTCGCTGCCGCCGCATGTGGTGGCCGCCGGCATCAAAGCGTTCGAGATGCTGGCCGCCGCTGACGATCTGCGCGACACCCTGGTGGAAAACACCCGCTACTTCCGCGAAAAGATGGTCGCCGCCGGTTTCGACGTGAAGCCGGGCGTACACCCGATCAGCCCGGTGATGCTGTACGACGCACCGCTGGCGCAGAAGTTCGCCGAGCGCCTGCTGGAAGAAGGCATCTACGCGATCGGCTTCTTCTTCCCGGTGGTGCCCAAGGGCCAGGCGCGCATCCGCACCCAGATCAGCGCCGCGCACAGTCGCGAGCATCTGGACCGCGCAATCGATGCGTTCACCCGCATCGGTGTCGAGCTGGGCGTGATCAAGGGTTGATCCCCACCGGCCAAAGCGTGCCGACCAAGGTCGGCACCTACCGGGCGTGAGGGCGTGCCGACCGAGGTCGGCACCTTCCCGGCATCACTTCTTTTTCTTCTTGCCCTTCGGCTCGTCCTTGCTGGCCACCACCACCGGCTTGGCGGCAGCATCCTGGCCGTTACCCTTGGCAACGCGGATGCCATTGGCCTTCATCCAGGCATCGAACTCATCGGCGGTCATCTTCTTGTCGCCGTTGCTCATCAGGAAGCGGTAGCTGCCGCGACCATCCAGCTCCGGGGTCTTCACTTCCACCACCGGGGTCTCGGCCGGCATTTCCGCCTTGGCCACCTTCTTGTGGCCACCACAGGCGGTCAGCAGCACCATCGGCAGCAGCAGGCCTGCGCAGCGCAGGGTTTGGTTGAGGGTCGGGTGGTACATGGCAGGCTCCGTTCGGGAAATTCAGCAGCCAGACGCCCCCTACGCCTGGAACGGTGGCCGGCAACCGCCGGCCGCGGGCGATGATCAGCCCGGTGCAGCGGCCCCCAGCCGCTGCTGGTCACTGACCTCCAGCACCCGCCACTGGCCCTTGCCGAGATCGCCGAGCTGCAGCCCGCCGATCGCAACCCGGACCAGGCGCAGCACCTGCAGGTCGAAGGCCGCCAACAGGCGGCGGATGTGGCGGTTGCGGCCCTCGTCGAGGACCACCTCCAGCCACGCGGTCTTATCGCCGCTGCGCAGCACGCGCACAGCCTGGGCGACGAGGAACTCGCCCTCGTCTTCGACACCGGCGCGCAGCGCGGCCAGGGTGTCCTCATCGGGCAGACGATCCACCTGCACGTGATAGGTCTTCTGCGGGCCGGTCTCTGGATCGGTCAGGCGCGCGGCCCACTGCGGATCGTTGCTGAACAGCAACAACCCTTCACTGGCCTTGTCCAGGCGCCCGACCGGCGCGATCCACGGCAGGCCGGCACCATCGAAGCAGCGGTACACGGTGTCGCGGCCACGTTCGTCCTGCGCGGTGGTCACCACCCCACGCGGTTTGTTGAGCATCAGGTACAGGCGCTGCGGCGCGCCCATCGGCTGGCCATCGACCTCGATCGGCGGCGCCGGCTGCCCAATCGGGAATTCGGGATCCCGCACGATGCGGCCGGAGACGCGCACGCGGCCATCGGCGATCCAGCGCGCGGCCTCGCTGCGCGAACACACGCCGGCCTTGGACAGCACGCGCGCCAGGCCATGACGGACACCGGCGGCTGTGGCAGCGGGAGTCGCACGCCCACGCGGTGCGTGGGAGCGGGCGGCGGGGGCGGCAGGTGGGCGGCGCGTGCGCAAGCCTCTGCTCCCCGCGGTGCTTACTTCTTGTCGACCGGCTTGGTCTCAGCCGGTGCTTCGGCCGGGGCCGGAGTGGCGGCCGGAGCCGGACGCGCCTTGACCACACGCACGCCACGCGCCTTCATCCAGGCGTCGAACTCTTCGGCGGTCATGCGCTTGCCGTTCTGGCTCATGTCGAAGCGCCAGGGCGTGTTGTCGAATTCGGTCTGCGGCTTGTAGGCCGCCGGATCGTTCGGCTTCACTGCCGGGGCGCTCGGAATGGCCTTGGCGATGTTCTGGCAACCATCGATGCGCAGGCGCTGCAGCACCTGATCCAGCGACTGCGACGGATCGTAGTTGCTGCTCAGCACGCCGGCCGGCATGCCCAGCTGGTTGCCACGGATGTAGAGCTCGTCGGCCACCGGCGCGATGGTCGTGGCCGGCAACGGCAGCGGCGAGGCGCTGGTGTTGACCGAGCAATCGACCGCAGCGTGGGCGGCGGGAACCAGGGCCAGCGCCAGGAAGGCGGCCGATGCAGAGCGCAGCATGAAGGGCATCCAGGAAAGGAAGTGACGCGGCGAGTTTAGCAATGCCGCGACAGCTTTCAAGCGCCACTTTCAATGAATACGGCAACTCATTGGTTTTACGGATAAAAACCCGACGAACGGTTGTTCCCGGACCGACGGACACGCGGATTCCGGACCGCAGAAACAACAAGACCCGGCCGAAGCCGGGTCCTGCTGTGTCCTACTGGCAGACCGTCAGAACTTAGTTCTGGACGTTCAGCTCGGTACGACGGTTCTTGGCGCGACCTTCCGGGTTGTCCGAACCATCCGGGTTGGTGTTCGGAGCAATCGGACGGCTCTCGCCGTAGCCGATCGGGCCGACCAGGCGACCGGCGTCAACGCCGTTCTTGGTCAGGTAGTTGTACACGGCGGTAGCACGACGCTCCGACAGCTTCTGGTTGTAAGCGTCGGTACCCTTCGAGTCGGTGTGACCGGCAACTTCAACGCGCAGATCCGGGTAACGCTTCAGGATCTCGGTGGCTTCGCTCAGGATCGCCACGGCGTCCGGACGCAGGTTCGACTTGTCGAAGTCGAAGTTGACGCCCTTCAGGTCGATGGAGACCGGCACCGGGCAACCGTCCGGACCGATGGTCTGACCCGGCTGCGAGTTCGGGCACTTGTCGTCGCAGTTGTTGACGCCGTCACCGTCGTCATCCAGGTCGGCGCAGCTCGGGGCAACCGGAGCCGGAGCCGGAGCAGCCGCGACCGGAGCCGGGCCCAGCGGGATCACGACGCCGACCGAGGCCAGCACGTCACCGAACCAGTCTTCCTTCGGAGCGGCAACGCTCTGGTCGTCGAAGTCAGCGCGGTAGGCCACTTCGGCGCGGACAGCAACGCGCTTTTCGAAGGTGGTCTGCAGGCCGACGCCCAGCTTGGCGGCAAGGTTGCCGTCCTTACGCTGGCGCGGACCATTGGCATTCAGCGCCGGGTACTCTTCTTCCGACTTCTGGTAGCCCAGGCCACCGACGATGTACGGGTTCCAGCCGCGGCCTTCCTTGATGAAGTGGCGACGCAGGTCCAGCGAGACGCCGTACTGCGACCAGTTCAGGTCCTTGTTCGAATCGAAGTTCGGGTTCTGATAGTTCAGCTCACCGTCCAGCGACCAGTTCGGGCTGATGAACTTGCCCAGGCCCAGGGTCACGAACGGAGCGTCATTGGTCAGACGGTCGCTGTCCTGGAAGTTGAAGCCGGCCGAACCGGTCAGGTACCAGCGGTCATCGAACTCCTGCGCCGAAGCTGCCTGGGCAAAAGCCAGGCCGCCCAGCAGCGCGGCAGTAAGGATCTTCTTGTTCATTGAGTACAGCTCCTATTTCGGGGGTATGAAACCGGTAGAGGCATGGGCCAGCACAAGTGCGTCGATGTACGACAGCCGATTCAGCACGCCACCGCCGCGAACATTATGCTCAGGCGGGTGAAGGCCATGTTAACAGTCCCGTAACATGTGAAGTGTTGCGCCCGACCGTCCGCCGGTCCGACGTTGAAACCCTATACAGGATGATGAAAATCCGCAAGACCCTCACGCTGCAAGGGTTTGACGGGGTTTAGGCGGGGAAAACGACATATTGCGCGGCGCGCTGCATCAAACGGTTCAGCGCGTCTGCGGAAACGTGAGGAACCTTATGATGGAGCCACGAACCCAGCCGGAGCCGTGATGAAAGCCGTCGCCCTGAGTCGTGAATCCGCCCCTGCCCTGTGCGATATCCACCTGCCTCCGCCGCCGCCTCCCCGGGGCCGTGACCTGCTGGTCCGGGTCGAGGCGGTTTCAGTCAACCCCGTCGATGGCAAGCAGCGCGCCAGCACGGATCCGGCCACGCTCCAGGCACCCCGCGTGCTGGGTTGGGACGCTGCCGGCGTGGTCGAGGCAATCGGCGACGAGGCGAGCCTGTTTGCCTCCGGTGACGAGGTTTATTACGCAGGCGATGTCACCCGCCCCGGCTGCAATGCGCAGTACCACTGGGTGGATGAACGCCTGGTCGCGCGCAAGCCAACCACGCTGGATTTCGCTGAAGCCGCAGCGCTGCCGCTGACCACGCTCACCGCCTGGGAGCTGCTGTTCGAGCGCATGCCGCTGCGGCTGGACGATCGCCGCCACGCCGGCCAGCACCTGCTGGTGATCGGCGGTGCGGGCGGGGTCGGCTCGATGGCAATCCAGCTGGCCCGCCATGCGGGTTTCGAGGTGATCGCCACGGCGTCGCGCGAGGCCTCGGCCGACTGGTGCCGGCAGATGGGTGCCCGGCACGTGATCGACCACCGGCAACTACTTCAGGCCCAGCTGCAGGCGCTGGGCATCGACACGGTGCAGGTCGCACTCAACCTGGCCGACACCGATCACTACTGGGACGAACTGGGCCTGCTGCTGGCGCCGCAGGGACATGTGGGCCTGATCGTCGAGCCGCGTGGGCCGCTGCGCATCGGCGATCCCTACAAAGCCAAGTGCATCGGCATCCACTGGGAGTTCATGTTCGCGCGCTCGCGCTTTGCCACTGCCGACTGCATCGAGCAGCACCGCATCCTCAGCCGCACGGCCAGCATGATCGATGCCGGCCAGCTGCGCGGCACCCTCAGTGAAAGCCTGGGCCCGATCAATGCGGCAAATCTGGACATCGCGCATCAGCGCCTGGCCAGCGGACGCACGGTGGGCAAGCTGGCGCTGGCAGGCTGGGGCGACTGAGCCAGGCTGGAACGCCGATGTAAAGCCGAGCCCATGCCCGGCCGTGCGGTCTGATCGTAGCGTCGAGCGTGCTCGACTGATTCATCAGGAGCAGTCGAGCAAGCTCGACTCTACAGAACGGAGCAGATCCCGCCTGTGGCAGCGAATTGGCTGGCATCTGTATCTATGGAAGTGACTGAATCGGGATTACGGTGGAAACAGATTACCCTCCCCCGAGACCGCCATGCCGACCGCCCTGCCCTTGCGCCTGCTGCAGCTGATCACCGGCCTGTTCCTGTACGGCTTCGGCGCCTCGCTGATGATCCGTGCGGCCATCGGCGTGGCGCCCTGGGACGTGCTGTCGCAGGGCATCGCCGCGCAGACGCCGCTGTCGTTCGGGCTGGCCACCAACGTGATCGGTGCACTGGTGTTGCTGCTGTGGTGGCCGCTGCGGCAGAAGCCGGGTGTAGGGACCGTGCTCAACGTGATGCTGATCGGCCCCTCCGCGCAGTTCGGGCTATGGCTGCTGCCGCCGGCCGTCGGCCTTGGCTGGCAGCTGACGATGTTCTGCGCCGGCATGCTGCTGGTCGCGCTGGCCACCGGCCTGTACATCGGCGCCAGGCTTGGCCCTGGCCCGCGCGACGGCCTGATGACCGGCCTGCATGCCCGCACCGGCTGGCCGATCTGGAAGGTGCGCAGCCTGATCGAAGGCAGCGTATTGCTGCTGGGCTGGTGGCTGGGCGGCAATGTCGGCCTCGGCACCCTCGCCTTCGCCCTGCTGATCGGTCCGCTGTGTGGTGTCACGCTGGGCTGGTTCGGGATCGGTCGCACCCCGGTAGTGCCGGCCGCTGGCCGGCAGCCGCAGTCCCCCTGAGCTGATCGGGATGCCGGCCAGCGGCCGGCACTACCGCCCCCGGAGTTCGGGGGCAGCGCCGCAGGCGCGGGGGCGTGGAGGCCGGTAAGTGGGGCCCGCGGTTCGCGCAGCGAATTGCGGGAGCGACAGCACGCATGTGCCGAGCGTACCCGGCCAGCGGCCGGCACTACCCCCCGGAGTTCGGGGCAGCGCCGCAGGCGCGGGGGCGTGGAGGCCGGTAAGTGGGGCCTGCGGTTCGCGCAGCGAATTGCGGGAGCGACAGCACGCATGTGCCGAGCGTACCCGGCCAGCGGCCGGCACTACCCACCAGGCGGCCCTTGCCCCGGCCGCCGTTTCGCGGCACGCTTCGCGCTTCCGTACGCAAGCGTATCGACAATGTCGCCAGCCAACGAAAGCGCCTACCCCCATCTGTTCGCCCCGCTGGACCTGGGCTTCACCCAGCTGCGCAACCGCGTATTGATGGGCTCGATGCACACCGGCCTGGAGGATCGCGCCCGCGACTTCCCGCGGCTGGCGGCCTACTTCGCCGAACGCGCCGAGGGCGGTGTCGGCCTGATCGTCACCGGCGGCTTCGCGCCGAACGTGGTCGGCTGGCTGAAGCCGTTCGGCGGCAAGCTGTCCTGGCCCTGGGAAGTACGCCCGCACCGTCAGCTCACCGCCGCCGCGCACCAGCACGGCGCGAAGATCTGCCTGCAGCTGCTGCATGCCGGCCGCTATGCCTACCACCCTTTGTCGGTGGCACCGTCGAAGCTGAAGGCACCGATCAACCCGTTCACCCCGCGCGCGTTGTCGGCCAGTGGCGTCGAGCGCCATATCGCCGACTACGCACGCAGCGCGAAGCTGGCCCGCGAGGCTGGCTACGACGGTGTGGAAGTGATGGGCTCGGAGGGCTACCTCATCAACGAGTTCATCGCCCCGCGCACCAACAAGCGCACCGACCGCTGGGGCGGCGATGCGAACCAGCGCATGCGCTTCGCGGTCGAGATCGTGCGCCGCATCCGCGAGGCCTGTGGCCCGGACTTCATCATCATCTACCGCCTGTCGCTGGTGGACCTGGTGGAGGACGGCAGCAACTGGGAGGAGATCGTGCAGCAGGCGCAGGCCATCGAGGCCGCCGGCGCGACGATCATCAATTCCGGCATCGGCTGGCACGAAGCCCGTATTCCGACCATTGCCACCTCGGTGCCGCGCGCCGCCTTCGCCGGGGTCACCGCCAAGCTCAAGCCGCATGTGAAGGTGCCGCTGGTGGCGACCAACCGCATCAACATGCCCGACGTCGCCGAGCGCATCCTCGCCAGCGGCGGTGCCGACATGGTGTCGCTGGCGCGTCCGCTGCTGGCCGACCCGCAATGGCCGAACAAGGCCCGTGCCGGCCGCGCCGAGGCGATCAACACCTGCATCGCCTGCAACCAGGCCTGCCTGGACCACGTGTTCGAGAACAAGCTGGCCAGCTGCCTGGTCAATCCGCGCGCCGCCCACGAGACCGAGCTGGTCTATCGCCCCACCGCCACGCCGAAGAAAGTTGCCGTGGTCGGTGCTGGCCCGGCAGGCCTGGCGTGTGCCACCGTCGCTGCCCAGCGCGGCCACCAGGTCACCCTGTTCGATGCCAACGAGGAGATCGGCGGCCAGTTCAACGTGGCCAAGCGCATCCCCGGCAAGGAAGAGTTCCACGAGACCCTGCGCTACTTCCGCCACACGCTGGCCGAAACCGGCGTGCAGCTGCGCCTCGGCACCCGCGCCGATGCCGCCACCCTGGCCGGCTTCGACGAGGTGGTGCTGGCCACCGGCATCACCCCGCGCAAGGTCGACTTCCCCGGCGCCGACCACGCCAAGGTGGTCAGCTACCTGGACGTGCTGCTGGGCCGGGTTGAAGTGGGCACCAATGCGGCGATCATCGGCGCCGGCGGCATCGGCTTCGATGTCGGCGAGTTCCTCAGCCACGCAGGTGAGTCACCCTCCCTCGACCCGCAACGCTGGATGGCCGAATGGGGCGTGGACAGCGCGTTCGAGGCCCGCGGCTCGCTGGGCCGGCCCGAGGTCGAGGCGTCACCGCGTCGGCTCTGGCTGCTGCAGCGCAGCCCGGGCAAGCCCGGCGCGCGACTGGGCAAGACCACTGGCTGGATTCACCGCGCCACACTGAAGGCCAAGGGCGTGCGCATGCTCGGTGGCGTCGAGTACCTGGGCGTGGACGACGAGGGCCTGCGCATCCGCGTGGAAGGCAGCGAACAGCTGCTGCCGGTCGACCATGTGGTGATCTGCGCCGGGCAGGAACCGAACCGTGCATTGCAGGCCGAACTGCAGGCTGCCGGCATCAACGCGCAGCTGATCGGCGGTGCCGATGTAGCGGCCGAACTGGACGCCAAGCGGGCCATCGACCAGGGCAGCCGGGTGGCCGCCGCGCTCTGATGAGCGCCTGAATGGGGGGCGGAATGTGATTTCCGTCACCCCTGCCGAACCTGAATGTCAAGCCGGGCGGTTCACGATGCGTTCGGCTACCCCCCCCTACCTTGCGCCATCTTTCCGCTCACCAGCCAGTTTCCGGTGAGCCGGCGCAGCCCCTCGATCGGTACTGATCGTTTCTTTTGGGGCTGCCCACGGGGCGGCCCCGATGGCCGCCTCCCCATGACGCCAAGTCGTACCCCGCCTCCTGTCGCCCCCGCGGCCGGAACCGGAGCGTGCGGCCCATACGGAGCAAGGAGTTATATGAAACTGGCCTGGATTCTCTGGCTGTCGCAGTTGTTGCCTCAGCCGGCCGCTGATTCATTGTGTTTGAGCACCACCGTTTACCTGGAAGCCCGCGACCAGACCCTGCGTGGCCAGCAGGCCGTCGCCGAGGTCGCCCTGCGCCGCCTCGACAGTGGCCTGTGGGGCGACTCCATGTGCCAGGTGGTCACCGCGCGCAAGCAGTTCGCACCGACCATCGTCTCGCCCGGCACCCAGCTGGGCAATGATGCGGCCTGGAGCGAGGCGATGAACGTGGCCTTCGACGCCGAGCGCAACTGGGCGCTGCCGGCCGGCGAGCGCCGCGAGATCGTGCCCGGTGCCAGCCACTTCGCCGCGCTGGCCATTGCCAGCCCGAACTGGCGCAATGCCTACCAGGTGGCCACCATCGGCGATCACACCTTCTATAAGGTGCAGAACCTCAAGCCGCGGCAGTCGTAACGATCCGTGCTGGCGGCAGCGTTGCCGCCCGCTGGCAAGCTCTGGGATAGTGGGCGTTTCCCGCCCGCATCACCTGGAGTTCCCATGAAGCTGTACAGCAAGCCCGGTGCCTGTTCCACCGCCGACCACATCGCCCTGCAGTGGACCGGCCAGCCGTTCGAGGTTGAACTGCTGAACAAGGACACCCTGAAGGGCCCGGAATTCCTCAAGATCAATCCGGCCGGTGCCGTCCCCGCACTGGTCGACGGCGACTTCGTGCTGCTGCAGAACGCCGCGATCATGGGCTATATCGCCGACAGCTTCCCGCAGGCCGGCCTCGGCGGCGACGGCAGCCCGCGCCAGCGCGCCGAAGCCACCCGCTGGCTGGCCTTCGTCAATTCCGATGTGCATCCGGCCTTCTCGCCGCTGTTCGCGCCGGGCAAGTTCATCGCCGACGAGAGCCAGTTCGATGCGATCCGCGCCGCCGCGCACAAGCGCCTGCGCGCCCTGTTCGAGACCGCCGACAAGCAGCTGGCCGACAAGCCGTGGCTGGCCGGCTTCCGCAGCTTCGCCGACCCGTACTTCTACATCACGCTGCGCTGGGCTGCTGGCACCAAGGTCGACCTGTCCGGCCTGGACAACCTGGCCGCCTACAAGGCGCGCATGGATGCCGATGCCGGCGTGCAGGCCGCGCTGAAGGCCGAAGGCCTGGCCTGATCCAGACCATGGGTCGGAGCCGTCTGCGCAGCAGACGGCTCTGCCCCCATCGGTGCAATCGCCACACTCAGCCGATCTGGCGGATCACTTCGCCCTTGGCATCGCGCAGGTACGTCGGCACCACTTCGATGCGCAGCGCCGCCGCCACCGGGTAGATGCCGCGCTCGGCCCGCACGCCTGCCAGCGCCTGCAGTCCCGACTCGTCCAGTGCCCAGCGCGCGCTGTCGGCCGATACCTCGCCGGTTTCACCGCGCGCGGCCGGAATGAATTCCCACTGCCGCTCGCGGCTGACCAGTTCCAGTGATTTGCCGTGGCGCAGGCGCAATGGCAGCAGCTCGCACACGCTGGCCACCTGGCCCGCACCGAGCACCAGGGTGGTGACGCCCGCCTCCTGGCGCCAGTCCAGCGTCTCGATGAACAACATGCCGGTGCTGGAGCCCTCGCGCTCGCTGCCGGCCTGCACCTGTGCAGCCAGTGCCGGATCCTCCAGCAGGTTGCCGCGATGCAGGTCGCTGATCCACAGCGGCATCGCCGGTTGCAGCGCCTGCAGCACGCCGCGCGTCGACCAGCGCTTGACCGCTTCCATCTCCTCATCGGTCAACCCGACCAGCTGCAGGAACTGCAGGTGGCCATTGGCGGTGTCGCGTGCGGGCAACTGCGGATCAGCGACGAAGGCCAGATGGCACAAGCGCGTATTGGTCTCCAACGCGATCGGGCCGTTGGCGTTGAGGTGATGGCCATCCTCGAACACGTTGCCACTGCCGAACACATAGCGCGCCAGGTTCTGCAGCAGGTTCATCGGCCACACCGGTGGCGTGCTGCCGGCGTTCTCACCGGCGTCGGCAGCGAGGCGGAAGGTCAGCTCGAAACCATAGCCACTGGCGGTGGCATCACTGCTCTCCTTTGCGTACAGCTCGGAGAAGCCGTAGGTGATGTAATGCCAATGCGGTACCGGCGCATCCGCCCAGTACACGCTGATGCCATCGAGCGGATCCTGGCCACCGAACGTGTACGGAAGCGCGGTGCCGAAGTGACGCGGTTCCTGCCCGGCATACAGCGGCGCCAGCGCCGCATTGATCGCGTCCCAGCCGGGGGTATCGGTGTCGTCGTGGTCGTCCTGCACGCGGGACTCCTTGTGGGGAAGTGAACCGATCACTTTACGCGGTGGCTCAGGCCTGCACGACCTCGCCGCCACCATTGACCACGGCCGCCTGGGTCTCCTGCCACCAGCGCTGCGCCAATGCCGGGCTGCGCGCCTTGCCCACCGCCGCCAGCAGTTCCGGGCACAGGCGTTCCAGTGCCAGCGCATCGGTGCAGCGTTCGATCTTCAACTGCATGAAATAGCCCTTCAGGCCCAGATGCCGACGCACGGCCTCACTCATCGCGTCGTACAGCTGCTGGTACAGCGCCGGGTCCTGTTCACGGCCGGTGCTGATGCTGCGCGTCGGTGCGGTTTCGACAGTTCCGCCGATCACTTCAATCAGGCCCTGCGCGGCCAACTGCTCCAGTGCATCCGGCGGTGCCCGCAGGCCTTCGAACAGGCCGCGCAATTCAGTGTCATCGCGATGGCCGTCGACCATCAGCAGGATCGAACGCAGTGCCGCCGGCAGGCGCCGACCACGGTCCTCGATTTCCTGGCGGCCAGCGGCCGTCTTGGCGTGCAGCAAAGCCATTGCCTCCCCCTCCCTCGATGCGCAATGCCGGCGCGCCCTGGCGGGCGCGCTCCCCTGTGTGCCATCCCCGGACGGCACGCGCCTTCCCCGGCGCGCACCGCGTGTTGCAGGTCGATGACAGGCCGAGCTTAGCGCAAGTGCTGCGGGTAGTGCCGGCCGCTGGCCGGCAACCTCGGGATTGATGGGGGGTGCCGGCCAGCGGCCGGCACTACCGGGTCAGCGTCCCAGCGCGCGGCGGATCTCCTCCAGCGCGCTGGGGTCGTCCAGCGTCGACAGGTCACCCGGGTCGCGCTGTTCGGCCAGCGCCTGCAGCGAGCGCCGCAGCAGCTTGCCGGATCGGGTCTTGGGCAGCGCATTGACCACGTGCACGTGCGCCGGGCGCGCGACCGCGCCGAGCGAGGTGGTCACCGTGGCCATCATCTCGGCCACCACCGGCGCCGGATCCTCGCCATCCAGCCCCTGCTTGAGGGTGACGAACACCAGCGGCACCTGCCCCTTCAGCTCATCCTTGACCCCGATCACCGCCGCCTCGGCCACACGTGGATGGCTGGAGATGGCTTCTTCAATCTCGCGCGTACCCAACCGGTGACCGGCCACATTGATCACATCATCGGTGCGACCGAGGATGAAGGTGTAGCCATCGTCGTCACGGATCGCCCAGTCCAGCGAGCTGTACAGCAGCTCCTTGAAGTGGCTGAAGTAGCTCTGCAGGAAACGGCTGTCGTCGTTCCACACCGTGCTCATGCAGCCCGGCGGCAGCGGCGGCGACACCACCAGCACGCCCTTCTGCCCCGGTGCCACTTCCTCGCCGGTGTTCTCGTCGATCACCTTCATCCGGTAGCCGAGATTGGGGAACCCGGGCGAGCCGAAACGCACCGGCTTCATCTCCAGGCCCGGCAGAAGGGTCAGTGCCGGCCAGCCGGTTTCGGTCTGCCAGTAGTTGTCGATGATCGGCTTGCCGAGCGCTTCGCTGATCCAGTGCGCGGTCGGTTCGTCCAGCGGCTCGCCGGCCAGGAACAGGTACTTCAGCGCGCCCAGGTCGTGGCGATGGATGAAGTCCGCGTCGTGCTTCTTCAGCACGCGGATGGCGGTGGGCGACGAGAACATCGTGCGCACGTTGTACTGCTCGCACAGCGCCCACCAGATGCCCGGGTCCGGATTCGTCGGCAGCCCTTCGTAGAGCAGCGAGGTACAGCCGCCGATCAGCGGGCCGTACACGTTGTAGGAATGGCCGACCGCCCAGCCGACGTCGGAGGTGGAGAACATCACCTGGCCCGGCCTGCAGTCGAACACCGTTTCCATCGACTGCGCCATCGCCACCGCATAGCCCCCCACATCGCGCTGCACGCCCTTCGGCTTGCCGGTGGTGCCGGAGGTATACAGCAGATAGCTCGGCTCGCTCGCTTCCAGCCACTGCACCGGCACGTCGACCTCACCGATCTGCGCACGCAGCTCGGCGTAGTCCACATCGCGGCCCGGCACGCGTGGTTCGGCGGCATCCAGCCCACGCGACACGATCAGCACGTGCGGCGGTGACGACGTGGCTTCGGCGCAGGCTGCATCGACCATCGGCTTGTACGGAATCAACTTGCCACCGCGCATGCCGGCATCGGCCGCGATCAGCAGCTTGGGCTTGGCGTCGTCGATGCGCAGCGCCAGGTTGTGCGCGGCGAAGCCACCGAACACCACCGAGTGCACCGCACCGATGCGCGCGCAGGCCAGCATCGCGAACACGGCTTCGGCCATGTTTGGCATGTAGATCACCACGCGGTCACCGTGACCGACGCCGAGGTGCTTGAGCACGGCGGCGAAGTCGTTCACTTCGCGATACAGCTGGCGATAGGTGATTTCGCGGGTGCTGTTGGTTTCGGTGGAGATGGCGACCAGCGCGAGCTGGTCGGCGCGCTCGGCCAGGTGGCGGTCGACGGCGTTGTAGCAGAGATTGGTTTCACCACCGACGAACCAGCGCCGGAACGGCGGGTTGCTGTAGTCGAGCACCTGCTGCGGCGGTTTCTGCCAATGGATGCGCTTGGCTTCCTCGCCCCAGAAGGCCTCCGGCTCGTCGATCGAGCGACGGTAGGTTTCCTCGTAGTTCATGACGCAGCCCTCCCAGACAAAGTCATGGGTTCGAGGATAGTCCGGTGCTGCCGCGCGGGCCGCCCTACCTTGGTAGGGGGTGGGGTTTTGTCCTGCAGGGCTTGCAGCCCTGCACCTGCAGAATCAACGTCAACGTCAAAAGCTGGGCTACTGAGGAATGGCGGGGTGGGTCCGGTTGCGGGAGACGCCGTAGACCCGTCCCTGGAGGCTTGGCCGCGGCATCCATGCCGCGGACACTCCCGCAACCGGACCCACCCCGCCTTCGACAGTTTTCCGCGATCTGTCGGAACGGCAAATTGCTCTGGTGGGTGTCGACCTTGGTCGACTGCTCTGGTGGGTGTCGACCTTGGTCGACACGGTAGATCCACGCCATGCGTGGATGATTCACTCGATATCTGACAGAAAAATCGTGTCGACCAAGGTCGACACCTACCAAGACCAACAGCGACAGCCGTTACCAACCGCCGCAGGAATCTGTCGGGGGTGGGGCGGTGTGGGTTGGCAGGACCGTTGGCGCCATGGATGGCGCCATCGAGCCCCCATGGTGAAGTGACCCCCGAGACTTGGACGGGGTCAGGCGGCCGATTGGGCCTGCTCCCGGTACTTTACCGGGCTCAGACCTTTCAGTTTCAGTTTGATGCGTTCTTCGTTGTAGTACTGGATGTATTCCACCAGCCCAGCCTCCAGACTCTCGAGGCTGTCAAAGCTGTTCAGGTAGAAGAATTCCGACTTCAGCGTTCCAAAGAAGCTCTCCATCGCCGCATTGTCCAGGCAGTTGCCGCGCCGGGACATGCTTTGCTTCAACGAGTGCTTTTCCAGCATGTGCCGGTAGTTTTCATGCTGGTACTGCCAGCCCTGGTCGGAGTGGATCATGGGGCGCTCATCCGGGGAAAGCTTCTTGATGGCCTCCTCCAGCATTTGACCCACCAGATCAAATACGGGCCGACGCTTGATCTGATAAGCCACGATTTCGCCGTTGTAGAGGTCCATGATCGGCGACAGGTATAGCTTCATGCCCTGCACCTTGAACTCGGTCACGTCAGTCACCCACTTCTGGTTGGGCCGCTCGGCATGGAACTGGCGATTGAGGTCATTGCCAACCACAACATTGGCCGCCCCCTTGAAGGCCTGGTAGCGCTTCACACGCACCCGCGATTTCAGCCCCATCTCCCCCATCAGGCGCTGAACCCGCTTGTGATTGGTCCGATGACCCTGATTGGCTAATTCCAGCGTCACCGTGCGATAGCCATAGCGCCCTTGGCTTTGATCGTAGATTGCACGGATGCGCTCGCACAGGGCTGCCTCATCCTGATCCGGATGGGCCAGGACATGGTTCTGGTAATAGAACGTACTGCGTGACAGCTCAGCTGCTTCGAGCAGAAGCGACAGCGTATGAACCTGCCTCAATCCTTGGACGGCTTGCGCTTTGCGTCCTGCGCCGCCTGCTCTTCCCGGATCAAGGCATCGAGTTTTTTTAGGTAGTCGGTCTCCGCACGCAGATAGGCGACTTCCTTGAGCAGCTCATCGCGGCTCATATCTTCAGGCGGCTTGGACGAACGGGTCTTCTTCATCGGCTTTCGGGGCGGCGGCGGAGGGGGTGCCAACGCTTGGGCACCGCCTTGAGCATACAGGCGCCGCCATCGCCCCACCGCGCCGGCATCGCCAATTTGAAAGTAGGTGGTGGCCTCGCGCCCGGACAGGCCGTCCTGGCTCATCTTCTCCAGGACAGCCAGCTTGAACGGGAGGTCATAGGACCGGGCCTGGCGATGAAATCCCCGCCAACCATGCAGCCGATAGGTCGCCACCCAGCGCCTGACCGTGGAGAACTCCAGGCCGTGGCGACGGGCAATGGCTTTGACCGATGTGGAGGTCTTGCAGGCCTCTTTGGCGACCTGCAGTTTGAAACGCGCGTCGTATTTGTTCATGTATCCCTCGGGGTTGGATCTAGCGTCCAACTCCCGGGGGTCACTTCATGGATGGGTTTACGGCGTGTCCTGCCAACCCACACCGCCCCGCCACCCCACGGACAGCCCGCTTCTGACGTTGACGTTGATTCTGCAGGTGCAGGGCTGCAAGCCCTGCCGAACCCCTAGAACGGAGTCGCGGACTCGAACGCGAGCGCCTCGCCCGTCACCGGATTGGTGAACCGCAGGCTGCGCGCATGCAGATGCACACGCTGCGCCGGCGCGGCGTCATACAGCACATCGCCAACGATGGGATGGCCGAGACTGGCCATGTGCAGGCGCAGCTGATGGCTGCGGCCAGTGATCGGTTCCAACGCCACGCGGGTGCGCTGCGCTTCAACATCACGCGCCATTACGTGCCAACGTGTCAGCGCCGGTTTGCCGCGTTCGTGATCGACCATCTGCTTCGGCCGGTTCGGCCAGTCCACGATCAACGGCAGGTCCACTTCGCCGGCATCGCCTTCAAGCAGCCCCTCCACGATCGCTTCGTAACGCTTGCCAACCTGGCGCTGCTCGAACTGCATCGACAACGCCACCTGCATGTCCTTGCCGCGCGCATGCAGCAGCAGGCCGGAGGTCGCCTGGTCCAGGCGATGCACGGTCAATGCATCCGGGTACAGCGCCTGCAGGCGCGCGACCACGCAGTCCTGGTTCTCGGCGCTGCGGCCAGGCACGGACAGCAGGCCGGCCGGCTTCTCGGCCACCAGCAGCGCGTCGTCGATGTAATGCAGGTGGATCATCAGTTCCTGTATTCCTCAAACAGCAACGGGGAAGCCTGAGCTTCCCCGTTGCTGCGTACCGACCAACGGTCGGTACCTACCTTCTGGATCACGTACCGGCCAACGGCCGGCACCTACCTCGATGGAAGACGTACCGGCTCGCGCCGGTACCGCCTGCATCAGCCCAGCAGGTGGGCGACGCCGGCGCGCTCTTCTTCCAGCTCGGCCAGGGTCTTATCGATGTACTTCTGGCTGAAGTCGTCGATCGGCAGATCCTTGACCAGGGTGTACTTGCCGTTCTCGGTGGTCACGGCGAAGCCGAAGATCACGCCTTCCGGAATGCCGTAGGAACCGTCGGACGGCACGCCCATGGTGACCCACTTGCCGTTGCTGCCCAGCACCCAGTCACGCACGTGGTCGATGGCTGCGTTGGCGGCCGAAGCAGCCGAGGACGAGCCACGGGCTTCGATGATCGCCGCGCCGCGCTTGCCGACGGTCGGGATGAAGGTGTTGGCGTTCCACTCCTGGTCGTTGATCGCATCGGCGATCGACGCACCATCGGCGGTGGCGAAACGGTAGTCCGGGTACATGGTCGGGCTGTGGTTGCCCCACACGACCAGCTTCTCCATGCCACCGACCGGCTTGCCGAGCTTGGTCGACAGCTGGCTCAGTGCGCGGTTGTGGTCCAGGCGCAGCATGGCGGTGAAGTTTTCCGGCTTCAGGTCCGGGGCCGACTTCATGGCGATGTAGGCGTTGGTGTTGGCGGGGTTGCCGACCACCAGCACCTTCACGTCACGGCTGGCGACCTTGTTCAGCGCCGCGCCCTGGGCGGTGAAGATCTTGGCGTTTTCCAGCAGCAGGTCCTTGCGCTCCATGCCCGGGCCACGCGGACGTGCGCCAACCAGCAGGGCGATGTCGGCGTCCTTGAACGCGACTTCGGCGTCATCGGTGCCGACCATGCCGGCCAGCAGCGGGAAGGCGCAGTCTTCCAGCTCCATCATCACGCCCTTCAGGGCGGCCTGGGCCTTGTCGACCGGCAGTTCCAGCAGCTGCAGGATGACCGGCTGGTCCTTGCCCAGCATTTCGCCGGAGGCGATGCGGAACAGCAGGGCATAACCGATCTGGCCGGCGGCGCCGGTCACGGCAACACGAACGGGTGCTTTCATGGGGGTTTCCTCTTGCTTGCAAGCGTTTGATGGGACGCCGCGGGCGTGGCCACGCAGGCCTGGCGGGCGGCGGGGAACAGGGAAACGGCCACCCGAGGGTGGCCGTTTCGAAGGGGGATCAGGCGGCGAGGTGCTTGTTCCACTCCGCGACGCGCTCGGCCTGGGCGGCCAGCACGGCGTCGACGTCGCCTTCCAGGGTGATCGAATGGATCACGTCGCCCTGCTTGACCGAATCGACGATGGCCTGGCCTTCCAGGACCTTGCCGAAGACGGTGTGGCGGCCGTCCAGCCAGTCGGTCTTGATGTGGGTGATGAAGAACTGGCTGCCGTTGGTGTTCGGGCCGGCGTTGGCCATCGACAGCGAGCCGACCTCGTGCTTCACGCCATTCTTCTCGTCTTCGAACTTGTAGCCCGGGCCGCCGGTGCCACGACCCTGCGGGCAGCCGCCCTGGATCATGAAGTCGGCGATCACGCGGTGGAAGATCAGGCCGTCATAGAAACCGTGCTTGACCAGGTTCACGAAGTTGGCCACGGTCAGCGGCGCCTTGTCGGCGAACAGCTCGACCTTGATCGGGCCCTGGGTGGTGTCGAAAGTGGCGATGAGGGACATGAAGATCCTTGATGCAGATGGGGAACGCGTCTAGCCACCTAGTTTACACCTGCCTCGTGGCGGCGGCGGCTTCGACCATGGGCGCAGATCCGGGCTTCAGCCACGGGACGGGGTGCCCCGCGGTGCAGGCCAGGCGGCCTCGACCGGCGCCGCGGCCCCCCAGCTGAATGGGCCCCATGACGGGTGTGAAATCCACCTTTTCGCGAATCGTCAAGTTCGACGTATAATGTTGGACTTCTTTTTCCAAATCCGGCGCCGACTGGCCCCCTTTCGTATGTCCATCGAAAATCTTCGCAACATCGCCATCGTCGCCCACGTCGACCATGGCAAGACCACCCTGGTCGACCAGCTGCTGAAGCAGTCCGGCACCCTGTCCGAGCGTACCGTCCTCGCCGAGCGCGTGATGGACAGCAACGACCAGGAAAAGGAACGCGGCATCACCATCCTGGCCAAGAACACCGCCATCACCTGGGAAGACAAGAAGACCGGTATCAAGAACCGGATCAACATCGTCGACACCCCCGGCCACGCCGACTTCGGTGGTGAGGTCGAGCGCGTGCTGTCGATGGTCGACACCGTGCTGATCCTGGTCGATGCGATGGACGGCCCGATGCCGCAGACCCGCTTCGTGACCCAGAAGGCCTTCGCGATGGGCTTCAAGCCGATCGTCGTGGTCAACAAGGTCGACCGTCCGGGCGCCCGTCCGGAATGGGTGATCGACCAGGTCTTCGACCTGTTCGACAAGCTCGGCGCCACCAACGAGCAGCTGGACTTCCCGATCGTCTACGCCTCGGGCCTGAACGGCTACGCGGGCCTGGAAGACACCGTGCGCGACGGCGACATGACCCCGCTGTACGAAGCGATCATGCAGCACGCGCCGCGTCCGGAAGTGGACCCGGAAGGCCCGTTCCAGATGCGCATCAGCCAGCTGGACTACAACAACTTCGTGGGCGTGATCGGCATCGGCCGCATCCAGCGCGGCACCCTGAAGAAGAACATGCAGGTCGCGGTCATCGACCGTGAAGGCAAGAAGCGCAACGGCAAGGTGCTGCAGGTGCTGGGCTTCATGGGCCTGGAGCGCATCGAGCAGGATACCGCCGAGGCCGGCGACATCGTGGCCATCTCCGGCATCCAGGAGCTGACCATCTCCGACACCATCTGTGCTCCGGACACCCCGGAAGCGCTGCCGGCGCTGACCGTCGACGAGCCCACCATCTCGATGACCTTCCAGGTCAACAACTCGCCGTTCGCCGGCAACAAGGACCTGTCCGGTGGCAAGTTCCTGACCAGCCGCCAGATCAAGGACCGCCTGGACCGTGAAAAGGTCCACAACGTGGCCCTGAAGGTCGAGCAGCTGGAAGACGCCGACAAGTTCCTGGTTTCCGGCCGTGGCGAACTGCACCTGTCGGTGCTGATCGAGAACATGCGTCGCGAGGGCTACGAGCTGGCCGTGTCGCGCCCGGAAGTGATCATCAAGGAAATCGACGGCCAGATGATGGAGCCGATCGAGCAGCTGGTGGTGGACATCGAAGAAATCCACCAGGGCGGCGTGATGGAAAAGCTGGGCACCCGCAAGGGCCAGCTGAAGAACATGGAATCGGACGGCAAGGGCCGCGTGCGCCTGGAATACTCGATCCCGGCCCGTGGTCTGATCGGTTTCCAGAACGAGTTCAAGACCCTGACCCAGGGTTCGGGCCTGCTGTTCCACGTGTTCGACCACTACGGTCCGAAGGAACAGGGCGCGATCGCCAAGCGCATCAACGGCGTGATGATCGCCAATGCGCCGGGCACCACGCCGGCCTACTCGCTGGGCCCGCTGCAGGAGCGCGGCAAGCTGTTCGCTGCTGAAGGCGACAACGTGTATGAAGGTCAGCTGGTCGGCATCCACTCCAAGGACAACGACCTGACCGTCAACGCGATCAAGACCAAGCCGCTGACCAACATGCGCGCTTCGGGCAAGGACGATGCGATCCAGCTGACCCCGGCGATCAAGTACTCGCTGGAACAGGCCCTGGACTTCATCGAAGACGACGAGCTGGTCGAGATCACCCCGAAGGAGATCCGTCTGCGCAAGAAGTTCCTGACCGAAAGCGACCGCAAGAAGGCTTCGCGCGGCGGCTGAGCCAGCACCCCGTGAACCAGAGCGGCTACAACCCGGATCCACACCGGCATCCGGGTCTCCATGTCATCGCCCTGCTCGAAGCGAGCAAGGCGATGCTGGCGCTGTTGGCCGCCACCGGGCTGGAAGTGCTCGGACCGCAGCCGCTACGGCACGGCATCATGGCCCTGATCCGGCGTTTCAGCCTGGATCCGGACCATGGCACCCTGCCCTCGCTGCTGCACATGATCAGCCCCGACGCGGTCCACCTGGCCGCGGCGGGGATGATCGGCTACGGCCTGCTGCACCTGGTCGAAGCCTGGGGCCTGTGGCGGGCCAAGGCCTGGGCCTCCTGGCTGGGCTGCCTGACCGCCGCCCTGTATCTTCCTTTCGACATCTTCGCGATCATCCGCCACCCCGGCTGGCCGTCGTGGACGATCCTGGCGATCAACCTGATCGTGGTCTACGTGCTCGCCCGCGACCTGCGCAAGCGCCACCGCTGAGCACCGGCTACACTGGGGATTGGAGCCGACCAAGCCGCCCCATGCGCCCGTCCTTGCCGCCTCTGCTGACCTGCCTGCTCGCCGCGCTGCCGGCGCTGCTTTCGGCTGGCTGCAGCCCGGCCACGCCCAGCGCGCATGCGGCCGAACCTGCGAGCCGCAACGTGCCGTTCCCGTACGCCGAAACCGATGTCGCCGACCTGCAGGCGCGGATGACCGCCGGGGAACTGGACAGCACCACCCTGACCCAGGCCTACCTGCAGCGCATCGCCGCGCTGGACCGCACCGGGCCGCGCCTGCGCGCGGTGATCGAGCTCAACCCCGATGCCCTGAAGGAAGCCGCCGCGCGCGACCGCGAACGCCGTGACGGCCGCCTGCGCGGCCCGCTGCATGGCATTCCCCTGCTGTTGAAGGACAACATCAACGCCGCGCCGATGGCCACCAGTGCGGGTTCGCTGGCCCTGCAGGGCTTCCGTCCGGACGATGCCTACCTGGTGCGCCGGCTGCGCGACGCCGGTGCGGTGGTGCTGGGCAAGACCAACCTCAGCGAATGGGCCAACTTCCGCGGCAATGCTTCGATCTCCGGCTGGAGCGCGCGTGGCGGCCAGACCCGCAACCCCTATCGCATCAGCCATTCGCCGTGTGGTTCCAGCAGCGGCAGCGCGGTGGCCGTGGCCGCCAACCTGGCCAGCGTGGCGATCGGCACCGAAACCGACGGCAGCATCGTCTGCCCGGCGGCGATCAACGGCGTGGTCGGCCTGAAGCCGACGGTCGGCCTGGTCAGCCGCGAGGGCATCATCCCGATCTCCTTCAGCCAGGACACCGCCGGACCGATGGCGCGCAGTGTGGCTGACGCCGCCGCCGTGCTGACCGCGATCGCCGGCCGCGACGATGCCGATCCGGCCACCGCGACCATGCCTGGCCGCGCGGTCTACGACTACACCGCGCGACTGGACCCGCAGGGCCTGCGTGGCAAGCGCATCGGCCTGCTGCAGACACCGCTGCTGAAGTACCGCGGCATGCCGCCACTGATCGAACAGGCGGCAACCGAGCTGCGCCGCGCCGGCGCCGTGGTGGTGCCGGTGGAGCTGCCCAACCAGGGCGCCTGGGCCGAGGCCGAGCGCACGCTGCTGCTGTACGAATTCAAGGCCGGGCTGGAGCGCTATTTCAGCACCCACCGCGCACCATTGCGCAGCCTGGCCGAACTGATCGCCTTCAACCAGGCGCACAGCAAGCAGGAACTGGGCCTGTTCGGCCAGGAGCTGCTGGTGGAGGCCGATGCCACCGCCGGCCTGGCCGACCCCGCCTATATCCGCGCCCGCAGCGATGCGCGCCGGCTGGCCGGCCCGGAAGGCATCGATGCTGCCCTCGCCGCCCACCAGCTCGATGCGCTGGTGGCGCCGACCACCGGCGTGGCATGGCCGATCCGCAGCGAGGGCGACGACTTCCCCGGTGAAAGCTACAGCGCCGCCGCCGTGGCCGGCTATCCCAGCCTCACCGTGCCGATGGGGCAGATCGATGGCCTGCCGGTCGGTCTGCTGTTCATGGGCACCGCCTGGAGCGAGCCGAAGCTGATCGAGATGGCCTACGCCTACGAACAGCGCACGCGCGCGCGGCGCCCACCGCACTTCGATACCGACGCACTGATCGACGCTGGCGAGCCGTGATCCGGTAGTGCCGGCCGCTGGCCGGCAGATCCCCGGTCGCCGGCCAGCGACCGGCGCTACCGTCCGGGCTCCGGCTCCACCGGCACGATCGCCGCCTCACCATCTTCAGCACCCGGCGAACGCACATCCGCGGTGCGTGCACGTGGACCGCGCGGCATATCCAGCTCATCTTCGTGTTGCAGCCGCGCACGCACCTGCGGCAGCGACTGCGGATGCTCGCGCGCCAGGAAATCGAGCATGCGCTCGCGCACCAGGCAACGCAGATCGAAGGCATCGCCCGAGCTGCGCGCGCTGACCAGCAGGCGCACCTGGATCGCACGCTCGCTGGTCTCGGTCACCTGGGTCACGCAGACCCGGCCATCCCACAGCGCTTCGCCACGGCAGATGCGTTCCAGCTCAGCGCGGATCGCGGCAATCGGCGCACGGTAGTCCAACCACAGGAACGCGGTACCAAGCAGGTCGGCGCTGCGCCGCGTCCAGTTCTGGAATGGGTTTTCGATGAACCAGGTCAGCGGCACCACCATCCGTCGCTCATCCCAGATGCGCACCACCACATAGCTGCTGCCGATCTCCTCGATGCGGCCCCACTCGCCCTCGACGATCACCACGTCATCCAGCCGGATCGGCTGCGTCACCGCGATCTGCAGGCCAGCGATCAGGTTGCCGAACACCGGCTTGGCCGCGATACCCGCCACCAGGCCGATCAGGCCTGCCGATGCCAGCAGCGCGGTGCCGATCTTCTGCACCATCGGGAAGGTCAACAGCACCAGCGATGCGCCCAGCACGATGATGCCGCCCATCAGCACGCGGCTGAGCACCCGCGTCTGGGTCTGGATGCGGCGCGCTTCCAGATTGTCGGCAACATCGATGGGATGGCTGCGCAGGATCGCGCGCTCGCCCGCCGCCACCGCGCGTACCAGCAACCAGATGAAGCACGCGGTCAGCGCGATGTGCAGCACATGCTGCAGGTTGCCCAGCACCGGATCCTGCAGCGGCGTGGCCTGCAATGCGGGAATCAACAACAGCAGCGGCCATGCGGTGGCCAGTGGCAACCCGAGCACGCGACCGATGCGTGCACGCCGGCGATCACGCCCTTTCAATCGATGGTAGATCCAGAGGATCAGCCACGCGCCGATGCCACCCACTACTGCTGCCAATCCCAACGGCCATGCGTAGGCCTGTGCGCTTTGCCAGTGCACCGTTGCCACCTCCACTCGAACAGCCAAGCGGACAGCCTCGCGCATGACGCATGAGTGTCACGTCAGTCGTTCGTAAGAAGGGTGTTGGTCGGCAGGGCTTGCAGCCCTGCACCTGCTGCGAGCCGAAGCAACAGCAACAGCCGAAGCACAAGCAACAGCAGAGGCTGGCATTCCGTGGGATGGCGGGGTGGGTCCGGTTGCGGGAGACGCCGTAAACCCGTCCATGGGGGCTTGGCCGCGGCATCCATGCCGCGGACACTCCCGCAACCGGACCCACCCCGCCTTGGACAGTTTCTCGCGAGCTTCGACAGATTTCCGCGATCTGCCGGCACTTCTGTAGAGCCGAGCCATGCTCGGCTCAAATCGTTCCGATATCGAAATATTCGATTCTGATGGGAATTCATCCACGCATGACGTGGATCCAACAGCCGCGGAGATCTGTCAGAGGTGGGGTGGTGTCGGAGTGCGGGGTGTCAGCCGCATGGATGCGGCTGCCAAGCCTACAAGGACGTACTTGCGGCGCCCCCGCACTCCGACACCACCCCGCCAACCCACGGAATGCCCGCTGTTGACGTTGACGTTGACTGCAGCAGGTGCAGGGCTGCAAGCCCTGCCGAAAAACCCTTACCGCACTTGCTCCTGCTTGCGCACGATCGCCATCGCGATCTCCAGCGACTGCTCGTAGTTCAACCGCGGGTCCACCGTCGAACGGTAGGCGCGCTCCAGGTCACGTTCGGTCAGTTCGCGCGCGCCACCGGTGCACTCGGTCACGTCTTCGCCGGTCAGCTCCAGGTGCACACCGCCCAGTCGCGTACCTGCGGCCGCGTGCAGATCGAACGACATCTCCACTTCGCCACGCACGTTGTCGAAGCGGCGTGTCTTGAAACCATTGGCAGTGCTTTCGGTGTTGCCATGCATCGCATCGCACACCCACAGCACGCGGCGGCCATCGCGCTTGACCGCATCCAGCAGCGGCGGCAGCTTCTCGGCGATCTGCGCTGCACCCATGCGGTGAATGAAGCTCAGTCGACCCGGCTCGTCATGCGGGTTGAGCACATCAATCAGGCGCAGCAGCTGGTCCGGCGTCACCGACGGGCCGACCTTGATCGCGATAGGGTTGCGCACGCCACGCAGGTATTCCACGTGCGCGCCATCGAGTGCGGCCGTGCGCATGCCGATCCACGGGTAGTGCGTGCTCAGGTTCAACCAGCCCTGCTGGCGCGGCACCTGCCGGGTCAACGCCTGCTCGTAGGGCAACAGCAGCGCTTCATGCGAGGTGTAGAAATCGATGCGGTTGAGGTTGTGCACGCGGGCCCCGGCCAGGGTTTCCATGAAGTGCACCGCATCACCGATCGACGCCACCATCTTCTGGTACTCGGCGGCCAGCGGCGAATGCCGCACCCACTCCAGGTTCCAGTACTCCGGATGGTGCAGGTCGGCGAAGCCGCCATCGATCAGCGCACGCACAAAGTTCATGGTCATCGCCGAATGTGCATGCGCCTGCAGCATCCGCTTCGGGTCCGGCAGGCGCGCCGCCTCGGTGAACGCCGGCGCATTGATCACATCGCCGCGGTAGCTCGGCAGGGTCACGCCGTCGCGGGTCTCGGTATCGGCCGAACGTGGCTTGGCGTACTGGCCGGCGAAACGGCCGACGCGGATCACCGGCTGGCGCAGGCCATGCACCAGCACCAGGCTCATCTGCAGCAGCACCTTCAGCCGGTTGGAAATGGTGCCCGATTCGCAGTCGCTGAAGTTCTCCGCGCAGTCGCCGCCCTGCAGCAGGAAGCGCTTGCCTTCCTGCGCCTCGGCCAGCTGCTGCTTCAGCGCCAGGATCTCCCAGGAAGTCACCAGCGGCGGCAGCCGCTTCAGCTCGTGCAGGGCGGCGTCCAGCGCCACCGGGTCCGGGTAGGTCGGCATCTGCAGCGCGGTCTTGCCACGCCAGCTCTCCGGCGACCAGGCGGCGCCAGTGGCGGCTGCGGCGGGATCGGGCACGGGCGGAACGGCGGACAGGCTCATTGCAGACTTCCGGGATGGGGGGCGGTCATGGTCGCAGAGCCGGCCGCTGACGCAAAGGGCCGGTCCGGCCGACCTGCTCGCCTGAACGGCAGAGAAAGGCCGACGCCAGCGGCCAGATCCTGCATGGTCAGCCGCCCGGGACAGGCGCATGCTTTGTTATGGAGTAACACTTCCATGTCATGGACCGGCCCCTTCCACATCCAGCCGCCACCTCTCCCACCATGAAGCCCTCGCCCCTCGCTACCGGCATCACCTTCGCCCTGGCCCTGGCCAGCCTGCCCGCCCTCGCCTCGGCAGCCGACGACACCTCTTCGTCCGTCAAGGATCTGGATGCGGTCACCGTCCACGCCCAGCTCGACCAGGCCCGCAACACGCTGTCGCCGGACATCGGCAGCAGCCAGTACCAGATCACCGCCGAGGACATCCAGAAGCAGCCGCTGGGTGCCTCCGCACCACTCAGCCAGGTACTGCTGCAGGCCCCCGGCGTGGTCCAGGATTCCTATGGCGGCGTGCACGTGCGCGGCGACCACGCCAACCTGCAGTACCGCATCAACGGCGTATTGCTGCCCGAATCGATCTCCGGCTTCGGCCAGACCCTGGATGCGCGCACCATCAAGAGCATCCGTCTGATGGACGGCGCGTTGCCGGCGCAGTTCGGCGAGCGCACCGCGGCGGTGGTCGACATCACCACCCGCAATGGCGCCGAGCTGGGCAACGGTGGCAGCGCCGGACTGACCACCGGCTCGTTCGGCAAGGTGAACCCGAATGCCTCCTGGTGGGGCAACCAGGGACGCTGGAGCTGGTTCCTGACCGGCAACTACGACCAGAACGAAGTCGGCCTGGAGAATCCGACCAACTCGCGCAAGCCGCTGCACGACGATACCCACCAGGGCAAGGCCTTCGCCGACCTGACCTACCTGGTCAACGACAACACCCGCCTGAGTGTGTTCGCCGGTTTCGCCAACAACCGTTTCCAGATTCCGGTCAATCCAGGGCAGACGCCGCAGTTCGGTTACCTGGACACCACCACCTTCGATTCCAGCCAGCTGGATGAGACCCAGCGCGAGACCACCCGCTTCGGCATGCTGGTACTGCAGGGCACGCTGGGCAGCACCGCGTACCAGCTATCGGCCGGGCAGCGCTACAGCGATGCAGCGTTCAACCCGGACGTCGTCGGCGATCTGGTGTTCAGTGGCGTCGCCTCGAAGGTGCAGCGCAGCAACCGTGCCAACACCCTGCAGGCCGACTTCTCCACACCACTGGGCAACGACCACACGCTGCGCTACGGCTTGTACGGCAACTACGAGAACGCACGGGCCAGCAGCAACAGCTGGGTGTTCCCGGTTGATGACGGCGGCCAGCAGTCCAGCACCACGCCGCTGCTGATTCCTGACCACAGCGCCTTCCATGCCAGCACGCTGGCGTTGTACGTACAGGATGAGTGGAAAATCGGCGACGACTGGACCGTCAACTACGGTCTGCGCGGTGACCGCTACAAGGCCTTCGGCCGCACCGAGGGCCAGCTCAGCCCGCGCGTGGGCGTGGTCTGGAATGCCAGCGATAGCACCACCGTGCACGCCGGCTACTCGCGTTACTTCACGCCACCGGCCAGTGAGCTGATCGCCAGCAGCGATATCGCACTGTATGACGGCACCACCAACCAGCAACCCAGTGGCGGCAACAACACGCCACTGGCCGAGCGCAGCGACTACTACGACATCGGCGTCTCGCAGCAGCTGGGTGAACACCTGACCCTGGGCCTGGACGCTTACGACCGCCGCGTCGCCCGCCTGCAGGACGAAGGCCAGTTCGGCGCCGCCTACATCTACTCGACCTTCAACTACCGCCGCGGACACATCCGTGGTCTGGAGTTCAGTGCCGACTACAGCAACGGTCCGTTCAGTGCCTACTTCAATGCCGCGCTGAACAAAGCCATCGGTACGGATGTCATCACCAGCCAGTACAACCTCGATCCCGAGGCGCTGGCCTATGTGGCCAACCACTGGATCCACCTCGACCACGACCAGAAGCTGACATCATCGGGTGGTCTCAGCTACGCCTTCGCCGGACACAACCGGATCGGTGCCAACTACGTGTTCGGCAGCGGCCTGCGTTCGGACATCGAAGGCGTACCCAACGGCGGCGAGCTGCCGTCGTACCTGCAGGTGAACCTCAGCGCCGGGCACGATTTCAATGCCGACAGCGGCCATCCATTGCACGTGCAGCTGGCGGTGATCAACGCTTTGGACCGCAGCTACCAGCTGCGCGATGGCGGTGGCGTCGGCGTGTTCGCTCCGCAATGGGGACCGCGCCGCGGCGCCTACCTGAGCCTGCAGCAGGATTTCTGAGAACGGACCGTGGTAGTGCCGGCCGCTGGCCGGCATCTACGGGAAAGCTGCCGTCGTTCACGAGGTTGCCGGCCAGCGGCCGGCACTACCTTGCCTCAGCGCTTGACCTTGCGCAGCGACACCACCAGCGCCCACAGCGCCAGCAGCACGAACCACACGCCCGACCACATCGGCATGGTCAGGCCGAGGAAGGTCCAGTCGATGTTGCCGCAGTTGCCAGTGCCGGTCAGCACCGTGCGGAATACTTCCAGCGGTCCCATGGTCTCGCTCAGGAAGGCCAGCGGCGGGCCACAGGTGGACCCCATTTCCGGCGGAAGCATCTGCACGTAGACGTGGCGCGCGGCGATGCCGACACCCACTGCGGCGGCAATGAACGCCAGCACGCCATAGGTCGCGCGTCCGGGGCGGTTGGACGGACCATGCAGTGCACCAATCAGGAACAGCAGGCCAAGCGCAGCGAAGGCCAGGCGCTGGAAGATGCACAGCGGACACGGCTCCAGGCCCATCTTCAGCTGCAGGAAGATCGCGTAGCCAAGCAGGCCCGCGCAGATCAGGAAGCCCAGGAAGAACTGGGCGCGGAAGGGCCAGCGCAGTGGATTCATCGTCAACGCTCGAATGGATCAGGCGCCCAGCGTAACCGAGAGTGCGCGCCATTCGAACCGCCACAGGTGACGCCTGTCGGAACGGTGTGGGTCAGAGCCCTGTCCTGCGGAAAGGGATCCGACCCCGGAAACGCAAAAGCCCGGCAGAGGCCGGGCTTTCGCTGTGTCGCATTGGAGCGGTCCGATTACTCGGCCACTTCCTCGGCCACGACCGGACGGTCAACCAGCTCGACGTAGGCCATCGGCGCGTTGTCGCCAGCGCGGAAGCCGCACTTCAGCAGACGCAGGTAGCCGCCCGGACGGTTCGCGTAGCGCGGGCCCAGGATGGTGAACAGGTTGCCCACGGCTTCGTTGTCGCGCAGGCGGGCGAAGGCCAGACGGCGGTTGGCGACGGAGTCGACCTTGGCCAGGGTGATCAGCGGCTCGGCAACGCGGCGCAGTTCCTTGGCCTTCGGCAGGGTGGTCTTGATCAGCTCGTGCTTGAACAGCGAGGCAGCCATGTTCTTGAACATCGCTTCGCGGTGGGCGCTGGTACGGCTGAACTTACGGCCAGACTTCTGGTGACGCATGGTGATATTCCTTGGTTAATGATGAGACTGTGCGGATCGTTGTCGCCATCCTGGCGTTGCTGCGCGGACTGCGGTTGGTCCTGGCCACCCGTCCTGGGCGACCTGCCGCGCGAACCTGGGGTTCGTCATGGCATGGTGTGTTGCGTTGAAGGCCCCACCGCGAACGGTGGAGCCTTCAGGCATTACCGATATCAGCCCAGCATGCCGTGGCTGGCGACACCGGCCGGCGGCCAGTTCTCCAGCTTCATGCCGAGCGACAGGCCGCGCTGAGCCAGCACTTCCTTGATCTCGGTGAGCGACTTCTTGCCCAGGTTCGGGGTCTTCAGCAGCTCCACTTCGGTCTTCTGGATCAGATCGCCGATGTAGTAGATGCTTTCAGCCTTCAGGCAGTTGGCCGAACGCACGGTCAGCTCCAGATCGTCGATCGGGCGCAGCAGCACCGGATCCACGCCGTTGTTCGCCGGCTTGGCTGCACCGCGGTCGCGGTGGGTGAAGTCGCCGAACACCGACAGCTGGTCGCTGAGGATGTCGGCGGCGGTGCGCACGGCTTCCTCGGCGTCGATGGTGCCGTTGGTCTCGATATCGATGACCAGCTTGTCCAGGTCGGTACGCTGTTCGACGCGGGCCGCTTCCACGGCATAGGCGACGCGGCGGACCGGCGAGAACGAGGCATCCAGGACCAGACGGCCGATGGCACGGGTTTCTTCGTCCGGACGACGACGCGCGGCAGCCGGCTGGTAGCCGAAACCACGTTCGATCTTCAGACGCATGTTGATCGCCGTATCCTTGGTCAGGTGGCAGATCACGTGTTCGCCGTTCAGGATCTCCACATTGTGGTCGACCTTGATGTCGGCAGCGGTGACAACGCCCGGGCCCTGCTTGGACAGGGACAGGGTGGCGCTGTCGCCGGAGTGCATACGGATGGCCACGTCCTTGAGGTTCAGCAGGACTTCGAGCACGTCCTCCTGCAGACCTTCGACCGTGGTGTACTCATGCAACACGCCGTCGATTTCGACTTCCGTGATGGCGAAGCCCGGGATGGACGACAGCAGCACGCGACGCAGGGCATTACCCAGCGTATGCCCGTAACCCCGCTCCAAAGGTTCGATAACGACCTTTGCACGGGTGTCGGTAAGGCGTTCGATCTGCGGACCGCGAGGACGCAGAACCTGGTTGGCGGTAACCGTCATGTTGCGGGTTCTCCTAGTGAACCCCCGGCCGTCGCCGGGGGCTCTCCAATGTGAATTACTTCGAATACAGCTCGACGATCAGCGCTTCGTTGATGTCCGCAGGCAGATCCGAACGATCCGGAACAGCCTTGAAGATGCCGGTGAACTTCCCGGAATCCACTTCAACCCACGACGGGCTCAGGTCATGCTGGGCGGCGACGGTCAGGGCTTCCTGGACGCGCAGCTGCTTGGCAGCCTTTTCAGACAGAGCGATGGCGTCGCCAGCCTTGACCTGGTACGAAGCCAGGTTGACCGACTTGCCATTCACGGTGACGCCGCGGTGCGACACCAGCTGACGGGCAGCCGGACGGGTCACGGCGAAGCCCATGCGGTAGACGACGTTGTCCAGGCGGGTTTCCAGCAGCTGCAGCAGGTTCTCGCCGGTGTTGCCCTTCTTGGTCGAGGCCTTCTTGTAGTAGTTGCGGAACTGACGCTCCAGCAGGCCGTAGATACGCTTGACCTTCTGCTTTTCACGCAGCTGGGTGGCGTAGTCGGACAGCTTGCCCTTGCGGGCAGTGGCGCCGTGCTGGCCGGGCTTCTGCTCCAGCTTGCACTTCGAGTCCAGCGCACGCGCCGGGCTCTTCAGGGACAGGTCGGCGCCTTCGCGACGGGCGAGCTTACAGGTAGGACCGATATAACGAGCCATTTCTTATCGCTCCCTTTAGACGCGACGCTTCTTCGGCGGACGGCACCCGTTGTGCGGGATAGGCGTCACGTCGATGATGTTGGTGATCTTGTAGCCGACGTTGTTCAACGAACGCACGGCCGACTCACGGCCCGGACCCGGGCCCTTGATGCGGACTTCCAGCGACTTCACGCCGTAGTCCAGCGCAGCACGACCGGCCTTTTCAGCCGCCACCTGGGCAGCGAACGGGGTCGACTTGCGCGAACCGCGGAAGCCAGCGCCACCGGAGGTCGCCCACGACAGAGCGTTGCCCTGGCGGTCGGTGATGGTGACGATGGTGTTGTTGAACGAAGCGTGGACGTGGGCAACGCCGTCGGTGACGACGCGCTTGATCTTCTTCTTGGTCTTAGCAGCGGGCTTAGCCATTTCTCAGTCCCTTACTTCTTGATCGCCTTGCGCGGACCCTTGCGGGTGCGGGCGTTGGTACGGGTGCGCTGGCCACGCAGCGGGAGGCCACGACGGTGACGCAGGCCACGGTAGCAGCCCAGGTCCATCAGGCGCTTGATCGCGATGCCGATCTCACGGCGCAGATCGCCTTCCACGATGTACTTGCCGACTTCGGCGCGCAGGCGCTCGATTTCCGGCTCCGACAGATCGCGGATCTTGGTGGTCGAAGCAACGCCTGCGACTTCGCAGACCTTCTTCGAACGGGTACGGCCGATGCCGTAAATGCTTTGCAACCCGACCCAGACATGCTTCTGGGCTGGCAGGTTGACGCCTGCAATACGCGCCATGACGCGGTTCTCCAGCTGAGTGATGGCCGACAGCGCGCCTCGGGCACGCCAATCCGGCAGGATGGATCAAAAAAGTGAACTAGCGATACTAACAAGGTTCCGGTTTACATGGAAGCCCGTGAAACCATTGGTTTCATGAACCCGGCCTGGGGAGTGTGCCCAGGCTCCGGCGCCGGATGGGGTTGGACCTGGGGTTTCCCCCGGGGCCGCCCGCGCTACTCCAGCGCGGGACCACCTCATCACACCCCCACCCGGAACCGCTGCGGGGGCCGCCCTTCGTTTGTGTGGCCGGAGTCCGCGAAGCGGAGGGACCATCACGTCAGGAAGACGAAAGTATAACAGGCCAATCAGCCGCGGGCAAAACCGCCGCGGTTGCCGCCCTTCAGGTTGGCCTTCTTCAGCAGGCTCTCGTACTGGTGGGACATCAGGTGCGCCTGCACCTGGGCGATGAAGTCCATCACCACCACCACCACGATCAGCAGCGAAGTACCACCGAAGTAGAACGAGGCGTTCAGCTGCGTGCGCATCAGTTCCGGCAGCAGGCAGACGATCACCAGGTAGGCCGAGCCGGCTGCGGTCAGGCGGGTCAGCACGCCGTCGATGTAATCGGCGGTGGCCTTGCCCGGACGGATGCCCGGAATCAGCGCGCCCGACTTCTTCAGGTTGTCGGCGGTTTCCTGCGAGTTGAACACCAGCGCGGTATAGAAGAACGCGAAACCGGTGATCAGCGCAGCGAACACGATCATGTGCAGCGGCTCGCCCGGGCCGAGCGCGTTGGCGACCTTCTGCAGGACCTGGCCGAAGCTGCTCTGGTTGGCAGCCTGGCCGGACCACATGGCCAGGGTGGCCGGGAAGGCCAGCAGGCTCGAGGCGAAGATCGCCGGGATAACGCCGGCCATGTTGAGCTTCAGCGGCAGGAACGAGGTCTGGTTCATGTACGCGTTGCGACCGCCCTGGCGGCGCGCGTAGTTGACCGTGATCCGGCGCTGGCCACGCTCGACGAACACCACGAAGAAGGTGAAGGCGAGCACGACGATGGCGATCAGCAGCAGCTGGATGAACTGGATGTTGCCGTCGCGGTAGGCGTCGAAGGTGTGGATGATCGCACCCGGCAGGCCTGCGACGATACCGGCGAAGATGATCAGCGACACGCCATTGCCGATGCCGCGTTCGGTGACCTGCTCACCGACCCACATCAGGAACATGGTGCCGGCGGTCAGCGCGACCACGGCGGTGAGCACGAAGCCCATGCCCGGCGCATACACGACCGGAGCGCCCGACGGCGAGACCTGGCCCTGCAGGGCCAGCGCGATCGAGCCGCCCTGCACCACTGCCAGCAGCACGGCGCCGATGCGCGAATACTGGGTGATCTTGCGGCGGCCGGACTCACCTTCCTTCTGCATCGCCTTCAGGGCGGGGAAGATGTGCACGGCCAGCTGCATCACGATCGATGCCGAGATGTACGGCATCACGTTCAGCGCGAAGATGCTGAAACGGTGCAGGGCGCCGCCCGAGAACATGTTGAACATGTCCACGATGCCGCCGCCCTGCTGTTGCATCATGGCAAGCATGGCATCGGGATTGACGCCCGGCACCGGCACGTAGCAGCCGATGCGATAGACGATCAAAGCCCCGACGACGAACAGCAAACGTTGGCGAAGTTCAGTGAACTTGCCCATTCCGCCCGCGAGGTTACCGATGCCAGCTTGCGCCATGATTTTCTTACTCCGTTACGCTGCCGCCGGCAGCTTCGATCGCGGCCTTGGCACCCGCCGTGGCAGCAATACCCTTCAGGGTGAACGCCTTGGTCACTTCGCCCTTGACGACGACCTTGGCCTTCTTGGCAGTGCTCGGGACCAGCTTGGCAGCACGCAGGGCGGCGAAGTCGATCTCACCGGCCGGCAGCTTGTCCAGCGCGTACAGCAGCACTTCAGCGGTGTCCTTGGCGATCGGCGAACGGAAGCCGATCTTCGGCAGACGACGCTGCATGGGGGTCTGGCCGCCTTCGAAGCCAGCCTTGATCTTGCCGCCACCCTTGCGGGCGAACGAACCCTTGTGGCCGCGGCCGGCAGTCTTGCCCAGGCCCGAACCGATACCGCGACCGACGCGGGTACGCTCGGTGCGGGCGCCCGGTGCCGGGCTCAGTTCATTGAGACGCAGAGTCATGGTCGATTACTCCTCAACCTGGACGAGGTACTGAACCTTGTTGATCAGGCCGCGCACCTGCGGGCTGTCCTTCAGTTCACGCACATCGTTGAGCTTGTTCAGGCCCAGGGCACGCACCGACAGGCGGTGACGCGACTGGGTGCCACGCAGGCCACGCACCAGGCGGACCTTGACAGTCTTGTTGGACTCATTAGCCATGGTTGAGTTCCTCCACCTTCTTGCCGCGCTTGGCCGCGATGCGGGCCGGCGACTGCGCAGCAGACAGGCCCTTCACGGTGGCACGCACCAGGTTGATCGGGTTGCGCGAACCGGTGGCCTTGGCCAGCACGTTCTTCACGCCAACCGCTTCCAGCACGGCGCGCATGGCACCGCCGGCGATGACGCCGGTACCTTCCGAAGCCGGCTGCATGAACACGCGGGCTGCGCCGTGACCATCCTTGATGGTGTGCCACAGGGTGCCGTTGTTCAGGTCAACGCTGACCAGGTTCTTGCGGGCCTGTTCCATCGACTTCTGGATGGCGACCGGCACTTCGCGGGCCTTGCCATAACCGAAACCGACCTTGCCTTCGCCGTCGCCGACAACGGTCAGGGCGGTGAAGGTGAACTGGCGGCCACCCTTGACGGTCTTGCTGACGCGGTTGACCGCGACCAGCTTTTCGATCATGCCGTCGTCGATCTTCTCTTCGCGGTTACGGTCGCGATCGCGACCCCGCTGCTGACGCTCTTCTGCCATGTTGATTCCTTGGTTGTTTGGGTATGTACGGCTCGAAGCCGCTTATGGTTGTGGCGTGACGCGGCGTTCCGGTTGGCCGCTGCAGAAGAGCGGCGCCGTCCAGCCTCACTCAGGCTGGCGAGCAGGCAGGCAGGAGGCCAATGACCCCCTGCCCTTGTCCCTTAGAACTGCAGGCCGGCTTCGCGGGCCGCTTCTGCCAGGGCCTTGATGCGGCCGTGGTAGCGGTAGCCCGAACGATCGAAGGCAACCTTCTCGACGCCGGCGGCCTTGGCGCGCTCGGCGACGATGCGGCCAACCTTGGCGGCGGCATCGGCGTTCTTGCCGTTCTTCAGGCCTTCCATGACGTCGGTCTGGGTGGTGTTGGCGGCAGCCAGCACCTTGGAACCGTCGGCGGTGAAGACCTGGGCGTACAGGTGCTGGCCGGTGCGCAGCACCGACAGGCGGGCGACGCCGAGCTCACGGATGTGGGCGCGGGTCGACTTGGCGCGACGCAGGCGGGCGATGTTCTTGTTCATTTTGATTATTCCTTGAAAGCTGAAGGAAGAGCTTTTCCCTGAGAAGTCCGCACAGGGATGTGCGGGCTCTTGCGAGGGACTCGCGCTTATGCCTTCTTGGCTTCCTTACGGATGATGACTTCGTCGGAGTACTTCACGCCCTTGCCCTTGTACGGCTCCGGCTTGCGGAACGCACGGATCTTGGCGGCAACTTCACCGACGACCTGCTTGTCAGCGCCCTGGACCAGGATCTCGGTCTGGGTCGGGGTCGACAGGGTGATGCCTTCCGGCGCCACGAACACGACCGGATGCGAGAAGCCCAGCGACAGGCTCAGGTCCTTGCCCTGCATGGCAGCGCGGTAACCCACGCCGACCAGCTCCAGCTTGCGCTCGAAGCCTTCGGACACGCCCTTGACCATGTTGGACAGGATCGCACGCACGGTACCGGTCAGTGCGACCAGGTCAGCGTTCTCGGTGCTCAGGGTGGCAACGCCGTTGTCGACGTTGATGGCAATACCGGCCGGCTTGGCCAGCGACAGGGTGCCCTTCGGGCCCTTGGCGGTGACGCTGTCCGACTGGACGTTCAGTTCAACCTTACCCAGGTCGATCGGCTTCTTGGCTACGCGGGACATAGTTCTACTCCTTTCGCCTTAGGCCACGAAGCACAGGACTTCGCCGCCGACGCCCAGCTGGCGCGCCTGCGCATCAGTCATGATGCCCTTGGAGGTGGAAATGATGGAGATACCCAGGCCGTTCATGACCTTCGGCAGCTCGCTCTTGCCGCGGTACTGGCGCAGGCCCGAACGCGAGAAGCGCTTCAGGGTCGCGATGACCGGCTTGCCTTCGAAATACTTCAGCACGATTTCCAGCTCGGACTTGTTGTTTTCCAGCTGGGTCACGCGCAGGTCGGTGATGTAACCCTCGTCCTTCAGGACCTGGGCAATCGCAACCTTGATCTTGGACGACGGGGCTTTCACCGTCTGCTTGCCAACCGCGGCCGCATTCTTGATGCGGACCAGCAGGTCGGCGATGGGATCAGTCATGCTCATATGAGTACCTTTGAGTGCACCGATATCCGCTTTCGCGAAAATCTGTTGTCTCCTGGAAACGGGCCAGGTCCCTTGATGCAGCGGGCCAAGGGCCCACTCCTACAACCCCGTTTGCACAGGGCAAGACGCGGGAGTATACGCCAAAAGAGCCCGGCTTGCGCCGGGCTCTTCGGTTTTTTTGCGTCGGGAAAGCTGAATGCCTCCCCTGCCCGGTTCAGGAACCCCCGAAGGGGCGCCTGATCGCAGGGCCGGCTGGGATTACCAGCTGGCCTTGCGCAGACCCGGGACGTCGCCGCGCATGGTGGCTTCACGCAGCTTGTTACGGCCCAGGCCGAACTTGCTGTAGACGCCACGCGGACGACCCGACAGCTCGCAACGGTTGCGCTGGCGGCTCGGCGACGAATCGCGCGGCAGCTTGGCCAGCTTGGTTGCGGCGTCGATCTTCTCTTCGTAGGTCGCGTCCACGGAGGACACGATCTTCTTCAGAGCTGCACGCTTTTCAGCGTACTTCTTTGCCAGCTTTTCCCGCTTGATGTCGCGGTTGACCATGGAGGTCTTTGCCATTTCGGTTTCCTCGACAGATCAGTTACGGAACGGGAACTTGAACGCTGCCAGCAGCGCCTTCGCTTCCGCGTCGGTCTTCGCAGTGGTGGTGATGGCGATATCCATACCGCGGATCGCGTCGACGGCGTCGAAGTCGATTTCCGGGAAGATGATCTGCTCCTTCACACCCATGTTGAAGTTGCCGCGGCCGTCGAAGGAACGACCGGAAACACCACGGAAGTCGCGCACGCGCGGCAGCGAGATGTTGATCAGGCGATCCAGGAACTCGTACATCTTGTGGCGACGCAGCGTGGTCTTGCAGCCGATCGGCCAACCATCGCGGATCTTGAACGACGCAACCGACACACGCGACTTGGTGACAACCGGCTTCTGGCCGGAAATCTTGGTCATGTCGCCGACGGCGTTTTCCAGGATCTTCTTGTTGGTGGCCGCTTCGCCGACACCCATGTTCAGGGTGACCTTGACCAGCTTCGGCACTTCCATCGGATTGGTGTAGCCGAACTGCTTCATCAGCGCCGGCACCACTTCGTCCTTGTAGAACTTTTCGAGACGGGAACTCATCTTCTCATTCCTCAGGCGTCGAGCGCCTCACCGCTGGAGCGGAACACACGCAGTTTGCGTCCATCCTCCAGCACCTTGAAGCCAACGCGTTCGCCCTTGCCCGAAGCCGGGTTCAGAACATTCACGTTGGAGATATGGATCGAAGCTTCGCGCTCGACCACGCCGCCGGCAACACCTGCCTGCGGGTTCGGCTTGGTGTGGCGCTTGACGATGTTCACGTTGGCGACGACCACACGGTCGCCGTCGACGCGGACGACTTCGCCCTGCTTGCCCTTGTCCTTGCCAGCGTTGACGACAACCTGGTCGCCCTTCTTGATACGGTTAGCCATGATTATCTCCTGTCGCTCACAGCACTTCGGGAGCGAGCGAGACGATCTTCATGAACTTCTCCGAACGAAGTTCACGGGTCACCGGCCCGAAGATACGGGTACCGATCGGCTCCTGCTTGCTGTTCAGCAGAACGGCAGCGTTGCCGTCGAAGCGGATCAGCGAGCCGTCGGCGCGACGCACACCCTTGCGGGTACGCACCACGACGGCGTCATACACTTCACCCTTCTTGACCTTGCCGCGCGGAATCGCATCCTTCACGGTGACCTTGATGATGTCGCCGATGCCGGCGTAACGGCGCTTGGAACCACCCAGCACCTTGAAGCACATCACCTGCTTGGCACCCGAATTGTCCGCGACGTCAAGGTAGCTCTGCATCTGGATCATGATTCAGCTCCTTATTCAGCCGCGCGCGTGATGACTTCCACCACGCGCCAGTTCTTGGTCTTGGACATCGGAGCAATCTCGGTCACGCGGACGACATCGCCTTCCTTGCAGGCGTTGTCGGCATCGTGGGCGTGCAGCTTCGTCGAGCGCTTGATGTACTTGCCGTACAGCGCGTGCTTGACCTGACGCTCAACCAGGACGGTAACCGTCTTGTCCATCTTGTTGCTGACGACACGGCCTTCGACCGTGCGCAGCGTCTTCTTTTCAGTATTGTCGCTCATAGCGGCCATCCTTACTTCGTGCTGCCGAGCAGGGTCTTGACGCGAGCAATCTCGCGACGGACCCGGCGAATGTCGTGGGTCTTCGGCAGCTGGCCGGTGACCTGCTGCATACGGACAGAGAACTGTTCCTTACGCAGGTCGATCAGGTGGGCCTTGAGTTCGTCAGCCGACTTTTCACGGAGAGTTTTGATATCCATCAGCGCACCGTACGGGTCACGAAAGTGGTGGTGACCGAGAGCTTGGCGGCGGCCAGGCGGAACGCCTCGCGAGCCACTTCCTCGGAAACACCCTCGATTTCATAGATCATGCGGCCGGGCTGGATCTGGGCCACCCAGTATTCCACGTTGCCCTTACCAGAACCCATTCGGACTTCGATGGGCTTCTTGGTGATGGGCTTGTCGGGGAACACGCGGATCCACATCTTGCCGCCGCGCTTGACGTAGCGGCTGATCGAGCGGCGGGCCGCTTCGATCTGACGCGCGGTCAGCTGACCGTGTGCGGTTGCCTTCAGGCCGTATTCGCCGAAGCTGACAGCGTTGGCGCTCCAGCTCAGGCCATCGTTACGGCCCTTGTGTACCTTGCGGTACTTGGTTCGCTTGGGTTGCAACATTGTCGTTACCTCGCTTCACGGGCCGGGCGCTGACGGTCACCACGGTCGCCGCGATCGTGACGATCGTTGCGCGACGGGGTGTCGTCCTGCTTTTCCTGGCCAACCTGGGAGAAATCGAAGACCTCGCCCTTGTAGATCCAGACCTTGATGCCGATGATGCCGTAGGTCGTCTTGGCTTCAGCGAAGCCATAGTCGATGTCGGCACGCAGGGTGTGCAGCGGCACGCGGCCTTCGCGGTACCACTCCGAACGGGCGATTTCTGCACCGTTGAGGCGGCCACCGACGTTGACCTTGATGCCCAGGGCACCCAGGCGCATCGCGTTGCCGACCGAGCGCTTCATTGCACGGCGGAACATGATGCGACGCTCCAGCTGCTGGGCGATCGACTCGGCAACGAGCTGCGCGTCCAGTTCCGGCTTGCGCACTTCGGTGACGTTGATGTGCGCCGGGACGCCCATCATCTCGCTCACTTCCTTGCGCAGCTTCTCGATGTCCTCACCGCGCTTGCCGATCACCACGCCCGGACGGGCGGTGTGGATCGTCACGCGAGCGGTCTTGGCCGGACGCTCGATCAGGATCTTGCTGATGCCGGCCTGAGCCAGCTTCTTGCGCAGCATTTCGCGCACTTTCAGGTCGGCTGCCAGGTAACCAGCGAACTCGGCCTTGTTGGCGTACCACTTGGAGTTCCAGTCCTTGGAAATGCCGAGGCGGATACCAATCGGATGAACTTTATGACCCATGGTCTTTTCCTTATCCGCTTACTTGGCGGCGCCCACAACCACAGTGATGTGGCTGGTGCGCTTGAGGATGCGGGTACCGCGGCCTTTCGCCCGCGCCATGAAACGCTTCAGGGTCGGACCTTCATCAACCATGATGGTCTGAACCTTCAGCTCGTCGACGTCGGCGCCCTGGTTGTTCTCGGCGTTGGCAATTGCCGACTCCACCACCTTCTTGATCAGGTGGGCAGCCTTCTTGTCCGAGAACTTCAGCAGGTTGACCGCACGTTCGGCCGGCAGACCGCGCACCTGGTCAGCGACCAGACGAGCCTTCTGCGGGGAGATGCGCGCAGTGCGCAGGATGGCTTTCGCTTCCATTGTCATCTCTCCTTACTTGCCCGACTTCTTGTCACCACCGTGACCCTTGAAGGTCCGGGTGATGGCAAATTCGCCGAGCTTGTGGCCGACCATGTTCTCGTTGACGAGAACCGGGATGTGGTTCTTGCCGTTATGCACGGCAATGGTGACGCCTACCATGTCAGGCAGGATCATCGAACGGCGCGACCAGGTCTTGATCGGCTTCTTGCTGCCCGCAGCGGCCTCCACCTTCTTGACGAGGTGGTGATCGACGAACGGGCCCTTCTTGAGTGAACGTGCCATGGTCGATTAGCCCCTACGATCGCGGACGATGAACTGCTGAGTGCGCTTGTTATGGCGCGTCTTGTAACCCTTGGTCGGGACACCCCACGGGGTGACCGGATGCGGGTTACCCTGGCCGGCCTTCGCCTCACCACCACCGTGCGGGTGGTCAACCGGGTTCATGGCAGCACCACGAACGGTCGGGCGGACGCCGCGCCAACGCTTGGCACCGGCCTTGCCCAGCTTTTCCAGGCTGTGCTCGTCGTTGCCGACTTCGCCGATGGTGGCGCAGCACTCGACCGGAACCTTACGCATTTCACCCGAGCGCAGGCGCAGGGTGGCGTAGATGCCTTCGCGAGCCACCAGCTGCACGGCCGCACCAGCGGCGCGAGCGATCTGAGCGCCCTTGCCCGGCTTCAGTTCGATGCAGTGGATGGTGGTGCCGACCGGGATGTTGCGCAGCGGCAGGGTGTTGCCAGCCTTGATCGGGGCATCCGAACCAGCGATCACCTGATCACCAGCCTTCAGGCCCTTCGGGGCGATGATGTAGCGACGCTCACCGTCGACGTAGCACAGCAGGGCGATGTGCGCGGTGCGGTTCGGATCGTATTCGATGCGTTCCACGCGCGCCGGGATGCCCAGCTTGTTGCGCTTGAAGTCGATGATGCGGTAGTGCTGCTTGGCACCACCACCGACGTGACGCACGGTGATGCGGCCATGGTGGTTACGACCACCCGAGCGGCTCTGCGACTCGACCAGCGCAGCGTGCGGAGCACCCTTGTGCAGGTCGGGAGTGACCACGCGCACGGCCGAACGGCGGCCGGGGGAAGTGGGCTTGAATTTCATCAATGGCATGGGATGTACCTCAGGCCTTGGCCGTTACATCGATCGACTGGCCATCGGCCAGGCGAACGTACGCCTTGCGCCAATCGCCGCGGCGGCCAGCACGGTTACGGAAGGACTTGTTCTTGCCCTTGACGTTGACCACGTTGACGGCTTCGACCTTGACGTCGAACAGCTGCTCAACCGCGGCCTTTACATCGGCCTTGGTGGCTTCGTTCGAAACTTCGAAGACATACTGGTTGGAGAGTTCCTGCAGGCGCGCGGTCTTTTCGGAGACACGCGGGGCACGCAGCACGCTGAAGATTTTTTCGTTGCTGTTCATGCCAGCCACTCCTCGACCTTCTTGACCGCGTCAGCGGTGATGACGACCGTGTCGGCACCCACCAGCGAGACCGGGTCCAGACCCTGGACGTCACGCACCTGCACGTACGGCAGATTGCGGGCGGACAGGTACAGGTGCTCGGACGCTTCTTCGGTGACGATCAGCGGGCGCTTGCCCACTTCCAGGCCGGCCAGCTTGGCGATCAGACCCTTCGTGTTGGTCACTTCGACGTCGAAGGACTCCACGATGGTCAGACGGCCCTGACGGTTCAGCTCGGACAGGATCGCGCACATGGCGGCACGGTACTGCTTGCGATTGACCTTCTGCTCGAAGCTGCGCGGCTTGGCCGCGAAGGTGACACCGCCGCCGACGAAGATCGGAGCCGTCAGTGCGCCATGACGCGCGCCGCCGCCCTTCTGCTTCTTCGACTTCTTGGTGGTACCAGCCACTTCGGAGCGAGTCTTCTGTGCCTTGGTGCCGGCGCGACCGGCGTTGCGGTAGGCAACGACGACCTGGTGGACCAGATCTTCGCTGAAATCGCGACCGAACACGGCGTCGGAGACCGAGACCTTGTTGTTGCTACCCGTGATAACGAGTTCCATCGTCATCTCTCCTTATGCCTTGCTCGCCGGACGGACGATCACGTCGCCACCCGCCGCGCCCGGAACGGCGCCGCGAACGGCGATCAGACCGCGCTCGACGTCGACCTTGACCACTTCCAGATTCTGGGTGCTCTGCTGCACCGCGCCCATGTGGCCCGACATCTTCTTGCCCGGGAAAACGCGACCCGGGGTCTGGCGCTGACCCAGCGAACCCGGCGCGCGATGCGACAGCGAGTTACCGTGGGTTGCATCGCCCATACGGAAGTTGTGGCGCTTGATGGTGCCCTGGAAGCCCTTACCCTTGGTGACACCCTGGACGTCGACGATCTGGCCGACTTCGAAGATGTCCGCCTTGACTTCGCCGCCAACGGCGAAATCGCCGAGCTGCGCGTCTTCAACGCGGAATTCCCACAGGCCACGACCCGCTTCCACCTTCGCCTTGGCGAAGTGGCCGGCTTCCGGCTTGTTGACCAGGGCAGCGCGACGCGCGCCGACGGTCACCTGCACGGCGCTGTAGCCGTCGGTTTCGACGGTCTTGATCTGCGCGATGCGGTTCGGGGTTGCTTCGATCAGGGTCACCGGGATGGAGCGGCCATCTTCAGTGAACACGCGGCTCATGCCAGCCTTGCGGCCCACGAAGCCCAACGAATACTTCTTCGTCATGGTCGTAGTCCTCAGGTCAGCTTGATCTGAACGTCGACGCCGGCAGCCAGTTCGAGCTTCATCAGCGCGTCCACGGTCTTGTCATTCGGGTCAACGATATCGAGCACGCGCTTGTGCGTGCGGGTCTCGTACTGGTCACGCGCGTCCTTGTCGACGTGCGGGGAAACGAGAACGGTGTAACGCTCGATCTTGGTCGGCAGCGGGATCGGGCCACGCACTTGCGCGCCGGTCCGCTTTGCCGTTTCAACGATCTCGCTGGCCGAACGGTCGATCAGACGATGATCGAACGCTTTCAGCCGGATCCGGATCTTTTGGTCCGCCATGGCGGTAGGTTCCTTCGTTAAAAGAGCGACAGACAAAGCCTCTGGGTTGCTTTGTCCCATGAAATTCCTGAATACGGACGGCCCGCAGTCCTGCAGGCCGCCAAGGTCACTCCATAGACCTCAAAAACGTAGGCAGACCAGTTACCCGGCCTGCCCAGACGTAGAAGCATAATGGCACGCAAGGCAGCTGTCAACAGTCGCCTGTTGACGCCGCCTGAATGGCATTGACCCTTCCTGGTCCAGGGAACACAAGGCACATCCTGTGCCTGCTTTCCCATTTGATACGCCCCGATGCCCTACCCAGGCAACATCGGGGCGCAGATACTACCAGATTACTCGATGATCTTCGAGACCACGCCGGCGCCGACGGTACGGCCGCCTTCGCGGATGGCGAAGCGCAGACCTTCGTCCATGGCCACCGGGTTGATCAGAGTGACTTCCATCTTGACGTTGTCACCCGGCATCACCATTTCGACGCCTTCCGGCAGCTTGGCGGCGCCGGTGATGTCGGTGGTGCGGAAGTAGAACTGCGGACGGTAGCCGTTGAAGAACGGGGTGTGGCGGCCGCCCTCGTCCTTCGACAGGACGTACACTTCGCCTTCGAACTTGGTGTGCGGCTTGATCGTGCCCGGCTTGGCCAGCACCTGGCCACGCTCGACGTCGTCACGCTTGGTGCCGCGCAGCAGCAGGCCAGCGTTGTCGCCTGCCTGACCCTGGTCCAGCAGCTTGCGGAACATTTCAACGCCGGTCACGGTGGTCTTCTGCACCGGACGGATGCCGACGATTTCGATTTCGTCGCCAACCTTGATCACGCCGCGCTCGATACGACCGGTCACCACGGTGCCGCGGCCCGAGATCGAGAACACGTCTTCCACCGGCATCAGGAACGGCTTGTCGATCGCACGCTCCGGCTCCGGAATCCAGCTGTCCAGCGCGTCGACCAGCTTCAGGATGGCCGGCACGCCGATGTCGCTCTGGTCGCCTTCCAGCGCCAGACGGGCCGAACCGGCGATGATCGGGGTGTCGTCGCCCGGGAACTCGTACTTGCTCAGCAGCTCGCGAACTTCCATCTCGACCAGCTCGAGCAGCTCGGCGTCGTCCACCATGTCGGCCTTGTTCAGGAACACGACGATGTACGGCACGCCGACCTGGCGCGACAGCAGGATGTGCTCACGGGTCTGCGGCATCGGGCCGTCAGCGGCCGAGCACACCAGGATCGCGCCGTCCATCTGGGCGGCACCGGTGATCATGTTCTTGACGTAGTCAGCGTGGCCCGGGCAGTCAACGTGGGCGTAGTGACGGATCGGGGATTCGTATTCGACGTGCGCGGTCGAGATCGTGATGCCACGCGCCTTTTCTTCCGGCGCGGCGTCGATCGAGGAGTAGTCCTTGAACTCGCCACCGAAGCGCTCGGCACCGATCTTGGTCAGTGCGGCGGTCAGCGTGGTCTTGCCGTGGTCGACGTGACCGATGGTGCCGACGTTGACGTGCGGCTTGGTGCGTTCGAACTTACCCTTTGCCATTGTTCTATACCTTGATTGTTCGTAAGTGGTTTCAAGAGAGGCTGAGCGAGGCTCAGCCCTTCTTCATGACGGCTTCGGCGATGTTGGTCGGAGCCGGCTCGTAGTGATCGAATTCCATGGTGAAGGTGGCGCGGCCCTGGGTCTGCGAACGCAGTGCAGTGGCGTAGCCGAACATTTCACCCAGCGGGATCATCGCGTTGATGATGCTGGCCGAACCGTCACCGGTGGTGTCGGAACCCTGCAGCACGCCGCGACGACGGCTGACGTCGCCCATCACGTCACCCTGGTAATCCTCCGGGGTCACGATCTCGACCTTCATGATCGGCTCCAGCAGCACCGGCTTGGCCTTGGCGAAGCCCTGCTTGAAGGCCATCGACGAAGCCAGCTTGAACGCCATTTCCGAGGAGTCGACGTCGTGATACGAACCGAACACCAGCTTCACCTTGACGTCCACGACCGGGAAGCCAGCCAGCGGGCCGCTGGTGATGGTTTCGCGCAGGCCCTTCTCGACCGACGGGATGAATTCCTTCGGGATCACGCCGCCGGTGATGTCGTTGATGAACAGGAAGTCGTCCTTGATCATCGGAGCGATCTTCGGATCGGCACGGTCGGCAGCAGTGATCGGCGACAGTTCGATCACGACGTGACCGTACTGACCCTTACCACCGGACTGCTTGGCGTGCTTGTAGTCCGACTTGACGTCAGCCAGGGTGATGGTTTCGCGGTAGGCCACCTGCGGCGCGCCAACGTTGGCTTCAACGTTGAACTCGCGCTTCAGGCGGTCAACGATGATGTCCAGGTGCAGCTCGCCCATGCCCGAGATGATGGTCTGGCCGGATTCTTCGTCGGTCTTGACGCGGAACGACGGATCTTCCTGTGCCAGACGGCCCAGGGCCAGGCCCATCTTTTCCTGGTCCGACTTGGTCTTCGGCTCGACGGCCATCGAGATCACCGGCTCCGGGAACGTCATGCGCTCCAGGATGATCGGGGCGTCCACGGCGCACAGGGTGTCACCGGTGGTGGTGTCCTTCAGGCCCACGGCAGCGGCGATGTCACCGGCCAGAACTTCCTTGATTTCCTCGCGGTTGTTCGAGTGCATCTGCAGGATGCGGCCGATGCGCTCCTTCTTGCCCTTCACCGAGTTCAGCACGGTGTCGCCACCGTTCAGGGTGCCCGAGTAGACACGGAAGAAGGTCAGCGCGCCGACGAACGGGTCGGTGATGATCTTGAAGGCCAGCGACGAGAACGGAGCCTTGTCGTCCGACTTGCGGGTCATTTCGACGGTGTCGTCGTCAACGTCCACGCCCTTCACGTCCGGCACGTCGACCGGCGACGGCAGCAGCTGGATCACGCCATCCAGCATGGCCTGCACGCCCTTGTTCTTGAAGGCCGAGCCGCAGTACATCGGCACGATCTCGGTGGCCAGGGTGCGGGTACGCAGGGCATTGATGATTTCAGCCTCGGCCAGCTCTTCGCCGCCCAGGTACTTTTCCATCAGCTCTTCGCTGGCTTCGGCAGCGGTCTCGACCATGAACTGGCGAGCCTCTTCAGCCGGGCCCTGCAGTTCGGCCGGGATGTCGCCGTATTCGAACTTCATGCCCTGCGAAGCTTCATCCCAGTGGATGGCCTTCATCTTCAGCAGGTCGACGACGCCCTTGAAGTTGTCTTCAGCGCCGATCGGCAGCTGCATCGGCACGGCAACCGCGCCCAGCTTGGCCTTCAGCTGGCCGACGACCTTCTGGAAGTTGGCACCGGTACGGTCCATCTTGTTGACGAACGCGATGCGCGGCACGTGGTACTTGTTGGCCTGGCGCCACACGGTTTCCGACTGCGGCTGCACGCCACCGACGGCGCACAGGACGAAGACGGCACCGTCGAGCACGCGCAGCGAGCGCTCCACTTCGATGGTGAAGTCGACGTGCCCGGGGGTGTCGATGATGTTGAAGCGGTGCTCCGGCAGGGACTTGTCCATGCCCTTCCAGAACGCGGTGGTGGCAGCGGACTGGATCGTGATGCCACGCTCCTGCTCCTGCTCCATCCAGTCCATGGTGGCGGCGCCGTCATGCACTTCACCGATCTTGTGGCTCTTGCCGGTGTAGAACAGGATGCGCTCGGACGTGGTGGTCTTGCCGGCATCGATGTGAGCCATGATGCCGAAGTTACGGTAACGCTCGATGGGAGTGGAACGGGCCACGGGAGCCTCTCAGATTTCTTGGATTTCGGATGGCCGAACGCCGCCTTTCGGCGGCCTTCGGATTGGCGCAGCCCTTCTGGGACCGCGAGGCAGCACGCACCGAAGTGGTGCTGCCCTGCCTGTTTTACAAGGCCGTCAAACTCACCAGCGGTAGTGGGCGAATGCCTTGTTGGCTTCGGCCATGCGGTGGGTTTCTTCGCGCTTCTTGATGGCGCCACCACGGTTTTCCGAGGCGTCGATCAGTTCAGCAGCCAGCTTCTTCGGCATGGTGTTCTCGCCACGCTTGCGCGCGGAGTCGATCAGCCAGCGCATGGCCAGGGCCATCTTGCGCGACGAACGCACTTCTACCGGCACCTGGTAGGTGGCACCACCGACGCGGCGCGACTTGACTTCGACCGCCGGAGCGACGTTGTCCAGAGCCTTCTGCACCAGTTCAATGGCGTTGGCGCTGCTGTTCTTCTCGGTGATCACGTCCATGGCGCCGTACACGATCTTTTCGGCGACGGACTTCTTGCCGCTCTGCATGACCATGTTGATGAAGCGGGCGATGGTTTCGCTTCCGTGCTTCGGATCGGGCAGGACGGAACGCTGCGGAGTATTACCCTTACGCGACATAGTGCTCTCTCCTTATGCCTTCGGACGCTTGGCGCCGTACTTGGAACGGGCCTGGCGACGCTTGGCAACGCCGGCGGCGTCGAGCGAGCCACGAACGGTGTGGTAACGCACACCCGGCAGGTCCTTGACGCGACCGCCGCGGATCAGGACCACGGAGTGCTCCTGCAGGTTGTGGCCTTCACCACCGATGTAGGAAATCACTTCTTCCTGGTTGGTCAGGCGGACCTTGGCAACCTTGCGCAGAGCCGAGTTCGGCTTCTTCGGAGTGGTGGTGTAGACACGGGTGCAGACGCCACGGCGCTGCGGGCACTTGTCGAGCGCCGGCGAGGCACTCTTGTAGGTGGTCGCTTGCCGCGGCTTGCGGACCAGCTGGTTGATCGTCGCCATCAGTAGGTTCTTCTGATTGGTGGCCGGAAAATCCGACCAGAGATGCGGAAATGTTAAAGCAGGCCGAAATTCTGGCCTGCTGAGACAGACGATTGTAGCAACCTGCCAGGAAAGCAGTCAAACGCCTCCTGTCAAGCCCGTCCCTGATCCCGGGACGTTACTGGGGGGCCTCCATGTACCCCGTTCAGATTGACAGGGTCGATCGCGGACGATCTCCCTGCCCTTTCCCACTCCCATCGATGGACCGACGGGGTGGTCCGGCCTTGCAGCCGGACCGGATACCTCATTCTTCGCCCGACGCCTGTTCAGCTTCGGCTTCAACCACCGGTGCCTCGACCGCGGCCGGGGTGCCGGCAAGGGTCTGCATTTCCGACTCTGTGAGGCCGGAAGCGCCGCGACGGCGGTTGCTGTGGTACGCCAGGCCGGTACCGGCCGGAATCAGGCGACCCACGATGACGTTTTCCTTCAGGCCACGCAGGTTGTCCGAGGTGCCGCGGACGGCCGCTTCGGTCAGCACGCGGGTGGTTTCCTGGAACGAAGCGGCCGAGATGAACGATTCGGTCGCCAGCGACGCCTTGGTGATACCCAGCAGGACCGGATCGAAGTGCGCCGGCAGCTCATTGCGGGCTGCAAGGCGGGCATTCTCCTCGATAACGCGCTGGCGCTCCACCTGTTCGCCGTTCAGGAACTTGCTGCTGCCCTGATCGGTGATCTCGACCTTGCGCAGCATCTGGCGGGTGATCACCTCGATGTGCTTGTCGTTGATCTTCACGCCCTGCAGGCGGTACACGTCCTGGATTTCCTTCACCAGGTAGGCGGCCAGCGGTTCGACACCCAGCAGGCGCAGGATGTCCTGCGGGCTCGGCTCGCCGTCCACGATGGTTTCACCCTTGGTGACATGCTCGCCTTCGAACACGATGACCTGGCGGTACTTCGGGATCAGCTCTTCGTGCTCCGAACCATCGGTGTCCTTGATGATCAGGCGCTGCTTGCCCTTGGTGTCCTTACCGAAGCTGATGATGCCCGAACGCTCGGCCAGCACCGCCGGATCCTTCGGCTTGCGCGCTTCGAACAGATCGGCCACGCGCGGCAGACCACCGGTGATGTCGCGGGTCTTCGACGCTTCCTGCGGAATCTTGGCGACCACGTCACCCACACCGACGGCAGCGCCGTCCTGCAGGTTGACGATCGAGCGCGGCGGCAGCAGGTACTGCGCCGGCAGGTCGGTGCCCGGAATCGACAGGTCGTTGCCCTTGGCGTCGACGATGCGCACGATCGGGCGCAGGTCCTTGGCCTGGGTACCACGACGCTTCGGATCGGTGATTTCGCGCGACGCCAGGCCGGTCAGCTCGTCGGTCTTCTCGATGACGGTGATGCCGTCGACGAAGTCGATGAAGCGGATGAAACCGGCCACTTCCGACACGATCGGGTGGTTATGCGGATCCCAGTTGGCCACGGTCTGGCCAGCCTTGATCGCATCACCGTCCTTGGACGTGATGGTCGCACCGTACGGCAGCTTGTAACGTTCACGCTCACGGCCGTGGGCATCGAGCACCGAGATTTCGCCCGAGCGCGACACTGCCACCAGCGAGCCGTTGGCATGCTCGACCGACTTGAGGTTGCTGAACTTGACCGAGCCGGTGGTCTTGACGGTGATGTTGTCGACCGCAGCAGCTCGCGACGCCGCACCACCGATGTGGAACGTACGCATGGTCAGCTGGGTACCCGGCTCACCGATGGACTGGGCGGCGATGACGCCGACCGCTTCACCGATGTTGACCAGGTGGCCACGGGCCAGGTCGCGGCCGTAGCAGCGCGAGCAGACGCCGAAGGCCGATTCGCAGGAGATGGTCGAGCGGACCTTGATGGTCTGCACGCCGGCATCTTCCAGCTTGGCAACCCAGGCTTCGTCCAGCAGGGTGTTGCGGGTGACGATCGGATCTTCGTCGTTGCCCGGCAGGAACACGTCCTCGGCAACCACGCGACCCAGCACGCGGTCCTTCAGCGGCTCGACCACGTCGCCGCCTTCCACGATCGGGGTCATGATCAGGCCTTCGGTGGTACCGCAATCCACCTCGGTGATCACCACGTCCTGTGCCACGTCGACCAGACGACGGGTCAGGTAACCCGAGTTCGCGGTCTTCAGCGCGGTATCGGCCAGACCCTTACGGGCACCGTGGGTGGAGTTGAAGTACTCCTGCACGTTCAGGCCTTCGCGGAAGTTCGCCTTGATGGGCGTCTCGATGATCGAGCCGTCCGGGCGGGCCATCAGGCCACGCATGCCGGCCAGCTGACGGATCTGCGCCTGCGAACCACGCGCACCGGAGTCGGCCATGATGTACAGCGAGTTCATCGACTTCTGGTCGATGGTCTCACCCTTGGCATTGACCACCTTCTCGGTACCGATGGTGTCCATCATCGCCTTGGCGATGCGCTCGTTGGTGCGCGACCAGATGTCGACCACCTTGTTGTAGCGCTCGCCGGCGGTGACCAGGCCCGACTGGTACTGCTCCTGGATTTCCAGCACTTCGGCTTCGGCCTCGGTGAGGATGCCCTTCTTCTCGTCCGGGATCAGCATGTCATCGATGCCGATCGAGACGCCGGCGCGGGTCGCGTAGGCGAAGCCGGTGTACATCAGCTTGTCGGCGAACACGACCGTGTCCTTCAGGCCCAGCTGGCGGTAGCTGGAGTTGATCAGGCGGCTGATGTTCTTCTTGGTCAGCTCGGTGTTGGCCAGCGCGAACGGCAGGCCTTCCGGCAGGATTTCAGCCAGCAGGGCGCGACCGATCGTGGTGTCCACGATCGAGGTCTTGTTCTGCTTGTTGCCGTCTTCGTCGGTCACCACTTCGGTGATGCGGACCTTGACGCGCGCGTGCAGTTCCACCACGCGGTTGTCGTAGGCGCGCTTGACTTCGGCGATGTTGGCGAAGGCCATGCCCTCGCCCTTCTTGTTTTCCAGCGAGCGGGTCATGTAGTACAGACCCAGCACGACGTCCTGCGACGGCACGATGATCGGCTCGCCGTTGGCCGGCGACAGGATGTTGTTGGTCGACATCATCAGCGCACGCGCTTCCAGCTGGGCTTCCAGCGAGAGCGGCACGTGGACGGCCATCTGGTCACCGTCGAAGTCGGCGTTGAACGCGGTGCAGACCAGCGGGTGCAGCTGGATGGCCTTGCCTTCGATCAGCACCGGCTCGAACGCCTGGATGCCCAGACGGTGCAGGGTCGGCGCACGGTTCAGCATCACCGGATGCTCGCGGATGACCTCTTCCAGGATGTCCCAGACTTCGGCTTCTTCGCGCTCGACCAGCTTCTTGGCGGCCTTGATGGTGGTGGCCAGGCCACGACGCTGCAGCTTGGCGAAGACGAACGGCTTGAACAGCTCAAGCGCCATCTTCTTCGGCAGGCCGCACTGGTGCAGGCGCAGGTACGGACCGACCACGATGACCGAACGGCCCGAGTAGTCGACGCGCTTGCCCAGCAGGTTCTGGCGGAAGCGGCCCTGCTTGCCCTTGATCATGTCGGCCAGCGACTTCAGCGGGCGCTTGTTGGTGCCGGTGATGGCACGGCCACGACGGCCGTTGTCCAGCAGCGCATCGACCGATTCCTGCAGCATGCGCTTTTCATTGCGCACGATGATGTCCGGCGCGCTCAGTTCGAGCAGGCGGCGCAGGCGGTTGTTACGGTTGATGACGCGGCGGTACAGGTCGTTCAGGTCGGAGGTCGCGAAGCGGCCGCCATCCAGCGGGACCAGCGGACGCAGGTCCGGCGGCAGCACCGGCAGCACGGTCATGACCATCCACTCCGGACGGTTGCCCGATTCCAGGAAGGCTTCGATCAGCTTGATGCGCTTGGTGAGGCGCTTGAGCTTGGTTTCCGAACCGGTAGCGGCGATTTCCTCGCGCAGGCGGGTCATTTCCGACTGCAGGTCGATCGTGCGCAGCAGTTCGTACACGGCCTCGGCGCCCATCGCGGCGTCGAAGTCGTCACCGTGCTCCTGGCGGGCCTGCAGGTACTGTTCTTCGGTCAGCAGCTGGCGGCGCTCCAGGGCGGTCAGGCCCGGCTCGGTCACCACGTAGGCTTCGAAGTACAGCACGCGCTCGATGTCGCGCAGGGTCATGTCCAGCATCAGGCCGATGCGCGACGGCAGCGACTTCAGGAACCAGATGTGCGCGACCGGCGAAGCCAGGTCGATGTGGCCCATGCGCTCGCGACGCACCTTGGCCAGGGTCACTTCGGTGCCGCACTTTTCGCAGACCACGCCGCGGTGCTTCATGCGCTTGTACTTGCCGCACAGGCACTCGTAGTCCTTCACCGGGCCGAAGATGGCGGCGCAGAACAGGCCGTCGCGTTCCGGCTTGAAGGTACGGTAGTTGATGGTTTCCGGCTTCTTCACTTCGCCGAAGGACCACGAACGGATCAGGTCCGGCGAGGCCAGCGCGATCTTGATCGCGTCGAAGTCCAGCGTCTGGCGCTGCTGGTTGAAGAGGTTGAGCAGGTCTTTCATGGTGTTCTCCAGAAGGAGGAATGCTGTGTCGATGGGCTTTCAGTTCACTGCCAGCGGCGCGGCGGCAGAGGCCGCCGCGCCGGCATGGATCAGTTGTCTTCCAGTTCCATGTTGATGGCCAGCGAGCGGATTTCCTTCACGAGCACGTTGAAGGATTCCGGCATGCCCGCGACCATCTCGTGCTCACCGTCGACGATGTTCTTGTACATCTGGTTGCGGCCCTGCACGTCATCGGACTTCACCGTCAGCATTTCCTGCAGGGTGTAGGCCGCGCCGTAGGCTTCCAGCGCCCAGACTTCCATTTCACCGAAGCGCTGGCCGCCGAACTGCGCCTTGCCGCCCAGCGGCTGCTGGGTGACGAGCGAGTACGGGCCGGTCGAACGGGCGTGCATCTTGTCGTCGACCAGGTGGTTCAGCTTCAGGTAGTGCATGTAACCGACGGTGGTGTGGCGATCGAACGCTTCACCGGTGCGGCCGTCGTACAGCTGGGTCTGGCCACTGCTCGGCAGGTCGGCCAGTTCCAGCATGCGCTTGATTTCCGCTTCGGTGGCGCCGTCGAACACCGGGGTGGCCATCGGCACGCCGTCGGTGAGGTTACGGGCCAGACGCAGCAGTTCCTCGTCGCTGAACTGCGACAGGTCGACACGGTTGGCCACGTTGGTGTCGTCGTGGTTGTAGATGTCGTCCAGGAACTTGCGCAGGTCGGCGACCGCCGCCTGGGCTTCCATCATCGCCTGGATCTTGCGGCCCAGGCCCTTGGCAGCCCAGCCCAGATGCACTTCCAGGATCTGGCCGATGTTCATACGCGACGGCACGCCCAGCGGGTTCAGCACGATGTCCACGGTTTCGCCCGAGGCCATGTACGGCATGTCCTCGACCGGCACCACGTTGGAGACCACACCCTTGTTACCGTGGCGGCCTGCCATCTTGTCGCCCGGCTGGATGCGGCGCTTCACGGCCAGGAACACCTTGACCATCTTCAGCACGCCCGGGGCGAGGTCGTCACCGGCGGTGATCTTGCCGCGCTTGTCGGCGAAGCGACGCTCGAATTCCTTCTCGTGCGCCTGGATCTGCTTCTGGGCGCGCTCGATGGCTTCCGAAGCGTCCTCGTCCTTCATGCGCAGGGCGAACCAGTCAGCCTTCTTCAGGCCGTCCAGGAAGGCGTCGCTGATCACGTCGCCCTTCTTCAGGCCAGCGCCACCGTTGACCACCTTGCCCACGATCTGCGAACGCAGACGCATGTAGATGGCGGCTTCCAGGATGCGGAACTGGTCGTCGAAGTCCTTCTTGACGCGCTTGATTTCAGACTCTTCGATCTGGCGGGCGCGCTTGTCCTTCTCGATGCCGTCGCGGGTGAAGACCTGCACGTCGATGACGGTACCGTCCATGCCCGGCGGAACGCGCAGCGAGCTGTCCTTCACGTCCGAAGCCTTCTCGCCGAAGATCGCGCGCAGCAGCTTTTCTTCCGGGGTCAGCTGGCTTTCGCCCTTCGGCGTGACCTTGCCGACCAGGATGTCGCCGGCACGGACTTCCGCACCGATGTACACCACGCCGCTCTCGTCCAGGCGGTTCAGCGCCTGCTCGGAGACGTTCGGGATGTCGGCGGAGATTTCCTCCGGCCCCAGCTTGGTGTCACGCGCGACGCAGGTCAGCTCTTCGATGTGGATCGTGGTGTAACGATCCTCTTCCACCACACGCTCGGAGAGCAGGATGGAGTCTTCGAAGTTGTAGCCGTTCCACGGCATGAACGCGATCAGCATGTTCTGGCCCAGGGCCAGTTCGCCGATGTCGGTGGACGGACCGTCGGCCAGCACGTCGCCGCGGGCGATGACGTCACCCACCTGGACCAGCGGACGCTGGTTGATGCAGGTGTTCTGGTTCGAACGGGTGTACTTGACCAGGTTGTAGATGTCCACGCCTGCGTCGGTGGCGCCAACGATCTCTTCCTCGTTGACCTTGACCACGATACGGGCGGCATCGATCTGCACGATCTCGCCACCACGACGGGCATTCACGGTCACACCGGAGTCACGCGCCACGGCGCGCTCGATGCCGGTACCGACCAGCGGCTTCTGCGCACGCAGGGTCGGCACGGCCTGACGCTGCATGTTGGCGCCCATCAGTGCGCGGTTGGCGTCATCGTGCTCCAGGAACGGAACCAGCGCGGCCGCGATCGACACGGTCTGCATCGGCGAGACGTCCATGAAGTGGACTTCCGCCGGCGGCTTCAGCAGCGACTCACCCTGGAAGCGGCACGGAACGAACTGCTCGGTCAGGGTGCCCTTGGCGTCGGTCAGCGCGTTGGCCTGCGCAATGACGTACTCGTTTTCTTCGATCGCCGACAGGAACTCGACTTCGTCATAGACCTTGCCGTCCACGACCTTGCGGTACGGGGTCTCGAGGAAACCGTACTGGTTGGTGCGGGCGTACACGGCCAGCGAGTTGATCAGGCCGATGTTCGGGCCTTCCGGGGTTTCGATGGTGCAGACGCGGCCGTAATGGGTCGGGTGCACGTCGCGCACTTCGAAGCCGGCGCGCTCACGGGTCAGACCGCCCGGGCCCAGGGCCGAGACGCGACGCTTGTGGGTCACTTCCGACAGCGGGTTGTTCTGGTCCATGAACTGCGACAGCTGCGAGGAGCCGAAGAACTCCTTGATGGCAGCGGCAACCGGCTTGGCGTTGATCAGCTCCTGCGGGGTCAGGCCTTCGGACTCGGCCATCGACAGGCGCTCCTTGACCGCGCGCTCGACGCGGACCAGGCCCACGCGGAACACGTTCTCGGCCATTTCGCCGACCGAACGCACGCGACGGTTGCCCAGGTGATCGATGTCATCGACCACGCCGCGACCGTTGCGGATCTCGGTCAGGACCTTGATCACGTCCAGGATGTCGGAGCTGTCGCCATGGGCGGCAACCAGGCGCTTGGACTCTTCGTCGTTGCGCTCGCCGTAGTACTTGCGGTCGTACAGCACGGCTTCGCCGGTGGTTTCCTTGCGGCCCACGCGACGGTTGAACTTCATGCGGCCGACCGCGGACAGGTCGTAGCGCTCGAAGGTGAAGAACAGGTTGTGGAACAGGTTCTGCGCGGCGTCCTTGGTCGGCGGTTCGCCCGGACGCATCATGCGGTAGATCTCGACCAGGGCTTCCAGCTGGGTCTTGGTCGGGTCGATGCGCAGGGTGTTGGACAGGTACGGGCCACGATCCAGATCGTTCACCCACAGGGTGCCCACGGCATCCACGCCGGCCTTGCGGAAGGCCTGCAGCTGCTCGTCGGTGATCTCGTCATTGGCCTGGGCCAGCAGTTCGCCGGTCGAAGCATCGACCACGTCGTGCGACAGGATGCGGCCGACGATGTAGTCGTCCGGCACGGCCAGGGCGGCGATGCCCGAGGCTTCCAGCTGCTTGATGTGACGCGCGGTGATGCGCTTGCCGGCTTCCACGATGACCTTGTCGCCGTCGGCGAGGTCGAAGCCCAGGGTTTCGCCACGCAGGCGCTCCGGCACCAGCTCCAGCTGGACGCCTTCATCCGGGTTGATGTGGAAGGTGTTGATCTCGAAGAACTCGGCCAGCATCTCTTCGTTGCTGTAGCCGAGCGCGCGCAGCAGGATCGACACCGGCAGCTTGCGGCGGCGGTCGATACGGGTGAACAGCGCGTCCTTCGGGTCGAACTCGAAGTCCAGCCAGGAGCCGCGGTAAGGAATGATGCGGGCGCTGTACAGCAGCTTGCCCGAGCTGTGGGTCTTGCCACGGTCGTGGTCGAAGAACACGCCCGGCGAACGGTGCAGCTGCGAGACGATGACGCGCTCGGTGCCGTTGACGATGAAGGTGCCGTTCTCGGTCATCAGCGGGATTTCGCCCAGATAGACCTCCTGCTCCTTCACGTACTTGATGGCCTTGGTCGACGACTCACGGTCGTAGATCACCAGGCGCACGGTCACGCGCAGCGGCGCGCCGTAGCTCATGCCACGCTGGCGGCACTCACGCTCGTCGAAGACCGGTTCGCCCAGCTTGTAGCCGACGTATTCCAGGGCAGCATTGCCGCTGTAGCTGGCGATCGGGAAGACCGACTTCAGCGCAGCGTGCAGGCCGTGGTCCGTGCGCTTGGCCGGATCGACGTTTTCCTGCAGGAATTCACGATAGGAATCCACCTGGATGGCGAGCAGGAACGGCACTTCGAGAATCGAGCGCTGCTTGCCGAAATCCTTGCGGATACGCTTTTTTTCGGTGAACGAATAGGACGTCATGAGGTCTTCCACCTTGTTGTGCGGATCGTGCGCCCACGATCCGAAGGGAACTTGAAATTGTCAGTTGGAAGTCGCTGGTATTGCCGGCACCAGCACGCCTTCTCCCGCTACTTCCAACTGCCAACTCGTCTGCATCCACTCCCCCGCTGCCGCGCTCTGCGCTGGCCTGCCGGGGTCTGACCGCAGCCCGTGTTGGGCTTTTTCTGCTTTTGAAACAGTCGACCAACAGTCGACCCTACCGGTACTGCAACAACGACCAAAGGCCGGGGGCTTACGCCCCCAGCCTTGGCTGCATCGCCGTGAATCGGTGACGATGCAAGGTAACTGCTTACTTGACTTCGACAGTCGCGCCAGCAGCTTCCAGGTCCTTCTTCATCTTCTCGGCGTCGTCCTTCGAAGCGCCTTCCTTCAGGACGCCACCGGCTTCGGCCAGGTCCTTCGCTTCCTTCAGGCCCAGGCCGGTGATGGCGCGGACGGCCTTGATGACTTCGACCTTCTTGTCGCCGGCCGACTTCAGGGTGACGGTGAACTCGGTCTGCTCTTCAACAGCAGCGGCCGGGCCAGCGGCAGCAGCCACGGCAACCGGAGCAGCGGCGGAGACGCCGAACTTCTCTTCGATGGCCTTGACCAGCTCCATCACTTCCATCAGGGACTTCTCGGCGATGGCGTCGACGATCTGTTCGTTGGTAAGGGACATGATTAATACCTTTGGATGATTTTCTGGGTTGAGGTTCCGTCAGGAACCACGGTAAGTCGAAACTCAGGCGGTCTCGGCGGCCGGCTCGGCAGCGTCGGCGGCGACGTCGCCACCACCCTGCTTCTCGCCAACGGCCTTGATGGCGCGGGCAAACATCGTGACCGGCTCGGTCAGGACGCGGGCCAGCATGGCCAGGGCCTGGTCGCGGGTCGGCAGCGAGGCCAGCACTTCGACGTGGCTTGCCGGGAACACTTCGCCACCGATGGCGACGACCTTAGCCTTCAGCTTGTCGTTGCCCTTGGCGGCTTCCTTGATCAGGCGACCGGCAGCGCCGGGCTCCTCGAGCGAGAACGCGTACAGCAGCGGACCAACCATCTGGTCCTGGGCGACTGCGAACTCGGTGCCTTCAACGGCGCGCGAAGCCAGGGTGTTCTTGACAACCTTCAAGAAAACACCGGTTTCACGAGCCTGCTTGCGCATCGCGGTCATCTGGGCGACCGTGGTGCCAGCGTATTCGGCTGCGATCAAGGAGTGGGCCTTGGCGGCGACGTCTGCCAGCTCGGCGACTACTTCTTGCTTCTGGGACAGATTGAGAGCCATTGCACTCCTCCTATTGAACTCCGCTTACGGCTCCTGCCGTGTGCGGTCCTGTGCGGCATCCGTCCTGGACGCCGGGAACATCGGGATGATGTTCCGGGGGTGGGCCGTTCTAGACCTGGAGTGGGCCAACCTGGGAAACCCAGACGTGCGTGAACCAGAAAAACTCCAGAAGGGCACCATCTACGCAGGGTGATTCCGGGGAATCGATTAAGCGCTCATGACTGCTCCGGCGGCGACTCCTTGCCAGATCGAGCTTCCGTGCCCGTCGCCGGTATTGCCACGACCGCGCCTGCGGTCTTTGACGGCTACCGCGGGCGATGTAAGGCCAGCGATGCCTTCAAATGTCACGGTCACGGCACCGAAGGTACCGTGACCGCTTGAAACAATTACTTCAGGGTCAGCGACGACTGGTCGACGGTGACGCCCGGGCCCATCGTCGAGCTGACCGAAACCTTCTGCAGGTAGGTGCCTTTCGAGGTGGCCGGCTTGGCCTTGATCAGGTCCAGCAGCAGCGCGGTCAGGTTCGACTTCAGCGCGTCTTCGGCGAAGTCGGCCTTGCCGATGGTGCAGTGGATGATGCCGGCCTTGTCGGTGCGGTAACGGACCTGACCCGACTTGGCGTTCTTCACGGCTTCACCCGGGTTCGGGGAAACGGTGCCGACCTTCGGGTTCGGCATCAGGCCGCGCGGGCCCAGCACGGTGCCCAGCTTACCGACGACGCGCATGGCGTCCGGGGTCGCGATGACGACGTCGTAGTTCAGATCGCCGGCCTGCATCTTCTCGGCCAGATCATCCATACCGACGGCTTCGGCGCCAGCGGCCAGGGCTTCGTCAGCCTTGGCACCGGCCGGAGCGAACACGGCGACGCGGACCGACTTGCCGGTACCGGCCGGCAGCACGGTGGACCCACGGACCTGCTGGTCGGACTTCTTCGCATCGACGCCCAGGCGCACAGCGACGTCGATCGACTCGACGAACTTGGCCTTGGTGGCGCTCTTCAGGATGTTGATCGCGTCCTCGAAGGCGTATGCCTTGCCCGGAACGACGGCGGCCTTGATGGCCTTCTCACGCTTGGTCTGTGCCATCTTATTAACCCTCCACCACGAGGCCCATGGAACGGGCAGAGCCAGCGATGGTACGCACGGCGGCGTCCAGGTCGGCGGCAGTCAGATCCGGTTCCTTCGCCTTGGCGATCTCTTCCAGCTGCTTACGGGTGACCTTGCCGACCTTCTCGGTGTTCGGGCGCTTGGAGCCCGACGAGATGCCAGCGGCCTTCTTCAGCAGGGTGGTGGCCGGGGTGCTCTTGGTGATGAAGGTGAACGTACGGTCCGAGTAGGCCGTGATGATCACCGGAACCGGCAGGCCCGGCTCGAGCTTCTGCGTGGCAGCGTTGAACGCCTTGCAGAATTCCATGATGTTCAGACCGCGCTGACCCAGCGCAGGACCGACCGGCGGCGAGGGGTTGGCCTGACCGGCCTTCACCTGCAGCTTGATGTAACCGACAACTTTCTTTGCCATGTGAGTACTCTCCGGGTGCTAGCGCCTTTCGACAACAGGCTCCCCATCGGACCGGGAATCACGCGTCCCGGCATCGCGTTTTGAAATCATGCTGAAGGCCACCTTGCGGCGGCCTCGTCCTGCTGGCTTCCCAGCGGGGAGCCGCGCACTATATCAGGTTTTTTCTTCACATGCCTGAAGCGGCACGTAAACGAGAGAAACCGGGCAGCGCCCGGTTTCTGGTCCCGTAGCGGTCGAGCTTGCTCGACCCACGGCCAGATCAGACGGCCTTTTCGACCTGGCCGAACTCGAGTTCGACCGGAGTGGCACGACCGAAGATCAGCACCGAGACGCGCAGACGGCTCTTCTCGTAGTTGACTTCTTCGACGACGCCATTGAAATCGTTGAACGGGCCGTCGGTAACGCGGACCATCTGGCCCGGCTCGAACAGCACCTTCGGACGCGGCTTCTCGACACCTTCCTGAACGCGATTCAGGATGGCTTCGGCCTCGGAATCGGCGATCGGCAGCGGACGGTCGGCGGTGCCGCCGATGAAGCCCATCACGCGCGGGGTTTCCTTGACCAGGTGCCAGCTTTCGTTGTCGATGCGCGGAATACCGGCTTCTTCGTGGGTCTCGATCTGGACCAGCACGTAACCCGGGAAGAACTTGCGCTCGGAGCGGCGCTTCTGGCCAGCGCGCATCTCGACCACTTCTTCGGTCGGGACCAGGACATCGCCGAAGCGCTCTTCCATGCCGTCACGGACGATGCGATCGCGCAGAGCCTGCGCCACCGACTTCTCGAAGCCCGAATAGGCGTGAACGACGTACCAACGCTTCATGCAATTCTCCTTAGCGGCTCAGGAACAACTGAACCAGCCACTGAATGACGTAATCGAACCCACCCAGCAACAGACTGAGAATGGTCACCACCACCATCACGACCCAGGTCATGCGGATGGCTTCCTGGCGCGTCGGCCAGACCACCTTGCGCAGTTCGAAGCGCGACTCGGAGAGGAATTCGCGGGTGTCGCGCCCCTTGCCGGTCAGCATGAACACGCCGATACCGCCAACCAGACCGACCACGACCGCCAACGCACGCAGCTGACCCGCCCACGCACCCAGCTGGGTGGCGCGACCGGAGTCGGCGGAGAACCAGAACCAGACGAACAGACCGGCCAGCACCAGCAGCGATGCGGCGACGTACTTGACGATATCCCCGCCGTTGGCGGAGCTGTCCTTGGAGTGTTCGATCTTGCTATTCATCCGACTGTGTCTGCTTTAGCGGCCCAGGCCGCTGGATAAGGTGGGCAGATGGCACGCCAGGAGGGACTCGAACCCCCAACCTGCGGTTTTGGAGACCGCTGCTCTGCCAATTGAGCTACTGGCGTACGTATTGAAACTTGCCTTCCCTTAGACGGCGAAGGCGGACCGAGGTTCCCGGCCCGCCATTCGCGTAACCGGCGGCGCTATGCAACCACCGGTACTGCAGGCTTACTCGATGATCTTCGAGACCACGCCGGCGCCGACGGTACGGCCGCCTTCGCGGATGGCGAAGCGCAGACCTTCGTCCATGGCCACCGGGTTGATCAGGGTGACTTCCATCTTGACGTTGTCACCCGGCATCACCATTTCGACGCCTTCCGGCAGCTTGGCGGCGCCGGTGATGTCGGTGGTGCGGAAGTAGAACTGCGGACGGTAGCCGTTGAAGAACGGGGTGTGGCGGCCGCCCTCGTCCTTCGACAGGACGTACACTTCGCCTTCGAACTTGGTGTGCGGCTTGATCGTGCCCGGCTTGGCCAGCACCTGGCCACGCTCGACGTCGTCACGCTTGGTGCCGCGCAGCAGCAGGCCAGCGTTGTCGCCTGCCTGACCCTGGTCCAGCAGCTTGCGGAACATTTCAACGCCGGTCACGGTGGTCTTCTGCACCGGACGGATGCCGACGATTTCGATTTCGTCGCCAACCTTGATCACGCCGCGCTCGATACGACCGGTCACCACGGTGCCGCGGCCCGAGATCGAGAACACGTCTTCCACCGGCATCAGGAACGGCTTGTCGATCGCACGCTCCGGCTCCGGAATCCAGCTGTCCAGCGCGTCGACCAGCTTCAGGATGGCCGGCACGCCGATGTCGCTCTGGTCGCCTTCCAGCGCCAGACGGGCCGAACCGGCGATGATCGGGGTGTCGTCGCCCGGGAACTCGTACTTGCTCAGCAGCTCGCGAACTTCCATCTCGACCAGCTCGAGCAGCTCGGCGTCGTCCACCATGTCGGCCTTGTTCAGGAACACGACGATGTACGGCACGCCGACCTGGCGCGACAGCAGGATGTGCTCACGGGTCTGCGGCATCGGGCCGTCAGCGGCCGAGCACACCAGGATCGCGCCGTCCATCTGGGCGGCACCGGTGATCATGTTCTTGACGTAGTCAGCGTGGCCCGGGCAGTCAACGTGGGCGTAGTGACGGATCGGGGATTCGTATTCGACGTGCGCGGTCGAGATCGTGATGCCACGCGCCTTTTCTTCCGGCGCGGCGTCGATCGAGGAGTAGTCCTTGAACTCGCCACCGAAGCGCTCGGCACCGATCTTGGTCAGTGCGGCGGTCAGCGTGGTCTTGCCGTGGTCGACGTGACCGATGGTGCCGACGTTGACGTGCGGCTTGGTGCGCTCGAACTTACCCTTGGCCATGGCTGCTTATCTCGAATTCGTCTGAGAGGTGATGCTTAAGATGGTGCTCACGAAAGGAATCGAACCTTCGACCTCTTCCTTACCAAGGAAGTGCTCTACCGACTGAGCTACGTGAGCCGAGTTTTGCATTATGACATGAACTCGATAATATTCAAAGTTCATTCAATGGAGCGGGAGACGGGAATCGAACCCGCACCATCAGCTTGGAAGGCTGAGGTTCTACCATTGAACTACTCCCGCGCCGGGAATGTCACAACGTGAAACTGGTGGAGGGAGGTGGATTCGAACCACCGAAGGCGTAAGCCAGCAGATTTACAGTCTGCCCCCGTTGGCCGCTTGGGTATCCCTCCTTACCACCCCATTCCGTTGCCGCCGAAGCGTTGCGGTGTGTGGTGGTGAGCCGCTTATTCTGCTGATGGGACGGGGGGCTGTCAACGCTTTTTTCCATTTTTTTCACACGCTGTCGCAAACCCATTGATACGCAAGGTTATTGCCCGGGAACCGGCAGGGTCTCGTTGGCGAAAATTGCGACATGAGGGACGCCGTCGCCGCCGATCCAGCCCCGATACATGCCCTGGGTGTTGAATGGCGTGCCCATTTTTCCGTCTGCAGCGAGCACGATCGCACCGCCGTCACCCCCCATCTGCGGAATCGTCTCGTTGATCACGCCCTTGCCGGCCTGTTCCGGCGTCTGCCCCTGGTAGCGCATGCGTGCGCAGATCTCGTGCGCGGCCGCGGTGCGGATGTAGTACTCGCCCCAGCCGGTGCCGGACACCGCACAGCGCGCATCGGCCCAGGTGCCTGCACCGATGATCGGCGAGTCACCCACCCGGCCATAGCGCTTGTTGGTCATGCCACCAGTGGAGGTACCGGCGGCCAGGTGCCCCTGCGCATCCAATGCGACCGCACCGACGGTCCCGAAGTGCTTTGCAGTCTCCAGGTCGGCATGCGCCTGGCCACTGGCCTCTTCTTTGAGTGCACGCTGCAGCTGCTGCCAACGCTTCTCCGTACGGAAGTAGGAGGGATCGACCAAAGACATCCCCTGCTCGACCGCGAAGGCTTCGGCGCCCTGCCCCACCATCATCACGTGCCTCGATTTCTGCATCACGGTCTGCGCCAGCAGGATCGGGTTGCGCACCCGCTGCACGCCGGCCACCGCGCCTGCAGCCTGGGTGGCCCCGTCCATCACTGCGGCATCCAGCTCGTTGTGGCCGTCATGGGTGAACACCGCGCCCTTGCCGGCGTTGAAGGTGGGATCGTCCTCCAGGACGGTGATCGCAGCGGTGACTGCAGCCAACGCGGGGCGACCCGCCGCCAGCTCCGCATGCCCCTTCAACAGGGCCGCCCGCAGCGCGTCACGTGCGGCCTTTTCCTCGGCCGGCGACAGGTCCTTGCGCTCGACGCCGGCGCCGCCGTGGATGACCAGCAGCGGTGAAGCCGCCGGTGCGGCCTGGGCAAGCATGGGCAGGGACAACAGTGCGGACAGCGCCAGGCGCAGTTTCATCGGGTACGTCTCCAGCAGAACGAGGGAATGGATTGCGGGGTAGTGCCGGCCGCTGGCCGGCAAGGGGCGCATCAGGGAAGGCGAGTTGCCGGCCAGCGGCCGGCACTACCGAAGCGTGAACTCAATCTCGCCGTCGCTGACGTCGGCCACGGCCTGGTAGTCGGCGTCGGCCTGGAAGTCATCCAGGCGCATGCGGCTGCCGCTGGCGACCACCGTTACCGGTACCGCGTGGAAGCGCAGCGGCTCGCCCTCGACCAGACGGTCGGCATCGCGGCCGGGGCTGACCACCCAGACCTTGCCTTCGCCGTCGGCGCTGTAGACCTGCGCCTGGCCATCGGGCTCCACGCACAGGGCGGTGTCCTCGTCGACGCCGATGCCGACGATGTCGGGGTCGCCACTGTCCTGCGCGGCGCGCGCCACGAACACGATCAGGCGGCCAAGCCGATCGCGCTTGTCGAAGTGGGTGTCGGTGACCACGCGCTGCAGGTAGGGCATCTGCAGGAAGCCACTGTCCATGGTCACCGCACTGCCCATCGGGTCGGCCAGCGCACCGGCGGAGGTGATGCTGCCGCCGTCCATCGCGCCGTAGGCGTAGCCACCGAGGATGGCCAGCCCGGCGCTGGTACCGGCAATCGGCTTGCCGGCGCGCACATGGGCATTGAGCGCGCGGTTGAGCGCGGTGCCCTTCCAGAAGCGGATGTAGCGCGACTGGTCACCACCGGCAATGAAGATGGCATCGGCCGCAGCCACCACGCGCAGCACGGCCGGATCGTCGGCGCCGCGGCGGCTGTCGAAGACCAGCGTCTGCACTGCGGTGGTCCCGCCAATCTCGCGATACAGGCGGTCCTGCAGTTCATCACTGCCAGAAGCGCGCAGGATCAGCACGCGGCCGTTGCCGGCCTGCTTCAGCCACCAGTGAAAGGCCTCCGGCACCCATTCGCCACCGCCCATCAGCATCATGGCCGGCGCGCGCGGGCCGGGCCTGGGTGCGTCGAGATCCCCGGCTTCGTAGTAGGCGAAGCCCGGGCCCTGCAGGTCCTGCGCAAGGGCGGCCAACGGCACGTCCAACACCAGCAGCGCCAGCCAGGCGAAGGGGGCACGCAGGGTGCAATGGAGGCGTCGCATCTTGATCTCCCTGAACAAAATCGACTTGCAAGCGTTTTCACTCTTTGCCAGATAGGGACCCAGTAGTCAAGGGCATGAAAAAGGCGTTAAATGCGCGCGCCCATTCCGGAAATCTGAATGGGGGACAGGGCCCCTCCTCTGCGGGCCGGCTTCATTTCCGAGAATTCCTCATGCGTAGAAAGGCGATGGCGTGGTCGATCCAGCTGGCGTTGATGGGCGTGGCTGCTTCCGCGGCGGCCCAGGCACCGGCCTCCTCTTCGGTTCAACAACTGGATGCGGTGCAGGTCACCGGTTCGCGCATTCCGCGCGCCCAGGTGGAAGGCCCCGCCCCGATCACGGTGATCAGCGCCGAGCAGATCCGCTCCAGCGGCTTCACCAGCGTGCCCGACGTACTGCGCTCGATGACCCAGAACGGCGGTGAGACGCAGAGCCAGCAGTCGTCCAGCGGCGCCGACTTCTCGCCGGGCGCCCAGCAGGTGGACCTGCGCGGGCTGGGCCCGAACCACACGCTGGTGCTGGTCAATGGCCGCCGCATCGCCGACTTCCCGATGCCGTTCAAGGGCCGCAGCAACTTCACCGACGTCTCCAACATCCCGCTGGGCATGATCGAGCGCATCGAAGTGCTGACCGGCAGTGCCTCGGCCATCTACGGTTCGGACGCGATCGCCGGCGTGGTCAACTTCATCCTGAAGAAGAAGGCCGACGGCACCACCGTCGACATGCGCATGGGCACCACCAGCGAAGGCGGTGGCGAGTCGTTCGACATGAGCCTGGCCAGTGGCTTCAGCCGTGGCAACTTCAACGCCGTGTACAGCGTTGAACTGCAGTCGCAGACCCCGCTGTGGGCGTACGAGCGCGACATCCAGGATTCGACCCAGGACGGCCCCACCGAGGGCTCACGCATCGCACGCCGCGCTTACCTGCGCACGGACTACAACGACGACTACCTGGATCCGGGCGCGGCCACCTGCGAAGCGCTGGCCGGGCAGAACCAGGGCAGCACCTACCGCGCCTACCGCCCGCGCTACGGTTACTACTGCGGCAGCGACAGCTCGATCGGCTACGGCACCATACTCAGCAAGCGCCGCGGCGCCAATGGCTACGCCTCGCTGAGCTACGACTTCGACAACGGCCAGCAGTGGTTCGCCGATGTGCAGCTGGGCTACCACACGATGTCGCTGATGCGCGACGTCACCAAGTGGGGCCGCATGGACGCCAACGGCGATGAGTCGGGCTATTTCAACAACCAGGCCACCGGCGAGATCGAGTTCTGGCAGCGCCAGTTCTCGCCCGAGGAGATGGGTGGCCTGCGCAATGCAATGGTGCGCAGCACGCAGAAGACCTTCAGCGTGACCACCGGCTTCAAGGGCAACCTGGCCGGCAACTGGGACTACGAAGCGGCCCTGAGCCATTCGCAGTACCAGTCGCGGATCAGCTGGGCACAGATCATCGCCGCCAAAGCCAATGACCTGTTCCTGGGCCCGCAGCTGGGCGTGGACGACGACGGCTTCCCGATCTACAACGCCGACCCGTCGCGCCTGTACCGGCCGCTGACCCGCGCCGAGTACGATTCGATCGCGGCGCGCACCACCTACACCCCGAAGTCGCGCACCGAGACGGCTGCGTTCACGCTGACCAATTCCGCGCTGTTCGGCCTGCCGGGCGGTGATGCCGGCTTCGCCGCGACCGTGGAAGTGGGCCAGCAGGCGTACTCGCTGAACCCCGATCCGCTGGCGACCGAGTACTACTACTACAGCTGGAAGGATTCGGACGGCAACGGTTCGCGCAACCGCTGGGCGACCGCTGCGGAGCTGCGCATGCCGCTGCACGAGACGGTCAACCTGAGCGTGGCCGGCCGCTACGACCAGTACCGCTATTCCGGCCACACCATCGGCAAGGCGACCTGGAGCGGTGGCCTGGAATGGCGCCCGATCGACACGCTGCTGGTCCGCGGTTCATACGGCACCGCGTTCCGTGCGCCGGACCTCCACTACGTGTTCGCCGGCCCGGGCAACGACGAGACCAGCGCAGTGGACCTGTACAGCTGCCGCGCCGACGATGCCGCCGACTGTTCCGACTACGAGCACAACCTGATCCGCAGCCGCACCGGCAACCGCCAGCTCGACCCGGAAACCAGCACCTCGTGGAGTGCCGGCTTCGTCTGGTCGCCGGCGATCGGCCTGGACCTGTCGGTGGACTGGTTCGACATCGACATGCGCAAGCAGGTGCAGGACATGGACGTGCGCACGATCCTGGCCAGCGAAGCGAACTGCCGCCTCGGCAGTGCCGACATCAACTCGCCGACCTGCGTGGACGCGCTCGACCGCATCACCCGCACCAGTGATGGCCGCCTGTACGGCGTGCGTGTCGCCCCGATCAACGTCGCCCGCGAATCCACCTCCGGCATCGACATTGGCCTGCGCTACCGCCTGCAGACCGGCATCGGCGACTTCATCCTCAACGGCACCCACACCTGGGTGAAGAAGCACGATTTCCAGCGCTACCCCGGTGATCCGATCCAGGACCAGTTCGCGGTCAACAGCAACTTCGACATCCCGCGTACCAAGACCAGCCTGAGCGTGACCTGGGAGAAGGCTGCATGGTCGGCCACAGTCTACGGTTCACGACTTGGCAAGCTGCCAACCTATGACAGCTACGGCCAGACCTTCGACTGGGACAGCGGTGACAGCCCGTACATCAAGGCAACCTACCGCTACAACGCGTCGCTGCAGTACCGCTTCGACGACCACTCGCGCCTGTCGCTGTCGGTGGTCAACGTGTTCAACAAGATGCCGCCGAAGGACGCCACGTACACCGCGTATCCGTACTACGACGTGTCCTGGTTCGACAGCGTCGGCCGCACCATCAACCTGCAGTACACCCACAAGTTCGGTGGCAGCGCGCTGTAAGGCACGCCGCATTGCAGAACGTGGACGACAGGGCCCGCCATTGGCGGGCCTTGTTGTTTGGGAACCTGGCTCTGGTAGATGCCCACCTTGGTGGGCACTGATCTGCCACGCGCCCACCAAGGTGGGCGACTACCAGAGCGGGCCACGCGGGTTTTCCACACCGCGCGTGGAAAGCGATGGGAACTTGGTGTGGACAAGTGGCCGCGAGGCTTGCAGTGCGGGCGTTTCCGGACGTGGTGATTTTTTGTCCATGTCCTTCGATTGTTTTCCACACCGGACGTGGAGAGCGATGGGAACTTGGTGTGGACAAGTGGGCGCGAGCATTGCAGCGCAGGCGTTTCGAAGCGTGGTGAAATTCTGTCCACGGTCCGACTGCACTGATCGGGGTCGGAGCCCTTTCCCGTGGAAAGGGATCCGCCCCCACGGTTTTCCACATCCGGCGTGGAAAGCGATGGGAGTTTTCTGTGGACAAGTGCCGGCAAACGTCGCACCGCAAGCGTTTCGCAGCCTGGTGCTTTTTTGTCCATCACCAGAAACGCGAACGCCCCGCACAAGGCGGGGCGTCCTGGGTCGATCCGATGCCGCTGGATCAGACGTTGAAGCGGAAGTGCAGCACGTCGCCTTCCTGCACGCGGTATTCCTTGCCTTCCAGGCGCAGGCGACCGGCTTCCTTGGCGCCGGCTTCGCCCTTGTACTTGATGAAGTCGTCATACGCGATGGTTTCGGCGCGGATGAAGCCCTTCTCGAAGTCGGTGTGGATGACCGCGGCGGCCTGCGGGGCGGTGGCGCCCTTGCGCACGGTCCACGCGCGGACTTCCTTCACGCCGGCGGTGAAGTAGGTCTGCAGGCCGAGCAGGCTGTAGGCCGCGTTGATCACGCGGTTCAGGCCCGGCTCGCTCAGGCCCAGATCGGCCAGGAAGGTATCGCGGTCTTCGTCATCGAGCTGGGACAGCTCCTCTTCGATCGCGGCCGACACCGGCACCACCTGCGCGCCTTCGGCGGCAGCATGCGCACGCACGGCTTCCAGGTGCGGGTTGTTGTCGAAACCGTCTTCCAGCACGTTGGCGATGTACATCACCGGCTTCAGGGTCAGCAGGAACAGATCGCGCACCAGCGCCTTCTCTTCCTCGTCCAGGCCCACCGAACGGCCGGACTTGCCGTCGGACAGCGCCGCCTGCAGCTTGGCCAGCACCGGCTTGCGCGCCGCGGCGTCCTTGTCACCCCCCTTGGCCGCACGCTCGGCGCGGTTCAGCGCCTTCTCGACGCTGTCCAGGTCGGCCAGCGCCAGCTCGGTATCGATGGTTTCGATGTCCGAGATCGGGTCGACCTTGTTGTTGACGTGGATGACGTCGGCGTTCTCGAAGCAGCGCACCACGTGGGTGATCGCATCGACTTCGCGGATGTGCGCCAGGAACTTGTTGCCCAGGCCTTCACCGCTGGCGGCACCGGCCACCAGGCCGGCGATGTCGACGAATTCGACTGCGGTCGGGATGACCTTCTGCGGGTTGATGATCGCTGCCAGCTCGTTCAGGCGCGGATCCGGCACCGGCACGATGCCGACGTTCGGTTCGATGGTGCAGAACGGGAAGTTCGCCGCGGCGATACCCGCCTTGGTCAGCGCATTGAACAGGGTCGACTTGCCGACGTTGGGCAGGCCGACGATGCCGCATTTGATACCCATGGGTGACAGCTCTCTGGGGTGAAAGTGATTGGTGAAACAGCGCGCGCGCTGCTTGGCCAATCCATCTCGGTGTCGATCATTGTGTGCCAACCAAGGTTGGCACCTACCGAAAGCGGGCTATTTCGGGGTAGGAAGCCGCTTCATCGCTTCGCTGAAGTCGCCCTGCACTGCCAGCGGCAGCACGTCGATGGCATCGTCGATGGCGCGCGAAATCAGTACGTCATCATCCTTGGAAGGGCGTCCCAGCACCCAACCCACCACGCGGTCCTTGTGGCCAGGATGGCCGATACCCACGCGCAGGCGATGGAACTTGCCGTGGCCGAGCAGGCGGATGGTGTCGCGCAGGCCGTTCTGGCCACCGTGGCCACCGTCGAACTTCAGCCGCGCCACGCCGGGCGCCAGGTCCAGTTCGTCGTGGGCCAGCAGGGTTTCTTCCGGCTCGATCTTCCAGAACCGCTGTGCGGCGGTGACCGACTTGCCGCTGAGGTTCATGAAGGTGGCGGGCTTGAGCAGCCACACCGTCTGCCCGGCGATCTCGACCTTGGCGGTCTCACCGAACAGCTTGCTGTCCACATTCCATCGTGCACCGGCTTTTTCCGCCAGGGCCTCAACGAAATGAAACCCGGCATTGTGCCGGGTCCGGGCGTGTTCCGATCCGGGGTTGCCCAGACCGACGATCAGTCGCAGTCCTGCCATGGTTCCTTCCAATACGGTGCCTGCCCGGAGGCAGGCACCGTAGCGGTATTACTCGGCGGCAGCCGCTTCTTCGTCAGCCGCGTCGGCCTTGCCGGCCTTGGCGGTGACGATGGCGTCGTCGTGGTCCTTGCCCAGCGCCAGGGCCGGGATTTCCACGCCCTTCGGCAGCTTGATGTCGGACAGGTACACCACGTCACCGGCCTTCAGCTCGCCCAGGTCGACTTCGATCGACTCCGGCAGGTCCTTCGGCAGGCAGGTGATGGTCACTTCCTTCAGTTCGTGGGTGACCACGACGTCGGCAGCCTTGCCGGCCGGCGAGGTGTCTTCGTTGATGAAGTGCAGCGGGACCGAAGCGGTCAGGGCTTCGTTCTCGTTCACGCGCTGGAAGTCCAGGTGCATGATCAGCTGCTTGTACGGATGGCGCTGCATGTCACGCAGCAGGACCTTCTGCACCTGGCCGTCCAGGTTCAGGTCCAGGATCGAGGCATAGAACCACTCGTTCTGCTGGGCCAGCCAGATTTCGTTGTGGTCCAGGCTGATGGCGACCGGCTCGGCGTTGCCGCCGTACACGATGGCCGGGATCACACCAGCGTGACGCAGGCGGCGGCTCGCACCCTTACGCTGCAGTTCACGCTTGGTGACCTTGATTTCATGGGTCTTCGACATTTTCGACTACTCAGGTTGTTGCCGCGCCCTGCGGCGTGGCGGTTGAAGATGCTTCCGCGACCAGAAGCATCCGGGTATGCCCCCGCCGTTGCCGGCAGGGGCGAAGAACTCAGTCGACGTACAGCGAGCTGACCGACTCGCCGAAGGCGATGCGGCGCATCGTTTCGGCCAGCATTTCCGCCACGCTCAGCTGGCGGATCTTGCTGCACACCCGCGCCGCGTCCTTCAGCGGGATGGTGTCGGTCACCACCAGCTCGTCGAGCTGGGAATTGGTGATGTTGTCCACCGCCGGGCCCGACAGCACCGCGTGGGTGCAGTAGGCGGCGACCTTGAGCGCACCGCGCGCCTTCAGGGCAGCAGCAGCGGCGCACAGGGTGCCGGCGGTGTCGACGATGTCATCGACCATCACGCAGGTCTTGCCTTCGACGTCACCGATGATGTTCATCACGGTGGAGACGTTGGCGCGCGGGCGGCGCTTGTCGATGATCGCCAGGTCGGCGTCATCCAGGCGCTTGGCCACCGCACGGGCGCGGACCACGCCGCCCACGTCCGGCGACACAACAATCAGGTTCTCGGTGCCGTAGGCACGCCAGATGTCGGCCAGCAGCAGCGGGGACGCATACACGTTGTCCACCGGAATATCGAAGAAGCCCTGGATCTGGTCGGCGTGCAGGTCGACGGTCAGCACGCGATCAGCGCCAGCGGTGCTGAACATCTTCGCCGCCAGCTTGGCGGTGATCGGCACGCGCGAGGAACGCATGCGGCGATCCTGCCGCGAGTAACCGAAGTACGGCACCACGGCGGTCACGCTGGCCACCGATGCGCGCTTGAGCGCGTCGATCAGCACCAGCAGTTCCATCAGGTTTTCCGCGCTCGGCGCGCAGGTCGGCTGGATCACGAACACGTCCTGCTTGCGGACGTTCTCTTCGATCTCCACCTGCACTTCACCATCGGAGAAGTGCGAGACCAGCGCCTTGCCCGGGCGAACCCCCAGTTCCTTGCAGATGTTCTGCGCCAGACGTTTGTTGGCGTTGCCGGAAAAGACCAGCAGGTTCGGGGACTCTTGCATCATGATTGTCTCGGGCGGGGACGAGTGGCGGGGATCCGGAGTCGGCAAGGACCCCGATGGACCCTTGCTGCTGACAACACCGCGGTTGTTTCCACGTCCCGCGCGGGCGATGCGCTGGAAGGCGCGGACACAGCCGCTATTGGCAGGGGCGGTAGGATTCGAACCTACGAATGCCAGGATCAAAACCTGGTGCCTTGGGCCTCTTGGCGACGCCCCTGCATTGATAAATCAGTGTTGCTCGAGTGCATCCAGCAGTGGCGAACGCGCAACGCCCGCTGCCACCCTTGCCCGCAACTCCTTCGGCAACTTCGACCGTCCCTGCTCTGCGGCAGACTGCGATGCGAACTCGACGAAACAACCACTTCCCGAACCGGTCAGCCGCGCCGTGCCGATATCGCTCAACGCGGCGAACGCTGCCTCGACGGCAGGCTCACGGCGGCGCAGCACCGGTTCGAACGCGTTCCCGACCAGGGTTCCGGAAGCGAAGTCCTCTATTTTCGCCACTGGGCTGTCGCGCGTCAAATCCGGGTCTGCGAACAGGGCCGGGGTGGGAACATGAACGCCCGGTTCAACCACCACATACCAGGCCGGTTCCAGCGCGATCGGCTGCAGGCGCTCGCCCACCCCTTCGGCCCAGGCATTGCGCCCGCGCACGAACACCGGCACGTCCGCCCCCAGGCGCAGGCCCAGCGCGGCAAGCGCGTCCTCGTCCAGACCGGCCCGCCACAGGCGGTTCAGCACCACCAGCACGGTGGCGGCATCGGACGAACCGCCGCCGAAGCCGCCACCGGCAGATACATGCTTTTCAACGACGATGTCCGCACCTTGCGCGACATTTGCCACTTCTTTGAGCAATCGCGCGGCACGCACCGCCAGATCATCGGCCTCGGCCACGCCAGCCAGCCCCTCGCCCTGCCGGCGCACCTGGCCGTCTTCACGCAGGCGCAGGCCGATGCGGTCGCCCCAGTCCAGCAGCCGGAACACGGTCTGCAGCTCGTGGTAACCGTCGGCGCGGCGGCCGGTGATGTGCAGGAACAGGTTCAGCTTGGCCGGGGCCGGCCACCAGGACCAGCCCGCGTCGTCGACTGCCCCGCTCATGGCGCGCCCTGCCCCCACTGGTCCACCAGCAGGCGTACCTTGGCGTCGCCATTGCTGGCTTCGATCCGGCGCGGCAACGCCGGGTGCCCGGCCTCGGCCGGGTACCAGTCTAGGTACTGCACCTGCCAGCCCATCTGCTGCATGCGACGCGGCCGGCCTTCACCGTCGCGCTCGACCTTTTCCGGGCCAGCGGCGTCGCCGGCCACCAGGCCACGGATCCACTCCGGCAGCTGGTTGACCGGAATGTCCCAGCCGGTCGCCTCCAGCAGCAGCTGCTGGGCGTCCTCGCCATCGCGCGGACCGCCGGCCAGCCCTTCCAGGCGGCCAGCTTCGGAATGGGTATCGCCGGTCAGCTTCCAGCTCTGCCGGGTCACCGGCGCGCTCAGCTCGACCACATAACGGCGCCCTTCCTGCTTCCAGTCGATGCGACCGCTGCCACCGTCCTTGCCCTTGCTGACCGCGACCCGGCCCTGGAAGGCCCAGTCCGGCTGTGCCTGCAGCGCGGCCACGCGTGCGGCCTCGGCCTGCGCCGCTTCGGCCGAAACGATCTCGACCACCGCCGGCGCCGGGGTCTTCTGCGTGCCCACGCTGGTGCAGGCGCTGACCGCCAGGGTCGCGGCCGCCAACAGCAGCGGCCGGATCAGGGAAACACTCATGGATTGAATTTCTCGCGGGCGCGCAGCAGCGCGCGGTTTTCAGGGTCGAGCTTGGCCGCTTCCTCGAAGAAATGACGGGCCTCATCGTGCTTGCCCAGCACCCATAGCACTTCGCCAACGTGCGAAGCGATCTCCGGGTCCTTGGCCAGGGTCCAGGCCCGGCGCAGCTGCACCAGTGCCTCTTCCTTGCGGCCCAGGCGATACAGCACCCAGCCGTAGCTGTCGACGATGGCGGCGTTGTCCGGTTCGGCCACGCGGGCGCGGTCGATCAGCTCCAGTGCTTCCTGCAGGCGGCCGGTGCGATCGGCCAGGGTGTAACCCAGCGCGTTCAAAGCCGGCACGTTCTCCGGCTCGGTCACCAGGATCTTGCGCAGATCCGCCTCGGCGCGCGGGATGTCGTCGCGGCGTTCCCAGGTGAGCGCACGGGCGTACAGCAGGCCGTTGTCATCCGGGTAAGCGGCCAGGCCGCGGGCCAGCGCATCCAGTTCACCGGCGCTGTCGTCGGCGCGCTGGCGCAGTTCGGCTTCCAGCAGGTAGGCGTCGCGGCGCACATCGTCGTCGACCACAGCATCGGACTGGATCGCATGCACTTCTTCCAGCGCCAGCGGCAGGCGCCCGGCCAGGGCCTGGGCATTGGCTGCGCGCAGGCGCGCTTCGCTCAGCTCATCGCCACCGGGCACGCTGTGGTACCACTGCACCGCCTCGGGATAACGCTTCAGGTACTCGGCGATCTTGCCCAGCAGCAGGCGCTGCGCCGGGTCCGGCTTGGCCGCCTGCCGCGACAGTTCGTTGTAGAGATTGGAAAGCGCGGCCTTGTCGCCCTGCTTGGCCAGCAGCGAGGCGCGCATGCCCCAGGTCTGCACGTCCTGCGGGCCGAACGCCAGCACGCGCTCGGCGGCGGACGGCTGGCCGAGACTGTCATAGGCAATGGCCACCGCATTGCGCAGCTCCGGGTCCTGGCGGGTCTTCGGCTCCACATCGTGCAGCAGCGACAACGCCTTGCCGGTCTCGCCCGCCTGTTGCAGCTGGCTGGCACGCAGCAGCGCCACACGTGGCTCTTCCGGGAAGCGCTTGACCACTTCATCGATCATGCGCCGGGCCAGCTCGGGCTTTTCCATGCGCAGGGCAAGGCGGCCAAACTCCTGCCAGGCTTCGATCTTCGGCGGAATGGCATTGGCGTCGACCAGCTCACCCAGCACCTGCGCGGGCACCGCCGGATCACGGCCGCCACCGATCAGTGCGGCCAGGGCGAACTTCCAGCCGCGCTCGTCGGGGTCGGCCAGCAGGCCCTGCAGTTCGGTGCGGGCCGCCTTCACATCGCCCTGGCGCATGGCCAGTGCACCGGCCGCACTGCGCATGGTCAACGAACGCGGGGCGCGCTGCTGCCACAGGGCCAGGCCCTTGGCGGCGCTGGCATCATCGTTGGCGAGCATGGAAATGCGGGTCGCGCGCTCGGCCAGGCCGGCGTCGCCGTCGGTCTGCTGGGCCGCCTGCAGGTACCAGCGCGCGGCCTCGGCCAGCTTGCCGGCCTGCAGGGCGAACTCACCGGCCATCACCGGTTCCAGCGCCAGTTCCTCAGTGGCCGCAGCCCGCACGGGGGCCTTGGCCGGCACCGCCGCCAGGGCCTGGCTGCAGGCCAGGGACAGCAGCAGAACACTGGGGATGCGAATCAATGCGGGCATCGTCGGCATCGGGGCCTTAAAATGTCGTCCAATGGCCAGCAGCTTATCGCAAGCAACTGAACAATGACCCTGTGGGTGCTCGGACTGAATCACCAGACCGCACCGGTGGAGCTGCGCGAGCGCGCGGCCTTCGCCGGTGAGGCGTTGCCGCGCGCGCTCGGTTCGCTGCGCGATACTCCGCAGATCGCCGAGGCGGTGCTGCTGTCCACCTGCAACCGCACCGAGCTGTACGCCGTGGCCGATTCGGCACAGGCGCTGGACCAGTGGCTGCACACCCAGGCCGGCGACCTGCAGGGCTACCTGTACCAGCACGCTGACGCCGAGGCCGTGCGCCACCTGTTCCGGGTCGCCACCGGGCTGGACTCGATGGTGCTGGGTGAACCGCAGATCCTCGGCCAGGTGAAGGATGCCTGGTCGACCGCGCGCGACCATGGCCTGCTCGGCCACCGCCTGGACCGCCTGTTCCAGCAGACCTTCTCGGTGGCCAAGCGTGCGCGCACCGATACCCAGGTCGGCGCCAACCCGGTATCGGTGGCGTCGGCTGCGGTGCGCCTGGCGCAGAACGCGTTCGCGCGGCTGGACGATTCCACCGTACTGCTGGTCGGTGCCGGCGAGACCATCGAACTGGCTGCACGGCACCTGAGCGAAGGCAAGGTACGCCGGCTGCTGATCGCCAACCGCACCCTCGCCCACGCGCAGGAACTGGCCAGCCGACATGGTGGCGTGGCGCTGCCGCTGACCGAACTGGACCGCCACCTGGGTGAGGCCGACGTGGTGTTCTCGGCCACCGCTGCGCGCGAACCGGTGATCCATCGCGAAATGGTGGCCAAGGCCCTGCGCGCGCGCCGGCACAAGCCGATGCTGCTGTTCGACCTGGCCGTACCGCGCGACATCGAGGCCGAGGTCGGCACGCTCAACGACGCCTTCCTCTACACCGTGGACGATCTCGAACGCGCGGTGGAAGACAACCGCCGTGGCCGCCGCGAGGCCGCCGCCGAAGCCGAGGCGATCATCGACCTGCAGGTGTCGCGCTTCGTCGAGACCCAGCAGGCCAGCGCCCATCAGGCGCCGCTGCGGCAGCTGCGCGCGTTCGGCGAAGCCACCCGTGCCGAGCTGCTGGAGCGCGCACGCCAGCAACTGGCCAACGGCAAGCCGGCCGACGAAGTGCTGGAGCTGCTTGCCCACGGCCTGACCAACCGCCTGCTGCATCCGCCGACCGCCGCCCTGCGTGCGGCCGCGCTGAGTGGCGATGCCGACCTGACCCGCGCCGCCGAGCGCCTGTTCCCGGCCACGCCGGGTTACCGCCACCCACCCGTGAGACCCGATGACGCCGACCCTGCGCCGTAAGCTGGAAGCGCTGGCCGAGCGCCGCGAAGAACTGGAACGCCTGCTCGCCGAACCCGATGTGGTCGCCGACAACACTCGTTTCCGCGACCTTTCGCGCGAATTCGCCCAACTTGAACCGATCGCCATCGCCCTGGCCGATGAAGCCCGTGCCAAGGCCGATCTGGCCGCCGCCGAAGGCATGCGCGCCGACCCGGACCTGCGCGAGCTGGCCGATGAGGAAATCGCTGCTGCACAGGCGCGCCTGCAGGAACTGGAGCAGGAGCTGGCGCTGCTGCTGGTGCCGCGCGACCCGCGTGACGAAGGCAACCTGTTCCTGGAAGTGCGCGCCGGTACCGGCGGCGACGAGGCCGCGATCTTTGCCGGCGACCTGTTCCGCATGTACGCCCGCTACGCCGAGCGCCAGGGCTGGAAGGTCGAGATCGAATCGGACAGCCCGGGCGAGCATGGCGGCTTCAAGGAAGTGGTGGCGCGCGTGGTCGGGCGTGGCGCGTTCTCGCGCCTGAAGTTCGAATCGGGCACGCACCGCGTGCAGCGCGTGCCGGCCACCGAATCGCAGGGCCGCATCCATACCTCGGCGGCCACCGTGGCGATCATTCCCGAGGCCGATGAGGTCGATGACATCGTCATCAACCCGGCCGACCTGAAGGTGGATACGTTCCGTTCGTCCGGTGCCGGCGGCCAGCACGTCAACAAGACCGAATCGGCCATCCGCATCACCCACGTGCCGACCGGCGTGGTGGTGGAATGCCAGACCGAGCGCAGCCAGCACGCCAACCGCGACAAGGCGATGAAGCGCCTGAAGGCACAGCTGCTCGATGCCGAGCGCCAGCGCCAGGACGCGGCGCAGGCCGAGTCGCGGCGCCTGCAGGTGGGCAGCGGTGACCGCAGCCAGCGCATCCGCACCTACAACTTCCCGCAGGGCCGGATCACCGACCACCGCGTGGAAGGCCTGACCCTGTACGACCTGCCCAACGTGCTGGCCGGCGACCTCGACCCGCTGCTGCAGCGGCTCAGCCACGAGCACCAGGTCGACGCCCTGGCCCAGTTGTCGGCGGGCTGAGTCGCATGTCGGCCTGGCAGCAGCGGCAGCACCTGCAACAGGCGATTGCACGCCAGCCGGGCGACTTCGTCGCCTGGGTGATGCTGGCGGACCTGGAACTGGAAGCCGGCGACATCGCCGCCGGCGAGCAGGCCGCGCGCCGTGCACTGCAGCTGCGCCCGAACCACCCTGAAGCGCTGGCGCGGCTGGGCCGCGTGGCCTGGATGGCCGGCGCGCATGCCGATGCGGCGAAACTGCTCGGCCAAGCCTCGGCGTTGGCCCCGCAGCACCCGGGCATTGCGCTGTGGCTGGGCCATGCGCTGGAAGATGCCGATGATGCCGAAGGCGCGGCGGCAGCCTATCGCCGAGCGCATGCGCTGATGCCGGGCGAACCCTATATCGCCGCCCAGCGCCTGGCCTGGCAGCGTCGCCTGTGCGACTGGCAGGACGTGGACGCGCTGGCGGCACAGGTACGTGGTGCACTTGCCTCTGGGCAGGGCGTGGTCGAACCGTTCGCGTTCCTCAGCGAAGATGCCAGCGCAGCCGAGCAGTTGGCCTGCGCGCGTGCCCGGGCATCCGCCGTTGCCGCTTCAGTGCGGCCGTTGCCGCCAGTGAAGGTGCGTTCCCAGGGCCCGCTGCGGGTCGGCTTCCTTTCCAATGGTTTCGGCGCCCATCCCACCGGATTGTTGACCGTGGCCCTGTTCGAGCAGTTGCGTCATGACCCGGCGTTGCAGCTGCACCTGTTCGCGTTGAACCACGATGACGGCAGCCGCATCCGCCAGCGCCTGCAGGTGGCCACGCAGCTGCATGATGTGGCCGCGCTGCGCCATGCAGACACTGCTGCACGCATCCGCGCACAGGGCATCGACCTGCTGTTCGACCTGCGCGGCTGGGGCGGCGGCGGTACGCCGGAAGTGCTGGCGATGCGCCCTGCCCCGCTGCAGTTGAACTGGCTGGCCTATCCCGGCACGTCCGGTGCGCCGTGGATGGATGCGGTGATCGGCGACAGCTTCGTTCTGCCGCCGTCACTGGAACCCCACTACAGCGAGCGCGTACTGCGCCTGCCGCGTGCGTTCCAGCCCTCGGACAACACCCGCTTGCTCGAACCGGCACCGTCCCGGGCCGAGTGCGGCCTGCCCGAACAGGGCGTGGTGTTCTGCTGCTTCAACAACAGCTACAAGCTCAATCCACGCAGCATGGGCCGCGCCTTCGCGGTGCTGCAGGCGGTGCCCGGCAGCGTACTGTGGCTGCTGTCCGGTCCCGGCCAGGCCGACGCGCGCCTGCGCAGCGCCGCACAGGCCGCTGGCCTGGATCCGGAACGCCTGGTGTTCATGGCCAAGCTGCCACATCCGCAGTACCTGGCTCGCTATCCGCTGGCCGACCTGTTCCTCGACACGCATCCGTACAACGCGCACACCACCGCGTCCGATGCGCTGTGGGCCGGCTGCCCGGTACTGACCTGCCCGGGCGACACCTTCGCCGCGCGCGTGGCCGGCAGCCTCAATCACCATCTGGGGCTGGCACGGATGAATGTCGCCGACGATGCGGCATTCATCGCCACCGCCAGTACGCTGGGCAATGACCCGTCGGCGCTGGCCACGCTGCGCGCCGAAGTGGCCCAGGCACGCGACCACAGTGGACTGTTCGACATGGCCGGCTTCGCCCGCAACCTGTCGGCGCTGCTGCAGCGACTGGCCGGCGAGCATGGCTGGCAGGGCCTCGACATCGCCTGAGCGATCCCTGCGCTACGCTCGGGCTTCCTCCCCGCGTGGTGTGATGATGGCCAAGCTCAAGCGCAAGGACTACGACGAACTGCTGCTGCCGCTGCAGCTGGAACTGACCGCGATGGCGCGCTGGGTGCAGCACAGCGGGCAACGCCTGCTGGTGCTGTTCGAAGGCCGTGATACCGCAGGCAAAGGCGGCGCGATCCAGGCCATCAGCCAGCACCTCAACCCGCGTCAATGCCGGGTGGTGGCACTGCCCAGGCCCACCGACCGCGAAGCCACCCAGTGGTATTTCCAGCGCTATGCCTCGCATCTTCCGGCCGCCGGCGAGATCGTGCTGATGGACCGCAGCTGGTACAACCGTGCCGGCGTGGAGCGGGTGATGGGCTACTGCAGCGAAACCGAGTACCAGCAGTTCCTGCATCAGGCGCCGGTATTCGAGCAACTGCTGGTGGACGACGGCATCCTGCTGTTCAAGTACTGGCTGTGCGTGGATCAGGAACAGCAGGAAAAACGCTTCGCCGAGCGCCACCTCGATCCGCTGAAGGGCTGGAAGCTCTCCCCGGTGGACCTGAAATCCCGCAGCAAGTACAGCGCCTACACCGAGGCCCGCGAGGCGATGCTGCGCGCGACGCATCGCGAGGCGGCGCCGTGGACGCTGGTGGATTTCAACGACCAGCGGTTGGGTCGGCTGACGCTGGTGCGCAACCTGCTGGACCGGTTGCCGGACACGCGGGTGGATGCACCGTTGCCGGAGCTGCCGAAGCTGAAGGGCAAGCTGCATCGCGAGCACTATGATGTGCTGAAGCCGATCGAGGACTTCCCGGTCGAGGATTAGGGTGGGTCGGCAGGGCCTGCGGCCCTGCACCTGCAGAGGCAACGACAACAGCCGGCTCTGGGAGTTTTGCTTGTTGGCTGGGGTGGTGTGGGTTGGCAGGACACGCCGTAAGCCCATCCATGGGGGCTCGATGGCGCCATCCATGGCGCCAACGGTCCTGCCAACCCACACCGCCCCATTCCCGACGGATTTCCGGTGACGGAGGTAGATCCACGCCATGCGTGGATGAATCTCCATTGAAATCGATTATTTCGACAATTGAACGAAGAGCATCCACGCATGGCGTGGATCTACGTGTCGACCAAGGTCGACACCCACCAAGAGCAGGCCATGCATTCCGACAGATCGCGGAGAACTGTCGAAGGCGGGGTGGGTCCGGTGGCGGGGGCGTGAGCCGCATGGATGCGGCGACCGAGCTTACATGGACGTACTTGCAGCGCCCCCCGCCACCGGACCCACCCCGCCTACCCACAGGAAACCCCGCTTGGGCTGTTGCTTTTGCTGTTGCTGGGGTTGCCGGCCAGCGGCCGGCACTACCGCGGGTGCAGGGCCGCAGGCCCTGCCGCCCAACCCCATTACTTGGCAGCAGCGATCTGCTTTTCGATGTCGGCGGCCGTCACCGGGCCGAGGAAGGTGTGCGCCAGCTTGCCCTGCGGATCCAGCAGATGCGTCAACGGCAGGCCACGCGGCGTGGCGAAGTCCGCCGGCGGATCGAACGGGTCCACGATCACGATCGGATAGGTCACCGGATGCTTGGTCAGGAACGACTGCATCTCCGGCACCTCGATATCCTCATAGGCCAGGCCAACCACCTCGATGTTGCTGCGCATCGCATGCAGCGCCGACAGCTCCGGCATCTCCTTGCGGCACGGGGCACACCAGGTCGCCCAGAAATTCACGATCACCCACTTGCCGCGGTGCGCCGCCAGGTCGTAGTCGCTGCCATCCACCGCCTTCATCCTCAGCGTGGGGAACTCGGCAGTGGTGCGCTCGGCCGGGGTCTCTTCGACCGGTGCCGGTGTGGTCGGCGTCGGAGCCTGTGCCGGCGGCTGGCTGCTGGCGGGGGGCGGCTCCTGCGCCGGCTTGCAGGCCGACAGCGCCAGCAGCAGGGCCAGCGGAAGCAGCAGCAACGGGGTCTTGCGGGTCATGGCATGTCTCCGGAATCGGTGTAGATATCGCTGACCTTGCGCTTGAGGCGTTCGCGCAGGGGCAGCCGCAGATCGTCCAGTGCCGCCAGCGCAGCACGGCCCAGTGTGTCGTCGCGGTATGGCAGATGCTGCTCGGCTACCGGAATGCGCAACTGGGTACATTCGTACAGATCGGCCAAGCTGACCTGGTCCAGGTCGCGCGAGAGCAGCCATTCGCCACGTTCATCGCGGCGCAGCAGGCCGATCTCCTGCAGGTTGCAGGCCAGGTCCTGCAGCAGCGAATCGGTCAGCATCGGCTCCAGCCGCAGGATTTCATCATCGGCCAGGCCCTTGCCCTTGGCTCGGGCATGGTGGAAGCGGCCGAGCAGGCGCAGCAGGCCATAGAACTCGTAGCCCTGCGGCAGGCGCAGTTCCACCGGCTGGTAGCGGAAGGCGGCCATCGACGAGGACAGCGACGCGCCCAGCAGCACCGCCACCCAGCACAGGTAGATCCACAGCAGCAGGATCGGCACGAAGGCGACCGTGCCGTAGAGCTTCTGGTAGGACTGGAAGCTGCCCAGGTAGGCGCCGATGCCCCATTTCACCAGTTCCAGGATGACCGCCGCGAGAATCGCGCCGGGCACCGCGTGCCGCCATTTCACGGTGTGGTGCGGCACCACCCGGAACATCAGCGTGATGCAGACGAACTCGATCAGGATCGGCGCCAGCCGCAGCGCGAACTCGGCCAGCCAGCGGCCCTCCTGGGTGCCGAACAGTGGCATCGCGAACACCCGCGCCGACACCGCCAGCGAAGCGGCAGCGAGCATTGCGCCCAGGGTCAGCACGGTCCAGTAGACCAGGAAGCGGGTCAGCTTGGGCCGGGTCGAGCCGACCCGCCAGATCTGGTTGAAGGTCTCTTCAACGCTGTTCAGGGTGATCAGCAACGAGACCACCAGTGCGATGAAGCCGGCAGCCGTGAGCTGCCCGGCACTGGCCGAGAACTGCCGCAGGTAGCCTTCGGCCGCACGCGCGGCGTTGGGCACGAAGTTGGAGAAGACGTAATCGCTGAGCTGGTCGCTCCAGCGGTCGAAGACAGGGAAGGCCGAGAGCACGCCGAACACCACGATGGCCAGCGGCACCAGCGCGAACACCGTGGTGTACGCGAGCGCCGCCGCCGCCTGGAACAGGCGGTCGTCGAGGAAGCGATGCCACAGGAAGCGGCCGAAACTGATGGCCCGTGCGCGATCCCGCGCGCGCTCCATCCACAGGTTGAGCGTATCCAAAGGTTCCATCGGCGAAAGGGTACCCGATGCGGAATGCTCGCAGGATAGCCATACTGGTGGCCACACGACGAGGAGAAGCGGGCACGATGGGCGAGATTCTGGTGCTGTACTACAGCCGGGGCGGTTCAGTGGCACGGCTGGCGCGCCAGATCGCGCGGGGCATCGGCGAAGTGCCGGGCATGAGCGCGCGCCTGCGCACAGTGCCGCCGGTGGCCGCCGTGACCCAGACCGCACAGCCGCCGGTCCCCGACGATGGTGCCCCCTACGTGAGCGTGCAGGACCTGGTCGAATGCCAGGGTCTGCTGCTCGGCAGCCCGACCCGCTTCGGCAACATGGCGGCGCCGGTCAAGCACTTCCTGGACGGGCTGGGCGCCGAATGGGTCAACGGCACCCTCTCCGGCAAGCCGGCCGCCGTGTTCACCTCCACCGCCTCGATGCATGGCGGCCAGGAATCGACCCTGCTGTCGATGCAGGTGCCGCTGCTGCACCATGGCTGCGTGATCGTCGGCATCCCGTTCACCGAGCCGGCGCTGAGCCACACCACCAGTGGCGGCACGCCGTATGGCGCCAGCCATGTGGCCGGTGCAGCCGACGACCCGCAGCCGACCGACGATGAAGCCGTGCTGGCGCGCGCGCTGGGCCGCCGGGTGGCCGACATCGCACAGCGGTTGGCCCGATGAGCGCGGCGCCGCGCACGGTCCTGCTGCTGGCCCTGATGGGGCTGGCCGCGCTGTTCGCCGGCTGGTTCATCAATGACAAGCACTGGCTGGCCACCCAGCTGGTGTTCACCGCGCCGCCGCTGGCGTTGGCCGTTGCCCTGCGACTGGGCTGGCGCAAGGCCGGTTTCTGGGCCTCGGTGCTGGCCCTGGGCTGGTTCAGCCACGGGGTGATGAGTGCCTGGAGCCACCCGGAAACACGCTGGCTGGCGCTGATCGAGATCGCGCTGGCCCTGCTGGTGATCTTCAGCGCCAGCCTCCCCGGGCTGCGCGCCCGCTTCGGCAAGCGACGCTGACGCTGCGGCCGCCGGGCCGTATCATCTGTGTTCCTGGCCCCGCGCCGCTGTACCTGTCCTGGTTTCGCGCATGCACATGATGGAAGAGCTCCTGGTCGTCACCACCGGTGGCACGATCGACAAGATCTACTTCGACGACAAGTCGGACTACCAGATCGGCGACCCCCAGATCGGCATGATCCTGCGCGAGCTGGGCGTGACGTTCCGCTTCAACGTGATTCCGATCCTGCGCAAGGATTCGCTGCACATCAACGATGAGGACCGCGAACTGATCCGCGCCACCATCGCCGCACAGCCGACCCGCCACGTGCTGGTGACCCACGGCACCGATTCGATGGTGCAGACCGGCAAGGTGCTGGCGACGATCGCGGACAAGACCATCGTGATGACCGGCGCGCTGAGCCCGGCGCGTTTCCGCGGCTCGGATGCGGAGTTCAACATCGGCTGCGCGATCGGTGCGGTGCAGTCGCTGCCGAGCGGCGTGTACATCGCGATGAACGGGCGGATTTTCGACCCGCAGCACGTGCGCAAGAACGTCGCCGCGAACCGCTTCGAATCGGTCTGAGGAACAGCGTGCCGACCAAGGTCGGCACCTACCACGACGCGGCGGCTCGCATCACCGCGCGTCCCCATGCAAAAACGCCCCGGCCGGAGCCGGGGCGTGCCCATGGAGAGGGGCTTGGGCTCAGTACTGGGCGTTGAGAGTCAGGCCCGAGAAGGTGCTGTAGGCCTTCACCCGCACATACCACGTGCCGGCAGCCGGACTGTTGATGGTGCAGGTCTCGCTGTTGCCGCTCAGGTACGGGCGGCAGGTGTAGGCGGTATCGGTCGGGGCACTGCCCTGGCGCACGTACAGGTCGGCATCACCGCTGCCGCCACTGATCGCCACGCGCAGCTGGGTGCTGCCGGCCGGAACGTTCACGGTGTAACTCAGCGAAGCGCCGCTGGCAGCGCCCAGGCCGGTCACCGGAACGTTGTTCTGCAGCACGTTGCCACCCGGGTTCGGGCCGCCACCGTTGATCGCCGCAGCCACGGCCGCGTCGGCGTCGATGATGCCTGCGCCGCAGCCGCCCGAGCAGGCGCCCGGCAGCGGACGTGCGGTGCTCTTGATGATGCTCTCCACCTGCGCCGGGCTCAGCGGGCTCGGGGCTACGGACTGCATCAGCGCGACCACGCCGGCCACGTGCGGTGCTGCCATCGAGGTGCCGTTGTACGAAGCGTAGCTGGCGCTGCCCGGGGTGGTGGTGCCGCTGTTGAGGGTGGACAGGATGCCCTGGCCCGGTGCCGAGATATCGATGCCGTTGCCATAGTTGGAGAAGCTGGCACGTGCACCGGCCGAGGTGGTGGCCGCCACTGCGATCACGTTCGGGCAGTTGGCCGGCACCGACGAGGACACGTTGGTGTTGCTGTTGCCGGCGGCGACCACCACGGTGGTGCCACGCCCGACAGCGCCATTGATCGCGTTCTGGTAGGTGGTCGAGCAGCTGCCGCCGCCGCCCAGCGAGAGGTTGATGACCTCGGCCGGATTGGCATTGGCCGGCACGCCGCTGACGCTGCCGCCGGACGCCCACACGATCGCGTCGGCAATGTCGGAGGTGTAACCGCCGCACTTGCCGAGCACGCGCACCGGCACGACCTTGGCGTTGAACGCGGTACCGGCCACGCCGGTGCTGTTGTTGGTCACCGCCGCCACCGTGCCGGCGACGTGGGTACCGTGCCAGCTGGAGTTGGAACCCGGGTAGCCCGCCTGGCACTCGTTGTCGCCGTACCAGTCGCCCTCATCGTTCGGGTTGTTGTCGCGGCCGTTGCCGTCGCGCGCCATCGCCGCATCACTGATGAAGTCGTAGCCCGGCAGGATGTTGGCATTGAGGTCGGCGTGGTTGGTGATGCCGGTGTCGATCACCGCCACGACCACACCGGTGCCGGTGGCCTTGTCCCAGGCCGGGCGGATGTTGATGCCGGCATTGGAGGTGCCGAAGCCCCATTGCTCGCTGAAGCGGGTGTCGTTCGGGGTCAGGGTGGCACGCATGATCTGGTCGACTTCAACGTATTCCACGTTCGGGTCGGCGGCCAGCTTGCGCATCAGCTGCTCGGATTCGGCCTGGTCGAGCGGACGATCGGTCTTGACCAGGGTCGGGCCGACGGCCAGCTTGCGGACCTGCTGCAGGCCCAGCGCGCGGCCCTGGCTGCTGGCCAGGCCGGCGGCGGCACTCTTCAGCGAAGAGGCCAGTGCGGTGGTGTTGGCCACCGGCGCGCTGCCGTCGCGGTACTTCACGATGAAACGCTGGTGGGTCTGTGCGGACTGCAGGCCGCTGAGCTGGACATCACCGGCCAGCGCAGGCGTGGCCAGCAGCAGCGATGACAGAACGGACGCACCAAGGACCACCCACACTCGACGCACACGCGGTTGCGTTACCTGGGACATCGTATTTCCCTTTCTTGTGGTGTGAATGCCGGAATCGGCAGAAGCACCGGCCCGAACCCTGGGCTGGCTTGCGTTGGCGAGGTTCGAAGTCCGGCGAGCCAGCGGATCCCCCTAACGATCCGCCGTGCAGATGACGCTAATGACCAAAACCGGACACCACAAGATTTTCAGCGTCTTTTCAGCAAGATGAAATGTTCGTTCTGAGACTTTTCGGGTCGAGGGTTTGTGAAGGTGAAGGAACTTTCTCCTGCCCTGCACGCACCTGACTGGGTCATCACGTGTCCTGCGATGACTTTGCCGACATCGGCGTGCACTGCTGACACCAACGACGGCGCAGCGTGCCCGCGGCGTGCCTGCCCATCGCGTCGGACGCGCTGACTACTTTGCCTGCGGGAGGCGCGCCGGCCGGATCCGCTGACCTTTGACCGGCTCGCCGCGTGCAACCGGCTGGTCATCGGCCACATAACCGGAGAACTGTGCCGGGAGCGCTTCGCCGACACCGAACACGGGCCCGGCCTGCAGCTGGTAGTGCAGGTGCGGCTCGGAGGAGTTGCCGCTGTTGCCACAGTCACCGAGGTGCGCGCCGCTGCGGACAGCCTGTCCCTGCGCCACACGCACACTGCCCTGGCGCAGGTGCGCCAGCACCGAGTATTCCTCGTTGCCGTGGTCGAGGATGACGCGGTTGCCGGTGAGCTGGGCGGCATTCATCTGGCCCGGCACGTTGTCGGCGACTCCGTCGATCACCTCCACCACCGTGCCGTCGGCGGGCGCGAGGATCGGGCGACCGAAGCAGTAGTAATCATCGTTGCGCAGGCCATCGCCACGGTGCGAGCGGCCATCGCGGACCACCAGCAGATCCAGCGCGAAGCGCTGGCCGGCATGGGCCGCATGGTAGTTCTGTTCGACACTGCGCCCGCCCCAGAACACGAAGTACTCATCGTCGAACGGCAGTTGCAGCCGTGTGCGGGTCTGGTAGTCGAGGAACCCGCTCGCTGCGGCCTGCGGCGGCGTGGTCTGTAGCGGGCGGATGTAGAAGCCGCCAATCCGCCCGTCGGCATCGATGGCCCACAGCACCTGGATCAGGTCCGGGCTCCTGGCGAAGCGCGCCTGCCGCAGATAGGTGTCGAATCCATCAACCTTCTCGACCTTCTCACTGACCAGCTCGGTTTCTGCGCCCCAGCCCGCCAGCACCTGCTCGCGCAGCGCCACCAGGTTCTGCGGGGACTGCAGCCCCGCCTGCATCTGCGGCGTCATCCGTTCCCACAGTGCGTCGATGTGCCCTTCGTAGAACTGCGTGGTCAGCGCAGCTCCCTGTTGGCGCGGATCTGCAGCCGCAGCCGCGCCGATGAGGGCAGAGAAGGAAACAACCAGAACTGCAAACAGGCGCGGGAGCAATGTCATGTCAGGCGTCCTTTCGATCCGGATCGGGAATGCCGGCAACGATCGCCGCCAGCTGCGTGCGGTACTCGGCCAGGGCAGTGCGGCCCATCGGCGTCAACTGCAGGGTGGTCAGTGGGCGCTTGCCGCGGAACGACTTGTCGATGGCGACCAGTCCAGCAGCCTCCAGCTTGCTCAGATGGCTGGAGAGGTTGCCCTTGCTCAACCCGCTGAGATGTTCGACAAAGCCGAACTCGGCGGATTCGGCACCTGCCAGGATCGACAGGATCAGCAGGCGTGCCGGCTCGTGGATCAAGCGGTCGAGCTGGAGCAGCGCTCTGGAATCAGGCAGCTGGGTCATTCGGCGTTCGTCCGCGCCGCCATGAACGCGCGCATCTCCACCTGCAGCCGCTGGAAGCGCTGATGGTCGCGCCAGCCGACCACGATCAGTGCGATGGATGCCAGCGGGAACACGGCGGTGCTCGGACCGAAGCCATACGCCTGCCCGGTGAAGGCCAGCGCGGCCTGGCACAACAGGAACACGCCCACGATGAACTCCAGCGGTGTACGCAGCCAGCGCCACACCACCCAGGGCAGCAGCGCCACCACGGCCAGGTAACCGATGGCGCGCAGGTCCCAGGGCAGCTCGCCCATCGGCGCCAGCCGGGTCAGCACGCTGCCGATCACCAGCACGCTTACCAGCGCGGTGAAGGCAATGAAGAAGCGCTGGAAATTGCGCTCGACCGGCGTGACCTGCTCCTCGACCTGGCCCAGCCGCTGGTAGTAACGGCGTGCCAGCCATTGCTTGCCGACGATCCACAGCACCGGCACGGCAATCAGCACGATGCGCAGCGCCAGGGTGGTCGGCAGCAGCGCGCCGGCAAGGAACGAGGCCAGGCAGGCAATGCCGCCTGCCATCGCCGACAGGCCCCCGGCACTTCGCGAGTACCGCGAATATTCACGGGTCAGCGCCTGCAGGCGCGAGGAAGGATCAATGACGGACGGCTGCTGCATGACACGCTCCATCGGGGTCGCCTGAATTTAGTTTGCATTGCAAACCTATTTGCGTCAAGCGCCCGTCTGCTGCGGTCGACGGGCGGGCCCACAACGCAGAAAGCCCGTCACTGGGACGGGCTTTCAAGAAGCGCCGCCGGGCATGGCCCGGCGCTACCGGTTCAACGCGGGCGATCAGCCCAGCTTGACCAGCCAGTTGTGGCGGTCCGGCAGGCGGCCGTACTGGATGTCGGTCAGTTCCTTGCGCAGCGACATGGTCACTTCGCCGGCCGGTGCGTTGATGTCGCCCACCGAGAAGCCCTCGCCCTTCAGCTGGCCGATCGGGGTGACCACCGCCGCGGTGCCGCAGGCGAACACTTCGGTGATCTCGCCGGAGGCAACGCCGTCCTTCCACTCGTCGATGCTGACCTTGCGCTCTTCGACCTTCATGCCGCGGTCGCGGGCCAGCTGCAGGATGCTCTCGCGGGTGATGCCTTCGAGGATGCTGCCGGACAGCTGCGGGGTAACCAGCGTGCCGTCCTTGTAGACCAGGAACACATTCATGCCACCCAGTTCTTCCAGGTACTTGCCTTCGACCGGGTCGAGGAACAGCACCTGCGAGCAGCCCTGTGCCTGTGCCTTCTGCTGCGGCAGCAGCGAGGCGGCGTAGTTGCCACCGCACTTGGCGGCACCGGTGCCACCCTTGGCCGCACGCGCGTATTCGGTGGACAGCCAGATCGACACCGGGGCGACGCCCTTGGCGAAGTACGGGCCGGCCGGGCTGGCGATCACGTAGTAGCCGGCCTTGTGCGCGCCGCGCACGCCGAGGAAAGCTTCGTCGCCGATCATGAACGGACGGAAGTACAGGCTCGACTCATCGGCCGACGGCACCCAGGCGCTGTCGACGGCGATCAGCTGCTTCAGCGATTCGACGAAGATCTCCACCGGCAGTTCCGGCAGCGCCAGGCGCTGCGCCGAACGCTGCAGGCGACGGCCGTTGGCATCCGGGCGGAAGGTCCAGATCGAACCGTCGGCATGGCGGTAGGCCTTGATGCCCTCGAAGATTTCCTGGCCGTAGTGCAGCACGGCCGCGGCCGGGTCCAGCTGCAGCGGGCCATAGGCGCGCACGTTGGCGTTGTGCCAGCCGGTGTCCTTGTCCCAGCGCACTTCCACCATGTGGTCGGTGAAGTGCAGGCCGAAACCCGGCTTCTCCAGGATCTGGGCGCGCTCTTCAGCGCTGCGCGGGTGGTCCGAACGGGTGACGGCGAAGCTGGGGATGGACTGGGACACCGGAGGATTCCTGTTCTGGTTGCGGGTAGTGCCGGGCCCGCGTCACTGCGGGCCCTGGGTCAAAGCATGCCGGTCTCGAGCCGGGCCGCCTCGGACATCATGTGCTGGTTCCACGGCGGGTCGAACACCAGGTCGACGTCGGCCTCGGCCACCGTCGGGATCATTTCAAGCTTGCTGCGCACGTCGTCGACCAGAATGTCGCCCATCCCACAGCCCGGTGCGGTCAGGGTCATCTTCACGTCGATCTCGCGCTTGCCTTCGTCCAGGTGCTTGATCTCGACCTCGTAGACCAGGCCCAGTTCGACGATGTTCACCGGAATTTCCGGATCAAAGCAGGTGCGCAGCTGCTGCCACACCAGCTGTTCCACCTGTTCATCAGTGGCGTCGGCCGGCAGTTCCAGCGGTGCCGGTGCCTCCTTGCCGATGGCGTCGCCGTCCTTGCCGGCGATGCGGAACAGGTTGCCCTCGACGAACACCGAATAACTGCCGCCCAGCGCCTGGGTGATGTACCCATAGCTGCCGGCGGGCAGGGTCACGGTGTCGCCCTGCGGGACCATCACGGCCTCGCAATCGCGTTCGAAGTGGACAGGTTCGCTGCTACGGGAATACATGGGGACCGATATGGGGCCGTGGCCAAGGCCACGCAAGACGGCATTCTAGCCCAGCCGCCCTGCCGCCGCCGGTGCACTGCGGCAAACCACAGTATCCTGTCGGTGATCTTCAGGGAGCTTCGATGTCCTCCAATGCCGCGCGTGCCAGGACCGTGACCTGGCTCTGGCCCATCATGCTGTTGCTGGGTCTGCTTGTTGCTCCCCTCGCCTGGATGATGCTGGCGTTGATGACCGGCCGGCAGGTCGGCTGGATGGCGGTACTGACCGCCCTGGAACTGGTGTTCATGCTGCGCATGGGCACGCTGGGCCCGGGCCGGCTGCGCATCGCCCTGGTCGTGCTGGGCACCGTGCTGGTGGCGGCCGTGGCCAATTGGGCCATCGCCAGCGCGTGGATGGGCGGCTCGATCGGGCTGGACCTGTGGGACGCCACCCTGCGGATGGGCCCGCACCTGGCCTGGACCCTGATCACCCTCGCCAATGGCGCGATGGAATGGCTTTGGCTGGCCCTGGGCGTGGCCGTGGGCGCCTGGCTGGCGCGCTGACCCACCGGCAGGTAGTGCCGGCCGCTGGCCGGCAGAAGCGTGCGGACCAAGGTCCGCACCTACCCGATGCAGCCGCCGCTCAATGCCCGCCGTCGAGCGCCTTCAGTTCGCTCACCAGCGAGGCTGCCGCTTCGGCACCGTCGCCATACAGCATGCGGGTGTTGTCGGCGTAGAACAGCGCATTCTCGATGCCCGCGAAGCCCGTGCCCTTGCCGCGCTTGATCACCACCACGTTGCGCGCGTTGACCACATCCAGCACCGGCATGCCGTAGATCGGGCTGGCCGGGTCGGTACGTGCCACCGGATTGACCACGTCGTTGGCACCGATCACCAGCACCACATCGGTGTTGGCAAATTCCGGGTTGATGTCGTCCATGTCGGCGATCAGGTCGTAGGGCACACCCGCTTCGGCCAGCAGCACGTTCATGTGCCCAGGCATGCGCCCAGCCACCGGGTGGATCGCGAACTTCACCTTCACCCCGCGCTGGCCCAACCGCTGCGCCAGCTCCCAGATCTTGTGCTGGGCCTGCGCCACCGCCATGCCATAACCGGGCACGATCACCACGCGTTCGGCGTAGGCCATCATCGCCGCGACGTCCGACGCTTCAATCGGCTTCTGCGCGCCAGTGATCGCCTGCGCTTCGCCGCCGGCGCCGCCGCCGAAGTTGGAGAACAACACGTTGCGGATCGGCCGGTTCATCGCCTTGGCCATCAGCCGGGTCAGCAGGATGCCCGCCGCGCCGACCATCATGCCGGCGATGATCAGCGCCTCGTTGCCCAGCACATAGCCTTCGAACGACACCGCCAGGCCGGTGAACGCGTTGTACAGCGAGATCACCACCGGCATGTCGGCGCCACCGATCGGCAGCGTCATCAGCACGCCCAGTGCCAGTGCCAGCACGAAGAAAGCGACGATCGCCCAGGTGTTGAGCGTGCTGGCCGCGATGATCGCCACCACCACCACCGCCAGTGCCACCAGCAGGTTCATCACCTGCTGGCCCGGCCAGGTCACCCGCTTGTCCAGGCGGCCATCGAGCTTGGCCCAGGCAATCACCGAGCCGGACAGCGACACCGCACCGATGGCCGCGCCGACCACCGCCAGCAGCAGCACCATGCCCGACGGCTGGCGCGCGGCCAGGTCGGCCAACGCCTGCGCACTCCAGTGGCTGGTATCACGGTTGGCGAGGAACGCGTAGCGCAGCAGTTCCACTGCACCGATGGCCGCGGCCGAGCCGCCGCCCATGCCGTTGTACAGCGCCACCATCTGCGGCATGTCGGTGATGGCAACCTTGCCGGCCGACCACCAGGCCAGGCCCGCGCCCAGCAGCAGCGCCACCAGGATCAGCGGCACGTTATGCAGTTCGGGCAGGAAGAAAGTCGCCACCGTGGCCAGCAGCATGCCCAGCCCGGCCCAGCGGATGCCGCTGCGCGCGGTCAGCGGCGAGGCCATGCGCTGCAGGCCCAGCAGGAACAGCGTGGCGGCGACGAGGTAGCTGGCCTTGACCAGCCAATCGAGCAGTTCGACGGTGCTGATGTTCAAGCCTGCGGCTCCTTCGGCTCGTCCTTGCCGCCCTTGGGCGCGCTCGGCTTGAACATTTCCAGCATGCGCGCGGTGACCACGTAGCCACCGGCGGCGTTGCCGGCACCAAGCACCACGGCGAGGAAGCCCAGAGCTTTCTCCAGCGGTGTCTGCGCGTGCCCCAGCACCACCATTGCACCGATCAGCACGATGCCGTGGATGAAGTTGGAGCCCGACATCAGCGGGGTATGCAGGATCACCGGCACCCGCGAAATGATCACGTGACCGGCGATGGCTGCCAGCATGAAGATGTACAGCGCTACGAACCCGTCACTCACCGGCAACGCTCCTGCTCTGTCTTCGTCGTCCCATCATAACCATGGGCTGAACCCGGTGCGCGCCCGGCGTCAACCGAAGCCGCGCTCACGCGTTGTCGATGGTGACCCCGAGCGAGGAACCGTACCCTGTGCTGGTGAGCAGCCCCGTCCCCCCGAGCGCCGAGACCGATGCCCTGCCGGCGTCGCTGGAGGCGTTCCTGGCCAGTGTTGGCCCGCGCGCGTTCCGCTTCGCCGAGGCCGGCCTGCGCCAGCGCGAAGACGCCATGGACGCGGTGCAGGACGCGCTGCTGCGCATGCTGGACTACGCCGACAAGCCGGCTGCCGAATGGGCCCCGCTGTTCTGGAGCATCCTGCGCCGGCGCGTGATCGACGTGCAGCGCCGGCGCCGCTTCCGACTGCCGTTCTGGCGCGACAACCAGGACGCCGACGGCGGCGAGATCGACTGGGCCGACCCCGGCCCGGACCCGGCACAGGCGCACGAACAGCGCCAGCAGTACCAACAGCTGGTGGACGCGTTGCGCCGCCTGCCCGCCCGCCAGCGCGAGGCCTTCACCCTGCGCGTGCTGCAGGACCTGGACGGGGCCACCACCGCCCGCGCCATGGGCTGCAGCGAAGGCGCGGTAAAAACCCATCTGGCACGCGCCCGCCAGGCGCTGCAGGATTATCTGGAGACCCATCCGTGAACCGCTCCCTGCCTTCCGATGACACCCTGCGCAGCCTGCACGCGCAGTCGCTGCACGCGCTGTCGCCGGCAACGCTGGCCCGGCTGCGCCAGGCTCGCCACGGCGCCACGGCCGCCCATCGCGGGCGCTGGCGCTGGTGGCTGGCCAGTGCCTGTTCACTGGTGGTGGCACTGGGTATCGGCCTGCAGTTCACCGGCCACGGCACCCTGACGGGCCCTGCGCCGGCACCTGTGCTTGCCTCGGCGGAAGACAACAGCGCGCTCTACGACGAAAATCCCGATCTGTACCTGTGGCTGGGCGATACCGACCTGGCGATGGAGTGAATCATGTCCCGACTGCACACCCTGCCCCTGCTGATGACCCTGTTGCTGCTGCCGGCCTTCCCGGCCCTGGCGCAGAGCGCCGCGCCCGCCCCTGCCGCACGCCCTGCGCCGGCCGCACCGCTGCCGGCGTGGGAACACCTCAGCGAAGCGCAGCGCGAATCCCTGCTGGCGCCGCTGCGCGACCGCTGGAACAGCGCCGATGCCGGCCAGCGCCAGCGCATGCTTTCGCATGGCCAGCGCTGGCAATCGATGAGCCCGGAGGAGCGCGACAAGGCCCGCCGTGGCCTGCGCCGCTTCGAGCACATGAACCCGGAACAGCGTGAGCAGGCCCGGGCCCTGTTCGGTCAGATGCGGAACATGCCGCCGGAACAGCGCGACGCCCTGCGCGAGCGCTGGTCGCAGATGACGCCGGAACAACGCAAGGACTGGGTGCGCGACAACCCGCCGCCGGCGAAGCCGCGGTAACGCCGGCATCCGCAGGGTGGGTGCGGACCCTGGTCCGCACGCTGGGCCGTTCCTCCACGCATGGCGTGGATCTACCGGGAAGGCAATCGGCGCTACCGGCTCACGCCTGCCAGCGTGTCTTCGCCAGCAACTCGTCGTCCCAGTCGAAACTGAGCTCCCCTTCGCGCACGAACAAGGCGACGAAGTTGAGCAGGTTGCGCGCGTACATCTCGCTGGCCTGGGTCGCGCCGCGGCTGGCCAGGCCAAGCGGGCCATCGATGGTCACGCCCTGATGTTCGATGCACTGCCCCGGCTGGGTCAGTGCGCAGTTGCCGCCGCTCTCTGCCGCCAGATCGACAATGACGCTGCCGGTGGCCATGCCTTCCACCATCGCGGCAGTCACGATCGTCGGCGCCGGTCGCCCCGGTACCGCTGCCGTGCAGATCACCACATCCACGCTGCGCAGGTGGTCGGCCAGCCGGCGCTGCTGCTCGGCGCGTTCCTCATCGGTCAACGCACGCGCATAGCCGCCTTCACCGGCTGCACTCACACCAAGATCAAGGAAGCGCGCGCCCAGCGACTGGATCTGCTCGCGGGTTTCCGGGCGCACGTCGAAACCTTCCACCTGTGCACCGAGACGACGCGCGGTGGCGATGGCCTGCAGACCGGCCACACCGGCACCGATCACCAGCACCTTGGCTGGGCGCACGGTACCGGCGGCGGTGGTCAGCATCGGGAAGAAACGCGGCGCACGCTCGGCCGCGATCAGTGCCGCCTTGTAACCGGCCATGCCGGCCTGCGAGCTGAGTACATCCATCGCCTGCGCGCGGGTGGTGCGCGGCAGCTGCTGCAGTGGGAACAGGTGCAGGCGGTCGCCAGCGGCCAATGCCGCAAGCGCCGGATCACTGGCCGGAGTCAGCAGGCCGACCACGCTGGCAGCGGGCTTGAGCTGCTCCAGCACCGCCACCGGCGGTGCCTGCACGCACAGCAGGATATCGATCTCGGCCCAGCGACCTACATCGAACACACGTGCACCGGCGTCGTCATAGGCAGCATCGGTAAATCCCGCCGCCAGACCGGCGCCGGCCTCATACCAGACAGTGATGCCCAAGGCACCGAGCTTGCGCGCGGTTTCCGGCGTCAACGCCACGCGCCGTTCGCCCGGCGCGGTCTCCTTGATCCCCAGCAACGCCACGGCCATGCAGGTCCCCGCTGATCGGTGAGTTTTCCCGATCCTAGCAGGCGGCCACGGCTCAGTGCAGTGTTGCGCTGCCCGGGTCCAGCCGATCGATCACACCCTGCATCGCGCTGTCGAAGGCGCCATCGTCGACGTGGGCGCGCAGGCGGCCCAGCCGCACCATCACTGCCAGTTCTTCCGGCGAGGCCACGCAGAAGCGCACGCCGCGGCGGTTGACGAACAGCAGGCGCGAGGAAATCGGGCTGACCCAGGACAGCTTGCCGGCCTGCACCTTGCCGTCCTTGTCGACGAAGTCCAGCCAGTTGCCGATTTCCATGCGTCGGAAGCGGTCGGCGTCGGCGTTGTCGAAATCGTCGGCGTCGATCTGCCCGCCGAGCTCCACCGCTGGCGACTCAGCCACCGGCGGCGCCGGCAAGGCGACCTGCGGCAGCTCCGGCAGCGCGCGCTGCAGTTCCGGTCGCGATTCCGCAATGCCCTGCAGGGTGTCGTGCAGGGCGTCGATGGCACCGGTGGCGGCATCGCCGTGCACGCCGACACTGGCAAATACCTTGGCCAGCACCGGCTGCCAGGCCTGCAGCCACGGCTTGCCGACGATCTGGCGGCGGGCCTCGGCCACTTCCTCCAGCAGGCCGTCAGCCAGGCTCAGTGCCTCGGCCACCGACGCGCCCTCCTCGCCCTCGCGCAGCAGCGCCAGGGTCAGGTGGTGCTGCCATGGCTGGCGCAGGAACTCGGCGATGGCCGGCGGCAGGGTGGCATCGCCGATGCGGCGATCCAGTTCGGCACCCGCCCGGCTGCGGGCCATTTCCAGCTTCTCCTGGCCGCGCTGCGTTTCGGCGGCGCGGCGCTCGGCGATCTCCACACGGCGGCGATGCTGCACAAGGAATTCGCGGAATTCTTCTTCCAGAGTCAGGAAGATCGCCAGGTTCTCGTTGAACTCGGCAACCAGGCGCTCGATGATTTCCTCGACCTTGGCCATCAGCATGCGCTCGGCCTGGCTTTCGCCGGTATTGCCCTCGCAGGCTTCGGCCAGCGAGTTGAGCAGCTTGCGGGCCGGGTGGGTCTTCTGCACGAACATGCGGCGGTCGAGCATCGCCACCTTGACGAAGGGCACCACCAGGCGGCCGATCAGCTCGCGCGAACGGCCCTCCAGCTCGCGTTCGTCCAGCATCACGTCGAACAGCATGCCGACCAGATCGATCGCATCTTCGTCCTGCGGGTCCAGCCGGGTCTGGCCAGGATCGACGCCGAGACGGGTGGCGCTGGACAGCACTTCACTCTTCAGCCGCTGCGCCAGTGATTCGCCGTCCTCGCCGATGGCCGCACGCAGGGTGGCGCTGGGCGTGGCCTGCAGCAGCGACAGCACCGACATCATCTCGCGCTGGCTCAACGGGCGGTGCTGGCCAACCGCGACCTGCGCTGCCGAGGTGGCGTCTTCGCGGACATGACGGGTCTGCTGCAGCAGCTCATGCAGGGCCTCCAGCAGCATTCCCTGCTGGCCGGCATACGCCTCGCCGTTGCCGGCATCCTCGCTCCCGAGGTGCTGCTGCATGTGGCCACGGCGCTCGGACCAGCGCGCAGCGAAGCGCTGTGCCCAGGCCGGCGCGGCCTGTTCATCATCGCTGAATTCGGATTCGAAGCCCGCCGCGTGGCGCGGCTCGACCAGATCGTCCGACCCGGGCGCCATGCGCGGGTCGGGCGCGGCCGACAATGGACGCCGCGGCGCCCCCATCTGCGACATCACGCCAGCGGCGGCCAGCTGCTCGTCCAGCTTCTCGTAGATGCGGCCCACCGGCGCGCGCAGGTCGCGCTCACACAGCTTGATCAGCACCAGGTGCACTTCCGGCGCCAGTTCGCAGCCGGCAAAGGCCTCATGGATGGCCACGCCCAGATGTTCGGGGCTGACCGGGTTGTGATCGGCATCCAGCTCGGCGCCGCCGATCAGGCGGCCGAGGCGGCGGTCCAGCCGCGCCAGCACCGGCTTGAAGTCACGCAGCAGCACGGTGGCGAAGTTGCGTACCGCCAGCCGCGATTCCAGCACGTGTTCCGCCAGCAGGCTCAGGCCGTCCTCGGCCGGACCGGACAGGGTCGCTTCGGCCGACAACGGTTCACCGCTAGCCAGCGCCTCCCAGGCCCGCTGCAGGTGGCCGGCGAAGGCGGCGGCGATGTCCTCGCGGCGGCGGCGCAGTTCGCGCATTGCATCCAGGAACAGCAGCTGCGACGAGCCAGCATTGCCGGCGCGGTCGAACAGGGCATCGTCGAAGCGCGCCAGTGCGGCCCCGAACGCCTGGCACAGCGCCGGCAGGACCATGTCCCGGGCACGCTGGAGCTGGGCCGGGTCACGCCCCGGCGATCCCATCGGTGTGGGCACGCTCATCATTCGGGAAGGCTCCCCACCTTCTCTGGTACGACAGACAGCATGGACATCGCGACGACCGGTACACCCCATGTACCGGTATGTCGATGGTAGGCCGGCCAGCCCGTCGCGGACAGTGAAACAGTCCTCACTTCAAACCTCATGACCGGCGGCCCGGCAAGATAGATATCGTAAGCCGTGCAAGGCCTGCGAGGCGAGGGGAAGCGGTCGTCCGTTTCCCGCCAGTGGCATGACGTTCATCACAGTTTGATATTCAGGGGCGGGACGCGACACAGACGGCGTCATTGACCACCCCGACTATAATCAAACACCCGTGATGACCGGTTCAGATTCCATGCCCGACCCCGCTGCCCTGCTTGCCCTGGATGCCCGCCGCTCGGTGCCCTCGCGGCAACTGGGCGAGCCCGGACCGGATCCAGCCACCCTGCAGCGCATGCTGGCCTCGGCCGTGCGCGTGCCCGACCACGGCAAGCGCGTACCGTTCCGCTTCCTGAAGATCGCCGGCGATGCACGTCACACTCTGGGCGACTTCCTGGCCGAGCGCAGCCGCCAGCGCGACCCGCATGCGGGCGAGGCGGTATTCGAGAAGGACCGCCAGCGTTTCAGCCATGCGCCGCTGGTGATCGTGGTGGTGGCCAGCCCGCGGCCGGACCCGAAGGTGCCCGAGCAGGAACAGCTGATGACCGCCGGCTGCGTCTGCTTCGCCCTGCTGCAGGCCGCGCAGGCGCTGGGCTTCGGTGCGCAGTGGCTGACTGCATGGATGGCCTTCGACCCGGTCGTGCAGGTACATCTGGGCCTGGCCGAAGGCGAACGCATCGCCGGCTTCATCCACATCGGTACACCCAAGGCCGATGTACCTGAGCGCGAGCGCCCCGATCCGGCGGCCCTGCTGCGCGACTGGACGCCACCGGCATGAGCCTGCCGGCACCACCGCCATCGCTGTATCTGGTCGACGCCAGCATCTACGTGTTCCGCGCCTGGCACTCGCTGCCGGACCAGTTCCAGGACGCGCAGGGCTGGCCGACCAACGCCGTGCACGGCTTCGCCCGCTTCCTGCTCGATCTGCTCGAACGCGAGCGCCCGCGGCACATCGCCATCGCCTTCGACGAAGCACTCGACAGCGGCTTCCGCCACCGGCTGTATCCGGCCTACAAGGCCAATCGGGACCCGGCGCCGGAAGCGCTCAAGCGCCAGTTCGTACACTGCAAGGCGCTGTGCGCGGCGTTGGGCCTTGCGGTGCTTGCCCACCACGAATACGAAGCCGATGACCTGATCGGCAGCGCCCTGCACGTGCACCGTGGCAGCCACCGCGGGGTGATCATCTCCGCCGACAAGGACCTGTCGCAGCTGCTGCTGGATCACGACGAGCAGTGGGACTACGCACGCAACCAGCGTTGGGACGTAGCCGGAGTGAAGGCGCGGCACGGCGTGCACGCGCACCAGATCGCCGATTACCTGGCACTGTGCGGCGATGCGGTGGACAACATTCCCGGTGTCAGTGGTGTCGGCAGCAAGTCCGCCGCCGTGCTGCTGGCCCACTTCGGCAGCATGGATGCGCTGTACGAACGCCTGGACGAAGTGCCGTTCCTGCGCCTGCGCGGCGCGGCACAGATGGCGGTGCGCCTGCGCGAACAGCGCGAGCACGCCCAGCTCTGGCGCCAGCTGACCACCATCGCGCTGGACGCGCCGCTGGAAGGCAGCCAGCCCGGGCTGCTGCGCCAGGCAGCCGATCCGGAGCTGCTCGGTGGCCTGTGCCAGACCCTGCGCTTCGGCCCGATGACCCGCCGCCGGCTGTTCGATGCCGCCGGTGTGGCCGACCCCGTTCCCACTCCATCCTTTTCCAATTCCGGCGAGCCCGCATGAGCCAGCGCAACACCGAAGCCCCGCGTGTCGTCTATGAAGGCAAGTACCAGCGCATGCTGGTGCGCGGCACCTGGGAATACAGCGAACGTACCCACGCCGGTGGCCTGGCCGCGATCATCATCGCCGTCACCCCGGAGGACAAGGTGCTGTTCGTCGAGCAGTTCCGCGTGCCGCTGCAGGCACCCACCATCGAGATGCCGGCCGGCCTGGTCGGCGACATCCACGCCGGCGAATCGATTGAAGTCTCGGCCGTGCGCGAACTGGAAGAAGAAACCGGCTGGACCGCCGATCACGCCGAAGTGCTGATGATCGGCCCGACGTCGTCCGGCGCCAGCAGCGAGAAGATCGCCTTCGTACGCGCTACCGGCCTGCGCCGGATCGGCGAAGGTGGCGGTGATGACAGCGAGGACATCACCGTGCACGAGATTCCACGCAGTGAGGCCGCGGCCTGGCTGGTGCAGAAGATGGGCGAAGGCTACGAGCTGGATGCCAAGCTGTGGGCCGGCCTGTGGATGATCGAGCACCACCTGGACGGGCGCCCGCGTGGCTGACGCCGACCTGCATGCACTGCCGGCGCTGCTTGGCGCCGATGATCCGGCAATCTACGCGATCCACCGGGCGCAGGGCGCGTCGCCGTACCTGCTGCTGGCCGACCACGCCGGCCAGCAGGTACCGCGTGCCCTCGCCGGCCTGGGCTTGCCACAGGCCGAACTGGATCGCCACATCGGCTGGGACATCGGCATTGCCGGCACCACCCGCGCACTGGCCGAACGGCTGGATGCCTGGGCGATCGAACAGACCTATTCGCGGCTGCTGATCGACTGCAACCGCCCACTGGCCTCGCCGACGCTGATTCCGGAGGTGAGCGACCACACCGTGGTCCCGGGCAATGCCGGTCTGTCGGCGGCGCAGCGGCAACAGCGCATTGATGCGATCCATGCGCCGTACCACGCACGCATCGACGCCGAACTGGACGCACGCCGCGATGCCGGTCGCCCCACCCTGCTGGTGATGATGCACAGCTTCACCCCGGCGATGAACGGCACGCAGCGGCCGTGGCATGCCGGCGTGCTGTACCACCAGGACACGCGCTTTGCGCATGCACTGCTGCAGGCACTGCGCGACGAAGGCGACCTGGTGGTGGGCGACAACGAACCGTATTCGGTCAGCAGTACCAGCGACTACGCGGTGCCGGTGCATGGCGAAGGCCGCGGGCTGGTGCACGTGGAACTGGAGATCCGCCAGGACCTGATCGCCGATGCCGCCGGGCAGCTGGCATGGGCGCAGCGGCTGGCGCGGATCTTCAGCGCGCTGCAACCGCAGTTGCTGGCCGCCGGGTGATTTACCCAGGCTTGGTAGTGCCGGCCGCTGGCCGGCAACTGCAATGATCCAACGAACCTGAGGTTGCCGGCCAGCGGCCGGCACTACCGCAATACGGGCGCATCCATCCACGGGAACGGCTTGAACCCGTGCACCTGCACGGTCGCACCGATCGCTTCGAGATCATCCTTGATCGCCTGCGCGCGGCGACGATCCAGCGCTTCACCCAGCACCAGCGGCAACGCACGGCAGCGCGCCAACGCCTCGCCCACCGGCATCTCCAGCAGGCGCGCCACGCGCTGCGCTGCGGCTTTGATCTGCCCCTCCGAGCACGCCTTCAGCGTCAGATCGAAGGAAGCGAAGATGCCTGCGCCCAGCCCTGCCTCGCGCGCCTCCGCTTGTTCCTCAGCACCCGCTTCGCCCAGGGCCTCGTCGATACCTTCGACCTGCTGGAATGCGTCGTACTCGGTGTAGTACGCCAGCGCCTGCGCGTAGTCCTGCAGCGACGACAGCGGGCGTTGCCGCTTCTGCACATCCAGCACGTCGGCAAACGTGGCCGGCTCCAGATACGGGAACAGCCCCATCGCTGCCGAAGCGGCCGATCGCTCGCCGTCGTCATCCAGCGCTTCATCACTGGATGACGGCAACCACAACCGCGCAGCCAGCAGGTCCTCGTTGCTGGCCATCACCCAGCCGAAGGCGTTCCACACCTCATCGTCATCGTTGCAGGCAGCGAAGGCATGCAGGGTCTGTTGCAGGTCCAGCAGTTCGATCATGCGTCGGTGCTCAGGCAGGCAGTCGCTGCCGAGTCTACCGGCGCCGGGCGCAGGCCCAGCGCGATCACCACGCCGAGCGCGGCGAACAGCGCGGCGCCGTACTGTGCATTGACCATGCCCTGCAACGCATCAGGGCTGGTTGCCGCCTGCGTGCCGCGCGCGGCGTTGGCGACCATCACCAGTACCGCCAATCCCAAGGCGCCGCCGATCTGCTGGGCGGTGGCCGCCATGCCGGACGCGACGCCTTGCTGCGGACCCGGCACGCCCTGCCCGGCCACGATCCACATCGCCGTCCAGCTCATGCCCTGGCCGATGCTGAGCACCACGATGCCCGGCAACAGCGGCCAGTAGCTGGCGCCATGCGGCATCGCCAACGCAACCGCGGCGATGCCGACGGCACCTGCGGCGAAGCCCCAGGCCAGCACCTGCCGTGGCGAACGGCGCCGCAGCATGCGTTCGGCAATCCGGATGCCGAAGGTGCACACCAATGTCGGCAGCAGGAAGGCCATACCGGCCTGCAGCGGGCTCCAGCCATAGCCATCCTGGAAGTAAAGCGCCAGGAAGTAGTACTGCACGCCATAGCTGCTCATGAAAGCGAAGGTCAGACCCAGCGCGGCGCGGAGGCCGGGCAGGCGCAACAGCGAAAACTGCATCAGCGGGTCACGGCTGCGCTTTTCGATCTGTACGAACACCGTCAACAATACGGCTGAAAGCAGCAGGCAGATGAGCGTAGCCGGCGCCGTCCAGCCCCACTCCGGCCCTTGCACCAGAGTGGTGACCAGCAGGCTGCCGCCAGCGGTGACAGTGAGACAACCGGCCAGATCGAAGGAACGGCCCTGCACGCGTGGACCATCGGCCGGCAGCCATGTACCGGCCGCGACCGCGCACGCCGTGGCCAGCGGCACGATCACCGCGAGCACCGCCGGCCAGCCGAACGCCTGGGTCAGCACGCCACCGAGCAGCGTGCCCAGCGCCAGGCCGACCGCGCTGGCCATGCTCCAGATCGCCAGCGCACGATTGCGTACCGGGCCTTCGGCGTACAGCGTGTTGATCAGCGCCAGCGTGGCCGGGAACAGCAGCGCCGCCCCGACGCCTTGTGCGGCGCGCGCGATGATCAACAGCGTGGCGTTCGGCGCCAGCGCACCGAGCAGCGAGGCCAGCGCGAACAGCAGCATGCCCAGCCGGTAGAAGCGGCGGCGGCCGATCAGGTCGGCGGCGCGCCCGCCGAGCAGCAGGCTGCCGCCGAAGGCCACGGTGTAGGCACTGACCACCCATTGCAGCTGCTGCGCGTTGATCTGCAGCGCGCGGCCCATGTCATGCAGGGCAACGAAGATGATGGTGGCATCCAGGGCGATGATCAGCTGGGCGGTGGCCAGCAGGGTCAGCGCCCAGCGCGGGTATTTGAGGGGAGGCATCGGCGGTCTGGCGCGGTGGGGGAGCGCAGTCTCATTGATGCGAGCCAATCAATAAACCCCTCCCCGACCATATCTGTCATGATTTTCGGCATGAATGGAGCCTCGATGGACCTCAATGCGGTGCGCATGCTGGTGCAGGTGGCCGAAGCCCGCAGTTTCACCGTGGCCGCCGGCCAGCTCGGCCTGAGCCAATCCGGCCTGTCGCGCGCGATCGGGCGGCTGGAAGTGTCGCTGGGGGTGAAGCTGCTGCAGCGGAACACCCGCAACGTGGCGCTGACCCCGGATGGCCGCCAGTTCGTGGAACAGGTGGCACCACTGCTGGCCGGCCTGGACGATGCCGAACGGCAACTGGCCGACCGCCCGTGCACGCCCTCGGGCACGTTGAAGATCAGTGCGCCGTCGATGTTCGGGCGCAAGGTGCTGGTGCCGATGCTGGCGCCGTTGCTGCAACAGCATCCGCAGCTGCAGGTGGAAGCGGTGCTCAGCGACCGTCTGGTCGATCTGGTCGAAGAAGGCTTCGATGCCGCGCTGCGCACCGGCGTCATCGCCGACCAGCGCATCGTCGCGCGGCCATTGCGGCCGCTGCGCTGGGTGACGGTGGCCAGCCCCGCCTATCTGGCCCGCTGTGGCGCACCGGACGATGTGGCCGCGCTGCAGGACCATGCCTGCCTGGCGGTGCGCAACCTGCGCAGTGGCCGGCTGGTGGACTGGCAGTTCCTGCAGGACGGGCAACTGCGCGAGTTCACGCCGCCGACGCGGATGGTGTTCGACAGCGGCGATCCGCTGGTGGAAGCGGCCATCGCCGGTATCGGCATCGTGCAGGTGATGGATTTCGCCGTGGCCGATGCGTTGGCCGATGGCCGCCTGCAGCGCGTGCTGCAGCCGTTTGAAGGCCGCAGCCGTGCACTGTCGTTGATCTACCCGCCGTCGCGCCAGCACTCGCCGAAGCTGCAGGTGCTGGCCGACGCGCTGCTGGCCGGGGAGTGGTAGCGCCCGCCGCTGGCCGGCGCCTCCAGGAATCCAACCGTCTCAGGTTTGCCGGCCAGCGGCCGGCACTACCGCAGCCAGGCGTGGCCTGGCTCTACTGATCAGTGCACCGAACCCGGTCTGGAGCAGAGCCCCCTTGTTGTTCAAGGGGGCGCGCCGACAGGCGCGGGGATAAGGTGGAATGCGTGGATAGTTTTGCCTCAAGCAAAACTGTCGGTGGCGCGCACCAGCGCGTCCACGTTCTCGGCTTCGAACGCCGAGTGACCCGACGCCGGCGTGATTTCCAGCTTCGCCTTCGGCCACACCTTGGTCAGGTCCCAGGCGTTGGCCAGCGGGCAGACCACGTCGTAGCGGCCGTGCACGATCACGCCGGGAATGTCAGCGATGCGGTGCGCGTCGCGCAGCAGCTGGTCTTCCACCTCGAAGAAGCCGCCGTTGACGAAGTAATGGTTCTCGATGCGGGCAAAGGCCAACGCGAAGTGCGGGTCTTCGTGGCTGTTGATGAAATCATCATCGACGTGCAGGAAGCTGGTCGCGCCTTCCCACACCGCCCACGCCTTGGCCGCTTCCAGGCGGGTGGCTTCGTCGTCGCTGGTCAGGCGGCGGTGGAAGGCCGAGATCAGGTCATGGCGCTCCACCGACGGGATCGGCTTGAGGTAGTGCTCCCACGCATCCGGGAACAGGCGGTTGGCGCCTTCCTGGTAGAACCACTCCAGTTCCCAGCGGCGCAGCATGAAGATGCCGCGCAGGACCAGTTCGGTCACGCGCTGCGGGTGGGTTTCGGCATAGGCCAGCGCCAGGGTCGAACCCCAGCTGCCGCCGAACACCTGCCAGCGATCCACCTTCAGGTGCTCGCGCAGCTTCTCGATATCGGCGACGAGATCCCAGGTGGTGTTGTCCACCAGGTCCGCGTGCGGGGTGGAACGGCCGGCACCGCGCTGGTCGAACAGGATGATGCGGTACTTGGACGGGTCGTGGAACTGGCGCATCTTGTCGCTGCAACCACCGCCCGGGCCACCGTGCAGCATCACCACCGGCTTGCCATCCGGGTTGCCGCACTGTTCGAAGTACAGCGTGTGGCGGTCGTCGACCTTCAGGGTGCCGACGTCGTAGGGGGTGATGGCGGGGTACAGCGTACGCATGCTTGCAGCTCCAGGGTGATGCCCTGCCGGGGCAGGAGAACCTCCATTCTAGGCCGGACACCGGCCCAGGGTGATGCGGTCGCGCTGTTCCAGGTCCTGCACGGTCTGCACCTCTGCAAAACCCGCGGCGTCGAACAGCGCGCGGATCACCGCGCCCTGGTCCCAACCGTGCTCGATCAGCAGCCAACCGCCGGGCAGCAGGTGGGCCTGGCCACCGTCTACGATGCGACGGATGTCATCCAGGCCATCCACGCCGGAGGCCAGCGCGGAAGCCGGTTCAAAACGCAGGTCGCCCTGCTCCAGATGCGGGTCGTCGCTGGCGATGTATGGCGGGTTGCTGGCAATCAGGTCGAAGCGTGCACCCTGCAGTGGCGCATACCAGTCGTGCCCGCCATCGGCGAAGCGGACGTTGCGCAGTTCATGGCGCGCAGCATTGCGCGCGGCCACGGCCAGCGCGCCCGGGCTGGCATCGGTGGCCAGCACCTGCGCTTGGGGCCGTTCGCTGGCCAGCGCCAAGGCGATCGCGCCGGTGCCAGTGCCGAGGTCGGCCAGCTGCAGCGATTGGTCTGGCGGCAGCCGCTCCAGCGCCAGCTCGACCAGCAGCTCGGTTTCCGGACGCGGGATCAGCGTGGCCGGGTCGACCTCCAGGTCCAGCGTCCAGAAACCGCGGCGGCCGGTCAGGTAGGCCACCGGCTCACCGGCCACGCGGCGGGCCAGCAACGCTTCGAAGGCGGCCAGGTCGGCGGCGGCCAGCGGATCGGTGGCATGCGCGAACAGCCAGCTGCGCGGGCGCTCCAGCACATGCAGCAGCAGCAGTTCGGCCTCGTGGCGGGCCTCGACGCCGCCGAGGCGGGCACTGGCCTCGGCCACGATCTGGCGCAGGGAGGGTTCGGTTTGGAAAGACATGCCGCAATTGTAGAGCCGTGCCCATGCTCGGCTGCTTCTGGAACAGCGGAGCATGGGCTCGGTTCCAGAGATCCGCAGTCGAGCGTGGCTCGACACTACAAAAAGCTGCAATTCGTTCAGGTTCTGCCGGAGGGAATAAGGAGGGGCTATCGGCCCCTTTCCGCGCCTCCGGGAGATTTCCCTTGTCACACAGCCAGTTGCAGGATGGGAGCGGCAAGGTTCAGTGCCTGCTCATGACCAAATGATAGATTCCATCTATCAAATAGATGCAATCAATGGATTGTTCTTATCGCCAGCGAGTCGGTAACCTAGCTCCTGTCGATTCACCCACTCCCCTTCACCAGAGGAAAAACGATGTCCCTGATCAACACCCAGATCCAGCCGTTCGAAGCCAACGCTTACCACAATGGCGAGTTCATCAAGGTTTCCGACGCCAGCCTGAAGGGCCAGTGGTCCGTCCTGATCTTCATGCCGGCCGCCTTCACCTTCAACTGCCCGACCGAGATCGAAGACGCCGCTGACCATTACGCCGAGTTCAAGAAGGCCGGCGCCGAGGTCTACATCGTCACCACCGACACCCACTTCTCGCACAAGGTGTGGCACGAAACCTCGCCGGCCGTCGGCAAGGCCCAGTTCCCGCTGGTCGGCGACCCGACCCACCAGCTGACCAACGCCTTCGGCGTGCACATTCCGGAAGAAGGCCTGGCCCTGCGCGGCACCTTCATCATCAACCCGGAAGGCGTGATCAAGACCCTGGAGATCCACTCCAACGAGATCGCCCGTGACGTCTCCGAAACCCTGCGCAAGCTGAAGGCTGCCCAGTTCACCGCCGCCAACCCGAACCAGGTGTGCCCGGCCAAGTGGAAGGAAGGCGAGAAGACCCTGACCCCGTCGCTGGACCTGGTCGGCAAGATCTAAAGCAGTACCGGCCTGCCGTGGCCCCACGCCACGGCGCGCCTTTCATCCCCGTGCCGGTCCCCCCGCCGGCGTGGGGGTGAACCCAAGACAGCCAACGCTCGCCCGCCTTGGCCAGCCAGCCCCTTCCACGGTCGCTGTCTTGGGTTCACCCCTACCCCCTGCTGGTCCGCTACCTTCTACAGCGGTGCCACGCCCCCTGTTTGCCTGAAGCCAGGAGATGACCCGATGTTGGACGCCAACCTGCAGTCGCAGCTGAAGACCTATCTGGAGCGCGTGACCCGCCCGATCCAGATCACCGCGCACGCCGACGACGGCGCCAAGTCGCAGGAAATGCTGGAACTGCTGCAGACCCTGGGCAGCCTGTCGGACAAGATCTCGCTGCAGGTGCTGCGCGATGGCCAGGGCCGCGTGCCGTCCTTCGACCTGGGCACCCCGGGCCAGGACATCCACCTGACCTTCGCCGGCCTGCCGATGGGCCACGAGTTCACCTCGCTGGTGCTGGCGCTGCTGCAGGTGGGCGGTCATCCGTCCAAGGCCACCGCCGAGCTGATCGAGCAGGTGCAGAACCTGGAAGGTGAATACAGGTTCGAAACCTACTTCTCGCTGTCCTGCCAGAACTGCCCGGACGTGGTGCAGGCGCTGAACCTGGCGGCGGTGCTCAACCCGCGCATCCAGCACGTGGCCATCGACGGTGCCCTGTTCCAGGACGAAGTCGAGAAGCGCGAGATCATGTCGGTGCCGACCGTGTACCTCAACGGCGAAGTGTTCGACCAGGGCCGCATGACCCTGGAGCAGATCGTGGCCAAGCTGGACACCAATGCCAGCAAGCGTGATGCAGAGAAGATCGCCGCCAAGGACGCCTTCGACGTGCTGGTGGTGGGCGGTGGCCCGGCCGGTGCTGCAGCGGCGATCTACGCCGCACGCAAGGGCATCCGCACCGGCATCGCCGCCGAGCGTTTCGGTGGCCAGGTGCTGGACACCATGGCGATCGAGAACTTCATCTCGGTGAAGGAGACCGAGGGCCCGAAGCTGGCCACGGCGCTGGAACAGCACGTGCGCGAGTACGAGGTGGACATCATGAACCTGCAGCGCGCCAGTGCGCTGGTGCCGGCCGGTGAAGACGGCCTGGTGCAGGTGCAGCTGGAGAACGGCGCGGTGCTGAAGTCGCGTTCGGTGATCCTGTCCACCGGCGCACGCTGGCGCCAGATGAACGTGCCGGGCGAAGACCAGTACCGCAACAAGGGCGTGGCCTACTGCCCGCACTGCGATGGTCCGCTGTTCAAGGGCAAGCGCGTGGCGGTGATCGGCGGCGGCAACTCCGGCGTGGAAGCGGCCATCGATCTGGCCGGCATCGTGTCGCATGTAACCCTGCTGGAGTTCGATTCCAGCCTGCGCGCCGACGAAGTGCTGCAGAAGAAACTGCGCAGCCTGGCCAACGTCACCGTGCTGACCAGCGCACAGACCACCGAAGTGCTGGGCGACGGCAGCCGTGTCACCGGCCTGGTCTACAAGGACCGTGTCGGCGGCGACGCCCACCGCGTCGAGCTGGAAGGCATCTTCGTGCAGATCGGCCTGCTGCCCAACACCGAGTGGCTGAAGGACACCGTGGCGCTGTCGCCGCGTGGCGAGATCGTCATCGACGACCGTGGCCAGACCAACCTGCCGGGCGTGTTCGCTGCTGGCGATTGCACGACGGTACCCTACAAGCAGATCATCATTGCCATGGGCGCCGGTTCGACCGCCGCACTGAGCGCGTTCGACCACCTGATCCGCTCGTCGGTGAGCAGCAGCAGTGGTGCTGTTGCTGAAGCTGCCTGATCCATCGTTCCCAGATCACCGGGAACATTGTCTGCCTGTCGGGTAACCATGCCGTCAGCCGGTCCGTTACCCCTGGGGTGTAAGGATGAACCTACGTGATCTGAAGTACCTGGTAGCCCTGGCCGAGCACAAGCATTTCGGCCGGGCTGCCGCCTCCTGCTTCGTCAGCCAGCCGACGCTGTCCACGCAGATCCGCAAGCTGGAAGAAGAGCTGGGCCTGCCGCTGGTGGAACGTGCACCGCGCAAGGTGATGCTGACCCCGGCCGGCCAGGAAGCAGCAGCACGGGCACGGGTGATCGTGTCCGAAGTGGAACAGCTGAAGGAAGCGGCACGTCGCAGTCGCGATCCGGAAGCCGGTACGGTGCGCCTGGGGATCTTCCCGACCCTGGGCCCGTACCTGCTGCCGCATGTGATTCCGCGCATCCGCGATCGCTTCCCGGAGCTGGAACTGCTGCTGGTCGAGGAAAAGAGCGATGTGCTGCTGGACCGTCTGCGCGAAGGCAAGCTCGACGCTGCACTGCTGGCCCTGCCGGTGATCGACGACCAGCTGCATGCCGAGTTCCTGTTCGAGGAACCCTTCCTGCTGGCCGTATCCGGGCGCCACCCGCTGGCCCGTCGCGAACACCTGGACGTGCAGGAGCTGGCCACGCAGAAGCTGCTGCTGCTGGAAGATGGCCATTGCCTGCGCGACCAGGCACTGGAAGTCTGCCGCCTGTTCGGTGCCAACGAGAAGTCCGAGTTCCGCGCCACCAGCCTGGAAACCCTGCGGCAGATGGTCGCCGCCGACGTCGGCATCACCCTGCTGCCAAGCCTGTCGGTGCAGCCGCCGGTGCCGCGCTCGAACAACATCCGCCTGCTCGACTTCACCGGCGAAGGACGCCCCAGCCGCCGCATCGCGATGATCTGGCGCCGCAGCTCGGCCATGAACGACTTCCTGATGGAGCTGGCCGATCAGTTCAAGCGCCTGCCGCAGGCGCTGTTCACCCTGGAAGCGGTCAACGCCGCCGGCGACACGACCGCCCTGCCCGGCCCCGCGCTGAACGGCTGAACCCCCGCAGCACCGGCCTGGAATCGGCAGGAGTCGATTCCGGTCGCATTTGTCCCCACAATACAGACAGGCGGCGCCAGCAGGTGCCGCCTTTTGCATGGCTTTCAACCAAGGAGCTTCACCATGAGTACCGCCAGCGGCCTGCCGCCGTCGATCACCGTTTCCACCTTCGACATGGACCGCCTGGACGCCATGCTCGAATCCCCTGCGCTGAGCCAGACGCCTGCCGCGCTCGCGCTTGCTGAAGAACTCAACCGTGCCACCGTGCTGGCACCGGACCAGATTCCCGAAGGCATCGTCATGATGCATTCGCGCGTGGAGTGCGAAGATGAAGTGTCGGGCGAGAAGCACGTCCTGACCCTGGTCTTCCCCCGCGAAGCCAACGTCGATGAAGGCAAGGTTTCCGTACTGGCCCCGGTCGGCAGTGCCCTGCTCGGCCTTTCGATCGGCCAGAGCATCGACTGGAACGCGCCCGGCGGCCGCAAGCTGCGCCTGCGCGTGACCGCGGTCCACAACGACCGCCCCTGATTACCGCTGCGCACCGCGCGCGACTCGATCCCCCTGCACCAGGAGCCGTAATGAGTACCCCGTCCAAACTGTCCCAGCTGCGCGAACTGTCCGTGGTCGTTGCCGATACCGGTGACTACGAGGCGATCAAGCGCCTGCAGCCGGTGGACTGCACCACCAACCCGACCCTGGTGAAGAAGGCGCTGGACCTGCCGGTCTACGCCGAGCTGATCGAACGCGAACTGGCCTGGGGCCGCCAGCAGAGTGGCGACCGCGAAGCCGTGGTGCACGCCGTGGCCGACCGCCTGACCATCGGCGTCGGCGCGCTGCTGAGCACGCTGGTGCCGGGCCGCGTGTCCACCGAAGTGGATGCCGACCAGGCCCACGACACCGCTGCCACCGTAGCCAAGGCCCGCCAGTTCATCCAGATGTACGCCGATGCCGGCGTGCCGCGCGAAAAGATCCTGATCAAGATCGCCGCGACCTGGGAAGGCGTGGAAGCCGCGCGCATCCTGCAGGCCGAAGGCATCGACTGCAACCTGACCCTGATCTTCAACCCGACCCAGGCGCTGGCCTGCAGCGAAGCCGGCGCGTTCCTGATCTCGCCGTTCGTCGGCCGCATCCTGGACTGGTACGTGGCCAACGGCCAGACCCCGGCCAACATCGATGAAGACCCGGGCGTGAAGTTCGTGCGCGGCGTGTATGCCGAATTCAAGCGCCGCGGTTCGCCGACGGTGGTGATGGGCGCCTCGTTCCGTTCGACCGCGCAGATCGAAGCGCTGGCCGGTTGCGACCGCCTGACGATTTCGCCGGACCTGCTGGAGAAGCTGGACGCCGACCACGGCGAGCTGCCGCGCAAGCTGGTGGCCGGTGCGGCGGATGGCGCGGCGGTGACCCCGATCGATGCAGCGAAGTTCGCAGCGGATCTGGCGGCCGATCCGATGGCGACCGAGAAGCTGGCGACCGGTATCGATGCGTTTGCCAAGGATCTGCAGGCGCTGCGCGAGCGCATTCGTTCGGAACTGTGATTCCGGCCAACGGCTGAGCCCCTCGTGGCGGATCGTTTTGTAGAGTCGAGCTTGCTCGACTGACTGCTAAAGCAAAAGCCGCGCTGGGTCGGGCGGGTTGGGTTCGCGGGAGACGCCGTGAATCCATCCCTGGAGGCTTGGCCGCGGCATCCATGCCGCGGACACTCCCGCGAACCCAACCCGCCCGCCCTCTGACAGTTTCCGGCGGCCGCCCGCCACGGATGAAAGAAAGAAGAGCAACAGCGGGTCGCGCGCTTCGCTTGCTCGCAGTCGAGCAAGCTCGACTCTACGGAGCACTGCAGGATCAAACAAAAAGGACGCGGCGAAGGCCGCGTCCTTTTTCTTTTCTTTCAGTTCGTCAGTAACCCATGCTCTTGCCCACCGTCACCGGGAAACTGTCGGGGGTGGGGCGGTGTGGGTTGGCAGGACCGTTGGCGCCATGGATGGCGCCATCGAGCCCCCAGGGGTGAGGGCGCTTTGCTTGCGAAGCACTGCTTCGCAAGCGCCCGAACGCACAGCCGCCAGCGGCTGGGCCGGACCGCGGAGCGGGGTTTACGGCGTGTCCTGCCAACCCACACCGCCCCGCCCAACCCGCAGAAACGCAGAGCCGCTTTGGCTTTGGCTTCTGCCGTAGATTCTGCCCGCCGCAGGCGGACCACCGCGCGTCAGCGCGGCGCCTCCACATCCAATCCGATCGGGCAGCTCACCCCGGTGCCGCCGATGCCGCAATAACCGTTCGGGTTCTTCGCCAGGTACTGCTGGTGATAGTCCTCGGCGTAGTAGTACTCCGGTGCCGGGTACACGATCTCGGTGGTGATCGGGCCGTAGCCGGCCGCATCCAGCTGCGCCTGGTAGGCCTCGCGGCTGGCCAGCGCGGCGGCGTACTGCGCCTCGTCGGTGGCGTGGATCGCCGAACGGTACTGGGTGCCGGTGTCGTTGCCCTGGCGCATGCCCTGGGTCGGGTCGTGGCTTTCCCAGAACAGCTGCAGCAGCCGCTCCAGGCTCACCACCGCCGGGTCGAACACCACCTGCACCACTTCGGTGTGGCCGGTCAGGCCCGAGCACACCTCTTCATAGGTCGGGTTCGGGGTGATGCCGCCGGCATAGCCCACCGAGGTGCTGTACACGCCCGGTTCGGTCCAGAACTTGCGCTCGGCGCCCCAGAAGCAGCCCAGCGCGAAACGGATCTGCTGCAGGCCGGCAAAACGGTCCTTCAGCGGATGGCTGTTCACGAAGTGCTGGTTGCTGTGCAGCGGCAACGGCTGCTCGCGGCCCGGCAGTGCTTCTTCCGGGCGCGGCAGGCGCTGCTTGAAGGCGCCGATGCCGAGGATGCCCTGGCCAATTCCCAACATGATGCGCTCCTACGCCGGAAGGCCGGCTATGTCGTCTGCATCTGAAATGGGGGCGTCCGGCGCGTGGCCCAAGTCCAGCGCCGCCACGATGTCCTCGGCCTGCGGCCGTGCCGCATCAGGGATGCCTACCCGCAGCACGCCGAACAGCGGCAGCTCGCCCATGCCACCCAGCAACGACTCGCCGAACACGAAAGCCGGGATGCCAGCATCCTCCAGCGCGTGCTTGACCAGGTGGGCGTCGAACAGGTTGTCGGCCTTGTACACGATGTGCATGCGGCAGCTCCGTGGGAGAGAGTTCCAGCATACGCCGGGGGGCTGAATGGTGGTGGTGACGGCGCATGACCATTCCGCCGGCCAGCGGCCGGCGCTACCGGGAAGAGGGCCTGGTAGTGCCGGCCGCTGGCCGGCATCCCCACGCCCCACCGGGCAGCCCTGCCCGGTACGCGCTAGACTGTTGGCCTTTCTGCCTTTCTTTTCGCCGACTCATGTCCGAGCACACCCCCGCCAGCCCCGAGACCCCCGCCGACAGCCACGAAAAGCGCGATTTCATCCGCCAGATCGTGCGCGAGGACCTGGCCAGCGGAAAGCACCAGGCGATCAAGACCCGTTTCCCGCCGGAACCGAACGGCTACCTGCACATCGGCCATGCCAAGTCGATCTGCCTGAACTTCGGCATCGCCGGCGAGTTCAGCGGCGTCTGCAACCTGCGCTTCGACGACACCAACCCGGCCAAGGAAGACCCGGAATACGTGGCCGCGATCCAGGACGACGTGCGCTGGCTGGGCTTCAGCTGGAACGAGCTGCGCCACGCCTCGGACTACTTCCAGACCTATTACCTGGCCGCCGAGAAGCTGATCGAACAGGGCAAGGCCTATGTCTGCGACCTGTCGGCCGAGGAAGTGCGCGCCTACCGCGGCACCCTGACCGAGCCGGGCCGCCCGTCGCCGTGGCGCGACCGCAGCGTCGAGGAAAACCTCGACCTGTTCCGCCGCATGCGCGCCGGTGAATTCCCGGATGGCGCGCGCACCCTGCGCGCGAAGATCGACATGGCCAGCGGCAACATCAACCTGCGCGATCCGGCGCTGTACCGCATCAAGCACGTCGAGCACCAGAACACCGGCAACGCGTGGCCGATCTACCCGATGTACGACTTCGCGCACGCGCTGGGCGACTCGATCGAGGGCATCACCCACTCGCTGTGCACGCTGGAATTCGAAGACCACCGCCCGCTGTACGACTGGTGCGTGGACAACGTCGATTTCGCCCATGACGACGCGCTGACCCAGCCGCTGGTCGACGCCGGCCTGCCGCGCGAAGCCGCCAAGCCGCGCCAGATCGAGTTCTCGCGCCTGAACATCAACTACACGGTGATGAGCAAGCGCAAGCTGATGGCGCTGGTCACCGAGCAGCTGGTGGACGGCTGGGAAGACCCGCGCATGCCGACCCTGCAGGGCCTGCGTCGCCGTGGCTACACCCCGGCCGCGATGCGCCTGTTCGCCGAGCGCGTGGGCATCAGCAAGCAGAATTCGCTGATCGACTTCAGCGTGCTGGAAGGCGCGCTGCGCGAAGACCTGGACAGCGCCGCGCCGCGCCGCATGGCGGTGGTCGACCCGGTCAAGCTGGTGCTGACCAACCTGCCGGAAGGCCACGTAGAGCAGCTCACCTTCAGCAACCACCCGAAGGACGAGAGCTTCGGCAGCCGCGAAGTGCCGTTCGCACGCGAAGTGTGGATCGACCGCGAGGACTTCGCCGAAGTGCCGCCGAAGGGCTGGAAGCGCTTGGTCCCGGGTGGCGAAGTGCGCCTGCGCGGTGCCGGCATCATCCGCTGCGATGAAGTGATCAAGGATGCCGACGGCACCATCACCGAGCTGCGTGGCTGGCTGGATCCGGAATCGCGTCCGGGCATGGAAGGCGCCAACCGCAAGGTCAAGGGCACCATCCACTGGGTCAGCGCCGTACATGGCGTGCCGGCCGAGATCCGCCTGTACGACCGCCTGTTCTCGGTGCCGAACCCCGACGACGAATCGGAAGGCAAGACCTATCGTGATTACCTCAATCCGGAATCGCGCCGCACCGTCACCGGCTATGTCGAGCCGGCCGCGGCCAGCGCTGCCCCGGAGCAGTCGTTCCAGTTCGAACGCACCGGCTACTTCGTGGCCGACCGCCGCGACCACACCGAAGCCAAGCCGGTGTTCAACCGCAGCGTGACCCTGCGCGACACCTGGTCGGCCTGAGGACCTGCGCGGGCGCCAGCACGGCGCCCGCATGACTCCGACGATGATCACCGCCCTTTCCGTCCTGTTCTGGTTCATCTCGCAGCATCCGCTGCTGACGTTCTTTTCGGCGATGGTGCTGGCCGGGCTGGTCTCGTGGTGGCGGCGTTTTCCGGGCTACGCCATCGTGGTGTTCCCGCTGGCGATGCTCAACATCTTCCTCGGCCACTTCCTCAACGCCGCCTTCCTCAACGTGGTGGGCGAGCGTGGTGAAGCGGTGATCGTGAAGTCCGAGCGCACCAGTTCGACGATGAACGAGCAGTACATCTGGCGCTACGAAGGGGTGCTGCGCACCGCCGAGGGCCGCGACGTGGAGGTGGTGTTCCACACCAACACCGCCTCGCTGTGGCCGCTGGAGAACGCGATCCGCATCCCGGCGCCCGACCAGCCGTTCGTGGTCAAGTACACGCCGGGTTTCCCGCGCAACTTCGTCATCCTCACCAACGAATCCCCGCACGGCATCGCCCAGGCCCGTGCCAGCGCGCGCGAGCGGGTGGAAGTGGCGGCACGCAAGCTGCATTTCAGCCCCGGCAACGCCGATTTCCGCGCGGACTATCGCCGCGAGTTGGAAACCTGGCTGCGCGACCACGGCAACGATCCGCAGCAGCAGTCCGACGCGCAGCGATATCGCGCCGAACTTGACGCGCTCGACCGCTAGATCCCCAGGCCTTGCCTGGATGTTCCACCCCATCCACAGGCCTGACATGACCACGACCTCCACCGCCCTCCTCCCGCTGCTGCAGCAGGTCCTGCAGGAGGCCGGCATCGCCAGCCACGTCGACGGCGACGCGCTGCTGCTGGACAGCGGCCTGCACCTGACCCCGCATGCGATGGCCGCGCACGCGCGCGACAACGGCGGCTGGCAGACCTCCACCGTCATCGAGAGCCAGCATCCGGTGCTGTTCGCCGATGGCCTGTTCGAGTACCAGCACGCCAACGGTGCCGATGAGCAGGCATCGCTGCTGTCCGGCTTCCAGGCCTGGGTGCGGGTGGACCTGGCAACGCTGCAGACCGCGATCGGCGCCGAAGACGCGCAGGGCCTGCCGATGATGGGCCTGACCTATCCGGCCGGCGATGACGGCGAGGAACACCAGCGCACCGTAGTGCTGGGGCCGCTGGCGCACTACCGCGCCCAAGAGGTGGATGCCTCCACCTGCAGCGAGGACGACCACGGTTCCTGCCCCTGCTGCCTGTTCACCCGCAGCATGGAGGCCTTCGATGAGCTGCTGAAAGCCCGCCAGTTCCTCGCCATCCGCCTGTTCGCCTCGCGCGATGCCGACGGCCTGTGCGAAGCCGACTGCCGGGTCAACGGCCACGACTTCGCCGCCGCCCTGCCCCTGCTGCGCGCCTACGCGGCCAGCTGGCCGCAGGCCGGGCTGGAGTTCCGCAAGCAGTACGTGGTGATCCGCACCGGCTCGCCGGGCTGACCCACCGCCACACCCGATACAGGCCGGTGCGGCTACACTGCGCGCCGGTTTCCCAAGCAACCGCACCTTCTTCCATCCCATTACGAGGCACCCCCGCGATGCTGTACGCGCAAGTCCACCTGACCCTTCCCGCCTGGATCCACGACCAGATCGACCTGGATCGTCGATATCCGGGCGATGAGGCCAAGGTCGCGCTGGCGATCGAGCTGTCGCGGCTGAACGTCGAGCACGCCAGTGGCGGCCCGTTCGGTGCAGTGGTGTTCGGCCCGGATGACAAGGTCATCGCCGCCGGCGTGAACCGGGTGATGCCGCACGCGACCTCGCTGGCGCACGCCGAGAACATGGCCTACATGCTGGCCCAGCAGCGCCTGCAGACCCCGCGCCTGAACGCAGTGCTGTCGCCGGTCACCCTGGCCACCAGTTCGCAGCCGTGCTGCCAGTGCTACGGCGCCACCGTGTGGGCCGGCATCGACCGCCTGCTGATCGGTGCCAACTCGGCCGACGTCGAAGAGCTGACCCCGTTCGATGAAGGCCCGCTGCCGGCCGACTGGGTGGGTGAACTCAACAAGCGCGGCATCGAAGTGGTGCAGGGCCTGAACCGCGACGCCGCGCGCAGCGTGCTGCGTGCCTATGGGGAAAGCGATGGCGCCCGTTACTGAGGCCGGCATCGGCCTGCTGTGCCTGTGCCGGCAGGGCTTCGAGCCCGAGCTGGCCGGCGAACTGCAGTTCCGCGCCGGTGAAGCCGGTTTCGCCGGTTATGCGCGCACCCAGCGCAATGATGGCTACGTGCTGTTCATGTGCGACGAAGCCGCCGCCCTGGCACCGCGCCTGCGCTGGCGCGAGCTGATCTTCGCGCGGCAGAAGCTGGTGGTGCTGGCCGAGCTGCCGCAGCTGGACCCAGCCGACCGCATCACCCCGATGCTGGAGGTGCTGGCCGATGCGCCGCGCTTCGGCGACCTGTGGGTGGAACATCCCGATTCGGACGCCGGCAAGCCGCTGTCCGGGCTGGCCCGTGCCTTCGGCAATGCGCTGCGCCCGGCGCTGCGCAAGGCCGGCAAGCTCACCGACAAGCCGAACGACCGCCTGCCGCGCCTGCACGTGGTGTTCGTCGACGGCACCCACGCCTTCGTCTGCGTGGCCGACCCGGCCGACAGCGCGCCGTGGGCACTGGGCATCCCGCGATTGAAGTTGCTGCCCGAAGCGCCGTCGCGTTCGGCGCTGAAGCTGGACGAAGCGTTGCTGACCCTGCTGACGCCGGAAGAACGTGAGGCGCTGGCCAGGCCCGGCATGCGCGCGGCCGACCTGGGTGCCGCACCCGGCGGCTGGACCTGGGTGCTGACCCGCCAGCACATGCACGTGCTGAGCATCGACAACGGCCCGCTGCGCCAGCACGTGCTGGACACCGGCCTGGTCGAGCACCTGCGCGCCGATGGCTTCCACTGGCACCCGGAACAGCCGCTGGACTGGATGGTCTGCGACATGGTCGAGCAGCCGCGGCGCGTGGCCGAACGCATGGCCACCTGGTTCCGCGAAGGCTGGTGCAGGCACGCGATCTTCAACCTGAAACTGCCGATGAAGAAGCGCTGGGACGAAACCCGCTTGTGCCTGGACCTGTTCCAGGAGCAGGCCTGCAAGCCGCTGGTGGTACGTGCCAAGCAGCTCTATCACGACCGTGAGGAGATCACGGTACTGGCCTCGCCGCTGCGCTGAGGAACATGCCCGCCGGGCATGGCCCGGCGCTACCGAGGAAGGGAACCATGCGATACCACCCGCTCGCCATGCTGATCACCGTGCTGGCAGCCGCACCGGCCATTGCCCAGCAGCTGCCGCACACCCCTGCACAGAGCCAACCACTGGGCCCGACCGGCGGCGCGATCCGCCAGCAACCGCTGGATGCCGGCCGGGTCAGCGGCAGCGTCGAGATTGCACGGCCGGCCGGCGAGGCACAGGTGACCGTGCGTTCGCTGGAACCAAGCAGCGTGGTCGGCCAGTACCGCATCCACTTCGCCGCGCTGGATGTGAACGGCGACGGTTTCATCAGCCGCGAGGAAGCGCAGGCCAATCCGGCGCTGGCCGATGAGTTCAATGCGTTGGACGTGAAGCGTCGCGGCAAGCTGGATCGTGCCGACCTGGCTGGTTGGCTGGTTGATTGATCCACCGGCGCGATCTTCATCCACGCATGGCGTGGATCTACTGGATCAACGGCGGTAACGGAGCCCGCTTCTGGTAGGTGCCAACCTTGGTTGGCACATCCATCAGGCATCCTGGGCCCGGATGAGGCGAGGGTATTTCCAGCCTTGTGCCAACCAAGGTTGGCACCTACCAGAGCGACGTTGGCACCTGCCAGAGCGACCTGTATTCCGGTCAGACGCCGGCGGCGCGCTTCCAGAACGCCTGCACCAGCGGCGGCCATTTGCCGACGCAGCCCAGTGCGCGTCCACGGGCCAGGGTCAGGTGCATTTCGTCGTTGGAGAACAGGCGGTTGATCGCATCGAAGCTGTAGGCGGCGATGTGGTTGTCGCTGCGCCGTTCGCGCGCCCAGCGCTGCAGGCGCTGCGGCGACAGCCGCGGCTGGCCGCGGCGCTCGGCCGACGGCGCCAGCCACTGCTGCAGGGCGGCGACATCGCGCAGGCCCAGGTTCACGCCCTGCCCGGCCAGCGGATGCACCACATGCGCAGCATCACCCAGCGCCAGCACGCGGCCAGCCACGTAGTGACGGGCCAGTTGCCGACGCAGCGGGAAGGCCGCACGCGGTGATGCCAGCCGCAGTTCGCCCAGGCGCGCAGCAAAGGCCCGTGTCAGCTCGCGGTTGAAGGCGTCCTCGTCCAAGGCCAGCACGCGAGCCGCTTCGTCTTCGGGCAGGGTCCAGACGATCGAACTGCGGCGCTCGGCCACCGGCAGCAACGCCAGCGGTCCGGTCGGCAGGAAGCGCTGCCAGGCGGTGGCCTGGTTCGGCAGCTCGCTGTCCACGTAGGCCACCACGCCACGCTGGTGGTAGTCATGCCGCTCGACCTCGATTCCGGCCAGCTGGCGCAGGGTCGACTCGGCACCGTCGGCGGCCACGGCCAGCGCCGCTTCCAGGCGGCGCCCGTCATCCAACCGCAGGCGCACGCCGTCCTCGTCCTGCTCCAGCGCTTCCACCCGTGCCGGGCAGTGCAGCTGCACGCCCGCCGCCGGCAGCGCCGACCAGAGGCGATCCTGCAGCAGGCCGTTCTCGACGATGTAGCCCAGCTCGCGCCGACCGAAGCGGTCGGCGTCGAACAACAGATCCTCGCCACCCGCCGCATCCCACACCTGCATGCGCCGGTAGGGCCACGCGCGGGCCTGCGCGATGGCCGGCCACGCACCCAGGCGGTTCAACAGTTGCACGTTGTCGGCGGCGAAGGCGAACACCCGCAGGTCCGGCTGCGCGGCCTGCCATGGCGCGGGTTCGCGGCCCTCCACCAGCGCAACCGACAGACCGGCATCGGCCAGCGCCAGCGCACAGGCGGCACCGACCACGCCACCACCGACGATGGCCACGTCCAGGCGCGTGCGCCGGCTCATGCGGCTTCTCCGCGGCACAGGCGCGGCACTTCACCACGGAAGCCCATCGCACCACCGACCAGCATCGACTGCACCGAGGCGCGTTGTGCAGCCACCAGGCCGAGGCTGCGCAGCGGCCGCATCAGCGGTGCCGGATTGCTGGTCAGGCGCGCCAGGCCGCCGGAGAACGCCACCGTCTGCCGGCGGTCGTCCTCGCGGCGCGCGACATAGGCCTGCAGCAGCGCATCGCTGCCGGCATCCTCATGCGCATCCTCCAGCAGCTCGGCCAGGGTCAGCGCATCGCGCAGGCCCAGGTTGAAGCCCTGCGCACCCAGCGGATGGATGGTCTGCGCGGCATTGCCGAGCAGCACCGTGCGTTCACCGGCCAGCGCGCGCGCCAGCACCTGGATGAGCGGGTAAGCGCTGCGCGGGCCAGATTCGAGCAGGCGGCCGGCACGCCAGCCGATCGCATCCTGCAGCCGCTGCAGCCAGGCCGCGTCGTCCAGCGCCATCACCGCATCGGCCTGGTCGCGCGCCACGCCATGCACGGTGCCGAAGTGACGATCGCCACGCGGCAGCAGGGCGGTTGGGCCGGTATCGGTGAAGCGTTCCCAGGCGGTGCCATCCGGCGCGCGCTGGCTGCGCACGCGGGCCACGAACAGGGTCTGCTGGAAATCATGGCGGTCGACTTCGATGCCCAGCGCGCCACGCACGCCGCTGGTGGTGCCATCGGCCCCCACCACCAACCGTGCCAGCAGCACGCGTTCGCCAGCCTCGTCAGCCACCCGTACCTGGCGGTAACCATCGACCACCTCACCCAGCCCCAGGAACCGCATCGGCCGGTAACGGCGCAGGCGCGGCAGTTCCTGCAGGCGCGCTTCCAGCGCCTGGCCGAAATCGCGCGCGACCACCACCTGGCCGAACCACGGCCGGTCGTAATCGGCCGCTTCGAGCTGCACACGGCCGAAATCGCCGGCACGACTGACATGGATGCGCCGGATCGGGCCCGGTGCCATCGCCAGCTTCTGCATCACCCCCAGCGCGGTCAGCGCATTGACGGTGGCAGCGGCGAAACTGAGATTGCGCTGGTCGAACACCGCAGGCAGCTCGCCGGCCGGGCTGGCCTCAAGCAGGCCCACGTCGCGGCCCAGGCGGTCCAGGGCAATGGCCAGGCTGGCACCGACCAGGCCACCACCGACAATCAGCACGTCATGTCGTTCACTCATGTGTTCATGATACGCGCTCGCCCCGACTGTACGCCGAACGGGCGGCACCTGCGCCAACCTGCGCGGCGGGCTAGAATGAAACCTGAATCCGCTCCGGGCCCCCACCATGTCCGATACCGCCAACCGCGCCTTCGTCCTGTCCGTACTCGTACTGCTGCTGGCGGCGACCCGGGTCAATCACTTCGCGGCCATTCCGGATGCCTCCTGGGCCGTGTTCTTCATCGGTGGCTTCTACCTGGCCCGCTGGACGCGCTGGGCGTTCCCGCTGCTGATGGTGTTCGCGGTGCTGGTGGACTGGATCGTGATCCGCAGCAGCGGTCTGGATTTCTGGCAGCACTACTGCGTGTCGCCGGGCTACTGGCTGCTGCTGCCTGCCTACTTCTCTTTGTGGGCCGGCGGCATGCTGCTGGGCCGCAACTACCAGAGCGCGCGCTGGCCGGTACTGGCCAAGGGCGCAGTGCTGCTGGTCGCTTCGGTGGCGGTCTGCCACCTGCTGGCACAGGGCGGTTTCTACTGGAGCAGCCGCAACGTGGCCGAGCCGACCCTGGCCGGCTGGGCACAGAACTACGCGCAGTGGTTCGGGCCCTACCTGCGCATCACGGCGATCTATGTGGCGCTGGCCGCCGCCCTGCAGCTGGCCGTGGAGCAGGTGCTGAAGCTCCAGCAGGCCCGCCGCGACATCCGCCACTGAGCCGCGCCATGGGTCATCGCCTCTCGCGCATCTACACCCGCACCGGCGACGACGGCAGTACCGGCCTTGGCGACGGCCAGCGCGTAGCCAAGGATGACGCACGCGTGGCGTCCTTCGGCACCGTCGACGAGGCCAATGCCGCGCTCGGCCTGCTGTTGGCCGCGCCCCTGCCCGAGGATGTGCGCGCGCTGGTGGTGCATCTGCAGCACCAGTTGTTCGACCTGGGCGCCGAGCTGTGCATTCCCGGCCATGCCGCGATCCACGCCGCCGACGTCTCGGCCCTGGAACAGCAGCTGGACCATTACAACGCCGACCTGCCGATGCTGAAGGAATTCATCCTGCCGGCCGGCGGCGAAGCCGCCGCGCGCTGCCATCTGGTCCGCACCATCGTCCGCCGCGCCGAGCGCGAAACGGTCACCCTGGCCCGCCACGAGGCTGTGCGCAGCGAAGCGCTGCAGTACCTCAACCGGCTGTCGGACCTGCTGTTCGTGCTGGCCCGGGTGCTGGCCCGTGCCGATGGCCACGGCGAAGCGCTGTGGCAGCCACAGCAGCGCCAGCGCTGAGTCGGCACGATGCTGGTCTATACCCACCCGTCCTGCCTGCTGCATGACCCCGGCCCCGGCCATCCGGAGTGCCCGCAGCGCCTGCAGTACGTACTCGACGCACTGCACGCCGCCTTCCCTGATCAGCTGGACTGGCGCGAGGCGCCGCCGGCCAAGTTCGGCGAACTGACCCGGGTCCACGACAGCGCCCTGCTCGACTTCGTGCTGCAGCCGCAGACCGCGCCGCTGCGCCAGCTGGACATGGACACCTGGACCTCGCCAGGTTCGGCCAGCGCCGCCGTGCACGCCGCCGGTGCCGGTGTGGCCGCGGTCGATGCGGTAATGCTGGGCGAGGACCCGCTGGCCTTCTGCGCGGTACGCCCGCCGGGCCACCACGCCACCAGCAGCACGGCGATGGGCTTCTGCCTGCTGAACAACATCGCCATCGCTGCCGCCTATGCCCGTGACCGCCATGGCCTGGAGCGGATCGCGGTGGTCGATTTCGACGTCCACCACGGCAATGGCACCCAGGACATCTTCCAGCACGATGCCCGGGTCTCCTACTACAGCACCCACCAGGCCGGGCTGTTCCCCAATTCCGGCCTGCGCCGCGACCGCGGTGCCGGCAACCTGATGAACATCCTGTTGCCACCGGGCAGCGGCGGCTTCCGCTTCCGCAACGTCTGGGCCGACGAGATGCTGCCAGCCATCGACGACTTCCGTCCGCAGCTGCTGCTGATCTCCGCCGGCTTCGACGCCCACCTGCGCGACCCGCAGGCCGATCTGATGCTGGAGACCGACGATTTCGCCTGGATCACCCGTGAACTGCATGCGCTGGCACGCCGTCACGCCGCCGGCCGGGTGGTCTCGATGCTGGAGGGCGGCTACGACCTGCAGGCCCTGGCCGAGTGCAGCATGGCCCATGTCCAGGCCCTGATCACCCCCTCTGCGGGTGCCTCCGCCGGATGAACCCGAACCGGCAGGCTCCGGCGCCCTTCATTGCCCCTATGCAAGGGATGGGGCAAGCTACCGTCCGTTTTCGCCCGAATCCGAACCGCGTGCGCCGAGCCCTCCGCCTGCTTCCCCTGCCTCTGAGCATCGCCATCAGCCTGCCGGCGATGGCCGATGATAAGCCGCTCAACTGGGGCCTGTGCCCGGCCACCGACGTCATTCCCGCGTTCACCGACGCCCCCACCCCGGTCCCGGCCCAGGACAAGGCTGCTGCCGCAGCCGCCCGCGAGAACCAGCCGACCGACATCGAAGGCGACCAGCTGCTGGGCACCACCACGGTGCCGCAGTACGAGGGCAACGTGGCGCTGCGCCGGGGTGACCAGTTCGTCGGTACCGACAAGCTCAGCTTCGACACCGAGACCGGCAACTACATCGCCGACGGCAATGTCCGCTACCAGGACGGGTCGATCCGGATGGTCGCCAAGCGCGCCGAAGGCAACCAGGAAAGCGACACCCACAAGATCTCCGACATCAAGTACCAGCTGGTGTCGCGCCGGGGCAACGGTGATGCCGAGTCGGTCGACCTGCAGGGCGCGGTCGGCCAGATGCACCGCTCCACCTACACCACCTGCGACCCGTCGCAGCCGGTGTGGAAGCTGTCGGCGCCGCAGATCGAAGTGGACAACGACGAAGGCTTCGGCACGGCCCGCAACGCCGTGCTGCGGATCGGCAAGGTGCCGGTGCTGTGGGCGCCCTACTTCAAGTTCCCGATCGATGACCGCCGCAAGACCGGCCTGCTGTTCCCGCAGCTGGGCATGTCCGGGCGCAATGGCTTCGATTATGCGCAGCCGATCTATTTCAACCTGGCGCCGAACTACGACGATACCCTGACCCCGCGCTACATGAGCCGGCGCGGCCTGCTGCTCGACAACGAGTTCCGCTACCTCTACAACGGCGGCCGTGGCGAGGTGCTGACCAGCTACATGCCCGACGACAAGCTGCGCGACCGCGACCGCGGCCGGGTGATGTTCGACGGCTACCACAACGTGAACAGCCACTGGCAGGCCCGCGCCAACCTGGCCTGGGTGAGCGACGAACGCTATGTCGAGGACTTCGCCAACCGCCTGGTGGGGGTGACCGCCTCCAACCTGCAGAGCACCATCGGCCTGTACGGCACAGGCCAGAACTGGACGGCCGGCATCATGGCCGACCGCTGGCAGCTGACCGACTACACCCTCGACGAGCGCGCCCTGCCCTACAACCGCGAGCCACGCCTGTTCTTCAACTGGAACAAGCCGGTGCTGCCGTGGCTGGAAACCGGCATCTACACCGAAGCGGTGCGCTTCACGCATGACGACATCAACTTCAAGAATGCCGTCGGCGCCGGCGAGGATCTGCAGTACACCCGTAATGGAGTGCAGTGGACCGACGGCGTCGGTGTCAGCGGCGGTTCGCGACTGGACGTGAAGCCGTATGTGTCGTTCCCGATCAGTGGCGCAGCTTGGTATGTGACCCCTACCCTGGCCTACCGCTACACCGCCTATCAACTGGACCGTGGTCTAGTGGATGGGGTAAGGGGCATCCAGGCCCAGATCCTGCGCTCGCAGGGCATCGACCCGGCCACGGCCACTCCGGAACAGCTGCGCGGCAATACCTCGCCCAGCCGCAGCCTGCCGATCGGCAGCCTTGATGCCGGCCTGTTCTTCGATCGCGAGACGTCGATCGGAGGCAAGTCATTCCTGCAGACCCTGGAGCCGCGCCTGTTCTACCTGCGCACCCCCTACCGCAACCAGGACGAGCTGCCGATCTTCGACACCCGTGACTTCACCTTCAGCTGGGGCCAGCTGTTCCGCGACTCGCGCTATACCGGCGCCGACCGCCAGAACGATGCCAACCAGCTGACCCTGGCACTGGGCACCCGCTTCATCGACCAGACCACCGGCAAGGAACGCTTCTCGGCCGCGATCGGCCAGATCCAGTACTTCGACGAATCGCGGGTGAGCACCACGCCGGGCGGCGCGCCGGTGGAGAAGGGCAAGTCGGCGTGGATCGCCGACGGCAACTACATGATCAACGACCGCTGGACCCTGGGCGCCACCTACCAGTGGGACCCGAAGTACAAGCGCGAGGATCTGGCCAGCGTCCGCGCCCGTTATCTGATGCCCAACGATGGCGTGATCAATCTCAGCTACCGCTACCGCATCAATGCCGGCGCCCCGGCAACCGCCAACAAGCATGACCGGACCCTGCTTGAGCAGGCCGACCTGTCGTTCCTGTACCCGCTGAATGCGCGCTGGAGCCTGGTGGGCCGGTATTACTACTCGCTGCAGGACAAGGAACCGCTGGAGATCATCGCCGGCGTGCAGTGGGACAGCTGCTGCCTGGCCGTGCGTGCAGTGGCCCGCCGCTACGTGCGCAACCGCGAAGGCGACATGAACAATTCCATCCAGCTGGAGTTCGTCCTCAAGGGCCTCAGCTCCATCGGCCAGGACACGGACCGTACGCTGCGCCGTGCTATCCTCGGCTACAACCGCGACGACCTCTATCTCGTGCCGCCCAGCAACACCGGGGCGACCCGGGATGACTACGATCCGAATCAGATCCCATGACCAAGCGCTTCCCCGTTCTTCTCGCCTCCCTGCTGGCGGTGTCCAGCGTGTCCGCCCCCCTGCAGGTGCTCGCGCAGGAGGCGCAGCCGTTGGACCGCATCGCCGCCGTCGTCGACGAGGACGTGATCCTGCAGAGCGAGCTCCAGCGTGCGATCGCCAACATCAAGGCGCAGTACGCCGGCCGTGAAAACCAGCTGCCGCCGGAAGACGTACTCAGCCGCCAGGTGCTCGAGCGCCTGGTGCTGGTCAAGCTGCAGGTGGCCCGCGCCCAGGGCAGCGGCATCCGCGTCAGCGACCAGGAGCTGAACCAGGCGATGAATGCCATCGCCCAGCAGAACGGCTCGAACCTGGATGCACTGCGCCAGCGCCTGGCCCACGACGGCATCGACTTCAACGATTTCCGCGCTTCGGTGCGCGATGAAATCACCGTGCAGCGCCTGCGCCAGAGCTTCGCGCAGAGCCGCATCAGCGTCAGCGAGGGCGAAGTCGACGCCGCCCTGAAGCAGCAGGCCACGGTTGGCAACCAGTACCACCTGGCGCACATCCTGATCGCCCTGCCCGACGGCTCCAACGCCGACCAGATCGCCACCGGCCAGAAGAAGGCCGAAGGCGTGAAGGCCCTGCTGGACAAGGGTGAGCTGGACTTCAACGCCGCCGCCGTGCGTTATTCGGACAGCCCCAACGCGCTGGAAGGCGGCGACCTGGGCTGGCGCAGCCTGGACGAAATCCCGCAGGCCTTCGCGCAGATGATGGAAAAGATGAAGCCCGGCGAAGTGGTCGGCCCGATCCGCGGCCCCAGCGGCTTCCAGCTGCTGAAGCTGGTGGAAGTGCGTGATGCCAGCGCCGCCAGCGGTGGCGAGCACACGGTCACCGAGTACCACGGCCGCCACATCCTGGTGCGCGTGGACGATCACCAGACCGACGCTGCCGCCAAGGCCAAGATCGATACCCTGCGTGCCCGCATCGCCGGTGGCGCGGACTTCGAGACCGTGGCCAAGGAGTCCTCCGAGGACAACAACAGCAAGGGCCAGGGCGGCGATCTGGGCTGGTTCCCGGCCGACGCGTTCGGTCCGGCGTTCGGCCAGCAGGTGTCCGGCATCCAGGACGGTGGCGTCAGCCAGCCGTTCCGCACCGATGCCGGCTGGCACATCGTGCAGCGCGTGGGCACCCGCCAGACCGACGTGACCACTGACAACCAGCGTGCCCAGGTCCGCGAGACCATCGGCCGCCGCAAGCTGGAAGACGAGTACAACCGCTTCCTGCAGGAACTGCGTGGCGAAGCCTACGTCAGCTTCCGCAGCGGCGACCGCGCGGAAAACACCGCCACGCCGCCGCAGTCCTGACCGATGCGCCCCGAGCTCGCTCTGGTACCGGGCGAGCCCGCCGGGATCGGCCCGGAGCTGTGTGTCCGCCTCGTCCAGCAGCCGCGTGAAGATTGCCGGCTGCTGGCCTTCGCCGACCCGGATACCCTGCGCGCGGCCGCGGCCGCGCTGAACCTGCCCCTGCAGCTGTTGCCCGAGGACGCCGAAGCACGCGTCCCCGGCGATCTGCGTGTGCGCGTGGTGGCCAATACCGTGCCCAGCCACTTCGGCCAGGCCAATCCGTCCAACGCCGGCGCCGTCATCGGCGCCCTGCTCGGTGCCGGCCAGGCGTGCCTGTCCGGCGAACTGCACGGCGTAGTCACCGGCCCGGTGCACAAGGCGGTCATCAACGAAGGCGGCATCGCCTACAGCGGCACCACCGAACTGCTGGCCGACCAGGCCGGGGTGAAGGTGGTGATGATGCTGGCCAACCACATCGTGCGCGTGGCCCTGGCCACCACCCACCTGCCACTGCGCGAGGTGGCCGACGCGATCACCGCGCCCGGCCTGGAACACACCCTGCGCACCGTACACGCTGCGCTGCGCCGCGAATTCGGCCTGCCCGCGCCACGCATCGCCGTGCTCGGCCTGAACCCGCATGCCGGTGAAGACGGTCATCTGGGCCGCGAGGAACTGGACCTGGTCATCCCGCTGCTGCAGCGCCTGCGCGCGGAGGGCATGGACCTGATCGGGCCGCTGCCGGCCGATACCGCCTTCCTGCCGGCCAAGCTGGCAGGCTTCGACACCGTGCTGGCGATGTACCACGACCAGGGCCTGCCGGTGCTGAAGTATTCGGGCTTCGAGCAGGCGGTGAACCTGACCCTGGGCCTGCCCTACCCGCGCGTGGCGGTGGACCATGGCACCGCGCTGGACCTTGCCGGCCGCGGCATTGCCGATCCTTCCAGCCTGCAGGCGGCAACGACGTTGTGTGCGCAGCTTGCGCGGCAACGTACACTGAGCGCATGAATTCCCCGCATTCCCCCTCCGGCCCGGTGTTCACCGCCCCGGCCAAGAAGCAGCTTGGCCAGCATTTCCTGGCCGACCGCCACTACATCGACAAGATCGTGATGGCGGTCAACCCGAAAGACGGTGACCGCCTGGTCGAGATCGGCCCCGGCCAGGGCGCGATCACCCTGCCGCTGCTGCGCGTGCATCCGAAACTGACGGTGATCGAGTTCGACCGCGACCTGATCGCGCCACTGACCGCCGCCGCCGAGCCGCTGGGCGAGCTGACCATCGTCCACCGCGACGTGCTGCGCGTGGACTTCACCGAGCTGGCTGCCGGCCAGCCGATCCGCCTGGTCGGCAACCTGCCCTACAACATCTCCTCGCCGATCCTGTTCCATGCACTGGAACATGCGGCGGTGATCCGCGACATGCACTTCATGCTGCAGAAGGAAGTGGTCGACCGCATGGCCGCCGGCCCCGGCAGCAAGGTGTACGGCCGGCTCAGCGTGATGCTGCAGGCCTACTGCCAGGTGACCTCGCTGTTCGTGGTGCCGCCGGGCGCGTTCCGGCCGCCGCCGAAGGTCGATTCGGCCGTGGTGCGGCTGGTGCCGCGTGACCCGGCCACGATCTACATCCACGACCACAAGCGTTTCGCCGAGGTGGTCAAGGCCGCCTTCGGGCAGCGCCGCAAGACCCTGCGCAACGCCCTGAACAACGTGGTGTCCGCCGAACAGTTCGTTGCCGCCGGCGTGCGTCCCGATGCCCGCGCCGAACAGCTGGACGTGGCCGAATTCATCGCTTTGGCCAATGCCTCCTGATTACACTGCCGGTATGGAAGACGCTGACGTTTATGCCATCTCCGTCGAAGTCGCACCGCGCTTCCTCGACGATCAATCCGCGCCGGAAGACGGGCGCTATGCGTTCGCCTACACGATCCGCATCCACAACCAGGGGCGTGTTGCCGCGCGCCTGGTCGCACGCCACTGGCGCATCACCGATGCCAACGGCCGCGTCGAGCACGTCGATGGTGACGGGGTGATCGGCGAGCAGCCGCGCCTGCGTCCCGGTGAAGACTTCCATTACACGTCCGGTGTCATGCTGGGGACCGATCACGGGACCATGCAGGGCCACTACGACATGGTCGCCGACGACGGCACCGAATTTGCCGCGCCGGTCGCACCTTTCGTGCTGGCCATCCCGCGTACCCTGCACTGACACGGAGGCCGAACGATGAGTGTGTGGGCGATCGGCGACCTGCAGGGCTGCTATGACGTCACCCAGCGACTGCTGGAGAAGATCCGTTTCGACCCGGCGCAGGACACCCTGTGGTTCTGCGGCGACCTGGTCAACCGCGGTGGCCAGTCACTGGAAACGCTGCGGCTGGTGCATTCGCTGCGCGAGCACAGCGTGGTGGTGCTGGGCAACCATGACCTTTCGCTGCTGGCCGTCGGTGCGCGCACCGAAGAGGAACAGCGCAAGGTCAACCCGGACCTGCTGCGCATCGTGCAGGCTGAGGACCGCGACGAACTGCTGGACTGGCTGCGCCTGCAGAAGCTGGTGCACGTGGACCGCGAGCTGGGCTGGATGATGGTGCACGCCGGCCTGGCGCCGAAGTGGACCACGCAGATGGCCGAGAAGCATGCAGCCGAAGTCGAGGTGCAGCTGCACGGCGCCGGCTACCGCAAGCTGTTCCGCAACATGTACGGCGACAAGCCGAGCTGGGCACCGAACCTGTCCGGCTACGACCGCTCGCGCGCGATCATCAACGTGCTCACCCGCATGCGCTACTGCACCCCGCGCGGGCGCATCGGCATCGAGGACAAGGGCACGCCGGGCACCCAGGAACAGGGGCTGTATCCCTGGTTCGAAGTGCCGGGCCGGGTCGAGCGTGACCTCAAGGTGGTCTGCGGCCACTGGTCGGCGCTGGGCCTGACCATCACCCAGGGCGTGCACGCCATCGACACCGGCGCGGTCTGGGGCGGCAAGCTGACCGCGATCCAGCTCGATACCGATGAACTGCGCGTGGTGCAGGTGCCAGGCCGCGATGTACCGGCACCCGTGCCCAACGCCCGCCCGCCAGCGCGCCCGGCGCACGAGCGCCCGGCTGCACCGGCGCAGGGCAAGGAACAGGGCGGCGGCAATGCTCCGGCCGCCAACCCGGGCAACCGCGGCCCGCGCCGTCGTCGTCGCCGTGGTGGCGGTGGTGGTGGTGGCTCCGGCGGTCCCAACAACAACAGCACCCCGCCGCAGGCATGACGCGGCACGGCTGGGCACCATGGACGGTGCTGCTGCTGACGCTGGCCCTGGCCAGCGGCTGCCAACCCGGCTCGCCGACTGCTCCCACGGCTGCGGACAGCGCTGAACGCACACCGACGCCACCACAGGCGCCTTCGCCGCCACTGGTGGCTGCGGCGCGCGCGCAGATCGGCGTCACCACCCGCTACGACCCTGCCTATCAAGTGCTGGCCTATCCCGGCGGCGACGTGCCACTGGATCGCGGCGTGTGCACCGATGTGGTGGTGCGCGCCCTGCGCAGCCAGGGCCTGGACCTGCAGGCACGCGTGCATGAAGACATGCGCGGCAACTTCAGTGCCTATCCGGCGATCTGGGCCCTGTCACGGCCGGACCGCAACATCGATCATCGTCGCGTACCGAACCTGATGCGCTGGTTCGAGCGGCAGCGCTGGCAGCAGCCGATCAGCACCGCCGCCGCCGACTACGCAGCCGGCGACATCGTCGCCTGGAAGCTCAACGGCAACGGCCTGCTGCATGTGGGTATCGTCTCCGACCGGCGCTTGGCCAATGGCACGCCGCTGGTGCTGCACAACATCGCGCGCGGCACGCGGGAAGAGAACCTGCTGTTCCAGCACACGATCATCGGGCATTACCGGATGCCGTAGGCAATCCTGTAGAGCCGAGCCATGCTCGGCTACGGGATGTGTCCGGCAACAGCAGCCGAGCATGGCTCGGCTCTACAGATGCGCAGCGATCAGCGGCGCACGTAGTGCACGAAGCGGAACGCGTAGGCGTGGCGTTCGTCGGCCGGGTGCGGCTCGCTGCTCACTTCCCGCCAGTCCTGCACGTCTACTTCGGGGAAATGGGTATCGGCGGGGACTTCGGCATCCACCCAGGTCAGGTACAGGTCACTGGCCTGCTCCAGCAGCTGGTGGAAGATCTCGCCGCCGCCAATGATGCACAGCTCACTGGCGCCCTCGCCTTCGGCAATCAACTTCGCTTCGTCCAGCGACGCCACCGCACGCATGCCCTCGAATGGCACCTGGCCGCTGCGGGTCAGCACCAGGTTGGTCCGCCCCGGCAGCACGCGGCCGATCGACTCGGCAGTCTTGCGCCCCATCAGGATCGGCTTGCCCAGGGTGAGCGCCTTGAAGTGCTTGAAGTCGTCCGGCAGGTGCCAGGGCATGGCATTGCCCTGGCCGATGCCATGGTTGCGGTCCAGCGCCACGATCATCGACAGCTTCATTGCTACCACCTCCTCAGCTGGCGTCGATCTGCAGGCGTTCGCAGGCAGCGTTTGCGGCACTGGCGGCCTGCAACGCCGCAGCCAGCGCAGGGCTGGACGTGGTCTGCTCATCCAGGCCAGCGAGGATCTTCTGCTTCTGCGCCTCTTCGATCTCCTTCAGGCCCGGTCCCGACAGGATCTCTGCCGACAGCGCAGCGATATCGTCGCTGGCGCCGCGCGCCAGGAACGCTTTCAGCTGGTCGTTGGAATAGACGGTGGCCAGACCCTGTTCAAGCTCACGCTGATACGCCGGGTTCTCGACGCCCGCCTTCAGGTGCTCGGTCATCGCCGTGTACATGCCGGTTACCGCCTCACGCATCTGCGCCCGGCAGCCTTCCGGAACATCCTGGGGCAGCATCGTGCTGCCGTTGAATGCCCCGGCGAACGCCTGCACTTCCTCGCGCATGTGCTTGTGCACGATCTGCTCATTGACCTGCCTGGCCAACGACAGCGCATCGGCCGGTCCGGCCTGCACCATGGCCAGCGGCAGCATGCCGCACAGCGCCAGCAGGCCGCTGGAAATCAGGCGGGTACTCATACCGCCACCGGCGCCTTGATGACCGGGTGCGGATCGTAGCCGTCGATGCGGATGTCGTCGAACTGGAAGCCGAACAGGTCGGTCACCTCCGGGTTCAACCACAGCGTCGGCAGCGCGCGCGGTTCACGCGACAGCTGCTCGCGCGCCTGCTCGAAGTGGTTCGAATACAGGTGCGCATCGCCCAACGTGTGCACGAAGTCACCCACGCCCAGGCCGGTGGCCTGCGCCACCATGTGGGTCAGCAACGCGTAGCTGGCAATGTTGAACGGCACGCCGAGGAAGATGTCGCCGCTGCGCTGGTACAGCTGGCAGCTGAGCTTGCCGTCCACCACGTAGAACTGGAACAGGTTGTGGCACGGCATCAGCGCCATCTGCGAGAGCTCGCCCACGTTCCAAGCGCTGACCACCAGCCGGCGCGAGTCGGGGTTGCGCTTGATCTCGTCCACCAGCCATTGCATCTGGTCGATCTCACCGCCATCGGCGGTAGCCCAGCTACGCCACTGCTTGCCGTAGACCGGGCCGAGGTCGCCGTTCTCGTCGGCCCACTCGTCCCAGATCCGCACCTGGTTGTCCTTCAGGTAGCCGATGTTGGTGTCGCCCTTCAGGAACCACAGCAGCTCGTGGATGATCGAGCGCAGGTGCAGTTTCTTGGTGGTGACAAGCGGGAAGCCTTCGGCCAGGTTGAAACGCATCTGCCAGCCAAACACGCTGCGGGTGCCGGTGCCGGTGCGATCGCTCTTCTCGGCGCCGTGTTCCAGCACGTGCGAGAGCAGGTCCAGGTAAGCCTTCATGCCTTGCCCTCGGCAGCTACCAGCGGCTGCGGCTGCAGTACCGGCGCGCGGCGCGACATCACCAGCAGCACCAGGCCGAAGGCGATCAGCGGCAAGCTGAGGATCTGGCCACGGGTCAGCCAGTCGAAGGCCACGTAGACGCCGTTGTCGGGCATGCGCACAAACTCCACCGCGAAGCGGAACAGGCCGTACATCAGCGCGAACAGGCCACCAACCAGGTAGCGATGACGCGGCTTGGCAGACACCGTCCACAGCACGACGAACATCACCAGGCCTTCCAGCAACGCCTCATACAGCTGCGAGGGATGGCGGGCGAACTGGTTCAATGCGCCGGTGGCGAACTGCGCCTGCAGCGTCGCGTGGTCAAGCTGGTTCAGCGGCGCCGGCAGGCCGGACGGGAACACCACGCCCCAGCTACCGTCGGTGTACTTGCCCCACAGCTCGGCACCGATGAAATTGCCGATACGGCCGAAGCCCAGGCCCAGCGGCACCAGCGGCGCCATGAAGTCCATGGTGTCGAAGAAATGCAGCTTGTGCTTGCGCGACCACCACCAGCAGGCGGCAATCACGCCCAGCAGGCCGCCGTGGAAACTCATGCCGCCATCCCAGACCTTGAACAGCAGCAGCGGGTTATGCAGGAAATCGCCCAGCGCGTAGAACAGCATGTAGCCGATGCGCCCGCCCAGCACCACGCCGAGCATGGCGTAGAACAGCAGGTCGGAGAAGCCGTTGGCATCGACACCCGGCAGGCGCCCGTCAGCGATGCGCTTGCGGCCCAGCAGCCAGGCCGCAGTGAAGCCGAGCAGGTACATGATGCCGTACCAGTGCACCTTGATCGGCCCCAGCGAGAGGGCGATGGGGTCGATGTCGTGGAAATAGATCATGGAAGGTGCCTTGCGGTTGAACGCCTATTCTCGGGCCAGTGCCGCCCCGGCTCAACCAAGGAGCTGGGGCGAGTTCGGCAACGCGTCATCGTTCGACCGCGTCGAGGCCGGAAAGTGCCCTTCGATCAGGCTGGAGACCTCGTCGATGGCATCCTGCAGCGCTTCCACCGGATGGGAACCACGCAGGCCCTCGCGCAGGTGGGTGCAGACCCGCTGCCACTGCGCCGGACTGACCCGGCCCTGCAGACCCCGGTCGGCGACGATCTCGATGGCGTGGTCAGCCAGCAGCAGGTAGATCAGTACACCGTTGTTGTGGGTGGTATCCCAGGTGCGCAGGCGGGCAAAGGCATGCTCGGCGGCCTGGCGCGGGGTCACCCTGTGCCACAGCGCCCCCAGCGGCAGGTCCGCTTCCACCGCGAACATCACCTGCCCACCGTGGCGCTGCTCACCGGCCGCGATGGCCTCGGTGATCGCCTGCAATGTGGCGGGCGGGAACGCGCGCCGTACCGACGGCGAAAACACGTGCCGACATAGACGTTGGATCATCACCAGCCCCCCGAAGCACCGCCACCACCGGAGCGGCCACCACCGCCACCCCAGCCGCCACCACCACCAAATCCACCGCCCCCACCGAAGCCGCCTCCGCCGCCCCAGCTGCCACCGCCCCAGCCGCCGCCACCGGCAAAGCGGCCCGGATGGCCGGAGAGCATGGCCACGATCAGCCCTACGACGCCTGCCAGGCCACTGGCCAGCAGCGTGGACGTGAACAGGAACGCCGCCAGCGCCGCACCGGCACCGCCGAGCAGGCCGCGCAGCGGGCGCGGCACGCGCGAGAACACGCCGCGCAGGATGCTGCCGGCGAACACACCGATGAACAGCGCCAGGAACCAGGTATCGCCACCACTGCTGGGCTCACGCCCGCGATGGCCGCTGACCGGTGCCGGCAGCGTTTCGCCGTCGATCAGCTTGACCAGCACCGCCGTGGCGTCGGTGATGCCACCGGCGTAGTCGCCGCTGCGGAAGCGCGGCACCAGGTATTCCTGGATGACCCGGTTGGCGATGGCATCGGGAATGGCGCCTTCCAGACCGTAGCCCGGCTCGATGCGCACGCGCCGGTCGTCCTTGGCCACCACCAGCAGCACCCCGTCATCCACGCCCTTGCGGCCGATCTGCCACTGGTCGAAGACCCGCGTGGTGTACTGCGCGATGTCCTCCGGCTGGGTGGTCGGCACCACCAGCACCTGCAGCTGGCTGCCCTTGCGCTGCTGCAGTTCGATCGCCTGCTGCACCAGCGCCTGCTTCTGCGCGGCATCCAGCGTGCCGGTGGTATCGACCACCGGCGAATCCAGCGCAGGAACCGGCGCCAGCTGCTGCGCATGCGAGGCCAGCGGCAGCCACAGCAGCAGGGCCAGCAGCGCAGAGGCCAGGCGCATCGATCAGGTCCCCGGCTGCGGTGCCGGCTGCTGCTGCGGCGCGTTGCCGAAATCGACCGCCGGCGCGTTGGAGATCTGCGCTTCGTTGTCCACGGTGAAGTTCGGCTTGGTCTTGTAGCCGAAGATCTTGGCGGTGATCACCTGCGGGAACGAGCGGATGTAGGTGTTGTAGTCCTGCACCTGCTGGATGTAACGGCCGCGGGCGACGGTGACCCGGTTCTCGGTACCTTCCAGCTGCGCCTGCAGGTCGCGGAAGTTCTGGTTCGACTTCAGTTCCGGGTAGTTCTCGGTGACCACCAGCAGCCGCGACAGCGCGCTGCCAAGTTCGCCCTGTGCCTGCTGGAACTGCTTGAGCGAGGCTTCGTCGTCGGCATTGACGTTGATCTGGCCGACACGCGAACGGGCGTTGGTCACTTCAGTCAGCACGCGCTCTTCCTGGCTGGCGAAGCCCTTCACGGTCTGCACCAGGTTGGGCACCAGGTCGGCGCGGCGCTTGTACTGGTTGATGACCTCCGACCAGCTGGCCTTGACCGCTTCATCCTTCTGCTGGATGGCGTTGTAGCCGCAGCCGGACAGCAGGGAGGCCAGCAGCATCAGGGGCAGGACACGGGTGAACAGGCGCATGGCGGAGGTTCCGGGTGGGCTTGGCGCCGAGCATGCCATGGTTCGGGTGAAAGACCGGCCATCGGGCGCCGCCCCCTCCGCGGTGGTTGTGTTTGCTGGATATCGGGGTAGGCCGGGAGGGTGGGTTGGCTGGGGGGCGCTGCAAGTACGTCCATGTAAGCTCGATCGCCGCATCCATGCGGCTCACGCCCCCAGCCAACCCACCCTCCCGACCAGGGACAATTTCCTGCCACCGCGGGAAAGATCAAAAGAAAAAAGCAAAAGCAAAAGCCGGTTCTTCAGGCATTCGTGTCGACCAAGGTCGACACCTACCAAAGCAGAACGACGTTCCGACAGACCGCGGGAATCTGTCGAAGGCGGGGTGGGTCCGGTTGCGGGGGTGTCCGCGGCATGGATGCCGCGGCCAAGCCTCCATGGACGGATTCACGGCGTCCCCCGCAACCGGCCCCACCCCGCCAACCCACGGAATGCAGGCTGTTGCTGTTGCTGTTGCTGTTGCTGTTGCTTCGGCGGGTGCAGGGCGCAGCCCTGCCGGAAACCCTCCCCTCTCAGCAAGCCTCAGCCACCGCAGTGCGCGGACGCCCCAGCCATGCCAGCAGCAACCCCGAGGCCGCCAGCAGGCCACCGGCCACCGGAATCGCGGCGTAGCCCAAGCCCGAACTGATCACCGCACCACCCAGTGCTGCACCGAGCGCATTGCCCAGGTTGAACGCACCCACGTTGATCGACGACGCCAGCCCCGGCGCCTCGCTGGCCGCCTGCATCACCCGGATCTGCAACGGCGGCACGATGGCGAAAGTCGCCGCACCGAACAGCAGCACGCCCAGCGCCGCCGTGGCGTGATTCATGAAGGCCAGCGGCAGCACGAACATCAACACGGCCAGGACCGCCAGCAGGATGCGGGTGGCACCATCCAGCGACCAGTCGGCCATGCGCCCACCGATGCCATTGCCGAAGGTGAAGCCGATACCGATCAGCGCCAGCGACATCGCGATGAAGGCGTTGGAGGCACCGGTCAGTTCGGTCAGCACCGGTGCCACGTAGGTATAGAGGGTGAACATCGCGCCGGCGCCAAGCACGGTGGTAGCCATCGCCAGCAGCACCTGCGGCTGCAGGATCGCTCTCAGTTCGCGGCGCACGTCCGGGCGCGGCCCCGGCGCGGATGCCGGCAGCGCGAGGCCGAGCGCGGTGATCGCGACCAGGCCCAGCACCGCAGTACCGGCGAAGGACAGACGCCAGCCCAGCTGCTGGCCCACCCAGGTGGCCAGCGGCACACCGCCGATGTTGGCGATGGTCAGGCCCATGAACATGGTGGCCACGGCGGCAGCCTGCTTGTCCTTCGGCACCAGGCTGGCGGCGACCACCGCACCGATGCCGAAGAAGGCACCGTGATTGAGGCTGGTGACCAGACGCGACAGCAACAGCAGGCCGTAGTTCGGGGCCAGTGCCGAGAGCAGGTTGCCGACCACGAAGATCGACATCAGCAGCATCAGCGCGGTGCGCTTGCCAAACCGTCCCATCAGCAGGGTCATCACCGGCGCGCCCAGCATCACGCCCACGGCATAGGCGGTGATCAGCATGCCGGCGGTGGGAATGTTCACGCCGACGCCGTCGGCAATGACGGGCAGCAGGCCCATCGGCGCGAATTCAGTGGTGCCGATGGCGAAGGCGCCGACGGCAAGGGCCAACAAGGCGGCTCTGGAGTTCATGGGGTCATCCTGCGTGGGGCAGGTCCTGGAAAAGAGCGCGTAGCCTGCGCGCTTTGCTGCCGCGGATTAAGCCTCGCCCCGGGAAAACACTGTTGACCTCAATTCACAGCTGGCGGGAACCTCCCCGCCGGGCATGGCCCGGCGAGCCCAATGGGTCCCATAACGCAGAACCCCCGGCGCTGGCCGGGGGTTCTGGGACACACATTTGCCTGTGATCTGCTTACCAGTCGCCAGCACCCGGCACGTGGTGATCGCGTGCGCGGCGGCGCATCAGCAGGTTCAGCCATTCCACCAGCACCGAGAAGCCCATGGCGGCATAGATGTAGGGCTTGGGCACGTGCACGTCCAGGCCATCCAGGATCAGCACCGCACCGATCAGCAGGATGAAGGCCAGTGCCAGCATCTTCACGGTCGGGTTTGCGTCGATGAAGCGGCCCAGCGGGTTGGCGGCCAGCAGCATCACCAGCACCGACAGCAGGATGGCGGCGACCATCACCGGGATGTGATCGGCGATGCCGACGGCGGTGATCACCGAGTCCAGCGAGAACACGATGTCGATGATGGCGATCTGCAGGATGACCATGCCGAATACACCCGAGGCCTTGCTGGTGGCCGGGTTCTCGTCTTCGCCACCGGTGATCAGTTCCTTGATCTCCATGTAGCCCTTGATGATCAGGAACAGGCCACCGACGATCAGCACCAGGTCGCGGATGGAGATGCCCATACCAGCCACGGTGAACAGGTTGGCGGACATGTGCGCCAGATAGGCCAGCGACACCAGCAGGGCGATGCGGGTGATGCAGGCCACGGCGATGCCGAGCTTGCGCGCGAACGGGCGACGCTCTTCCGGCAGCTTGCTGACCGCGATGGAAATGAACACCAGGTTGTCGATGCCGAGCACGATTTCCAGTGCGCTCAGGGTGAACAGGGTCACCCAGGCATTGGGGTCGGCGAGGAACTCAAAGGACATGGAAACTCTTCAGGGCAGTGGGGGAATGGGGATCAGCCGTAATTGCCGGCCATTGCATGCGGGACCACGACCAGCGCCCAGCACAGAAGCACGTTCATCATCAGCACGAAGACCGCCGCCGAACCCATGTCCTTGGCGCGGCCGGCCAGCTCGTGGATCTCGCTGCCGTAACGTTCGATCACCGCCTCGATGGCCGAGTTGGCCAGTTCCATCGCCAGCACCAGCAGCATCGAGCCGATCAGCAGCGCACGCTCGACCGGGGTCTGGCCCAGCCAGACCGCGACCGGGGTCAGCAGGATCAGCAGGTAGACCTCCAGCCGGAACGAGGACTCATGCAGCCAGGCGGCGCGCAGGCCCTGCCAGGACCAGCGGGCGGCCTGGAAGATGCGGCGCGGGCCGCGGGGCAGATGGCCGAACTGATCAGCCACGGGTGGAACATCCAGCAACAGGGGCGCGGCGCAGCGACCGCTCAGACGCACGGCAGGGAATCATGGGTGCACAGGGATAGGCAGATGGCCGCCATTTTGCCACAAGGCCGCCAGCCGCATCCCGGCACCGGCCCGGTGAATGGACTGCCAGGGGCAAGCCCCGGCCCGCCCCAGCTTCTATGATGGCTTTCCCCTTCCCTGCTGGAGCGCCTGATGTCCCGTCGCCGTACCTGCCTGCTGATGCTGGGCCTGCTGACCGCCGCCCCCCTGGCCCAGGCGCTGAGCCCGGCCAAGCCGCCGCGCGTGCCCGAGCAGGTCTCCAACGTGGCCTGGGCCGGCGACATGGCCCACTTTGCCAGCGCCGACCAGGCCAGCCCGCCGCCACGGGGCGGCATCGAGTTCATCGGCAGCTCCTCGATCCGCATGTGGGAAGGCCTGGCAGCCGACTTCCCCGGCCAGCCGGTGTTCAACCGTGGCTTCGGCGGTTCGGAAGTGCGTGACAGCACCTGGTATGCCGACCGCATCGTGGTGCCGTATGCACCGTGCAAGGTGTTCTTCTACGCCGGTGACAACGACCTCAACAGCGGCCGCAGCGCCGTGCAGGTGCGCGACGATGTGGTTGCCTTCGTGCAGCGCGTGCAACGCGACCTGCCGAAGACGAAGGTGGAGTACCTGTCGATCAAGCCAAGCCCGTCGCGCGCGCACCTGCTGCCGGCGATCAACGAGGCCAACACGCTGATCAAGGCAGCCCTGGCCAAGCTGCCCAACACCGGTTTCACCGACGTCTACACGCCGATGCTGGGCGCCGACGGCCAGCCGGATGCGTCGCTGTTCCGCGAGGACATGCTGCACATGACCCCGGCCGGCTATGCGATCTGGACCAAGGCGCTGGCGCCGAAGGTGAAGTGCAACTGAGCAACCCCATCCACGCATGGCGTGGATCTACTGCGGATCGCGGGAAACTGTCGAAGGCGGGGCGGTGTGGGTTTGCAGGACCGTTGGCGCCATGGATGGCGCCATCGAGCCCCCATGGACGGGTTTACGGCGTGTCCTGCAAACCCACACCGCCCCGCCATTTCACGGAATGCCCGCTTTTGATGTTGATGTCGCCTCGGCGGGTGCCGGGCGCAGCCCGGCAAAAGCCCTCTACCGGAAGATCACCGTGGCCTCGGTGCCCTGACCCGGCTCGCTGGCCAGGCTGACCTTCCAGCCAAAGCGATCGCACAGCCGGCGCACGATCGACAGGCCCAGGCCGGTACCCTGCGGGCGGCTCGGCTCGGCGCGGTAGAACGGCTCGAAGGCCCGCGACAGTGCGTCGGCCGACATGCCGATACCGGTATCGCGCACCACCACCCGATCGTTGTGCACATGCACGTCGATGCGCCCTTCGTCGGTATAGCTGCACGCGTTGCGCACCAGGTTGCTGACCACCACCTGCAGCACCCGCGGCGGCGCATGCAGCTGCACCGGGCCATCGCTGTGCAGGTGCACCGACACCGGGCGCGTACCCAGCAGTTCGTTGGCGTTGTCCACTTCGTAGCGGACGATGTCGTTGACGTCGAACAGCTCGACCTGGGGCTCGACGTCGGCCTCGCGGGCCAGGATCAGGAAGGCATCGATCACCGCCTCCATGTCACGGCCTGCACGCTGGATGCGCTGCAGGCTGCGGCGCAGGCGCGGCTCCAGGCTGTCATCGCCCAGCGCCATGTCGCTGGCCACGCGGATGACGGTCAACGGTGTGCGCAGTTCATGGCTGGCATCGCGGGTGAAATTGCGCTCGCGCGCCACGTGCGCGCTGACCCGGTTGGCCAGCGAATGCAGTGCGGCCGCCAGCTGGCGGGTCTCGCCCTGCATGTCCGCCGGCAGCTTGTTCGGCTCCAGGTCGGCCGCCTCCGGGTGGCCCGGGTCCCAGCGCGAGACGCGCCGCGCCAGCCAGTTCACCGGCGATACCAGGCGCTTGGACGCACGATAGGTGACCCAACTGGCGCCATACACCGCCAGCAGGGTCAGCAGCACCGGCACGATGCCGAACCAGAACGCCAGCATCTCCGCACGCGAACGCAGGAATACCAGGTAGAGGCGACCGGCCGGGCGTACATCGACCAGCACCAGCTGGTCGTCCTTGGGCAGTTCGTGGAAGCCGGGCTCCAGGTTGCGCAGATTGGCCGGCAACGACAGGGCCGACTGCCCGCTTTCCAGCAGGTAGCCACGGATGTTCTGGGTGTTGGGTGGCGGCTGCACCGGCGAGGCCTCGTGCAGCGTCCAGAAGTACGCCGCCTCCTCGCGCAGGGCGGCGCCGACCAGGCTGTGCTTGATCACCAGCGAAACCAGCCACGCACCGAGCAGGATGCCCAGGCTGGCCAGCACTGCCTGCAGGATGAAAGCGATACGGATCTTGCGCGGCAGGCCGTGCGGCATTGCGGGGTCCCGGTCAGAGCGCTGCGATTATAGGCAGCGCACCGCGCCGTTGGGATGCACGGGCGATGACCGGCGGCACTGCCGGACGGTCATCCCCTGCCCTTGTGCCTGGCCGCAGCCCGGCCCGGCCTGCGGCTGCACCGGCGCGGGCCTGCTCAGGCCATCGGCTGGGCGATGTCGGCAATGCGGTAGCCGGCACTCTGCACGGTATGCAGCAGCGGACGGTCGAACGGCTTGTCGATGATCTTGCGCAGGTTGTACAGGTGGCTGCGCAGGGTGTCCGAATCCGGCAGGCCGTTGCCCCAGATCTCGCGTTCGATCTCCTGGCGGGTGACCACGCGCGGCGATTCGCGCATCAGGATGGTCAGCAGGCGCAGGCCGATCGGCGACAGCTGCAGCTCGGTACCGGCACGGGTGGCACGCATGCTGACCGGATCGAGCACCAGGTCGGCGACCTTCAGCACTTCCGAACCGACCTGGCGACGCTCGCGGCGGATCAGCGCGCGCAGGCGGGCTTCCAGCTCCTGGATCGCGAACGGCTTGGTCAGGTAGTCATCGGCGCCGAAACCGAGGCCGGTGAGCTTGTCGTCCAGCGTGTCGCGTGCCGTGAGCATCAGCACCGGGGTGGACTTGCGCGCATCGTTGCGCAGGCGACGGCACACTTCGATGCCATCCAGGCGCGGCAACATCAAGTCGAGCACCACGACGTCATAGCTGTTTTCCGCCGCAAGGCGATAGCCATCCAGGCCGTCCTGTGCATAGTCGACTTCGAAGCCGCGACCTTCCAGGTATTCCCCGATCATCTCGGAGATGTTGCGGTTGTCTTCGACCACCAGCACCAAGCCGGAGGTCTCCTTCGTCTGACGCATGTGATTCCCTCTAACTTCAGCTTTGTGAAACATGCCGGATCGACGGTGGACGCGATGTGAAGTTCCGTCAAGAGGTAAACAAACGGTTCAGAGCAGCGGTCTGAGCAGCGGCCAGACGTTGTCCAGCACCTTCGGCTGCGCCTGTGCGGTCGGGTGCAGCCCGTCGGCCTGCATCATGCCCGGCTGCAGGGCCACGCCCTCCAGCAGGAAGGGCAGCAGCGGCACCTTGTACTGCGTGGCCAGCGCCTTGTAGGCCGCCGCCAGGCGCTGGCGATAGGCTGGCCCGTAATTGGGCGGCACGTCGATGCCCAGCAGCAGCACCTTGGCACCGGCCTTCTGGCTGGCCTGCACCATCTTTTCCAGGTTGCCCTGCACCTGCGCCGGGGTCAGCCCGCGCAGTGCGTCATTGCCGCCGAGGGCAATCACCACCACGGTCGGCTTTTCCTTCGCCAGCAGGCCGGGCAGGCGGGTCAGCGCGCCAGCGGTGGTCTCCCCGCTCATGCTGGCGTTGACGATGCGCGCCGGCGTTTTCGACTGCTGCCTGACCCGCTGCTGCAGCAGGCTCACCCAGCCGGCGTCGGCAGGGATATTGTGGGCAGCACTGAGGCTGTCGCCGAGCACCAGCACGGTGCCAGCCGGACCTTTGGCACACGCCAGCCCGGGCAGCAGCAGGAACCCTAGCAGCAGCACCATCATCACGCCGGCTCGCCGGCTCCATCCCGTCTTGCGCATTGGAGTCTCCTCATCGACAGCCTGTCCCCCCGCAGCGCGTCCGTTGCCATCGCCGTCGACCAGGTCGGCAAATCCGTGCAGGGCCCGGAGGGTGAAGTCCACATACTGGACAACATCATCCTGACCGTCCATGAAGGGACCAGCGCGGCCATCGTCGGCGCCTCCGGTTCCGGCAAGACCACCCTGCTCGGCCTGCTGGCCGGGCTGGACCTGCCCAGCCGCGGCCGCATCGCGCTGGCCGGCCAGGACCTGGCGGCGCTGGACGAGGAGACCCGCGCCCAGCTGCGCGCGCGTGAGGTCGGCTTCGTGTTCCAGAGCTTCCATCTGCTGCCGGCACTGACCGCCGCCGAGAATGTCGCGCTGCCGCTGGAACTGGCTGGGCGCGAAGACCGGGCGCGGGTCGAAGAAGTGCTGGCCCAGGTCGGCCTGGCCCATCGCGCCCGCCACTATCCGCGCCAGTTGTCGGGCGGCGAGCAGCAGCGCGTGGCACTGGCACGTGCCTTCGTCACCCGCCCGCGCATTCTGTTCGCCGACGAACCGACCGGCTCGCTGGACCACGCCACCGGCCAGCACATCAGCGACCTGCTGTTCGAACTCAACGCCGGCAGCGGCACCACCCTGGTGCTGGTCACTCACGACCTGCGCCTGGCCCAGCGTTGCCAGTACATCCACCGCATCGACGACGGCCGCCTGCTGCCGGTCGAGCGTGGGGCGCAGGCATGAACCTGCTGCAACACGCGTGGCGCGCGCTGCGCCGCGAGGCGCTGGCCGGCGACCTGCTGACCGTGTTCGCCGCGCTGGTGCTGGGCGTGGCGGTGATGACCGCAGTCGGCACGCTGGTGAACCGGGTCAACCTGGCACTGACCGGCAGCGCAGCGGAAATGCTAGGCGGCGACCTCGGCATCGCCGGGCGCGATGACCCGCCGCAGGCGTTCGCCGACGAGGCGCAGCGGCGCGGACTGGCCTACACCCATATCGCCAGCTTCGGCAGCGTGCTGTTCAACGGTGATGCCAGCCAGATGGCCAGCATCAAGGCGGTGCAGGCGGGCTATCCGCTGCGTGGCACGCTGCGGGTGCGGGCCACGCCCGGGGGCGCCCTGATCGACAACGCCGGCATGCCGGCCAAAGGCCAGGCCTATGCCGACCCACGCCTTCTCCAGGGGCTGGGACTGAAGGCCGGTGACGACCTTGAATTCGGCGCTGGCACGCTGCGCATCGCTGGCATCATCGAGGCCGAGCCGGACAGCGGCGGCGACCTGCTTACGCTTTCCCCCACCCTGCTGGTCAACCGCGCCGATGTGGAAGGCACCGGCCTGCTCGGTCCGGGTAGCCGCATCAACTACCGGCTGATGTTCGCCGGAGCAGCAGAGCCGATCGCGGCACTTCGGCAATGGCTGCTGCCGCAGGTGAAGGGCCTGCGCCTGCTGAGTGTGGACGACACCCAGCGTGGCGTGCGCCAGGCGTTCGACCTGGCCGGGCGCTTCCTCGGCCTCAGCGCGCTGCTGGCGGTATTGCTGGCCGGTGTTGCCACGGCGCTGGCGGCGAACCGCTTCGCCCTGCGCCGCATCGACCAGGTGGCGATCCTGCGCTGCCTGGGCGCGCGCCAGCGCGACATCCTGTCCGGTCTGGCACTGCAGCTGCTGATGCTGGCGGTGCCGGCCTGCGCACTCGGCATCGGCCTGGGCATGGCGGCGCAGGAAGGCCTGGTGCAGGTGCTGGGCAGCCTGGTGCCGCAGCGCCTGCCGCTGCCCGAGGCAATGCCTGCGCTGACCGGTGCCGGCATCGGGCTGTTGCTGCTGTTCGGCTTCGGCCTGCCGCCGCTGCTGCGCCTGCGCGGGGTGCCGCCGATGCGGGTGCTCAACCGTTCCTTCGCCGCCCTGCCGCCGGCCTCGCTGCTGGCCTACGTGGCTGCCCTGGCGGCCAGCCTGCTGCTGGCGGTGCAGGTCACCGGTGATCTCAAGCTGGCGCTGTGGGTGCTGGGCGGGTTGGCCGCGCTGGCGGTGGCGGCCGGCGTGGTCGGCTTCGTGCTGCTGCAGCTGCTGCGCGGCCTGCAGCACCGCCTGCATGGCCACTGGCGGCTGGGACTGGCCGCGCTGACCCGGCGCCGGATGCTGGCGGTGATGCAGCTGGTGGGGCTGTCGCTGTCGCTGTGCGCGCTGTTGCTGCTGGCGGTGACCGGCCCCGGCCTGCTGCAGCAGTGGCGCGAGCGACTGCCCGCGGATACGCCGAACTACTTCCTGATCAACATCCAGCCCGAACAGCGCGACAGCGTGCTGGCCGCACTGCGTGGACTGGGCGCCAACGACGCCAGCATCGAACCGATGGCCACTGGCCGTCTGATCGCGATCAACGGCAAGCCGCCGCTGCGCGTGGACCGCTCGCCTGAACAGAACGGGCAGCCGGCACAGGGCGAAGGCCAGCGCGATGACGACGACGAGAACCGGCCGTTGAACTTCAGCTGGCGCAGCAGCTTCCCGCCGGCCAACACACTGGTCAACGGCACCTTCTGGAAGGCAGACAGCACCGCCGCCGAAGCCTCGGTGGAAATCGGCTGGGCCAAGCGCTACGGCGTGCATCCCGGCGACCGCATCACCATTGCGGTGGGCGAGCAGGAACGCGAGTTCACTGTCACCAGCGTGCGCAAGGCCGACTGGAACACCTTCCGTCCGAACTTCTTCGTGCTGCTGAACCCGAATGCGGTGGGCGATACGCCACACAACCTGCTGTCGGCATTCCATCTACCGGCCGGCAAGGCCGCCGGACTGGGCGAGCTGGTACGCGCGCAGCCGAACCTGTCGCTGCTGGACGTGGACGCGGTGATCTCGCAGGTGCGCGATGTGATGGAACGGGTGGCACAGGCGGTGCAGCTGGTGATGGTGTTCAGTCTGCTGGCCGGCGTGCTGGTACTGCTGGCCGCGCTGCAGGCCACGGCCGGTGAACGCCGCTACGACAGCGCGGTGCTGCGCACGCTGGGCGCGACCCGGCGCCAGCTGCGTGGCGCGGTACTGGTGGAATTCGGTGCGCTGGGCACGCTGGCCGCGTTGCTGGCGGTGGGCGCGGCCGCTGCGATCGGCGTGGCGGTCTCGCAGAAGGTGTTCGAACTGCCGTTGCTGCCGCCGTGGCCGGGCCTGCTGATCGGCGGCGTGGTCGGCATCGGCTTGAGCCTGCTGGCAGGCTGGTGGGGTACGCGCGCGATCCTGCATACGCCACCGGCACTGGCCCTGCGCGAAGCCTGACGCGATCGTGACACGCTCGGGTGGGGCGCTATGCTGCGCGTCCCACCCGATCAGATCGTCCGGAAGCACGGAAGGTTGCTCCCGTGCTCCCGAGGTTCAAGGAATGAAGATGAAATACGGCCTCTGTCTGCGCATCCTTCTGGCCAGTTCCCCACTGTTCGCCGCGGTGCTACCCGCAGGCGCCCGCGCGGCGGAGGGCTATGTTCCTGACGCGGTGCAGGCCTTCGTGCTGGAAACGGTGCTGGCTGATGAAGCGCAAGCCTTCCACGAGGGCCACCCGACCTCTCTGGTTCCGGTCAGCATGTCACGCACGCGCAGCGATGCCGACGTGGTGGCCGACCTGCGTGCTGAGTTCGACCGGTTCTACCGGGGCCAACCGAAGCCGAGAAAGGAAGTGGCGCACATGGCGATCCTCGTCGCACAGACCGCGCTGCTGCTGCCGGACCGTAGCGCCTGCAGCACGGATCGAGTGCGTTGCCACCAAGCTGTAATGGGCGTCCGCACCCGCGATGACGAGGCCAGCCTGCAGGCCACCTTGCGTGCGTTCCAGGACGCTGGGCTGGACCTGACCACCTTGAGTGGGCCGGCGTCCTGAGTGCATCGCATCCACGCATGGCGTGGATGCAGCGTGCGATCACCGATGGAGAGCGTGCCGAGCAAGCTCGGCACCTACCAGGAGCAGATATCCGGCACGGCACCTCCACATCACGCGTGGATGCGGTGTGCGATCACCGGCGAAGAGCGTGCCAAGCAAGCTCGGCACCTACCAGAAGCGGACATGAGGCACGGTAGATCCACGCCATGCGTGGATGCGGCGTGCGATCACCGATGGAGAGCGTGCCGAGCAAGCTCGGCACCTACCAGGAGCGGATATGCGGCACGGTAGATCCACGCCATGCGTGGATGCGGTGTGCAATCGCCAACGAAGAGCGTGCCGAGCAAGCTCGGCACCTACCAGGCGCGGATATCCGGCACGGCACATCCACACCACGCGTGGATGCGGTGTGCGATCACCGGCGAAGAGCGTGCCGAGCAAGCTCGGCACCTACCAGAAGCGGATACGCGGCGCGGCACCTGACCAGAGGATCCGCGCCATGAGTCGAGCAGGGCTCGACCTACTGGGCCTTTTCCACGTACTTGGCGAACACGTCGTCGATCTGCTTGTCCTTCACCTTCTTGCCGGCCTGGATCTCTTCGGCCTGGGTGAACATCGGGATGATCATCGCCATGCCGTCGATCTTGGTCTTCAGGTGCACGCCCGGGGCCTGGCCGAGGAAGCCGTCCCAGCGCTGGCGCACCTTTGCCCAGTAACCGGCGGTGGCCTTCCAGTAGTTGCGCGCCGGGGTGAAGTCGACCTCGGTGGTCTTCACGTAGTCGTTGAAGCCGAACTCGCGGGCGATCTCCACCTGGCTGCCATCGGCGTTGCGCTGCACCTTGGTGTTGAACTGCTCGTGGGTCCAGCCGTTCGGGGTCAGCGTGTGGCGGTTGATCACGGCCAGCGCGTTGTAGTCACTGCGCTTGGTGTACTCGCGGCGCGGCAGCGGACGCCAGCTCAGGTCGCTGGTCCAGCTCGGCACGTTGTTGGTGTAGGTCCAGGTGCCGGTGCCGCAATAGCGCGGTGCGTCGCTCACTTCGTATACGCACTGGGTCCAGGCGCCCTGGTTCACCGCCGCCGGAATGCTGCGCACCTTCCAGGTCTGGTCGGCACTGAACTCGAAACGGTTCGGTGCTTCGTACACCCAGTCCTGGCGCCAGTGCTTGGTGATGTGGCCGCTCTTCTCGTCCAGCAGCAGGTGCTGCAGCACGATGCGCTTCGGCGTGTCTTCGACCACGATGACCACTTCGTTGCCGCCACTGCGCATCGCCGGTGCGCGCTCGTAGCCCGGCTTCAGCAGCACGGTCTCGTCGAAGGCGAAGTCCACGGTGTACTCACCCTGCATGGCAAGGATGCTGTCGTGGTCACGGGCGATATCGGAGGGCTGCGCGCTGGCCACGCCGCTGGCGGCGAGCACAAGCAGGGCGCTGGCTGTCTGGAGCTTCATCGGGGTCTTCCTTCGGGGTTGCAGATGCGTTGAGAGGCCGTCCGTGGCCGACAGGCGTTCCATCAGGAGTGGGTCACAGGCGGATCAGCGGCAGGTCGCCGGGAATCCGCGGCGCCGGACGCCGCGCGGCATCGGCACAGCAGCAATCGTCGATTGCCAGCTCGCCTTCGGCACCTTCCAGCCGTGCAATGCGGCGCGCGGTGGCTGCGCCCAGCGAGGACAGGGTCGACAGACTGGCGGCCAGCGTGCGGCCATCGTCGGCGGCATGCAGGCGCAGCGCGCACAGGCGCCAGCGCTGGCCACCCAGATGACCGGCCAGGCGCCGCCACAGGCGTTCGCCGACGCTGCCATCGCTGTCGTGCTCGGGCCCCGGCGGCAGCGCAGCCACCAGCCGGTCCCAGGCCAGGAAGTCGCTGTCCGGCAGCAGGTACAGGCGCCACACGCAGCGGCCGCGGCCATCGAGGAAGCACAGGCTTTCGCGCAGGCCTTCGCTGTCCACGCCCTGGCAGGCATGCACGCGTACGGCCTGGCGCCAGCCGCCCAGCTCGTTGCCGTCGGCGTGGTACAGGCACAGCACGGTGCCGAGCGTGGCCAGCTGTGCCGGGGTCGGCCAGGCCGCGCTGTGCGGCGCGGCGATGGAGTCATTCCTGCGTGCGGACAGTGCTCGGCTCATGAGGTCACCAGGAAACGGCAAGGCTGGCGGAGAAGGTGCGGCCCGGGCTGCTGAAACGATCGCTCAGTGCGCGATTGGTGATCAGGCTCGGGGTGATGGACGACCATTCGATGTAGCGCTTGTCGGCCAGGTTGAACACGCCGACATTGAAGGTCGCACCCGGTGCGAAGTTCCAGTGCGCCATCAGGTCCAGCACGCCGTAGCCCGCCGGTTGGTAGACGAACGGCGCCGGTGCATTCGGGTTGGTCTGCGCGGCCGGCGGCGGCAGGCGCTTCTTGCGCTGCACGAAGGTGCCGGCCAGTTCGACGCCCCAGGTATCGGTGTCGTACATCAGGCCCAGCGTGCCACGCAACGGATCGACCGAAGCCAGCGGTTCGTCATCGGTCCGGTTGTCACCACGCGACCACGCCAACGCACTGCGCAGCGCCCAGCCCTTCAGCGCCGGACTGAGTTCACCAAACTCGATACCGGCCTTCATTTCCGCACCATAGATGCGCGCGTCGGCGATGTTCTGCGACTGGAACACGGTCAAACCCTGTGCGTTGCGGCCAGTCTCGACGTTGGACTGGATGAAATCCTTGTAGTCGTTGTAGTAGCCGCTGACGCTGACGTACGCCGCCGGCGCGATGAAACGCAGGCCCAGTTCATAGCCGTCGCTGGTTTCCGGCTTCAGGTCCGGGTTGGCGATGGCGGTGTAACCGAAGGCCACGTTGGTCAGGCCGATGTTGACGTCGTTGTACGGCGGCGAGCGGAAGCCACGCGCATACCCGGCGAACAGCGACCACTGGTCGGTGAAGCGCCAGACCATGCCCAGCTTCGGCGACACGCTGGTCTTCTTCAGCTGGGCCACGGCCGTGGTCGGGTTGTCTTCGGCGAAGATGCTGTCCACTTCCGGCTTCAGCTCGTAACGGTCCACGCGCACGCCCGGCACCAGCGACAGCTTGCCGTCGGCCAGGCGCATTTCATCCTGCGCGTACAGGCCCAACTCGGTGGTCTTGCTGATCGGGAAGTCACGCACCGGGAAGGTGTCGGGGGTAACGATGTTGCTGACCACACCGGCACGGTTGACCTGGTAGCCGTCGCGCTTCTGGCGGATCTCGGTACGGGTGCCTTCGAAGCCGTAGGTCAATGCGTGCTCGACGCTGCCGGTGCTGAACGCCTTGTTGAACTGCGCCTGCAGGCCAAAGGCATGCTGGTCGAAGGAGAACACGCGGTGACGGCGGCTGCCGTCGGTGCGGGTCTCGTCGGTCTGCTGCCGCGTTTCGCTGTTCTGCGCATACACCTGCCAATGCAGGCTGTCGGCGAACGGCTGGTCCAGCGCATCCATTTCGTGGGCAAAGGACACGCGGGTACGCTTCTGCGTGTCGTGGGACTTCATGCCAGTAGCCGCAGCCATCGCGCCGGGGCGCGGTGCAACGCTGGCAATCGCCGACAACACATTGGTATCGGTGGTGTCTTCGTTGCCTTCCACGGTCAAGCGGAAGCGCTGGTCTTCGCTCGGTGCATAGACCAGCTTGCTGAGCAGGCTGCGGCCGTCGCGGTCCTGCGGATTGGACGCGGTACGGGTGTCGTTGTCGCTGCGCACCGTGCCCTTGTTGTCCGTTTCCTGGCCCTGGTGGTGGTTGACGTTGACCAGGCCGCTCCAGTGGTCGCCACCAAAGGCGGCGGTGGCACCGCCGAGCAGGCCCTTCCACTCACCGTCGTAGCCGAACTTCAGGCCGAAGTAGCTGTTCTTGCCGTCCTTGAGGTAGTCGGCCGGGTCCTTGGTGACGAACGCCACCACGCCGCCCAGTGCATCGGAGCCGTACAGCGAGCTGGCCGGGCCGCGCACGATCTCCACGCGCTTGAGCGTATCGAGGTCGGTGAAGTTGCGGTTGGAACTGGCGAACGAACCGATGTCGAACCGGGTCGGCATGACGATGCCATCGGTCTGGATGCGCACACGGTTGCCGTCCAGGCCACGGATGCGGAAACCATCCAGGCCGAAGCGGGTCGCGCTGCGGGTGACCGACAGGCCCGGCTCGTAGCGCACCAGATCCTTGATGTCCTGCACCAGGTGCCGGTCCATCTGCTCGCGGTCGATGACGTCCACGGTGGCCGCCACGTCACTCACGGCCCGCTCGGTGCGGGTGGCGGTGACCTGCACCCGATCGAATTCGCGCGCATCAGGGGCGGCGGTGGCAGCAGCGTGGGCGGACAGCGGCAACGCCATCCAGACAGCAAGACACAGGGCGGTATGGCGGGTCATCGGGTTCATTCGGTCAGGCAGGGGAACCCCCGGTTACCGGCACACCCGGAAGGTGCACGCGGTAGACCGAGGGGGAGAGAGCGGGAGCGGACGGGTCGCCCACCCTGTCGGCGCTGCCGGCAGGAGGGAGGGAGGCGGGCGACCAGGCCGCGATTACTTGGTCAGGATCAGCTTGTCGTTGCTGGTGTGCCGCAGGCGATAGAAGCGGTCGCCGTGCTGGATCAGGATTTCACGACGGCCCTTGAGCAGGGCTTCGCTGTCGATGACCTCTTCCGGCGGAACGACGCGGACCGGTCGATCGCGGAGGGTCAGCGTTTCGGGGCGCAGCAGTACAGGTTGAGCATTCATGAGCATCTGGACTCGTGCGAGGGACGAGTTAAATGATAATGATTCTCAGTTGACAATCAACAACCATTCTCAATTTCATTGATGAGATTAATGATCGAATTCTGAAATACGATAGATTTCATCTATTGAAAGATGGGGGCACACGGCTTTTGTAGAGTCGAGCCACGCTCGACTGCTCTCGCGCCGTCGCCTGGAAATGCCCGCGCTACGTGCGGAGTCGAGCATGGCTTGTATGTTCCTCCCGGCTCCTACGCGGTATGTAGGAGCCAGGGTGGAGGGACCGTCAAGCATGCATCTGCGGATACTAGCCGACAGACGAGTCGAGCGATCCCCATCCCGCACACGAACGTCGATAAAGGATCGTACGGCCCCCAAAGGGGATCGTCGATGTAGGCAAGCTAACGTCGGTGCGGTACCACCCCAGCCCCTTAAAGATAGCTGGGAGCCGTACAAATGTCTGATTCTCTCGATATTGGCGTGGACGTGGACTCCAAGGAGTTCGTACCGGCAGTGGCCGACCGCAAGGCCGGCGACAGGATCGCCAACACCCGGGCCGGCATAGCCCAGTGGCTCAACACCTTGCCCCAGCGATGCCGGATTGGCATGGAGGCGACGGGGCGGTACTACGAGTTGTTGGCTCGGATGGCTGGCCAGGCAGGCCACGTTGTCTATGTGATCAATCCACGTCTGATCAAGCACTACGGCCGGGCGACGGGCTCGCGTGGCAAGACGGACGCCATGGACGCCGAAGCGATCGCCCGATACGTGAAGAAGGAGAACGATCGCCTGCGTGAATACGTACCGCGTACCGATGAGCAGCAGCAGATGCACGATTTGCTGCGCAAGCGGCAGACGCTGGTAAAGACACGCGCGCGCCTGGAGCAATCCTTCGGGGTAAGCAAAAGTGCCCCCGGGGAGCTGTCAGATCTGTTCTGCGCTCTGGCTGGGACGCTGTCCGAGCTGGAAAGCGAACTGCAGCGCTTGGGTCGCGATGGAGAGCATGGCACGCTCTACAAGCGCCTGTTGACCATCCCTGGTATCGGCCCCGCTGTCGCCGCTCACCTGATCTACTACATGACGCGCTGGCCGTTGGCCAACGCCAACGCGTGGATCGCCTGCACCGGCCTGGATCCCCGGCCCAACGAGTCTGGCGGAAGAACGGGACGGCGTCGGCTGTCCAAACAGGGCGCGCCAGTGCTGCGCCAGATGCTCTACATGGCCGCCATGGGGCTCAAGCGGTGTCGCCGGGGGCAACCGCTCTACGACGAGCTGTCAAAACGCGGTCACCCCAGCACCGCCGTCTTCAACATCCTGGCCAGAAAGCTGGCCAGGATCGCCTGGGGTGTCTTCAAAAGCGGCCGGGACTTCGATCCGGCCATGCTGAAGGTGGGTCAAGCCTGCTTCCAGCAGGCTTGACCACGAACATAGGATCTCGACTCTACGAAGACCCGACCAACCTGGAGTCGAGCGTGGCTCGACTCTCCAAAGGGTTGTCAGGCGAAGACGGCTTCGACCTGGGCCCAGCCGGCCGCGTCGACCTGCCCCAGCACGTCCAGTGCCTGCAGGTTCTGAAGCAGCTGGCTGACCCGGCTGGCGCCGAGGATCACGCTGGAAACGTTCGGGTTGCGCAGGCACCAGGCGATGGCTAGCGTGGCCGGGGCATGGCCGAGCGCGCGTGCCACCTCGCTGAAGCGCCGCACCTGGCCCAGGCGGGCCCCGGCGTCGGCCCCCAGCACCAGGTCCTGCAACCACTCCATGCCTTCCCGCCCCAGCCGCGCATCGGCCGGGATGCCCTGGTCGTACTTGCCAGTGAGCAGGCCCGAGGCGAGCGGCGAGAAGATGGTGGTGCCCAGGCCGGCACCCGCATACAGCGGCGCGTACTCGACCTCGACCCGCTCGCGGTGCAGCAGGTTGTACTGCGGCTGCTCCATCGACGGGCCCTGCAGGTTGCGCGCCTCGGCGATGTCCAGCGCCTGCTGGATCTGCGCCGCCGACCACTCCGAAGTGCCCCAGTAGAGGATCTTGCCCTGCCGTACCAGGGTATCCATGGCGTGCACGGTCTCGGCGATCGGCGCGTCCGGATCCGGGCGGTGGCAGTAATAAAGGTCCAGGTAGTCCACCCGCAGGCGCTTGAGCGCGGCATGGCAGGCGTCGGTCACGTGCTTGCGCGACAAGCCGCGCTGGGTCGGCCGCGGGTCCTTGGCACTGCCGAAGAACACCTTGCTGGACACGCAGAAACCGTCGCGCGGCAGGCGCAGGTCGGTGATCACGTCGCCCATGACCTGTTCGGCACGGCCGTTGGCATAACCCTCGGCATTGTCGAAGAAGTTGACGCCATGATCCCAGGCGGCGGCCACCAGGTTGCGGGCCTCATCGCGCGGGACCTGGTCGCCGAAGGTCACCCAGGCGCCGAAGGACAAGGCGGAAATCGGCAGGCCGGTGGAGCCCAGGCGACGGTATTGCATGCGAATCTCCTGCTGCGGGCCCGCATCCGGGCCGGGATCGAACCCCATTCTACCCGCCGCCGCCAGCCGCAAGCCCTTGCCGTTGCTGGCCTGATCGGTACCGTTGGCCGCGCACACGCTGCTTTTTCTTGCCCCGGCCCCTGCCCTGCACTAGGCTTCCCGTTTTTCGCGACGCCCCAGGGGAGTCACTCACATGGTCGAAGGTTTGGGCAGGATCGGCTTCGGCCTGTTCGGGTTGGCGGTGCTGATCGGCATCACCTGGTTGTTTTCCAATAACAAGCGCGCGGTTGACTGGAAGCTGGTTGCCACCGGTATCACCCTGCAGATCGCCTTTGCGGCGCTGGTGATCCTGGTGCCGGGCGGGCGCGACGTGTTCGACGCGCTGGGCAAGGGCTTCGTCAAGATCCTCAGCTACGTCAACGAGGGCTCGGGCTTCATCTTCGGCTCGTTGATGGACACCAAGAACTACGGCTTCATCTTCGCCTTCCAGGTGTTGCCGACCATCATCTTCTTCTCTGCGCTGATGGGGGTGATGTACCACCTCAACATCATGCAGGGCATCGTGCGCGTGATGGCCTGGTCGATCACCAAGGTGATGCGCGTGTCCGGTGCTGAAACCACCAGCGTCTGCGCCAGCGTCTTCATCGGCCAGACCGAGGCGCCGCTGACCGTGCGCCCGTACATCGCCAGGATGACCCAGTCCGAGCTGCTGACCATGATGATCGGCGGCATGGCCCACATCGCCGGCGGCGTGCTGGCGGCCTACGTGGGCATGCTCGGCGGTGGCGACCCGGCGCAGCAGGCCTTCTACGCCAAGCACCTGCTGGCGGCCAGCATCATGGCCGCCCCGGCCACGCTGGTCGTGGCCAAGCTGCTGATCCCGGAAACCGGCACCCCGCTGACCCGCGGCACGGTGAAGATGGAAGTCGAGAAGACCTCCAGCAACATCATCGACGCGGCCGCCGCCGGCGCCGGTGACGGCCTGAAGCTGGCGCTGAACATCGGTGCGATGCTGCTGGCCTTCATCGCCCTGATCGCGCTGCTGAATGCCCCGCTGACCTGGATCGGCGATGTGACCGGCCTGGCCGCTGCCATCGGCAAGCCGACCAACCTGTCGACCATCTTCGGTTACGTGCTGGCCCCGATCGCCTGGGTGATCGGCACCCCGTGGGCCGATGCCACCACCGTCGGTTCGCTGATCGGCCAGAAGGTCGTGATCAACGAGTTCGTGGCCTACACCGAGCTGTCGCAGATCGTGAACGGCCAGATCGCCGGCGTGAGCCTGTCCGAGGAAGGTCGCCTGATCGCTACCTACGCGCTGTGCGGCTTCGCCAACTTCAGCTCGATCGCGATCCAGATCGGCGGCATCGGCGGCCTGGCCCCAGAACGTCGCCACGATCTGGCCAAGTTCGGCCTGCGCGCGGTGTTGGGCGGTACCATTGCCACCTTCATGACGGCGACCATCGCCGGCGTGCTGACGCACTTCAGTTGAACCCTTGGTTGAGAAAAGATTCCCTATGAGCAGCAGTGTCGTTGTCGTCGGTTCCTTCAATGTCGATCACGTGTGGCGGTGCGAGTCGCTGCCGGCACCGGGTGCGACCATTGCCGGCCGTTACAGCACCGGCCCCGGTGGCAAGGGCTTCAACCAGGCCGTGGCGGCCTGCCGCGCCGGTGCCGACACGCACTTCGTGTGCGCGCTGGGCGACGACGCTGGTGGCGCCACCGCCCGTGAGCTGGCCGCGCAGGACGGCTTCGGTCTGATCGCCGAAGCCAGCAGCGAACCGACCGGCACCGCCGGCATCTACGTCGATGCCCGTGGCCGCAACACCATCGTGATCGGACCGGGTGCCAACGCCGCGCTGAGCACCGACTTCCTGCAACAGCAGCAGGCCCTGCTGACCGGCGCCAAGGTGGTGCTGGTGCAGCTGGAATCGCCGGTGCAGACCATCGAAGCGGCACTGGCCACGGCCCGCGAGGCCGGCGTCACCACCGTGCTCAACACCGCACCGGCCGACGCCCCCTCGACCATCGGCCTGCTCAAGCTGGCCGATGTGATCACCCCGAACGAAACCGAGTTCGCCGCCCTGCTCGGCCGCCATGTCGGTGAGCGCGTGGATGCCAATGACGTCGCCGCGCTGGACGGTGCCAGCCTGCATGCGCTGTGCCGCAAGCTGGTCGGCAACGGCACCGTGGTGGTGACCCTGGGTTCGGTGGGTGTGTTCGTGTCGCATGCCGATGAGAACCTGCGCGGCGATACCCAGCCGTACTACCGCGTGGGTGCCGAACAGGTGCAGGCGATCGACACCACCGGTGCCGGTGACGCCTTCAACGGTGCGCTGGCCGCGTCGCTGGCGCAGGTGGCCGACGCCCCGTTCGCCCGCCACGTGCGCTTCGCCAACCAGTTCGCCGGTCGTTCGACCGAGAAGGAAGGCGCTGCAGCGGCGATGCCGCGCTTCACCCCGGCCGACGTGGAAGTGAAGTAGATCCACGCCATGCGTGGATGGGAAGGCCCGGGTGCGCTGGCATCCGGGCCTTTCTTTTGCCCATTGTCCAGCTCTGCGACCGCCTGCCGCATTGCCCTCACCCCGCCCCTCGCCGAACATCCGCGCAGCTTCTCTGCACGGGCAGGACATGGACGGATTCCCCTGGTTGCTGGTTGCCGCCGCCGGCAGTGCCATCGCAGCCTTGCTGCATATCGGCTGCATTGCCTTTGGGGCACCCTGGTACCGGTGGTTCGGCGCTGGCCAGCGCATGGTCCGGCTGGCACAGGCGGGGCATTGGTGGCCACCACTGATGACCGCCGGCATTACTGCCGTGCTGGTGGCCTGGACGCTGTACGCGCTGGCAGCCGCAGGCTGGCATTCGCCGCTGCCGGCCAGCCGTCCGGTGCTGTCGGGCATCGCCCTGCTGTTGCTGGTGCGCGCGGCGATGGGCTTCGGGCTGGCGCTGCTCCGGCCCGGCTACAACGGCCGGTACTTCTGGGTAGTCAGTTCACTGGCCTGCCTCAGCCTGGGGCTGGCCTTCGCGTTGGGTACCCGCCAGGCCTGGCAGAGCCTAGGGTAGCCACCTACCATCGCCCGCCCTTGGGGGCAGCGGAAGCAACCGTCAAGCATCTGTTGATGCCGGTACGGCATGAGCTGGGTGCGGATCGGCCTGAACCGGACCGCGCCCGACACGGCCGTACCGCCGCCCGCGCCCTACAATGGGAGCATGCAGATCGGCCCGTACACCATTGCCCCCAACGTCGTGCTGGCGCCCATGGCCGGCGTCACCGACAAGCCTTTCCGCCTGCTGTGCAAACGGCTGGGCGCGGGACTGGCCGCCTCGGAAATGACCATCAGCGACCCGCGCTTCTGGACCACGCGCAAGTCGATCCATCGCATGGACCATGAGGGCGAGCCGGCACCGATCAGCGTGCAGATCGCCGGCACCGAGCCGCAGCAGCTGGCCGAGGCCGCGCGCTACAACGTGGACCACGGCGCGCAGATCATCGACATCAACATGGGCTGCCCGGCCAAGAAGGTGTGCAACGCCTGGGCCGGTTCGGCACTGATGCGCGACGAGCAGCTGGTGGCGCGCATCCTCGAAGCCGTGGTCAACGCGGTGGACGTGCCGGTCACGCTGAAGATCCGTACCGGTTGGGACTGCGACCATCGCAATGGTCCGGTGATCGCGCGCATCGCAGAGAACAGCGGTATCGCCGCACTGGCGGTGCACGGCCGCACCCGCGACCAGCACTACACCGGCCAGGCCGAGTACGCCACGATCGGCGAGATCAAGGCCGCACTCCGCATTCCGGTGATCGCCAACGGCGATATCGATTCGCCGCAGAAGGCCGCCTACGTCCTGAAGGAAACCGGCGTGGATGCAGTGATGATCGGCCGCTCGGCACAGGGCCGGCCATGGATCTTCCGCGAGGTGGCGCATTACCTGGCCACCGGCGAGGAACTGCCGCCGCCGTCACTGGCGGAAGTGCGCGACATCCTGCTTGGTCACCTGCATGCGCTGCATGCGTTCTATGGCGAGCCGCAGGGCGTGCGCATCGCGCGCAAGCACCTGGGCTGGTACGCCAAGGACCGGCCGGAGAATGCCGCCTTCCGCGCGGTGGTCAACCGTGCCGAAGATCCGGCCAGCCAGATCGCATTGACCACCGAGTACTTCGACCGCCTGATTGCCGGGGAACCGGCGTTGTCTTCGGCAGCCTGAGCGCGCCAGCCCCTCGTAACCCGCCCGACTGCCTTGATCCGTAGAGTCGAGCTTGCTCGACTGCTCCACACCGTAGAGTCGAGCGTGCTCGACTGGCTTTCTGAACAGTCGAGCACGCTCGACTCTACGCGCCCCTTCCATTGATCACGCTCGACGCTACAAGAGCCCGCCCCCATGACCCCGCCGATTTCCTCCCCGACCTACCTGCACGGATTCTCCGGCACCGAGCAGCAGCGCCTGATGACCCAGGCACGGCTGCTGGAATCGAGCATCTTCGGCCAGATCGACTACAGCGGCGCGCGTCGCCTGCTGGAAGTCGGCAGCGGCGTCGGCGCGCAGACCGAAATCCTGCTGCGCCGCTTCCCCGAGCTGCACGTGACCGGCGTGGACCTGAGCGAAACACAGCTGGCCACCGCGCGCGAGAACCTGGCGCGCACACCGTGGTGCAGCGACCGCTACACCCTGCAGCAGGCCGACGCCGGCGAGCTGCCGTTCGAAGCACGCAGCTTCGACGCGGCGTTCCTGTGCTGGGTGCTGGAGCACGTGCCGTCACCAGCACGCGTATTGAGCGAAGTGCGCCGCGTGCTGGCCCCGGGTTCGCCGGTCTACATCACCGAGGTGATGAATGCCTCGTTCCTGCTCGACCCGTATTCGCCGCATATCTGGCGCTACTGGATGGCCTTCAACGATTTCCAGTACGACCACGGGGGAGATCCGTTCGTCGGCGCCAAGCTGGGCAACCTGCTGCTAGCCGGCGGCTTCCGCGACGTGCACACCGAGATCAAGACCATCCACCTGGACAACCGCGAACCGGCCCGTCGCAAGACGATGATCGCGTTCTGGGAACAACTGCTGCTGTCGGCTGCCGACCAGCTGTTGCAGGCCGGATCGGTGGACGAGGAAACCGTGGAAGGCATGCGTCGCGAGTTCCGTCTGGTGCAGAACGATCCGAACGCGGTGTTCTTCTATTCGTTCGTGCAGGGCCGCGCCACGGTGTATTGATTCGGTGGAGCCACGTCATGCGTGGCTGCCTTGGCCGATGCACCCCGCCATCCACGCATGGCGTGGATCTACTGATCAATGCACGGCGCTGTGGTCGACCGCACCCGGCTGTGCTGCCGGCTCCTGCCAGATCCGCTGCCACATCGCGGCCAACCGGCGTCCGACGTCGGCGCGTGCAGCCGGGCTGCTGTAATCCACCCGCACCTGCTCGGGCGTGATCGCCCGCCACTGCCCATCAGCCTGCTCGGCCACCGCGAAGTTGAAGGTGTAGTCCGGTTCCAGCCCCATACGCAGGTCGCTCAGCACCAGCCGGCCGTCCACCACCTGCGCACGCATGAAGCCACGGTTGAACCACGTCAGCTGCTGCACCGCCGGGATGGCCTGCGCTTCGCGCAAGGCCTGCACGTTGGATGCGTGGCCTTCGAACCGCATCGGCCCGTGGTCGGCCACCAGCGAGCGGTCGCCCACCACGTAGCCGTTCGGCGTCATTGCCACCACGCGCCACAGCAGGGTGTTGAACGGCATCGGCACCGAGAAGCGCGGCGCATCGCCCAGGCCCATCGCCGCCAGGCTCTGCTGGGCAGCACGGTCGACCTGCGCCTTGGCGATCAGGCCCCAACCCAGGTATGCACTGCTGACCAGCAACGCCACACCCAGCACCTTGCCAGCCCAGGGGCGGGCGCGACCAAACCAGGCCAGCACGCAGCCCAGCAGCAGCCATACCGTGTAGCCGAGATCGATGATGAAGACACTGGAACCCATGGTCGGGTGTGGGCGCAGCGGCCACCACAGCTGGGTGCCGTAGACGGTGAACGCATCCAGCATGGGATGGGTGACCAGCGCCAGCTGGATCGCCCAGAACCAGCGCACCGGTGACTGGGCGACGCGGCCATTGCCGAAGCGCTTGAACAACCACCAGATCAGTGCCGCCACCCAAGGCAGCACCAGCAGCGAGTGGCTGAAGCTGCGGTGCTCGATCATGTTCGCCACCGGGTCGGCGGCAGTGAAGCCGAGCCACAGGGCGTCGAGGTCCGGCAGGGTGCCGAGCGCAGCACCGGCCAGCAGGGCCGCACGGCGATGTCCGGGCGGGGCGATGGCAGCAGCGACGGCGCCGCCGAGCACGATCTGGGTCAGGGAATCCATGGGCCGATGCTAGCGGCTTGCGGGCGTGCCGTCTTGATGGCACAGCCGCTCGCGCTCTTTTGTAGAGTCGAGCCATGCTCGACTGCTGTACGCGGGGCAGTCTGAGAAGAGCAGTCGAGATCCTATGTTCGTGGTCAAGCCTGCTGGAAGCAGGCTTGACCCACCTTCAGCATGGCCGGATCGAAGTCCCGGCCGCTTTTGAAGACACCCCAGGCGATCCTGGCCAGCTTTCTGGCCAGGATGTTGAAGACGGCGGTGCTGGGGTGACCGCGTTTTGACAGCTCGTCGTAGAGCGGTTGCCCCTGGCGACACCGCTTGAGCCCCATGGCGGCCATGTAGAGCATCTGGCGCAGCACTGGCGCGCCCTGTTTGGACAGCCGACGCCGTCCCGTTCTTCCGCCAGACTCGTTGGGCCGGGGATCCAGGCCGGTGCAGGCGATCCACGCGTTGGCGTTGGCCAACGGCCAGCGCGTCATGTAGTAGATCAGGTGAGCGGCGACAGCGGGGCCGATACCAGGGATGGTCAACAGGCGCTTGTAGAGCGTGCCATGCTCTCCATCGCGACCCAAGCGCTGCAGTTCGCTTTCCAGCTCGGACAGCGTCCCAGCCAGAGCGCAGAACAGATCTGACAGCTCCCCGGGGGCACTTTTGCTTACCCCGAAGGATTGCTCCAGGCGCGCGCGTGTCTTTACCAGCGTCTGCCGCTTGCGCAGCAAATCGTGCATCTGCTGCTGCTCATCGGTACGCGGTACGTATTCACGCAGGCGATCGTTCTCCTTCTTCACGTATCGGGCGATCGCTTCGGCGTCCATGGCGTCCGTCTTGCCACGCGAGCCCGTCGCCCGGCCGTAGTGCTTGATCAGACGTGGATTGATCACATAGACAACGTGGCCTGCCTGGCCAGCCATCCGAGCCAACAACTCGTAGTACCGCCCCGTCGCCTCCATGCCAATCCGGCATCGCTGGGGCAAGGTGTTGAGCCACTGGGCTATGCCGGCCCGGGTGTTGGCGATCCTGTCGCCGGCCTTGCGGTCGGCCACTGCCGGTACGAACTCCTTGGAGTCCACGTCCACGCCAATATCGAGAGAATCAGACATTTGTACGGCTCCCAGCTATCTTTAAGGGGCTGGGGTGGTACCGCACCGACGTTAGCTTGCCTACATCGACGATCCCCTTTGGGGGCCGTACGATCCTTTATCGACGTTCGTGTGCGGGATGGGGATCGCTCGACTCGTCTGTCGGCTAGTATCCGCAGATGCATGCTTGACGGTCCCTCCACCCTGGCTCCTACATACCTCGTAGGAGCCGGGAGGAACATACAAGCATGGCTCGACTCTACAAGAGTGGGTCAAGCCGCTTGCTTGATGCGCGCGCCCGGCAGTTCCACCAGGGTCTGGCCATTGTGGTCAAGCAGGCGCAGCGCGCCATCATGGTCTTCGGCCAGCGCGGTCAGGCTCTCCACCCAGTCGCCGTCGTTGGCATAGACCAGGCCATCGCGCTCGATCAGCGCGGCGCGGTGGATGTGGCCACAGACGATGCCATCCAGTCCGCGCCGCCGCACGTCGTCCAGCCCGGCCTGCACGAAGCGTTCGATGTAGCGTTCGGCCGCACCGCTGCGCTTCTTCAGGAACTCCGACAGCGACCAGTAGCGCATCCCCAGCAGCCGCCGCACCGCATTCAACGCCTGGTTGCCGGTCAGGATGCGGTAGTACAGCCAGTCACCGAACTTTTCCTGCAGGCCACCGAAGTGGGTCACGCCGTCGTACTCGTCCCCATGCGCAACGAGCAGGCGACGGCCATCGGCGGTCACATGGATGGCGCGGCGGCGCACCTGCATCGCTGGGAGCATCAGCCCGCACACGTGGCGCAGTGAAGCGTCATGGTTGCCGGGGATGTAGACGATCTCGGTCCCGGCACGGCGCAGCGCGTGCAGGGCCTGGATGACTTCGCTGTGCGACTGGCGCCAGTTGGCGCGGCGATGCGCCATCCACCACAGGTCGATGATGTCGCCCACCAGGTACAACCGTTCGCAGCGCAGCTGCGAGAGGAACCTCGCCAGCTCGGTGGCATGGCAATGACGTGACCCCAGGTGCACGTCGGAGACGAACACTGCGCGCCGGTGCGGCGACAGGTTCGCCAGCGCGCTCATGCCGGCGTCCCCGCGTCGCGCAGGTAGCGTTTGCGCTTGTTCGGCCTGATCGCGCACAGGTCCACTTCAATCAGGCCGTCGATCGAATCACTGAAGTCCGGGTCGACACCGAAGGCAAGGAAACGGGCGCCACCGGGTTCGCACAGATCGGTGTACTGGCGATACAGCGTCGGCACGCCGGTGCCGAGTGCGGCCAGGTTGGCCTTGAGCACATCGAACGCGGCACCTGCATCCAGCTCGCCGAAACTTGGCGGCGCGGCGAAGTACTGGAACGGGCGGTTCGATTCGGCCAGGCCGGCGGTACCGCTGTAGTAGCGCTGGTAGTACGCCACCAGCTGCTCGCGTGCATCGCGTGGCAGCGCTGCGCTGATCGACACGGCGCCGAACAGGTAGCGGATGCCGGGCCGGCACTGCAGGTAGGCGCCGATGCCCTGCCACAGGTAGTCCAGGCTGCGGCTGCCCCAGTAATCAGGCACCACGAAGCTGCGGCCCAGTTCCAGGCCTTCGGCGATGTGGGTGATGGCGTCGTCGGAATAGCGGAACAGCGACGCGCTGTAGAGCCCGGACAGGCCGTGCCGGGCCAGCGCGTGGGCACCACGCATGATCCGGTAGGCGCCGGCGATGCGCTGCGCGGCCGCGTCCCAGATCACGATGTGTTCGTACCGCGGATCGTAATCGTCCAGATCGCGGCTGCGCCCGGTGCCCTCGCCTACCTGGCGGAAGGTCAGCTCGCGCAGACGCCCCAGCTCCAGCAGCAGCGGCGAATCGGCGGTACAGGTCGCCAGCAGGATCTGCTTGCCGTCGGCGGTCTGGCCCAGCTGGGTCGCCGCGGCGATGCCTGCGGCCACCTGTGAAGGCGGCACCGGGGACGCCAGCGGCTCGGGGCCTGCTACAGCGGCTGCATCGCCCGCCGCCCCATTACGGCCCAGCGCATACAGCGCGCGGCGCACCGCCAGCAGCTGTGCGCCCGGGTCGCCGCCCTTGCCCAGCTGCATCGGCTCACCGATGCTCAGCCGCAGCGGACGGCCACGACGGGTGAACATCTCGCGCGCCAGCAGCGCGGTGCCCGCCGGCTTGAACAGGGTCGAGGCGCCGTAGAACAGCGCCGAGTTACGCGCCTCCACACGCACCGGCAGCACCGGCGCGCCAGCGGCACGGGCAAAGCGGACGAAACCGCGCTGCCAGCGACCATCACGGATGCCGCGCAGCGACAGCCGCGAGACCTCGCCGGCCGGGAACACGATCACGCACTGCTCGGCGGCCAGCGCCTCTTCGACGGCATGCAGGCTGCCACGCTGGGCCTTGCCACCGAGGATGCGTACCGGCAGCAGCAGGTCCTGCAGTGGCGCGATCGCCCCCAACAGGTCGTTGGCCACGATCCGCACGTCACGGCGGATGCGGCCGACCGCGTCCAGCAGGGCGAGGGCATCCAGTGCCCCGGAGGGATGGTTGGCGACGATCAGCAGGCGGCCGGTGGCCGGGATCCTGGCCAGCGCGGCCGGGTCCACCTGGTACTGGCCGTCGATGAACTCCAGGCCGGCGGCGACGAAGCTGAAGCCACGCAGGCCTGAGCTGCGCTGCAGGAAGGCTTCGATCTGGTCCAACCGCGACCAGCGACCGACGCTGCGCAGCAACGGCCGCGCCAGTTGGCCCCGGCGGCCATGGAACCAATCGGGGAAGCGTTGCTGGAGACGCTGTTCAAGTTCCTGCATGGCGGATCCACTCATGCCCGGCGGCCGGATTGGCCGACAGCCTGCGCCCGGCAGGCGGCAGCCAGATGGCGGTTTTTGGGCAGAACGATGACGGCCGCACAGCCGCTGCCGGGCGTTGTGGCCCGCGCAGTCGGGGCCGGTAGGCGCCCGCTGCGTTGTCACGCTGGTGGAACACTGGGCCTCGAGGCTGAGCCCCAATCCCGGCCGGACGGCCCCTGCCGGGCCTACGCGGGCTTAACCACCGGCAACCGGTACAGGTTCACAATGCACAGGCGGCGCACCCCGTGTATCATTCGCGCCCATCTTTCCATCCGAATCAAGGGATATTACGCCTGATGTCCAGCTATCTCTTCACCTCCGAGTCGGTCTCCGAAGGCCATCCGGACAAGGTTGCCGACCAGATCTCCGATGCGGTGCTGGACGCGATCCTGACCCAGGACCAGCGCGCCCGCGTGGCCTGCGAGACCATGGTCAAGACCGGTGTTGCCATTGTGGCCGGTGAGATCACCACCAGCGCCTGGATCGACCTGGAAGCGCTGACCCGCAAGGTCATCACGGACATCGGCTACGACAGCTCCGACGTCGGCTTCGACGGCGCCACCTGCGGGGTGCTGAACCTGATCGGCAAGCAGTCGCCGCACATCGCCCAGGGCGTGGATCGCAAGAAGCCGGAAGAAATGGGCGCTGGCGACCAGGGCCTGATGTTCGGCTATGCCACCAACGAGACCGACAGCTACATGCCGGCCGCGATCCACCTGTCGCACCGCCTGGTCGAGCAGCAGGCCAAGATCCGCAAGAAGAAGAACTCGCCGCTGTCGTGGCTGCGCCCGGACGCCAAGAGCCAGGTCACCCTGCGCTATGAAAACGGCGTGGTCTCGGCCATCGACGCCGTGGTCCTGTCGACCCAGCACGCCCCGGGCATCAAGCAGAAGGACCTCATCGAGGCCGTCCGCGAAGAGATCATCAAGCCGGTGCTGCCGGCCAAGTGGCTGCACAAGGGCACCAAGTTCCACATCAACCCGACCGGCAAGTTCGAGATCGGCGGCCCGGTGGGCGACTGCGGCCTGACCGGCCGCAAGATCATCGTCGATACCTACGGCGGCTGGGCCCGTCACGGTGGTGGTGCCTTCTCCGGCAAGGACCCGTCCAAGGTCGATCGTTCGGCGGCCTACGCTGCCCGCTACGTGGCCAAGAACGTGGTTGCCGCCGGCCTGGCCGACCGTTGCGAAGTGCAGGTTTCCTACGCCATCGGCGTGGCTGAGCCGACCTCGATCTCGGTCACCACCTTCGGCACCGGCAAGATCAGCGACGACAAGATCGAGAAGCTGATCCGCAAGCACTTCGACCTGCGCCCGTACGGCATCATCAAGATGCTGGACCTGGTGCACCCGATGTACCAGCAGACCGCGGCCTACGGCCACTTCGGCCGCAAGCCGAAGGAGTTCAGCTACCTCAACGGCGAAGGCGAGACCGTCAACGCCACGGCCTTCTCCTGGGAGAAGACCGACCGCGCCGCCGCCCTGCGCGCCGATGCGAAGCTGAAGTAAGAAACACGAAGGGCCGCTCACGCGGCCCTTCTGCTTCTGGTAGAGCCGGCCGCTGGCCGGCTTTTTCATGGCCTCCGGAAACAATCGCGTGATTGCCAGCCAGCGGCCGGCACAACCGGTTGCCGATACAATCGCCCCATGTCGACCGAACTGAAAACCCACCAGCTGTCCATGACCGTGCTGATGTCGCCGGAGATGGCCAATTTCTCCGGCAAGGTCCACGGCGGCGCCATCCTGCGCCTGCTCGACCAGGTCGCCTACGCCTGCGCCAGCCGTTACGCCGGCAGCTACGTGGTCACCCTGTCGGTGGACCAGGTGATGTTCCGCCAGCCCATCGCGGTGGGCGAGCTGGTCACCTTCCTGGCCTCGGTGAATTACACCGGCACCTCGTCGATGGAGATCGGCATCAAGGTGGTGGCCGAGGACATCCTCAAGCGCAGCGTGCGCCACGCCAACAGCTGTTTCTTCACCATGGTGGCCGTGGACGAGGAAGGCCGGCCGACGCCGGTGCCGTCGTTGCAGCCGGTCACGTCGGACGAGAAGCGCCGCCAGGCAGCCGCATTGATCCGCCGCCAACTGCGCCAGGAAATGGAGCAGCGCCATCTGGAACTGCTGGCGTCGAACCCGCCGTCGCCGGAAGAGTGAGGTAGTGCCGGCCGCTGGCCGGCAACCTCGCGCGTGCTGCCGAACATCATGAGGTTGCCGGCCAGCGGCCGGCACTACCATTTCGAATTCGCCGGACCACGCCCGGCGGATGCATTTCACCCGGTGTTCTGCACACCCTGCGAAACACCGTTCACGCAGGCCACCAGCGCGCGCAGCAGCTCGTCATCCTCGCGCCCGCTTTCGCGCCAACGCTGCAGCAGATCCACCTGCAGCACGCTGATCGGATCGACATAGGGATTGCGCAGACGGATCGACAGCGACAGCCGCGCATCGTGGTCGAGCAGCGTCTGCTGGTCCATCAGCGCCAGCAGCCAGTGCCGGGTCAGTTCCAGTTCGCGCTGTACCTGCGGGAAGAAGCGCCCGTGCAGGTCGCCCGACAACAGCGAGAACTGCTCGGCAATGGTGATATCCCCCTTGGACAGCACCATCGCGATGTCGTCCAGGAAGGTACGGAAGAACGGCCAGTCACGTGCCATCTCGCGCAGCGTCTGCTCGTGACCAGCATCGACCGCCGCCTGCAGTCCGCTGCCCACGCCATACCAGCCGGGAATGACGGCACGCGCCTGGCTCCAGGCGAACACCCACGGAATCGCACGCAGGTTGCCCAGTGCTGCGTCCTGACCGAGCCGGCGCGACGGACGCGAACCCAGCGTCATCCGCTCGATCACATCGATCGGTGTCGCCGTGCGGAAGTAGTCCATGAAACCAGACTGGCCGACGAAGGCGCGGTACACCTCGCTGCTGGCCGATGACACCACGTCCATCACCGGTCGCCACTCATCCTCGCGGGGTTCGGCGGCACGCGGGCGCAGGCTGGCGCGCAACACCGCACCCGTAGCCTGTTCCAGCGAGCGCAGCGCCAACGCACGGATGCCGTATTTGCGATGGATCACTTCGCCCTGCTCGGTCACCCGCAGGCGGCCATCAATGCTGCCGCGTGGCGAGGCATCGACCGCGTGCGTGGTCTTGCCACCTCCACGGCTGATCGAACCACCACGGCCATGGAAGAAGGTCAGGCGGATGCCGGCCTCGGCCGCCACCTCCAGCAGTTCCACCTGCGCGCGCTGCAGGCCCCAGCGCGAGGCGGCGATGCCACCGTCCTTGCTGCTGTCCGAGTAGCCCAGCATCACCATCTGCACGTCGTCGCGTGCTTGCAGGTGCGCGCGATAGATCGGGTCGGCCAGCAGGTCACGCAGGGTCGCGGTGCCGCGCTTGAGATCATCCACCGTCTCGAACAGCGGTGCGATATCCAGCGGTACTGATCCGTTCTCTTCCACCAGGCTGCCACGGCGTGCCAGCGCCAGCACCGCGAGCACGTCGCTGCGGTCGTGCGCCATCGAGATGATGTAGCTGCCCAGCGCATCGCTGCCATGCCGCGCACGCGCATCGGCCAGCGCGGCGAACACCGCATCCAGCCGCTGGTTGCCCTCGTCGTCGCCCTTCGGCAACCGTGCCTCACCACTGGCATGCGGTGCCAGCAGGCGCGCGCGGCCCAAGGCATCCAGGCCCTCCCACGCCGTGTCGCCGCCCAGCACCGTCGCCAGCGCACGCGCATGCACGCTCGATTCCTGGCGCACATCCAACCGCGCCAGATGGAAGCCAAAGGTCTTCACCCGCCACAGCAGGCGCTGCACGGCAAAACCACCAGCGTGCTCGCCACGGTTCGCAAGCAGGCTGTCGAGGATCAGCTGCAGGTCGTCGATCAGTTCGGCGGGGCCGGCGTAGGCGCCCTCGCCATCGTCCAGCGTCGCCTGCAGGCGTGCGCGCATGCGGTCGTTGAGCAGGCGGTACGGCATATCGGCGTGGCGCGGGCGCGACTGCACCTGCGGCAGCAGCTGCTGGTACTGCACCACGCGCGCCTGCAGCGCATCGCTCACCCCTACCCGCTCGGTGGACTGGCTGAGCAGGCTGGCCAGCTGCAGCAGTTCCTTCTGGTAGCGCCCGAGCACCGCCTGCCGCTGCGCATCCAGCGTGTTGCGGATGGTGGTGGCATCCACGTTCGGGTTGCCGTCCATGTCGCCGCCCACCCACGTGCCGAAGCGCAGCAGGCGCGGCAGCGGCAGTTCTTCGCCATAGGTATCGCGCAACGCCTGCTGCAGCGATTCGTACAGCACCGGAATCACCCGGTACAGCACCTGCACCAGATAGAAGCCGACGTGCTCGCGTTCGTCATCGACGGTGGGCCGCACCGGCGAGGAATCGGTGGTCTGCCACGAAGCGGTCAATGCCATGCGGAAGCGAGCGGCATCGGCGGCGGCCTCGCCCGGCGTGCGCTGGCCGTCGAGGTTGTCGACCAGGCTGGCCACCATCAACTGCTCTTTTTCCAGCAGCGCGCGGCGTACCGCTTCGGTCGGGTGTGCGGTGAACACCGGTTCGATGTCGATGCGTGGCAGCCACTGCGCCAGCTCGTCCAGGCCCACCCCCTGTGCCTTCAGGTGCTGCAGCGCATCCTGCAGGCCATCGGGCTGCGCCCCGGCGGTACCGCCACGCTGGTAGTCACGGCGACGGCGGATGCGATGCACGCGCTCGGCGATGTTGACCACCTGAAAGTAGGTGCTGAAGGCCCGCACCATGGTTTCTGCCTGCTGCGGCGTGCGTCCGGCCAGGCCATCGGCCAGCTCCGACAATGGAGCTTGATTCTCACGGCGGGCGATGGCGCGGGTGCGCACGTCCTCGACATCGTCGAGGAAGGCGGCGGATACCTGCTCGACCAGCAGGTCGCCAACCAGCGCGCCGAGCCGGCGCACATCATCGCGAAGCGGAAGATCGGGGGAAGCAAACTCGATGCTGCTGCGGTACTCGTTCATCGGCGACGCACAGGCCTCGGTCAACGGATCCAGACCCCAAGCCTATCCCAGAACGGGCATCGTGCTGCGTTGCAAAAATGGTTTCATCTGGTAGTGCCGGCCGCTGGCCGGCAACCTCAGGTCGCGTAGGTCCATGAGGTTGCCGGCCAGCGGCCGGCACTACCGGGTCACGTCAGCGCTTCTTCTTCGCCTTGCCCTGCTCGGCCGGGCCGATGGTCTGTTCCAGCCAGCGCTCGCTTTCGGCCAGCATGGTCATGATCGACTCGCGTGCACGGTAGGCATGCGATTCGTTCGGCAGCATCACCAGGCGCGCGGTACCACCCAGGCCCTTCACTGCGGCGAACATGCGCTCGCTCTGCATCGGGAACGTGCCGGAGTTGTTGTCGTCCACGCCGTGGATGAAGAGGATCGGATCCTTGATCCTGTCGGCGTAGTTGAACGGCGCCATCTTCTGGTAGACGTCCTGCGCCTGCCAGTAGTTGCGCTCCTCGGCCTGGAAGCCGAACGGCGTGAGCGTGCGGTTGTAGGCGCCGCTGCGCGCGATGCCCGCCTTGAACAGGCGCGTATGCGCCAGCAGGTTGGCGGTCATGAACGCACCGTAGGAATGGCCACCAATGGCGATGTGATCGCGATCGGTCACGCCACGGCGCACCACTTCATCCACGGCTGCCTGGGCGTTGGCCACCAACTGTTCGATGTAGGTGTCGTTCGGCTCCTTGTCGCCCTCGCCGATGATCGGCATCGACGGGCTGGCCAGCACTACATACCCCTTGGCCAGGAACGCCTGCGGGCCCCAGTAGCTGACCGCATTGAAGCGGTACGGCGAATCGGTCACCTGGCTGGCCGCAGCCGCACTCTTGAACTCGCCCGGGTAGGCCCACATCAGCAGCGGCCGCGGGCCGTCGCGCTTCGGGTCGTAGCCCGGCGGCAGCAGCAGGGTCGCGGTCAGGTCGACGCCATCCTTGCGCTTGTAGCGGATCTGCTCCTTCTGCACGCCCTTCAACTGCGGCAGCGGATGCGCGAAGTGGGTCAGCGCACGCGGCGCAGCACCGGCATCGGCCAGCGACTGCACGTAGAAGTTGGCCGGCTCGTCCGGGCTCTCGCGGCTCAGCAGCAGCGAGCTGGCCTGGCTGTCCAGCAGCGCCACCGGCAGCGCATAGCTCGGCGCCTGCGAGTGGAACAGGCGGGTTGCCTTGCCCGTGGCAACGTCGAAGCGGTCCACGAACGGACGATCGCCTTCCGGCGATGCACCGGCACCGGCCAGATACAGGCTGCTGCCATCGGCGCTGGTCTGCAGCAGCGAGCGCCCGCGGTCGTCGCTGGACAACAGCGGCCGGCCCGGATCGGAATAGCGGTCCTGTCCGTCGCGATCCCACAGCAGGCGCGGCTCGGCGCCGGCATTGTCCGGGGCAATCAGCCAGGTCCTGGTCTTGCGCGTCTTCCACCACGACTCGGTCAGCAGGGCCAGGTCGCCACGGCCCCAGTTGATGCCCACCAGACGGCTGCCGAGCTGGGCCAACGTGACCGGCGGCTTGTCGAACGGCGCAGCCTGCATCAGCACCGCATCGCGCACCTTGGCCTCCCTGTTCGGGTCGCCGCCGTCCTGGGCTTCGGCCCAGACCAGCGTGGCATCGGCATCACCACGCCAGCTGATATCGCGCACGCCGGTCACTTCAGCGTCGTTGCCGGTCGGCAAACCTTCCACCAGCGGACGCACGGCCACGGTGTGCACCAGCTTGCCGCTGGCACGGTCGATCACTTCAATACGGCGCGGGAAACTGCTCACCGGCACCACGTAGGAATACGGCCGCTGCACCGGCTGGCGCAGCACGAAGCGGCCATCCGGCGACACCGCAAAGCCCATGAAGATGCCAGCTGCGCCGATCGCGCGGGTGTTGCCATCCAGGCTGACTTCCATCGGCTGGGTGGTGGCGTAGTAATCGAACTGGCGCGCGTCGGCCTCGTTCTTCAGCAGGTCCTGGTAGGTACGGATCGACACCACGCCGCCGCCCTGGCTGGTCTGCTGCACGGCCGGGCCGGTCGGAATGCCGTCGGCGGCCGGGGCCGCACCAAGGTTGGCCGGGCGCATGAATACCACCAGGCCGCGGCTGTCCGGCAGCCACTGGTAGCCACTGCCGATCACCGTGTTCAGGCTGGCGACCAGACGACGGGCGCTGCCGCTGGCCACATCCACCAGCCACAGTTCATTGGCGCCGCTGGCGGCGTCGACCTGGTTGAAGGCCAGCCACTTCTGATCCGGCGACCACATCACGCTGGCGATCGACAGCTTGGCCGGCAGGCCGCTGATCTGCCGTTCCTTGCCGTCGGCCACGTTCATCAGCCACAGCTTCTCGCCGAAGCTGAAGCGGCTGTCGGAGAAGGTGCGCGGGTTGATGCGCAGGCCGGCCAGCTTCAGTTCCGGCTGCGCCACCACCTGGATCGACGGCAGCGACGGCATCTGCATCATCGCGGCGACATCGCGGCGTGGCGACAGGTAAAGCGAGGGCGCGCGCGGCGCGTCCACCACCGCCTGCAGCGCCGCCGACGGCAGTTCGTAGCCGTTGACGCCCTGGGCCTGTACCTGGGCGGGCTGCGGGGCCGCGGCCCAGGCCAGCGGAGCCACCGCCAGCAGTCCCATCGACAGGACCAGGCCGGTCCAGCGCCGTGTGCGGCGCGCGTGCATGCTCATCGTTCCACCTGTGTGATGCGTGAAAACACCGACCTTAACAGGCCGTGCACGCGATCCCACCTGCCGATGGTTGGGTCATCCGGATGTCACGCCGGGGCCGCGATATAATGGGGGTTCTCCCCTGCCGAGGGGCGCTGCGACCGGATCCCATGAGGCCCGGCCAGGCTCGGTAAGGTGGCTTTGTAACAACGGCGCCCGGCTAGATGCGAGCACCCGCTCGCCCACAACCGGAGCACACGAATGAACGCTGTTGCCAAGACCTTCTCCACCGAAGGTGATTACAAGATCCGCGACATCACGCTGGCCGACTGGGGCCGCAAGGAACTGGACATCGCCGAGCACGAAATGCCGGGCCTGATGTCGATCCGCCGCAAGTACCAGGCCGAGCTGCCGCTGAAGGGCGTGCGCGTGACCGGCTCGCTGCACATGACCATCCAGACCGCGGTGCTGATCGAGACCCTGAAGGACATCGGTGCCGACGTGCGCTGGGCCTCGTGCAACATCTTCTCGACCCAGGACCACGCCGCTGCCGCCATTGCCGCCACCGGCACCCCGGTGTTCGCCTGGAAGGGCGAAACCCTGGAAGAGTACTGGGACTGCACCCTGGACGCGCTGACCTTCACCCTGGCCGACGGCACCCTGACCGGCCCGGAGCTGGTGGTCGACGACGGTGGTGACGTGACCCTGCTGATCCACAAGGGCTACGAGCTGGAAAACGGCAGCGACTGGGTCAACACCGCCTCTGCCTCGCACGAAGAACAGGTCATCAAGAACCTGCTCAAGCGCGTCGCCACCGAGCGCCCGGGTTACTGGGGCCGCGTGGTCAAGGATTGGAAGGGCGTCTCCGAAGAGACCACCACCGGCGTGCACCGCCTGTACCAGCTGGCCCAGGCCGGCACCCTGCTGATCCCGGCGATCAACGTCAACGACTCGGTCACCAAGAGCAAGTTCGACAACCTGTACGGCTGCCGCGAGTCGCTGGCCGATGGCCTGAAGCGCGCGATGGACGTGATGCTGGCCGGCAAGGTGGCCGTGGTCTGCGGCTACGGCGACGTCGGCAAGGGCTGCGCGGCCTCGCTGCGTGCCTACGGCGCGCGCGTGATCGTCACCGAGATCGACCCGATCTGCGCCTTGCAGGCGGCGATGGAAGGCTATGAAGTCAACACCATCGAATCGACCCTGGGCCGTGCCGACCTGTACGTCACCACCACCGGCAACAAGGACATCATCCGCATCGAGCACCTGAGCGCGATGAAGGACCAGGCCATCGTCTGCAACATCGGCCACTTCGACAACGAGATCCAGGTCGATGCGCTGGTGTCGTTCGCCGGCATCAAGCACGTCAACATCAAGCCGCAGGTGGACAAGTACATCTTCCCGAACGGCAACGCGATCTTCCTGCTGGCCGAAGGCCGCCTGGTGAACCTGGGCTGCGCCACCGGCCACCCGAGCTTCGTCATGTCCAACAGCTTCGCCAACCAGACCCTGGCACAGATCGACCTGTGGGCGAACAAGGACAGCTACGAGAAGAAGGTCTACCTGCTGCCGAAGAAGCTGGACGAAGAAGTGGCCCGCCTGCACCTGGAAAAGATCGGCGTGAAGCTGACCACCCTGAGCCAGGAACAGGCCGACTACATCGGCGTGCCGGTGGAAGGCCCGTTCAAGCCGGACCACTACCGCTACTGATGCCTGCGCGGTGCCGGCCAGCGGCCGGCACTACCGGTGCATGCAACACACGGAACGGGCGCCTTCGGGCGCCCGTTCTGCGTTCGCGTGTGGCCGTACACCACGTATCCACGCATGGCGTGGATCTACTGATCGTCCGGCCCCAGTAGATCCGCGCCATGCGTGGATATCCCCCAGCCAACCCACAGTAGATCCACGCCATGCGTGGATGTTCCCCACCGGAGCGGGAACAATAGCCTCGGTCAAGGCAACACCCCTGCCCCGCGCTAGGATGCCCCCATGACTCCGGCCATCAACCTGCTCAAGCGCGAGAAGATCGCCCACACCGTGCGCAGCTACGTGCACGACGCGCACGCCGAATCCTATGGCGGCGAAGCCGTCGACAAGCTCGGCCTCGACCCGGCCCAGGTGTTCAAGACCCTGTTGGCCAGCACCGAGACCCACGAACTGCTGGTAGCGATCGTGCCGGTGGCCGGCCAGCTGGACCTGAAGGCGCTGGCCGAAGCGGCCGGCTGCAAGAAGTGCGAAATGGCCGCGGCCGATGCCGCACAGCGCGCGACCGGTTACCTGGTCGGTGGCATCAGCCCGCTGGGGCAGAAGAAGCGCCTGCGCACCTTCCTGGACGCCAGCGCGCAGGCATTGCCCGCGCTGCATGTCAGCGCCGGTCGCCGCGGCCTGGAAGTGGAACTGGCACCAGCCGACCTGCAGCGATTGACGGCCGGCCACTACGCCGCCATCGGCAAGTCACGCTGATGCGCTGGCCGTGGTCTGCAGTACCGATACCCCGGCTCGACGATGCACAGGCCGATGTGCTGCTGCAGGACCTGTTGTCGCGCGATGCAACGCGCATCACCGATGCCGCGCGTACGGTCGCTCGGCTGTTCAACGCCTCATCGTTGGACGCGCTGGTCGCGCATGTGGATACGATCGAACGCAGCTGCCAAGGCATCGCCCTTGGCGGCATGCTGATCAGCAACCAGGCGCACCTCAAGGCGGCCCTGCAACGGCTGCGCTACTGGCAGGCACGCGAAGGCTGCCTGTGCGCGCTCTACCCATCCTATGTGTTCTTCAGCCCCGAGCCGCTGCTGGAACAAGGTCACGTGCAGCTGCGTGCACGGGGCGAAGCGGAGGACGGCTGGGGCGAATGCTACCGGCTGACATGCACCTGCTGCGCGCAGCAATGGAGCGCGACCGAGCGCGAATACCACTACACCTGGTGGGAGTGGAAGCCCGAGCCCGCCCTGCAGACGCCCTAGTTGAGCTTGAACGTGACCGTGCCGCGTATCAGGCTCATGCTTGGTGCCTTGCCTGCCGCTTCACGCTCGTAGCGCCAGTCACGCGCGTGCTTGAGCGCCGCCGCATCGAGCAGCGGGTAGCCGCTGGATCGGGACAGGATGATCGCCTGGGTCTTGCCCTGCGCATCCAGCAGCAGCATCAGCTCGACACCTCCCTGCTGGGCCTCGCGCATGGCGGCCGCAGGATACGTCGGGACCGACGAAAGTCGCCGCTGGTGCCAGCCTCCTTCCCGGGCAATCAACGGCGTGCTGGAAGAGAGTGGGCAACGTGCAGGCATCTGCAGGTCGAAGCCTGCAGCCCCTTGCGAAGGCCGGGTGGTGGCTGGCGCACCACAGGCGATCGCAGACACGCTCTGCAGCAACGACTGCTGACGCGAAAGCGCTGCAGCGTCATCCGCTTCCACATGGAACGTGCAGCGCCCCGACGTTGCCTGCGCCTGCAGTGAACCCACGCCGGCATCACGGATCGGCGTCACGTCGGACAGGGCCCCACAGGCGGCGCCTGCATCGTACTTTGCTGCCGAGCCTTCACTTGCGGCCAGCAGACCTGCGGCGACCCATGCAAACGGCATCCAACTGCGAACATCCATCCCTGTGCTCCCTGCGTTGATTCACTGCCATGGTAGCGCCCCGCTGCAATCCTCCCTGTTCACATGCCGACTGTCCGGCCGCAGCGTGGGCTCACGGCCGCCAGTTGGCGTTGTTCTCCCAGAACGCCACCGAGCGCTGGTAGGCCTCGCGATCCAGCGGCACACCGGAACCGCCCTCCTCCACGCCCAGTGCATTGCGCATCATGGTGATCGGCGCCATCGGTACCTCTTCGGGCTCGGAGGTATAGATGCAACCGACGATGCCCCAGTCGGCTTCGATCGGTGAACCCTCCTTCGCCAGCTGCCCGGCGCTGTACAGGATCACCACCAGGTAGTTCGCGCGCGGTGATTCCACGCCCTCGAACCAGCGCACCAGCACCGGCAGTTCCTCGCGGTTGCGCGCCTCATAGCCGCTGCGCAGCTGGTGGCGGTTGGCGTCGGTGACCGGCACCGTCAGGCAACGCGTGCTGGTCCAGTTCTCGTAGACGAACAGTTTGCAGAACGGCGCGTAGCCGTCGAGCACCTTCAGTGGCGCGTGCGCATTGAGGTGTGCCTCGAACTGCTCGGCAGTACAGTCCTGGATGGTGTTGCCACGCGGCACGCGCGGGAACAGGCGGGGACGGGCGAAATCGGTGAGGACGATGGACATGGCGTGGCGTGGTCAGGAGTTCCACCGCACAGGGTAACCGCCCCGGAGGCAGGCAGGGTCGGATGCCGATGGTCACTGGCGCCCGCGTCCGGCTTGCAGCACTCTGCAGGCGACCCAATGCAAGGATCGCCGGCTCATGGATGCAGCACACGCCTTGCCCCGTTCCGCCCGCCGTCGGCGATGGCCGATCGCCCTGGCCGTCCTCCTGCTGGCGCCGCCATTGCTGTTCACCGCCGCCCTGCTCTGGCCGCTGTCGGCACCGCCGTTGCCCGAGCCGGGCAACAGCCGCATGATCGTCAACGCGCGGGTGGTGGACGTCGCGCGCGGCCAGGTCAGCGAACCCACCACAGTGACAGTGCGCAACGGCACGATCACTTCCATTGGCGAAGCTCCACGGGACACCGCGTTGCCGGTGCTCGATGCCGGTGGCCGCTGGCTGCTGCCCGGTTTCTGGGACATGCACACCCATGCACTGCAGTTGTCGCCGCAGCTGCAGTTCCCGCTGATGCTGGCCAACGGCATCACCGGCACCCGCGACATGATGGACTGCCCGCAGGCCACCGATCCGCTGATCGCCTGCGTGGCCGACAAGCGTCGCTGGACCGCACAGGCCATTGCCGGGCAGCAGGTTGCACCGCGCTTCGTGCAGATCGCCAGTTTCTACTTCGAGGATCCATCACTCGCGCCGGAGGCCGCCGCCGAGCGTGCACGCACGTACAGCGCGCGCGGTGTCGACGCGTTGAAGGTCTACAACCAGCTGCGTGCGGACACCTACCAGCGGCTGGCCACCGAGGCGCAGCAGCTGCGCCGTCCGTTGATCGGCCACCTGCCCAAGGCCGTGCCTCTGGACGCCGCGGTGCGGGCGGGCCAGCGCAGCTTCGAGCATGCCCATCTGTTCGTACGCCACTGCTTCGACAACGCGGCGGCGTGGCGCGGTGGCACGCTCGACAGCGAGGATCCAACCGCGCTGGCCGAACGCATGGTCGGCGGCTACCAGCCCGCGCTATGCAACGAGGCGTTCGGTGTGATGCAGGCCAGCGGTGCCGCGTTCGTACCCACCCATGTCACCCGCGAAGAGGATGCGCGTGCGCGCGACCCCGCCTTCATCAACGATCCACGTCTGGCCTATCTCGATCCACTTTCGCGCTGGGCATGGCGCGATGATCTGACGGCCACCACCGAACGCTATCCTGGCCTGCGCGGCGAAGACGCGTTGAAGGCGTACTTCGAGCATGGACTGGCCCTCACCGGTGCCGCGCATCGTGCCGGCGTCACCGTGCTGGTCGGCACCGATACCGGGCTGGGTGGCTTCCGCTATCACGAGGAACTGCAGTGGCTGCGCCAGGCAGGCCTGAGCCAGGCCGACGTGCTGCGCGCGGCAACGCTGCACGCGGCGCGTCATCTGGAGCTGCAGGCATCGCATGGCAGTGTCGAGGTCGGCAAAGCCGCCGACCTGGTATTGCTCGACGGCAACCCGCTGCAGGACACCGCCAACACCCGTCGTGTGCACGCGGTGCTGCTGGCCGGGCACCTCTACGACCGCCCGCGGCTGGATGCGCTGCTGGCCTATGCGCGCAAGCAGGCACGTTCACCGGCGGTGATGGCACGCCTGCTATGGGGCTTCATCACCAGCCCCGTCAGTGCCGAGCTGTAGCGGCAGCTACAACGCCATCCGTTCACGCAGTTCACGCGCCTGCCGGCGCGACACCTCCACCTCGCTGCCGTCGTCCAGTGCCAGGTCATAACCATCAGCGATGCTGGGCGTCACGCCTCGGATACGGCGCAGGTTGACCAGCGTGTTGCGGTTGGCACGGAAGAACAGATCCGGCGGCAGACGTGATTCCAGCGCACTCAGGCTGCGGGTCAGCAACGCGTTCTGGTCGCGGAACCACAGCCGCGTGTAGTTGCCATCCACCACCAGCCGGCGGATCTCCGAGACCGCGACGAACCAGCAGCGTTCGCCCTCGCGCACGAACACCTGGTCCTGCGCGCCCAGCGTGCTGCGCGGCTCCGGTGTTTCGCCCGCCACCACCTCGCGCTGGCGCGCCCGCTGCAACGCTTCCAGCAAGCGCGGTGCCTCGACCGGCTTCACCAGATAGTCCAGCGCATTGGCCTGGAACGCGCGCACCGCGTAGGTGTCGTAGGCAGTAACGAAGATCACCGCCGGCACCGTCTCCAGTCCATCCAGCACATCGAAGCCGCTGCCGGAGGGCATCTGCACATCCAGCAGCACCAGGTCCGGCGCCAGTGTGGCGATCGCCTCGCGCGCGGCCGGCACATCGTCGGCCTCGCCCACGCACTGCACCCACGGCAGCGCCGACAACAGCGTGCGCAGCTCCTGCCGCGCCAGCCGCGCATCATCAACGATCAATACGCGCAGCACGCCACTCATTGCGGAATCTCCAGCAGGGCCTGCATGCGGTCGCCGACCGGCTGCAGGGTGAAACGACCTTGCGTACCGAGCTGCGCACGCAGGTAGGCCAGGCCGACGCCATGCCCAGGGGTGGGCTCGTTGGCGCTGCCCAGCGGATTGTCCACCTGCAGGCGCAGCACGTCATTGTCCAGCGTGGCACGGATCCGCACCTCGCCGCCGCCGGGGCGGCTGGCGATGCCGTGCTTGATCGCGTTCTCCACCAGCAGCTGCAACGCCATCGCAGGCAGCTGCGCCTGCATGGCATCGGCATCGATCTGCTGCCGCACCTGCAGGCGCTGCTCGAAGTGGATGGCCTCGATGGCCAGATAGTCGTCGACCACCGCCAGTTCCTCGGCCAGCGTGACCTGCTCGCTGCGGTTGTGCGCCAGCGCCTGGCGCAGCGTGCGCGACAGGCGGGTGACCATGTCGCGCGCACGCTCAGGATCTTCCAGGATCAGCGCACGCAGGTTGTTCAGCGCATTGAACATGAAGTGCGGGTTGAGCCGCGCACGCAGCGCATCGCGTTCCAGCGCAATGCGCTCGGCTTCGGCGCGCAGGCGGGCCAGTTCCGCCCCGCGTATCCGGCGCAGGCTGTGCAGGCTTGCCCAAAGCGCTGCCCACAGGGCCAGCATCACCGCAGTGGTGTACCAGTAGAGCAGCAGCGCCTTGGGGCTGAAGTCGGCCGTCTGCCGCCCCAGGCTCACCCAGTTCCAGGCCAGCGCCGAGTGCAGCGCGATGTTCACCAGCAGCTGCGCCACTGCCGCGCCCAATGCCACCGACAGCGCCAGCCGCAGCAACAGCCCGGCCGTTCCGCGCGCCCACCAGTCTGCGCGCAGCGCCAGCGCGCGGATGGCACCGCTGCATCCGAACAGGGCCAACGCCAGGCCCAGCGTGATCAACACGCCTGCGCTTCCGGCATCGCTGAAATAGGCTTGGCGCAGGCCGATTCCGGCAACGCCATAGAGCGCCCATACCAGCGCATTGAGCAGCCAGAAGCGTACCGTCGAGGAGGAATCCGGCATGTCCATTCCGAGGCGTGTTGAAACTCAGTGGTGGCGGTCGAGGAAGGCCTGCACCTGTTCCTGCAACCAGCGCGGATCATCCCACATCAGGAAGTGGAAACCCTGCGCGCTCATCGCGATCTGTACGCCCTGCAGTTTCGCGTACTGCGACTGGAACACCGCCCGGGTGCCGTCCTCGGTGCCACCCATCGGCTGGTAGCCGGCCCAGCTGCCCAGCACCAGCGTCGGTGCGGTGATCGAGGCAATGCTGTCACGCAGGTCAGTGGTCATCACCGCATGCATGGCATCGGCCGTGGTCTGGCGATCGCTGTCTTCGCCCCAGCGGCCCAGTTCAGCCTGGCGCTGAGTATCGTGGGTCATCCCCGGCAGGCCCGCCTTCAACTGCGCCTGCCATTGCGCGGCGCCGGCGGCCAGCATGCCCTTGCGCAGCCGGTCGGCCATCGGCCGCACGCTGTCAGCGGTGGCCTTCGGGTCACGCGCGGCCGGCAGGAATGGCAGGGCGTCAACCACCACCAACGCGCTGACCGCCTTCGGCTCGGCCTGCGCCATCTGCAGGCCCAGCAGGCCACCGAGGCTGTGGCCAACCACCACCACCGGCCCCAGGTGCTGGTCATGCAGGTAGGCCAGCAGCTGCCCGCGCATCGCCGGCAGGAACTCGGCCGGGCGCGGATCAGCGGCTGCGGCGCCCGCAAAGCCGGGCAGCTGCACCAGATGGCACTGCACATCCTTCAGGGCCAGGCAGGTCTCGCGCCACACCTCGGCGCTGCTGTTGAGACCGGGGATCATGAGCAGCGGGCGGCCCTTGCCGACCACCTCGACCTGCACCTTGCCCGCCGCCGGGGCGCTGGCGCTGGCGGCGTGCGCCGAGCCGGAACCGAGCACGGCCATCGCCATGCCGATCATCGCCAGCCGGGCCAAGGCCTTCATTGCATACCAGGGTGCCAGGAAGATCTTCATCGTCTGCTCCTTCGTCGGGTGGGTGTTGCCGGGATGGGAACAGCGTGCCGCCGGCCATGGCACCCGGGGGGCGATTTCGGAGCAGCGGCCGATCGCCGGGGCGAACGGTCGCAGGCGGCTGACGATATACGCCCGCAGAAATTGACAACATCCATCTTGATGAAGCGATATACTAATCCGCACCCGCCGCTGCCGCCCGTGCCATGACCGCCATCAGCTTCGAGTTCTATCCGCCCAAGACCGACGAACAGCGCAGCCAGCTGGACCGCGCCGCGGCCAGGCTGAAGGACTACGGTCCCGAGTACGTGTCGTGTACCTTCGGCGCCGGTGGCTCGACCCTGAGCTATACCTCCGAGACCGTGCGCCATCTCAACCAGCACCATGGCTTCGATGCCGCACCGCATCTGTCCTGCGTCGGCGGCACCCGTCAGGAAATCCGCGAGCTGCTCAAGCTGTATCGCGCCATCGGCTGCCGCCGCCTGGTCGCGCTGCGCGGCGATCTGCCGTCGGGCATGGGTTTCCCCGGTGACATGCGCTATGCCGCCGAACTGATCGACTTCATCCGCGCCGAGCACGGCGATGCGTTCCATATCGAAGTGGGCGCGTACCCCGAAACGCACCCGCAGGCTTCCGACGCACTGGCCGACCTGAAGCATTTCAAGGCCAAGATCGACGCCGGTGCCGATGCGGCGATCACCCAGTACTTCTTCAACCCTGATGCCTACTTCCATTTCGTCGACGAAGTGCGGCGGCTGGGCGTGCAGGTACCGATCACGCCCGGCATCATGCCGATCGCCAACTTCAGCCAGCTGCGCCGCTTCTCCGAACAGTGCGGTGCGGAGATCCCGCGCTGGATCAGCCGCAAGATGCAGGCCTATGGCGATGATGCAGAGTCGGTGCGTGCATTCGGCACTGAAGTGGTGGCCAAGCTGTGCCAGCGCCTGATCGAAGGCGGCGCACCCGGCCTGCACTTCTACACCTTGAACCTGGCCAAGCCGACCACTTCGGTGCTGAAGCTGCTGCAGGGCTGACAGCACGGCGCGCAAGCGTGATCGGCGCTACCCTGCGAGGATGATCCGGCTTTCCTTCCTGCTGTTGCTGCTGCCGCTGTGCGTTCTGTCGAGCGCCGCCCACGCACAGTCCACGCGCCTGAACCGCTGCACCGATGCCCAGGGCCAAAGCGTCTACACCGACCGGCCCTGCGACAGCCTGGGCGCGCGGTCGCGGTTGCCACCGCCTGCGCCCGCCGGCAACACCCTGCAGCGCGACACCCTGGGGGCACGCTGCCCGCGGCGGCTGAGTGAACTGGTGGACGCGCTGCGCGTCGGCATCGTCAGCAACGATGTGAATCGGCTGTCCTCACTGTATCTGTGGGGCGCGGTTTCCGATGCGGGCGCGCAGCGCATCCTCGGCCAGCTGGAATCCTTGGCGCGGCGGCCCCTGGTGGACGTGGTGCCGGTGTATCCGTCACAGGCGCTGCCGCAATCGCAGGATGAGGATCAGAGCCCTGCCGCGTTGGGATCCGACCCTGTGGCCTCTGTGGCGCGGCATCCCATCGGCCTGCGCCTGGAGCAGACCCTGCCCGGCAGCGCGTCGCGCGCTTCGACGGTGCTGGGGTTGCGGCGCCAGTACGGGTGTTTCTGGATCACGCTGTGATCCGACCCTGTTTGCATCACGCCGGCCACAGCGCGCGGATGGCGGCGATGCCCTGCCCACCATGGCGACGCGCTTCGGCGATGTGACCGCGGCCCATGCCGCCCAGGGCGTAGATCGGTAGTGACACCTGCGCACGCAGCTCGGCGAACGCGTTCCAGCCCAGCGGCACGGCATCGGGATGACTGGCCGTGGCCTGCACCGGGCCAAGCACGGCGAAGTCGCAGCCCAACCGCTGTGCGGCCTGCAGCTGCTGCAGGTCATGGCAGGACGCGGCCACCAGCTGGCCTTCAGGCAGCGGACGCTGCGACAGCTCCAGCAGCTGCTCGCTGCCCAGGTGCACCCCAACGCCCAGTACGCGCGCGCGTTCGATATCGCGGTTGAGCAGCCACTGCACCCCGCTGCGACGATGCGCGCGCACGGCCTGTTCGACCATCGCCTGGCGCTCCGGATGTGCCGTCGGCAACCGCAGCTGGATGCGCTGCTGGCCCGCCGCCACCACACGCTTCAGCTGCTCATGCCAGTGCTGCACGCCGTCGGCGTCATCGGCCGGCGCCGGGGTGATCAGGTAGCTGTCGGGTTGGCGCAGCGCGGCCACCACCGGCAGATCGGCCGGTGGCATCGAATAGCGACCCAGTTTGTCCGGCGCCACCCAGGTAATGGCCTGGCCCTCGCGGCCACGTGGCGTCCCCTTCCAGCTGCGCACGTGGCGCACTTCCAGGGTCAGGTGCTTGTCCGGGTAGCGCTGCGGCACATCCATCAGCCATTCGCCGACATCGGCTTCGATGCCCAGTTCCTCGCGCAGCTCGCGAACCAACGCCTGTTCGGAGGTCTCGCCGGATTCGCGCTTGCCGCCGGGGAACTCCCACAGGCCGGCCATGTCGCGGTTCTCGGTACGACGGTTGAGCAGCACGCGGCCACGGGCGTCGGTGATGACGGCGGCCACGACGTGGATCGATCGGGTGGGGGGAGCCATGGGGGAAGCATGCCCAGAACAGGGCGGCCCGCGCAATCTCGGATCGGGCCGGATCAGCCCCGCGAAACAGCCGCCATGAAAAAAGAGCCCCGCTTTCGCGGGGCTCTTCGGGGTCAGCTCAGCTGGCCGTGGCAGTGCTTGTACTTCTTGCCACTGCCGCACGGGCATGGATCGTTGCGGCCGATCTTCGGCTCATCGCGCTGCGCCTGTGCAATGCCCTGCTGGGCAGCCTGCACCTGCGCGGCTTCCTCGTCGGCGCTGTAGCCGCCCACGTCCTGGTGCTGGAACTGCGACTGGCTCAGGCGCGCTTCGGCCTGCTGGCGTTCGGCTGCTTCCAGCGCCTGCACTTCCTCGTCGCTGCGGATGCGCACGCGCGACAGCAGGGTCACCACTTCGCGCTTGACGTTCTCCAGCATGTCCGAGAACAGCTCGAAGGCTTCCTTCTTGTACTCCTGCTTCGGCTGCTTCTGCGCGTAACCACGCAGGTAGATGCCCTGGCGCAGGTAGTCCATGCGCGCCAGGTGCTCCTTCCAGCTCTGGTCCAGCACGGTCAGCATCACGTGCTTCTCCAGCGCGCGCATGGTTTCCTCACCGACACCGGCTTCCTTCTCGGCAAAGTGCTGGTTGACGCGCTCCTGCACCTTGGCAGCGATGGCTTCGGCGTCCAGCTCTTCGTGCGACTTGACCAGGTCGGTCAGTGACATCTGCAGGCCGAAGTCCGACTCCAGGGTCGCTTCCAGGCCACGCAGGTCCCACTGCTCGTCGATCGAGTTCGGCGGCACGAAGCGGGCCACCACGTCGAAGATCACGTCGTCGCGGATGCCGTCGACGTTGTCCTTCACCGACTCGGCGTCCAGCAGTTCATCGCGCTGTGCGTAGATCACCTTGCGCTGGTCGTTGTTGACGTCGTCGAAGTCCAGCAGGTTCTTGCGGATGTCGAAGTTGTGGGCCTCGACCTTGCGCTGTGCCTTCTCGATCTGGCGGCTGACCAGGCGGTCCTCGATGACGTCGTCTTCCTTCATGCCCATCATGCGCATGGCCTTCTGCACCCAGTCGGAGGCGAAGATGCGCATCAGGTTGTCTTCCAGCGACAGGTAGAAGCGGGACGAACCCGGGTCACCCTGGCGGCCCGAACGGCCGCGCAGCTGGTTGTCGATACGGCGCGATTCATGGCGCTCGGTACCGACGATGTGCAGGCCGCCGGCAGCCTTGACGGCCTCGTGGCGCTTCTGCCAATCGGCCTTGACCGCGGCCTTCTGTTCGTCGGTCGCGCCTTCGCCCAGCTCGTGGATCTCCGCTTCCAGCGAACCGCCCAGCACGATGTCGGTACCGCGGCCGGCCATGTTGGTGGCGATGGTCACGGCCGCCGGACGGCCGGCATTGGCGACGATGGTCGCTTCGCGGTCATGCTGCTTGGCGTTGAGCACTTCGTGCTTCACGCCCGCCTTGCGCAGGTGCTCGGACAGCATTTCCGAGGTTTCGATCGAGGTGGTACCCACCAGCACCGGCTGGCCGCGCTTGGCGCACTCTTCGATGTCGGCCAGCACCGCATTGAACTTGCCCTTGCGGTTCAGGAATACCTGGTCCGGGCTGTCCTTGCGGATGGTCGGGCGGTTGGTCGGGATCACCACCACTTCCAGGCCGTAGATGCTCTGGAACTCGAAGGCTTCGGTATCGGCCGTACCGGTCATGCCGGACAGCTTCTTGTACATGCGGAACAGGTTCTGGAAGGTGATGCTCGCCAGCGTCTGGTTCTCGCGCTGGACCGGCACGCCTTCCTTCGCTTCCACCGCCTGGTGCAGGCCATCGGACCAGCGGCGGCCGGACAGGGTGCGGCCGGTGAACTCATCGACGATGACCACTTCGCCATCGCGCACGATGTAATCCACGTCACGCTGGTAGATCGCGTGCGCGCGCAGCGCGGCGTTCAGGTGGTGGACCACGGTCAGGTTCTGCGGCGCGTACAGGCCTTCGGTCTCGCCGTCGAGGATGCCGGCCTCGACCAGCAGCTGCTCGGCGTGCTCCATGCCCGCTTCGGACAGGTGCACCTGCTTGCCCTTCTCATCGACCCAGAAGTCGCCTTCGCCGTCTTCCGCTTCCTGCTTGACCAGGTTCGGCACGACGCGGTTGACGCGGATGTACAGCTCCGGGGAATCGTCGGCCGGTCCGGAGATGATCAGCGGGGTACGCGCTTCGTCGATCAGGATGGAGTCGACTTCGTCGACGATGGCGTAGTGCAGGCCGCGCTGGTAGCGGTCGGCCTTGGACAGCGCCATGTTGTCGCGCAGGTAGTCGAAGCCGAATTCGTTGTTGGTGCCGTAGGTGATGTCCGAGGCGTAGGCTTCGCGCTTGTCGCTGTGCGGCATGCCCGGGTACACCACGCCCACGCTCAGGCCCAGCCAGTTGTACAGCTTGCCCATCTGCGCGGCGTCGCGGCGCGCCAGGTAGTCGTTCACGGTGACCACGTGCACGCCCTTGCCTTCCAGCGCGTTGAGGTACACCGGCAGGGTCGCCACCAGGGTCTTGCCTTCACCGGTGCGCATTTCTGCGATCTTGCCCAGGTGAAGCACCATGCCGCCGATCAGCTGCACGTCGTAGTGGCGCATGCCCAGCACGCGGCGACCGGCTTCGCGGCAGACCGCGAACGCTTCCGGCAGCACCTTGTCCAGGGCTTCACCGTCGGCGATGCGCTGCTTGAACTCCGGCGTCTTGGCCTGAAGCTGCTCGTCGGAAAGCTTCTCGATCTCCGGCTCCAGCGCATTGATCTTGGCGACGATGCGGTTGAGCTGGCGCAGCTGTCGTTCGTTACGACTGCCAAATACGCGGGTAAGCAGGCTGTTGATCATTGAAGGAACCGGGTTGGATGGACACGACGCCCGGCCTCCCCCTTGGGATCCGTCCGCCGCAAACGAAACAGGGCGCCTGGCGCCCTGTCGATGGCAACACCCATTGTAGCTTGGGACGGCCGGCTGAGGTTTCAACCCCGAGGGGTAGTGCCGGCCGCTGGCCGGGTACGCGTCAGCGCATGCGCGCTGGCGCTCCCACGCTTCGCTGCGCGAACCGTGGGCCCCACTTACCTCGCCTCCACACCCCCGCGCCTACGGCGCTGCCCCCGTACTCCGGGGGCGGTAGTGCCGACGGCAGCCGGCACCCCAATGGGGCATCAGCCGCGGCTGACGCGGCCGACCGGCGTGTTGCCGCCGTCGCCGAGGAACTTGCGCGGGTTGACCACGTTGCCGTTCTCCCACACCTCGAAGTGCACGTGGGCGCCGGTCGAACGACCGGTGGAACCGGCCTTGGCCACTTCCTGCCCGGCACGCACCAGGTCGCCGACCTTCACCACCAGGCGCGAATTGTGCGCGTAGCGGGTGACGTAGCCGTTACCGTGGTCGACGTCGACCACGTTGCCGTAGCCGCCCTTCACGCCGGCGAAGCTGACCACGCCTTCGGCGACGGCCATCACCGGGTCACCGACCTTGGCGTGGAAGTCCATGCCCTTGTGGGTGGCGGCACCGCGCCCGAACGGGTCGGCACGGGTGCCGAAACCGGAGGTCACGTAGCTGTTGCGGATCGGCATGCGCGACGGCACGGCGTTCTGCTGCAGCTGGTGGTCGAACATCAGCGATTCCATCACCGACAACTGGCGGCCTGAAGCAGCGAAGCGCTGCTCCAGCACCTGTAAGTCGGCGTTGACGTCCTTGACCGGGATGTCGCTGGTCGGGCCGCCGGCGTCGCCGTCACCGAGACCGGGGGTCTCGTTGAAGTCGAACTCGCCGTCTTCCAGCTTGCCCATCTGGGTCAGCCGTTCGCCGAGGGCGTTGAGGCGGGTGGCCTGGGCCTGCAGCTCGCCGAGGCGGGCCGCCAGCGCGTTGACCTGGGTCTGCGCATCGCGCTTGACCTTGGCCAGCTCTGCATCCTGGCGCTCGACCTTGGCCTGCAGGCGGGAATCATTCAGCGCGCTGGCGCCAATGCCGCCGGCAAGGCCGATAATGCAGCCTACCCCGAGCACACTGCCCAGCAGGGCGCGGGGGCGGTCCTCGAAATAGAACCGCAAACGCGCGATGGGCGACGCTTTGGCCTGTCCTTCACGCGTTTTGATTACGATCTTTTTGAATGCCATCAGTGAGTTTTCATGTCTGAGCCGAAATCCAGCGTTCGCCCCGCGTCAGTGCCGAAGCCGGCGCTGGATGCGGTGATGGCGGACAAAAGCGGGAACCCGCTGCGGCGTGCCTTGTGGCTCGACGCGCTGGACCGTCAGTTGCGCCCCCAGTTGCCGCCACCTCTGCGCAGCCGTTGCCGGCTGGCCAATGTGGACGGGGAACACCTCGTTTTTCTCGTCGAGTCCCCGGTCTGGCATGCCAAGTTGCGGCTTGCCGAAGCCCAGTTGCTCGACGCGGCCCGTTCCATCGGGCTGAAGGCCACCAAGGTGACCATCAAGACTGCGTCTCCCACTCCCACGCGCTCCCCAGCGCTCGACAACCGGAATGGACCCCACGCAGTTTCAGCCGCCACGCACAAAGGGCTACGCGACGCCTTGGCTTGCCTGCAGGACGTTCCTTCGAAGCCGAAGAAGCGGTCCTGACGACAACGGAGCATCCGGCTCCGCTCCCCGTCGCGCGTGTCACCACGGCGTGAAACATTTCGGGGGCCGGGTCGCATCCTAGCTGCCATCCGGGGGCCTGTCGTTAGATTGTTGTTAAAACTACGTTAAATTCAGGCTTCCGATCCAACAGGTTCACAAAACCGTGACCTCGAACCGGCCTTGACGCGCGTCAAGCATGCTGAATGCGCCGGACACGCCTGAAACGACAACGCCGCCCTGGAAGGCGGCGCTTTTGTCTTTCAATTCAACGATCTACAGGAATCAGGCGTAGGCCGGAGTGGCATATTCCACCGGGTCCGGGGTGGCCGGCGAGTCGAAGCTGACCCATTCCCAGGCGGTGGCGTCGGCCATCAGCGCCCGCACCAGCTTGTTGTTGAGGGCGTGACCGGACTTGAAGCCTTCGTAGGCACCCAGCACCTGGCCACCGGCCAGATAGAGGTCGCCGATCGCGTCGAGGATCTTGTGGCGCACGAATTCGTCGGCGTAGCGCAGGCCGTCTTCGTTGAGCACGCGGAACTCGTCCAGCACGATGGCGTTGTCCATCGAACCGCCCAGGCCCAGGTTGCGCTCGCGCATGTATTCCAGGTCGCGCATGAAACCGAAGGTGCGCGCGCGGGAGATTTCCTTGGTGTAGGCCAGCGTCGAGAACTCGATTTCCTGGCGCGACTGCTTGGCCGGGATCATCGGGTGATCGAACTGGATGGTGAAGCCCAGCTTGTAGCCCTCGTACGGGCTGAAGCGGGCCACCTTGTCGCCCTCGGTCACTTCCACGGTCTTCAGCACGCGGATGAAGCGCTTGGGCGCATCCTGTTCCACGATGCCTGCCGACTGCAGCAGGAACACGAACGGGCCGGCCGAACCGTCCATGATCGGCAGCTCGGCCGAGGACAGTTCGACGATGATGTTGTCCACACCCAGGCCGGCCAGCGCCGACATCAGGTGTTCGACGGTCTGGATCTTGGCGTCGTTGCAGGTCAGGCCGGTGCACAGGGTCACTTCGGTGACCAGTTCGGCCTTGGCCGGCACTTCCACCACCGGGTCCAGATCCACGCGACGGAACACGATCCCATGGTTGACCGGTGCCGGGCGCAGGGTCATGTAGACCTTGTCACCGCTGTGCAGGCCAACGCCGGTGGCGCGGATCGTGTTCTTGAGGGTGCGTTGCTGGATCATGGGGGATGGGCCGGAAGTGACACATTAGATTAACACGCGCCCTCCCCTACCCTGGCTGAAACGCCAGTGAAGGCTGCCGGCAGGACGCACCGGCACGCCGCGGGGACGCGCGTGAAGCAGGGCAGCCGGACCCATCCTGGCCCGGCGCCCGCGTTTTCAGGACATGGTGGCGCAACCCGGGGAGGACAAGCCCCGGGCGCCCCGCTTAGTCCGCCTGGCGGCGCAGGAACGCCGGGATGTCCAGGTAGTCGTTCGGCAGTTCCGCCGCCGCCGGGGCCGAAGCGGCCGGGGCCGAGGGAGCGGAGGCTGCCGCGGTATCGCTGCTGGCGCGACGCAGGCCCAGACCCATGCCGCCCACGGCCTTGGACACGGCGTCGCCGCCGTTGTCGAAGTCACCGAATTCCGGCTGGCCGGTGGTGGCATTGCGGACCAGCTTGATCGGCGCACGCTCGCCCGGACGCTGGGTCTTGCTGGCCGACACGCGGTTCAGGCCGGTAGCGACCACGGTCACGCGCACTTCGTCCTGCATGTCCGGATCCAGCACGGTACCGACCACCACGGTGGCGTCTTCGGAAGCGAAGCCATCGATGGTGCGTCCGATTTCGTCGAACTCGGCCATGGTGAAGTCGGCGCCGGCGGTGATGTTGACCAGGATGCCGTTGGCACCGGCCAGGTTCACATCGTCCAGCAGCGGGTTCTGGATCGCGGCTTCGGCGGCGGCCTGGGCGCGGTCATCGCCACGGGCGGTGCCGGTACCCATCATCGCCAGGCCCATTTCGGACATGACGGTGCGCACGTCGGCGAAGTCGACGTTGATCAGGCCCGGACGCACGATCAGGTCGGCGATGCCCTGCACGGCGCCCTGCAGCACGTCGTTGGCGGCACGGAAGGCCTGGATCATGGTCGCGTTGCGACCCAGCACGGTGATCAGCTTCTCGTTCGGGATGGTGATCAGCGAGTCGCAGTGCTGGCTCAGTTCCTCGATGCCCTTCAGCGCCACCTGCATGCGGCGACGGCCTTCGAACGGGAACGGCTTGGTGACCACGGCCACGGTCAGGATGCCCATTTCCTTGGCCAGCTGTGCCACCACCGGCGCAGCGCCGGTGCCGGTACCACCGCCCATGCCGGCGGTGATGAACACCATGTCCGCACCCTGCAGGGCGTCCATGATGCGCTCACGGTCTTCCAGCGCGGCCTGACGGCCGACTTCCGGGTTCGCGCCTGCGCCCAGGCCCTTGGTCACGTTGGTACCCAGCTGCAGCTGCAGCTTGGCACCGCAATTCTTGATGGCCTGCGAGTCTGTGTTGGCGGTGATGAATTCCACGCCGTCCACCGCCGAGTTGACCATGTGCGCCACGGCATTGCCGCCGCCGCCGCCCACGCCAACCACCTTGATCACCGCATTGGGTGCCATCTTTTCGATCAGTTCAAAATGCGCCATGTCCGTGTCCTCGTTGTATCCGCTTTGGCTGGCATGGGCATTCGGGCGTCCTGCCGTCCTGCTGCATGCCGGCGTTGCGGCTGTGTGGGTTGTGTGTTGCCGGTGTTGCGTTGTGCTACGGGTACTGCGGGTGCTGCGCCCGGGCGATGCCCGGTGTTACGGGTTCCGCGTCAGAACTCGCCGCGGAACCAGGTCTTGAGTTTCTTGAACATGCTTCCAGCGCGCCCGGTCGGCAGCGACGGCCGCCGCGGGTGCTCGATCTGGCTGCCCATCAGCAGCAGGCCCACGCCGGTGGCATGCACCGGGTTGCCCACCACTTCGCCCAGGCCGGTGACGTGCTGCGGGATGCCCACGCGAACCGGCATCTGCAGCATTTCCTCGGCCAGTTCGACCACGCCTTCCATCTTCGAAGCGCCACCGGTCAGCACCATGCCGGCGCGCACCAGTTCCTCGAAGCCGGAGCGGCGCAGTTCGGCCTGCACCATCTCGAAGATTTCCTCGTAGCGGCCCTGCACGGCCTGCGCCAGCGAATGGCGCGGCATGCGGCGCGGCGGGCGGTCGCCCACCGACGGCACCTGGATGCTTTCCTCGGCGGTGGCCAGCTGGGCCAGGGCGCAGGCATAGCGCACCTTGATCTGCTCGGCTTCCGGGGTCGGCGTGCGCAGCATGTGCGCGATGTCATTGGTGACGTGGTCGCCGGCGATCGGCAGCGAAGCCGTGTGGCAGATCGCGCCCTGCACGAACACCGCGATATCGGTGGTGCCGGCGCCCATGTCGACCAGCACCACGCCCAGCTCGCGCTCGTCGGCGGTCAGCACCGCCACGCTGGAGGCCAGCGAGGACAGCACCAGGTCGTCCACCTGCAGGCCACAGCGCTGGACGCACTTGCTGATGTTGGCCGCAGCCGACTGCGCGCACACCACCAGATGGGCATGCACTTCCAGGCGCACGCCGGTCATGCCGACCGGGTTGCGGATGCCTTCCTGCGAATCGTCCAGCACGTACTCGCGCGGGATCGCGTGCAGGATCTTCTGGTCGGCCGGAATCGCCACTGCTTTGGCCGCATCGAGCACGCGATCCAGGTCGCCCCAGGTCACTTCGCCGTCGCGGATCGGCACGATGCCGGGCGAATTCTTGCACTGCACGTGGTTGCCGGAGATCGAGGCATACACCGAGCGGATCTCGCAGCCGGCCATCAGCTCGGCTTCTTCCACCGCGCGCTGGATCGACTGCACGGTCGATTCGATGTCCACCACCACGCCACGCTTGAGCCCGCGCGACTCGTGCGAGCCGATGCCGATCACTTCGATCGGGTTGCCCGGCGAGTACTCGCCCACCAGCGCCACCACCTTGGAGGTGCCGATGTCCAGGCCAACGATCAGCGATTTGTCACCCTTGCGATTCATGTCCTTTCCTGCGTCCTGCTGGCTGGGGTCGCCGGCGTTTTCGCCGGCGTGGCCGGGGTACCCCAGCTCAGCGTGAAACCATTGGTGTAACGGAGATCGGCGCGCTCGATCGGCGCGTCCTGACGGTTGAGCTGCGGCAGCACCTTGACGAAGCGCTGCATGCGTGAGCGCGCGTCGTCGCGGCCGACCACCACTTCGGTACCGTTGCTCAGCACCAGCGACCAGCTGCCGCGCGCATCCATCGTCACCCGGCGCACGTCGACGCCGGCCGGTGCGAACAATGCACGCGAGTCGCTGTACAGCTTCATCACTTCTTCGGTCTGGCTGTCGGGGCCGTCCAGTTCGGGCAGCGCCAGATCGGCCAGCTTCTTCGGCGTGGGGAACAACTTGCCCTGCTCGGAAACCAGGCGGTCGTTGCCCCAGCGCGCGAACGGCTTGTGCTCGACCAGGGTCACTTCCAGCACGTCCGGCCACTGCTTGCGCACCTGCGCGCTTTCCACCCACGGCAGCTGTTCCAGTGCGTCCTGCGCATCCTGCAGCTTGACCGCGAAGAAGCCCGCGTGCGCGTACGGCAGCAGTACCTGCTGCAACTGCTCGGCCGGCACCCGCTTGAACTCACCATGCACGCGCAGCTTCGCCAGCGGCCAGCGCTCGGCGCCGACCCAGCCATTGACCACGGCCACCACCGGCAGTGCAACCACCGACAGCGCCAACAGCCAGACGAAGATGCGCAGCACCGCGTTCATGCGTGCGAGGCCTCCAGGGTCTGTTCCAGCACGCGCCACACCAGCTCTTCGAAGCTGATGCCGGCCTGGCCTGCGGCCTTGGGCACCAGCGAATGGCTGGTCATGCCCGGCGCGGTATTCACTTCCAGCAGGAAGAAGCGGCCGCTGCTGCGATCGCGCATCACGTCCACGCGGCCCCAGCCACGGCAGCCGGCGGCACGGAACGCGGCCAGCGCGATGCGGCGGATTTCCTCTTCGTCGTCACCGTCCAGGCCTGGGCACAGGTACTGGGTGTCCTCGGCGATGTACTTGGCGTTGTAGTCGTACCACTGGCCCTTGGGCACGATGCGGATCGACGGCAGTGCGACATCGTCGAGGATGGCCACGGTCAGTTCGTCGCCCACCACCATCTGTTCCATCAGCAGCTGGCCGTCGTAGCGCGCGGCCAGCGCCACGGCTTCATCGAGGCCGGCGTCGTCGGTGACCCGGCTGATACCCACGCTGGAGCCTTCATTGGCCGGCTTCACCACTACCGGCAGGCCCAGTTCGGCTGCCAGTGCATGCACCGTGGTCGCGTCCACCTTCCGGTACTGCGGGGTGGGCAGGCCCAGCGACAACCACACCTGCTTGGTGCGGATCTTGTCCATGCTCAGCGCCGAGCCCAGCACGTTCGAGCCGGTGTACGGCACGCCGAAGGCGTCCATCAGGCCCTGCACGATGCCGTCCTCACCGCCACCGTTGTGGCCATGCAGGATGTTGAACACGCGATCGATGCCACCGGCGGCGAGCGCCTTGGCCAGCGCCGGAATGCCATCCACCGCGAATGCATCGACGCCGCGCGAATGCAGCGCTTCCAGTACGTTGCGGCCGGAGTCCAGCGACACCTCGCGTTCGCTGGAACTGCCGCCGAGCAGCACGGCGACGCGGCCGAACACGGCCGGGTCGGTCACGCGCAGCGGCGGGAAGGTCAGCGCGCTCACGCCTCGCCCTCCCCCTTGAAGCCTTCCACCGCGATATGGGTGGCCACGGCACCGATGTCGCCGGCACCCATCATCAGCAGCAGGTCACCGTCCTGCAGCACGTCCGGCAGCACGCTGGCCAGCTCGGCGGCCTTGCCCACCACCACCGGCTCGCTGCGGCCACGCGCACGGATGGCGCGGGCCAACGCATGCGAATCGGCACCAGCAATCGGTTCCTCGCCGGCCGGGTAGACCTCGCTCAGCACCAGTGCATCGACGCTGGACAGCACTGCGGCGAACTTGTCGAACTGGTCGCGGGTACGGCTGTAGCGGTGCGGCTGGAAGGCCACCACCAGGCGCTTGTCGGCCCAGCCACCACGGGCGGCGGCGAACACCGCTTCCAGCTCGCTCGGGTGATGACCGTAGTCGTCGATGATGCGGACCTTGGCGCCGCTGGCGGTGGTCACTTCGCCCAGATCGTTGAAGCGACGGCCGACACCGGCGAAGCCTTCCAGTGCGCGCGCGATCGCGTCCGGTGCCACGCCCAGCTGCCAGCCCACCGCAGCGGCGGCCAGCGCGTTGAGTACGTTGTGCTTGCCCGGCAGCGCCAGCACCACTTCCTGGCTGGTGCCCTGCGGCAGGCGCAGGGTGAAGCGCATGCGCGAGCCTTCCTGCACCACGTTCTCGGCGCGCACGTCGGCCTGCGGGCTCATGCCGTAGCTCATCACGTGGCGCGGGGTCTTGGCAGCCAGAGCCGCGACTTCTGGATCGTCGATGCACAGCACCGCCAGGCCGTAGAACGGCAGGCGCTGCAGGAACTCGGCGAACGCCGCCTGCACGCGGGCAAAGTCGTTGCCGTAGTTCTCCAGGTGATCGGCGTCAATGTTGGTGATGATCGACATCAGCGGGTTCAGGCGCAGGAAGCTGCCATCGCTTTCGTCGGCCTCGGCCACCAGCCACTGTCCACCGCCCAGCTTGGCGTTGGCGCCGGCAGCCAGCAGCTGGCCACCGATCACGAACGTCGGGTCGAGCCCGCCTTCGCTCAGCACTGCAGCGGTGAGGCTGGTGGTGGTGGTCTTGCCATGGGTACCGGCCACAGCGATGCCGCGGCGGAAGCGCATCAGCTCGGCCAGCATCGCCGCACGCGGCATGATCGGAATGCGCTGGCTGCGCGCTTCCATCAGTTCCGGGTTGTCTTCGCGGATGGCGCTGGAGACCACCACGCAGTCGGTGCCCAGCACGTTGGCTGCGGAGTGGCCGCGCATGATGCGCGCACCCAGGCTGGCCAGGCGACGGGTCGCCACGTTGTCGGCGTTGTCCGAGCCGGACACCTCATAGCCCAGCGTCAGCATCACTTCGGCGATACCGCTCATGCCGGTGCCGCCGATGCCGACGAAATGCACGCGCGGGAACGCGCGCACCAGGTCGTTGGTGTCGTGCAGGCGACGGATCATGCGCGGCCTCGCGCAGGGCAGGCGCGGTGGCATGCCTTCTTCATACAGCTTCCTCAAGAATGATATCGGCGATGCGCTCGGCGGCATCGACCTTGGCCAGGGCACGCGCGGCTTGCGCCATCTGCATGCGGCGGGCGGGATTTTCGGACAGATCGCGCAGCAGTGCGGCAATGCCGTCGGCCAGCGTTCCGTCCTGCTTCAGCAAAACCGCCGCGCCGCGCTCGACCAGGTACTCCGCATTGCGGGTCTGGTGATCGTCGACGGCAGCGGGGAAAGGCACCAGCACGCTGCCGACACCCACCGCACACAGCTCGGCCAGCGTCGAAGCGCCCGCACGGCACACCACCAGATCGGCCCAGGCAAAGGCCTCGGCCATGTCGGCGATGAACGGCGTGATTTCAGCCTGCACGCCGGCCTTGGCATATGCCTCGACCGCTTCGGCATGCAGCTTTTCGCCGCTCTGGTGGCGAACCTGCACCGGCACACTCGTGCCCAGCGCAGCAATCGCCTGCGGCACGCCGGTGTTGAGCGCACGCGCGCCCTGGCTGCCACCGACCACCAGCACGCGCAGCGGACCCTGGCGGTCAGCGAAACGCTGTTCCGGCGGTGCGATGGCGGCGATCTCCGCACGTACCGGGTTGCCGACGAACTCTTCGCCCTTGGCGAAGGTGCCCGGGAAGCCGGTCAGCAGCCGGCGCGCATAGCGCGACAGGATGCGATTGGTCATGCCGGGAGCGCGATTCTGTTCGTGCACCAGCAGCGGCAGACCGTGCAGGCGTGTGGCCATGCCCCCCGGGCCGGACGCGAAACCACCGAAGGCGACCACCGCACGCGGCTGGCGCTTGCGGATGATCATGCCGGCGGCACGCAGCGCGCGCATCAGCCGCCACGGCGCGCCCAGCAGGGCCAGCTTGCCTTTGCCGCGCAGGCCGGTGATGGCTAGCGTGTCGATCGGAATGTCGTGCTGCGGCACCAGGCGGGTTTCCATCGCACCATCGGCGCCCATCCAGGTGACCGGTACGCCGCGCGCGCGCAGCACGCGGGCCACGGCCAGGCCGGGGAAGATGTGACCGCCGGTGCCACCAGCCAGGATCATCACCGGGCGCACGTTATCGGTGGCTGCGCTCATGACAGCCTCCCGAAGGTCGGTTCGATGCGCGACTGCAGGCGGCTGGTACCGCGTGCGGCGTTCGCTGCAGCGGCAGCCGTCGGCTCGGCGCTCATCGGCACGCTGGCCGCAGCCGGCGCGGCCGGCGCGTCCACGGGTGCATCGGCCACGGCCTCGTCGCCACCGCCGATGCGCACGGCCTGGCGACGCTCGGCGCGCTTGAGCTCATAGGAGACGCGCAACAGCAGGCCCATCGCCACGCAGGTCATCAGCACCGACGAACCGCCGGAGGAGATCAGCGGCAGGGTCAGACCCTTGGTCGGCAGGATACCCAGATTCACGCCGATCGAAACGAAGGTCTGCATGCTGATCCACAGGCCGATGCCGAAGGCGATGTAGCCGGAGAAGTGGCGCTTCATTTCCACGCAGCGCATGCCCAGCCAGAACGTGCGGCCGACCAGCAGCGCGTACAGGGCCACGATCACGCAGGTGCCGAGGAAGCCGAACTCCTCCGCGGTGACCGAGAAGATGAAGTCGGTATGTGCTTCCGGCAGGTAGTACAGCTTCTGCACCGAGTTGCCCAGACCAACGCCGGTCCACTCGCCGCGGCCCACGGCCATCAGCGCGTTGGACAGCTGGTAGCCGTCGCCCTGCTGGTCGGCCCACGGGTCGAGGAAGGAGGTAATGCGGCGCATGCGGTACGGCTCGATGATCGCCAGCGCGCTCATGCCGACCAGGCCGATGATCACCGGCATCGACATGCGCGGCATGTTCACACCGCCCAGCACCAGCATGCCGGCGGTGATCGCCAGCAGCAGGGTCGAGGAACCGAAGTCCGGCTGCAGCAGCAGCAACAGCACCAGCGCACCGGCCACGCCCAGTGGCTTGAGCATCGCCGGCCAGGTCGCGTTGACCTCGTCGCGGAAGCGCACCAGGTAGCTGGACAGCCAGACGATATAGAGCACCTTCACCGCTTCCACCGTCTGGAACTTGGAGATGCCCAGATTGATCCAGCGGCGTGCGCCGTTGACCGTGCTGCCCAGGCCCGGTGCGAACACCGCCAGCAGCAGCACGAAGCAGCCCAGCAGCAGCATCTGGTTGTACTGCTCGATGGACTTCAGTTCAGTGCGGGCGGCTACGACCGCCAGCACGATACCCACCGCCAGGAAGATCAGGTGGCGGTTGAGGTAGTAGAACGGGCTGCTCATCAGAGCGATCGAGCTGGACGCCACCATCACCACGCCGATGCCCGTGAGCGCGATGATCGCGCCCAGCAGCCACTTGTCGTAGCTGCCTTCGATGGCCTCAAGGCGTGTTGCCTGGCGGGACAGGTCGTTCATCTCAGCGCACCTTCAACGTGGCCAGGCCGATCAGCACGAGCACGACCGAGATGATCCAGAAGCGCACGATCACGCGCGGCTCCGGCCAGCCCTTCAGTTCGAAGTGGTGGTGGATCGGCGCCATGCGGAACACGCGCTTGCCGGTCAGCTTGAACGAGGCGACCTGGATCATCACCGACAGCGTTTCGATGACGAACACGCCGCCCATGATCACCAGCACCAGCTCCTGACGGGTGATCACTGCGATCGTACCCAGCACCGCACCCAGCGCCAGCGCGCCGATGTCGCCCATGAACACCATGGCCGGATAGGTGTTGAACCACAGGAACCCCAGGCCCGCACCGGCGATGGCCGCGCAGATGATGACCAGCTCGCCGGCGCCCGGGATCTGCGGGATCTGCAGGTAGTTGGCAAACACCACGTTGCCCGAGGCGTAGGCGAACACGCCCAGTGCGCAGGCCACCAGCACGGTCGGCATGATCGCCAGGCCGTCCAGGCCGTCGGTGAGGTTCACCGCGTTGGAGAAGCCGACGATCCAGAAGTAGGCGATGGCCACGAATCCGATGCCGGCCAGCGGCAGCGCGATCGACTTGAACATCGGGATGTAGAAGGTCAGCGCCGCCGGCACGTCGGCCGTGTAGAACAGGAACAGGCCCGCGGCCAGGCCGAAGATCGACTGCAGCAGGTACTTCCAGCGCGACTTCAGGCCGTTCGGGTCGCGGCGGACGATCTTGATCCAGTCGTCATACCAGCCGATGGCGCCGAAGCACAGCATCACCGCCAGCACCAGCCACACGTAGCGGTTGCGCAGGTCGGCCCACATCAGCACCGACAGGGTGATGGTGAGCAGGATCAGCGAACCGCCCATGGTCGGCGTACCGGCCTTGGAGAAATGGGTCTGCGGACCGTCCTTGCGGATCGGCTGGCCGCCCTTGAACTGGGCAAGCTTGCGGATCATCGCCGGGCCGAGCCACAGCGACAGGAACAGGGCCGTCAACGCGGCAAGGATGGCGCGGAACGTCTGGTAGTTGAACAGCCCGAACAGGCTCTCCAACTGCTGCAACCATCGAGCCAGTTCATACAACATGCGGGGATTCCTCTCCTTGCGCCAGCAGCGCTTTGACAATCGTGTCCATGGCGCTGCCACGGGAACCCTTGACCAGGCAGCGCACGCCGGCGTGCAGCTCGTCCTTCAGCGCCTGCGACAGCGCGTCATGGGTGGCGAAATGACGGCCGCCTTCACCGAAGGCGGTGGCGGCAGCGGCGCTGAGCGGGCCCAGCGCATACAGGCGCTTGAGGCCAGCAGCGCGCGCGCGGAGCCCTGCCTGCGCGTGCAGCGCTTCGGCGTCCGGACCCAGCTCGCGCATGTCGCCCAGCACCAGCCAACCCTCTTCCGGCGCGGCGGCCAGGGCGTCGATGGCCGCGGCCAGCGAACCGGGGTTGGCGTTGTAGCTGTCGTCCACCAGCACCGCGCCGTTGCGCAGCTGATGGGCGATCTGGCGGCCCGGTACCGGCTGTGCTTCGGCCAGGCCGGCCGCGATCAGCGCCAGATCGACACCGGCGGCCAGCGCCAGGCTGGCAGCGGCCAGCGCATTGCTGACGTTGTGGCGACCCGGCAGGCCCAGCACCACGCGGGCTTCGCCGCCCGGTGCGACCAGGGTGAACTGGCTGCCCTGCGCGCCGGCGCGGATGTCGCGCGCGGTGATGTCCGCGGTGTGCTCCAGGCCATAGCGCAGTACGCGGCAGCGCGGCGGGGTGCCGACGAAGTGCTGTTCGAACCAGCGGCCGTAGGCATCGTCGACGTTGATCACGGCCACGCCATCGGCCGGCAGCGCGGCATAGATCGCGCCCTTGGTCACTGCCACGCCGAGCAGGCTGCCCATGCGTTCCAGGTGCGCCGGGGCGATGTTGTTGACCAGCGCATAACGCGGGCGGGCGATGTCGGTCAGGTAGGCGATGTCACCCGGCTTGCCCGCGCCCATCTCGTAGACAGCGTAGTCGGCATCTTCCGGGGCATCGATCACTGCCAGCGGCAGGCCGATCTCGTTGTTGCGGTTGCCCGGGTTGGCGTAGACCACCTTGTGCGCATGACGGGCCACCTGCTGCAGGACCGACAGCAGCAGGCTCTTCACGCTGGTCTTGCCGTTGCTGCCGGTGATCGCGAACACCTCGGTATCACGGTCACGCTGCATGCCGGTGGCGATCTTCGCCAGCGCCAGTTCGCTGTCGGCCACCAGCACCTGCGGCAGTTCGGTCGGCAGCAGGCGCTCGACCAGCAGCGCGCTGGCACCGCGCGCCTGCGCGTCGGCGGCAAAGTCATGGCCATCGAAACGCTCGCCGCGCAGCGCCACATACAGGCTGCCCGGGCCGAGGCTGCGGGTGTCATTGCTGACCGCATCGATGGCCACGTCGTCGCCGTGGATCTCGCCGCCGGCCCAGTGTGCGATCAGCGAAAGCAGAGTGCGCTTCATGCGATGCCCTCCCCGGCCTGCGCGCTGAGCACACCGGCCTTGGCGGCCAACGCAGCGGCGGCCACTTCGGTGTCGTCGAAGTCATGGCGCACGCCATTCACTTCCTGGTACGGCTCGTGGCCCTTGCCAGCGATCAGGATGATGTCGCCGGCACCGGCACGCTTCACCGCCAGGCCGATCGCACGCGCGCGGCTGCGCTGCACGGTCACGGCGGAGGCATCGGTGAAGCCGGCCAGGATGTCGGCCACGATCACGTCGCCATCTTCGCCACGCGGATTGTCGTCGGTGACGATGACCTGGTTGGCCAAGCGCTCGGCGATCGCGGCCATCTGCGGGCGCTTGCCGGTATCACGCTCGCCACCGCAGCCGAACACGCAGAACAGCGTGCCCTGCAGGTGGCCGTGCAGGCTGTCCAGCGCCTGTTCCAGTGCGTCCGGGGTATGCGCGTAATCGACCACCACGGTCGGCAGGCCGTCTTCGCCGCCCAGGCGGTTCATGCGGCCACGGATCGGCTGCAGCGCCGACAACACCTCGGCAATGCGCGGCAGCGGCTGACCCTGCGCGTGCAGGGTGCCGGCCACGGCCAGCAGGTTGTCCACGTTGAAGCGGCCCAGCAGCGGCGACTGCACCGCCGCGCGCTGGCCGTCGATGACCAGTTCGAAGGCAATGCCACGGCCGTCCAGCTGCAGCGCCTCGGCGCGCACGCTGGCATCGGTGGCACCGCGCGAGCTCAGGCCGATCGGTTGCACGCCCGCCGGGAGGCCGGCGAACAGCTGGCGACCGAACGCGTCGTCAAGATTGATCACCGCGGCCTTCAGTCCCGGGCGATGGAACAGCCGTGCCTTGGCCGCGCCGTAGCTGGCCATGTCGCCGTGGTAGTCCAGATGGTCGCGGGTGAGATTGGTAAACACCGCCACGTCGTAGTGCACCGCATCCACGCGGCCCTGGTCCAGCGCGTGCGAGCTGACTTCCATCGCTACCGCGCGCGCACCGGCATCACGCAGCTGCGCCAGCAGCGCATGCATCTGCAGCACCAGCGGCGTAGTGAAACCGGTCGGCTCAACCGAACCATAAAGTCCGGCGCCCAACGTGCCGATACTGCCACTGGGCGTTCCGAGCAGGTGCCAGGCCTGGGCCAGCAGCTGCACGGTGGAGGTCTTGCCGTTGGTGCCGGTCACGCCCACCATCGCCATCGCCCGCGACGGTGCGCCATGGAACTGGTCGGCCATCGCACCCATGCGCGCGCGCAGGCCCGGCACAGCGATCGCATCGTCCGGTGCCGGCAGTTCGACCGGTGCCGGCGGTTCGAACAGGATGGCGCCAGCGCCGGCCGCACGGGCCTGCTCGACAAAGCCCAGGCCATGCGCGCCGAAACCGGCGATGGCGACGAAGGCATTGCCGGGGCGCACGGCGCGGCTGTCCAGCACCAGGCCGGTCAAAACGGGATCGTGGCCCGCCAGGGCCACATCCGGAAGCAACTGCGAAAGCAACATCGAAGGACTCATTGCGTGCCTCCCGTAGCGGGCGGCGTCTGGGCTTGCGCGCTGGGCAGCGCAGCGTCGAATTCAGCGGCGGCATCCACCGGCAGCGCGGCCTCGGCCGGCGGCGCGGGCAGGATCGAGGCCGAATGGCCGACCTTGCCGGACTGCTGTGCGGCCAGCCACGACTGCAGGTCGTCCAGCGGCACGTCCATCAGGCGCAGGGTGCCTTCCATCACGTTGTGGTAGACCGGCGCCGACACCAGGCCGCCGTAGAACTTGCCGGCCTGCGGGTCGTTGATGACGATGACGGTGGCGAAGCGCGGATTGGTGGCCGGCACCACGCCGGCGAACAGCGCGTTGTAATGGCCGCGCTCGTAACCACCCGGGCCGGTCTTGCGCGCGGTACCGGTCTTGCCGGCCACGCGGTAACCCAGCACCGCCGCCTGCTTGGCGCCGCCTTGGGTAACAACCGTTTCCATCATCGCCACCACCTGCCTGGCGACGCTCTCATCGATGATCTGATGCGCTTCGTTGCGCTGGCCTTTGACAAAGGTCGGCGCGATCAATTTGCCGCCATTGGCCAGCGCCGAATAGGCGGTGGCGATCTGCAGCGGGGTCACATTCAGGCCGTAGCCGTAGGACATGGTGGTCTTGGTGGCACCGTCCCAGTTGGCCGGGCGCCGCACCACACCACCGGATTCACCCGGGAAGCCGCTGTGCGGCACCGAGCCATAGCCGAAGCGGCGCACGCCGTCATAGAACACCTGGTCCGGCATCTTCGCCGCGACCTTGGCCGCGCCGATGTTGGAACTGCGGGTGATCACACCAGTCACGTTCAACACGCCGTTGTTGCGCGGCACGTCGCGGATGGTGAAGCGCGCCACCTGCATGTAGCCCGGATTGGTGTCGATGACGGTGTCCTTGGTCACCGCACCGGCCTGCAGCGCAGTGGCAATGGTCAACGGCTTCATCGTCGAACCCGGCTCGACCAGGTCGGTCACTGCACGGTTACGGCGCGCATCGGGCAGCGCGCCGGTCAGCGAATTCGGGTTGTAGGTCGGCAGGTTGACCATGGCCAGGATCTCGCCGGTGGTCACGTCCATGATCACCATCGAACCGCCGGCCGCCTTGTTGGCCACCAGCGCGTTGCGCAGTTCCTTGAACGCCAGGTACTGGATGCGGCGGTCGATGCTGAGGGTCAGGTCCTTGCCCGGTTCGGCGGCGCGCAGCAGATCGCTTTCGACGGTCTCGCCCTTGCGGTTGCGGATCACCCGCTTGGCACCGGCCTTGCCGCGCAGCCATTCGTCGAACGCCAGCTCCAGGCCTTCCTGGCCGCGGTCGTCGATGTTGGTGAAGCCCAGCACGTGCGCCATCGCCTCACCCTGCGGGTAGAAGCGGCGGAACTCGCGCTGCGCGGCCACGCCCGGAATCTTCAGCGCGACCACCTTCTCTGCCTCGTCCGGATTGATCCGGCGGCGCAGGTACATGAATTCCTTGTCCGACTTCTGCGACAGTCGGCTGCTCAGCTCATCCACCGACATGCCGACCGCCTGGGCCAGCTCGGGAATCCGCTCGGGCGAACGCAGCAGGTCCTGCGGGTTGACCCAGATCGAAGCGACCGGGGTCGACACCGCCAGCGGCTCGCCGTTGCGGTCGGTGATCATGCCGCGCGAGGTCTTGATCGGCAGCTCGCGCAGGTAGCGGGCTTCGCCCTGGCGCTGGTAGAAATCGCTGTTGATGATCTGCACGTAGGCCGCGCGGCCGACCAGCGACACCGAGCACAGGCCGAGCGCCAGGGCAACCCAACGCAGGCGCTGGCGCAGGTTGAAGGCGTTGCGGGGGCGGTTGCGGCCGGTCTTGCTCATGGGCGCACCACCACGATGTCGGCGGCCTCGGGGAACTTCATGCCGAGCTTCTCGCGGGCGATGCGATCCACACGGTTGGCTTCGGCCAGGGTGGCCTGTTCCAGCTGCAGGCGGCCGAATTCCAGATTGATGTCATCGCGCTTGCGCTCAGCGCGCGACAGCTCGATGAACGTCTGCCGGTGACGGTGACGCACGAACACGACGCCGATCGCCGAGGCCACGGTCGAGGCCAACAGGATGATCAGCAGCAGCCGGCTCATGCATCGGCCTCCCGCTTCTGGGCCACGCGCAGCACGGCGCTGCGGGCACGCGGGTTGGCCGCCAGTTCTTCGTCGGTGGCCTTGATGGCGCCACCGATCAGATCCAGGGTCGGCACGAACAGCTCCGCTTCGGGCAGGCGGCGGTTGGCCGGCGGGGCCTTGGCCAGGCGGTTCATGTACTGCTTGACGATGCGGTCTTCCAGCGAGTGGAAGCTGATGATCGCCAGGCGGCCACCGGGCTTGAGCCGTTCCACGGCCGCATCGAGGCCGGCTTCCAGATCGGCCAGCTCGCGGTTGATGTGGATACGGATCGCCTGGAAGCTGCGCGTGGCCGGGTGGATCTTGTCCTTGCCGCGCGGCATCACCGAGGCGATCAGCTCGGCCAGCTCGGCGGTACGGGAGAACGGCTGCTTCTCGCGGCGGGCCACGATGGCACGGGCGATACGGCGGCTCTGGCGCTCTTCGCCGTAGGTCCACAGCACGTCGGCAATCTCGCGTTCTTCAACGCGGTTGATCCATTGTGCGGCGCTTTCACCGTTGTCCGGATCCATGCGCATGTCCAGCGGGCCGTCCTTGCCGAAGCTGAAGCCACGTTCGGCCACGTCCAGCTGCGGCGACGACACGCCCAGGTCGAACAGGACGCCGTCCAGGCCTTCAGCCGTCGCATCCCACTGCAGCAGCTGGGCGAAGCTGCCACGGAAGATGGACACGCGCGGGTCCGGCGCGAAATCGCGCTCGGCTACGGCGATGGCTTCCGGATCCTTGTCCATGACCAGCAGGCGCCCCTCGGGACCGAGCTGGATGAGCACGCCACGTGCATGACCGCCACGACCGAACGTGCCATCCAGATAACGTCCGTTTTCGATCACCCTCAGGCCTTCAAGGACCTGGGTGTACAGGACCGGCAGGTGCACCGCCGGCGACTGCGACACCGGAAGGTGACCGGCCTGCGCTTCTGGGCGCATCCGGGCACCCCGGCTCACAACTTCAGGTCGAGCAACCCATCACCCAGATCCTCGTCAGACAATGTCTGCTGGATCAGGGCCCGATGCGCCTGCTCGCTCCACAATTCGAACTTGTCGCCCATACCGAGCAATACCGCCTTCTTCTCAATGCCCACCGCACCGCGGTGGCTGGCGGGGATGCTGATGCGACCGTTGCCGTCCAGCTCAAGATGGGCGGCCGAGCCGACCAGCTTCTGCTGCAACAGGCGCACGACGCGCTGGGTGTTGGGCTTGGACATCACGTCGTCGCGGACCCGCTCCCATTCCGACTCTGCATACAGCCACAGGCAGCCGGCTTCGAACGGGTTGTAGGTCAGCACGAGACGGTTGTTGCTGGCGCGCGCGACGAGGTCGCGGTAAGCGGTGGGAACCGCCATGCGCCCTTTATCGTCAACTGTGATGGCCGTCTCGCCCTGGAACACGACGCGTGCACCTATCCTTCGCCCGGTGAAACATTGAACCACGAAAACCCACAAAACACCCGGATTTCCCTCTGATGCCCACCTTAGCAGCGGCCGAAGGGTTGTCAACAACTTTTCAGCGGGGAAATCGCCAGCCACATCAATGGCTTGCAACAACCTTTAGAGAATTGTTCAAGGCTTATCCACAAGTTGCTGATCCGTCTCAATTTTTGAGATTGAACGGAAGTTCAGGGCTGTGGACAGCGCGTGAAACATCGGCCGCGCATTCATCCAAAACGGGCCGGAAGCGGCGCCAGACTGCGCAAACCGTGCACAATGAGGCCATGTGCCTGCTCGCTCTTGGCTGGATGCACCACCCGCGCTGGCGGCTGGTGATGACCGGCAACCGTGATGAGTTCCACGCCCGCCCGACGGCGGCGCTGGCCGCCTGGCAAGATGAGACCTCCGTCATCGGGGGGCGCGACCTGCGCTCCGGCGGCGGCTGGGCGGGCGTCGGTGCCGTAGGCCGGATGGCAGTGGTCACCAATGTGCGTGATCCGCTGGCCGCCCAGACCGGCCCTTCACGGGGCGCGCTGGTGGCCGACTTCCTGCGCGGCCGCGACCCGGCCGCCGTGCATATCGACCGGTTGGCAACGGTGGCCGGCGCCTACGCGCCGTTCAACCTGTTGCTGGCCGACGGCCACAGCCTGGAGTTCCTGGGCAACCACCCCGCCGAGCGGCAGAGCCTGGGCCCGGGCGTGCATGGCATGTCCAACGGTGCGCTGGACGCGCCCTGGCCGAAGACCCGGCGGCTGATGGCGGCCCTTGAAGCCTGGCTGCAGGAAGACCGGGTCAGATCCCTTTCGCAAAGCGAAAAGGATCTGACCCCGGACCTGACCCCGCTCTGGGCCGCCCTGGCCGACGAACATCGCCCCGCCGACAGCGACCTGCCCGACACCGGCATCGGCCTGGAACGCGAGCGCTGGCTGAGCCCCGCCTTCATCCGCGGCGACGACTACGGCACCCGCGCCAGCACCGTGCTGCTGATCGACGCCGACGGCCACGGCCAGATCCACGAGCGCCGCTTTGGCCCGCAGGGCGCAGCCAACGGACAGAGTCACGTCATTTTCTGACCGGGTCGTGCCGGCCGCTGGCCGGAATCTCTCTCCAGCAGGGGTATTGCCTACCGTTGGCCGGAATCTCTTTCCAGCAGGGTAGTGCCGGCCGCTGGCCGGCAACCTCCGGATCTTCGGGCAGGCCACGCAGCTGCCGGCCAGCGGCCGGCACTACCCGTCACTGCGATCCAAGGCTGCCAACGTCATTCAGCTTCCCGACGCAGCGCCTTTCCGCCCGCGCCACAGGGCCTGCGTTGCCGCAGCCACCCCACTGTGCCCTTTTTGCACTTGGCACTGTGTCTATAAATGCCGCCCGCAACCTCCCAAGGTGGTCATGCCCGGCACCATGCCGCGCGATCCACATCCACATGGAGGCCCCATGCGCCGCACCCTCATCCTGCTCGCCACCCATCTGCTCACTCTCGGCCTCGGCTTCGGCCTGGGCGTCTACTTCCTGCCGATCCTGATCGCTCCTGATGATCCGCCCGCGGCACAGGTGCAGGCCGCCATGAACGAAGCCACCCATCACACCACGTTCCGCCGCGACCTCAAGGGCAGCGACGCGGTGCACTGGGCGGAAGGCAAGGTCAGCGTCAGCGCACGCCAGGTGGCCTTCGACGGGAAGATGGGACCGGGACCGGACTACAAGGTCTACCTGGTCCGCGATTTCGTCGACAACAAAGCGGACTTCCTGAAGATCAAGGCGCAGGCCCGGCGCATCGGCGAGGTGAAGACCTTCAACCGTTTCCTGGTCGATGTACCCGATGACGTCAACGTCGACGACTACACCACGGTGGTGGTGTGGTGCGAGCGCTTCTCGCAGTTCATTTCCGCAGGGCAGTACCGTACGCCGGGCTGACGAACGCGCGACGTCGAGGCAGTGCCGGCCGCTGGCCGGCACTCTGTCCGCCCTGCAGGCATCGTGAAGCTGCCGGCCAGCGGCCGGCACTACCGATGCGCGGTTCACGCATATGGAAGAAGGAGGCGGAGCCGGCCGATAAGCCGGGTTCTGTCGTGGACAGTCATTCCTCTAGGCGTTACGTCACCGCAACGCTCAAGCAACCTACCCGGATCCAACGCGGGCCGCGCCAAAGGATCCCTATTTGGTCTTGCTCCAGGTGGGGTTTGCCGTGCCGGTCTGTTGCCAGACTCGCGGTGCGCTCTTACCGCACCATTTCACCCTTACCGGCCTTCCGAAGAAGACGTAGGCGGTATCTTTCTGTTGCACTTTCCGTCGGCTTGCGCCGCCCAGGCGTTACCTGGCACCTTGCCCTATGGAGCCCGGACTTTCCTCGGCATCCCCGAAGGGATGACGCGACTGTCTGGCCGGCTCCGCCAACGCACATTCTAGCCTACGCACGCCCTTCCTGCCGTGCTGATCGCGGCATCCGCTTCATCCATCCACGCGTGGCGTGGATCTACCGATTCCGCTGCTCTGGTGGGTGCGGATTCCGCTCTGGTGGGTGCGGACCTTGGTCCGCACGATCCATCAACTGCCGTACAACGCCTTGCGCGGTGCGCCGGTCAGCTCGGCAGCCAGTTTGGCGGCAGTCGACGGCGGCAGATGCTCGCTCAGCGTGGCGTAGACGCGACGGCCATGCGCCAGTTGCGCTTCTTCGTCATCACCCGCGCCCTGCACCATCACCACGAACTCGCCCTTGCGCTGGTTCTCGTCGGCTTCCACCTTCGCCAGCAGGCCGGCCAGGTCACCATCGAGCACGGTCTCGAACAGCTTGGTCAGCTCGCGGGCCAACACCGCCGGGCGCTCACCGCCGAAGATCGCCGCCATGTCGGCCAGCGATTCGGCGATGCGGTGCGAGGATTCGTAGAACACCATGGTGCGTACTTCACCGGCCAGCGCCTGCAGGCGGTCGCGGCGGCCGCTGGCCTTGGCCGGCAGGAAACCCTCGAAACTGAAACGGTCGCTGGGCAGGCCGGCCACGCTCAGCGCGGCGATGGCGGCGCAGGCACCGGGAACCGGGCTGACCTTGATGCCCGCCGCGCGCGCGGCGCGCACCAGGCGGAAACCGGGATCGCTGACCAGCGGGGTGCCGGCATCGCTGACCAGTGCCAGCGACTCGCCGGCCTGCAGGCGCGAAACCAGGCGCTGCGCCAGGGCCTCTTCATTGTGTTCGTGCAGGGCCACCAGTGGTTGCTGGATGCCGAAATGGGACAGCAGCTGGCCGCTGCGGCGGGTGTCCTCGGCACAGATAGCCGCCACCGAACGCAGCACCTCCTGCGCGCGCGGGCTCAGATCGGCCAGGTTGCCGATCGGGGTGGCGACGACGTACAGGGTTGGCACACTCATTTCAGCGGTACTCACGGGGCAAGGGTAGAATCGTAGCGTGTACCCGACCAAGGCCGCTGCCCTCATCGCATGGACCCGATCATGAACAAGCCCGCCGCACGGATCTCCGCCCTGTCGCTGTCGCTGATGCTGCTGGCCGGTTGCGCCACCACCAGCCTGACCAGCACGCCCGATTCGCCGGCCCAGAGCCAGGCGCTGGCGCTGATCGAACAGGGCAAGCCGCGCGACGCCGCGCTGCAGCTGGAAGGCCTGGCCGCCACCCTGCGCGGCGGCGCTCGCAGCAATGCGCTGGCCGACGCGGCCTGGGCCTGGCACCTGGCCGGTGACAGTGCGCGCGCGCGCAGCCTGCTGGGCCAGCTCACCGCCCGCCAGCTGTCCGGCGCCAGCCTGCAGCGCTACCAGCTGACCGGTGCCGAGCTGGCACTGGCCGACAAGCAGCCGGCGCAGGCCCTGGCCCTGCTGAAGGACCACGGCGACAACGTGCTGCCGGCGCTGCGTACGCGCTGGTATCTGGCCCGCGCCAACGCGCTGCAGGGCACCGGCGATGCCTTCGGCGCCGCCACCGAACGTGCACGCGCCCATGCCAGCCTGACCGGCAGTGCGCGCAGCGAGAACCAGGCCGCCATCTCCGGCCTGCTCGGTACCCTCGACGACGCCACTTTGCGCAGCCGTGCCGCTGCCCTGCCGGCCAACGATCCTCTGTACAACTTCGCCGGCCGTGCGCTGATCGCGCGCGGCCTGCCGCTGCCGCGCCCGTTCGACCGCGATGGCGCGGCCCAGTTTGATACCAGCAAGCGTCCGCCGGCGATGAGCGACGGCTACCGACCGCCGGCCAAGCTGGCCGTGCTGCTGCCGCTCAGCGGCCGCCTGGCCACCGCCGCGCAGCCGGTGCGCGACGGCCTGTTGAGCGCCTACTACGGTGAAAGCCGTCGCCGCCCGGACATCAATTTCTTCGACACCGCTGGCACCCCGGCTGGTGCCCTCGCCGCCTACGACAAGGCCGTCGCCTCCGGTGCCGACTTCGTGGTCGGCCCGCTGGGCCGCGACGAAGTGGACGCCGTGTACGGCCGCCAGCAGCTGCAGGTACCGGTGCTGGCCCTGAACCGCGGCAAGGATGCACCGCCGGCCGGCAGCGCTGGTTTCTCGCTGGCACCGGAAGACGACGGCATCGTCGCCGCCGAGTACCTGCGTGGCCGCGAGCGCAACCGCGCGCTGGTGATCAGCAGCAACGACGACACCGGCCGCCGTTCCGCCGCCGCCTTTGCCCAGCGCTTCGCACAGCGCGGCGGCCAGGTGGTGGCCACGGTCAATGTCAGCGAAGCCGTCGGCGATGTCGGCGCGCAGGTGCGCAATGCCGGTCAGGTCGATGCCGTGTTCCTCGCCGTGCGCGCCCCGCAGGCCCGACTGCTGGCGCCGCAGCTTGCGCTGGCCGGTGCCGGTGGCGCGACCCGCGTCGGCACCTCGCAGCTGACCGTCGGCAGCGGCAAGGTGGAAGAAGACGTGGCGCTGGACGGCATCGTCTACCCGAACGAAGCCTGGAATGTGCGCAGCGTGTCCGACCTGCCGTCGGCCAGCCAGGTGGCCAGCGCGCTGCCCAGCGCTCGCGGCGCCGCTGGCCGCCTGTTCGCTTTCGGTGCCGATGCCTGGAAGATCACCGCCTATCTGGACAAGCTGTCCAACGAGGGCGGCCTGGACGGTGCCACCGGCACCCTGTTCCTGGACAGCAACGGCAACATCCTGCGCCAGCCGGCATGGTCCACCTTCAATGGCGGCCGGCCGATGCCGATCGTCGGTGGTCGCTGAGCGCAGCCAACGTGGCTCGGCGGTGGAAGCCGCCGCCGAGCTGCATCTGCAACAGGCCGGACTGCAGCGGCGTGCGCGCAACGTGCGCTATCGCGGCGGTGAACTGGACCTGGTGATGGACGACGCCGGCACCGTGGTGTTCGTGGAAGTGCGCTATCGCGCGCGATCGGATTTCGGTGGCGGCGCCGCTTCGGTGGATGCGCGCAAATGCCGGCGCCTGGCCCATGCCGCGCAACTGTACCTGCAGGACAACCCGGCGCTGGCCAATGCACCCTGCCGTTTTGATGTGGTTGAAGCCAGTGGTGAACCACCGCAGCTGCGGTGGCTGCGTGATGCGTTCCGGCTGGATGACTGCTGATGGTTACCGTCCGCTCTGGTAGAGGCCGACCTTGGTCGGCGCTTCTGTGCCAACCAAGGTTGGCACCTACCAGAGCGCAGCCTGGCCGGCACGACCACGGTGCGTGACTGATGCCTTCGATCATCACCCATGCCGCTGTGCCGTTGGCGCTCTGGTGCGCCGCTGACCGTGGCCGCATCCCGCCGCGCCTGCTGGCGGCCGGTGTGATCGCTGCGATGCTGCCCGATGCGGACGTATTGGCCTTTGCACTGCACATTCCCTATGCCGATGCCTTCGGCCACCGCGGTGCCAGCCATTCGTTGCTGTTTGCCTGCGTGCTGGCGGCGGTGGCCGCGGTGTTGGCGTTCTTTGGTAGCGGCCGACCTTGGTCGGCGCCCCGCAACTCCGGTAGTCGCCGACCTTGGTCGGCGCTTCTGTGCCAACCAAGGTTGGCACCTACCGAAGAGGCAATGGCACGCTCTGGTAGTGGCCGACCTTGGTCGGCGGTTTCGTGCCAACCAAGGTTGGCACCTGCCAAGGCAGGGCCAACGGTGGCATCGACCCTACAAGCCGCGGCGTTCGTCTTCGTCTGCGCCGCCAGCCACCCGCTGCTGGATGCGATGACCTCCGGCGGCCTCGGCGTCGCCCTTGCCTGGCCATGGAGCGAGCAGCGCTTCTTCGCGCCGTGGCGACCCATCCGCGTTTCTCCGTTCGCGCCGCAGTTCTTCAGCGCACGCGGCGTGGCCACCCTGCTCTCTGAACTGCGCTGGGTGTGGCTGCCACTGGCTACCGCCGTTGTTGCCTGGAAACTGATCCAACCCGCTCCCGTTGCCCCACGAGATCCGTCATGAGTCCTGCCCTGCCTGCTGCCCTGGTTGCCGAACTGTCCACCCTGCTGGGCGCGGAGGGCTGGCGCATGGATGACAGCGCGCTGGAGGCGAACGCGCAGGACAACTCATGGCGTCACCAGCGCCCGGCGGCGGTGGCGCTGCCAGCCGACATCGAACAGGTGCAGGCTTTGGTGCGGGCCTGCCGTGCGCATGGCGTGGCCCTGGTCGCACGTGGCGCTGGTACCGGCACCACCGGCGCGGCGGTGCCGCTGCCCGGCAGTATCGTGCTGTCGTTCACCCGCATGGACCGCATCGTCGAGATCCGCGCCGGTGACCGTTGCGCGGTGGTGCAACCGGGCGTGCTCAACGGCGCCCTGCAGCAGGCGCTGGCCCCGCATGGCCTGTTCTGGGCGCCGGATCCATCCAGCGCCGAGATCTGCAGCATCGGCGGCAACCTGGCCTGCAATGCCGGCGGCCCGCGCGCGGTGAAGTACGGCACCAGCCGCGACAACGTGCTGGGCCTGGTTGCCGTTACCGGCACCGGCGACGTGATCCGCTGCGGCGGTGCCTACACCAAGGACGCCACCGGCTATGACCTCACGCATCTGCTGGTGGGCAGCGAAGGCACGCTGGCACTGATCGTGGAAGCCACGCTCAAACTGACCCCGTTGCCAGTCAGCCAGGCCGGCCTGCGTGTGCTGTACCGCGATGCCGATGCCGCCGCTGCGGCGGTATCGCGGCTGATGTCGCAGCCGGTGGTGCCGACCCGCCTGGAGTTCATGGACGCACGCAGCCTGGAGCTGCTGCGGCTGAATGGTGCCGACGTGCCGGAGGCCGGTGCGATGCTGCTGGTCGAAGCCGATGGTGACCACGACACCCTGCCCTACCTGCTGCAGGCGCTGGCCAGCGCCGCCGAAGGCGACGGCATGATCGAACTGGACGTCGCGATGGAAGGCCGCGCGCGTGACCAGCTATGGGCCGCACGCAAGGCGCTGTCGCCGGCGCTGCGCAGCGTTGCCCCGGGCAAGATCAACGAAGACGTGGTGGTACCGGTATCGCGCATTCCGGAACTGGTGGCCGGCGTGCAGGCATTGGCACGCGACTACGCGCTGACCATCGTCACCTTTGGCCATGCCGGCAACGGCAACCTGCACGTCAACATCCTCTATCACCCCGACGATGCCGACGAGAACGCGCGCGCGCATGCCGCACTGCCGAAGATCTTCGAGCTGACGTTGGCGCTCGGAGGCACGCTGTCCGGCGAACACGGGATTGGCCTGGCCAAGCGAGATTTCATGGCGAAGGCCTTTACCGCAGAAACGCTGGCGACGATGCGAGCGATCAAGGCCGCGCTGGACCCGGACGGCATCCTCAACCCCGGCAAGGTGCTGCCGCCGGTGTAGTGCCACTGCCAATGTGTTGACGACGACCCGCAGGAGCCCTCCCCAGCTGGAGGCGTCGCACTGTACCCGCTACGGACCTTCACGCTGCCAGCGGTCAACTGAAGCTCCATCCGGTGTCCAGTGTGCTTTGCAACTTGTTGCATGGGAAAACTGCTCCTTTGCCAGGAACATATCGCCAACAGCACCACACAGCTCTGACCCACGCCCGCCGTGAGCGCCAGCTGCCTGGTCCAGCGAGCCTGCAGTGACAGCACCATCGGCCTCTCTGTGAGCCGTTGGCAACCGCCGAACGGGTTGGGTCGAAGCAACAGCACCCACGCCCTGCGAACAAGGATGCCGAGATGTACAAGCCTCTCTATCCCCATGTCATCACCACTCTTGGCGAAGCCGCTGCGCGCCTGCCACATGACCTCGCGCCGATCCTGGAGCAGGCCCTGGCAGCGGTCAACGATGCGCGGTCGCTGGCAACGGTCACGTGTGAGTCCTGCCTGCAGCAGCGTCGCGGCAGGCAGCCGCAGGCTGACTGAGTACTGGGTGTGCAGTTGCAGGCAGCTTAGCGACATCTGCAGAGCCGAGCCCATGCTCGGCTGCCATGGGGCACATCGCGATGAAAGCCGCGCGTCGCGCGTGAGCCGAGCGTAGGCTCGGCTCTGCAGCGACGATGTCATCCAGCAACCGCGCACCGATACAGCACCCGGTCATGCCCAGCGGTTTCAGTCGCGTGGCAGCGCCGGGCCATGCCCGGCGTCATCAATCAGACGAAGTGCTGGTATCCGCCGTCGGCGGCTTCGCCATCCACATGCACGCCCTGCCCTTCGGCAATGCGACCGATGCGGGTGAGCGGCACGTCCAGCGATTCGGCCAGGTAGTGCAGCGCGTCGCGCTGGTCGGCGGCGGCGGTGAAGCACAGTTCGTAGTCGTCTCCACCGCGCAGTGCGCAGTCGCGGGCGCCATCGCGGCCGAGCAGCTCACGCAGCGCGTGGGAGATCGGCAACGAATCGGCATCGACATGTGCGGCCACGTTGCTGCGCGTGGTGATGTGACCCAGATCGGCCAGCAGGCCATCGGACACATCCACCGCCGCGTGTGCGAACGCACGCAGGCGCAGGCCCAGGGTCACACGCGGCGTCGGCCGCAGCAGACGCAGGCGCAGGCTTTCGTAGTCGGCCAGCAGCGTGGCGGTGGCGATGCTCAGCGCAGCTTGCTGCCACAGGCGCAGCGCACCGGCGGCATCGCCGAGCGTGCCGCTCACCCAGATGTCATCGCCCACCTGCGCGCGGTCGCGACGCAGCGCCTGGCCACGTCCCACCTGGCCCATCGCGGTCACCGACAGCGACAACGGACCACGCGTGGTGTCACCGCCGATCAACGCGATGTCGTGCTGATCGGCCAGGGCGAAAAAGCCATCGGCAAAAGCCTCGATCCAGTCTTCAGAGGCCTCCGGCAATGACAGGGCCAGCGTGCACCACGCCGGGCGCGCGCCCATCGCGGCCAGGTCTGACAGATTGACCGCCAGGGTCTTCCAGCCGATGTCGAAGGCCGGGGTTTCCACCGGGAAGTGCACGCCGCTGTTGAGCGTATCGGCGGTGACCACCAGTTGCTCGTTGGCACGCGGCTGCAGCAGCGCGGCGTCGTCACCGATGCCGAGCAGGATGTCGTCGCGCTCGAGGGTGCGGGCGCGGATGCGGTCGATGAGGGCGAATTCGGCCAGGGACATGGGGCGTTCCCGCTGTTGTACGTGCCGCGCAGTGCGCGGTGGGCGGTAGTGCCGGCCGCTGGCCGGCAACCTCAGGATCCCTGCAGCTGCCGGCCAGCGGCCGGCACTACCACAGGCGGGTCAGTGACCCGATTCGACCTTGCGCCATTCCACGGCGGCACGATCCAGCACGCCGTTGACGTAGGTGTGGCCATGCTCGGAACCGAAGCGCTTGGCCGACTCGATGGCTTCGTTGATCACCACGCGGTACGGCACGTCCAGGCGGTAGCGCAGCTCATAGGCGGCCAGGCGCAGCACCGCGCGTTCGATCGCGTCCACTTCCTCGATGCCACGGTCCAGGTACGGGCCGAGCGCTTCGTCGATGTCACGACGGTTATCGAGCACGCCGTGCAGCAGCGCCTCGAAGTACGCCAGGTCAGCGATCTCGCGGGCCTGCTCGTGGGCGAACTGGGCGATCAGCGACTGGGCGTTGCCGCCGGAGATCTGCCAGGCGTAGATGGCCTGCACGGCACGACGACGGGCGCGCGAGCGCAGCACCGGATCGACGCCATCGCGGCGGACGGGTTTACCGGAGGGCTTGCCCTGGGTGTTCTTGTTCATGGCAGCTGCTCCAGAAGATTGACCATTTCCAATGCGGCGAGTGCGACTTCCTCGCCCTTGTTGCCGTGGCTGCCGCCTGCGCGGGCCTCGGCGTCTTCAACGCGTTCCACCGCCAGCACGCCGTTCAGCACCGGCACGCCGAAGTCCAGCTGCACGCGCATCAGGCCTTCGGCGCAGCGATCGGCCACGTGCTCGTAGTGGCGGGTATCGCCACGGATCACGCAGCCCAGGGTAAGGATGGCGGCGTGTTCGTGGGCGGCGGCCAGGCGCGCGGCCACCAGCGGCAGTTCCCAGGCACCCGGCACGCGGATCACGTCGATGTTGGCTTCGGTGATGCCGTTGCCAGCCAGGCTCTGGCGGGCGCCAGCGACCAGCGTGTCGGTGATGCGGGCGTTCCAGCGGCTGGCCAGGATGGCGAAGCGCGCCGATTCGGGAGTGCGAAGATCGCCTTCGAAGTGGCTCATATGCGGCTTGGGGGACTCGATAAGGGGGTAATTCTAGCGTGGATGGGCCCCGGCCGTGGCCGATGGGGGCCCGGGGCGTGCCGACCAACGGTCGGCACCCACCGGTGGCACGGGGTCGCCACCCACCGGTAGTGCTGGCCGCTGGCCGGCAATCACGGGGACTGCGGTTGCCGGCCAGCGGCCGGCACTACCCATTACAGGGTCACCGTCTCCACCACTTCCAGGCCGTAGCCGGCCAGGCCGATCTGGCGGCGCGGGGTGCCCAGTACGCGCAGCTTGCCCAGGCCCAGGTCGGACAGGATCTGTGCGCCAGCACCATTGCGGCGCCACTGGCTCACGTCCTTGTCCTTGCCCGGTACCACCGGCGCCGGCTGCTGCCGCAGGCGGGCCAGCAGGGCCTCGCCGTCGCGCGGGGCCGACAGCACCACCATCACGCCGGCGCCTTCGGCATCGATCGCGCGCAGGGCATCGGTGGCAGCCACGCCGAAGTCATCACGGCGCCAGTGCAGCAGGTCGGCCAGCGGGTTTTCCACCTGCACGCGCACCAGGGTCGGCGTTTCGGCATCCGGGGTGCCGCGCACCAGGGCGAAATGCACGTCGTGGGCGATGCGATCGCGGTAGGTGACCAGCTTGAACGGGCCGAACTCGGTCTCGATCTCGCGCTCGTCCACACGCTCGACGGTCTTTTCGGTGGCCAGGCGGTAGGCGATCAGGTCGGCGATGGAGCCCATCTTCAGACCGTGCTCGCGGGCGAACACTTCCAGTTCCGGGCGGCGTGCCATGCTGCCATCCGGGTTCAGGATCTCCACCAGCACGCCGGCCGGTTCCAGCCCGGCCAGCATGGCCATGTCCACGGCCGCCTCGGTGTGGCCGGCGCGGGTCAGCACGCCGCCCGGCTGAGCGATCAGCGGGAAGATGTGGCCCGGCTGGTGCAGGTCCGACGGCTTGGCGTTGGGCTTCACCGCGGTACGGATGGTGTGCGCGCGGTCATGCGCCGAGATGCCGGTGGTGACGCCCTCGGCGGCCTCGATGCTGACCGTGAAATTGGTCTGGAACTGCGCGGTATTGGCCTGCACCATCGGCGCCAGGCCGAGATCGGCGGCGCGGGTGCGGTTCAGCGGCAGGCACACCAGGCCACGGCCATGGGTGACCATGAAGTTGATGTCGCTGGCCTTGACCAGCTCGGCGGCCATGATCAGGTCGCCTTCGTTCTCGCGGTCTTCGTCATCGACGATGACGACCATGCGGCCCAGGCGGATGTCTTCCAGGATTTCCGGAATCGGGGCGAAATTCATGCTGCATCTCCATGCGGGTGCTGGCCGTTGGCCGGCACGCTGATCAGGCGTTCGACGTAGCGGGCGACCAGATCGATTTCAAGATTGACCGCGCTGCCCACGCCTGCGGCGGAGAAGGCGGTGTTGGCCACCGTGTGCGGGATCAGGGCGACTTCAAAACCTTCATCGTCCACTTCGTTGACGGTGAGGCTGACGCCGTCCACGCAGATCGAGCCCTTCTTGGCGATGTAGCGGCGCAGCGAGGCCGGCGCTGCGAAACGCCAACGCTGGGCACGCGCGTCTTCGTGGATGGACAGCACCTGGCCGAGGCCGTCGACGTGGCCGCTGACCAGATGGCCGCCGAGGCGGTCAGTCGGGCGCATGGCGCGTTCCAGGTTGATGACCGCACCCTCGCCCAGCTGGCCCAGCGTGGTCAGGCCCAGGGTCTCGGTGGAGGCATCGGCCTGGAAGCTGCTGGCGTCGAATGCGATGACGGTGAGGCAGACGCCGTTGATGGCAATGCTCTCGCCCATCTGCACGTTGTCGAACGGCAGAGTCCCGACATTGAAGGTGAAGCGGACATCGCCGCCGATGGATTCGCGTGCGGCCAGACGGCCGACGCCTTCGATGATTCCAGTAAACAAGTAACGTTCTCCGCGAAAAGTGAGCGAAAAACGCCGCAAGGCAAACAGGCGCACGCAGGGCATGAGCCCTGTGGCACCGTCTTCTTTCATCCGGACTATGACCGTCGGCTCCGGCATTGGACCGGATCTGCTGACCCCCGGCCGTGGGCCGGGGCGCTCGCGGGCTCGTGCTTGCGCACCTACCGCCGGTGGGGAATTGCACCCCGCCCTGAAGACGTTTGTGTACCGGCGAACCGGCGTGGCTAGTGTACCAGCCCGTGCTGAACGGGGTCGGATGCCACAGCTGTGACGGCCGTCGCTCGCAATTTGTAAAACTTTCATTAAAATTCTGCCCCGGACGACATGAGGTCGCCACGGGCAGCCCGCTGGGCATGCCCGCCAAAGGACTGAAATTCACAGGAATTCCCATGCGCAAGATGCTGATCGTGGCCGCCCTGCTGGCCGCCGCCCCGCTCTCGGCTTCGGCCGCCGCCCTGAGCTACACCTACGTTGAAGGCGGTTGGACGCAGGTCAAGGTTGACGACAACGCACTGGACGACCCGAAGGTCGACGGCGGCTACCTGCGTGGCTCCGTGGCCATCGCCGAACAGGTCTACGTGTTCGGTGGCTGGTCGCGCACCAGCAAGACCTATCACTACAGCGACGGTTCGCTGAAGGTTGAACTGAATCAGCCGGAGCTGGGCATCGGCTACCACATGCCGTGGACCGACCGCGTCGACTTCACCGCCGACATCGCCTGGGTGCGCCAGAACGCCGAGCTGACCGATCGTTATGACGGCTACAGCGACCGCTACAAGGACCATACCAACCTGGCCCGCGCCACCATGGGCATCCGCGGCAAGCCGTCGCGCATGACCGAAGCCTGGGCCAAGGCCGGTTACATGGACGGCGGCAACAACTACAAGGGCACCTGGGTCGGCACCATCGGTGGCCAGATCAACTTCACCAGGACCTGGGGTCTGGTGGGCGAGATTTCCGGCTACCGCGACGTCACCCAGTACTCGGCCGGCGTCCGCGCCAGCTTCTGATCCAGCGATCGCTCCTCGTCGTGCGATCGAACGGGCCCCGCAAGGGGCCCGTTTTTTTGGCCGGCATACACGACCTCATGCCCCCATCGCGCCATCGAAAGTCCACGCAGATGCGCTAGGCTTGCGCGCCTCTGGAACAGGAAAACACCGTCATGAAGACCCCCACCCGTACTCTGCTGGCCAGCATGCTGCTGTGCGCCCCGCTGATCGCCACGGCCGCCCCGGCCACGCTGTCGCCCGAACAGGCGTTCGACCTGTATGCACGCACCCTGCTGGAAGACGACGCGGCCGCCACGCGCACGCTCAACGACGCACTGAAACCGGCATTCGAAGGCCAGGACGCCGTGACCCCGAACCCGGGTGCGCTGGCCAAGGCGCTGGCCGAACCCTGGCAGACCGTCCTCGCCAGCACCGGCGCCAAGGTCGACGCTGCGGCCACCGAAGCGCTGTATGCCAAGGCGCTGCGTGATTCGAAGTGCCGCGCGACCAAGAGCGTGATCGAAGACAACGAATACGTTGAAGACCAGAAGCTGGCGCGGATCACCTTCAGCTGCCAGCTGCCCGACCTGGGCAAGGTGCGCCCGCTGTTCGCCGCCAGCCTCGCATCCGATGCCAGCCCGGCCTCGCGCAAGCAGTTCACCGATGCCTACACCCAGGCGCTGCAGAGTGGCGCGCGCGTGCCGGTCATCGGCACCTTCACCCTGTACCCGGCCAAGGACAACGGCTACTGGTACAGCGGCAACTTCGATGACCTGGTGGGCACCGTGGCCGGTGCGCTGGCACCGTTCGAGGACTGGATGCAGGACGCGCAGGCGGCCAACGCGCCGAAGGTGACCGGCGTACCGGGCTGCGACCTGTTGCTGCAGCAGCATCGTGCCTGCGTGGCGAAGGTCGCACCGGACCAGATCAGCGGCGTGGACGCCATGGCCGAGGAGCTGAAGGCCAAGGCACAGGTGCAGTCGGCCGATGAGATGACGCAGGAGTGCAAGGCACTGCGCCCGATCGCCGAGATGATGTGGACCGACGAGTGCGCGTGAGCCTCGTGTAGAGCCGAGCCCACGCTCGGCTCATTGTCGCCGACGACGAGGGCGGCCGCACTTTCAGAACCGTTGCATGGCCCTGCGTGGCCTGCATGGTCAATGCTGTTGCCCTCTTCCATCGGGGCAACCGCATGAAACACCGCACGACGTCGACCATGGTCATGTTGCTGACGCTGCTGGCGCTTGTGGCGTGCGGGCAAGCCAAAGCTCCCAAGTCCAGGATTACGACCTTCTCGGTCATCCCAGCGGTTGCCTTCGAGTCAACCCTGCTGAGCGACAGGCAGCTGGATGCGTGGATGAGCGAAGACGACGACTGCCACGCGTTCCTGATGTATCACGATCAGTGCGCAGTGCTGGTATTGCCGCATGAGTACGACGACGGTTTTACCCGTCACCAGCTGCGATTGAAGGCGAGGAAACTGCCGGGCGAGGCACTGGGCGCGTACTGCCGCAACCTGCATGGGCTGTGGAAGCAGCAGTGGAAGGGCCAGTGCCCCGTCGGCGAAGAAGACGACGAGGAAGCCTGACGACAAGGGCATCGCCCCTGCTTCGCGTCATTCCCTCACGGGCGCAGCAGCAGCCTGATGTCCTCACCGACCTGACGCTGGTCAACCACGCGCAGGCGGCGCTGCTGGTCCATGGCATCGATGCCGAGGCCAGCCAGCAGCGGGCGACCGGTATCGCCCAGCAGCGTGGGCGCCTGATACAGCAGCAGTTCGTCCACCCAGCCGCCGTGCAGCAAGGCACCGGCCAGCGTCGCGCCGGCTTCGGTATGCACCTCGTTGATGCCGCGTTCGGCCAGCAGTGCCAACACCGCGCCAAGATCGAGACGGCCGTCAACACTGGGCACGCTGGCGAATTCGGCATCGGCCGCATCCGGTGCACTCACTGCAGCATCGTGCAGGTACAGCGTCGGTGCCCCGCCCTCGCGCACGCGGCTGCATTCGAGCGAACGCAGGCGCGAATCGAGCACCACGCGCAGTGGCGGCATCACTTCGGTGTCCGCCAGGCGCACGGTCAGCATCGGATCGTCGGCCAGCACGGTTTCGGCGCCGGTCAGGATCGCACCTGCGCGCGCGCGCCAGTGCTGCACGTCTTCGCGCGCGGCCGGGCCGGTGATCCACTTGGAGCTACCATCGGCCATCGCGGTGCGACCGTCGAGGCTGACCGCCAGCTTCACCCGCAGCCACGGCCGGTTGCGCTCCACACGCGACAGGAAGCCCTTGTTGAGCTCACGTGCCTGCGTCGCCATCAGCCCTTCAGCGACTTCGATGCCGGCATTGCGCAGCAGATCGAAGCCACCCCCATCGACCTTCGGGAACGGATCGCGCATCGCGGCAACGACGCGCGACACACCCGCTTCGATCAAGGCCAGCGCACACGGCGGTGTGCGCCCGTAGTGCGCACAAGGCTCCAGGGTGACGTAGGCGGTGGCACCGCGCGCCTCGCTTCCTGCCTCGCGCAGCGCGAACACTTCGGCGTGCGGTCCACCGGCACGCTGGTGCCAGCCCTGCCCGACCACGCGTTCGCCGTGGGCGATCACGCAGCCGACCATCGGGTTGGGGCGGGTGGTGTAGGCGGCACGCTCGGCCAGGCGCAGTGCGTTGGCCATGTGCAGGTGGTCAAGGACGGAGAACGGGTTGGTCATGCGGCCATGGTAACGCCGCCGGTGCCGGTGTAGATCCACGCCATGCGTGGAGGGGCGCCACTGTGCCAACCAAGGTTGGCACCCACCGAAGCAGATATCTGTGCCAACCAAGGTTGGCATCTACCGGGGCGGTCAGCCCTTCTTCTTCTTGGTCAGGGCGATCACGTCGCCCAGCAGCTGCAGCTGTTCGGTACTGGAGGGCAGATCACGCTCCAGCTTCTCGATCTCCTCTCGGAAATCGGCCACGTCCTCGAAGCTGCGGTAGACCGAAGCGAAGCGCACATAGCCGACATGATCGAGCTTGCGCAGTTCATTCATGACGAACTCGCCGACCTTGATCGAGGGCACTTCGCGCTCGCCGCTGATGCGCAGCTGATGGACCACGGCGCGTACCGCCGCTTCGATCTTGTCTTCGGCCACCGCACGCTTCTGCAGCGCGCGGTCGAAGCCAGCGCGGACCTTGCGCTGGTCGAATGCTTCACGAGTGCCATCGCTCTTGACGATGGCGGGCAGTTTCAACTCCACCGTTTCCATGGTGCTGAAGCGCTCGCCACAGGCTTCGCATTCACGCCGACGACGGATCGTCGCGCCGTCTTCGGAGACGCGCGAGTCGATGACCCGGGTATCGGCATGTTGGCAGAAGGGGCAGTGCATGGAACGCCTGGCTCAGGAAAGTACCTATTGCCACGGTCATGGCAGCGTCGCAAAGGTACCTGAGAAAGGGCCCCGCAGCAAATGCTGTCTGCGCGGAAGTGCCTGCATTTCGGCCGAACAGAACCGCCAGCGCGGTCAGCGCTGCGCGTTCAACCGGGTGCCGGCGGCGCCGAGGCCGCGCGCGCCCAACGCAGCCACGCCAGATGCCCTGCCATCACCAACAGCGGCGGGCCGAACCCGAAGAAGGCCAGGGTCGAGATCTCCCCGCGCTTGAAGGTGAAGTACAGCGTGGCGGCGACCACGCCCAGCGCGGCCAGGCTTCCCAGCGCCAGGCCTATCCAGGCGACAACCGGCGATTGGCGCAGGCCGGTAACACCGCGCCACAGGAACAGGCCGCTCAGCCACAACCACGACAGCAGGCCGATGATCCCGGCCGACGACCACAGCAGCAGGATCCTGTACTCGTCACCGGTCAGGTACTTGCCATCCCATACGACCATCAGACCCAGCACGGCACCCGTGCCTCCGGCGGCCACCGTGGGCAGGCCCACCAATAGGCCGGCAATGGCCATCCAGCGTTTGTGCAGACGCTCATCCATGCGTTCGGTTTCCTTCCCTGGGCCGCATCATCCGCAGCGTTTGATCCACACCAGCATCGCAGCCGGCACCAGCATCGACGGGCCCAGCAGCAACAAGCCGAGGCCTTCGCCGTGCACGGCGATGCCCCACCACAGCGCCAGCCCCAGCGGGGGCAAGGCGGCGAGACCGCCCGCCAGCAGCATCCACCACCAGAGGCGGTGCACGTGCAGCCCGGCACGCCCCTGCAACAGAAAACCCGCGCTCAGCCACAACCAGGCCAGGCAGCCGGCAATGCCGGCCAGGCCCCACAGCGGCATCACCGTTACCGAGACCAGCGTGCCATGACCAAACTGGCCCAGCCCCATCAGCAACAGCATCGTCGCCGCCGCGCCGCCCATCGCCAGGCTGGGCAGGCCGAACAGCACCGCCAGCGCGGCGTAGAGGTACTTGAGGTGGCGCTCATCCATGCGCGGTTGCTCCGATACCGGGGTCAGAGCCCTTCCCTGCGGGAAGGGATCCGACCCCTGCTTCGATCCGGGCTTCGGGGTCGGAGCCCTTCCCGGCGGGAAGGGATCCGACCCCTGCTGCGATCAGCCGTAGACCGGGTACTTGCGGCACTGCGCGCTGACGGCGTCGCGCACGCGGGCGATGACGGCGTCATCGTTCGGTGCGTCGAGCACGTCGGCGATCCAGTTGGCCAGGTCCACGCAATCCTGTTCGACGTAACCACGGGTGGTCACCGCCGGGGTGCCCAGGCGCAGGCCCGAGGTCACGAACGGCGAACGCGGATCGTTCGGCACCGAGTTCTTGTTGACGGTGATGTGGGCCTTGCCCAGCGCGGCTTCCGCGTCCTTGCCGGACACGTCCTTGCCGATCATGTCGACCAGCATCAGGTGGTTCTGGGTGCCGCCGGAGACGATCTTGTAGCCGCGCGCGATCAGCGTGTTGGCCATCGCCTGGGCGTTCTTCACCACCTGCTGCTGGTAGGCCTTGAAGCCCGGTTCCAGCGCTTCCTTGAAGGCCACGGCCTTGCCGGCGATGACGTGCATCAGCGGACCGCCCTGGATGCCCGGGAACACGATCGACTGCAGCTTCTTGACCAGGTCTTCGTCGGCGCCCTTGGCGACGATGATGCCGCCACGCGGGCCGCGCAGGGTCTTGTGGGTGGTCGAGGTGACCACGTGCGCGTGTTCCAGCGGGCTGGGATAGACGCCAGCAGCAACCAGGCCGGCGACGTGGGCCATGTCGACGAACAGGTAGGCACCGACCTTGTCGGCGATGGCGCGGAAGCGCGCCCAGTCGATCACCTGCGAGTAGGCCGAGAAGCCGGCCACGACCATCTTCGGCTTGTGCTCCAGGGCCAGGCGCTCGACTTCGTCGTAATCGATCAGGCCCTGGTCGTTCACACCATACTGCACGGCGTTGAACAGCTTGCCCGAGGCGTTGACCTTGGCACCGTGGGTGAGGTGGCCGCCGTGGGCCAGGCTCATGCCGAGGATGGTGTCACCCGGCTGCAGCAGGGCGAAGTACACGGCCTGGTTGGCCTGCGAGCCGCTGTGCGGCTGCACGTTGGCGTAGTCGGCGCCGAACAGCTGCTTCAAGCGGTCGATCGCCAGCTGCTCGGCGATGTCCACGTATTCGCAGCCACCGTAGTAGCGCTTGCCCGGGTAGCCTTCGGCGTACTTGTTGGTCAGCTGGCTGCCCTGCGCTTCCATCACCGCCGGGCTGGTGTAGTTCTCGCTGGCGATCAGCTCGACGTGGTCTTCCTGGCGCTGGGTTTCAGCGGCGATGGCCTTGGCCAGTTCGGGATCGTAGGATTCGATGCGGACGTCACGCGGGAACATCGGGTACTCCAGCAGGCAGGGAAAAGGGGGTACGGCTCAGCCCCCGATTGTAGCCCCGCACCGGGCCTGCCGGGGCCGAAACGGACGGGGCCGGCATCCCCGAAGGAATCCGGCCCCGTATGGTTTCGAGTGCGCTGTACCGGCGTACCGGTAGATCCACGCCATGCGTGGAGGTGGCTGCGGACTCAGCGGCTGCTGAGCACGTACTGGGCGATCACACCGGTGGCGATGGCCACCAGCAGCATGTTGCCGCGGTCATCGCGGATCCAGTGGTGGCCATACGGCGGGCGACGCAGGTGATAGCGCGGGTAGTCGTTCACCACATAGACCGGGCCACGGTAGTAGTCGCGGTAGCGATGGCCGACCTTCCAGCCGTATCCCGGGCCATAGGCCGGGCGGTACACCACACGCGGCGGTGCCGGGCGGTAGTAGCGGTCATGGTCGCGGTGCCACTCGCGGCGATCCTGGCGGTAGTCGCGCCGGGCCTCGCGGCGGTCGCGTTCCCAGTCACGACGGTCCTGGCGCCATTCGCGGCGGTCCTCGCGCCACTCGCGGCGGTCGTGGTCGCGGCGGTGGTCGTTGTCGGCGAAGGCCGGGGCCACGGCGCCGAGCGCCAGCACAGAGGCCACGGCGCCGGCCATTACTCGATTGATGCGCATGTCAGACCTCTGCTCGGGTGGGTGGTGAGCCCATATTGCGCACCCGATCTGAACCGTTTCCGGCTGGAAACGCTTCCCGCTACAGGACTGTGACCGGGTATTCAGGCCGCGGCCAGCCCGGCGCCCCTGCCCGGGCGCGGCCCGGAACCGGTTCCGGCTATAATTGGCGGTATTCCATTTCAGTCTGTGCCCGCTGCCGCAACGGGATGTTCCCGTGACGGGTCGGGCGCAGGGCCGCGCCTACGGAGACCGCATGTCCTCGCAATACATCTACACCATGAACCGCGTGTCCAAGGTGGTCCCGCCCAAGCGGCAGATCATCAAGGACATCTCGCTGTCCTTCTTCCCGGGCGCGAAGATCGGCCTGCTGGGCCTGAACGGCGCCGGCAAGTCCACCGTGCTGAAGATCATGGCCGGCGTGGACACCGATTTCGAGGGCGAAGCCCGCCCGCAGCCGGGCATCAAGGTCGGCTACCTGGCGCAGGAACCGGAACTGGACCCGACCAAGACCGTGCGTGAAGCGGTCGAGGAAGGCGTGGGCGAAGTGCTGCAGGCCCAGGCCGCGCTGGACGCGGTGTACCTGGCCTACGCCGAGGAAGGCGCCGACTTCGACGCGCTGGCCAAGGAACAGGAGCGCCTGGAGGCGATCCTGGCCGCTGGCGACGCGCACACCCTGGAGAACCAGCTGGACGTGGCCGCCGATGCGCTGCGCCTGCCGCCGTGGGATGCCGTGGTCGGCAAGCTGTCCGGTGGTGAAAAGCGCCGCGTGGCGCTGTGCCGCCTGCTGCTGCAGAAGCCGGACATGCTGCTGCTCGACGAACCGACCAACCACCTCGACGCCGAGTCGGTGGAATGGCTGGAACAGTTCCTGGCGCGCTACACCGGCACCGTGGTGGCGGTCACCCACGATCGCTACTTCCTGGACAACGCCGCCGAGTGGATCCTGGAACTGGACCGCGGCCGCGGCATTCCGTGGAAGGGCAACTACACCGACTGGCTGACCCAGAAGGATGAGCGCCTGAAGCAGGAAGACAACCAGGAAAAGGCTCGCCAGAAGGCGATCCAGAAGGAACTGGAGTGGTCGCGCCAGAACGCCAAGGGCGGCCGCACCAAGGGCAAGGCCCGTCTGGCCCGCCTGGAAGAGCTGCAGTCGGTCGATTACCAGAAGCGCAACGAGACCAATGAAATCTTCATTCCGCCGGGCGAGCGCCTGGGCAATGCGGTGATGGAGTTCAAGAACGTCTCCAAGAAGTTCGGCGACCGCCTGCTGTTCGACAACCTGAGCTTCCTGGTGCCGGCCGGCGCCATCGTCGGCATCATCGGCCCGAACGGTGCCGGTAAGTCGACCCTGTTCAAGATGATCACCGGCCAGGAAAAGCCGGATACCGGCGAGATCGTGGTCGGCCCGACCGTGAAGCTCTCCTACGTGGACCAGAGCCGCGACGCGCTGGAAGGCAACCACAACGTCTTCCAGGAAATCGCTGGCGGCCTGGACATCCTCAACATCAACGGCATCGAGATCCAGTCGCGCGCCTACATCGGCCGCTTCAACTTCAAGGGCCAGGACCAGCAGAAGATGGTTGGTTCGCTGTCCGGTGGTGAGCGTGGCCGCCTGCACATGGCCAAGACCCTGCTGCAGGGTGGCAACGTGCTGCTGCTCGACGAACCGTCCAACGATCTGGACATCGAAACCCTGCGTGCGCTGGAAGATGCGCTGCTGGAATTCCCGGGCAACACCTTCGTCATTTCGCATGACCGCTGGTTCCTGGATCGCATCGCGACCCACATCCTGGCGTTCGAAGGCGACTCGCACGTGGAGTTCTTCCAGGGCAACTACCGCGAGTACGAAGAAGACAAGCGCCGCCGCATGGGCGACGACGCCGCGCCGAAGCGCCTGCGCTTCAAGGCGCTGAAGTAAGGCAACAGGAAAGGCCGCGCTCGCGCGGCCTTTCTCCTTTTGCAATGTGTACCGACCATGCATGCCGGCCAGCGGCCGGCATCTACCCATGAGCGACCCCATGTCCCTGTTCGAGCGCCTGTTCCAGCTGCAGCAGCACGGCACCACCGTGCGCACCGAGCTGCTGGCCGGTGTCACCACCTTCCTGACGATGTCCTACATCGTCTTCGTGAACCCCGAAATCCTCGGCACCACCGGCATGGACGCGGGCGCGGTGTTCGTGGCCACCTGCCTGGCTGCTGCACTGGGTTCGGCGGTGATGGCGCTGGCCGCCAACTTCCCGGTCGGCATGGCGCCCGGCATGGGCCTGAACGCGTTCTTCGCCTTCACCGTGGTCGGCGCTGCCGGCCTGCCGTGGCAGCAGGCACTGGGAGCGGTGTTCATCTCCGGCCTGGTGTTCCTGGTGCTGTCGCTGACCGGTGTGCGTGCATGGCTGGTGTCGGGCATTCCTTCGTCGCTGCGCTCGGCCATCGTGGCCGGCATCGGCCTGTTCCTGGCGATCATCGCGCTGCAGAAGTCCGGCGTGATCGTCGGCAATGAAGACACGCTGGTGGCGCTGGGCCCGTTGAACACGGCGCCGCCGCTGCTGGCGCTGGCCGGTTTCCTGCTGATCGCGGTGCTGGAAGCGCGTCGCATCCGTGGCGCGATCCTGATCGGCATCCTGGCGGTGACCGGCGCCGGTTGGGCGCTGGGCGACGTGCAGTACCAGGGCCTGGTCTCGCTGCCGCCGAGCCTGGCACCCACCTTCCTGCAGCTGGACCTGCCGGGCCTGCTGCACCATGACGGCGGTGCGCCGATCGCGGTGCTGCTGCAGGTGGTGCTGGTGTTCGTGCTGGTGGAAGTGTTCGATGCCACCGGCACGCTGTACGGCGTGGTCGGTCGCGCCGGCCTGCTGAAACTTCCGGGCGCGCAGAAGCGCTTCGGCCGTGCGCTGCTGGCCGACAGCACCGCGATCGTGGCCGGTTCGATGCTCGGCACCAGCAGCACCACGGCCTTTGCCGAAAGCGCCTCGGGCGTGCAGGTCGGCGGCCGCACCGGCCTGACCGCACTGGTGGTATCGGCACTGTTCCTGGCCGCGCTGCTGTTCTCGCCGCTGGCGGCGATGGTGCCCAGCTATGCCACTGCGCCAGCACTGCTGTTCGTGGCCGGGCTGATGCTGCGTGAGCTGGTGGAAGTGGACTGGAGCGACCTGACCGAATCGGTGCCGGCCGCGCTGTGTGCGCTGGCGATGCCGTTCACCTACTCCATCGCCAATGGCCTGGCGTTCGGCTTCATCGCCTATGCCGCACTGAAGGCCGGTACCGGGCGCTGGCGCGAAGTGCATCCGGCGGTGTGGCTGGTGGCGGTGCTGTTCACCCTGCGCTACGCGTTGGAATAAGCGGTAGGTGATGCCGGCCAGCGGCCGGCACTACCGGAGCACGCTTCGGCCAGCGGCCGGCGCTACCGGGCGCTGGTTCACCTGCTGCGCACGGTGCTCTGGGATGATGCGGGCATGGTTCGGCCTGACCTTCCCGCGGATCCGTCTTCGCCGTTGCGCCGCCGGCTGCTGCGTGCGGCAGTGCTGGCACCGCTGGCCGCTGCGCTGACCATCCTGCCCGGCTGCTCGTTGCCGGTGCAGGTCGATGGCACCTTCCTGCAGCCCTGGCGCAGCCACCTGCAGTGGGGCCTGGCCGACTGGCAGCGATCCTTGAAGCTTGCACGTACGCTGGGCTGCAGGCAGCTGGTGCTGCAATGGACCGGCATCGTCGGTGGCAGTGACGGCGACTGGTCATTGCCCGACGGCAGCCTGCAGCAGCTGTTCACCGCTGCCAGCGAGAACGACATCCGCATCCGCGTCGGCCTGCCCTTCCAGCAGCGCTGGTGGCAGGCCATCGGCGCAGACGACGCAACGCTGCAGGCCTTCCTGGCCGAGAGCCTGGCGCACGCACGCAGCTGGTTGGCACAGGCACCCTGGGCGCAGCAGCCGGCCTTCGGGGGCTGGTACCTGCCCTACGAGCTGGAGCAGTATCACTGGGCCGATCCGGCACGCCAGCTGTGGCTGGCGCAGTGGCTGCACGGGCTGGTGCAGGCCGCCAGCGCACGCGGTGGCGACTGCGCGATGTCCTGCTACTTCAGCCGCCTGCAGACCGATGGCAACTTGGTCACGCTGTGGCAGGCGGTACTCGCGCGCGCGGCCGTGCGGCCCATGGTGCAGGACGGCGTGGGGGTGGCCGGCGCCGGCAACGTGCAGCAGCTGCAACCGCTGCTCGATCATCTCCATGCCAACGGCATCGGTTTCGATGCGATCGTTGAACTGTTCCGCGAACTGCCCGGCGGCCCCGCCGACGGCAGCGGATTCAAGGGCGAAACGGCCGATGCCGCACGCATCCAGCGGCAGTTGGCATGGGCACGCGACAGCGGCGCACAGCACGTGCTGGTCTATGCACTGGAGCCATGGCTGACCCAGGACACACCGCAGGCCGCAGCGCTGCGGCGACGCTGGGGCCTGCCTCAGTAGTAGAGGATGGCGGTGGCGAACAGGCCCTTGGCACGCTGCGTATCACCACCGCCGATCGCGATGCGGTACTGCACGGTCAGGTCCAGGTAGGAACGCGGCGTGTTGTAGTGGTCCTCGCGGAACCAGTAACGCACGCCCACGCCTGGCCCTGCGCCAAGTGACCAGCTGCGCTGTGTATCGTTGAGCGCGAACGACTGCGCCGGGAACGGCGGATAACGGATGTCACGCACGCGCGAGCGCTGGTCCAGCCAATCGGCGCCAACCACGACATAGGGTGTCACCACCCAGTGCGTCTGCCCGGCACCGAAACGGAAGCTGCGCCCGGCGCGCAGTTCACCAGCAGCGAACCACTGTTCGCGATGCAGGCGCCCGTTGGCGTCGCCGATCCGCCGCACCGGCGTGCCGTTGGCATCGAGCGCGTCGAGGGTGAAGGTGGCACCGTTGTCGTCCCAGGTATATCCCCCCTGCGCATAGCCACTGACCATCCACCACTGGTTCACATCGGTGCGCAGATCGGTGCCGTGGTAATAACCGTAGGTCAGGTAGGACATCCATCCACCCGAACCGCTGGCCAAGCGGTAGCGCGCCAGCGTGCTGGCTTCCAGTGGCCGGTTCAGGGCCAGCTGCAGGCGGCACTGCACCGCTGCCGATGCGGGGTAGACCTCGCCCTGGCGGGTGGCACTGCCCAGGAACTGGCGGCGCTCGATGCCGGCGCTCAAACCGGTCTGGCCAAAGGCGTAGCGCAGGCCGAACGAGGCGATGGTGGACGGCCAGCCGGTGGTCGAGCGCGAATGACTGAGGCGCTCGGCGCGTGCACGCGCATCCGGCGTTGATTCGCCGGTGCACGGATCCACCGCACGGATCGACTCGTAGGTGCCACCCTCGTCGTACAGCGTGTTGAGCAGGCGTGCGTAGAGCTCCAGCGTGCCATGCTGGTCATTGAACGCTGGTGGCCGCCAGAACGCTTCCAGCGTACTGAACACCGAATCGCCGGGCGTACTGATCGCCGCACCGCCGACATTGGTTGCGGCCTGGCGCGCACCCCGGAAACCCGCCGAGGCGACCACGCCCCACTCGCGTGAATAGTTGGCGATGGCATTGCGCACGTTGTAGCGCTGATGCTCATCCAGCGGCAGCTCACCGACGTCGGCGCGGTCGATGGCGCTACGCAGCAGTGACACCGCCTGTGGATGATCGCCGTTGGCTGCGCTGGCGTAGGCCTGGTCCAGCACCACGCTTTTCGGTGCCTTGCCGGTGGCCTCGGCGGCACGGAAGTCGGCCAGTGCCTGCGCAGGTTCGTGCGCCTTCTGGTTGAGGTAGCCGCGCTGCATCAGCGCCTCCGCATCGTCAGGACGCTGTGCCAGTGCCGCATCCAGGCGCTGCCGTGCTTCGTCCTGCTGTGCGCGGTTGCCCGCTGCCAGCGTGGTGGTCAGCAGGGCTTGCAGGTTCGCGTCGTCCGGTGCGAGTTGCACGGCCTGCCGTGCCTCACCGATGGCATCGGTGTAATCCTGGCGCGCGTAGGCAGCATAGGCACGCTGTGCGGCACCGCCGTCGCCCTGCAGGTCGGCCGGCATCAACTCGCAGACATTGCCTGTGTCGCCCGACTGGCAGTGCTGGAACGGCACCGGATAGGTCTGCGCGCTCATACGCGGAAGCTCGCGACTGGAGCGGATCGCCCGGCTGCGTTGCTCGATGCCCTGCTGCAGAAGCTGCCGTGTCCGTGCATCGCCTTCAGCTGGCGGTACCGTCGCCTGCAACGGTGCCAGCAGTGCAGCAGCGCGTACCCGATCACCTGCGGCCAGTGCCGCATCTACCGCCAGCAGTCGCACGTTGCGCTGCTGCGCGGTTGATCCCGGCGTGGCAAGCGCGGCGTCGAAATCTTCATTGGCCCGCAACGTGCTGCCCTGGCGCTGGCGCAGGTAACCGCGCATGACCCGTGCATTGAGGTCGTTGGCATCTACCTGCAATGCCTGATCAGCACTGTGCTCAGCGTCGGCCAGCTGATCGCCCTGCAGCTGCGCGGTGATCAATAGCAGCCGGTATGAAGCCACGTCGGGGGCCAGTTCCACGGCAGCGTGCGCCTGCTCAATGGCGGCGGCATCCTCGCCTGCGGACAGCGATTGATAGGCCTGCTGGGCCTGCAGCAGGGCGCGTTGGCGACCCAGTGCCACGCGCCGCGCGCGCAGCGCCTCGGCATTCGGTGCACCCAGCTGCAGCGCGGTGCCGATGGCGGCGTCGGCCTGTTCGGGCTGTTGCTGTGCCTCCAGTGCCGCCACCCACAGCAGGGCCCATGCGCCCTGTTTCGGCTGCTGCCGGAACGCCTGTTCGGCCTTGCTGGCGGCGATGCCCATCTGCCCGGCGCCGTAGGCCGCATAGGCTTCGGTTGCCAGCATGTAGGCCTGCCGGTTGTTGCGGTCGGCCGCTGTTGCGGGTGCACGCGGTACCGCTGCGCTACGCGCCGCACCTGTGGCCGTCCTGGGCGCAGCGGCGGCCAGCGCCGGCAAGGCCGGATCCTTCATCCCCGCGTCCAGCGCACGCCGCGCCTGCTGCTGCGCTTCTGCGCCACGCCCGAGCTTCTGCAGCGCATAGATCTGCAGCAGGCGCAGCCGCACCACATCCGGGCGCAGCCGGATCGCTTCAGTGGACTGCTGGTACGCCGCTCGGTAGTCACCACGCTCATAGGCGGCAAACGCCTGTTCGGCGATACGGTAGGCAGCTCCAGACAATGGCAGCTGCGCATCGGCCTGGGCCTGTACCGATACGCTGGCCGTGGCCAACGCGACGGCAATGACGGTGGACAGCAGCGTGGTCTTCATGCCGGCAAGGCTCCGGGAGGCGGTGACTGCAGCGCGGCCGCACGTCGACGCTGCTCCTGCATGGCCTGGGCCACGGCCTCCTCGGTGGTGATGCCCTGCTTGACCAGGTAATCGCCGATGCGGCCGTCGCGCTGCGGCATGTAGTCATCCAGTGCGATCTCGAACCGCGCGTGGTCGATCAGGCGCATCTCCACCAGCAGGTCGCCCAGCAAGGGCACGTTGTCCAGGTGCCACTGCCGGTCACCGCCGATCAGGCGCAGGCCCGCGTTGATTTCGCTTTCGCGGGCGATGCTCTGTTCAACGTGCTCGCTGCGGGTTTCCTGCTTCAGCAGTGCCAACGCCTCTTCGGGCAATGGGCTGGTCACGGCCAGCCGCAGGGTGCCTTGCTGGCGCGGTGGCAGCGGCAGCATGCGCCATTGCACGCAGGCATCGGCACTGACCGGGAACTGGCAGGCGCGCAGGTAGTCCACGTCGATGACCGCGCGTGGCAGGTCGCCCTGGAAGGCGATCGCCTCGGCCAGCGTTTCATCATCCAGCCAGCCCTGGGTGAGCAGGATGCGGCCCAACGGCTGCTGGCGGCCTGCCTGCTGCTGATCCAGCGCCTGCTGCAGGCGTTCGGGCTCCACCGCCTGCCAGGTGCTCAACAGCTCACCGAGCTGCTTGCGGGTCTGCACCAGCTGCGCCGCATCCGGGAAGTCGTGCATGGTCTTGTCCCAGACCATGCGCTTGCCGAACAGCAGGTAGGCCAGGAAAACCTTCCACGCGCGTGCGGTGGCCATGAAATTGATCATGTTGCCGACCACCATGCGCGGGATCGACATCAGCGCATGCTCCCAGCCATACAGCCGGTTGACGAAGTAGAAGCGCTGCACGACACGGGTGGCCAGCGCCGCCGTGGTCAGCAGCGCCACGTTCATCTGCCAGGTACCGGCCTGGAACACGCTGGGAAACTGCATCGTCCACAGCCCGGTCATTTTCAGCAGCCAGAACAGCAGCAGCTGCAGGAAGATGAGGTAGGCGATGATGCTGACGAACGAGGTGATGATGCCCTTGCGGTCGCGCGCCAGCAGGTACTTGGTGGCCAGCGAGCCGCGCCAGCCCAGCGACTCCCAGCTCTGCAGGCCGATGCCCAGCACCCACCGCGCCTTCTGCCGGTACGATGCGCGGAAGTTGTCGGGGAAGTACTCGCGCACGCACAGCGCCATCAGCTGGGTGCGCTCGCGCACCGGTCCCCAACCGAACCAGGACGGGCGGCGCACGCGGAACTGCACCGGGAAGCGCGCGAAGATCGACTGCATGCCCATCGCCGCCAAACGTGCACCGACGTCGTAGTCCTCGGTGAGGCTGTCGGTGTTGAAGGGCTGGTTGTCGGTCTGTGCACTCAACGCCAGCAGCGCGCGCCGCGAGAAGCAGGTACCGACGCCCGCCGACGGCACCATGCCGGAAACACTTTCGCGCACCACCAGATCCTTGGCATGCCATTCGGCGAACTCGTCCATGTAGACGCCGGCCACCAGTTCGTACCACTCGCGGTCCAGCGAGGTGACCGGCAACTGGATCATGTCCTTGCGCGGCAACAGGTAGTTGTAGAAGCGCAGTTCCATCGGGTGCAGCACGTCCTCGCTGTCGTGCAGGATCACCCCGGCGAACTCGATGTCGTGGCGTTTCTCGTAATCGAAGATGGCCAGGATCAGCCAGTTCAGGCAGTCGGCCTTGCTGGTCGGCCCGTCATGCGGCACTTCCACGCGGCGCAGGCGCTTGTAGCGGCGGCGCATGCGCTCCACTTCGTCGATGGTCTGCTGGTCGTTGGGATAGGTGCCGACGAACACCACGTACTCGCGGTAGTCGAGCACGTTGATCATGTTCTCCACCATCTGCGCGATGACGTCGTACTCCATCCACGCCGGCACCATGATCGCCAGCGGCTGTTGCGGCCGCTGCAGCAGGTCTTCCTGGCTCAGTGGCCGGTACGCCTCGCGACGCTTGATGGTGAGCGCCCGCCAGCTCTCGCGCACCCAGTACCAGACATCGATGAACAGGTCATCGAGGCTGGAGATCAGGATCAGCACGGCCACCGCCGCCGCCGTGGTTTCCAGGGCGGCGTAGTAGTTGGCCAGCTGGATATTCCAGAACAGACCGTCCACGGTGGATCAGTGCCCTGTGTTGGCGGACTTGCGGCGGCGCACCTGGGTGACGCGGGCGGCCAGCAGCGCGAACACGATCACGCCGACCAGCAGCAGCAACCAGACCATGTGCCGTTCCCACTTCGATTGCGGATTGCCATCCTGTGCAACGCGGCTCCCGTAAGGATCCTGGCGGTCGAATTCGCGCACGGCATCACTGCCGTCGAGCACAGCGAGATCACCGCGCAGCAGCCGGAACGGTGCGCCGAATGACGGTGCCTGTGCGCCCAGGTCGCTGTACAGCACGCCGAGCTGGCCGCCGGAGGTGCCGACCTGCACCACCGCGGCACGATCCAACCCGCTGACATCCAGCAGCGGCTGCGGCTTCCCGCCGATCAGCAGATGACCGCCCTTCAGGCCGGCCACATCGACACCCGATGGCGCCACACCGAACGCCAGCCACGGTGCGCCCGGGCTGACCGCCGCACCGGCATCGACCACCTTCAGTTCCGACGCCTCCGGCGAGGCACCCACTGCACTGGCCACCGCAATCACCTTGCGCAGCGATGCCGGTGCATCCTGCAGCCACGTGGCCGGCACGAACACCTGGTTGCCGCGCGACAGCTGACTGCTGGCGCCGACGAAATCACTGCCCAGCGACCGCTTGGCCAGGGTCAGGTGGCTGCTGGGCAGGATCGAGACCGGATAGGCGGTGGCCGGATCGTGGCAATAAGGTCGTGCCGGCTGGCGCAGGAAGCTGACGCGGATCTCGTTGCGCGCCGACAGCGCGTAGGCCGGCACCTTGGCCACCAGCCGTTGCGGCTGGCCATTGGCCGACAGCACCTTGCCGCCCAGCAGGTAATCGTTGAAATGGATCGTGGCCACCGCGCCCTGCCCGGCGGCGTTGGGCGCCGCCGAGACATCGATCACCACGTCCTCGGGCAGGCGCCCATCGGCCGACAGCACGCCGAGGTCGAAGGTGGCACTGCGGTCCGCGCGGGTGACCACATCCATCGTGCCGGCGATGTTGCCGAGCCGGCTCAGCAGCACCTGGTCACCGTCCAGCTTCGGTGTTCCCGCCGCGCTGACCTGCAGGCTGCGGCCCAGCGCATAGCTGCGCCACTGTTCGGCGAACAGTCCGGCGACCTTGCCTGCCGCCGCCGGGTCGACCACCAGCGTCGGACGGCCAGCAACGGCGACCACGCTGACCGATGCGTTGGCCGTGGGCTTTTCCAGGCCACCCATATCGGTACCGCGCCACGCGGCGAAGGCAGCGCCCGCATCGGCACCCGTAGCCGCAACCTGTACGGCCAGCGCGTCCAGTGCCGCGCGCATGCCGGTCCGCAACGCTTCGCTGCCGATCATCACGTCAGCGGCCAAGGGCCCACTGTCACGCAACGACAGCAGCGCCCCCACTTCGGCCAGGTCCTTGATCGCATGCGTACGCTCGCCGGCAACCAGCGCGGCATAGGCCGGCACGCCCTGCAGGCTGGCCGGGATGCTGATGCCGGCCAGGTCGACGCTGTCACCGACCTTGGGCAGCGCCACCACCTGCACCTGCTTGCCGCCGGCCTGCAACGCGGTACCGATGCGCCAAGCGGCGTCGTAGGCCGGCGCCTGCAGCGCCTTGCCATCCACCAGCAGCCGCACCTGCGGTGGCAGCGCGCCCCAGGCCTTGGCCACGGTGTCCACGGCCCGGCCATCGAAGCGGTAGCTGAAACGCGAGTCCGGCGACAGCCGCAACACGTTGGCCGGCGCGCTCTGGTCGGCACATTGGTAGTCGGAGACGATCGACCACCAGCCGACGCCGACCCGCACGAAGCCGTTCTGGCGAGGTTCGCCATCAATGGCCAGCAGCTGGCTGGCGTCGCCCTGCGCATCGGTGATCGAGCGCGCGGCGATCGGATCGCCATCGACCGACCACAGGCCGGAAGTGCGCCCGGCGTGGCCGCGCACATAGCGCCCGTCCAGCTGCAGCTGCGCATCGCGGGTGGCGACGCCGGCCGGCACCGGCAGGTAGACCTCGCGCTGGCTCTCCTGCCCGCTGAGCACCAGCGATTGGCGGAAACCGAGTTCACGCAGGGTCATCTGCCGGTTGACCGTGCTGTCGCCGCTCCATTCGGCGAATTGGCCGGCGACGCTGTCGGCGGCATGGGCACTGGCAACCACGCCCGACAGGACGAACGCGGCGGCGGATGCAAACAGGGGAGAGCGGCCGGTCTGGGTCATGGCGTCACTTCGCGTGGATGGGAGTGGGCGGCACCGCTGTTGCGGAGGCCGGGCGAGAATTCGGGAAGCGGCGTGCCACGCAGGGCGGCGACGATGCGCGCGCTGGCACGGCCATCGCCGTAGGGACTGGCGTCGGGATCGAAGCGGGTCGGGTGCGGTGGTTGGGCCAGTGCCGCGTTGACCGCCTCGACAATGCGCGAGGGCCTGGTGCCGACCAGCGTCACCACTCCGGCCTCGACCGCCTCCGGGCGTTCGGTGACGTCGCGCATGACCAGCACGGGCTTGGCCAGCGCAGGCGCTTCTTCCTGCACGCCACCGGAGTCGGTGAGGATGACGTCGGCGCGCTGCATCAGGCGCACGAAGCGCAGGTAGTCCTGCGGCGGCACCAGGTGCACGTTGTCGAGATGGCCGAGGTGGGCGTTGACCGGTCCCTGCACGTTCGGGTTGAGATGCACCGGGTACAGCACCTGCAGGTCCGGCCGCCGGGCCAGTTCGGCCAGTGCACGGCAGATGTCCTCGAAGCCCTGGCCGAAGCTCTCGCGGCGGTGGCCGGTGACCAGCAGCAGGCGACGATCGGGGTCAAGCATGTGGAAGGGTTCGTCAGCCCGCGCACGCAGCGCCGGGTCGGCATCCAGCCGCTCTACGGTCTGCTGCAGGGCATCGATGACGGTATTGCCGGTGACCAGGATCTGCCCGCCCAGGTGTTCACCGGCCAGGTTGGCGCGCGAGCTGGGCGTGGGCGCGTACAGCTGGTGGCCGACCACATCGATCACCCGCCGGTTCATTTCCTCCGGCCACGGCCGGTTGATGTCGCCGGTGCGCAGGCCGGCCTCGACATGGCCGATCGGAATGCGGTGGTGGAACGCGGCCAGTGCGGCGGTCATCGCCGTGGTGGTATCGCCGTGCACCAGCACCCGGTCCGGGCGAACCTGCGTGTAGAGCGCGTCAAGCTGTTCGAACAGCTTGGAACACAGGCCATTGAGGGTCTGGTTGGGCACCATGACATCGAGGTCATGGTCGGCGGTGATCGCGAACAGCGACATCACTTGGTCCAGCATCGCCCGGTGCTGGCCGGTGATGCAGACCACCGATTCGATGTCCGCAGCCTCCGCCAAGGCCCTTACCAGCGGCCCCATCTTGATCGCTTCCGGTCGCGTGCCGAACACCGACAGAACCTTCATCGCAGCGCTCCGAAAGGCCGGCGCGAGGGAATGCCAGGAGCTGTAGCCACGTCTGGATCCTTTCGGCGTTCCCGTCCAACACCCTTAGGCAGGAGACGGTCACCTCATGAGGAAACTCCAAAATCGCGACGTACATCACATTCGAATGATGGTACGTGCGTCGTGGCATTGATCTTCATCGTTGGAAGATCAAGACGCAGTCAACGCCGCCCGTGGAACGGGCGACGTTGCGGTGGAACGCAGCCGTGGCGCGGCCTGCGGCCGACTTACTCGTACTGGATGGTGAAGGTGGCCTGGCCGTTTGCGACACCTGCACCCACCGTGCCGGCCTGGGTCTGCACGTAACGCGCACGCAGCGGCAAGGTCATCGTGCTGGTGCCGGGCGTGGTGGTACCGACGTTGACGGTCTGGCCGAAACGCACTTCGCGCTCGGTGCTGCCATCACGCTGGACCATCTGGATGCCGATGCGGGTGGCACTGTTGGTGGCCGCGCTGAGCTTCAGCACGCCCGGCATGTTCGAGCTGTCCTGGTCGGCATCCAGGCGGATACCGATCTTGCTCTGATACTGCGCGACATTGCTGCCCTGGCAGTTCAGGCGGATCTCGAAATCGCGATCGACAGCCTTGGAACCGACACCGGTGAACGTGGTGTTGGGCACGCTGCCGAAATCGACAGCAATGTTGCGACTGCCCGCCTGCACTTCGCAGGTCGGGCTGACCACGGTGGTGCCCGAGCCCCTGAAGGTCGAGGTCAGCACTGGCTTGCTGGGACCATCACCATCAAAGTAATACGTAGTGAAGCGACCATTCGGCGCGATCACGCCCGAACCCGTCTGTGCGGCAGTCTTGATCAACTGGATGCGGAAGCGACCGCCGATCAACGTAACACTGCTGCCACCGCCGAAGCTCAGCTGATGGGGGTAGTAGACCTGGATCGATCCCGAATCACGGAACAGTTTGATGCCCACGCCAGGAACATCGGTTTCATACGTATCCGAGAAGCCCGGCACCGGGCGCTTCTGCGCGGCGTTGACGTACTCACCGATCGAACGGCCTCCGGACCAGTAGTCGCAGCTGGCAACCCGATCGCGCTGAGTGATCGATTCACTGATCTCCTTGATCACGCCGCCGACCGGGGTGCTGGGCAGAATCACGATCTGGCCCATGTCCATGGTGACGTCCTGTGCGGTGAACCAGCTTGAGCTGATACGGCACGCGGCGCTGGCTTGCTGGGCCAGCAGCACGCTGCCCAGCAATGCAAGGGCACTCAGCGCCTTGCGGCCACGGGAAGAAATCATCGGCATGCTGCCTCCAGCGGGATGAAGCCGGTCTTGGACGCATCGGCGCCCGCCGGAACCTGGTAATCGACCGTGCAGCGCTGGTCGGCGCCGGCGCCCCACTCCACCAGCAGGCTGCCCTGGTTCTTGTCACTGCGCACGTACAGGCGGCCGCCCTGGCTGACCATGCCCACCGGCTGGCCCTGCTCATCCTTGACCTGCGCACCGAACGGCATGGTGCGGCCATCGGTGTTGCGCACCTGGATCAGCAGCGCGTTGCCCTTGCGGGTATCGAAGCGCAGGTAGCTGATGGCACCGGCGAACGGCGCGATCGACTGGCTGGTGCTTTCCAGCTCGACGTCGTGGGCCATGCCCTGCGGGTCGAGGGTGACGGTGTTGAGGCGGTACGGCGACACGTACGGGACCACCGCGTAGCCGCGGCCGTCGACGCGCAGGCCCGGGGCGTTGCTGACGATCGCATCGCGTGCGCCCGGCGCTTCCACCAGCACCATGGTGTCGCCACGCTGCGGGGTGAAGGTGAAGCCACCCGGATGCACGACCACGCTGCCGTTGGCACCGACCGACGCCTGGCGGAAATCGCGCGAGTGGCTGTAGGTCGCGTTCAACGCGCTGTAGCGGCTGCGGTACTCCGCACTGCCCACCGCGGTGGTGCCACCTTCGCGGGAGTCGGACAGCGCCACACCGTAGCTGAAGTTGTTGTCGATGCCGGTCGAACCGGTGATGCCAACGCGGCTGTTGTCGTAGCCACCGCGCTCGCGCACGCCGAGGTCGGCGCTGAACGACACCGGGTGCGAACCACGGCCCAGCGGCACGCTCATCGACAGCAGGTACTGGGTATCGGAACGGCCGAGCACGCCCTCTTCGGTGCGCAGCGCCGAGAAGCCGTAGTTCACCGAACGCCAGGCGTTGTTGTAGCCGACCTGGTACTGCTTGGAGGTGCCGGGGCGGTCGTAGAAGTCACGCACCGAGCCGGTCACGTACAGCGCGCCGCCGCGACGGCCCAGCGGCTGGTTCAGCGTTACCTGGAACTGGCTGCGCTGACGGCCACGGGTGGTCGGATCGATGCCGCGCTTGTCCGAATCACGGCCATACAGCGCGTCCTGCAGGCTGTAGAAGCCTTCGGTCGAATAGCGGTAGGCGGCCAGGGTCAGGTTGGTCCCGGTCTCGCCGATCATGTTGCTGTAGCTCAAGCGCACGCTGGCACCGGTGTGGTTGCCGTAGTGGTCGAACGTCGTACGTGCGTGGGTGACGTCGGCGGCGAACGCGCCAACCGGCGTGGACAGGCCGACGCCGTACAGCAGCGACAGGTAGCCATCGCTCAGTGCACTGCCGCCGTACAGCGTCAGCTGGTTGCCGATACCGCGCTGGTAGGTGCCCTGCACCAGCCACGGCTCATCGGCCAGCAGCTTGTTGCGCACCTGGCCGGCGGTCAGCGAGTAACGCGACACGCCTTCGCGCAGCATCTGCGGCACCGAACCGAACGGCACCTTGAATTCGCGGCGGCGGCCATCGGCCTCGATCACGCTCACTTCCAGGTCGCCGCCGTAGCCGGTCGGGTACAGGTCGTCGATGACGAAGCTGCCCGGCGACACGGTGGAGGAGTAGATCAGCTGCTCGTTCTGGCGCACTTCGATGCGTGCGTTGGTCTCGGCGATGCCGCGCACGACCGGCGCGTAACCGCGCAGCGAATCGGGCAGCATGCGGTCGTCGCTGGCCAGGCTGGCACCGCGGTAACCGATCGAGTCGAACAGTTCACCGGTGGTGTAGGCCTCACCGATGGTGAGCATGCCGCGCACCTGCGGGATGCCGCGCTGCGCATAGGTGGCGATGCTCTGCCAATGGCGGCCATCGCCCTCGGACCAGGTCAGGTTCGAATCGTGGCGGAACTGCCAGCCACCCAGGTTCAGGCCGGCGTTGAGGCCGAGGTAGGCACTGCGGTTGCGCTGGCCACCTTCGACACGGCTGTCGCTGTCGATGGCATTGAAGCTGTAGCCGACGAAGCCGGCATTGATACCGCGGTCCCACAGCGCCGGGTTGACGTAGCCGCGTGCCTCACGGCGCAGGAACACCTGCGGGATGCTCAGGTCGTAGCGCAGGTTGCCGCTGTCATAGACACCATAGGCATTGGCCATGCGCTGCTGGACCGGCACGCAGCTGGTCTTGTCGGTCGGCACGGACGGATCCTGCTGCAGCAGCACGGCTTCGCTGTCCACGCCCATTTCTTCCAGCATCGGCAGCGGCAGGCAGGCGTCGACACGGCCCTGCGCATCGGCCTTGAACTGCAGATCGCGACGGCCCTGCCAGGCACCGTTGACGTAGACGTCGACACGGTAGTTGCCGGCCACCATCGGGTTGCCGTTGCTGAAGGCCGCCAGATCGACCTGCTTGGCCTGGCCAGACAGGAAGCTGGAGTTGAACTGGGCCGATTCCGGTGCACGCGCATTGGCCGCACCACTCTGCGCCATCAGCGCCTGTTCGCCGAGATTGGCCGGGGCAGCCAGCGCCCATCCTGGGCAGGCCACGCCAGCAACCAACAGGCAAAGCGCCTGATGGATCGACAATGTCAATCTGTTTCCGATCACACTGACATTCCTTCAATTCGCCGCACAGCGGCGGTGGCGGGATGCGCAGGCCCAAGGCCGGCGCGGCGCGTTCAGCCCCCGGTGCTGCCGAGGCGGATGGTGTGTTCCACCCGGCCGCCGTAGTCGTTGATGGTGATGAAGCGGACCTGGTCGGTGCCCGCCGGTGCGGCGAACTCCAGGCTCTGCTTCGGCGCGACCATCGCGCCCTTGTCCTCGACGGCCTTTTCACTGCTGCCGGTCACGGCATGTACTTCGGCCAGAGTGACGTGGAAGGGGCTCGGGTTTTCCACCCGCAGACGGTCGCCCGTGCGGGTCCAGCGCAGCGCTGCCGGCGCGTCGTTGGCGACGCCCTTCAGGCCCTGCGGCCGGTAGAAAAGCTTCAGGCGCGAACGGAACGCGACCTGCAGGTAATTCTGTTCGCCGCTGTCGGCGTTGTCCGGGGACGGCGGAACATCCAGCACGTTGAGCCAGAACACCGACTCACGGTCGGTCGGCAGCTGCGCGCCGGAGAAGATCAGTCGCAGCGCCTGGCTGCGGCCCGGTTCGACGCGCGCGATCGGCGGCGTCAGCACGAACGGGGCATCGCTGGTGTCGGCGGTCTGGTTGGCGTCGCCGCTGTCGATCCAGGCCTGCACCAGCGCCGGCGAATCGCCCACGTTGTCGACCTGCACGGTGACTTCGCGCGCCTGCGCCGGATAGATCACTCGCGTGCCATTGACCACCACGCCGGCCAGAGCGTTCTGGCAGAAGGGCAGCGTGAACGCTGCCAGCAGCAGCGCCCGGGGAAAGAATGCTTTCATCGGAAGTACTACGCTCGAGGTATGTGGCCAGGGGCCGCGATGCACTGGCCGGCGCGTACGCCGGCCAGTGCGGGTACGACTACGATCAGTTGTAGATGATCGTGTACTTGACGCTGCTGGTGACGTCGCCCGGGGTGGCGGCGGCAGTGGCGTAGTACTCAGCGTAGTAGTTCAGATCGGCCGAGCCGTCGGTGCCGACGGTGACCCACTGCGAGTTGGTCTGGGCCTGGCCAGCGCCTGCAGCCTTGATCGGCAGGACCTGGTTGTTCGAACCCAGCAGCTGCAGCTGCACGTTGGTGGCAGCGTTGGCCGAAGCCTGGTTCAGAAGGCGGCCGGTGTTGAAGTCAACGGTCGAACCCGGCTCGAAGTAGGTCGCGACGTTGCCGGCGCTGCACTTGGTCAGGTTGATGGCGAACGGGGTGCGACCGGCAACGTTACCGGCGGCGGCCAGGGTGTTCTTGGACACGGTCGGCAGGTTGACGGAGAAGTCCTTGCCGCCCGGGGTCGAGATGGTGCAGGTCTTGTCGGTCACCTTGCCGTTGAAGGTGATGGTGCCGTCGGCGGCGTTGGCGGCCAGCGGAGCGGCGGCCAGCATCAGAGCGGCGATGATATTGATCTTGTGCATTCGCTTTTACCTAACCCTACTGAAGAGATGAGAAGTAGAGGAGGAAGCAAGGAGCACTGCCGGGCTATCAAGACCCATCCTTGCGTCTCACCTGTGGCCGGACTCGGACATACCTTCCCCTGAATCCGTGACGCAAGTATAGGCACAACTGTGATGAAAGTCTCATTATTTTTCTGAACGCCAATTCATTGACGCCTCAAATGTGACGTGGTAGGCGGAATGAGAGCCCGGCGGGCGTGGGGGATTTGACGGCAAGGCGATCAGGTCACAAACGACCCTGCATGACGCTTCCCGTGGCGCGTTCGGCATGCGCGAAAACAGGCCTTTTTCAGGTAGAAATCGCCTTATTTGATGCGCATCACTCTTTCTTGGTGATGGCCCTAGCAGATTCGGATTTGTCCTATTAAAGACGGATCGAACCTGTCGCTAACTAGGACACACCGAACCAGAGAACGTGTCATGAGGAACTCCATTCTGCTGTGTGTGGCCCTGATGTCCGTCAGTGCGCTCGCCCAAGCCAGCAGCGGCAGCATCCGTTTCAGCGGCCGTATCGCCGAGCCGGGCTGCACGACGAACCTGTCCCAGGGTGAGCTGAGCCTGGCCGCCTGCCCGCCCTCGGCCAAGGGCTCGACGGTGGCCGTGACGGCGCTGGCCGATGGCCAGGCCGCGACGCTGCGCGACGGCAAGCGCCAGGGCCAGAAGCTGTCGGTGTCGGCCAGCGCGATGCGCGCCGGCGATATCGCCTTCTCCGAGCGTTACAGCGTGCAGGCTTCGAAGCAGCAGCCGCTGCAGGGCGCCTACCTGGTGGTGGTCGACTACCTGTAAGCCGGCGTGTTTACGCCGGCGGCAGCTCGAAGACCTGGCGCAGATAGGCCAGGTAGCCCGGGTCGTCGCACATGCTCTTGCCCGGCGAATCGCTGAGCTTGGCCACCGGCTGGCCGTTGCAGCGGACCATCTTGATGACGATGTTGAGCGGCGTTGGCCCCAGATCATTGGTCAGGTGGGTGCCGACGCCGAAGGCGACCTGGCAGCGACCACGGAAGTAGTCGTACAGGCGCATCACCTTGGCGATGTCGAGCCCATCGCTGAACACCAGCACCTTGCTGCGTGCATCCACCCGGCGCTGCTGGAAGTGCCCCAGCATGCGGTCGCCCCAGTCGAACGGATCGCCGGAGTCATGGCGGACGCCGTCGAACAGCTTGCAGAAGTACATGTCGAAGTCGCGCAGGAACGCATCCAGGCCGACCACGTCGGACAGCGCGATGCCGAGGTCGCCGCGATACTCGCGTGCCCACGACTCCAGTGCCGCCACCTGCGAATCGCGCAGGCGCGGGCCCAGCGCCTGGAACGCCTGCAGGTACTCATGGGCCATGGTGCCGTGCGGGGTCATGCCGTACAGGCGGGCGAAATGCACGTTGCTGGTGCCGACCAGCTGCGGCCCGAGGGCGTCGCGCAGCAACGGCAGCAGGCGGGCATGCCAGTCGCGCGAGTAGCGGCGGCGGCTGCCGTAGTCGGCGATGCGGCACTGCTCGAAGCCGGGGGTATCACGCAGCAGCGCGGCCTTGGCCTGCAGGCGGCGCTCGCCCTCGGCGAAGTCGGCGGTGGTGGTGTTGCGGAACCAGACTTCGTTGATGATCGCCAGCAGCGGCACTTCGAACAGAATGGTGTGCAGCCAGGGCCCGGTGATGTCCAGTTCGATCTCGCCGGGCACGGTCTTCGACGCGCGCAGCTGGATGTACTTGCGGTCGAGGTGGAACAGGCCGAGGAAATCGGCGAAGTCCGGCTTCACGAAGCGCAGGCCACGCATGTAGTCCAGCTCCGCGTCGCTGAAACGCAGGCTGCACAGATGGTCGATCTCTTCGTCGATCTGGTCGATGTAACGGGCCAGGTCGATGCCGGGCGTGCGGCACTTGAACCGGTACTGCACCTGGGCGCCGGGGTGCTGGTGGAGCACCGCCTGCATCATGGTGAACTTGTACAGGTCGGTGTCGAGCAGGGACTGGATGATAGGCATGGGGCGGATTATGCGCCCGGCAGGGTGAACCGGGGTGCCTGCGGCCACACTCAGCTCACGGGAAACAACATTGGTAGATCCACGCCATGCGTGGATGCTCTTGCGGCGCTACAGCGCCTTGCGCAGCAGCTTCGGCACCAGCATCAGCGCGTGCGCCCAGATCGCGCCCCACACCGCTACCCGCACCGGCAGCGAACGCTGCCTGGCCTCGAACTTCTGGAAATAGCGCCACAGGCCCTTGTGCTTGTGCCATTCAACGAAGAACGGCCGCGAGCGGCTGGAGACGCCACGAACGTGGGTGACCTGCAGGTCATTGGCGATCGCCACCACTGCTCCGGCTTCGCGTGCACGCCGGCACAGGTCCAGGTCTTCGGCATGCAGACGATAGCCGGCGTCCCAACCTCCGATGCAGTCGAACAATGCACGCGGCATCACCAGCAGCGCACCGGACAGCGCCGGCACCCGCTGCAGCGCCTGCTGCGGGTCACGCGGCACCGCCAGCTTCGAGCCCTTGCCCGGCGAGCGCAGCATCATCAGGAAATCCGGGTCGCGGCGGCGCACGGCTTCGTCGGCATGGCCCTGCTCGTCCACCTGCTCGACACCGAGCAGGCAGTCGCCCAGTCCTTCCGCGCGGCTGCGCAGTGCGGCCAACGTCTCCGGTTCGACCATCAGGTCCGGGTTGATGAAGGCCAGCCATGGGCTGTGCGAATCGGCCACGCCCTGGTTGTTGGCGGCGGCAAAGCCGGGATTGTCCGGATTGCCGACGAAACGCACGCGCGGGTCGTGGCTGGCATGGCGCTGCACGATATCCAGCGTGCCATCCATCGAGCCATTGTCGATCACCCGGATCTCGGCCACGTCCTGCGCCTGGCGCAGACGCGAGAGGCAGGCGTCGATGGTGCTGCCGCTCTGGTAGGTGACGACGATGGCGGCAATGGCAACATTCAAGCAGGAGGCTCCGGCGCGGAAGACGAGACGAACAGGTCACCCTGTTCCTTCGGCATTATCGCCTGCCGCATGCGCTGCTGCAGATCGACACGCAGGCCACGCAGCGGATCGTGCATGAGGAAGTCAGCCAACCGTGGCACCCACCCCGGCCAGCGCGCGGCCAGGGCCTCGAGATCGCCATCACGGCTGACCGCCTCCCCTGCCCGGCTGACGAAGGCGGTCTCGCACAGCACGTTGCGCCATCCCAGGCCAGCCATACGCAGGCTCAGGTCCACCAGTGCCGCGTTCCAACCCACGTAGCTGTCCACGTCCAGGCCGCCGGCACGCCGGCGCGCGTTGCCGCGCACCAGTACCGCGTGGGTGACCGCCGAGGGCAGCTCCGGATGCAGCACCGGCAGCGTGGCACAGGTGTGTGCCAGCAGCGCCGGGTCCTCCGGTTCCGGATTGATCTCGCCCAGCCGCGGCCATGCAGCGGTTTCGCCGGCATTGCACCACGGGGTTGCGGTGGCGATGGCGGCGTCGCGGGCGAAGGCATCCTGCAGCTGCTGCAGCCAGCCCGGCGCGGGCACGCTGTCCGGCGCCAGCACCGCCACGTCCATGCCCTCGCAGGCGCGCAGCATCTCATCCAGATGGGCGACCTCGCCCAACGGCCGCGCGCGACGGGTGTATTCGGCCTGCAACGGCGTATGCGCCAACCAATGCTCCACCACCGCCTGCGCACGCGGGCCGGTCTGCGCGTCATCGGCCAGCCAGACCGCGGTTCCCGGCGCGGTGCCGGCATCCAGCGCAGCCAGGCAGCGGTCGAGTGCGGCATCGTCCACGCACAGCGGCAACAACACGATCGCCCCCATCCCGCCTCCGTGGTTGTCGGTAGCCACAGCCTAGCACTGGGAGGGTATCGGCCGGGTTGCACCCGGCGCCTGCAGAGGCCAGAGCCGAAGCAACAGCAGAAGCCGGCTATCCGTGGCATGGCGGGGTGGGTCCGGTTGCGGGGGACGCCGTTAACCCCCCTCCGGGGTCCGGCCCAGCCGCTGGCGGCTGTGCGTTCGGGCGCTTGCGAAGCAGTGCTTCGCAAGCAAAGCGCCCTCACCCATGGGGGCTTGGCCGCGGCATCCATGCCGCGGCCCCCCCCCGCAACCGGACCCACCCCGCCTTCGACAGTTTTCCGCGATCTGTCGGGCATTGCCTTCTGTAGAGCCGAGCCTTGCTCGGCTCAGATCTCACAGATATCGAAATATTCGATTTCGATGGAGAGTCTTCCACGCATGGCGTGGATCCAGCGTGTCGACCAAGGTCGACACCTACCAACAGCAGCAGGAAACTGTCGAAGGCGGGGCACTGTGGGTTTGCGGGGTGTGAGCCGCATGGATGCGGCGACCAAGCCTCCATGGACGGATTTACGGCGTCCCCGCAAACCCACAGTGCCCCGCCCCCCCTCAGTAAACCCGCTGTTGCCGTTGCTCCAGCTCTGGCCTCTGCGGGTGCCGGGCGCAGCCCGGCCGTAACCCCTTACTTCTTTGCGCGCGGCTGGTTCAGCGGTTCCATCGCGCGGAAGCGCTGGCTGTACTCGTCGGTCAGGGTGCGTGCCTCCTGCCCGTTGCGCACGATGCTCGGCGTCAGCAGCACGATCACCTCCGAACGGCGGCTGGTGCGGCTCTTCTGCCCGAACAGTGCGCCCACCACCGGAATCCGGCTCAGGCCGGGGATGCCGCTGCTGCCATCGGTGCCCGTGTCGGTGATCAGGCCGGCCAGCATGATGGTGTCGCCGCTCTGCACCGCCGCTTCGGTCGACAGCTTCTTGGTGGAAATCCGCGGGTTGCAGTTGCGCTCCTGCGGGTTGCAGTTCTCCGGCACGTTCGAGGCGCTGCTCACTTCCTGCACGATGTCGAGGAATACCGTGCCGTCGCGGGTGACGCGCGGGCGTACCTTCAGGATCACGCCGGTGTCGATGTACTGTACCGAGCTGTAGCTGCTGGTGCCGATACCGGTGTTCACCGTGGTGGTATTGATCGGCACCTTGTCACCCACGTTGAGCGTGGCCTCGGCGTTGTTGCGCACGAACACCGAGGGGGTCTGCAGCAGGCGCACATCGGTGACCTTGTCCAGCGCGCTCACCACCGCCGCGCCATTGTGGCCGGTGAATGCCCAGCCAAGGCCTTCGCCACCGGTCGCGGCACCGGCAAAGCTGCTCCAGGAGCCGCCGGCGGCGGCCGGCAGGGTCACGCCGGCCAATGCGCCGGTCAGCGCGCGCCCGGCCACCGCGTTGTCGAAGAACCAGTTCACGCCGTACTTCAGGTCCCCCTCCAGTGCGACCTCGGCCACCTGCGCTTCGATATGCACCTGCAGCGGCATCACGTCCAGCTTCTCGATCACTTCGCGGATCGAACGCCAGGCCTGCGGGGTCGAGCGCACCAGCAGGGTGTTGGTTTCCTCCACCGCCGACACGCCCACGCGATCGCCTTCCACTTCCAGGCTGACGCTGACATTGCCGGACTGGCGCTGCGGCAGGTTCATGCTGCCGTTGCCGGTGCCACTGGAGCCACTGCCCGGCGTCGAACCGAAATTGCTGCTGTTGTTGCTGTCCATGCCACGATCACCGTCGCTGCCCAGCTGCGACGGCATTGCACCCGGTGCCAGCGAGGCCGGGCTGGAGCCGCCGCGATTGCCGCTGCTGGCGAAGGCTTCACTGAGGCGTTCGGCCAGATCGCGCGCCTTGATGTAGCGCAGCTCATAGGAGAACAGGCGGGCGCTGCCACCGGCGGTGTCGATGCGGTCCAGCCACTGCTGGATCTGGTCCAGGTAACGCACCTGCGGGGTGATCACCAGCACCGCGTTGGCGTTTTCCAGCGGCAGGAAGCGGAACATGCCGGCGCTGGGCGTCTTGCTCTCCTCGCCGAACACCTTCTCCAGGTCGGCGGCCACCTGCTCGGCCTTGCCGGACTGGATCGGGAACACGCCCACCGACATGCCCGACAGCCAGTCGACGTCGAAGATCTCGACGGTGCGCATGTAGTTTTCCAGCTCGGCGCGGGTACCGCCCAGGGTGATCACGTTGCGGCCGCTGTCGACGTTGACGATGGCGTTGGGGCGCGCGTACGGCTCCAGCACCTTCTTCATTTCAGTTGCGGAGATGAACTGCAGCGGGATCACCCGCACCTCGAAACCGCGTGCGCTGGCCGCCGGGGCCGTACTCGGTGCGACGGTGCCGGCCAATGCCTGGTCGGCGGCGACGATGTTGTAGCGGCCGCCGCTGTACACCATGCGGGCATTGTTCCAGCCCAGCACCATTTCCAGCAGGTTCAACGCCTGTGCCGGCGACACCGGCTTGGGCGTGGCCAGGGTGACCGTGCCCTGCACCCCCGGTGCAATCACGTAGTTCTGGCCCAGCATGTCACCGAGGATGGCCTTGACCACCGCATGCACCGATTCGCCTTCGAAATTGAAGGTTGCTTCACCGGTGCTGGCGCCATGCAGTGCCGGAGCCGGTGCGCGTGCTGCTTCGCGGTTGATCATGGTGCCGGTGCCACGGCGGATCACCGCCTGCGGAGCGCCCTGGGCGTCACGGGCAGCATCAGCGGCGACTTCGGCCGCCTGGCCGGCCTCGGCAGTGGGCGACAGATTGCCCTTGCGCTGCACATGCGGTGCGGACACGGTGCTGCAGCCGACCAGCAGCGCGAGGGCAAAGGACCAGGGAAGGAAACGCAGGCTCATGCATTCACTCTATCGGTTGGTGCCATCGCCCGGGGGCGGCGACGGTTGTTGCTGCTGTTGTTGTTGCTGCAGCTGGCGGCGACGGGCCTGGATGCGTTCGCGGATGGCCTGCATCTGCGCTTCGCTGGGGCCGTTGTTGTTGGCAGGCGGTGTGGCGGCCGCCGCAGCCGAGGATGCCGGCGCACTGCCAACAGGCGACGGCGATGCGGTTGCCGCAGCCGGCGGCGGTGCCGGCGGAGCGCCTGCCGGGGGCGGCACAACGATCGCACCGGCCGGTGGCGCACCGTTGGCGCCGCGCAGCACGGTCGGCGGTTCCCCCCCCTGCCCGTTGAATACCGCCAGTTCCAGCACCTGGTTGCCACCGGGGCCGATCACGGTGGCCTGGCGCGGCTGCAGTGCGACCAGCTGCCAGCCGTCGACGGCTTCACCGTTGAGGCGCAGGCGCAGCGAGCGGTTCTGTTCGGTGGTGAAGGTGGCCATGCCGAAGTCGCCGGTCAGCAGCACGCCGGTCAGGCGCAGCGCGGCGCTGGCGGCGGGCTCGCTGCCGCCGAGCAGGTAGGGCTTCGGCCTGCGGTCCTCGGCGAACAGCGGTCGCTCGCCGATCGCGCTGTAGCTGTCGGCGCTGGCCATGCGTTCTGCGGCCAACGGCGGCAGCACCGGCAACGAAGGCACTGCATCGGCATCACCGTCCGCACCTGGCAGCTGGCTGCCCAGACCGAAGCCGGTGGCCAGCCAGACCGCTGCCGCCCAGCCGGCCAGTGCCAGCAGGAAGCCGGTGCGCAGGCTGATCTGCTCAAGCTTCATCGGCCACCTCCTGCCCTTCTTCCGGCGCAGCCGGTGCGGCGGCCGGTGAAGGTGTGGCCGAAGGCGGTTGCGGCGCCGCGCCCGGTTCGGCTGCAGGTGCCGGCGCAGCGCCATCGGCCGCAGCACCGGGCAGCAGGTAACCGGCCAGTTCGAACGACACGTCCAGGCCGAGCCCGGACTCGTTGGGCGACTGCTGGAAGCGCTGCGCGATCAGGTTGAGGTTGTCGACGAACAGGCGCGGGCTGCCGGTTTCCAGGCTGTGCAGCACCGTGGCCAGTTCGGCCACACCGCAACGCAGGCGCACCTGCATGGCCACGCGCACGAATTCGGCGTCACGGCGGTTGTCGGTCAGTGGCGTACGGTTGCTGATGGTGCAGCTGCGGTTGCCCGGGCTGGCCATCGCCACCGCATCCTGCAGCTTCGCGCCCAGCGCAGCGGCCGCAGCTTCGGCGGTGGCTTCGCGCAGGAAGCCCGGCCGCTGCTGCAGTGCCTCGCGGGTGGCGCGCAGGCGCTGTTCGATCTGCGGCTGCTGCTGCAGCTGCGCCTGCACGCGCTGCTCGCGCTCGCGCAGGGCAGCCACGTCGGCGTCGATTTCGCGCAGTGGCTGGGTGAACCAGGGGTGCACCAGCAGCAGGTACGCCAGGCCCAGCACTGCCAGCAGCAGCGCCAGTGCCAGCCAGCGGTCACGGCGTGCGCTTGGCATCGGCATCGGCCGCCTCCCGGGTCGGGGCCGCAGCCGACAACGGCTGCAGTTCGGCGGTCATGGTGAAGCGGTCACGGCCACTGGCGGCGCCATCGGCCTGCAGTACGCCGGTCAGATTGACCTTGCGCCACTGCGGTGCGTCCTGCAGCAGCTGCACCAGCTGCGAGGCCTCGCGGCTCAGGCCGATCAGCTGCAGGTTGTTGTTCTCGATGGCCAGCTTTTCCAGGTAGGTGCCCTCCGGCAGGCGCCGGGTCAGTTCATTCCAGATTTCCACCGTTCCGGCGCGCTGGCTGCGCTGCTTTTCCAGGAATGCGGCACCATCGATCAGCGCCTGCAGCTGCGCGCGTTCGCTGGCGACACCACGCGCACTGCGTGCACTGCGCTCGACCTGCGCACGCAGTTCGTCGGCGGCGGCGCGGCGGTTGTCGAGCAGCTGCAGGGCCGCCAGCACCAGCATCACCAGCGCGGCCGCGGCCAGCAGCACATTCCAGCGCCGCGTCGGGTCTGCCCGCAGCTGGCGCTGCCCCGGTGGCAACAGATTCACCTGCAGGGATTCACCCTCGGTGTCGATGGCATCGACACCGGCCAGTGCATCGGCCCATTCGCCTACGCTGGCCCGCCACGCCTCAAGCTGGCGCAGTGGCCAGGCGATCAGTTCGACCTGCAGCTGGCCCTCGGCGGCGCTCCCGAGTTCACGCACGTCATAGCTGACCTGGCTGGATTCGAACGGCGTCTGGCGGTCGATCTCGAAACCGACCACAGCGCGCAGCCGGTCGGCCGCAGCCGCAGGCAGGCGCAGATGACGACGCAGTACCTCGCTGGCCGGCAGCAGCCACACCCGCGGCAGGCTGCGCAGTCGCGGTTCCAGCACGCGGTCCAGTTCGGCCGGCGACAGCGGCCATGGCACGCTGGCAACTGCTTCGCGGCGTTCTCCGGCCTCTCGCCAGACCTGCAGCTGCTCACCCTGGCGCTGCAGCAGCAGGCGCGCCTGTGCCCAGCCCAGTGCCCACTGCCAACGTGCCGGCACCCAGGCCAGCAGCGATTGCCGCCACCAGCGCAGGAAACGGCCGGCGCCAGGGCCGATCCGGCCCTGCACCTGCCGCACACTGTCCTGCCATGCCGTCATCTTGCTGTCATTCCCTGCTCCCAGCGAAGCACTGTGTAGGACCGCCCGGGAACCCCGCCCGAGCCATTGCGTACCACTGCCTGCAACACCGACCGGCGTCCACTGCCGTCGGTTGCACGAGACTCGATACTATAGGTGCCGCTGCTGCTGGCAAGCGTTGTCGCACCGCCAGCGGTATCTGCGTCACGCTCCTGCTGTGCGCGCTGCGCCAGCACGGTATCCGCATCCAGGCCCAGTGCGGTCAGCACCGGCGCGCTGGCGAACTGGGGATCCGGGCGTGCCTGGCGGCTGTACAGGGTCAGGTGCGGCAGCATGGCCTTGTACAGCGGGCCGCGCATGCCCAGTACCCGCTGCAGTTCACCGAGCGTCTCGAAACGCTTGTTGCGTGGGCCATACGGCAACCCCGCCGCCGCATAGTCCGGGGCTTCGGCACCGCCGCCCGGCTGCAGCAGGCTGTCTTCATCACGCCAGTCGACAATGGCACCGGCCAGCTGCAGGGCTGCCCCTTCGTCTTCGCCGAGCGCCTTGAGGAACGCGGTCAGCAAGGTCACGTCGGCCAGGTTCAGGTTGATCTTGCCGTTCTCGTCCAGCACCTTGATCTCGATGCTGGCGTCATCGAACTGCCAGCGGTAGGTTCGGCCATCAGCGCGCCAGGGCGCCCGCAGCGGATCGGCGGACAGGCGCAGCAGCGCGTACTCCAGGCCGGCGCGCGCCCGTTCCTGGCCGCGTGCGTCGTCATCCAGCACCCGCTGCTGCAGATGCTCGACCCGTGCGCTCAGTGCGAATGCACCGACCAGCGCGGTCATCAATGCGATCAACCACAGCACCAGTACCAGTGCCGCACCGTGTTGCCGGTTCATCGCGCGCCTCCGCTGCCACCGTTACGCGGCGCCACCACCAGCGTCGGCCAGGGCGCGCCCCTGGCCGGGACGATCTTGATCTCCACCAGCATCGGCAGGCGGCGGGTATCGTCCCAGCGCGGCATCCAGTCGCTCACCTGGCCGGTACTGGCATCGATGCCGCGATAGCGCAGTTGTACCGACTTCAGGTTTTCCACCAGCACTTCCGGCGGGCGCGGCGGGTTCTCGGCGATGCGCTCGCCTTCCTGCAGCAGCACCAGGTCCAGCAGCAGGCGCTGCTGGCCATCGCGGCCGTCCACCTGCAGCGCGTGCAGGTAGGGTCCGCCGCGGCCGAGGTAACCCGGCAGATCGGCGGCGAACAACATGCGCTGCTCTTCGCCCTGGAAGAAGATCGGTTCGCGGGTGGGATCGGGTACTTCCAGCGGCGTGCGCAGCGCACCGGCCAGCTGCCGCCGCAACAGCGCCTGCACCGCGCGCATGCGCTCACTCTCGGCCGCGATCTGCTCGCCACGCTGACTGACTGCCATTGCCGAGCGGACGCTGGCGAACGCCAGCGCCAGGCCACCGGCCAGCAGCACCGTGGCCAGCATCACTTCAACCAGCGTGAAACCCGCGGCGCGGCGCTTCATCGCGCGCTCTCCAGGTCCGGCGGCAGCAGGCGCAGGCTGCGCCAGCGCAGCTGCTCGCGTTCGCTGTCGCCCCAACGCACCTGCAGCTGCAGTTCGGCCAGCCAGGGGGCACCGGCCGACTGTGACTGCACGGCGTTGCCGGCACGTGGCTCCACCCACGGCTGCACCTGCAGCTCCCAGTGGTAGCGTCCCTGTTCCCAGTCGCCCTGCTGGCTACCCACCTGCAGTGGCGTGGCGACACCGGTTTCAGCCAGCAGCGACTGCGCATGCAGTATCGCGCGCGTGCGCAGCTCGGCCTCGCGCACCTGCCTGGCACCACCGGACAGACTGCCCAGCAGCAGGGTCAGCGCCAGCCCGAGCAGGGCAAAGGCGATGATCACTTCCAGCAGGGTGAAGCCGCGGGCGCGCCGCCTCATTGCGACCGCCAGGGGCCGGAGCGGACCTCACCGGTCAGCCAGCCCACGTCGATGCGCCATTCGGCATCGTCACGCTGCAGCCGGATGCGGCCACCGCTGGAGCCACCATCGGGATGGAACTCGATCACGCCCTGCCCTGGCGCGGTGGCCAGCTGCGCGGCGCCTTCGAACTGCACCTGCAGCTGTGCCGGCACGTCACCATGGCGCTGGTTGGCGCCTTCCCAGCGCCGCTTTGCCGGTTCGATGACAAAGCGCTGCGGCTCGCCGCGGGCGATCGCCTGCGCGCGTACTACCCGCAGCTGGTTGGCGATGTCCTTGCCGGTGCTGCGCAGCTGCATGCCGGCGAAGCCGCGCGACAGGCCGGCGGCGGTAATCAGGCCGATCGCTGCGATCAGCGCGATCACCAGCAGCATTTCCAGCAGCGACAGGCCTGCTGCGCGCCTGCCGTGCAGGCGCGGGCGAGGCAGCCGGCGCGGCAGGAAATACGTCATGCAGGATTACGGCTGGTAGCGGATGTCGGCATCGACGCTGCTGCCGCCGGCCTTGCCATCCTTGCCGAGGCTGATCAGCTCGTACGGCTGGCCTTCGCCCGGCGCACGGTACTCCAGCGCGTGGCCCCACGGGTCGTTCAGGTCAGCCGGCTTGGCATACGGCCCCAGCCAGCCACCGACACCCGCCGGTGCGGTCACCAGATCGTTGAGCGAGCCGGGCAGCTTGCCGGTATCGATCTGGTAGTTGTCGACCTTGGACGCAACGGTCTGCACCTGCGCCTTGGCGATGTTGGCCTTGCCGCGATCGGCGCCGCCCAGCACGCGGCTGGCGACCAGGGTCAGCACCGCACCGATCAGCACGATGACGATGATGATTTCCAGCAGGCTCATGCCCGACTGGTTGCGCGCGGCGGTGAAGGAAAGGCGGATCGGTCGACGGGAAGCAATCATGGTCGGTCCTTTCAGTTGCGGAGTGTCGGGGTTGCGTAGGGATCCATCGTCAACCGATGGCATTGGTCAGGTCGTACAGCGGTACCAGCACGGCAACGATCACCGCACCGACCACCGAGGCCAGCACCAGGGTGATCGCCGGCACCATCGCCGCCAGCAGGCGGTCGATGCGCCGGGCGCTGTCCTGTTCGAAGGTATCGGCGGCTTTCAGCAGCATGGTATCGAGTGCACCGGATTCCTCGCCGACCTGGATCATCTGCAGCGCCAGGCGCGGGAAACGCTTGCCGCGCGACAGCGCCAGCGACAGGCCGGTACCGTTCTTCACTTCATCCGCGGCGGCTTCCACATCGGCGGCCAGCGCGCGGTTGCCCAGCACGTTGCGGGCGATGCCCAAGGCACCCAGCAACGGCACGCCATTGCGCAGCAGGGTGCCCAGCGTGCGGGCCAGCCGCGCGGTTTCCAGTTCGCCGAGCAGGCGGCCGATGCCGCGACGCTGCAGCAGCCAGCCATCCAGCGCCAGCCGGAAGGCCGGTTGCCGCGCCTTGCGTTCGAAGAACAGCGCAAGTATCCCTGGCACCACCAGCAGCAACACCCACCAGTCGCGCACGAACAGGCCCAGCTGCAGCACCGCGTTGGTGAACCACGGCAGCGCCACATCCAGGCTTTCGTACATCTGCGCGAACTGCGGCACCACGTAGCCGAGCAGGAACAGCAGCGCGCCACCCACCACCACCAGCAGGATGGCCGGGTACACCAGCGCGTTGATCACCTTGCCCTGCAACGCGCGGCTGCGTTCGAGGTAGTCGGCCAGGCGCTGCAGGGTTTCGTGCAGGCTGCCGCCGGCTTCACCGGCCCGCACCATGTTCACGTACAGGCGCGAGAACAACCCATGCTGGCGCTCCAGTGCGGTCGACAGCGGCGCGCCACCGCGCACCACATCGCGGATGTCGGTGATCGCGCGGCGCGAGCGTTCGTCTTCGGGCAACCCGAGCAGGATCGACAGCGCGCGATCCAGCGGCTGGCCTGCACCGAGCAGTGTCGCCAGCTGCTGGGTGAACTGCAGCAATGCCGCACCCTGCAGCGGCCGTTGGCGGAACAGGTTGCGCCAGGTACTGCCACCGATCGCACCGCCATCGGCCAGCTGGGTCTCCATCGGCAGATGGCCCTGGTCCTGCAGGCGCGCGACCAGCTCGGCCTCGCTGGCCGCTTCCATCTGCCCGTCGAAGATCTCGCCGTGCGGATTCAGTGCCTTGTAACGGTAGGTCGGCATGTCAGCCCCGGCGTCCTGCGCGCATCAGCTTTCCTCGGTGACACGCAGCACTTCCTCGATGGTCGTCTGACCACTGAGGGCCTTGGACAGACCATCTTCGTACATCGTGCGCATACCGGCTTCGCGGGCAATGCGTTCGATCTCGCCCATGCCGTCGCGGCGCATCACCGCGCGCCGCAGCGCGTCGTTCATCACCAGGAATTCCATGATGGTGGTCCGGCCGAGGTAACCGGTCGGCGCCAGCGCGGAGGGCTTCGGGCGGTACAGGTGGATCGGTCCTTCCGGCTGCAGGCGGCGCAGCTCGAAGCGTTCGATCTCCTCCGGCGAGGCTTCATAGCGCTCGGCATGGGTCGGCTCCAGCCGACGCACCAGGCGCTGGGCCAGGATGCCGTTGATGGTGGAGGTAAGCAGGTAGTCTTCCACGCCCATGTCGAGCAGGCGGGTGATGCCGCCGGCTGCGTTGTTGGTATGCAGGGTGGACAGCACCAGGTGGCCGGTCAGCGCCGACTGGATCGCGATGCGCGCGGTTTCCAGGTCGCGCATTTCGCCGATCATGATGATGTCCGGGTCCTGGCGCACGATGCTGCGCAGGGCGTTGGCGAAGTCCAGGCCGATCTGCGGCTTGGCCTGGATCTGGTTGATGCCTTCGATCTGGTATTCCACCGGGTCTTCGACCGTGATGATCTTGACGTCGGCAGTGTTCAGCTGGCTCAGCGCGGTGTACAGCGTGGTGGTCTTGCCTGAACCGGTCGGGCCGGTCACCAGCAGGATGCCGTGCGGCTGTTCCAGCACCTTGCGGAACTGCGGCAGGAAGGCGTCAGTGAAACCGAGACGATGGAAATCGAACACCACCGTTTCGCGGTCCAGCAATCGCATCACCACGCTTTCGCCGTGCGCGGTCGGCACCGTGCTCACGCGCAGGTCCAGCTCCTTGCCCTGCACGCGCAGCATGATGCGGCCGTCCTGCGGCAGGCGGCGCTCGGCGATGTTGAGCCGGGCCATGATCTTGATGCGGCTGATCACCGCAGCAGTGAGGTTGGCCGGCGGGCTTTCGCCTTCCACCAGCACGCCATCGACGCGGTAACGCACCTTCAACCGGCTTTCGAACGGTTCGACATGGATGTCCGAAGCGCGCAGCTCCACTGCACGCTGGATCACCAGGTTGACCAGGCGGATCACCGGCGCTTCCGAGGCGAGGTCACGCAGATGCTCGATGTCATCGACCACACCGCCCTCGCCATCGGCGGTTTCGACGATCGCGCCCATCGCGCTGCGGCCCTGGCCGAACCAGCGTTCGACCAGGTCATCAATTTCTGCGCGCATGCCCAGCACCGGTGTCACCGGTACACCCAGTGCCAGCTGCACGGCCTGCTGCGGATAAGGATCATGGGCATCGGCCAGCCACAGCCGGACCCCCTGTTCATCCAGCGCCAGCGGGCAGACATGGAACTGCTTGAGGAAGCGCAGCGACAACGGCAAGCCTTCCGCCAGCCCTTGTGGCGGTGCTTCCGGCAGCTGTTTGCCTTCCAGCAGCGGCAGCCCCAGCACTTCGGCGCTGGCCTGGGCCTGGTCACGCTCGGACACCAGCCCCAGCCGCACCAGCAGGCCCAGCAGGCTACCGCCGGCCTCTGCGTGCAGCGGCCGCGCACGTGCCAGATCGCCTTCCTTCAGCCGGCCGCGCGCCAGCAGCGCATCCAGGATGCGGCCTTCAGCGTCGTCGGCAGCGGCGGTAGCAGCAAGCGCGTTCACATGACTCTCCTGTCAATCGGCTCGACTTTAACAGTTAAGCCATGATTTCCGCCGCCCCTGCGCCACCTTTCGTAAAAAGACGAAGCCCGTCACATGGGATGACGGGCTTCGGCCATTCAACTACGACAGTTCAAGCTTACTGCGTGGCGAGAATGCTCACCCCGTTGTAGGCCGCTTCACCCACCACCTTGATGTAGTAGGTGGCCGCCACCGGCTTGGTCACCCGCACCGTCTCGGAGGTGCCCGGACGGGTCGACTTGGCGTCGTTGTCGCTGGCACTGGGCTCACGGCCTTCAGCCACGTAGACCGAAACGTTGCCGGTGCCACCGTAGGTGATCACGCTGAACTGCTTGCCGGCAGCCGCTTCGAAGCTGTAGAGCTTGCTGCTGCCGGCCGCACCGGACAGGCCACCGACGGCGGCCTTGTTGGTCAGCGGTGTGGCCACCGGCCCGCAGTTCTCGGTGCACGGTTCTTCCAGTGCCTTGGCCAGCGCAGCCTTGGCGTCGAGGATGCCGGTACCGATCGGGGTGGCCGCCGGGATGGCGACCGGGAACGGACGTGCGGTTTCCTTCAGCAGGGTACGCATCGCGGCCGGGGTCAACGGATCCTTGCCCTTGGCGATCAGCGCGCTCTGCACCAGTGCGGCAACGGCGGCCACATGCGGCGAAGCCATCGAGGTACCGCCCATGCCCATGTAACCCGGCGTGCCCGATTCCGGCGTGGTGGCCGCATTGGAGCCGGTCTGCCAGATGTAGCCACCCGGGTTGCCGTCGACACTGCCGCCGCCACCCGGACCGGACAGGTCCACGCGGGTGCCGTAGTTGGAGTAGTAGGTGATGCCGCCGGTGATGCGCGTGGCACCCACGGTCACCACGCCTTCGCAGCTGGCCGGACGGTACTTGGATGCGTTGTCGGCTTCATTGCCCGCCGCGACCACCACGGTGGTGCCACGCGAGATCGCGCCATTGATGGCGTCCTGGTAGGTGCTGCCGCAGGTACCGCTGCCGCCCAGGCTCATGTTGATGATCTCGGCCGGATTGGTGTTGGCCGGAATACCGGTCACCGTGCCACCCGATGCCCAGACCACCGCGTCGGCGATGTCGGACAGGTAACCGCCGCACTTGCCCAGCACACGTACCGGCAGCACCTTGGCCTTGTAGGCGACACCGGCCATGCCGACGCCGTTGTTGGTCTGCTCGGCCACGGTGCCAGCGACGTGGGTGCCGTGCCAGGAACTGTCCTCGGCCAGCGAGCCGTCATAGCACTCGTTGTCGTTCTCGACCCAGTCACCGTAGTCCTGCGCACCCGGCACACGATCGTTGGTCGGGCGCCGCGAGGTCTCCGCATCGCTGATGAAGTCGTAACCTTCCAGCAGGTTGCCGACCAGGTCCGGATGCTGCGGCAGGATGCCGGTATCGATCACCGCCACCACGATGCCCTCACCCTGCGAGACATCCCATGCCGCCGGTGCGTTGATGCCGCCGACGGCGTTGTGCAGGTGCCACTGGTTCTGCTGGTAGAAGGGATCGTTCGGCACCAGCGCCGGCTGTACGTTGCCGGCACGCAGCTCGGTGCGGCGCAGCTTGACGTCGGCTTCGGCGTACTGCACCGACGGGTCGGCCTGCAGTTCCTTCAGCACACGCTGCAGTTCGGCCGGGGCCAGGCGGCCCTGCACGCGGATCAGGTCCGCACCGGTAGCGAGCTTGCGTACCACCTGCGGGCCGAGGGTACTGGCACGTGAGGTACCGCCGGAGAGGCTGGCCCGGGTCAGCGCCGACTGCACGGTGGACAGCTTCGCCGAGCGGTCGGTGGCGGCGGCAGCGCCGGCCCGGTACTTGACGATGATGCGCTCGGCGCCCGGCTGGGCGGTGCTGGCCTGGCGCACCGGTTCGCGGGTCGGCAGGCCGGCGGCGTGGACGGCACCGACGGCCGTCATCGACAGCACGGCGGCGGCAAGCACATTGATGCGAAGGTTCTGCTTCTTGATCACGTCGAATTCCTCTTCTGGGTCATGGATCGAACCAACACTGCGGCCATCATTCCTTGACGACTCCCGGCCGGCCCAGCCGGGATTGCCGTGACCTCCCCCCAGGCCCTCATTGCAGGTGCTGCGCCGGCGTGGGTGGCCGCCGGCGCGATGGAGTGGCTTACCAGCCGAAGCCGGCACCGACGCCAACCGAGCTGTCGTCGCTGCTGAAAGCACCGCCGAAGGTCACCGTGGCGCGATCGCTGATCGCACGCTGGTAGCCCAGCGACAACGCCGACTCGCCGCCCTGGAAACCAATGCCGACGCCGACCCGGTTCTGGGTGCGGATACCGGCGGCACTGGTGGCCATGTTGAGCATCGCCGCGCTCATCGCACCCTGGCGGTCGATGCGGCGATCCATGTGGCGCAGGCGTCCGTCGATCTCGCCCTTGAACACATCGAAGCTGTCGGCGACGGCCTGGACGCGGCTGTCGGTGTAGCTGTTGGCCGTGGCCATGCCACGGTCGAGCTGGCCCTTGTTGACCGCATCGGTGGCCGTGGTACCCGCCGCCACATTGGTGACCTGGCGCTCGTTGCCTTCACTGCCCACCGAGACCGTGTTGGCACGATCGGCAACCGAGCCCTGGCCCAGCGCCACGGCATTTGCCGCAGTGGCATTGGCGCCCTGGCCGATGGCCGTGGACGAAGCGCCACTGGCGACGGCGCCCTCGCCCATGGCGACGGCATTGAAGCCCGTCGCGGGAGTGCCAACCGGAATCCCGGCACCGGCGGCAGCAGCGGTCGGCGTGCCCTGCACACGCGCGGTGCTGGCCGGTGCCGCGTCGGCCGTTGCAGGTGCATCAGCGGTGCTTGCCAGCGGGCTCTCATCCAGCGAGGCACTCATCGCGCGCAGGTTGGCAGTCCCGGCACGCGAGCCACCGGCGGTTCTGCGGTCGATCTCGCTGACCTTGCGGTCCAGCGCGCCGAGCGCATCGCCGACGTTGCTGTAGGTGGCGCCCTGGATCACGTAGTTCGGGGCCACGAACACACCCTGCATGCCGACGCTGGCACCACCGCCGAGGAAGCTGGCGGCATCGCTGAGCGACTGGAACAGCTGGCCGCCGTTGATCGCCTGGCGACTGCCCGCGGCAATGCTGCCGGCACCGACGTTGTCGATGGTAGTGCCCTGGAAACCGGACAGGGTCAGGCGGTCACGGCTGGCGTCGTCGTAACCGACCGCGCTGGCCGCGGTGGTTTCCACGGTGGCGATGCGCGAATCGAAATCGCCCACGCGCGTTTCCACCGCGCCCACCCGCTGGTTGGTGACGTTGAGCTGGGAGCCGGTGATGGCATCGCTGCTGCCGGCGGCGATGCGGCCATCGGCCACATTGACGATGCGGCGCGTGGCTGGACCATCGGTGCCATTGCCACCGCCGACCGACACCACGTTGGCATCGAGCGCACGCGAGCCTGCACCCAGCGCCACCGAGTTGGCACCGGATGCGCCGGCACTGTTGCCCAGTGCAAGTGCACCGTTGCCGATCGCCATCGCGTTGGCGCCCAGCGCATTGCTGCGTGCGCCGCTGGCACTGGCCGCCGAACCGATCGCGGCGGCATCACTGCCGCTGGCGCTGGCGATACCTGCGCCGGTGGCCTTGACGTAACGTGCCGTGCCATCGGCGGTCGCTGCGACCGCATCAAGCTGGCCGCGATTGACCGCATCGGTGCGCTCGGTACCGGCAGCGACGCGGGTGATCTGACGATCACTGGTGCTGCTGCCCACCGACACGGTGTTGGCACGGTCGGCCACCGAGCCTGCGCCCAGTGCGATGCTGCCGGCCGCCGACGCGTTGGCACTGACACCCACCGCAGTGGCATTGGCGCCGGTGGCCTTGCTGCCGTAACCCACTGCAGTGCCAAGGCGACCACTGGCTTCGGCATAGCTGCCCAGCGCCGAAGCGCCGTCGGCCGAAGCATTGGCGCGGAAACCACTGGCCTGCGACTGGGTGCCGCTGGCCGTGGCCTGCGCGCCGCTGGCAGTGCTGTAAGCGCCCTTGGCCTGGGCGCCGGCGCCGGTAGCACTGGCGCCGAGTTCGCTGGCGCTGGCGCCACTGCCCACGGCTACGCTGTCGACACCAGCAGCCTGCGCCGCGTTGCCGAGCGCCGCCGCATTGTTGCCGGTGGCCAGCGCATCGAAGCCCACGGCCGTGGCATTGCCGGCCATGGCATTGGCACCACTGCCCAGCGCGGTGGCGCCGTTGCCGATGGCGTTGGCCGCGTTGCCGGCGGCCAGTGCGTTGTCACCGTCCACCAGGGCACCGGCCTCGCCATCGGCATTGCCGCTGGCCTGGAACTGCCGGCTGGTCTTGTCGGCGACGCTGGCGACTGCATCCAACTGGCCCTTGTTCACCGCATCGGTGGCTTCGGTACCGGCTGCGACATGGGTGACCTGGCGCTCACCGCCCGCCTTGCCGACGGCCACCGTGTTGTCACGGTCGGCCTTGGAGCCGGCGCCGAGCGCGACGCTGTTGCTGCCGTTGGCGGTGGCATTGGCACCCAGCGCGGTGGCACTGCTGCCTGCCGCCCACGAATTCCAGCCAATGGCGGTCGCGTAGTCTTCGGTGGCCCACGCGCCCGCACCGAATGCCGCGGCACCGGTGCCACTGGCACGCGACGGGATCAGGCCGAAGAAGGTGCTGCCGCCGATCGCCACGCTTTCTTCGCCACTGGCTTCGCTGGACTGACCGACCGCTACTGCACCGGTACCGGCGGCGGCGGCACCGAAGCCGACCGCCGTGGTGTTGGCGCCACTGGCCGCCGAACCGTAGCCCAGTGCCGTGCCGAGCCGACCGCTGGCTTCGGCATAACCGCCGACAGCGGTAGTGCCATCGGCGGACGCTGCGCTGCGGAAGCCGCTGGCCAGTGCCTGGGTGCCGCTGGCATTGGCTTCGGCGCCGCTGGCGGTGCTGTACGCACCACTGGCCTGCGCACGCGCACCGGTGGCTGTGGCGCCCAGTTCACTGGCGCTGGCGCCGGTACCGAGCGCCAGGCTGTCTTCGCCGGTGGCCTGTGCCGTGCTGCCCAGGGCAGCCGCGTTGCTGCCGGTGGCCAGCGCATCGATGCCTACCGCCGTGGCGTTGGCCGCGAGCGCATTGGCACCACTGCCCAGCGCGGTGGCGCCGTTGCCGATGGCATTGGCGGCGTCACCTGCGGCCAGCGCGTTGTCGCCCTCCACCAGCGCCCCGGTTTCACCATCGGCATTGCCGCTGGCCTGGAACTGCCGGCTGGTCTTTTCCGCTGCCGCGGCTACGGCATCGAGCTGATTCCTGTTGACCGCATCATTGCCCTGGGTGCCGTCGGCCACGTTGGTGATCTGGCGGGTATTGCCGCCGCCGCCCACCGACACGGTGTTGTCGCGGTCGGCAATCGAGTCCGCACCCAGCGCCACGCTGTTGGCACCGCGCGATTCGGCGGCGTTGCCCAGTGCGGTGCTGTTGATGCCCCCCGACCAGGCGCCACCACCCACCGCAGTGGAGTAGTTGCCCGATGCCTCGGTGGCCAGCAGACCGAACAGCGAGCCGCCAACGGCGACACTGTTGGTGCCGGTGGCCAGGCTGCCCTGGCCGGTGGCGGTGCTGTAGGCGCCGGACGCTTCCGAGTCGCCACCCACGGCCACGCTGTTGGAGCCGGAGGCGTTGGCGAAGTTGCCGAACGCGGTGGCGTTGAACGCCGAGGCCTGTGCGTAGCCACCGATGGCGGTGCTGTAACCGCCGCTGGCTTCGGCACCGATACCGAAGGCCGCCGACGCCGTACCACTGGCTACGCTCTCGCTACCGACAGCGGTGGCCGCGTCACCGCTGGCATTGCTGAAGTAACCCACAGCCACGGCTTCTTCGCCGGACGCTTCGGACAGCACGCCATTGGCAGTGCTACCGGCGCCGCTGGCGATGCTGGCCGCACCGAACGCCGCGCTCTGCTCGCCGCTGGCTTCGCTTTCCGCGCCATGCGCGGTGGCGTACTCGCCCGTGGCCTGTGCGTTGGCACCAACAGCGCTGGCGTTGGCTGCGGTCGCCAACGCATTGAAGCCCAGCGCCTGTGCGTTGCTGGCCAGCGCATTGGCGCCGCTACCCAGTGCGGTGGCGCCGTTGCCGATGGCGTTGGCGGCATCACCGGCCGCCAGTGCGTTGTCACCTTCCACCAATGCACCGGCTACGTCGTCGCCGTTGCCGCTGGCCTGGAAGAAGCGGCTGGTGGTGGTGGCCGTGGTCGCCACCGCATCCAGCTGCGCCTTGTTCACCGCATCGGTGGCCTGGGTGCCGGCGGCGACGTTGGTGACCTGGCGTTCGTTGCCGGCGCTGCCCACCGACACCGTGCGCGCGCGGTTGGCGACCGAACCGGCACCCAGCGCGACCGTATTGCTGGCGCTGGCATTGCTGCCCGCACCCAGCGCGATCGCGCTTTCACCACCGGCTACCGTGTTGGTGCCGATGGCGATGCTGTTGATGCTGTTGCCCAGCGCCTGGAAGCCCAGCGCCACGCTGTTGTCGCCATAGCCGAAGGCACCACGGCCGACCGCTGTGGAGCTGGCGCCGTTGGCCCAGCTGTTGTAACCGATGGATGTTGCGCCGCTGCCACTGGCCCAGGCCGCGTTGCCGAACGCCGAGGCATTGGTGGCAGTGGCCCATGCACCCGAACCGAATGCTGCTGCGCCACTGGCAGTGGCCCAGCTGTATCCGCCTACTGCGGTGCTGTCATCGCTGCTGGCGAATGCGCTGTCGCCGACCGCAACCGCATAGTTGCCGGTGGCGCGCGACTTGCCGCCTGCGGCGAAGCTGTTGTCACCACTGGCCTTGGCCGCGTTGCCGAAGGCGCTGCTGGCAGCCCCGGTGGCCTGCGCACCGCTGCCGACTGCGGTGGCATCGGCAACAGCGGTGGTGCCCACCTGCTGCGCCGTGCCATCGGCACCGATGATCGGCTGGTTGAACTCGTCGTAGGCCTGGCCGAGGCCACCGATGGCGACACCGCCATTACCGGTGGCCGCGCTGTTGCGGCCCACGGCCACGCTGTCATCGCCGATGGCCGACGCGGCAGCACCATGTGCAATGGCACCTGCGCCGATCGCATTGCTCGACGAACCCACAGCGATGGAGCCTTCGCCATCAGCCAGTGCGCCAGCATCACTGCCCGCCTCCGGCTGTGCCTGGAAGAAACGCGCGGTGGTGTCGGCAGTGCCGGCCACGGCGTCGAGCTGGGCTTTGTTCACCGCATCGGTGGCTTCGCTGCCCGCAGCGACGCTGGTGATCTGCCGCTCGTTGCCGGCGCTGCCGACGGCCACGCTGTTGGCGCGCACCGCTTCGGAATTCGCGCCGAGTGCCACACTGTTCGCGCCGCGTGCGGTGGCGTAGTAACCCACGGCCGTGCTCTGCGCTCCGCTCGCCCAGGTCTGCGCGCCCAGGGCACTGGCGTTCTCGCCCGGTGCATAGGCGAAGTAGCCGACCGCGGTCGCTTCGGCGCCGGAGGCTTCGCTGAGGCTGCCGTTGGCCACGGCACGGTCGCCACTGGCGATGGCACCGGCACCGACGGCGGTGGCGGCTTCGCCACTGGCCTGAGTCTGCACGAAGAAGCCCAGGCCGGGGATCAGGTCAGCCGGACCACCGATGGCGACGCTGCTGGTGCCCGTCGCGTTGCTCTGCGTACCCAGCGCGGTGGAGTAGTCACCGATGGCATTGGCCACGGCGCCGAAGGCCGACGCCTGCGCACCGGCCGCATAGGCGCCGACGCCGTAGGACGACGCCGCAAAACCACTGGCTTCGGCACTGGCGCCGACCGCAGTGCCGCCGACGCCTGCGCTGGTTGCGCCGGTTTCCACCGGCACGCCGCCGCTGGTGATCAGCGGGTTGCCATCGGCATCCACCGCAGCGCCACCCACGGCAACGCTGCCTGGACCGTTGGCCTGCGCGTTGTTGCCGAACGCGGCACTGTTCTGGCCCGAGGCCAGCGCGTTGTTGCCAACGGCAGTGGCGTTCTGCGCGACGGCGGTGGCGCCGGCACCGACTGCAGTGGTGCCGTTGCCGATGGCATTGGCAGCCTCGCCGGCCGCCAGCGCCTCGTCGCCCTCGGCCAGTGCACCGGCATCGCTGTTGCTGCTGCCATTGGCCTGGAAGCGCTTGGCGGTGGCATCGGCCACGGCGGCGACGTCCTTCAGCTGACCGACATTGACTGCATCGTTGTCTTCGGTGCCTGCGGCCACGCTGGTGATCTGCCGGGTCAGCCCGTATTCGGCGGCACCAACGGACACGGTATCGACGCGGTCGGCCAGCGAGCCCGCGCCGAGCGCCACGCTGCCGGTGGCCACCGCCGCGGAATTCGAACCCAGCGCGGTGCTGTATTCACCGACGGCGGTGCTGAACGCACCCACCGCGATCGATGCTTCGTTGGCTGCGGTAGCGCCGCGGCCCAGCGCGGTGCTGCCCGGGCCCATCGCCACGGCACCGCCGCCAACAGCGGTGGCGCCATCGGCAGTCGCTTCGGACAGCGCACCCAGCGCGGTGGCCGCGCCGTTCTCGCTGGCGGCGGTCGCGCTTGCGCCAACCGCGGTGTCGCCGAGACCGAAGGCCGCAGCGCTCTGCCCGACCACCACGCTGGCATCGCCGATTGCCAAGGCGCCCTGGCCGAACGCGCTTGCGCCCAGGCCCGCGGCAATGGCCTGGGTACCGATGGCAGTGGTGGCATTGGCCAGCGACTGTGCGCCGGCACCGGCCGCGACTGCGCCCTGCCCGTCGATCTTCGCCGCGTCGCTGTCATCGCCTGCGCCATCGGCCTTGAAATAACGATTGCCGTCTGCGGCGACATCGGCCAGCGCGGCCTGCGTGGCGCGCGCCTGCGCGTCCAGCTGCGCCTTGTTCACCGCATCGGTGGCCTGGCTGCCTGCGGCAACATTGGTGATCTGCCGTTCCTTGCCGGTATCACCCACGGACACCGTGTTGGCACGCGTGGCCTTGGAGCCGGCGCCCAGCGCTACGCTGTTGGCCGCACTGGCGCTGCTGTTGCTGCCGATCGCCACCGCGTTGCTGCCCTTGGCCGTGGCCGAGCCTTCGATCAGGCACTTTTCGAGCAGCTTGCCGCTGAATGCCACGCAGGTGGCGCTGCCGCCGATCTGCACCGACTGTGCTGCGGCGATACCGCTCATGCCCAATCCCAATACCAGGCCCAGTGCCATCGCCAACCTTGCGGGCGCAGCCTGCGTTGCATCGCGGCGCTGGTCGACGACCCCGCCGCCGCTGTCGGAGGAGGCCAGTTCCGAGGCCACCACCAACTGACCCAATGCTTTGTTCCAGACCTTGCGATAAATCCGATTCATCGGTACGGCTCCTGATTGGACTGGTTTTGGGCAAAGCAACGCCACCGCTGGGCTTTCCGGCCCAACGTCCCCTGGGGGCGTTTATTCGCGTGATTTACTGCGGGGTATTGCCGAACGGCGCGCAGCGACAGAAAACCGAGCGCGTGCGCCAAGCGGTTACTGCGAAATGAATGATTCTGAAACGGGGTTCAAGTGTTAACGGCAACTTTGCAGATCGTCAAGACTTTGACACAGCAAATCCTATTGCCGTGAAGCACATCACTATTTCACGTGTTTATGAAAGGATTTTGTTATGCATGCGTGACGATTCCTCGACGCATGAAAATGCATGTAACTAGCGGTCGCGACTGGAGTTTCAAGCGCGCAAAGAAAAACCCGCCGATCAACGGCGGGTTTTTCCATACGCGATGGCATTGAGGCCTGCGCGATGCAGTGCAATCAGCCGCACCACACCCGCGCGTTGCGGAACATGCGCATCCACGGCGAGTCCCCCTGCCACTCGGCCGGAGCCCAGCTCAGGTTGAGCGCGCGCGGGGTGCGTTCCGGGTGCGGCATCATGATGGTGACGCGGCCGTCACTGCTGGTCAGGCCGGTGATGCCGTCCGGCGAACCGTTCGGGTTCAGCGGGTACTGGCTGGCGACGTTGCCATTGCCGTCGATGTAGCGCAGCGAGACGCGTGCGGCGGCCTGGTCGACGGCGTTGTCGAACACCGCCTGGCCTTCACCATGCGCCACCGCCACCTGCAGGCGCGAGCCGGCCATGCCACGCAGCAGGATCGACGGCGATTCCACCACTTCCAGCAACGCAGTGCGGGCTTCGAACTGCTCGCTGGCGTTGCGGCGGAACTGCGGCCAGTGCTCGGCACCGGGGATGATGCCCTTCAGCTGGCTCATCATCTGGCAGCCGTTGCACACGCCCAGCGCGAAGCTGTCCTCGCGGGCGAAGAACGCAGCGAAGGCATCACGCAGCGCGCTGCGCTCCAGGATCGAGGTGGCCCAGCCACGGCCGGCACCGAGCACGTCGCCGTAGCTGAAGCCACCACAGGCGACCAGGCCGGTGAAGTCCTGCAGGGCCACGCGGCCTTCGATCAGGTCGCTCATATGCACGTCGAAGGCGCGGAAGCCGGCACGTTCGAAGGCGTTGGCCATTTCAATCTGGCCGTTCACGCCCTGCTCGCGCAGCACGGCCACGCGCGGGCGCGCACCGGTGCTGATGAACGGCGCCGCCACGTCTTCGTTGAGGTCGAAGCTGAGCTTGGGCTTCAGGCCCGGCGCCGTGAAGGAACGCGCAATCTCGCGCTCGGCGTCGGCGTTGGCCGGGTTGTCGCGGCGCTTCTGCATGGCGTGGGTGACCGACCACCAGGCATCGAACAGCGCGTCCCAGCGCCACTCGGCCAGGTTCTCGCCACCCAGCGACACGCGCACCACCGGTGCGGTGGTCGGCTTGGCGATGCGCTGCGCGCATTCGGTCAGTGCATGGCGCTCAACCAAGTCGGCGAAGGCCGCACGGTCTTCGCGCGCGATCTGCACCACCGCGCCCAGCTCTTCGTTGAACAGGCTGCGGAACGGATCATCGCCCCAGGCATCGAGAGTGATGTCCAGGCCCAGGCGCGAGGTGAACGCCATTTCGCACAGCGCAGCGAAGGCACCGCCGTCGCTGCGGTCGTGGTAGGCCAGCAGCAGCCCGGACTGGCGCGCATCGCGGATCAGTTCGAAGAAGCCACGCAGGCGCTGCGGGTCGTCCAGGTCCGGAGCGGCACCGGCGAAAGCCGGCAGCTCGCCGTGGTCGGCATGCACCTGGGCCAGAATCGAACCGCCCAGGCGCTGCTTGCCGGCGCCCAGGCCGATCAGCCACAGCTCGCTTTCCACGTCGCGGTCGAGCAGCGGCGTCAGCTGCTGGCGCACGTCAGCCACCGGCGCAAACGCCGAGATCACCAGTGACACCGGCGACACGCTCTTGTGCGCTTCGCCCTGGTCGTGCCACTGCGCCTGCATCGACAGCGAGTCCTTGCCCACCGGGATGCTGATGTCCAGCTGCGGGCACAGTTCCATGCCCACCGCCTTCACCGCGTCGTACAGCAGCGCGTCTTCGCCCGGGTGGCCGGCCGCGGCCATCCAGTTCGCCGACAGCTTGATCTCATCCAGCGCATCGACCGGGGCCGCGCACAGGTTGGTCAACGCTTCGCCCACCGCCATGCGTGCCGAAGCAGCGGCGTCGAGCAGGGCCAGCGGGGTGCGCTCGCCGATCGACATCGCTTCACCGGACACGCCGTCGAAGTCGGCCAGGGTGATCGCCACGTCGGCCACCGGCAGCTGCCACGGGCCGACCATCTGTTCGCGTGCGGTCAGGCCACCGACGCTGCGGTCACCGATGGTGACCAGGAAGTTCTTTGACGCCACCGTCGGGTGCGCGAGCACGCGAAGGCCGGCTTCCTGCAGGTCCAGGCCGCCGGTCTTCAGCGCCGGCCAGCGCGGGGCCGGCGGATGCGCGGTGTCGCGGTGCATCTTCGGCGGCTTGCCGAACAGCACATCCATCGGCAGGTCGATCGGCGCATCGGCCGGGGTATGGCCCGGCACGGCACCGTAGGCCACCACCAGGTGCTCCTCGGCAGTCGCCACGCCAACCGCGGCGAACGGGCAGCGCTCGCGGGCGCACAGTGCGGCGAACTCGGCCAGGCGCTCGTGGGCCACGCCCAGCACGTAGCGTTCCTGCGACTCGTTGCACCACAGCTGCATCGGCGACAGCGACGGATCATCGGTGGGCACCTTGCCCAGATCGATGACACCGCCGACCTTGGAGTCGTGCAGCAGTTCCGGGATGGCATTGGACAGGCCACCGGCACCGACGTCGTGGAAGAACTTGATCGGGTTGTTGGCGCCCATCGCCACGCAGCGGTCGATGACCTCCTGGCAGCGACGTTCCATTTCCGGGTTGTCGCGCTGCACGCTGGCGAAGTCCAGATCCTCGGCACTTTCGCCGGAGGCCACCGAGCTGGCGGCACCGCCGCCCAGGCCGATCAGCATTGCCGGGCCACCCAGCACGATCACCGCGTCACCGGCCTGCAGCTGGATCTTGTCAACCTGCACGCGGTCGATCGCGCCGAGGCCACCGGCCAGCATGATCGGCTTGTCGTACGCGCGCACCAGATCGGCGCCTTCCGGCAGTTCGAAGCTGCGGAAGTAGCCGAGCAGGTTCGGGCGGCCGAACTCGTTGTTGAACGCGGCGCCGCCAAGCGGGCCGTCGGTCATGATTTCCAGCGCCGGTGCCATGCGCGGGTTCAGCGCGCGCGGCGCTTCCCACGGCTGCGGCAGTTCCGGAATGCGCAGGTGCGAGACCGAGAACCCGGACAGGCCCGCCTTCGGCTTGCCGCCGCGGCCGGTCGCGCCTTCGTCGCGGATCTCGCCACCGTTGCCGGTCGATGCACCCGGGAACGGCGCGATCGCGGTCGGATGGTTATGCGTTTCAACCTTGATCTGGAACGCGCTGGGCACCTGCGGCTCGCGGCGGTATTCGCCGCTGGCCGGATCCGGGCGGTAACGCGACGCCGGATGGCCTTCGATCACCGCGGCGTTGTCGCTGTACGCGCTGAGCGTGTGCTGCGGGGTCTGCTGGTGGGTGTTCTTGATCATCCGGAACAGCGAGCGGTCCTGCTCCTGGCCGTCGATGGTCCAGCTGGCGTTGAAGATCTTGTGCCGGCAGTGCTCGGAGTTGGCCTGCGCGAACATCATCAGCTCGACGTCGGACGGCGCGCGGCCGAGCGCGGTGAAGCGTTCGCGCAGGTAGTCGATCTCGTCCTGGGCCATGGCCAGGCCGAGGCGCTGGTTGGCGGCTTCCAGCTGGTCCACCGGCACGCGTTCCAGTTCACCGCGGGCCGGCGCCGAGAACAGCGCTTGGCCCTGTTCCACGGTCTCCAGCACCGACTGCGTCATCGGGTCGTGCAGCGCCTTGACCAGCGCCTGCTGGGCGGCGGCATCGGCCGGCCACCCCTGCACGTCGATGCGCAGGCCACGCTCGACCCGGCTGACCGGCTGCCCGGCACCACGGACCAGTTCGGTGGCCTTGCTCGACCACGGCGACAGCGTGCCCAGGCGCGGCACCACGATGCGGCTGACCGCGCCGTCGGCCACGGCCTCGGCCTGCGGCGCGGCTTCGAGGATGCGGCACAGGGTGGTCAGGTCGGGGGCGGCGCTGCCTTCGGGCTGCACGAAGTAGACGTGCCAGGCACCGCTGATGCGCAGGGAGGGAGCGATGGACTGCAGGCGGGATTCAAGACGTTCGCGGCGGAACGGCGACAGGGCGGGCGCGCCCTCGAGGACCATCATGTCCGGGGAACCGTAGTTGGGAAACGGGCCCGACATTGTACCGGAAGCGGGGGAAGGGCTTTGGCCGGGCGGCGCCCGGCACCCGCAGAGGCCAAGGCAACGGCAACTGCCAAAGCAAAAGCGGGGTTCCCGTGGGATGGCGGGGTGGGTCCGGTTGCGGGGGACGCCGTGAATCCGTCCATGGAGGCTCGATCGCCGCATCCATGCGGCTCACGCCCCCGCAACCGGACCCACCCCACCTTCGACAGATTTCCGCGATCTGCAGTAGATCCACGCCATGCGTGGATGCTCCCCGGTAGTGCCGGCCGCTGGCCGGCAACCAGGGAAATCTCAGAAGTCAGGCATTGAAGAGCGAAGCGAACGGCTTTTGCTTTTGATTTTTTGTTCTGTCTTCCGTGGCTGGCCGCGCAGGAACCTGTCCGTGGCCGTGCGGGTGGGCTGCGCAGGGGCGTGAGCCGCATGGATGCGGCGATCGAGCTTACATGGACGTACTTGCAGCGTCCCCTGCGCAGCCCACCCACCCGGCCAACTCTCAGAAACCCGCTTTCAGCGACCCACCCCAGCCACGAGGGGCTCCGCCGATGGCCGCCGACCGCGCACCAGCGCCGCTCTCCGCCAAATCCCCGAACCATGCACTCGCTCACGGATTGACCACACGATTGATGACAACGTTGTCCCTACCTGGCGCCGGACTCTCTCCCCGGCCTCCCAGGTACCTCCGTCCGCCCCCTCCGTCGCCTTCCCCGGCGACGCCCGGACCTGCGTCACGCGCGGCGCCATCGGGGCCCGCGCGCCCTTTGATCGGAGACTTACCCATGTACGACCCGATTGTGCGCAGTGCCGAACGTTCGACCCGAAGCTGTCGTCCCCGCCGCCTGGCCTGGCTGCTTGCCCTGGCCGCCGGTACCGCCGCCCTGCCCGGCCTGGCGCAGGCCGCCAGCTGTGCCGGGGTGGCCCAGTGGGACCAGGCCAAGATCTACCGGGCCGGCGATACCCTGCAGAAAGGAGGCGTCCTCTATCGGGCGAACCAGGACATCTGGAACGCGCCGCCGGACCATCCGGCCGGTGCGCCCTACTACACCAACCTCGGTGCCTGCGATGGCAGCGGCAGCAACCAGCCGCCGGTGGTCAGCCTGACCTCGCCGGCCAACGGCGCCACCTTCAGCGCCGGCAGCACGGTCAACGTGACCGCCAACGCCAGTGATCCGGACGGCAGCGTCGCCAAGGTCGAGTTCTTCCGCGATGGCAGCACGCTGGGCGTGGCCACCAGTGCGCCGTACGCGGCCAGCTGGGCCAATGCCAGCGCCGGCAGCCACACCCTGCGTGCAGTCGCGACCGACAACAACAACGCCACCACCAGCACCGCGACCATCACCATCACCGTCAACGCCGCCGGTGGCGATACCACCGCACCGAGCGTGCCGGGCGGGCTGGCGGTCGGCACCCGCACCGCCAACAGCATCGCGCTCAGCTGGAGCCCGTCCACCGACAACACCGGTGGCAGCGGCGTGGCCGGCTACGACGTGTACCGCAACGGCAGCCTGGTCGGTTCACCGTCCAGCGCCAGCTACATCGATGGCGGGCTGACTGCCTCCACCACCTACCGCTACCGGGTTCGTGCCCGCGACAACGCCGGCAACGCCTCGGCCCAGGGCACCGAGATCAGCGCCACTACGCTGGCCGGCGACGGCGGCACCACCGGCAAGCGGGTGATCGGTTACTTCACCCAGTGGGGCATCTACGGCCGCAACTACCGGGTCAAGAACATCGACAGCAGTGGCTCGGCCGCACGCCTGACCCACATCAACTACGCGTTCGGCAATGTGCGCAACAACCGTTGCGAAGTGGGCATCACCCAGCCGTCGGATCCGAACAGCGGTGCCGGTGGCGATGCCTTCGCCGACTACACCAAGGCCTTCAGTGCCGCCGAGAGCGTCAGCGGCAGCGCCGATACCTGGGATCAGCCGCTGCGCGGCAACTGGAACCAGCTCAAGCAGCTCAAGGCCAAGTACCCGGGCATGAAGGTGCTGATCTCGCTGGGTGGCTGGACCTGGTCGCGTGGTTTCTCCAGCGCGGCGCGTCCGGAAAACCGCCAGGCCTTCGTCGCCTCGTGCATCGACGCCTACATCAAGGGCAACCTGCCGGTGACCGACGGTGCCGGTGGCGCCGGTGCCGCACTGGGCGTGTTCGACGGCATCGACGTCGACTGGGAGTACCCGGTGGCCTGTGGTATCGAATGCGGCAAGCCGGAGGACAACGCCAACTTCACCGCGCTGATGGCCGAGTTCCGCCGCCAGCTCGATGCGGTGCGTCCGGGCCTGTTGCTGACGGTGGCGGTGGGTGCCGGCATCGACAAGATCCGCGTCACTGATCCGGCCGCGTACCACCCGTACCTGGACTACATCAACGTGATGACCTACGACTTCCACGGCGCGTGGGATGCGAAGACCAATCACCAGTCGGCGCTGTTCGATTCGCCGAATGATCCGTCCACCGGCGACCAGAAGCTCTACAACAGCAACGACGCCATCGAGGCCTTCATCAGCCGTGGCGTGCCCGCCGCCAAGCTCAACCTGGGCATCGGCTACTACGGGCGTGGCTGGACCGGTGTGACCAACGCCAACAACGGCCTGTACCAGACCGCGACCGGTGCCGCCCCGGGCACGTATGAAGCCGGCATCGAAGACTGGAAGGTGCTGAAGAACCTGGCGTGGCCGGGCTACACCGACAACACGGCCGGTGCCACCTGGATCTACAACGGCAGCACGCTGTGGAGCTTCGATACCCCGGCCAACATCACCCGCAAGATGGGCTACGTGAAGACCCAGGGCCTGGGCGGCGCGTTCGTCTGGGAGTTCAGTGGTGACGATGCACAGGGCACGCTGACCAAGGCGGTCAGTGATGGCCTGAAGTAAGAAAAAAGCCGGGGATGCGGCACGCATCCCCGGCCTCCCACCTGTAGAGGTCGGCGGCGATCAGCGCTTGGCCGACAGCTTTTCCAGCGCCGCACGCAGCTGCGCCGGCGGCAGGTAACCGCCCAGCTGGGTGCCATCCGGCGCGAAGATCGCCGGCGTGCCGTTCACGCCCAACTGCTGGCCCAGCGCGTACTGCATCGCCACCGGGTTGGTGCAGTTCTTGGCCGGCACACTGCCACCGCGCTTGGCGTTGGTCAGGGCCTGGCGGCGATCCGCTGCACACCAGACCGAAATCATGTCGGTGTAGTCCTTGCTGCCCAGGCCCATGCGCGGGAATGCCAGGTACTCGACCGAGATGCCGTTGCGGTTGAGCTCCGCGATGTCCTGATGCAGCTTGCGGCAGTAGCCGCACTCGATGTCGGTGAACACGCTGATGGTGTACTTGGCGTTGGGCGCAGCGAATACGATGCGGTCGCCGTGGTTGGCCTTGGCCAGCAGATCGCGGCGGTAGCCGAGCAGGCCCTCGCTGTTGGCCGGGCCCTTGGCACGCGTGTCGTAGGGCTGCGACTGGAACAGGTAGCGGCCATCGTCGGACACGTACAGCAACTGGCCGGAGACCACCACTTCGCGGAAGCCGGGGAACGGCGCAGCGCCGATGTAGTCCACCTGGAAGCCGGGATTCAGGGCGGTCAGCGCGGCGCGTACGGCCTGGTCGGCCGAAGCGTTGGCGGCCGGGACGGCCTTGGCCGCAGCCGCGGCGGGTGCCTTGGCGGCCGGCGGAGCCGGCTGGGCGCAGGCGGTCAGGCTGAGCGCACCGAACACGGCGGCGATGGCAAATCGGAGCATGGAGCGGTCCGCGACAGAAGAAGACCCCGGATTCTGACACAGCCGCCGCTACCGGGCCGCGACACCGCCCACCGTCCGAGGCCGGGGTTCAGGCCGCTGCTCAGCCGCGCGGATGGTGGCGCGCGTGCAGCTTCTGCAGGTGTTCGCGGGCCACCAGGGTGTAGATCTGGGTGGTCGACAGCGAGCTGTGGCCGAGCAGCATCTGCAGCGCGCGCAGGTCGGCGCCGCGGTTGAGCAGGTGGGTGGCGAAGCTGTGGCGCAGGCCATGCGGGCTGATCCGCACCGGGTCGATACCGGCCACCTGCGCGTGGCGCTTGACCAGGTGCCAGAAGGCCTGCCGGGTCAGCGCATGCAGCGTCGGCTCGACGAACAACGGCGTCTGCCCATCGGCCAGTGCCTGCACCCTGCCCCTGCCGACCAGCTGCGGCCGCGACTGCTGCAGGTAGCGTTCCAGCCAGTGCTGCGATTCCTCGCCCAGCGGCACCAGCCGCTCCTTGCTGCCCTTGCCCGTGACCCGCAGCACGCCCTGGCGCAGGTTGACTGCCGTGGCCGGCAGCAGCACCAGCTCGCTCACGCGCAGGCCGGCGGCATACATCAGCTCCAGCATGGCGCGATCGCGCAGGCCCAGCGGACTGTCGATGTCCGGCGCCGCCAGCAGTGCGTCGATCTGGCTTTCGGCCAGCGCCTTCGGCAACAGCCGCGGCAGCTTCGGCGGGTCCAGCAGTGCACTGGGGTCCTCGCTGCGTTCACCACGGCGCACGCCATCGGCGAAGAACGCGCGCAGCGCCGACAGCAGGCGCGCATTGCTGCGCGGCGACCAGCCATGCCGGGTGCGCCAGGCCAGGTAATCGAACAGCCCCGGGCGCTCGATGCCGGCCAGGCCACCGTCGCGCCCATCCATCCAGCGCGCAAGCCCTTCCAGGTCGCGCCGGTAGCTGTCGAGGGTGGCGCGGGCCAGGCCGTTCTCGGCCCAGATCGCATCGAGGAAGCGCTGGATGCGCACGCTGTCGTCGGCGCGCAGTTCGGGCAGTTGCTGCACCAGCTGGCGGCGTTCGGCGGGGGTTGAAACAAGGGCCATGGGTGCAGGATACGAGGGCCACTGCGGGCACGGCCAGCTTTGCGTATGCTCGGCGCATGTCCCGCCCCGTCACCGACACCGCCCCTGCGGCCACTACCGAAGCGCCGCGCCCACGTGCCTTGTTGGTCTGGCGCGTGCTGGCGATGGTCTACGACGCACTGCCGGTGCTGGCGCTGTGGATGCTGGCCGGCACGCTGTTCACCCTCGCCTACACCTTCAGCGGCCACGCGCAGCGCGAGAACATCGCACCGTTCAGTGCCTGGCAGTGGCTGCTGTGGGCGGTGTGCTGGGTGATCACGGGGGGGTACGCCACGGCCAGCTGGCGACGCGGCGGGCAGACGCTGGGCATGCGACCGTGGCGGCTGAAACTGCAATCGAGCGATGGCACGCCGCTGCGGCGCGGCCAACTGTGGCTGCGCTTCGCGGTGGGCTCACTGTCGCTGCTGCTGGGTGGACTGGGGTTCTGGTGGGCATGGGTCGACCGCGACCGCCTGACCTGGCACGACCGCGCCAGCGGCACCCGCCTGATGCGCATGCCGAAGCAGTGATGCACCACGTGTAGAGCCGAGCATGGGCTCGGCTCTACACGATCAACGCAGCGGTCAGCCGGCTGGCGCCGGGTCCGGCAGGATCACCGCCGGCTGCGTCCAGAGGTCGAAGAAGGCGGACGCAAACGCATTGGCCTGCACATCATCGGCCACCGGCGACTGTCCGCTCAATTGCGCACGGGTCTTCACGAACTCCTGCCACAGTTTCAGGCTGGCCTTCTTCAGGCGCTTCTGCTCGCCTGCATCGGTTGCGGCAAGGTACTGCGCGTACAGCTCGCGCATCGGTTTGCCCTGGGCCTCATAGGCCGCCGGAAGCGGCGGCAGCTGGGCGGCAGTGAAAGCCACCGATGCTGCCGGCGGCCGGTAGCCATCCGGCCCGAAAGCCTCCTTCAGCTCGTCCCCGGCATCCAGGTATTCGAAGAAGCCAGGCACGTTGTAGAGCTTGGTCCGGTAGTCGGACGAGGTATCCGGGCTGCTGGAGACCACCGTGTCAGGCAGCTCGCCCTTCAGTCCTGCGTCCCAGCGGCGCGGAATGAAGAAGCCGGTCGCCTTCACGTAGGGACCCTCGATCTCCACATCGTTCAGTTCGATCTTCGATGCCAGGTTGCCGGTATTGGTTTTGCTGGTGACGTACTGCTCGGTGACGATCACGTACTCGGCCATGGCCGGGTTGATCAGCCCACCGATCCCGTCGGCGTAGACAACCATGCGTACGCTGCCGATTTTCTCGCTCTGCAGCCGGTACTGGCCCGGCTCCAGGACCAGGGGCATGGAGGTGTGCGGCGGCAGGGTATGCACCTGCTGGTCGACCGACAAGGTCAGCGGTGCATCCGTCGGGTTGTCGATCTCGAAGTCGACGGTGGACCGGCTGCAGCCGGCAGAAAGCAGCACGGCCGCGATGTACGGCAGAAAGCGTTGGAAGCTCATGTTCGTCCTTGAAGTGAAACGGAAACAGCCGGGCCTTGCCCGGCTCCCTGGGAATCAACCTGATTTGCGCCGGAACAGCAGTCCGGACACCACCAGCATCACGATCGGTGGCAGCGCATAGGCAATGCGGTAATCGAACTTCAGCGCGCCGGCCATGCGGCCGAAGAACAGCTGCAGCAGCCAGAAGCCCAGCGCGAACAGGATGCCCAGGAACAGGCGCTTGCCCATGCCGCCGCTGCGCAGCGAACCGAACGCGAACGGCACCGCCGCCAGGCACAGCGCCAGCACGTTCAACGGGTAGAACCAGCGGCTCCAGTACACGTCCTCGAAGTCACGCGCGTCCAGCCCGTTGCGCTGCCGGTAGGTGATGCTGGTGCTCAGTTCGGCCAGGCTGAGGTTGCGCGGCTTGGCGATGCCGGTGGCCAATGCGGCCGCATCCAGCTTCGAATTCCACGGTTCGCGCGCGATTTCCTGGCGGGTCGCCGAGCGCTCGCCGAAGGTATCGCGACGTACCCCGGTCAGCACCCAGCCATCCCTGTCATGCTCGGCGGTGTCGGCATGGGTCAATGAGGCGATGCCCCCATTCTCGGCGATGCGGTACAGGCGCACGTCGCGCAGGATCAGGCGCGTGCCCTTGTCGCCGACCAGCTGCTCCTCGCCGCTCTGCGCGTTGAGGAAGGTATCGCCCTCGCGTGCCCACAGGCCCGAGTAACGGCTGGTGGCGATATCCCGCCCCCACTTGGCGCTGGACTTCAACGCATCGGCGCGGTCCTGGCCCCAGGGGCCCAGGGTCTCGGCGCTGAACACCATCACCGCGGTCAGCAGCGACAGCGCGATCGCCACTGAAACGCTCAGGCGCTTGCGCGACAGGCCCAGCGCTCGCAGCGCGGTCAGCTCCGAGGTCGCCGCCAGCTGGCCCAGGCCCATCAGTGCACCGATCACCGCGGCGGTGGGGAACATGGTGTAGGCGCGGCGTGGCACCGTGTACAGCACCCATGCGGCGGCATGGCCCAGCGTGTAGCCGTTCTTGCCGATGTCCTTGAACTCGCCGGAGAACGCCATCACCACGTCCAGGCCAACCAGCACGGCCCAGGTCAGCAGCACCGTGGTGAACACCGACCGGCCCAGGTACAGGTCGAAACGCATCGGGCGCAGCCTCATGCGCGGGCTCCCTTCGAGCGGCCCAGGCGGCCATCACGTGCATACATCCAGATTGCCAGCGCCAGCAACGGCAGGGTCAACCACCACAGGCCGAGCGCTGGGGGGATCTTGCCGTTGGCGATCCAGCCGCTGCCGATGAACATCAGATTGGTACCGACCATGTAGGCCATCAGCGCCAGCATCATGCGGCCGTAGCGCTGCTGGCGCGGCGAGCTGCGGCCCAGCGGCACGGTCAGCAGGGCGAACGCCAGCGCGATCAGCGGCGGCGCCAGGCGGCGGTGCAGCTGCGCCTGCGCCTGCGGACGCTCATCGCCGATCAGCTGCAGGGTCGGCATCAGTTCCGGGTCATCCTCGGTGCGGGTCTGCGCGCCATCGGGCAGGGCCACGTCATTGCGGGCGAAGGTCGCCAGGCGGTAGTCCAGGCCACCAGCCACCGGCCCTTCCACCTGGTGGCCGTCATCCAGCTCCAGGAAGCGCTGACGGGTGCCCTCGAAGAACATGCGGCCGCCATTGGCCGACACCACCTCCAGGCGGTCATCCTTCTGGCGCTGCAGGAACACCTTGCCCAGCTGGGTGCCATCGGGCGAGATCGAGGACAGGTAGACCACGCCGCCGTTGGGCAGCGGGGTGAAGCGGCCCGGCTCCAGACCGGCCATCAGCACGCTGCGGTTGGCCTCGATGATCATCTGCTCGGCCACCCGGCCGGCCCACGGGCCCAGCCACAGCGAGCAGGCGCCCACCAGTGCCACCACCGGCACCACCAGCATCAGCAGTGGCCGCAGCAGTCGCTTGGGGCCGACACCAATGGCGGTGATCACTGCCATTTCCGAGTCGCGGTACAGGCGGGCGATGGCCAGCAGCAGGCCCAGCATCAGCGCCAGCGGCAGGATCAGCGGCAGGTAGGCGATGAACTGCAGGCCCAGCTGCGAGAACAGCAGCTTGGCCGGCAGGCGCCCGTCGGCGATGTTGCCGAGGATGTCCACCAGCACGCCGCCCACGCTGACCACCAGCAGGACGATCAGGGTAGCCAGGAAACTCTGGACGAAATCGCCCAGCAGGTATCGGTCGAGCTTCAGCATGGGGCGGTGGTTTAAACTCTGGGGTTCGTTCGCGGTGCCGCCCAGTCTACTGTCTGGGCGTAAACGGCCTGCGATTGTACGGACTCGCCAATGGAATCTGCTCAATGGCCCTCGAATTCACCCTGAACCACGTTGCTCCGGCCGCCGCCACCGTCGATTGCCTGGTGGTTGGCGCGTATGCCGACCATACCCTGACCCCGGCCGCACAGGCCCTGGACGCCGCCAGCGGTGGCCGCCTGGCCGCCCTGGCCCAGCGCGGCGACCTGTCCGGCAAGACCGGCGCCACCACCCTGCTGCACGACCTGCCGGGCGTGACCGCCCCGCGCGTGCTGGTGGTCGGCCTGGGCGAAGCCGCCCGCTTCGGCGTGCCGCAGTACCTGAAGGCCGTCGGCGACGCCGTGCGCGCGCTGAAGGCCGGTGCTGCCCGCAGCGCACTGTTCACCCTGTCCGAAGTGGCGGTGAAGGACCGCGACGCGGCCTGGGCGATCCGCCAGGCGGTGATCGCCGCCGATCATGCCGCGTACCGCTACACCGCCACCCTGGGCAAGAAGAAGGCCGACGACGCCGGCCTGGCCCAGCTGGCCATCGCCGGTGACGACGCGCAGGCCCTGGCCCAGGGCCAGGCCATCGCCGCCGGTGTCGAGTTCGCCCGCGAACTGGGCAACCTGCCGCCGAACTACTGCACCCCGGCCCATCTGGCCGAGGTCGGCGTGAAGTTCGCCGGCGAGCACGACGGTGCCGAAGCCGAGATCCTCGACGAGCACCAGATGGAAGCACTGGGCATGGGCTCGCTGCTGGCCGTGGCCCGTGGTTCGGCCAACCGCCCGCGCCTGGTCGTGCTGAAGTGGAGCAATGGCGGCGACGCCAAGCCGTACGTGCTGGTCGGCAAGGGCATCACCTTCGATACCGGTGGCGTCAACCTGAAGACCCAGGGCGGCATCGAAGAGATGAAGTACGACATGTGCGGTGGCGCCAACGTCATCGGCACCTTCGTCGCTGCGGTCAAGGCCAAGCTGCCGCTGAACCTGGTGGTGGTGGTGCCGGCGGTGGAAAACGCCATCGACGGCAACGCCTACCGTCCGTCCGACGTGATCACCTCGATGTCGGGCAAGACCATCGAAGTGGGCAACACCGACGCCGAAGGCCGCCTGATCCTGTGCGACGCGCTGACCTACGCGCAGCGCTTCGAGCCGGCCGCGCTGGTCGACGTCGCCACCCTGACCGGTGCCTGCATGGTCGCCCTGGGCCACCAGACCGCCGGCCTGATGAGCAAGCACGACGACCTGGCCAACGAGCTGCTGGCCGCCGGCGAGCAGGTGTTCGACCGCGCCTGGCGCCTGCCGCTGTGGGACGAATACCAGCCGATGCTGGATTCGACCTTCGCCGACGTCTACAACATCGGCGGCCGCTGGGCCGGCGCGATCACCGCTGGCTGCTTCCTGTCGCGCTTCGCCGAAGGCCAGCGCTGGGCCCACCTGGACATCGCCGGCGTGGCCAGCGATGAAGGCAAGCGTGGCATGGCCACCGGCCGCCCGGTCGGCCTGCTGAGCCAGTGGCTGCTGGACCAGGCCGCCCGCGCCTGATGCCGTACCCGACCCTGGCCGGCCCCGCCGGCCAGGGCCTCGCCCGGCACTGCCGGGCCCCTGCCTGACCCGGACCCTGCCATGCCCCGCGCCGACTTCTACCTGATCGCCAAGCCCCGCTTCCTGACCGAGCCGTTGCGCCTGGTCTGCGAGCTGGCGCGCAAGGCCAACGACGCCGGGTTGTTCACCCTGGTGCTGGCCCGCGACCAGGCCCAGGCCGAGGAGCTGGACGAACTGCTGTGGGCGTTCGACAACGATGCCTACATCCCGCACCAGATCGCCGGCGAGGACATGGACGAGGAAGAAGCCCTGGTGCTGATCGCCGTGCCGGGCACCGAGGCACCGGCGCGCCCGCTGGTGATCAACCTGCGTGATGAACCCTGGCTGGGCGAGTGCGAGCGCGTGCTGGAAGTGGTTCCGGCCGACCCGGAAGCGCGCGAACCGCTGCGCGAACGCTGGCGCCAGTACAAGACCGCCGGTTACGACCTGAACAAGCACGACATGTAAGTCCAGCGAGGACCCCTTGATGCGCCTGTTGATCGCCCTGATTCTTCCCTGGCTGTCCTTCTTCACCATCGGCCGGCCGTTTGCCGGCATTGTCTGCCTGATCCTGCAGATCACCCTGATCGGCTGGCTGCCCGCCGCCATCTGGGCCGCCTACGCGGTCAGCCAGTACCACACCGACCAGAAGATCCGGCGCGCCCTCGGGCCGCGCTGATCTCCCTTCCGCCTTGATTACCGGTTCCCCCGCATGACCCAACTCGCCTCCAGTTACGACCCGAAGTCCTTCGAGACCAACCTCTACGAGGCCTGGGAGAAGGCCGGCCACTTCAAGCCGTCCGGCACGGGCGAGCCTTACACCATCCTGCTGCCGCCGCCGAACGTGACCGGCACCCTGCACATGGGCCACGCCTTCCAGCAGACCCTGATGGACGCGCTGGTGCGCTACCACCGCATGCGTGGCTACGACACGCTGTGGCAGGTCGGTACCGATCATGCCGGCATCGCCACCGAAATGGTGGTCAGCCGCAACCTGGCGCTGGAAGGCAAGGGCGAGACCCGCGATTCGCTGGGCCGCGAAGGCTTCATCGGCAAGGTCTGGGAGTGGAAGCAGCAGTCCGGCGACACCATCGAACGCCAGATGCGCCGCCTCGGCACCTCCGCCGACTGGTCGCGCAGCACCTTCACCATGGACCCGCAGCCGTCGGCGGCGGTCAACGAGGCCTTCGTGCGCTGGTACGAGCAGGGCCTGATCTACCGCGGCCAGCGCCTGGTCAACTGGGACCCGGTGCTGAAGACCGCCATTTCCGACCTGGAAGTGGAAAGCGCCGAGGAAGACGGCTTCCTGTGGTCGATCGCCTACACGCTGGATGAGGGCCTGAGCTACGAACACGTCGAGCGCGATGCCGACGGCGTGGAAACCCTGCGCGAAACCCGCGACTACCTGGTTGTCGCCACCACCCGCCCGGAAACCCTGCTGGGCGATACCGCGGTGATGGTGCACCCGGAAGACGCGCGTTATGCGCACCTGATCGGCAAGAGCGTGGTGCTGCCGCTGACCGGCCGCCGCGTCCCGGTGATCGCCGATGACTACGTGGACCGTGCGTTCGGCACCGGCGTGGTCAAGGTCACCCCGGCGCACGATTTCAACGACTACGAAGTGGGTGTGCGCCACAGCCTGCCGATGATCAACCTGTTCACCCCGGTGGCGGCGCTGAACGAAAACGCGCCGGAGCGCTTCCAGGGCCTGGACCGCTACGCCGCGCGCAAGGCCGTGCTGGCCGAGCTGGAAGACCTGGGCATCCTGGTCGAGACCAAGGCGCACAAGCTGCAGGTGCCGCGCGGCGACCGTACCGGCCAGGTGATCGAGCCGTACCTGACCGACCAGTGGTTCGTGAAGATGGACGACCTGGCCAAGCGTGGCCTGGAGCTGGTCGAAGACGGCAGCATTTCCTTCGTGCCGCCGAACTGGATCAACACCTACCGTCACTGGATGAACAACATCCAGGACTGGTGCATCAGCCGCCAGCTGTGGTGGGGCCACCGCATTCCGGCGTGGTTCGACGAAGCCACCGGCAGCTGCTACGTCGGTCGCAGCGAAGAGGAAGTGCGGGCGAAGCACAACCTGGGCAGCGACGTGGTGCTGAACCAGGAAAGCGACGTGCTGGAGACCTGGTTCTCCTCGCAGCTGTGGCCGTTCTCCACCCTGGGCTGGCCGAACGAACAGGCCATGGCCGAGCGCGGCTTCGACCGCTACCTGCCGTCGTCGGTGCTGATCACCGGCTTCGACATCATCTTCTTCTGGGTGGCGCGCATGATCATGGCCACCGACAACCTGGTCGGGAAGATCCCGTTCAAGGACGTCTACTTCACCGGCCTGATCCGCGACGGCCAGGGCCAGAAGATGTCCAAGAGCAAGGGCAACGTGCTCGATCCGCTGGACATCATCGACGGCATCACCATCGACGATCTGGTCGCCAAGCGCACCGGCGGCCTGATGCAGCCGAAGATGGTGGAGAAGATCGAGAAGGCCACCCGCAAGGAATTCCCGGACGGCATTGCTGCCCACGGTGCCGATGCGCTGCGCTTCACCATCGCCGCGCTGGCCACCCACGGCCGCGACATCAAGTTCGACATGAACCGCGCCGAGGGCTACAAGAACTTCTGCAACAAGCTGTGGAACGCCAGCCGCTTCACCCTGATGAACACCGAGGGTGCAACGTTCACCGGCGTGCCGACGCCGCGCACCGATGCCGAGCGCTGGATCCTTGCGCGCCTGGCGGCGGTGTCCACCGAGGCGCAGGGCCACTACGCCAACTACCGCTTCGACCTGCTGGCGCAGTGCCTGTACGAGTTCGCCTGGAACGAGTTCTGCGACTGGTTCCTGGAGCTGAGCAAGCCGGCACTGAATGGTGCCGATGCCGCCGACGCCGAAAGCACCCGCCACACTCTGCTGTACGTGCTGGAAGCGCTGCTGCGCCTGCTGCACCCGCTCACGCCGTTCATCACCGAACAGCTGTGGCAGCAGCTGGCCCCGCGCCTGGGCCTGGCCGAAACCACGCTGTCGCTGCGTCCGTACCCGACCGCCGCCGAGTTCGAAGGCGATTTCGCCCAGGCCGAGGCCGACGTGGAATGGCTGAAGGCCGTGATCAGTGCCGTGCGCCGCGTGCGCAGTGAGCTGAACGTCGCGCCGTCCAAGCTGGTGCCGCTGCGCCTGCAGGCCGGTCTGGAGCAGGACCGCGTGCGCATCGAACGTTTCAGCGCCTCGCTGTCGTTCCTGCTCAAGCTGGACAGCATCCAGTGGCTGGCTGAAGGCGAAAGTGCACCGCCGGCTGCCGCCGCGATCGTCGGTGAACTGAAGCTGCTGGTGCCGCTGGAAGGCCTGGTCGATCTCGATGCCGAGCGTGCCCGCCTGGACAAGGAGATCAAGCGCGTGGAAGGCGAGCAGGAGAAGAGCGAAACCAAGCTGGCCAAGTTCACCGACAAGGTGCCGCCGGCGGTGGTCGAGCAGGAGCGCGTGCGCCTGGTCGACTGGAACACCCAGCTGGCCGGCCTGCGCGAGCAGCGCGCGAAGCTGTAAGTGCAGGGAAACGCCGGGTACTGCCCGGCGTTTCCTTTTGTAGAGTCGAGCCGTGCTCGACTCATGACAGCAGTCGAGCATGGCTCGACTCTACATTTCCCGCGCATGGCATCATCGCTGGATGCCGCTTTCCATCTTCCTGCTGGTTCTCGCCGCTGCAGCCCTGCACGCCAGCTGGAACGCGATCGTCAAACGCGGGCCGGACAAGTTCCTCGGCACCGTGCTGGTCACCGGCAGCGCCGCACTGCTGTCGGCGGCTGCCCTGCCCTTCCTGCCATTTCCCGCCGCGCACAGCTGGCCGTGGCTGGGCGCGTCGGTGCTGCTGCAGGTGACCTACTACGGCCTGGTCGCACGCTGTTACCAGCAGGTCGACATGAGCCTGGCCTACCCGCTGATGCGTGGCAGCGCGCCGATCCTGGTCGCGTTGGCGGGCACCCTGCTCGGCGAGCAGCTGCCACCGGCAGCGTGGCTGGGCGTGGTGCTGGTCAGCACCGGCATCCTGTGCATGGCGCTGGGCGCGCGTGGCGGTCAGCTGCGCCTGCCGCTGCTGACCGCGGCGATGATCGCCACCTACACGCTGGTCGATGCGCAGGGCGCGCGTCAGTCCGGCAGCGCACTCAGCTATACGTTGTGGCTGTTCCTGCTGTCGGGCATTCCACTGCCACTGTGGGCGCTGTACACGCGCCGCGGCGCGGTGCTGGACTATGCGCGGCAGCACTGGCCGCTGGGGCTGGCCGGTGGCGTCGGCACCACCGCCTCGTATGCGATGGCGTTGTGGGCAATGACCCAGGCGCCGGTGGCGATGGTCTCGGCGTTGCGCGAATCGTCGATCCTGTTCGCGTTGCTGATCTCGGTGTTCCTGCTGCGCGAACGGATTCCGCGCGCGCGCTGGCTGGCGGCGGCGTTGATCGTCGGGGGTGTGTTGGCACTGCGGCTGGCGTGAGGAAAGCGTGCCAACCAAGGTTGGCACCTACCACGGTAGGTGATGTGTCGATGACAGCGGAGATCCATCGGTAGTGCTGGCCGCTGGCCGGCACCCCTTCTCCGTTACAGCGGCGGCATCGCCTGCAGGTCGCCGTCGACCAGTTCGATCGCCATCACCACCGCGTCTTCGCGGCCCTGTGCGGCCGGGTAGTAACGCGGGCGGCGACCGATCTCGTTGAAGCCTTCGCTGTGGTACAAGGCCAGCGCGGGTGTGTTGGACGGACGCACTTCCAGGAACACACGCTGCGCACCCCGGTCGCCGGCCAGCTGTACCAGCGCGCGCAGCAGCTGGCGCCCGAGCCCACGCGACTGCGTCAGCGGGTCGATGCAGACGTTCAGCACATGGGCTTCGTCGGCCGCGATGCTGAGTACGCCATAGCCGATCAACTGGCCATCGCGCTCCATGGCCAGGCCCGGATAGCCCGCACGCAGGCAGTCGACGAAGATGCCGCGGGTCCAGGGAAACGGATAGCCGCGTACTTCAATCGCCATCACCGCGTTGAGGTCGCTCTCGCGCAGCGCGCGCAGGCTGACCGGACCGGGCTGGCTGACCGCACTCATGGCGCGCCCCGCTTGCGCAGGGCGCGCAGCTGCGGCCACAGCGCGCGCTTGGCGGCCGGGTCCTGACGCAGCTGGTCCAGCGGCCAGCTGTCCATCAGCGCCTGCGTGGCCGGATCATTGGGATTGCAGCCGGACGCGCGCAGCAAGGCGATCTGCAGGCGATCCGGCAGGCGCACCACCGGCTGCCGGGCATTGCCGCCAGGCAGCGGCCGGGCAGCCGCGGGCGCGGTGTCCGGTGCGCTGATCGGGGTCTCGCGACGCGCTGGCGCCGGGCGTTCCTGGCGGGAAACCGGTGCGGCCGCAGCCAGAGGTTCGCGCGCGGGTGCGGTCGACGCCCGCGCCTGCTCCGCCGCTGGTGTGGCAGCCGCCTCGGCTTCGGCCACGCTCAGCTGCAGCGCGGCATCCAGCTCGGCGGCCAGCTGGCCGTCGTGATAGACGGTGTAGCCCATGGCCTGCAGCCAGGCCTGCTGGGCCGGTGACCACAGCACGGGCAGGTCCTCGCTCACGCGGCCTCGGGCTTCTTGCGCAGGCGCTGCACGGCCCACATCACCGGGCCCGACAAGGCGTACAGGATGCCCACCGCGAACAGCACGCGCGGCAGGTCGATGACCGCAATGGCGATCGCCACTGGCACCAGGGCCAGTACCAGGAACGGCACGCGGTCGGAGCGGGTGCCCTTGGCGCCGCCGCCCTTGAAGCTCCAGAAGCGGATGCGGCTGACCATCAGCAGCGCCGCGATGATCGTCACCGCCAGCGCCACGTAGCGCAGCTGGTTGCCGTCCCAGCCCAGGTTGCCATCGGCGAACGCCCAGACGAAGGACATCATCAGGCCGGCCGCGGCCGGGCTGGCAAGGCCGACGAACCAGCGCTTGTCGACCACCGCTACCTGGGTATTGAAGCGGGCCAGGCGCAGCGCCGCGCAGGCGGCATACAGGAAGGCCACGGCCCAGCCGACGCGACCCAGCAGCGGGTCGTCGAACTTCAGCCACGACAGCGACCAGTGGTACATCACCAGCGCCGGGGCCATGCCGAAGCTGACCAGGTCGGCCAGCGAGTCGTACTGCACGCCGAATTCGCTGCTGGTGCCGGTCAGGCGCGCCACGCGCCCATCCAGGCCATCCATCACCGCCGCCACGAACACGGCGATGCTGGCGTTGACGAAGTCCCCGTTGGCCGCGGCGATGATCGCGTAGAAGCCGGCAAACAGGCCGGCGGTGGTGAACAGGTTGGGCAGCAGGTAAATCGTGCGCGAACGCGGCGGCGGTGTGATCGGGTCCATGGAATCCAGTTTAATCGACTTGCCAGTGCTCGGCGCCAATGCTGCAATCGGCGTTCTACGCCCATTCCGTGGAGTTTGCCATGCGTGCCCTGTCCTGCCTTGGATGCCTGCTGTTGTTGGCCAGTGCCAACGCCGTGGCCGGCCCGGTCTATAAATGGAAGGACGCCAATGGCGTGACCCAGTATTCGGAGACCCCGCCGGCGGGCAGGAAGTTCGAGACCCGGGCGCAGGCGCGCAGTCCCCAGGCGGCGGCCAGCGCCGAGACCCCGGCCGCGCCGGTGCCCGAGCAGTGCAGCACCGCCCGCGCCAACCTGGCCCTGCTGGAGGGCGGCGGCCAGGTGATGCAGGACACCGATGGTGATGGCAAGGCCGATACCCCGTTGGCTCCGGAGCAGCGCAGCGCGCAGAAGGGATTGGCTGAAGCCGCCATCAAGGCGTACTGCCCGGCGGAGTGAGGGTTATCGGCAGGGCTTGCAGCCCTGCACCCGCAGAGGCAATGGCAAGGGCAACGTCAAAAGCGGGCATTCCGTGGAATGGCGGGGCGGTGTCGGATTGCGGGGACGCCGCAAGTACGTCCATGTAGGCTTGGCAGCCGCATCCATGCGGCTGACACCCCGCAACCCGACACCGCCCCACCCCCGACAGATTCCCGGTGGTCAGTAGATCCACGCCATGCGTGGATGAATCTCCATGGAAATCGAATAGTTCGAGAATTGATCGAACAGCAGCCGAGCATGGCTCGGCCCTACAAAAGGGCGACAGATCGCGGAAAACTGTCGAAGGCGGGGTGGGTCCGGTTGCGAGGGCGTGAGCGCCATGGATGGCGCGACCGAGCCACAGGGACGTATTTACGGCGTCCCCCGCAACCGGACCCACCCCGCCATCCCACGGGAAGCCCGCTGTTGCAGTTGCAGTTGACGTTGCTTGAGGCGGGTGCAGGGCGCAGCCCTGCCGATACCCCTCCCCCCGGCCGGGCTGGCAGAATAGGCGTCTCTGCCGTTATCCGAAGCCGACGATGCGCCTCTCCCAGTTTCACCTGCACACCACCAAGGAAACCCCCAGCGACGCCGAGCTGACCAGCCACCGGCTGATGCTGCGCGCGGGCATGATCCGCAAGCTGGCATCGGGCCTGTACACCTGGTCGCCGCTGGGCCTGCGCGTGCTGCGCAAGGTCGAGCGCATCGTGCGCGAGGAAATGGACCGCGCCGGTGCCGTGGAATTCCAGATCCCGACCATCCAGCCGAAGGAACTGTGGGAGCAGACCGGCCGCTGGCAGAAGTTCGGCCCGCAGCTGTTGAAGATCAAGGACCGCAAGGACCAGGTGTTCTGCTACAGCCCGACCGCCGAAGAAGCCGCCTGCGACTTCGCGCGCAGCGAGCTGTCCAGCTACAAGCAGCTGCCGGTCAACTTCTACCAGGTGCAGACCAAGTTCCGCGACGAGATCCGTCCGCGCTTCGGCGTGATGCGTTCGCGCGAGTTCCTGATGAAGGACGCCTATTCGTTCCACCTGCACGATGAGTGCCTGGTACGCGAGTACGAGAACATGAAGTCGGCCTACAGCCGCATCTTCACCCGACTCGGCCTGGATTTCCGCATGGTGCAGGCCGACTCCGGCGCGATCGGCGGTGATGCCTCGCAGGAGTTCCACGTCATCGCCGATTCCGGCGAAGACGCGCTGGTGTTCTCCACCGGTTCGGACTACGCGGCCAACATGGAAGCGGCAATCGCTGCCGATCCGGCACCGCGTGCGGCCGCCAGCGAAGCCATGCGCAAGGTCGATACCCCCACCCAGAAGACCTGCGAGGATGTCGCGGCGCTGCTCGGCATCGACCTGCAGCGCACGGTGAAATCGGTGGCGCTGATCGCCGGCGAAGGCAAGGCACAGCAGTTCGTGCTGCTGCTGGTACGCGGCGACCATGAGGTCAACGAGATCAAGCTGGCCAAGGTTGCCGGCCTGGACGAACAGCGCTTCGCCAGTGAGGCGGAAATCGCCGAGCACCTGGGCAGCGTGCCGGGCTTCCTCGGCCCGGTCGCCCCGACGAAGGCCATCCGCGTGGTGGCCGATCGCGAAGTGGCGGCGATGTCCGACTTCGTCGTCGGCGCCAACGAAGCCGGTTTCCACCTGGCTGGCGTCAACTGGGGCCGCGACCTGCCGGAACCGGAAGTGGCCGACATCCGCAACGTGCGTGCCGGTGACCGCGCGCTGGACGGTGGTGAACTGAAGATCGCCCGTGGCATCGAAGTCGGCCACGTGTTCCAGCTCGGCCGCAAGTACGCCGAAGCGCTGGATGCCACCGTTCTGGACGAGAACGGCAAGGCGGCGGTGATGGCGATGGGCTGCTATGGCATCGGTATCTCGCGCGTGGTGGCTGCCGCGATCGAACAGAACCATGACGATGCCGGCATCATCTGGCCGGACGCGATGGCGCCGTGGCAGGTGGTGGTGTGCGTGATCAACCCGAAGGGTGACGCCGCCGTGGCCGACGCCGCGGCCAACCTGCTGCAGGAGCTGCGCGATGCGGGCCTGGACGCGGCACTCGACGACCGTGGCCTGCGCCCGGGCGCGATGTTCGCCGACATGGAACTGATCGGCATCCCGCACCGCGTGGTGGTGAGCGAACGTGGTCTGGCCGCCGGCACCTACGAGTACCGCTCGCGTCGTGCCAGCGAAGCGGAAAGCCTGGACAAGGCCACCCTGCTGCAGCGCCTGCAGGGTTGATCAGGAAAAGACCGGGGCATGCCCCGGTCTTTTTTTGCCTGACGCCCATTTGAGCAATATTGCAGCGGACATAATCCGGTCAAAATCGACGCAATGCAGCCGGGATGCTGCCAGGCCATGACCGGTCTGCATTTGTGCTGGGATTAATTCATCTTTATTCTGTCCCGCGACGCCAGGGACTGGCTCGTCCCGTCCACTTATTAGTTTCCGGAGTAACCGTAAATGAGCATTGACCTGACCGGCCTGTCGGCACGCGAGCTGGGCGCCCTGATCCGCACCGCCAAGAAACAGCAGACCATCGTCGCCAAGCGCCGGCCGATCACCAAGGTCCGGGCACAGCTGACCAAGCTGGCCAAGACCGAGGGTTACACCATCGAGGAACTGTTTGGCGACGCCCCGGCCCCCCGCGCGCGCAAGGTGGCCAAGGCCGCCAAGGCACCGTCGAAGACCGCTGGCCGCAAGCTGGGCAAGGTTGCGCCGAAGTACCGCAACCCGGCCAATCCGAAGGAAACCTGGACCGGCCGTGGCAAGCAGCCGCGCTGGATGGCCGAGCTGACCGCCAAGGGCAGCAAGAAGCCGGAAGATTTCCTGATCAAGAAGGCCTGAGGCCGGATCGGGATGCACTGAAAAACGCCGGCGAAAGCCGGCGTTTTTTCATTCCCCGGAAAGGAAAGGGGTGTGGACCAACGGTCCACACCCACAGGAAGCAGCCCAGAGGGCGATTACAGGGTTTTGCGGGCCGGCATCAGCAGGTTGCCGAACAGCAGGCCAGCGACCAGCGCCATCACCACGTTGAGCACGGTGAGGAACACGCTCTGGCCGGCGCCCACGTCCTGCTGCTGGACCAGGGTCAGCACGCCGCGCAGGCTGGTGCTGCCGGGCACCATCATGATGATGCCGGGCAGGCGGATGATTGCGCCCGGGCGGCCGACGAGGCGGCCGAACAGATTGCCACCGGCGGTCAGCAGCATCGCCGACAGGAAGATGCCAGCCGGCGCCCCCCAGGCGTGGCCACCGAACTTGGAGATCGCATAACCAGCGACCGAGGCCGCGATCACCCACGGATAATCGCGGCGGTTGGCCTTGAACAGCATCGCGAAGGCAAACGCCGCGGTCAGCAGTGAGCCCCACTCCACCCACGGCCCCTGCGGCCGCGTGGCGCGGATCACCGGATCGAGGCCGAGCACATCGGCCAGGGTCACCGCGATCATCGCGCCGACGCTGAGCTTCATGATGGTGGTCAGCGCACCGGCAAAGCGCGCGGTACCAGACACCCAGTGCTGGCTGGCCAGCTCATTGACCGCATTGGTCAGCGACATGCCGGGCAGCAGCACCACCAGCGAGGCGATGATCACCGTGTTGAGGTTGAGCGCGCCGATGAAGGACGCCACCAGGGTGGCGACCAGGCCGGCCAGCAGCGCCGCCAGCGCCTCGGCCGCTTCGCGGGTGGCCGGGCGACGGTCGGTGACCATGCCGAGCAGGCCGATCATCAGGCCGATGACACCGGCGGTGGCAATGTCCAGCCACGGCAGCTTCCACATGCCGGCCACACCGGCTGCGCCAAGGGTGAATGAGAGGATGGTGCGCAGCTTGCCGCGCCGACCCGGATCCTTGTCCAGCTGGCGCAGCGCGGTGTGGCCCTGGGCGATGCTCATCCGCCCGTTGGCCACTTCCTCGGCGATATGGTCGGCCACGCTGAGCTTGTGCAGGTCGTTCTCGCCGGGGGCCAGGCGGATCACGCGGGTGATGTCACTGGAGCCGATCGCCTGCGCAGGGTCGCTGAAGCTGAGGATGATACCGGTGGGATTCGACCACGGTTCACAATCCAGATCGAGCTGGCGGGCCAGTGCCACCACTGCCGTTTCCAGGCGCTGGGCCGTTGTGCCGTAGCTGTGCAGGCGTCCGGCGATCTCGGAAACGAAGGCCACGCGCTGCGCGTAGGTGGCCTGGGGCGTGGGGATCGTGTGAGCGTCTGCGGACATGCGCCGTAGTATTACCTAGGCTGGGCCTTACCGGAGAAATTCATCCGAGTTCGACGCGATGCCCAATACAGAACGGTTATGCTGCGACCCGAATGGCCCAAGTGACCCCGAACCACGCCCCCCAGCTCGAACAGGATGCCCATGACCCGGGCGTGATCCGCCTGTCCGGCACCTGGACCTTGAAGACCGCGCTGGCCGCGGCCGAAGTCCTGCGCGGCGTTCCCGACACGCTGACCGGCATCGATGCCACCGCCATCGAGAAGATGGATTCGGCCGGCGTGCTGCAGGTGCTGCGCGTGGCCCATCGCGCCGACCTCGGTGAGGACGCACTGAAGTTCCGCCCGGACCACCAGGCGCTGGTGTGCACCATCGAGGAAGTGGCCGACGACCGGCCCAAGCCCAAGCGCGACTTCGGCGTGCTGGCTGCGCTGGAACGGCTGGGTGTCAGCGTCCATGCCACCGGCCACAACATCAAGGCGCTGTGCAGTTTCCTCGGCGAGAACCTGGTCAAGGCCGCGCGCCTGGTCAAGGAACCCCGCCGTTTCCGCCTGACCGCCACCGTGCACCAGATGGAGCAGGTCGGGCTGGATGCGGTACCGCTGGTGGCGCTACTGTCCTACCTGGTCGGCGCGGTGATCGCCTTCCTCGGCTCGACCATCCTGCGCGATTTCGGCGCCGAAATTTACGTGGTCGAGCTGGTCAACATCGCCTTCCTGCGCGAGTTCGCGGTGCTGCTGACCGCGATCGTGCTGGCCGGCCGCACCGCCAGCGCCTTCACCGCGCAGATCGGTGCGATGAAGGCGCGCGAGGAAATCGATGCGATGCGCACCCTGGGCCTGGACCCGATCGACCTGCTGGTGCTGCCACGACTGCTGGCGCTACTGGTCACCCTGCCCCTGCTGACCTTCATCGCCATGGTCGCCGGCCTGGCCGGCGGCATCACGGTGGGTGCGTTCGATCTGGATATTCCGCCACAGATGTACATCGCGCGCATGCACGAGACGATGGAAGTGCGGCACATGCTGGTCGGCCTGTCGAAGGCGCCGGTGTTCGCGCTGGTGATCGGCCTGATCGGCTGCCTGGAAGGCCTGAAGGTCGAAGGCACGGCGCAGTCGGTTGGCGAACGCACCACCTCCAGCGTGGTGCAGACCATCTCGCTGGTGATCATCATCGACGCCTTCGCGGCGTTGTGGTTCATGCACATGGACTGGTGACATGAGCACGCATCCGACGCCCGAAGAAATTCCCATGCAGGACGAGAGCGGCCACGAGCTGGCCATCCGCGTGCGCGGGCTGGTCAACCGTTTCGGCAGCCAGACCGTGCATGAAGACCTGGACCTGGACGTGCGCCGCGGCGAGATCCTGGGCGTGGTGGGTGGTTCGGGTACCGGCAAATCGGTGCTGATGCGTTCGATCCTCGGCCTGCGCGTGCCCGATGCCGGGCAGATCGAAGTGCTCGGCCGCGACGCGCGTGCCGACGATACCGAGAGCCGCCTGCACATCGAGCGCAACACCGGCGTGCTGTTCCAGGACGGCGCCCTGTTCTCCTCGCTGACCGTGGGCGAGAACGTGCAGGTGCCACTGAAGGAGCACCATCGCGAACTGCCCGAGCGCTGGCATTACGAGCTGGCGCTGCTGAAGGTGAAGTTGGCCGGCCTGCCCGCCGATGCGATCAACAAGCTGCCCTCGCAGTTGTCCGGTGGCATGCGCAAGCGCGCCGGCCTGGCCCGTGCATTGGCGCTGGACCCGCCGCTGCTGTTCCTGGACGAACCGACCGCAGGCCTCGACCCGATCGGTGCGGCTGCATTCGACCGCCTGATCAAGACCCTGCAGGAAGCGCTGGGGCTGACCGTGTTCCTGATCACCCACGACCTGGACACGCTGTACGCGATCTGCGACCGGGTCGCGGTGATAGCCGACCGCAGGGTGGTGGCCAACGCACCCTTGCCTGACATCGAGAAACTGGATCATCCGTGGATCCAGGAATACTTCCACGGACCCCGCGCGCGCGCCGCGCGTGGCGAACAGATCGAGAGTGCCTGAGCCATGGAAACCAAAGCCAACTACGTGCTGATCGGCGCGTTCACCCTGATCACCGGCCTGGCCCTGCTGGCCTTCGGCCTGTGGGCCGCCAAGTACTCTTCCGACCGCACCTGGCAGGAATACCGCGTGGTGTTCCGCGAAGCGGTGACCGGGCTGTCGGTGGGCAGCCCGGTGCAGTACAACGGCATCGCGGTGGGCTCGATCACCGAACTGAACCTGGTACCGGACGACCCGCGCCAGGTGGTCGCGCGCATCCGCCTGAACTCCAACACGCCGGTCAAGACCGATACCCGCGCCAAGCTGGCGATCACCAGCCTGACCGGCCCGTCGATCATCCAGCTCAGCGGTGGCACGCCACAGTCGCCGGCGCTGACCACGGTCAACAAGGACCCGGCGCCGATCATCCCGACCACGCCGTCGGCGCTGCAGAACATCACCGACGTCGCCAACCGCATCGTCGAGCGCATGGACCAGATCCTCAGCGACCGCAACGTGGCTTCGATCAACGCGACACTGGCCAACCTGGAAACCATCAGCGGGGGGTTGGCCGACCGTGACCAGGGCACGCAGGCGCTGCTGCTCAGCGCGCGCGATGCCGCCCGCAGCCTGGACACCACGCTGAAGACCACCAACGGCACCATCGAGCGCCTCGACAAGAACCTGGTGCAGCAGCTGCCCGGCATCATCGACAAGCTCGACGGCACCCTGGCCAAGCTTGATTCGGCCGCCGGCAACGCCGATTCGATCCTTGGCGAGAACCGCGCTGCCATCAACAGCTTCGCCAACGATGGCCTCGGCCAGCTCGGCCCGACGCTGACCGAACTGCGCGGCCTGATCCGCGACCTGCGCCGGGTCAGCGACCGCCTCGAGAACAACCCCGCGCGCTACCTGCTGGGCCGCGACGCACCGAAGGAGTTCGAACCCAAATGAGCCCGACCACCCTTCCGCGCCTGCTGCTGGCCGCTTCGATGGTCACCCTGCTGGGCGGCTGCTCCATCCTTGGCAGCAGCGAGAAAACCGCAGTGACGCTGTACTCGCCGTCCGTGCAGGTCAAGGCGGACCCGGCGTGGCCACAGGCCAGCTGGCAGCTGGTACTGGCCAAGCCCAGCGCCGCGCGCATGGTCGACAGCCCGCGCATCAACGTGCGGCCGACGCCGTCTCAGCTGGAGATCTACAAGGGCGCCAGCTGGGCGCAGCCGGCCACCGACATGATCGAGGACACCCTGCTGCGCGGCTTCGAGGATTCCGGCCGCATCCGTGGCGTGGCCCGCAGCACCGCCGGCATCCGCGCCGACTACAAGCTGTCCACCGACGTGCGCCGCTTCGAATCGGATTACCAGGGACAGGCCACGCCGACGGTGGTGATCGAGGTCAACGCCAAGCTGATCCACGTCGCCGACCAGCGCGTGGTCGCGGACCGCACCTTCCGCCAGGCGCAGCCGGTCGGCAGCACCGACGTACCGGCGGTGACCGCGGCCTTCGAGCGCGGCCTGCAGCAGCTGGCGCAGGATGTGGTGGGCTGGACGCTGCTGAGCGGACAGGCCGACCAGCCGACCGTCGCGCGCTGATCGATCAGCGCGGCGTGATCCAGCGGAACGTCAGGTTGATCCGCTCGCCCTGCACCCGCGCCATCTTCGGCAGCGCGTGCTGATAGAACTGTTGGGTCTGACCGGCCATCACCAGCAGATCGCCGTGGCCGAGCAGATACTCGGCCTTCCGCGCCGGGTCATCGCCCCGGCGTAGCAGGAAGCGCCGCGCCGCGCCCAGGCTCAGCGAAGCAATCACCGGGGCCGGCCCCAGCTCCGGCTCGTCATCGCTGTGCCAGCCCATGTAATCACCGCCGCCGCGATAGCGGTTCAGCAGCACGCTGTTGAAGCGGCCGAGGCCCTCCACCTGCAGGCGATCACGCATGGCCTGCAACGCGGGTGGCCAGGGGTGCGGCACGAATTCAGCCCCGGAATAGCGGTAGCGCGCCTGCGGATCGCCGATCCAGCAGCTCAGCCGCGGCGAATCCACCCAGTTGCCGAACATGCGGATGCGGTGGACTTCCCAGGGGACTTCGGCCTGCAGCACGGACAGGAGCCGGTCGGCATCGGTCGCGGCCAGCCAGCCCGACAGGTGCTGGACATCGGCATCGGGCAGGTCGTGAGGGAACAGCATGGCGCTACCTGAGAATGGGGCGTCCCTGAGCCGGGCCGCCCCGGACCTTCAACCGCGAACGAACGCCACGCCCGTCTTTTCCTTCAACTCGTCATCGCTGACGCCCGGCGCCGCTTCCACCAGCAACAGGCCCTTGTCGGTGACGTCGAACACGGCCAGATCGGTGATGATGCGGTCGACCACGCCCACACCGGTCAGCGGCAGCGTGCATTCGGTCAGGATCTTGTGCTCGCCGTTCTTGGCGGTGTGCTCCATCAGCACCACCACGCGCTGCACGCCGGCCACCAGGTCCATCGCGCCGCCCATGCCCTTGACCATCTTGCCGGGCACCATCCAATTGGCCAGGTCGCCCTTGTGGGTGACCTGCATGGCGCCGAGGATGGCCAGGTTGACGTGGCCGCCGCGGATCATCGCGAAGCTGTCGTGGCTGCCGAAGTAGCTGGCACCGGCGCGTGCGGTCACGGTCTGCTTGCCGGCGTTGATCAGGTCGGCATCGACTTCGGCATCGGTCGGGAACGGGCCGATACCGAGCAGGCCATTCTCCGACTGCAGCCATACGTCCACGCCTTCGGGAATGTGGTTGGCAACCAGGGTCGGCAGGCCGATGCCCAGGTTCACGTAGGCGCCATCAGTCAGTTCGCGGGCGGCGCGTGCCGCCATCTCATCGCGGGTCCACGCCATGTCAGTTGCCCTCCGCGCGGATGGTGCGCTGTTCGATACGCTTTTCTGGATGCGGGTTGTGCACGATGCGATGCACGTAGATACCGGGCAGGTGCACCTGGTCCGGATCGATGGCGCCGACCGGCACCACCTCCTCCACTTCCACGATGCAGACCTTGCCGGCCATCGCGCAGGCCGGGTTGAAGTTGCGCGCGGTCTTGCGGAACACCAGGTTGCCCGCTTCGTCGGCCTTCCACGCCTTGACCAGCGCGACATCGGCACGCAGCGCGGTCTCCATCACGTAGTGCTTGCCGTCGAACTCGCGGGTTTCCTTGCCCTCGGCCACCACCGTGCCGTAGCCAGTGGCTGTGAAGAACGCCGGGATGCCCGCGCCACCGGCACGCAGGCGCTCGGCCAGGGTACCCTGCGGATTGAATTCCAGCTCCAGCTCGCCAGCCAGGAACTGGCGCTCGAATTCCTTGTTCTCGCCCACGTAGGACGAGATCATCTTCTTGATCTGGCGGGTTTCCAGCAGCTGGCCCAGGCCGAAACCATCGACGCCGGCATTGTTGGAGATCACGGTCAGGCCCTTGGCGCCACTGTCGCGCAGCGCGGCGATCAGCGCCTCGGGAATGCCACACAGGCCGAAGCCGCCCACGGCCAGCGTCTGGCCATCGGCGACCACCCCTTGCAGGGCCTCCGCCGCACTGGCGAAGCGCTTGCCGCGCTTGCCGGTGGAAGTCGATTGCTGCATTGCTGTACTACCCTGCACGTTGAGGATGACCGCATTCTAGCTGGAGGGCGGCGAAGGGCCTGGATGCGCCGCAGCATTGACGGAGCACCAGGCGGGCATTGGGTAGAATGGGCGATTCCACGCAGAAGGGTGCTTCAGCGCCTACGCCCCTCGATCTACGATGACGCCGACCTTCACAGACGAAGACCTGTTCCGCTGGATCGACGAATGGACACTGCAGAAAAGCGAGCAGTGCCTGGGTGGCGTGCGCAACCGGCAACTCCGCGATGGCCTGCTGACGGCCGAGGTACAGGGTTCGGCCAGGCATCCCTACTACGTGGAGATCGATCTGACGGCCAGTACGCGCACCGCGCGCAGCCGCCTGCAGAGTGCCTGTTCCTGCCCCGTCGGCCGCACCTGCAAGCATGTGGCGGCGGTGCTGGTCTCGTACATGCTGGATTCGCTTGCCATGGACGACGAGAGCCCCCTGACCGAACAGGACCTGACGCAACCGCCGCGTCCTGAACTGCTGGCAGAGCTTTCGCGTTGGCAGAGCGCGCGGATCCGGCCGGCCCAGCCACGCCGGAACGGTGTCATCTTCGAACTGTCCACCTACAACCACCACCCCGCCGTGCTGGTCCGGCGCGTCAAGTACGGGACCGATGGTGCGATCAGCACGGGCAAGTGGATGGATATCACTGCGGACCTGCTGCTGGATCCTCCGGCCTATCTCACGCCGACTGATCTGGCGGTGATGATCCAGCTACGCACCCAGCGGCAGCCCGCGACGAAGGACGAATGGATCGACTTCGCGGCCACCCTGCAGTTGATCGTCTCCAGCGGCCATGGCTGGGTCTCCTGCGGTACGCACGGCGACGTGCCGGCCCGGTCAGGAGCTCCACGCCGCGGCGAACTGGGCTGGACCGTTGGCATGACGCAGGGCGCGACGCTGCTGGAACCCGCGTTGAGCGTGGAGGGCGGCGCCAGAGGCGTGGTCCTGGGCCGGAGTGCGTGCTATCTGGACCCGGTCACCGGCGAGGTCGGTCCGCTGCTGCTGGATGTCAGGGCCGAGGACGCCGACGCCTTCCTGAGCCTGCCCAATCTGTTACCCAACGAAGAAGCGGTGGTCGCACAGATGCTGCAACAGATCGACCCTGCCCTGCCGCGCCCCGGTGCAAGCGACACGCTGCCCACCCTGCAGATCAGCGCGATGATCCCCGTGCTGCGCCTGCATACGATTGAGTTCCGGCCGGCATGGCTCGGTCGCCGCGACCCGTCGCAATGGGCCGATATCGCGACCGTGGCCTTCGAGTACGACGAGCACGTGCGGTTCCTGGATGATCCGAGCCTGTTCGCACTCGATCCGGAGGGCCAGCTCGCCCTGCTGCCCCGTGACCTGGCTGAGGAATCACGGCGCGAGGCCCAGCTGCGCACGGTGGGACTGTATCGCGACACGGACCCGCGGGCGCCATTGGACGGCGCTGGCCCGCAGTTCCAGCTGCGCACCCATGACTGGACACGGTTCCTGCTGGATGACGTGCCGCGCCTGGAAGCCTTGGGCTGGAAGGTGGAGACGGACGACGATTTCCGCCATCGCATCACCCGGGTGGATGAGATCGACCTGGACATCCAGGCGGACCCGACGGATGCGGGCTGGTTCAACCTGGGTCTGGACATCCAGGTGGAAGGCCGCAACGTATCGATGGTTCCGCTGCTGCAGCAGGTGCTGCAGTCCGATCCCCGCTGGATGCGTGGCCAGCTGGACGCCATCGGCGACGACGAGAACGTCCTGTTGATGGCAGGCGACAACACCCGCCTGGCACTGCGGGCCGCGCGACTGAAGCCGATCATGGCCCTGTTGGCGGACCTGTTCGCCCAGCGTGGCGCGCCGCTGCGCTTGTCAGCGCTTGACCGTGGCCGCCTGCAGGCACTGCAGGACACGGCGCGGCTGCAGTTCCGGGGCCGCAAGGATACCCAGGCGCTGGTGCAGCGGCTGATGCAGGCACCCGCACTTGGCGAAGTGCCGCCACCAGCGGGGCTGGTGGCAACGCTGCGTCCCTACCAGCTGGAGGGCCTGTCGTGGCTGCAGTACCTGCGCCAGCAGGGGCTGGGCGGGGTGCTGGCCGATGACATGGGGCTGGGCAAGACCCTGCAGACACTGGCGCATCTGCTGGTCGAAAAGGAAAGTGGCCGCCTGGACCAGCCGGCGCTGCTGGTGGTGCCGACCTCGCTGCTGCACAACTGGCAGAGCGAAGCGGCACGCTTCACTCCGGGCCTGCGCGCACTGACCCTGCACGGACCGGCACGTGAAGCACTGTTCGAGGCGATCCCCGAGCACGATCTTGTACTGACCACGTATCCCCTGCTGTGGCGCGACGAGCAGGCGCTGCAGGCACATGCCTACCATCTGCTGATCCTCGACGAGGCCCAGCAGGTGAAGAATCCGAAATCACGTGCGGCGGTCACCCTGCGCACGCTGCAGGCCCGCCATCGCCTGTGCCTGACCGGTACGCCGCTGGAAAACCATCTGGGCGAACTGTGGACGCAGTTCGATTTCCTACTGCCCGGCCTGCTCGGCAGCGAGAAACAGTTCAACCAGCATTGGCGCCATCCGATCGAACGCGGCAGCGATCACCGTCGCGCCACGTTGCTGGCGCAGCGTCTGCGCCCCTTCATCCTGCGCCGGCGCAAGGATCAGGTCGCGTCAGAGCTTCCGCCCAAGACCCTCATTACCCGCGCGGTGGAGATGGAGGGTGGCCAGCGTGATCTCTATGAAACCGTGCGTGCCGCGATGGAAAAGCAGGTGCGCGAAGCCATCAGCGGCAGCGGGCTGGCGCGCAGCCATATCGTGGTGCTGGATGCCTTGCTGAAGCTGCGCCAGGTCTGCTGCGATCCGCGCCTGCTGCCGGGCGACGCACCGACACGCAATGCCGGCTCGGCCAAGCTGGAGCTGCTGCGCGACATGCTGCCGTCGATGGTCGAGGAAGGCAGGCGGATCCTGGTGTTCTCGCAGTTCACCGGCATGCTGGCGCTGATCGCGCAGGCGCTGGAGGAGCTCGGGCTGGCCTATGTGACGCTGACCGGCGATACCCAGGACCGGGCCACACCGGTGCAGCGCTTCATGCAGGGCGAGGTACCCGTGTTCCTGATCAGCCTGAAGGCGGGTGGCGTCGGATTGAACCTGACTGCTGCAGACACCGTCATCCACTTCGATCCCTGGTGGAACCCGGCGGCCGAAAACCAGGCCAGTGACCGCGCCCATCGCATCGGCCAGCAGCAGCCGGTGTTCGTCTACCGGCTGATCGCCGCAGGCAGCATCGAAGAACGGATTGCCGAGCTGCAGGAACGCAAGGCCCTGCTGGCGGAATCGATTCTGGAAGGCGGCGGCAGCACGGGTCCACGCTTCAGTGAGGAAGACGTCCAGGCGCTGCTGGCGCCGTTGCCGGGCCTGCCGGCCAAGCGCACCCGCCGGCCAGGCCGACGATCGCCGCAGGCCTGATCCGTGGCGCCAGTCAGGTGGCGTTCTCCGATGGAAACGATTCCCAAACGGGACTGGGACTACAATTGAGGGCTGAGCTCACAAAGGATCTGATCGATGCCCCTGCCCGCCTTCAAGGCCTACGATATCCGCGGCCGCGTGCCGGAAGAACTGAACGAAGACCTGGCCCGCCGCATCGGCGTCGCCCTGGCTGCGCAGCTCGCTCCCGGCCCGGTGGTCCTCGGCCACGATGTGCGCCTGACCAGCCCGGCGCTGCAGGATGCACTGGCCGCAGGCCTGCGTGGTACCGGTCGTGAGGTGATCGACATCGGTCTGTGCGGTACCGAAGAGGTCTACTTCCAGACCGATCACCTCGGCGCGGCCGGCGGCGTGATGGTGACCGCCAGCCACAACCCGATGGACTACAACGGGATGAAGCTGGTCAAGGAGAACGCCCGCCCGATCAGCTCCGATACCGGCCTGTTCGCGATCTCCGATGCGGTCGCCGTCGATACGTCCGAGGCCCAGCCGCCACGCGCCGGGCAGACCGCCCAGCATGACAAGAGCGCCTATATCCAGCATCTGCTGAGCTACGTCGACGCCGCCAAGCTCAAGCCGCTGAAGCTGGTGGTCAATGCCGGCAACGGTGGTGCGGGCGCCATCGTCGACCTGCTGGCACCGCACCTGCCGTTCGAGTTCATCCGCATCTGCCACGAACCCGATGGCAGCTTCCCCAATGGCATTCCCAACCCGCTGCTGCCGGAAAACCGCGCCGCCACCGCCAATGCGGTGCGCGAACACGGCGCCGACTTCGGCATTGCCTGGGACGGTGACTTCGATCGCTGCTTCTTCTTCGACCATACCGGCCGCTTCATCGAGGGCTACTATCTGGTCGGCCTGCTGGCCAAGGCCATCCTGGCACGCAATCCCGGTGGCAAGATCGTGCACGACCCGCGGCTGGTCTGGAACACCGTGGAAATGGTTGAACAGGCAGGCGGCGTGCCGGTGCTGTGCAAGAGCGGCCACGCTTTCATCAAGGAAAAGATGCGCGCCGAAGATGCGGTGTACGGCGGCGAGATGAGCGCCCACCACTACTTCCGCGAATTCGCCTATGCCGACTCCGGCATGATCCCGTGGCTGCTGATCGCGCAGCTGATCTCCGAGAGCGGCCGCTCGCTGGCCGACTGGGTCGAAGACCGCATGGCGGCCTATCCCTGCAGCGGCGAGATCAACTTCAAGGTGGCCGATGCCAAGGCCGCCGTGGCCCGCGTGATGGAGCACTTCGCCGCGCGGTCGCCCGCGCTGGACCATACCGATGGCATCAGCGCCGATTTCGGCGACTGGCGCTTCAACCTGCGCAGTTCCAACACCGAGCCGCTGCTGCGCCTGAACGTTGAAGCCCGCGGCGACGCAGCGCTGATGCAGGCGCGCACCGACGAAATCTCCCGCCTTATCCAGCAGTAATCAAGGAAGATCATGAGCAACATCCAGCCCGTCATCCTGTCCGGTGGTTCCGGCACCCGCCTGTGGCCACTGTCGCGCGAGGCGTATCCGAAGCAGTTCCTGCCGCTGGCAGGCGAACTGACGATGCTGCAGGCCACCTGGCAGCGCGTCGCGCCCATCGCCACCCACGGCCCGTTGGTGATCGCCAACGAAGAGCACCGCTTCGTCGCTGCCGAGCAGCTGCAGCAGGTCGGCGCCGAGCCGGCTGCCATCATCCTGGAACCGGTTGGCCGCAATACGGCGCCGGCGATTGCGGTCGCAGCATTGGAGGCCACCCGCGACGGCGCCGATGCGCTGCTGCTGGTGCTGCCCTCGGACCATGTGATCACCGATGAGGCTGCGTTCCGTGCAGTCGTGCAGGCTGCAGCCAGCGCTGCCGAGGCCGGCAAGCTGGTGACCTTCGGCATCGTGCCGACCGGTCCGGAAACCGGCTACGGCTATATCAAGGCCGCCAATGGGCAGGGCCTGCGTGCCGTCGAGCGTTTCGTCGAAAAGCCCGACCTGGACATCGCCACCGGCTATGTGGCCAGCGGCCAGTACTACTGGAACAGCGGCATGTTCCTGTTCAAGGCCTCGCGCTACCTGCAGGAACTGGAGCGCTTCCAGCCCGACATGCTGGCCGGCAGCCGCCAGGCCTGGCAGCAGGCCCGTCGCGATTCGGATTTCACCCGCCTCGACAAGGAGGCGTTCGCCACCGTTCCCTCCGATTCCATCGACTATGCCGTGATGGAAAAAACCGAAGACGCCGCGGTGATTCCGCTGGACGCCGGCTGGAACGATGTCGGCTCGTGGACCGCACTGCGCGATGTCTCGCATCAGGATGGCGATGGCAATGCGCATCAGGGTGACGTGATCGCGATCGACTGCCGCAACACCTATGCCTATGCACAGCGCCTGGTGGCACTGGTCGGCCTGGATGACGTGATCGTGGTCGAGACCGACGACGCGGTGCTGGTCGGCAAGGCCGACCGCATGCAGGACGTCAAGACGGTGGTCGCGCAGCTCAAGGCCGAGGGCCGCAGCGAGGCCACCTGGCACCGCAAGGTCTATCGCCCGTGGGGTGCCTACGATTCGATCGACAACGGCGAGCGCTTCCAGGTCAAGCGGATCACGGTCAAGCCCGGCGGCACGCTGAGCCTGCAGATGCATCACCATCGCGCCGAGCACTGGATCGTGGTCAGCGGCACCGCTGAGGTCACGCGTGGCGACGAGCTGATCCTGCTCAGCGAGAACCAGAGCACCTACATTCCGCTGGGCGTGACCCATCGCCTGCGCAACCCGGGCAAGCTGCCGCTGGAGCTGATCGAGGTGCAGTCCGGCAGTTACCTGGGGGAGGATGACATCGTGCGTTTCGAGGACACGTACGGGCGTAGTTGATCCGACGCCCTGCGGCGGGTGCCGACCGTCGGTCGGCACGTCGCCTACCGGGTCAGGCAATCTCCGCCATCACCCGCTTCAGCCCGTCCTGCCATGTCGGCAGCACGATGCCGAAATCCTGCTGCAGCTTGCGGTTGTCCAGCACCGACCAGGCCGGGCGCTTGGCCGGGGTCGGGTACTCGGAACTGGGAATCGCCTCGACGGTCGGCACCTTCGCCAACACGCCGGTCGCCAGCGCTTCGGCGAAGATCGCCTCGGCGAACCCATGCCAACTGGTCTGGCCGCTGGCCGTCAGATGCCAGGTGCCGGACAGCTGCCCCGGATGCTGCAGTGCCTGCGCGGTGACATCAGCGATCAGCGCAGCCGGTGTCGGCGTGCCGATCTGATCGGCTACCACACGCAACTGGTCGCGCTCGGCACCCACCCGCAGCATCGTGCGCAGGAAATTGGCGCCATGCGAGGCGTACACCCACGCCGTGCGGAAGATCAGATGGCGGCCACCGGCAGCGCGCACGGCCTCTTCGCCATCACGCTTGCTGGCGCCATACACACCCAATGGCGCGGTCGGCTCGTCTTCGCGGTAGGGCGCGCTGCCCTGGCCATCGAACACGTAGTCGGTGGAGTAATGCACGAAGGGCACGCCGTGCGCCGCACACCAGCGCGCGATCACGCCCGGCGCCTGCGCATTGGCGGCGAAGGCGGCCTCGGCATCCTGCTCGGCGCGATCGACCGCCGTGTAGGCGGCCGCGTTGACCACCACCGATGGCTGCAGGCGATCCAGCAATGCCGGCAGGCTGTCGGGCTGGCCGAAATCGGCGGTTTCGCAGGCACTTCCGTCGGGCAGTTGCCCGCTGCGGGTAGTTGCGACCACCTTGCCCAGCGGCGCCAGCGCGCGCAGCAGCTCCTGGCCGACCTGGCCATTGCCGCCGAACACCAGAACGGTCATGGCACGTAGACCGGCAGACGATCTTCAGCGATGTCCTTCAGGAACGGCGCGTTCTCGTCCTTGGCCGACAAGGTCGGTGCGCTGACCGGCCAGTCCACCGCGATATCAGCATCGTTCCAGCGGATACCCGCATCCACCTCCTTGACGTAGACATCGGTGCACAGGTAGCTGAACAGCGCACGTTCGGACAGCACGGCAAACCCATGCGCGAAGCCTTCCGGAATCCAGAACTGCTTCCTGTTTTCAGCACTCAGCACCACCGCTTCCCACTGGCCGAAGGTCGGCGAGCCACGACGGATGTCCACGGCCACGTCATAGACCTCGCCCTCCAGCACGCTGACCAGCTTGCCCTGCGGGCGTGGCCATTGGTAGTGCAAACCGCGCAGCACACCGCGGACGGACGAGGATACGTTGCTCTGCACGAAACTGCCCGGCAGGCCTTGGTCCTGGAAGCGTTCGGCATTCCAGGTCTCAAAGAAGAATCCGCGCGAGTCGCCGAACACTGCCGGTTCGATCACCCGGCATCCTGCCAGCGAAGTCTCAACGATCTTCACGGCACTACGCCTCGTTCAGCCAGCTTGTTCAAGTACTGACCATAGCCATTCTTGATCAACGGCGCGGCCAGCGCCTGCAACTGTTCGGCGCTTATCCAACCCTTGCCGAAAGCGATTTCTTCAGGGCAACAGACCTGCAGCCCCTGGCGGGTCTGGATGGTCTCGATGAAGTTGGAAGCTTCCAGCAGCGACTGGTGGGTGCCGGTATCGAGCCAGGCATAGCCACGGCCGAGTGCCTCCAGGTGCAGATTGCCTTCTTCCAGGTAACGCTTGTTGAGATCGGTGATCTCCAGCTCGCCGCGCGGCGACGGCTTCAGCTCGGAAGCGTAGTCACTGGCCTTGCCATCGTAGAAGTACAGGCCGGTGACTGCGTAGTTCGAACGGGGATTCTCCGGCTTCTCGACCAGATCGATGACCTTGCCGCTCGTGTCGAACTCTGCGACGCCATAACGCTCCGGGTCGTTCACCCAGTAGCCGAACACGGTCGAGCCGTCCACGCGCTCGTCGGCGCGCTTGAGCACTTCGCGCAGGCCGTGGCCGTGGAAGATGTTGTCGCCCAGCACCAGGCAGCTCGGCTTGCCGGCGACGAAGTCGCGGCCGATCAGGTAAGCCTGGGCCAGCCCATCCGGGCTCGGCTGCACCGCGTACTGGATGTCCATGCCCCACTGCGAACCATCGCCCAGCAACTGCTGGAACAACGCCTGCTCGTGCGGGGTGTTGATGATCAGCACTTCACGGATGCCCGCCAGCATCAGCACGCTGAGCGGGTAGTAGATCATCGGCTTGTCGTACACCGGCAGCAGCTGCTTGCTGACGCCCTTGGTGATCGGATAAAGGCGGGTGCCGGAACCACCGGCGAGGATGATGCCCTTGCGCTGGGTCATGGTGTCTCCTGGGTTCAAGCCGTGGTGCCGATGCGCTGCAGACGGTAGCTGCCGTCGAGCACACCGTTGACCCAGTCCTGGTTGTCCAGGTACCAGTCGACGGTGAAGGCGATGCCCTGCTCGAAGGTGTAGGCCGGTTCCCAGCCCAGGTCGTTCTTCAGCTTCGATGCATCGATCGCGTAACGGCGGTCATGGCCCGGGCGGTCGGTGACGTAGGTGATCTGGCTGCTGCGCGGCAGGCCATCCTCACGCGGGCGGCGCGCATCGAGCAGCGCGCAGATGGCCTGCACCACTTCGATGTTCTGCTTTTCCGAGTTCCCGCCGACGTTGTAGGTCTCGCCGACCTGGCCCTTGGCCAGCACGGTACGGATCGCCTCGCAGTGGTCGGACACGAACAGCCAGTCACGCACCTGCTTGCCGTCGCCGTACACCGGCAGCGGCTCGCCGGCCAGCGCCTTGGCGATCACCAGCGGGATCAGCTTCTCGGGGAAGTGGTACGGGCCGTAGTTGTTGGAGCAGTTGGTGGTCAGCACCGGCAACCCGTAGGTGTGGTGGAACGCACGCACCAGATGGTCCGAAGCCGCCTTCGACGCCGAGTACGGTGAATTCGGGGCGTACGGAGTGGTTTCGCTGAATTTGCCGGTCTCACCCAGCGTGCCGTACACCTCGTCGGTGGACACGTGCAGGAAACGGAAGGCCGCGCCCTGCTCGGCCGGCAGCGCCTTCCAGTAGTCGCGCACCGCCTCCAGCAGGCCCAGGGTGCCGACCACGTTGGTCTGGATGAACGCGCCCGGGCCGTCGATGGAACGGTCCACGTGGCTTTCGGCGGCGAAGTTCAGCACCGCGCCGGGCTGGTGTTCGGCCAGCAGGCGGGCCACCAGGGCGCTGTCGCCAATGTCGCCCTGCACGAACACATGGGTGGGATTGCCGTCCAGGCTGGACAGGGTCTTCAGGTTACCGGCGTAGGTCAGAGCGTCGAGATTGACGACCTTGATGCCACGGGCGACGGCTTCGAGAACAAAGTTACTGCCAATGAATCCGGCGCCGCCGGTGACAAGCCATGTGGGCACTACCTGTTCTCCTGATCGAAATTCATCCAAGGAGCGCCCACGGGCGCCCCAGCGCAGCGTGACAGGATACATCCCGATGGCCTTCACGACCGCCTGCGTGACGTGAACGCGAACTCGCGGAGGCGGCTTCCCTGCGGCGCCGCAGCATAACCATACGCATTCGCATGGTCACCCCAAGCCAGCTAGAATCGGAGTCCCACCCCCGAACCGGTTGCTGCTCCAGGACCGGACGTTCTCTCCGTTATTGAAGGACCCCGTACCAGATGAAAATCCTCGTCGCGTACAAGCGCGTGGTGGACTACAACGTCCGCATTCAGGTCAAGCCGGACGGTTCCGGCGTGGTCACCGACGGCGTCAAGCTGTCCCCCAACCCCTTCGATGAAATCGCCTTGGAAGAAGCCCTGCGCCTGCGCGACAAGGGCATCGCCAGCGAAGTCGTGGTCGCCACCATCGCTCCGGCCGACGCCCAGGCGCACCTGCGCAACGGCCTGGCCATGGGCGCAAACCGTGCCATCCACGTCGTCACCGACCAGGCCATCCAGCCGCTGACCGCGTCGCGCACCCTGCTCAAGCTGATCGAAAAGGAACAGCCGGACCTGGTGATCCTTGGCAAGCAGGCCATTGATGACGACGCCAACCAGACCGGCCAGATGCTGGCCACACTCTGGGGCCGCCCGCAGGCGACCTTCGCCAGCAAGCTCGAAATTGCCGATGGCAAGGCCACGGTGACCCGTGAAGTCGACGCCGGCCTGGAAACGCTGGAAGTGGATCTGCCGGCCGTGGTCACCACCGATCTGCGCCTGAACGAGCCGCGCTTCATCAAGCTGCCGGACATCATGAAGGCCAAGGCCAAGCCGCTGGAGACCCTGCAGCTGGCCGACCTCGGCGTTGAAGCCGCCGACACCTTCAAGACCACCCAGTACGCCGCGCCGTCCAAGCGCAGCAAGGGTGTGATGGTCAAGGACGCGGCCGAACTGGTTGCCGCACTCAAGCAGAAGGGGTTGCTGTAATGAGCAGGATTCTCGTCATCGCCGAGCACCACGACGGCAAGCTCAATGCCGCCACCGCCAAGACCGTCAGCGCCGCCGCCGCCATCAGCGGTGCCAGCATCGACGTGCTGGTGCTGGCCGCCGATCCGGCCGCTGTCGCCGCTGAAGCCGCGAAGATCGCTGGGGTCGCCAAGGTCCTGACCGTCGCCAACGCTGCCAACGCGCAGGCCATCGCCCAGGTGCTGGCGCCGCAGATCGCACAGCTGGCCAAGGGCTACACCCACGTATTCGGCCCGTCGACCACCTTCGGCAAGGACCTGATGCCGTGCGTGGCCGCCCTGCTCGGCGTCAACCAGGTCTCCGACCTGATGAGCGTTGAAGGCAGCCACACCTTCAAGCGCCCGATCTACGCCGGCAACGCGATCATCACCGTGGAAGCCCCGGCCGACCAGATCGTGGTCGCCACCGTGCGTGCCGCCTCGTGGCCGGAAGCTGCCCAAGGTGGCAATGCCGCCGTTGAAGCAGCCAGCGTCGACGCTGCCCTGCCGACCCATACCCGCTTCGTCGGCCTGGCCGCCGGTGCCAGCGACCGTCCGGACCTGCAGAGCGCCAAGCGCGTGGTTTCGGGTGGCCGTGGCGTCGGTTCGGAAGAGAACTTCAAGGTCATCTTCCAGCTGGCCGACAAGCTCGGTGCCGCCGTCGGCGCCTCGCGCGCCGCGGTTGATGCCGGCTACGTTCCCAGTGACCTGCAGGTCGGCCAGACCGGCAAGATCATCGCGCCGGAACTGTATGTAGCCGTCGGCATCAGTGGTGCGATCCAGCACCTGACCGGCATCAAGGATGCCGGCACGATCGTCGCGATCAACAAGGACGGCGATGCGCCGATCTTCGAGATTGCCGATATCGGCCTGGTGGGGGATCTGTTTGCGATCCTGCCAGAGCTGGAAAAGGCGCTGTAAGGTACGTTGTGAAATAGTAGGCTTTGCTGCATCGGCCGCCTAGTGCGGCCGATGCTCTTCCCGCTCCGGCTATTGGACCCCTTACCAGCGTGTCTCCGCAACCGTCAAAGCCCATGTCAAAGACCGTCCAGAATCAGGCACCGTCTCGGGATTTCTCATTCGTCCCGGACGTATCCGTGGTCATTCCGGTCTACGGATGCTCAAGCTGCCTGGAAGAGCTGACCCAAAGGGTCCTGGCTGCGGTCAAGAATGAGAGCAGAACAGTCGAAATCATCTTCGTCGACGACAACAGCCCAGACCAGGCATGGGAACGCATCCTGGAGTTGTCTCAACTCCACGCCGAAGTACGAGGGCTCAAGCTTTCACGGAATTTTGGGCAACACGCAGCGATAAGCGCTGGAATCGCACGAGCACGAGGCAGGTCCATGATTGTGATGGACTGTGACCTGCAGGACATACCTGAAGAGATTCCCACGCTTCTGGCAGGCCTTAAGGACGATGTCGAGATCGTCCTCGGACAACGCATCGAACGTCAGGACACCTGGTTCAAGCAGGCTGGCTCGCGCGCTTTCTACCGTACTTTGGGCTGGTTGACCGATACCAACTACGATCCGAGCACTGCCAACTTCGGCGCCTACAGCCGCAAAGTCATCGACGCGATGAATGCGATGCCGGAAACGGACAGATTCCTTCCTCTGCTTGCCAGATGGACGGGGTTTCGGACGGTCCGTACCCCCGTTGTGCACGGGGAGCGTACCGAAGGCAAGAGCAGTTACACGCTCAGCAAGCTGTTGCAGATGGCGACCCGCATCGCCCTTTCATTCTCGGACAAACCGCTGAGATTGGTAATGTCCGCTTCGTTCGCACTCGCCGGCGTGGGCCTCTGCGTTGCGGCGTTCGCCGTGTACCGCTATCTGATGGGCGATATTCGAGTTGCGGGATTCACCAGTATCCTTGCTTCGGTCTGGCTGGTGGGAAGCTTCCTCATGGCAAGCATCGGGGTGGTCGGCCTTTACGTCGGTCGTATGCACAACGAAACCAAGAGACGTCCGCAGTACCTGATCTGGTATGACTCCTGGAGCAACGACAATGCCTGAACAGTCCTTGCTCAACTACTCGACCCTGGACTCGAACCGATTTGCCATCCACGTCGAGCGTACGAGTATCGAATCCGACGCGCCCGTCGAGTCTGTAGTCGAGGCTATTCTGGCCTCGCCTGCTGACCTGATCATTGCGCGCTTTCCTGCAGGCGACTGCGCGATTCCCAATGCGTTGCTGCAACGGGGAGAAGCGATGATTCATGCAGACACGCTTGCCTACTATGAAGCGCGGCTGCCAGCTTCTGCGGGAAACGCGGCTCCCAATGTTCGCCGCGCGCAACTGAGCGACCTTGAGGCAATTCGCGTCATCGCCTCCGCAGCCTTTCAAGACTACCGCGCCCATTATGCGGCCAATCCACTATTGCCCGCCGCACAGATTCTGGACGGATACATAGAGTGGGCCCAAAGCCGTGCCGACCCGACCGACACAACCAGCGATACCTGGCTGGTGTTCGATGGCGACGTTGCCGCTGGTTTCGCTACCTGCGATGTGCATGACGGCAGCGTGGAGATCGTGCTCAACGCAGTTCATCCGGCGTTCGCGAGACGAGGTCACTACGGCACGCTGTTGCGTCACCTGCTGCACCACTACGCAGGAGCGGGGTTGGCGCGCCTGAGTATCTCCACCCAGATATGGAACTACACCGTGCAGAGACAATGGGCGCGTGCCGGTCTGTTTCTGGCGAGAGCTTACGATACGTTTCATATCGACCGCCGCCTGGCTGCACAGCGGAGCAAGCCGTGAACTCCACAACCCCCTTCTTCCCCTGGTTCATGGTCGCCGCAACGATTCTGCTGACCAGCTATGGTCAGCTCGTCATCAAATGGCAGGCGAGTTCGTACCAGGCAACGACGACCGGACTGCTAGGGAAACTCCCTCCTGTCATCCAGTTACTCTTGCAGCCCTGGGTGATTTCTGCGTTTGTCGCGGCGTTCGCTGCATCCCTTTGCTGGATGCTGGCGGTTTCGCGACTGGAACTTAGTCGTGCCTATCCATTCATGGCACTGAACTTCCTGATCGTCTGCGTTGCGGCCATTCCGCTGTTTGGCGAAGCTTTTACCCTATCAAAGGCGGTCGGCCTGGCGACCGTTGTCGCCGGCCTGATCATCATCAGCCAAGGCTGATATCAACTGCTCACACCAAAGAGACCTCATGATTCCGTTCAATCGCCCGTTCATGACCGGCAAGGAACTTCCCATGATCGGCCAGGCGCACGCCAATGGCCATCTTTCGGGAGACGGTCCGTTTACGAAGAAGTGCCACCAGTGGTTGCGAGAACGCACAGGCGCTGCGAGTGCCCTGCTCACCCACTCGTGCACCGCAGCACTTGAAATGGCCGCTCTTCTGCTGGACCTTGAACCCGGCGATGAAGTGATCATGCCCTCATTCACGTTCGTGTCGACGGCCAATGCCTTCGCACTGCGTGGTGCGGTACCAGTATTCGTCGACATACGGAGCGACACTCTCAACATCGACGAAGCTCTGATCGAAGCCGCCATCACTCCCCGCACGCGAGCAATCTGTGTCGTCCATTACGCCGGCGTCGCCTGCGAAATGGATACCATCACCGAAATCGCTCAACGGCACGGCGTGGCTGTTGTGGAAGATGCGGCCCAAGGAATCATGTCCAGTTACAAGGGGCGCGCATTGGGAACAATTGGCGAGCTCGGGGCGTTTAGTTTCCACGAGACCAAAAATGTCATTTCCGGCGAAGGCGGCGCTCTACTGTGCCGTGACGCCGAGTTCGGCGAGCGTGCGGAAATCATCCGTGAGAAGGGCACAAACCGGAGTCGCTTCTTCCGCGGTCAAGTCGACAAATACACTTGGGTCGACGTTGGCTCCTCCTATCTTCCCGGGGAGATCATCGCAGCATTCTTGAATGCCCAACTGAATGAAGCCGAGGACATTACGTCTCGACGCCTCGCGATATGGGACCGCTATCATGCATGGGCAGCGCCACATGAGGCAGCGGGTGCGCTACGTCGCCCGATAGTTCCGGAAGAATGTGTCCACAACGCACACATGTACTACTTGCTTCTTCCCAATCTGGAAGCACGTACGAAATTCATTTCCAGCATGAAGGAAAACGGAGTGCAGACGGTATTTCACTACATCCCCCTACATTCTTCGCCTGCGGGAGAGCAGCTCGGCCGCACATCTGGCAATCTTGATGTTACGGACGACATCAGCAACAGACTGGTCCGTCTTCCGCTGTGGCTGGATCTTGAGGAGCAACTCGACCTTGTAACTGAGGCGGCGGAACAAGCAATGCAGGTCACTCAGTGATCCATCCTCCTTCTCTGCCTAGCAGCGAAAGCGGCCTGCTTCTCCAAAGAAGCTTCTGGCTGCTCTTTCTCACCGCCCTTGTTGGCAACCTGCTAAGCAAAGGCGCAACGCTACTTCCGGGAATGGCGCCCGACGACTACGCCTTTGCCTTCCAAGGTGACGCTGCGGGAAACCTGGAGAACTTTGTCTCTCAGGGAAGGGTGGTGCTGTCCCTACTTACCCAAAGCGTGGACGTAACCGGACTTTCGCTTACCGGCATCTCGTTCTTCACGTCATTGCTTGCATTCAGCTCGATCTCACTGGCAATTGCAGCGGCCGTTTCGCTAACCCGTGTCAGTGAGCGCAACGGTTTTGTCCATTACGCCGCAGCCGTTTTCGCAGCAACCCATCCTTACCTGACCTCGTACTTCCTGTTCCGCATGAGTGCGATCACACATGCGTTCGTCTATCTGTCCCTGTTCTTCGCCCTACTCGTTCTGACAACCCAATTGAAGACAGGCATAAAGTTCACGCTGAGTTTGCTTGTGTTGGTCATCTGTAGCCACGCCAACCAAGCGATTCTAATCCTGTATGCCCTCGCGGCCGGGGCATGGGCAATCAACTTGATGTGCGAGGTCAAGCAGCGGAACGGCGAATGGCCCCAAGCTCTGTACGGCATCGTCTTTGTTCTGGCGGCGCTGCTCCTAAGCACCACCGTTTACCTTTTAACAAGCAGCGTCCTACGAAGCATCCTGGGCGTAGGTGCATCGGAAACCTATACACCTCATCTTCAGGGTGGAGTGATCAACACACTCCACTCCGGACTAAGCTTGGCTTACGGAATACTGCTTCGAGGCGAGCCGATCATGGCCTTGTGGCTCAAGATTCTTTTGGGTGTTGTATTGCTATCGATGTTCTTGTTCTGCTTAGCCCGCGACTGGTTCAGAGCACTCTCGGCAGCGCTCTTTCTAGCCGCCGGTCTGCTAGCGACAGTAAGCCCGCTTGCTCTTTCCTGGGGGGGGCATGTACCCCGCACCTTTTCGCCGGTGGGCCTCTGCTTTGCTCTCTTCATCTGCATGGTCTGGGCAGGAATTCGCCCCCCCTTTGGCAAGTTGCTATTGATTCCATTGACTCCACTTGTGCTCGCCTTCTGCGCCATCGGGTCAACTCTGTTCTACCAGCAGTTACTTGTAACACAATGGGATCAACGAACCGCTAACGCAATCTACGCGCGCGCATTGGAGTTTGACGACATTCCGCGCCTCCAGATTGCGGCAGGATGGCCCGCCCACACCAGAACCCAATCCATGACAGGCGAAGGCATCAATGAATCCGCCTTCCTCTATGATTGGTCACTGCCCGGACTGTTTGCCGTGTCGACGGGGGAAAAATTGGATATCCGTGGAACAAAAAAAGAGATGTGCAACGGGATCGCCGCATGGCCGTCGCAAGCATCGGTGTCAAAGCAAGCAGACGGCAGCATCCTCGTCTGCATGATTCAATAGTCACAGCAATCTTGGACTTTCACCGTTCAGTGCAATCTGCAACCCTAGAATTTGCAGAACTTTCCAGGTATATATAAAGATGAATATCCTTGTAACTGGCGGCCTTGGCTTTATTGGCTCCCATACTTGCGTCGATCTACTAGCGCGCGGGAGCGAGGTAACCATCCTCGACAACCTGGACAATAGCCAGAAGGGAACGCTGAAGGCGATCGAAGAGATCACAGGAAAACTACCTGCATTCATCGAGGGTGATGTCCGCGACGGCTCCACTCTTCGTACTGTCCTGCGGGATCACCAGATCGACGCAGTAATCCATTTCGCCGCGCTCAAGTCAGTCGGCGAATCTTGGAAACGCCCGCTTGATTATTTCGACAACAACATCTCGGGAACAATTACGCTCCTGCAGGCGATGGAGGACACTGGTGTACGAAACTTTGTCTTCAGTTCTTCTGCAACGGTTTATGGTGACCCGGACTTCTGCCCGATACCCGAATCAGCAGTGACCCGAACGACCAATCCGTACGGCCGAACCAAACTCATCTGCGAACAGTTGCTAGCTGACAAGGCGGCTTCTGATCCGAAATTCCAAGTAGCCACGCTTCGTTACTTCAATCCCGTAGGCGCACATCCATCCGGCCTCATAGGCGAAGCTCCGACTGGAACGCCCAATAACCTGATGCCGTATGTTTCCCAGGTTGCCTTCGGGCAGCGCGAGTACCTTCAAGTATTCGGCGACGACTACGAAACACATGACGGCACCGGCGTGCGTGATTACATCCATGTCATGGATCTCGCAGCAGCCCATGTGCGCGCGCTGGACTACATCACGGAAATGAATCAGAGTCTTACAGTCAATCTTGGTACAGGCAAGGGATACAGCGTCTTGGACGTCGTTGCCGCGTTTGAACGCGCAAGCGGCCGAAGCGTACCGTTCCGTGTCGTGGCGCGGCGGCCTGGAGATGCAGCCAGTTGCTTTGCCGACCCATCCCTCGCTCACTGCCTTTTGGGCTGGACCGCGGAGCGGAGCTTGGACCAGATGTGTGTTGATGCATGGCGCTGGCAGGTTCACAACGACCGGGGTACAGCCTGATTTGCGGGAGCGTTCCAATGAAGCCTGAGGTCTCGGCAGTCATCACATTCCACAGGGAAGGTCTCCTGGCGCACAAGTCCCTGCTGTCATTGCTCCGTTGCAAGCTTGCCGCAGCGGAGCACGGTATTTCGGTGGAAGTCGTCGCCACCCTTGACCACGCCGACGCTGAAACGACACGCGTGATCACCTGGCATCACCATACCGGTTTGATCGATAAAGTACTGGAGCTGGAGTGCGGTGATCTGGGGGTTTCGCGGAACAAGGCAATTGAATCTGTAGCGGGCCACTGGGTCCTGATATGTGATGGTGATGACTATCTTTCTGCGGACTTTGTCATCCGCTGCTTGGAAACCGCAGCAGGAAACGAGAACTCCATTATTCACCCCGAGTTGATTGTTACTTTCGATGCTGAGCAGGGCATTTGGTGGCAAACAGGAAGCGACGCCTACGGCTTTGACCCTGACTGCATGCTGGTAACCAACCCTTGGAATGCATGCAGCTTCGCTGCCAAGAGTATTTATCTCCAGACCCCATATACCCTCTCCCGCCCAGGCGAATCAGGATTCGGCTTCGAAGACTGGCATTGGAACTGCCAGACACTCTCGCTAGGCCACCCCCACCTGATCGCGGAACGGACCGTGCATTATGTACGCAAGAAGAAAGTCGGCTCATTGAACCAAGCGCACGCCAGCAACCGCGCGCTGATCGCCCCCACCCAGTTGTTCGCCCCCCGTCCATGATTTCACGATCCTTTGCCCGTCGGGCCTATCACCTGCTGGACCGACAGCTGCTCTCCCGGCTACCCGATCACATCCAGCGCAAGCTGATCTCGCAACTCCTGAGCCTGGGCAAGCGTATCCATCCATCGGCGAAATGGCCAGTCTCGGCAGACCATGTACTGGATCGCAGGAGCCTACGCGAACCCGTGGCAGCGCTTCGGACGCTGCCCCAGTGGGCGGTTGAAGACATGGAGAGTCTCTCACTGCGGGTAGATCCACTGCTATCGCCCGGCGAGTTCCTGAGCTCGCACCCGCAGGCGCGCTACGCACCCACCCATTGGACACAGGCGGGCAAGGCCTATCAGCGAATCCTGGATCTGATTGGAAGCCGACGTTTCGACACCATTCTATTCGTACCATGGTTGAAGCGTGGCGGGGCAGATCTGGCTGCGCTGTACCATGCCAGACTCTGCAGTGGTGAGCTGGGGCATCGAACATTGGTCCTTGCCACTGAAGATGGAGACTCCCCTTGGGCAGATCGCTTGCCGAGAACTTCACTGTACATTGATGCGGGCAAAGAATTTCGCGGACTAAGCACTGCAATGGAAGAGCGGGAAATCGTTCTTGCGCGATTGATTCTTCAGCTGGCACCATCCCGGATCCATATCATCAACTCCCATTCCGCATGGAGAATGCTGGAGCGATTTGGACTAGCTATTCGCCAAAGAACCCGTATCTTCGCTTCACTCTACTGCGATGAGTTGGCAGAAAGCGGCCGCGCACAGGGCCTCGCACAGCAGCACCTCCCGACCACTTCCCAATGGCTGGACGCAGTCATCACTGACAACAGCGCCTCGCCCGAAAGCTGGTGTCAGCAGCTTGGTATTCGCCGTGACCTTTTTCGGGTTGTGCACTTCCCCGCTCCCTCGATGGACAATGCGCCAAGCTTCACGCTGCAACCAGGCAAGCGCGTCCTGTGGGCAAGCCGTCTTGAGCGGCAGAAGCGACCTGATCTTCTGGTTGAAATCGCTACCATGCTCAAGGATGTCCACTGGGACGTTCATGGAACCGCGCTGTCGGCGGACGATCCGCATCTGGCTGCGCTCATCCGACTGGACAACGTAACCCTGCATGGTCCATTTGACCGCTTTCAAGATATCGTTCTGCCGCAGCATCGGGCTTACGTCTATACGACCGCCTGGGACGGCCTTCCCAACGTTCTGCTGGAGGCCGCAGCCGCAGGCCTCCCGATCGTAGCGCCCGATGTTGGCGGCATCAGAGATCTTGTACCCGCGCAATCGCTGCTGGGCACTCGCGCTGCCGCACTGGATTACGTGAAGGACATTGAGCGGTTGTCGGATAACCACGTCCGTCAGCAACGTCTTTGCATACAGAACCTGCAGGTCGCAACATTCACTTGGGAGGCGTTCGCGCGGGATATGTGCAAAATCGAGGGTTATGCGGACGCCTGAGACCAAGTGCGGCTAAGCCACCATCAACGCCTGCGCAAGCCCCTCAGCCAACTCCCTAAGCGAGATTTCATGCTTTGGGGAACCGGCATTCGCATCCCTGCAAGACGTAGGATTTCGAACAGACCCACGTCGCCCGCCGCATCAAATCGTCGCGTTCTGGCGAATCGATTGGCGACCCGAAGCGGCGACGTCCAACGCCACGAGCGGCTTGCCATCATTTCCTTTAGCAAGTTGGTGGCCGCTTGGGCCCGCTCCATATGATAGACGCGTGCATCATGCTCGGATTCAGCCTGCTTTCGGTATCGCCCGGCGTCGAAGCCCACCTCGGTCAGCCGCTCATTGCAGGCCAACAACCGATCCTCGATTTCGAACCGCTGCTCCTGCGCGTAATCCCGGACGGCACCTAGGGAGCCGACACGCGCTCCCGCCGACAGAGCGTCGTCAAACAGTAGTTTAAGCTGATCAGTGGCTTCTGCTGCGGCAACCTTGGCCTCATGCAATTGCAGATCCAAGGACTCGCAGCGTTCATTGGTGCTCTGCAATTGCAGGGACAGCTCATCGCGCTCCCGCTCCACTTCCCGAAGCGTTAGGCTTACTTGGTCGAATCTGGTTTCCACCTCTTCGAGCCGTTCAAACATGGCCTGCTTCTCAGTAGCCAGCGACGTCCGACTCTCAGATAATGCTTCTCTCTCCTCCAGCAGCTGACTGACCGTCTTCCAACTATCGCCAAGCCGCGCTTCAAGGCGGGGTTCGCCTTTGAAATGGAATACTCTCCCCTCACCGGAAGCCGGATCCCACGTGACGCTATTCTGAGCGCGACCCGCAGCATCAACCACGGCATCTAGTTTGGCATGCCATTGAGCACGCGCGTCGAGATTCTCTCCATGGTCGACGCATGGCAGAGTTTCCAAGAACGATTCGAAGTCACCCTCCACTCCCAATGAACGGCGCTTCTGGTCATAGTAGCTGTTGCTGCCACGCAACCAGCAGGGAATGCCATTGAGCTGCAGCCACATGGTGACGTGGTAAGAGCAGGAGTAGCCGAATTCACCCTGGAGTACACGCGGCGACCATTTCCCGGAAGGAGCCAGAATTGCCTCGACCAGCAATGCCGTCTGCACACTGGCGAAAGGGAAAGCCCGCTCAAGCCGCTTGACGGTCTCAAGCGAATCAACCACTTCTTCACGGCCGTCCTGGAATGCTTGGAAGAGAACCGCCTGCTTCGACGAGCCCACTCGCTGCGTCACAAGCGAAAGGTGCTGGGTCATTTCCAGCAGCGCAGTGTCATTGCCGGTGTATCCGGAGGAGTTCAGATGTAGGAATGCACCAGCACCTCGACGTATCTGGAACAGTCTGGACAGCGACAGAAGTTGCTCAACCGCATCGTCGAAGGAGAACTCGGCAGCAGCGCCATGCTCCTGAACGTTGCGCAGCGAGTCGCGATCACGCACACCGACCAAAGCGGGCTTGTAATTGGCGATGTGCTCGACGACCCGACCTGAATAGCCAGCGGCCACCTGCTGCCCGGAAATAACGTAGATGGCACTGGGAAGCTTCTGAAGCAGGCTTTCGGCAATATCTAGGGAGAAGTCCCCCCACATTTCATTGAGGAAGCCCCCACCGTAAAGATGAAGCATTGCAACATTGTTGACGACAAGCACCTGCTGAAGGCCCAACCTGGTCAAATCGTCAGCCCGGAGAGGTTGAGAGGCGACAAACATCAACGCATTGACTCTGTAGATCTTCCTGAGTGCGTCGACCGCGACAAACCTGGAGATCGCCTCCAACGCGAAGATCGAAACCAGCTCCAAAGCCGAGGTGTCCCGCAGGCGAGACAGAGCTCCAACGTGCTGGAGCACATCGCCGAAATTGCCGTAGCCAAAGTCGCTGCCAAGCATCAGCGCCTTGGAGCGACCAGAACGCAGAACATCAATACTCTCTGCGTCAGCGTAAAAGAACATTGTTGACATCAAGAAGCCTTGCGGGAGTTCAAACGAGCGAGTTCAAGGACCCCGGCTACTCTTTGGGAGAATAGAGCTGGTCCATGCTGGGTCAGAACCAGTTCACGCGCCCGAAGCCCAGCCTGAAGCGTGGCACTCCAATCGCCATATGTATCCTTCACAGCATCCACGTATGCGAGGACAAGCGATTCCTCATCAGCTCCGCTCACCAATTTGCCAGTGACGCCATTGATGACAGCCTCACGAATCCCACCAACATCCGGTGCGATCGCAGGCAATCCAGCGCCCAGCATTTCGAGCAGGATGTTCGGGAGACCATCAAAGTCACTTGTATAGATGAATGCATCGTACTTTTCGAGAGGCAAATCCGACACGGCTGAGAACCCCCCTCGATAGCGGACATTCTTGCCACCGTTGAAAATCATCTTTGCGTCCACGCCCGGATCTGCCGAACCATACGCATCAATTTCCACCTCGATACCTGCATCGCTCAGGGCACTCGCAATTTGAGCCAACCGCTCCGGCCGCTTTTGCGGGTCTACCCGTGAAGCCCAAAGGAGGCGCTTGGTGGGGATACGCTGCGACTCAACCGCTCGCGGCGTGTCGCATTCCGCATAGACCACCTCGTAACTGGGAAGCGGCCCAAGGAAACGCTGATCTTCGGACAGGGTTGCCTGACAGTCTGTCACGACTTTCCAGAATCCTCGAAGGTGCTTTCTCATCACCTCGATTCCCCAAGGCCCGCGCCGCATCTTCCCGCCCCAACTATACGTTCCGTCGCAGAACCGGTAGTACACAATGCGGAAGCTGGCGCTCATGACCGGGGCGAAGGAATCCAGAAGGCGGTGGGCAAAACCCGACGATTTCACATGTAGACGGGCGCGAACGGAGGAAACCGCCAACAATGCGCGGATGAGCAATGCATCGCGATCGCCCGCATCAAGCGAGGGGAAGGCATTGCAAATGTCGATGAACACGCTTCCGGAAGGGAGGCGTGCCACCCACTCATGCCGAGGTACGGATTCGCCCGCTACAACCAGGAAACGCGAATCGGGCTCCTGCGCTGAAATCTCGTCCAAAATCTGCAGAATGTACTTCTCCCCCCCTCCTGGCCGCAGCCATGGCAACAGCACGATGTCAGTGAAGGGCCCATCTCCAATCATTCGATAAAGGCTCTCCAGCTGCATTCCCCAATGCGCCGGGCTCCAAGGCATGGGGCTGTAGCTGCCCGCTGTCTCGACCCTGTACGGCTCGATTTCCGGCTCCAGCTCGATGGCGTCATTCAGGTATCCCATCATCTTCGGCGATGAGGTGAACAACTGCGTGTTGTCCGCCAAGAGTATTTCCTGGCGCTCTCGGCAGAGCCTGGCCCAGTCCCCCGCGCGCGAACGCTGCATGTCGCCCAAGAAAGTCCTGCGATCAAACAATGGACCGTGAGGAATCAGGCGCGAGGAAGCGGCGTCAGCCTGCCTCAGCAGACTGCCATTGCGCTGGCGGTAGAAGATGACTGTCTCCGGCGCGACAACCATATCGTAGCCATCTGCACGCAGATTGCAGTTGAAATCCCAATCTTCGTAGGCGAATCCCGATGCGACGCGCAAGTCGCCGTAACGAAGTCTGTCAAAGGCGGCCCTTGGCACAAAGATTCGAGAAATGTAGGGATGCTGAAACGCAAAATCCCCCGCAGTGAGGTACCTTGAATCAAAGTAGCGAACATTGTGGTAGCGGTCACCGAATGCGCAGAGGTATTCGATGAAGACGACCACCTTGGGGTTGGGGTGTCTCCGGGCGGTCTGCAGCAGGGCAACGATCGAGTTGGATGACACGATGTCATCAGAATCGGAGGTCCAGATGTATTCGCCGGTCGCACGCTCGATTCCCGCATTTCGAGCTAGACCAAGTGAGCCTACATCCACTTCCAACGTCTCGATGCGATCAAACCCTCCCATAGGCTGCGCATTAAACGCGTCCCGGGTAGCATCATCCGTGCGGTCAAATACCGCAATGAGCTCCACGGAGATACCTGCAGCCCGGGCCTCGCGAGCGCACGCGTCAAGCGAGAGCAACGTTGGTGTCAGAAGAAGAGCTTCACGGTGCAAGTTCAAAACTACGCTGACTTCCATACGATTCACTTGCATTCCACCTTGAATGGCATTCTGAACTTGAACCACATGGGTTCATCTTTGTCTGTCCGCACATCAAAGACCGCGGCCAGTTCGTCGGCATATATGACGACGTTATCGCTGCGGTCCCAATGGCTGACCTGATTGATGCGAATGGCAATGGAGTAGGATTGCCCTCCTCTCAGCAAATTCGCCCCTCTGAATCTGACCTGCAACAGCTGCCCCGCACATACCTCTACTCCCTTACGGAAGCTGTTAAAGATACTCTCGCCCGTCAATTCCTGGCCGAACTGGTCCTTGATGAGGAATCCGATGCTGACGTTCTTCAATGCCTTGTAGAACTTGACATCGATGGCCAATGTAAGCTCGTCGCGCTGTTCAATCTGGTCTGTTGGTTGTCCGTCCGTATTCAGGATCTGGACTGCCTGAACGTTGAGCACAGTGCGGTCTGTGACCTGCTCGGCGTCGATCATGTCATCCCCTGCCTGGTCGGCCGGCCCAGACGTAGTAGGGGTGGCCATTGCTACGCTGCCAGGCTCGTCATGGATCCCCCCCTGGCTCGCTTCCAAGATGAGTCGGTTGTGCTCGACGAACACGTCATTCATGTAGGCATTGGTCACCTCGGTGACATTTCCCTGCATCTTGAGGGTGCCACCATCGATCCAGATGGCGTAATCACAGAGTGCCCGCACTGCGTCGATGGAGTGACTGACGAAGAGCACGGTGCAACCGCTTTCCATGAGCTTGCGCATTCGCGCCATGCTCTTGTGCTGGAACCAGGCGTCACCAACGCTGAGCGTCTCATCAACAATGAGGATGTCTGGATCGACATGGATGGCTACAGAAAATGCCAGTCGCGCGAACATGCCGCTCGAATAGGTCTTGACCGGCTGGCTGACATGATCGCCGATGTCGGCAAAGCTGATGATCTTGTCCAGCTTGCCGTCAACTTCCTTGCGGGTCAGGCCCAGCAGCTGGGCGTTCATGTAGATGTTTTCGATACCCGTGAACTCGGGATTGAACCCCGAGCCGAGCTCCAGCAGAGCCGAGACGCGACCAGCGACCCTGGCCTCGCCGGACGTCGCCGCCAAGGTACCGCAGATGATCTGCAGCAGCGTCGATTTGCCCGCGCCGTTCTTGCCAAGGATGCCGTACACCTGCCCCTTGGGAATCTTGAACGACACATCACGAAGAGCCCAGAACTCCCGGTAGAAACGCCGCTCGTCATTGCCCAGCAGCATCTGCATCAACCGGTCGCGGGGCTTGTCGTAAATCTGGTAGCACTTGCTGAGGCTCTCGACCTCAATGGCGTTTTCAGATGACATCGGCAAAACCCTTTCTGGTCTTCTGGAACCATGCAAAGCCCAGTACCGCGACCGCAATGGAAACACCCAGCATCTTCAGCCACATGCCCCAATGCATACTGCCGTGCCAGATGAGGAGCTCGCGGGACTGTTCAATGAAGTAAGTGATCGGACTGATGTACAGATAGGGCCGAAATTCCTCAGGCATCGCAACTGCCGGGAAGAACACGGGCGACATGAACATGAGCGCGGTCGTGACGACCACGATCACCTGGCCAACGTCACGCAGGTAGACCCCCAGCGACGCAAGGAACCATGACACGCCAACACACAGGATCAACAAGGGCACCATCACGATCGGCAACCAAAGCGCTTGGACCGAGGGGATACCAAACAGGATCAGGTAGAACAGCACCCAGACCACCATGCTGATGGCAAAGTGGAACAGCGCCGCACCCAACGACACCACTGGAAGAATCTCCAGGGGGAAGATCACCTTTTTCACGTAGTTCGCATTGGACAGGATGAGCGACGGCGCCCGATTGATGCATTCAGAGAACAGTCCGAAGATCATCATGCCCACGAACAGAACCACCGCGAACTCAGTTTTGGAGCCAGATCCTCCAGCCCAACGCGCACGAAACACGACACTGAAGACAAAGGTGTACACAACCAGCATGAGCACAGGGGTAAAGAACGACCACAAGAGCCCCATGACCGATCCACGATAGCGCCCGATCACTTCCCGCTTCACCATCTCCAGGATCAGCGTTCGGTAGTGGAAGATGGAGCGCAGCGCCGTCGTCGGCGCCATGCTCATCGCTTGATTTGAATTGAACATGCTTGGACTTCCTGGATTCATGGCTTGCCTGCCCCTTTGGGTGGACAGTCGATAGAGCGCTGGGGCACGACCTCGGTCAGCCGCCCAGCGCCCGTTCCAGATCCACCTGCAGATCCCCCAACTCTTCAACACCCACGCTCAGCCTTACCAGCGCATCGCTGATACCCAGCTGCTCCCGCCGCGCAACCGGGATCGAGGCATGCGTCATCACCGCCGGGTGGTTGACCAGGCTTTCCACGCCGCCCAGCGACTCGGCCAGAGTGAACAGTTCGGTCTTCTCGCAGAAGCGCTTGGCCGCCTCGAACCCGCCCTTGAGCACGATCGAGACGATGCCGCCGTAGCCGGCCATCTGCTTGCCGGCCAGCTCATGCTGCGGGTGAGACGGCAGGCCCGGGTAGATCACTTTTTCCACGGCCGGGTGCTTCTCCAGCCACTGTGCCAGGGCCAGCGCATTGGCGCAGTGCGCCTTCATGCGCAGCGGCAGGGTCTTCAGGCCACGCAGGGCCAGGAAGCTGTCGAACGGGCCCTGCACACCACCCACCGAGTTCTGCAGGAAGGCCATCTGCTCGGCCAGTTCGGCGTTGTCGCCGACCACGACCATGCCGCCGACCATGTCCGAGTGGCCATTGAGATACTTGGTGGCCGAATGCAGGACCAGGTCAGCGCCCAGCTCCAGCGGGCGCTGCAGCATCGGCGAGGCGAAGGTGTTGTCGACGACGACGATCAGGCCATGGCGCTTGGCGATGGCAGCGACCGCAGCGATGTCGACGATCTTCAGCATCGGGTTGGTCGGGGTCTCGATCCACACCATCTTCGTCTTCGGCGTGATGGAGGCTTCAAACGCCGCCAGATCGGTCAGGTCGACGAAGCTGAAGTCCAGCCCGGCGGTGCGGCGACGCACGCGCTCGAAGAGACGGAAGCTGCCGCCGTAGATATCGTCCATTGCCACCACATGGCTGCCGGCGTCCAGCAGCTCGATCACGGTCGAGCTGGCCGCCATGCCCGAAGCGAAGGCAAAGCCGCGGGTGCCGCCTTCCAGCGACGCCACGCAACGCTCATAGGCGAAGCGGGTCGGGTTGTGGGTGCGCGAGTACTCGAAGCCCTGATGCTCGCCCGGGCTGGACTGGGCGTAGGTCGAGGTGGCGTAGATCGGCGGCATCACCGCGCCGGTGCTGGGGTCGGGCGACTGGCCACCGTGGATGGCCAGGGTAGCCAGGGCCAGGGCGCGATCCTGGGAAGTTGCGTTGGACATGTTCTTTCCTGAGGGGCGCCGACGCACGGCGCCATCGAAGGTGCGGAAGTCTACCAGCGCGGCCTTAACGACCTTTGACGCGGATAAACCAGGATTCAGCGGTGAACGTCGGCGATCAGCGGCTTACTGCACGCGACGGCGCAGATAGTTCAGCAGATCGATACGGGTGATCAGGCCCAGGAAAGTGTCGCCGTCCATCACGATCGCCACCTGGCCGCGGTCGAACACCGGCAGCAGCGCCTCGATCGGCGACTTCACGTCCAGCCGGTCCAGCTTGCTGACCATCGCGGTGGCGACGGTGTCGCGGAAGCGTGCCTCATCGCCATACACGTGCAGCAGCACGTCGCTTTCGTCGACGATGCCGACCAGCTGCTCGCCGTCCATCACCGGCAGCTGCGACACGTCGTACAGCTTCATGCGCTGGTAGGCAGTGGTCAGCAGGTCGTTCGGACCGATCACCACGGTGTCGCGCTGGCCGTAAGGGCGCAGGATCAGGTCGCGCAGGTCGCCGTGCTGCGGGCGCTGCAGGAAACCGTTGTCCAGCATCCAGTAGTCGTTGTACATCTTCGACAGGTACTTGTTGCCGGTATCCGGCACCAGCACCAGCACCTTCTTCGGCGTGGTCTGCTCCTTGCAGTACTTCAGGCCGGCGGCCAGCAGGGTGCCGGTGGACGAGCCACCCAGGATGCCTTCCTTGCCCAGCAGTTCGCGTGCGGTGTGGAAGCTCTCGGCGTCGCTGATGGCATAAGCCTTCTTGACGCGGCTGAAATCGGAGATCGACGGCAGGAAGTCCTCGCCGATGCCTTCCACCAGCCAGCTGCCCGACTTGTCGTTCAGATTGCCGTCGTTGATGTACTCGGCCAGGATCGAGCCGACCGGGTCGGCCAGCACCAGCTCGGTCTTCGGCGACAGCTTGGCGAAGGCGCGCGACAGGCCGGTCATGGTGCCGGAGCTGCCGCAGCCGAACACGATGGCATCGAGGTCGCCGCCCATCTGCTCGAGGATTTCCGGGCCGGTACCGAATTCATGCGCGGCCGGATTGTCCGGGTTGCCGAACTGGTTGATGAAGTAGGCGCCCGGGGTCTGCTCGGCGATGGTCTTGGCCAGGTCCTGGTAGTACTCCGGATGGCCCTTGGCCACGTCCGAGCGCGTCAGGCGCACTTCGGCGCCCATCGCCTTCAGATTGAAGATCTTTTCCCGGCTCATCTTGTCGGGAACGACCAGAATGAGCTTATAGCCCTTCTGCTGGGCCACCAGCGCCAGGCCCAGGCCGGTGTTGCCAGCCGTGCCCTCGACCAGGGTGGCACCGGGCTTCAGGTCGCCGCGCTTTTCCGCCGCCTCGATCATCGACAGGCCGATGCGATCCTTGATCGATCCGCCCGGGTTGGCGCTCTCCAGCTTCAGGTAGAGCTCGCAGACGCCGGTGTCCAGGCGCTGGGCCTTGACGATCGGGGTCTGGCCGATGAGTTCGAGGACGGAAGAATGGATGGGCATTCGGAGGACTTTCGGTTCGCGCCGCACAGGGCCGGACCGATGATTATCCGACGGATGGCGATGAAAGTCAGGTCGGCAGGGCCGCAGCCTGTCCACCGTAAAAAAGAGATGCGGACGGCCCCGGATCGACGAGGAGACCGGTACCGCCCGCATCGGTGAGCTGTGCCTGCAGGCCAAGGCACCACGGCCTGTGGTGCCTTGGCGCGGCCGCCTCATCGGCGGTGCCGCGATGCCGGGGCAGGAGCGCCCGGCGGGGCCATCGATGGCCGGGTCACGCCGTTCCGGGCGTGACGGGGTGCGTCAAAGCGTGGGGGACGTCATTGGGAGCGGTGTTTCGTACATTCGCAGAAGTCGTTGCTTGGCCAGCAGCTTCTCGCGCTTCATGCGACCCAGGGTGACATCATCGATCGGGAGTACACCCAACTCCGCGTCCATGCACTTCTTGTTCAACTTGCGGTGCTGGTCATGGAGTGCCCTGAACTCCGGATCACGCGCGCGACGGGCGTCGATCTCGCTCTGGGGCTGATCTTCAAACATGATGGACCTCCTTCGACAGATACACGAACGCCCCGGCCGCAAGGCACGGGGCGTTGTTCATGGAGGAGCGCCGGTCGATGGCCACCTGGACGCCTGCAACGACCTGCGGCACTGGCCTGCGCACGTCGATCTGCTGCGGTTCGCGCCCTGTTTGCATCGGCCCGGCCCTCCCATCGTCCGGTCCGCGGCATTGCGTCCCGGACGATTGACCCTACGCCTGCTCAAGGCGGGGTACAAGACCCCTGCGGCAAAAAGACCGAACCCCGCCGGGGCGGGGTTCAGGCTGAATGCTCATCGCAACGAAAAACAAACAATATCAAGCAATTACGGGGCGATGATGACCTCGGCCGAGCGTGCCCGGGTGGACGCCGCCTTCTTGCCGCTGAGCTGGATCCGGTTGCTCGCGACACCCGCCGCCACCAGGGCATCGCGCAGGGCCTCGGCACGCTTCTGACCGACCCCGTTGGCGCTGTCATAGGCCTCGATGCGCAGGCGGCCCTTCTTGCCGATGTTCAGGTACTCGGCCAGCGCCTTGGCCTGGTTGCGGGCCCCACCGGACAGGCTGGCGGCGCCAGCGGCGAATGCGTCACCATTGAAGGTGAAGACCTCACCACGGCCATCGAACTTCGAGCCCGGCAGCTTCTGCCCGGATACCAGCTCGGCTTCCTCGCGGGCCAGCTTGGCGGCGTTCTGCTGGGCGGCGCTGAGGCGCTGCTGCTGCTTGCCGGCCACGCTGGTCAGAGCATTCTCGGCATCCTGGCGGGCCAGGGTCTCGGCCTCGGCGGCCTGGCGCAGGCGCTCAGCCTCCTCGGCCTGCATCTGCGCCTGCATGCGCAGCTGCTCGGCCTCCTGGCGGGCACGGGCGGCATCGCGGCGGCTGGCCTCGATCAGCAGATCACTGCGGGTGCGCTCGAGGCGATCGACCTCACGCGCGGCCAGTGCGGCACGCACGGCAGTCTCGGCAATCTCCACCCGGCGCTCGGCCAGGTAGGTGGCCAGCTCCTGGTCGCGGCGCTTGGCCTTGTCCAGGGTGGCGATGGCCTGCTGGGCCTGCATGCGCTCGAAGGCGCCCAGCTCAGCCGTGTCGGGATTGGCCTGGATGGCCATCAGACGCTGGCTCAGCTGCGCCACCATCGGGTTGTCGGCGGCCAGGGCCAGGGTCGGCAGCGCCAGCAGCGCAGCCAGGGTTGTGGCAGTCATCGGCTTCACCGGCGGTCCTCCCCGGTGGACAGCTGGCGCTGCAGCTGGTTGACCTCGTTGCGGCGCAGCTGCAGCTGCGCGGTGACGGTGGCTTCCTCGCTGCGGGCGCGGGCCAGGTCGGCATCGGCAGCGGCGCGCAGGGCGATCGCCGGGGCGTTCTTGCGCTCGCGGCGGTCGCCGGCAGCACGCTGGGCTTGTTCCAGCCCCTGCCGGGCCAGCCCGATCAGGTCCGGGGCGTACTGGTCGGCGTCGGCCTGGGTGGCCTTGTCGACCGCCTGCCGGGCCTGGGCCAGTTCCAGTGCGCCGTCCTGCGCCCAGGCGGGGGCAGACAGTGCGAATGCAAACGCCATCACATACAGGCCATGGCGCATTCGTGCGAAGCTAAGTCGTTTCATTGGGGAGGCCGTACCGGTTGTCGGTTCACGGCCATTGTCGTCAAGCCGACACCGTGCTGGCAACGGGCGTCGGCCGTTTCGTTGGGGAAAATTCGCAATGGATATCGGCTACTTCCTGAAGCTGATGACCGAAAAGAACGCTTCGGACATGTTCCTGACCACCGGGGCACCGGTCTACATCAAGATCGAGGGGAAGCTTTATCCGCTGGGCAACACCGGCCTGCCGCCGGGCATGGTCAAGAAGATCGCCTACTCACTGATGGACGAAGGCCAGGTGCCGCAGTTCGAGCGCGAGCTGGAGCTCAACATGGCCATCGCCCTGCCCGATGCCGGGCGCTTCCGCGTCAACGTGTTCAAGCAGCGCGGCGAAGTGGGCATGGTCATCCGCGCCATCCGCAGCCGCATCCCGAGCATCGAGGAGCTGAACCTGCCGCAGGTGCTGAAGGACGTCATCATGACCCCGCGCGGGCTGGTGCTGGTGGTGGGGTCCACCGGTTCCGGCAAGTCCACCTCGCTGGCGTCGATGATCGACCACCGCAACAGCACCACCACCGGTCACATCCTCACCATCGAGGACCCGATCGAGTACCTGCACAAGCACAAGATGTCGATCGTCAACCAGCGCGAGGTCGGGCTGGACACCCATGCCTTCCACAACGCGCTGAAGAACGCGATGCGTGAAGCGCCGGACGTGATCCTGATCGGCGAGATCCTGGATGCGGAAACGATGGAGGCGGCGATCGCCTTCGCCGAAACCGGCCACCTGTGCCTGGCCACCCTGCACTCCAACAACGCCGACCAGACCATCGAGCGCATCCTCAACTTCTTCCCGGAAAGCGCGCACAAGAACGTGCTGATGAACCTGGCGCTGAACCTGCGTGCGGTGATCAGCCAGCGCCTGGTGAAGAACAAGGAGGGCCGTCGCCTGCCGGCCACCGAGGTGCTGATCAACACGCCGATGATCCGTGACCTGCTGCGTCGCGGCCAGGTGCACGAGATCAAGGCGGCGATGGAAGGCTCGCTGGAGGAAGGCATGGAGAGTTTCGACCAGTGCCTGTTCCGTCTGGCCAAGGCTGGCATCATCGAGCAGGAGGAAGCGCTGCGCGCGGCCGACTCGCGCGATGGCCTGGCCCTGAAGTTCCGCCTGTCCGAAGGCAGCAGCGGCGAGCACGACCCGTATGCGGATTTCTCGGCCGGGCAGCCAAGCATCACCCACGGCTTCTGACCGCACGAAAAAGGGGACGGAGGGGATTAAGTCGTAAGTGCATTTACGACTTAATCCCCTCCGTCCCCTTTTCCTGAAGAATTCAGGGGCGGTCTCATCCAATGAGACCCCTCATCCGTAGGTTTCCTCAATGGAAACCATCCGCAAGCTGGCCATTCTGGCCGATGCCGCCAAGTACGATGCCTCCTGCGCCTCCAGCGGCTCGGGCAAGCGCGATTCGCGCGTCAGTGGCGGTATCGGCAGCACCGAGGGCATGGGCATCTGTCACAGCTACACGCCCGATGGCCGCTGCGTTTCGTTGCTGAAGATCCTGCTGACCAACTTCTGCATCTACGACTGCGCCTATTGCGTGAACCGCGTCTCCAGCAACGTGCCCCGCGCACGTTTCAGCGTGGACGAGGTGGTCACACTCACCCTGGACTTCTACAAGCGCAACTACATCGAGGGCCTGTTCCTGTCCAGCGGCATCATCCGCAATGCGGACTACACCATGGAACAGATGGTGGAAGTGGCCCGGCAGCTGCGCGAAGAACACCGCTACGCCGGCTACATCCACCTCAAGACCATTCCCGAGGCCTCGCCGGAGCTGCTGGCCAGCGCCGGGCGCTATGCCGACCGCCTGTCCATCAACGTGGAACTGCCGACCGAAGCCGGCCTGAGCGCCTTGGCGCCGGAGAAGACGGTGCATTCGATCCGCGGCGCGATGGGCGAACTACGCTGGCGCATCGAGGAAGCCAAGGAGGCGCGCAAAGCCCCCGCAGCGATGGCACCGAGGGCCAACCGCAGTCCACGCCCTCCCCGTTTCGCACCCGCCGGGCAGAGCACGCAGATGATCGTCGGCGCGGACGGGGCCAACGACCAACAGATCCTGGCCAGCGCCGATGCGCTGTACGGCAACTACCGCATGCGCCGGGTGTACTACTCCGCGTTCAGCCCGATTCCGGACGCCAGCCGGCAGCTGCCACTGCAACCGCCTCCGCTGCAGCGCGAACATCGCCTCTACCAGGCCGACTGGTTGCTGCGCTTCTACGGTTACGGCGTGGATGAGATTACCGATACCACCCAGGACGGCATGCTCGACCTGGACATCGACCCGAAAATGGCTTGGGCGATCCGTCACCCCGAGCGCTTTCCCGTGGATCTCAACCGCGCGCCGAAGGAAATGCTGCTTCGCGTACCCGGGCTGGGCGTGCGCAACGTGAAACGGGTGCTGATGGCACGCCGCCACGGTCGCCTGCGGGTTGCCGATGTAGCACGCCTGAAGGCACCGATGAGCAAACTGCTTCCGTTTGTGCAGCTGGCTGACCACCATCCACGCAAATCGCTGGACGATCCGGCGGCGCTGCGCGCGCAGTTGGCCCCACCGCCTCGTCAGGGATCGCTGTTTGATGCACCGCCCGCCGCCTGACGCGCAGCGCTGGTCGCTGCGGGTGGACCCGCAGTGGTCGCTGCAGGCCTGGCGCGACGCTGCGCGCGAAGCGTTGCTGCGAGGCGTGGCCCCGCCTCAGCTGGACTGGCTGGAAGGGAGCGAAACGTCGTTGCTGGATGCGCCGGCCGTGCAGCGGGCGCCGATGCTGGCTGATGCCAGTGCACCCAACGTGCCCCGCGATTTCCTGGAACTGGCGGCCACCTGCCTGTGCCATCGCGACCCCCAGCGACTGGCCTTGCTGTATCGCCTGCTGTGGCGCATCGTCCATGGCGAGCGTTCGGTGCTGAGCAACCCCGCCGACGCCGATGTCCTGCGCGCAACGGCGCTCGCCCAGGCCGTCCGCCGTGACACGCACAAGATGAAGGCATTCGTGCGCTTCCGCGAGGTGCCTGGCCAGCCTGATGCGTTCATCGCCTGGTTTGAGCCACAGCACCACATTGTCGACCGGGTCGCGCCCTTCTTCGCGCGCCGCTTCACCGGCATGCGCTGGGCGATCCTCACGCCTCCGCGCAGCGTCGCATGGGATGGGCAGGCGCTCGCCTTCGGCCCCGGCGCACGGCGCGAGGATGCCCCGGCCGAGGATGCGCGCGAATCACTGTGGCAGACTTACTACGCCAACATCTTCAATCCGGCGCGACTCAATACACGGATGATGATGCAGGAGATGCCGGCAAAGTACTGGCGCCACCTGCCGGAGGCCCAGCTGCTGCCACGCCTGGTGCGCGATGCGGCCGACCGCGTGCAGGAAATGCATGACCGTCCCGCGCAGGCACCGCAGCGCCGGATTCCCCTGCGGGCGAACACTGCGACATCGGCGACCGATGCCAGCAGCCTGGAGAATCTGCGCGGACAGGCCAGCGCTTGCCGCCAGTGCCCGCTCTGGGAGCAGGCCACGCAGACCGTGTTCGGGCAGGGGCCTGCAGACGCCCGCATGATGCTGATCGGGGAACAACCTGGCGACACCGAGGATCTGCGCGGACAGCCGTTCATGGGTCCTGCCGGTCAGCTACTGGACCGTGCGCTGACCGAGTTGGGAATCGATCGCGCGGCGCTGTACCTCACCAACGCCGTGAAGCACTTCCATCATGAACGGCGTGGCAAGGTGCGACTGCACAAGCGACCGGAAAGCCGGCACATCCAGGCCTGCCGCCCCTGGCTGATGGGTGAGATCGCGCGCGTGCGGCCCCAGGTGATCGTGTGCCTCGGCGCGACAGCGGCAGCCTCGGTGTTTGGTCGTGGGTTCGACCTTTCACGCGACCGCGGACGCTGGCACACCCTCGAGGACGGCACCCGCGGTTATGCCACGGTACACCCGGCATGGGTATTGCGGCAGACCGACGATGCGCGCCGCGAGGATGCCTATCGACTGTTCCGCGATGATCTGGCCCGATTGCAACAAAAAGGGGACGGAGGGGATTAAGTCGTAACTGCACAAACGACTTAATCCCCTCCGTCCCCTCTCCTTTCAGGCGGCGTCGGGCTGGTTTTCCGGGCGTGCGCGGTCGAAGGCGTCCAGTGCCTGGCAGGCAGCTTCGATACGGCGCAGGGTCGGGTACGGCGTCAGGTCCAGGCCGAAGCGATGCGCGTTGTAGAGCTGCGGCAGCAGGCAGAGATCGGCCAACCCGGGGCGATCGCCGTGGCAGAAGATGCCGGTGTCGCGGCTGTTGGCCAGCATCGCTTCCATCGCCGCAAAGCCTTCGGCGATCCAGTGCAGGGTCCACTGCGTACGGGCATCGGCCGGCACCTGCAGGGTGCGCTCCAGGTACTGCATCACCCGCAGGTTGTTGATCGGGTGGATGTCGCAGGCCACCAGCTGGGCCAGCGCACGCACCCGCGCACGGCCGGCAGCATCAGCTGGCAGCAGCGGCACCTGCGGGAAGCGCTCATCCAGATACTCCACGATCGCCAGCGACTGGGTCAGCGCATGCCCCTCGTGCAGCAGGGTCGGCACCAGCTGCTGCGGATTGAGCGCGCGATAGGCATCCAGATGCTGCTCGCCACCGTCGCGCACCAGGTGCACCGGCCGGGCTTCCCAGGCCAGGCCCTTCAGCTCCAGGCCGATGCGCACGCGGTAGGCGGCGCTGGATCGCCAGTAGGTGTACAGCACGATGCCGTCGTCGACCGGGATCTCCATCGCCGCCTCTCTGCTCAGGGCCTGGTCGCCTGTTCGATGCGCTGCTCGATCGCACCGAAGATGCTGTTGCCGGCGGCATCGAGCATCTCGATGCGGACCACGTCGCCGAAGGACATGAACGGCGTGCTCGGCTTGCCGTCGCGCAGGGTTTCGACCACGCGCTGTTCGGCGAAGCACGAAGCACCCTTGCTGGTGTCTTCGTTGGCGATGGTGCCAGAGCCAACGATGGTGCCGGCGCTGAGCGGACGGGTCTTGGCCGCATGCGCAACCAGCTGGGCGAAGTTGAACTGCATGTCCACGCCCGCTTCCGGCGCACCGAACCAGTGCCCGTTGATGTGGGTCAGCAGCGGCAGGTGCACCTTGCTGTCCTGCCACGCGGCGCCCAGCTCGTCGGGGGTGACGAACACCGGCGACAGCGCCGAGCGCGGCTTGGACTGCAGGAAGCCGAAGCCCTTGGCCAGCTCGCCCGGAATCAGGTTGCGCAGCGAGACATCGTTGACCAGGCCGACCAGCTGGATATGGCCTGCGGCCTGTTCCGGGGTGGCGGCCATCGGCACGTCGTCGGTGATCACCACGATCTCTGCTTCCAGGTCGATGCCATAGTCCTCGCTGACCACCTTGACCGCGTCGCGCGGACCGTAGAAACCGGCGCTGGTCGCCTGGTACATCAGCGGGTCGGTGTAGAAGCTCTCCGGCACCTCGGCGCCACGGGCGCGGCGCACGCGCTCGACATGCGGCAGGTAGGCGCTGCCATCGACGAACTCATAGGCACGCGGCATCGGCGCGGCCAGCGCCTGCGGGTCCAGGTCGAACACGCCATCGGCGTCGCCCGCGTTGAGCGATTCGTACAGGGCGTTCAGGCGCGGCGCGATGTGGCTCCAGTCCTCCAGGGCCTGCTGCAGGGTGGCGGCAATGCCGGTGGCGCGCACGCCGTGGCGCAGGTCACGCGAGACGACGATCAGGGTGCCGTCGCGGCCGCCTTCCTTCAAAGAACCAAGCTTCATTGGTGGGTGTCCGGAGTCGTGGGCAAACAAGTTTCAAGTGTAATCAAATCTGCGTCGACGCCAAGCTGCAGCGCGGCATCGGCCCACCCTACCGTAGTGGGGGGTTCGGCAGGGTTGCACCCTGCACCTGCTTCAAGCCAGGGCAACGTCAACAGCAACAGCCGGCTCTGGGTTGTCTGTGAGCTGGGCGGGACGGTGTGGGTGGGCAGGACACGCCGTAAACCCGTCCCTGGTGGCTCGATGGCGCCATCCATGGCGCCAACGGTCCTGCCCACCCACACCGTCCCACCCCTGACAATTTCCCGATGACGGATCGAACATCCACATCATTCATCGTCGAAATCCGTCAGATATCGAAATTGATCGAATGAGATTCGACAGATCGCGGAAAACTCTCGAAGGCGGGGTGGGTCCGGTTGCGGGGGCGTGAGCCGCATGGATGCGGCGACCGAGCTTACATGGGTGAGGGCGCTTTGCTTGCGAAGCACCGCTTCGCAAGCGCCCGAACGCACAGCCGCCAGCGGCTGGGCCGGGCCCCGGAGGGGTACTTGCAGCGCCCCCCGCAACCGGACCCACCCCGCATCCCTCAGGAAACCGGCTTTTGACGTTGACGCTGACGTTGCTTCGGCCTCTGCGGGTGCAGGGCGCAGCCCTGCAGAGAGCCCCCCTACCTGAACAGGCCTTTTTGCGTGAAGTCTCAAACATCGTTTAGACTTGCAGGGTCTGCAGCGGCCGTCCGTTTCCCTCCGGGACCGCCGGCGACTAGGGTCCGCCCTCTTCGCCCGCCCCCACTCCGACGCCGTTCGTCACGCATTCCAGCCTGCGCTCCGTGCCGGCTGCACCCAATTCTCGCAGCGCGGTTCACGGGAACGCTCCGAGTCAGCCGATCAGTTTGATCTGCCCCCGTCTGTCCGTTCGGACAGGCGTTTCTTGTACTTGGAGCAATCTCAATGTCTTTTGAATCGCTGGGCCTGGCGCCCTTCCTGCTGCGTGCGCTCGCCGAGCAGGGCTACGAAAACCCGACCCCGATCCAGCAGCAGGCGATCCCGCTGGCGCTGGCCGGTCGCGACCTGCTGGCCGGTGCACAGACCGGTACCGGCAAGACCGCTGCCTTTGGCCTGCCGCTGCTGCAGCACCTGGGCACCGCCTCGCAGGAAGTGCGCAGCGGCCCGCGCAAGCCGCGCGCGCTGATCCTGGCCCCGACCCGCGAGCTGGCCACTCAGGTGCATGACAGCCTGCGCGGCTACAGCAAGTACCTGCGCATCCCCAGCGCCTGCATCTACGGTGGCGTCGGCATGGGCAACCAGCTGGACATCCTGCGCCGTGGCGTGGACCTACTGGTGGCCTGCCCGGGCCGCCTGATCGACCACCTGGAGCGTCGCAGCATCGACCTGTCCGGCATTGAACTGCTGGTGCTGGACGAAGCCGACCGCATGCTCGACATGGGCTTCCTGCCGTCGATCAAGCGCATCCTGGCCAAGCTGCCGAAGCAGAACCGCCAGACCCTGCTGTTCTCGGCCACCTTCGAGGACAACATCCGCCAGCTGGCGCTGGAGTTCATGCGCAACCCGGAACAGATCCAGGTGACGCCGAAGAACACCGTGGCCGAAACCATCACCCATCGCGTGCACCCGGTCGATGCCGGCCGCAAGCGCGACCTGCTGCTGCACCTGCTGGCGCAGGACAGCCGCGAGCAGACCCTGGTGTTCGCCCGCACCAAGCACGGCAGCGACAAGCTGGCCACGTTCCTGGAAAAGTCGGGCATCAAGACCGCGGCGATCCACGGCAACAAGAGCCAGGGCCAGCGCCTGCGTGCGCTGGGCGACTTCAAGGCCGGCCGCGTGACCGTGCTGGTGGCCACCGACATCGCCGCGCGCGGCATCGACATCAACGAGCTGCCGAAGGTGATCAACTTCGACCTGCCGATGGTGGCCGAAGATTACGTGCACCGCATCGGCCGCACCGGCCGCAACGGCGCGACCGGCCAGGCGATCTCGCTGGTGGCGCAGGATGAAGTGAAGCTGCTGCGCGCGATCGTGCGCCTGCTGGGCCGCGACATGGACATCCGCGATGTGCCGGGCTTCGAGCTGCAGACGCCGATCCGCTGGGGCAACAGTGCGCCGGGCAAGGCCGAGCACGATACCGGCGAGCGCGCACCGCGCAAGAGCCACGCACGCCGTCCGCACGGCGATGCGCCGCGCCATGCGCATGCGGGCCCGAAGAAGGCCGGTGGTGGCCGTCGCGAGGGCGGTGGCAATGGCCAGCAGCGTGCAGGCGCCGGTCAGGGCCAGCGTCGTGGCGGTGGCGGCAATGGTGGCGGCCGTGGCCGCGGCCAGGGTGGCAACGGCGGCGGTCGCGCCGGCTGATCCCAGCTGACAGCTGTTGTGCTTCCCGCTGCGCGGGAAGGCTATCGAGGGACGGCGCTGACGCGCCGTCCTTTTTTGTTGCTGGCTACCGTGAGTAGAAGCCGGCGGTGCGTTGCGCTGAGGGCGGATGGGCGTGGGGCCAGCGCAAAACACGCCGTAAACCCATCCATGGGGGCTCGGTCGGCGCATCCATGCGCCTCACGGTTTTGCGCTGGCCCCACGCCCATCCGCTTCAAGCATTGCCTGCGCCTTCTTCTCCCGCCGGGTAGCCGGGCGAAGAAGGATCAAGATCAAGTTCAAGAGCAAGTGCTGATGCTTTTGCTTTTGCTTTTGCTTTTGCCCTTGCTCCCGCCTTGGGTTTGATGCGTCCGCGCCCGCAGGAAACTGTCGAGGGGAGGCCGGGCGGGCTGCGCAGGACCGTGAGGCGCATGGATGCGCCGATCGAGCTTACATGGACGTATTTACAGCGTGTCCTGCGCGGCCCGCCCGGCCTCCCCCACACGCATCAATCAAAGCGCGTAAAGCCTCAACCCCGCACTTTACTCGGATTCACCAGACTTCCGAAGAAGATCGCGTTGACCAGCAGTCGATCCGTCCCGTGCCAGTACTTGCGATGCGCCGGATCATCGGCAAACAGCACCACGTTGCCCTGCCCTTGCGCCGACACCAGCAGCCACGCGCTGCCTGCCACCCGCGCGCGGTTGCGCTCGGACAGATAACCATTCACCCGCGGCGGCGTGTCGATGCGCACCACCGTCGAGAACGGGTTCGTGCTCGGCTGCAGCGTTACCGTGTTCTCCTTGTTGATCGCCAGCTGCCGGCGTGGCACACCGAACGCCAGCGGATGACTGGTATCCACGTCGGCACTGAGGATATTGCCGCTGACCCGCTCGATCGCAGCGATGTCACGCTGGTCACCAAACGCACGGCGGCTCTCGTCAGCGGTTTCTTCTTCCTTGCCAAGCTTCTCGCCGTCGGCCAGCTTCTGTTCGATCGCCCATTTCGAGGCACTGCCGTAGGTCACCAACGAACCACCGGCCTGCACCCAGCGCTTCAGTGCAGCCACCGCCGTGGCATCGACGCCGGTATAGGTGCCGCCGGACAACACGATGGTGGTGTAGCGGTCCAGCGGCACTTTGCCCAGCTGTTGCGGATCCAGCTTGCTGGCCGGCAACCGCAGCTGTTGGTCCAACAGGAACCACGCCGATCCGATTTCGGTGGCGGCCACGCCCTCGCCCATCACGAGTGCCACCGCAGGCTTGCGCAGCGCTTTGACGCCGTCACTGCCGAGGTCGATGCCTTCGCGGCTGCGGCCACTGGACAGCGCGTGCACCTGCACACCTGCCTCGCGTGCGGCGGATGTCACTGCCTCAAGCAGCGCCGCACCCTGCAGCGACTGCCCAGTGACCGGAATGACCAGGCTGCCGGCGGCGAAGCTGACCTCGCCCTGCGCGGTCGCGGTGGTGAACGGCTGGAATGCCGCGCGTGCATTCACGCCCTTGCCCTGCAGCGCGGCCAGCGCGCGCCCGGCATTGTAGTCGCGCCAGTCGATCGCGTAGGCGAATCCTGCCTGGCCGCCCAGCACGGTGCCCTGCTCCGCCGGCAGCGCCGCCACGCGTGCGCCGCCGTCGATGCGGCTGCGGCTACCGGCGAAGGCCACGCCGTAGGCCGGTGCAATCGCGTAGCTGGTGCTGCCGTAGAACACATCGCCCTTGATCGGCGGCGTCTCGGCAAAGATCGAATGCACCAGGCGGAACTGCGCCTGCTGCACCGGCACCACGTAGGCGCTGCCGGCATCGAAGCGCTGACCATCGACACTGACGTCACGATCCAGCGCGCGCACCTCGATGCGATGCAGCAGCAACAGCTCCAGCAAACGACGGGTCAATGCGGGGTCATGCGCATCGCCGAATACGAAGCTCTTCACCGGCTGCTGTGCGGCCTGCTTCAACGCGCTCTGGAAGAACTGCTTCTGCAGGTCGAACAGGCCGCTGCGCTCGGCTAACGCGCCGCGCACCGTGCCCAGCCCGGTAGCCACCTGGTTGCGGATGGTGAACGGGAACGTCAGCAGACCATTCATCGACTCCTGCACGCGGCCCCGCGAGCTGGCCTGCTCGACGGTAACGCCGACGGCACCGTGGAAATCAGGATAGGTCGAGCCGTACACCGGCGAGAAGTTGTCGAAGTTCTCGCCGGTGTAGTACAGCGAGCCCAGCGCATCCAGCGCCTGCGCGTGGTACTTGGCCAGAGTCTTGTTGAATTCGTACGACGCCGCCGGAATCAGCGGGCTGTGCATGCTCTTCGGCGACGGTTCGAAGTAATAGGTGCTGTCCTTGCCCATCTCGTGGAAATCAATCTGCACGTTCGGGTACCACTGGTGGAACACCTCCACCTTCGGCCGCGAGTCCTGCTGGGTCAGGGCCAGCCAGTCGCGGTTGAGATCGGTGAAGTAGTGGTTGGTGCGGCCCTGCGGGAACGGCTCAACGTGTTCCTTGTCGGCCGGGTCGGCCGAGGCCGGATCAGAGGCCCAGGCGTTGTGCCAGTTGGCGGCACGATCACGGCCATCCGGATTCTGTGCCGGGTCGAACAGCACCACCGCCTGCTGCAGCCACTGCTGGGTTTCGGCGCTGCGGTTGGCCACCAGGTAGTACGCCGTCAGCATCGCCGCTTCGGCACTGGAGGTCTCGTTGCCATGCACGCTGTAGCCCAGCCACACCACCACCGGGCTGTCACCGGCGGCGCTGCGCGGCTGCCCCGGATCGGCCAGGGTCGCGTGCTGCTGGCGGATCTGTTCCAGCCGCGCGTGGTTGCCTGCAGCAGTGACGGTGGCGATCAGCAGCGGGCGACCTTCATAGCTGCGGCCGATCTCGCGCACGCTGATCTTGTCCGAGCGTTTCGCAAGTTCCTGGAAGTACGCCACCAGCTGGTCGTGCCGGGTGTAACGGCTGCCGATCGGGTAGCCGAGGAACTGCTCCGGCGTGGGCACCGCTGCATCGAACGCCGCTGCGTCGGTCACCTGCGGGAAGAAGTACGCGCTCTGTGCCTGCGCCGGCTGCGGCGAGGACAGTGCGGTGGCGGCGGCAAGCAGCAACGGAAGAACGGCACGGCGATGCAAGGACACGATGACTCCCCTGGAACACAACGGCAGACAGTCGCGCGGCCGGTCCCTTCAGGTGACCGGCCGCGGCGGATGGATCAGAAGCGGTAATCGAAGCCCAGCGTGAAGTAGCGGCCACGCAGGTCGTACTGGCTGAAGTCGTACGGCGCGCGGATGCCCGGGAACGAGGCGTCGTACGGCGGCGTCTTGTCGGCCAGGTTCTGCACCTTGGCGTACACGGTCAGCTTGTCGATGCCGGTGTAGGCCAGGTACAGGTCGTACTGGCTGTAGCTGCCGACACGCTGCTGCACGGCCTTGGCGGCGGTACTGGCTTCCTGGCGGTAGCTGCTGGTGTAGTACCAGGTCACGGCTGCGTTGAAGTCGCCGTACTTCCAGTCCAGCGTGGTGGTGGCCTTGTCCTTGGGCAGGGTTGCGCCCAGGTTGCTGCCGGCGTAGTCCACCAGTGGGCCGCCGACCACGGTCGGGCGACGGTAGTCGCGCACGTGGGTGTAGGCCGAGGACACGGTGAAGTCACCCAGCGCAGCGGTCGGGATGCGCTGGCGCAGCTCGACGTCGATGCCCGAGGTCTTCAGCTCGCTCAGGTTCTGGTAGCGGTTGTAGACCGCCTGCAGCTTGCCGCGCTCATCGCGCTGCACGGCGCCGGCCACGTTGTCGTTGACCAGGGTCTGGGTGTTGTTGGTACCGACCAGGTTGTCCAGCTGGATGCGGTAGTAGTCCACGCTCAGGTTGGTATTGGCCCACGGCGACAGCACCACGCCGAAGTTCACGCTCTTGGTGCGCTCGGGCTTCAGTTCGTTGTTGCCGACGGTGAAGAAGGTCGGGTTCTGGCGCGAGCCCGGCACGTCCGGGTCACGCGGATCGACCACGCTGCCGTAGGCGATGCTGGTGCTGTTGGAGTTCTCCGACAGCGACGGAGCGCGGAAGCCCTTCGAGGCCGAGGCACGCACCAGCAGGAAGTCGAGCGGCTGCCAGCGCAGGCCGATCTTCGGCGAGAACGCATCGCCGAAATCATCGTAGTGATCGGCGCGCGCGGCAGCGGACAGCTCCAGCGTCGATGCCAGCGGCACGTTCACTTCGGCGTAGGCCGCACTGACCTGGCGTTTGCCGTGCACTTCGGCGATCGCCGGGCGCACCTGCAGGCCGGCATCGATCTGCCACGGGTTGTTGGAATCGAGCTTCTCACGGCGCCACTCGGCACCGGCAGCGAAGCCGATCTCACCTGCCCAGGTATGACCCAGGCTGCCGGAGATCTTCGCGTCGATGCCCTGCAGCTTGGACTCGGCCGGACGCAGTGTGGCGATGTTGATCGAGTCACGCACCGACTGCGGCGTGGCGGCCGGGTTCAGCAGGTTGTAACTGCCGGTGGCCAGCGCATCGGCCAGCGCCCAGCGGTTGGCGAAGCCACCGGACACGCTCTCGCGCTCGCTGCTGCGTGCACCGAACGCGGCCACTTCCCAGTCCCACGACGCGGTGGTGCCACGCAGGCCGAACACGCCGCGGTAGGCGGTGGAACGGTTGGTCTTGATCGTGCCGCCCAGGTCGAAGAAGGTGTACTCGATCGGGATCGCGCGGCCGTACGGGTTGTACGGATTGTTGGCCGGCAGCAGCGACGACACCGGCTCGGCCAGGCCGCTGTTCGCGTTCAGTGCGAAGCGGCCGCTCTCCAGGGTGAAGAACGGGCTGCTGCCGAACCACGCAGCACTCTTGATCTGGCTGTACAGCACTTCGCCGAACGCTTCGACGTTGTCGTTCAGGCGGAAGGTACCGTTGGCGTAGGCCTGGTAGCGCTTGGTCGAGGGGATCAGCGTGGTGAACGGTGCCTGGTTGAAGCCGCAGGTGTCGCCGGCCAGGCCGTCGATCGGTGCGCTGGCCACGCGGGTGGTGCCGGTCGGGCAGTTACCGTTGGCATCGAGCATCGGCACCGAGACGCCGTTGACCAGGTAGCGCGCGCCCTTGGCCGACCAGCCGTTCCAGCGGCCGCCGGGCTTGTCGGTGTAGATGCCGCTCTTTGTCAGGTTGCGTTCGTCCTGATCCAGGCGTTCGCGGTTGTAGCCCTGCAGGCTGAAGAGGATGTTGTAGCCATCGGTATCGAGATCACCGAGGCCGCCGACGAACTTCAGGTTCTGCTCGTGCAGGCCGCCCTGGTCGGCGCCGCCGAAGCTGCCGCCGATCTCGGCGCCTTCGAAGTTCTGCCGGGTGATGATGTTGACCACACCGGCCACGGCGTCGGAGCCGTAGACCGCCGAGGCGCCATCCTTGAGCACTTCGATGCGTTCGACCGCGACCAGCGGCAACGCGTTGAGATCGACAAAGGTGTCGGACAGGCCACCGGCCGGGAAGCCGTAGTTGGCCAGGCGACGGCCATTGAGCAGCACCAGCGTGTTCTTCTGCGACAGGCCACGCAGGCCGATGCCGGCCGAGCCGGAGGCCCAGCCGTTGTTGGTGGTTTCGTTGCTGGCGTTGCCGGTGTTGGCCGAGATCGAGCGCAGCACATCGGCCACGGTGGCCTTGCCGGTCTGTTCCAGCTGCTGGCGGCCGATCACCTGCACCGGGTTGGAGGCCTCGGTATCGGTGCGCTTGATGTTGGAACCGGTGACGCGCACGGCGGCCAGGGTGCTGGCTTCGCCACTGGCGTCGGCGGAGGTTTCGGCGGCGGCGGACAAAGGCGCGGCCAGAGCGACGGCCAGGGCCGCCACGAGCAGGGTGTGCTTGGGCATGACGATGTGGGGGAGGTGGTAAGGGCGACGAAGTTCCGCAGTAGTCCATGCCTGGCCGGGGTCCGGCCAATAACATCTCTTCATACGGATATAAGAGAAATTATCATCTCTTCATCCGGATGGAAAGACTTTCTTCACGAAAGCCCAACCTCCGCTCAGGCTGGCCGGCCACCTGCGGCGTACAATCGCGCCATGGAAATCTTCAAAGTCTTCATGCTCGAGGCGGCGCACCGCCTCCCCAACGTGCCGCCGGGGCACAAGTGCGCGCGCCTGCACGGCCACTCGTTCCGGGTGGAACTGAAGGTCGAGGGCGAGCCGGGTGCGCAGACCGGCTGGATCATGGATTTCGGCGACGTGAAGGCGGCCTTCCAGCCGATCTACGACCGCCTGGACCATCACTACCTCAATGACATCCCCGGCCTGGAGAACCCGACCAGCGAGAACCTGGCGGTGTGGATCTGGAACGAGCTGAAGCCGGGCCTGCCGGCGCTGAGCGAGATCACCGTGCACGAAACCTGCACCTCGGGTTGCCGTTACCGCGGCCCAACAGCCTGATCAACCCATTGATCTGAAAGGTGTTTCAAAGGCGCCCTGGGCGCCTTTGTTATTTTTGTTGCATTGCCGCATCAACGGCGTATGCTGCACTGCATCAAGCCACTCCCTGATGCCCCCATGGCCACCGCCTTCAGCGATCGCTTCAGTGATGCCACCCGCCAGCTCGCCGCCGCGGCAACGCGTGCGAACCGGTTGGCGTTGGAGAACGCGGAAAGCATGTTCGGGGTGCAGCTGAAGGCGATGGAGCGCAACCTGACCGCGACCGGCGGCTGGCTCGGCGAGCTGGCCCGCAGTGACGACGCGGCCGGGGTGCTCAACAAGGGCGCACAGCTGTGGCAGGACAACCTGCAGCGGCTCGGCCAGGCCCAGCAGGACGTGGTCGGCCTTGGCCTGCAGGCCGGCAAGGCCTGGTCCGAACTGGTGCACGGCTACAACGAATCAACGGCGGACGCGAACAACCACTGACGCGACGCAACGCTCATTGCGTGGGTCCCTCCCCCCGCGCAATCCGGACCCGGCAGATCCCTCCCTCTGCCGGGTCTTTTTTTGCCTGGCGTCTGCATTGAAGAGCGCTTCCTCGTCTGGATTCGCCGCGAACTGAAGGGCCCCGCCGGGACAGGCAGGGGCCTGGGCAAATGTCCCCCGGCGCCGGCCGTTGGCCGTCACCTCCTCCTTTACTTTTACTTTGCCCAGACCCCTGCCCGCCCCGACGAGACTCGGCTTACGGCAGGTAAAGCGCAGCGCTCGTGGCGCCTTTCAACTAGGCGCCGGAGGACATTCGTACGCAAGGGCATCCGCCCCGCGCCACGATGATTCAATCCGCCGCACGCGATGCAGAAATCGCTCAGCGCCCGCGACCACCGTGCCAGTGCTGATGCCACGCCTGGAACATCAGCACGTTCCACAGGTGCGTGTGCCACTTGCGCTCACCACGCAGGAACGCCTCCCAGATACCGCGCACGCGCGCAACATCGAAACACCCTTGGTTGCGCAGCAGCTGCGGATCCAGCAGCGCCTCCGCCCAATCGCGCAGCGGGCCCGCCAGCCAACGCGCCATCGGCGGGCCAAAACCGCGCTTGGGGCGGTACACCAGCGGTTCCGGCAGGTAGCGCGCCAGCAGGTGCTTGAGGATCCGCTTGTGCTCACCATCGTGGTACTTCAGGTGCTGCGGCAGGCGCCAGGCCAGACGCACCACCTCCATGTCCAGCAGCGGCGCACGCGTCTCCACGCCCGCCGCCATGCCGGCACGGTCGACCTTGGCGAGGATGCCCTCGGCCAGATCCATGCGGAAATCCAACAGCTGGATGCGCGCCTCGGCCGGCAGCGCAGAGTCCTGCTGCTGGAAGATCGTCATCGGCTCACGTGCGCCCAGCACCACCTGCGCCGGCTGCCGCCAGCGGGTGACACGTTGCAGGTAATGCCCTTCCACATCGTTGGCGGCAACCTCGGCCACCAGCGCACGCCAGCCGCCCAGGCGGCCACGCTCGACGTTCATGCGGTTGCCACTGCGCCGCGCCAGATCACGCACCCAGTCCGGCAAGCCACCACAGAGGCGTGCATTGCGCAGCGCCCGGCCATAGCTGGGATGACCGAAGAACAGTTCATCGCCACCGTCGCCGGTCAGCGCCACCGGTTTGCGCGCGCCCAGCAGTTCACTGGCCAGCAGGGTCGGCAGCTGCGAGGCATCGGCGAAGGGCTCGCACCAGACCTGCGGCAGGCGCTGCAGCAGGTCCAGGCCCTGGCGCGCATCCATCCGGTGCAGATGGTGCTGCACACCCAGGTGGCGAGCGACCTGCGAGGCCCAATCGCTTTCGTCGTGGCCGGGATCGTCGAAGCCGACCGTCCAGGCCTCGATCGGCAGCGTCGACTGCGCCTGCATCATCGCGGTCACCAGCGACGAGTCGGTGCCGCCGGACAGGAACGCACCGCAGGCCAGCGGCGAATGCATGCGTGCCGCGATCGCCTTCTGCAACACCACTTCCAGCTGGTCGGTGGCCTGTTCCAGGCTCGGCGCCGGCTGCAGGGGTTCCTGCAGCGCACTCTGCATCGCATCGCGTGCGCACCAGTAGCGCGCGCCCCCTTCCGCCGCCTGGCTGGAACCGCCGGCAGCGTGGTCATCCAGATCGACGCGCAGCACCGCGCCGGCCACCAGCTTGTGGATGCCCCGGTAGATGGTGTGCGGCGCCGGCACATAGTCGTGGCGCAGCAGCAGGCTCAGCGCATCCTGGTCGATGCTCGGCGCGAAGCCGGCGAAGGCCTGCAGCGCCTTCATTTCCGAGGCGAACAGGAACTGGCCCTGGAACCAGCCGTAATACAGCGGCCGCTCGCCCACCGGATCACGCGCCAGCCACAACTCACGCGATTCGCGGTCCCAGACGCTGAAACCGAACGCGCCTTCGATACGCGACAGCGCCCGCTCCACGCCCCATTCAACGATCGCCTGCAGCAACAGCCGGGCGTCACTGCAGCTGCGTGGCAGCTCGCGCAGCTGCGCCTGCAGGTCGGCGCGGTTGTACAGGCGGCCGTCCAGGCACAACACGTAGCGGCCGCAATCCGAGCTCAGTGGCTGCAGCGGAGTGTCGGTCGGCGCCCGGCAGTGACCCAGCGCCAGACCGGCCTCGGCGTCGGTCCAGTAACCGATGCGGCCCCGGCCACGCTGCTGCAGGGCGCGCAGCATCGGCGCCAGCTGCTGCAGCAGGTGCTCGTCCTCGGCGGGCGGCAACCAGGCCCCGACCACGCCGCTCATCGGGCACCTCCGCAGCGGCAGCGGCGGGACGGGTTCAGCAGGCAGGGGGCGGCGAGCGACATGGGAACGGCACGCGGAGCGGAGGAGACTCCATGCTCGGCGCCCCACCTGCCCCGCGTCAGTCGCTTTGCTGTCAGCGATGGTCACCAGACGTATCACGAAGGTAACGTTTTGTAACGGCAACAAGCTATGCTGGACGCCAAGTTGTTGCCAGGCCTGAGGCCCGGCCCGAGCGCCAGCAACCCCGGCTGAATGGCGCCCGCCCCCGGGACCCGGGCGGCCCGCAGGCTGGGATAGCATCGCCGCGCTCGTGCCGTGGCGGTACGTTTGCGCCCACGGAGGCCTTGAAAATGCTGGATATCGTACTGGTTGAAGACGATGCCCGCCTGGGTACGATGGTCAGCGACTATCTGCGGCGGCATGGCTACCAGGTGGCCCATGAGCGCAGTGGCGAGCGCGCGGTGGCCCGGATCCTGGCCGAGAAGCCGGCCCTGGTCCTGCTCGATGTCGGCCTGCCCGACCAGGATGGTTTCGAAGTGTGTCGGCAGATCCGGCCCCACTATGACGGCATCATCTGTGTGCTGACCGCCCGCACCGACAACATTGACCAGGTGCTGGGACTGGAGCTGGGGGCCGACGATTACATCGGTAAACCCATCGAACCGCGGGTGCTGCTCGCCCGCCTGCGTGCCCATCTGCGCCGCCACCGCCGGGTCGAACCGCGCGACGGCAGCCTGCGCTTCGGCGAGCTGAACATCGACCCGTCCACCCGCAACGTGCACCTGCAGGGCGGCCTGCTGGAGCTGACCACGGCCGAGTTCGACCTGCTGTTCCTGCTGGCCAGCAACGCCGGCCAGATCCTGGACCGCGATGCGCTGCTGCGCGGCCTGCGTGGCATCGCCTTTGACGGCCTGGACCGTTCGATCGATGCGCGCATCTCGCGCCTGCGCCGCAAGCTGGGCGACAACCCTGAACAACCGGAGCGGATCAAGACCGTCCGTGGACGCGGCTACCTGTTCAGCCGCTCGGCATGGGGATGAAGCGCACGCACTCGGCGATGCGCGGCCACGCCTTCCACTTCCTGCGCTACGGCATCGGCTTCCTGGTCGCCCACCTGCTGCTGATCGTGCTGGGCCTGTGGGCCTGGGATGCGCTGCTGGAAGACCGCACCGAAGCCAGCCTGCTGGCCGAGATGCGTGGCACCCATGCGCTGCTGCAGCAACGCTTCGCGGAAACACCACGTGACCAGTGGCCGGCGCTGGCACGAGGGCTCGACGCCGACTTCGCCTATGCCCTGCGAATGGTGCCGCTGGCCGAGGCGGAGAAGGCGCTGTCGGCCAGCCAGCGACCGCCGTTCAACAACGGCCGTGTGCAGATCGACCTGGAACACATGCGCAGCCTGCAGCGGATCGGCGACAGCAACTATGCCGTGATGCTGGGGCCACTGGATGAAGCGTTGCCTGAGGAAGGCTGGCAGGACAGCGAAGTGTCCGGCGTGGCGATCCTGCTGCTGATCCTGATGGTGGCCGTGGCGCTGCCGATGTACGTGATGGTCTACCGCCTGTGGCGCGATGTGTCGCAGCTGGCACAGGCGGCGCGGCAGATGCGCGACGGCCAGCTGGATACGCGTGCGCCGCGTGCCGGCACCGCGCTGGTGCGGCCGCTGGCCAATGCCTTCAACCACATGGCCGAGCAGCTGCAGCAGCTGCTGGAGAGCCAGCGCGTGCTGGCGCAGGCGGTCGCGCATGAAGTGCGCACGCCGTTGGCGCGGATGCGCTTCGGCCTGGCCGACCTGGAGGACACCGCACTCGACGAGATCCAGCGCGATGCGCTGGGTGGCCTGCGCACCGACGTCGATCGCCTGCAGCACCTCACCGATGCCGGCGTCGAGTACGCCGCGCTGGGCCGCTGCCATCAGCTGACCCGCCAGCGCCTGCAGCTGGCCGCGCTGGTCCGTGGCGTGGTGGCCCAGTTCGCACCGCTGCCGCTGCCGGTACAGCAGGCGCTGTCGCCAGCAGGCCTGGTCAACGTCAACCGGCATATGCTGGAACTGGCGCTGCGCAATCTGCTCGGCAATGCCTTGCGCTATGCGCGGCGGCAGATCCGCATCGCCAGCACGGTCAACGATGGCTGGCTGTGCCTGCAGGTGGAGGACGACGGCCCCGGCATCGCGCCCGAACTGCGCGGCCAGGTGCTGCAACCCTATGTGCGGCTGGACCCGGGCAGCCCCGGTTTCGGTCTCGGCCTGGCACTGGTGCAGGTGGTGGCTGACAAGCATGGCGGCCACGTTGAAGTGACCGACTCCGAACTGGGCGGTGCCTGCATCCGCCTGCACCTGCCTCTGGAAAGCGGCGGTGCCGTGGTGAGCGAGGCGGCCTGCTAGGCCGCCGGCTCCGCGCGCGGCAACGCGAACACGAACAGCGCGCCACGCTCACTGTCGCGCAGTTCGATGCGGCGGCCATGCAGCTGCACGATACGCTGCACGATCAACAGGCCGAGGCCACCGTTCTCGCCACGCCGTGCGCCCAGTGCGGCCGGCGCCTGGAACAACTGTGCGCGCAGCGCCGCTGCCACACCGGGACCATCATCGGCCACGCTCACCTCGATGCTGTCCGCGGTCGCACGCAGGCACACTTCGATCCGCCCACCTTCCGGCGCGTGCCGCAATGCATTGTCGAGCAGGTTGGTCAGCACCCGCTCGACCAGGCCCAGGTCGGCACGTACCAGCGGCAGGCCGGGCGGAAATTCCGCGTGCAGGCGCTGGTTGCGCGCCTGCGCGGCCAGCTCGAACTTCTGCAGTACGTCCTGCAGCAGCTCCGGCAGCGCGAACACTTCCCACTCCAGACGCACTTCACCGTGCTCCAGCCGCGCCAGCTCGAACAGCGCGCGCGCCAGCCGGCCAACCTTGGCGCTCTGTGCCAGCGCGATACCGAGGTAGCGGCGGCGCTCGTCCGGTGACAGCGTGGCGTCCTTCAGCGCCAGCGTTTCCAGGTAGCCATGCAGCGACGACAACGGCGTACGCAGGTCGTGCGAGATGTTGGCAACCAGCTCGCGCCGCTGCAGGTCCTGCTGGCGCAACTGCTGCCATTGCTCACCCAGCCGCTGCGCCATCTGCGCATGCGCGTGTTCCAGGATCACCAGTTCATCGCGCTCACCGGGCCGCAGTGGCTCCGGCGGCGGCAGTGGGGTCGGCGCGTCGATGTCGAACGCCTGGATGCGTCGGGTCAGGCGCCGCAGCGGACGCGTCACCCAGTAGAACGCCACCAGCCCGGCAAACAGGCCGAGGCCCCCCACCAGCACGACTGACCACCATGTGGTGTTCCATTGGCTGCCGGCGGCGAGATCGTCGGCGAGCATCTGCCGGTGTTCGCCCACCAGCACCACGTACACATAACCGGCCTGGCGGCCCTGCACGATCAACGGTGCAGCACTGAACACCTTGCGGCCCTCGGCGCTGCGCGGGTCATCGCCGAGGATCGGCAGTGGCGCACCCGACAGCAGGCGGCGCAGCGGTGCCACGTCCACCTTGTTGCGCACCAGATGGCCGCTGGGCGCGTCGTGGCCGAGAATGCGGCCTTGGTCGTCCAGCAGGTAGACCTCGACGCTGGGATTGACCGCCATCAGCTGGCCGAACAGCGCACGCACCGCAGCATCGCGCATGCCGCTGGTGTCCATCAGTTCGCTGCGTTGGGCGATGTGTTCGGCCAGGCCCAGCGACAGCCGCTGCACCACTTCCTGCTCATGGCGGGTGTTGGCGCGCATCTGCAGTGCCAGCAACGCCATGCAGCACATCAGCATCAGCGCGGCGGTCACCACCGCCAGCTTCTGCCACAGATTGGGCTTGATCATGCCGCCGCCCCGGCCGGATCGACCAGCTTGTAGCCGCGGCCCCACACCGTCAGCAATCGCCGCGGGTTCGCCGGGTCGGGTTCGATCTTGCTGCGCAGGCGGTTGATGTGGGTGTTGACCGTGTGCTCGTAACCATCGTGCTGGTAGCCCCAGACCTGGTTGAGCAGTTCCATGCGCGCGAACACCTGGTCCGGATGACGGGCGAAGAACAGCAGCAGATCAAATTCGCGCGGCGTCAGCTCCAGCGCATTGCCATCCACCGACGCGGTGCGCGCGACCGGATCGAGTTGCAGCCCACCCAGCTCGATCGCGCCGGCATCGATGCGTGCGCTCTGTGCCATCGCCTCGGCGCGGCGCAGCAGGGCGCGCACCCGTGCCACCAGTTCCGGCATCGAGAAGGGTTTTGCCAGGTAGTCGTCCGCGCCCAGCTCCAGGCCGACAATGCGCTGGGTCTCACTGCCGCGCGCGCTGATGATGATGATCGGCACGTAGCGCGCCATCGCGCGTGCACGCTGGCACACCTGCAGGCCGTCGACACCGGGCAGCATCACGTCCAGCACCAGCGCATCCCATGGGCCGTCCTGTTCCAGCAGGCGCAGGCCACCGTCACCGCTGGCGGCGTGGGCCACGTCATAGCCTTCATCGCCCAGGTGCATGCGCAGCAGGTCAGCGATGTGGGCATCGTCTTCGACGATCAGCACGCGTTTGGTCGACATCGGCAGCTCGGAGCCAGTGGGGAAGCTGGCTGCATTGTGGCGCGGGACGGCCGCCGATACCTCACGAAAAATTGAATCCTGCGTGAGGATTCGTTGACCCGGGCGGGCGCAGCATGGCCCCGTCGCCCCTTCCCGGAGTCCGCCATGCCCCTCTCCCGCCGCCATCTACTCGGCCTGGGTGGTGTTGCCACCGCCGCCGGCCTGCTCGGCCTGGGGGCCTGCAGCCGCGCCGCCCCGGCCGCCGCCGAAGCGCGTCCGTCGCGACAGTTCGAGGTCATGCGCAGCGATGCTCAGTGGCGCCAGCAGCTGACCCCGGCGCAGTACGCGGTGCTGCGCCAGCAGGCCACCGAGCGCCCGTACAGCAGCCCGCTCAACAAGGAACATCGGCAGGGCACCTTCGCTTGCGCCGGCTGTGCACTGCCGCTGTTCTCCTCGTCCACCAAGTTCGAGAGCGGCACCGGCTGGCCCAGCTTCTGGGCACCGCTGCACAACGCCATCGGCGAAGACCGCGACGTCACCTTCGGGATGCTGCGGGTGGAGGTGCATTGCCGCCGCTGCGGCGGCCATCTCGGCCATGTGTTCAACGATGGGCCACGCCCGACCGGGCTGCGCTACTGCATGAACGGTGCGGCGATGGTGTTCGTTCCCGGTGCCACTGATGGCACTGCCGACGGCTGGCGGGTGCCGGTCGGTTCTTCCCCTGCTTCCGGAGCCTGACGATGCTGCTGTTGCTGCTTGCCTACCTCGGGGGCGCGCTGACCCTGCTCAGCCCCTGCATCCTGCCGGTGCTGCCGTTCGTGTTCGCGCGTGCCGATCGCCCGTTCCTGCGCAGCACGCTGCCGTTGCTGCTGGGCATGGCGCTCACCTTCACCGTGGTCGCCAGCCTGGCCGCGGTGGGCAGCCAATGGGTGGCGCAGGCCAACCAGGTTGGACGCTGGATCGCCCTGCTGCTGATGGCGTTGTTCGCGGTCGCCCTGCTCTGGCCGCGGCTGGCCGACCATCTGCTGGCGCCGTTCCAGCGTGTGGGTGCACGCCTGAGCGCGCGTGCCGATGCCGCTGATGCCGCGGGGCACGGCGGCGCGTGGACCTCGCTGCTGATCGGCATCGCCACCGGCCTGCTGTGGGCACCGTGCGCCGGGCCGATCCTCGGCCTGGTGCTGACCGGTGCTGCCCTGCATGGCGCCAGCGTCGGTACCAGCACCCTGCTGCTTGCCTATGCATCGGGTGCGATCACCGCGCTGGCGCTGGCGGTGTGGGCCGGCGGCCGGGTGTTCCGTGCGCTGCAGGCGAGGCTCGGCCTCGGCGATGTCCTGCGCAAGGTGCTGGGTGTAGCCGCGCTGCTGGCCGTCGTGGCGATCGGCCTCGGCTGGGATACCGGCCTGCTGACCCGCCTGTCCACGGTCAGCACCGCGCGTATCGAGCAAAGCCTGCTGGACGCAGTGCCCGGCGCGCAGCCGGCGGCACCACCGATGATGATGATGGCCGGCGCCAATGCAGGTGCCGATGCACCGCTGCCGGTGGAAGGCACCCTGCCCGCGCTGGATGGCGCCACCGGCTGGCTCAACAGCCCGCCGCTGAGTGCACAGCAGCTGCGCGGCAAGGTGGTGCTGGTCGATATCTGGACCTATTCCTGCATCAACTGCCTGCGCGCGATGCCGTTCGTGCACGAATGGGAGCGTCGCTACCGTGACCATGGGCTGGTGGTGATCGGCGTGCACACGCCGGAGTTCGCCTTCGAACGCAACCCGAGCAACGTGATGAAAGCGGTGCAGGAACTGAAGGTCGAGTACCCGGTGGCGCTCGACAACCAGTACACGATCTGGCGCGCGTTCAACAACCGCTACTGGCCGGCGCAGTACTTCGTCGACGCGCAGGGCAATATCCGCGGCCACCAGTTCGGCGAGGGCAACTATGCGCGCTCGGAACAGATGATCCGTCGCCTGCTGACCGAAGCCGGGCAGACCAACCTGCCACCACCGGCCGATCCCGCTGCCGCCGACCTGAAGGGCGTGGCCGTGCAGGCCGACATGGGCAACCTGCGTTCGCCGGAAACCTACCTGGGCCACGCCCGCGCCGAGCAGTTCGCCTCGCCCGGCGGGCAGCGCAGCGACACCGCGTTCGACTACAACCTGCCGGCCACCCTGGCGTTGAACCGGTGGGGACTGTCGGGGCGCTGGACCGTTACCGATGAAGCTGCGCAGCTGCAGCAGGCCGGTGGCCGCATTGCATTCCAGTTCCATGCGCGCGACCTGCACTTGGTGCTGGCACCGAGCGAGGACGGCAAGCCAGTGCGCTTCCGCGTCTGGCTGGATGGCAAGCCGCTGCCCATCGCCGATGCCGGCAGCGATGTCGGCGCCGATGGCAGCGGCGTGGTCAACGAACACCGCTTGTACCAGCTGGTGCGCCAGCGCGGCGCGGTCGGCCCGCATCGCTTCGAGATCGAATTCCTCGATGCGGGCGTGCAGGCCTATGCCTTCACCTTCGGTTGAAACGCGAGCACACGATGAAACTCTCTTTTGAACAAGGTATCGCCGCCGGTGTCGCCGGCTTGGTAGCTACTGCATTGATCGCTGGCGTGCTGCTGGTCGACCACGGCGCAGTCGCGGCACCGCTGGAAGCCAGCGCGCAGGCCAAGGCACTACCGGCGCCCAGCGGCGACGCCGCGTTCCGCGATGACGCCACCCATGCCAGCGTGGTGTTCGCCGGCGGTTGCTTCTGGGGCGTGCAGGGCGTGTTCCAGCACGTCAAAGGCGTGAGCAATGCGGTGTCCGGCTACATCGGTGGCAGCGCGGCCAATGCGCGCTATGAGCGCGTCAGCGGTGGCCAGACCGGTCATGCCGAGGCGGTGAAGATCGACTACGACCCGCGCCAGGTCAGCTATGGCCAGCTGATGCAGGTGTTCTTCTCGGTGGTGCACGATCCGACCCAGCTCAATCGACAGGGGCCGGACCACGGCAGTCAGTACCGCTCGGCGATCTTCAGTGATGACGCACGCCAGCAGGCGGCCAGCCGCGCCTACATCGCCCAGCTCGGCCAGGCCGGCAGCTACCGCGCACCGATCGTCACCCAGCTGGTCAGCGGCCAGCACTTCTACCCGGCCGAGAGCTACCACCAGAACTACATGACCAACTACCCGCAGGCGGCCTACATCCGCTACTACGACGCACCGAAGCTGGCGGCACTGGGCAAGCAGTTCCCGGCGCTGTACCGGCGCGACGCGGCACTGGTGCCGATGCGGTAACGACCCGGGTAGTGCCGGCCGCTGGCCGGCTCCTGCGGATCTGGGGATCGCCGGCCAGCGGCCGGTACCACCTCCAAAAAAAGACGCACGGCCATCCAGCCGTGCGCTTGGGAAGTATCGGCCGTGCCCCGATCAGGCCCGTCCGACAACGACATGCTAGGCTCGCCATCATCATGGGTACAGAACCAGATGGCGGGAAGTTCGATGGATACAGATGACCAGAGCGCGATGATCCCACCCCGCTACCAACGGCTGTCCGACGAACTGGCCGAGGCCATTCACGGCGGACGTCTCCCGGTCGGCAGCCGCCTGCCTTCACTGCGGCAGATGGCCCTGCAGCGAAGGCTCAGCCTGAACACGGTGATCGCGGCCTATCGCCAGCTGGAGGACGCCGGCCTGGTCATTCCGCGGCCAAAGGCCGGCTTCGAGGTCGCGCCGCGATTGTCGGTGCCAGAGCGTTCGCTGCGTGATACCCCGTCCGCCCCCACCGCACCACTGCAGCAGGTGCTGATGGCGCGCGTGCTGGAGGCACAACGTCGCTCCGGAGTGATCGACCTGGCCTTCGCCGGTCCGCGCGGTCGCCAGTTCTATCCGGGCGCGCAGCTGGCCCGGCATACCGCGCAGGTGCTGCGGCACGGCCAGCAGACAGTGGAAACCTACGCGCGCCCAAACGGCTCCCCCAGGCTGCTGGCGCAGATCGTGCGTCGCGGTCCACGCATGGGCCTGCACACCCATAGCGAGCGGCTGCTGCTGACCCACGGCGCGATGGAGGCCCTGCAGCTGGCGTTGCGCGCGGTCACCCAGCCCGGCGACGCGGTCGGCATCGAGGCGCCGTCCTACTTCAACCTCTACCCCTTGCTGGCCAACCTCGGCCTGCAGGCCATCGAGCTGCCCACCCACCCGCAGCACGGGCTGGATGTCGACGCATTGGATGCGCTGCTGGAGCACACGCCGCTGGCCGCACTGGTGGTGATGCCCACCGTGCACAATCCGCTGGGCTGCACCATGCCGACACCCGCCAAGCAACGCCTGGCCGAACTGGTCAACGCACGGCAACTGCCGCTGATCGAGGATGCGGTGTACGCCGAGCTGCAGTTCTGCGAACCGCCGGCGCCCTTGCTGAAGGCCTTCGATCGCGATGGCTGGGTGATGGTGGTCGGTGGGTTCTCCAAGACACTGGCGCCGGATTACCGTATCGGCTGGCTGGATGGCGGCCGCTTCGCCGAGCGCATCGCGCTGCTGAAATTCCAGTCCACCGGTGGCGAGCCTCAACTGCTCGGCGATGCGGTGGCGGCGTATCTGGAAGCCGGAAGCTACGAGCATCACCTGCACCGCATGCGCCGGCTGTACCGCGAACAGGTGGGACGGCTGCGCCAGCTGGTGGCCGAACACTTCCCGGCCGGCACCCGTGCCACCGAGCCGCAAGGCGGCTTCCTGCTGTGGCTCGAACTGCCGGGCGTGGATACGCGTGAGCTGTTCGAACGTGCGCTGGTAGAGGACATCGTGTTCATGCCCGGCCAGGTGTATTCGCGTGGTGCGCGTTACCGCCACTGCCTGCGGCTGTCGTGCTGCCAGACCTTGGATGCGCGCTTCATCGGTGCGGTGGAGCGGCTGGGTGCGATCGCGCGGGAGCTGGCGGCTGCAGCACGGTAACGCCGGCCGCTGGCCGGCAACCTCGGGATCGCCAGGTGGATGCAGTTGCCGGCCAGCGGCCGGCACTACCTAGGATCACTCAAGCAGGTGCACGCCCAGCGCCGCGTGTACTCGCGCGGCGCGCGCTATCGCCACTGCCTGCGGCTGTCGTGCTGCCAGATGCTGGATGCGCGCTTCATCGGCGCGGTGGAGCGGCTCGGTGCGATCGCGAAGGAGCTGGCAGCTGCAACACGGTAGTGCCGGCCGCTGGCCGGCAACCTCGGGATCGCCGGGTGGATGCAGTTGCCGGCCAGCGGCCGGCACTACCCAGGGTCACTCGAGCAGGTACGCGCTCAGTGCTTCGCCATCCGCTCCCGGCAGATACGGCAGCCGCCCCCAGCACGGCATCGGCAGGCGCTGCTGCAGCGTCGCGATGTTCTCATCCTGGCGCTGCATCACCGGGTCGATGTGGTTGCCGATCCAGCCCAGGCACTCCACGCCGCTGGCCTGCAGCGACTGCGCAGTCAGCCGTGCGTGGTTGACGCAGCCCAGCCGCATGCCGACCACAAGTACTACCGGCAGATGCAATGCACGCACCAGGTCGAGCTGGTCGAGCGTGGCCGAGACCGGCGCCAGCCAACCGCCAACGCCCTCCACCACCACGACATCGGCCTGCGCACGCAGGCGCGCGAACGCTGCCACGATCGGCGCCAGTTCCACCTGCACGCCATCCTCGGCAGCGGCCAGCTCCGGCGCCAGCGGTTGCCGCAGCGCGTACGGATTCAGGTCGGCATAGTCCGGCACCGGCCAACTGGCCGCCTGCAGCGCCAGCGCGTCCTCGTTGCGCAGGCCCTGCCCCAGGTCTTCGCTGCCGCTGGCCACCGGCTTCATGCCAACCGCGCGCAGGCCGCGCCGGCGCAGTGCATGCAGCAGCGCGGTGCTGGCTGCGGTCTTGCCGATCCCGGTATCGGTGCCGGTGACGAACAGGGCAGGCGGCAGCGTGGCGGGCAACGGCATCGATAAGCTCCAGCGGGGCAACAGAGCCTGCATTATCGCCGGCCCGGCGCGCTTGCTAGACTGCGGGCATGTTCGCCAATGCCTCGCTCACCGGCAGCAAGCCGGAACAATACGCCCAGCTGCTGGAACAGGCCCGCGGCCTGGTCTACGCCGAGTCCGACCGCATCGCCAACGCGGCCAACCTCTCCGCACTGGTCTATCACGCTCTGCCCGACCTGAACTGGGTGGGCTTCTACCTGTACGACGGCAAGGAACTGGTGGTCGGGCCATTCCAGGGCCTGCCGGCCTGCGTGCGCATCCCGCTGGACAAGGGCGTGTGCGGTGCCGCCGCCAGCCAGCGCGTGACCCAGCGCGTGGAGGACGTCGATGCCTTCCCCGGCCACATCGCCTGCGATTCGGCCTCGCGCTCGGAACTGGTGGTGCCGCTGCTGCGCGGCGATGAACTGATCGGCGTATTCGACATCGACAGCCCGAAAGTCGGCCGCTTCGATGCCGACGACCAAGCCGGCCTGGAAGCCATCGCCCGCGTGTTCGTCGAGGCGCTGGGATGAGCGCACCGAAGCTGCGCAACATCGGCCCGAAGAGTGCGGCGTGGCTGCGTCAGGTCGGCCTGCGCAGCCGCGAGGATCTGGTTGCGATCGGCGCGGTCGGTGCCTTCGTCAAGGTCAAGCGCGCCGGCTTCAAGCCCAGCCTGAACCTGCTCTATTCACTGGAAGGCGCGTTGCTGGACTGCCATTGGCAGGAACTGAGCGAGCCGCAGCGTGAGGCGCTGGTGCAGGATTACGAAGCGCGCATCGCTGCGCATCCGCTGAAGGCGGCCGGCCCCGCTTCGGGCCCGGTGCATGAGCAGCGCTTCGATGCTGACGACGACGCTGAGGACAGCGTGGCCGAGCGCGCGGACGAGGATTGAGGCCTCCGCGTTCCTGGGGATGCCGGCCAGCGGCCGGCACTACCACTGTGATGCGGGATCGGTAGCGCCGGGTCATGCCCGGCGAGTGCGGTCAGGGCTGCTGCAGCTCCAGCAGTTCGCCCACCAGCCCGACCTCGCCGCGCTCCAGCCACACCCGCAGGCGTGTGCCGTGGTCAATACGCAGGGCCCAGCACAGCGACATCGGCAGGCCGCAGACCTGCGACAGCACCATGCGCAGCGGGCCGCCGTGGCTGACCACCAGCGTCGGTACCGGATCGTCATCATCAAGCAGGCGATCCAGCGCGCGCGCGATGCGCCGCTCGAAGTGGCCCCAGCTTTCGCCGTTCGGCGGCGGGAATGCATGCGGGTCGGCATGGAAGGCCGCCAATGCGTCCTCCGGCAGGTCGAACAGCGACTGCCCGTCCCAATCGCCGAAATCCAGCTCTTCCCATTCCTCGTCCGCTTCCACGTCCAGCCCACGCGGCGTGGCCAGGGCCATCGCCGTGTGCAGCGAGCGCAGCCGTGGCGAACTGATCACCCGCTCCCAGGGCTGCGCAGCGTAGGCGTCGACCAGTTCCTGCGGCAGGCGGGCCAGCTGCGGTGGATCACTGCGGCCATCGAGGAACTCATCGCGACCGTTGCCGGCATGGCGGACCAGGTCGAGGATCATGCGTGCGTCCTGTACAGGCAACGCGGGAACAGCGGAAAACGGGCGGACATCGGCAACGGCACCACGGGATCGAGGGACCATTCTAAGGGCACAGCAAAGGCAGTCGAGCAGGCTCGACGCTACGGGCCGCCTGCGATGCCGTAGACTGCGCGCACTTCCAGGTGACCTGCGGCCACGGCCGGCAGGTTGAAACGGGAAGCCGGTGACGCGTGGATCCACGCCAGGCCGGCGCTGCCCCCGCAACGGTAAGCACGTCAGTTCCAGGCAACAACGCCACTGTGCCGCAGGCATGGGAAGGCGCCTGGACGGTGGCCTCGCGCCACCCGGCGGCAAGCCCGGAGACCGGCCAGGAAGCCTCAGGTCGCGATGCGGTGGGCATGGCGCTGGATGACCGCAGCCTGCGCTGCGGCGTCGGCGCATGCCTGCCTTCGCGGCTCCTCCCCTTCGCCACGCGGGCGTGCGTGGCACTTGGAGTCCCCCATGAAGCTGCAGTCCCGAATGCTGTCCCTGGCCGTGCTGGCCGCCCTGCCCGCGCTGGTCCAGGCCGCCGATGACACCACCGCGCTCGACCAGATCCTGGTCACCGCCACCCGCACCCCGATCTCCCTGCAGGACAGCATCGCGCCAGCGCAGGTGATCGACCGCGCGCAGATCGAATCCAGCCAGGCCACCTCGCTGCAGGAGCTGCTGCGCGGCCGTGCCGGCATCAACCTGACCAATGCCGGCGGCCTCGGCAAGCAGAGCTCGCTGTTCCTGCGCGGCACCAACTCGGGCCACACCGTAGTGCTGGTCGATGGCGTGCGCATCAACAGTGCCGACCTCGGCCTGGCCATGTACCAGGACCTGCCGCTGGCGCAGATCGAGCGCGTGGAAATCGTGCGCGGCCCGCAGTCCAGCCTGTACGGCGCCGACGCCATCGGTGGCGTGATCCAGATCTTCACGCGCCGCAACCAGGGTGATTTCGCTCCGCACTTCCAGCTCGGTGGCGGCAGCAACGGCCTGCGCGAAGCCAGCGGCGGCATCGGTGGTGGCACCGAACGCGGCTGGTTCGGCGCCGACATCGCCTACCAGCATTCCGATGGCATCGATGCCTGCCGTGGCTCGGCGACGCTGTTCACCGGTTGCTTCGCCGACGAACCCGACCGCGACGGCTACCGCAACCTGTCCAAGAGCCTGCGTGGCGGCTACACCTTCAACGACCAGTGGAACGTGGAAGGCAGCGCGCTGCGCGCCGACGGCAAGAACCACTACGACGGTTACTACAACTATTCGGAAACCCGCCAGCAGGTGCTCGCTGGCAAAGTGCGCTACACCCCGTCTGAACGCCTGGCATTCACCGCCAACGTCGGCCGCAGTGACAACGAGTCGGACAACTTCGGCGCACCGGGGGTGTTCGGCAGCGCCCAGACCCATCGTGACAGCGCCTCGCTGCAGGGCGACTTCGGCGTGGCCGAGGGCCAGCTGCTGAGTGCAGGCGTGGATTGGAGCGAAGACAACCTGGATGGCAGCAGCGCGGGCTACCTCGTCGACAGCCGTCGCAACACCGGCGTGTTCGTGCAGTATCAGGGCCGCTTCGGCCGCCACCAGCTGCAGGCCAGCGTACGCAACGACGACAACCAGCAATTCGGCAACCACGCCACCGGCAGTCTCGGCTGGGCGATGCAGCTGGACCACGGCCTGCGCGTCAACGCCAGCTACGGCACCGCGTTCAAGGCACCGACCTTCAGCGACCTGTACGACCCGTGGAGCGGCGTGCCAACGTTGAACCCGGAGAAGTCGAAGAGTGCCAACCTCGGTGTTTCGCAGCAGGGCCAGGGCTGGCATTGGGGCCTGGACGTCTACGAGACCCGCATCGATGACCTCATCACCTACGATGCGTCCACGATGAAAATGCAGCAGGTGGAGAAGGCGCGCATCCGTGGTGCCGAGCTGACCGGTGGCGTGCTGTTGGCCGGCTTCGACATCAACGCGCAGCTGAGCTACACCGATCCGCGCAACCGCACCCATGGCAGCACCCAGTTCGACAACTGGCTGCCGCGCCGTGCACAGCAGACCGCACGCCTGGACGTCGACCGCCGCTTCGGCGATTTCCGCGCCGGCCTGACCGTGCAGGGTGCGGGCAAGCGCTATGACGATGCGGCCAACGCAGTGAAGGTCGGCGGCTACGGCACGCTGGACCTGCGCGCGGAGTACGCGCTGACGCCGGAGTGGTCGCTACTGGCCCGTGCCGCCAACGTGTTCGATCGCCGCTACGAGACGGTGGCGTGGTTCAACCAGCCCGGCCGCGAGTACCAGCTGAGCGTGCGTTACCAGCCGAAGTGAGCGCGACGGTCATGGTAGTGCCGGCCGCTGGCCGGCAACATCATGACCTTCGGCAGCGCATCCCGGGTTGCCGGCCAGCGGCCGGCACTACCCATTGCGTCGGCCCGGGTTACCGGCCAGCGACCAGGGATGTCCGTTGCCTCAGCCCTGCAACCCCGGCAGTTCACGCAGGTCGTCGATCACCGCCACCGCCTGTGCGGTGGCCAGGTCCAGGCCACGCGGGTAGCCGTAACGCACCAGCGCGATCGGCATCCCTGCATCTTCGGCGGCGCGGTAGTCGGTCAGCGAGTCACCCACCATCAGGCAGGCGTCGATCGGCAGCCCGAAGTGCGCAGCGATATGCCGCAGCGGCTCACCGCTGGGCTTGCGCTGCGGCAGCGAATCACCACCCAGCACCAGCGCGAACGCATCACCGATGCCCAGGTGCTGCAGCAGCGGCGGCACCAGCGCTTCGGGCTTGTTGGTGCAGATCGCCAGCGGCACATGGCGTGCACGCAGCTGCGTCAGCGCTTCGGCCACGCCGTCGAACAGGCGCGGGCTGCGCAGCAGGCACTCACGGTAGTGCACCATGAACACCGGCATCACCTCGGCCAGGTCCACCTCGCGGCCGGCGGCCTGCACGGCCTGCTCGACCAGGCGGCGCACACCGTCGCCGATCCAACCGAGCACCGTGGTTTCCGGCACGCGTGCCAGGCCGATGTCTTCCAGCGTGCGGTTCAGTGCTTCGGCAATATCGGCAGCGCTGTCGACCAGCGTGCCATCGAGGTCGAACACGACCAGCGGATAGGGATACGACAAGGGAACGGCACCTGTGCGACGTGGGGCCGTCCATTGTACGCCGCAGTATTTTGGGCAGGCCTGCCTCAACCGATCCGGCGCGCGCGGGTAGCCAGGTAGGTGGGCAGATAGCGGTCGATCAGGAAGCGCGGCTGCGGCTGCCAGTCTTCCATGAAGCGATCGATGACGAAGCCGGCATCCAGCTGTCCACCGATCAGTTCGGTCAGGCTGTGGCCGAAGGTCAGCGCATCGCCCCGCGCCAGCTTCGCCTCGCGCTCGGCCGGTGGCAGGTCTTCCAGGTCCGAATAGGGAATGGCGTACTGCGGCCGGATCAGGCCCTGTGCATCCAGCTGCGGATCGCGCGCACCGACGAACAGCACCGGGTTGTAGAAGCTGGCCATCAGCATGCCATCACGCGCCAGCACGCGGCGGCATTCGGTCCACACCGGGCGCACATCGGGCACATACAGGTTGGAGATCGGGTGGAACACCACATCGAAGCTGTCGTTGGCAAACACGTGCAGATCGCGCATGTCGCCCTGCACGGTGCGCAGCTGCAGGCCATCGCGCGCGGCGACCCTGCGGTCCTGTTCCAGCTGCCCGTCGGAGAGATCGAACACGGTGACGTCAGCGCCCGCAGCGGCCAGCACCGGTGCCTGCTGGCCACCGCCTGAGGCCAGGCACAGGATGCGACGGCCGCGCACATCACCCATCCAGTCCAGTGGCAACGCGCGGGGCGTCAGGTGCACCTGCCAGCGGCCTTCGCGCGCGGCGGCAATCGTTGAACTTTCCACCGGGCGCGACCATTCGCGCACTTCGCTGGCCTGGCGGTCCCAGGCAGCACGGTTGTGGTCGATCAAGGCCTGTCCATGGTTCATGTGTTCTCCTTGCCCGGTGGGCGCCAATCCAGATCCTGGAAGGCCGGGCTGGCGAAACACTCGCCCAGGAAATCCAGGAATCGCCGCATGATAGCGGGCTGCTGGCGCCGTGACGCGTACACGGCATGAATGCCGAGTTCGTCCAGGCTGAATTCGGGCAGCAATTCGATCAGCTCGCCACTGCGCAGCAGCGGCGCCACCTGGTAGGTCGGCAGCATGGCGATGCCGGCACCGGCGCGCACCGCCTCCAGCAGCAGCGAGGCCTCGTTGGCGCTGATGTTGCCACCCACCGCCACCGACAGCGAACGACCGTCGCGGTGCAGCTGCCACAGGCTCTTGCCGACGTAGTGGTGGGTCAGGCAGTTGTGCGCGGCCAGGTGCTCGGGAGCGGTCGGTGTGCCACGCGCCTGCAGGTAGGACGGCGTCGCGCACAGCACCGAACGGCAGGTGGCCAGCCGCCGCGCGATCAGGCTCGGGTCGATCTGGCGGGCGATGCGCACCGCCAGATCCACGCGCTCTTCCACCAGGTTCACCGTGCGGTCGACCAGCAGCAGCTCGATGCGCGCCGCCGGATGGCGCGCGACGAAGCCAGCCACCGCCCGTGCCAGATGGCTCTGCCCGAACGAGACGCTGCAGGTCACCCGCAACGTGCCATGCGGCTCGGGATCATCGCTGGCCAGTTCGCCCTGCAGTTCTTCACCGATCGCCAGCATCTGCCGGAAGCGCGCCAGTGCCGCCTCTCCAGGACCGGTCAGGCTGACCCGGCGCGTGGTCCGGTGCAGCAGCCGTGCGCCCAGCCAGCCCTCGACCTCGGCCAGGTAGCGGCTGACCATCGCCCGCGACATGTCCAGCACCTCGGCGGCGGCGGTGAGGCTGCCGCGCTCGGCCACCTCGACGAAGACGGTCATGGCGGTCAATCGGTCCATATGCTCGATCCATGCAACAAACAAGCGCGTTATACGCTGTTTTTCGATCAACTGCAGCAGCCTAGAGTGGCCCCGTTCCCACCCCACACCGCCCCACGGAGTCCTGCCATGAAGATCGCCCTCGTTGGTTCCACCGGCAACATCGGCCGCCAGATCGCCCGCCACGCGCTGGCCCGCGGCCACGAACTCACTGTCATCGTACGCAGCGCGCAGGACCTCCCGGCCGAGCTGGCCGGTGCCCATCCGGTGATCGCCTCGCTGGATGACCAGGACGCGCTGGTTGCCGCCATCACCGGCCACGACGTGCTGGCCAGTGCCTACGGCCCGCGCCCGGGCGATGACATCGGCCGCGTCGGCGAGGTCGCCGCGCAGCTGGCCGCCGCCGCACGCAAGGCCGGCGTGCCCCGCCTGGTGGTGGTCGGTGGCGCCGGCAGCCTCGAAGTCGCACCCGGCGTGCAGCTGGTCGATACCCCCACCTTCCCGGAGGCCTACAAGCCGTACGCACTGGCCCACCGTGAGGCGTTCAACCGCCTGCAGGCGGTGGATGACCTGGACTGGACCTTCTTCTCGCCGGCCGCCGAAATCGGCCCGGGTGAAGAGCGCGGCCAGTACCGCGTACAGCCCAAGGCCTTCCTGGCTGATGCCAGCGGGCACAGCCGCATCAGCTACGCCGACTACGGCGCGGCGTTCGTCGCCGAGCTGGAAGCGCACGCGTATCCGAAGCAGATCATCACCGCGGCGTATTGATCCACGTGCGTCCCTTGCAGCGCCGAGCCCGCGCCCGGCGCTGCGCGAACCTGCAGCCGGGCATTGGCTCGGCTCTACACAAGGAATTCCGATGCGTACCGCTGCCCTGCTGCTTCCCCTCGCCCTGGCCGCCACCTTCACCAGTGCGCCGCTGCTGGCCGCGCCGGCCACCGCAGCGCCGGCCACGGCGACGAAATCCCAGCTGCACCTGCAGACCTTCGATCCCGGCCCGCAGGCGATGTTCTCGGTATCCTCGGTGCTGATCGAAGGCCGCCACGACGCGATCCTGGTCAATACGCAGTTTGGTGCCAGTGACGCGCGCAAGCTGGTCGAGCTGATCCGCGCCAGCGGCAAGCAGCTGACCACCATCTACATCAGCCACGGCGATCCGGACTACTACTTCGGCCTGGCCACGCTGCAGGACGCGTTCCCGCAGGCGCGCATCGTCGCCACTGCGCAGACCGTCGCCCACATCCAGCAGACCCAGGCCGGCAAGCTGGCCTACTGGGGACCGAAGATGGGCGCCGACGTGCCGGCGCGCATCGTGGTGCCGCAGGTGCTGGACGGCGATGCCCTGCAACTGGAAGGCCAGCGCCTGCCGCTGATCGGCCTCGATGGCCCGACCCCGGACCGCACGGTGCTGTGGGTGCCGTCGCTGCGCGCGATCGTCGGTGGTATTCCGGTGGTGGCGGGCGAACACGTGTGGATGGCCGACACGCAGACGCCGAAGTCACATGCCGACTGGCTGCAGACCCTGCAGCGGCTGCAGGCACTGAAGCCGAAGGTGGTAGTGCCGGGGCACTACGCGCCGGGCGCGGCGCTGGATGCCAGTGCGCTGCGCTTCACCGCGGACTACATCCGCGCGTTCGATGCGGAGGCGGCAAAGGCCAAGGACAGTGCGGCGCTGATGAAGGCGATGCAGGCGCGCTACCCGAAGCTGGACGGCGTGGCATCGCTGGAACTGAGTGCGAAGGTGGCCAAGGGCGAGATGCAGTGGCCATGAGGTAGGCGGTTTTCTTTTGCAGGGCTGCGCCCTGCACCTGCAGAGGCAACAGCAACAGCCGAAGCAACAGCAACAGCTGCCTATCTGTGGGATGGCATGTCTCCGCAACCTGTCTGGATGGCATGACCTGCTCTTGGTAGGTGTCGACCTTGGTCGACACGAAGATCAGCTACGTGGGGACTCGTTCGGCCCGTGCTCGAACAATTCGCCCTGCACCATCGGTTCCTTTTCGCGGAAGCCGCCCAGCCCGACGCCGACCAGGCGGTAACGTGTCTCCGCCGGCAGGTCGACGCGGGCGCGCAGGGCCAGGGCGATGTCGCGCAGTTCTTCCATCGATTCCGGCGGGCGCTCCGGGGTGAAACTGCGGGTGAGGATGCGGAACTGCGCGGTCTTCAGTTTCAGCACCACGGTATGGCCGACGCGTTCGGTCTTGCGGGTGGCGTTCCAGGTCTTCTCCGCCAGCTGCACGATGGCCTCACCCAGATCTTCCAGCGGCAGATCCTCGGCGAAGGTGTCTTCGGAGGAAATCGACTGCACCTGCTGGTCCGGCTCCACCGGCCGCTCGTCGATGCCGCGTGCGCGGTTGTATAGGCTGCGGCCGAAACTGCCGAACGCCTCTTCCAGGTCGATCAGTGCCCACTGCCGCAGGTCGCCGCAGGTGACGATGCCGCGCGCGGCCAGCTTGCCTTCCATCACCTTGCCGACGCCGGGCACGCGGTTCACCGGCAATGGCAGCAGGAAGGCGTCCACCCGCTGCGGTGGAATCACGAACTGGCCGTCGGGCTTGCGCCAGTCCGAAGCGATCTTGGCCAGGAACTTGTTCGGCGCGATCCCGGCTGAAGCGGTCAGGTTCGTCTCCTCGCGGATCTGCGCGCGGATGGTGCGGGCGATGTCGGTGGCCAGTTCGATGCCACTCTTCGGCTCGGTCACGTCCAGGTAGGCCTCGTCCAGCGACAGCGGCTCGACCAGGTCGGTATGGCGCAGGAAGATCGCGCGTACCTGTTGTGACACCGCCTTGTAACGCGCGAAGTCCGGCGGCACGAAGATCGCGTCCGGGCACAGGCGCTCGGCACGCACGGCAGGCATCGCCGAACGCACGCCAAACACGCGTGCCTCGTACGAGGCCGCGCACACCACCGAGCGTGCACCACGCCATGCCACAACCACTGGTTTGCCGCGCAGTGACGGATCGTCGCGCTGCTCCACCGACGCGTAGAACGCGTCCATGTCGACGTGGATGATCTTGCGCAGTCGGGTCATGTCAGGCGGAAAGGGCGGGGGCGTGCCGAACGGGCCACACGCCGAAGTATGGTCGTTGCACATCAACAGGATGCGCGTATTCCATTGAAAACACTACGGTTGCGTACGGTTGAAATGTTTGATCGGCGCAGTTTCCACGGGCATCCTCGAGCGCTTGTTTCCCTGTTTCCCCGCTTCCAGGATTGTGCTTCATGACCCGTCTCCACGCGTTCAACCGCGAACAGCTGCTGGCCAGCGCACGCGGTGAACTGTTCGGCACCGCCGCCGGCCGTTTGCCCAACGATCCGATGCTGATGTTCGACCGCATCACCGACATCCGCGAGGACGGCGGACCGCATGGCAAGGGCATGGTACGCGCCGAACTGGATATCCGCCCGGACCTGTGGTTCTTCGGCTGCCACTTCATCGGCGACCCGGTGATGCCCGGCTGCCTCGGCCTGGATGCCATGTGGCAGCTGACCGGCTTCTTCCTGACCTGGCTGGGCGCCCCCGGCAAGGGCCGCGCCCTGGGCTGCGGCGAGGTGAAGTTCACCGGCCAGGTACTGCCGGAGGCCAAGCTGGTGCGCTACGAGATCGACATCAGCCGTGTCATCAACCGCAAGCTGGTGATGGCCCAGTCGGACGCCCGCATGTACGTGGATGACCGCGAAATCTACAGCGCGCGCGACCTGCGCGTCGGCCTGTTCACTGAAACCGGGAGCTTCTGATGCGTCGCGTCGTCATCACCGGCATGGGCATCACGTCCTGCCTCGGCAATGATCTGGATACCGTTTCGGCTGCGCTGCGCGAAGGGCGCTCGGGCATCACCGCCCTGGCCGACCACGCCGAAGCGGGCCTGCGCAGCCAGGTAGGCGGTCGCGTCGACCTCGACCTGGAGGCGCTGATCGACCGCAAGCAGAAGCGCTTCATGAGCGATGCGGCGGCCTTCGCCTACCTGTCCATGCGCGATGCGATCGCCGATGCCGGGCTCAGCCCCGAGCAGGTCAGCAACCTGCGCACGGGCCTGATCGCCGGTTCCGGCGGCGGCTCCAGCGAATGGCAGATCGGCGCAGTCGACCTGCTGCGCGAACGTGGTGTGCGCAAGGTCGGCCCGTACATGGTGCCGCGCACGATGTGCTCGACGGTCTCGGCCTGCCTGGCCACCGCCTACCAGATCAAGGGTGTCAGCTACTCGCTGTCGGCCGCCTGCGCGACCTCGGCGCACTGCATCGGCGCCGCCGCGGACATGATCCGCCATGGCGCGCAGGACATCATGTTCGCCGGTGGCGGTGAAGACCTGCACTGGTCGATGAGCGTGATGTTCGATGCGATGGGTGCGCTGTCGACCAGCTTCAACGAGACCCCGGCCAGCGCCTCGCGTCCGTACGACAAGGACCGCGACGGCTTCGTCATCGCCGGTGGCGGCGGCATGCTGGTGCTGGAGGACTACGACCACGCCGTTGCGCGCGGTGCGCGCATCCATGCCGAGCTGATCGGCTATGGCGTGACGTCCGATGGCGCCGACATGGTCGCGCCGTCCGGTGAAGGCGCGGTGCGCTGCATGAAGATGGCGCTGCAGGGCGTCGATCGTCCGCTTGACTACCTCAACACCCACGGCACTTCCACGCCGCTGGGCGACGTCACCGAGCTCAACGCGATCCGCGAAGTGTTCGGCGATGCGGTGCCACCGCTGTCCTCGACCAAGGCGTTGTCCGGCCACTCGCTGGGTGCGGCCAGCGTGCATGAGGCGATCTACTGCCTGCTGATGATGCGCGATGGCTTCGTTGCCGGTTCGGCCAACATCGGCGAACTGGACCCGAAGGTGGAAAGCTTCCCGATCCTGCGCGAGAGCCGCGAGCAGAAGCTGAATACGGTGATGTCCAACAGCTTTGGCTTCGGTGGCACCAACGCTGCGCTGGTGTTCGGCCGGGTGTGATGGGAAGGCGTGCCGACCAACGGTCGGCACCTACCGGAGATTTGGGGCGTGCCAGCCAAGGTTGGCACCTACCGGGGCGTTTGGGCGTGCCAACCAAGGTCGGCACCTACCAGGGCGTTTGGGCGTGCCAACCAAGGTTGGCACCTACCGGGGCATTGGGTGTGCCGACCCACGGTCGGCGCCCACCGTTACCTCGGCAGCAACGGCAGCAGCAGCGCGTGCGCGTCCACCAGCGAGCCGACGATGCGGTGACCCAGTGCGCGCAGCTCTTCATCCGGATGCACCAGGTCCGGCACCTGGATCACGGTCATGCCGGCAGCCAGCGCTGCACGCGTGCCGGCCGGTGAGTCTTCCAGCGCCAGGCAGCGCTCGGGCACCTGGCCCAGCCGCTGCGCGGCCAGCAGGTAGATATCCGGCGCCGGCTTCGGCCGCGCCACATCACCACTGGTGATCACGGCATCGAAATACGGCAGCAGGCCGGCAGCGGCCAGCTTGCGGTTGGCCCGCGGCTGCCGCGTGGTGGTTGCCACCGCGCGCGGTACCGCGTGCGCTTTCAGCAGCTCCAGCAGCTCCAGAATGCCCGGACGCAGCGGCAGGCCGGTCTGTGTGCGTGCTTCGTACAGCTCATGGCAGCGTGCGGCCACCGCTTCGATCACGCTGTCCTCGATACCCTGCGCACGCAGCAACGCGTGCGTGTCACGGTCACCGAGGCCGACCATGCGCAGGAACACGGTCTCGTCCAGGCCCAGCCCGAATTCGTCGGCCGCCTCGCTCCAGCAGGCCAGCGAGACCCGCTCGCTGTCGATCATCAGGCCGTCCATGTCAAAGATGACGGCGTCGGGCAGGAACGGCAGCGCAGCGATGGTGGTCATGGAGCGAACAGCGTATCCAGATCGGTGGAGGTGAGCTGCCGCCATTGCCCCTCGTCCAGTCCCTGCAGGTCCAGCCCGCCGACGCGGCTGCGGTGCAGGGTCTGCACGCGGTTGCCGGTGGCGGCGAACATGCGGCGTACCTGATGGTAGCGGCCTTCATGCAGTACCAGGCGTGCGCGACGCGCATCCAGCACTTCCAGTTCAGCCGGCAGCAGGGGGGTCTTCTCGGACTCCAGCATCAGCGTACCGCTGGCGAACAACGCCACTTCGTCGCCGCGCAGGTCGTCGCTCAGTTCCACTTCGTAGACCTTGGGCAGCTTCGACTTCGGCGAGATGATCCGGTGCAGCAGGCCGCCATCGTCGGTCAGCAGCAGCAGGCCGCTGGTCTCGCGGTCGAGGCGGCCCACGGTGGACAGCACCGGATCGCGGTCGCGGAAGCGCGGCGGCAGCAGGTCGTAGATCAGGCGGCCGGTGTCCTTGGTCGAACAGGTGTAGCCGGCCGGCTTGTGCAGCGCGATCGACAGCCCCACCGGCGGGTCCAGCGGCTCGCCGTCGACCCGGATCGCCTCGTGCGGCACCCGGTCGTCGGCATACAGCACCTCGCCGTCGGCGTCGGTGACGCGGCCTTCGCGGAACATCCACTGCACCTGCTTGCGGCTGCCATAGCCCAGGTTGGCGATGAGCTTGACCAGCTTCACTTGCCCTTCCCCTTCACCGCTTCCACCAGCTTGAAGCCATCACGCTCGGCGATCACGCGCACCGCGCCAAAGCTCTCGTTGAGCGTGTACTCGTACGGCAGGTGGCGGTTGGCCACCACGTACAGGCGTCCGCCCGGGCGCAGCGCCTGCGCGGCCACGGCGATGAAGCGCTGGCCGATGTCCGGGCGATCGGCGCGCGACGGCGTGTGGAACGGCGGGTTGCTGATGATGACGTCGTAGCCCGGTTCGATACCCGCGGTGACGTCCTGCCACAGGAAGCGCAGCGGCAGCGGGCGCGGCGGCGGCGCCAGGTTCAGTTCGGCCAGGGCCAACGCACGCTGCTCGGCTTCGTACAGATCCAGCGCGGTGATCTTCGGGCAGCGTTCCAGCAGCTCGCGCGACAGGTAGCCATAGCCCGCGCCGAGGTCGGCGGCACGCCCGGCCAGGTCGGCCGGCAGGTGCTCGGCCAACAGCGCCGACGCCGGGTCGATGCGATCCCAGGCGAACACGCCCGGGCGGCTGAGGAAACGGCCGCCGACGATCGGCCGCACCGCATCCAGTGCCGACCAGCGCTTGGCCAGGTCCGCGTCGTGCTGGCCCTGCATCGGGGCGGTCCAGTACACGCGACAGTGGTTCTTGGTCAGGCTGCCGCCGAGGCCGGTCAGTTGCTTCAGGTCACCCTCGCCCGAACGTGCACCTTCGTTGTTGGACTGGCAGGCGACGATGCGGCCGCCGTCGGCGACCAGCGCCAGCGCGCGCGCGAACAGGGCACGGGCCTCCTCGCGCTGGCGCGGCGGCAGCACCAGCACCAGCGGGTAGCGGCCCTTGCCGGCCACATCATCCAGCTGGCCGCTGACGGTCCAGCCGGCGGCCTGCTGCAGCGGCTGCGCGAACGGGGCAAAGCTCTGCTCGCAATGCACTTCGCGGTTGCCGGCCACTTCGCGCAGCGGCCAGCCGTCGCGGGCACGCAGGAAGGCCACCGGGCCCTCCGGCCAGCGCAGGGCGCCTTGGGAGAACGGCAGGAACAGGGTCTGCAGGGGGGCGTCGTCGCTGGAGGCCATCGGCGCGGGTACTTCAAGCGTGAGGGCCGTCCATTGTACCGGCTTGGCCGGGCCGGCCCCGGCGGCCGCTTTGCGAAACCCGAACGGGGCCTTGATCTGCCAGCAACATTGAAACGTTCAGGGTAGAGGCTCCCCCGGAAACCCAGGAGAACCTGCATGCGAGCCTTGTTCGTCGGTGGCGTGGTCGACAACAGTGAAATGGACCTGGAAGGCAGCCATCCGCCCGTGCATTACCCCGAGGACACCGGCGGTGGCCACTCGCGCTACCGGCTACACCAGGTCGGCCATGGTGCCGACGGAAGCGTGGCCTATGCGGTGTACGGCGCACCGGACCTGGCCGACGACGAGGTGGCGAGGGTCGCGGAAGAACGCGCCTACGCGCGCCGGTTCGAGGCGACGCCTACGTTGTTCGAGCATTGATCCCAACAGCCACGCATGGCGTGGCTCTACTGCAACCTCTGGAAAATCCACGCTGTGCGTGGACGGCATGAGGCCTGGCCGATGACGAGGTCACGCACATCCATGCGTGGCCCTTTCCAGTAGATCCACGCCATGCGTGGATGGGGTTGGCAGGTTGCCGTCAGACCCTGGGCGGCAACCTGCGGATGCTGGCGATCTCGTCCAGCCACACGTGGTGCTGCTGCACCGGCGTATCGTAGTCATCCAGCCGCAGCTGGCCGTTGCTGCCTTCGTCGCCGGCCTCGTTGCGGTATTGCTGCACCGTCGGTTTCACGGCGACGGTGCCGAGCAACCGGCGACCATCCTGCAGGGTCAGTTCCACCTGCGTTTCGCCTTCCAGCTGCGGCAGCAGGGCTTCCAGGCGCGCGATCTGCGCCGGATCGGTATGGATGCGGGGAGCTGTACGGGACATCGGCGACCTCCTGCGTGCAGGGTCGCCGATCGGCCGTGAATGCTCAGTGCAGCGCGCTGTCCGCGCGTGGCACCTGCACTTTGCGTACCGCAGCCACCAGCTGTGCCACCGAGTACGGCTTGGCCACGTGTTCCTGGAAGCCCGACGCCAACGCTCGGCGCCGGTCATCGGCACGTGCCAGCGCGGTCACGGCAACCGCCGGCAGGGTCATCGCATCCACGCCCATGTCCTCGCGCAGCGTGCGCACCAGGCCATAGCCATCCATGCCCGGCATGCCGATGTCGGTCAGCATCACGTGGTACTGCAGGTGCCCGGTATCGGCCAGCAGCGCCAGCGCTTCACCGGCCGAGCTGGCTGCCGACACGCTTGCGCCCTGCTCTTCCAGCATGCGCCGCAGGTACTCCAGCACTTCCGGCTGGTCTTCCACCGCCAGCACGTGCATGCCACGCAGCGGATACGGCTCGACGATCACCGGCTCCAGGATCGGTCCGCTGATCACTTCGCGCAGCGGCCGCCGTTCGGCATCGGGAATGTGCTGCGGCAGGCGCACGGTGAAGGTGGCGCCGTGGCCATGGCCCTCGCTGGCAGCGGTGACGGTACCACCATGCAGTTCGACCAGCTGCTGCACGATTGCCAGACCCAGGCCGAGGCCGCCATGCCGTCGAGTGGTGGTGCCATCGGCCTGGCGGAAGCGGCTGAACAGATGATTGAGGAATTCGGGCGCGATGCCGTCGCCGGTGTCGCGCACGGTGATCACCCAGTGGTTGCCGTCGGCCTGCAGCTGCAGATCGATGCGGCCTTCGGCCGGGGTGAACTTGATCGCATTCGACAGCAGGTTCCACAACACCTGCTGCAGGCGGGTGGCATCGCCCAGCACCAGGCTGGGCTGCTCCGGCAGCTGCAGGCTCACGTCCAGCGCCTTGCCTTCGGCGACCAGCTCCTGCGCGCCGATGGCTTCGCCCAGCAGGTCGCGCAGATCCAGTATCTCCACCTCCAGCTGCACCTTGCCCAGCAGCATGCTGCTGAGGTCGAGCATGTCCGAGATCAGCCGCTTCTGCGCACCGGCGCTGTTGGCGATCACGTTCAGGCCCTTGTACAGCGGGCTGGTGTTGTCCACGCGCTGCAGCAGCAGTTCGCTCCAACCGAGGATGGTGGTCAGTGGCGTACGCAGTTCATGCGACAGCGTGGCCAGGAACTCGTCCTTCAGTCGCGCCATGTTCTCGGCTGCGCTGCGCGCGGCACGCTCGGACTGCAGCAGCTCCTCGCGGGCCAGTTCGATCTCGCGGCGTTCGGTCACGTCCGGGCTGCTGCCGGCCAGGCCGATGAAGCGGCCCATCCGCGAGAAGCGCGGACGCGCGTTCATCTCCAACCAACGCCAGTCGCCATCGGCGCGTCGGGCCCGCACCAGCGCATGCATCGACCGCTGCGCCTTCAGCGCTTCCTGCAGTTCGTACTCGAACACCGACGCATCGTCCGGGTGCACCAGGCCACGCCAGACATCTTCCGGCACGCGCGTCTCGTCGCCGCCGAAGAACTCACTGAAAGCGCTGTTGACGAAACGGGCATGGCCGCGCTCGTCGAGCACCCACACCGGCATCGGCAGGCCATCGGCCAGCGCACTGAAGCGGGCTTCGCTTTCGCCCAGCTCCACTTCCATCTGCTTGCGCGCGGTGATGTCGAAGAACAGGATGCCGACCTTGTCCTCACCCGGGCGGCCCACGCGCACCGCATCCACCGCGAACGAGCGGCCCAGCGCACGTGCTTCCATCTCGAACTGTGCCGGCCGGCCACTGCGGGCAACTTCGCCGTAGATGCGGAACCAGTCTTCCTCGTGGCCCGGTTCCAGCGCCGTCATGCGCTGGCCACGCGCATCCTTCAGGCCGGTGTGGCGCTCGAAGGCGTCGTTGACCTCGATGAAACGATAGTCGACCGCACGATCGCCCTCGAACAGCACCTGGATCACGCAGAAACCGGCGTTGATGCGCTCAAGCACGCCATGATGCAGGTCGGGTTCGGGCGCCGGCACCATCATCGGTGGGCGCTCCACGAGGGGCGGCAGTGTGGACAAGGGCGTCAGTGCAGGCCGGGTTGGAGGCACAGCATCTTCCAAAGGGCGTATTCACAGCGTCAAGCGCCGTCAGTCATGGTTGACGACGATGAATTGGCGGCAACCACTCTTGCGCATGACGCAATCTGCCATTGCGGCGCCCCGGCCGCAGGATCACACTCGATCTGTGATCAACATCGTCCCCATCGCGGGGACGCAGGAGACCGTCATGAAACGCTCACTCGCGATTGCCCTGCTGGCAGGCGCCCTGGTGGCGGGCGGCGCCGCCGCTGCACCGCGCACCGTGACCGATGCGGACGCGCCACGTGCGTTGCAGGCCGATGGCCCGGTCAGCGTGAAATGGGAGGACCCGGCCAAATTCACCGAGATCCGCCAGAGCACCAACCGCTTCGAGGCCGAGCGTGGCGACTGGGTACAGCAGCTGGCACGCTACCTGCAGACCACCGCCGCCAAGCCGCTGCAGCCTGGGCAGACCCTCGATGTGACCCTGGTCGACATCAAGCGCGCCGGTGACTACGAGCCGTGGCATGGCCCGCGTGGCCGCGACATCCGGATCATGCGTGACATCTACCCGCCGCGGATCAGCCTGCAGTACACGTTGAAGGACGCCAGCGGCCGTATCGTCAGCGAGGGCGATGCGCGCCTCAGCGATACCGGCTACCTGCACAACCTGGGGCTGAAGAGCGACAGTGATCCGCTGCGCTACGAGAAGCGCCTGATCGATGACTGGGTGAAGCGGCAGCTGGCCAGCCAGGCCACCGCCGCGCGATGATCCCGGGCGGCGCGACTCACCGGTAGGTGTCGACCTTGGTCGACACGCATTCAAAGCGCCGACCAAGGTCGGCCGCTACCAGAGCCGAGCGCGCCGACCAGTCCCTACCGGTAGGTGTCGACCTTGGTCGACACGCATTCAGAGCGCCGACCAAGGTCGGCCGCTACCAGAGCCGTGCGCGCCGACCGGTCCCTACCGGTAGGTGTCGACCTTGGTCGACACGCATTCAGAGCGCCGACCAAGGTCGGCCGCTACCAGAGCCGTGCGCGCCGACCGGTCCCTACCGGTAGGTGTCGACCTTGGTCGACACGCATTCAGAGCGCCGACCAAGGTCGGCCGCTACCAGAGCCGTGCGCGCCGACCGGTCCCTACCGGTAGGTGTCGACCTTGGTCGACACGCATTCACAGCGCTGACCAAGGTCGGCCTCTACCAGAGCCGCGCCCGGCGGCCACTGCGCGTTAGACCCATCGGTAGGTGTCGACCTTGGTCGACACGCATTCACAGCGCTGACCAAGGTCGGCCTCTACCAGAGCCGTGCACGGCCAGCGTTCGGTCAGTCCTGATAGACCTTCGCCACGCGCTTGACCGCGCAGGGCAGCTGGTACGCACTCACGCCGCAGCGCGGCGCCAGTTCGGACAGCGTCGGTGCACTGCCCCACAGTTCCACCACGCTTCCGATGCCGGCCTGCGCGTGCGCGGTCAGGTCCACGGTCAGCATGTCCATCGACACGCGCCCGATCAGGGCACCGGGCTGACCATCGATCAGCGCCGGGGTGCCATTCGGGGCAAACTGCGGATAACCGTCGGCATAGCCGAGCGCGACCACGCCCACGCGGGTGCGTGCCTTGGCCACGAAGCGCGCGCCATAGCCCACCGGCTCACCGGCCTCGATCCAGCGCTCGGCGATCACCTTCGACTGCATCGTCATCACCGGGCGCAGGCGCTCGGTCAGTACGGTGTTGTCAGGCAGCGGATTGGCGCCGTACAGCATCAGGCCCGGGCGCACCCAGTCGCTGCGCACATCCGGCCAGCCCAGCAGCGCCGGCGAGTTGCACACACTGGTCTCGCCTTCCAACCCGTCAGTGGCGCGGGCGAAGGTCGCGGCCTGCTCGTGGGTGCGCTCGCTGTCCAGCTCGTCGGCACGCGCCAGGTGGGTCATCAGCACGATCCGTTCGACCTGCGGCAGCGCCGACAGGCGTGCATGCGCGGCGCGGAAGCTGTCCACGTCCAGGCCGAGGCGATGCATGCCGCTGTCCAGCTTCAGCCACACCGTCAACGGACGCGGACTGTCGAAGGCAGCGACGGCTTCCAGTTGCCACGGCGAACCGACGGCGAACCAGAAATCATGCTCGGCCACCAGCGCCATGTCGCTGGGCTCGAAGATGCCTTCCAGCAGCAGGATCGGCGCACGGATGCCGGCCTGGCGCAGTTCCAGCGCCTCTTCGATGGTAGCCACGCCGAAACCATCGGCCTCGCCTTCCAGTGCCTGCGCACAGCGCACTGCGCCGTGGCCATAGGCATCGGCCTTGATGATCGCCAGGGCCTTGCCACCGCCCAGTTCACGGGCGAGCCGGTAGTTGCTGCGCAGGGCGCCCAGATCGATCAGCGCGCGGGCAGGACGCATGTGCGGTTCTCTTGTTGCGGCGCGTGACCGTACTGGCCGTAGCGGAAAATATCCAGGCCTTCGGTGCTGATCTGCGGCTGGCGCGCGCTCATCAGGTCGGCCAGGTAGCGGCCCGAGCCGCAGGCCATGGTCCAGCCCAGCGTGCCGTGGCCGGTGTTGAGGTACAGGTTGCGGAATGGCGTGGCGCCGATCACCGGCGTACCGTCCGGCGTGGCCGGGCGCAGGCCGGTCCAGAACTGCGCGCGCGACAGGTCGCCGCCCTTCGGGTAGAGATCGCTGACCACCAGCTCCAGGGTCTCGCGACGGCGCTGCGACAGCGACAGGTCGAAGCCGGCCACTTCGGCCATGCCACCGACGCGGATGCGGTCGTCGAAGCGGGTCACCGCCACCTTGTAGCTCTCATCGAGGATGGTCGAGGTCGGCGCCATCGCCGGGTCGGTGATCGGCAGCGTCAGCGAGTAACCCTTCAGCGGATACACCGGCAGGCGCATGCCCAACGATGCGACCAGCGCCGGCGAGTAGCTGCCGAGCGCGACCACGAAGCGGTCGGCGGTTTCCAGCTTGCCGTCGATGCGTACGCCGGTGATGCGGTCGCCATCGAATTCCAGGCCGGTGATGTCCTGGTCGAAACGGAACTCGACCCCGGCATCCACGCACATCTGCGCCAGGCGGCGGGTGAACAGCTGGCAGTCGCCGGTCTGGTCACGCGGCAGGCGCAGCGCGCCGACCAGGCCGTCGACATGGGCCAGGGCCGGTTCGGCCTGGATGATGCCGGCGCGGTCCAGTACCTCGTACGGCACGCCGTACTGGGCCAGGATCTCGATGTCCTGCGCCGAGGCATCCAGCTGCTGCTGGGTGCGGAACAGCTGGGTGGTGCCCAGGTCGCGGCCTTCGAACTCGATGCCGATCTGCGCGCGCAGCTCGTTCAGGCAGTCGCGGCTGTACTCGGACATGCGCACCATGCGCGCCTTGTTGATCGCGTAGCGCTCGTGGGTGCAGTTGCGCAGCATCTGCCACAGCCAGCGGTACTGGGCCAGGTCCATGCCCGGCTTGATCGCCAGCGGCGCATGCTTCTCGAACAGCCAACCGATGGCCTTCTTCGGCACGCCCGGGGCGGCCCACGGCGAGGTGTAGCCGAACGACAGCTGGCCGGCATTGGCAAAGCTGGTTTCCAGCGCCGGGCCGGGTTGGCGGTCGATGACCGTGACTTCAAACCCGGCCTGTCGCAGGTACCAGGCACTGGTGGTGCCGATCACGCCGCTGCCGAGAACTAGGACTCGCATGGGACTTCTCCAACCCGATCATTCCCTGCACTGGAGCGTGCCGGGACCATAATTGGGGAAGTATAGACAGCCATTCCCAGTTGATTTGCCTGATTTGCAATCAACCGGCAGGATGTTCCCCTGCAATTCATTCCCCAAGGTTGACGGCCATGGCCACCCGTACCCGCGAACTGGACAAGATCGACCGCAAGATCCTGCGCATCCTGCAGGCCGAGGGCCGTATCTCCTTCACCGAACTGGGCGAGCGGGTCGGCCTGTCCACCACCCCGTGCACCGAGCGCGTGCGTCGCCTCGAGCGCGAAGGGGTGATCACCGGCTACCACGCCCACCTCGATCCGGCGGCGGTGAAAGCCAGCCTGCTGGTGTTCGTGGAGATCAGCCTGGCCTACAAGTCCGGCGACATCTTCGAGGAGTTCCGGCGCGCGGCCCTGAAGCTGCCCAACGTGCTGGAGTGCCATCTGGTCTCGGGCGACTTCGATTACCTGCTGAAGGCGCGGATCAGCGAGATGGCCTCCTACCGCAAGCTGCTCGGCAGCACCTTGCTGACACTGCCGCATGTACGAGAGTCGAAGAGCTACATCGTGATGGAAGAAGTGAAGGAAACGCTGAGCCTGCCGATTCCGGATTGAGTCCGGAACGGTAGTGGGGCCAGATCCCGTGCAGCGGGCTCTGACCCCCGGGTCCGTCAGCGCTGCTGCGGTTGCTTCTGCGAGCGCTGTTCCTGCTGCTTGCCACCCTTGTGCGGCTGCTGCGGCTCCATCTGCTGCTGTTGCTGTTGCTGCTGTTGTTGCTGCGGGTTGCGGCCCTGCGGTTCCTTGCCGGGATGACGGTTCTGCTGGTTTTTCATGATCGCGATCCAGTGGACGAAGGACATGCGGCGGCGCAATGCCGGCGCACGGTCACGTTGGTCCCGGAACGGTTAATCGCAGGCGAAAAAGCAGTGATCTGCAGGACGTTGTTTTCGTGCGTTCAGGCCGGACAGCGTGCGGTAGCTGCCAACCTTGGCTGGCACCCGAGATCAGCGCTTGATCTGCTGGCCATCGCCGGCCGGCACGCTGTCGTAATAGCGGCCGGTACGCGAATCGAACACGCGGTTCGGACCGGCCGGGCGTACCCCGGGGACGATGCGGCCATTGCGGTCGTACACCTTGTCGGCCGGCTTCGGCGCCGGGGTGGGCGCGATCTGGGCGGGACCGGTGGACCTGATCGGCTGCGCCGGCTGCGGCGACGGCAGGACCTGCGGCTGCGGGCGAGCGGCCTGCGGCGGCGGCATCACCGGCTGCGGTGCCACGGTGGTGGCACTGCGGGTGGCGGTCGGGCTCGACGACGTCGGTACCTGGGCCTGCGCGACCAGGGGCAACAGGGCCATCAACAGCAGGGAAAGGGTCGGTTTCATGTCACGCTCCGGCGTGGATCACATTTACCTTGCGCCTGCACCTGTGTGCCGGCCATGAACGGCCATCACACTTGCAAGCGCGCGCCGGCACCCCCACGTTTTCCGCCATCCCCAGGCCATCAACCCCACGGAGCGCCGCCATGACTGCCTTCGACCTGACGCCCCCCACCGCCACCCAGACCGAGGCGCTGATCGCCGGCCTCAGCAGTGAAGAGCGCCGCGTGCTGCTGCAGCACGGTACCGAGGCGCCGTTCTGCGGCGTGTTCCTCGACAACAAGCGCGAGGGCGTCTATTGCTGCCGGCTGTGCGCGCTGCCGCTGTTCCGCTCCAGCACCAAGTTCGATTCCGGCACCGGTTGGCCGAGCTTCTTCGCCCCGTTCGACCCGGCACACGTGCGCGAGATCCGCGATACCAGCCACGGCATGGTCCGCACCGAGATCACCTGCGCGCGCTGCGGCAGCCACCTGGGTCACGTTTTCCCGGACGGCCCGCCACCCACCTACGAGCGCCACTGCCTGAACTCCGTCTCACTTTCGTTCACCGGCAATGGCGAGCCCTGGCCCGACCCGTTGCAGCGTGGCGGCGCCGAAAGTGGCGTGGCGGGCTGAAACACCCCGCTGACCGATTTCACAGAATTCCCTCTTCAGAAATCCGGGCGACGGGCCGACAAGGAGATATCCCCTCTCCTTGCGTCGCCCCATGCTCATCATCGTTGGATTCCTGGTCGTCATCGTCAGCGTGATCGGGGGCTATCTCGGTGCCCACGGCCGCCTGGGTGCCCTCTGGCAGCCCTACGAGCTGGTCATCATCGGTGGCGCCGCGCTCGGCGCCTTCCTGGTCGGCACCCCGGCCAAGACGGTCAAGCAGACCCTGCAGGCCATGGTCGGCGTGTTCAAGGGCCCGCGCTACAAGCAGCAGGACTACATCGATGTGCTCAGCCTGCTCTATGAACTGCTCAACAAGGCCCGCCGCGAAGGCTTCATGGCGCTGGAAGACCACGTCGAGCGCCCGGCCGAAAGCGCGCTGTTCGGCAACTACCCCAAGGTGCAGGCCGACCACCACCTGATCGACTTCATCACCGACTGCCTGCGCCTGATGATCGGCAGCAACATCGAGCCACACGAGCTGGAGCCGCTGCTGGAACTGGAGCTGGAAAAGCACCACGCCGAGGCCATGGCGCCGTCGCAGGTGCTGACCAAGGTCGCCGACGGACTGCCCGGTTTCGGCATCGTCGCGGCGGTGCTCGGCATCGTCATCACCATGGGTTCGATCGGCGGGGATATCGTCGAGGTCGGCGGCCATGTGGCCGGCGCGCTGGTCGGTACCTTCCTGGGCATCCTGCTGGGCTACGGTTTCGTCGGCCCGATGGCGGCAGCGATGGAAGCGCGCGCCGAGCAGGACAGCCGCATCTACGAATCGGTGAAGACCGCGCTGCTGGCCTGCCTGCGTGGCTACAACCCGAAGATCGCGCTGGAATTCGCCCGCAAGACGCTGCCGTCGAACGTGCGCCCGGCCTTCTCCGATTTCGAGCAGCACCTGAAGACGGTCAAGTAAGCCATGGCCGAGACCAAGCCCACCGTCATCGTCCGTCGGGTCAAGAAGGCCGGCCACGCCGCCCATCATGGCGGTTCGTGGAAGGTGGCGTATGCCGACTTCGTGACCGCGATGATGGCGTTCTTCCTGGTGTTGTGGCTGATGGCCACCACCAACAAGAACGACCGTGCGGCCATTTCCGAGTACTTCCGCAACCCCAGCCCGCTGAGCGGGCAGAACGCCACGCCGGCGCCCGGCATGGCCGGCCCGGGTGGCGCCAGCACCTCGATGATCAAGCTCGGTGGTGCCACCGACATCTCGCGGGGCAGCAGCAACGATCCCTTCCAGAACCAGAAGGAAGCGGTGCCGCAGCCGGTGGACCAGCAGCAGCGCGACAAGCAGCAGCTGGAAGCGCTGATGAAGGAACTGCAGGAGGCGATCAGCAAGAGCCAGGCGCTGGAGCCGTTCAAGGACCAGCTGCTGCTGGATCTGACCCCGGAAGGCCTGCGCATCCAGATCGTGGACAAGCAGAACCGGCCGATGTTCGACCTCGGCAGCGCCACGCTGAAGCCGTACACGCAGCAGATCCTGCACGAGTTGGCCAACTACCTGAACCACGTGCCGAACCGGATCAGCCTGACCGGCCACACCGACATCACCGCCTATTCGGCCGCGCGCGGCTACGGCAACTGGGAACTGAGCGCCGATCGTGCCAACGCCGCACGGCGCGCACTGGTGGACGGCGGCCTGGAGGACAGCAAGATCACCCGCGTGGTCGGCCTGTCTTCGTCGGTGCTGTTCGACAAGGCCGACCCGCAGAATCCGATCAACCGCCGCATCAGCATCGTGGTGATGACCCAGGCCGCCGAAGCAGCCGCCCTGGCCGGTGCCGGCCCGCAGGTGGGGCTGTCGGCCCCCGCCGCCGACCCGGACGTGCAGACCGCGCAGGGTCCGGCAAAGTAAACGGTAGGTGCGGACCTTGGTCCGCACATCCGGGAAAAGCGTGCGGACCAAGGTCCGCACCCACCAGGGGCATGACCCGGCGCACCCGCTACAATGGCGGTCTTTCCGTTTCCAGGTGACTCCACCCCATGTCCCAGAACTCCAAGGCCAAGCGCGACAAGCGCAAGAAGCAGCAGGCCAAGCGCCCGTTCCTCCGCCTGAACGCCCAGCAGCAGGTGCAGAACCATGCCGTGCTGACCAACGAAGACGGCCAGGTGGTCGCGGCCATCGGCCTGCAGGGCCGTGAGTGGCTGCTGGCCATCGGCGGCCAGACCATGGGCAACGCCGAGAACCCGGTGCCGATGCTGGCCATGCTCAAGCACCTGGCCAACGTGCAGGAGAAGGAAGGCCGCAAGGTCAACCTGGAGTACTCCGAACTGCTGCAGAAGCTGCTGGACACCCTGGCCGCCGAATCCGAGCAGACCGCCGACGAGTACCTGGACAAGCTGGTCGCCGAGTTCGAAGGCGTCGACGCTGCTGAGGGCGAGGAAGGCGAAGCCGCCGAGGGCGACGTGGCCGAAGAAGCCGCTGCCGAGGCCGCTCCGGCCGCTCCGGCCGCTCCGGCCGCTGACAGCGACAGCAAGCCGCAGGCCTGAACCGGCCGCGGCGGTGACGGTCTACGTCGATGACGCGGTGCATCCCTGGCGCGGACAGCGCTGGGCGCACCTGATGGCCGACACCCTGGCCGAGCTGCACGCGATGGCGGCGCAGCTCGGCATTCCCCTGCGGGCCTTCCAGAACAAGGCCAGCGGCGCCCACTACGACGTCACCGCCGAACTGCGTACGCAGGCGATCGCGCTCGGTGCGCGGGCGATCTCAAGGCACACCGACCGCGCGCTGGTCAAAGCGGTGATCGCCAACGCCAGGGCGCAGTACCGGCCGTAGATGGGAGCGCCGGGCATGGCCCGGCGCTACCGATCAATCTCAGAACGGGTCGCTGCCCAGCCGGATTTCCACGTTCAGCAGCGAGCACAGCGCCAGCATCGCGTCGTCGTCGCGGGTCAGCGCCATCACGCCGGTGAAGCCGTCGCTGCCGGCATCCACGCTCCACAGCGTGTAATTGTGCTCGCGCAGGCGGTCGAATGCGGTGGACATCAGCTGCACGCCGTCCAGGTCTTCGGCGAAGTCCTCGTCGTCCAGGTCGCCGCCCCAGTCCAGCTGCAGGTTGAAGCGCGCCGACAGCTCGTTCACCGCCGACTGCAGCGATTCCAGGTCATCTCGTTCCACCTCGAAACCGGACTGCCAGGCAATGGCCGTGAACAGCGCTGGCAGCCAGTCGCTGTCCGCTTCCAGCGGCTGCCCGTCCTCGGCCAGGTGCTCGCGCCAGCGGTTGAACTGCTGCAGGGCCAGCTCTTCGTCGCCCGGGTTGATCAGTACCAGCAGGTTCCAGACCCGCGCCTCGAAGCCGTCTTCGTCGAAGTCGTGGATGTCTTCCTCGAAGTCGAAATAGTCGCTGTTGTCGGGCATGGCGGAACTTCCTCTGGGGCAGGCCGGCATTCTACGGTTTATCCTGTGCCGCTGAAGCCGGCCTTGGTGGCCGTCACTGTGAATGAAGCGATGAGCGATACCCCTCCCGACCACCTGGCGATCAACCCGGCCAGCCCCTTCCATGATGCGCAGGCGCTGGAGCGCGGCGTTGGCGTGCGTTTCAACGACGTCGAGCGCGACAACGTCGAGGAATACTCGGTCAGCGAAGGCTGGATCCGCGTGCAGGCCGGCAAGGCCCGCGACCGCCGCGGCAACCCGATGACCATCAAGGTCAAGGGCAAGGTCGAGGCGTATTTCCTGGACCAGAAGCCGGAATAACCCGCGCCGTCGGATCGGTAGAGTCGAGATCCTATGTTCGTGGTCAAGCCTGCTGGAAGCAGGCTTGACCCACCTTCAGCATGGCCGGATCGAAGTCCCGGCCGCTTTTGAAGACACCCCAGGCGATCCTGGCCAGCTTTCTGGCCAGGATGTTGAAGACGGCGGTGCTGGGGTGACCGCGTTTTGACAGCTCGTCGTAGAGCGGTTGCCCCCGGCGACACCGCTTGAGCCCCATGGCGGCCATGTAGAGCATCTGGCGCAGCACTGGCGCGCCCTGTTTGGACAGCCGACGCCGTCCCGTTCTTCCGCCAGACTCGTTGGGCCGGGGATCCAGGCCGGTGCAGGCGATCCACGCGTTGGCGTTGGCCAACGGCCAGCGCGTCATGTAGTAGATCAGGTGAGCGGCGACAGCGGGGCCGATACCAGGGATGGTCAACAGGCGCTTGTAGAGCGTGCCATGCTCTCCATCGCGACCCAAGCGCTGCAGTTCGCTTTCCAGCTCGGACAGCGTCCCAGCCAGAGCGCAGAACAGATCTGACAGCTCCCCGGGGGCACTTTTGCTTACCCCGAAGGATTGCTCCAGGCGCGCGCGTGTCTTTACCAGCGTCTGCCGCTTGCGCAGCAAATCGTGCATCTGCTGCTGCTCATCGGTACGCGGTACGTATTCACGCAGGCGATCGTTCTCCTTCTTCACGTATCGGGCGATCGCTTCGGCGTCCATGGCGTCCGTCTTGCCACGCGAGCCCGTCGCCCGGCCGTAGTGCTTGATCAGACGTGGATTGATCACATAGACAACGTGGCCTGCCTGGCCAGCCATCCGAGCCAACAACTCGTAGTACCGCCCCGTCGCCTCCATGCCAATCCGGCATCGCTGGGGCAAGGTGTTGAGCCACTGGGCTATGCCGGCCCGGGTGTTGGCGATCCTGTCGCCGGCCTTGCGGTCGGCCACTGCCGGTACGAACTCCTTGGAGTCCACGTCCACGCCAATATCGAGAGAATCAGACATTTGTACGGCTCCCAGCTATCTTTAAGGGGCTGGGGTGGTACCGCACCGACGTTAGCTTGCCTACATCGACGATCCCCTTTGGGGGCCGTACGATCCTTTATCGACGTTCGTGTGCGGGATGGGGATCGCTCGACTCGTCTGTCGGCTAGTATCCGCAGATGCATGCTTGACGGTCCCTCCACCCTGGCTCCTACATACCGCGTAGGAGCCGGGAGGAACATACAAGCCATGCTCGACTGCTTTCCGTTCCGGGTTCATGACGCCTGGGGCAAGAGCAGTCGAGCAAGCTCGACTCTACGTTTCGGGGCAGGGTCACTCGCGCTTGCGCGATTCCAGCAGGTCCAGGTTGCGGATCAGGCGCCGCGAGATCTCATCGGAGATCACCCCGCGCCGGGTCAGCCGGAACAGTTCCTCGCGCTCGGCATTCAGGCCGGCGCTGCGCAGCTGGCGGTAGCCCAGTTCCATGCGCCGCACCTTCTCCGGGTCCACGTCGGGCCCGTCGCTGTCCTTCTCCAGGTGGCGCTGGTACAGCAGGCTGACCCGCGAGGCGGCGTCGTTGTACAGCTGCACGTTCTCGGTGTTCTGGTTCATCACCATCTGCTGGCGCATGCGCTCGACCCCGGCCAGCGCCGCCTTCGACGACAGCCGGCGTGCCAGATCCTCTTCCTTGCGCTCACCCGAATCGGACGGCAGCTGCAGGCCTTTCAACAGCCGCGGCAGCGCGATGCTGGCGCCCAGCAGCGAGAACAGGATCACCGACGCGGCCAGGAAGATCACCAGGTCACGCGCCGGGAACGCACTGCCGTCGGGCAGGAACAGCGGCAGGGTCAACACGCCGGCCAGGGTAATCGCACCGCGCACGCCGGCCACCGAGGTCGCCACCACGATGCGCCAGTTCGGCGCCTCGCCCCGCTCCAGGCCGCGACGACGCGCGCGCAGCAGGTTCCAGCGCAGCGACAGCCACACCCACAGCAGGCGCAGCACGACCAGTGCCAGATTGATCACCACCACATACACCAGCAGCCACCACGCACTCTGGTGGCCGGTCTCGTTCATGGTGGTGGTGGCGCGTTCGACGATGCCCGGCAGCTGCTCGCCCAGCAGCACGAACATGATGCCGTTGAAGCTGAACTGCAGCATGTTCCAGACCCCGGCGCGCTGCACGCGCATGCTGCCGGAGACGCGGCCGGTCAGCTCGACATAGCTCATCGCGATACCGGCGGCGACCGCGGCGAGGATGCCCGAGGCATGGATCTCTTCGGCCAGCAGGTAGGCCGCGAACGGAATGAGCAGGTTGACCAGCATCGCCGCGCCCGGCTCTTCGCCGAAGCGACGCCACAGCCAGCGCTGGAAGGTGGACACACCCAGCGTCACTGCCACGCCCACAGCAAGGCCGGCCACCGCCACCCATACGAAGGTCAGCGAGGCCGTGGCCAGCGAGAAGGTGCCGGTCATCACTGCCGCCACCGCGAAGCGGAAGCAGACCAGGCCCGAGGCATCGTTCAGCAGCGACTCGCCCTCAAGGATGTGCATCAGGCGCTTGGGAATCGGCGCCTTGGAAGCGATGGCCCCGACCGCCACCGGGTCGGTCGGCGACACGATGGCCGCCAGCGCGAAGCACACCGCCAGTGGCATCACTGGAATCAGCCAGTGGATGAGGAAGCCGGCGCCGATGACGGTGAACACCACCAGGCCGAACGCCAGCTCGAGGATCGCGCCCTTGTCGCGGAACAGGCCCTGTTTGGGAATACGCCAGCCATCCAGGAACAGCAGCGGCGGCAGGAACAGCAGGAAGAACACTTCCGGCTCCAGCGCGTGGCCGCGGTTGAACACGCCGGCGATGACCGCACCCAGGCCGATCTGCACCAGCGGCAGCGGCAACGAGAACGGCAGGACACGAACCAGGTAGCCGCTGGCGACAACGGCCACCAGCATCGCCAGGACGACTTCAATGGTATGCATGCTTCTTCCAGGAAGCGGCGCGCGGGGAGGCTCGCAAGCCAGCGCCGGAAACCCGGAAAAAACTACCACATGCGGCCATGACCGCGACGGCCGGGGCCGCCGCGCGTCAGCCCCGGCTCATGCCCCGTCGAAGCGGTACAGATCCATGGCGAGGAAGCCAGCATCGATACCGGCGTCGATGCGGCGTGCACCGAAGCCGCCCTCGCCGGCCGCGCCCATCGCGAAGAACAGCGGCAGCAGGTGCTCGTCGGTCGGGTGCGCACGTTCGGCGAACGGCGCCTGCCGGCGGTAATCGAGCAGGGCCTGGCGGTCGTCGGCGGCCAGGCGCTGCTCCACCCACTCGATGAAGGGCCGCACGTACGGCGCTTCCTTGCCGTCCTGGTAGTCGCCCCAGTCGTGCAGGTTGTGGGTGATGCTGCCCGAGCCGACCAGCAGCACGCCCTGCTCGCGCAGCGGCGCCAGCGCGCGGCCGAGCGCGAACTGGTGCTCGGGGCCGAGCATCGGCTGGATCGACACCGGCACCACCGGGATGTCGGCCTGCGGGCGCAGCAGCCGCAGCGGCACCCAGGCACCGTGGTCGAGGCCACGCTGCGGGTCGAGTGCCACCGGCAGGCCAGCGGCGGCGATGCGGCCGGCCACCTCTTCGGCCAGCGCCGGATCGCCCGGCGCCGGGTACTGCAGTTCAAACAGCGCGCGCGGGAAGCCGCCGAAGTCATGGATGGTCGGTGGCTGCGGATGCGCGCCGACCAGCGGCTGCCGGCCCAGCCAGTGCGCCGAGGCCATCACGATGGCGCGCGGCGTCGGCAGGTCGCGCGCCAGCTCGGCCAGGCGCACGCCAACCTGGCCCGGATGCAGGGCGGTCATCGGCGAACCATGCGAGATGTACAGCGAAGGCAGGCGGGACATGGAATTCTCCAGTTGCAGGGTCAGGCGGCGATCAGCGCGAACGCAGGGTCCACTTGCCGTCGCCGACCAGGAACAGCACTACCAGCGCCAGTGCCCAGAACGCCGGGTATTCCCAGCCGCCGCCGGCATTGGCGAAACCGAAGCCGTTGGCACCATGCACGGTGATGATGGTGCCCAGCAGCAGCGGCACGCCGACCAGGCCCACCCAGCGCGCGTAGATGCCCAGCAGGAGCGCGACGGTGATCACCAGCTCGACGCCGATGGTGAGGTAGCCGAGCACGCCGGGCAGGCCCAGCGACTCGAAGAACGCCGCCGTGCCGGCCGGGGTGAATACCAGCAGCTTGGTCAGCGCATGGACCAGGAACAGCACGCCCAGGGCCAGGCGCAGCAGGGTGGCGCCGTACGGGGCCAGCGGCGAAACAGGAGCGGTCGTGGTGTGCATGGGGAAACACCTTGAAGGGAGTGGGCACAGGTTATTGCGCCTTCGTGGACCAATAAATACGATGGATTGACCGTATTTATTTCAAAAGGCGCAACAATGGACACCCTCGAGGCGATGCGCGTGTTCGTGGCGGTGGTCGAGCGCAACGGCTTCAGTGCCGCCGCCCAGGCCCTGGACATGTCCACTGCCGGCGTCACCCGCCAGGTCGCCGCGCTGGAAAAGCGCCTGTCCACCCGCCTGCTCCACCGCACCACGCGCCGGGTCAGCCCGACCAGTGCCGGTGCCGCCTACTACGCCCAGTGCGTGCGCCTGCTGGCCGAGTTCGACGCGCTGGAGGCCAGCATCGGCGCGCAGGCGCTGGAGCCCTCCGGCACGCTGCGCATCAACGCACCGGTCAGCTGGGGCATCGCCCGCCTCGGCCCGCTGCTGGCCAGCTACCGCGAACGCTTCCCGCAGGTGGAACTGGACCTGGCCCTGTCCGACCGGCTGGTGGACATGGTCGAGGAAGGCTACGACGTCGCCATTCGCATCACCCGCGAGCCGGGGCCGACGTTGATCGCGCGACGTCTGGGCGAATCGCGGGTGAGCCTGTGCGCCGCGCCGGCCTACCTGTCCGCACGCGGTACGCCACAGACGCCGCAGGAGCTGCAGGCCCACGCCTGCCTGAGCTACAGCTACTGGGCCGCCGGCGACCATTGGCCGCTGCAGGGGCCGGGCGGCGAAGTGAAGGTGGCGGTGAGCAGCCTGCTGCACGCCAACAACGGCGACGTGCTGCGCGAAGCAGCAATCGCCGGCATGGGCGTGATCCTGCAGCCCGATTTCCTGCTGGAAGACGCGCTGGCCGATGGTCGCCTGGTGCGCATCCTGCCCGAATGGGAGGCCTCGCCGATCGGCATCTTCGCGGTGTATACCAGCCGCAGCCATCTGGCACCGAAGGTGCGCAGTTTCATCGACCATCTGGTGGAGGCCGGGGTGTAGCCGAATCTGGCGCTTGCCGGTAGTGCCGGCCGCTGGCCGGCAATCAGACACATCCCGGTCCTGGGCGAATGCCGGCCAGCGGACGGCACTACCACTTAGGCGGCAACCTCATCCAGCGCCTCGATGATCCGTTCCAGCGGCGCCGGTCGCCCAAGCAGGTAACCCTGCACCTGGTCGCAGCCGTGCGCAGCCAGCCAGTCCAGCTGCCCCGGCGTTTCCACGCCCTCGGCGATGATGGTCAGGCCCATGCTGTGGCCCAGCGACAACAGCGCGCGGCAGATCGAGGCATTGCGTGGGTTGGTTTCCACGTCGGCGACGAAGCTGCGGTCGATCTTCAGGATGTCCAGCGGCAGGTGCTGCAGGTAGGACATGCTGGAATAGCCGGTACCGAAGTCATCCAGCGACACACTGATGCCCTGCTCGTGCAGCCGCTGCATGGTCTGCATCGCCTGCGCCGGCTTGCGCATCAGGCTGCTCTCGGTCAGCTCCACGTGCAGCGCGCCGCGGGCCAGGCCGAACTCCTGCTGCGCGCGGGTGAACTCGGCCACCAGATCGCTGTTGAAGAACTGCACCGCCGATACATTGACCGCGATCGGCAGCTCGCCCCAACCGGCCTCGACCAGCCGGCGCTGCGCCTTCGCCGCCGCACGGATCACCCAGCGCCCCAGTGCCAGGATCAGCCCGGTGTCCTCACACAGCTGGATGAACTCGTTGGGCGGGATGAAGCTGCCATCGGCCTGCGGCCAGCGCAGCAGAGCCTCCAGCGCGGCCGGACTGCCATCGCTGGCGTGCCGGATCGGCTGGAAATACAGCTGGAACTCGTTGTCGATGGCGGCGTGGATGCGTCCGGCCAGGCGCAGGCGGTCGGCCAGCCGCGTGGTCACCGCCGCGTCGAACCAGACCACCACGTTGCCTTCGGCGCGCGCGGCATGCGCGGCCTGTGCAGCCATGCCGATCACCTGCTCGGCCGAGTGGCCATCACCCGGCACATGCACGGCCACGCCGATGCGCGGCTCGAACTGGTGCAGCGAATCCTTGCCGCGCATCGGTGCCGACACGATCTGCAGCAGGTCGTCCAGCACGCGCTGGGTATCGTGCTCGGCACCGATGGCGAACACGAAGTCCTCCGCCGGCTGGAATGCCAGCGTGCCGCAGCGCGCGCCCAGGCCACCGAGCCGGGTCGCCATCGACTGCAGCACCGCATCGCCGATCTCGCGGCCCAGCGTGTCGGCCACCAGCTGCAGCCCTCGCAACTGCACGAAGGCGATGGTGTAGCCCTCCTGCTGCTCGTCCAGCTGTTCGGTCAACGCACGCACGTTGAGCAGGCCGGTGGCCGGGTTGTGCCGCGCCTGGTAGGCCAGGTCGCGCTCGTAAGCCAGCCGTTCGCTCACATCCTCGGCCAGCACCAGGCAGGCGGGCTGGCCATCGAAATCGAGCTTGGACAGGTGTGCGCGCACTTCGAACACACTGCCGTCCTTGCGCCGGTGCAGGCGCACGGTGGCATCCTGCAGCTCGCCGACACGGGCCTTGGCGATCGCACCCTTCACCTCGTCCCAGCCTTCGCGCGGGCGGATGTCGAGGATGCTCATCGCCAGGAATTCCTCGCGGCTGTAGCCGTACTGGCGCACGGCGGCATCGTTGACCTCGATGAAGCGCAGCGTATCCGGATCGAACACCCAGAACGGTGCTGGATTGCGGTCGAACAACAGGCGGAAGCGGCGTTCCACTTCGCTCATCTGCTCGCGGGCCTGGTAGCGTTCGCTCAGGTCGGTCAGGGCACCGATCATGCGGCGCTCGCTGTCGGCCACCTCCACCCGCTGCCCGCGTGCGCCCACCCAGCGCACTGCGCCTCCGGGCAGTACCAGGCGGAACACCTGGTCGAGCACCGCGCCACCGGCGAAGGCCTGGTCGAAGGCCTGCTGCAGGCGCGCTGCATCATCACGATGCACGCGCGCGAAGAAATCGGCCACCGGCAGCGCATCGGTCTGCACGCCGAAGATCTCACGCGCCAGCGGTGACCAGCGCAACAGTGCGGCATCCTCGTCCACGTACCAGGTGCAGACGCGCCCGACCTGGTGGGCCAGGCGCAGCTCGGCATGCCCGGTCTTCAGTTCCTCCGCCATCGACTGCTGGCGGCGGGTGCTGCGGCGCACCGCGTACAGCAGGACCAGCAGCACCCCGACGTAGGCCAGCACGATCGCTACTGACGCCTGCAGGTAGGGCCACCATGGCGCCAGCACGTCCTCATCGGCCAACCCGACCTGCACCGCCAGCGGGCTGCGCTCCAGCGTGCTGATGGTGATGATGCGCTGCACACCATCGACCGCGCCCGGCAGGCTGCCCAACTCGACCACGGCCTGCTTGCCGAGCAGGTCGCGATGCGGGAGATCGTAGCGACGGCCGACCGTACCGTGCGGGTCCGGTACGCGGGCCAGCATGTAGCCTTCCGCATCGCTGATCGACACCAGCCCGTTCGGGCCAACATCGAGGCCGCCGATGATGCGCTGCAGTTCGCCGCAGCGCAGCCGCGCCAGCAACCAGCGGTCACCGGCCATCGGCAGCGCGAGCGGCACCACCCAGCCACCGTCGCTGGCGCGCAGCGGCGGGCCGATGTACAGCGAACTGCCCAGGCCGCGGCGCTGCGGATCGGTCCACAGCGGCAGGTTCAGGTCACCTTTGCCGGCCGTCAGGGCGCGGCCATAGCTGTCCAGCACCACGATGCTGTGCAGCTCGGCATGCCGGCGCAGCACGCCGCCGATGGAGGCATCAAGCAGCGCCGGCGCCTGCGCGGGCACGCTGCGGAACACTTCAACGGCATCGGCGGCGATGCCGGACATCGCCCGCTCCAGGTTGCGCAGCTCCAGCGCCAGCAGGCGCTCGCTGCCCACCGCCAGTGCACGGCTCTGGCGCTGTGCGGCCTCCAGCCGGCGGTGATGGTCGTTGGCCAGCATGGTGGTCAACCCGGCCACCAGCAGAATGCCCAGCAACACCCCGCCCCAGGTAATGGCGCGCAGCGGCCGGGCCAACGCCCGTTTCAGCGCGGGCATCGGTTGGTCTTCCTTGTGCAGTCGGCTGGCTTCATGCGCGAACGAATCCTCCACATCCCCGACCTCAACGGCCGGCGGGCGCCATTCTTGACGCCTGACCCGCCCCCGCATGGCCACCTCCCCGTGTCCGCGCAGGGCTCCTGAGGCCAGCATGCACCACACCGGTGACGGCGTGAAGATCGCTTCTGCGCGTTCAGCCAGATCCCGCACAGGGCGGGCGGCACTACGGGAGGGCCAGCCGGGGCGGAGCAGATTAGACTTGGGGTTTTCCGCTGCAAGAGAAGTCCATGTCCAAGCTGCGCCGTCCCACCCTGGCACTGGCCATCGTTGCCAGCCTGTCCCTGGCCGCCTGCGATCGCCCGGCCGATCCGGCTGCCGGCACCGCCGCGCCTGCCGATGCCGCACCTGCGGCCGCCAAGCCGATGCTGGGCAGCTTCGGCTTCGATGCCAGCGGCATGGACCGCAGCATCAACGCCGGCGATGATTTCTTCGGCTTCGCCAACGGCACCTGGGTGAAGAACACCGAGATCCCGGCCGACCGCTCGCGCTTCGGCAGCTTCAACGTCATCGCCGAGAAGACCCTGGCCGACACCCGCGCCATTCTCGAAGGCGCCGCCGGCAACACCCAGGCCAGCGGTGATGACAAGCTGATCGGCGACTACTACGCCGCCTACATGGACGAAGCCGGCATCGAGCAGCACGGCATCGCGCCGGTGCAGCCGCAGCTGAAGGCCATCGATGCGATCGCCGACAAGGCCGGGCTGGCCCGTGCCCTCGGCGGCGACGTGCGTGCCGATGTCGACCTGCTCAATGCGACCAACTTCTACACCGACCGCCTGTTCGGCCTGTGGGTGTCGGTGGACCTGCTGCAGCCGGACCGCAACGCGCCCTACCTGGTGCAGGGCGGCCTGGGCATGCCCGACCGTGACTTCTACCTGGGCGGCGGCCGCATGGCCGAGCTGCGCAAGCAGTACCAGGCCTACATCGCACAGATGCTGCAGTTGGCCGGTGTCGCCGATCCGGCGGGCAAGGCGCAGCGCATCCTCGCGCTGGAGACGAAGATCGCGCAGGCGCACGCCACCCAGGAAGAAACCAATGATGTGACCAAGGGTGCCAATCCCTGGACCCAGGCCGACTTCAATGCCAAGGCGCCGGGCATGGACTGGAACGCCTTCCTCGACGCGGCCGCGCTGGGCAAGCAGCAGGACTTCATCGTCTGGCAGCCCAAGGCCGTGGCCGGCCTGTCCAAGCTGGTCGCCACCGAGCCGCTGGATGTCTGGAAGGATTACCTGGCCTTCCACGCGCTGGACCGCGCCGCTGCCTACCTGCCGAAGAAATTCGCTGATGCCCGCTTCGCCTTCCACGGCACCACGCTGAGCGGCACGCCGCAGCAGAGCGACCGCTGGAAGCGTGCAGTAGACGACGCCAACCATGCCATCGGCGAAGCGATCGGCAAGCGTTACGTCGAGAAGCACTTCGACGCCAAGACCAAGGAACGCGCGGACGAGATGGCAAAGAACATCATCGCCGCCTTCGCCAAGCGCATCGACGCGCTCGCGTGGATGTCGCCGCAGACCAAGGCCAGCGCCAAGGCCAAGGTGGCCGGCCTGACCGTGGGCATGGGTTACCCGGAAAAGTGGCGTGATTACACCGGCCTGGAGATCCGCCGTGATGACGCGCTGGGCAATGCGCAGCGCGCCGAACTGTTCGAGTACCAGCGCAACATCGCCAAGCTGGGCAAGGCGGTCGACCACAGCGAGTGGGCGATGCTGCCGCAGACCATCAACGCGATGAACGTGCCGCTGGAGAACCGCCTGGTGTTCCCGGCCGCGATCCTGCAGCCGCCGTTCTTCGACGGTGCTGCCGACGACGCGGTGAACTACGGCGCCATCGGCGCAGTGATCGGCCACGAGATCAGCCACGGCTTCGACAACGCCGGTGCGCTGTTCGACGAGACCGGCAAGCTGCACAACTGGTGGACCGCTGAAGACCTGAAGCAGTTCAACGCCGCTGGTGATGCGCTGGCCGCACAGTTCAGCAGCTACGAGCCGTTCCCGGGCGTGCATGTGAACGGCAAGCTGACCCTGGGCGAGAACATCGCCGACGTGGCTGGCCTGGGTACCGCCTACGATGCCTACCAGCTGTCGCTGCAGGGCAAGCCGGGCCAGACCCTGGAAGGCTTCACCCCCGACCAGCGTTTCTTCCTCGGCTTCGCCCAGGCGTGGCGCAGCAAGAGCCGCGAGCAGGCGCTGCGCAACTCGCTGCTGACTGATGTGCATGCACCGGGCCAGTTCCGCGCACTCACCGTGCGCAACATCGACGCCTGGTACCCGGCGTTCGAAGTGAAGGAAGGCCAGAAGCTGTACCTGGCCCCGGACAAGCGGGTCAAGGTGTGGTGATGTAGCCGGAACGGGCGCCGCAAGGCGCCCGTTTCATTTCCCGGTAGCTGCCGACCCTGGTCGGCACATGCCCCGCTCTGGTAGCTGCCGACCTTGGTCGGCACATGCCCCGCTCTGGTGGGTGCCAACCTTGGCCGGCACATGCCCCGCTCTGGTGGGTGCCAACCTTGGTTGGCACATGCCCCGCTCTGGTGGGTGCCAACCTTGGTTGGCACGGGCGTGGGAATCCACGCATGGCGTGGATCTACCTGCGGGTGGTGGCAACCATCAGCAGAGCGCTCGCAGCCAACACCGCAGCAGCCCAAAGCGTGGCGTATGGCCCGACACCATCCAGCAGCCGTCCCCCGCCCCACGCGCCGAGCGCGATACCGATGTTGAACACGCCCACATACAGGGCGGTGGCGATCTCCACGGCCTGCGGCACCGCTTTCATCATCCAGCTCATCATGCCCACCGATACGCCGCCATAGGCCAGGCCCCATAGCAGCAGCACCGCAATGCCACCGCTCGGCGTGCCCCCCAGCCACAGCAACAGCAGCGGCGTCAGCAGCAGGCCCGATGCGATCGCCAGCAACGTACCGCGCGGATGGCGCGCTGCCAGCGGCCCGGCAATGAAGTTGCCGGCGATGCCGGCCAGGCCGTAGGCAAACAGCAGTGCACCGATCCACGACGCCTCCACGCCCGAGACGGACGTCAGCAGCGGCCGCACATAGGTGAACGCGATGAAGTGCCCTGCCACCAGCAGCAGGGTCAGCCAGAGTCCTCGCTGCAGGCCGCGATGACCGAGCTGCTGCACGAACTGCCGCGCCTGCACCGATGTGCTGACCGGCAACGCCGGAACCACGCGCAGATGCAGCAGCATCACCGCCGCGCTGAACAGCGCCATCGCCGCGAACGCGCAGCGCCAGCCCAGTGCATCGCCGATCAGCGCGCCCAGTGGCACGCCCAGCACCGATGCCGCGGCCACGCCGCCGAAGATGATCGAGGTGGCGAGGCCGATGCGGTGGGCCGGCACCAGGCGCGCGGCCAGACCGCCGGCGATGGCCCAGATCCCGCCCATGCAGAACCCCACCAGTACGCGCGCGGCCAGCAGCCAGCCGATGCCCGGTGCCAGCGCCGACGCGAGGTTGGCGACCAGCAGGAGCGCAAGCAGCGCGCACAGGATGCGACGGCGATCGATGCCACCGGCTGCGATCACCACCTGCGGTGCGAATACTGCCGCCAGCAGGGCCGGCAGCGAGATCATCAGGCCGGCGGTGCCGGTGGACGCGCCGAGATCTTCGGCGATCGGGGTCAGCAGGCCGACCGGCAGCATTTCGGTGGTGACCACCGAGAACGTGGCGAGGCCGACGGCGGAAACCGCCCACCACGGATGACGAGGCACAGGCGCGGCGTGCGCAGGCGATGAAGCGCTCACGGGACGATTCCTTCAGGGGATGTGGTCGAGGCGGACGGGCGCAGTGCACGGTGCGCGAGCACGGCGAACAGCAGCACGCCACCGCCTGCCACCAGCGCAACAGCAAAACCGCTGCGCACGCCCCCCGCATCAACACCCTGCCCGGACAGTGCCGCGCCCAGCGCCACGCCGATGTTCAATCCGGCCAGCAACCAGGTCATGCCTTCGGTCAGGCGCGATTCGGGCACGTACTGTTCGACCAGCGACATCGCCACGATCATCGTCGGCGCGAAGAACACCCCGGCCAGCAACACGGCAACGGCCAGGGCAGGCAGGCTGCCGACCCACAGCAGCGGTAGCGTGGCCAATGCAGTGGCCGCTGCTCCGGTCAGCAACAGGCGCGGCAACGGGATCTGCAGCTTCAGCGCACCAAACAGCAGGCCCGCCGCGCAGCTGCCCAGCGCATAGGCCGACAGCACCCAACTGGCAGCCAGTGGCTGCCCGCGCTGTTCGGCGAAGGCCACGCTGGTGATGTCGACGGTACCGACAATCACACCCATCGCCAGCATCAGCAACGCCAGCATGCGGATCTCCGCTTGCCGCAGCAGCGAGCGCGAGGGTGTTGCGCCTTCGCAGTGCTGCAGCGGTGGTTCGGTACCGCGTTGCAGAACCAGTGCGGTCACCCCGAGCACCAGCAGCAGGGCGGCGGCCAGCACGCCGGCCTGCGGCCATACCGCCACCGACAACCCGACGGACAACGGTGGCCCGGCGATGAAGGTCACCTCGTCGAACACGGTCTCCAGCGAATACGCGGTCTGCAGCTGCGGGCGCCCGCGATGGATCGCGGTCCAGCGCGCGCGCACCATCGCCGACACGCTGGGCATGCAACCGGCCAGCATCGCCGCAATGAACAGCGTCCAGTCCGGCGCGGCCAGCAGCGTGCACGCAAGCAGCAACAGCAACCCGGCCGCACTGGCCGCGGTGGCCCACGGCAGCACCCTGCCCTGCCCGCGCCGGTCGACCCAGCGCGATACCTGCGGCGACAGCAACGCGTAGGTCAGCACGAAGGTGGCCGACACCGCACCGGCCAGTGCATAGCTGCCGCGCAGCTGGGACAGCAGGGTGATGATGCCGATACCGGTCATCGGTAGAGGAAGGCGTGCCAGCAGCCCGGCCAGAGCGAGGCCGGCGGTGCCGGGGGCAGCGAACAGGTCGCGATAGGGGGTGGCCATCAGGTTCTCCAGGGCAGTGACTTGCCTGGCGCACCGGGCGCCACGACAATACATACAGAGCGTATGAATAAGAGGCTACATTCATACGTACCGTATGTAAATAATCATGCACTGTGTATGTAAGGAGCTCCGGATGGTTCGTCGCACCCGCGCCGAGATGGAAGAAACCCGCGCCACCCTGCTGGCCACCGCCCGCCGGGTGTTCAGCGCGCATGGCTATGCCGCCACCTCGATGGACGACCTGACCGCCCAGGCCGGGCTGACCCGCGGCGCGCTGTACCACCACTTCGGCGACAAGAAGGGTCTGCTGGCGGCTGTCGTCACCCAGCTCGATGCCGAGACCGACCTGCGTCTGCAGGCGATCAGCGATGGCGCGGATGATGCCTGGGACGGCTTCGTGCAGCGTTGCCGCGCCTATCTGGAGATGGCACTGGAGCCGGAAATCCAGCGCATCGTGCTGCGCGATGCGCGCGCGGTACTGGGTGGCGCCTCACCGGAATCGCAGCGCCACTGCGTGCACTCGATGCAGCACCTGATCGAACATCTGGTGGCGCAGGGCGTGGTGGCGCCGGTGGACGCGCAGGCGCTGGCGTCGCTGATCTACGGCAGCCTGGCCGAGGCCGCGTTCTGGATCGCCGAGGGCGAGGATGGCGACGCGCGCCTGCAGCAGGCGACGGCGGCGCTGGAGATGCTGTTGCGTGGGTTGAAGTCGGCCGGGTAACGCCCATCCACGCATGGCGTGGATCTACTGCGGAATCCGCTCTGGTAGAGGCCAACCTTGGTTGGCGCTTCTGCGGCACCGCGCGAAATGCGTGCCGACCAAGGTCGGCAGCTACCAGAACCATGGTGTCAGTAGATCCACTTACTGCGGAATCCGCTCTGGTAGAGGCCAACCTTGGTTGGCGCTTCTGCGGCACTGCGCGAAATGCGTGCCAACCAAGGTTGGCACCTACCAGGGAACGGTCGGCCACTCGCGCAGCACATCCACCGGCACGCCCACGCGCGTGCAGGCGCGGCTGGCCAGGCCATCGGGCAGTGCGCGGCGGAACAGCGGCGCCATGCCCCGCATCAATTTCGCCGACGCGGCCGCCTGCGCCCGTTGGCGGCCATTGCGCTCGAGCATGCCTTCGGCCCAGTCCGGCAGCAGCGCGGCACCGGCGCCGAGGAACACTTCGCGCGACAGGCCCGGCACCGGTACCGGCAGGCGCACGCCGGACAACACCTCCAGCACTTCGCGCGAGCGTTCGTCGACGCGCAGTTCCGGCTGCCGCGCGCAGAAGTACGCGGCCACTTCCGCTTCACTGCGCGGCACATCCACCGCACCCAGTGCCTCGGCCACGCAGCGGTACTCGTCGTAGTAGCGATCGGCGATGTGCGCCGGCACCTCGCGCCCGTAGCGGCGGAAGCCTTGCAGGAAGCCAAACGCCTCGGTCACGTGCACCCACGTCAGCAGCTGCGGATCGTCCGCCGCATAGGGCTCCCCCTGCACGGTCTGGCCGCGGATCTGCGCATGGATGCGGCGTACCTTGGCCACCAGCGCCTCCACCTCGCCGCTGGGCGCATAGCTGGTGCCGGCAACGAAGGCGGTGGTGCGGCGCAGGCGTCCCACCAGGTCCTGGCGGAAATTGGAGTGGTCGTAGACGCCGGCCAGCGCGCGCGGGTGCAGGGTCTGCAGCATCAGCGCACACAGGCCTCCGGCCAGCATCGAGGGGAACTCGGCGTGCAGCCGCCAGGTGACGCTGTCCGGGCCGAACCAGCCCGGGTCTCCCAGCGGGTGGTCGTAATCGATGCCGCTCTGGCCACGCGGAAAGGCCTCCAGTACCCAGCGCCGGATAGGCGCGGTGACGGGGCGGGAGAGTCGCTGCAGCAGAGCCGGCATCACAGGTCCAGGAAAGGCGGAAGAGCGGCCGCAGGTTGCGCGGTCGGCCCCGATTCTGGGCGATCACGACGCCGACGGCGAGTCTCCGCGCTCAGCCACGGTTTCATGTGCAGCCGCAGCACGTTTCACCCTGCGACATCCTGTCGCAGGCTGCGACCATGATGTTGCAATGCAACAACATTCACCCATTCAGACAAAACCCTTACGCCGCTAGGCATTGCGCCCATTGCACGGCTCGCTGGAAGTGCTAGAACTGAACCCGCCACACCGTCCAACGCTGATCGACGCACGTTCCACAAGGAGCCAGCCATGATTGCTTTGTTCAAGGGTTTGGGACTACTGCTTCGCGACAACGAGCTCTACAGCAGCCCGTTCGAAAAACAGGTCGCGCACTGGCGCAGCCTCAGCGAGCAGCAGATCCGCGATGAAGTGGCTGTGCTGGCCCAGGCCAAGTGCCAATGGCTGATCGCCTCGATCGTCGGCTGGCAGGCGGCCTCGCTGCTGATCCTCGGGCTGATCACCAACTACCTGTGGCGCGACGATTACCACATCACCTTCACCCGCGTGGTCGTGGTGTTCGGCTCATGGATCTCGATCCTGTTCGTGATCTGGTTCATGGCCAACATGTTCGACCGCACCGCCGGTTTCGAGCGTTGGATGAAGGCCTTCAACAGCCGCGCCCGCATCAGCTCCAAGGCCGACAGCGTCGAGCACGTGGCTGAGGCACTGGACCTGGCCGAGCACTACCCGGAAGTGCTGGACTACAAGCAGGCCGTCACCGCCAAGCGCGAGCTGCGCCATGAGGACATCCGCATCATGACCGAGATCGGGCGCATGAAGCAGCACTCAGAACTGGTCGGCCGCCTGAACCATGTGGGTGAGAACGAGCACCACCACGACCTGACACTGCAACCTGCCTACTGACCCTTCAGGGAAGCGGGGGGACCCACAATGCCACCGTGATCACTCACGGTGGCATTGTTCTATCGGGTCCTGGCTGACGCACTGGCGGAAGCCGTTGGGCAGGCCACGCATGGCCTCCGTCTTTCCCACCGCCACCGCGAACCGGCGCAGCGGCGGCGTGGCACACGCGGCGTCGGGGCTGCAGGCCGGATCAAGCACCAGGTAGTGGCAGGCGCCACTGCTGCTGGCAATGCACTGGAACCGCGCCTCGCCATCGACCACGGTGCGTTTGCTGTACAGCGTGTCCACGCCGTTGGCATTGGTACGGGTGATCGAGGTTTCGCTGGACTTCTCGCAGCCGGCCAATGACAGCGCAGCAACGCAGGCAAACAGGAACAGGCGCATGGTGCCTCCAGGGTGCGGCTACATGCCGCGGAACAGGCTCATGAACGGTTGGCTGACCACCAGCGTCTCCGTACGCCCACGCAGGCGCAGCATCCCGCGCCCGGTATCGTCGCGGCTGACCGCTGCCACCGCCTTCATGTTGACGATGGTCGAGCGATGGATCTGGCGGAAGTGCTGCGGATCGAGCACTTCCAGCAGCTCGCGCAACGGTGTGCGCAGCAGGCTCTCACCGGCCGCGGTCATCACGGTGGTGTACTTGTTGTCAGCACGGAAGTAGGCCACGTCTTCCAGCATGATCAGCTGCGTCTCGCGGCCGTTGCTGGCGGTGATCCAGGCCAAGGGCGGGCGCTCTGCCGCCCTCTGCGACGGCCCCAGGCGCTGAAGCAGGCGTTCGAGTACGGCATCGTCCTGGCGCGTTGATGGCAGCCGCGACAGGATGCGTTCGCGCGTGGCCAGCAGGCGCTCATCGCTGACCGGCTTCAGCAGGTAGTCCATCGCACCCTGCTCGAACGCGTCGATGGCGTACTGGTCGTAGGCGGTAACGAACACCACCTGGGTGCGCGGGCTCAGTTCGGACAGCGAACGGGCCACTTCAATGCCACTGATGCCGGGCATGCGGATATCGAGGAAGGCGATGTCCGGCTGTTTCTCGGCCAGCTGTTCCAGCGCACTGGCGCCATCCTCGCACTCGGCCACCAGCTTCAGGTCCGGCCACAACCGGCCCAGCTGCTCGACCAGTGACTGCCGCAGCAGTTCCTCGTCTTCGGCAATGAGCGCCTCAAGCGGCATGGCTGCGCTCCTTGCTCGACTGCGGCAGGGTCATGGTCGCGGCCACGCCGCTGGGGAAGTTGGCGACGATCGCCACGCCGGCCTGCTCGCCGCAGGTCAGGCGCAGGCGCTCGCGCAGGTTCTTCAGGCCGATGCCGGTACCGCTGGTGCCCTGGCCGAAGCCGAGGCCATCGTCGGCCACCGTCACCGTTACATGGTCATCGAAGCCACGCGCCAGGATCCAGATCGTGCCACCGCCGGGCTTCGGTTCCAGGCCATGCTTGATCGCGTTCTCCACCAGCGTCTGCAGCGCCATCGCCGGCAGCTGCACGCCGTGCAGTTCGTTCGGTACCTGCACCTCCACCCCCAGCCGTGCGCCCATGCGGATACGCAGGATCTCCAGGTAGGCACGGGTACGCTCCAGCTCCACGCCCAGCGTGGACAGCGATTCGTCCACCTGTGGCAACGAGCTGCGCAGGTACTGGATCAGGTGGCCCAGCATCTGGTCGGCACGTGCCGGGTCGGTGCGGGTCAGCACCTGCGCGTTGGCCAGCGTGTTGTAGAGGAAGTGCGGTTCCACCTGCGCGTGCAGCAGGTTCAACCGGGCCACCGACAGCTCCTTTTCCACCTGGGTCTGCTCGGCCGCGGCCTGCTCGTCGCGACGCTGGTCGGCAACACGGCGGCTGATCGCGCGGGTGACCGCTTCGGCGTTCTCGAAGTTGCTGCCCTCATCCAGTGCCAGCAGGTCGGCCCACCAGCCGGCATCCGGCTCAAACAACAGGGTGACGGTACTGGTGCCCTGCCCCGGCGTGACCGTCGCCAGCACGCTGTTGCGCTTGATCGCCAGCCGTGCCGGCAGGTTCCAGCGCGATGGCTGGCGGCCGTTCCAGGCATCCACGCGGCGCACGTAGGCCCGCACCTGCAGGCTGCCGGCCGAACTTTCCACGTCTTCAACGCGCGGCAGCTCAGCGATGGCCGCTTCCACCACCGAGAATGCCTGGCCGGCATCCATCGGCAGTTCCACCTGGCGGCGCTGGCGGCCGGAGAGCGTGGTCGAATCCAGCCGGCCGGCGACCAGCCAGACGCGGCGTACATGGGTAATCGCGCTGCCCAGCGCGGAAATCATCAGGAACATCGCCAGCAGGCCGAAGATCCAGCCGGGGCCATCGTTCATGCCGCTGAAGATGCCGCTCCAGACCATGCCGGCGACGAACAGCGCCGCAGCCCAGGCCAGCAGGTGACGAAGCAGGAGAGAGAGGCTGGCGAACACGGCGGCGCCTTGGAGGAAGGGGGTGAGCCGAGCATAGGGCGGCCCGCCGGGCAAACAAGCGGGTTGCGACGAAGGGCCGGAAAGCGGGGATGGAAGCCATTCTGGTAGAGCCGGCCGCTGGCCGGCTCCCCATGACCTCCACAAGCATCACAAGGTTGCCGGCCAGCGGCCGGCACTACCCGGGAGGCGCCGGGCAAGCCCGGCGCATTCCCTTACTTGCGCTGGTCGGCGCTGGCGTCACGCACGGCGCGGAACGATTCGTCCTTGCTCCAGTTCGGCCAGCTGCGCGAGTTGGCCAGCTGGTTGCCCAGCGTGTACAGCACTTCCAGGTCGCGGGCGGCACCGGCGAACACCCAGTCCGGCTGCCACTCGTCGCCCTGCTGGTGGTAGCGCTTGGCGGTGTAGTCCTCGGAGGCCTTCTTGCCTGCGGCCACCCCACCGTCCACCCAGTCCTGGCCGGCCGACCACGACAGTGCCGGAACGCCACGCTTGGCGAACGGGAAGTGATCGGAGCGGAAGAACAGGCCGGCTTCCGGCTTCGGGTCCGGGGTGTAGCGGATATCCCAGCCCTTGGCCACGTCCTTCAGCTGGTCCAGCAGCTCGAAGCGCGCGGCACCGTAGATGCCGAAATCACGCGACGGCCCGAACGGCGCCATGCCATCCATGTTGATCACCGCCACGGTCTTTTCCAGCGGATACAGCGGATGGGTGGCGTAGTACTCCGAACCCAGCAGGCCCTTTTCCTCGGCGGTGACCGCCAGGAACAGCAGCGAACGCTGCGGGCGCTTGGCCTTGGCGAAGCCACGGGCCAGTTCGATCAGCGATGCGGTGCCACTGGCGTTGTCCAGAGCGCCATTGAAGATCCGGTCGCCACGTGCGTCGGGCTCGCCCACGCCGATGTGGTCCCAGTGCGCGCTGTAGACGATGGTCTCGTCCGGGTGGCTGCTGCCCTCCAGGCGTGCGGCCACGTTGTGCGAGGTGATCACTTCGGTCTTCACCGCGTACTTCGCGTCCAGGCTGGCGCCGGTCAGCGGCACCGGGGTGAAGTCGCGCTGCTGCGCCTTCTTCTTCAGCGCCTCGAAGTCCTGGCCGGCCGAGCGGAACAGCTCCACGGCCAGGTCGCGCTGGATCCAGCCTTCCAGCAGCGGGTGGCTGTCGGCCGGGTTGTCGCGCACCACATCGAACATAGTGTTGGTGTTGGAACCGGCCACGGTGGCCCAGCCGTACGACGCCGGTGCGGTCTCGTGCACGATCAGCACGCCCAGCGCGCCCTGGCGGGCGCCTTCTTCGTACTTGTAGGTCCAACGGCCGTAGTAGGTCATGCCCTTGCCGTCGAAATCGCCCTGGCCGGTTTCGAAGTCCGGGTCGTTGATCAGCACGACGGCGATCTTGCCCTTCAGGTCCACGCCCTTGAAGTCGTCCCAGTTGCGCTCCGGTGCCTTCACGCCGTAGCCGAGGAACACCAGCGGGGCCTTGCTGATGTCGACGTTGCTGGCGCCGTTCATGGCAGCGCGCACGGCGATCTGCTTGCCCTGCTCCAGCGCAACGGTCTTGCCGCCCTGGTGCAGCGCCAGCTGCGGTACGCCGACGATGTCGCCCTTGCGCAGCGGCACGGCCTGGGTCCACAGGCGCTTGCCATCCTTGAGGTCACCGCCCGGCTGCAGGCCGGCGTCGGCGAACTGCTTGCTGAGGAAGGCGATGGTCTTCTCTTCGCCGGCGGTGGCCGGGGAGCGGCCTTCGTAGGCGTCGGAGGCCAGTTCCTTGACGTCGGCGGAGATCCGCGCGCCATCGAATTTCGGGGTGGCCGCCATCAGTGCGCTCGATACCGACAGGGCCAGCACGCCCAGTACCACTCGTTTCATTGCTCTCTCCAGCAGGGAAATCCTTCTGGAGTGTAAGGGGTTCGGCAGGGCTGCGCCCTGCACCCGCAGAAACAACGACAACGGCCGAAGCAACAGCAAAAGCTGGGTTCCTGAGGGTAGGCGGGGTGGGTCCGGTTGCGGGGGACGCCGTGAATCCGTCCCTGGAGGCTTGGGCGCGCCATCCATGGCGCTTACACCCCCGCAACCGGACCCACCCCGCCTTCGACAGGTTCCCGCTGCTGTTGGTGGGTGTCGACCTTGGTCGGCACGCCGCTGTTGGTAGGTGTCGACCTTGGTCGACACGCCGCTGTTGGTAGGGGTCGACCTTGGTCGACACGGACGGAAACAAGAAGGGGTCAGTTCCCTTTCCCGGTGGGAAAGGGCTCTGACCCCATCTGTGTGCTGCCTTGGCGTGTTACCAGTTCGGGTCTTCGGCCGGGGCGGCAGCGGGCTTGGGCTTCGGCTTGGCCGCCGGGCGCGCGGCGGCGGCCGGTGCAGCCGAGGCCGTTGCGCCGGCAGCGGCAGCAGCCGGCTTGCTGCCCAGCTTCTGGCGCAGTTCAATCTGGCCCGGACGGAAGCCGCCGCGCATGGCGTCAACGCCGTCTTCGATGGTGCCGTAGGAGGTCTGTGCGGCCACGCGGTCGATGCGGATGGTGCAGCACGGGTGTTCGCTGCGGCCCAGCGAGCGGCCGGTCTGCGGGTCCTTCAGTTCTTCGCCCAGGCGCACGGCCTGCCAGCGCTGGCCGGCCTGCACGGTGTCACCGCCCTGGCTCAGCACCACCTGGTCACCGTCCACCGAAACCACCGACACCGGGAACAGCGTGGTGACGATGGTGGTGCCGATCTGGCCGGACAGCGATTCCATCATCGCCGCGGCCATGTTGCGGCCGTTGACCACGCGCGGCAGGGTGCTCGGGCCGGTCGAGGCCAGCTGGTGATCGAAGCTGTCGGACATCACCACCTGGCCGGTGGTGGCGTTGATCAGGCGCAGGGTAATGCGGCCGCCACCGGAGTACGAGGTCACCTGGCGGTCGGACATGCGCAGGTTGCGCACGCTGCGCGGGTACTCGAAGCGTTCGATGGTCGGGATCAGGATCAGGTCGGTCGCCAGCTGCTGGCCCACGCGTGCGGTGTCCTGCAGGCGCACGTTGCCACTGTTGATGTGGTCGATCTCGGCCTGCAGTTCGTCGCCGAATTCGCGGTCCAGCACGATGAAGCGCTGGGTCTGGGTCAGCGTGTCGGACAGCCGTGCGCGGATCGCATCGGCCACTTCGTCCGCGTCCACGCGGCCGTCGCCCACGGCATAGCTGCCGGCCTTGGTGCGCGGCAGTGCAACCACGATCTTCGGCTTGCCCTGCTCGTCCGGCGCGCGGTACTGGGCAATCTGTGCGCGCACGCGCACCTTCCAGTAGCTGCGCATGCTGCGATGGGTCACGTCGGAATCGAACGAACTGGCGCCACGCTTGGCATCGACGTTGACCTTCTCGTCGTAGCTTTCCCTGACGCTGGCCGAGGCCGAACCGCTCTTGGCCGATGCTTCGCCGGAGGCACTGGCCGACGCCGAGCCCTTGAAGCTCCAGCCTTCGTCGCTGGCGCGCACGCGGGCGATGGTTTCCTCGTCCAGCTGCCGCACTTCATCCTGCGACAGGATTTCATAGCCCAGCACCGCGCCCTGCGAGCCGGCGATCATCTGCTGGGTGAACGCGTCGGCGCGGATATCGCCGACGTGTTCGTCATCCACATCCACATGCAGGCCTGCACGCAGGCTCTGCATCTGACTGGCCACGCGTACGCCGTTGACCTGCGCCACCGCCGACTGCAATGCCGCCAGCACCGCCAGTTCCGGGGTGCTGCCGATGCCGTCGGCTTCGCGCGCGACCTGGGTGGTGCCGCCGAAATCCGGCGTGCCACGCAGGGGCGCTGCTTCCACTGGCGCATTGCTGGCCAGTGCACTGGTTGCCTTGTCCTTGGCGGGCGCGGCGGCCGGGGTGTCCTGCTTGCCACAGGCTGCAAGCAGCGTGGCAGCCAGGCCCAGGCCGATCAAACGGTAGGTCATACGCATGGAGATTCGCCTCGGATCAGAGCGTGTCGAGCATCGAATCGGCGTTGGACGGCACCTTCACCTTGCTCTTCTTGGCGAAGGTCACGGCCGACTTGGTCGAACCGTACAGGCCCTGGATGAAGCCCGGCGATTCCTTGGCCACCCATGCACCTGCTGCCAGCTTGCGGCCGACGGTGGCCAGCTGGGTCGCGCCCAGGTTCTTCATGCCGGCGGTGAAGTTGCTGGCTTCGCCGCCCAGCTTCTGTGCTTCGGCCGCCGAGGACAGCAGCGAGACCAGGCCTTCGGCGTAGTGCTGCTTGGATTCAGCGTTCAGTTCCGGCTGTGCGGCCTGGCGCTCGTTGATCGCCGCCTGCGCAGCTTCACTGACCGACACCGACTTCTTCATCGCATCGACGCTGACCGAACCCGACGACAGCGCCTGGCGCTCTGCTTCCAGCAGCTGCACCTGCTCGGCCAGGCCGAAGGCGCGGGCAAACGAGGTCTGGGCCTGCAGCGAGTGCGACTGCGAGCTGACGAAACGACGCACCAGCGCTTCCTGCGCGGCTTCGTCCGGAGCGGCGGCGCTGGAGGCGCTGCTGCTGGAGGTGCCGGTAGCGGCGCCAGCCAGGTCCTTCAGCTTGCCCAGGCCAGCATGGGCCGGCATCGACAGGGTGGCGGCAGCGATGGCCACGACAAGAGCGGTATTGCGGATCATGTGAGTGTCCTTTTGGGAGAGACGGCCGCGAAGCGGCACGTGGGAAATCGGTAACCCCAGGGCGATGCCGAGCGAGCTCGGCACCCACCGGGGTGGCGGATCAACGAACTGCCTTGACGTTCAGTTCGTTGATCATCTGCTGGGCAGCCTTTTCAGCCGCCAGCTGCAGCGCGTTGGTACGGGCGACGGTTTCGTTCGGGCCGGTACCGGAGAACTGCACCGGGCCCACCGACGACACTGTGCGCGGGAAGCGACCGGTCACGTCCAGCACCTTGCCGGTGACCGTGACGAACACGCGGGTGTTGCCGCTGGCCGGGTCGCGGTCGCGCATGCCGACGTCGAGGGTGCCGACGGCGATGTACGGGATGTTGGCCGCACGGATGCCGTTAGCGGTATCACGCAGGGTGGCCGGAGCCAGGTCGTTGCCGGTGCTGAAGTCCTTGCGGATACGCTCGATGCTGAGCAGGCCGCGCGACTCGCCTTCCACGTATTCGGCTTCAACCACTTCGTAGCCGGCGGCGCTGAAGGCACCGGTCATCGCGGTGTTCACTTCGGCGGCGTTGGCCACCTTCCAGCTGATGTTGTCGCTGCGCTGGGTGGTGCTGCCGCCGCTGGTGACCGACATCGAACCGTTCTGGTTGATGCTGCCGTTGGTGCTGACCGAGTTGCCGCGGAAGCTGTCGCCTTCACGGGTGTTCTCACTGTAGCTGCTGCTGGCGTCGACGCGGCGGTATTCCTTGTCCTGGAACGACTGCACGGTGTCCTGCGAGCGCGCCATGAACAGGAAGGTCAGCAGCGAGCGCTGCGAGGCGGTGGCACCGGCCACGGCCGAGCCGGCATCCAGCTTGGTCTGCAGCAGTGTGGTGTTGATCTCGGCGCGGACGGTGACGGTGTAGGTCTTGGCCTTCTTGTCTTCGGTGTCCGACAGCTGCACGGCGCTGAGCACGTAGCGGTCGATCTCGCCGATGAACTCGGCGCGACGTGCTTCGAACAGGCGCAGCTTGGCCGCACCGGTTTCGGCGATGTACGCCTCCAGTGCATTGACCTTGGCCTTGTTCAGGGCCTGGGCGCGGGTGTCGGCACTCAGGCGCAGGCCGTAGCTGGCCGAACCGGTACCGCGTGAACTGGCGGTCTGTGCAGCGACCGGGGAGGCCACCACCAGGGCGATGAGGATGAGCAGGATGGTACGCATCAACGACATGACTTGATCAACTCCTGGAGGGCTTGGGTCTGCTGCTGCAACGGGCGGCCGCCCGGCTTCTGTTCGTCCAGCCAGCCGCGCGAATCGGCGCGCTTGGCGGCGGCGCCGGCGAAGGCGTCGAAGCCGGCCAGCAGGGTTTCGTAGCTGGCCGACCACTGGTCGACCTGCCACTGCGTGACCGGCACCACCTTGGTGGCACCCTTGCGCAGCGGCTGTTCGAAATAGACCTTGCCGGAGAACGGCTCGGTCACCTTGGCGGTGAAGAACGCGCCGAACAGCATCGTCTTCATCGCCGGCGTTTCTTCGATCACGCCGTTCTTCAGCGCATCCACCTGCAGGTTGATGACGTAGTCCGGCTCGGGAATCTTCAGCTGGTAGACCTTGCCGTCGGCAAAGCGCGCCGCCATCGCACCACCGATCGCCTGGCCCGAGGCCGGCGGCAGCAGGCCGACGCCGGTATTGGACGACAGCGTCTTGGACAGCTCATGGGCCAGCGTGGCGCGCAGCGGGGCTTCCCACTTCGGGTCGGGCAGCTTGGCGCGGACCACGTCGGACAGGGTTACGCCACCGACCTGCAGGCGACGCACGGCGGCATCGGGCAGCCTGGCCTGGGCGAGGCTGGCAGCCAGCACCTGCGACAGGCTGGTATCGGCGCTGCCATACAGGAGATCGGCGACGATCGCGTCGATATCGTCGTTGTCCGGCCGGTAATCCTGCACGTCGATGCGCTGCAGGGTAAGCGGATAGGACGCGATCACCTGGCGCTCGCGGAAATCGAAGAACAGCGCCTGCAGCGCCACTTCCACCAGCACCTTGTACTGGTCGCCGATCGGCTCGACCGAGACCAGTTCGCGGTCCAGTGCCGCGGCCAGCACTGTCGCACTGGTGGTGCCGTCGAGCATCGCCACCGGCTGGTCGATCAGTTCCAGATTGGCCGGCGGGCGACGCTTGAGCCCCTGCCCCAGGGTCTGGTTGAGCGGGATCAAGCCACGCTTTTCCAGCACGGCATGCGCATGCGGCGTGGTCGCCTGCACGGCAGCGGCATCAGCGGTATAGGCAAAACCGGCCCAATAGGCCTGCTGTGATTTGTCTGCCGCCTGCACGGCCATCGGCCATACGGCCAGGCACAGGGCACAGGCAAGCAGGCGCGCAAAAGCGCGCGATGCGCTCTTCGTCCTTGAATACATCCAACCGCTCCTCGGTCAATACGCATGGAAAGTGGACGCTGACGCGTCCGCTGGGCGCGAAACATAACGGCTCGCGGGCCCGCCGACAAGTGCTGCCTTCGTCGAGGTCACTCCGTGGGAGGCAGGCCGGCCCGTTGCCGCAGCAGGCCCCGCTCTGCCTGGTTCTGGCTGAGTCTGGCGGCTTCCGCAAAAGCGTGACGTGCGTCCAGGTCGCGCCCCAGCGCCTGTAGTAACTCCCCGCGCACCACCTGCAGCGGCGCGTACTCGCGCAGCCGCGCGTCCACCAGCAACGGCTGCAGCTGCGCCCACGCCGCGAAGGCACCGTCACTGCGCAGCACCGCCACGACCCGGTTCAATGCAACAACCGGCGAGGGCTGCACCTGCAGCAGCTGCGTATAGAGCGCTGCGATGCGCGGCCAGTCGGTATCCTCGGGGCGGCGCGCCGCTGCATGGCACGCTGCGATACGCGCCTGCAGTACATAGGGATCATCAGCGCCACCGGCGGCCAGCGCGCGCGCCAGCACCTGCTGCCCGCGTTCAATCTGCAGCCAGTCCCAGCGCGCGCGGTTCTGCTGGTCCAGCAGTACCGGCACGCCCTGCGCATCGGTCCGTGCCGCAGCACGCGAGGCCTGCAGCTCCATCAGCGCCAGCAGGCCCAGCACCGGCGGCACCGGCAGCCGGTGCGCCAGGATGCGCGCGAGCCGCAATGCCTCCTCGCACAGCGCCGGACGCATCCAGTCATCACCGGCACTGGCCGCATAGCCTTCGTTGAACACCAGGTAGATCGCCTCCAGCACCGATGTCAGCCGCTCGGGCATCGCGTCAGCACGCGGGACCTCGTAGGGCACCTGCTTCTGCGCCAAGGTGCGCTTGGCGCGCACGATGCGCTGGGCGATGGTCGGCTCGGGCTGCAGGAAGGCGCGCGCGATCTCGACAGTGGTCAGGCCACCGAGCAGGCGCAGGGTCAATGCCACCCGTGCATCGGCCGGCAGCACCGGATGGCAGGCCACGAACATCAGCCGCAGCAGGTCGTCACCCAGATCATCTTCCAGCGCTTGACTGTCATCGGGCGCCGGCAGTGGCGCCGGATGCAGTTCCTCGCCCCACTGCGCATGCTGCTGCGCCACCCGCTGGTGCTGGCGCAGCACATCAATGGCACGGTTGCGCGCAGTGGTCATCAGCCAGGCTCCGGGGTTGTCCGGGATGCCCTGCTCCGGCCAGCGCTCCAGCGCGGCCAGCCAGGTGTCCTGGGCCAGCTCCTCGGCGCGGCCGACATCGCCCCCGAGCAGCCGCGCCAGGCGCGCGATCAACACCGGCGACTCCATCCGCCAGAGGGTTTCCAGACGCTGCGTCAGTGCGGGCTCGAGCATGCGCCGATCACAGCACGCAGGCGTGGCCCGCACAAGCGCCGTGGCTCATGCTTCAACAATCGGCTTGAAGCCGCCCCAGAACATGCGTTTGGTGTCGAACGGCATGTCCTTCGGGCCCAGTGACGCCAGCCGCGGGGCCGCCATTACTTTCGCGTTAATACGGTCGCGCGCCGCGCGCGAACGGAACACCACGAAGGCGACGATCACCGTTTCGCCCGGTTTGGCCTTGACCGCACGCGGAAACGACGTGCTCTTTCCCGGTTCCACATCGTCAGCCACGCATTCCATGTACTGCAGCGCGCCATGGTCCTTCCACACCGTACCGGCCTTGCGGGCAAGGCGGCGGTAGGCCGCCACCTTGTCCTGGGGGCACGGCAGCACGTAAGCATCCACGTAAGCCATGAGGATTCTCCCTGCGGCGGCCGTCAGCCCGGCTCGCCGTCCATGTGTGCGATTTCCCAGAGATGGCCATCCAGATCCTGGAAGCCGCGCTGGTACATGAAGCCCAGGTCGCGCGCCGGCTGCGGTTCGCTGCCGCCGGCGGCCAGTGCCTTGTCCACCAACTCGTCAACTGCCTTGCGACTGGGTGCCGAGAGTGCGTTGATCACTTCCGTGTGAGTGTGCGCATCGGCAATCGGCTTGTTGGTGAACTGCTGGAAAAAAGGTTGGGTCAGCAGCATCACGTAGATGCTCTCGCTGATGACCATGCCTGCCGCGTCATCGTTTGTGTAAGTTGGATTGAAGCTGTAGCCCAGCGCGGTGAAGAAGGCCTTGGATTTCTCCAGGTCCTTCACCGGAAGATTGACGAAGATCATCTGCGGTTGCGGTGCATTCATCGGTGAAGCTCCTTGTGGATGAAAAGAAGAGGGATCAGGGCTGCTTCATGCAGTTGACCATCCACGGCTTGCCGTAGCGGTCGATCAACATGCCCCAGCGGTGCGCCCAGAACGTTTCGGCGATCGGCATCTGCACCTGGCCACCGTCGGCCAGCGCGGCGAACACGCGTTCGGCTTCTTCGATGCTGTCGACGTCGACATTGATGGTGGTCGAGCCACCCTCGCCACCGCCGGGACCGTCGGCCGCCATCACGATGGCGCTACCGATTTCCAGCTGGCTGTGCGCGACGTGGTCCAGGGTTTCCGGCGGCATCTCATTGCAGCCCGGCGAGCCATCGGAGGGCGGCATGTCGCGGTATTTCATTTCCGAGGTGACCTGGCCACCGAGTGCCTTGGCATAGAACGCCATCGCCTCATGGGCCTGGCCGCTGAAGCCGAGGAAGGGAATCAATTTCATGGCGATGCTCCGTCGTGGATTTCAGGGTGGTAGCGCCGGGCCATGCCCGGCGGCGGAATTGAATCGGGTCAACCTTCCAGCTGTGCACGCAGACGCTGTTCCTGCTGCTGTAATTCGGGGGTGAAGGCTTCGCCGAAGTCTTCAGCGGAGATCAAGGGACGCAGTTCGAGGGTGCCGCCACTGCCGAACGGCGCACGGCTGGCCCACTCGACGGCCTCGTCCAGCGAGCGCACGTCCCACAGCCAGAAGCCGGCGATCTGCTCGCTGGCGGGTCCAAACGGGCCGGCCTCGACCTTGGGCGCGCCACTGCCGAAATGAATGCGACGTCCGCGCTGGGTGGCATGCAGGCCTTCACCGGCCAGCATGATGCCGGCGGCCACGAGCTGTTCGTTGAAGGCGCCCATTTCGGACAATTCCTGTTCGCTGGGCATGCGGCCGGCTTCGGAGTCGGCGTTGGCCTTCACGATCACCATCACTTTCATTGCGGTCTCCCGTGGGGACGCGTGGTGCGTGCCCTTCACTGGGTACAACGAACCAGGGGGCTGGGAATCGACACGTCTTTTGAAAATTATTTCTTCCGTGGAAAGCGCGCCTTCGGCGGGCGTCGGCGAACGGCGGAGCCCCTCCGTGGTGGGGGTGGGTTGGTCGCTGAAAAGCTCGGGTTCATGGGTTTGGCCGGGTGGGTAGGCGGGTCGGGGGACGCCGTAAACCCGTCCCTGGGGGCTTGGCCGCGGCATCCATGCCGCGGACACCCCCGCCCCGCCTACCCACCCGGCCTTGGACAAGTTCCTGTCTCCGTTCCACCACGGGAAGATCAAGAAAAAAAACAAAAGCAACAGCAACGGCGGTTGGCTGGCGGCCTCGGCTTTGCGAGCGAAGCGACCCGCTTTTGCTCTTGTTGTTGATTTCCCGTGGTGACTCGGCGACCGGAATCTGTCTGGGGCCGGGCGGGTGGGGTTGGCGGGGTATCCGCGCCATGGATGGCGCGGCTAAGCCTCCACGGACGGATTCACGGCGTCCCCGCCAATCCCACCCGCCCGGCCCACCCGCAGAAACCCAGCTTTCAGCAACCAACCCACCCCACCACGGAGGGGCTCCGCCGTTCGCCGATCGCCCGCCGCAGGCGGCCTTTCGCGCTGCAGCATGCCGGCAGGCAAACCTGCGCCATCATGGGCACCCCGCCCCCGCCAGGACCGTCCCATGCAGCAGTACCTGCTTCTGATCTACATCGAGCCTGCCCTGCTGCAGGCCCTGCCCACCGAAGAATTCAACGCGCTGATGCGCGACTGCCTCGCCCACGCCGACAAACTGCAGGCGGAAGGCACGCTGCTGGCCGCGCAGAAGCTGCAGCCGGTCGACACCGCGCAGACCCTGCGCGTGCGCGATGGCCACAGCCGTGTATTGGATGGCCCGTTCGCCGAAACCCGCGAACTGCTGGCCGGCTTCAACCTGATCGTCGCCCGCGACCGCGACGAAGCCATGCGCATCGCCCGCGACTTCCCCTGGGCGCGCTTCGGCAGCATCGAGGTGCGGCCGCTGGAAGACATGGACGCCGAGCGCGAACGCTGCGGCGCCCCGGCTGCGGCTATGGCAGCAGCCGTACCCTGATCTCGCGAGGGCCCACGCCTTCGTTGCCGCTGTAGTCGCGCACGCTGGCGCGCACGGTGTACTCGCCCGGAGGCAATGCCGCCGGCTGCCAGCGCCCGGTTTCCATCAGGCCGTCACGCACGGTGTTGGTGGCGAGGTAGCGGAAACGGGTCACCGCGCTGCCATGCACGGTGATGCCGCTGTCCGGTGCGTAGGCCACGCGCACCGCTTCGGTCTGCGGCGGCATGCGGTTGAACACGATGTTCCAGCGCGGCTGCTCATAACCCTGCAGCGGCTGCCCGGCAGCATCGAGGATCTGGTAGCCCACCTGGTACATGCCCAGCCGGCGCCGCGGCAGGTTGTTGTCGACCTGGTCCCAGGCCTCGACCACGATCTGCACGCCACGTCCCTGCCGCGCCAGCATCACCACGCCGTCGCTGCCCGCCGCCAGTGGCTGGTCGTTGTCGTCCAGCAGCGCCACATCGGTGATGCGCGGTGCGAAGTGGTCGGCGTAGTTGTGGAAGCCCAGCGCCACGGCGTTGGTTTCGAAGCCGCCGGTGCCCACCGCCAGGTGCACGTGCGCCTGGTTGTTGATGCTGCCCAGGCGATCGCCGACGTGGATGCGCGTGCCGCGACGCACCCGCATCCGCTCCAGCTTGCCCTGTTCGTCGTACAGCGCCTGCCAGCGCGCATCGAACGGCTGGTCGCGCGGTGTGCGGCCGACCCGCATGTGGATGTACTTGAGGCGGTCCACGGCCAGGCCCTCGGCCTGCCCACCCAGGCTCCACGCCGCTACCGGGCTGCTGATCTTGCCATCGGCGATCGCCAGCACGGTCTGGCCGACATCGCCGCGCACATCGAAACCGCCGTGCAGGTGGTGGCGGCTCTCGCCCTTGAAGTTGCCGCGCACCTCGCCCAGCGTGCCGACCACTTCATGCCAGCCATCCTGGGGTGCCAATGGCCAGCGCCCACCGGTGTCCGGCAATGCTGCATCGGCAGCGGGCCCGACCAGCGCCGGTGCCGGCAGGTCACCCACCGGCAGCGGGCGCAGGCGGTGCAGGCGATAGCTGGCAGAATCGGCCACCAGCACGCTGCCATCGGCATCCATCGCCAGGCCACTGGGGCGGGCCAGGCGTGGCAGGCGGCCGTTGCCCACCAGCGCGATCTGGTGGCCCTGCGGTGTTACCTGCACGATGCGGCCATCAAGGTCACCCACGTACAGCACGCCGTCGTGAGTGGTGGCCAGTGACAGCGGCCCATTGATCACGCCACCGGCGGCGACCACGGTGCTGACCGTGCCATCGGCCGCCACCCGGCGAACCGCGTTGTTGAACAGGTCGGCCACCAGCAGCGCACCGTGTGCATCGAAGGCCAGCGCCACCGGCGTATCAAAACGCGCGGCGGCACCCACGCCGTCGGCAAAGCCTGGCCGATCGCCACCGGCCAGGGTGCGCACGCTGCCATCGGTACCGATCACCCGGATGCGATCGTTGAACGTATCGGCCACGTAGACCTGGCCCTGCGCATCCACTGCGATGCCCATCGGCGCATCGAAGCGGGCCTGCGCGGCAGGGCCATCGGCATAGCCCTGTTCGCCACCGGCCAGCGTGGTCACCTGGCCATCGGTGCCGATACGGCGGATCGCGTGGTTGCCGGTGTCGGCCACATACAGGTTGCCCTGCGCGTCGGCGGCGATGCCCGAGGGCGTATTGAAACTGGCCTGCAGTGCCGGGCCATCGATACGCCCCTCGCCCTGCCCGGCCACCGTTTCAACGCGGCCATCGGGAAGTCGGCGACGGATCCGGTTGTTGTCACCGGCATCGGTGAAATAGACGCTGCCATCGGCACTGCGCAGCAACGCGTACGGATCGGCGAAACGCGCCTGCGCGGACGCGCCATCGCGGTCACCCGGGTGGCCATCGCCGGCCAGCGGCTCGATCTGCGCGGTCCACGCCAGCGGCGTTGGAACCGGACCTGCCGGTTCAGCCGGCGTATGCAGCGGCGTCTCCCACCAGGTCGCGGCCAGTGCCACTACGGTCGCCAACGCTACGCCTGCCGCCATCCATTGCCACCGTGCCATCGTGCTGCGCTGCCTGCCTGCTGTCTGAAGAGACACCGACAATAGACGCTGAACGCAGGATCCGCCAAGGCCAAACGTACTGCCGGATACCAGAGTTCCATGCGTCGCGCTTGTTCTCCCTGGCTACAGCGGGTTCAATGCTCTTCCCACGGATGGAGATCCTCCATGCCCCGCATCTTCCCCCTCGCCGCCCTGCTGGTGGCCGCACTGGCCAGCGCGCCGGCCTCCGCCTCGATCTCGGTGGCACCACAGAAGCCGTCAGTCACCGCCGATGCGATGCACCAGGCCTATGCCACGCGATGGGATGAGGCGATCCAGCAGTCACGCAGTGGCAACACGCTGGGCGCACTGATCGCGATGGAACGGCTGATGGAAGATCCGATGCTGGATGACTTCGATGCTGAACATCGCGGCCGCGCCGCGCAGGTGGCCGGCTGGACCGCGATGGTGCAGAAGAAGCCGGACCAGGCTCGCCGCTATCTGCAGCGCGCGCAGGAGGCACTGCCGGACGATGCGCAGATCCTGCTGACCCTGGTCTCGGTGGAACTGTCCGAGAACCAACCGGCGCCTGCCACCAAGCACCTGGTGCAGGCGCTGAAGCATGCCGGCGCGCCGTTGCCGGTGGACCACCACGCGATCAACTACCTGCAGTTCCGCCTGCGGGACCAGCCGCAGCAGCGTATGGAACTGCTGCAGGCGCTGTTCGACAACGGCTGGAAGAGCGGCGGCCTGGAACCCACCGGGCTGTGGCTGGCGCTGGCCACGCTGCAGGCCGACAACGGCCGTGGCGACAGGATTCCCGCCACGCTGGCGCGCATCACCGGCCCCGCCGAGATCATCCGCCTGCGCAGTGACAAGCGGTTTGATCGCTATGTCGACCGCGCCGATGTCCGCTTCGATCCGGTGCAGGCTGCACAGAAACACCTCGACGAACTGCGGGTCTCCGGCCTGCTCGACCGGGCGCTGGACGCACGCATGGCCGAGTTCAGCAGTACGCTGCTGATGCTGGACCGCAACGAGGAAGTGCTGGCACTGACCGATGGCATGGCCGCTGCGGCGGCCGAAGGTGAGTCGCCCTCGGCGGCGGAAGCCGAATGGGTGGCATGGCTGCTCAACAGCCGGCTCACGGCGCTGCGCCGGCTGGGTCGCAACGAGGATGCGCTGGCGGCAGCCAAGCTGGCCGCACGCATCGGTGCACTGGGCCCGGATGGTGCCGAGCACCAGTTCAACGTCGGCTTCGTGTTCAGTTCGCTGGGCCGCATGCAGGATGCCGCCACGGCAGTGAATGACATGCCGGGCCTGGCCGGTTACGGCAAGGCGGCCCAGGCACTGCTGCAGTTCGTTGCCGCCCGTGAACGTGGCGATGCCAAGGCCGAACAGGCCGCGCGTGCAGCGATCCTGGCCCAGGGCGATGACGCGCGCCTGTTCCAGCGCGAGATGCTGCTGGACGAGGGCAATCTCGACGGCGCAGCTGCCGTGCTGATCGAACAGTTGCGCTCACCCGTTGAACGCGGTGAAACGCTGGCCAGCCTGCAGGACATGCGCACCTATCCGTCGCTGCCCGGTGACGTGAAGATCGATGCGGCCTGGCGTGCGCTGAAGCAGCGCGCCGACGTGCAGGCCGAGGTTGCCCGCCTGGGCCGCATCGAACGCTACGAACTGGTCAGCACCTCCACCTCGCGCTGAGCAAGCTCCCATGTAGAACCACGTGCGTGCAGCACCACCCGCCTAGCGCGCCGGCACCTCGGTACGGATGCCCATCGCCTCGCGGTAGCGTGCGTACAGGGCCATCACCTTGTCCACGTAGGCCAGGGTTTCGGCATAGGGCGGCACGCCCTTGTAGCGGGTGACCGCGCCGATGCCGGCGTTGTAGGCGGCCGCTGCCAGCGGCCGATCACCGTTGTAGCGACGCAGCAACGCGCGCATGTAGCGGGCGCCGCCATCGATCGACTGCTGCGGCGAGAACGGATCATTCACCCCGTACTCCTGCGCGGTGTCCGGCATCAACTGCATCACGCCCTGTGCGCCCTTGCTGGACACCGCCAGTGCATCGAAGTTGCTTTCGGCATGGGCGATCGCGCGCAGCCACGCGTCATCCACGCCGGTGGCCTTGGCGGCGGCCTTGAACTGTTTGGCATGCTGCGCCAGCTGCGGCTTGCCCACCTTGCCCAGGCCTTCGTGGGCAGGTTCACCCGGCGGCGTGGCCATGGTGAACTTCAGGAACACCCGCGAGCCGGGCAGGTTGCGGGTGGAGTAGACCAGCGCGCCATCCTGCTCGCGCTCGTACAGCACGCCGCTGAACACGCCCATGTTGCCCCACAGGTTCGGGGTCTGGATGGCGTTGTCGTCGATTTCCTTCGGGGTGCAGCGTGAACCGGGTTCCGGCGCGGTGGCCAGGCTGACGGTGTTGCCCTGCACGCAGCGGTAGACGGTGCGCGCGGCCGCCAGCCCGGGCCACAGGCTGGGCAGCAGCAACAGCGCAAGCAGGAGAGGGCGACGGAACATGGCGGCCGGATCATCCGGCCGCGCCCGCTAATGCTGGGTGAATGGGGGTCGGCAGGGCTGCGCCCTGCACCCGTGGTAGTGCCGGCCGCTGGCCGGCAACCTCAACAGCAACGGCAACGGCCGATTTCCTGCGGGGGTCGGATCCCGTTGCTGCGCAACGGTCTCTGACCCCACTCCAGAGAGATCTCTGGATCAATCGATGGAACGCAAACGCTGGGTTACTTCGCGGTCCTCCGCCGCACCCAATACCCCACGCCCAACAGCACGAACCACACCGGGCTGGCGACCAGCGCCTGGCGGGTGTCGGCCTGCAGGCTCAGCAGCACCAGCACGGCGGCGAAGAACACCAGGCAGGCCCAGCACATGGCGACGCCGCCGGGCATCTTGAAGATCGAGGCGGCGTGGCGTTCCGGGTAGCGGCGGCGGTAGGCCATGTAGGCCACCAGGATCAGCGACCAGACGAAGATGAAGAGCACGGTGGCCAGCGTCGTCACCAGGGTGAAGGCGGTCACCAGGTTCGGGATCAGGTAGATCAGCAACGTGCCGCCCAGCAGGCACAGGCACGAGAACAGCAGGCCACGGGCGGGCACTGCGGCGCGTGACAACTTCGACAACCCGCGCGGTGCGTGGCCCTCTTCGGCCAGGCCGTACAGCATGCGGCTGGTGGAGAAGATGCCGCTGTTGGCCGAAGACGTGGCCGAGGTCAGCACCACGAAGTTGATCAGGCTGGCCGCGGCGGGAATGCCGGCCAGCACGAACAGCTGCACGAACGGGCTCTTGTCCGGCACCACCTGGCGCCACGGGGTGACCGCCATGATCGCGATCAGCGCCAGCACGTAGAAGATGATGATGCGCACCGGGATCGAGTTGATCGCCTTGGGCAGGTTGCGCTCGGGGTCTGCGGTTTCAGCGGCGGTGGTTCCCACCAGCTCGATGCCGACGAAAGCGAACACCGCGATCTGGAAACCGGCGAAGAAACCGACCAGGCCCATCGGGAACATACCGCCGTCATTCCACAGGTTCGACAACGACGCGGTGTGACCGCTGGGCGAGGTGAAGCCCCACGCCACCAGCCCGGCGCCGGTGATGATCAGCGCACAGATCGCCACGATCTTGATCAGCGCGAACCAGAACTCCATCTCGCCGAACAGCTTAACCGTCACCAGGTTCAGTGCCAGCAACAGCAGCACGCAGGCCAGTGCCGGTATCCACGCATCCAGCCCGGGGAACCAGAACTGCGCGTAGGCGGCAATCGCGATCACGTCGGCGATGGCGGTGACGATCCAGCAGAACCAGTACGTCCATCCACAGAAGAAGCCAGCCCAGGGACCGAGCAGATCGGTGGAGAAATCGATGAAGGATTTGTACTGCAGGTTGGACAGCAGCAGCTCGCCCATCGCGCGCATCACGAAGAACAGCATCGCGCCGATGATCAGGTAGACGAAGACGATGGACGGGCCGGCCAGGCTGATGGTCTTGCCCGAGCCCATGAACAGGCCGGTGCCGATGGCACCACCGATGGCGATCAACTGCAGGTGGCGGTTGGACAGGCTGCGGCGCAGGTGCTCGGGGGGCGTTGCGGGCTCGGTCATGGGCGTGCACTGGGGCGGGCGAAGCGTTCGACGTTAGTCCTCCCCGGCCCGGAGCGCCAGCGCTGGACGGCCCGATTACGTCAATGATGGTCGCTTTCATCACATTGTGACCGAATACCGGATTCGTCCCATTCCGCCCGGCCCGGCGTCATGCTCAGATAGCCGCACCTGCCCAAGGATCGGCCCGACCATGTGCCCTGCCCTGCCCGCCCCGCTGGAGCTCCGGCCTTGAGTCGGCTGCGCGTGATCATTGGTGGCACCGCGCTGGCGCTGCTGGCCGCGGCCGTGCCGATCGCGGTGATGGCCTATGCCACCTGGGACCGTGCAGTCAGCGTCGAGCAGCAGCGGCTGCGCGACATCGCCGGTCGCGCGCTGCGCCGCGCCGACCAGTCCTACCAGGAAGCGCTGGCGGCACTGCAGTCGGCCGAGGTCGGCGCCCACGACGCCTGCGGGCCCGACCATATCCGGCGCATGCAGACACTGGTGATGACCTCGCCGTCGGTCGACCAGATGGGCTACTTCGAGGGTGGCAAGCTGCGCTGTACGTCGTGGGGGCCGTTCCTGTCCGACGTCAACCAGCCCAAGGCCGACCACGTCACCAGTGATGGCGCCGGCATCGCCGTGGATGTGCGCCCCGAGGCCAGCGGACGGCGCCAGGTCCTGTCGTTCCTGTACGGCAACTACGACGTGCTGGTCGATCCGCGCCGCTTCGTCGATGTCATCGCCGACCCGAACGTGCGCCTTGCCCTGGCCAGCCCCGATGGGCGTCTCCTGGCGAGGCAGGACGGCATGGATCCGGCATTGCTGGAGACCCTGCTGCGCGCCCCCGATGAAGGCCTGGACCACCACACCCTGTATGCCACCGCCCGCAACGAAGAGTGGTTGGCGATCGCGACCATGCCGCGTACCGCGCTTGCCGCGACCTTCCGCCAGCAGGCGTGGCTGTTCGTGCCGATCGGCGTTCTGCTGGCCGCTGCCGGTGCCGGCCTGGTGATCTGGCTGTCGCGTCGCCGCCTGTCCCTGCGCGGCGAGCTGGCCACAGCGATCCGCCGCCGCGAGCTGTACCTGCACTACCAGCCGATCATCGAGCTGGATACCGGCATCTGCGTCGGCGCCGAAGCGCTGGTGCGCTGGCAGCGCCCGGATGGCACCCAGGTGCGGCCGGACCTGTTCATTCCGCTGGCCGAAGAGGCCGGCATGATCGGCGCGGTCACCGATCTGGTGATCGAGAACGTGGTGCGCGACATGCGTGAACTGCTGGTGGCCGACCGCAGCGCGCACATCGCGATCAACCTGGCCGCCGAAGATATCAGCAGCGGCCGTGCGCTGAAGATGATCTCCAAGCACATGGCCGGCAGCGGCATCCTGCCGCAGCAGATCTGGATGGAGGCCACCGAGCGCGGCTTCCTGGATCTGGACCGCGCCCGCACGATGCTGGCGCAGGCGCGTCGGGCCGGACACAGCGTGGCCATTGACGATTTCGGCGTCGGCTTCTCCAGCCTGCAGTACCTGGAACAGCTGCCGCTGGACGCGTTGAAGATCGACAAGTCATTCATCGATGCGATCGACACCGAGAGCGCCACCAGCCCGGTAACCCCGCACATCATCGACATGGCCAAGGAGCTGGGCCTGTGGGTGGTGGCCGAGGGCGTGGAGACCGAGGCACAGCTGGCGTATCTGCATACCCGGAAGGTCGAGTTCGCGCAGGGTTGGCTGTTCTCGCGGCCGCTGCCGCGGGATGAGTTCGTGGTGTTCCATCACAAGCGGCAGCAGCGCTATGGCGCGGCGCGGGAGCACATGCAGAATCCGCGCAGCGTGCCGATCGAGCGTGAGGGGATCGAGTAGGACGGCCAACGGCGGAGCCCCTCGTGGTGGGTCGCGCCCAGTGGATCCATCAGTTGGGGCCGGGTGGATGGGTCGCGCAGGGGGCGCTGCAAGTACGTCCATGTAAGCTCGGTCGCCGCATCCATGCGGCTCACGCCCCTGCGCAACCCACCCACCCGGCCACGGACACATTGCGGCGGCGTCCCACCACGGAATCAACAGAAGAAAGCAAAAGCAAAAGCAAACGCGGGTCGCTGCGCTCGGTGGATCCACGCCATGCGTGGATGGCGTGGACCACGGTAGTGCCGGCCGCTGGCCGGCACCTCGGTAACGTCTGGTCTGCGCCTACGCCCAGGCCTTCGGCCGTGCCAGCAGCCACGCCACGGTCACCGCCAGCAGCAGCAACGGCAGCCATCCCAGCTGGCTCGGGCCACTGGCCTGCAGCAGCACACCGCCTGCTACGCCACCGGCGGCAATCGCCAGGTTCCAGCCGGTCACCAGCATCGACTGCGCCAGGTCGGCAGCAGCACCGGCACGGCGTGCGAGCGCGGTCTGGAACAGGGTCGCAACCGACCCGAACGCCACGCCCCACAGGATCGTTGCCAGCAGCAGCGGTGTGGCCTCTCCTGGCCACAACAGCAGGGCCAACACCGGAAGAATGAAACCGATCACGGCCGCCCACACCAGCGTGCGCAGATGACGGTCCACGCCCCAACCGGCAATGCCGATACCAACGATGGCAGCCACGCCGAAGGCCAGCAGCAGGCGGTCCAGCCACGGGCCGGCGCCGGCCTCCACCGCCAGCGGTTCGATGTAGGTGTAGAGCACGTTGTGCGCCAGCACGTACAGCACCATCACCGCCAGCGCGCTGCGCACGCCGGGCATGCGCCACACCGTGCCCAATGACGTGCGCTGGCCGGCACCGGCAGCCGGCAACGCCGGCAGTGTCCAGCGCGCGTACGCCAGCAGTCCGACACCCAGCACGCTCATCAACGCGAACGCCCAGCGCCAGCCGATCTGCTGGCCCAGCAACGTGCCCGCCGGTACGCCCAGCGACAGCGCCAACGGCGATCCAACCATCGCCACCGCGATTGCCCGGCCCTGCAGCGACGGCACCACCATGCGCGCCGCGTAGCCGGCCACCAGCGACCACAGCAGGCCACCACTCACACCGGCCAGGAAACGCGCGGCCAGGATCAGCGGATAGCTGCTGCTCACGGCGGTCAGCGTGTTGACCACCACGAAGCCGGCAATGGCGGCCAGCAACAAGGGGCGTCGCGGCAGGCGCTGGGTCAACGCGGTCATCGGCAGTGCGGCCATCACCGATCCCAGCGCGTACACGCTGACCAGCTGGCCCACCGCCGCATCACTCACGCCCAGGCTCTCGCCCATCGGCCGCAGTACACCGGCCGGCAGGGTTTCGGTCAGCAGGGTGATGAAGCCGCCGCCGGCCAGCGCCAGCAGCCCCGCCCACGGCAGGCGCGTGGCTTCACCGGCCGGGCTGGCCGCATCAATGGCATGGCCGCTCATCGCGCAGCCTCCAGATCGGCGTAGACCGCGTCACGCAGCTCATCAACGAAGGCACCGTCCATGCCTTCGTACAGGGTGTTGGTCAGCGCCACCACGCTCAGCCCACGCGCAGGATCGACAAACCAGCTATGGCCGTAGGCACCGCCCCAGCGCCAGGTGCCTTCGCTCTGCGGTGTGCCACTGGCGGCGGCATCGCGCAGCACCGCAAAGCCCAACCCGAAGCCCCAGCCGGCCGGTTCCGGCGGCCCCTGCTCGCCCACCTGCGGGCTGGCCATCTCCGCCACCAGCGCGGGCGGCAACAGATTCGAAGCTTGCACATCGCGCAAGGCCTCCAACACCGCCATCACCTCGTCGGCGCTGCCAATCAATCCAGCACCGGCCGAAGGGAAACGGCTGGCATCGGTAGCACGGGCGAGGCTGTACTCGATGCCGACGGTACCCTCGAATGGAGCGACCACCTCGCCTTCCTGCAGGCGATGCGGCTGCGGCGCGTCGGTGACATAGGGCGCGGCCAGCCGTGCGGCATCGTCGATGGCAAACGCGGTATCGCTCAGGCCCAGCGGCGTGGCCAACAGGCGTGCGAACAATGCCTGCAGCGTTTCACCAGTCGCGGCTTCAGCCACGGCGCCCGCGACGTCCACGCCCAATGAGTACAACCATTGGCTGCCCGGCGCGAACAGCAGCGGCGCCTGCGCGATGCGATGCACGTTGTCGGTCAGCGTCAGCGGATTCGCATCCATGCCATCGCTGACGCCGGCCTGGGCGTACGGGCCATCCGCATCGGCTTCGAGGAAGCGGTAACCCAGCCCGCTGCTATGGCTGAGCAGTTGGCGCAGGCTGATCGGCGGCGTGCTGCCATCGGCCAGCGCCGGGCGGAAGTCCGGCAGCCAGCGCTGTACCGGCGCATCCAGGTCCAGCACGCCTTCGGCTACCAGGCGCAGGATCACCGTGGTCAACAGCGGCTTGCTGACCGATGCCAGCCGGAACAACTGATCGCGCTGCATCGGCGTGGCCGACTCGCGATCGGCCAGCCCGGTCGCGCTGGCGTGGCGCAGCACACCGTGCTCGCGCACCAGCACCACCGTACCGACCAGGCGCTGTGGGTGGACCTGCTGCAGCAGCCGCTGCACCGACGGCAGCGTCGGCGCAGGTGCAAGGGAAGGAACAGCGTTCATCGCGGTGATCCGTGGGGAGAGGCCCGCCACGTTAGGCACCACGCCCTCGTGCAAAAAGCCGGTTGCCGCTCCGGGCATCATGGACCGTGCAGTCCGCAATCGGCATGATGGCCGGAACTGCAAGGCCGCAACGGGCTCCGCACCACTTCGCACCACAGTGTTGCGATGGCGGAGCCGTCCGCTACAGCCGCGCCGACCTACCCTGCCGCTTTCATTGCCCGCACGCCCATGTCAGTCCTGGACAACCTCGCCAATCTGCAGACCTTCGTGCACGCGGCCGACACCCGCAGCTTCGTCGAGACCGGGCGCCTGCAGGGCATCTCGGCCTCGGCCGCCGGCAAATGCGTTGCCCGGCTGGAACAGGCACTGGGCGTGCGCCTGTTCCACCGCAGCACGCGCAGCATCACCCTCACCGCCGAGGGCCAGCTGTTCCTGGCACGCTGCCGGCGCATCCTCGACGAGCGCGATGCCGCGCGCACCGAGCTGGCGCAACCGCATGCCGCACCAAGTGGCACGCTGCGCATCGGTCTGCCGCTGGTGGGTGATCTCACTCTGCCACTGATGGCCGAGTTCATGTCCGCGTATCCGGACATCCGCCTCGATCTGGATTTCAGCGACCGCCTGGTCGATGTCATCGAGGAGGGTTTCGATGCCGTGCTGCGCGTCGGCGAGCCCAGCGACTCACGCATGAACGCTCGACGCCTGGGCGTGTTCCCACGCCGCATCGTCGCCTCGCCGGCGTACCTGCAGCGGCGCGGCACGCCGCGCACGCCGGCCGATCTGATGCAGCACACGCTGCTGCACTATCGCTTCCCCAGCACCGGCAAGCTGGAACTGTGGCCGATCCACTGGCCCGACCATGAAACACCGCAGGAACTGCCGGTACACATGGTGGCCAATACCATCGAAGCGCGGGTGGCGCTTGCATTGCGCGATATCGGCCTGGCATTCGTGCCGGTGCACTCGGTGCGCGATGCACTGGCCGATGGACGCCTGCTGACCGTGCTCGACGAGCATGTGCACTCCTGCGGCATCTTCCACCTGCTGTGGCCGTCGGGCCGCCACGTGCTTCCGAAGCTGCGGGTATTCATCGACTTCGTCAGCGCGCGCCTGGAAACCGTGCCGCAGGCCGGTAGATCTGCGCTCGATGGCCGTGCCACGTAGAGTCGAGCTTGCTCGACTGCTCCTCAAAAGCAGTCGAGCAAGCTCGACTCTACAGTTCGCATGCCCTGCGGGCGGTATAATCTCCCCTCATCCCTCCCAGAGGCTCGCGACCAATGCGCCATTGATGCCGCCGTCTTCCCACTAGACGGCCTGACTCTTCCCGCCCCTGCGCGCAGGGGAGAACCCGGCATCCATGGAGGTCGCATGACTCCGCATTCCCTCACGCTCGATCGCGTGTCGTATCGATTGGCCGACGGCCGTGTGCTGTTTTCCGATCTGACGTTTTCCTTCGAACCGGTCGCCACCGGCCTGGTCGGTGCCAATGGCGCTGGCAAAAGCGTGCTCGCACGCCTACTGGCCGGGCGTCTGTCGCCCGATAGTGGCCAGGTGCGTGGCAGTGGCCGCGTGTTCCTGTTGCCCACACCGGGCTATCCACCTACCGGTACCGTCGGTGAATTGGCCGGTGTGGGTGAAGCCCTGTCCGCGCTCGCACGCATCGAAGCCGGCAGCGTCGATGAGGCCGACTTCACCTGCATCGGCGACCGCTGGGATCTGCGTGAACGCCTGCAGCAGCAATGGCGTGCGCTGCAGCTTCCCGACGACCTCGATCCCGCCCAGCCGGCCGCGCGCCTCAGTGGCGGCCAGGCCATGCAGGTGGCGCTGTCCGGCGCCTGGGCCAGCGGTGCCGACTGGCTGATCCTGGACGAACCCAGTAACCACCTTGATGCGCGTCATCGCCAGCAACTGTACGAGCAGTTGCAGCAATGGCGCGGCGGCCTGCTGGTGATCAGCCATGATCGCGAACTGCTGGCGCACATGCAGCAGATCGTCGAGCTCGATGGGCGCGGGCTGCATCGCTATGGTGGGCCGTGGCAGCACTATGCCGAAGTGCGCACTGCCGAACGTGAAGCCGCCGCCGCCCAGCTTGACCAAGCACGTGCGCAGCATCGGCAGCAGCAACGCAGTGCACGCGAACAGCACGAGCGCCAGCAGCAACGCCAGGCACGCGGCAATCGCGATGCGAAGCAGGCCAACCAGGCCCCGATCCTGCTCGGCCGCCAGAAGCAGCGCGCCGAAGCCAGCCATGGTCGCGCACAACAGGTGCAGGCCGAACGCCTGCAGGCCAGCGCAGAGCATCTGCGCGCAGCGGCATCGGCGGTGCACGCGGCGCCGGAACTGGCACTGTTCGCCGGTGCGGGTGACCGTGGCAGCACGCGCCTGCTACAGGCCGAGGCGCTGGTGCTGCCACATGGCTGCAGTGCCCCGTTGCAGCTGGAGATCCGCCGCGGCCAGCGCATTGCCGTGGTCGGTGACAACGGCAGCGGCAAATCGACCCTGCTGCGTGTATTGGGCGGCCAGCTGCCTGCACGCAGCGGCATCGTGCAACGGCATGCGCCACTGGCGCTGCTCGACCAGCAGCTGCTGGGATTGTCCGGCGAGCGCAGCATCCTCGATAGCGTACAGGCGGCCAATCCGGGGGCGGACCCGGGCGAACTGCGCACACGGCTCGCGCTGCTGGGACTGGATGCACAGCGCATCCAGCGCGCCGCCAGCAGCCTCAGCGATGGCGAACGGGTGAAAGGCGCACTGGGCAGCGTGTTGTACGCCGATCCCGCGCCGCAGCTGTTGCTGCTGGACGAGCCCGGCAATGCGCTGGATCTGAACGCATTGCAGGCGTTGGAGGAACTGCTTGCGGCATGGCCGGGCGCACTGGTGATGGTCAGCCACGACCGGCACCTGCTGCAGGCGTTGCGGCCGACCCAGGTGCTGCACGTGAGCACCGAGGGCTGGCAGTGGCATGACGCCTTGTAGATCCACGCCATGCGTGGATTCGATTCTGTAGAGTCGAGCCATGCTCGACTCCGCCATGCCGGCCATCCACGCATGGTGTATCGACCCGGGGTAGTGCCGGCCGCTGGCCGGCAGCCCAAGAGACCTCAATGCACCATCAGCGCTTCCACACCGGGAACGCCTGTGGCATCTGCTGCCACAGCAGTGGCCCCGCCCGCAGCTCCTGGTCATTGAGCAGGCACGCATCCAGCTCCGCGCGCACCGCACGCTCATCCATGTGCACACCAATCACCACCAGCTCCTGGCGGCGATCCCCCCACAACGGGTGCCACAGCCGCTGCATCGCCGTGTGCGCGGCTGCATCCGGGAATTCCTCCAGCCCCGGCAGCGGCGCACTCCAGCAATCAGCCTGCTGCCGCGCCCAGCCGAGGTCGCTGTACGGCAGCGGTGTCGGCGGCAACAACGGCGCAGTGTCTTCCAGGCCGGCACGCACGCGGTCGCGCGCGGCATACCAGAAGCCCGCCGCCTGCGTCCGCGTCGCCGCGCCCACGGTGTTCAACTCGCCTACCCAATCCATGCGGTTGGCCAGCCAGAACCAGCCCTTGCTGCGGATCACGCCGGGCATGCCGGACTGCAGCGCGCGGGCGAATCGCGCGGGGTGGAACGGACGCCGCGAACGGTAGACGAAGCTGCCGATGCCGTACTCTTCGGTCTCCGGTGTGTGCTCGCCCCGCAGTTCCTTCACCCAGCCAGGCGCACGTTGCGCACGCTCCATGTCGAAGCGGCCGGTATCCAGCAGCTCGGCCAACGGCACATCACCGAAGCTGGACAGCAGCAGCTTCGCATCCCGGTTCAAGCCACGCAGTACCGCCAGCGTGTCCTGCAGCACCTCGTCGTCCACCTGGTCGACCTTGCTGACCACGATCACGTCGGCGAACTCCACCTGCTCGCACAGCAGATCGACCACACCGCGATCATCGTCCGGCCCGGCCTGCTGGCCGCGTTCGGCCAGGCGCAGGGTCGAGCCGAAGTCGGCAAGGAACGCGCTGCCGTCGACCACCGTCACCATCGTGTCCAGCCGCGCGATATCACTCAGGCTGAAGCCGTGCTCGTCGCGCACCGCGAACGTGGCCGCCACCGGCATCGGTTCACCGATGCCCGTCGACTCGATCAGCAGGTAGTCATAACGACCCGCATCAGCCAGACGCCGCACTTCCTGCAGCAGGTCATCGCGCAGCGTGCAGCAGATGCAACCGTTGCTGAACTCCACCAGCGTCTCTTCGGTGCGGCGCAGTTCGGCCCCACCTTCGCGCACCAGCTGCGCATCGATGTTGACCTCGCTCATGTCGTTGACGATGACCGCCACGCGCAGGCCCTCGCGGTTGCGCAGGATCTGGTTGAGCAGGGTGGTCTTGCCGGCCCCCAGGAAGCCGGACAGCACGGTGACCGGAAGGCGACGGTCGGCGCGGGAAACAGTGTTCATGTCGGAGCGGGTTGGCTGCGGAACGGAAATGTTACTGTATAACACTTGTTGCGCAAGGAACCTCCCCCGATGAAGTCGCCTTCTGCCGCCCTGCTCGATGCCGGCGCGGTCGCCCTGTCCAGCCTGTGCCTGCTGCACTGCCTGGCGTTGCCCCTGCTTGCCGCCGCGCTGCCGCTGTTCGGCACCTGGGCCGAAGCGGAATGGGTCCACCTGCTGTTCGTGGCCATCGCCCTGCCACTGACCGGCTACGCGCTGTGGCGGGCCGAGCGCCGCCACCCACTGCCCGTGCTGGCCTGGGCCACCGCCGGCGCCGGGCTCGGCCTGCTGCTGGCCGGCGCGCTGGCGCTGCCCTCGCACGACTGGGAGACACCGATGACGGTCACCGGCAGCCTGCTGCTGGCCGCCACGCATATCTGGAACGCGCGACACCGGCACGGGTAGTGCCGGCCGCTGGCCGGCAACCGCATGAGCTTCGGACGCCACGGGTAGTGCCGGCCGCTGGCCGGCAACCGCATGAGCTTCGGACGCCGCGGGTAGTGCCGGCCGCTGGCCGGCAACCGCATGAGCTTCGAACGCCACGGGTAGTGCCGGCCGCTGGCCGGCAACCGCATGAGCTTCGGACGCAACCTGCAGTTGCCGGCCAGCGGCCGGCACTACCCCTGCTATTTGCCGTAGCGGCGCAGCAGCTCCACCAGCACCGCAGCCTCGTCCGCCCGCTGCTGCGGGTCTTCGGCACCCACCACATGTTCCTGCAGGTGCTCGTGCAGCAGCTCCATCAACAGGCTGTGGGCTGCACCGCGCACGGCGGCAACCTGCACCAGCACGCCCGCGCAGTCCCCCGCTTCCCCCTCGGGCTTGTCCAGCGCCTGCTCCAACGCCGCCACCTGGCCCGCGATGCGGCGTACCCGGGTCAGCAGCTGCTTTCGATTCTTGTGTACATGGGCCATGGCAGGATCATATACCCTATGGGGGTATCCACTCCAGCTCCCACCGCCATGCAATTGGACGCCCTCGCCGCCGCCCGTCGCCACGAACACCGCTTCGACGACGGCAACCCGCTGGCCGAACGCAACACCCGCCGCGCCCTGTGGCTCACCGTCAGCATGATGTTGGTGGAGATCGTCGGCGGCTGGTGGTTCAACTCCATGGCCGTGCTCGCCGACGGCTGGCACATGAGTTCGCACGCGCTGGCGCTGGGCCTCTCGGTGTTCGCCTACCGCTGCGCGCGGCGCTACGCGCACGATCCGCGCTTCGCCTTCGGTACGTGGAAGATCGAGATCCTGGCCGGCTATACCAGCGCCATCGCATTGCTCGGCATCGCCGCGCTGATGGCCGTGCAATCGCTGGAACGGCTGTGGGTGCCCGCCCCCATCCACTACAACGAAGCCATCGCGATCGCAGCGGTGGGCCTGGGCGTGAACCTGCTCTGCGCCTGGTGGCTGCACGACAGCCCGGGCCACGCGCACCACCACGGGCACGGGCACGACCACGATCACGGCCATGCGCACGGTCACGACCTCAACCTGCGCTCGGCCTACGTGCACGTGCTGGCCGACGCCGCCACCTCGGTGCTGGCCATCGTCGCCCTGCTTGGCGGCAAGCTGCTGGGCCTGACTTGGCTGGACCCGGTGATGGGCCTGGTCGGCGCCGTGCTGGTGACGGTCTGGGCAATCGGCCTGCTACGCGACAGTGGCCGCATCCTGCTCGACGCGCAGATGGATGCGCCGGTGGTGGCCGAAGTGCGCGAGGTAATCGAACAGGGCCCGTGGCCGGCACGCCTGGCCGACCTGCACGTCTGGCAGGTGGGTCGCGGCAAGTACGCGGTCAGCGCCAGCGTGGTCACCAGCGACGTCAGTCTGGATGCCGATACCGTGCGCAACGCGCTGGCGATTCATGAGGAACTGGTGCACGTGACGGTGGAGATTCACCGCAGCGCCTGACCCGCATCTGGTAGTGCCGGCCGCTGGCCGGCAACCCCATGAACGCCGCACACAACCTGCAGGTGCCGGCCAGCGGCCGGCACTACCGCTAGAGCTTCAACATCATCCGCAGCAGGTACATCAGCAGCGGCAGCGCACTCAGCACCGCACCACCGATGCCGATCCACGGCCAGCGCTCGCCGCGCACGCGCGAAGCCACCGCCAGACCGCAGCCCACCAGCGCCGCGCCCAGCACCCCCACGCCCAATCCCGCAGCCATGCCATTGCCGCCTGCGGCCACCGCCGCCTGCGCAGCCAACGTGCCCGCGCCCCAACCCACAGCGATCCCCAGCCAACTGGCCACGCCGCACCACGGTGCCTTGCCCTTCGCCATCCGAAAACCCCTGTGTCCTTGCCGAATTTCTGTACGGACCACGCCCGTGTGCTGCCTACACTAGCCGCACCTGCCCCGTCGGGACATCCCATGCGCACGCTCCGCCTGCTGCTGCCCGGTGCCCTCCTGCTGCTCACCGCCTGCAGTGGTGATGCCGGGCTTCCTTTCAGCGCCAACCCGTTGCAGGGCTGCTTCGCCACCGGCGCGCGCAAGCCGGCCGATTTCCGCATCGACAAGGAAGGCGGCCAGTACTTCGTCTCCTTCAGCCGCGGCGACCAGTGGCAGCGCGAGCCCAATGCGCTGCACAAGGCCACCCGCAGCGAGATCAGCCGCTACTTCCGCGATGACGCCGAGCAGATCGACAGTGCGTTGATCCGCATGGCCGGTGGCTTCGGCATCTTCCACTTCAACAAGGGCGCGACGCTGAAGGGAAAGGCCAGTGATAGTGACTACATGGCGCTGATGCTGATCGGGGCTGGGCCGGTGTATGCGGTGAAGTGCCCGTAGATGCAATGATTCTGATGGCGGCGCAGGGCACTATGGTTACAACCTGTCTTCTTTGAGGAGCGATGCCAATGCTGCTGTTTCTGCTGCTTGCGGTAAGCGCGCCGAAGACCCAAGGTGCCTATGACGAAGTCCGGCAGCTGCCCGATGGCCGGACCCTGATCATGCGCACCCTGGACTGGGATCTCGGTGATGGTCGCCATGAGCGCGTCACCGTGCATTGGCTGATGCAGGAAGACGGTAGCCTGCGCTACGACTTTGATCGGCAGCCACCGGAAACCCAGGAGGTCCATCGTCGGTCGTGCGCGCGAGTAGGCATGCAGCCGTCGCGTGGCGTCGGCGTGATTTCAGGGGAAGGAACCACACACGGCTATAGCTGCACCAGCCAGCTGTAGCGCCGAGCCCACGCTCGGCTCCGCCATGCTGGCATCCACGCGTGGCGTGGATCTAGCGCAACAGCAGCCACGCGTGACCCCGGCAACAGCTGCGGTACCATGCCCTCCCCCGAACCGCCCCGGTACCCGCCGTGCCCCATTACACCGGCCCCCTGCTGACCCGCGACAGCGCTGACACCCTGCGCCGTGCCCATGACAAGGGCGCTGCTGAATGGCAGGGCTCGCTCGACCTTGGCCGCGGCCAGGACAGCGTGGTGCTGGATGCCGACGGCTTCCACTTCCGTGGCCAGCGCTACCCGTGGCCGGGCAAGCTGAAGGACCGCACGCTGTACTACTGGGACGGCGAGGACTTCGCACCGATCTCGCGCTACAGCGGCTCGCTGATCAAGCTGGTGCCCACCGAATGGGGCGCACCGACCTTCGAGATCGACGGCATCAAGATGCTGCCGACCTCCAAGCTGTCACCGTTCGAGGATGCGCGCCGCAAGGTCGAGCTGGTCGCCCCGGCCGGCAAGGTCATCCTCGATACCTGCGGTGGCCTGGGCTACTTCGCCGCCTGCGCGCTGGAGGCCGGCGTCGGTCAGATCCGCTCGTTCGAGAAGAATGCCGACGTGATGTGGCTGCGCACGCTCAATCCGTGGTCGCCGGATCCGGAATCGGCTGCGGCCGGTGGCCGGCTGCAGTTCAGCCACGGCGATGTCTCGCAGCAGATCGAACAGGTGGCCAGCAACAGCGTCGACGCGATCCTGCACGACCCGCCGCGCTTCGGCATCGCCGGCGAACTGTACTCGCAGGTGTTCTACGACCACCTCGCCCGCGTCATCCGCAAGGGCGGTCGCTTGTTCCACTACACCGGCGCCCCGAACAAGCTGACCAGCGGCCGCGACGTGCCGCGTGAAGTGGCCAAGCGCCTGGAAAAGGCGGGGTTCAAGGCCGAACTGGCGCTTGACGGCGTGCTGGCCGTCAAGCGCTGAGCCTCATTCCGAGTCTACCTTCGCCAGCTTCATCACCCACTTCGGCACTTCCGGTTCACCGGCGTAGAAGTCCTTCGGTTTCTTCTCCGCCATCGCCCAGCGGTGCAGCCAGCTCGGGCCATAGCGACCGCTGTAGCCCTCGGCGCCACGCGCGTAAGCGGGATCGCGCATCGCCTCATCCAGTGAAATGAAGCGATAGCCGCGCCGCTTGGTCGCCGCCACCAGTTCGGCGAAGGTGGCTGCATTGAGCTCATTGGCGTGCATCAGCCACACCTGCGGCAGCGCGTAGCCCAGCAGCGCCTGCGACTGCTTCTCGTAGTAGTCCAGCTTGTTCAGCATGTACGGCACATAGCCCTTGCGCAGCTGCGCCAGCGTCGCCTCGCGCGCCGGGGAATCGGGCTGCTCGTTCATCACGTTGGCATAGGCGAAGGCCCACACCCACTCCCCGTTGTCGACCGTCACCGGTGCCACGCGGTAGCCATGCTGCTTGAAGAACACGTCCATCTCCGCGCGTTCTTCCGGTGTGCGTCCGGCACGCAGATAGGGATGGCGCATCCACTGCGGTTTCAGTCCGCGCTCGGCCAGCAGCGGCCGCAGCACCGTTTCACCACGCAGAAAATCCTGCTGGAACGCAGGCACACCCCTGGCGTTCAGATCCATGTGCGAATAGGTGTGGTTGCCCAGCACATACCCGGCGTCCAGCCAGTCGCGCAGCATCTGCACCCGCGCGGGCTGCACGTGCCCGTTGATCTCAAGCTTGTTCTCGTTGACGAAGCCGACCACCGGCACACCCGCCTGACGAAGCTGAGCCATCAGCGCTTCGTGCCGCGATTGCAGGTCCGGCGGAACGATCTCGTCCACCCGCGCCCACGGCAGGTCGTCGATGGTCATCGCGATCCGGCGATCCACCTCGGCGGCGTGTACCGCCAACGAACACAGCAGCAATGGCACCGCACGCAGCAACCAACGCATCAGCACATCCTTGCAGGGGCGAAGTGCTGACTCTAGCGCGATTGCGGGCGCGCGGCCGGCCCCACACCCGCTATGGGCCGGGCGACTGCACCTGACGTTCGCGCACGATCGCCCGCCACAACATGAATCCTGCAGCCATCGCCATCAGCATCAACGCGACCAGCACCAGGGCAAGATCATCGGGATTGCGCAGCAGCGGTGCATGCTCATGGGTGAGGATCTCGAACACCACCTGCTGTGCCTGTGCCAGCGGCAACCTGCCCTGCTCGCCCAGCTCCACCAGGCACGCCGCTGGGGACAACTTGGCCACGCCGGTCCATGCCAGGTCGTACAGGTGCAATGCCCTGAGGGCCAGCGCCAGGATCGCGGCGTGCAGCGCCATCAGCCCCCAGTTGGCACGTCGCAGGCGTTCCGACAGGCGGCCCAGCCGGTAGACGCTGATCGACATCGCGCCCAGCAGCGCCAGTACCACGCCCGCCATCGGAATCCACTGCAAGGGTTGCCACGGTGCAAGCGCAGTGGACCGCGCCAGCAGTTGTTCGGCCACCTGCATGCGCGCGACAGGGTCGGGCCCACCGCATGCGTCATCCACCGGCTCCAGCAGCAGTCCCACACGGTAGTGGAAGAAGCCGACTGCAAGGGCGACCGCCAGCAGCGCCACCACCTGCAGTGCCAGCAGGATCGGGCCAGGACCACAGATACGACAGAAGCGGGTAGCAGCAGAGACCATCGGTTCATCCATGACAACAAAGGACCATCCTAACCAAGCGCCCTGTGCTTGTCGGCTGGCGGATACGACAACCGGCGCGCGGTCCCGGTAGGATGTGGATGAGCATGGATGGTCGTATGTAGAGGTGTTGTGGATGGTCACGCTGTATCTGTGGGTGCGAACGCTGCTTCCGCTGCTGGCGTTCGTGATCGCCTGGATGCTGCTGTCGCGCCTGATCAAGGCCCGCGTGGCGCGCCTTCCACGGGTTCCCTTGAACCTGCCCGAGCACAGCAGCAGCCCGCGCAGGAAGGACCGGCGCATCTACGCGCGCAAGCTGCGGCGAAAGCCAGGTCTGCGTACCGCAACTCGCCCGGCCTCCGCGCCGCGCAGCTGGAACCTCGCAGCGGTGTTCGTTTCGCTCTTCACGTTGATCGCCACCGTGCTGGTCGTGCCGGATGGCGCGCGCTTCCAGGTCATGGTCGAGAGCATCACCGGCTACCCGGCTACGATTGCTGGAGTACATGTTCCCGCTGCCGGGCAGCCCCTCGTACTACAGGCGTGGCAGCCAGCACTGGCGCAGCTGTCGCGGCCGGTAACGATGCGCTACCCGATCGGTCGCACCGGCGGCGAGCATGAAGCGCACGCCACGCTACCGGTGCAGGTGAGGCATCAGGGGGATCGGCTGCAGGTGGCTACGGCAGTGCCGGTGGACCCCGAACGGTTGCGTGCGGAGCTTGCGCGCCTGGCTGGGGTGCCGACGGAGTCAATCACCGTCCGCCAGCGCGAGATCTCACCCTGGCTGGAACCCGGCTGGAAGCCGCTGGTCGACCTGTAGAGTCGAGCCCATGCTCGGCTGCTGTTGCAGTAGATCCACGCCATGCATGGATGGATGCAGAGCGGAGTCGAGCATGGCTCGATTCTACAGATCACGATCCGCGCGGCAGCTTCGCGGCCCACATGTTGTCCGCCAGATTGGGATAACGCCGCCCGTTCTCTTCCGCACGCTGCCGGGCTGCCTCCTTCTGCGCAGGCGACAACGGCTGCGGCGCCTGCCCCTTGGGCTTGGGCTTCTTCCACGGTGGTGTCTTCGGCTCGCGCATCGCCGCAGCTTACTGCTTCAGGAAGTTCAACAGCGCCAGATTGAAGTGATCAGCATGACTGGTGTTGCAGCCATGCGGCGCGCCTTCAAGGATCACCACTTCGCTGCCCGGAATGGCTCGGTGCGTGCGCTGGCCAGAACCTTCAAACGGCACGATGGCATCGCTGTCACCGTGCAGGATCAAGGTAGGCACCGTGATCTTCTTCAGGTCTTCGCGGAAGTCGGTGGTAGCAAACGCCTTCATGCACCCCAGCGCTGCGTTCTGGTCGGATTGATGGCACAACGCGATCGCCGCCTGACGCGTCTCTTCGGTCACCATCAACTGGCCATGGGCGCTGAAGAAATCGCGGGTGAAGCCATCGAAGAACGCCTCACGATCCTTCTCCAGACCGCTGCGCATTTCATCGGCCTTTTCCTGGGTGAGCGGGCCTTCCGGGTTGTCATCACTGCGCAGCAGGAACGGCGGCACCGCCGCTGCAAACACCACGCTGTGCAGACGGTCCTGCCCATGATTGCTCACATAGCGCGCCACCTCACCGCCGCCCATCGAGAAGCCGACCAGGGTGACGTCGTGCAGGTCACGCTCCTCGATCACCCCGGCCAGGTCCGCTGCCAGCGTGTCGTAGTCATAGCCCTCGGCTGGCTTATCGGAACGGCCGAAGCCGCGCCGGTCGTAACTGATCACCCGATGCTGCGCATCGCGCAGGATCGACACCTGTTGTTTCCAGGCATCGGCAGACAGCGGCCAGCCGTGGATCAGAATGACCGGGCGGCCGTCACCACCGGTGTCTTCAACGTGCAGGCGGATGCGGGAAGCAGGCATGGGAGCTCCTGTGGAAGGGGAGGCTTTCAGGCTATTGGCCGCCGCCTATCGCGACCGTGACGGAATCGCCGATCGCCATGACATCGCCTGCACAGGCGACGCCGCCGGAGCCGGGCCGCCAATGCGGGCATTCACTCCGAAGAAGGGCCGTTTCATCGGAAGCCGGCTGCAGCGGCCCAAACGCCATGCGAGCCTGCGTGAACCATCTCCGGGAGTTTCGCCATGCTGCTGCTTACCTTGCCCCTGCTTGCTGCCGGCCTGGCCACCACGCCGAACGCTACCGAGACCCTGCGCGAGCAGATCCGCCAGGCCGACGCGCAGCTTTTCGCTGCCGCGTTCGACGACTGCGACGCTGACAAAGCGGCAGCCATGACCACTGAAGACATGGAGTTCTTCCATGACAAGGCGGGCAAGTCCGCCAGCAAGCGCGACGACTTCCGCCGCAGCGTGGCCGCCCTGTGCGAGAGCACGCGTGTCAGCCACACCCACCTGCGCCGCGAACTGGTGGAAAGCTCGCTGCAGGTGTTTCCGCTGCACGATGACCGCGCCCTGGAGATTGGCGACCACCGCTTCCATGAGCGTGATGCAAAGGGCATCGAGCACTGGACCGGCCAGGCCCGCTTCATCCAGGTCTGGCGCCGCGTGGATGGGCGCTGGCTGGCAGAGCGAGTGATCAGCTATGACCATCGGCCGGCGGACTAACCCCTCGGGCGCGCTTCACGGGCCGGATCTATACTGGCGGGGTCCACCACGACCCAGCGCTACCGTCCGATCGCCATGGCAGAGATCACCCCCAACCATCCCGAGTACGGCCTCAACCAGCAGATCCGCCAGGGCGTGGCCGCCCTGGACGCCCAGCATGGCCGTCCGTTCGACCAGACCAGCGAACGCCTGACCGCCAGCCTGACCGTGCTCGCCCGCGAGCAGGGCCTGCAGCAGGTCGACCATGTGCTGGTCAGCAATGCCACGGCCCAGCATCCGGCCGGGCACAACGTCTTCGTGGTGCAGGGCGACCCGGCCAATCCGGCGCACCTGCGGGCGATGATGCCGACGGCTGTGGCGGTACAGACGCCGGTGGAGCAGTCGATGCAGAAGCTGGGGCTGGGTGTGCAGCCGCAGGTCGAGGTGCAGGCGCAGGAAATGCAGAATCCTGCGCCGCGGATGGGGTAATCGCTGCGGCTTGAAAAGGGGGCAGCGCATTGCGCCCTGCCCCCTCGTTTACAGCTTGGGCACCGCAGTTACAGCTGGATGCGCGCCACGCTCTCGTCAGCGCCCTTGTCGTCCTTCTCGCCGTTCTTGATGCTCACGAACAACACGTTGTTCTTCGCATCCAGCGCCAGGCTGTTCGGATGGGTCGGCACCGTATAGGTGGCCACCTTCTGGTAGCTGTCACTGTTGTAGGCGGTCACCGTACCGGCTTCGCGGTTGGTCACGTACAGGCGCTTGCGCGGTGCATCCAGCAGGATGCCCAGCGGGCCGGCATCGGTCGGGATGCTGGCCAGTTCCTTGCCGGTGCTGCGGTCGAGCACCAGCACGCGCTGGCCCGGGTGCTTGCTGACCAGGCCGCTGCTCTTGGCCTGGTAGCCACGCAGGAATTCCGAGCCCTGGTCGGTCACGAACAGGCGCTTGCCGGCCGGGTCCAGCGCGATGTTCATCGGCTGCTCGGCGGCGATCTTGTGCTGTGCCACCACCTTGTTCGAATCGGTGCCCACCACCACCAGATCGGCCAGCAGGTTGCTGGTGTAGACGCGCTTGTTGACCGCATCCAGCGCCAGGCCCGGCGCTTTGGCATTGCCCAGGCCGTCGATGGTGTTGATCACCTTCAGCGTGGTGGTATCGATCACGAACAGCACGCTGCTCACGTCCGGCTGGCTGCTGTGGCCGGTCACGTACAGGCGGTTGGCGGCGCTGTCGACCACCAGCTCGCGCAGGTCGTGGGTGTAGGCGGCCTTGCCGTCCTTGCCGGTCTTCTTCTCCATCAGCTGGAGGGTGCCGACGGCCTTGTTCTGCGCGGTGTCGACCACGGTCACCGACAGGTCCACGGTGTTGCCCACGTACAGGCGGTTGTGGGCGTCATCCAGCACCACGCCGAACGCCTTGCGCTCCAACGGGATGCGGGTTTCCACGGCCAGCGTGGCCGGGTTCAGGCGCAGCACCTGGGCCGGGCCGGCGTCATCGCCGAAGCCTCCCGACGAGGCCACGAACACGGCGTTCTGCTTCGGGCTGTAGGCCAGCTCGTACAGGCCCTTGGCCACGGCCTGGCGCTGCACGGCGGTGCTGGCGCTGGCGGCAGGTGCGTTGTCGGCGAACGCCGAAGGCACGCCGAGGCTAAGCGATACAGCGAGGGCCAGAGCGGCCGAACGGAAGAGAGGATTACGGAACATGCGAGCGTCCTTGAATGGGCACGGGAAGGTGTCCTGGCTCGCTGGGCCGTACTGCGACGGCCCGACCTGCATCTGTCTGCGCGGGTGGGCTGGCTGGGGTTGCCGGGGAATGGTAGCAGGTGGGGGGCGTGGCGTGCGCCGGCGCGGGCATGGCCGACGCTCGACCTCGATGCTGCGCCCGCCGCTATGCCATCCGTGGGCCGTGGCTCTGCTGAAGCTGCTGCTCCTCCTGCAGGCGCTGCGCGTCTCGCTGCGGCTCATTCTGCTGCAACTGCGCGACCCGATCGAACGAGGCCTCCACCGGTGCCTGCGCAGCCACCTCCGCCGGCATGCTGGCGCGCTGGTGTGCCGGGTCACTGCGGTCCCCCTGCACGATGAACAGCTTCGGTGCGGTATCACCGCGCTGCTCGCCCAGCACCACCTCGTCCACGCGCGAGAACTGCTGCTCCTTCGACAGCGCGAGCAGGCTGGCACTGACATTGCCGTTGCGCGCCCCGAAAGCGCCGAGGTCGGCCACCTGCTGATGGATCTGGTTGAGGCGGGCATGATCGTCATGCGCCGGGTCTGCGGGCGTGCCGCTTGCCGCGAGGGTGCTGTTGCCGCGCCACTGCTCGCCGTTCTCGGTGAACATCCACTCGCGGAAGGTCTGCTTCGGCATCGGGTTCCACTGCACCTTGTCCAGCTCGCTGCCCTTCACCTGCTGCGGAATGGCGTTGACCGCGCGGATGTTGTCCAGGACCTTGGTGGCGCCCTCGTAGTTGCTGATCTCCCCGGCCAGCCCGACCGGGCGCAGGCCTGCGTGGTTCAGGGCACCCCATGCGAAATCGGTGCAGGCATTGGAGAAGAAGTCGTAGTTCATGTCGAATCCGTGCTTCTTCGGGTCCGCCGAGAACTCGAGGATGCGGTCGTACTGCTCCTTGCTGATCTCGATCGTGCGCTCGAAGCGGGGCTTGTCGTAGACCGACACGTCCATGTCATCGACTTTGCCCCTGTTCGGCTCGTCCTTGGTGCCTGCGTGGGTGAAACCAATGCTCTCCGGCAAGGGTTCACCCGAACGGCGCAGCGACAGGAACATGTGCCCCGCGAACGAAGGCTCCAGCAGAAACCTGTTTCCCTCGGCATCACGGCCGTAGCGCGGCGTGCCGGGGGCCGCCAGATGGATGGTTACGCTGTAGCGTTCGGCATCGTCCTTGTGCATGTCTACTTTCCTAGTGATTGGTAGCCAACGATCAATTCTGCTTTCAGGCCATCCAGCTGGGGTCGATCCTCCACAAGGTCGACCAGCAGAACGTAGCGCCCGGGTGCAATGCCTCCGACCTGCGCCAGCTGCAGCGTGCGATAGAGCACGTCTTCAGAGTACAACCCGGCCTCGGTCAAGCTATTGATGTCCACACTCCCCGTCGTCAGGTCTGTAACCACGCCATCATCGGCGATCTTCTGCGAGTCGCGTCCATCGCGGGTACGCTGCCAGAGCTGTACATGACGAGCCGAGCTGCCATCAATCCGCTCCAGGCGTAGCCGCGCTGGCAAACGTCCGAGAGTGATCTTCTCCGAAGCATCCAGCAGCCGTCGCGCGTCGGTATCGTGCAGCCGCAACCCGATGTTCAGAATCGGAATGGCCGGCTTCTGGGGTGCCGGCAAATCAAACGTGACCTCGGCAATCCGACCGGCCTTCTGCAACTGCACGGCCCGCGTGAACGGCACAACCGTGCGGGACTCGGCCTGTGCGCGCGTCAGCAGGGGCGGCGCAACCTCAGGCGCTGGTGACGCACGGCATGCCGCCAGCGCGCCCAGCACCGCCAGTACCACCGCCCCCCGCCGCAGTGGCCGCGTCATTGCTCCTTCAACCGCAGCGAATCGGCCACATCGGTCGTGGCCGCCACCTCAGTGGCAATGCTGGCGCGGCGGTGCCCCGGGTCGTTGCGATCGCCCTGCACGATGAAGATGCTCTCTGCCGCATGTCTGCTCTTCGTCGGCCGGCTGAGCAGCACGTGGTCCACGCGCGAGAGATTGTTCTGCTTGGCCAGCACCAGCAGGCTGGCGCTGATGCGCTGGCTGGCGGCATCGAACGGGCGGCCATGCGCCGCATCCAGTTCGGCCACTTTCTGGATCAGTTGCGCGAACAAACGATGGTCGGGATGAGAAGGGTCCAGCAGCGTGCCGGCCACTTCAATCGGCGTCGGCGGCGGCTCATCGCTGGCACGGTCGCCCTGGCGATGATGTTCGGCCTCGCGCTCGGGCATCGCGTGATGGGTTTCGGCATTCAGATCGCTGCCCGGGAACGGCGCAGCAATGCACTGGATTTCCGGCAGGTTGAACAACACCGCGAACTCGCCCAGGTTACTGCCGCCATCCAGCGGCGCCGGCAGCGGATGCAGGCCGGCGTAGTGCAGCGCCGCCCAGACGAAATCGCTGCAGCGATTGATGGTGGCCGGGCGATCCACATCAAATTCGAACTCGGCCGGTTCCTCAGCGAAATCACGCAGGCAGCCGTAATGCTCCTCGGTGATTTCCAGGGTGCGGCTGTAGTACGGGTCCAGATGCTCGTCCGCATCATCGTGGCGCACCTGCGCGTACTGCACGCCGGAGCGGGTTTCGCCCGGCACTTGGCGCGGTGGTGCGAAGCCATAGCTGTGGGCCTCGTCGCCCGCGGCCACCTGCAGATACATATGGCCGCGCGGCGAAATGCCCCCACTTCTTAACGGAGTGCCGGGGGCGGCCAGGTACAGCGTTGCGGTGTAGCGTGTTGCCTGCTCCATGCCTGTTCAGCCTTGATGGGTGCTGCGGTCCTGGCCGGATGATGGCATAGGTGGGATGGGCGGTAGGTGGAGGACAAAGTTGGGGCCACGACTGGCATGCTGAATGTGTGAACCAGCCAGCAAACGTGGGCGATCAATACCCCGCCGGTAGAGTCAGTCGGGGTCAGCCCCGTATAGTGACCTCTCCACTGCAAGGGACTTGCCGATGGGCACCGCAATCCAAGGGGCGCCAGCCTCGCTTCCCGCGATCTCGGCTTGGCGGCCTCTACTGCTTCCGCGTCATATGATGTCGCATCTAGCTCGCGCTGGCGCAATTTCCGGACTATCGGCCATGCTTACTCTGACGTCTGCATGTGCGCGATCGCCGGATACGTCTGCCCTCAATGAACGTCCCGCTGCCGCAGATACGCACCCTGCCCGCATCTCCATGACCGAGCTGCAGAAGCGGATTCTCGCCTATGCGGATTCGCTCAGGTCACGGGCGGATATCAGTCCGGACAAGTTCGGCACGGCGATAGGTGTCTCGCTCGTGCCAGACGAAAAGGTCAGCATCAGGCACATCGCAAAGGACCTGGCGACGACGGACGGCTACAACTATGGGGCGTCTTATCTGTCGGTTGAGTCGGCACGTGAGTTCCCCAGCCAAGAGGTGATCTTCTATCAGCTGGGCAAGCAGCCAGTGACGGATGCTCCGAATGCCGTGTGCTACTGGGAAGCCGAAAGTGCCGGACGAGCCCTCGAAGCCCTCGGATACAGGACCGGAGGAGAAGTGCCATTTCAGAGAGGGGGCATCAGGCAGTACCGGCGCCCCATCACCGGTGGTAACCAGGGTATGGATACCACCCTGTTGACCTATCGTTCCGATGGAGGTGATACAGCGAGAACCTGCGTCTACGCGGTCCAGTTCGGAGGGGGAGACAGATGAATACGATCCCCCTCTATCGGAAGATTGTCGCGCCGCTTTGCCCGTTACACTCGGCGTGCAGGCAGTGGCGAGGCTGCCTTATTTGGGCATGCGCAAGTAGGCAACCCGCGGTTCCGGCGCTTTCCATGTGGCGTCATCTTCAGTCCTTCCTGCAGGTCGCCAGTGCAGCGCGTGCCTTGCTCATCACATGCTCGCCGCACGAATCTGGATGTCGTGCTGCACCCGCTGATCTTCCAGCTGCTGGTCCATCTGATTGGCAAGCGCACGCTGATGCGCTTCACGGCTGACAGAGTCGAACTGCTGCAGTGACTCCTCCACCGGTGTCTGCGCCGCCATCTCGGTCGGAATCGCAGCGCGCTGATGTGCAGGATTGCTTGGCTCACCCTGTACCACGAACAGCATGTGCCCAGCTGGGTGTTCGCGCGTAGCGTTGCTCACCAGCACATGGTCCACCCGCTCCAGGTCGTTGTCCTTGGCCAGTACCAGAAGGCTGGCGGTCATGCGTTCGCTGACTTCATCGAAGCTGCGGCCGTGCTTGGCGTCCAGCGCTTCCACGCCCTCGCGGATCTGCTGATACAGCGCATGATCGGGATGACCGGGCTGCGTGGGGTCCTGCGGCGCCCGGTTCGGGCCCGAAGCCTCATCCGGTTCCGGTGCGAACGCGGCCGGTTCATGGCTTGGCGCCGTCGTAGGCTCGGCAGGAACAGTGACAGCCGCAGTGACTGGCTCGTGGTCACCCAACGGAGCCGGTTCGGGCTCTGGCACGTGTTGTGCCGCTTCCTGCTCCAAAGGCCATGGATCGCGCGCAGGCTCAGCAGGCAGCGGCTCCTTGAAGGGCACCGGTTCCACATCTTGAACTGCCATGTCCTGCTTTGGAGTGGGAGCAACCGCAGGCACCGGGGCCATCCGCTCCTGCTCCGATGCCTGCTCCGTGCGCTGCGTGGGCGCTTCCTGCCCTGCCGCTGCCAGAGACGCGGCAGCGTGTGGCGTCGCGCGTTCAGGTGCGGCTGAGTGCGCCTGCATAGGCCCGGTGGGCTCCGGCGTCTGTGAGGCGGTACGGTTTTCGGTGGGCGCCTCGTTGTTTGGATGGGGCTGAGGTTCGGGCTCCGCCTCACGCCGCAGCGGATCGCGCTGCTCGGCGTGCCGCTGAGACTCGGGCTTGTCCTGTGGGGCGGGCGTAGGCGGTGGCGTGACCGTTACCGCTGGCGGCGCCGCCGCAACCGCTGCAGGCGCGATAGGCTGCGCAGTGGCCGGCTCTTCCGGCCGTACTTCCGCGCTCACGTCCTGCTCAGATGGCTTGTCGCCATGTACCACCTGCGCGGCCGCTCGTGCAGCCTGTCCTGCATCCACCTGCGCAGCACCCAGCCGATTTGCCTCCTGCAGTGCCTGCCGGTACGCCTCCTGCTCACCCGCCGACAGCGCTGCAATACGTAGCTCGGGCGAGTCCGGCACCGGCGCCTGCTCATTGGCACGCGCGCGCACCTCATTCCATGCGGCCTGCAGCTCCTGCGTACTGGTGGTCGCGACGGCGCGTGCCACGCCATCCTGGCCTACCTGGTAATGGGTGATGGGCCGGGAGGCGCCGGCGTTGCCCTCGGCTACAGGCCCCAGCTCCTGCAATGTGGGTCCCGTAATGCCGTGCTGCTCGCGCGTGCGCGCCGTGGCCAGCGCAACCGCCTGCTCCCACGCCGGGGTCAGCGCAACGCCCGCAGCGTAGTAGCTGTGGCGCAGCTCGTTCTGGTTCACTTCCGCCGCAGACGGCAATGGCCGCGCGTCCAACGCGGCAATGGTCTGGTTGAACTGATCGAGTGATGGCTGCTGGATGGTGCGGGTCAGCTCCAACTCCAGCGCCATGTTGCCCTGCGCGATCTGGCCAGCATGGCTCCACTGCCCTGATTCGTCGCGCTGGTAAAGATGGCTGTCGGAGCCCTGGACGGCGTCGGGCCTGGCACGGGCCTGCTCCACCGCCTCCGGCACCAGCGGCACGAAGTCGCTGGCACGAGTAGCGGCGTAGGTCTCCAGATAGCTGGCGGCAATGGCGGCCTTGCCGTTGGCGATGTTGTTCTCGATGCGCTGCACCGCCTCGCGATTCAACTCGTCGGCGCGCTCGGGGGTGGCGGTCTGCGTCTCGTACACCCCCCTGTCATTAACGCCGGACACGCCAATCTTGACCTGCCGCGTCCACTGCTCGGTCTGCGCATCGCGGTGCCAGTTGGGATTGTCCAGACGGCCCTCGCCGTCCTTCGCCGGGATGCTGAAAGGATCCTGCGGCGGCGGCGCCTTGCCCAGCGCCAGCTCTACCGCTTTTACGTGGGCGTATGCGCCCAGCTCGCGGGCCTTCTCGTAACTGGCGCCCACACTGCGCTCAGCCGGATTGCCCAGGCCGTCGCCCGCGCTGTCCATGACCGCCTGGCGCTGCCAGTTCAGGCCATTGAACTGCCACGTGACATCGGCCTTGTCGGTCTGCCGGTAGACGCTGCGGTTGTCGAGCAGATCGGCGCCCTTGTCGAACGCCTTGCTCATCAGCAGCGCATCGCCCGCGACGATAGCCGCAGGGATGAAGCTGGACGTGCCGATCACCGATGCGGTGGCCATGCCACCGACCCAGCCACCGCCGTTCCGTGCCAGAGCGTGGGTGAGTTCGGACTGGGCGGCGGTGCCGTTGCCCTCTTCCAGCAGCTGCGAGGTGCGACGGGCGGTAACGACAGCGTCGGCGCCGGATGCGAGCAGGCCGCCGGAGCGGATCAGTTGGCTGGTGGAGGCTTCGCCGAGGAGCGCCTCCATAGAGACAAAACCGCGCTGCGAGACGGGCTTGTAGTTCCCGAGCGGTCCCGATGTCAGATCGTAGAAGCCCCGAGCCGCGCCATCGATCTCGGGCAGATCATCCAGCAGCGCCCTACGTACCTGAGCAGCCGTTGACTCAGACATTGTCAAGCGACCAGCCCTCACCGCGTCAGATATGGCCAGGCGCATTTCCATTCTGCCCGCGACTTCACGAGCTGACATATCCACCTTGCTTGATCCGCGCACCAAGTTACCCGGCGCCCCGTAGATTTCATCAATAACTCGCGAAACCCTCGAATCAGAACGGGTGACCGCCGCCCACTCGGACTCGACACCGCCCATAAGTTTCAACGCATTGATCTGACCTGCATGATCTACATCGTATTGAGCGAAGTGGGAGTACAGCTTCCTATTGACAGCGTTTGCTTCCGCATCGGTCATTCCGTTCGGCGTTGTTGCAAACGCGTCGCCGTTTATCAGCGCCACTTTCAGCGTGTCTCGAAAGCGCTCAACCCTCGCCGATACTCTTTGAAGTGTCTCAACGTCGTTCACCAGGGCAGCGCGGCCGTCTCGAGTCTCGCTCAGGCTTTCGAGGTAGTCCATCACTCCATCCGTGTAGGAGCTACGCGTACGGCCCCTGTGGGGTGAAGTATCCAAATCATCGGCGAGATCACCTATCACCGGCAAATAAAGCCGATTGGCCGATGTATCCTTGCCCAGCAGGTTGAATTGATCCAGTTTTTTCAGCAATGGACTGCTGGTGAACAGCGCCTGCTCCAAGATGTGATGGCTCTGGAGAATTGTCTTGGCAGTTGACATCCCTTTCTACCTCACCCCTGGAGATGCTGGGTCTTCAAATGTCGGAAGCGTCGGTCAGACGAACTCCGCGCGCATTAGGATGCCGGCCGAACCCACTCTCTATCAGGAAGTCCCTCATGGCCCGATCACAGAAAGCATTCGATGTATAGGGCGTTCTGAAAACATGCGCCGTGCCAATCACACTCTTGCGGAATGCAAACTTGGCCCCGCCGCCAATGCTGTAGTACTTCCCATTCGGATAGTCGTCCGTAAGGATCTTCACCGATGACGCATCCTCGTCAATCGCATCCAGCACTCTGACCACTTCGCACAAGTAGTGCGGCGCCGCCTCTGAGCCGTCTTCGAGCCGGAACTCACATTTCATGAAAGAGAAGCCGTCTGCATCCATGGTCTGCATGGCAGATTTCAGCGCTTCCGACACCAGCCAGTAGCCCTTGAAGCCCGCCTGCAAATCCTCCGGCATTTCGCCAATCCGGCTGTCATACCGCAATCGAGGGATTTCATTCATGGAGCCAATTCCGCCCGCCGATGGTGGTTCGCTTAGATGCTCCGGTAGTGGCAACTCGTTTTCGTTCTCCAGCACCACTCCGTGGCCGCGCCCGCCCCCGCGCACGTCCGGCCGGAGGAGATAGAACTCACCGTCCACTGGCGTATTTTCAGCTCCCATGAGCAACCCTCGATTTCAGCAATGAATGGATTCGCAGATTCAAACGTTCGGAGCAGATTTATTGTCCAGCCATCGACCAAGGCTCCCCAGCCTCTGTGAGAAGAACGTCACACGTGGCAGGCGCAACGCCAACTCCAGACTCAATCAGCGCATTCCGCACAACCCGATTACAGCACACGTCAGCAGTGAAACGGCGCGAACTCGGTGCACCCATGTCAGAGCTGAGCACACAGAAGCGAGCTGTAGAAGGGTCGACTCTATTCATCACTTCCTCGTTCATTTTCGTTCGCCACGCCCCAGCAAGAAAGCAAGCTACGGTGTCTGTCACTAGAGAACACGCCCAATCGCATTGTCATTAAAGATTGGGCTCGAAACCGCAGTACTACTCAATCTTCGAAGGGCCGTCCGGCTCAACAGTTCACAACGTCTTCGAACCAAAGCCCGTTGCATGCCCTGGCGGCTACGATGCCGGCACCTTCTACTGAGCTCTTGAAAATGTGGTCACAGAAGACTCCCTCGTAGTAGGGGAGGCGGAATACGTGGGCATCGCCGATGGCCTCCCGCTTGAATGCCAGACGCACGTCGCCCGTCAGATCGTAGTATTTCCCCTCCTCATAGTCGTCACTTACAATGATCTTCAGCTGGGATGCTGCCTCATCCAAGGCATCGATGGTCCTGATGACATCGCAAAGGAAATAGGGGCCACCCATTGCTCCATCAGCGAGTCGATAGTCAGTCTCCCTGAACGCAAAAGCACCTGGGTCCACGGCCGCCATCACCTCGCGGAGACGCCCGGAAACGAGCCAATAGCCGCTCATCCCAGCCTCAAGATCCTCCGGTGGCCACCCTTCGCTTGGGTAATACACCAGGCGAGGGGTCTCGGGCAGAGGCGGGAAGCCCCCCTGATCGGGACGCAAGAGGAAATTTGGAGGCGTCTTCAAGGAAGACTCGTTCTCAAAAACGACGCCATGCCCTTTGCCGCGCCGTCGGGCATCTGGGCGCAACTCGAAGAACTCGCCCTTCTTTGGCAGATTCGAATTCATTGCTTGTCTCACCTCAGAATCAATCCAAATAAGCGTGCCAAGAGCTTATCAGAGGGTGTCAGCCTTCCATGCCTTCTTCGAGTCATCCCCGCGCGCTCTCAGCCTGAAGTCCCCTCCACCGACATAGCGCACTACTGCTTCTCTCCAATTCCTCTGGCCGCTCTGAAGTACCGATGCGACCTGCCTCTTACCGCTCTGCCTTCAACTCAAGCACTGAATAGGCATGACTGCTTTTTAAACCGTTCTGCACCGGCAAGCAATCGGACAAAAATGAAATCGATCTTAAGTTCGACTACCGATCCCGTTCCATGAGACGCGCCGCAGCCGTCTTCAATTTTTACATGCGGATTATGCTTAGAATGACGCGCGCCATATCAGACATTGGCTGCGTCCTTGAACCTCAGACCACGCATTTCACACTCGCTTCCAATTCCCGCAGCGCGTATGGCATCCCGGAACATGCGATCGCAGTAGACAAGATCGCCGGAGTACGGGCTCCTGAAGACATGACTGTCCCCAATTACGTCCCTCTTGAATGCCAAGCTTGCTCCGCCACGAAGGTCGTAGAACTTCCCGCCCGGATAGCCCTCATCGACGATGACCCGGAACTTCGATGCTTCCTCATCGACGGCATCCAGCTCGCGAGCAACCTCGCACAGGTGGTACGTTGGGCCCTCTGTGCCGTCCGGAAGCACGTAATCACACTCCACGAACTCAAAGGCGACGGGATCTATTTCGGTGAAGGCCATTCTGAGGCGCTCTGATACCAACCAGTAGCCACTCATTCCTCCTTCGAGGTCCTGCGGTGGATCCCCCAGCTTTGGATCGAGCACCAGACGCGGTCTCTGCGACAGATGAGGAAAGCCGCCTTCTTCGGGGCGGATGATCAGCCTGGGAGGCCTCAGCAGTGCGTCCTCATTCTCGATCTCAACGCCATGCCCTCTTCCCCTTCGAGTCGTGTCGGGCATCAGCAGATAGAATTCACCAGGGCACAGGCTGATTACGTTTTGACGAGGGCATGTGCTTGTTCCTCTCCAAATTTGAGGCATGTACCGCACTCCGCATACTTGCAGCATCGGTCGCGAAGTTGGCGCCGCCGGGACCGACTCAGCAGTTCACCACATCTTCAAACCAGAGCCCGTTGGATCTCTTGGCCGTGACGATGCCGGCAGCTTCCACCGCATTCTTGAACGTTCGGTCGCAGAAAACCCCGCCATGGAAGGGCAATCTGAACACGTGAGCCGAACCCAGCACTTCGCGTTTGAACGCCAACCGGACATCACCGGTCAGGCGGTAGTATTTCCCTGCCTTGTACTCATCGCTGATCACGATGTTGAGCCGGGAGGCTTCCTCATCCAACGCATCCAGCGTGCGGACCACGTCGCAAAGAAAGTAGTTTGGCCCCTTTGAACCGTCTTCCAAGCGGTAGTCGGTATCAGCGAAAACGAACGCGTCAGGGTCGATCTCTTCCATGACCTGGCGCAGACGCTCGGAGACCAGCCAATAGCCGCTCAACCCGCCTTCCAGGTCCTGTGGAGGGACACCCTGCCGCTCCCGATAGACCAAGCGCGGGGTTTCACGCAGTGGAGGGAAGCCACCGGCTTCGGGTAAGAGGATCAGCCTGGGAGTCGCAAGCAACGCGTCCTCGTTATCAAAGACCACCCCGTGACCCTTTCCTCCACGGGTAGCATCCGGTCGTAGCTTGAAGAACTCGCCCTTGCGCGGCTGGTGGGTGGAAGTTGATCCCATGCTTGTCATCTCACGCTGTGAATGTGAATCGGAGTTGCTCGTAAGCAGTTGAAGCGAATCCAGAAGGCACCCAAGAGTCCGATCCTCAGAGCTCTGACTCAGATGCTGGCCGCGTCGGTGAACCAGAGGCCCCGCGATACGCGCGGCCCACCGATTCCAGCGTTCCACACAGCGTCGCGGAGCTCTCTGTCGCAGAAGACGAGGTTTCCCGAGTAAGGCGTCCGGAATATTCTGGCTTGACCGATGACCCGCTTGCGGAACGCCAGACTGGCTCCGCCCCTTAGGTCGTAGAACTTCCCACCTCGATAGCCTGCGTCAGTGATGATCCGAAATTTCGAGGCTTCTTCGTCCACCGCATCGAGCTCACGGGTTACATCGCACAGGAGGTACCGCGGCCCTTTGGATCCATCGGCAAGGCGGTAGTCACACTCTACAAACTCAAATCCAGCCGGATCCACAGAGACAAGAGCGTCGCGTAGTCGTTCGGAGACCATCCAGTAGCCGCTCAAGCCCCCCTCCAGATCCTCTGGGAGGCTCCCCTTCTTTTCTGAGTGAACCAGCAAGGGCTTCTCCGCCATGGGCGGAAAACCTCCTTCCTCAGGTCGCAGGATCAGGCGAGGTGGGATGCGCAGCCGCTTCGCGTTCTCGAACACAACGCCGTGCCCCTTTCCTCCACGCGTGGTATCTGGCATCAGGAGGAAGTACTCGCCAGGAACAGGCTGGTTCGCCTTCAATGCTTCCATGCTCTTTCGCCTTCTTTAGCTATGATGCGCCGTAGCGAGTCTGCCCCGTTCTACCCCGACCTTGCGCCTCGTGCAATCAGATCACTGCGAGATTCGGAACCTAGTCAAGCACGCGTCCCACGTCTTGAGATGCACTCCAGCCATCCTCCCCTCCCTCCCTGGAGGATAACCATGACCAAGATCGACCCCGCATGGCTGGAAGCGTTCGACAAGGAGCTCCTCCACCTGTTCGCCATCGACCATCGCGATGCCGGCATGGATGAGTACCTGCTGAGTTGCTACGCAGACCTTCCTCCACGCGAAGCAGCACTGGGGTTCGGCAGCGACTACGACCTGGAGCGCGACGATGCGCTGTGGCCTCGGCCGGGGGTGGCGCTGCAAAGTTAAGTTGTGTCGCAATCGGCACGCTGCGCGAATGGGGCATGTGGGCTACGTGTCGCTTTTGGGATCCCGAAGAGCTACAAACCGTGCTTTTCAATGCGCATTCCGGCGATAACTTAACACCGGCCGAAACCACCGCACCGCAAGGGTTCTGCCACGCCTGCTCCATGCAACAATGCCGTAAGCGTCAGCATTTACGGCCTCTGCGGTCTACGGTTTCTTGGCATCTCGCAACCATGCGAGTACACCTTGGCATGCCACCGAAAAAGGGTGGCGCGGGGTTCGAAAGCCCGCTCAGTAACCTTGTGTTTTGCGCTTGTCAGCCGGCGTCACCTTTTGGGTGGCGCCGGCTGGCAATCCGTTCGCGTTCCATGGCGGGCGGTGCGTGGGGGTCCTCGGACCCACCGGCTTGGTTACTGTCCGGCTTTCGAACCACGCACCGTCCGCCGCCTCTATCGGTGGCGTTGCTATCTGTCCTGTACGGAGCATTGCCATGAACACATCGGACTTCCGTTCCCTGCACGCGCAGTACGATCCGGACAACGCCGAACCCGAGCGCGAACCATCCGTCGATCCCAACGCCTTCGTCGCCACGCTGCACCGCATCGGAACTGGTGCGGCTGCGGACGGCCAGCCTTGGCCGGAGCGGCATCAACTGCCCGGGCGGCGTCTTCAGTTGGCGGACGCGGATTGCGCGCTGGCGGGTCTGCGCGTGGTGGCGGAGCTGATGCTGGCTGCGGAGCGCACTCGGCAGAACGGCGCGCCCGAGGAGTACGTAGGGGATCGGGTGATGGAAGGGTTGAAGATGGCTTGTGTGGCGTTGACTGCGCAGGTTGCTGAGCGGCTGCATGTACGGGAGTAGCACCCAAGGCTTGAACCTCAAGCAATAGGCTGCAGGCTGTCGCCGCAGCCCCATTATCCGTTCGCCTCTGATCTGCAGGACTTCCAATGAAGTCTCTGACGTACGCAGTACTGTGCTTGGCAGCGCTGACTGGTTCAGCGCTCGCCCACTTCCACCAGCCAGAGGGCGATTTGGAGCTGAAGGCCTACCCCAAGGTCTCGGCTGCAGAGTTTGCTGTCATGCGCCATGAAGCCATAAGCCTAGCAGCTGAAGATGCGGCGCTCGTTGCCGGACGCTTTGAAGCAAGGCACTTCGAGCTCACTTGCCGAGGTGATCCCGCTCTGCTGGTGGACAATTCCTCATCACAGTTGCTCATCCTAGGTTTCATGGGCCAAGCCAATGAGAGGCCTTGCGTTCAACCTCTACTCCAGCGCTGGAGTAGCCGACTACTTCCGGCCGATTAGGGCTTTGCAACTGAACTCCACATACGAGACGCGTCGACGGGCCTGAACAGGCTGCGATTTGCGCCGACACACTGCGCTCCTTCGCCTCAAGCTATTAGCGCCTCATTGTGTCGTTTACGGCATACTTTTCCCAGGAGCGCCATGCGCGGTCGAGGACGGGGGAAGGGTGTGAGCAGGTGGACTGACGACGAACTGGCCGCTGCCGTCGAGGCGTATCGCCAAATGGAGGCGCGTCTCGCCGATGGATTGACCCTTGAGAAGGCAAGGGTCTATCGGGAACTGGCTACCCGGCACGGACGCACGTCCAAGGCCTGGGAGTACCGCATGCAGAACATCTCCCATGTTCTAGATCAGGCAGGTAGGCCCTGGCTACCCGGACTTCTTCCAGCATCGAACGTGGGTGCAAAGGTTGAGCCGAAACTGGCCAAGCTCCTCGGACTCTCCGGTGAGACGCTCACGTCGGTCTCTGGTCCTACAAGGGAACTGTTGGAGCAGGAGGCCAAAGCGGCGGAGGCATCTGGCAGTTACTCCCCAGCGGACGAGGTGGACGAGAGGCAACGTGTGCTGGCAGCTATCGTTCGGCGCCGTGGGCAGCCCGCCTTTCGTAGGGCACTGCTGTACGCATACGGCGGCCGCTGTGCTATGACGGGATGCAATGTGGTCGATGCGCTTGAGGCGGCCCACATCCGGCCCTATTCCGGCCAGTCGAGTAGCGTGGTCAGCAACGGCCTGCTGTTGCGCGCAGACGTTCATACCCTTTTTGACCTCTACCTTATCGCCATAGACCCGATGTCCTTGCGGGTGTCTCTGGCGCCTGCATTGCATCAGTCAAGCTATAGCGACCTTGTCGGCAAGGAACTGGCGTCCCCAGCATCGGCTGAGCTTTCGGCCAGTCCTGATTCGCTAGCCTGGCACCGGTCGCAGTGTGCGTGGGCGTAGAGTTGGAATGACCCAACGGTTTCTGCTCACGTCATGCGATTGACGTAGCGACAAGGGCCGCACACTGGGTCACCATCTTCCGTTCCTGCTGGGGATGCTATACGTTGTAGAAGGTGATCCAGTCCGCCACCCCCCGTGTAGCATTCGCCCACCCCAAATTGCAGGGACATCAGGCCGTAGAGATTTCACCCTCTTTTGGTGCCAGGAAATTCACTTAGGATGGCTGTTCTCAGCTGAATTCCGCTGAGGGTTTTCCATGCCAACGCACTGTGAGGGCACTCCTCGTTATAGAAGCGCCGCCACGCTTCCACTTTCTCCTTGCTTCGGCCAACGAAAAAAAACCAATGCTCGTTCAGACACTCCTGCCGGAGTCGGCCGTTGAAGCGTCCACCATCGCATTGTCCGTCGGCGTATCACTCGGGGAGAAATCCAGCTCCACACCGTCCTCATAGGCCCAGCGGTCCATGACCTTGTGGGCGAACTCACTGCCGTTGTCCAACTTTCTCGTCAGGCCTGCACCGTCGAGCGGCCAGACCAGCCGCACCACTGTTTCGGCCACGTCGTCTGTACGCAAGGAATGATCCACAACCATCTTCAGACACTCGTGCGTGAAGCGATCCAGCGCCGGTGGCAACGGGAAACGACGTCCATCGAAGAGGGCGGGTGCCGTGGCCACCTTGATCGGTTGCCGGCGACGGCTGCGGCGGGGCCGACAATGATGCGATGTCCGCGCTTTTGGTTATCCCGCCAGCCCGCCCGGCTCAGCATCACCAGCACGCGCTCACAGCCTTGGTGAATCCGTTTCTGAGTAATCTCATGCATCCGCCGGCAGATAGCACTATCTGTCACGCGCCTTGGGCATGTAGGAAAACGCCGAGCACGACATCGACACGATCCGCGGCGCACGTCGCTCACTGCTACCAAATCGCTCCTGCAATCGCCCCAACCAGGCACGCTTCTGGGCAGGCCTCAGAGTCTATTTGCGACCACCGCCTGCAGCATCACCTCGTCCAGGCTCGGGGCTGCCGCCAACTGCTTGAGCTTGCGGCTTTTCTCCTCCAGCAATCGCATGCGCTCGAGCTCAGACGAACCCAACCCGCCGTACTTCTTGCGCCAGACGTAGAACGGCGTCTCCGCAACTCCCAGGCTTCGGCACACCTCACCGACCGCCATTCCCAGCTCGACCTGCTGCGCGCGTAGGCAATCTACTCTTCGGCAATACGGGACTTCTCCATCGCCTGATTTCTCGTGACCCGCAGGAGCCAAGCGGGGCGAAGTGTCTACTTTACGCTTGCCGATTTTTCGGAATGTGTCGGACCAAACTTTGTAAGGAAGCCGTTACACCAACAGAGGCTCTAATAGATTTGACGTCGGCTACGGAAAGCGAAATTGAAAGTCGCGTTGATCAATGTGACGTCACAAGGCATTTTCATAAATGGGGATGATAGTCCGTGGAACTATAGTCTCCAATTGATTCATGCTTGAGACATGAACACGAATCCGCTCAAGGAACTTGGTTGCAGGGTCCGCGCGCGCCGGAAGGAACTGGGATGGACGCAGGAGGATTTGGCAGCGAACTCAGGACTTGACAGATCTTATGTCGGGGGAATTGAGCGCGGCGAACGGAACATAACGTTTACGGTGCTGTGTGAACTTGCCAGCTCTCTCGGCTGGGATGTTGCGAGGCTAACTCAAAATTTGCCTGAGAAGAAATAGTGAAGTGGATTCGGACGATCGTAATTTTTGACAGGGGTAATATTTGCCTGTCCGATGACTGGAATGTCATTCATGGTTCAGTTGTGCGCTCCATTGAGAGCATCAAGTTCCCGCCAGAATCGGAAACTTTGACTCTACGAACGAAGTCAAGGATCGATGGGCAATGGCAACGCAACGGGGTTGGATATTTAAGATCGAACTTCTTCGAGGCCATGGTCAATAGGGAGAGATGGATACCTGAAGCCCAGGTAGGGATAGAGAGGCTTCAGCTTCAAACGGAATTAATGACCTTTCCGGACTTAATGCCCTACCAAGAGCCCATAACATCCAGTTTCGGCCACTTCGACTTCATGACGAGGACCAAATCCGGATTGAATGTCGCTATTGAATGGGAAACCGGAAACATTTCGTCTTCACATCGCAGCATTAATAAACTCACGATCGCGATTTCGGCCGGAGTAATTAATGCAGGCATCCTTGTACTTCCGAGCAGGAAGCTATACGAGCACCTCACAGACCGAATCGGCAATATTGGAGAACTATCGCCCTATCTACGTATGTGGAGTCAAATGGGCTCAAGCATTAAATCTGGCATGCTTTCAATTATCATAGTCGAGCAAGACTCGCTAACGGACGATCTTGATTTCAAGTATCTTCCCCGAGGAAATGATGGGCAGGCCAGGAAGAAGTAGGCTTAGCTTGTGCCCCCACTATCACAATCGCAATCGTCAATCGCTGACTGTTCGATTCGATAGCTATTGGACAGAGGGCGACCTAGCTTATTTCTTCTATTTATATCGGCCGCGGTAAACAGAACGTTCTTATCCTTGTATATAGACCTCATATGGCTGGCGTCCGAGCCGAGATCCGCGAATCGCGCCTTAATATCGGAACATTCAAGTTCACTACCGATCCAGCGACGTCCAGTGAGCTCGGCCGCGACGAAGGTTGTCCCCGAGCCACCGAAGGGATCGAGCACCAACGAGCCTTCGTTGGTGCACATGGAAATAATTCTGTCCATTAGCTTCAATGACAACGCGTTTGCAGCCCTCTTCTTGTACTTAGAGTGACGCACAGGGGGAATGTCGGTCCAAACATCTGAAAGATTAACGCCCTTCGGGTTCATCTTATTCTTGTAGCCGCCATAGTCTTTCAATTCGCCGCCACAATGACGGCAGCAGGAAATTGGCGTGCGGTCGGGATGGAAGATAGCTGGCCGATCCCCCTTCACAAAATATAGAAGCGAGTAGTGAGACGGATAAAGTCGCCCACTTATGGGCAAACTGTACTTAATATCAACTGAAATCCAGTTTCTGAACGTCAGGTGCTTTGCGAGAAATGCACCAAGAAGCAGATTCCATTTTGGAAGATTCCAAAGCATCAACGTGCCGCCAGGCTTTAGGGCACGAATCATTTGCAGCAGCCAATCTTCGCACCATGCGACATATTCATGACTTGCGAGGTCGTCGTTTATCTTGGATGCATACTCTTTTCCGAGATTAAATGGCGGATCAGCAAAAGCAAGGTCCACTGAATTTGATTCCAATCGGGAAAGCATGCTCATGCAATCCTCCTGATAGAGCTCGCCTTGCGGCGTCGTCAGAATGGGCACCATAGTCATCATTCTGACAGGGTGGGCCGCAACATGCAAGGGACGGAGGCCGCCAACTTGACGACCGGTTCCCCATACGCCCGCGTTGATCTATTCTTGTAATGCATCTCGCTGACGGACTGTCATATCAGACGAAGTTCAAGCGAGCTATTCACAGTGTCCGGAGTGAGCATGAAGTCGATTGTCTTCTTCAACAATAAAGGTGGGGTGGGCAAAACCACACTCGCCTGCAACGTGGTCGCTTACCTAAACTCAGAACTCGGGAAGCGGGTATTGCTCGTCGATGCAGACCCTCAGTGCAACGCAACGCAAGCGGTACTAGATGACGCAACTTGTCAAGAGATCTACGCTGATGGGTCCCCGATCAAGTCTTTGTATGCGTACCTCCGTCCTATTGAGCATGGCGAATCACAGATCGATAGGCAGATTGTGCCGATCCTTGCCAAGGACAATAGATTTCAAACAGATATAATCCCTGGTCACCCCCGTCTCTCCATCATTGAAGATCAGCTTAGTGACGCGTGGACTGGACTGCAGGCGCGTCAAATCGGCGGATACAGAGTTACTAACTGGTGCAAGCAGCTGCTAGGCGAGGTGGCAGACAAATACGATTACGTAGTTTTTGACGTCGGCCCCTCGTTGGGCGCCTTAAATAGATCCGTAATTCTTGCGTGCGACTATATAGTTACGCCATTTGGCTGTGATATTTTCAGCTTGCTCGGAATTAGGAATATCTCCACCTGGATCGCCAGCTGGAAGCAGCAATATGACCGTTCCATAGAAGATGGAATGACTGACCATCCGGGCGTCCTTGAAGGATACCCGATCGTGGTGGATACCACGAAGCACTTTAGGTTTATCGGATACTCTGTGCAGCAGTACGTTACTCGCACATTTAAGTCAGGTCGACGCCCAGTCAAGTCATATGACCAAATAATGCGGGAAATCCCAGGCACCGTTGACGACGCCATGACTTTCTTACGTGCGCACAAGCTTGAATCTAAGGATCTAGAACTGGGACACATACCAAACTTGTTTAGCCTGGTTCCAATGGCGCAGTCAGCCAAGTCACCAATTCACAAGCTTAATAGTGCAGATGGTGTAATTGGGAGTCAGTACGCCCAGGTTGAGTCTTATACTAGAACGCTGAGCGCCGTATGCTTAAAACTTCTCAACAACTTGCATAAGGCTAACCAATGATTTGGCCCGAAGCGTTGGTTGGAGAAGTTGCGCGCAGGCGATGTGTATTGTTTCTAGGCGCTGGCGTGTCGGCCTCATCGGTCGATGCCAACGGCGATCATCCAAAGATCTGGAACGAGTTTCTCATGCAAGCGGCTGCTCTGGTTCCGGACGCAGAGAAAGCGCGCGGGATAAGGAGGCTTGTTGAGGAAAGGCGATACCTGCTAGCGCTGCAAGCAATTTCATTCGAGTCAGACGCAGGCGACTACCAACAGTTTTTAACAAGAGAATTCAATAATCCTGGATTTGGCCCTAGCGATCTGCACAGAATAATTCTGGAGATTGACTCCAGAATTGTGATTACAACGAATTTTGATAAAATATATGAAAAACTTTGCCTTGCGAACGGAAATGAGGGGTATAAGGTTCTTCCATATTATAGCAATTCGCTTGGAGATGAGATTCGAAGCGACACTCGCGTCATAATCAAGGCCCACGGATCGATCGACGACGTGCAGAAAATGGTCTTTACGAAAGCTGAGTATCACGCTGCGAAGAAGAACCATCCTGAATTTTACGCGATGCTGCGTGCAATTTTCCTCACCCATACCGCCGTCTTTATTGGCTGCAGTTTGGATGACCCTGATTTGTTGCTTACACTGGAGGATGTTCGGATCACAGCATCGGGAACTAGACCTCATTACGTTCTAGTTCGGCAGGGGGCGAACAGTTCATGGGAACAGAGGGATTGGCACGTTTCATACAATATTCGCGCATTGGAATATGGGCCTAGTCATGCTGATTTGACGACCGGACTCCAGGATCTGAGAGATCGAGTCGCTGCGCTCCGATCAACTCAGCTTGAACCCTCTTAAATGCAATGCTTGGCGCCGCGGGGCGAACGCATATAACCCGCGGCTAGCCATCTTCTGTCTTAAGGCTCAAAAGCCAAGTTTGGATCTATCCAATGGAATAGGGACTAGATCACGCCTTTTGTAGAGCGGATGACCCGGCGACCCGTCAGCGAGTTGGGTAAGGCAGTGCGGCTTTTCAATAAGTCGCAGCACAGCAGCCTCACGGCCCAGCCGCTTTCCTAGTGATGTCCAGCAACAAACGACGAGATCTGCAGTTGCAATCTGAGAATTGAGCCAACGATCAGCATCTGGACCGACGGGGTCCACAGCCGAAAGTAGCCCCTGCGGATCAGTGCACCTGTAGGCAAAAAGATTGGCCATCACCATTGAACCGAAACCCCAACGTTTCGAATAATTTCGACAAACGCGGATTGTGGCGTCATCCTGCAAATGATCAGCTGTCGATGGATTCAACCCAATAAAAACTACTCGCTTACGAGAACTTTCCCATTCCCGCTCTAGCGAGTATCGATAGTACCCACAGTCAGAAAGAACAGCGCTTCGCCGCTCGACACTATTTGCGAACAGATTTATCTGCATCTTGATTACCACCAGTAGTCCCGCGTGCCCCTGCCCTTGCCGGCAGGCCATTTTCGGGAGGTCGCAGGTAGTCAAACATTACCGGAGTTTTCTCTATAACTGGACCGTTTACAGGATAGAACTGCTTTGGAGCCGGAACTTCTGCTGGCCCAACCACCTTCCAGAAGCTGAAGCCAAGCGACGCAAGCGTGACGGTGATCCATGCTGTCCAGAGAATTTTTTTCACGTTCCCTTCCACGTCAAGGAGACGTTTGTCGAGAACCGGCAGAGATAGCGACTCTTCCGCAAGACCGTGAAGCAAGCCGGAAGGAATTGACATGAACCCCTTCCCTTTTTTCGGAGAGGAACTGGGTTTATCTAGCGATGCAAACCAAATTAGAAAGACGCGCTCATCACAGTGCAGCTTTACGTCCGCAGCCCCAGCATTGAACACGGAGAATACAAGACGCCCTTTATACCCGGGATCGACGTGAAATCCGGAGACATTGACGAGGCCGCGAAACTTGATTCCCGCCTTGATGGAAATAAAAGCTATTGCATCTTCTGGAACATTAATAATTTCATCGGTAATGAGAAAAGCGAATTGGCCTTTGGGGATCAGCACTGAGCCATCTCGATCCAGCTTCTGCTTTACTCGCTCCGATATTTTTGCATCATGAACTGGCGTAATGTAGGCCTCCTTACCCAATCCCAGCTCGTATGAGGCGCAACTTATATTGCCACCGTCAAAAGGCCGAACAAGCGGCGGAAGTCTTTCCCTCAGAGTTTCGTCACTCCAAAAGGTCATTACCTAAACCATCCATGATTTCTCTATAGAAAATGTGCTTTGAGCGTACCGAAGAAAGCCGAGAATTAACAAGCTTGATCACATCGCCCTCCAGGCGCTCGACCTCCCGGTATGCGGACCAGAATATCCGAGGAAACTCTTCATTCAGAACTTTTCGACTTGGATAATTTTCAACGTGATCGAGCGATTCCACAGCCTTTGCAATTCGGCCCACGCTAATCATCATTTGATCCCGGAACTCACCAGGATCACTTGCCCCGTGAAGCACACAAACATCTATCAGATTAATGTGCAGCGCCGTTGATCCCGACGAAGCGATAATAATGGCATCAACAACAGCTCGCCTGTATCCTTCATGATCACCATTAAGCTCCGCATTTCTCATATCTCCACTATACTTCGCTAGATGGAGGACAAGGTGCACCATTCGACGCGACAGATCCAAGCGGGCAATTTCAGGGTGAAAATTTTCGTCATGCACTCGCTGGAGAAATTGCATACGACGAACTGCGTCGCTACTGCTCGCACATTCGTTCATTTCGAGATTCTTATCTGACATGGGAATACCTGTCTGCAATCTCAAGGCGTTTCACTGACCTACTATTTAGTATTGCATTTTGAATAATGGTGTGCAGGCCCGAGACCTACACACCACAATCATATCAATCAAACCCCAACAGGGTTAGCCTTCTCCGGATCAATCTTGTACTGCTTGATCGCCCGGGCCACATCCTTCGCGGTCATCTTGCCTTCCTTCGCCAGCGCCGCAATCGCGGCATGCGCGATGTAGTACCGGTCAACCTCGAAGAACCGACGCAGGTTCGCACGCGTATCCGAACGACCAAACCCATCGGTACCCAGCACGGTGTACGACATCGGCACGAACGCACGGATCTGGTCCGCATACGCACGCACGTAGTCGGTGGCGGCAATCGCCGGGCCCTGGCGGCCTTCCAGCAGCTCGGTCACGTAGGCCTTGCGCTGCTCACCTTCCGGATGCAGGCGGTTGGCACGTTCCACGTCGAAACCATCGCGACGCAGTTCGTTGAAGCTCGGGCAGCTCCAGATATCGGCGGTCACGCCGAAGTCCTTGTCCAGCAGCTCGGCGGCGGCAATGGCTTCACGCAGGATGGTGCCCGAGCCCAGCAGCTGCACGCGCAGCTCGCCCTTCTTCGGCTTGCCGGCGTCGGTCAGCAGGTACATGCCCTTGATGATGCCTTCGGCCGCACCTTCCGGCATTTCCGGGTGGGTGTAGTTCTCGTTCATCAGGGTGACGTAGTAGTACTCGTCCACCTGGTCTTCCATCATGCGCTTGGTGCCGTGCTGCAGCACCACGGTCACTTCGAAGCCGAAGGTCGGGTCGTAGCTGCGCACGTTCGGGATGCCACCGGCCACCAGATGGCTGAAGCCATCTTCGTGCTGCAGGCCTTCACCGTTCAGCGTGGTGCGGCCGGCGGTGCCACCCAGCAGGAAGCCGCGGGTACGCATGTCCGCTGCCTGCCAGGCCAGGTCGCCCACGCGCTGGAAGCCGAACATCGAGTAGTAGATGTAGAACGGCAGCATCGGCACGTTGCTGACCGAGTAGCTGGTACCGGCCGCCATCCACGAGGCGATCGCGCCCGGCTCGCTGATGCCCTGCTGCAACACCTGGCCGCTCTGGTCTTCGCGGTAGAACATCAGCTGGTCGGCATCGACCGGCTTGTACTTCTGGCCGAACGGCGCGTAGATGCCGATCTGGCGGAACAGGCCTTCCATGCCGAAGGTACGGGCTTCGTCGGCCACGATCGGCACGATGTGCGGGCCCAGTTCCTTGTCACGCAGGGTGATGTTCAGGCTCTGCACGAAGGCCATGGTGGTGGAGTAGCTGCGCTCGCCGCTGCTCTTCAGCAGGCGCTCGTAGGCGTCCAGCTTCGGCGCCACGAAGGTCTTGTCGGCCTTGCGGCGGCGCTGCGGCAGGTAACCACCCAGTGCGGCACGGCGTTCCTGCAGGTACTGCACTTCCGGCGAATCCGGGCCCGGGTGGTAGAACGGCACCTGGCCGTCGGCCAGCTGCGCGTCGGTCACCGGAATGTTGAAGCGGTCGCGGAAGTGGCGCACCGCTTCGTCGTCCAGCTTCTTGGTCTGGTGGGTCGGGTTCAGTGCCTCACCGGCGCTGCCCATGCCGTAACCCTTCACGGTCTTGGCCAGGATGACGGTCGGCATGCCCTTGGTGTTCACGGCCTGGTGGTAGGCGGCGTACACCTTGTGCGGGTCGTGGCCACCACGGTTCAGGCGCCAGATGTCGTCGTCGCTCAGGCCGGCCACCATCGCGGCGGTTTCCGGGTACTTGCCGAAGAAATGCTCGCGGGTATACGCGCCGCCGAAGGCCTTGCAGTTCTGGTATTCGCCGTCGACGGTTTCCATCATCAGCTTCTTCAGGACGCCGTCGCTGTCCTTGGCCAGCAGGGCATCCCAGTAACCGCCCCACAGCAGCTTGATCACGTTCCAGCCGCCGCCACGGAACACGCCTTCCAGTTCCTGGATGATCTTGCCGTTGCCGCGCACCGGGCCGTCCAGGCGCTGCAGGTTGCAGTTCACCACGAAGATCAGGTTGTCCAGGCCTTCACGGCCGGCCAGGGCGATCGCACCCAGGGTTTCCGGCTCGTCGCTCTCGCCGTCGCCGATGAAGCACCACACCTTGCGGTCGGACTTCTCGATCAGGCCACGGTTTTCCAGGTAGCGCATGAACTGCGCCTGGTAGATGGCGGCCAGCGGGCCCAGGCCCATCGACACGGTCGGGGTCTGCCAGTATTCCGGCATCAGCCACGGGTGCGGGTACGAGGACAGGCCACCGCCGTCCACTTCCATGCGGAACTTGTCCAGCTGCTCTTCGCTGATGCGACCTTCCAGGAAGGAACGCGCGTAGATGCCCGGGGCGCTGTGGCCCTGGATGAACAGCAGGTCGCCCGGGTGGTTCTCGCTCGGGGCGCGCCAGAAGTGGTTGAAGCCCACGTCGTACAGGGTGGCGCCGGAGGCGAACGAGGCGATGTGGCCGCCCAGGTCACCCGGCTTGCGGTTGGCGCGCACCACGGTGGCCATCGCGTTCCAGCGGATGATCGAACGGATGCGCCATTCCAGCTCGGCATTGCCCGGGCTCTTGGCCTCGAACTGCGGTTCGATGGTATTGACATATTCGGTGGTGGGAGAGAACGGCAGGTAGGCGCCCGAACGACGGGTCAGTTCCACCATGCCTTCCAGCAGCTGATGCGCGCGCTCGGAGCCCTCGACATCAATAACGGCCTTCAACGACTCGATCCACTCCTGGGTTTCCACAGGATTCGGGTCGTTGTTCAGCACCTCGTTCAACCAGTTCATTAGCGCTCCCATAACCGCACGCACGCGCGCGACTGTTGTATAGATTTCTAGACCGCAAAGTGTAGCGCACCAAGGGCTTTCGTCACTTGGCTACGCAGGCGTATGGATGCAACCGGCCAGTGTCCGCAAGGGGCTTGCCGGGCCCGCTGAAGGCCCTGCGGCGGGCCTTGTTGGCTGCGCGGGCTGTCGCTTGCGGGCCGCTGCGCCCATGTGCAGGACGCAGTGTTACCGCTGCCGATGACGGTTGTAGGGCAGCGCCATGCCCACCTGTATCGGCTCCGCGTGCTGGCGCTGAACGGGCGACAACGTGTCGCACCTGCCTCTGGATCGCCCCCCGCCCTGCCCTCAGGGTAGGCCTCGAGTGTTGGCCTCGCCCGCTTCGGTCCGCCGTCTGGCCCTGCCTCACTCCCTTCCACAGTGTTGCCGGGGCGCCTCGCAAGGGGCGCCCCTTTTGCTGTGCGCGGGGCTGGCCGTGGCCCAAAACTGACCTGCTTGTGGCCGGATCGATGATTGTCGGCTTCGATATATCGATATATCGTTTGCACACTCGTTTACCGATATATCGAAATGAGCCGTACCGCTTCTCCCAGAGCCCGTTCCACCAATCCGGAAGTGCCACGCCGCAACGGCCAGCCGCGGGTGCTCAGCCGCGGCGACCTGCGCCTGCTGGTGCTGGCCCTGATCGGCGAGCAGCCGCGCCACGGCTACGAGCTGATGCAGCTGATCAGCAACCAGTTCATGCAGGCCTACACCCCCAGCGCCGGCACCATGTACCCGCTGCTGGCCAGCTTCGAGCAGGCCGGCTGGATCGAGGCCGAGGAAGTGGACGGCAAGCGGATCTTCCGCATCACCACCGCCGGCGAGTTCGAGCTGAAGGTGCAGCGCACCCAGGTGCGGCTGGCGCAGCGACGTGCCTTCGACCGTGCCCGCGAGATCACCAAGGCCTCGCTGCCGCCGCCGCTGGCCGGTGCCCTGCGCGAGTTCAAGCGGGCGCTGGTGCATCACCACGGCCGCTGGGCCGAGGGCGAGGCGGAAGAGGTAGCGGCGCTGCTGACGCGGGCGTCCGCGCTGCTCAACGGTACGGCCGGTAGCGAGAGCCAATCCTTTTCAACGACCCAGCCAGACTGACTCCAGCCAGGTCGCCCCTACGCCGCGCGCCCCCGCGCGACACCTTTACAGGTAACCCCATGACCGAACACAACAACACGCGCCTGCGCCTGGATGTGCGCTTCCGTGAACTGACCGTGCTGCGCACCGAAGAGGTCACCCCGCACATGCGCCGCATCGTGCTGGGCGGCGCCGAGCTGGCCGGTTTCGATTCGCCCGGCGCCGACGACCACATCAAGCTGTTCTTCCCCAATGCCAGCGGCGAGATGGTGCTGCCGGTGGTCACTGCCGAAGGCCGCAGCTATCCGGCCGGCAAGGAGCCCTCACCGGCCCGCGACTACACGCCGCGCTGGTGGGACCACGAAACCGGCGAGCTGGCCATCGACTTCGTGCTGCACGACCAGGGCATTGCCGGGCCGTGGGCCGAGCAGGCCAAGGCTGGCGACACGCTGGTGATCGGCGGCCCGCGCGGCTCGTTCGTGGTGGCCGACAGCTACGACGCCTATGTGCTGATTGGCGATGAAACCGCGCTGCCGGCCATCGCCCGCTGGCTGGACGTGCTGCCGGAGGATGCCGAGGTGCAGGCCTTCATCGAAGTGAGCGATGAAGCCGAACGCCAGGACCTGCCGCAGTACGAGAACGTGCGTATCCACTGGCTGGAGCGCAATGGCTTCCCGGCGGCCAGCAGCACGCTGCTGGAAGACATGCTGACCGACTTCGAAGCCCCGGAAGGTGATGTCTTCTACTGGATCGCCACCGAATCGCGCCGCGCACGGATGATGCGCAAGTTCATCGAAGGCCACCTGGGCGTGCCGCGCGACTGGATCCGTTCCACCGGCTACTGGAAGGCCCACCCGGACGAAACCGACGGCGATTGATCGGGCAGCCGGTGGGTGCGGACCGTTGGTCCGCACGCCTTCGAATGGGTAGTGCCGGCCGCTGGCCGGCAACCTCATGAACCTTCGGCAGCAACCTGCAACTGCCGGCCAGCGGCCGGCACTACCGCGTTGGATGCCACCTGCCGCTTCCACCCGAACCGCTGCGCGGCCCAGATCTCCAGCGCCACCAGCAGCGCGATGATCAGCAACGGCAACAGCAGCCCGAAGTACACGCCGGGCATCATGCCGTTGATCTGCGCCTTCACCAGTCGCAGCACGCCACGGGTGTGCAGCAGCTCATCCACATGCATGGTCAGCGCCTCGCGCACCACCTTGGGCTCCAGGCCGAGCGTGCCGGCCTTGTCCACCAGCGTGTCTTCCACCATGCCGCGCAGCAGGCCTTCGCGCACTTTGCCGATCACCCAACCGGTGCCGCGCGCCAACGGGCCGTTGCCAAGACGATCAAGACCGGGCAACGGATGTTCGCTGAGGTAGGCCGAAGCGATGGTATCGGCCACATCCCCCACCGTGCCCTGGCTGCGCAATGCCTCGCGCATGCGCGGGTCGTCCAGCGAATCGGTGAAGCCTTCGCTCCAGCCTTCCACCAGGGTCTGCAGGTGCGGCTGGAAATGATCGAGCTGCTTGAACAGCGCGCGGTGCGCGCCAGCAGTAAAGCCCAGCTGCAGGCCGAAGAAGGCGGTGGCCAGCGGCAGCAGCACCACGTAGCTGGCCAGCAGCCAGTGATGCCAGCGCTTGCGCCGCTGCAACCAACCCCGGCGGTGCAACCAGCGCCAGGCAAAGATGCCCAGCACCAGGCCAAGCAGCGTACCGAGCACGCTGCCGCCCAGCAGGTCGAGCACACTCAGGCCCGTCCAGAATTCGTTCAACCAGTACTGCGTGTCCTGCATGGGTCTTCCTTCCGTGGATGCGGCTGCGCCTGAAATGCCAGCCAGGTAGAGTCGACTGTTAGTCGACTATCGCGCGCAGCGCGGGGGTTTCCGGCATCGCGCCAAGAGCAGTCGACTAACAGTCGACTCTACCAAAGCGAAAGCCTCCCGGCCCGGAGCACGCCAAGCAATGCGACAATCGCGCTCCTTTCCTGCAGCAACGAGGGCCACATGGCCAAACTGACCCTGGCCAGCGTGGATGCGCTGCGTACCCGCTTTGCCGATGACGCCGCCTGCGACGCGGCACTGGCCGCCTTCGCCGACACCGCTGCCCTGCGCGTACCGCTGCGTGAGCTGGTGGAAGCACAACACCGCTACCTGCAGGCCGAATTCGAAGTGGCGCAGGTAGCCGATGTGCTGCGCCGCGACCAGAAGTACGCGCCGGTGGGCCGGCCGTCGATCAACATCGTGCAGCTGCGCAAGCAGCAGGCCGCGACCAAGCAGGCCGCGCTGATCGCACGTCAGGTCGTGGCGCAGGCGGCGCAGACCTTCGTGCGCGTGAGCGGGCTGGCGGTGAAGGCCAAGCAGAGCCCGAGCGAAGCGTGTGGGGCGTGGTTGGGCGCGCTGCGCTGAACACGCGTACCCGGTAGTGGCCAACCTTTGTTGGCCTGCGAAATGCTCGTGTGCCAACCAAGGTTGGCACCTACCAAAGCACTCTCCGGCCCTGCATGAACCGGTAGTGGCCAACCTTGGTTGGCCCGCGAAATGCTCGTGTGCCAACCAAGGTTGGCACCTACCAAAGCACTCTCCGGCCCTGCACGAACCGGTAGTGGCCAACCTTGGTTGGCCCGCGAAATGCTCGTGTGCCAACCAAGGTTGGCACCTACCAAAGCACTCTCCGGCCCTGCATGAACCGGTAGTGGCCAACCTTGGTTGGCCCGCGGAGTGCTCGTGTGCCAACCAAGGTTGGCACCTACCAAAGCACTCTCCGGCCCTGCATGAACCGGTAGTGGCCAACCTTGGTTGGCCCGCGGAGTGCTCGTGCGCCAACCAAGGTTGGCATCTACCAAAGCATTCTCCCGCCCTGCATGAACCGGTAGTGGCCAACCTCGGTTGGGCTGCGGAGTGCTCGTGTGCCAACCAAGGTTGGCGCCTACCAAGGCGTCCCCCACGCCCAAAAAAGAAGGCCCGCTTTTCAGCGGGCCTTCTGCCTTCTCACGACGAGTGAGCGGGGTGCATCAAGCGGCCGGCTTTTCGCCGGTGGCTTCGGTGGTGATGCGGATCTTCACTTCATCGCTGACGTTCGGGGCATACGCGCCGACGCCGAAATCGCTGCGCTTCAGGGTGGTGGTGGCATCGAAGCCGGCGGCCGGGACCTTGGCCATCGGGTGCTCGCCGCCGCCGTTGACGGTGACGTCCAGGGTGACCGGCTTGGTGATGCCCTTGATGGTCAGGTCGCCGGTGACGGTCAGCTTGTTGGTGCCAGCGGCTTCCACCTTGGTGCTCTTGAAGGTGGCATCGGCGAACTTGGAGGCGTCGAAGAAGTCGGCGCTCTTCAGGTGCTCGTCGAACTTGGCGGTGAAGCTGTTCAGGCCGCTCAGCGGCAGCTTCACTTCCACGGTGGACTTGGTCACGTCTTCGGCGTTGTACACCAGGGTGCCTTCAACGTTGCCGAAGTGCGCGCTGGGGTTGGAGAAGCCGAAGTGGCTCCACTGGGCCAGCACGTCGGTGTGGGTCGGGTCCAGCTTGTAGGTGCCCGAGGCGATCTTGATCGCTTCGGCGGCCGGCGCGGCGGCAGCGGCATCGGCAGCCGGGGTGGCGGCCTGTTCGGTGGTGGCCGGGGCGGCAGCGTCAGCAGCCGGGGCAGCGGTGTCGGCCGGCTTGGAGCAGGCGGCGATGGCCAGGGTCAGGGCCAGCGGCAGCAGCAGTTTACGGGTGGCGCTCATCTGAGGAACTCTCCGGATCGTAGGGTGGGTACACGGTGCAGCAAGAGCCTGCCACGGGACGGCAGGCCCGAAACCGATACAACGACTTACGCGATGCGCGCCGCTTCGTCGAACGACAGGCGCGGCAGACGCGGGAACAGGCCCGCCGAGTCACCGTAACCCAGGTTGACCAGGAAATTCGACTTGATGGAGGTGCCGGCGAAGAAGGCTTCATCCACCTTGGCGGCATCGAAGCCCGACATCGGGCCGGCATCCAGGCCCAGCGCGCGTGCGGCCAGGATCAGGTAGGCGCCCTGCAGGCTGCCGTTGCGGATGGCGGCTTCGTGGCGGCCTTCCTGCGGGCCGTCGAACCAGGCCTTGGCATCGGTGTGCGGGAACAGGTACGGCAGCTTCTCGTGGAAGTCCAGGTCGAAGCCGATGATGACGGTGACCGGGGCGGCCATGGTCTTGTCGTGGTTGCCTTCGGACAGGGCCGGGGCCAGCTTGGCCTTGGCTTCCTTCGAGGTGACGAAGACGAAGCGGGCCGGCGTGGTGTTGGCGGCGGTCGGGCCCCACTTCACCAGGTCGTACAGTTCCTGCAGCAGGCTGGCCGGGACCGGCTTGTCGAGGAAAGCGTTCTGGGTGCGGGCAGTACGGAACAGCTGGTCGAGGGCAGCAGCGTCGAGCGCGTGGGACATCGGTGGATCTCCAGGGCGGCTAAGGGAAGTCAGTGCCCGCGGGCGGCGCGGGGCGAAACGACGAGCCGCAGTGTAGAGTGTCGCGACTGTTGCAACACCCAGCAGGGCTGAAACGAATTAATGCCACAGGTGAAACGATCGAGCGCGCCCTGGACGGTCACGGACGGCCGTGCGGGCAATGTCCGCCAGGCGGTCGCGCTGGCCTCTGCGCTGCGCCAGGGCACCCATCGGCCGCTGGTCCTGCAGCCCCGCGCACCCTGGCGCTGGCTGTCGCCGCGGCGGCTGCCCGGTGATGTGAACGGCTATGGCGAGGCATTCGCGACGCTGGCCGCGGACGCACCGCCGCTGGCGATCGGCTGTGGCCGTCAGGCCGCCGGCGCACTGCGCGTGCTGCGCGCACGTGGCAGCCAAGTGGTGCAGATCCTCGACCCGCGCATCAATGCCCGCCACTGGGACATGGTGGTGGTGCCCGAACACGATGCCCTGCGTGGCAGCAACGTGCTGACCTTGCTCGGCAGCCTCAATCCGGTGGACGATGACTGGCTGGCCTGGGGCCGCGCCGCGTTCGCCGGCTTCAGTACCCTGCCCGGCCCGCGCACCGCGCTGCTGGTGGGCGGGCCGACACCGCTGGCGCCCTGGGACGAGACCGCGATGGTGGGCGTGTTCCAGGCGTTGGCCGAGCAGATCCGCAGCGAGGGCGGCAGCCTGCTGGCCACGACTTCGCGGCGCACGCCACCGGCCTTGGCCGAGATCCTGCGCGCGACGTTCGCCGACCTGCCGCACGTGATCTGGGGCGACGGCGGCGACGGTACGAATCCTTATGGCGGCCTGCTCGGCTGGGCCAACCGCGTGGTGGTCTCGCCCGATTCGGTGAACCTGCTGTCTGAAGCCTGCGCCACGCGCATGCCGGTGATGGTGGCGCTGGCCGATACCGTGCAGGGGCGGCTGGCACGCTTCCAGCAGCAGCTGCGCGAGCGCGGCCGGCTGCAGGCGCACTGGCTGGACTGGCAGTACGACCGCATCGAGCCACTGCGCGAGACCGCGCGGATCGCGGCAGAACTGAAACAGCGCCTGGCATTGGGGTAGTGCCGGCCGCTGGCCGGCAATCCTGGGCGCCTGGCATCACGGTAATGCCGGGTGCCCAGCGTTTTCTGAACATTTCGATCCGGTACCGCGGTTAGAGTCCAGCTTCCCCCATCACTCTGAACGTCTTCATGCGTACCCTGCTCCTGCTGCCCCTGGCCCTGCTCGCTGCCTGCTCCACCACGCCCACCGAGCTGGATCCGATTTCGTATCAATGCCAGCAGCAGTTGGACGCGTACCGCGAACAACCGGCGCTGCGCGACCCGAAGGGCCAGCGCCCGCCCCTGCCGGTGGCCCCGATCAGCGATGCCTGCGACAAGGAGCTCCAGCGCAAGGGCGTGGATCGTCCCCTGCGCTGAGCAGCGTATGATCGGCGCGCGGGCCTGCCCGCCGTTGAAGGTATCGACATGGATCGTTTCTCCCGCCTGCCGCGCGCCGCGCTGCTGATCGCCAGCCTGCTGGCGACCGCACCGGCCTGGGCCAACAGCACCGAATGCCGCGAGCGCTACCCGAGCGTGGCCGCGCAGGCGGCGATGCTGGACGTGGCCTGGACCACCGCTGAGCGCCTGGACGCGCTGCCCGATGTGGACGTGGTGGTGGCCGCGCGCGGTGGCCAGGACCTGAGCCGCTACGGCCTGCGCCACAGCCACCTGGCCTTCCTGGTGCGTGAGGACAATGGCCGCTGGCGCGCGATGCACCTGCTCAACCGCTGCAAGACCGACAGCTCGCAGCTGTACCACGAAGGGCTGGGCAACTTCGTCGGCGAGAGCGGCGGCCATACCGACCTGCGCATCGGCGTGCCCTCGGCGCCGCTGCGTGCCGCGTTGAAAGCGATGCTGGTGTCGCCGTCGATCCAACCGAAGGCGCTGCACGAAACCAAATACAACGTGGTTGCCTACCCGTTTGCCACCGACTACCAGAACTCCAACCAGTGGGTGCTGGAAGTGCTGGCCGCGGCGATGGCGCAGACCGAAGGCGCGCCGGCCATCGTCAAGCGCGAACAGGCGCAGCAGTGGCTGCGCCAGCAGAAGTACCAGCCCAGCGTGCTGCATATCGGCCTCGGCAAGCGCGTGGGTGCGCGCCTGTTCGTGGCCAACGCCACCACCACTGACCATCCGGCCGGCGAACGCATCTCCGGCAACTATTCGGTGGTGACGGTGGAATCGGTGTTCGATTTCCTGCACCAGCGCAGCCAGCTGCAGCAGGAACTGGTGATCCCTCACGTGCCGGTAGCTGGTGCTGCCGCCGCCACGCCCTGAATCCAGCAAGGAGAACGACATGCGTACCCTGCCCGCCGTCCTGATGCCGATGCTGATCGTCGCAAGCCTGGCCTGGTCCACGGCCGCTCATGCAGAGCGCCGCATCGTAATCATCCACGACCCGGGCCCGCAGGGACCGAGCCTGGAGATGTCCACACAGATGGTGACGTCGGCCCGCGCGGCGGCGGCGAAGGAAGCCCAGGATGCCGCCGACGCTGGCCAGCCGCTGGCCCGCCCGCAGCAGATCAAGCTGCCGCAGATGCAGGTGAGCGCGATCGCCACCACCGTGGATGGCCGCCGCGAAGTGCTGCTGCGCGATGCCAACGATCCGCAGAACACCGCATCGATGCAGTACCCGCGCGGCATCGGCGATCCCGCCGTGCAGTTCACCGTGGGCCAGACCGTGAACTTCGAACCGACCGGCGCCGACCAGGGCTGGCAGCTGAAGGACAACCAGGGCCGCCCGCTGGAATACCTGCCCGAGGCCACCGGCCCGCGCGACATCTTCGATACCCGGCGCTGAGCCGCCGTCCCCACCCTGACCAGGAGGTCTCCATGTTCCGTTGCCTGCGCGTTCCCGCCACTGCCCTGCTGCTTTCGGCGCTGGTGGTGCCCACCGTCCATGCCGGCGCCGCGCCGCAGTTGAACAGCGGCCAGACCAGCGTGCTGGTCACGTCGCTGATCGTGCTGTCGATTCCGTTGGCCACGTCGATGGGACTGGCCGAACTGTCCAAGGCCCCGTTCAAGGCCAGCGAGCGCAACGGCAAGGTCGCCGCACGCACGCCGGCGGTGCCGCTGCCACCGATGGAAGTGAAGCAGGTCGCCACCACGCCAGCCGGTGATCGCCAGGTGCACCTGCAGGTGCCCGGCAAGGCCGACCAGACCGCAACGCTGCAATGGCCGGCGGCTGCAGGTGATGACCCGATTGCCGGTTTCGTCGTCGGCCAGCAGGTGCGCTTCGACCCGACCGACGCGGGTGCCGGCTGGACCGTGAAGAGCGCGCAGGGCCAGGCGCTGGCCTATGTGCCGACCGCCTATGCCGCCGGCGATGTGATGAGCGAAACGCTGTAAAGCTGAACGGCCGGTTTTGGCATTGCCGCGGGCCGGGCGGATAATGGGCGATCCCCTTTGTCCCCCTGGCTCGCCATGTCCGTGCGTCCTGCCCCTGTGTTTGCCCCGCTGACCCCGCGCGCCCTCGTGCTGGCGGTGCTGGCCATGGGCGCGGTGGTGCTGCTGTCCAACGTACTGGTGCAGTACCCGATCAACGATTGGCTGACGTGGGGTGCCTTCAGCTATCCGGTCGCGTTCCTGGTCAGCAACCTGATCAACCGCCGCTTCGGCCCGGGCCCCGCCCGCCGCGTGGCGTGGATCGGTTTCGCGGTGGCGGTGCTGCTGTCGATCTGGGTGGCCACCCCGCGCATCGCCATTGCCTCGTGCTCGGCCTTCATCGTGGCGCAGCTGCTGGACATCACCGTGTTCGACCGCCTGCGCCGTGGCAGCTGGTGGCGCGCACCGATGGTGGCCACCACCTGCAGCGCGACGGTGGATACCACCATTTTCTGGTCGATCGCGTTTGCCGGTTCGACCCTGCCGTGGGTGAGCTGGGCTGCCGGCGACCTGGCGGTGAAGCTGGCGATTGGCGTCTGCCTGCTGGCCCCGTTCCGCGCGCTGTTGTGGAAGATGGCGCCGCTGCGAACCACCAGCTGACCGCCGTTGCTCTGGTAGGTGCCAACCTTGGTTGGCACGCTGTTGCCGGGGTCATGAACGCGGATGGGTTGTGCCAACCAAGGTTGGCACCTACCAACAGCAGGCCAACGCTCAGATCATTGATCCGGCGGGTCATCGCCGGGCCATAGCTTTGGTAGTTGCCAACCTTGGTTGGCGCTTTGCATTCATGCCAACCAAGGTTGGCATCTACCAACAGCAGGCCATCGCCGGCCAATGATCCGGTGGGTACCGACCGTTGGTCGGCACGCCCTGCAGAACTCATCGCTGCCGACAGATGGTGCCGACCAACGGTCGGCACCCACCCAAAGCAGGCCATTGCGCTGGCGGGTGCCCCCACTCAGGCGAATGGCAGCTCCGCGGCAATGCACGCGGCGGTAATCGCGGCACATGCCTCTTCAATCGCGGGCGTGGTCGGTGCCAGTCGCGGACGTCGATCCAGCGTGCAGGCCAGGCCTACCTCCAGCAACGTGGCATGCGCTCCATGCAACGCCTGTGCGGTGCCTTCCGGCAGGAAACCAGCAACCGCCAACGCATCGATCAACGACGGCGTGTCGCGCGGCTGCAGCAACGCCGCATGCTGCGCACCGCGCGCCAGCACGCCGGTCTGCAGCAGGAACTCCAGGTCCACCACGCCACCCGCGCCCTGCTTCAGGTCCAGCCGCGCGGCATCGCTGCGGTCCAGTTCGGTGCGCATGCGGCCACGCATCTTCAGCACGTCCGCGTACAGCACACCCGTGTCGCGCTCACGCCCAAGCGTCTGCGCACGCACCTGCTCGAAGTCGGCCAGCAGGCTGGCATCGCCGGCCACGCCACGCGCGCGCACCAGCGCCTGGTGTTCCCAGGTCCACGCGCGTTCGCGCTGGTATTCGGTGTAACTGGCCAACGAAGACACCAGCGAACCCTTGCCACCATCCGGGCGCAGGCGCACATCGATGTCGTACAGGCGCCCGGCGGCGGTCACCGCACCAAGCAGCGCCATCACCTTCTGCGCAAGGCGCGCATACCAGCGCCCCGGCTCCAGCGGACGCGCGCCATTGCTGGCATCCACGCCGGCCGGGTTGTCGTGCAGGAACACCAGGTCCAGGTCGGAACCGAAGCCCAGCTCAAGCCCACCAAGGCTGCCGTAGCCGATGATCGCGAAGCGCCCGCCGGGAATCTCGCCGTGTGCGGCATGCATGTCCGCTTCGGCCATCGCCAACACGGTGACCACCACGGCCTGCGCCAGCTCAGCCAGTTGCCGCGTGCTGTCCACCGCGCCCTGGCGGCCATCCAGCGTGGCCATCGCCATGCGGAAGCTGAGCGCCAGTCGCGTTTCATTGAGCCAGCGCAGTGCGGATTCGGGATCTTCCACCGCCAGCACCTGCTGGCACTCGGCCAGCATGCCGTCGGCATCCGGCATCGGCCCGGACACGCGCACGTCCAGCAGTTCGTCCAGCAGCAGCGGGTACGCGGCCAGGCGCTCGGCCAGCAGCGCGCTGCGCGCCAGCACATCGACCAGACGCGCCAACGCACTCGGCTGTTCGTCCAACAGCGCGAGATAGCTGGTCCTGCGCAGCACCGCCTGCAGCAGGCCAAGCACGCGCTTGAGCGCGGCATCGGGCTGCGGCGAACGCGTGGCCGCATGCAGCAACGCGGGCAGCACGCGATCCAGCCGCGCACGCGCGGCATCGGACAACGACTTCACGCCGGTGCCCTGCGCGAAATCGCGCAGCGACTGGTCGGCGCCGTTGGCATCGAGGAAACCGGCTTCGGCCAGCAGCGGCGCATTGCTGCCCTCGGGCAGGCTGCGCCAGTAGTTGGCCAGTGCATCGGGCGCGGCCTGGCCCTTTCGCGGCGCCAGCAGTGCGGCGAATTCGGTACTGACCCGCTGCTGCTGCACGGCCAGTGCCGCGCGCAGGACCTCCCAGTCCGGATAGCCGAGCCCAACAGCGATGCGTTCGCGGTCAAGTGCGTCGCTGGGCAGCACGTGAGTCTGCGCGTCACGCAGCATCTGCAGGCGGTTTTCCAGGCGCCGCAGGAACAGGTAGGCCTCGCGCAGCGCACTGCCGTCCTCGGGCGCGATCTGCCCGGCGGCCACCAGTGCGTCCAGCGCCACCAGCAGCCGACGCTCGCGCAATGCCGGTTCACGACCACCGCGGATCAGCTGCAGCGCCTGGCACAGGAATTCGATTTCGCGGATGCCACCGGCACCGCGCTTGATGTCGTCGTGCAGTTCGCGGCGTGCGACTTCAGCGGTGATGGCCGCCTTCATTTCGCGCAGGCCGTCTAGCGCGGTGAAATCCAGGTACCGGCGGTATACGAACGGGCGCAGGGTCTGCAGCCACGCTTCACCGGCCTCGATATCGCCGGCCACCGCGCGCGCCTTCAGCCAGGCATAGCGTTCCCAGTCGCGGCCCTCACGCTGGAAATACTGGTCCATCGCTGCGAACGAGAGTGCAACGCGGCCGGCGCTGCCGAACGGACGCAGGCGCAGGTCGACGCGGTGGCTGAAGCCATCGACGGTGGTTTCATCCAGCAGCTTGGCCAGGCGCTGGCCGAGGCGGGCGAAATATTCTTCGGCCGCCAACGGACGCGGTCCATCGGATTCACCGCCCTGCGGATAGGCGTAGACCAGGTCCACATCGGAACTGAAGTTGAGCTCGCCACCGCCCAGCTTGCCAAGGCCGAACACCACCAACTGCTGCGGCGCGCCTTCGCCGTCGCGGACCACGCCGTGACGCTGGGCGAATTCCTGCTGCAGGGCGTCCAGCGCCAGCCGCAGGCAATCTTCGGCAAGGGCGGTTGCGCCAGCGAGGGTCTGGGCCACGTCGTCCAGACCGGTCAGGTCGCGCCAGATCAGCCGTGTGGACATTGCCGTGCGCCAGCGCCGTATCTGCGCCGGCCAGTCGCTGGGCTGCAGCGGATCGAGCACCGGCGCTGGGATCGGCGGGCAGCCGGGCGCGGCCAGCTGTGCCAGCAAGGCCGGTTGCCGCACCAGGGTGTCCAGCGCGAAGTCGCTGCTCACCGCCAGCCGGGTCAGCAACGGCAGCAGGTTGGCCGGGATGGGCTCTGGCAGGACCTGGGCCAGGCGCGCCAAGGCGCGGTCGACAAGAGGCTGCAGGGAGGCGGGCACGTCAGCGGGGGCGAGGGTCATGGGCTGATTGTATCGACCCGTTAACGCCGGCCGCTGCCCAGCGAATCCGATGACCCGGTAGTGCCGGCCGCTGGCCGGCAGATCCGACGATCCTGCCGAAGGTTACTGGGGTTGCCGGCCAGCGGCCGGCACTACCGATAATGGAGACCGCGTATTCATACTGGACGACAGGCAATAAAAAAGCCCGCTTGCAGCGAACTGCCAGCGGGCTCTGCTCCCTCCCCCACGTCGGGATGCAGGTCCATCGTGCGGGCTGCGAAAGCACTTTGCACGCTGCACTGCAAAACAAAACCGGCGGGTTTGGGTGACCCCTGCGGGAAAAGCCATTCCACGAAGGTAGAACCCCCCGTACGGATGAGGATGGCCGATAATCGGAATTCCCCCCAGCAACACGTGTCGTCATGTCTGTTGATCGCATCGCCAACGCGCGTCTTCGTGACCGCGTGGTCTCCGCAGAGGCCGCAGCCGCGCTGATCCAGCCCGGTGAAACCGTGGCCATGAGCGGCTTTACCGGCTCCGGGTATCCCAAGGCCGTTCCCGTCGAACTGGCCCGCCGCATCGAAGCGGTGCATGCCCAGGGCCAGCCCTTCCAGATCAGCCTGATGACTGGCGCCTCCACCGCGCCGGAACTCGATGGCGCGCTGGCCAAGGCCGATGGCATCGCCATGCGCATGCCGTTCCAGAGCGACCCGGATGCGCGCAACCGCATCAACGAGGGCAAGCTGGATTACATCGACATCCACCTCAGCCACGTGGCCCAGCACGTGTGGTTCGGCTTCTATGGCGAAATCGATACCGCCGTGATCGAAGTCTCGGCCATCCGCGAAGACGGTTCGCTGGTGCCCTCCACCTCGGTGGGCAACAACAAGACCTGGCTGGACCTGGCCAAGAAGGTGATCGTCGAGGTCAACGAATGGCAGCCGGCCGGCGTCGACGGCATGCATGACATCTACTACGGCACCGCGCTGCCGCCGCACCGCAAGCCGATTCCGCTGGTGAACGCCAACGACCGCATCGGCGATACCGCGCTGCGCTGCGACCCGGACAAGATCGTGGCCGTGGTGCGTACCAATGGCCCGGACCGCAACAGCCCCTTCAGCCCGATCGATGCGACCAGCGAACAGATCGCCTCGCACCTGATCGAGTTCCTCAAGCACGAGGTGAAGAAGGGCCGCCTGCCGCCGAACCTGCTGCCGTTGCAGTCGGGCGTGGGCAACATCCCCAACGCCGTGCTGGCTGGCCTGGCCAAGAGCGGTTTCCGCGACCTGGCCGCGTTCACCGAAGTGATCCAGGACGGCATGCTCGACCTGCTGCGCGAGGGCGTGCTGAGCTACGCCTCGTGCACCGGCTTCGCGCTGAGCCCGCAGGCGAATGAGACGTTCAAGGAGAACATCGATTTCTACCGCGAGCGCATCATCATGCGCACGCAGGAAATCTCCAACCATCCGGAACTGGTGCGCCGCCTGGGCTGCATCGGCATGAACGGCATGATCGAGGTGGACATCTACGGCAACGTCAATTCGACGCACGTGATGGGCACGCGGATCATGAACGGCATCGGCGGTTCCGGTGACTTTGCCCGCAACGGTTTCCTGTCGGCGTTCCTGAGCCCGTCCACCGCCAAGAACGGCACCATCTCGGCGATCGTGCCGATGGCCAGCCATGTCGACCACACCGAGCACGATGTGTCGGTGATCGTCACCGAACAGGGCCTGGCCGATCTGCGTGGCCTGACCCCGCGCAAGCGCGCGCAGGTGCTGATCGACAACTGCGCGCACCCGGATTTCCGCCCGCAGCTGCAGGATTACTTCGACCGCGCCAGCCGCGAGAGCTACGGCAAGCACACCCCGCACCTGCTGCCGGAAGCGTTGTCGTGGCACCAGCGTTGGCTGGATACCGGCACGATGAAGGGCTGAGATCCGGAGACTCTGGTAGAGCCGGCCGCTGGCCGGCTCCCCAGAACAGCCGGCCAGCGGCCGGCTCTACCTTCACGCGGTGCGCAGCGCCGCCAGCGATTCGGCCTGTAGCCGCTCGTAGATCTCGAACTCGTCATTCACCGCCACGCCCAGCGCCTGCTCGAAGGCCTCGCGGTTGGCATGCGCGGCATAGGCACGCTGTTCTTCACCGCCCAGGTTCGACTGGAAGATGCCTGCCGCACTGACCGGCAGGAAATCCTCGTAGACGATCGGGTCGGCGGTGGCCAGGCCGGCGGCCACCAGCACTTCGGCGGGCAGATCGGCCACGCGCTCCGGCGCGGCGCGGCCGGCGTCGGTCAGCTGGTAGCGGTAATAGCCCAGGCCTTCCTGGCGCAGCGTGTCATGGTCATCCGGGAAGCTGGCGAACACCGCCTGCAGGCGCTGGCCATAGTCGCCGCCGGTGCTGCCTTCGCCACCGGCATCGCGGGCCTGCGACAGCAGCTGGTCGTACAGCGCGCGGCCCTTTGGGGTCAGCGCAAGCCCCCGCTGTTCGATCTCGCCGAAGCGCGCAGTATGCGTACCGGCATCGCCACCCTCGCTGTCCGGGAAATGCACCGCTTCTTCCAGCGCCTTGAAACTGGTCTGGCGCAGCAGGATCGGGCACGCACGGCGCGGCGGGCCTTCGATCACCGCCTTGGCCGCCATTCCATGCTCGATCATCGCCGCCTGCGCCGCGTCGATATCCAACGTGCGCGGGGTCAGGTGGTTGATGTGCGGGCCACGGAAACTGACCACGTCGGCCACCAGGCGATGCGCGTTGTGCAGGGCGTGGTAGGTCGGCAGGTCGACGGTGGCATCGCCGTGCCAGCGGAAGGTTTCCAGTGCTTCCTCGACGAAGCGCTCGGCATCGGCCTGCGACAGCCCGCCGTCACGCTCGGCCTGCTCGATCAGCGCCAGCGCGCCCTCGGTGAAGATGCGGCGACGTGCAAGGATCTTTGCCGATTCGGCACGCAGCGCTTCGTCTTCGATCAGCTCCAGGCGCAGCAGCGAGGTGAATACGCGGAACGGGTTCTGCGCCAGCGCGGCGCCGGTGAGCGGGCGGAACGCGGTGGAGTGCACCGGCACGCCGGCCACCGACAGGTCGTAGTAGCCGACCGGGTACATGCCCATCACGGCGAACAGGCGGCGCAGCGTCGCCAGTTCCTGCACGGTGCCGACGCGGATCGCGCCGTGGCGCTCTTCATCCAGGCGTGCGCGCTCGTCGTTGCGCTGCAGCTGCGCGGCCAGAGCGGGGTCCTGCTCCAGCACCTGCGCGTTGATCCGCTCCACCAGTTCCACCAGCGTGCCGTACAGCGGCACTTCGGTGCGGTACATGCGGGACATGGCCTGTGCGAACAGGCGGCGGATCACATCAGGCGAAACCAAAGAGGCGCTCATCAGTCACTCGATTACGGGAACGGGGGAACAGCTCGGACCCGTATTGTCGCCGGAGCGCGCGGTGGCGGCGATATGCAGAGCAACATGAGACAAACCGGCAGTGCCGGCCGCTGGCCGGCAATCTCCGGATGCCTGGAAGGGTGCAATTGCCGGCCAGCGGCCGGCACTACCGCTTGAGCTGGCGCTTCAGGGTGGCATCCAGGGTGATCGGCCGGTCCCAGTGCTGGTAGCTGGCCACGATGGCGTGGCGCACGGCACGGTAATGCAGGTTGTCCGGCCTGGTGGGCATCCGCTTCACCACCGCTTCCCAGCCGCCGTCCGGGTCCTGGCTGAAGGCGCGCACGCTGTCGCGGCAGGTCTGGCCGCTGGCCTTGGCCCAGAAGCAGGCGAAATAGATGTCCCCGGCCTGCCAGCCATGGGTGGTGAACAGCGCGCTGATGTAGCCACGGGGCACGTCGGCATAGCGCGATACCTCATCGAGAAAGGCATCCGGGTAGCGTTCGGCGTAATGGTTGATGTCCTGCAGCTGGGCATCAACCCAGCTGTCGCCGGTTGCCACCTCATACGCAGCCGAACGCTCGGCGGTCTGCTGGGCCAGCACGGTGGCCGGCGCCAGCAGCAAGGACAACAGCAACACGCGCAGTCGGTAATTCATGCCCCGATTCTGCCGCAGCCGCCGGGTCCTGTCAGGCCGCCGCCGAGGCCTTGGCCTCGATCGCGGCCAGTGCGGCCGGCCAATCATGGGCGGTATCGGCAGTGACCATGCGCGGTTCGTCGTCGGCCACGCCGTGCTGGGTCTCGTGGGCCCAGGTCACTGCGTACGGCGTATGCACGCCCCAGCCGCCCAGGGTCACCACCGGCTCGATGTCCGAGCGCAGCGAGTTGCCGACCATCACGAAGCGCTGCATCGGCAGGTCGAATTCGGCCAGCACGCGGGCGTAGGTTTCCGGGTCCTTCTCGGAGACGATCTCGATGCGCGGGAACAGCTCGGCCAAGTTGGCGACCTTGATCTTCGCTTCCTGGTGGAACAGGTCGCCCTTGGTGATCAGCACCACCGGGTAGTGCTCGGCGATGGCCGCCACCGCTTCGCGCACACCGTCGATCAGTTCGACCGGGTGGCGCAGGGTGTCGTGGCCGATGTCCAGGATGCGCTGGATGTCCTTGGCCTCGATGCGCTGGCCGGTGATGTCGATGGCCGCTTCGATCATCGACAGCGTCATGCTCTTCACGCCGTAGCCGAAGGTACCCAGATGGCGCTGCTGCACTTCCAGCAGGTGGCGCGCGGTCTGCGTGTCATGCACGTCGACGTAGCGCGACAGCAGGTCAAGATAATCCTGCTCGGCCTTGCGGTAGTAGTCCTCGCTCTTCCACAGCGTATCGTCACCGTCAAAACCGACCAGGCCGATGGCGCGCGACGGCGCAGGCGTGGAGGTGTTCATCGCACAAGGATACAGGGGTGCTGGTGACGATAAAAACCCGGGCGGCCGCAGCCGCCCGGGTCCCCATGCACCGGTCTTCCCGAATCAGGCGTGGATCAGCGGCCCTGCGCCGCGCCGGCACCTGCACCGGCCTGCTGGGCGGCCACGTAGGCCTTGTACTCATCGGCGCTCAGCTCGCCGTCCTTGTTGGTATCGGCCTGGTCGAACACCTGAGCGAGGCCTGCGTTCACCTGCGCCTCGGTCTTGCTGATGGTGCCGTTGCCATCGGTATCGATGCTGGCCCAGGTCTGGCCACCGCCATTGGCCTGTGCCGAAGCCGCTGCGGCCGCGTTGGTCGCCTGGTCAGCCGCCTGCCCTGCCTGTGCCGCCGACTGCTGCGCCTGCGCGGCCTCGTTCTGTGCCTGCGCGGCCTGCTGCTTGGCCGACTGGGCCATCGCCGGAATGGCCAGCACGCTGCCGGCGGCGACGATCAGGGCGATCAGGGGCTTGCGGTTGCGAATAGTCATCAGGGGTGTCTCCTACCAATTGGGTGGTGTTGCGCGGCGTGTTGTCTCCGCACGGCACCTACCCTGCCACCGCCTTTCTGAATCGATTTTGCCTCGCGACCGGCGTCAACACGCACGATTAACCACTCGCCTACGCGCATGCTTTAGCGCGGTGGTTAGCATGAAGTGAGTGGCTCATAAGCTGCGCATTCAGCGCTGCCTGATTTAACCGGCAGCGAACGAAAAACCTGCGTCAGTCGACGTTCTGAGCCGATGACCGCGAACTGAACACCACCCAGCCGAGGGCAACACCAGCGAGCGCGCCGGCGATTTCCAGCACCACGCGGCTGCCGAGTTCGTTCGGATCGTGGATGGTGGCGAGGAAAAGACGCGCATACAGCGGCGACTCCAGACGCACGATGCCCATGTAGAACAGCTTCCAGGCATCGATGCCGGCGGAGATGATCACGGCGATGACGCAGGACCAGCCGATCGCGTGGCCGACCGTCCAGTGCAGGAGCCGGCACAGCTGCGACCACAGGAAGTACACCAGCAGCCCGACCAGCAGGGCGATGGCGCCCGCTTCGAGGGTACCGAGCAGGCCGAAGTGCAGGGGAAGGTTCATCGGGTGGGCAACGGTGGGATGGCGGCCAGTGTAAGGGATCTGCCCCGGACCCGATCTGGTGGCCACGGTAGATCCACGCCATGCGTGGATGAAATCTCCATCGAAATCGAATACTCCGATGATTGAACGAAAGGCGTCCACGCATGGCGTGGATCTACCGTGTCGACCAAGGTCGACACCTACCAACAGCAGCGCCCCTCTGCCGATGTCCCTACCGCACGGGGACGTCGTATGCGGTGCCCGGGTCCGGTTCGGGCTGCAGGGTGTAGTGCCACCACTCCTGCGGATAGTTGACGAAACCACGGCGCGCCATCGCCTGCACCAGCTGCTTGCGGTTCGCCTGCTGCGCAGCGCTCAGCCCGCTCGTCTGCGTATGCGCGCGTGGACCGAAGAAATCGAAGTCGGTACCCATGTCCATCGGCCTACATGCACCACTGCCGCAATCCAGCAGCCCCAGATCCACCGTGGCACCGCGGCTATGGCCGGAGCGCTCGGCGATGTAGCCGTCGGCCAGCAGCCTTGGCTTGTCCAGATCCGGGTACTGCAGAGCCTTGCGCGAGCGCTCGCGCGGATCGTTCACCCAGGCCATGAAGGCCTGCACCGAACGCACCGGCCGGTAGCAGTCGTAGAGGCGCAGGCCAAAGCCATCCGCGCGCAGGTCCTGTTCCACCTGTGCCAGTGCCTTCGCCACCGGCGCCAGCAGGTAACAGGACGGCCCCTCGTAACCCGGCACGCGCGCGCCGGTGAAGTTGTTCGCGCCGGCGTAGCGGATGTCCATCTCGATGCCTGGCGACAACGTGCGGATCTCCACGAATCCGGCGCTGGCGGCATCAGTGGCCGGCGAAACACGCGGCGGCTCAGCGGCGCTGGCGCTCGCTGCCAGGGCAGTCGCCAGTACGAGTGAAATGCAGGTCCTGGAAGTCATAGCTGAAGTCGATGTCCGGATCGATGGCACGCAGGTCCAGTGTGGGCGGTGCACCGTCACCGGGCTGCAGCCAGGCCTGTGCGTCTTCGCCCAGCGTATCCCAGCGCAGCAGCCAGCGCCCCTGCAACTGCAGCACGGCCGCCTGCAGCTTTGGCGACTTGTCCACGCTGAAGCGCAGGCCGTCCGCGCCCGGGCACAGTGAGGCCGGGCCCAGCCACGGATCGCGGTAACGGCCCTGCCAGCGTGGCAGATCCGTGCGGCTCGTCTCCTGCGCCGCAACGGTGGACGGCCGCGAATGGCCGGTCGCCGCCCGCGTTGCCTGGTCTGCCTTCAATTCGGCCAGGTACTCCATCGCAGGCCGCGCATCGTCCGCTGCGGTGAAGCGCTTCAGCGCGGCCTGCATCAACGCGGTACGCGCATCCTCGCCTTCGCCATTGATCAGCATCACCACACCCACCTTGCGGTCGGGCAGCAGCGCCAGCGACGAGTACATCCCCGACAGCGTGCCGGTGTGTGCCACCTTCCACTGCCCATCCATGTCAGAAACGCGCCAGCCATAGCCGTAGCCGTAAAAATGCGCGTTGTCCCAGCGCCGCTGGCGCTCACCCAGCGGCATCGGCATGTGTAATGTCCACAACGTGCGGCGCTGTTCACTGTCCAACCAATCCGGCACCACGGCAGGATCAAGCAGTACCTGCATCCAGCGCGTCATGTCGCGCAGCGAACAGCGGATGCCTCCGGCAGCCATGGACGGCAGGTCCGGGCTGATGGCACCGTCAGCGTTCACCACCTCATTGCGATCACGACGCCAGGCATGTGGCTGCGCGACGTTGCCTACGCGCTTCACCGACCAGGCCCCCACCTGGCAGCGCGTCATGCCGAGTGGTTCAAACACCTGCTCGCGCATCAACTGGTCGTACGGCTTGCCAGCGGCCGCAGCGGCCACCTCACCGGCCACCACATACATCAGGTTGTCGTAGGCATAACGGCTGCGGAAACTGCTGACCGGCTTCAGGTGTGCCAGCCCGGCGATGATGTCGGCACGGGAGAACGTGTTCGGTTCCGGCCACAGCATCAGGTCACCGGCGCCCAGACCGAGACCGCTGTTGTGGATCAGCAGGTCGCGCACCTGCATCTGCTGCCCCACCCATGCATCGTGCATTCGGAATTCCGGCAGATGGCGCTGCACCGGATCGTCCCAGCGCAGCCTGCCCTGCTGCACCAGCCGCGCCAGCAGTGCGGCGGTCATCGCCTTGCTGTTGGAGGCGATCTTGAACAGCGTGTCCTCGTCGATGCGGCCGCCATCGTCACGCTTACCTTCAGCATGGCGATAGACCACCTGTCCGTTCTCGACCACCGCCATCGCAAGCCCGGGGAGATGTTCGGCGCGAACCACGGCGGCGACATCGGCATCGATGGATGCGGTATCGACCGCCAAAGCGGAGGGTGCGGCCAGTGCCGCTGCGAGGATCAGCAGATGATGCATGCACGCTTCCCTTCCAATGCCCGCGCCGCCCACACGGACGGCACGGGATGCAGCCTCAGAAATTCCAGGTCACCACCAACTGTGTATAGCGCGGAGCCTGCCAGCGCGTCCCGGTGGCGAACGTCGCCTCGCGGTACTGGCCGGGCTGCGCTTCATAGCGCTGGTGCACGTTGATGGTCTTCTGATTGTTGAACAGGTTGTAGACCGACAGCCGTGCGCTGAGGTCGATGCCTTCCACCGGCAAACGCCACGTCACATTGGCGCCCATGGTCCACGTCCATGGCAGGCGACCGAACGCGCCGCGCGGACTGTACTCGAACTGTCGCTGGTTGTATGGGCCGGAGCAGTTGGCCACGCACAGCCAACCGGTGCCACCGCCACTACCTTCACTGGAGGTACTGCCACCGGCGATGGAGTCGTTTGGCCACATCACGCCATACGCAGTGATCGGGCCACCGGACTGCACCTGCAACGTGGTGCCGAAGGACCATTGCTTGTTCAGTGCGTACGCAGCTCGCAGCTTGAACTGGTGGCGGAAGTCGTTGAACAGTACGCCGTAGCGCTCGTTGGTGGCGGGGTGGTCCCAGAACTGGACCATGCCGGTATCACCGTAGTTGGTATCGGAGTTCACTGGTCCTTCGAAGTTGCCTTCACTCTTCGACCACAGGTAGGACGCGTTGAACATCCACTTCTCGTCCCATGCACGGTCGATCTGGAACTCCAGCGCCTTGTAGGTACGCTTGGGCTTGGAGTAACCGATCACCTCGCCGCTGCCGCCCTTGCGATAGCCCCTGTTGGCGGTATCGATGGTGATCCAGCCTTCGTTGGCGCAGCCGATGCTCTTGTCGCCCCAGATTGTCAGGCTCTCGCCCGGATTGGCGATCGGCCACAGCGTGCTCGGGGTCGGGCCGCACGGGGTGTAGTTGATGCGGATGTCATCCAGCGCACGGGTCATCCGTCGATAGGTGGCGTTGACGCCCCAGGACCACGTCTGGTTGATCATGTTCTGGAAGCCCAGGATGTACTCGTCCTGGTAGACCGCCTTGAGATCGCGGTCCACGCTCTGGCGCAGGTCGGCACCGCCGGTGTTCATGCGGGTGTCGGTCGGCCCGATCTGCTGGCCGACGATCGGTGCCATGTACGGCGAGCCTGTCGGCGAGGTCTTCTGTTCCCAGCCATTGAGCACGTAATAGCTGTATTCGTCGGTGAGACCACCGGCGAAGTTCACGTTGATGTTGTTGGTAACCGGCAGGTAGTAGCGGCCGGCGTTGCCGAAGAGCTTGGTGCTGCCATCACCGCGCATGTCCCACGAGAAGCCCACACGCGGCGCGACCAGGTCGTCCATCTTGATGAACGCCTTGCCGGCGGCGGTGCGGTTTTCGAAACGGTCCCAGCGCACGCCGAGGTTGAGCATCAGGTTCGGAGTGATGTTCCAGATGTCTTCCACGTAGAAGGCATTGGCTTCAGTCTCGAACGTGCCTCCCGACTTGCGGTTGCGCGCACGCAGCATTTCGGTAACGCCTGCTGGCACGTAGGCATTGGCACCGTCCCAGACTTCATCGCCAGGTCGCGCTACGTAGGCCGTGTAGCTCAACTCGGTCGGACCGGGGTAGCGGGTGGACTGCTTTGTGGTCATCAGCTCACGGTCGACACCGAAGCGTAGCAGGTGATCACCCAGCTGCCATTCGAAGTCCAGTCGCGCCACGTCACGGGTATCGTCACGCTCGGCCACTGCCGTGCCTGTGGGGTGGCAGCCTGCGCGCAGGCCCTGCAGCTTGCCCAGGCGCGGGCCGTAGGTGCTGTCGGTGAACACCGGGCTGCACGCCTGATCCAGCGACGAATTGGTGAACGCACGCTGGTTGTTCTGGCCGACCATGGCGCGGGCGGTGAAGTTCTGGCCGAAGTGGCCGGTATAGGTGGCCGACCAGTTGCGACCACCCGTCTCGGTGACCGAATCACCGCCCCATGCACCGAGCTGGTCTGCGTTCCAGTTGTAGCCATACGAGGCGTTGGTGACGTCACCTTCGTCGGAGAACGCCAGCAGCGCCAGGCTGTGGTTGTCGTTGATGTTCCAGTCCAGCTTGGTGCCCCAGAAGCCGTTGCCGGAATCATTCTTGAACCAGGTACTGCCATCGGACGAGGTGTTGTGCCCTTTGTCACTGCGGTCTTCATACATCGCGAACAGGAACAGCTTGTCCTTGATGATCGGACCGGAGCCCCACACGTTGGTCTTCAGAAACGAGTTGTTGTCGCGGCTGCCATACGAATGCGGGGTTCCATCACGATGGAAGTGGTCGCCGCCGCTGGAGCGCCATGCACTGGGTTCAGCGGTGACTTCCACGCCGCCTTCGAACTCGTTGCTGCCCGAACGGGTCACCGCATTGATCACGCCACCGGTGGAGCGGCCGAACTCGACCGAGTATCCGCCGGTCTTGACCTGAAACTCCTTGAAGAAGGCGAACGGCGCGGTACTGAAGCCGCGACGGGTGTACATGTCGGTGACATTCAGGCCATTGATGAAGACGGCATTTTCAGCCACCGACGAGCCGGCGAAGGACAAGCCACCAAAGGACGAGTTGCCGCCGACCACGCCAGGCGCCATCAGTGCGACCGCAGACAGGTCCTGCGCCACAGGAAGGCGCGAGATTTCCTGTCGATTGATGTTGAAGGATGTTTCGGTGGAATAGACATCCACGCGATTGACCACGCGTGTGCCGACCACCTGCAGTGCATCGAGATTGGTGACGCCGCCGCCGCTTGCCAGATTGACCGTGGTGGTGCCGCCGATCGCGACGCTGACAGCAACCTGATCACCCAGCTTCTGGCCATCACGGCTGAGCTGCAACTGGTAGTCGCCCACCGGTAGCTGGCCAAGGCGATAGCTGCCATCGGCACCGACCGTGACAGAGCGGATCAGGCCCGTGCTGTTGCTGACCACGGTCACCTGATCACCGGCGGTGGCGCGGCCCGCCACCGCGCCGCTCACGTTCTGCGCCATTGCGGTGCCGGGCAGCATCACGCCCAGACACGCCCCGAGGGCGACGCACAACGCCGCCCGCTTGATGCTGTAAGCCTTCATCCCCTGCTCTCTCCTGCAAGAATTGAATGGTGTGGAATGCGATGTGTCGCGCTAGCGTTGCCCGGCTGGCAGTACCCGCCACTGGAAGTCGTAGCTCCATTGGTCGAAGTACAGGTTGCCGCCTGCCCACTCGGCCTCGCCGCGCTGCGAGTCGACCGTTTCCGAGCGGAAGTGCTGCTTGGCCGGCACCAGGGCCTGGCCGAAATCGTCGTTGAAGGCGATGCGGTAGCCGTCGAGGCCACCCAGGTAGAAATCGCGCAGGGCCGGCACGTCGCTGGCCAGTGCGCCGGTGGTCACGTCCATCGGCAGCCATCCATACGGCGCCAGGTAGACCTGCCCCCAGTCATGCAGGTTGTTGTAACCACTGCCATCGCCGGAGAACACCATGCCCGACTGCCAGCGTGCGGGAATGCCGTTCATACGCAGCAGTGCGATCAGCAGCAGGGTCTGCTGGCCGCAGTCGGCATGCCCGGCATGCAGCGCGTAATCGCTGATGTTGCTGATCGTCGAGTATTCGCGCGCACCGGCCCATGGAATGCGATCCACGGCAGCAAACAGCTTGCGCACCACTTCATACGGACGTGTCTCGCCCTGCAGCACCTGGTCGGAGAACAGCTTCAGTGCCGGCGTGAAGCGCACGTGCGGCAGCTGCTCGGACAGGTAGGGTTTCAGTGCCGGATCGGCCGGTGTCGGCTGCACCTTGGCCGGATCGATCGCGGTATGCCGGGCCAGGATCGTGACCGCATAGCGGACCTCGAAGCGGGTCGGCTGCCTGGCCACCGCTTTGGCTTCCAGATAGGTGGTACGCTGCAGGGTGCTGGCTGGTGCCACGCGCGCCTTGCCCGGGGTGCTGCCCAGCCACTGCACCTGCTCCTGCTGGCCGGGTATCTCGCGCGGGTACGGAATCCAGGCGCGTACGGTCTCGCCGGCCGGCACCGCATCGGCTTTCACCGTGAGCGACTGGGTGAATTCAATGCGCTGCGGCAGTACCGACGCCTGGCCACTTTGTTCCGCTGCGGCAAGCACGCGTGCGTGGTGCGCGTTGAGCACCTCGTTTGGGCCCGGCGCCGGCATCGGTGCATCCGCGCGGCGGCGCGCACGTGCCTCGTCGCTGAGCAGGAACAGGTTCGACGGTGCGCGCTTGAAATACCAACGCGTGCCATCGATGTCGAGATGCTCGATCAGGCCAAGCTGATCCCAGCGCGCGAATTCCTCGTCGGTCAGGTCCGGAATCCAGCGGCGCACGGCAGACTTGGCGGCGGTCTCGTCGAGGGAAAAATCCAGGCGGATGCGGCGCATGCGTTCTTCCTGGAACGCGATGTCGTCGAAACTGACGCCAGGCTCCGCCGCGTCCGCAGCCAACCAGGTGTTCAGTTCGCTGCCGGCTTCGGAGAACCGTCCCGCGTCGATCATCTGCACGACCCGCGCAAACTGGATGGCCGAGGGTGGCGGCTCCGCTCCCGCCGACCACGCCCACAGCAGCAGCGCGGCACACAGGCCGGCAGTGGCAGGCAGACGTGGTTTGCGAACGGCAGGATCCACAGCGACACTTCCCCAGCGCGGGTGGTAACGGCTGTGTAACACGGGCCGGGATGCCGGTCAATAATTTATTCTTGCTTTCGATGCCAAAAGGAATAAATATTCCAGCAGGCATTCGAGGAGGGTGTGCAGCGCATGATCCTGGCTTCCCGCGAACGGCATCGGCATTGGCCACGCCGCTTGACCCTGGCCCTGTGCCTGCTGGCCGCACCGGCCTTCGCACTCGCTTCCCCGAGGCCTGATCCCGGCGCGCCGCTGCCCTATGTGATCGGCCTGCACGAGGCCTACCTCACCCCCCAGTACTGGGCCGCGCGCCTGGACAACGCCGATGTGCCGATCCTGGACCGCAGCCAGATCGAGGCACAGAACGCACGGATGCGGTCACAGGACAGCCACATCCAGGACATCGCCGCACTGCCCGCGCAGCTTGATGCGGCGGCGGTGCGCGCCAGCATCACCTCGCTGTCGAGCTGGCCCACCCGCACTCTGTACAACGACAAGGGCAAAGCCATTGCGACGGCACTGCGCAGCGCGACCGAAGCCAATCTGGGCCTGCAGTCCATTCCCGCGCAGACGACACCGCAATACGGGCTGGTGGTGAAGCGCGCGGCACTGCGTACCTTCCCCACCCGCGAGCGCGTCTTCAGCAGCATCGGCGACACCGACATCGATCGCTTCCAGGAATCGGCGCTGTTCCCCGGCGACAAGGTTGCCGTGGTCCATCGTAGCGCCGACGGCCGCTGGCTGTTCGTGCACAGCGAGCGCTACAGCGCATGGATCGAGGCCGATGCCATCGCCAGCGGCGACAAAGCCACCGTGCTCGGCTACGGCGCGAAGGGACCGTACCGGATCGTCACCGGCGCCACCGCACAGACCGCCTACACCCCGGAAGAACCGCGCGTCTCGCGCCTGCAGCTGGACATGGGCGTGCGCCTGCCGGTGCTGGCCGACTGGCCGGCGTCGGAGCCGGTGAACGGCCAGCAGGCGCACGCCTCGTGGGTGGTGCAGTTGCCGGTACGCGAAGCCGATGGCCGGTTGAAGCTGGTGCCGGCGCTGCTGCCGCGCTCGCAGGACACCGCCGCCGACTACCTGCCGCTGACCCCACGCCTGCTGCTGCAGCAGGCCTTCAAGTTCCTCGGCGAGCGCTACGGTTGGGGCCACGACTACGACACCCGCGACTGCAGCGGTTTCGTTTCCGAGATCTACCGCAGCTTCGGCGTGCTCCTACCGCGCAATACCAGTGCTCAGGCGATCAGTCCGGCGCTGGACCGCGTACCGTTCACCGGCAAGGACGGCAAGGCCGTGCGCGACCGCGCCGTCACCGATCTGCAGGTGGGCGATCTGGTCTACATCCCCGGCCACGTGATGATGGCCATCGGCCACGTCGACGGCCGCACATGGGTGATCCACGATACGGCGGGCGGCAGCTGGTTCGGTGCTGACGGCAAGCGTGTGCAGGCCCATCTCAATGGTGTTTCGGTCACCCCGCTGGAGCCGATGATGGCCAGCGACAGCGTCCGCTACATCGACCGCATCACCAACATCCAACGCCTGCGTGCCAAGACCCCCTGAATGAAGATCACTGCCATCGAACTGGGCATGCTGCGCGTGCCGCTGAAAACACCGTTCAAGACCGCCCTGCGCACGGTGGAAACCGTGGAAGACGTAGTGGTGCTGATCCGCACCGACACCGGCCACACCGGCTACGGCGAAGCGCCGGCCACCGCGGTGATCACCGGTGATACCCACGGCTCGATCATCGAGGCGATCCGCCACTTCATCGCACCGCGCCTGATCGGCCAGGACGTGGTCAACCTCAACCATCTGTGCACGCTGGTGCAGACCGCGATGGAGCGCAATACCAGCGCCAAAGCCGCGGTGGAGATCGCGCTGTACGACCTGTGGGCACAGCTGCATGGCGCGCCGCTGTACCAGATGCTGGGTGGCGGCGACCCGGTGATCACCACCGACATTACCATCAGCGTGGACTACATCGACAAGATGGTGGCCGATTCGCTGTCGGCGATCGAACGCGGCTTCGAGTCGCTGAAGATCAAGGTCGGCAAGGACATCGGTCTGGACATCGAACGGGTCAAGGCGATCCACGCCGCCGTGGAAGGCCGCGCCCTGCTTCGGCTGGACGCCAACCAGGGCTGGACCGCCAAGCAGGCCGTGCACGCAATGCGCACGCTGGAAGAAGCCGGCGTGGTGCTGGAACTGCTGGAGCAGCCGGTAAAGGCCGCCGACATCAGTGGCCTGAAGTACGTCACCGACCGCGTCAACACACCGGTGATGGCCGACGAAAGCGTGTTCAGCCCGAGCCAGGTGATGGACCTGATCCAGCAGCGCGCAGCCGACATCATCAACATCAAGCTGATGAAGACCGGCGGCCTGTCCAACGCGATCCGCATCGCCGACATCGCCGGCATCTACGGCGTGCCGTGCATGATCGGCTGCATGATCGAGTCCAGCATCAGCGTGGCTGCGGCTGTGCACCTCGCGGTGGCCAAGAGTGATGTGATCACCAAGGTCGACCTCGACGGCCCCTCGCTGGGCCAGTTCGACCCGGTCAGCGGTGGCGTGCATTTCAACGAATCGGAGATCAGCATCAGCGACGTGCCGGGGCTGGGTATCACTGAAGTGCGCGGGTTGGAGATGCTGGGTTGAACCGCGCAGTCGAGCATGGCTCGACTCTACAAGGGCCGTGCGTATCTGATGCTTGGTCGGGCGTTACTTTTCTTTTCGCGAAAAGAAAAGTAACCAAAAGAAACGCTCCGCCAGCCGCGAGCCGACGTGCTGCGCACGCCGGTGCCCTGCGCTCCTCGGTCCGGCGAGGGACGGCGCGGAACTCGCTGCGCTCAGACACCCGCGCCTCTTCGCCCTCGCCGGACCTGCGGTGCTCGGCTCGCTTGAAGGCGGACTCAACGTCAAAGGCAACAACTGCACCCCGTAGATTCACGCCATGCGTGGATGCTCCTGCTTCTGCTCTACCCAGTATCCCCCTCGCGTCTGGCACCCGCCCGGCCCATTCCATGACACGCTCTACGCTGCCAACCGCAACGCGCCTATCCTTGCCCGGACTCCCCGCATGCCGCCCCTGCTGAAGATCCGTTCCGAGCGCGGGCAGATGTCGGCCATCGAGCGCCGCATCGCCGACTTCATCCTCGACAACGCACACCTGCTGCGCGACTACTCGTCCCAGCAGCTGGCCAGCGCGTTGGGCATCAGCCAGTCCAGCGTGGTGAAATTCAGCCAGAAGCTCGGCTTCAAGGGCTACCCGGACCTGAAGTACTCGATCGGCCAGGATGTGGCACGCGCCGGTGCCGATCCACAACAGGCGCCCAGCGAACCCGACAGCGGCGACGACTACCTGCGGTTGGGCGAGGCCCTGCGCCGCAGCAAGGCACAAGCCGAGGAGGAAACCCGCCAGGCCAATCCACGCGGGGAAATCGAGCGCATCGTGCAGCTGATCGACGGCGCGCCGAAGCTGTTCGTGTACGGCCTGGGTGATGACGGCCTGTACGCGCGTGAGTTCGCCATGCGATTGTCGCTGCTCGGCCTGCTGGTGGTGCCGCATACCGACCCGATCCTGATGCTGGCCAACCTGTCGGCGGCACGCCCGGGTGACGTGCTGTTGATGTTCTCCGAGTTCGGCAACCTGCCCCAGCTTTCGCAGCTGTCGCGCCAGTTCCAGGACATGGGTGGCAAGGTGATTTCCATCACCCGCCACACCGCCAACCCGCTGCGCGCGCATGCGGATGCAACGCTGGTGGTGTGTGCGCACGACCGCACGCCGCAGGTCGCGCAGCTGCTGTACCGTAGCGCCATGCACGCGCTGCTCGATTTCCTGTTCGTGCTGCTCTGCCACGCCAATCCGGATCGCCAGCAGCAGCTCGCGGTGAACCTGGAGCGGATCGACCACCTGCTGGATTCCTGACCGGAGCACCTGTTGATGAGATCGCTGGTTCGCCTCGCTACCGCTGCGCTGCTGCTTGCTGCAGCGGTGTCCGTATACGCGGCGCCGCTGGATGGTGCGCGCCAGCTGATCGTGGTCACCAGCGATGGCTGGGACAGCACCGAGGGCCAGCTGCAGGCCTATGTGCGCGATGGCAAGGGCTGGCACGCGCATGGACAGGCGTTCCCGGTGGCGCTCGGCCGTACCGGCAGCGCCTGGGGCCTGGGCCTGCATCCGGCACAGGCCGACGGCCCGCAGAAGCAGGAAGGCGATGGCCGCAGCCCGGCCGGCGTGTTCGCGCTGGGCAGCGCGTTCGGCTATGCCGTTACACGCCCCGGCACGGCCATGCCCTACCAGCCGATGCTGGACAGCAGCTACTGCATGGATGTGCCCGGCTCTCCGTTCTACAACCGCATCGTGGATGAAAAGAAGGTCGGCAGTGCAGCGGTCAAGGGCTCCACCGAGCCGATGCGGCTGGACCTGCACAACAAGGGCGACGTGCGCTACCGGGAAGGCTTCGTCATCGCCCACAACCCGGATAACCAGCCCGGCAAGGGCAGCTGCATCTTCGCCCACCTGTGGCGCCAGCCCGGCGAGGCCACGGCTGGCTGCACCGCCATGCCGCAGGCCCGCATGCAGGCCCTGCTGGACTGGTTGCGGCCGCAGGATGCGCCGCGCTTCGTGCTGCTGCCGCGCGCCGAGTACACGCGCCTGCAGGCCCAGTGGCAACTGCCCGCACTGCGTGGAGACGCCCGTTGAGCGCGCAGGACGAACCGCAGCTGCAGCGCGCGGTCAGCCGCTGGCAGATCGTCGGCTTGTCGATCAACGATGTGATCGGCAGCGGCATCTACCTGCTGCCGGCCGCCACCGTCGCCCTGCTCGGCCCCTTCAGCCTGTGGGGCGTGGTCGCCGCCGGCATCGTGGTCGCCCTGCTGGTGCTGTGCTACGCGCAGGCCGCCAGCTATTTCGACGAGCCCGGTGGCAGCTACCTGTATGCACGCGAGGCGTTCGGGCGCTTCGCCGGGTTCGAGATCGGCTGGATGATCTGGCTGACCCGCATCAGCTCGGCGGCCGCACTCAGCAACGCGCTGGCCGATGCCGTCGCGCGTTTCTGGCCGTGGGCCGGTGCCGGCATGGGGCGCATCGCGGTGATCGTGGTGTCGCTGGGCTTCCTGACCGGCGTCAACATCATCGGCGTGCGCTCGGCCGCGCGCACCGGCGTGGTGCTGGTGATCGGCAAGATGCTGCCGCTGCTGCTGTTCGTGGCCATCGGTGCGTTCTACATCGATCCGCAGCTGGCCTTCTCCGGCCAGCGCCCGGACCCGCATGACCTGCAGCGCATGGGCGAAGCCGCCTTGCTGCTGCTGTATGCCTACGCGGGTTTCGAGAACATCCCGGCCGCCGCCGGCGAGTACCGTAATCCGCGCCGCGATATTCCATTCGCCCTGATCACCATGATCATCACCGTCACCGTCATCTACGGCGCGGTGCAGGTGGTGGCGCAGGGCACGCTGGCCGGCCTGGCCAGCTCGGCCACGCCGCTGGCCGATGCCGCCGCCGGCTTCGGTGGCGAGGCACTGGCGCTGATCCTGACCATCGGCGCGACCATCTCCATCCTCGGCACCAACAGCAACACGATGATGATGGGCCCGCGCTTCCTGTTCGCGCTGGCCCGCGATGGCTACGGCCCGAAGATCCTGGCCCAGGTGCATCCGCGCTTCCACACGCCGGCCGCGTCGATCCTGTGCCAGGGTCTGATCGCACTCGGCCTGGCCCTGTCCGGTTCGTTCGTGCAGCTGGCGCTGCTGTCGATGACCACGCGCCTGTTCGCCTACATCGGTACTGCCGCGGCAGTGCTGGTACTGGCCAAGCTCTACGCCGACCGCCCCGGTGCATTGAAGCTGCCCGGTGGCCCGCTGATTCCGGTGCTGGCGCTGCTGCTGTGCGTTGCGCTGTTCGCCAGTGCCAGCTGGCAGAACATCGCCGCCGCACTGGTCGCGTTTGCCATCGGCGCGGTGATCTACAAGCTGCCGCGCAAGGATGCCGACGCCGGGTGAGCGGAGCGCCGGGCCATGCCCGGCGGATTGATCTGGCGATCACGCTGCCGGACCGGGCCGTTAACCGCCACGCAGACATGATCAGGCTTCGTCCACAACGGAGCCCTTCCATGACCGAGTACCAGATCCCCGGCCGCGTACCGGACGACAGCACACCGCGTGACGCGGTCAGCAACTACTGGCGCGAGCGCTACACCGCCGAGCCGTACTACGACGATCAGCTGTTCTTCGAGGACTATGAACCGGCCTACCGCATCGGCCATGCCGCGCGTGCGCAGGACATGATCCGCGCCTACGAACAGGTCGAAGCTGAACTGGAGTCGCGCTGGGCCAGCGAGCGTGGCCGCAGCCGGCTGGAATGGGCGCAGGCACGCAGTGCCGTGCGCCGTGGCTGGGAGGAAGCGCAGCAGGTGGAACCGCGCCTGGCACGCGGCCCCTGACGGACCCGTTATGCGGCAACGCCGGGCATGGCCCGGCGCCACCATTGCTGCATCATTCCTGTTCCGGCAGCGGCGGCACGGCCGTGCTGCGCTTGCTTTCACCGCCACCGGCGGCGATCAGGTCGCGGGTGTTCTTCTGCACCGCCACCGCGCCGAACAGCGACAGTGCATACGCCATGCCGTAGAAACCCTTCTCGCTCGGTGCCAGCGTGGCATTCCACAGGCCAACCAGCAGCAGCATCAACGCCGACAACAGTGCGAACCAGCACAGCGCGTAGTACAGGCCACTCACCGGGATGCCCTCGACGCGGTCACGCACGCTCTTCTGCAGCGACACCGCCGCGAACAGGCCGAACAGCAGCAGGGTCAGGTAGTAGCCCTTTTCGTTGAGCGCCATCGTGGCGTTGAACAGACCGATCAGGTAGGCCGCCGCACCCAGCAGCAGGGCCACCCATGAGGCGGCGATGAAGGCGGTGGAGGGCTTGTGGGGCATGGCAGTGTTCATTGCAGATCCTTGGCAGGCAGACGGGCACGCTTTGCCCGGGCGTGCCCACCCTAGACGATCCCGCCGCGCTCGCACAGGGGTCGCAGGACCTTCGGGCCACGACGCTCACGACGCCAGTGGTATACAAGGGACAGCCCGGCCATCCGCATCCCCGCACTGGAGATACCCATGACCCGCACGCCCCTGCTGCTCGCCCTCGGCCTGGTGCCGATCCTTGCCACCTCCGCCTGCAATGCCGCCGACCCGGCCGCCAACGGCGCCCAGACCGCAGCGCCCGCAGCCTCCACCACTGCCGACCAGCGCCCGTTCACCGCCACCGAAATCAGCCGCTTCGACCAGCCGTGGGCGATGACCTTCCTGCCGGACGGCAGCCTGCTGGTCACTGAAAAGCGCGGCAAGCTGCAGCACCTGGACCTGGCCAGCGGCCAGAAGCATGAGATTACCGGCGTTCCGAAGGTCGCTTACGGCGGCCAGGGCGGCTTCGGTGACGTGATCCTGCACCCGCAATTCGCCAGCAACCACGTGATCTACCTCAGCTATGCCGAGGAAGGCACGCTGGACACCCGCGGCGCTGCCGTGGCCCGTGCCACGCTGGCGCTGGATGCCAACGGTGCCGGCCAGCTGAAGGACCTGAAGGTGATCTGGCGACAGAGCCCGAAGGTGAGTGGTGAAGGCCACTACGGGCATCGCCTTGCTTTCGGCCCGGACGGCAAGCTGTGGATCAGCTCCAGCGAGCGCCAGAAGTTCGATCCGGCGCAGGACATGGGCGGCAACCTCGGCAAGATCATCCGCCTCAACGATGATGGCAGCCTGCCTGCCGACAACCCGTTCGCCTCGCAGGGCGGCGTGGCCGCGCAGGTGTGGTCACTGGGCCACCGCAACATCCTCGGCATGGCCTTCGATGCCAACGGCAAGCTGTGGGCACACGAGATGGGCCCGGCCGGCGGTGACGAGCTGAACCTGATCGTGCGCGGCGCCAACTACGGCTACCCGATCGTTTCCAATGGTGACCATTACGACGGCCGGCCGATTCCCGACCACAGCACCCGCCCGGAATTCGCCGCGCCGAAGGTGACCTGGACGCCGGTGATCTCGCCGGCCGGCTTCGTGATCTACAGCGGCAACCTGTTCCCGCAGTGGAAGGGCAGCGGCTTCATCGGCGGCCTGTCCTCCACCTCGCTGGTGCGCGTGGCCTTCGACGGCGACAGCGCGCGCGAAGCCGAACGCTTCAACATGGGCGAGCGCATCCGCGAAGTGGAACAGGGCCCGGATGGCGCACTGTGGCTGCTGGAGGACGGCAACAAGGCGCGCCTGCTGAAGCTCACCCCGAAAACCTGACAGGATGGTAGTGCCGGCCGCTGGCCGGCACGTTTTCCCGCAACGGCCCCGCACGCGGGGCCGTCTGCGTTCATTGAATGGTGATGACCTTCACCTCGGTCTTCGTGCAGGCCTGGTCCAGGCACTGCCCGTTCAACCACACCTGGCCATCGCCGATCATCACACCCTGCTGATTGACGAAGACCTTGCCGAAGTCCTGTTCGGACACCGCCTTGACCACCGCCGGGGTGATGATCTTCTCGTAGTTGCGCTGGAACTCACCGGGGCCGGTGATCTTCCTTCCGTTAGCGATATTCAGCGGGAAGCGCACTTCCTCCACCACCGCAGCGCGATCACCGCCGACCACCGCGGACTTGAACGCGTTGAACACCTTCTCGTACTGCGCGGCGTCGCCGAGCAGCGTCTCAATGCGTGCACGCGCGTCTTCCGCGGGCGCATCCGTCGGTGCGGCGCCGGCCGGCTCGGCAGCAGCCTTCGCCGGTTCAGCCGCAGGCGTCGCCGCAACACTGGCCTCCATCGGCGGCGGTGCGTCCACCGCAGGCTCGGCCGGCGGTGCCGGCTGCGAACAGGCCGCCAGCAACAGGGCGGGAATCAACACAGCGATCGTGCGCATGCGCGGGCATCCATCGGTTCAAGAACACCGATGGTAGCGCCGCCCCAGTGAGGACAACAAAAAAGGGGACGGAGGGGATTAAGTCGTTAGTGGCACAAACGACTTAATCCCCTCCGTCCCCTTTTTCTCGATCAGGCCTTCAGCAGCTCGAACTGCACGGCTTCGCCTGCTGCCGACGAGGCGCAGACCCACAGGTCGAACTGGCCCGGCTCGGCACGCAGCACGCCGTCGCGGCCGGTGAACGCCAGCTGCTCGCGGGTCAGGGTGAACACCACTTCGGTCGACTCGCCCGGCTGCAGCGCCACCTTGCGGAAGTCCTTCAGTTCGCGCACCGGACGCACGCGGCTGGCCACGCGGTCGTGGATGTACAGCTGCACCACTTCCTCGCCGGCCACGTCGCCGCTGTTGGTGAGCGTGGTGGTGATGGTCAGGCTGTCGTCCCAGCCAAGCTGCGCCGCACTCAGCTGCGGCGCACCGTAGGCGAAGGTGGTGTAGCCGATACCATGCCCGAACGGGTACAGCGGCTCGTTCGGAATCTCGCGCCAGCGGGCCTTGAACTCCGACATGGTCGGCAGTTCCGGGCGGCCGGTGCGCGGGTGATTGTAGAAGTACGGCTGCTGGCCGGACACCTGCGGGAAGCTGACCGGCAGGCGGCCGGACGGGCTGTAGTCACCGAACAGCACATCGGCCACGGCATGGCCGGTCTGGGTGCCCAGGTACCAGGTCACCGCCACGGCCTGTGCATTGCGCACCGCGCCCTGCAGCGCCAGCGCGCGGCCATTGCGCAGCAACACCACCAGCGGCTTGCCGGTCATCGCCACCGCTTCGGCCAGCGCCTGCTGTGCCGGCGGCAGGGTGATTTCCACGCGCGACTGCGCTTCGCCGCTGTAACGCTGCGGCTCGCCCAGCGCCAGCACCACCACGTCGGCGCGCAGCGCGGCGGCCACGGCCGCTTCGGTGCCACCAGGGATGGCCACTTCCAGTTCGCAGCCCGGCACGATTTCCAGCAGCGCGTCATCGCCGATGGCGGCGCGAACGCCGGTTTCCAGGTCCACGTAGCGCTGCTTGTCGCCGAACAGCGTCCAGCAGCCTTCAATGTTCTCGCGGTCCTGCACGAACGGGCCGATCAGCGCGATCTTCTGCCCGGTCTTCTGCAGCGGCAGCACGTTTTCACGGTTGTTCAGCAGCACGATCGAACGGCGCGCGGCATCGCGCGACAGCGCGTCATGTGCGGCAATGTGCGAGGTATCGGCTTCGCGCGCCGGGTCCAGCGAACGGTACGGGTCGTCGAACAGGCCGATGGTTTCCTTCAGCCACAGGATGCGGCGCACGCCTTCATCCAGCACCGCCATCGGCACCTCGCCGCTCTCGACCAGGCCCGGCAGGTGCTCGGCGTAGAAGCCGCTCTGCATGCTCAGGTCCAGGCCGGCGGTGAACGCCTTGGCGGTGGCATCGCGGTCATCGGCGGCATAGCCGTGCGCGACCAGTTCCATGTCGGCGGTGTAGTCGGAGATCACCACGCCCGGGAACTTCCACTCACCGCGCAGGATGTCGGTCAGCAGTTCGGCATTGGCACTGGCCGGCACGCCGTTGATGTCGTTGAACGAGGACATCACGGTGATCGCGCCCGCATCGAAGGCGGCCTTGAACGGCGGCAGATGCACGTCACGCAGGGTCTGCGGCGAGATGTCCACCATGTTGTATTCCATGCCCGCCATCACCGCGCCGTAGGCGGCGAAGTGCTTCGGCGTGGCCAGCAGCGAATCGGCGGCGCGCAGGTCGCTGCCCTGGAAGCCACGCACGCGGGCGGCGGCGAACGCACACCCCAGCACCACGTCCTCACCGGCACCTTCGGCGCCACGGCCCCAGCGCTGGTCGCGGGCGATGTCCACGGCCGGCGCATAGGTCCAGTGCAGGCCAGCGGCCGTCGCTTCGATGGCGGTGGCGCGCGCGGTGCGCTCGGCCAACTCCGGCTCGAAGCTGGCGGCCTCGCCCAGCGGAATCGGGAACACGGTACGCATGCCGTGGATGACGTCGGCCGCCAGGATCACGGGGATGCCCAGGCGGCTCTCTTCGGTGGCGACCTGCTGGATCCGGCGGCCCAGTTCGGCGCCCACACCATTGAACAGCGAGCCGACCTTGCCCTCGCGCACCTGCTGCAGCACCTGGTCGGCATTGCGCACGTTGGCTTCCGGGTTCACGTCCGGGGCGAACGGGCGGACCATGTCCGCGAAGACACCCAGCTGGCCGACCTTTTCCTCGACGGTCATCTGGGCAATGAGGGATTCGATGCGATCGGAGGCCACCGGCAGTCCTTGATGAAAACGTTTACAAGCCCGGCATTCTAGCGATCCCGGGCGATTTGGCGAGGGGTTTGTTCATTCAGTTTCAGCCACCAGCGGGGTCCGTATGGCCCCGCCGGGGGCACCGCAGCTTACTCCGAGCCGGCCAGCTGGCGCTGCCCGGCCATCAACATGGCGTCGCTGGAGGCCTGGAATACCCGCAGGCCGAAGGCCGGCAGGATCGCCAGCAGGTGGTCGAAGATGTCCGACTGCACCGCCTCGTACTCGCCCCAGGCGGTGCTGCGGGTGAAGCAGTACAGCTCCAGCGGCAGGCCTTCGGTGGTCGGCTGCAGCTGGCGTACCAGCAGGGTCATGTCGGTATGGATGCCCGGGTGGCTGCGCAGGTAACGCTCCACATAGGCCCGGAAGGTACCCAGGTTGGTCACCCGGCGGCTGTTGACCTCGGCCACGCCCTGCTCGCGCAGGCGCCCGTTCCACTGGCCAAGCTCCTGCTCCTTCTCCTGCAGGTAATCACGCAGCAGCGCGAACTGGCCGAGGAAGGCCAAGTCGCCTTCGTCCAGGAAGCCGACGCTGTGCTGGTCCAGGTACAGCGCGCGCTTGATGCGGCGGCCACCGGCCTCCTGCATGCCGCGCCAGTTCTTGAACGACTCGGTCACCAGCTTCTTGGTCGGAATGGTGGTGATGGTCTTATCGAAGTTCTGCACGGTGACGGTGTGCAGCGCGATATCGATGACGTCACCGTCGGCGTTCTGGCTGGGCATTTCGATCCAGTCGCCGATGCGCACACGGCCATCGCCACTGATCTGCACGCTGGCCACCAGCGACAGGATGGTGTCCTGGAAAATCAGCATCAGCACCGCCGTGGCCGCCCCCAGGCCGGTCACCAACGGCCCCAGTTTCACCCCCAGCAGCGTGGCGATGATGGACAGGCCGGCGGCCACGAACACCACGATCTTGACCACCTGCAGGTAGCCCTTGATCGGCTTGTTGCGCGCATCGGGCTTGCGTTCGTACAGGCTGTTGGCCGCGTCCAGCGCATGCGAGAACGCCATCGACACCGTCAGCACGGCCCATACGATGCACAGCTTGATGATGACGTTGACCAGGCCGGGTGGCAGGTCGGGAATGAGGGTGATGCCCGAGGCGATCACCTGGCTGGGCACCACGTTGGACAGGCGCGAGATGACCCGCATCAGATGGCTGCCGCGCCCGGACTCGGCACCTGGCAGGCGCTGCAGCAGGCGCCGCAGGCCACGCACCAGGATGCGCTTGGTAACCCAGTTGGCCAAGCCCGCAGCGATCAGCAGCGCCGAGATCATCAACGCCAGGTAGGCGCCGGGATAGGGTTCCAGTGTGTTCTGCAGCTTTTCCAGCCACTGTACCGCCACCACCGCGTCCACCATCAGTTGTCTCCTTGCGTTGTCGTTGTTGTTGGGGGTGCCGGCCAGCGGCCGGCACTACCGGATCAGTCCCGCGAGCGCTCGATGATCACGCCCACCGCGCGCGCGCCACGCACCGCGCCCGGCTTGCTCAGTTTCAGGCGCAGCCACTTCACGTCGAATTCGTCCAGCACGATCTGTGCGCAGCGCTCGGCCAGGGTTTCGACCAGGCCGAATTCCGACTCGCGCACGAACTGCTCCAGGCGCTTGCTGACCGCCTTGTAGTTCAGGGTGTGGGCGATGTCGTCGGAGGCCGCCGGACGACGGTTGTCGAAGCCCATCTCCAGGTCGAACACCAGGTCCTGGCGGATCCGTCGTTCCCAATCGTAGATACCGATCAGGGCGTCGATCGTCAGCCCCTCGATGAAAACCTTGTCCATTGCGCTTAACCAGCCCGAATACAGGGGGCCATGGTAACGGCACGACGGTGAGCCTGCCCGGAACGGGCGGTGAGTGGCCGGCAGGGGCGCGGCTCCAGAAAAGACAAAGGACCCCGCTAGCAGGGCCCTTTGGTACTACCGTTTGTCCCCGGGGGGAGCTGTTGAACAGCCGCGGGTCCCGGTGGCGCAGGCACGCAGATTAGGTAAAGACGAGATCACCGGTCAAGGCCAATTCCGACAGGGCAGGTCAGGTAGTCGTCCGAGGTCAAACGCAGAGAATCAGCCGCGCAGACAACGACGTTCCCTGATGGTGGCCGCCGCCCACTCTCGCGAACATCGATCCCTCCTTCACCACCGCACATGACGATGGCTCCACACGATGTACTGCGGCGTGCGTTGTCAGCGGAGCGTCTGTCTACTTACGAGAGAATCGCATCGACCTGCAGCCCCGACGTCACGGCCGAATCCCTGTACCTCTGGAACATGCGGATGTGCGGTGCACTGATGATGCCGGTCCATCTGTGCGAAGTGGTCACCCGTAACGCCGCTGCTACCGTGCTCGCCCAGCATCATGGCCCGCGTTGGCCTTGGAATGATGCCTTCCGACGCAGGCTGCCAACCTCGTCCTGTACTTCCGCACGTGCAGCACTGGAACAGGTTGCTGGCCGCACGACCGATACACCCGAAATCGTCGCCAAGCTGCCGATGGTGTTCTGGCAGCAGCTTTTCACCTGTCGCTTCGACGACACGCTGTGGATACCCGCACTCAATGGAGTTCTGCGGCATGCACCCTCAGCTCATCCCAGCGTCATCAGAAAAGCCATCCACGCTGACATCGGACGCATTCGCCACCTGCGCAACCGCATCGCGCACCACGAACCCATCCTGGAACGCGACATCGGTGCCGACCTGGCGGCGATCGGACGGCTGATCCACGCCCGCTGCCCGCATACGCTGGGCTGGCTGCAGCGCCATGAGCGGGCGACAACGGTATTGGCGGCGTCGCCGTTGGCAGTGCGCCGGTAATACGTTCGCCGGACGTGGCCCGGCGCTACGGAGGCCTGCCTGTAGAGTCGAGCTTGCTCGACTGCTCTGTGTTCGTCATTGCGCCCAGTCGAGCAAGCTCGACTCTACAAACGCCGATCGAGCGGTTCGCGCGGCCGGGGGCTCACACCGCCGGCAGGGTCGCCATGTCCCAGCGGGGGGTGACGTCCACCTTCGGCGGGCTGTGCTGGCCGGCCTGCAGCCGCAGCGCGCCGGCGAAGGCGATCATCGCGCCGTTGTCGGTGCACAGTGCCGGCCGCGGGAAGCAGGCACGGCCGCCGAGACGCTCGGCCATCTGCTGCAGGCGGGCGCGCAGGCGCTTGTTGGCACCTACACCGCCGGCAACCACGATCACGTTGGTCCCGGCCGCTTCCAGCGCGCGCTCGCACTTGATTGACAGGGTCTCGACCACCGCGTCCTCAAAGCCCCGGGCGATGTCGGCACGGGTCTGCTCGCTCTGGTCACTGTCGCGCCAGGCCATCAGGACCTGGGTCTTCAGGCCGGAGAAGCTGAAATCCAGCCCCGGGCGGTCGGTCATCGGTCGCGCGAAGCGGTACACGCCCGGCGTGCCCTGCTCGGCCAGCCTGGCCAGCTGCGGGCCACCCGGGTACGGCAGGCCCATCAGCTTGGCGGTCTTGTCGAAGGCCTCGCCGGCCGCGTCGTCCAGGGTCTCGCCCAGCAGGCGGTACTGGCCGATCGCGTCCACCGCCACCAGCTGGGTATGGCCACCGGACACCAGCAGCGCCACGAACGGCGCTTCCGGCGGGTCGTCCTCCATCAGCGGGGCCAGCAGGTGGCCTTCCATATGGTGTACGCCCACCGCCGGCACCTCCAGCGCCCAGGCCAGCGACCGCGCCACGCCCGCGCCGACCAGCAGTGCGCCGACCAGACCGGGACCGGCCGTATAGGCCACGCCGTCGATATCACCTACGCCCAGACCGGCGTCGGCCAAGGTCTGGCGCACCAGCGGCAGCAGCTTGCGGACGTGGTCGCGGCTGGCCAGTTCGGGCACCACACCACCGTATTCGGCGTGCAGGGCGATCTGGCTGTAGACCGCATGGGCGCGCAGGGCCGCGCTGCCGGCCAGGTCGGTGTCATACACCGCCACGCCGGTCTCATCACAGGAAGATTCGATGCCAAGGACTCGCATGCCTGCTATTATGACGCCCCTGCCGCCCCCTCGGGGGACGTGCAGATCTCACTGCTTTCGAACCGCCGGCCCGTATTCAGGGTTGGTCGCTTGCAGTTTGTCTATTCGCCGCTATAATGTGCGGCTCGCCGGGCGTGACCCGGTTCTACTGTGTCCCGGAGATTCCATGCCCAGCGTCAAAGTCCGCGAGAACGAGCCCTTCGAGTTTGCTCTTCGCCGCTTCAAGCGCACTTGCGAAAAGGCCGGTGTGCTGGCCGAAACCCGCAAGCGCGAGTTCTACGAAAAGCCGACCCAGGAGCGCAAGCGCAAGGCCGCCGCTGCTGTGAAGCGTCAGCTGCGCCGCTCGTCGCGCGACGTCACCAAGCGTCAGCGCCTGTACTGATCGGACGCATCTTCATTGCGGCGGGCCTGCCCGTCGCGATGGAGCCGAAGCCGGCACGCGCGAGCGTCGCCGGCTTTTTGCGTTTCCGGGTTCGGGCATCCGCCCCGCCCCACCTACCACCACGAGGTTCCTCATGAGCATGAAGCAGCAGCTCACCGAAGACATGAAGGCCGCCATGAAGGCGGGCGAGAAGCACAAGCTGGGCGTGATCCGCCTGATCAATGCCGCCATCAAGCAGCGTGAAGTGGACGAGCGCATCGAACTGGATGACACCGCCGTGATCGCCGTGCTCGACAAGATGGTCAAGCAGCGCAAGGACTCGGTCAGCCAGTACGAGGCCGCCAACCGCGAGGACCTGGCCGAGATCGAGCGCGCCGAGATCGTGGTCATCGAAGCCTACCTGCCGGCCAAGATGGGCGAAGCCGAGATCGTGGCCGCCATCCAGGCCGCCATCGCCGAAACCGGCGCCTCCGGCCCGGCCGACATGGGCAAGCTGATGGGCGCACTGAAGCCCAAGCTCGCCGGCCAGGCCGACATGGGCCTGGTGTCCAAGCTGGTCAAGCAGCAGCTGGCGTAATCCAGCACTTGGGGTCGGATCCCTTCCGCGACGCGGAAGGGCTCTGACCCCATTGATGCACTCGCTTCACCGCACCTTCGTCGGTCGCCTGCTACAACCGCACACATGGTTGAACCCGAGCCCAACGTTCCCGTGTCACTGCACAAGTACATCAAGCGCCTGCAGGACAGCTTCCCGATGGCGGTGGCCAAGCGCTTCATCGACGTCGACGTGCTGACCCAAGCAGCTTCCGTCTCCTTCTACGCGCTGCTGTCGATGGCGCCGTTGCTGGTGCTGCTGCTGTGGTTGACCGCTTCGCTGTACCCGCCGGCACAGCAGGCGCTGATCGACCAGATCAGCTCGGTGGCTGGCAGCAGCGCGGCTACGGTGGCCGAAACCGTCCTGAAGAACGCCGACAACCAGCCCGACGTCGGCTCGTTGGCGGGGCTGTGGAGCACGCTGCTGCTGTTCGTCGGCGCCACCGCCGTGTTCGCGCAGCTGCAGAACGCGCTCAACCTGATCTTCCGCACCAGTGGCGTGCGCCTGGAGGGCATCAAGGCATGGCTGCGCAAGCGTGTGTTCTCGTTCGGCGTGGTGCTGGCCCTGGGCTTCCTGCTGATCCTGTCGATGACTGCCACCACGGTACTGCAGGTGGCCTTCGCGCAACTGCCCTCGATCCTCCCCGCGTTAGGGTACGTCACCAGCCTGCTGCTGTACGCGGTGGGGTTCGCCTTCATGTACCACTACCTGCCCGACCGCCGCGTGGCGTGGCGCCAGGCCTTCATCGGCGGCGTCATCACCTCGGCACTGTTCGCACTGGGCCGCTACGGCATCGGCGTCTACATCGCCACCGTGGCCCCCGGCAGTGCCTACGGCTCGATGGGCGCGCTGGTGATCTCACTGGTCTGGATCTACTACGCGACCGTGGTCTTCTTCGTTGGCGCGCTGATGACCGCGGTGATCGATGAGCGCCTGCGCGCGCGCCATCACCTGGCCGCCGCCGGCATCGATCCGGCCACCGCCAGCCAGGTGCCCGACAGGGGGTAAACTAGGGCAACCGCCCCCGGTTCCGTCGCGTGGTCCTGTACCGCGCCCTGCCCTGTTGCCCATGGCCCGTATCCCCGACGCTTTCATCGACGATCTGCTGGCCCGCACCGACATCGTCGAGGTGGTGGGCAGCCGCGTGCCGTTGAAGCGCCAGGGCAAGGAGTACGCCGCCCGCTGCCCGTTCCATGACGAGCGCTCGGCGTCGTTCACGGTCTCGCCCACCAAGCAGTTCTATCACTGCTTCGGCTGTGGCGCGCACGGCACCGCGATCAGCTTCCTGATGAACTACGACCGCCTCGAGTTCCTCGACGCGGTGGATGAACTGGCCAAGCGCGCAGCCATGGAAGTGCCGCGCAGCGAGAACCCGCGCAGCCCCCAGCAGCAGGACGACAGCCGCGAGCTGTACTCGGCGCTTGAGGCGGCCACGAAGTTTTTCCAGAGCAACCTGCAGGGCAGCGACAAGGCCCGCAGCTACCTGGATGGCCGCGGCGTGGATGAAGAGAACCGCGCGCGCTTCCAGATCGGCTACGCGCCGGATGGCTACAGCGGCCTGCGCGATGCGTTGGGCAAGGACGAGCGGCGGATGAAGCTGCTCGACCGCGCCGGCCTGTTCTCCAAGAACGATCGCGGTCACGTCTACGACAAGTTCCGCGACCGGGTGATGTTCCCGATCTTCGACCGCCGCGGCCGGGTCATCGCCTTCGGCGGCCGCGTGTTCGAGAAGGACGACGGCCCCAAGTACCTCAACTCGCCCGAGACCGCGCTGTTCCACAAAGGCCGCGAGCTGTACGGCCTGTGGCAGGTGCGCCAGGCCAACCAGAAGATCGAGCGGCTGATCGTGGTCGAGGGCTACATGGACGTGGTCTCGCTGTTCCAGTTCGGGGTCACCCAGGCGGTGGCAACACTGGGCACCGCGACCACGCCGGACCATGCCGAGCTGCTGTTCCGCAACGCACCGGATGTGTTCTTCTGCTTCGACGGCGACGCCGCCGGCCGCCGCGCCGGCTGGAAGGCGCTGGAGTCGGTGCTGCCGCGCATGAAGGATGGCCGCCAGGCCTTCTTCCTGTTCCTGCCCGATGGCGAGGACCCCGACACCATCGTGCGCAAGGAAGGCGCCGAGGCCTTCAACGAGCGCCTGAAGCAGGCCACGCCGCTGTCGCAGTTCTTCTTCGATGAACTGACCCGCGAGATCAACCTGGGCACGCTGGACGGCAAGGCACGCCTGGCCGAGCGGGCCAAGCCGATGCTGGCGCAGATTCCCGACGGTGCCTTCGGCGACCTGATGAAGCAGCAGCTGGCGCAGCTGACCGGCCTGGGCGGTACTGCCCAGGTCACGCGCGCGCCGATGCCGCAACGGCAGCCGCAGCGGACGATCCAGCCCGTGGCCAAGCGCAGTCTGGTGCGCGGCGCGATCGCCGTGCTGCTGCAGCAGCCGTCGCTGGCGCTGACGCTGGGCGGCCAGCATCACTTCCAGGGCCTGCGCCTGCCCGGTGTGGAACTGCTGTTGGAGCTGCTGGGGCTGGTCGAACAGCGCCCGGACATCAGCACCGGCGCCCTGCTGGAACACTTCGACGGGCGTGAGGAACAGGCGTCGCTGCACACACTGGCGGCGCAGACACTGCCTGGCACCGAAGCCAGCTGGACCCAGGAACTGCACGACGCGGTGGCCCAGCTGGAGAAACAGCTGCTGGTGCAACGTCTGGAGGAGTTGTTGGCAAAGCAGCGTCAGCAGGGCCTGGACGATACTGACAAATACGAACTGCGCGAGCTGCTGAAGGCGCGCGCCGGACTGCGCCTGTAGCGGCAGAACGTTTTCACGGAGAGGACCATGCTGCTGCGCCTGACCTGCCTGCTGTTGTTGTCGCTCTGCCTGCCGCTGGCGGCCCTGGCCGCAGATGCACCGCTCAACGAAGTCCGCCCCGGCCTGTATGCCGGTGGCCAGCCCAGCGCCGCACAGCTGCAGGCCCTCGCCGCGCAGGGCGTGCGCACGGTGATCGACCTGCGCCAGCCTGGCGAGGACCGGGGCTTCGATGAAATCCACGCGGCCGAATCGCTGGGCCTGCGCTACGTACGCATTCCGGTGGCCGGCGCCGAGGGCCTGGATGCGGCCAATGTACGCGCCGTGCACCAGGCCCTGCAGCAGAGCCAGGGGCCGGTGCTGCTGCACTGCGCCTCCGGCAACCGCGCTGGTGCCGTGCTCGGCCTGGTCAATGCCCGCTATGAGCATGCCAGCCCGGAGCAGGCGCTTCAGCTCGGCCAGCGCGCCGGCCTGAAGTCGCTGGAAGCCGCCACCCGCCAGCGCCTGGCCACACCGGTCATCTCGCCCTGAACCACCCTCCGCACCAAGGACTCTGCCCACCATGACCCGCTGGTGGTCGCGCCTGCGACCGGACAACTTCACCCTCGCCCTGCTGTGCACCGTCGGCCTGGCCTCGCTGCTGCCGATGAAGGGTGCCGCCGCCATCGTGCTCGACGATGTCACCACCGTCGCCATCGCCGCGCTGTTCTTCCTGCATGGTGCGCGCCTGCCGCGCGAGTCGATCATCGGCGGCATGCTGCACTGGCGGCTGCACCTGACCATCCTGGCCTGCACCTTCCTCCTGTTCCCGCTGCTGGGGCTGATGTTCAAGCCACTGTCGGGCTGGCTGCTGACTCCGGAGCTGTATCTGGGCGTGCTGTTCCTGTGCACCCTGCCCTCCACCGTGCAGTCGTCCATCGCGTTCACCTCGATGGCCCGCGGCAACGTGCCGGCAGCGGTGTGCAGTGCCTCACTGTCGAGCATCCTCGGCGTGTTCCTGACCCCGCTGCTGCTGACCGCGCTGGCCGGCACCTCCGGCGGCGTGCATGACCCACTGCACGCGATCGGCGGCATCATGCTGCAGCTGCTGGTGCCGTTCGTGGCCGGCCACCTGCTGCGGCCGTGGATTGCCGGCTGGGTGGAGAAGCAGCGCGCGCTGCTGCGCTACACCGACCAGGGCACGATCCTGCTGGTGGTGTATTCGGCGTTCGGCGAAGCCGTCACCGAGGGCCTGTGGAGCAAAACGCCGCTGCTCTCGCTGCTGGCCGTGGCGGTCGTGGCCGCCGTGCTGCTGGGCATCGCGATGCCGCTGATCACCTTCATCGCGCGTCGCCTGCGCTTCAACCGCGAGGACGAGATCGCCATCGTGTTCTGCGGTTCGAAGAAGAGCCTGGCCACCGGCGTGCCGATCGCCAAGGTGCTGTTCGCCGGCGGCAGTCTCGGCGCGATCGTGCTGCCGGTGATGATCTACCACCAGATCCAGCTGATCGTCTGCGGTGTGATCGCGCAGCGGTATGCGAAGCGCGCGCCCTGATTGGGCGCGCGGGTTTTTGTAGAGAGCCCATCCACGCGCGGCGTGGATCTACCAAACCGCGGATGGCGTGAACCCGCAGTAGATCCACGCCATGCGTGGATGACGCATACGCCGCCGCTAATCCACGATGGCCGCGGCGATGTCGTGCAGCACTCGGGCGTTGCGCTCCACGTCGCTGCCCGGCTCGCCCGTGACGGTCAGACTGTAGGTCTTGCTGTCTCCCGTCCAGGCAAGCTCAACCCGAGTACGGCCGACACTATCCACAACCTTCCCGAGGTGAGCGGGCTTGCCGTCCACCACGGTGTTCTGCGCCTCCGCGATGACCTCGATCTGCATGCCCGCAGCGAGGAAGTTGTTCTCGCTGAACTCCACGATGCCGACACCCTCCAGCCGGTAGAAACGGCTCAAGCCCGAGGACTTTCCACCCTCCAACGCACCACTGGGCTCCATGCCAATCATCTCGGCTGCGCCCAGCAGGCTGCTTTCCAGCCTGCTGGGGGGCTGCGGCAGGCGCTGGCGTAGTTCTGGAGTTGAGCGGTGAGTCCGCGGCACGGCAGCCAGCATTTCGGCCTGCGTTGGGATGCTCCCTGCTGCAACCCGCACGACACCGTTGGATCGTTCGATGTCATCGCGAAGCTGCTGCTTCACTTCTCGGGGGGCATCAAGGTCTGCCAGTTTCACCATCTGGTAGCTGCCCACGCTGGCGGACGATCTTCCCATTGCCGAGGCCTCCTGCATTGCAGCCTGCATGGCGCGTTGGTGTAGCCAGCTCCCTACCGCATCGGGAGCAGGTTCATTCTGGGATGCTTGAGCTGACATCGACATGGCCAGCGAGAATGCGATAAAGCAAAGAATCTTCATGATGCTCACCACTCCGAAAGCTGGCAATCGACCGCACTCATGGGTTGCGTAAATACGCGTCCGCCCAGCACCCATGTGTGATATCCGTGAACAACCATTCGTTCTGGATCACTGCCATCGCCTGCGTAAAATCGCCAGGAGTACAGTCCATTGTTAGGCGCACCGAAAGCATGCTTCGGCTCAATGTTCCCGAGGGGAACGTGCCTGGTTACGGCCGACCCCTGAAAATTGCGAAACTGGGGCCGTTCATAGGTCACGGATTCGTTGATGAATCCAATGCAGTTGGCCCGACTCAGTGCTTTTATTTCTGCTGCCGCATTGCCAGCCAGGCTGGTAAGCGCGGCACACAGAACGATGGGCAGAGAAACATGACATCTCATTGATTGCTCCACAGAATTGCGAGTCATCCCGCAATACCTGTGTATCTACTGTTGATGATCCGGTCTGGTGGAACAGTCGGTATCTGTGACGCCTTGCGTGCAGGAAGCTGACAGCGCGGCAAAACCCTACAGCGCGACGGCTTGGTCGATGGGCGCAGTTGCAGCCCTCCCGGGCGAAACCCGACACTGGCTGCGCCGGGTTCCGTGAGAGCCCATCCACGCATGGCGTGGCTCTACTCCCACCGATGGCGTGAACCACCAGTAGATCAACGCCATGCGTGGATGGGTTGCCTGCCGTTACGGGCCCACCAGCGTGCCGACGCTCAACTCCGGCATCCACACCCACAGGTCGTACGGCCGTTTCGCATCGGCATCGACCCGCGGCGCCGTGGCCACCTGCTCTGGAAGTGGCCGCGCCATGCAACGGTCCGCGCACGCCCACGCCTGGCCACGCAGCGCACCCAACCGCACGCTGTAGATATCCAGGTCCCGCAGCTGGGAGGCCATCGGCTGCCTCTGCATTTCCGGCGGCATACCTTCCGGCCGCCGCAGCATGGCGTGGACATTGCCCGTCAGCACCAGCATGCGTGCATTGTCTGGCAACCCTCGATAGAGCCGTCGCAATTCGGCTGCCATGAAGTCATCGCGCGCCTGGTTGCCGCCACTGCTGGCATTGACGTCATAGCCAACCACTTCGATCACGCGCCCCTGCGCCTTCAGCACACGGAGGCCTTCGATCATCGCCAGCATGTCGCGGCTGCGGCGACCATCATGCTGGTCATCGCGCACGGTCCAGAACGCGCGGCCGTGCAGGTGCCGGCGCGCCCTGGCCCCGCCATCGGATTCCAGATAGTCGCGCAGCACAGGGTTCTCGGCGCGTGGCAGTTCCAGCGCCAGCAGGACCGGGCCGTTGCGGCTGTAGTCGTCCACCAGCTGGCGTACCAGCAACGGGGTCTCGCGGGTGCCGTGGAATTCGCCCAGTACCAGCAGGCGGTGCTCACCGGCATGCTGGCGGATCTGCGCGGCGGTGTCATCGGCATGCGCGGTGAGGGCCACACCCAGCGCCAGCAGCAGCGCGGTGGTCCAACGGAAGATCGAATGCATCCCTGCGCCTTCCTTTCCTTTGCGGTCAGGAACAGCAATGGCGACGCAGCAACCGCGGTTCAAGTAGATCCACGCCGTGCGTGGATGCTCCCGCCATCAGACCGGGCCTGAGTCGAGCGTGGCTCGACTCTACAAAGGGCAGCCCCTCACAACCAGGGCAGGATCCAGTGGTCCACCAGCAGGAAGGCGAACAGCGCCATCAGGTAGACGATGGAGTAATAGAACATCTTCATCGAGAACAGTTCGTCCGGCGGATTGAGCATGCGCCAGGCGTACCAGAGGAACACCGCATTGAGCACGATCGCGCCGCCCAGGTAGAACGCACCGCTCATGCCCACCAGGTACGGCAGCAGGCAGACCAGCGCCAGCACCACCGAATACACCATGATCTGCTTGCGGGTGTGCACCACGCCGTGGGTCACCGGCAGCATCGGAATTTCCGCCTTGGCGTAATCCTCGCGGCGGAAGATCGCCAGCGCCCAGAAGTGCGGCGGCGTCCAGATGAAGATGATCAGCACCAGCAGCGACGAGTACGCCCAGTCCGACGAACCCTGCATGCCGGTCACCGCAGCCCAGCCCAGCATCGGCGGCATCGCGCCGGCCAGGCCACCGATGACGATGTTCTGCGAGGTCGCACGCTTGAGGTACACGGTGTAGATCACCGCGTAGCCGATCAGCGAGGCGAAGGTCAGCACGGCGGTGATCAGGTTCACCCACAGCACCAGGATGACCATCGACAACACGATCAGCACGCCGGCGAACACCAGCACCTGCCACGGCTTGACCTTGCCCACCACCAGCGGACGCCACGATGTGCGCGCCATCTGCGCATCGATGTGCGCATCCAGCAGCTGGTTGATCGCCGCGGCGGCCGAAGCGGCCAGCCAGATACCGAGGAAGCCGAGCACGCCTGCGCGCACCTGCTCCCAGCTGGGCACGCCGGGGATGGCCAGGACCATGCCGACCAGGGCGGTGAAGACAATGAGGGCAACGACCTTGGGCTTGGTCAGGTCCCAGTACTGGCGGTAATTGGAAAACATGGAATCAGTCCGGGGCACGCAGGCGGGCCAGCAGGCTGACCAGCACGAACAACAGGGCAACGGCCACGCCGTTGTGGGCCACCGCCACTTCCAGCGGCAGCGCCAGCTTCACATTGAGGATGCCGAGGGTGACCTGCAGCACCAGCAGCGCGATCAACGCGCTGGCCCAGCCACGCATGCTCGGCAACCGGAACAGGCGCACGCCCAGCCACAGCAGGTAGACAGCCACCACCACCGCGAACAGGCGGTGCGCCATCTGGATGGCGATACGCGAGGCGCCATCCAGCACGCCGCCTTCGTAGTCCACGCCGATGCCACGCCACAGGGTGAAGCCTTCGACGAAGTTGTGCTGCGGCCACCACTGGTTGGCGCAGCGCGGGAAGTTGTCCAGCGAGGCGCTGCCACCGCCGCAGGCCAGCGCCGCGTAATTGGCGCTGACCCAGCCCCCCAGCGCGATCTGGGTGACCAGCACCGCTACGCCGATGCGCAGCAGCCACTTCAGCTTCGGCGCCTCGGCCAGGGTGATCGGCATGTGCGTCGCGCGCCAGGCCATCCACACCAGCAGGCCGAACATCAGCATGCCACCGAGCAGATGGCCCATCACTACGATGGGTTTGAGCAGCAGGGTCACCGTCCACATGCCCAGCAAGGCCTGGAAGATCACCACCGCCAGGGTCAGCAATGCAGCGCGCGCCAGGTCGATGTTGCTCCAGCGCAGCGCGGCGATCAGCAGGATCGCCTCACCGATCAACGCCAGCACGCTGGCCGTGCCATGCCAGCCCATCATGTACAGCGGTATGCCGGCCGCCACCAGCACGCAGGCGGTCACCACCGCCGTGCTTCCGAATCGCCGCTTGCGCGTGGCCAACAGGGCCAGGGTCAGGATCTCGATGCCCAGCGCGCCAGCCAGGAAGCGGTGCACCTGCTCACGCCAGGCCTTGTGGGTCTCCAGCGGGCGGATCTCCGCCGCCGGGTGGCCGATGGTCTCTTCCACGTGCTGCGGCCAGGTGGCCTGGCCATAGCAGGTCGGCCAGTCCGGGCAGCTCAGGCCGGCATCGGACAGGCGCACGAACGCGCCGAACATGATCGTGCTCGCGGTCATGATCATGGCGAACCACGCCAGGCGGTGGAAATTGCGGTGCAGCGCCGGACGCGCGGAAAGGCTCATCAAACGGGACTCACTTCAGTTTCAGCAACGTGGCCATGTCCTTGCGCAGGCCACCCAGGTCGGTGCCCGGGGCATGACGCATGATCACGAAGCCGTTCGGATCGATCACGTAGACCGGCAGGCCAGCCGGATCGTCGACGCCGGGCAGGGCCGCGCGCAGTGCTGGCGACGGAGCCAGCGGCCGCAGCGCGGGCAGCGAGGCGATCGACGCCGGTGGCGTTCCCAGCCACAGGATTTCGACATTATCGGCGTTATGGCCGAACAGCTGCCACACCTTGCCCAGTCCCTGCGACAAAGTGACGCACTGCGCGTCGCAGGCACCGGCCGGCGCCACCAGCAGGCGCCAGGTACGGGCCTCGGGGTTCCAGGCGTAGGGCTGGCCGCTGGCCAGGGTCGGCGCCTGCTGGCGCAGGTCCACCGGCGGCTTCAGCAGCTGGCCGGCATTGCGGTGCCCGGTCGGTTGCCAGCCGGAGAAGCGCAGCACGGCGGCCAGTGCCATCGCCCCGAAGAACACGGCAAACAGCAGCACCAGGGTCCGGCGGCCGGAGCCGCGCGCCTGCGGGGACGTAGCAGTGTTCATGCGGGGCATTTTCTCATGGTTGGGTAAGGGATGCGGGTGTGGTGCCCCGGTAGTGCTCGCCGCTGGCCGGCATCCAGGAATCCGAGGGGATGCCGGCCAGCGGCCGGCACTACCGGGCCACGGCACGTCTCCTGCGCCACTCCAGCACCAGCGCGACCACCAGCACGGTCAGGGCCAGGCCGAACCACTGCACGGCGTAGCCCAGGTGACGCTGCGGCGGCAGCGTGTTCGGCAGCAGGTCCAGATCGCGTTCGTCGCCGAATGGCAGTGCCGGGTCCAGGCGCAGGACGCGTTCGGGTAACGCCTGCAGCCCCAGCGCGCGCGCCAGGCCTTCGGCGGGCAAACGGCTGGCCAGCCAACGCCCGGCTTCATCGGTAGCGGAGAACGCCGCGCCCAGTGCCAGTCCCGCCGACGGCGGCGGCGCCAACAACCCACGCACCGCCACCGGCGAAGGCGGCGCCGGCACATCCGGCAGCGTGCGATCCGGCGGCAGCGCGCGCCAGCCGAGGTCGACCAGCAGCACGCTGCCTCCGTCACTGCGGAACGGACGATAGATCTTCACCCCGGCGCGACCATGCCGGGTCTGGTTGTCCAGCAGCACCACGCCGGGCAGGAAGCGGCCGTGGTCGGCCACGCCGTGCAACGCGCCGGGCGCCGCCAGAGCCTGCGCCAGTGGCAGCGCCTGTGCCACGGCTGGACCTTGTGCATCCAACATTGCCTGTTTGGCATGCATGCGCTGCAGCTGCCACAGCCCCAACGCGGTGAAAGCAGCCATCGCCAGCAGCGCCAACAGCCAGCCGATCACGCGCGTGTGCTGGCGCATCATGACAAGTCCGCGCAAACGCGGTCAGATAGGCGCATCCACCCTGCCCTCGAGCCGCGCATGAGTGATTCGCTGAAGACCCTGCTGGTAATCGCGTTTCTGATCGTCATCGTCTGGAATCTGGGCGCCGGCCTGTATTACCTGCTGGTCGACCGCGGCCAGACCAAGCGCACGGTCAACGCACTGACACGCCGCATCGGGGTGTCGGTGGCCTTGATCGTACTGGTGATCGTGAGCATCTACATGGGCTGGATCAAACCGCACGGCATCGGCGGCTGAGGCCACCGATACGTGCGCGGTCAAAGCACGTAGACGAACATGAAGAGCATCAGCCACACCACGTCGACGAAGTGCCAGTACCACGCGGCGGCTTCGAAACCGAAATGGTTGTCGCGGGTGAAGTGCCCCTTGGCCGAACGCAGCCACATCACGATCAGCATGATCGTGCCCAGCAGCACGTGCGCGCCGTGGAAGCCGGTCAGCATGAAGAACGTTGAACCGTAGATGCCCGAACCGAGCGTCAGGTTCAGTTCCTTGTAGGCGTGGATGTACTCCTCCGCCTGCAGGGTCAGGAAGCCGAGGCCGAGCACCACGGTCAGGCCCAGCCAGATCAGCAGCTGGCGACGGTTGCCCGCCTTCAGCGCGTGATGGGCAATGGTCAGGGTCACGCCGGAGGTCAGCAGGATCAGCGTGTTGATCAGCGGCAGGCCCCAGGCCGGAATGGTCTGGAACGCGCCACCGATCGCCGCCGGGCCATTGGTCGGCCATCCGGCGGAATAGCCCTGCCAGAGCAGCTCGTTGGTCATCACCCCGCGGCCTTCGCCGCTGAGCCACGACAGGCCCAGGTTGCGGGTGTAGAACAGCGCGCCGAAGAACGCACCGAAGAACATCACTTCGGAGAAGATGAACCAGATCATCCCCATCCGGAACGAGCCATCGACCTGATGGTTGTAGTTGCCGGCCTGCGATTCGCGCACCACGTCGCTGAACCACCAGAACAGGGTCAGCACCAGCATCGCGATGCCGATGTAGAACGTCCAGCGTCCCCAGCTGGCATCGTTGAGCCAGCTGGCCACACCGACCATGGTCACCATCATCGCGATGGAACCCACGAACGGCCATTTACTCTGGGCCGGGACGAAGTACACGTTGGCGTCGGTCGGTGTCTGGGCCATGTCGGTATCCGGGGTCAGGGTGCGGCGTGCGCGCCTTCCGAGGTGGCGGCCGGAGCCAGCCGATCGGACAGCGCGTCGTTGCGGTAGAAGGTGTAGGACAGCGTGATCGTCTTGATCTCCGGCGGCAGGTCCGGATCGACGATGAAGCGCACCGGCATGTCGCGCTTCTCGCCGGCCTGCAGCGTCTGCGCGGTGAAGCAGAAGCACTCGGTCTTGCTGAAGAAGCCCGACGCACGCGCCGGCGCCACCGAAGGCACCGCGCTGCCGACCACTGCCTGCTGGCTGTCATTGCGGGCGAAGTACAGCGCTTCGTTGAGTTCGCCGGGCACCACGTCCATGGTCAGCTGCTCGGGATGGAACGACCACGGCAGGCGCGAATTGACGCCGCCATCGAACTCCACGCGCACGGTGCGCTTGCCAGCCGCTGCACCTGCGCTGGCTTCGCCACCGGGGCCGCGCTCAAGACGCACGCCGAACACCTTCTCGCAGGCGATGCGGTACAGCGGCACCAGCGAGAACGTCAGCAGGAACACCGCTACCGCCACACCGATCAGGCGCGGCAGCCCGGCGCTGCGGGACGGTGTGCTGGCCGGTGCCTCGCTCATCGGCCGATCACCCCGCTGAGGATGAAGCCGACGTAGACCAGCACGGCGATGGCGCCGACCCACATCGCCGTGCGCTTCGCACGCTGGCGCTGCTGTTCGATGCTTCCGCCCTGGTAGAGCCGACCGCTGGCCGGCTGCTCTTCGTTGTTGTAGAGCCGAGCCATGCTCGGCTGCTTTTCGTCAGTCGAGCCTGGCTCGACGCTACCGATCGGAAGCGGGCTCTCGTTATGCATGCCCCACCTCAATGCGTGATGTCGTCATGCGCCAGATCCCCCGGGCGGATGGTCGGCGGCGTGGTGAAGGTATGCGCCGGTGCCGGCGACGGCAGCGTCCACTCCAGGCCACGCGCGCCCTCCCAGGAACGGGCCTCGGCCTTCTCGCCGTTGCGCAGCGAGGACAGCAGGATCGCCGCCATCATGAACGGGGTGACGAACATGCCGAACGCACCGATCGAGCTGATCAGGTTCCAGTCGGCGAAGGCCACGCTGTAATCGGGGATGCGACGCGGCATGCCGGCCAGGCCGAGGAAGTGCTGCGGGAAGAACAGCAGGTTGACGAACACGATCGACCACCAGAAGTGCACCTTGGCCCACTTCTCGCTGTACATCCGCCCGGTCCACTTCGGCCACCAGTAGTACACCGCCGCGATCAGCGCGAACACCGCGCCGGTCACCAGCACGTAGTGGAAGTGGGCGACCACGAAGTAGGTGTCGTGGTACTGGAAGTCCGCCGCCACGATGGCCAGCATCAGGCCGGAGAAGCCACCGATGGTGAACAGGATGACGAAGGCCACCGACCACAGCATCGGCGCCTCGAACGTCAGCGAGCCACGCCACATGGTGCTGACCCAGTTGAACACCTTCACGCCGGTCGGGATCGAGATCAGCATGGTGGCGAACATGAAGTAGATCTCGCCGCCCAGCGGCATGCCCACGGTGAACATGTGGTGGGCCCAGACGATGAACGACAGGAACGCGATCGCGGCGGTGGCGTACACCATCGCCTGGTAGCCGAACAGCGGCTTGCGGCTGAAGGTCGGGATGATCTCGCTGACCACGCCGAAGGCGGGCAGGATCATGATGTAGACCTCGGGGTGCCCGAAGAACCAGAAGATGTGCTGGTACATCACCGGGTCACCGCCACCGGCGGCGTTGAAGAAGCTGGTGCCGAAGAACTTGTCGGTCAGCAGCATGGTCACCGCACCGGCCAGCACCGGCATCACCGCGATCAGCAGGAACGCGGTGATCAGCCAGGCCCAGCAGAAGATCGGCATCTTCAGCAGGTCGATGCCCGGCGCACGCATGTTCAGCACGGTGGCGATGATGTTGATCGCGCCCATGATCGAACTGATGCCGGCCACGTGGATCGCGAACACGCTGAAGGCGACGTTGTAGCCGCCCTGCAGCGACAGCGGCGGGTACAGCGTCCAGCCACCGGCCGGTGCGCCACCGGGCAGGAACAGGGTCAGCAGCAGCAGGCTGAAGGCCACCGGCAGCAGCCAGAACGACCAGTTGTTCATGCGCGGCAGCGCCATGTCCGGCGCGCCGATCTGCAGCGGAATCATCCAGTTGGCCAGTCCGACGAAGGCCGGCATCACGCCACCGAAGATCATCACCAGCGCATGCACGGTGGTCATCTGGTTGAAGAACTCGGGCTTGACGAACTGCAGGCCCGGCTGTGCCAGCTCGGCGCGGATCACCACGCTCATCGCCGCACCGATGATGAACATGATGAAGCTGAAACCCAGGTACAGCGTGCCGATGTCCTTGTGGTTGGTCGAGAAGAACCAACGCTCGAAGAAACTCTGCTGGTGATGGTGATCGTCGTGCCCAACTGCCGAGTGCGCCATTGCAAAACACCTCTCAGAATCGGTTGTCACCACGGCCGCGAACGGCCGCGGGCTTTACATCACGCTCCACTGGCCGCGGTGGCAGGCGCGCTGCCCGCTTCTGCAGCAGCAGGCGCAGCCGGTGCCTCGCTCGCCGGTGCAGTCGGTGCAGCCGGTTCGGCAGGTGCCGCCGGCGTTGCCGGCTCGGCGGGCGGCGCCGGCTTGCGCTGCGCCAGCCACTGCTTGAACTCTTCCTTGGACACCGCCTCGACCACGATCGGCATGAAGCCATGGTCCTTGCCGCACAGCTCGGCGCACTGGCCGCGGTAGACGCCGGGCTGCTCGATGCTGGTCCAGGCCTCATTGATGAAACCGGGGATGGCGTCCTGCTTCCAGCCCAGCGCCGGCACCCACCAGGCGTGGATCACGTCGTCGGAGGTGATGACGAAGCGCACCTTGGTATCGACCGGCAGCACCAGGCGGTTGTCGACATCCAGCAGGTAATGCGGGTGAGTCTCGCGGGTCGGCACGATGCCACTTTGCCGCACGCGGTCGGACTCGCGGTCCAGGCGGCTGGTGAAGGTGACGTTCTCGCCGAGATACTCGTACTTCCACATCCACTGGTAGCCGGTGACCTTCACCGTCATCTCGGCATCGCGGGTGTCGTACATCTTGATCAGGTTGGCCGTGGCCGGCCATGCCATCACGATCAGGATGATCACCGGGATCACCGTCCAGATGATCTCGGCCTTGGTGTTGTGGCTGAAGGTGGCGGCGACCGCGCCCTTGGATTTGCGGAACTTGAAGATGGCGTAGGCCATCGCCCCGAACACGATGACGCCGATCACCGTGCAGATGATCAACGAGAGATTGTTCGATTCCCAGGCCAGGCGCGAGGTCTGGGTCACCCCCTTGCCCATGTTCAGCTGCCACGGCTTGGGATCGGCCGCCTGGGCCCAGGCCAACGCCGGCATCAGTCCCCCGGCCACCATGGCGGCGACCGCTGCAACGCACTTCGTGCCCCACCTGCTGCTTTGCTTCATTGCCTAGACCCTTAGCGTCGTCGGTTGCCGCCATCGCTGGCGGCGAGCAAGCTTTCAAGTGTCTCTGCGAGCGTCTGACGTTCGGCCGGCGCGAGGAAACTCCCCACCTCCACCTGCCGGCCGCTGGATGCCAGCCGGACCCTCTCGTCGTCGGTGAGCAGGCGCACCCAGTGGGGGTGGGCCCGGAACACCGGCGATCCACCGGGTACGGGGATGACCTCCACGTACGCCGGCACTACCCGGATCTCCTCCTGCCGTTCACCACTGCGCCACAAGGCACGCAGTGCCGCCGCCAGCACCAGGCTGTACAGCAGCGCGAACAGGGGGGCGAATGCATTGCCGGCCAACCACCCGAGGGCGGACACCAGCCACATCGCACCCGACAACACGGTGAACAACAGGACGAACTGCCGGGCATCGAGCGCCCGTGGGGGACGCAGCCGCAGCTGCGTACCTGACCCATCCGGAGCTGGAAGCACCTCGATCATGTCGCAACCGCGTTCCTGCCGCGGGAAACGTCTCGATGGTAGCCCCGCCCTCTCGCCGGTAGCAAGGGTGCATTCACACTTTTTACCATGCTGCAACACAGCATGAGGTCGGCGGCACGAATGACGAATTCAGCACAAATCCTGCCAAGCTTGCTGAACACGCTGAATCCACTGCAGCTAGGGGCTATCAGCGCTTCACGAAGGTGGCTGTTGGGCACTTCCGCAACCCGCAAAAATGATTAAAATCGCCAAGTTTTCCACTGGCCGGACCGGCATGAACGCACCTTCCTCCTCCCCTGCCGCCCACGACGCTCCGCGTCCCGGCGCGCTGCTGTCGCCGGAACTGCCGGCGCCCCCCAACCCGTTCCGCCAGGCCATCACCGATGGCTGGTTGAAGGACGAGGCCAGCCACGTGCGCGAGCTGCTGGCGCAGGCCCGCCTACCCGCCGAAGAGCAGGCCAAGGTGCAGGCGCTGGCCGCCGACCTGGTCGGCCGCGTGCGCGTGCGTGCCAAGGACCAGGGCGCGATCGAAGCCTTCATGCGCCAGTACGACCTGGGCAGCGAGGAAGGCGTGCTGCTGATGTGCGTGGCCGAGGCGCTGCTGCGCATTCCGGACCAGGACACCGCCGACAAGCTGATCCGCGACAAGCTGGCCGATGCCGACTGGGAAAAGCACCTGGGCGGCAGCGACTCGGTGCTGGTCAACGCCTCCACCTGGGGCCTGATGCTGACTGGCAAGCTGGTGCAGATGAACGACGCCACCCGTGCCGATGCGCCCAGCGCGTTCAAGCGCCTGGTCGGCCGCGTCGGTGAGCCGGTGGTGCGCCTGGCCGTGCGCCAGGCGATGAAGATCATGGGCCACCAGTTCGTCATGGGCCGCACCATCAGCGAAGCGCTGTCGCGCTCGCACAAGGGCGACAACGCGAACTACCGCTACTCGTTCGACATGCTGGGCGAAGGCGCGCTGACCATGAAGGACGCGCTGCGCTACCTGGAAGACTACCGTCGTGCGATCCACGCCATCGGCGGCGACCACAAGGCACGCGGCGGCCGTCCGGACGGCGACGTCAACAACGCGCCGGGCATCTCGATCAAACTGTCGGCGCTGTACCCGCGCTACGAGCACGCCAAGCGCGCGCGCGTGCTGAAGGACCTGGTGCCGGGCGTGCTGGAACTGGCACAACTGGCCAAGAGCTACGGCATCGGCTGCACCGTCGACGCCGAAGAGTCCGACCGCCTGGAACTGTCGCTGGACATCATCGAGCAGGTCTTCTCCGACGCCTCGCTGGCCGGCTGGGACGGCTTCGGCGTGGTCGTGCAGGCCTACCAGAAGCGCACGCCGTACACGATCGACCACCTGGCCGACATGGCCCGCCGCGCCGGTCGCCGCCTGCAGGTGCGCCTGGTCAAGGGCGCCTACTGGGACGCCGAGATCAAGCGCGCGCAGATCGAAGGCTACCCGGGCTACCCGGTGTTCACCCGCAAGCAGAACACCGATGTCTCCTACCTGGCCTGCGCCAAGCGCCTGTTCACGCATGCCGACGCGATCTACCCGATGTTCGCCACGCACAACGCGCACACCATCGCGGCCGTGCGCAGCATCGCCAATGGCGGCGTGTACGAGCACCAGAAGCTGCACGGCATGGGCGACGACCTGTACGCCGAAGTGGTGCCGGCCGACCGCTTGAACCTGCCCTGCCGCGTGTATGCGCCGGTCGGTTCGCATGAAGACCTGCTGCCGTACCTGGTACGCCGCCTGCTGGAAAACGGCGCCAACTCCAGCTTCGTCAACCGCATCACCGACGAACGCGTGCCGATCGCCGACCTGATCCGCGATCCGGTCGAGATGGTCGCTTCGTTCGAATCGATTCCGCATCCCAAGATCCCGCTGCCGGTTGACCTGCTGCGCAGCCAGAACCACGACAGGAAGAACTCCATGGGCGCCAACCTCGCCAACGACAACGAACTGCGCGCCCTCGCCGAGCAGATCAACGCTGCAGTGAAGCCGTGGCAGGCCGCCCCGCTGGTGCCGGGTGCGAACCCGGCCGGCGCCGCGCTGCCGGTGACCAACCCGGCCGACACCCGCGAAGTGGTCGGCCAGTGGCTGGCCGCCGATGCCGCCACCGTGCAGAAGGCCCTGGCCAACGCCGTGGCCGCGCAGCCGGCCTGGAACCGCACCCCGGCCGCCAGCCGCGCCGCCATCCTCGAGCACGCCGCCGACCAGCTGGAAGCGCGCATGCCGGAGTTCATGGCGCTGTGCGTGAAGGAAGCCGGCAAGAGCCTGCCCGACAGCATCGCCGAAGTGCGCGAAGCGGTGGACTTCCTGCGCTACTACGCCAAGCAGGCGCGCGAGCAGTTCAGCCACGCCGAGAAGCTGCCGAGCCCGACCGGTGAGTCCAACGAGCTGCAACTGCACGGCCGTGGCGTGTTCGTCTGCATCAGCCCGTGGAACTTCCCGCTGGCGATCTTCCTGGGCCAGGTCGCTGCCGCCCTGGCCGCCGGCAACAGCGTCATCGCCAAGCCGGCCGAGCAGACCAACCTGATCGGCTACTACGCGGTGAAGCTGCTGCATGACGCCGGCGTGCCGGCCGAGGTGGTGCAGTTCCTGCCGGGCGACGGTGCCACCGTCGGTGCCGCGCTGACCGCCGACCCGCGCGTGGCCGGTGTGGCCTTCACCGGCTCCACCGACACCGCCCGTGCGATCAACCGCGCGATGGCCGCACGTGACGCCGCCATCGGTGTGCTGATTGCCGAGACCGGTGGCCAGAATGCCTTCATTGCCGACTCCTCGGCACTGCCGGAACAGCTGGTCAAGGACGCGATCGGTTCGGCCTTCACCTCTGCCGGCCAGCGTTGCTCGGCCGCGCGCGTGCTGTTCGTGCAGGACGACATCGCCGACAAGGTGATGACCATGCTGGCCGGCGCGATGAAGGAACTGAAGGTCGGCAACCCCGGCCTGCTGTCCACCGACGTCGGCCCGGTGATCGACGCCGACGCGCTGAAGATCCTGCAGGACCACGCCGAACGCATGGACCGCGAAGCGCGCCTGATTGCTGCCGCCGAGCTGTCTGCCGAAGCGGCCAATGGCACCTTCTTCGCGCCACGTGCGTACGAACTGAAGGACCTGGGCCAGCTGCAGAAGGAAGTGTTCGGTCCGGTCCTGCACGTGATCCGCTGGAAGGGCGACCAGCTCGACGCGGTGATCGACCAGATCAACGCCACCGGCTACGGCCTGACCCTGGGCGTGCATTCGCGCATTGACGAGACCGTCGACCGCATCAGCAACGGCGTCCACGTCGGCAACGTCTACGTCAACCGCAACCAGATCGGTGCGGTGGTCGGCGTGCAGCCGTTCGGCGGCCAGGGCCTGTCCGGCACCGGCCCGAAGGCCGGCGGCCCGCACTACCTGCTGCGCTTTGCCACCGAAAAGACGGTGACGGTGAACACCACCGCCGCCGGCGGCAACGCCTCCCTGCTGACCCTGGGCGACTGATCGCCTGCGTCATGCGGTGAACGAAAAACCCCGCGAAAGCGGGGTTTTTTTGTGCTTTTTATTCCTGTAGAGCCGAGCCCACGCTCGGCCTGCATGGTGCAGCGGGCACTGGATCGGCTCTACAGTGGCGGGGTGACACTGAACCGGTTGTCCGCCCGCTTCGCCAGCTCGCCCTGCACGCGTACGATGCGCGTCTCCAGATCGCCTTCCAGCAGCACGTACTCGACACCCTCTGCCTGCAGCTGCGCCAGGTACCACGCATGCTGCTGCGACCGGAAGGCTTCGCCCACGCGCGTACCATCCTGGTCGAACGGAATATCCGGCGCGCACAGGAACAGCAGGTCGTAGCGTCGTCGTGCCGCCTGCCGCAGCGGCTCCGGCGCCGTGCCGAACATCCAGCCGCTGTACCCCAGCGTTACCCACGGCGTGGTATCGCAGAACAGCCAGCGATGCGCGCGCCGCGCGGCCTCGTCTTCGTGCTGTGGCTGTGTCATTGCAATGCGAAGCAGATCGTCCGGCGCCAGTTCTCCCCCCTGCTGCTCCCACAGGGTGCGGCCATACTCCGGCACCCAGGCGGTCTGCAGGCGCTCGGCCAGCACGCGCGCCAGCGTGGTCTTGCCGCTGGACTCGCCACCGATGAAGGCCACGCGCTGCACATGGTCGGCATACACCTGCGATGCGAGGCCATGGCGATGCGCATGCGGATCGGTGCGCAGCTGGGTGCCACAGGCCTGCCCGACGTCCAGCGCGCGCTCCAGCCGCTCATGGCGCACCGGTGTGCCGAAGTGCGTGGCCAACGCCTGCGCGAAGCCGTCTCCATAGTCCTCACCGGTGTACACCGCCTGCACCGGCCCACCGAACAGGTTCAGGCACAGCCAGGCGGTGAAGTCGCGCTGCACCTGTTCGTCATCACTGTCCTGCGGCAGCGCTCGCACTGGCAAGCCATGCTGCATGCACAATGCCGCCAGTCGCGCGTCGTCAAGCACTGCTACCGTCGCCTGCGGGAAACGCGCACGCAGCCAGCGCTCACGGCGCTCGGCGCTGTAGCCGGCAAAGCCCGGCTGCGACCAGCCGATCACCAGCAGCTGCTGGCAGCGCGTGGCGGCGAAGTCGATCAGTCGTTCATGGCCGAGGTGCAGCGGGCAGAACTTGCCCACCACCAGCCCCCGCGCAGCACGCTCAGGCAGCGGCATCGGCCGCCCTGGCCTCGTTGCGCATCAGGTGCCGCCAATGACGCAACGCCACCAGCGCGTTGATCCAGAAGCCCACGTACAGGATCGAGGTCAGGTGCAGGCCACGGCTGTAGTACAGCGGCACCGCCACGGTGTTCACCAACAGCCACACCCACCACGATTCCAGCTTGCGCCGCATCATCAGGATCTGCGCGATCACGCTCAGCACCAGCACCGCCGAATCGATGTAGGGCGCGTAGGCGTTGGTCAGGCGGGTCAGCATCCAGCCGTAGCCGAACGTGGCCACCACCGCCAGCGGCGCCAGCCAGGCCCATGCACGCGGTCGCAATGAGGTGATCGGCAGCGGCGCACCGTGATCGCCACGCAGCCACTGCCACCAGCCCAGCACGCTGATGGCAATGAAGAAGAACTGCAACACCATGTCCGCGTACAGATGTGAGCGCTCAAACACCGCGGCAAACAGTGCGCAACCGACGATGCCCAGCCACCAGGTGTGCACGTTGTTGCGGCCGGCCAGCAGGATCGAGCCGGCGACGGCGATGTTGGCAGCCAGCTCCAGCTGGAAGTTCGGATCGGACAGGTTCATGGCGCTATTGTCGTGGATCCGCACCGTGGATGGCTGCGCTCTTCAGTAGATCCATACCACGCGTGGATGGCCCGTGGCCACAGAAAAAGAAAGCCCCGCTTGCGCGGGGCCTTCCGTGTGCTGCGTCAGGCCGAGGCCCGAATCAGAACTTGTACTGGAACGAAGCCGCCAGCACGTCGCCACGGACCTTGTACTTGCCCGACAGCGAGTTGCCCTGGTTGGCAGTGGTCGCACGCACGTTCACGTTCGGATCGCTGGTGAACAGGTGGGTGTAGCCAAAGTTGTACTCGGTGTTTGCCGACGGGGTCCAGCCCACACCCAGCGACAGCCACTTGCGGCTGGTATCCGGCACGCGCACGTCGCGGTGGGCATCGGTGGTCGGGGTCTGGTCCAGCGCAACACCACCGCGCAGGGTGACGGTGTCGCTCAGCTTGTAGTCGGCGCCCAGCGACACGAAGGTGGTGTCACGGTAGCCGAACTCCAGGACCGAGTCCGCCTGCGGCGACGCGTAGTCGACGGTGACGCTGTCAAAGGCGGTCGACCAGGCGGTACGGGTCACGTCGCCCATCACGGTCCAGCGGTCGTTGACCTTGTGGGTCACGCTCAGGGTGGCCGAGGCCGGCATGGTCACCGTGGCCTTGCCGCTGGTGTCCATGAACCAACCGCGGGTACGCGGCGAGTTGGTCAGCAGCGAACGGGCGCGGTCGGCGCCGCTGAAGGTCGCATCACCACCGGTGATCTTGTGCTCGACCTTCGAACGGTAGCTCAGGCCGATGTGGGTGTTCTCGTCGATCGAGAACAGGCCACCGACGGTCCAGCCCACGGCATTGTTGTCACCCTCGATCTTCAGGGTGCCATCCGCGCTGCCCGGGGCGAAGCCCGGAGCGCCGGCGCCGGCCAGGATGCTGCCGTAGTCGACGGCGTTGCTCAGCTCGATGGTCAGGTGCTCGACGAACACCGACGCGCCGAACGACACGTACGGGTTGACGTCATACGACGCGGCGAAGCCGAGGTCGATGGCCTTCAGATCGGTCTTCAGGCCGCTGTAACGACCCACCCAACCGTTGTCGTATTCGGTCTTGAAGCCGAACGGTGCGGTCAGCGACACACCGAAGTGGGCCTTCTCGCCGATCGGCATGTGGAAGTACGCAGCCGGGACCGGAGCGATCATGCCGGCGTCGCCGCCGTCACCACCGGTCTGCGGGCGGCCTGCCGCATTGCGGCCCTGGCCCTTGAACTCGGCCTTGAAGCTGATGGCGCTCAGGTCGCCCTGGACCATCGTGCCTTCCAGCTGGCGCATGCCGGCCGGGTTGACGGCGATGATGGAGGCGTCGCCTTCGGCGCTGCCGGAACCGGCGAACGCGCGGCCGAGGCCCTTGGCGCTGTTTTCCTTCAGCTGGAAGGCAGCAGCGTTGGCGTCGGCGGCGGCCAGCGCACCGGCAACGCCGACGGCCAGCAGGGTCAGACGGGCAATGGTGGAAGCGGTTTGCATCGTAGTTCTCTCTCCGGTAAGCGGTGATGGTGCTCTGAGTGCGCCTGCGCCCGGCAGGCCTTGGGGCCCTTCGGAGCGCGCCGGATTCCCCTCCCGACATACGACGCCGTATGCGAGTATTACCCAGAGCTGTTAATGAAACAATAACAGCGCAGGCGCTTTTTTCGTCCCAGAAGCTGAACAGGACAATCCCCGCCGTAAGCGCCCGCACGCTAGGCTATTGCCCATGTTCGTCTCCCTCCCGTCGCGCAAGAAGGCGGCCCTGCGCTGGGCCACGCCCGTGCTGTTTGCGGCACTGTGGCTGGCGTTCCTGTGGTCGATCTCGCGTCCGGACGACGCCCGGGGCAGCCTCTGGCTGGACTGGGGCGCCCTGTCCACCGGCCTGACCCACCCGCTGGACTGGTGGGCGACCCTGCAGGACGGCAGCGTGCTGCGCCTGTTCACGGCCCTGTTCCTCCACGCGGACTGGTCACACCTGCTGGGCAACCTGGTATTCCTGCTGATCTTCGGCCTGCCCGCCGAGCGGGTGCTGGGGCCGTGGCGGCTGCTGCTGCTGTTCCTGGTCGGCGGTGCGGTGTCCAATCTGGTGGCGATCTACACCATGGGCAGCCCGGACCAGATCATCATCGGTGCCAGCGGCGCGGTGTCCGCACTGATCGGCACCTATCTGGCCCTGTTCCCGGGCGCCCGGCTGGGCGTGGTCATTCCGCTCGGCCTGTTCCTGGAGTTCGTGCGCGCCCCGGCCTACCTGCTGATTGGTGTCTGGGCGGCGCTGCAGGTGGTGTTCGCCCATATCGGCCCCAGCTTCGGCATGGTGGCCTGGTGGGCGCACATCGGCGGCTTCGTGTTCGGTCTGCTGTACGGCGTGTATGTGCGCGCCGCGATCGCGCGTCGGCTGCGCAAGCGGCACGGCTTCTGATCCCTGATGGTGCTGGTCACTGGCCGGCTCCACGCTCGCCCGCTCGTTCGTAGCGCAGTCGAGCATGGCCCGACTCTACAGAATCAGGGCTTGGCCGGGACAGGTGCGGGCTTGGCTTCGGGCTTGGCTTCGGGCTTCGCTTCCGGCTTGGCTTCGGGCTTGGCTTCGGGCTTGGCTTCGGGCTTGGCTTCGGGCTTGGCTTCGGGCTTGGCTTCTACCTTCGCTTCCGGCTTCACCGCAGCCGATTTCGCTGCCTTGGCTGCGTCCGCCTTGGCGGCTTCTGCCTTCAGGCGGGCCGCCACCGAGCCGGGGGTCTTCAGCTCGGCCAATGCGTCACTGATCGGGCCATCGCCCGGCAGCACCGCACCGGCGTGGTAGCCCTCGGTACCTTCGTCATCGCCCCGCAGATGGCCGGGCAGGGTCGCTTCGCTGTAGTCGCTCAGGCTGGCCGGCAGTGCATCGTCCGCCGGCGTCGCGGCCGGCTTCAGTTCAACCTCCGGCACGATGCCGGTGGCCTGGATAGACTTGCCGCTGGGGGTGTAATAGCGCGCGGTGGTCAGCTTCACCGAGTCACCGTTGTCCAGCGGCAGCACGGTCTGCACCGAGCCCTTGCCGAAGGTGCGGCTGCCAACCACGCGGGCGCGCTTGTTGTCGCGCAGTGCGCCGGCCAGCACTTCCGAGGCACTGGCCGAACCGGCGTCGACCAGCACCACCACCGGTGCGCCCTTCAGCAGGTCGCCCGGCGTTGCATCGAAACGTGCATCGCTGATGCTGATGCGGCCGCGGGTACTGACGATGTTGCCCTTGTCGAGCAGGTCGTCGGCCACCTGCACGGCAGCGGTCAGCAGGCCACCCGGGTTGCTGCGCAGATCCAGCACCAGGCCCTTGAGCTGGCCACCGGACTGCTTCTGCAGCTGCTGCACGTGCTTCTGGAAGTCCGAACCGGTGTCGGCCTGGAAGGTGCTCAGGCGGATGTAGCCATAGCCCGGTTCCAGCAAGCGGCTGCGCACGCTGGTCACGCGGATGGTCTGGCGGGTGAGGCTGACATCGAACGGCTTGGGCTTGCCTTCGCGCACGATGGTCAGCACCACCTTGCTGCCGGCCGGGCCGCGCAGCGGTTCGCTGGCATCGATCGCGCTGATCGGCTTGCCGTCGATGGCGATGATCAGGTCACCGGCGAGGATGCCGGCCTTGGCCGCCGGCGTGTCGTCGATCGGCGAGATCACCTTCATGCTGGCGTTGTCCGGCTGCTGCTGCAGCTCCACGCCGATGCCTTCGTAGGCGCCGGTGGCCTGTTCGTCGAAGGCCTGCGCGTCTTCCTTGTTGAAGTAGGTGCTGTGCGGGTCGAGGTCGAGCAGCAGGCCACGCACCGCTGCCTGCATCAGTTTCTTGTCATCGACCGGATCGACGTAGGCGGCCCGCACTGCGTTGTAGACGGCCACGAAGCGGCGGATGTCCTCCAGCGGCACCTTCGAGGTCACCGCCTCCTCGCTGCTCGCTGCCTGCCCGCCGGTTTCCTGGCTCGGGGCGGGCGCGGTCTGCTGCGCCCAGGACAGCGCTGGCAACAGGGCCAGCAAGAGGGTGGCGGTACGGGCTGCGCGCATGGATCACTCCTGTCGACGGTGGCATGGTGCCCAAGGCACATGCACCGATTATGCGCGAAGCACAGCTAAATTCCCGTTGAATCCAGCCCGCACGTGGCGAGCCGGGATTCAGCGCCGCTGCAGCCAGCTGTCCGGATTCACCGGTTGCCCGCCACGACGCAGCTCGAAGTACAGCGCGGTGACCCCTTGGCCCCCCGAGTTGCCGACCTTGGCCACCGCATCGCCACGGCTGACCCGTGCACCGGCGTCCTTGAGCAGGGTGTCGTTGTGGGCGTACAGGCTCATGTAGCCATTGCCGTGGTCGACGATCAGGATCATGCCGTAGCCGGTCATCCAGTCGGAGAACACCACGGTACCGTCGGCCACGGCGGTGACGGTGCTGCCGGCCGGTGCGCCGATCAGCACGCCGCTGCTGGTACGCCCGTCAGGCAGCTTGCCGCCGTAGCGGGCCAGCAGGTTGCCGGACAACGGCCAACCCAGGCCCCCCACCTTCGGCGCCGGTGCGGAAGCCACCGCCGGCGGAACCTTGGTGGGCGGTGGCGGCCGTCCATGTGCCGCGGCCTGGCGTGCGGCACGTTCGGCAGCGGCCTTCTCCGCGGCCGCACGGCGCGCAGCCGCGCGACGCTCGGCCTCGGCACGGGCGGCGGCCGCACGCAGATTGGCCAGCAGTGTTTCCAGCGCCTTGGCGTCCTGGCCCAGCGCCTGTTCCTTCTCGCGCTGGTCCTTGAAGCGCTCGTCCAGCGAGGCCACGGTCTTTGCACGATCGCGGCGGTCGGCTTCCAGCGCCGCTGCCTGCTGCTTCTGGTCCTGCTGCGCCCCCTGCAGCTTCTGCTTGCGCTCGGCAATCTGCGCCTGCAGCGCTTCCAGTTCCTTCAGGTCGGCGGTCAGCGTGGTGATGCGCTGGGCCCGCTCACGCTGCAGGTAGCGGTGGTAGGCCAGGGCGCGATTGGCATCGGCCACCGTGTCCTGCGACAGCAGCAGCTTCAATGGTGCGTGGTTGCCCAGCTGGTAGGCCGCACGCAGCAGGCCGGCCAGCTCGCGATGCTGCTGGGCGAGGTTGACCTGCAGCGTGCTGCGGCGTTGTTCGGCCTCGGCCAGGGCCCTTCCCTGCTCGCGCAGCGCGGTCTCGGTCTGCGCAAGCGCACGGCCGGTGCGGGCCACCTTCTCATCTGCCTCGCGCAGCTGCTGCGAGGCCTGGCCACGCTGGCCTTCGATCTGCCGGCGCTCCTGCGCCACGCCCTTCAGCTCACTGCGCAGCTTCTGCAGCTTGCGCTCGGTCTCGCGCGTGGTCTGCGCGGCACCCGGCAGCGGCAACGCCAGTGCCAGGGCCAGCCCCAACAGCAGGCAGCGCCCGCCGCGAGCAGCGGCGATGTGATGTCGGCGTGATGGGAAGGCGTTGTTGCGCAAGGGCTTTCCAGTGACTTCAGGCAGTTGCAGGGGGTACCGGGGAATGGTGACATCTCCGCACGCGGCCTGCCAGCCGCACATCCATCGAGGTCCCCATGAAAGCTCTCTCCATTCCGCTGCTGTTGGGCGTACTGCTGGTCACCGGGCCAGTGGCAGCGCAGGAAAACATCAGCAAGGTCAACGGCAGCATCAGCGCCGAACCCGGCCAGCGCTACGGCAAGCTGGACACCGTCAACGGCGGCATCCGTGTCGGCGAAGGTGTCGAGACCGGCAGCATCGACACCGTCAACGGCGGGGTCAAGGTCGCCGATCGCGCGCGCACCGGCAAGATCGAAACGGTCAACGGCGGCGTACGCCTGGGCCGCGAAGTGATCGCACACGGCAGCGTCAGCACCGTCAACGGCAGCATCTTCAGCGATCGCGGCAGCCAGATCGAAGGCGGCGTTGACACCGTGAACGGTGGCATCGGGCTGGTCGAAAGCCGCGTCGGCAACGACGTGGAAACCGTCAACGGTGACATCACCGTGGGCATCGGTTCGCAGGTCAAGGGCGGTGTGCACGTGCGCAAGCCGAACTTCAGCGTCTCGCTGACCGCCAGCCGCAAGCCACGCGTGATCATCGGTCCGAATGCCGTGGTGGACGGCCCGTTGCAGTTCGAACGCGAGGTGGTGCTGTACGTGCACCGCACGGCCCGCATCGGCCCGGTCACCGGCGCCGAGCCGATCCCGTTCGACACCGAAACCGCTCCGGCGGACTGAGCACACCGCGCCCATCGGTTCGGTGATACTCGCTGTTACCGGTCGTACACGTGGTGCGGCCGCCCTTTGTTTTCCAGGAATCGACGATGCCCCGCAAACTCCTCCTGTGCCTGGCCGCTGCGGCCGCGCTCAGTGCCTGCAAAGGCGAAGACACTCCGGCGCCCGCGCCGGCCACCGACACCGCCACTGCCAAGCCGGCGGCCCATGCGTTCTCGCCGGAGATCAACGCCGGCGACTTCGCCGAGATGGTCAAGACGCTGGCTTCGGATGAATTCGAAGGCCGCGCCCCGGGCAGCAAGGGCGAGGAACTGACGGTCAACTACATCCGCGACCAGATGCAGCGCATCGGCCTGCAGCCCGGCAACGGCGACAGCTGGTTCCAGGATGTGCCGATGACCGAGACCACGGCCGACGAATCGACCGTGCTGAAGATCACCCAGGGCGGCAAGACCACCGAGCTGAAGTTCGGCACCGACATGGTGGTGGGTACCCGTACCGGCCAGGCCGAGGTGAAGGTCGATGCCAGCGACCTGGTGTTCGTCGGCTACGGCGTCGACGCGCCGGAGCAGAAGTGGAACGACTACGCCGGCCAGGACTGGAAGGGCAAAACGGTCGTCATGTTCGTCAACGACCCGGGCTTCCATGTCGATGACGCGAAGCTGTTCGACGGCAAGCGCATGACCTATTACGGGCGCTGGACCTACAAGTTCGAGGAGGCTGCGCGAAAGGGCGCCGCTGCCGCGCTGATCGTGCACGACACCGCCGGCGCTTCCTACGGCTGGGATGTGGTGAAGAACTCTTGGGCAGGCCCGCAGTACGACCTGCCGGCCAAGGATGACCCGGAAGCCCGCATTCCGGTGCAGGGCTGGCTGAGTGCCGACGCTGCCAAGGCGCTGTTCGCCGGTGCCGGCCTGGACCTGGCGCAGGCCTACAAGGACGCCAGCAAGCGCGGCTTCAAGCCGGTGCCGCTGAAGGCCACCGCTGCAGTCGATCTGAAGAGCCAGATCGCGCAGAAGCAATCGCGCAACGTGGTGGGCGTACTGCCCGGCAGCAAGCGTGCCGACGAGGCCGTGCTGTACATGGCGCACTGGGATCACCTGGGCAAGCACGAGGGCGAGACCGGCGACAACATCTACAACGGCGCGGTCGACAACGCGACCGGCGTGGCCGGCATCCTCGAGGTGGCTGAAGCCATGGCCCACCAGGAGCCGAAGCCGGAGCGCTCGGTGGTGTTCCTGGCGGTGACCCTGGAAGAATCCGGCCTGCTGGGTTCGAAGTACTATGTTGCCCATCCGACCTTCCCGCTGGACAAGATCGCCGGCGTGATCAACATCGACGCGATGTCGGTGGCCGGCCGTGCCAAGGACGTTACCGTCACCGGCTTCGGCAGCTCGGAGCTGGAAGACATCCTCAAGCCGCTGGCCGCGGCTCAGGACCGTACCCTGCACGGCGAGACCTCGGTACAGAGTGGCTTCTACTTCCGTTCCGATCACTTCAACTTCGCCAAGGCCGGTGTGCCGGCCCTGTACGCCGATGGCGGCGAAGACCTGCGCGAGGGTGGCGTGGACGCGGGCCGCAAGGCTGCAGCCGACTACGGCGCCAACCGCTACCACGGCCCGAAGGACGAGTTCGATGCGGCCACCTGGAAGCTGGACGGCACCGTCGAAGACCTGCAGCTGATGTACGGTGTCGGCAAGGAGCTGGCCGGTGGTGATCGTTGGCCGAACTGGTACGAAGGCAACCCGTTCAAGGCAGCCCGCGACGCGATGATGAAGGACAAGGCCCCGGCTGCGGCGAAGTAGCGTCGAGCTTGCTCGACTGAGTACTGAAGCAAGCCAAGGCGGCGCCCGCAAGGGCGCCGCTTTTTTGTGTGTGATCGCGCCCTGCAGTTTTAGATGCCAACCTTGGTTGGCGCCGTGGTTCCATGCAGAGAGCATCCACGCATGGCGTGGATCTACTTGTAGTGCCTGCCGCTGGCCGGCAAATGATCGCTGTGTGGGCCTGCTGTTGGTAGCTGCCAACCTTGGTTGGCGCCATGGTTCCTCGCAGAGGGCCTCCACGCATGGCGTGGATCTATGGGGCGATGTAACGCCGTCGGGTTGCCGGCCATCGGCCGGCACTACCCGCATTTCGCGCGCACAAAGAAAAACCCCGCTGCGCGAGCAGCGGGGTTTTGGGTGTAAACCCTGGCGATGACCTACTCTCGCATGGCTTGAGCCACACTACCATCGGCGCAGCTGCGTTTCACTTCCGAGTTCGGGATGGGATCGGGTGGTTCCACAGCGCTAATTTCACCAGGGAGACGGTTGCAGCAGCGCTTGCAGCGCCAGCTTCGCGATCTTGCCCTTGGGGCGGAAGGCACCCGGAAAATGCAGTGCCTTCACTTAATAAGAAAAACCCCGCTGCGTAAGCAGCGGGGTTTTGGGTATAAACCCTGGCGATGACCTACTCTCGCATGGCTTGAGCCACACTACCATCGGCGCAGCTGCGTTTCACTTCCGAGTTCGGGATGGGATCGGGTGGTTCCACAGCGCTAATTTCACCAGGGAGGCGGTTGGAGCGTCGCCATCCGATACAGCTGGATAAGGCGCCTGCCTCTCGTAGTTCTTGTGACGTAGCGTGCACTTGGATGCTCTTACGACGTTGTCGTAAAGCCAAGGCAACTTGAGGTTATATGGTCAAGCCTCTCGGATCATTAGTATCAGTTAGCTCAATACATTGCTGTACTTACACACCTGACCTATCAACCACGTAGTCTACATGGTTCCTTCAGGGGGCTTGTGCCCCGGGAGATCTCATCTTGAGGCGCGCTTCCCGCTTAGATGCTTTCAGCGGTTATCGCTTCCGAACATAGCTACCCGGCAATGCCACTGGCGTGACAACCGGAACACCAGAGGTTCGTCCACTCCGGTCCTCTCGTACTAGGAGCAGCCCCTCTCAAATCTCCAACGCCCATGGCAGATAGGGACCGAACTGTCTCACGACGTTCTGAACCCAGCTCGCGTACCACTTTAAATGGCGAACAGCCATACCCTTGGGACCGACTACAGCCCCAGGATGTGATGAGCCGACATCGAGGTGCCAAACACCGCCGTCGATATGAACTCTTGGGCGGTATCAGCCTGTTATCCCCGGAGTACCTTTTATCCGTTGAGCGATGGCCCTTCCATACAGAACCACCGGATCACTAAGTCCTAGTTTCCTACCTGCTTGATCCGTCGATCTTGCAGTCAAGCACGCTTATGCCTTTGCACACAGTGCGCGATGTCCGACCGCGCTGAGCGTACCTTCGAGCTCCTCCGTTACTCTTTAGGAGGAGACCGCCCCAGTCAAACTACCCACCATACACGGTCCCCGACCCAGATAATGGGCCCAGGTTAGAACGTCAAGCACGACAGGGTGGTATTTCAAGGATGGCTCCACTGCAGCTAGCGCCACAGTTTCATAGCCTCCCACCTATCCTACACAGACGAACTCAACGTTCAGTGTAAAGCTATAGTAAAGGTTCACGGGGTCTTTCCGTCTTGCCACGGGAACGCTGCATCTTCACAGCGATTTCAATTTCACTGAGTCTCGGGTGGAGACAGCGCCGCTGTCGTTACGCCATTCGTGCAGGTCGGAACTTACCCGACAAGGAATTTCGCTACCTTAGGACCGTTATAGTTACGGCCGCCGTTTACTGGGGCTTCGATCAAGAGCTTCGCCTTGCGGCTGACCCCATCAATTAACCTTCCAGCACCGGGCAGGCGTCACACCCTATACGTCCACTTTCGTGTTTGCAGAGTGCTGTGTTTTTGATAAACAGTCGCAGCGGCCTGGTTACTGCGACCCTCTTCAGCTATAGCTCGCACGAGCCACCAAAAAGGGTGCACCTTCTCCCGAAGTTACGGTGCCATGTTGCCTAGTTCCTTCACCCGAGTTCTCTCAAGCGCCTGAGAATTCTCATCCTACCCACCTGTGTCGGTTTACGGTACGGTCTGCGTAAGCTGAAGCTTAGGAGCTTTTCCTGGAAGCGTGGTATCAGTGACTTCGCCTTAAAGGCTCGTCTCGGTGCTCGGTCTTAGAGGATCCCGGATTTGCCAAAGATCCAAACCTACCGCCTTTCCCCAGGACAACCAACGCCTGGTACACCTAACCTTCTCCGTCCCTCCATCGCACTTACGCGAGGTGCAGGAATATTAACCTGCTTCCCATCGACTACGACTTTCGTCCTCGCCTTAGGGGCCGACTCACCCTGCGCCGATTAACGTTGCGCAAGGAAACCTTGGGCTTTCGGCGTGCGGGTTTTTCACCCGCATTATCGTTACTCATGTCAGCATTCGCACTTCCGATACCTCCAGCAGACTTCTCAATCCACCTTCAACGGCTTACGGAACGCTCCTCTACCGCGCATAACAAAGTTATGCACCCCAAGCTTCGGTTCTGTGCTTAGCCCCGTTAAATCTTCCCCGCAGACCGACTCGACCAGTGAGCTATTACGCTTTCTTTAAAGGGTGGCTGCTTCTAAGCCAACCTCCTGGCTGTCTGTGCCTTTCCACATGGTTTTCCACTTAGCACAAAATTTGGGACCTTAGCTGTGGGTCTGGGTTGTTTCCCTTTTCACGACGGACGTTAGCACCCGCCGTGTGTCTCCCATACAGTCCGTCTCGGTATTCGGAGTTTGCAATGGTTTGGTAAGTCGCGATGACCCCCTAGCCATAACAGTGCTCTACCCCCGAGAGGATACATATGAGGCGCTACCTAAATAGCTTTCGAGGAGAACCAGCTATCTCCGGGTTCGATTAGCTTTTCACTCCTAATCACACCTCATCCCCTACCT